>NZ_CP170550.1:0-2400000 GCF_042698365.1 Pedobacter sp. UC225_65
TAAGTATTTGTGTTTACGGGAATGATTGCTACCTTTGCATCCCGCTTCGGAGGAAGTATGGGGGATGTCGGAAAGTGCTGTTGGGCTATTGAAAAGGGGAAAAAGGATGGATTGGCTGATATTCAGCGGTTTACGGGGAGGCCGGAAAAAACTTCAAAAAAAGTTTTGGAAAGCGGAAAAGTTTCCTACCTTTGCAACCCGCTACGGAGGTAACGACGAAAGGAGAATGGGATACAGGAGGAGATGGGTTTGAAATATGGGAACGGAGAACGGCAGACGTTTTTAAGAAGTTTCAAAAGCTTCGAAAAAAAATAAAAAAAAAGTTTGCAGGTTTGAAAAAGTTTCCTACCTTTGCAGTCCCAAACGAAACGGGAGTTCACCAACGGATGTTGGGAGGACGGATAAAAAAGATTGAAACAATGGAGGGGTCGAGCTGACCACCGGAACAACAAAGACCGGCGGAGAGCGGAACGCGACATTGCAACATATAAAAGGCCACCGAGAGGCACGGCCGGAAAGTTCATTAAAGAGATATCATTTATACAACGCAGCGAGGCAAACAGGTACGATTTCAAAGTACATGATACCGAGCTGTTTCTTAAGTCTGTTCTATCAGACAACATAATAGAATAAAGACTATTTAATTTTAATAACACTAGAATAAGAATGGTCAGAGTTCAGACAAAACATTTTACAATGGAGAGTTTGATCCTGGCTCAGGATGAACGCTAGCGGCAGGCCTAATACATGCAAGTCGAGGGGTAGTGGTTGCTTGCAACCATGAGACCGGCGCACGGGTGCGTAACGCGTATGCAACCTACCTCTATCTGGGGGATAGCCCGGAGAAATCCGGATTAACACCGCATAAAATCACAGTACGGCATCGTACAATGATCAAATATTTATAGGATGGAGATGGGCATGCGTGTCATTAGTTAGTTGGCGGGGTAACGGCCCACCAAGACCGCGATGACTAGGGATCTGAGAGGATGACCCCCCACACTGGTACTGAGACACGGACCAGACTCCTACGGGAGGCAGCAGTAAGGAATATTGGTCAATGGGGGCAACCCTGAACCAGCCATGCCGCGTGCAGGAAGACGGCCCTCTGGGTTGTAAACTGCTTTTATTCGGGAATAAACCTGCTTACGTGTAGGCAGCTGAATGTACCGAAGGAATAAGGATCGGCTAACTCCGTGCCAGCAGCCGCGGTAATACGGAGGATCCAAGCGTTATCCGGATTTATTGGGTTTAAAGGGTGCGTAGGCGGCCTGTTAAGTCAGGGGTGAAAGACGGTAGCTCAACTATCGCAGTGCCCTTGATACTGATGGGCTTGAATGGACTAGAGGTAGGCGGAATGTGACAAGTAGCGGTGAAATGCATAGATATGTCACAGAACACCGATTGCGAAGGCAGCTTACTATGGTCTTATTGACGCTGAGGCACGAAAGCGTGGGGATCAAACAGGATTAGATACCCTGGTAGTCCACGCCCTAAACGATGAATACTCGCTGTTGGCGATACACAGTCAGCGGCTAAGCGAAAGCGTTAAGTATTCCACCTGGGGAGTACGCCCGCAAGGGTGAAACTCAAAGGAATTGACGGGGGCCCGCACAAGCGGAGGAGCATGTGGTTTAATTCGATGATACGCGAGGAACCTTACCCGGGCTTGAAAGTTAGTGAAGTATCCAGAGATGGATGCGTCCGCAAGGACACGAAACTAGGTGCTGCATGGCTGTCGTCAGCTCGTGCCGTGAGGTGTTGGGTTAAGTCCCGCAACGAGCGCAACCCCTATGTTTAGTTGCCAGCACGTCATGGTGGGGACTCTAAACAGACTGCCTGTGCAAACAGAGAGGAAGGAGGGGACGACGTCAAGTCATCATGGCCCTTACGTCCGGGGCTACACACGTGCTACAATGGATGGTACAGAGGGCAGCAAGCTGGCAACAGCAAGCAAATCTCAAAAAGCCATTCACAGTTCGGATTGGGGTCTGCAACTCGACCCCATGAAGTTGGATTCGCTAGTAATCGCATATCAGCAATGATGCGGTGAATACGTTCCCGGGCCTTGTACACACCGCCCGTCAAGCCATGGAAGTTGGGGGTACCTAAAGTACGTAACCGCAAGGAGCGTCCTAGGGTAAAACCGATAACTGGGGCTAAGTCGTAACAAGGTAGCCGTACCGGAAGGTGCGGCTGGAATACCTCCTTTCTGGAGTAGTATGGACTACTCGCTGCGTAAAAAATGATACATATCTCTAAAGGAAACCAAAAAGATGAAGCCATCGCACGATACCATATCGGCAGGGGCGAGATTGGAACGGAATTACGGTTGACGGGTTACGATTGACGCGAAAGATAGGATCGTAAATCAGCAACACAGTCGTAATCTGAAAACAGTCCCGTAGCTCAGCCTGGTTAGAGCACTACACTGATAATGTAGGGGTCTCCAGTTCAAATCTGGACGGGACTACAACGCTAAGTTTTTTTGGGGGATTAGCTCAGCTGGCTAGAGCGCCTGCCTTGCACGCAGGAGGTCAACGGTTCGACTCCGTTATTCTCCACCATCACCGGTGCCTGTTACAAAAGGCACGTTTATAATAGGAACGGTTGTTCCCGGGATCGAAAAGTTCTTTGACATATTGGAAGAAGTTAAAAAAGAAGAGCAAACAACAATAGAGACGTTGTCAGCTTGGTGTCCTTAGGGGCTAAAAATTGACAACTGATCAAAAAAAGCATTTATATAGGCGCAAAAGGCTATATAGAGAAGAAAGTAAGAAAGAGTATACGGGGGATGCCTTGGCTCTCAGAGGCGATGAAAGACGTGATAAGCTGCGATAAGCCGCGGGGATCAGCAAATATGAATTGATCCGCGGATTTCTGAATGGGGAAACCTGGCCAGTTGAAGACTGGTCGCACATAGTGCGCAAACCTGCCGAACTGAAACATCTAAGTAAGCAGAGGAAGAGAAAATAATAATGATTTCCTAAGTAGTGGCGAGCGAAAGGGAAAGAGCCCAAACCAGCTATGTTACGGCATGACTGGGGTTGTAGGACTGTGATGTGGCATTAATGAAATGAAGTGGAACAGGATGGGAAGCCTGGCGATACACGGTGATAGCCCGGTACACGTAAGTAACATTAGCCTAACAGTATCCTGAGTACCGCGAGGTCGGAGACGCCTTGTGGGAATCTGCCGGCACCATCCGGTAAGGCTAAATACTCCTGAGAGACCGATAGTGAACCAGTACCGTGAGGGAAAGGTGAAAAGAACCCCGAACAGGGGAGTGAAATAGAACCTGAAACCGTATACTTACAAGCGGTCGGAGCGTCCAGGTGGCGTGACGGCGTGCCTTTTGCATAATGAGCCTACGAGTTACTCTTCTCTGGCAAGGTTAAGTGTTTAAGACACGCAGCCGAAGCGAAAGCGAGTCTGAATAGGGCGTATAGTCAGGGGAGGTAGACGCGAAACCTTGTGATCTACCCATGGACAGGTTGAAGGTGCGGTAACACGTACTGGAGGACCGAACCGATAAACGTTGAAAAGTTTCCGGATGATCTGTGGGTAGGGGTGAAAGGCTAATCAAACTGGGAAATAGCTCGTACTCCCCGAAATGTTTTTAGGAACAGCGTCGTGGTGAGTTATATAGAGGTAGAGCTACTGATTGGGTGCGGGGGAGTCAAATCCTACCAAATCCAGACAAACTCCGAATGCTATATAATATACACGGCAGTGAGGCGCGGGGTGCTAAGGTCACGCGCCGAGAGGGAAAGAACCCAGACCATCAGCTAAGGTCCCTAAATTACCGCTAAGTTGAACTAACGAGGTGCGATTGCATAGACAGCTAGGATGTTGGCTTGGAAGCAGCCATTCATTTAAAGAGTGCGTAACAGCTCACTAGTCGAGCGATCGTGCATGGATAATAAACGGGCATTAAGTGGTATACCGAAGCTATGGGTAATATTAATATTACGGTAGGGGAGCATTCCAGCGGCAGCGAAGTTGTAGCGTGAGCTATGGTGGAGCTTCTGGAAAAGCAAATGTAGGCATAAGTAACGATAAGGCGGGAGAGAAACCCGCCCACCGAAAGGATAAGGTTTCCTGATCAACGCTAATCGGATCAGGGTTAGTCGGGGCCTAAGGAGAACCCGAAGGGGATATTCGATGGACAACGGTTTAATATTACCGTACTTTTTATAACTGCGATGTGGGGACGGAGTAGTGACACTGCCGCGATCTGACGGAATAGATCGTTGAAGGCTGTAGGTATAGGACTGGTAGGCAAATCCGCCAGACCTGCTGAACGCTGATAGTACCGCGAGCCTTCGGGTAAGTGGATAGTGCAGGTAATCAGACTTCCAAGAAAAACCGCTAAGCTCCAGGTTATAAAAACCCGTACCGCAAACCGACACAGGTATCCGGGAAGAGAATTCTAAGGTGCTCGAGTGAATCATGGCTAAGGAACTCGGCAAAATGGCCCTGTAACTTCGGGAGAAGGGGCGCTGACAGCAATGTCAGCCGCAGTGAAAAGGCCCAGGCGACTGTTTAACAAAAACACATGGCTTTGCAAAATCGAAAGATGAAGTATAAGGCCTGACACCTGCCCGGTGCTGGAAGGTTAAGAGGGGATGTTAGTCGCAAGGCGAAGCATTGAATCGAAGCCCCAGTAAACGGCGGCCGTAACTATAACGGTCCTAAGGTAGCGAAATTCCTTGTCGGGTAAGTTCCGACCTGCACGAATGGTGTAACGATCTGGGCGCTGTCTCAGCCATGAGCTCGGTGAAATTGTGGTCCCGGTGAAGACGCCGGGTACCCGCAACGGGACGGAAAGACCCCATGCACCTTCACTACAATTTAACATTGACATTGGATACAGGATGTGTAGGATAGGTGGGAGGCTTTGAAGCGGCGTCGCTAGGCGTCGTGGAGCCAACGTTGAAATACCACCCTTTCTGTATTCGGTGTCTAATCCCGCCCAGCGGGAGACATTGTTTGATGGGTAGTTTGACTGGGGTGGTCGCCTCCAAAAAGGTAACGGAGGCTTTCAAAGGTAAGCTCAGTACGCTTGGTAACCGTACGCGGAGTGCAATAGCATAAGCTTGCTTGACTGTGAGGCAGACAAGCCGAGCAGGGTCGAAAGACGGATATAGTGATCCGGTGGTTCTGCATGGAAGGGCCATCGCTCAAAGGATAAAAGGTACGCTGGGGATAACAGGCTGATTCCCCCAAGAGCTCATATCGACGGGGAGGTTTGGCACCTCGATGTCGGCTCGTCACATCCTGGGGCTGGAGAAGGTCCCAAGGGTTCGGCTGTTCGCCGATTAAAGTGGCACGCGAGCTGGGTTCAGAACGTCGCGAGACAGTTCGGTCCCTATCTGTTGTGGGCGTAGGAATTTTGAGTGGGGCTGACCTTAGTACGAGAGGACCGGGTTGGACTAGCCTCTAGTGAATCTGTTGTTCCGCCAGGGGCATTGCAGAGTAGCTACGCTGGGGATAGATAAGCGCTGAAAGCATCTAAGTGCGAAACTAGCCACGAGATGAGAATTCCATATAGGACCGTAGAAGACTACTACGTTGATAGGCTATAGATGTAAAGCTGGCGACAGCACAGTCGAGTAGTACTAATCATCCGAAGCTTTCAAGAGCAGAACGTTGTTTGCTCTTCCAAATTGACTTCTTTCAATAATATGTCATTTAGTAGTTGGTAGCTAGTACTTAGTAGTTAGACAAGATTGTCCAGATACTGATGTCTGAATACCGAATACTATATAAAAATATTTAGGTGCCTATATCGGCGGTGTCCACCTCTTCCCATTCCGAACAGAGAAGTTAAGCCCGCCAGAGCCGATGGTACTGCAGTAACATGTGGGAGAGTAGGTCGGTGCCAAATCTTAAACAGGCCCCTTAGCATTAGCTAAGGGGCTTTGTTGTTTATACAAAACGCTACGATTTTCCTATCTCTTTCTATAAGATCTTACTCTTTTTGTATTAAAAAGTGATATTATTGAGCTTTTTCAGCCATAAAAAAGCTAGATTTTATCTTAAATCTATCAGATTTTGCTATCTATCATGGTTTTAATTACAAATAAACTAAGGTCAAACGCCGTTTAATGCGTATCTTTGTGCCTTAATTAAAAAACGATGAAAATCAATTTTGGATCCAGAAAGGAAGTATTGTTACATGTTGAGAAATACATGCTTAAAATGATGCCTACCTATTTGAAACCTATAGATACCAACTGGCAACCTTCTGATTTCTTGCCAGATTCAACCACAGATTCCTTTTATCAAGATATTAAAAACTTAAGAGAGAATGCTAAAGACCTTTCTTATGACCTTGTTGCTGTTTTAATTGGCGATACGATTACAGAAGAGGCACTTCCAACGTACGAATCGTGGTTGATGATGATGGATGATATTTCTAGAGACGAAGAGGGTGGTTGGATGAAATGGAACCGAAACTGGACAGCTGAAGAAAATCGTCATGGTGATCTTTTGAATAAATACTTGTACTTGTCAGGTAGGGTTGACATGCGTCAAATGGAAATCTCTACCCAGTATCTGATCGCTGATGGATTTGATATCGGTACAGGACATGATCCTTATCGTAATTTTGTATATACCAGTTTTCAAGAGTTGGCTACCAATATTTCGCATAGAAGAGTGGCTTCCTTGGCAAAAAAGGACGGAGATACCTTATTATCTAAAATGTGTGGTGTAATTGCTTCTGATGAAGCGAGACACGCTAAGGCTTATAAAGATTTCATGTCTAAGATATTTGAAGTTGATCCTAGTGAGGCTATGATTGCCTTTGAAGACATGATGCGTAAAAAGATTGTAATGCCAGCACACTTCTTACGTGAAATGGGATTGAAGATTGGACAGACTTTCGGACATTTTACAGATGCGGCACAACGTTTAGGCGTATATACTGCCGTTGATTATGTTGAGATCATGCAACAATTAATTGAAGAGTGGAAGATTGACAGTCTACAAGAACTCAATGAAGCTGGCGAACGTGCAAGAGATTATGTAATGAATTTGCCTAGTCGTTTGTTACGTGTAGCAGAACGGATGAAAAACCCAACTATGGAATATAAGTTTAGCTGGATCAATGCTTAATCTTTTCTAAATGATATACAAAGCCTGAATTTTTAATTCGGGCTTTTTTATTGGAAAACTTGTGCTTGTTGAGCTAAATTGAACCCTTTTCTTGATAGTTCTTTCTGTGTTTCAGTTTTCCAGAGTAAGGGATTGGTATGGTTAAAATGGATGAAATAAACCTTTTGTTTTGTACTTAACTTCTCGTTTGCCAATAAAGCTGCTGTTTCTGTAACCAAGGGATGTGGAACTTCGGCTATGGCTCTATTGCCTAATTCTGTATTGGTGTAAAATGTAGCATCTAAAAATGCTACATCTACATTTTTGATTTCTTCAATAATGTTTTTGTCCCATTTATTCCATTTATCAATATCTGGAATGAAGAGATATTTTTTTGTTGGTGTGGTAATTTTAAAGCCAGCAGTTTCTGAATATTCATCACGATGGGGTACTGTAAACGCTAAAATGCTATTGTTGGCTATAGTTAGGGGAGTATTGGCTGTTAATTCAATAAGATTGATGTTTTTTAACTTCACCAATTGGCTCCACGGCCCATTCTGTTCTAAATAACTTTTAAATTTAGGGAAGACGTATACTTTGAGGCCATTGGTACCCATTACTTCTCTACCGAACTCCATTAGCCCTGTATAATGGCCAATGTGGGCATGGGTCATGAAAACACCTTCTGGTAGATAAGGATATTTTTGTTGTGTTTTTGTACGAAAATTTTGCAGTTGTTGTTTAATGTCTGGCGTAGCTTCAAATAAATACCATTTTTTATGAATGGGGTCAACCAATGCCAATGAAACTACATTTCTTCGCATGGCTGGATTTTTCCAAGCTTGATTGCAACATTCTTTTTGACAGCCCATATGTGGATAACCTCCATCTTGGGCTACACCCAAAACAATGATATAACTCGATTTAGGTTCTTCAACAGCTAAAGCACTGAAATGAAGAATGACTAAACAGATAAAAGATAAAGCTTTTTTAAGCATTGTTTTGGGTTGTACCTATTTACATATTTCTTCTATATTGACCACCAACTTCATATAATGCATTGCTGATCTGCCCTAAAGAACAGATCTTACAAACTTCCATCAGGTCTTCGAAGATATTATTGCCAGCAACTGCTGATAATTGGAGTTTCTTTAATACATCTGCTGTTTTCTGCGCATTTCGATCTTGGAAAGATTTTAAAGCGTTGATCTGGTATTGCTTTTCCTCTTCTGTAGCTCGAATAACCTCTCCAGGAACAATAGTTGGGGAACCATTTTTATTGAGGAAGGTGTTTACGCCAACAATAGGATACTCGCCGGTATGTTTCAAGGTTTCGTAATACAGACTTTCTTCTTGTATTTTGCCTCTTTGGTACATGGTTTCCATTGCTCCTAATACACCCCCACGGTCGTTGATGCGCTTAAATTCTGCCAATACAGCTTCTTCAACCAAATCAGTAAGGTCTTCGATGATAAAGGCTCCTTGTAATGGATTTTCATTCTTGGCCAGCCCCAACTCTCTGTTAATGATCAATTGGATAGCCATCGCCCTGCGTACAGATTCTTCTGTAGGGGTAGTAATGGCTTCATCGTAGGCATTGGTATGTAATGAATTGCAATTGTCATAAATGGCATATAGTGCTTGTAAGGTTGTTCTGATATCGTTAAAATCAATCTCCTGCGCATGTAAAGAGCGACCGGAAGTTTGGATATGGTATTTTAGTTTTTGAGAACGGTCATTGCCCTTGTACTTATTTTTGATGGCTTTTGCCCAGATTCTTCTGGCCACGCGGCCAATTACAGAATACTCTGGATCGATGCCATTGCTGAAAAAGAAGGAAAGATTAGGCGCAAAATCGTCAATATTCATCCCTCTGCTTAGGTAATACTCTACAAAGGTAAAACCATTACTTAGCGTAAAGGCCAATTGGGAGATTGGGTTGGCACCAGCCTCTGCAATGTGGTAACCAGAAATAGATACCGAATAAAAGTTTCGAACTTTTTCATCGATGAAATACTTTTGGATATCACCCATCATCCTCAAAGCAAATTCTGTAGAGAAAATACAGGTATTTTGTGCCTGGTCTTCTTTCAGGATATCGGCCTGCACAGTTCCTCTTACCGAACTGATGGCTTTTGCCCTGATCTGCGCATAGATATCAGCAGGTAGCACTTCGTCGCCTGTAAGGCCCAATAACATCAAACCTAAGCCATTGTTCCCCTGCGGTAATTCGCCTTGGTAAGTAGGACGTTCAATTCCTTTTTCTTTATAGATCTGTTTGATCTTGGCTTCGGTTTCTTTTTCTAGACCATTTTCAATGATGTATTTTTCACATTGTTGGTCAATAGCAGCATTCATAAAAAAGCCTAACAACATTGGTGCAGGGCCATTAATGGTCATAGAAACAGATGTGGATGGTGCACAAAGGTCAAAACCAGAGTACAGTTTTTTGGCATCGTCTAAAGTGGCGATACTTACACCAGAGTTACCAATCTTACCGTAGATATCTGGTCTGATATGTGGGTCTTCCCCATAAAGTGTAACTGAGTCGAAGGCCGTAGATAAACGGTGTGCAGGTTGACCTAGGGATACATAATGGAAACGTTTATTTGTTCTTTCTGGTCCGCCTTCTCCGGCAAACATCCGTGTTGGATCTTCTCCATCTCTTTTTAATGGGAAAACTCCTGCTGCATAAGGAAACTCTCCCGGAACATTCTCGGTTAACAACCAACGTAAAATATCTCCCCAATCTTCGTAGCGGGGTAAGGATACTTTAGGAATCTGTAATTTGGATAACGATTCGTAGTAAAGCGGTTGTTTAATTTCTTTGTCACGTACTTTATAAACAAAGAACTCTTCTTTATATTTTTGTTTGGTATCTGGCCATTGGCGCAATAAACGCCTGCATTCGCCATCCAATTGTTCTTCTAAATAGGTGTAAGCGTCTTTTAATCCTTCTCCAAAATTCTCAAAGTCGCTCGAAAAATTGATAACACCTTGAAGCTGATACAATTTCCTTGCAATTTTACATTGCTTATCCACCCATTCGTTGTAGGTTTCACTTGCTTCTGCAATTTCAGATAGGTAACGGATACGATCTGGTGGGATGATGTATATCTTTTCAGATTGATTGGCTGTCATTACCATTTCGGCTTTGAAATCCACACCGGTCTTTGCTTTTATGCCACTTAATAGGGCAACAAAGAGGTTGTTCATCCCTGGGTCATTGAATTGTGAAGCCATGGTTCCATATACTGGAATTTCATCGTCTTTGGCCTCAAAAAGATTGTGGTTGCGTTTGTATTGTTTGCGTACATCCCTTAATGCATCCAAAGCACCACGTTTGTCGAATTTATTGATGGCTACCAGATCAGCAAAATCAAGCATGTCGATTTTCTCCAATTGGGTTGCTGCTCCAAACTCTGGAGTCATTACATATAGTGAAATATCACAATGTTCGGTAATCTCGGTATCAGACTGGCCAATACCCGAAGTTTCTACAATGATTAGGTCGTATCCTGCAGCTTTACAGATGTCAATGCTCTCCTGTACATTTTTAGAAAGCGCCAAATTAGCTTGTCTTGTGGCCAAAGAACGCATGTAAACCCTAGAATTGTTGATGGCATTCATACGAATCCTATCGCCTAATAAGGCTCCACCAGTTTTGCGTTTCGAAGGTACTACAGAAATAATGGCCAAAGTTTTATCCTTTACCTCGATTAAAAATCTGCGCACCAACTCATCAACCAATGATGATTTACCTGAGCCACCTGTACCTGTAATCCCCAAAACTGGAGCTTGGTTATTTAGGGTCAACTTCTTTAATTCGTCAACAAACTTCTGTGCACCTTCTGGATCATTCTCAGCAACAGTAATGGCCGAGGCTATACTTTTTACCTCTTTTTGCGGAATGTTTTCCAGTTCAGTAGTAATAGCTTTGGTGGTAATAAAATCGGTCTGTTCCAACATGTTGTTGATCATACCTTGTAGGCCCATCTTGCGACCATCGTCTGGAGAATAGATCCTAGTGATGCCGTAAGCCTGTAATTCTTCGATTTCTGATGGTAGAATTACACCACCACCACCACCAAATATCTTGATATGATTGGCACCCTTTTGCTGCAATAGATCATACATGTACTTAAAATACTCGATATGCCCACCCTGGTACGAAGTCATGGCAATCCCTTGAACATCTTCTTGAATGGCACAGTTGACCACTTCTTCTACAGACCGATTGTGCCCTAAGTGGATGACTTCTGCTCCAGAAGATTGCAAGATCCGACGCATGATGTTAATGGTGGCATCGTGCCCATCGAATAAAGCAGCAGCGGTTACAAAACGGATTTTATTTTTGGGTTTGTAGACTTGAATTTGTTCCATGTAGGTTTTTGTATTTGGTGTACAAAGTTAACAAAAACTAGGTATTGGCAACATTAATCACTGAATCAATACAATGTCAAATTCAAATAGGTACCTCAAAACAAAGGGAGAAACCTATGTTATAGATTTCTCCCTTTGTTAAAAGATAGCGTGTTAAAGTTAACGTGTCAATTCTGTGATCACATTACCTACACTTCCACTTGGCATCTGTACACGTAACATCGCAGCCAAGGTAGCAGCAATATCACTCATGTAATAAGTTTGGTTTGTCTTACCTGGTTTAACTTTCCAACCCATAAATACCAAAGGGATATGCGAATCGTATGGATACCAAGCACCATGTGTGGTGCCAGTAGCACCACCGTCAAACCAATTCGATTGAAGCAAGAAATAAACATCTCCACTGCGACGTGCATTGTAACCATTGGTAATGCGTTTCCTGATCTCTTCCGGAATGGTCGAAGTATTTAAAATCTGTAGATCTACCGCATCAGCAATTCCATCCTGTTTCGTCAAATAGTCAATTGCTGCTTTTTTAACTTGAGCAAAATCTACTTTTTTCTCATTAATTACGCTATGGTCAAAATAAACCTGATTGTTCATTACCGTAATTATCGATTTAGACAGGTTGAATTTTTTATTCATTAGTGTATCCAATCCCTTGCGTAAGGTAGAATTGCTTACTGTTCCTGCCGGTAATTTGTTTTCGGTCATAAAGCCGGGTACATGTGCTACCGCATGATCTGCAGATAAGAAGAACAAATAATTTCCTTTGCCTAAAGTTTTATCCAAGTAGTTGAAAAAGTCTTCTAGATCTTTGTCTAAACGCAGATAGGTATCTTCAGCTTCGATAGAGTTTGGTCCAAATTGATGTCCAACATAATCCGTTGAAGAACAACTGATAGCCAAGAAATCTGTATTGCCAGTCTGACCCATTTTTTCGTTTTGGATGGCCAATTTAGAAAGGTCGAAAGTCATGGTATTACCATAAGGCGTACTTCTGATCAGGTCATAATTCTTACCAATGCTACTGCTCAACAAATGCGGGAAAGAAGTACCTGTTTCACCTTTGAATTTTCCTTCATAAGGTTTCTCGTCAGCTGTGCTTTGGGTATAAGTATTGATTGGATATAAAGTATTCCATTCTTTGGCATAAAAATCATTGGCCACTTTCTTTTTGTTATACTCCGAAAGCCAGGTAGGCAAAGTCTGCATATAATAAGTACTGGTGATCCAATCGCCAGAACCACCGTCATACCAGTAAGCTGCATTTGCAGAGTGACCAGCAGGTAGGATAGAACCCCTATCTTTTTGCGAAATACCAATTACTTTACTTCTAAAATTGGTCGCTAAACGCAATTCGTCGGTAATGGTTGTGACCAACATGTTTTTTGGCGACATTTCTCCAGCTCTGGTGCTGCTACCAACGGTTTTAACATTTTTATCTTCGGTACAATATACATCTCTTCCCAACTCTGGATCAAACCAGTTGTTACCGATAATGCCATTGATGGCCGGTACAGAGCCTGTGTAGATTGAAGTGTGACCACAGGCAGTATAAGTTGGAGTATATGGAATGAAAGTGTTTTCGGCAGAAAATCCATCATTGATGAGGCGTTTGAATCCACCCTTGCTGTAACGGTCATAATAACGATATAGATAATCCCAGCGCATCTGGTCGATCACTAGGCCTACCACTAGTTTAGGCCTGTCAATTTTTTGCGGATAAGTACTTGCTTGATTTGTAGCGTTAGGTTTGGTCCATTTTTGAGCAAAAGATTGTGTGCCCGCCAATAGCAAAACTAACAAATAAACGTGTTTAAATTTCATTTGTATCTAGTTAAGTAGACCGTAAAAGTAAGAAATGCTATGTGAAGTAAAAGTGAAATTTTTATATTATTTCTGCTACGACGAAGGTACTTCCACCCACAAATATCAAATCTTTTGTGCCTGCCATTTTTTTAGCATTTTGGAGGGCTTCGGCAACACTTTTAAATGTTTTTCCCTTTAAGCCAAACTGTTGCGCTTGTGCCGATAGTTCTGCTACGACCAAGGCCCTTTCCAAGTTAGGTTGACAAAAATAATAAGTGGCATTTTTTGGAAGGATAGCCAATACCCCAGAAATGTCTTTGTCTTTGACCATACCCAACACAATGTGCAGGTGATGGTGTGGAGTATTGTTGATATTTTGCACAACCTCAGCTAAACCAGCTTTGTTGTGACCCGTATCGCAGATTACCAAAGGATTTTTGCTTAACGTTTGCCATCTTCCCTGTAAACCTGTTGTCTTTTTTACTTGTCTCAGGGCAGCATATACGGCTTCATCAGGGATGACATATCCCTTTTCTTTTAAAGCAAGGATACTCTCAATTACCGTAAGTATGTTTTTTAATTGATGGCTACCCGTTAAGTCGAGTACGAGGTTTGGATAGATAGCCTGGTTATCTCTGTAAACATCAATGCCTAACTGCGATGCTTTTTGCTGTATTTGATCTAGGTGCAGCTTATCATCGGCGAAAATGATTGGTGCATTTTCCTGTTTTGCTTTTCCAATAAAAACGGCTTCGGTTTCTGATTGTCTTTCACCAATGACTACAGGAATCTGAGGTTTGATCATCCCCGCTTTTTCGTAGGCGATTTCGGGTAAGGTATTGCCTAAGATATTGGTGTGATCAAGACTGATATTGGTGATGACAGACAAATCTGGAATGATGATATTGGTCGAGTCCAGTCTTCCTCCCAAACCTACTTCTATAACAGCCACATCTACTTTTTCTTGGGCAAAATAGGCAAAAGCCATGGCCACAGTTACTTCAAAAAAAGAAGGTTCTATGGTTCTGATGAGTTCATTTTGTTCTTTTACAAAATCAATTACAAAAGCTTTAGGGACCATTTTTCCATTGATGCGGATCCTTTCCCTAAAATCTTTTAAGTGTGGAGAGGTGTAAAGCCCTGTTTTATAACCCGCCTGTTGTAAAATGGCGGCAAGCATGTGCGAGGTAGAACCTTTACCATTGGTGCCACCTACATGGATACTTTTAAACTGGTGTTGGGGATTACCTAAGGCATTGCACATGGCTAAGGTATTGTGCAGGTCTTTTTTAAATGCAACTGCGCCTACACGGGTAAACATGGGTAGTTTACTGTATAAAAAATCGAGGGTTTGAGCGTATGTCATTATTGAGATATGAGACGATATACCAATAGGTCGTTGTCTTTCTACTAAATACTTTTACTTCACCTTAAAGTTAAAGACAACAATAAAAGTTCTGTTTTCGTAACCAGCACCCATTTTGTCTAAACTTGCACCCATTACTGCATCCTCGCATTTACGAAATAGGGCATTGTCTGAAAAAGTAGTGCCTTTGGCCCCGGCTGTAGCAGAAATAACCTTCCCATCTCTGTTGACACGGATTTTTACGGCTATTTTTCCAGTTTGTTGCCCATTGTCGTCTATTGATTTAAGGTTGTTGAATTTGCTTAAAGGAACAGGTGTATCTCCATTTCCAGAACCACCCTCACCATAATTTGGTGCCAATGGATCACCATTGATGCTCCCTTGGTTGCCAGGTGTATTGCCAGTACCATCTCCTTCTCCCTTACCATTGTTCTTATTGCCTTTGTAAAGTGCATTTGGATTAATGGTAGGTTGTGCAGGTTTATCCTCTTTGGTAGTGCTTGGTGCGCTGGTAGGCTTGGTTTTTTTAGTATTGATGGCCACTGCATCTTCTACATCTTGCGTAAGTACATCTTTTCCATCAACCTCAGAAGCCGTTGTTGGTGTCACTTTTTCTTCGGGCGTAACCTTGTCTGGCATTTTCTGATTGGCATTTGGATCCATAGATGGTTCTTCGATGCTGGTATAATCATTACCCATTCCAACAGCAGCGGTACCATAGTTAACCACCATGCCACCCATGCCTGGTGGTTCTTCTGGGTTGAAGGCGCTAATTACCCATAGAAAGCTCAAGCCAATGAACAAACCCATTAGGACTGTAGCAATGGCTATGGCTTTTGGATAGTTATTTTCTTCGGTTGTAGGTGTCATTATTTTTTAGAATCTACTGCTAAAACAAGTTTTAGTTTTAATTTGTTGGCCACATCATACGCTTCCATGATATTTTCGGCAGGTACACTTCTATCTACACTCAAAATTATGGTTAGATCTGGTGCAATCTTTTGATAGCTTTCTACTACAGATTGCAATTGATCTATCGTGGTTGGCTTTTTATCAACAGAATAATTTAGCTTTTCGTCTATACTTACCGTTATTGCTTTTTTGGCAGTAGATTGTTGTCCGCTTTCTGATCTAGGCAATAAGAGCTTAACTACCCTTGGATTAACTACGGCTGATGCCAGTAGAAAAAACAGGAGTAGAAAGAACATGATATCGTTCAATGCAGAGGTATGAACTTCAACTGCACCTTTTTTTCTTTTGCGTAAATTCATTATTTGCCCGGCTCTTCTAGTAAGTCAATAAACTCTATTGCATCGGTTTCCATTTTAAGGATGATCTTTTCTACCATCATATTTAAAATATGGTATAAAACATAGGCTACGATACCAATGATCAATCCGGTTGCAGAAGTAATCATCTTGGTATATAGACCACCAGAAATCGTTCCAATTTCAATCTCTCCTTTGATGGATACATCATGGAAAATGGTAATTACCCCAATAATGGTACCTACGAAACCCAACATCGGTGCAATACCAGCGATAATTCCTAAAATACCAATGTTCTTTTCCAGTTTGGAAACTTCCAGTTTTCCAGTGTTTTCAATTGCACCCTCAATATCTTTGATCGGTCTACCAATTCTTTTCAGTCCTTTTTCTAACATGCGTGCCAATGGCGATTTTGTATTTTTACACAAGGCAATGGCACTGTCCAATCGACCTTCGTGGATATTCTGTTTGATCTGGAACATCAGGTTCGATTCGTCTTTTGATGATTTACGAATGGTCAGATAACGTTCTATAAAAATAACCAAACCTAAAAAAGCCAATAGGGCAAGGGGTAGCATTACCCATCCACCTTTAAATAATAGATCAATAAAATGGAGTTCGGCAGGGGCTGCAGTTAATGGTTTTGCAGCAGTTTGTAAGCTATCTAATGTTTTTTGTGTTGTGTCTCCAGCCGCTATTAGCAATGTAATCATATTAATTTTTTGGTTTGATGGATTGTATATAAATCTGAGGATTTTTTAATTTTTTCTGTAAGCTATCTTGGTAAACTTTGGCCAAGTTATAATCTGTAAAGGTACCTAAACTAATCTTAGTCAATCGGCCTGGTACATTTTGAAGTGGTTTTGCATTAATGCCTCTTTTTTTCATGATATTGATTACATGATCAATCCTTTTTTGGCTTTTTTCTGCACTTCCTATTACTTCATAGATGATCATCTTGCTGCTATCTACCGTATTGCTATCTTTTGTCAATTTAACCAGTGCATTATTTTTGGCGATGCTATCTGCATATTTTAGCGAATCGTTTTTTACATCAGTAGTATCATTTGGTGATACAACTGTTGCTTGTTCTGTGGTTTTATCAATGGTGTTGATGAGTTTGTTGTCAAACCATCCTGGGAAGAAGAAATACGTCAACGCACCTGCAATGGCAATCAGAATTAAAACAATCAGCGTTTTTAGCAATATCCTGAAAAATCTATTCGGTCTTCTGTCATCATCGTCGTCATCATCATCATCATTGTCCGGTAAATAGTTGTAATTTACAATCGGAGGTATTGTTGATGTGGCTACTGGTATTTCTTTATTTTCTTCAGGAGCAGTTAAAGGCTGCGCTTCGGTTAATGGTTCTTCTGCAGGCTGACCAACTTCTGTGATTTCATCATAAACTGGTTGTTCGTCCAATTCAATTCCTTGAAGCTTTTCGCCGGTTTCCTGACCTGGATTTTCTTCTTCTAACTTATTCTCTTCAACAACTGAATCGATCGTATCTTCTACTTCATCAAATTCTGCTGTTTTTTCTTCCTCAATCGAGTTGTCCAACGCAATTGCTTCATCACTACTGATGGTCTCATCAATAGATTCATGTTCCTCACTACTATCAGTTGTAAGCTCGTTTAATGTAGGTAGACCATAAGATTCATTGCTAAAACTACTTTCCTGTTCAGCGATGAAAGTAAGCTGGTCGTTAACCATTTTTAATCTTCCGATAGGGGTTAAGTCAGCCTCTTGTTGATCTGCCAATTGAGCCTGTAATTTCTCTACAAACTCACTAATGTAGTAATTGGCAGAATCGACACTGATGTTTCTGCTATCACTGATGAAATTGGCTAATTCTTCTTGTTCTTTAAGTTCTGTAGTAAATTCAAGGGCGTAACTTGGCGGAACAAAGGCATGTTTTTCTATATCGTACCTGCCTGGGGATTTCTTTTTATACAACGTACCCAGTCCGACAATGCCAATGGCTTTTCGGCGCTGCAATAACTCAGTTAAGTATAATAATATATCCATTCAGGTAAAATTAAATTTTAATTTGGTACTAACCAATAATTAATTTAATGCTGATTAAAACGAATAACTTAAACCACCATAAACGCTAATGCCATTTACACGATAGTATAAGTATTTACTATAATTGGTATTCAATAGGTTAGTTGTTTTAACAAATGCCGAAAATTGTTTGTTGATCTTATAATCGGCACCAATGCCCAAATCTACGAAACCTTTTAGATTAACCACGTTTTCAATTGACGGATCAGGTATTAATAGATATTTACCACCTGTTTGTATAGGATTAGCTGTATATACCTTCGCTTTACTGTCATCCTGTATCGCAACATTTGCATTAAAGCTCAGTTTTTTGTTAAAGTTAAACAAGAAGTTAGAGCTTACACGAAGTTGAGGTTTGAAATAGCTTTCTTGTTCTGAGGCAGGTTTATAGTCTTCTATATTCAGTTTTCCAGTCCATTTCAGGTCATCACTTACCTGTACAGAGATTTCTCCTTCTAAACCCAATAGTTTCATGCTGCCAAAATCATAGATCACATCAAACTTGTTGAAGTTGGTAAAATTGTTGACGAACAAAGGCATATCTATAATCTTTTTACTGTAAAATCTTGCTTTGTAGCCAAAACCCGGACCACCGTTACCTTTTACACCACCGCTGATGCTCAATTTCTCGATACTGTTTTTGATTTCGATATTGCTGTTCAAGAAAGGGTTCTCATCCGTTAAAGATTTTAAGGTATTCCTGTTTACGTCGCCTTTAACCTCTCCAAATACTTGTAAAAACTCAGGTATCAAAGTAAAATCGGCAGTAACTGCTGGGAAGAATCTAGTCGTGCTAGTTGTTCCAAATTCTTGTACAAAGTTAATTCCTGCTGTAATTTTAACACCTTTAGCCTGTAGTTTGATGTATGGATTTAAGCGTAACAAGTTGTTTGTTACCTTGGTATTCAAATCTTTTGAGCTGCCCAATTCTGTAGAAGCTGCCAAACCTAAGTTAAAGCTGTTGATCCTTTTATTTAAATATCCGGTTATGGTTACCGTCTGTTCTTTGGCATCGAACTTATTGTTGAACATGTAGGCATTAACTTTTGCAGCATAACTGAATGCATTTTCGTCGCTATTGTACTTGTTTACTGCTTCTCCCTCTAGTTCGAAATAGTTTAAAACTTGTCTTTCCGGATTTGGGTTTAAAGTTGGATTGGCTTCGTCGATACCATAAAAGAACAATCCGTGTCTTTCATAATTCAAACGGCCACTTAAGGTTGCTTTGTCGCCAATGCTACGGCCAAAAACACTTAACTGCTGGGTGTTCTCATTCTGTTTGTTCAACTTGCCCTGCTGACCAAAATGCCTAAAAAAGGCACCAGCCTGTAGCGCTTCATCCTTACCAATGTTTACATAACCTTCGGCCAAAAGCGTACCTAATGAACCTACGCCACCTTTTACATAATTGTTGATCAATTCTGCAGCACGTTCGTCTGCCAATTGTTGTGCTTGTAGTTTTTGAATATCAGAGTTGAGTTCCAATTTACGGTCCAATAGCGCATAATTGAATTTGGCCCTATAGATTTTAAGGTTATCCAGATCTGGGCTACGCCTTAATTTAAAGGCTTCGGCTAAAACTGGTTTATAGGGTCTGATGACTTCAATTTCTTCGCTTACTGTTTTTTCTGGAGGTTTAACATCTTGTGCCTTTAAGGTCGAAAATCCAGCTGCAAAAAAGAATAGGGTAGTATATATGGTTTTATTTAATCTCATTTTCAAGTGCTCTAGTTTATTTTTGCTAATTTTTCTTTGGCGGTTGGAACAATGTCATCCTTTCCTTTATAACCATCTATGATACTCATCAAGGTTGTTTTTGCCTGGAATTTATCTTTTAGGGCCAAATAGTTGTCAGCTAATAAGATAAAGGTTTTAGCTACCCAATAATCGTAGGCAGGCATATTGTTGGTCAGGTCAAAGCATGTTTTTTGCGAAGCTTTGTAATCACCTTTGGCATATTGCAAGGCCGCTAGATTGTATTTTGCTTCTGCTGCTGCCACAGTTTTGGTTTTGGCCACTACATTGGTAAATGCTTTGATGGCTTGCACGGTATCTGCTTTGATCAGATAGGCTTTACCAGTATAAAGGTCTGAACTGTTTTTTTCTTCTTCAGATGCCTTATCAGATGTTCTGATCAATTCTGCGTATTTGATCATATCGTCTGCCATTCCAAGCTCATTGTAAGCTTTGATCAAATTATTGATGGCATAACTGTAATGCGCTTTGTAATCGGCAGTGGTTTCTAATCTCTTTAAATAAACAATCGCTTCGTTGTATTTTTTCTCTTCCATCAATACCCTCGAAACACTGATCAAAGAACGTTCTGTATAATCGCTGGTCCAATCGTTTAAGATGTAATCGTAATCGGCAATGGCCTCTGCAGAACGACCTAGTTTAACCAACGATTCGGCCCTGATAAACTTAGCTTCTTTGTCATGGATGGCTTTAGGGAATTTATCAAAATAAGCATTTACAGCTTCGTAAGCTCCTTTGGCATCACCCCTTAGGTAGATGTTATTGGCAGCCTGGAAAACGATATTGTCTTGTTCGCTCAACGAATAGTTGCCCAATGGGGTAGTGGCAGCATAGCTGATAAAGCCATTGGCATCACCGCGGTCTACATAGATGTTCTTGATCGATTCTAAAGCTTGTTTGGCTTCTGGTAAGCTGGCATACTCTCTGATCACTTTTTTAAATGATTCTAAAGCTGCATCATCTTGATCTTGATTGTATTGTACCAAACCAATGGTAACCAAGGCACGTGGCACATAACTACTACGTGGGTATTTGGCCACTAAGTCTACCAGACCTGATTTCGACTTGTCAAAATCTCCCTTGTTAAAGTAGGTATAGGCAGTTTCGAAACCTGCATCATCTGCATAGTTAGATGTAGGGAATTTACTCAACAAGCTCTGCATGGTTGCAATTTTAGCATCGTCTTGTTTTTGCAAGCCTTGGATCATCCCACGTTGGAAGAGCGCATAATCATCACCAGTAAGTTTACCATTGATGATCTTGTTATAGTTGGTCATCGCCTCATTGTAGTTTTTATTCACAAAGTACGAATCGGCCAAACGCATGATCGCGTCATTTACAGTTTTACTGTCTTTATCATCTCCTTTTAAGAAACGTTCGAAATAGGTAGCCGCTTTGGCATATTTTTCATCTTCAAAAGCAGCATAGCCCAAACCGTAATTGGCAAAGTTATACACCTCGGTCTTATTTGCACCTGGCATGGTCAGAAATTTTTCGAAAGTTCTAACAGCCTCACCAAATTTGCGCAGTTCGTACATGGCCTCTGCCATCCAATATACACTTAAGGCATGGATCTCTGTATCTTCTACAAAGTTGCCAGAGCGTAAGAACATCGATAAGGCATTAGGGAAAGCCCTTTCGTTGTAAAACTGTAGGCCTCTAAAATAAGTTGCCTTTTGATAAGCTTCTTTTGCTTCAGGTGTTTTATTCTGTAGTGGCTCTAAAATGTCGATTGCTGTCTGGTAGTCTTTACTGGTCAGTAAAATTTCTCCCAACAAGATCTTGGCCTCATTGGTCTTTCTAGAATTAGGGAACTGTTTTAAAAAGCTTTGCGTATATTCTAATGCCTGTTTGTTAAATTCTAGTTCATAACTCAATTTGGCATAGTTTAACCAAGCTTCTTCCTGAACCACTTTGTCAAGGTCTAAACGAGAAGCCCTAAAAAATGCACCACGGGCTTTTTCTTTGTTTTTTAATTCCAAAGAGGCTTTACCCAAAGTATACATCCCGTTCTGTAGGTAAACATCATCAGCATTCAGTTTCTCTAGGGTAGCAGCGGCTTCTTTATACTTTGCATTTTTGAACAAGGCATAACCATATTGATAAATGAAAAGATTATTCTTGGTCTGGTTTTTATCTTTTTCATAAAATTCGGCAAAATATTTTTCTGCGTTTTTAAAATCAGATTTTGCAAAATACGATGCAGCGATCAAGCTCAGCATTTCTGGTTCAAACTGTTGTTTGGTTTTGGCAATGGCTGGCAAGGCATAATCGATCACGTCATCATAACGTTCGTCCAGGTAATACATGGAAGTAATGTAATACGGATAACTGGCCTCATAAGTTGGAGAGCCTTTTAACTTTTCGAAATTGGCTAATGCCGTTTTATATTCTTTATTGAGGTAGTTAATGTAGGCAAAATAATAGGTTGCGCTTTCTTTAAAGGGCGAATCTTCCTTTTTTACGGCTTCAAAAAGTGGTTCTGCTTTTTCAAAGTTTTTAAGTTCGAAATAAGCATAACCTTGTTTAAACTGATACTCGGTCCTTTGTTTTTGCGAAAGTGTTGAAGGGTCGGTCTTTTCAAACCATTCTAAGGCCTTGGTATATTTTTTTTGTCCAAAATACGATTTACCCACATGAAAATAGGCAAGTACAGTATTTGGGTTAAGTGGGTATTCTTTGATAAATTCCTGAAACAGCGATTCTGCATCAGCGTTGCCCAATTCCAATGCACATACGGCGGCATAGAACTTCGCATTTTCTTTGATCAAAGACAATTCAGTGTTACTGTCTTTAGAGGTAGTGCTTTTTGTCCTAGTGGTTTCAACCAACCTAAATTGTTGCGCCGCTGCTACATATTTTTCGTTTTGTAGCAATTCTAAACCTGTTTGATAGTTTTTATTGAGCGTAACCAATGGGCTTAATTGGGCATAACTAGCACCAATACCGCCAATTACAAATAGGGGGATGAAAAGGTATTTCTTCTGCATAGATTTCAAATATGGTTGCTACTAAAATAGTGCATCTTAATGGGGATATCAACATAAGTAATTAACATCTGTTGATAACACAGGTTTTTAACGATGAGTTTTTGATAATGGTATGTGATGTGGAAAAGTTAGGTTAAGTCAGTCATAAGTCCACAGTCTGGAGTTTCTAGTCAAAAATCTGGAGTCTTAAGTCTTGAGTTTGAAGTCTCGAGCTAGGGGTTTGGCGTGTTTTAATGCATCCTGATTCAAGACTTTTGCCTAACGACTTCTCAATAACTAATCGTTCTGACTAGCGAGTAGATAAAGGACGGCCATTCTAACAGCTACTCCATTTTCTACCTGCTCTAGAATAATAGATTGTTTGCTGTCTGCAACATCACTGGTGATCTCTACCCCACGATTGATTGGACCGGGGTGCATCACAATAATCTCTTTATCAAGGTTGTCAAGGATTTGTTTATTCAAGCCATACATCATGGCATATTCCCGTTGCGAAGGGAAGTATTTAATGTCTTGTCTTTCCAATTGGATACGGAGCATATTGGCCACATCGCACCAGTTTAGCGCTTTGATCAGGTCGTGTTCAACTTTTACACCTAAGCCTGCAATGTGTTTGGGAATCAATGTGGTTGGTCCACAGACCATCACTTCTGCACCTAACATCTGTAAACAAAGGATATTGGAAATGGCTACCCTCGAGTGTAGGATATCGCCTACGATAACTACTTTTTTCCCTCTCACATCGCCAAGTTTCTGGCGGATAGAGTAGGCATCCAATAAGGCCTGTGTAGGATGTTCATGGGCACCATCGCCGGCATTCACAATTTGTGCCTTGATGTGTTTGCTCAAAAATACACCTGCTCCGGCATAAGGATGGCGCATCACCACCATATCTACTTTCATGGCTAGGATGTTGTTTACCGTATCGATCAAGGTTTCCCCTTTGCTCACTGAAGAAGAAGATGCTGCAAAATTGACCACATCGGCCGACAGCCTTTTCTCGGCCAGTTCAAAAGAGAGTTTGGTACGGGTAGAATTTTCGAAAAATATATTCGCAATGGTGATGTCTCTTAGCGATGGCACCTTTTTGATGGGCCTATTGATAACATCCTTAAAATTATCAGCAGTTTCAAAAATCAATTCAATATCATTCAGGTTAATATCTTTAATGCCTAAAAGATGTCGGGTTGATAGTTTTTCTGCTGCCATTGTATGTTATTGCTTATCTGATAATAAAATCACTTTGTCTTCTCCTTCGTTCTCCTTCCAACTCACCTTTACTTTTTGTGAGTCTACGCAATCTACCTGCTGGCCAATATAATTGGGCTCAATAGGGAGGTGTCTCGAAAATCTGCGGTCGATCAGCACCATCAGCTCTACTTTTTCTGGTCTACCATAAGCCAATAATGCATCCATGGCGGCACGGATTGTCCTGCCTGTCCACAATACATCATCAATTAAGATAACTTGTTTGCCTTCAATAATAAAATCTATGGTATTGCTGCTTGCGGTGACTAGCCCATCTTTTCTCCTAAAATCATCCCTAAAAAAAGTAATGTCCAGATGGCCTTTTTTAATAGAATTGCTATGGAGGATGGTCGAAAGTTCTTGGTGTACACGGTCTGCAAAAAAAGTACCTCGTGGTTGGATTCCAATCAAAACCGTATTCTTGAAATCAGTATGATTCTCAATTAACTGGTGACAAAGTCGCTTAATTGTGATTTGAAATTTTTGACCGTTGAGGAGGGTTCTCTTTTGCATAGCACAAGGATTGCGCAAATATATGGAAAAAGTGTAAAATCGGAAGCAAAAAGTTAAAAGATGCGCAGAAAAGCATGGTCGGGTTTTTTATCGTTCAAATCAGTCCTGCTCGTTGTTCCAATCTTTTTTGTTATCCATTTTAAATTGAGGGAATTATAAAAACAAAAAAGGATTTCACCTGATCAGGTTTATTTAAAAATTGCTGTGGTTAAAACAATCGTCAGCCTAATCTGATCAATTCGCTAAATAATTCGTTCAATTGACGGGTAATTTTTCCAGGTTTTCCATCGCCTACCTTTTGCCCATCGATAACCAACACCGGAAGCACATTTTTGGTAGAACTGGTAATGAATGCTTCATCCGCTTGAGCCAGGTCATTAAGTGTAAAATCTTCTTCAACAACTGAATATCCATCTATTTTCATGTTTAATACCTTGCTACGTGTTATGCCTTTAAGGATATCGGTTTTGGCAGTGATGATTTTTTTATCCTTTACCATAAAAAAGTTCGCTCTTGGGCATTCGCGGATAGCCCCATTGTGATGGTATAATACATCATCAGCCCCTTGTTGTTTAATGTGAGGTTGTAAAAGAATGGCTTGCAGGTAATCTATGGTTTTAACCACGGCCAACTGTCTTTGGTGGTTATAGGTAACCAATGTTGTGCCTTTCTCAAAACCAGAAGGGTCGTATTCAAAAGGGCTTTGAGTGATTACTAGATTTGGCTCTCCAATGCTATAGCCATCTGCCGAAAACCCACCTGTGAGGATAAATTTAATGCCTGAATTGGGCATGTCGTTCTTTTTCATCAATTCATTTACGGCCTTCAACAAACTTTCCCTATCGTAGTTTACCCTAAGGTTCAGTTCTTTTGCAGAATGATAGAACCTGTCGAAATGGCTTTGGATAAAAATGGGCTTCCCATTAATGGTCTTCAGGAAATCAAATATTCCAAATCCTCTTTGGATGGATAGGTCGGATACATGGAGCTTAGCTTCGTCTTCTTGAAATAACTGGGTATTGATAGAAATGTATTTAGCATTCATTATTTGATGTTGTTGTATTTTTTTAAGATGGAGATCACTTTGTCTATGGGCATGGCTTCGGCTTTGTTGCCATTGCGGCCAGTTACGGTTTTGGCCGCAAATAGCGAATTGATAATGGCCTCTTCTGTAGCTTCAATGGCTGCCATGAATAGGGGAGAAGTATAATCGTTGTGCAAGGTACTTTGTTGTAAAGTAGTCGTTTTTGGATTGTGCGGTATCCTTAGGTTTTCATCAGTAGAAAAAGCAATTACATAGTCGCCACTGCCATTAGAGGCAATGCCACCCGTTTTACCTAGGCCCAAAAAAGCGCGCTTGGCCAAACGTTCTAAGTTTCTGCTGTCTAGTGGTGCATCTGTGGCCACAATGATCATACACGAGCCATCAACATTGTTTAACAATTGGTTACTCAAATCGAATTTGCCCAGTTCCTTACCTACATTAACTCCATTGATCTGCAAAACCCCACCAAAATTGCTTTGTACAATTACACCTACGGTATAGCCACCTAAACTTTGGGGCAATTTGCGCGATGAAGTGCCAATCCCACCTTTGTAACCAAAACAAACTGTTCCTGTTCCGGCACCAACCGCTCCTTCTTCAACCACACCAGCTTTCGCATTTGCAATGGCATTTAAGATGTCCTGTTCTTTGAGGTGACGGCCCCTGATGTCATTTAAAAAACTATCATTGGTTTCGCCCACTACAGCATTAACCGAACGGACATTTTCATTCCCTTTCTGTTTCAAGGTATAACTTACCAAGGCTTCAATGCCTGTAGCTACATTTAAGGTGTTGGTCAATACAATTGGTGTTTCGAGATTGCCCAACTCCATTATTTGTGTGGTACCTGCAAGTTTGCCAAAACCATTGGCTACAAATACGGCTGCAGGTACTTTTTGTTGAAAGATGTTCCCCTCATAAGGAAGGATGGCCGTGGCACCTGTTCTGATGGAATCGCCAGCAATAAGTGTAGTATGACCAACTTTTACGCCTGACACATCTGTAATGCTGTTTAGTTTGCCGGTAGGGATTACACCTATCTTAATGCCGTAATCCCTTGCTCTTTTGGTAACTTGAGCGGTGGCTGCAATTGAAACGAACGAAAGAAAGGATAGAAAAAGCCATTTTTGCATCACTAAAGTTATAAAGTATTTATGAGTATGAAAATCCCATCTTTATATTTAGGCTACAAAACACTTTCGCGTGACCTTATTGACCAAAGAAAGGGCTAACTTTGAATAAATGGATACACAGACAGTTATATTTTTTGATGGGTATTGTAACCTCTGTAATGGTGCAGTACAGTTTACCATTAAAGAGATCCTCATGATGTTTTTCGTTTTGCTTCGTTACAAAGTGATTATGCCGAGAAAAATCTGGCTTCTTTTGCCTTAGAACCACAAAAAGGAGACAGTTTTGTGCTGTTAGAAGGCGGTAGGGTATACCAAAGGTCTACAGCAGCGTTACGGGTGGCCAGAAAACTAAATGGCTTGTGGCCCTTATTATATGGCTTTATCATCATTCCTGGTTTTATCAGAGATGCTGTATATAATTACATTGCCAAAAACCGCTACAAATGGTTTGGCAAACAAGAAAGTTGTTGGGTACCCACGCCAGAACTCCAGCAGAAGTTTTTAGGCTAACTTATTTTTGCAATGTAGCTACGGTATAAGGACGTTCTACCATTTCGTCTGCTTTGCTTTTTACCTGTTCAGTATGTGCAGCGAAATCGATCAGTTTAAATGAAGATTGTTTAACCAAATCCTCTAATTTTTGATTATCGTACAGGTTAAAGCCATGTTGCGTAAAAGGCAACATTTCCATGAAATCTTTTTGGGCAAAAGTGACACAGAAAAGGCCTTCCGTTTTCAATACACGATAAACTTCGTTCAACAGTTGAACTGGATTTTTCCAGAAATAAATGGTATTTACCGTCATTGCCTTGTTGAACTTTTCATCCTCAAACGGGATGTTTTCTCCATCGTAGCTGTAGAATGATGAGTTGGTTATATGTAGTGCTGCAGCTTCTTGTTGCATCAGTTCAGAGATTTCTAAACCATAGTAAGAGACAGCTGCTGCGGTTTGTATGATGGTGCTGATGTGTTTGCCATTGCCATGCCCAAGTTCCAATACAGAATCGTGGTCTGCTATTTTCAAGGCATTGATCGTACTTTTGGTCATGCCGAAATTAGTGTCGTGCATCATATCTGCCACTCCAATACCGTTAGCCCCACTCGGACAACTTAATTGTATGGCCATTTCTTTTAGCTGTTCTTCAGTAAATGGCATGATCTCTGGTTATTGATGGTTTTCAGTTTTAGCTTGGCGAGGTTTCCACAACCATAAAGACAAGACCACCAAGGGTAGGGTAATGCTCAAAGCAATCACAATCAGTATCTCTCTTTTCGCAATAACCTCTGCGTCTTTAGAAACGAAAATAACTACGGTTTCTTTAAGCGCGTAAAGGGTGGTCAAAGTACAAAGTATGGCCAATATTTTTCGCATGGTAATTTATTTGTGCTCAAATATTCAATTTATTTATGGAAAATTAGAAAAGTTGCTCCATAAAAACGCCATTAATTGACAAATGACCTCAATTAATCTTGCTGAATAGGAGTTAGGTCTTTGAGTTCTGCTTCGGTAAA
This sequence comes from Pedobacter sp. UC225_65, assembly GCF_042698365.1. Classification (GTDB taxonomy): domain Bacteria; phylum Bacteroidota; class Bacteroidia; order Sphingobacteriales; family Sphingobacteriaceae; genus Pedobacter. The sequence continues at coordinate 28,197 of NZ_CP170550.1, forward strand.
TAACCTAGATTTGATGTAAAAAGCCATGTCGATCGTTGATTCTAAAGAGAAGCTGGCCGCTCTGCCTTCCATAGCAGCCAAAGTTAATTGGGTGTGTTTCCAGTATTCAAATTGGTCGCTTGCCATATAGAAAGGGCAGCCCTCGATCTCTCCAATACAAACATCGTTGGAGCCAATCAAGAATCCACCTTTTTCAAAACAATGGGGGTAGGAGCCCTCGCAACATCCACCACTTTGATGGAACATCAGCTCTCCATATTCGGTCTTTAACTTTGGGATCACCGCTTTGGCCCCTTCGGTGGCCAAGATTCTTTGTGTTGCCATAAGTTCTTTTTTAAAGGAGAGCCGTTTAATCAAACCAAATGTAAACGACCCTCCAATTTTTTATCATTGGATTCTTGATTAAAAGAAGCCCAATTTATTCTTGTCGTAAGAAATGAGCATATTTTTGGTGCTACGGTAATGATCTAACATCATTTTATGGTTCTCCCTACCAAAACCTGATTTTTTGTAACCGCCAAATGGTGCATGGGCAGGGTAGGCATGGTATTGGTTTACCCAAACACGGCCTGCCTGGATGGCCCTAGGAACCTGATATAACTCATGAGCATCACGAGTCCAAACACCAGCACCTAAGCCATAAAGGGTATCGTTTGCAATTGCTATAGCTTCTTCAACAGTTTTAAAGGTGGTTACACAAACTACCGGACCAAAGATCTCTTCCTGAAAAACACGCATTTTATTGTGTCCTTTTAAAATGGTAGGCTCAATGTAATAACCTGTACCTAATTCTCCTTCTAACTGGTTGGCCTCGCCACCGATCAAAACTTCGGCCCCTTCTTCTTTACCAATTTTAAGATAAGAAAGGATTTTTTGGTATTGTTCGTTGGAAGTTTGTGCACCCATCATACTTGTTTTGTCTAAAGGATGCGAAATTTTGATGGCCTTGGTTCTTGCAATTACCTTTTCGATAAACTGGTCGTAAATGCTCTCTTGTATCAATAACCTAGATGGACAAGTACAGATTTCGCCTTGGTTTAAAGCGAACATTACTGCGCCCTCTACAGCCTTATCAAAAAATGCGTCATCTTCGGCAGCTACCGATTCGAAAAATATATTTGGCGATTTTCCACCCAACTCCATCGTAGACGGAATGATATTTTCTGCCGCGTATTGCATGATCAATCTTCCAGAAGTGGTACTTCCGGTAAAGGCTACTTTCGAAATCCTTGACGACGTGGCCAATGGTTTACCTACCTCTATGCCATAACCATTTACCACATTGAGTACGCCCGGAGGCAAGAGGTCGCCTATCAGTTCCATTAAAACTATAATGGAAACAGGGGTTTGTTCTGCTGGTTTTACAACTGTACAACAACCTGCAGCTAGTGCTGGCGCTATTTTCCAGGTGGCCATTAACAAAGGGAAATTCCATGGAATCAATCTGCGCCACCACACCAATAGGCTCGTGGAGGGCAATGCTCACCGTATGTTCATCATGTTCGGCAATTGAGCCTTCATCCGCTCTGATCACGCCTGCAAAATATCTAAAATGGTCAACCACAAGAGGTAGATCAGCTGCTAATGTTTCCCTGATTGCTTTGCCATTGTCGATGGTTTCAACCGTAGCCAAATATTCGAGGTTGTCTTCAATCTTCTGGGCAATTTTTAAAAGGATATTGCTTCTATAAGTAGGAGAACTTTTGCTCCAAGTTTTAAAGGCTTCGTGGGCAGCATCTAAGGCTAGTTCTACATCTTCTTTGCTCGATCTGGCGGCCTTGGTAAATACTTTTCCATCAATAGGAGAGATGTTGTCGAAATAAACTCCTTTAACCGGAGCAACGAACTTTCCGTCGATGTAATTATCGTAATGCGGTTTAAAGGTTGGTCGTTTTACTATATTTTCCATGTTTACATAAAATTTGGTTCATACAAACCTAATGGCAAAACATACCGAAGAGATAGTATAATCGTTTCATATAGTAGCATTATAGTTGCAGCCCCTGTAACCTTAATGAAATAAAGTTATATTTGATTGATACCTTAATTGCTAACCAAATCTGATCAAGGCCATGCAACATACCTTAAACGAAGTGCACCTGAGCAAAGTTGAAAGTTTGCAGACACTGGTAGAAAACAGGACTGCTTATACACTTGAACGTTGCGAGCTAAATGTTTTTGAAACCTATACCCAATCGTATAAGGTGCCTTTAACTTTTAACGATTTTGTAATTACCAGTATGTTGCGCGGCAAAAAGGTGATGCACCTGTTCGATAAACAAGGGTTTGATTACTTTCCTGGGGAGACGGTTATCGTACCGCCCGACGTAACCATGAAAATCGATTTTCCAGAGGCCAGCGATGCCAATCCGACCCAATGTATCGCCTTGGCTATAGATAATGAACAGATCAAGAAGACGTTAAGTTACCTGAACGAGTTTTTTCCAAAAGAAGACAGCAAAAGCAAATGGCTCTTGAATTACGATGAATATCATTTTTATAACAATGAAGAAATTGCTTTCCTGATCAATAAGGTAATCAGGATCTGTTCTGAAAAATCGAAAGAAAAAGATGTATTGGCCGATCTGACCTTAAAAGAATTGTTGATCAGGATCATGCAAAGCCAAAACCTAAAATCTTTTAATGATGACCATGTGGGCATCAATCAGAATCCTTTGTCTTATGTGATGGGGTATATCAAGGCAAACCTTAACGAGAAGATCAGTATTGATAGCTTGAGCAATAAGGCCTGCATGAGCAAAGCTACCTTTTATCGGTTATTTAAGCGCGAGTTAGGCATCAGTCCCAACGATTATATCCTAACCGAAAAAATGAACAAGGCCAAAGAACTACTTTCGCACCCTGGAAACAAGATTGCGGCCATCAGTTATGAATTGGGTTTTAGCGATTCGAACTATTTCATCAGGGCATTTAAAAAAATCGTTGGCATTACGCCAGGGGCTTATCAGTTGCAAGCAGTGCAGCAGTTGATACATTAAGCTGCACTACATTACGCATTTCCTCTAAATGCCACGTTTTATGTAGCTAAAGCCTTGATCTTTGTGGTTAAATCTTCAAGATGTGCTTTAAAAAGGTAGTCGTTCATTCTTTTGGTCAAATAGATCGATGGCTGCCCCGAATAGGAACAATAATGTCATTAACCAGAACAGACTAGGTTTGATGGCTATATTTTCGAAGCTTTTGTGCACGTATAATTTATAAACCAATAATCCGATAGGGCCAGATAGGGGTAGAAAGATATAACCATAAATGTTCTCTATCCTTAAAATGCTTTTGATGGCCTTAAGATTGGCTATGAGCAGCTGTTTGGTATTGGCATTGTAATCTACCCCGGTTTTGATTTTGTTGAATTGGTTTACGGCTAGCATCCTAAAGATTTCATAGGTAGCAAACAAAACCAGCAGTACAATCTGTAGGTCGCCCTTAGCCAAAAAGGCAATGATCAATAAAGGGATGTCTATGATACGAATCCATCTTAATTTCCATTTGAGTTTAAACAATAGTGATTGTAATAAACCATGCGATTGTGCATCTAGTTGGATGGATGAACTAGAGTCGTTTTGTTGTGTTGATACAATTTCAGCAGACATGTTTTGCCATTCTTGCTGTAAGTCTATGCTATTTTCCATTTAATATGGTGCTAAGTTGTTGTTTAATTCGATGTAGTTTAACGTTGGTGTTGCTTTTAGACAGGCCTGTTATCTCGCTGATTCTCGGTATTGTCGAAACCATCAAGGTGAAGCATGATGATACTCCTGTCTATTTCTGCCAGCTGTTTAATTGCCCTGTACAAAAAGTCGGCCCGCTCTGATAATTCTGGTGGAACAAAATGAGCTTCCTCTGTATTGGTCTTACTGATCTCGCTTCGTTTTTTTCTTTTGTTCAAATGCGTGAGTGCCACATTTAAACTGATCCGATATAACCAAGTAGAGAATTTTGAGTTCCCTTGAAACCTTGCATAGGCGCTCCAACTTTGATAGACAATTTCCTGATACAAATCTTTCCTGTCCTCCAAATCATCAGCATAAAGGTTTACGACCTTAAGGATGATTCCCTTGTGTTCTTCTATCTTTTGGAGATAAGATTTTTCTGTCATGTTAACCCTTGATCTTATGTTCCTGATTAGAAATTTTGGCCTTTCTCTCTTTGTGGTACTTATTGATGGCCATGACCAAAGAGATAAGCGCAACGATCAACAAGGGATATTTGACGAAATAAGGAGTTTCCGTTGTGGATACAACGATAATTAGAAAGGCTGGGATGGCAAGTTTTGACGATTGATTTTCCATAAAGCTTTATTTAACTGTTTTAAATATGTTCAGTTAGTAAGCCCCGGCACTCAAAAATTACAAGAAAGAAAAATTAATTTTCGAGGTACCTTTTGCTATAGGTAATGCCCATCAGATCATAACGTTTAAACTGGGTTTTTAGCCTCTTCTGAAAATCTGGATAGTTTTTGTTTGCTTTTGGAGACCATAGGGTCTCACTTAATGCATCTAATCTCGGAAAGAGCATATATTCTATTTTAGCAGGATTGGTGATATATTCAGACCATAGGTTCTCTTGCGCACCCCAAACATATTGGCTTTGTGTAGGGTTTAATTCTGCAGGAATCGGCTCGTAGTTATAGACCGTTTCTAATGGAAGGAGTTTCGCTGCAGTTAGGCTGTCTTCTTTTGCAAATTGGGCATGGTTAAAGTAAAGCATGGTTTCTGGTGTCATGATCACTTTATGGCTTTCTTTAGCTGCGGCAATGCCTCCTTTTTCGCCACGCCAGCTCATTACAATGGCATTGGGCGCAAGGCCACCATCTAAGATTTCGTCCCAACCAATAATGGTCTTGCCTTTGCTGTTCACAAATTTTTCAATCCTTTGTATAAAATAACTCTGCAGGGCACTTTCGTCTTTGAGGTTATTTGCCTTCATCATTTTTTGCGTAGCAGGCGAGCTTCTCCACCAAATTTTAGAAGCTTCGTCGCCACCAATGTGTAGGTATGGCGAAGGAAATAGTTCCATTACTTCGGTTAACACATCTTCTAAAAAGCTGAATGTTTTTTCTGTAGGTGCAAATACATTATTGTATTTATTCATCATTCCCCAAGTTTGGGCAACCTCATATTTTTTATTCGGTTCTGTTCCCAGTTCTGGATAAGCAGCCAAAACAGCCATACTGTGTGCAGGCATCTCTATCTCGGGGATAATGGTAATGTAACGCTTGGCTGCATAGGCGATGATGTCTTTGATCTCTTCTTGCGTGTAAAAACCTCCATGTCTAATGCCATCGGTTTTAATTACCGCATCTGTTGGGGTAATCTTCACTTCATTTGGTAGCACTTGATATTTGATACCTTCATTTCCTTTTCCTGGCCAGAGACCGATGATACTGCCATCGCGCCAAGCACCGATTTCGGTTAGTTTAGGGTATTTCTTGATTTCGACCCGCCAACCATGATGATCTGTTAAGTGCCAATGAAAGTAGTTCATTTTATGTAAGGCGAGATAATCGATGTATTTCTTCACTGTTGCAACATCAAAAAAATGACGACTTACGTCTAGGTGCATGCCACGGTAATCGAAACGAGGATAGTCTATGACTGTAACGGCTGGTACCTTAAGGGTTGAAGATTTTATTGTTGGTAAAAGTTGAATTAATGATTGTGTACCGTAGAAAACTCCAGCGGCCGAATTCCCATTGACGGTTATTCCATTTTCATTAACACCTAAGTTATAATTGTCCTTAAAATTTTGAAAAGTTGTTTGCGAAATGAGGCTGATGGTATTTTTAACTTGTTTGCTCGTTGTTATCTTAAGTGCAAGATTATAGTTTTTTTGGATATAGTCTATAAAAAATTGAGCCGAATTGGTTAAGGAATCACTTTGCACATAAACTAGTGTATTCGCATTAATGACAAAGCCATTTTTTTGATCATTGTATTGGGCAACCACAGGTCTGGGTATAATATCAATGGATGTTTTGTTGCTTAAAACATTCATTTGCCCATGAGCAAAATAAGTAATCGCTGTAAGTAGTGTAATTAATGCAAATTTCTTCATCATAAAATAGGTTTGATTTTCAAAAATAGAAAATACAAATGGTTTTAAGATGGTAGAATGGAAATGTTGTCAAGAACGGCTTGCCTTCGTCGATAAATCCGGTGGTACGCTCAGGTTCTACTGAAGTTGCAACTATAGATTCTGGAACACAAAAAAAGCTCCCGATTTTCATCGAGAGCTTTTGATTTATTTAGCTTGTTTAAAAGTTATTTAGCTTTTTTTTTGCTTTCTTCACCTTCCATTTGCTCTTTTAATTGAGCAAGAACGCTAAGATCACCTAAAGTAGATTTCTCTACTGAGTCTTTCACTTTTTTAACAGCTGTGCTAGATGCTTTCGCTTCTTTTTTCTTAGTAGCTCTTTCTTCAGCAACTGCTTCAGCTTTAGCCTCTTCCCAGATACGGGCGTGAGATACAACGATACGTTTAGCATCTTTGTTAAACTCAATGATTTTGAAATCATTAGTTTCTTCAGCTTTGATTACAGAACCGTCTTCTTTAGCCATGTGTTTAGTAGGTACGAAACCTTCTACACCGTAAGGTAAAGCAATAACAGCACCTTTATCAGTTACTTTAACTACAGTACCTGTATGAACTGAATCAAGGGTAAAGATAGTTTCGAAAGTATCCCAAGGGTTTTCTTCCAATTGTTTGTGACCTAAGCTCAATTTGCGGTTTTCAACATCAAGTTCTAAAACAACAACGTCTAAAGTATCACCAACTTTGGTAAACTCGTTAGGGTGGTTAACTTTTTTGCTCCAAGAAAGGTCAGAAATGTGGATCAATCCATCAATTCCTTCTTCAATTTCAACAAATACACCGAAGTTAGTCATGTTTTTAACTACAGCTTTGTGTTTGCTTCCAATTGGATATCTTTCTGCAACATTACCCCAAGGGTCTTGAGTTAATTGTTTGATACCTAAGCTCATTTTGCGCTCATCTCTGTCTAAAGTTAAAACTTCAGCTTCGATCTCATCACCAACTTTCAAGAATTCTTGTGGTGAACGTAGGTTTTGCGACCAGCTCATTTCTGAAACGTGGATCAAACCTTCAACACCTGGAATGATTTCTAAGAAAGCACCGTAATCAGCTACAGTAACAATTTTACCTTTAACTTTAGAACCAACAGCTAAGTTAGCGTCTAAGTTTTCCCAAGGGTGTGGAGTTAATTGTTTCAAGCCTAAAGCGATACGTTTTTTCTCATCATCAAAGTCTAAAACAACAACGTTGATTTTTTCGTCTAATGACAATACTTCTTTTGGATGCTCTATGCGGCCCCAAGAAATATCAGTAATGTGCAATAAACCGTCAACACCGCCTAAATCGATGAACACACCAAAGTCAGTAATGTTTTTCACAGTACCTTCTAATACTTGTCCTTTTTCTAATTTAGAAACGATTTCAACTTTTTGGCTTTCTAGATCGTCTTCAATTAAGATTTTATGAGAAACAACTACGTTTTTAAACTCATGGTTAATTTTAACAACTTTGAATTCCATTGTTTTACCCACGTATACATCGTAATCGCGGATAGGTTTAATGTCAATCTGAGAACCAGGTAAGAACGCTTCTACACCCATAATGTCAACGATCAAACCACCTTTAGTACGGCTTTTCACAAAACCATTGATGATCGTGTCATTGTCCAATGCAGCGTTAATGGTTTCCCATGAACGTTGGGTTTTTGCTCTCTTACGAGATAAAATCAACTGACCATTCGCATCTTCTGGAGCTTCTACGAAAACATCCACTGAATCGCCAATTTTCAAATCAGGTGTATCTCTAAACTCAGATGTAGATACTAGACCGTCAGATTTAAATCCAACATTTAATACTACGTCTTTGTTGTTGATTGATACAACGATACCACTAATGATTTCGCCTTGTGTGATTTGGTTGAAAGTATCTGTGTACATATCTTCAAACTTTTTACGGTCTGCGTCACTGTAGTTACCAAATACTTTATCATCTGCATCCCAATCAAAATCTTGATCTGGTGTTGCTAATGATGATTTGATTTGTTCGATAGAAACCGAATCAGCTTCTGACTCAATTGTTTCTTTCTCGGTTAGACGAGCGTCTGCACCTTGTAGTTCGGCTGTTTTAGCCTCTAGTTCTTTTTCTGCTACTTGTTTTTTAGCCATTAATTAATAATCTCCTTTGTTCCCTATTTAGGGACTGCAAAGGTAGAAATTTCTTTTTTAAAAGAAAAGATTTTTTTAATAAATGTTGCTGATAATTAAGGATATAGTCAAAAGTAGATCAGCTAAAGTATAAAGTAGTAAGATTTAGTATCTCAAACTTTAGGTATTTGGTTTGGTCAGAAAAGCAGGTTCAGTGGCTTTTTTTGAAAGTTTGTCCCGCCTGCCTACTGCAGGCAGGCTTTTCGCTTCAAGTCCTCATTTCGCTACGCTACATTCCAGGTTTTTCGATACAATCGGCTTTAATTGGGCTGGTTTAGTGCGTTCAAGCGGATTGCAAATCCAAAATTATGTAATTCGGGATTACAAATCCAGAATAACTGTCTTAAAATGTCAGTCTGAGCCTGTCGAAGACCAAACCAATAAATGCTTCGACAGGCTCAACATGACAGTTACTTTTATAAAATAAAGTAATCAAATCTATGTTTTCTATGTTCCTATGTGTTTATGAATCTTATGAAGAAAGGTTATCTCCTTTTAGAAAAGCTATTTCTTTTGGTAAACCCCTTTGGTAAACCCTTCGCCAATTAAGGTATGTTCATCTCTGATCATCAGTAAGATCGTGTTTTCCTGTTGCTTTAGTTTGATGACATCACCGTCAATCTTATAATTAGTGGTAAATGTCGAATCTGCATAACTATCCTTTACTTCCACTAAATTTTTGCTTTTGAAATCGAAAGATTGGTACTGTGTATCGCTGTCGCTGTTAAATAAACCTGATACGGTTTTTTCCTTGATAAAAGTAACATAACAAAAATAGCCAACAGCCAACACTAAAATGCTAACAATAGAAATCAAGATCTTGTTACTGTAGAGATATTTAAAAGTAAAAAAGAGGATGCCGAGCGATGCGATGGCCACAATTGAAAAGAAGATAATACCCGAATAATCTTTTTCAGCCTTTGGCGTAACAATTACTGGTTGTGTTTGGGTAGGTTTAGATGGTGCGGTTGCAATTTTCTCCAAAAATACACTGCTTACCCAACCTTCTGCATTTTTTACCTTCACCTTAAAGTATTTGGCATCAGTTGAATCGAGAACCATTACATTTTCATTTTGTGGTATGAACCCAATCACCTTAGCTTTTGGGTCGTTGGTTGCCCTTACATTTAACTTGTCGGCCTTAACACGATACATATCTTGGGCACTTATCGAAAGTGATAGCATAAGTAAGGTGCCCAATAAAAATAAATTTCTGATCATAATTTTAGTTTACATCAATTACCAGCTTCCACCAGCTCCGCCACCGCTACTACTGCCACCACCAAAACTGCCACTGCTTGACGAAGAAGAGGAGCTGCCTCCTGATGAAGAACTACTAGAGGAACTGGATTGTACCAACATGGCCAAAGTTACCCATTTTATAAATTCTACGTGTTTACAATTGCTACATTCGTTAATTAATTTAGCTTGGCCCTCGGCGCTATAAGTGGCAGCCTTTATTGTCTCTTGTTTGTTTAAGCTATAGGTACGGAAATTACATTTTGGACATTCAGTAAAGCTGTTGTAAGCTTCAGCAGGCCAGGCCTTAATGATATGTTCGCTATGGTCGGCGCTTTGCCAGATGTCGTAATCGTAGGCTTTGATGATTTCTTCTTCACGCTGACCCTTGCTTAAAAATGGCTTACCTTCAATATTCTCATCCCTATCCAAACGTTGCATTTCTTGATTTTTGCTGTCTACAATTGGCTTAAAACGTTCCGTTGTTTGGGCCCGTTTAAAACTATGGATAACCATCGCCACTAAAATGATGGGAGAAAAGATGACCAACCACCAATTTTTGCGATGAAAAGCTTTTACTTCATCAAAAAAGTTCTCATCATCGTTATGTGCTCTTCTTAAATTGGCAATGGCCGAGAAATACCTAAAGAATAGCGAAACCGCCAGGATTACATATAAAATAATTGGAATGTCGGCAATACCAATGTTTTTGAACAGCCCGAAGCTTCCGGTAAAAACCATCACGAAAATGGAAATGAAAACAAAGAAGAATAGACAGCCACAACCTTTGATATAAACTGAATCGTAACCATTCTGACTCGCTTTGCTATATTTTTGACCTTTGACTGATTGTTTGCCAATGATTTTTGCAACTCCAAAAAACAATAAGATCAGTAGTGCCGAATAAAGTAAAGGATAGGTCCAGTTGTTTTCTTTTTTTGTTGTTGCTGCAGCGAGCTGCTGGATCTCTGCATCGTTAGTGGGGTTCAGTAAACGACTTTGAATAGAGAGTAGGGCAGCAAGTACACCATCTTCATAACGGGCTTCTTTAAATGCAGGGACCAAGATATGGTCACCTATCTTTTTTAAGGTTACATCAGGTAATAACCCCTCGATACCTGTTCCGGTGATGAAACGGTATTGCCTGCGGTCAACGGCGATCAATAACAATAAACCATTATCAGCTCCAGCCTTTCCAACTCCCCATTCTTCAAAAAGTGCCTTGGCAAATTCAAAATCGTCTTTATTTTCTTCAAAATTTTTAACCGCAACTACGGCTATTTCTATCTTGGTCTGTTTTTCTATTTGGGTAATGAGCCTGTTTAAGGTATCTACATTTCCTAATATGCCATCTGGATTACTTACAAAATAATCTTGTCCTGCTATTTTTGGATTTGGAACCTCTTTAACTGTGTAATGCTTTTGGGCGAAGCAAAATGTACTGTAATATAAAAATAACACCAAAAATGGTAGTTTCTTCATCGGTATTTATCTGGTAAGTTTAAAAACAAACTAGTTAAGCATAAGTTTTTGTATGAACTTTTTATTATTCTTCTCTTAATTTGGCCAGGATCTTTTCCAGTTTTTTCTTGTCCTGATAATAAGGTGCCAGATCAAAGAGCATTACTTTTCTAAATTCTATCGGATGGCTTTCACTTTGCAGTGAAATATAACCACCTGTTAAGGCCTTGCCATCCTGTTTTACTTTTGGATCGAAGTTAGCAACATTGCCACCACCGATCTGAGGTTTGGTATAAGTTAAAACAGTATCCTTATTTACGATGTGTTTAATGATCGAATCGCCCAGAACCAAAAATTCGGCTGTAACCCACTGTTCGCCATGGTAGGTTTTAGATTGGGAATCCAAGCAATGAGGAGTAAATAATTTGCCGTTTACAAAGATGGTGGTGCCTGGAGTACAAACATTTCCGGTTGGTCTCGGATTGATACCATCGCCACCTAAAAGCTGACCCTCAATAGAAATTGGAAAATCTTGGTCTTTGAGCATGGTTTCTGGGGCCTGACCATGTAGCATGGCCCCACTATTTCTTAGTGCCCAACCTTCGCCACCCTTAACCTGTTCGCCTACAAAACGGTATTCTACGCGTAATAAATAGGTAGAAAAAGGTTTTTTGTAAAAAATGTGCCCATATTGTTGGTCAAATTCTTGGTAACCATCATAGCTTACCTTCATTACTCCATTTTCTACCCGAAATGTATTGGCATAATTATCATTTAAGTTATGCTTGGCAATTTTAACCGTCCAATCTTTAAGGTCTTTGCCATTGAACAGGTTGATCCAACCATTTTTTTGGGCAGAAAGGTTTAGGCCAGAAAGTAAAAGGGAGGCAAATAGGAATGTTTTTAGAAAAATAGGTTTCATAAGCTGCTGATAGTTGGTATCTAAAATACCAATTTATTTGATATCAGCACAAACAAATCACAGAAAGCTTGCCGTTAGTGGGGCAAGAAAGGGTTTACTTTTGCTAAGGCAAAATCAAGTTGCTCTTCTTCTGTAAGGTCGGTATTGTCTAAGATAATAGCGTCTTCGGCCCTAACCAATGGACTTTCTGTTCTGGTTGTATCGGCATAATCGCGATGGGCCAAATTTTCGAAAACTTCTTCCAAAGTAGTTTTGGTATCACCTTTGGCCATCATTTCCTTATATCTACGTTCGGCCCTGATTTTTGGACCTGCCGTCATGAAAAATTTAACTTGCGCATCTTCAAAAACAGCAGTGCCAATATCACGACCATCCATTACGATGTTTTTAGACTTGCCCATGCGTTGTTGTTGTTTCACCATGTCGTGGCGCACCATTTTGTTGGCCGAAACTTCACTTACGTTTTCAGAAACGGGCATCTGTCTGATTTCTTCAGAAACCTCTTCGCCATTCAGTAGAATATGGGATTCGTAGTCTCTAGAATGGAAGTTGAGTTCGATGTGCTGTAATGCGTCTTTTACAGCATCTGGGTTGTTGATATCGACCTTGTTGCGAATGAAAAACAAAGTGACTGCCCTATACATGGCACCACTATCGATATAGATAAAACCTAATTTTTTTGCTAGCGCTTTGGCCAGGGTGCTTTTTCCGCAAGAAGAATAGCCATCGATTGCTACAACCAGATTTTTTCTCATGTAGTGCAAAGATAATACTTTGAAATTGTTTTATAAAAAGCTTTGCTCAACAAATGTTAATCCTAACCGAAGCGCTAAAAATTGAAAATATTAAGCCGTATCTTTGTAAAATGATACCCACAAAAGAAGAACTAGTAAAAGAGCTTACCTTTAAAACATCGCGTAGTGGAGGTAAGGGTGGGCAAAACGTAAATAAGGTTTCGAGTAAGGTTGAGCTGATCTTTAATATACAGTTGTCTGCATTTTTTACTGAAGCAGAAAAAAGTTTGCTAATGGAAAGGTTGGCTGGGAGACTGGATGCCGAAGGGAATGTACATATAGTAAGCCAAGAGGACAGAAGCCAACTTTTAAACAAACAACGAACCATCCTTAAATTGATGGATCTATTGGCCAGATCACTCCATGTACAGAAAAAAAGGAAGCCAACCAAAACACCAAAGGCCGTGATAGAGAAAAGGTTGAACAACAAATCGGTTATGGCTTCGAAAAAAGAAAGTAGAAAACGCCCCAGTTTAGACTGATCATTTGTGGTTATGGCATTAAAATTGCCGTCGTAGCGTACACACAAATACACAAATGAATATGAAAAAAACAATTCTAGCCTTGGCTTTGCTAAGTGCTGCACTCGTTGCGTGCAAAAAAAACAATGAAGACATTCCGAAAAAAGAAACTGTTTTACCAAAAGACATCGATGTAACGGTTTCGCGAACGTTACCAGACTTACCTACTAGAGAAGGTGATGCTACCTATAATTTTTTGGGTTATGGGTATGATGTTACCGATAAATATGCTGATGCAGCTGCTGTAAGGGTAGCTGTAATCAATGTTCCTCTATTGGCTATTGATCATTTATCAAGAATTAATGTAAGTACGGGTTCTTCGGGGTATTGGTCAAATTGGAGTGGTGAAAATGCTGCAGACCTTTCTGGTAAATTGTCTAATAGTTTAGATGGAACCAAGGGTTTAAAAGTATTTGGAAAAACAATTTCGAAGGCATTCCCAGATTTTAATGTATTTGAGAAGAAATATTTGTATGGTTTTTATTCAAATATTATGGTGCAAAAACGGTTGAGGATGACAGGTGATGTTGAAATGATCAAGTACCTTACCGATTCCTTTGTACAGGATGTAAATGCTTTGGGTGCGGCAGAATTGGTGAAAAAATATGGTACACATCTATTGAAAGATATAGAATTAGGTGCTAGGCTCAATGTAGTTTACCAAGCAGAAACAGCCGAAAACGATAGACAAAAAATTAGTGCTACAGGTTTAAGATATGCTATGCAGAAGGTTTTTGGACTTCCTACTGGAGAATTGGATCCTATCAATCTGGCCAACTTGAATGCTAATAAAAGCGCTAAAGTTCATTACGAAGCAACGGGTGGAGATGTAACTACATTAAAGAGTTTAACCTCGGTTCCTGTTAATATCACTAAATGGTATCAGAGTGTAACACCGGAAAGGGCAAAGTTCATCGCTGTTACAGCTAATGGTTTGGTTCCTTTGTACGACCTAATTACTGACAGTAACAAGAAGATGCAGGTAAAGGAATACATTACAAAATATATTGAGGAGCAGAACGTGAAGCTTCAAAATTAGTATACGCTTAAAAAGCAGTAGTAATGACAAAGGGCAATTGAAAAATTGCCCTTTGTTGTATCATAAATATAAACTAATGTTATATGCCCGACTTCCCGAACCTGTAATACATCGATATGGTGCCATATTGATGGGATTTTGCCGTACTTTTAACTTCTTTAGATTTAAATAAGATGCTATAGTCTATCGTAAAACGTGATGAACTATAATTAAAGCCCAATTGTTGCGCAAAAACTATGGGTTTAACACCAAAAGTTACTGGACTATCGTTGTTAAACATGCTGCCTTGGATAGTCGAATCGTAGGCTACATAATTGAGTTGCGGTTTGGCATAAAAGAACAATTCATTTTTAACCAATTTTGATGTTTTTGAATTGTTGCTGATCAATGAGTTGGTAGAAACTGTATTGAACAACTGGTTGATGTTGCCCGCTCTGAACAATAAACCTACACCGGCCCCACTAAAGGTAGTACCAAGATTTGCATAAGTCTCTAAAGAGAAATCGGTTTTGTTGTTTTCCGAACGATGTAAAAGGTTGGTGTATTGTGCAGAAAGGTTAACTGCCAATTCATTTTTGATCTGATATTCCCAACCTTTTAGCTCGTAAAAACCTGCAATTTTATGCAATAGTTTTTGAGCATCTTCTCCCAAGGCATCGGGCCCAACTGTTCCTAATTCTATTCCCAATTTGAGCACTTTTTCTTTTTTATAGAACAGGTTGACATTACCACCTGCATATAAATATCCGGCAAAAGGCCTGTCGTGTTGACTGAGCTTAGGCACAAATCCAGAAATGGCATTGTACATTTTTTGGCCTACAGAAAACTCGTAGGTCTTTTTCTCTAAGTTACTGCTTAATGTCTGCTGGTCTGCCGCATGGCGGAAATAAATAAAAAGGCCATTGGTGTAATATCGGTCTTGTCCAACAAAAAGATAAGAATCATTGTCACTTTTGAAACCGAATTCGTTTTTATAAGATTGGGCAAAACTCCCAAAGCTAATGCCTAATGTTAAGATAAGAAATAGGAGTTTTGCCCGCATTGTATTAAGGATTTGAAATGGGTTTTTTAACGGTAAGGTTTTGTGCATTTTTGACTTTATCTTTCATTAAAGCCAGTTCAATTACTTCTTTCATTTCTGTAACGTAATGGAATTGAAGGTCTTTGATGTAATCTTCCTTGATTTCAAGAATGTCCTTTCTGTTCGATTTGCACAAAATGATCTCTTTGATGTTCGCTCGTTTGGCAGCCAAGATTTTCTCTTTGATGCCTCCAACTGGTAAAACCTTTCCACGTAACGTGATTTCGCCTGTCATGGCTAAATTCGATTTTACTTTACGTTGTGTAAATGCAGAAGTTAAAGCAGTAAGCATGGTAATCCCAGCTGATGGGCCGTCTTTTGGTGTTGCACCTGCAGGAACGTGAACATGCACATCATATTGATCAAATAATGCATTATCGATGCCGAAAAGATCAGCATGGGCACGGATGTAAGCCAAGGCAATTACTGCCGACTCTTTCATCACTTCGCCCAAATTACCAGTCAAGGTCAATTTTCCTTTTCCTGGACTTAAACTCGCCTCGATAAATAAAATGTCTCCACCAACTTGTGTCCAAGCTAAACCTGTTACTACACCTGCTACTTCATTGCCCTCATATAGGTCTTTGTCGTAAATAGGAGCGCCCAATATACGTTCTACATCACTTAATTGTAAGGTAGGCTCATATTCTTCATCCATGGCAATTTTGGTAGCAATACCGCGTACCAACGAACCGATTTTCTTTTCAAGGCCACGTACGCCACTTTCACGGGTATAATCTTCGATTACCTTTTCAATCAGCGAACTTTTTAAGTTGATGTCCTTGTTTTTTAGGCCATGCTGTTCCTTTTGTTTAGGTAACAGGTATTTTTTAGCAATCTCGATTTTTTCTTCAATGGTATAACCGTTCACCTCGATGATCTCCATACGATCTAAAAGCGCCGGTTGTATAGAACTTAAGGAGTTGGCCGTTGCAATGAACAATACATTCGATAAGTCGTAATCAGCTTCTACATAATGGTCGTTAAAGGCATTGTTCTGTTCTGGATCCAAAACCTCTAATAAAGCCGAAGAAGGGTCTCCTCTAAAATCAGAACCCACTTTGTCGATCTCATCCAATACAAAAACAGGATTAGAAGCACCAGCCTTTTTGATAGACTGGATGATACGGCCCGGCATGGCGCCAATATATGTTTTTCTGTGTCCACGAATTTCAGCTTCATCTCTGATACCACCTAAGGCCATGCGCACATATTTGCGGTTGATCGCTTTTGCGATAGACTTGCCTAAAGATGTCTTTCCAACACCCGGAGGGCCAACCAGACAAAGAATAGGTGCTTTCATGTCTCTTTTCAACTTCAATACAGCTAAATATTCGATCATCTTTTGTTTAACTTTTTCCAAGCCAAAATGGTCTTTATCCAAAATGCGTTGGGCACGTTTAAGGTCGAAATTGTCTTTGGTAAAATCGTTCCAAGGCAAATCTAACAACAGTTCCAGGTAATTCATCTGTATTGAATAATCTGGCGCAGCAGGGTTCATCCTTCCTAATTTTTCCAACTCTTTACCAAAATGGTCGCCTACAGACTTTGCCCACTTTTTCTTTTTGGCACGTGCTTGTAATGCTTCAAACTCGATGTCCGAAGAATTTCCACCCAGTTCTTCTTGTATGGTTTTTAACTGTGCGTTTAAGAAATAATCGCGTTGTTGTTTGTCAAGATCGGTACGAACTTTTGATTGGATCTGGTTTTTAAGTTCCAACATCTGTAGTTCGGTAGTTAAGAGCTCCATCACCATTTCGGCGCGTTTGCGCAGGTTGCCCATTTCCAACATCTTTTGCTTGTCAGCTACATCTGCATTCATGTTAGAAGAGATGAAATTGATCAAGAAAGAAGTACTCTCAATGTTTTTTAAAGCGATTCCAGCTTCGCTAGGGATGTTTGGAGAAAGTTGGATGATCTGTGACGACATTTCCTTTATGGAAGCCACCAAGGTCTTAAATTCTTTATCCGCTTTATGTTTTGTTTCGGTAAATTTTGCAATGATCACCTTGATATAAGGTTCTGATTGAACTTCTTCTACCAATTGAAAACGTTGTTTACCTTGGATGATCACTGTGGTGTTTCCATCAGGCATCTGTAGCATTTTAATGATCTGCGCTACTGTACCTACGCTGTTCAACTGTTCAAAAGTTGGGTCCTCAATAGATACATCACGTTGAGAAACCACACCGATGATCCTATCACCTTTATAGGCTTCTTTGATTAGCTTGATGGATTTATCCCTACCTACGGTAATTGGAATAACAACTCCTGGAAATAAAACCGTGTTTCTAAGTGGTAGTATTGCTAAGATTTCCGGAGTTTCTTCGTTGTTCATTTCATCTTCGTCTTGTTGAGACATCAATGGGAAGAACTCAGTATCTTCATTTATCATTGGTAGTGCGTGACTAAAATCAAATTGATCTTGTTTACTCATTAATTGGGCCTTTTTAATTATATATTAACGACAAACTGACAGCCTTGCCGCAATAAAAGTATAAATCTAGTATTAAGGGTTATATTTTCAACTCTTGTGCCAAAAATAGAATAGCTGTAAATGTCTGTTAAAAAGTCAGCCTTAAAAAATTATAAGGCTCAATATATCATATTTTATTAAATTAGCGTTTACCTTAATATTTGCAAATGGTATGATAGTTGTATATTAGCTACCAGTAAGTATAGCAATGACTATAAACATACGCTCTGAAGAAGATTTTGCAACTGTTAACTAAAAAAACGCTGAATGGATTATCTAAAAAAAACATTTCTATTATTATTTGTGATTTCGACTTCTACCTCTTCTTTTGCGCAAAGCAATTTTGAGAAAATGGGGAAACAGGCCTGGATGAACGGAGATTATAAAACCGCCGTTGTCCAATTGGAAAAAGCAGATGCCGCTGACCAGAATAATGCAAATGTTTTAAAAATGTTGGGCTACTCTTATTTCCAATGTTCGGATTTTGAAAACTCTATCGCTGCCTATAGCCGTCTGATCACTTTAAAGCCTAATGATTACTCAGCTTATTACTATAGAGGCAAAGCCCGATTGAATATTGCCAATGCTCCTAAAGAAGCACTCAATCAGATGAGAGAGAATTTTTATACTTCGGCCATCAAAGATTTTAGTAAAGCGATTGAAATCAATGGTGAAGAAGATGTACAGATCCTCCAAAATAGAGGTCTGGCTTATAAAGATTATGCCATCTTTAAATCTTATAAGGTTAAAAAAGCCCCTGAGAAAACAGCTTGTGTGGCCATTTTTAACAATTCAATTGCTGATTTTCAAAAGGTTTTGACCGTACAGCCTTTAAGAAAGGACATCATTAACTGGGTCGATTATGTAAAGGCTCAGGTAGCAAGTTTAAAATAACTTAAAGAATAAAAAAAAGCCCTTTAGCAAAACGCTAGAGGGCTTTTTTTATTTAAATTTTCCGGTAATCTGATATTTCTTCTCGTCCATGAGTTTGATGCTTTGTATCTTTTTGATCTGATATAAACTATCTGGATAATAACTCAAGGTATCTTTGGAAGTGTAAAGGTTGTTGGTATTGGTTACAAAAATCTTGATCGCCTTTATTTTTTCATTTTGATAAACCACTTCTACTTTCTTAACAGAAATCTTATCGCTGTTAGACGTATAGGTAGTTATACTGTCGCTTTTTACTGTATTGAAGGCACCTTTCCAGGAAGCTTTATTGATATCGGAAGAGATAAACGAATCAAATTCCTTTTCCCAGTTGGTAATGGTGATTTTCTTTTCTTCCATTTTCCCATTTACCATTACAATCTTATCAACTGGCAAATTGGCCTTTGTTAGTCTTGCGGCTTCTCCTTTAAAGTAGCCTGATACATCAAAATAGGTTTTGCTGTTCAGCTTGTCCTGTTCTTTAAAAGTACAGGCACTGCAAAAGATAAGTAAAGCATATAAAGTCAATTTCCTCATTATGCCAAACAATTTCCGGTCATGATCTTGGAATAGCGATGCCCATAATTTTTAAGATGGTAGGGGCAATGTCTCCTAATTTTCCATCTGCAATGTTTTTGTAATCGTTATCAATCAAAATACAAGGAACCAAATTGGTTGTATGGGCTGTATTTACAGAACCATCTGCATTGATCATGTATTCGGAGTTGCCGTGGTCGGCAAGAATGATGAACGAATACCCATTGGCAATTCCTGTTTTAACCACTTGTTCGGCACAGGCGTCGGCTGTTTCAACGGCTTTAACTACAGCATCAAAAACACCTGTATGGCCAACCATGTCTGGGTTTGCAAAGTTTAGGCATACAAAATCTGGCCAGCCGCTTTCCAGTTCTTTGGTAATCGCCTCGGTGATGCCAGCCGCACTCATTTCTGGTTGCAGATCATAGGTAGCTACTTTTGGTGAAGGAACTAAAATGCGCTTTTCATTTTCAAATTCTTTTTCCCTGCCTCCAGAAAAGAAGAAGGTAACGTGAGGGTATTTTTCAGTTTCTGCAATCCGGATCTGGTTTTTATGGTTGGTCTCCAAAACCTCACCCAGCGTGTTAGAAAGGTCGTCTTTTGTAAAAACAACATTTACGCCTTCAAAACTTTCATCGTAGGTGGTCATGGTTACATAATACAATGGCAGTTTTTGCATGCCAAAGTCTGGGAAATCTTTTTGGCTTAAGGCCGTAGTGATCTCTCTTCCCCTGTCTGTTCTATAATTGAAGCAGATCACCACATCGCCCGCTTTAATGGTTGCGGTTGGTGTACCATCTGCATGGGTAATGACAATAGGTTTGGTAAACTCATCGGTTATGCCTTCGTTATATGATTGCTGAATGGCATTTTCGGCATTTGTAGCCTTTTCGCCAATGCCATTGACCATGAGGTCGTAGGCCAATTTAACCCTTTCCCAACGGTTATCTCTATCCATTGCATAATAGCGTCCGATCAAGCTTGCAATTTTACCTGTTGAAGTTTTGAGGTGTTGGTCTAAGCTATTGATAAAACCAAATCCAGCATTTGGATCGGTATCTCTTCCATCCAAAAAGGCATGGATAAATACATCTTTTAGCCCTTTTTCATTGGCTGCATCACACAATGCCTTTAAATGGTTGATATGTGCGTGAACACCGCCATCAGAAACCAATCCGATGAAATGAACAGCTTTATGATTGTCTTTTGCATAGTTGAAAGCGTTGACCAAAACCTCATTGTTGTGCAATGTTCTGTCAGTTATCGCCTTATTGATTCTTCCCAACTCTTGATAAACGACCCTTCCAGCTCCTAGGTTCATGTGCCCCACTTCAGAATTGCCCATTTGTCCGGCAGGTAAACCAACCGCTTCTCCAGATGCTTCCAATTTAGAGTTGGGGTAATTTTTAAGCATCGAGTCAAAAAATGGAGTATCGGCTATATATGCAGCATCAGATTGGTCTTTTTTTCCGTAGCCCCAGCCATCAAGGATCAGTAGTACTAGTTTTTTAGCTTTCATTTAATCATCTAATTATGGAAATGGTAAACAAATTTAAACGTTGTTATGGATTTAAAAATGATTCGTTTACTATACAAATATAAACCTAAAACGCGCTTTAACGCAAAATTTTTACATATTATGATTTGTAAGTGGCATAATTTTGGCTTGTATATTTTATAGTTTGACTACACACATAATGAAACCATTACTTGCGTTGCTGCTATTGTTAGTGCATTTCCCGTTAAATCATATAATGCAGGCAGATATTGTTGATGATTTAGCCCTAAATTTCAAAACGGGAAATTCGAAAGAGATTGCGAAAAACTTTGCGCCGTCTGTAGAATTGATCATGATTGATCAAGAAGATGTCTATAGTAAAGTACAGGCAGAACAGATTCTGAAAGATTTTTTCGTTAAAAATGCACCTTCTAAAACGGGCATCATCCATCGTGTAAACACCAATCCAAGTTGGCGTTTGGCTATTCTATCCTTGACTACAAAAAATGGAAAGTTCAGGGTAACGATTACGATGAAAGTAAATAAAGCATCTAATAGTTTGCTAATCACAGAATTACGTATTGAAGCCGATAAGGAATAACTAAATTCCTGTTATTTTTCTAATTTTGTAAGAAAAATACTGCTTTGGACAAAAAAATAGTAGACCTCTTTATCAAAAATGCGATTGCCGAAGATGTAGGCGATGGAGACCATACTTCGCTTTCTACCATACCTGCAGGCACTCAGGGCAAGGCCAAACTGATTGTTAAGGAAGATGGGATTTTAGCTGGTGTTGAATTGGCCTTAGAGATCTTTAACCAAATAAGTACCTTCTTTAAAAGTTGATGTACTTTTAACTGATGGCACTCCAATAAAATATGGAGAAATTGCTTTTACAGTAGAAGGATCAACACATTCGATTTTATTGGCCGAAAGATTAGTGCTGAACTGTATGCAGAGGATGAGCGGTATTGCCACAAAAACCAATCGCATTGTTCAGTTGTTAAAGCCTTATCAGACAAAGGTATTGGATACACGTAAAACAACACCAGGTTTAAGATATTTAGAGAAATGGGCTGTAGTAATTGGGGGTGGAGTAAACCATAGGATTGGTTTGTATGATATGATCTTGATCAAAGACAATCATGTAGATTATGCCGGAGGGATTGCCAATGCCATTCAAGCAGCCAACAATTATCTTAAAAACAACAGTAAGAAGTTGGCGATAGAGATTGAGGTAAGGAACATGGATGAACTGAAACAAGTGCTTGCAGAGGGAAATGTAGATAGGGTCATGCTTGATAATTTTGAACTTCCTTTATTGAAAACGGCTGTTGACTTGATCAATGGACGATTTGTTACAGAAGCATCTGGAGGGATAGTAGAAGAGAATGTAGTACAATATGCTGCTTGTGGCGTTGATTATATTTCTATGGGTGCTTTAACCCATTCGGTTAAAAGTTTAGTCTGAGCCTAAAAGCATTTTAATCCTTATGTTTTACCATCTGGAATCTTAATTTTTAGTATAATTGTAGGTAATGATTTCGATCTATTCCATTTCAGCGCTAATATTTGCGTATCTTCTTGGTTCAATACCTACGGCAGTATGGTTAGGTCAAGCGTTTTATGGCGTAGATGTAAGAGAGTATGGCAGTGGTAATGCTGGAGCTACCAATACCTTCAGGGTTTTGGGCAAAAAGGCTGGAATTGCTGTAATGTTGATTGATATCTTTAAAGGATATACTGCCACCAATCTGGCCTATCTCATAGGTTTATCCGTTACTGGTCCTCAAAATTCAGCTCAATTTGTAAACTATCAATTGGCTTTGGGCGTAATTGCCGTAATGGGCCATTTGTTCCCGATTTTTGCTGGTTTTAGAGGTGGAAAAGGGGTTGCTACTTTATTTGGAATGGTGTTGGCCGTTAGATTTGAGGCGGCAATGATCTGCGTACTGGTGTTTGTGGTGATTTTATTGGCCACCAAATATGTTTCCCTGAGTTCTATCTGTGCTGGTTTTGCTTTCCCGATCAGTATTGTATTTGTGATCCAATCTTCTATCAAATCGGAAGTGTTATATGGGACCTGCGTGTGTTTGCTAATTTTGGTTACCCATCAAAAAAACCTGGAACGATTGCTCAAAGGGAAAGAATCAAAAGTTTACCTGTTTAAAAAGAAACAAAATTAGAACTTTATTGTTGATGAATGGATGGAGGATACCAAAGCCCTTCTTACTAAGATAAAATTAACGAAATGAAAAAAATAATGATTATAGGTCTTGCTACAGGTTTGTTGGCAATATCTTCTTGTTCTACAGTACCATTAACGGGTAGAAGTAGATTAAGCTTAATAGATGATAGTCAGTTGCAACAACAAGCGGCTGTTGGGTATTCTCAATTGTTAAGTGACCCTAAAACGAAAGTGGTCTCGAGCAATTCAGTAGAAACACAACGTGTAAAAAGGATTGGAGCCAATATAGCTGCTGCGGTTACGCAGTACATGAATGCCAATGGATATGGCGATCAGAATCAAAGGCTACAAATGGGAGTTTAATTTGATTGAAAGTCCTGAAATCAATGCTTGGTGTATGCCAGGAGGAAAAGTAGCGGTTTATACCGGGATTTTAAAGATTACTAAAGACGATGCTGGTTTAGCTACCGTAATGGGACACGAGATTGCACATGCCATTGCGCAACACTCGGCAGAACGAGCTTCGCAGATGACAGTTGCCCAAGTGGGTGGTGGTCTTGCTGGTGCTGCAGTTGGTAATAAATCAGAAAGTACACAGGCGATTGTGAACCAGTTGTATGGCATTGGTGCACAAGGTTTATATGTTTTGCCAAACTCGCGCAAGCAAGAGCTGGAAGCTGATAAAATGGGTCTTTCTTTTATGGCGATGGCAGGGTATAACCCACAAAATGCAGTTGGGTTTTGGCAGAGAATGGCAGCTGCAAGCGAAGGTGCACAGAAACCCCCAGTATTTTTAAGTACCCACCCTACAGATGAGTCTCGTATCGCACAGAATCCAAGAGATCTACCTGAGGCTATGAAATATTATAAAAAATAAGATAAGCTGAGTTTTATAAAGATTAAAGGCGAAAGATGCTATAAAGAATAGTGCCTTTCGCCTTTTTGGTTATATAATTGAACGATAGTAGAATTTACTTCGAAATTAAGAAGTGTAACAGTAGCCTGATCTTGACGAACAATAGGTATCAATGTCATTCCAGCAGGTAATGTACCAAACTGGACTGGTGTAGGTCCATTCGCCTACACTGCCACTGCATACTCCACGTCTAACCGAGGGACCACCACCACTACCATCACCGTTGTCAAACGAATCATCTACACCACCTCTAACTTCTTTTAGTTCATCTCTACTTAAGGATTTTGCATTGGCAAAATTTCCTTCATTTGATTTTTTCATTTTTTAAGATTTAGGTTTAGTTAATACTAAATGAATTTACAAAAATCTTATCAAAACAAAAATACTTTCTGATAGTCAGTTGGTTACTGTTTTTTAACTGCGAGATGGCATTAATTTGAATAAAGCGATACTTAATTTAAAGAATTGTTTTATACACCAGCAAGTACTTTCATGATTGCCGAAGCTTTGAGTAGGCATTCCTCATATTCGTCTTCTGCTTTGGCGGCATAGGTAATGGCACCACCAACTTGAAAAGATAAGTATTGTTGCTTGGCATGATATAAGATGGTACGGATGACGACATTGAAATCAAAATCGCCAGTTGGACTGATACAACCAAAAGAACCAGAAAAAGCTCCTCTTTTACTTTTTTCGTAAGTATCAATCAGTTCCATCGCTCTTATTTTTGGTGCACCGGTCATTGATCCCATTGGGAATGTATTTTTGATGGCATCAATTAAATGGATATCAGGATCCAATTCACAACTAATGGTTGATATCATCTGGTGCACTTGCGGAAAGCTATAGATTCCAAACAATTCGTCAACTTTAACGGTACCCTGTATGGCACTTTTGGTCAGGTCGTTTCTTACCAGATCAACAATCATTACATTTTCTGCCTGTTCTTTGATGCTAGATTTTAGCATAGCTTTGATCTGTTCATCCTCTGCCATGTCTATACTTCTTTTGGCGGTACCTTTGATGGGTTGGGAAATCAGGCGATTGCCACGTTTACACAAAAAACGTTCTGGTGTGGCCGACAAAATGTAGTGGTCATCAATTCTAAAAAATCCTGAAAAGGGGGTGGGAGAGAGTTTGTTTAAAGCTCGATAGGTAGCCAATGGGTTGATTGAAGCATGATTGGCAAAAAACTCTTGGCAAAAATTGACTTCATAAATATCACCCCTTTTGATGTGCGACTGCAATTGATTGATGGTTTCGATATAGGATGTTTTGTCAAACCTGCTTTCGATGTTCAAAACAACTTTGTGCTCAGTGGCATCAAGTTCAATCTGATGGATCCTGGTCAATAATTGCAGGATCTCCCTTAAGAATCGTAAACGAATCTCCTTGTATGGCAATCAAGTTTTCTGGTACAAAAAAGAACAGGTCTGGAAAATCAAGCTGATCGGTATGTGTAGAGCTTAAGTTTTCTATTTCGTTCTTCAGCTCATAACTTAATAAACCAAACATCCAATCTTGATGTGTTTCATAAAAAGATTTTAACGCAGTAAACGCACTTGTTGCCTTTTCTTTTAATTGATGTTGGGCATTGACTGCAATCAAACAATCATATTGCGAATAAGGGTCGTTATAATGGTTAGAGTCCAAGCAACAGCATACTTCAAATGAAGCTGCCCATTGCATCGCTTTTTCCTTAAATAAAGAAATTTCAGTTTTATCCATTTGCTGCGGCAAAGGTAAATATTGTAGGCTTAGTTAGCATAATGAATTTATGTTATATCTTAATTGATATGGAGAACAGTACCTTTGCATCGCCATTTGAACTGCAAATGCACAATCTATTAGATGGTGAATATTTATTTAAGAATTGCCGAAGGTCAGGTCCAGCACTTCAAATATTTTTTCCTTGCTTAAAGGTTTTGATAGATAGTAAGTAAAGCCTGCGGTCAAGATCTTCTCTTTATCCTCTGGCGAAGAATAAGCGGTATTAGCAATTACAGGTATGGTTTGGTTAAAGGTTCTGATCAGTTGAAAGGCTTCAAACCCATTCATGATGGGCATTTTGATATCCATAAAAATCAGGTCAATAGCAGGGTTTTCCTTACAGATATCAACAGCTATTTTGCCATTCACGGCTCTGATCGTGTGGTATTTTTTAAGCTGTAATATTTTTTCCAGCAAGAGGAAGTTGATGTCATCATCTTCCGCAATCAGTATGGTTTTATGACCGTTTCTTTCAACTTTATGATTCGTTTTTTGTACAACTGCAACGGGTATTGTGGTGTCGTATACCAAGGGGATATTCAAAGAAAAAGTGGATCCAATCCCTATGGTCGATTTCACATCTATCGTACCGCCTAATAATTCTATATATGCCTTTGTGATAGACAGACCCAGGCCTAAGCCACCTGATTCGATGGAGAAATCATTTTCAATTCGCCTAAACCGATCAAAGATCAGTTTTATATTGGTCTCATCTATACCCAATCCTGAATCTTCAACCCATATTTTGATGAGTTTTGCTTCTTCGTTTACGGCATAGCCAATATTGATATGACCCTGTTTGGTAAATTTAATGGCATTGGTAATCAGATTGGTCAGAATTTGTTTGAGCTTGGTCTCATCCATCAAAATATTCGTCTTTACATTTTTTGTGGTTTTAATGATGGAGAAATCTATATTTTTTTCTTTAGGGATGGTGACCTTGTTGGTGTGGTAGACTTCTGAAATACACTTATCTAGGTCTAGACTCTTGTAGTTGGGGATGACTTGCTGAGAGTCTATCTTAGACATTTCAAGAAGATCTTCAATGATAGAAATCAGATTTTTTCCACTTTTTCTGATGATGTCCAGGTATTCGGTTTTATCATACTGATTTAGACTCTCATCATTAAGTAGATCGCTGAAACCTATAATGGCGTTCATCGGTGTTCTGATCTCATGAGATAAGTTTGCCAGAAATGCCGATTTTAAATTGTCACTTTCTTCTGCTCTTTGCTTGGCAATCTCGAGTTGTTTCCGTTGCTTATTGTTTTCCTCAAACAGGTTACCGATGTATACAAATTCACCATGCGATTTTTTAAGCAGCGCCATCGAGTGCTCGTCTTTTGTCTCTAAACTATTGGTAATCAGTTTTAATGGTTTGTAGACCATCTCCTATAATAATATAAGTAGATTAAAAGATTGAAAATTGTGGCGATGATGATAATGCCAAGTATCTTTTTCGTGTTATCGAAATTCAGGTTAAAGGCACGTTCAAAATGGATTTTTGCAATTGTTTTTCCCGCCCAGTCTTTTAGGTTCAGGTTAACATTGATAGAGTTTCTGGCATTGGAGGTAACGTAGTCTTTAGGGACCAAGCTAATGGCTGAACTACTGATTTTTTCCAGATTTTCGATGAAACCTTTATCCATTAGCCTTGCCATAAAAAAATAACCAGATGGTTGGTATTTGTTCTTTTTTGGGTCGTCCGATGGATGTATGGTCGCTCCAAAAATCTCTATCATGCCTTCGGGCACACGTTTGTAAAAACGGATGAGTTTGGTTTGATGGAGCTGTTCAAATGCTGCTTTAGGTATAAAATCTGTCGTTCTAAATTTTGGGGAAGACGTGCTTGAGATTTTTTTGCGTTCAAGATCAAATACACCAATATAATCAACTTCATAAGTGCTAAACTCACCTTCAATATAGTCTTTGTACCAGGTATTGTTTCTGGTCTGTACAAATGTAACCAGCTCATCCCAAAAGGTAACATCAACAATAGAAGCCAAGTGCGTTTTAGAGTTTAACTGGAAGATAGACCCAACTTCTTTTGTATATTCTGTAGAGGCTGCTATATAAACTTCTTTTTCCTGTTTTAAGGTATAGAAATAAAGAAATAGGTAAAGTAGAAAAAACAAAGTACTTGTACCTATGATCAATAACAATAGTCGATAATAAGTATTAAGATTAGCGAGTAGCCTCATTAATTCAAGCTTTTATTTTATTAAATATAACATATTATTGTCTCATTTTTGATAAGAGTTGGCCCATAAAATAAAATCCCCTTGAACTTGCTTCAAGGGGATTTTATTTTAGTCGAATCTATATGGCTTGTTAACTATTTCAAAGTTAAAGTTTGAGTTCTATCTGGTCCAACAGAAAGGTATTTGATCGGAACTTCTAACTCTTTTTCCAAAAATGCAATATAATCTGCCAACTGACTAGGATCTGCGTAGTTGAAGTGATTTTGGTTAAATCTGTTTTCCAACCTTCAATTGCCTTTAATACTGGTTTTGGTTGGATAGAGATGATGTCGTATGGCATATAATCAATTGTTTCGCCATTATACTCATAATGTGTACAAGCATAAATGGTGTCGAATCCGTCCAATACATCAGCTTTCATCATGATCAACTCTGTTACACCATTCAACATGATCGCATATTTTAAAGCCGGTAGATCAATCCATCCACAACGACGGGCCCTACCTGTAGTTGCACCAAATTCATGGCCAACCTGACGAAGATTTTCTCCTATTTCATTGTCCAATTCGGTAGGGAAGGGACCTCCACCTACACGGGTGCAATAGGCTTTGAAAATACCATAAACATCACCCACTCTATTTGGCGCAATACCTAAACCGGTACATGCACCAGCAGTTGTAGTGTTAGAAGAAGTAACAAAAGGGTAAGAGCCAAAATCAACATCTAATAAAGTGCCTTGCGCACCTTCTGCCAATACTTTTTTACCTTCTTTTAAATAGCCATTTACAAAATGTTCGCTATCTACATGCGGAATGTTCTTGATAAACTCAATGGCTTCAAAAAATGCAGCCTCTTTTTCAGTTAGATCATATTCAAACTCGTAATGAGAAAGAATCTCTTTGTGTTTCTCTACCAGTTTATTGTAACGTGCCCTAAAATCTGGTAAAGTGGTATCGCCAACACGTAGACCATTGCGGCCAGTTTTGTCCATATAAGTAGGGCCAATTCCTTTTAACGTATAATCCAATTTTACCAGCACCCATTTTCTGCTCATTTGCAGCATCTAATAATTGGTGTGTAGGTAAGATCAAGTGCGCTTTACGGGCAATTACCAATTTACCTGTAGCAACTGGGTCGTGTCCAGCTTTTTTTAGGTTATCTAACTCTCTTTTTAAAATAATAGGATCAATTACTACACCATTTCCGATAAGGTTCATTGTTTTTTCATTGAAAATTCCAGAAGGTATGGTATTCAATACAAACTTTTTGCCGTCGAACTCTAAAGTGTGGCCAGCGTTTGGACCGCCTTGAAAACGGGCTATCATATCGTATTGTGGACTTAGTACGTCAACAATTTTACCTTTACCCTCGTCGCCCCATTGCAGGCCTAGTAGTACATCTACTTGCGTCATTATTTTAAATTAAAGAATAGAAAGATTATATATTTTTAGATAATTAATTAGAAGCTGGTTGTTTTTGCGTAGCATGCGCCTTGATGGTGGCTGCGGCACTACAGTCGAAACATACGCCATAAAGATTTAAGGAATGGTGTTTAATGTCAAACTTCAACAAATCACCTACCATGCTTTGAATTTGATGGATACGAGGGTCGCAAAATTCTACTACTTTACCACAATCGATGCAGATCACATGGTCGTGTTGGTGGTAACCATAAGATTTTTCGAATTGCGCCATGTTTTTGCCAAACTGGTGTTTGGTTACCAAATCACATGATACCAATAATTCTAAAGTATTGTAAACCGTAGCTCTGCTTACGCGGTACTTTTGGTTTTTCATATGGATATAGAGCGTCTCTACATCGAAATGGTCATCTCTAGAATAAATTTCTTCTAAAATGGCAAAACGCTCAGGGGTTTTTCTTAAGTTTTTGTTTTCGAGATAGGCTTCGAATATTTTTCTAACCAACTCACTCGTATTCTGTTCAGACATAGTTTTAAACTCCTTTCCAAAGGTAGGTAAAATTGTTAAATTGTGCTAGTGTTCTGATGCTCAATTGTTGAAATGTTGTAAAGTTATGTTTATAGTCAGTAAGTCAACAAGTCCGTAAGTCGGGAAGTTAACAAGTCCGTAAGTTGGGAAGCCCAAGGTTGAGGGTTTGTTAACTCATAACTAAAAACGGCCAACTGATAACTACAAACTATTTAAGCGTCAAATCTTGTTACACCCGTTACGCCCTTAACTTCTAACAGGTTTTTGATCAGGTTATCCAAATGGTCTTTGTCATTTACAAACACTTTGATCGATCCATCAAAAATCCCGTCATTGGTATCTACTGTGATTGATCGCATATTTACCTTAAAATCATTCGAAATAACCTTGGTAATGTTATTGATCAGTCCAACATCATCAATGCCAATAATGTGTAATCCCGTTAAGAAGGTTAATTCTTGTTGCTTGTTCCATTTTGCTTTTACCACCCTATAGCCATAATTGGCCATCAACTGGGCGGCATTAGGGCAATTGGTACGATGGATTTTGATCCTTCACTTACCGTTACAAAACCAAAAACATCATCTCCAGGTATTGGATTGCAGCAAGCAGCTAAAGTATAATCTATTTTTTGTAGGTCTTCACCAATCAACAAGATATCTGATTCTGGACCTTTAACCTTATTTAATAAGGCTTCAATGTGTTGTCCGTCATTGTTTCTTTCAGTTCCCCTATTTTCGATCTCTTTTCGCTGGCAAGGTAATCTTTTAGGTCTTTTAACTCGATTTTTCCATTGGCTACAGCGATGAAAAGATCTTGTGTAGATTGAAGTTTGAAGAAATAAGTAAGTTTATTTAAGTTATCGGTATTGTAGGTAATCTTTAGCGATTTAAGCTTGCGTTCTAATGTCTCTTTACCAGTTTCCGCAATTTTTCTCTTCTCCTCTTTTAAAGATGACTTGATTTTTGATTTAGCCTTTGCCGTTACCACGATGTTGAGCCAATCTTCCTTAGGTACCTGTTTGCCAGAAGTAATGATTTCTACCTGGTCGCCATTTTGTAGTTTGTAAGAAAGTGGCACTAATTTATGGTTTACCTTGGCGCCAATACATTTGGCTCCTACATCTGTATGGATTTCGAAAGCAAAATCTAAGGCCGTTGCGCCCAGTGGTAGTTGTAATAAAGCCCCTTTTGGGGTAAAAATGAAGATCTCGTCAGAGAAGAGGTTCATTTTAAAATCATCTAGGAAATCAAAGGCATTGGCTTCGGGGTTGCTCAGCATTTCCCTTACTTTTTGGATCCATTGGTCTAAGCCATTGTCAATGCTTGATTCTTTATATTTCCAATGTGCGGCAAATCCTTTCTCAGCAATTTCATTCATTCGTTGGGTACGGATCTGCACTTCTACCCATTGGCCTTTCGGGCCCATTACGGTGGTGTGCAGCGATTCATAACCATTCCCTTTGGGCGATGAAACCCAGTCTCTTAAACGGTCTGGATTTGGACGGTACAAGTCGGTAACAATAGAATAAGCTTTCCAACAATCTGCCTTTTCGTGTTCTGGTGCACTATCCAAAATGATCCGGATGGCAAAAAGGTCGTATACCTCTTCAAAAGGGATGTTCTTCTTCTTCATTTTGTTCCATATCGAATGGATTGATTTTGGACGGCCATAAAGATTGGCGACTAGACCTTGTTCGGCCAGAATCTCACTGATTGGCTCTACAAACGTTTTGATAAACAAGTTCCGTTCGGCCTTTTTTTCATTGAGTTGGGTGGCGATGTATTTGTATGTATCAGGTTCCAGATACTTCATCGAAAGGTCTTCCAACTCAGATTTGATGGCATATAGACCCAAACGGTGGGCCAAGGGTGCATAGAGGTAAATGGTTTCAGAGGCAATCTTTAATTGTTTTTGCCTAGGCATAAAATCCATGGTCCGCATGTTGTGCAAACGATCGGCCAATTTGATCAAAATTACACGTACATCATCCGCTAAGGTCAAGAGCATCTTTCTGAAATTCTCTGCCTGTAGTGAACTATTGTAGTCAAAAACACCAGATATCTTGGTCAGTCCATCGATCATCTTGGCGGTCTTTTTACCAAATTCTCTTTCAATATCCTCTAAGGTGATGTCTGTATCTTCTACCACATCATGCAATAAGGCACATACAATAGAAGTGGTTCCTAAGCCAATTTCTTCGGCCGCGATTTGTGCAACGGCAATAGGATGATATATATAGGGCTCTCCAGATTTACGGCGCATATCTTTATGGCTCTCCAATGCCATTTCGAAAGCTTTGCGGATCTCCTTTTTATCTCCCTTTTGTAGGGTAGATTTTGATGCCCGCAACAATGCCCGATATCTTTTTAAAATCTCCTGCTTCTCTGCCTCAATATCAATCACTAAAGTATTCTTCATTTGTTTTTTCTAGGTAAAATTATCGTATTTTAAATAATAAAAGATTATATTCGAATGTAGGTAAAACGAATATATAAAATTAGCGTTAACTTTGTATAGGCATAAATTTATGAAATTTTATAGACTCTTTATTCTGTTTATTGTCATGATTGCTTGTAACGAGGTAAAAGCGCAGGAGAAACTTCCTGGTGTGATCTACCCTGTACTAGGTAAAAATGATACCATAAGGGTAATGTCAACTGTTGACAACGGTTACATGATTCCTTTCTTTATTCTTGATGAAATTGTAGTTTTTGGTACCAGAACCTTTAAATCTGTAGCGGATCAAGCTGCTTATAATAGATTAAGGTACAATGTAATGAAGGTGATGCCCTATGCCAAGTTTGCCAAAGCGAGATACGAAAAGCTGGAACGGGATTTAGCCGTTACACCAGATAAGAAAGAGCAGAAGAAATTGGTAAAAGACTGTGACAAGAGATCAAGAACATGTTCAATACCGAAATCAAAGAATTGACCATTACTCAAGGTCAGATATTAACCAAATTAATTGATCGAGAAGTTGGAAGAACCACTTATGACATTGTCAAGCAAACAAAAGGTGGGTTTGCAGCGTTCTCTTATCAATTAGTGGCTAGAGTTGTTGGTCATAATTTAAAAACAACCTACAGCGCTACAGAAGATAGAGACATTGAGGCAATCATTGTCAATTCTGGTTATTATCAATAAAAGCATGAATTCTACTCCAACCATCTACCCATTTAAAGTCAAATTATTAAATGGTAAAGAAAAAACTTTGTCCGATTATAAAGGAAAAGTACTATTGGTAGTCAATACAGCATCTGGCTGTGGTTTTACCCCTCAACTACAGGAACTTCAAGATTTACGAACGGAGTATGCTGAACAAGGTTTTGAAGTTTTAGGTTTTCCATCGAATGATTTTGGGAGGCAAGAACCTTTGGATGGGCAAGCGATCAATGAGTTTTGTGAAGTGAATTATGGTGTTAAATTTCCAGTATTCGAAAAAATAATGGTGAGGGGAGCACAAGCACACCCACTGTATAAATTTTTAAGTGATAAGAAACTGAATGGACATGTAAATTCATCGCCAAGATGGAACTTCCATAAATATCTGGTCAACAAAAATGGAGAGGTAGTTGATTATTTTTATTCTTTTACCAAGCCAAGTTCTTCAAAGGTGAAAAAGAAAATCCAACGCCTGTTGGATGAGGCCAATATTGGTAAAGCTGCCAAGGCCAATGAAAAATTAAATATAGAGAAATAAACAAACATGAAGTTAGATATACTTGTTTTTGCGGTACACCCTGATGATGCGGAATTGGGTTGTTCAGGAACGTTATTGAAGCACATTGCAGATGGCAAAAAAGTTGGATGATTGATTTTACCCGTGGTGAACTCGGTACCCGTGGATCTGCAGAAATTAGAGATAGAGAAGCGGCCGATTCGGCCAAGATCTTAGGCCTGCACGTACGTGAAAACCTGAAATTGAGAGATGGGTTTTTTAAAAATGATGAGCAACACCAATTGGAACTCATTAAAATGGTACGTAAATACCAACCAGAAATTGTATTGACCAATGCCTTGCATGATAGGCATCCAGACCATGGCAGGGCAGGAGATTTGGCAAATGACGCCATTTTCTTATCTGGACTAAGAAGGATAGAAACTCAGCTTGATGGTGTTGCACAAACTGCATGGCGACCAAGACTGGTTTTGCAATATATCCAAGACCGTTATATTGAACCTGATGTGATCATAGACATTACTGATTTTATGGAGACCAAATTGGCGGCAATCAGAGCCTTTAAAACACAATTTGATAGTCCTGATAACAAAGAGCCACAAACCTATATTTCATCGCCAGAGTTTTTGGAGGCTGTAATTTCGAGGGCCCGCGAATTTGGTAAGAGTGTTGGGGCCACTTATGCAGAAGGTTTTACTTCCAGAAAACTGCTGGGAGTTGATAGTCTATTCAACTTAAGATAGCTTGCTTAGCAAATCAAAAGGCCGACCTTCATTTGAGGGTCGGCCTTTTTTGTTAAATTATATCAGCCAATTAATAACCAGGGTTTTGAACCAAGTTTTTGTTGGCATCTCTTTCTCGTTGTGGAATTGGAAAAACAAGCGAATTTGCATTCCAGGCCAATGAGCCTATATTGGTTTGTGTACGTTTGGCATCATGCAAAGAAGCCCCTTCGAAAGCAAGTTCCAATTTTCTTTCATTCAATATATCCGCCAACGTTGCTGAAGTGGTGGTTAAGCCAACCCTGTCTCTTATCGTAGTTAGATCCGCTAATGGCGTTTGTCCACCGATCGGTGCCGCAGGTGCTAAACGTTGGTTGCATTCTGCTCTGATCAAGTACATTTCTGCCAATCTGATGATTGAAACATTGCCATAAATATTGGCATATTTAGCAGTATACATTGCGCCTTCATCATCATAAAAACTATTGATTCGGTCATCTGCAGGGTCATAGGTGGCATCTATCCAATCTTGAGAAATTACAGCTTCACCTCTTCCTCCATAAGTAGAAGATCCATAAAACTCATTAAAGCCATTAAAGCCAGTTAATGTAGTTACCTGTATGGCAAATACGTCTTCAGTTGTATTTACACCAGCAGTTGCACCCATCACAGGAAATGCTTTTGCATAAGTGGTGGTTAAACTATAGTTGTTAGAAGAAATTACACGATTGGCTGCAGCTCCAGCCTTTGCATAATCGCCCATCTGCAAATAAAGTTTGGCCAACATACCTGCGGCAGAAAACTTGGTGGCAAAAAAGCCATTTGTAGCAGGTAATTTTGCTTCTGCATCCGTTAGGTCGGCAATTGCCTGCGCATACACCGCTGCAACGTTTGCCCTACTTACATAACTGGCTTCTGTAACGCTTGTAGTTGGGGTAAGCACAATCGGAACACCAAGATTGGTTGTAGGGTTCCCATCATTATAGGCTTTTCCAAACAATCTCACTAAATCAAAGTAAACAGCGCCTCTAATAAACTTTGCTTCGCCTTCTATTCTGTTCTTTTTAGCGGCATCCACCTTGTCAAGCGCACTTAGCACATTGTTCACATCATTGATGGTGGTATAACCACTTTGCCAAACATTGTCAACAAAGGTATTGGTGTTTAATAAAGATTTATTGATGGTTTGGGTCAATTCCTCAAAAGTTCCACCCCATTCTATGGCATTGGTATTGGCCAGAAAATCAGCCATTAACAAAGGCCTACCACCATAAAAATTCCTACTAGCGAGCGCCGAGTACGACCCAACCAATGCAGCCTCTACATCTTTTGAGGTGAGTAGAGCCTTACCTTGCTCAATGTCATCAACTGGGTTGATTTCAAGTGCTTTTTTGCATGATGTTGCGGTGATGACCAACAGCATTGATGCAAATATTAATCGATATAAATATGTATTTTTCATGATCTGTTCTTTTTACGTTATAGGCCAATGTTGATACCAAATGAAATTACCCTTGGTTGTGGAGCTGAATAAAAATCGACCCCTTGATTGATATTTGTAGCTTGATAATCAGCATTTACCTCTGGATCCCATCCTTTATAGCGGGTAAATGTGGCTAGATTTTGGGCAGTTGCAAATACCCTCAATTTGCTCAACCTCATCTTGCCTAAAACATTTGCAGGGAAATTATAGCCTAATGTCAATGTTTTTAGTCGGATGTAAGAGCCATCAGAGATGTATCTGGTCGAATTTCCACCACCATTGCCAGTTCCCAAACGGGGCTCAGGAACATCGGTAATGTCACCTGGTTTGTCCCAATATTTCATTTGGTCCGTTGTTTGGTTATCGTAACCACCTGATCCATTTGCGCTCATGTATTGGCCACCTGAGTTGAAGATCTTATTGCCTTGTACACCTTGGAAGAAGATATTCAAGTCGAAGTTTTTGAAGGAAAGGTTATTGCCTAATCCGAAAATATATTTTGGATTGGGATTTCCGGCAAATATCCTTTGAGCCTGGTTAATATCTGTAGTGGTTCCTCTGTTTACATTGCCATTGGCGTCTTTTGTATTCAGATAGTATAATGCATCGCCATTGGCAGGTACTACACCCGCATACTCAGGTAAATAAAATACACCAATCGGTTGTCCGGCAATAGCGGCATTGATCTCGTTGCCATTTAATACCTGTCCGCCTAAATCGGTGATCTTGTTTTGGTTATAAGATGCGGTTAAGCTGGTAGACCATTTGAATGCCCCTGTAAGGTTTTCGCTATTCAGTCCCAATTCAACCCCATTGTTGGTCAGTTTTCCTAAATTTTGTGTCCTGATTGAAAAACCAGTGGTTTGAGGTACCGGTGCGTTCAACAGCAGGTCATTTGTATTTTTCTTGTAATAGTCAAAACTACCTGTAAGCCTGTTGTTCAAGACTCCAAAATCTAGACCAATATCCAGTTGTTTTGTTTTTTCCCAAGTTAGATCTGGATTGGCAATCTGGTTAGGAATTTGACCTGGAATGCCTCCATAAGCTCCAGTACCACTAAATAGACCACGTGCAGAGTAGTTGCCGATTTCTGCATTTCCTGTTAAACCATAACTTACCCTCAGTTTCAACAAGCTGATATTTTCGTTTGATTTTAAGAAATCCTCTTCTGATATGATCCAGCCTAATGATCCTGCTGGGAAAACACCATACCTGTTGTTTGCCCCAAAACGTGACGAACCATCGGCCCTCACACTAAAACCAATCAGGTATTTGTCAGCATATTTATAGTTTGCTCTAAAGAAATAAGATAAAAAGCTGAATGCGTTTTCGTTGCTGGTTGCAGTAACCTTGGTGGCTGCACTTTCTAATTTTTTATAGGCATCACTCGGGAAACCCGTACCAGTAATGGTACTGAACTTTGAAGTTGCTTTTTGATAACTCCCCCCTAAAATGGCATCAAATTTACCTCTACTTCCAATATTGCTATTGTAGCTGAAATAATTGTTGGTATTCGCATTGATCACGAATGTAGAAATGTTGTCGCCGTTTCCGTCGCTGTTGCCTGTATTCCTAAAAGTTAAAGAGCCATAATAACTCTCTTCGTTTTGGTTAAGGTTGTCGATAGAGAAGTCGGTACTAAATTTCAAGCCCTTTGCGATATTTACATTGGCAAAAACCTTACCTATGGTACGGTATACGGTTGCTTTATAAAAAGCATTACCAATGGATATCATAGGGTTATAGTACAAAGGATAGTTAGATGCAGATCCTGGTAAAGTACCGCTGATCAAGCCTGATCGGGGATCAATAAATGGAGTGATTGGCGAAAGTGCCACTGCCTGTAATGGACTTGAAAAGGCATTGTCGTTTGAAAGTCTGTTGTTGATACTATTGGAGAAGTTGATATTGGCACCTACCTCAATAAAATCATTTACCTTGGTCGTTACATTTAACCTTCCGTTATATCTTTTATAACTATTGCCAACCAAAATGCCTTTTTGGTCTAGGGCTTGCCCTGCAATGTAAAATTTGGTCTTTTCGTTACCACCTGTCAAGTTTAGGTCGTACTGCTGCATCGCTGGATTGTTCTGAAAAGCTGCGGCTTCCCAATCAGAGTTTACCTTGTAGGTCTGGTAATCATTATTGCCTGCCGAGTAACGGTTTAGTCTACCCTCTACAATCCCACTATAATAATCAAGTGCCTCTTGAAGTGTATCAAAATCTGGGTCGCTGGGGTCTTGATTTAAAAAATCCTGTTTGGCCCTACCTTGACCAGCTCTCCTCAGGTACTGGACATATTGTTGTGAGTTTAAGAATTCCCTATGGTTAGAAGGAGTGCTGATACCCCCAAGGGCATTAAAGCTGATTACCGTTTTGCCAACCTTACCCTGTTTGGTGGTAATGAGCACAACTCCATTGGAAGCACGTGCACCATAGATGGCAGAGGCTGATGCATCTTTTAACACCTCGATTGATTCAATGTCATTGGTATTGATATCGGCCAAGGCATTGGTTGGTGCAGTTGTACTGGATAAATCTCCTGAGGTAACAGGAATCCCATCTACAATATACAAAGGCTCGCTACCTGCTGTAACAGATGAGGCGCCCCTAACCCTTACGGTAATCCCCTGTCCAAGTTTTCCATTCTGCGAAGAGATCATTACGCCTGTAGCTTTACCTTGTAAAGCAGATTCGAAACTGGTAACCGGTAGGTTTTCGATGTCTTTTGATTTAACAGATGATTGTGCACCCACAACATCTCTCTTATTCAATGTACCGTAACCAATCACCACAACCTCGTTCAGGTTTGAAAGGTTCTCTTTTAAATTTACGTTGATGGTGGTCGAACTTCCAATCTCAACCTCTTTGTCCACATAGCTGATGTAACTAAATATGAGTGTTTTTGCAGTATTAGGTACGCTGATGGTATATGCACCTAATCTATCAGTTTGGGTGCCTAGGTTAGTTCCCTTAATTAATACACTTACACCAGGTAAGGCAACGCCAGCGGTATCGGTTACTTTTCCGCTGATTGTTCTGTTTTGGGCTAAAGCAATACTGCCCAGACTCAAAATCGTTGCAAATAGCAACAGTAGTTTTCTTTTCATAGCTTATTAGATTAATAATTAGTTGATTATGAATTTACTAAATGTTAATTACATTTCGTAATAAGAAAATTACATTTTTATACAAATTTCTTAACACAGCGAACAAAAACGGCATAAAAACGTTAATTGTTAAACATATAAGTAGTATGGCTAATTTATTCTCTTCCCTAAAAAATGCGTATCAACTTTTTAAAAGTGTAGACTTCGAAAAACTAAGTGAACTTTCAAAAAAGGTAGACTTGCCAAAAATGCTAGATGCAGCAACACACTTAGACGACCAACAGTGGCAAGGCTTAATGAAACTGATGTCGTCAAAAGGTAAAAGCAAACCATTACCTGCCGTAGAGGGCGATTTTTACCATCTGGGTGATGAAGCCTTAAAAGATGAGGATAGGGCTTTGCAATTGAAAGTTAGGGCATTTTTAGAAAAAGAGGTCAAGCCAATCGTTAACCAGTATTGGTTGAAAGCAGAATTTCCCTTTGAGCTTATTCCTAAAATTGCAGAGTTGAACATCTGCGGACTTACCTATAAAGGCTATGGTTGTGCCGGTAAATCGAATTTAATGGAAGGGATATTGGCCATGGAAATGGCAAGGATAGATACTTCTATGTCTACATTTTTTGGCGTACAAAGTGGTTTGGCCATGGGTTCTATCTATTTGTTGGGGTCTGAGGCTCAGAAACAGCAATGGCTGCCTGCTATGCAACAATTTAAAACCATTGGTGCATTTGGCTTAACAGAGCCCGAAGTTGGTTCTGGGGCAGCTGGTGGCCTAGGAACGACGGCTAAGAGAAATGGGGATAAATGGATCTTAAATGGTCAGAAAAAATGGATAGGTAATGCGCCATTTGCAGATGTGACGATTATCTGGGCCAGAGACCTTGATGATAACCAAGTGAAGGGATTTTTAGTCCGCAAGGGTACCAAAGGTTTTGCCGTAGAAAAAATGCAGGATAAAATGGCTTTAAGGATTGTGCAGAATGGATTGATCACTTTAACAAACTGTGAAGTGGAAGAGGCAGACCGTTTACAAAATGCCAATTCATTTAAAGATACGGCTAAGGTTTTACAAATGACAAGGGCAGGGGTAGCTTGGCAGGCGGTAGGTTGTGCAAGAGGTGCTTATGAAGCTGCTTTGAAGTATACCCAGACGCGTAAACAATTTGGAAGGCCAATTGCTTCTTTCCAACTCATTCAGAACCATCTGGTAGAAATGTTATCGAATTTAACTGCTATGCAAACACTTTGTTTCCGTTTATCGCAGCTGCAAGACCAAGGGTTGTTAACAGATGAACATGCTTCGTTGGCTAAAGTCTTCTGTTCAATGCGCACCCGGGATGTAGTAAGTAGGGCAAGAGAAGTAATGGGTGGTAATGGTATTTTATTGGAATATGATGTAGCTAGATTTGTGGCAGATGCCGAAGCTATTTATTCGTACGAAGGGACAAAGAGATCAATACCTTGATCGTGGGTAGGGCAATAACCGGATTTTCTGCTTTTGTTTAACTAAGGTAGTGGGTTTCTGGTCAGTCCGAAATTACCCATTGCACCTTTTTCATAAAGGGCAAAACAAGAAGAATTGTACTGTTTATCGAAGTTTTCGGTACCTGGAAATAACTTTGCAGGGATTTGACTTCCTTCTAAAAAGAAATAGACTTTGGTATTCCCATATTTGCTGTGTGGCATCAGGTTGCCATATTTGATCAATTCTGCTCCGGTAGTATCTTTAACAGCCACGGCATAAATCCTTTGGATGGGGCCAGTGTTGTTGTCATTTCGGTAAGTGGCTTTCTGTGTAAAACCACCTTTAAGGTCTTCAATCCCCGATTGGGTAAAAGTATCTTTCAATATCCAACCTACCAAAGCTATGATCAATAGGGCAAATATAATCTTGGTAGCTTTGTTACGCATAAAAGAAAGTTGATTGAAGTAAGTTTTAAGATCATTATACTGAACCCGTCGAAGCATTTGGGCACTGGTCTTCGACAGGCTCAGCTTGATATTTTATGAATTGTAACACATGGTCTCGATTACAGATCCAGACCTTTGTTTATTTATATGCTTGGTAAAATCTTTTCCATGGCTTCCATACCTTGGTCGATATGTTTCTTTTCGATACATAAAGCTGGACGGAAACGGATGGTCTGGTTACCACAACCCAAGAACATTACATTGTGTTCCATCCCTTTTTGGATAAAGTTGTTGCGCATTTCTTTGGTCGGGAAATCGAAGGCACATAATAACCCACGACCACGTACATTGCTCATTTTACTATGTTTTTCTGCCAGTTGAGCCAAATTCTGTTTTAGATACGCGCCAACTTCAGTTGCATTCTGGCACAATTCGTCTTCATGGAGAATATTTAAGATCTGCGTAGAACGTACCATGTCTACCAGGTTACCGCCCCAAGTTGAGTTGATACGAGAAGGTACATTAAAGACATTACCTTCTACTTCTTCTACTTTTTTGCCAACCAAAATTCCACAAACCTGCATTTTTTTACCAAAGGCAACAATATCAGGTTGGGCTTGCTCGCTAAAGTGTTGATGGCACCAGAATTTTCCAGTTAGACCCACCCCAGTTTGTACTTCATCAAAGATCAAAAAGGCCTCATTTTCGTCAGCCAATTGGCGAAGCCGAATCAAAAACTCTTCACGTAAGTGGTTATCTCCACCTTCTGATTGGATAGGTTCTACCAATATCGCACAGATTTCATCTTTATTATCGGCAAATGCTTTTTTGATCTGCGCAATAGAAGCAGCTTCGGTTTCTTCGGCAGTTGTCAGATTCGAATCAACCAAAGGAAATTTGATTTGTGGAACAGATACCCTAGGCCAATCAAACTTGGCAAACCATTTTGTCTTATCTGGTAAAGTATTGGTTAAGCTTAAAGTATATCCACTACGGCCGTGGAATGCTTTTTCGAAATGTAAGTTCTTGAATCCTTTTTCTTCTTTATACCCTTTTGCAAAATTCTTCTGTACTTTCCAGTCCATCGCTACCTTAAGTGCATTTTCTACCGCCAAGGCTCCTCCTGCAATAAAAAAGGCATGTGGCAAGTAAGAAGGGATACCCACTTTAGAGAAAGTAGATACAAACTCGGCATACTGCTGTGTATATACGTCAGAATTTGACGGATTGGCTAAGGCCGCTAAAAGTAGGTTATGTTTAAAGGCCTCGTCATTGATCATTTTCGGGTGGTTATAACCCAAAGGGACTGATGCAAAACATGTAAAGAAGTCTAACAGTTGGCGGTTATATTTAGAGTCATAAATATAAGCACCATTACTTTTTTCCATATCGTAGGTAAGGTCGAAACCATCTGCTAAAATATGTTGTTGTAAAGTTTGGTTTACCTGGTCTGGCGCTACACTAAGTTTGTACATAAATTTTATATTTTGGTATTTTCAAAAGTAGCAAAATGTGCCTAATTATCAAATTTAAGCACTATTTGAGCTTTTTAGGCAAAAACTAGGTTTAAACTGTTTAAAGTTACTTTTTGTCTAAAAGATGTGCGGTTTTTAAGAATTGTGGAAAAATAAAAAAATCAAAAACCGCTAAATTTCTTCTTTTGGGGTCGATTTTATTTAAAAAAATCCCTGATAAATAATGACTACCTTACCCTACATTTAAAAAACGGGCGTATGAGATATGGAGTAGTAATTAGTTTCAACTCAATCAAAGGGATTGGAAACATTAAGGATAACAGTACAAATATAGAATATGGCTTTTCTAAGGCCGACTGCCCTCACGAAGTAGAGATTTTAGACGAAGTAGCATTTGAAGTGGAAACAGAAAACCATAAAATGAGAGCTACCAAGGTAAAACTATCTTAAAACCTCATTTAGTCTATCCCGCATGCCCAAAATTCCAAGCAATCCACCAGTATGGATGGCCAGGATTTTGGCGTCTTTTTTGAAATGACCTTTTTGAACAAGACCTGTGAGTGCATAGAACATTTTTGCAGTATAAACGGGGTCAATCAACATTCCGCTTTCGGCGGTGAAATTTTTGATGAACTGGAGCAATGCTGGTGTTGTTTTGGCGTAACCTCCAAAATGGTAATCGGTATGTAGCTCTAATTTGTTAATGTTGTGCTCGTATTTGAGGATTTCGTCTTTGATGAAATCCCCTCCCTTTAAAACTGGAACCACATGAAGTTGGGTAGACAGATTGTGCTCGTTTATTCCTTTCAATAGGCCTGCAGCTGTAGTGCCAGTTCCGGCTGCGCAAAAAATATGGTCGAAATGTGCAGGTAATTCTGAGATCACTTCGGCACAACCCATTACTGCCAATGTGCTTGCACCACCTTCATCGATAAAAT
This sequence comes from Pedobacter sp. UC225_65, assembly GCF_042698365.1. GTDB lineage: Bacteria > Bacteroidota > Bacteroidia > Sphingobacteriales > Sphingobacteriaceae > Pedobacter. Next base: position 71,297 of record NZ_CP170550.1, read on the forward strand.
TAGATTCTTTAACTGAATTAAAATGAGCATTGAATAAAGCTGGTTTGTTTTGATAACTTTCGCGGTCGGTAAAAATCAGGTTCATCCCAAATAAACGGCAGATCAATAACATTTCATTTTCTACCTGTTCGCCACGTACAAATGCAGTAGCTTTTAAATTGTTTCGCGCTGCAGCTGCAGCAGTCGCTACCAAATGGTTAGAATAGGCCCCTCCAAAAGTAACTAGGTGTGTTTTGCCCCTAACTTTTGCATCTGCTAAAATATGTTTGAGTTTTCGCCATTTATTGCCCGAGATATAAGGGTCTATCAAGTCGTCTCTTTTTACAAAAACATCATTTAATGGTGAAAAATGGACTCGTTGTATGGGGCTGAAAATCTGCATGTATAAAAAAAGCTTCTCCAAAGAGAAGCTTTTTAAATGAGGTTTAAAAATATTATTTGCCAAACCCGAATCCAATACCAGCATTTGCAAAGCTGTATTTTGATGCGGTATAAGAACCATATAATTTAAAGAAGCCGAACTGGAGCTGGAAACCTACTGAGGCTTTCATGCCGCCTACATCTGTTTGGTCTAAACTCACTGGATCTTACATACGTTTTCTTTCCGGTTGGTGTAGCTGGTGTAACTGGTACATCAAACTCATAGGTACCCAAAGCCTTTAAGGTAGACTTAGAAGAATTGTAGCCAACACTAGCAAACGGGGTAAAGAATGTGATCTTTTAGAAACAATAGCTTCTGCACTAAATCCATTCAATTCGATATCAACATGTTGGTTAGAAGTAGATTGGTTGTTGATGTCTAGCGGAATGTTATAGTTTACCTTGGTATACCCGAAAGCTACTGCAAGATCTATTGGCGTAATTTTTGGTTTTTTACCCATAAAGAGTGGGATCAGCTCTACTTTTGCACCCACACCAAAAAGATTCAGGTTGCCAGCATCATCACCTAGTTTAATTTTTGGAACATACCTGAATGATACATCGATATTGTTTACGATGCCCACAGTTAATTGTACTTGCGGAGAAGGGACAAAATTAAGACCAGAGCCTTTGGGTAACCTAAAGCCACCACTAGAGATCCCATTGCTATAAAACTCCATTTCGGCACCTTCCTGGTCTTTACCAAATGCCGTAGGGCCGGTACTTTCAAATTTGTTTACAGGTCTGATGTCTTTTAGCCCAAGTTGGTTTACATCATAAGAGCGATCTGCTGTTGGTACAAATGCTGCGGTAGCTGTAATTCTAAGTTCAAACCTTAATGGTCCTCTTGTTTTAGCAGTATTGGTCCAGCCTGAATTTAAACCAACACCCAAGCCTTTAAAAAGTGGGTTGGCATATGCTGAAACTAGTTTTGTGGCATCTTCTGGACCCGACTTGAATAAATCGCCGATATCATTTTGCGCAAATAGGGATAGGGGTAATACAAAAAAACTCAGAGTCAATAAAGATCTGAGTATCGATGATTTTTTTTTCATTTTCTTTCTATATCTGATTGGTTGTCAATGACGAAAGTATATCTTTCTGATCAGATAAGGAAAAAAATTGATTAAAATTTTTACATTTTGAGTAAGGTTTTTCATGTGGACCATAGATTAGAACAAGCTCCTTGCAAAAAATGGACCAAATTCTTTTTTTTTAAATTATCAAATTGTTAATCCTATTTTTGTGGCATGGAAAACAATATTATTGACCAGGAAGAAGAGCAGGATTTATTTGAACATTTTAATATTGTCGTAGATAAAGGACAGTCGCTGTTAAGAATTGACAAGTTTTTGATGCACCGTATTGTAAATGCTTCACGAAACCGTATCCAAAATGCAATTGATGCTGGCAATGTGTTGGTCAACAAGGCGACTGTAAAATCCAGTTATAAGGTTAAACCATTTGATGAGATATCTATTGTTTTTGCGCATCCACCCCGTGATACAGAAGTTTATCCAGAAAATATTCCCATTGATATCATTTATGAAGATGCTGATCTGTTGGTAGTTAATAAGCCAGCAGGTATGGTGGTGCATCCAGGCTTTAACAATTATACGGGTACTTTGGTGAATGCTTTGGCCTATCATTTTGAACAATTGCCAACTTTACCTGGCAATGATGGACGACCAGGTTTGGTGCATCGCATAGATAAAGATACCTCAGGACTTTTGCTGATCAGTAAGAACGAGATTACCATGACCAAATTGGCGAAACAGTTTTTTGATCATAGCATCACAAGAAAATATATTGCATTAGCTTGGGGCGATATTGAAAAAGACGGAAGGGTAGAAGGATATATTGGTAGAAGTTTGAAGAACAGGATCGTGATGGATGTATATGATGATGAGGAAAAAGGCAAATGGTCTGCAACCAATTATAGCGTTTTAGAACGCTTAGGCTATGTAACGCTGATCAGTTGTCAATTGGAAACTGGTAGAACCCATCAGATCAGAGCGCATATGCAGCATATCGGTCACCCACTTTTTAGTGATGCCAATTATGGTGGTGATAAGATCTTAAAGGGAACTACATTTACCAAATACAAACAATTTGTAAGTAATTGTTTTGAGTTGATGCCACGTCAAGCTCTACATGCGCAAACTTTAGGTTTTATTCATCCAACCACCAAAGAATACATGGAGTTTGAAGCGCCATTGCCTGCCGATTTTGATGCTGTTTTGACGAAATGGAGAAATTATTCATTACTATCGCAATAAGCTATGCCACAATACATTTTATTAAATGATGAATTTTTTGCTGCAGACGAAGCAGTAATCAAGGCAAGCAACCGCAGTTTTAAATTTGGCGATGGCCTATTTGAATCGATGCGCATGTGCAATGGAAAGCTCCAATTTGCCGAACAGCATGCAGATCGCTTACGTGCTGGGATGAAGGCCTTGAAAATGGAAGGTTACGCCTTGCTTGATGAATATTTTTTGAGGCAAAAAACTGCCGAACTTTTTAAAAAGAACAGGTTTAATGGGAATGTACGTTTCCGATTGACCATCTATCGTGATGGTGAGGGCCTGTATACTCCCCAAAGCAACAAGGTTGGCTATCTGTTAGAAGCCAGTTCTTTGGCACAAACTGAATACGAACTGAACCAAAAGGGACTGATCATTGACGTTTATGATGAAATCACCAAACCGATCAATAAATTCTCCAACTATAAAACAAGCAATGCGTTATTGTATGTAATGGCTGGCCTGTATCAAAAGCAGCATCGTTTAGATGAGGCCTTTATCTTGAACCAAAATGGCTTCTTGTGCGAAAGTACCAGCTCTAACGTTTTTGTAGTTTATCAGAAACAGATCTATACACCAGCACTTTCTGAAGGCTGTGTAGCAGGAGTAATGCGAAGTGTAGTTTTGAAACTGGCTAAAACACACCATATCCCTTTGATCGAGGCACAGATCAATCCAGAGATCTTAAATGAGACAGAGGAAGTGTTTGTAACCAATGCCAGTAGTGGGATCAGATGGGTGATGGGTTATGGCAGAAAACGATATTTCAACGAAGTGGCTAAAACACTGAGTGCGAAATTGAATGCCTTGTGATAGTTATAAGTCTGGAGTTGGAAGTCCGAAGTGATGAGTTGTATAGCTTTCTACTTTAGGCTTTAAATTTCCTGCATCCCAAATTGTATTTTATTGCTTACAGAAAGTTTTTCGGAATGAAGTTTGTGCTTTATTGGCCACACACAAATGTAAACCGATATGAAAAAACTACTCATCATCGTTATGGCTTGCTATGGCCTTAACGCTCGTTCGCAAGTGAACGAATCCAGAAATTTTGTTCAACTCTATTCCGATTCTGTAATCCATGCGCAAAAGATCAGGTTGCGACCTGATTTTGCAGGCAATTGGGTATTAAGAGCCGATTCCAGAAGAGTACCAATGGAAAGCATCAAATTCTTTAACAATGAGGATGGCTTCTTTGCCAATACCCGAAAGCTTAATCTTTTCGGGGTAACTTCATTTGCTGAAAGAATTATAGATGGAAAAATCAATCTTTATCAGGAGGTGGTTTATGATCCAATTCCATTCGAGATGGATTATTACAGGTTTAGAGATAGGAGGCAGCAAGCTGTAAACACCCGAATGTTCTATAACAAAGGCACATCTGATTTAAAAAAGGTAAATTATTATAACCTAAGGGCAGATTTGGCAGACAACCAAAAAAGTTTGGACCTGTTAGAGGGCTACCGAAAAAGCATGAGAACTGGTACCGTAATGTATGTGGCCGCAGGGGCAGCAATTGTGGCCAGCATGGTTACTCTTATTTCTGGTAGTGGCCTTAGGCAAAATGGTACCACCTTTGGAAACATGCCAAACTACGAAACGAAGAGCTATACTGGTAGTTTCGTATTGATGGGCGTTGGTGCTGGCTTAGGCCTAGGCGGATTTTTAGTCCAAAGATCAGGCGCAAGGGATATAGAGCGTGCTGTAGATGCTTATAATCGTTAAACCATTGAAATGAGACAACAGGCAGTGCTTTATTGGCCTGCCTGTTTGTTCATATTTATAGACGCATTCCTCTCAAAAACTCATCAATCAACATTCTTTTCTTTCCTTCAAATTGTACATCAATCAATTTGATGAAGCCATCTTTTGCCGCAAACTTTAAGTAAGTTTTACCATCGGTTAAAAAAGCGCCCGGAGAAATACCCGGTTCTTTAACTTCTAGTTCGGCCTTAAATATTTTTAGGCTTTTATCATTTAGTGTACAAAAAGCAGTTGGGTAAGGGCTTAGTCCACGGATCAGGTTGTAAATGGTTTGACTGGATTGGTTCCAGTCCACTTTGCAAAAATCCTTGAATATTTTTGGTGCGGTTTTCAATTCGTCGCTCTGCGGTTGTGGTACTTCATTATAGTCGTCGGCTTCAATAGCCTTAACCGTTTTTACCAATAGATTTGCGCCAACTACCATTAGTTTATCGTGAAGGGTGCCTGCGCTTTCGTCGTCGGTAATTGCAATGGCATCAGAAAAGATAATATCGCCAGTATCAATTTCCTGTTTTAAGAAAAATGTGGTTACGCCACTTTCCTTTTCTCCATTGATGATGACATGGTTGATAGGAGCGGCACCACGGTATTGAGGCAATAATGAACCATGCAGATTAATGGTGCCTTTTGGTGGCATATTCCAGACTATTTCGGGCAACATCCTAAAAGCAACCACTACAAATAGATCGGCCTTTAACGATTTCAGCTCTTCGATAAATGCTGGGTCTTTTAGTTTAAGGGGTTGTAAAACCCTCAAGCCTTGTTCAACAGCATATTTTTTTACGGCACTTTCATTCAACTTCTGCCCACGGCCAGCTGGCTTGTCTGCTGCGGTTACTACCCCAACAATATCTAAACCTGCTTGTTTTAAGGCGCTTAGAGAGGCTACTGCAAAATCGGGCGTACCCATAAAAACTATTTTCATGTAGTGTTGTTTTAAACAACAAAATAACTAAAAATTTCACTCATATTTTTCCTTAAATAGATATGGTTCCAGTTGCTGAAGTGATTGATTCTAGTAGTTTAGTGTATGTTCATCCGGCTATGCCAGGCATTTATAGAAAAGGGAAACCTGGTCATTTTTATTATGTAGACCGAAAAGGAGAACGAATAGCAAATGATAACCATTTGGATCGGAATAAAAAACTGGTATTGCCACCAGCATGGCAGGATGTTTGGATCTCGCCAAAGAAAAATGGTTATCTACAGGCTATGGGTACAGATGCTGCAGGTAGAAAGCAATACCGTTACCACCAAGATTGGACTTCGAGAAGGTCAGACCATAAATATTTTAGACTTTTGGAATTTGGCAAAGCCTTGCCAGCCGCTAGAAAACAGATTGCAAAAGACCTGAGAAGAAAAGCACTTGATGAAAGAAAGGTATTGGCCATTTGTATGCAGGTAATGCAAAAAACATTGATCAGGATAGGCAATGAAACCTACAAAAAAACTTATGGTAGCTATGGCTTGAGTACGCTAAAAGACCAGCACTTTAAACAATCAGGTGGACAATCTATTTTAAGCTTTATTGGTAAAAAAGGAGTAAAACAAGAAGTAGAGCTGAATGATCAGAATTTGGCCAAACTGGTTAAAAAATGTAAAGATATTCCTGGTCAGGAATTGTTTCAGTTTTATACTACTGGGAAGCAGCACAAGGCGGTAGATTCAGGAATCGATCAACAATTATATCCGGGAAATTACGGGGTGTGATTTTACGGCAAAAGACTTTAGGACTTGGGGAGGTACTTTAGAGGCCTTAAGGCAATTGGCTTATTGTACGCAACAAAACCTTGATCTGCCTAAAAAGAAGGTCGTAGTGACCGTTTTAGACTGTGTAGCGAGCAAATTGGGCAATACCAGAGCTGTCTGCAAAAGTTCTTATGTTTTTCCGGCATTGTTGGAAGTTTATGAGAAAGATGGATTGCAAAAGTACCTTAAGAAGATTGCCCCGGCAGGTATTGATCATGCTATTGCACTGCAAAATGATGAAAAGGTTTTGTTGGCGTTTTTAAAACAGGTCAAATCTAAAAACTAGGTTACTTTTTAAGCAGTTGTTGATAGGCTTGATCGAATAGTGGGATAGCTAAATCCATTGCTTGCGCTTCTTTAACCACATAACCTGTTAATGAACTCAGTTCTGTTTGTGGCTTATTTTGGCTAAAATCCCGATGCATTGATGAAGTGGCATCGTAAGGTAATGTTTCATAATGTGCCATGGCTTTCGCCTCGATTTCTGAATTTACCTTGATGCCTTTTTTTAGCGCAAGAGCGGTTACCTCATTTAATAGATTGATCAATGTATCACGGTTTTGTTGAAGCAATTGCCCTACACTTTTGTCAAAATAAGAAGTTGCGGTGGCGATACAAGACAGGAAAATGAATTTTTCCCAAACTACAGGTAAGATGTTTTGCGAATAAGCTGCTGTTATCTTAGCTTTTGTTAACAGTTTTTCAAGTTTTACCAAACGTTCATCATCAGTATGGTCTAAGCCGAAATGTATCTCTTGTCGGTTCCCCATGTTTTCTATGATTCCAGGTGCTTTGATTGCCGCAACGATGTAGGCACAGCCAAATGCGATAAGGTTGTTAGGGAAATGGGCCTTGATTTTTTCAACTGCCTCTACACCATTTAATAGCGGAACGATTACCGTTTGTGGGCCAACACAAGGCTTCAATTGATCCAGAATTGCTGCTAAGTCATAGTTTTTGGTACAGACAATGATATAGTCTGAAATACCAACCTCTTGTGGATTTTTGGTGACTAGATAAGGTTTTGCAATAAATTCATCTCCGCCTTTGATTACTTTTAGGCCATGTTCTTGAATTTGTTTTAAATGCGTACCTCTTGCAATGAAATAGATTTCAAGCTCTTTGCTGTTTTCGTATGTTTTAGCCAACAAACCTCCAAAATAACCCCCAACGCCACCAATTCCAGCAACAACGATTTTAATTTGATCAATCATCTATAAAGTGAGTTTTAACAAGAGTTCTTGGTTTATGCTTTAGGTTCCTTCTTTATCGGATGAACTGGTTGTTCACTTTCTTCCCTGCGCTTTGCAGGGTTTTTATCTTTTACTGTAGCAGGTTCCTTTTTATAGACCGTATCTTCTGTCTTTTTAACAGCTTTGTTCCCTTTGTCTACTTTACCTTTTGGTTGAGGTTCTAAATAATTACTGGCAGGTTTTTCGCTTTTTTTATTTTCTTCCTTGTTCATACGTATCCATTTTTATGGATAGAGCAGATACTTTTTACGCATTTGTTTGTATTGGCTCAATCCTGGTTCCCAGCTGGCACGGATTTCTTTTTCAGATTTTCCATCAATTACCTGCTGTCTAAATGTATCTACGCCGATTAACTTTTCAATTGTGCCCATTTCTTTGCTCAATTTAGAGTTGAAGAAATCTTCCTTTTTAGGAGAAGCTTTGTACAGTTCAAGTAACCAGCTTATGTTTAACATTTTTGTCTTCCTAAAGTTTGAAGTATCGTAATTTCTTAGATCTAAACCGTAACAAACCTGGTCTTGGAACAATGGCGTTTCAGACATGCCCTTGATACTTTTAGGCACATAAGAGAAGTCGAACTTTCCTTTTAGATAAGGTGCACCAACCATGGTAAATGCAAATTGGGTACCACGGCCATGATTTAGATAAGTACCCTCAAATAAACAGGTGCTAGGATATAATAGGATGGATTGCGCTGTATTTAGGTTTGGTGATGGTTTTACAGGTAAAACATAAGGCATATCGTGCGTGTAATTGGCATTTTTGATGATGGTAATCTTACATTTCAATTTGTCTTTTAACCAACCCTGACCATTTAACATCTGGGCATATTCACCAACGGTTAAACCATGTACAATAGGAATAGGTTGCATACCGATGCCCGATTTAAACTTAGGGTCTAAAATTGGTCCGTCTACATAAAAACCATTAGGATTTGGTCTGTCTAAGATCATTACCTCTTTATTGTTTTCGGCACAAGCCTCCATTACCCGTTGCAAAGTGTTAATATAGGTGTAGAAACGAACACCCACATCTTGGATGTCGAAGATCATGATGTCTACATCGGCCAAGTCTTCTTTGGTTGGCGTACTGTGCTTTCCATATAGTGATATCGCTTTGATACCTGTTTTAGCATCAACTGCATCATCTACATGTACACCAGCACTTGCATCTCCCCTAAAACCATGTTCAGGCCCAAAGATCTTCACAATATTTACTCCACGCTTTAGCAAACTATCTACAGAAGTCTGATTGCCGATAATAGAAGTTGGATTAACCACCATGCCCACTCTTTTTCCTTTTAACAAAGGAAGGTATTTTTCGGTCTGCTCTGCACCCGTCATCAATTTGTTGTTGCGAACGTTTGTTTTAGGCAGGTTTGATTTAGTCTTGGTCGTGGTACCTTGCCCACAAGCATTAAGGGCAAAAACGAGAAGTAAGGTCTTGAAAACAACTAGGGATTTGTTCATGGTTAGGTTTTTTAAAAGTATTATGTGCTAAATCGAAATCTAATCAGCATTTTTGCTAAGTTACAATTTATTGCAAAATTTGAATATAGAATATTTCATCGCAAGGCGGATCGCCATCAAATCTGAGCGAACATTTTCGAAGCTCATTGTGCGCATTGCCATTGCTGGTGTAATGCTGAGTTTGGCTGTGATGATTCTTTCCATTGCGATCATCAAGGGTTTCAAAACAGAGATACAAGATAAGGTTCGTGGTTTTATCGGCGATGTACAGGTGTATCGGTACGATCTGAATGGCTCTTTTGAAAAGGCTCCGTTTGTACCCAACGATACGACCATCAATGCTTTTAAGCACAACCCTAATATCAAATCGTATTACCCATTTGCTTCCAAACCGGCCATCATTTCGGCAAATAATGAGGTAGAAGGTATCAATTTTAAAGGCATTGATCAAACCTACGATTGGGATTTCATCAAAAAACATTTGATCAGTGGTCGGGTCATCAATTTTGCTGATAGTGCAAAAGCAGCCCAAGAGATTTTGATTTCTGATTATACGGCCAAACGTTTACAACTTAAGGTTGGCGATATTTTTTTGATGCATTTTATCCAAAATCCACCTAAACGTAGAAAACTGACTGTGGTGGGCATCTATAGTGTAGGTATAGAAAACATAGACAAAAGCTTTGTATTGGGTAACATCGACCTGATCAGGAGCTTGAACAATTGGATGCCCAACCAAATGGGTGGCATTGAGGTCAGGATCGAATGATTTCCAGAACCTACAACCCATTGCCGATCATATCTATGCCAACTTAGAACTGAAACTGCGGTCGAGGTCTGTAATGGAAAGTACACCTGAAATTTTTACTTGGCTTTCATTGTTGGACGTGAATACCAAAGTATTGTTGATCTTAATGATGATCGTTGGGGTCATCAACATGATAACGGCTTTGATCATGATGATCTTGGAGCGTACAACGATGATTGGTATGTTAAAGGCATTGGGCATATCGAATATCAGTGTAATGAAGATCTTTCTTTACAATGCGGTCTATTTGGTAGGGATAGGTTTGGTATTGGGAAATATACTTGGCTTAGGGCTAGGCTATCTTCAACAGTACACTCAGGTTTTTAAATTAGACCAAACTAATTATTATCTTTCTTATGTGCCTATCCAAATCCATTTTACAGATGTGTTATTGCTAAATGTAGCTACTGTGGTGATCTGCTTTTTGGTGTTGATCATCCCTTCAATGTTGGTGAGTACGATCAGCCCGCTAAAGGCGATCAGGTTTAAGTAGGGCGAGTGCCCAAGTCGGAAAGTTAAAAAGTTGGGAAGTCTGGAAGTTCAGAAGTCCGGGAGTCTGAAAGTTCAAAGATTATAGTAGATAGCAGTTTTCAGCTGCCGATGACCAAATGATACAGTGAACAAATGTCAATCTGAGCTTATCGAAGACAATGAACAAATGATACCAATGAACCAATGTCAGTCTGAGCTTGTCGAAGACAATGATACCAATGAACTAATTAAATTGCTATCCAATCTTTTTGCTGAAGGCCCGAGAACTCTGTTCGCAATGGTAAATTGAGGTAGGGGTAGGTTACTTTAGAAAGGTAAAGGCCAGTAGGGTGGGCAATCTCCAACATCCCAGGGGTTGCTTTGGTAATCAGTAGGTTTTCAAATTCATCAACACTCATGTTGCCAGTCCCAATTTTTAACAGATTGCCAGTAATGATCCCGGATCATCTTTCCTAAAAACCGATTAGATACAATATGGAAACGGTAATGGTCGCCATTGGCAGAGGTATACAAACGGGCATCCATTACATTACAGATGGTATGCTCATTTTTATCAGGCGAGGTACAAAAGGCACGGTAATCTTTATATTTCGGCAACAAGGCTACAGCCTTTTTCATCTCCTCCAATTTCAATTCGCCAAGCGCATAGTAGGAGCTCAGTTGGTTTAAAAATGGGTTTTTATAAGTATGTAGATAATAATCGTATTTACGCTGTACGGCGTCAAAGCGAGCATGTTGTTTCCCCTCCATCGGGATGATGTCAAAAACTGCAATGTTATGAGGCAGAACTTTATTTAACCTAAACAAGAGGTCAAAATCCCAAGGCTGTTCAATATCTGCATGAAAAAAGAACTGACTGGCATGTACGCCAGAGTCCGTTCGGCCGCAACCATTGATCGCTATTGGAGTCTTAAAAATCTGGCTCAACTTTGTTTCGATTACTTCTTGCACACTATTTACCTTGGGCTGTCGCTGCCAGCCGCTGTAGGTATGTCCGTTATAACCAATATGAAAGAAATATCTCAAAAGAATGGGTTTTAGCCCGCAAAGGTAATTGTTTCTAGCTTTCTTTTATTTAAGCTTGCAATTTTACCAATTTCTTCAAGCCTAAACTACAACCATAATGTAAGCCGTCATGAGATACGATAAAGGTCAATGCATCTTTTACATTGGTCAATTGTAAACCAGGATAGGTAGAAATGGTATATGGTGTATAATTTTCGAATATTCCATTGTTCAGATCAGTCTCCAATTGGTCAATGGTACTTAACAGATAGCCTTTCATCTGTGCAATTTCTGCTTCAGTAAAAGCCCTTTCTGGTTTAGAGCCGTTTTTATAAAAGTCGATCAGTTCTTCTTCAATAACAAATTGATTGCCAGACATACGGTAGCACAAAATCTGTTGGCTCACTACCAAATGACCGATCTGCCAAGCCAGGTTGTTGTTAAACCCTGTAGGGATATAGTTGAGTTCATCGGTAGTTAATTCTTCTACCAAACTAAGTAGTTTTTTTCTAGATGCTTTGATTACAGCGATAATTTTTTCCATGGGAGTTATTAATTATTAAGCATTGGTTTAAAACGGTCGTCTTTATTTCTGAGATCTAGACCACCTTCGTACACTGATTTTAGATTGAGCAAGTAAAACGACCAACCATTATGGCAACCTAAACGGATATTCCTTTTGCTACCATCATCAGTTGGGATATTATTTTGTGTTAACGTAACCACTGTATGGTCGTTTTCTTCGGTTAGTTTAATGGTAACGATACAATTGCCAGCAAAAGTAAAGGCAAAAGTGTCTTTGTCATTGGCTGCTGTTACTTTACCAGATTCTGTTTCTTCGTATAAAAACCAACGCCAAAAATAGGTGTCATGTGTAGTTGCCAATTGGTTCTTGTCTAGCTTATTACCTGCGGTGTCCATGTAGTCGGCTTCGCTCAGAAACCATTTTTCGATTTCGCCCGTGCTGGCCCAAGCTCGATAAAGGTTTTCAATTTTGGCCTTGATTGCAATCCTAATGGTGAACGAAGTCCAATCAAAATTTTCCATCGTAATTATTTTATTTTTTCTTTTTACTGCTTCCTAACCATAATAACCCATCAATGATCATTTTATTCTGTAGCTCATTGTCAAAAGTCTGCGACAAAGAAATAGTGGTTTTGCCATATTTATGCTCATAGTCCATATCATTGTGCCCCATGTTTACATAGATCATCTTGTAGTTTTTATTGCTCCAAACAACGGGATAATATCCACTATGCCAGATTTCGTGAGCTTTTGGTCCGGTACCCAAAGGGAAACTTGTAGAATCTATTGCAAGCAAAATATCAATGTTCTTATTTTGGCGCAGAGTCTTTTCCCACCTGTACCATTCGTTAGGTTGCGATTTGAATGTAGAGGGTAGATTTTTGGTAGCTGGATGTTTTTGGTTGACCCTCAAAACCGCAGATGTTGGTCTCCAGGTATTGCTACCATATTGCCCTGATCCTAAAAACTCATTATGATACCAATCCCAATTTTGTGGATAGCTGGAGTTGGCCAAGGCAAAGGCTGCAAAATGGAAGCCCATCCAGGCGCCACCATTTTTCATATAAGTTTCAAAAGCTGCTCTTTGCTCAGCTTGTTCGGGTCTGGTATCTAAGAACAATACAACTTGATATTTGGCCAGATAGGCCGCATTGAGGTTGCTCCAATTGGCAGTAGAATCGTAACTGAAACCATATTTGTCGGCCATTTTTGGAAACCAGTGGTTGGCTTCATGCACATAACTTACATGAGCCTGGTCATTTTTACCTGTATAAAAAGCAATGACCTTGAACTTGGGTGTTTTCTGCGCATAGCCAATGTTGACAATTGCGATAAGCACAACTAAGGTTAAAATGAGCTTTTTACTTAAGGATAACATGGGGCTGATTAGGGTTTAAACAAAGATAGCAGTTCAGGGGTATGAACTGCTATCAAATGATAAGGTAAATAAAATTTTATTTAGCTACTGTTGGTTTAGCATTTTTTACATAAGTATCCAACCAGGTATTCATTTCCCAAAGCATGTGCAAAATGTTCTCTTTTGCTCTATAACCATGGGCTTCGTAAGGAAGGAAAACAAAACGGCTTGTACCACCATTACCTTTAATGGCATTGAACAAACGCTCGCTATTGATAGGGAAAGTACCTTGGTTATCGTCCATTTCTCCGTGGATCAATAAAATTGGCGTTTTGATCTTGTCTGCATAACTAAATGGACTCATCTCGTAATACAATTGAGGTGCTTGCCAATAGGTACGGTCTTCATTTTGGAAACCAAAAGGAGTAAGGGTTCTGTTGTAGGCACCACTACGTGCAATACCAGCTTTGAACAGGTTGGTATGTGCCAATAAGTTTGCTGTCATGAATGCACCATAGCTATGGCCACCAACTGCCATGCGGTTTCTATCGCCCACGCCCATATCACTTAATTTGTTGATCGCAGCTTCTGCATTTAATTTTAACTGCTCTACAAAAGTATCATTTGGTTTTTTACCTTCTTTGGCCACAATTGGCATCTCTGCATTGTCTAATACCGCATAACCTTGGGTAACGAAGAATAACGGACCGCCTGAACTAATGGTGGTAAATTTATCTTGAGAACCTCTAATTTGGGCTGCATCAGCAGCCGAGTTGAACTCGCGAGGATAAGCCCAGATCAATACTGGCAATGGACCATCTTTTTCTTTGTTGTAACCTTTTGGTAAGTATAAGTCACCGGTTAAATCAATACCATCGGCACGTTTGTAAGAAATCTTTTCTTTTTTAACGCCTTCCAATTGTGTAAACGGATTGGTAAAGTTGGTGATCTGTACATCAGCTACACGCAATACCAAGTTTTTGATAAAGTAGTTTGGAGCATCTTTCTGACTTTCTTTACGGGTTAAAAGTACCAGTTTCTGTGGGTCTAAAACATCAGTAACCATTTCGAATGAACCCTCTTTACTACGCCATAAAATCTCAGATTTTTTGGTATTCAGGTCAAATTTAGCCAAGAAAGGCAAATCGCCTTTGGCCGATGCACCTGTGGTGTTGTTCAACAATAATTTGGTGCCATTGTCTGTAGTCAAGATCACTTGTCTGCCAAACTTGTTTTTTTCTGTTAACGGATTTCCTGGGTTATTGTAGGCGTCTGTTGTATTCAACTCGTACAATGTTTCTAATGCACCAGTGGTAGGGTTGTAACGGCTAAGTTTAGACGTTTGGTTGATCCTTGAGTTTTCTCTTACCAAAGCCAATGTTGCATTACCCCAGCTTGTGCCACCATAACGCATCTTGGTTTTGAAAAGTTCTTTTGGTTGTCCGTTAAAAGGAGCAGACAATTCTACAACTTCATCATGATATTCAACATTCTTTTTGATCAGTCCACTATCCAATGGTTTTGCCCAAACTACAGTAGCTGGCATGTCATCACGCCAATCAAAACCTCTTGGTACGTTCTGCACATTGTCATAACCTGATGGCCTAACCTCTGTTGAAGGCAGGTCGGCCAACATTTTTACCACTTTACCAGTTCTGTCTGTAATGTTCAATACCGAAGGGAAACCACCAGCAGAAACCAGATAAGAGAATGGTTTTTTGATGGTACGAACCATCATGTAATTTTTATCTGGAGATAGTGCCACACTGCTGTAAATGGCAGGTTTACCAATCAAGGTTTCTACTCCACCTTTATTTTGTACCAATTGAGAAGTAGCAAAGAACTCAAATAATTGCTCATCATATGGCGATTTGATCAAATCTTGTAAAGTAGCGCTTGGTGCAGTTTTACCTAAACTCTGTTGAATAGTTGGTCCTTTTGGTGCCAACGGACGGGCAGGAGCTAGGCTAGCTGCTTTTGTAGCCACGCGGTACAACAATGTATTATCGTCTACCCAAGTTGCACCACCACCCATAATTGCGTTTAAAGGTTGTTTGTTGATTTTAGTCGCTTTACCGGTAGCAATATCGATCACATAAAGGTCTACCCTGCTCTGTGTGGTTTGGGTAAAAGCGATTTTGGTTTCGCTCGGGCTCCAGCTTACACTACCTGCATATAAAGGACTTGGCAAACCTGTTACAGCCAATGCCTTTCCTGTTTTGATGTTTTTTAAGCTGAAGTTGTTAATGAAAGTTTGACGACTAGGCGAATAGTTGTTCGGATTGATACGCATACCCGCAATACGGTATTCTGGCATGGCCAATTCTTCTACCGAAGGATAAGAATTCCGCTCGCTAAATAACATCCATTCTGCTTTGCTGTCTATGCTCACACCAGGTGTGGGTTTAGCTAACAAAAGGTCTGCAATTGCCTTTGGAGGCATTTGATAATTGACTGCATCTTGGGCAAAAACGCTGCCGCTAAGCGCAATTAAAAAGAGGTTTAAGACGATTTTTTTCATTTGAATAGGTTATAAATTTTCCCGTTAGGGATAAACTTACACATACTTTAAATGAATTTTCAATTTGTATCAAAAATTTGATACACTAAGAGTCGGCTTTAGTAATAAGAATACGAACCTTCGAAGTTGCTAGAACAACTTCTTCTAGTTTCACTTTGTATTTAATGCCATACAATGTAACCACATTTCCGAAAACAGTACATGTACCTAGGCATAAGGTTAATGTCTGCTCGCTGGTTTCGTCTTTAAATTTGATTTTTACTCTTGAATAACCCCCTGATATACACGTTATTTCTGGAGGGCAGGAGGTAATATCAAAATCTGTAGCTGTCAACCCAACGTTTTGGTTGTTTTCCGTTACGTTTTTAACCACATCCTTTTTAAGGATATGCGTGCCGAGAAGACCTGAGTTTTCATTCTCGTTCTTTTTACAGGCCTGGATGAACAATAAGATTGTTAGTAGTACAATTAGACCTAAAAGTAAGTTTTTGGTAGTTTTTATGGCCATACGATGCTAATTAATTTCTTTTTAAACGATATTGATAATAATTATATTCTGGTAATGCTAAAGGGCCTCTAGGCGGATATTTAGTCAAGATCAAGCTATCTCCCTTTATTTCGGCTGTATATGTTCCATTTAAAAGTACGTTCCAATTAAAATCGGCTGTCCGCACGAGTTGGTCCGTAAAAGTTAATTCGTTTGTTTGGTTACGTTGAAAAGTACCATTTCCTTTGTGGTCTCCTTTCGTTACGTTAAACTGTTTGGCTTGTAAAGAAACATCAAAATCACTCATCACCAATTTTCCCTGAACAAGCGTTCTAAAAGTGCCTGTATAATTGCCATCAAAGGTTTTGGTATCGTCTTTTTTGCAGGCAAAAAAGAAGGTGGCTATAGCAAAAATGTAAATCAGTTTTTTCATGTAACTTGGTTTATTACAATACGTAAACACAGTTTAAAACGCTACATCAACTATCAGAAATAATATTTAAGCCACTATTAATTATGGATTTACCCTAGTCCTTTTTATTTTCCGTAAATTTGTAGCATAATCCATTAAGAAAGAGAAAAGTGTCTTTAGAACAATTAAAATTAAGCAAACCTTTGGTATCGGCCATGACAGCGGCTGGTTACCTAAGTCCAAAAGAAATCCAGGCTAGAACAATGTCGCGCATTTTGGGCGGACAAGATATTATTGCCGTTGGCCCCGAAGGAAGTGGAAAAACGACAACCTATATTTTAGGTGTTTTGATGCGCTTAAAATATGGTTTTGAAGAGGCACCTAGAGCCTTGATCCTTGTACCTACAAAAGAACGGGTTTTAGAGGTAATCGAACAGTTCAACTTGTTGAATAGAAATGCCACCATACGTATTGTTGGTATCCATGCCGATGGAAGTATGGAGGCACAGATCAACGAATTGACCGATGGGGTCGACATTGTGGTAGCCGTGCCTGCAAGGGCAAGAGCGGTATATTTGAAGTTGGGCTTAAATACCAATAAGATTCAGATGTTTGTGGTAGATGATGCCGCCGAAATGGTGAAATTGGGCATGCAATTGCCAATCAACGAACTGGCAAACAGTATCCAGAAATGTCAGCACCTGATCTTTACTGATGTATTACACGATCGATTGTCGCTGATGATTGAACCTTTTATGAAACTGCCTACTTTGATCGAAGTAGAAGATCTGGGAGAGGGGCAAACAGAAACCCATACTCAACTTTTGTATCACGTACCAAATTTCAGGACCAAGCTTAACCTACTTAACCTTTTGTTAAAAGACGCTGAGGTTTTTGATAAGGTAGTTGTTTTTGTAAATACCAGATTAACTGCGCAAACTTTGTCTAAAGATCTTTTGATGGCAAAGCCGATGATATCTTTGTTTTTAAACCGCTGTTTTTTGATGAGGCAGGATTTGATGATATTGAAGATTTTAAAGCCGTAGATGAAGCAAGGGTGCTGATTGTAGCCAATGAAGGTTTGGCCAGCATGAATTTGGATGGTATTCCATTTATCTTCCATTTTGAACTGCCTGTGCAAAAAGAAACTTATTTGAATCGTGTGATCAAACAAGGGGATGAAGATGTGGTGGCCATTACTTTTACTACCGATTTGGAATTGCCACAAGTGCGCAAGATCGAGCAGGCCATCGGACAGAAAATTGAGGTTGCAGACCTGCCAGAAGATCTGTTAGTAGAACAGGTCAGCAAAGCATCGGTTCAAAAAAATAGATTGGCCAAAGAACAAGCCGAAGAAGAGGCCTACCAGGATGCCGCTTTCCACAAAAGGAAAGAAAGTAATGCCAAGACTACCAATTATGGCATCGGTCAGAAAGCGATCATGAACAAAAAGAAAAAACACGGATAGCTTAAATGGTTTATATTTGAATAGCTATCCTAAAAAATATCTGATATGGAAAATATAGAAGACCCAATCTTAGCAGACCAACAAGAACCCAAACTAGTGGTTACTGAAGCCATGCGTAGTTATTTTTATGATATGGCCAAATGGGCCAATTTTTTGGCTATAGTAGGCTTTGTATTTACCGGTTTTATCATCATTGGCGCCTTTACGGTAGGTTCGACAATAGGTTCAAACCCAGAAATGGCAAAAATGCTCGGTGCTTTAGGGGCTATGGGCAGTCTTGCTTTTACTGCATTTTGCTTAGTTTATGCTTTTGCCATCTTTTACCCAAGCATACTATTATTCAAATATTCAACCAAAGCCAAAATTGGCATATTGTATGGAGAGCAAACAAGTTTAGAAGAAGCCTTCAGCAAACTTAAATCTCTTTTTAAATATTGGGGTGTAATTGTGATTATTTTTATCGTGTTATATGTACTGATGGTGTTTTCTACCATCATGGTGCCGGTTAAATAACGTTCAATTAATTGTATTTTTCCATCCCTATAGCTGGTTTCCAATCAGATTTAGGCTCAAAGTATTGCCATAACATTTTACTCAACTTTGGATCAAAACATAGCCCTCATTGTCGCTTTGCCAAGAAGTATCTTTTTGGTTGTTCGTGGCAATGCAGAATACATAATCGCCGTGGGGTGCATTTACCAAAACCACTTCAGAGCGTGCTGCATTTACGGCGCCAGATTTAGAGGCGGCCTGTACATACGGAGGGATTTGAGAAAGAGCTTCATGGTCAAAATAGGTCCGGATCAGATTGCGATAGATGCGTTCCGAAGCTGCTGGGTTGATCATTTTTCCTTCACGGATCAAGGTAAGAAGCGTGGCCATTTCTCTAGGCGTGGTTTGTCCCCAACCATATTGTTTCTGATTGGCCTGTCTTCCGGGTGTTCTAGAGTTTACACGGGTATATTTTAATCCATTTTGTTCCATCAGTTCATTAATGGCAGTTCCAGTACCCGCCAAACTCTGGCTCCATAAACTGGCTGTATTGTCGCTTGTGGTAATCATGAGCATCAATACCTTACTGAGCCAAATTTTTTCTCCGCTCTTAAAAGATCCTAAAATATCTTCACCAGCATATAACAAGCTGTCTTTATAGGTTAATTGTGCGTGGTAATCGAGTTCTCCTTTTTCAATCTTGTTAAAAATACCACAGGTGATGGGTACTTTTACCATACTGGCCGTAGGAAAAATGCTATCGGCATTTATACTGGCTATTTTACCAGTTTTTAGCGATTTTACGTAGATACCCACATCTCCATTAAAACCTTTGGTCAGTTCGGTCAACATTTTGGTCAGTTTGGCATCAGTTTTTTCTTGTTGCGCAAAAAGATTTGTGTTAACGATGGCCAGCAATAGGATAATTCGAATCAGTTTCATGGTCAAAAGGGTTTAGGTAAATCGATACAGTAAAATTAAAGCATAAAAAAAGTCCCCTAATTAACTCAGGGGACTTGGTATGCTGTCAATTCTTTAGAAAGAAAAATCGTCGCTATCAGCTTTAGGGCTATGGTTGTATTCTGCATTTTCAGAATACTCGTAACGTTTTTCTACTACTTCTTGATGAGATTTAATGTATTCTACGGTTTCTGTTAAGCCTTCTGTAAATTTCTCAAAATCTTCTTTGTATAAAAAGGTCTTATGTTTTACAAATACACCATCTTCTAATCTTTTTTTACTTTCCGTTAAGGTTAGGTAATAGTCGCCTGAACGTGTCGCTTTTACATCAAAAAAATAAGTACGCTTCCCAGCCCTTACTTTTTTAGAAAAAACCTCTTCTCTCTCTTTGTTGTCAAAATCTCCCATTGTTGTGTGTAGTATTAGTTTAAGGTTGCGGTAAATATAAAGCAATAATTATTAAACTTCAAAATAGAAAATACGAACATTTTCTATTCAGTTGAAATGTATTTGTATATTTTAAGTGTAAACGGGTATCTGATTACCTGTTTTCTTCTTCTAATAGTTGATTATCATACATTTCGGCATAGGCACCACCATTGTTCAACAATTCTTGATGGGTACCTTGTTCGATTACCTTTCCATCGTCTAACACGATGATTTTATCGGCATTTTTAATGGTCGAAATACGGTGTGCGATCAGGATACTGGTTTTTCCTTGCATAATTTGCCCAAGGTTGCCTAAAATCTCTTCCTCGGTTTTGGTATCAACTGCCGATAGACAATCGTCAAATATCAAAATCTTAGGTTCTTTGATCAATGCTCTTGCAATGGAAACCCGTTGTTTTTGCCCGCCAGATAAAGTAATGCCTCTTTCGCCCAACATGGTTTCGAATTTGAGGTCGAAATCTATAATATTTTGATAGACTGCCGCATTTTTTGCTGCTTGCTCAACTTGTCCAGGTTGAATTTCACCCAGACCAAAGGCGATATTGTTTTTGATCGTATCTGAAAATAGAAAAACCTCTTGCGGCACAAAACCGATCTGGTTCCTGTAATTGTTAAGGTTTAAGCCCCTAAGTTCTTTGCCATCTATTTCAATTTGACCACTGTCTGCATCGTACATGCGCATGATCAGGTTGGCCAAAGTAGACTTTCCAGAACCTGTTCTTCCGATGATGGCCAAAAACTGTCCCTTTTCAATCTCAAAGCTTACATTTTTGATGGCTTCAATTCCAGTGTCTGGATAGGTGAAACTTACGTTTTTGAAACTGATCTTTCCGTCAAGTACAGGTGCTTCGGTATTGGTTGAGGTAATATCTGATTGCAATTGTAAAAATTCATTGATCCGTTTTTGCGATGCCGCCGCCCTTTGGATCAAGGTGGTTACCCAGCCCAACATGGTTACGGGAAACGTTAACTGGTTTACATACACAATAAACTCGGCAATGTTGCCTGGAGTTATGGCGCCTTCCATTACTTGTTTGCCGCCAATGTAAACCGTCAGTATGGTACTTAAACCAACTAAAAGTAGCATGGAAGGGTAAAATAAGGCCTGTACTTTTACCAAACCCATCGCGTTGTTTTTATAGGCGATGCTTTCATCTGCAAAAACCTCTTGTGTCTGTTTTTCCCTTACATAAGATTTGATCACCCTAATGCCCGAGAACCTTTCTTGTACAAAACTCGACAGCTTCGATAATTGTTCCTGTATCCTTTCACTCTTTTGATTGATGATCGTATTGACATAGTAGATCGTAATAACCAGAATAGGGAGGGGTAATAAACAATAGATGGCTAAAGTTACATTTACCGAGAACATGAAATAAATGATCAGTACAAATAAAATGGTCGTATTGATAGTGTACATGATCGCTGGCCCAACATACATCCTTACCCTATTTACATCTTCTGTGGCACGGTTCATCAGATCGCCCGTATTGTTTCTTCGGTAAAAACCAAGGCTCAATCGTTGATAGTGGGCATAGATTTCGTTTTTCATATCGTACTCGATATGTCTCGACATGAGGATGATGGTTTGACGCATGAAGAACAAAAACAAGCCTCTGAGCAGGTAAAGTACCAGGATCAAAGCTCCAAAAAAGAAAAGGCTATAGCTAAAAATATCATAGATAACCTGCTGGCGATCAAAGCCGTTAAAGAGCTGGTAGAATCAAGATGTTTTCGGTGATCAGGTTAAAGGCATGCCCAACAACCTGCGCAGGCACTACACCAAAGATATTGGAGATGATTACGAAGATAACCCCCGGAATAATCCACCATTTATATTTATAGAAGTATTTGTTTAGAAATAGGAGGTGTTTCATTTTTGGTAAAGTTAGCCAAAAGAGTTTCTTTTTTTAATAAAAACAAAGTAAAATAATGGTTTTTTTATCTTAATTTTGCGACATCATTTCAACAAATTTGTATGTCTGGTAATAGTTCTCTCATCTCTTCTGTTTTAGATCAATTAAGTGCATCAGGCCATAAAAAAGTGGTTTTTTGCAACGATCCGATACCGGATTAAAAGCAATCATCGCAATTCACGATACAACATTGGGTCCAGCTTTAGGTGGAACCCGTATGTGGAACTACAATTCTGAAGCAGAAGCTTTAGAAGATGTTTTGCGTTTGTCTAAAGGTATGACCTATAAATCTGCCATTACTGGATTGAATTTAGGGGGTGGAAAAGCGGTGATGATCGGCGATTCTAGGAAAATGAAGACCGAAGCATTGATGCGTAGTTATGGTCGTTTTATCAAAAACCTGAATGGAGAGTTCATTACGGCCGAAGATATGGGTACCACCACCCGCGACATGGAGTTTATTCGTATGGAAACCCAACATGTAACAGGTGTTCCTGAATCTTTGGGTGGTGCGGGCAATCCTGCTCCATATACGGCCAAAGGTGTATTTTTAGGCATCAAAGCTTGTGTAAAAGAGGTTTTTGGAACAGACATGTTGGCTGGAAAATCAGTAGTGGTACAAGGGATAGGTAATGTGGGTGAACATTTGGTTGAATTGTTGAGACATGAAAACGTAGAAGTTTACATCAGTGATATCAATCAGGACCGTTTACAGGAAGTGGCCCGTAAATACAAGGCCAAACCTATTGATGCTGATAAGATCTTTACCATTGGTGCAGATATTTATGCGCCATGTGCCCTAGGTGCAACGGTAAATGACAAGACCATCAAAAACATGAAATTCTCTATCATTGCAGGTTCTGCAAACAACCAATTGGCAGATGAGGAAGTTCATGGGCAATTGTTGTTGGATAAAGGAATTTTATATGCACCAGATTATTTGATCAATGCAGGTGGTTTGATCAATTGTTATTCTGAGTTGACAGGTTTTGGTAAAAAACGTACCATGCAGTTAACAGAACATATCTACGATGCAACCCGTGAAGTAATCAAATTGTCTAAAACGGAAAAAATACCTACCAATATGGCTGCAGCCCGCATTGCAGAAAAAAGAATAAGCGACATCAAAAAAATAAAATCATCATATTAAATAATTTATAACGGTATAATTACCAAATCGTTCTTACATTCATGTTAAATAGAAGGCACTTAAGAATCAAAGCTCTGCAAAATATTTTTGCTTGGCACATGACAGAAAAAAAAGATACCGTAAGCAGTCAAAAAACTTTGATGCAAAGTATTGATAATGTTTACGAAATGTATATCCGCATGCTTGCCTTGTTGGTAGACGTAACCGATTATACCGCTAACGATGCGATAGAAAGGGCAAACAAATACTTGCCAACAGCTGAGGTACTAAGTCCAAATCAAAAATTGTTGCACAATAAATTCGCTGTGGTTTTAAAACAGAATCCTGAATATAGTGCTGCGGTAAATAAATATCAGGTCAATTGGCATTCTGATCCCGAATTGGTAAAATCGATTTTTATCAAATTAAAAGATACCAAAGAATATGCTGCTTATCTGGCCGAAGAAGATGAAACTTTAGAAAGCTCTAAAGAGATGATCAAATTCATCTTCCGCAAGATTTTGCTTAAAAACCAAAATATCATCCAAGCTTTTGAAGATAGATTCATCAACTGGCCTGTAGATAGAGAAGTGATGCAAGGTATGATCGCCAAAACGTTGAAGAACTTTACTTTTGAGGGTACCCTTTCAAAAATAAATTGACACCAATTAGTGCAGATTGGGCCGAAGACAGCAAATTTGTAAAGGACCTATTCGTCTATACTTTAAAAAATGACGATGCTTATCAAGAACTGATCGCAGAACGTACAAAGAACTGGGAATCGGAAAGAATTGCCTTAATGGACACGATTTTGATGAAAATGGCCATCTGCGAATTGATGAATTTCCCTTCTATCCCTGTTAAGGTAACCATCAACGAATACCTGGAATTATCAAAAGATTACAGTACACCTAAAAGTAATTCGTTTATAAACGGTATCTTAGATAAGATTTTAAGCGATCTTAAAAGAACAAATAGTATTAAAAAAATAGGCAGGGGCCTTATTGAAGATTAAATTTTAACACAGAGTATACTGATGAAAAGATTATTAGTAATTACGTTAGCCGCAGTAGCGCTTTCTGCTTGTAGCCAAAACAAAGCTGATAAAGTAGAAGACAAAACACAGGTGGCAGTTGGAGGTGGTGAAACAAAAGCACCTGCTGTTTTAGCTGAAGATGCACCTAAATTTGAATTTGATAAAGAAATCTATGATTTCAAAGTCATTCAGGAAGGTGAAAAAGTTCAGACCAGTTTTAAATTCAAAAATGTTGGTAAAACACCATTGATCATTTCTGATGCCACGGCCACTTGTGGTTGTACAGTGCCAGAATATCCTAAAACACCAATCAAACCAGGTGAAGAAGGTACCATTACTGTCATATTTAACAGTCAAGGTAAGGTAGGCATGCAAGATAAAGCGGTTACCATCGTTTCTAATGCTAACCCAGAAGCTGCAAAATTACACCTTGTGGGTGAAGTGAAAGCCAAAAAATAATTGTTCGGCTTGAATAAGGCCAAACACTCATCATCCATTAAATAAATACATCATCAAATAAAATAGAACATAATGACATCAACAGTATTATTACAAGCAGCAGCAGGAAATAGTCTTTACAGTACAATTATACCAATGGTATTGATCATGATTGTTTTCTACTTCTTTATGATCAGACCTCAAGTTAAAAAAGCAAAAGACCATAAGAAATTAGTAGAAGATCTTAAGATCGGAGATAAAATTGTAACCACTGCAGGTATACACGGTAAAATTGTAGGCGCTAACGATACTACATTTTTAATTGAGGTTGAAGGTGGCACAAAGATCCGTTTTGATAAATCATCTATTTCTTTAGACGCAACCAAGGCAGCTACAGCAGCAGCAACGCCTAAAGCATAAGTTTTTTTAAAAGAATAATGGCCGCTCTTTCGTAATTTCGGGAGAGCGGCTTTTTTTTGTAATTTTACAGCATGCCCTTTATCAAATTAACTAAGGTAGAACGTAAACGTTTTGTAGTACTCATTACTTGCTTGATCTGTGCTATAGCTGCCTGGTTGTTTTTGGCACTGAACAACAAGTACATCTATACGGCCAAAACTGAGCTCATCTATAAGGATGAACCACAGAAAAAAGCCTTTAAACCATTACAGCCCGATGTGGTAGACTTACAAGTTGAAGGTACGGGATGGCAATTGCTTTTTTCACGTTTGCGCATCAAGCCACAATCAATTACTGTGAGCCTGCAAAAATTGAACAACCGCAGTTTTATCCTGTTTTCAGAGCAGCTCTTTCAAATCAATAAGCAACTCGAAACCTCGCAAAAGGTAATTTCGGTGAAGCCTGACACCTTATATTTTGATTTCTCGAAAAGAACCAATAAACGTGTGCCCATTAAATTGGTGCCAAACCTAAGTTTTGTCAAACAATATGGCATTTCAAACCAGATTCAGTTGACACCGGCCTATGTTAATATTTCCGGACCACAAGAAGAACTGGCTAAGATATCCGTATGGTATACAGACACCTTAAAACTTGTTGATCTTCAAAAACCAACAAATACCCGTGTAGCCATTAGGCAGAACAACTCCAATAACATCAGCATCTACCCAGGTAGTGTGGGCGTGAAAATTCCTGTAGATGAATTTACGGAGAAAACAGTTGAAGTGCCTTTGAAAGTCATCAACAATACTGATTTTTATGATGTGAAGCTCTATCCTAAAAAAGTGGCGGTTACCTTTATGGTGGCATTGTCAAGCTATCAGGAAATAGACGAAGATTTTATAGAAGCCGTTGTTGATATGAACGAATGGAAAAAATTAGGACACCATAGATTAACCGTTAAGGTTACCCGCTTTCCAGATTACTGTAAACTGCTCAATGTGCTGCCAAATAAAATAAATTTCATCATCGAAAAATAATAATGCTAAAGATTGGGATAACAGGAGGTATTGGAAGTGGAAAGACCACGGTATGCAAAGTTTTTGAAACCTTGGGCATTCCTGTCTTTTATGCAGATACGGTGGCTAAACAACTGATGACAGCTGACCCTATTTTGGTAGCTGGTGTTAAAGATACCTTTGGTGCAGCCAGTTATACCGAAAGTGGACAACTCAACAACCAACATATTGCAGGCATTGTGTTCAATAACCAGTTGGAACTCGACAAACTCAATGCACTTGTCCATCCAGCAGTATTCAGGGCATTTGACCAATGGAGCAACACCATACCATATACCGTACCTTATACCTTAAAAGAAGCAGCTTTGTTGTTTGAAAGTGGCTCTTATCAAATGTGTGATAAAACCATTTTAGTGACAGCACCATTGGCTTTAAAAATAGCCCGTGTAATGGAGCGCGACCAAGTGAGTGAGGCACAAGTTAAGGCAAGGATGGATAAACAGTTTACAGATGAGCAAAAGGCTAAAATGGCCGATTATTTTGTGCAGAATACCATGGATAATTCGATTATCCTTCAAGTTTTAGAATTACACCAGCAGTTTTTAAGTCTTTAACTGCCCAACCAAAATGATGTTAGACCGAACCGAAATCATCGACGATTTTATCGTCCAAACCAAAATAGGCTTGTTTTGCAGTTATGGCAATTTTTACCTGGATCCCAAAGAACCAGTTATAGATGCGGTCATTTCCCATGCCCATGGCGACCACGCCGTAGGAGGTAACCAAAATGTATATTGTACAGAGGCCACGGCTGTTTTTATGCAACACCGCTATAAAAAGTTTGCGGCAGCCAATTTTCACCTTAAGCCTTACAAGTCTACTTTTCAATTGAATGGTGTAACGATCAGTTTTTACCCTGCTGGCCATATCTTAGGTTCGGCATTGGTTTTAATGGAATACAAGGGCGTTAAATACCTTTATACAGGAGATTATAAACTGGAAGCGGACTCGACTTGTGAACCTACAGAATTGGTGCAGGCAGAAGTGCTGATCACAGAAACTACTTTTGCGGACCCAGGTACCGAACATCCAGATGCGGTAGAAGAAATCAAGAAATTAAATGCTGTAAGTCCAAACATCATGTTGGGCGCTTATGCCTTGGGTAAAAGCCAAAGGCTGATTTCGATGATCAACCAACATTGCCCTCAAAAAAGGATATTGGTACACCATAGCATTGTGCCATTTGTTAAAATCTACGAGCAGATGGGCCTTGCGTTAGGTAAATATGAAGTGTATGACAGAAAAGTAATGAAAAACAACAGCGCAAACATGGTTTATATTGTACCGCCCATGGTTTTTCATAGTTATTTCAAAGCGATAAATGTGGTGAGGATCTTTGCCACAGGATGGAAGCACCTGCAAAACAATAACCAGGTGCAGTTGTACATCTCTGACCATGTAGATTGGAAGGCGATCATTAAGACCATAGAAACTGTGCAGCCTCAACAAGTTTGGACAACGCATGGCAGTGGAACACAGCTGCAAAATCATTATAAGGATAAGTTGGTAGTTAAATTGCTTAACTAATGGAAGAAGGAGTAGATTATTATCTGAACGAAAACGGTCTAATGGTGTTTACAGCCGCATATCACTTAAAAAGAGGGTATTGCTGCAAGAATAAATGTAAACATTGTCCGTGGAATTTCGGGAAAGATGGTGGTCGTAAAACCTCAAAAATCCAAATCAAATCCAAGCCTAAATGATGCAGTTAAAGAAACAGATTAAAATTCCAAAATTTGAAAATGAATATCACCAAGCCTTGGCAAATATCTTTTTTACCCACCATTGGGGAAATCAAAGAATAAAAGAGTTGCTTGAGCCTTTTCAGATTACACAACAGCAATATAGCGTTTTAAAAATTCTTAAAAACAGGTATCCAAGTCCATCAACCATTAATTTGATCAAATCCCAAACTTTGGATAAGATGAGCGATACTTCGAGAATAGTTGATCGTTTGATCCAAAAAGGTTTTGTAGATAAAACCGAAAACAGTTATGACAAACGCGCTGTAGATATTATGATTGCGGATAAAGGTTTGACATTGTTAAAGAAAATGGATAGGAATATCGATTTTTCTACCCTCATCTCTTCTAATATCAGCAAAGAAGAAGCTATTCAATTGAATAAGTTATTAGACAAACTGAGGGGATAACCTAATGTCCGTGCCCTGCTGCGTAAAAACCAATCAGGGCAACACCAATACCTAACAATACAGCAAGCATTTTACGTTTGTTGATTCTGTGGTCGGCGCTTGATTCAAAAAGAATAGTGGTAGAGATGTGTAAAAATATACCAATTACAATGCCCATCACTTTGTTAAAATAAGGCTCCATGCCACTGATGCTGCCATTACTTAAGCTAATGCTAAAATAATAGCCTACAGGTGCCATTATTGCGAAAATAACAAGAAACAAAACAACACCCCTAGCTTTGATATGGTTTTGGACAAGGATGCTTGCCAGAGCAAAAGCGGCAGGAATATGATGTAAGGCAATACCAAAAATCAGCTCGTTGTTCTGGTCTTTGGCCAATGGCATTCCCTCTAAAAAAGCATGCAAACATAAGCTGATCATGATACCCCAGGGGAATGCATGTCCTTCATGATGTTTATGGATATGACCATGTTCTACACCTTCAGAGAACTGCTCTAAAAAGACCTGTAAAAGAAAACCCAGCAAGATGAAAAAACCAATTTCGCTTTTATCCGTACCACTATAGGCATCAGGAATTAAGTGTAATACGGTAATAGCAAACAAGTAAGCCCCGCTAAACGATAAAATGAGTTTCAGTAATTGCGATTTGTCGTTCTTGACCAGAAAAATAGCCAAGCCACCCAAAAAGGCACAGAAAAACAAAACGAGAAATTTCCAGATTTCCATTTAAGCCTTGGGTTTAATTTTTTGATAAAGATAAAAGCAGAACAGGCCTACGCTTGTTCCAAGTATAGCCCCTACAAAAGTATCGATAGGGTAGTGTACACCAACATAAGTCTGGGCAAAACTGACCAATAATGCCCAAGCCAAACCAATTGGTAAAATGGGTTTCCACCTACGATAAAACAGACAGATCAAAAATACCGCAATGCCAAAATGATTGGTCGCATGGGCAGAAGGGAAACTATAACCACTGCCACAAGGTACCCGATGGATGATTTGATCTGCCAATGTAATCTCATTGCAAGGTCTGATTCTGGCTACATTGGGTTTGATCAATCTGGAAGCGATCATATCACCCATGGCAAAAGTGACCAAAACCATCAAGATCATGTAATAACCTTGTTTTTTGAATTGTTTGATACAGAAAATAACGATAAACAGATAGAGTGGCGACCAGAAAAAACGATTTCTTACCAAAGGCATCAACCAGTCAAAAAATCCATTGCTTAAACCACGATGGACCTTTAAGAACAATTCGGTATCAAACTGTTGCAGCTCTGCTATCATGCTTTTTTACAAACAAGTATTAAACGATCAGATTTTGCTTCGTCAAAAGATCCAAGAGAATAACTTCCAAAAGTTTCGGCAATCACTAAACCGCTTTTGGCCAGCATCCGTTCGAAATCTGCCAAGAAAAATGCCTGTACACGTTCTTCAAAGGCATAAACTTTCATCTTATGCTCAAAGTTGATGTGTTTGATGATCTTTCCGTCTGCTACAAATTTATGCAGATGGAACTCTATTCCATCAATGGTCTTGCTTTCTTGGTTGGTCAGGTTCTTGATGATTTTTTGTGTGTTGAAATAATCAATCACTAAAGTTCCATCTTCCTTTAAGCCCTTTCTAAAGGCTTTTAGGGCATTTACATGTTCCTTTTCGGTGTCGAAATAACCAAAACTGGTAAAAAGGTTCAGGGCGATATCAAAATAGTTGATGTAAGATAGCTTGCGCATATCATGCACATAAAAGTGTAGGTTTTTCTGCTCAAATTGTTGCGCATATTTAATGCTTTGCTCAGAAAGGTCAATTCCCGTTACATCATATCCTTTTTTA
Source organism: Pedobacter sp. UC225_65 (assembly GCF_042698365.1). Classification (GTDB taxonomy): domain Bacteria; phylum Bacteroidota; class Bacteroidia; order Sphingobacteriales; family Sphingobacteriaceae; genus Pedobacter. The sequence continues at coordinate 101,218 of NZ_CP170550.1, forward strand.
TTCAAGTAAATGGCGTGCCGACCCCTACCGCAGGCAATATCCAAGATCCTACTGTCGGCTTTTGGCCTTAAATAGGCAGAAAGGTTGTCAATCAAAAACTCTGCCTCCTCATCGTTACGTTGACTGTAAAGGATGTGGTAGTAAGGAGAGTTAAACCAATGTTGAAACCATTTTCGCTGCATTACCCTAGTATATTAATATTATTTTGATGAGCAAATATAGTATTTTGTACTGCAACCGTAAGGATAAAATTTATTTAGATGCAAATGAGTTGCGTTTTGTAGGGGTAGATTTGACCGACGATTTTTTGATAGATTATAGCCGTGCTTGGTCAATAGCCAAATTTTATGCTGTTTTTATTGTAGTTCTATCTATTTAGTAGACAAAAATAATTTGCCAAAAGTTTGCAAAAATTACCTTTTGATGGTGTTTTAAAGACTATTCTTCCTCAAATTTTTATTATTTTTGAAAAAATATACAGCAACTTGACTTTAATAAAATCTATATCTGGAATAAGAGGTACCATTGGCGGTAAAGCTGGTGATGGTTTAACCCCAATCGACATCGTAAAGTTTACCGCGGCCTATGGCTCATGGGTAATCAATAAGACCCAAAACAAAAAAATCGTTTTAGGCAGAGATGCACGTATTTCGGGAGAAATGGTGAATAACCTTGTTATCGGTACTTTGCAGGGATTAGGCATGGAGGTGATTGACTTAGGTCTATCTACCACGCCAACTGTAGAGATAGCTGTTCCTTTAGAGCAAGCGGGCGGTGGGATCATCCTAACCGCAAGCCACAATCCAAAACAATGGAATGCCTTGAAGTTATTGAACGAAAAGGGAGAGTTTATCAGTGATGCAGATGGAAAAGAGGTTTTGGAAATGGCAGAAAATGCTGATTTCGCCTTTGCCGATGTAAATGACTTAGGTAAAGTGGTTACCAACGATACCTATTTGCAAAAACATATCGATTCGATTTTGGCCCTGCCTTTGGTAGATGTAGCTGCTATTCAAAAAGCGAACTTTAAGATCGCAATTGATTGTGTAAATTCAAGTGGGGGTATCTTTATCCCAGCTTTGCTTAAAGCTTTGGGTGTAGAGACTGTATATGAGCTGTATTGCGAACCTAATGGTGAGTTTCCACACAACCCAGAACCTTTACCAGAAAACTTGACCGAGATTGCAAAGGTGGTGCAAGCCAAAAGAGCCGATCTGGGTATTGTAGTTGATCCAGATGTTGACCGTTTGTGTTTTGTAAACGAAGATGGAACCATGTTTGGCGAGGAGTATACCTTGGTAGCCGTAGCAGATTATGTACTTAAAAATACACCGGGTAATACGGTTTCGAACCTATCATCTACCCGTGCTTTAAAAGTGGTAACCGAAAAAGCGGGAGGAACCTACAATGCAGCTGCAGTTGGAGAAGTGAATGTGGTGAACCAGATGAAAGCGACCAATGCCATTATTGGAGGAGAAGGTAATGGTGGAATCATCTACCCTGAATCTCATTATGGTAGAGATGCCTTAGTGGGTATTGCACTATTTTTATCGCATTTGGCCAAAGCCGGAACAACGATTTCTGTTTTAAGAAGTACCTATCCTGCTTATCATATCTCAAAAAATAAGATCACACTTACACCAGAAATGGATATTGATTCTTTATTGCTCAAAGTTCAAGAAAAATATAAAGATCGAACAGATCAGTACCATTGATGGGCTGAAGATAGATTTTGAAAATGAATGGGTGCATTTGCGCCGTTCGAATACAGAACCAATCATCCGTATCTATAGTGAAGCTGAAAATGAAACTGTAGCTGAAAACTTAGCAAACAAAATCATTTCAGACATTAAAGAAATCCTAAAACTGAATTAAAACCAAATCAATGTTTTTTGCATTGATGTAATCTACTTTTTATGAAACGTGTTTATTTAGATAACGCCGCAACCACACCATTAGATAAAGAAGTTATTGCCGAAATGAGCAATGTGATGGAAAATTTCTATGGTAATCCATCTGCTATACACTCGTTAGGGCGAGAGGTGAGGACCTTGGTAGAGAAGGCCAGAAAAACTGTAGCCAATTTATTAAATGCTTCCCCATCCGAGATATTTTTTACTTCTGGAGGTACAGAAGCTGATAATACCGCTATCCGTTGCGGAATTTCTGCCTATGGTATCAAACATGCCATTACTTCTAAGATAGAGCACCATGCTGTTGAGCATACCTTGAACATGATGCTTAAAGATGGAATCATCGATAAATTGAGCTTTGTAAACATTGATGAGAAAGGTAAGATAGATTACAATCATCTAGAAGAATTACTGCAGAACAACGAACGTAGTTTTGTATCGCTGATGCATGCCAACAACGAGTTGGGTACATTAACCGATATGGAAATTGTAGGTGACATCTGTGAAAAATATAATGCGATCTACCATGCCGATACCGTTCAGACGATGGGCCATTATGTGCATGACGTACGTAAATTAAAGGCACACTTTATTGTTTGTGCTGCACACAAACTACACGGACCTAAAGGTGTGGGCTTTTTATATGTAAACAGCAACATCAAAATTCCGCCAATGATCTACGGTGGTGCACAAGAACGCAATATGCGCGGAGGTACCGAAAATGTATATGGCATTGTAGGTTTGGCCAAAGCTTTAGAAATTGCTTATGCCGAAATGACCGAACACCAAAACTACATCCAAGGGCTTAAAGATTATTTAAAAGAACAGTTGATCGCAGAAATTCCAGGTATTGGTTTCAATGGAGAAACCGATGCAGACAAAAGCCTTTATACGGTATTGAATGTATCTTTCCCAGAAATGGATATGGCAGATATGTTGCTGTTCAACCTAGATATCAATGGTATCTGTGCTTCTGGTGGCAGCGCCTGCTCTTCGGGTTCTAATATCGGCTCGCATGTGTTAAATGGCATCAAAGCAGATCCAAACCGCCCTTCAGTGCGTTTTTCTTTTAGCAAATACACTACAAAAGAAGACCTGGATTATGTATTGGAGAAAGTTAAAATGGTAGTGAAGCAGAATGCTTTGGCCTAAGGAGTTAAAACAGTGATCAACTTATTTTAATGAAACTTTACCTTACCTATATTGCACTTATTTGTTGCTTATTTATAGGTAAAACGAGTCGTGCCCAGTCGAGTGTACTTGTTACTAAAGTATTGGCGCAATTAAAAATAGAGTTGGCGCAATGTAACGAGGAGTTTATCCGAGAAGAACAATTACCTTACAACAAGAACTTATCTGTAGTTGTTATTCCTAAATACAACGAAAAGGAAGAGGATTATTTTACACTTGATAGTTATATCCTTCTGGTAAACAACAAAACAGGCAAGATCATCAGCAAGTATTTTGAAGATGCAGATAGCAATGGCTGGACATCAGACGCTGTAATGTTGGAGCGGATAGACATCGAAACAAATCCTTATAAAATTAAAGCAGGCGTAAATGCATTTGCCATTATAGTGGGCTTTAGAGGGAGCTCAAATCCTAATCCCTACAGCAATGAGCTGATTTCCATTTTTGAACCTAAAGGTGCAGAATTACGCTGTGTGCTTAAAAATTTTGAAAGTGAAACTTATGGCGGTGAATGGGATATGCACTGCGCGGGCAAATTTAAGGAAGAGCAAAAAACCTTAAGCTTTGCTAAAACTACTACACTAGGGTATTATGATATCGTTGTTAAAAGTAAGATGAGGAACATTACCAGTGTTAAGGTAAAAGAAGACTGTATAGAGAAAGTAAGTACAAAGACTGCAATAAAAGTGCTGAAATTTAAAAACGGCACTTATAGATAAGCCTAAAACCTCTCTTTTATCATTGATTAAAACGATTAATTTTCCTATTCCTTATGGTTTTTTAAGCTAGAAAAAGGATGTTCATCTTTAGTTCTAGTTAATCTAAAACCGCCTTAATAGGTGTTTAAACATATATTTTATTCTGATTGTAACTGAAAAGTTACCAACTAAACAAATATGTTTAGTTAAGTTTGGGTATACCTAAATTAATCAACTATGAAAAAACTATTAATCAAATGCTTCATTGGCATCATTGCCATTGGAATCATCTCTTCTTGTAAAGAAAAGGAGAGGAATGACGAATTAAACCGAAATTCTGAAAAGTTAATCTATCAAAAAACGGCCAACGAAAAAGAAACCAATCTAAATGGTGCCATTGATCTACAAGACCAGATCACAAAAACGGTTCAGATCCGCTATGAAAACGATGTATTAGCAGGACTTAGAACCCAAAAAAGCTGGACTGAATTATTAGACAAGAACAAGGCTGTATTAGACAAGAGCAACATTACAAAAACAAACATAGCACAAACAGATATCATTCTGCTTACCATACCTTTTAAATCTGCTCAAGAACAGGGCTTTTTTAACGTATACCAGTTAAATGGTAAATATTTTTGGACGAAGGTATTGGTTAACGACCTTCCAAATGGTGCTAAAACATATACCATTGTTTCTGCTAATGGAGAACGTTTAATGAAGCTGGACCTAGATAAAGACTTTAAGGCCTCTAATTTTACTGCACCCCAACGCAATAAGGTATTGGCTGAAAATCCAGATTTTTCTACTGCATTGTACAGGTTAGCTGAAGCTGAAAAAGAATGTTATAAGATAAAAGGTTCTACCTATTGGGATTGTTTGACCTGTGTATTGATCAAACATTGTGGCAACGACCTTGCTTGTGTAATAGCCTGTACCATCGCTCCAGAGGTTTGTCTGGGCGTAGCCATTTTGGCTTGTTTACCATCCACACCATAATAATAAAACCTATTGTCATGATTAAATATTTAAAGTTCAAAATTTATGCAGCCCTCATTGCAATCAATATCCTTGCTGCAATTGGTTTTTACGAGTTTATAAAAAATGGTAGCACGATCTTATTGGTCATCAGCTCAGCTAGTTTGATCTTTCATTTTTTATTGTATTATTTCTTTGTTAAAAAGAAGGAGGTGTAATTGTCAACGTCCAGTATTGATCAACCAGAAGTCCTAGTGTAATACTAGGGCTTTTTTTTACGGTTTTAAGCAAATAGATGTTTGATTTTGTGCTTGTTAAAACATTTTTTTTGATGCATTGTTAATTAAATACATCTCTTAAAAAATAATGTCATGGAAACGAAAAATGAAAAACACAGACCGATCAAAAGCGATTTGATCGATATTGAAAATGAAAAAGGAGAAGTGAGAAACGAAGAAAATATAGAGAAAAACTCCTCTTCAAAAGTAACCAGTAGATTTGAAAAGAAACATGGTCGTACGCACAATTCATTTGGCGATGGACATGAACCGGGTACTACTCCTGGAACAGGAATTTAGTAATACAACAAATATTTCATTACATTTAAACCACGATAATTTTTCGTGGTTTTTTAATTTCTATTCTCATGCAAAGAAGACAATTTATCCAAAATTCGGCCTTGGCCATGGCTGTACTTTCTTTTTATAAATCAGATGTTTTTGCCAATACCAATTTAGCGAGAGCATACCAGTTTAAACTGTTACGCAACGATGTAGGTATTTTTACAGAGCAGGGTGGTACAATTGCCTGGTTAAATGGAACAAGTGGATTTGTAGTGGTAGACTCGCAGTTTCCAACCACGGCACCACATGTGATAGAAGAATTAAAGAACCTGAGCGAAAAACCATTCAAATATTTGTTAAATACACACCACCATGGTGATCATACTGCTGGCAACATTGCATTTAAAGATCTGGCAGAGCATGTTGTTGCCCATCAAAACTCGTTGGTAAACCAAAAATTGGCAGCAGAGAAAGCTAAAAATAATGATAAACAGCTTTATCCTGATGTTACATTTGGCAAGGGTTGGAAAGCGCCGGTTGGAAAAGAAAAAATCAGTGCTTCTTATTATGGCTCTGGTCATACCAATGGCGATGTTGTTTACCACTTCGAAAATGCGAATATTGCACATGTGGGCGATTTGGTGTTTAATCGCCGTTACCCATATATCGATAAAGACAATGGGGCACATATCGGCAATTGGATCACCGCACTTGAGCAGATTCAAAATAAATTTGACAACGATACCTTGTTTATTTGGGGACACAGTTTAAATCCAGAAAAAGTAACAGGAAACAAAGCAGATATTAAAGCATTTCAGAATTACCTGCAATCGCTGATGACTTTTGTGGGTAGCGAGATCAAAGCAGGGAAAACAAAAGAAAGATCTTAAAAGCAACAAGTATTCCGGGTGCACCAGAATGGAAAGGCGATGGCGTGGCAAGGAGCTTAACAGCAGCCTATACAGAATTGACCACAGGTTAGTAAAGATTTCAAGTCTATTGTAGATTGAATGCTAATGTTTATAAAGCAGTTGCTGTAATTTATTTTCAATTTATAAACGTTCTATATTGAAAAAATATATGCTATTTTGTTGATAGTTAAATAATTCCATAGCGTTATAGGGTATATTTGTTCAACAAATCCTTATCGGTTATGGACGATTTCTTAGCTGCCCGTTCACAGATGGCCCTTTCGTTGGGCTTTCACATCATTTATGCCTGTATTGGTATGGTTATGCCTTTTTTTATGGCCGTATCGCATTACAAATGGCTTAGAACAAACAATGAAGTTTATAAACACATTACCAAGGCCTGGAGTAAAGGTGTAGCCATCTTTTTTGCCACGGGTGCGGTTTCGGGTACCATGCTTTCTTTTGAATTGGGGCTATTGTGGCCAAAGTTTATGGAACACGCTGGGCCAATTTTCGGTATGCCGTTTTCCTTAGAGGGAACAGCTTTTTTTATCGAAGCCATTGCCTTGGGTTTCTTTTTATATGGATGGACCAAACTTAACAAATGGTTCCATTGGTTTACAGGTGTTGTGGTTGGGGTAAGTGGTCTGGCTTCGGGTATTTTGGTTGTGGCGGCCAATGCCTGGATGAACAGCCCAGCAGGTTTTGATTTTGTAAATGGCCAATACCTAAATATAAGTCCCATACAAGCCATGTTCAACAAAGCTTGGTTTACACAAGCACTGCACATGTGTTTGGCCGCATTTACGGCTACTGGATTTGCGGTTGCAGGTGTACACGCCTTGATCGATCCTGAGAAAACAAAGCCAAGACTTCCATTTTAAGGCCTTTAAGATTGCGGCTACCTTTGCTACCATCTGTGCCGTGCTACAACCGATTAGTGGCGATATCTCTGCAAAGGATGTAGCCAAAAGGCAACCTGCAAAATTAGCTGCCATGGAAGCCTTGTACCATACACAAAAACCCGCTCCTTTGTTGATTGGCGGAATTGTAAACGAGCAGAAGAAAGAGGTGAAAATGGCGATAGAAATTCCTGGAGCCCTTAGCTTTTTAGCCCATGGCGATTTCAAATCTGAAGTTAAGGGTTTGGATAAAATTCCGGAAAGCGAGCATCCACCAGTCGCGGTTACCCATTACGCCTTCCAGATCATGGTTGGCATTGGAAGTCTATTGGTACTCATCTCTCTGATCTATTGGTTTACTTTGTGGCGTAAAAAATCCATATTGAGTAAACGTTGGGTATTGAAACTGTTTGTTTATGCTATCCCATTGGGTTATATCGCTTTAGAAGCAGGCTGGGTGGTTACAGAGGTTGGTCGCCAACCTTGGATCATCTACGGTATCATGAAGACCAAGGATGCCGTAACGCCGATGCCGGGTATTGCCTGGTCATTCTATCTGTTTTCGGCCATCTATGCCTCACTCAGCATCATTGTCATCTTTTTGCTGTACCGTCAGATTAAAATGGTGCCAACCCTTTACAGTCAATCTGAAACCGACCCTAAACAACTTTAATTATGGAATATGTTGTCATCGCCTTTCTTTGCCTAGCTATTCTCCTTTATTTTTTGTTGGGAGGAGCAGATTTTGGAGCAGGTATCATCGAATTGTTTACTTCCTCAAAAAATAGGAGCAAAACACGCAATACCATGTACCATGCCATTGGTCCGGTTTGGGAAGCCAACCACATGTGGCTGATCATTACAATCGTAATCTTGTTTGTGGCATTTCCAACGATCTATACAACCATGTCTGTTTACCTGCATATCCCCTTGGCCATTATGTTGATTGGGATCATTGCCCGAGGAACAGCTTTTGTGTTTAGGCATTACGATGCGGTTAAAGATGAAATGCAGGGGGTGTATAACAAGGTGTTCATCTATTCGAGTTTCATTACACCGCTATTTCTGGGAATCATTGCTGGAAGTGTGCTTTCAGGTCAGATTGACCCTCAATCCACTAATTTTGTTGATGCTTACATCTTTAGCTGGCTCAATTGGTTTGCTGTAGCCGTTGGTTTGTTTACCGTTGCGCTATGTGGGTTTTTAGCGGCCATTTACCTAATTGGAGAGTGTAAGATTGAGGCAGATAAAAAGCGCTTTATCAAAAAGGCAGAATTGATGAATATTGCAGCAGTAGTTTGCGGGGCATTGGTTTTTATTGCTGCGGGTAAGGAAGATGTGCCATTGGTTAGCTGGGTGTTCCAAAACCAAGTAGGTTTAATCGCGGTTATTTTGGCCGGTTTGTCTCTGGTGTTGTTATGGTATTTGTTGTTGAAAGGAAAAACAAAGATACTAAGAGTTTTAGCTGGCTTTCAGGTTACAATGATCCTATTGGCAATCAGCTATGCCCACTTCCCCAATTTTATCCGATTAAAAAATGGAGATATAGTTTCACTTTTTGGAAGCATTGCACCCGTTAAAACAGTTGACAGTTTAGGTTGGGCCTTGGTTTTGGGCAGTATATTGATCTTGCCTTTTTTAGGCTATCTGTTCTACAAGTTTCAGCAGAAAGAGGAATAGTTTTTTATATAAAAAGTTGAAAGTCGAAAGTTTTTTTTCTAGTAGCTCATTCTTCTACTTACTAACCTTTTACCTGCTATACACCTGCGCTAATGCTTCGTCTTTTCCGGCTGCATAATTTTTGATCGAATAACTTACAGCCACATCTGGTGTCAATGGGCCTTTTTTACCTTTCCAGTTTTCCCAATACCTGGTAGAGTAACCAATTACAATCTTTGATTTTGGAAGGGTAAACCCTCTTACTTCACCATAATGGTTGATGTTGCCACTCGTAGGTTCGCCGATAAAAGTAGCATTTGAATTTCTTTTCAGTTCAACCGCATTCATTACCGCCGATGAAAAAGTGGCTTTGCCAATCAATACAAAAAACTTTTCTTTTCGATTAAGATAACTTTGTTTGATCTTTTCTATAAAAGGAGTTAAGATGCCAGAGTTTCCTCCACTATTGTAGCGTAGGTCTAAAATGATTTTTGTGGGTTTGTATTGGTCTATAGCTGCAAATAGTTCATCATTAAATTTGGCAAAGGGATTGTTTTCTTCCTCCCTACATTTGTTGTAGTTGATATAGATAGCCCTTTTGTCGGGGTCGTAATCGAACCAATAGTTGCCCTTTTTCTTTTTCAATAGTAATGTCGAATTGGCTTGGGTGAGCTTTACATTCGAGATATTGTTTCCTTGCACCGAACCTAGTTTAACTTTAGATTCTTTGCCATCCGTACCTATCAAAGTAAATTCAGCTTCTTGATCAGTGTTGATAATGCCCAAACCTTTTAATAAAGTTGGATTGTTGATGAAATGAAGAAAATAGACATCGAAATAAGAAGGATTGTAATGTTGAATGGCTTCGTTAAACAATGAAATCACTTTACTGGTAGGTTGACCATTGATGGCAACCAATCGTGTCTGTAGCAAGGCTGCATGCGTAGGGTCTATTCCGGTAACAAATAGACCTTCCTTAAATAATTCGAATTGGATAGGCAAGATTTTGGTGAATTTAGGTTCTATAAAAGTGTGTTCATCACCAATGGAAACAGTTAGCTTAAATAATGATGCAATAAAAGTCTCCTCATTTAAAACATCGGCCTTGGCTTTGATCAGGTCTATCTTTTTTTCAAAGCTCAGTGAATCTATTTTAGCAAAAAGATTGGTATGTTTTGCAGGAAGGGTCTTTTTTAGAAATTCTAAATCTTCAATAAAATCGTTTTTGGATAAGGTCTGTGCAAAGGCAATATTGCTGAGCAACACAAATAGCATAAGGACAATCGTCTTTCTCATTTTAATCTAGTTTTTTAGGTGGTCCAAAAAAGACAACATCTATATGGTAATGTTGCATCAGCCACACAAAAAACTAAAATTTATATTTTCCGATCTTATCATCTGCTTTTAGATACTTGGCTAGAGCGGCAGAACCATACCAATTAAATAATTCTGCATCCAACAGTTTGGCCTTTACAGCAGGGTCGGTTGCCAATATTTCTTGGGCTTCGGCTATAGATTTGGTGTTTAAGATAAATATGCCCCTGTAGGTCTTGTCGTTTTTAGCCAATGGGCCAGCAACGATCAATTTGTTGATTTTTACCAATTTTCCCATGTTCTCCATGTGTCCGGCAAATAAGCTATCCGTTTTGGCCTTCGTTTCACTGGTATTGCTCCCTGTTTTTAAGATCGACCAAAACATACATTTTCATCCCATAGTCATCTGCCTCATATTGCTTAGCAAGGGCAGCATCATAATTTGGGTTTGGTTTTTTATCTTGGGCATTCACGGCGAAAGCCAACGATAAAAGAAGAGAAAAGATTGTTAATTTTTTCATGGTATTTTGATTTAAGCTTAAATATAAGAAATCTGTTTTAGCTTATTTTAGGAAAATTAAAGCTCGTTGAGCCTCTTGCCAAGGTATTTTTTAAATTGGGCGTGTTTGGTTTCTCCGATCATCTGGTTGTTGTAGATACCCGTATGGCCAGACATCAGGTACGACACTACGCAAGCAATGGCTACATATACCCCACATTCGCTACCAAATAATTCAATGGCCATTAATGTACAGGCCAATGGCGTATTGGTGGCACCTGCAAATACTGCAACAAAGCCCATGCCTGCTAACAGCCCCATTGGTAATGGAATAAAATAGGAAAGCGCATTACCTAAAACCGCTCCAATAAAGAATAGGGGAGTTACTTCGCCACCTTTAAAACCTGCAGCCAATGTAACAATGGTAAATGCCATTTTTAGGATAAAATCGTAGCCAGGCAGTTGTTCGTTAAATGAAGAGACAATGGTTGGAATGCCCAATCCGATATATTTTGTAGTACCAATGGCTAAAACAGCTAACGCTACGATAATACCACCAACAAACGGACGTAAGGGTGGAAATGCAATTTTAGCTTTAAAGATAGTACTGGTAAAATGGAGGGTTTTGCTGAACGTAGCTGCGCAAAGCCCAAAAGCCAGCCCTGCAATGATGGCGTAGCCGATGTATATTGGAGAGATATCAGGTATAACGGCAATGTGGTAGTGCGTATGGTTGGTTTTCCATAGTTTGGTCACCAAATCTGCTATAATTGCTGCAGTAAATGCAGGAAAGATGGCGGTGTAGGTTAAGCGGCCAATCAAAAAAACTTCCAGAGCGAAAACTGCACCCGCTAATGGGGTACCGAAAATAGAGCCAAACCCTGCAGCAATGGCGGCAATGATCAAGGTTTTTCTTTCGGCTACAGAGAGTTGGAAAGGTTGGCTAAATTGGTCGGCAATTGAACCTGCCATTTGTAGGGCCGTTCCTTCTCGTCCGGCAGAGCCGCCAAAAAGATGGGTAACCATGGTGCCGATATAAACAAACGGTGCCATACGCCACGGAATGGTTTTTTGCGGAGAAATGACAGTGTCAATAAGTAGGTTGTTTCCGGCTGCTACGTCTTTGCCATAATAATGATAGAGTAGGCCTACAGCTAGACCGCCAAGTGGTAGGCCTGCAATTAACCATACATGGTTTTCACGATAGTTCGTTACCCAATCTAACGACTGTAGGAAACCAGCAGAAGCCGATCCGATACAAGTACTGATAATGGAACAGATCAACAACCATTTCAATAGATAGGGAATCGTTGGAAAACGGTTAAAAAATGAATCGACCAGTTGTATGGGCTTTTGTAAGACTGTTTTCTGTTTATTGCTGGACATTATTCTCCTGATCAAATGTTTTACATTCATAACCAGGCGTCATCAGCTTTTGAGGGCGGTTTAATTAGGAAGACACCATTTCCTTTTGTTCTTGTTAACAAATTTAAGGATTGTTTTGGATTGTACAAGCGTATTGGTGACAGCACTTAAAGACAACTTATTTTATTTTTTTAAAAAGTTCATCATTCTTATGAATATATTTTATATACTTGTAATGATAAGTTAAGCGATAAGGTTCGGCAGCTATGATAAAATACTTTTTGATAGGAATACTTTGCATATTAGGTCTAAATGTAAATGCGCAGGATATGGTCGTAATTAAATCTGTACATCTTAAAACAAATGATTCTGTTTTGGTGTACAAACCATCTACCTATCAAAAAAGTCAAAAATATCCTGTTGTTTATTTATTGCATGGGCATTCGGCAAATTACAGGTCGTGGAGTAAACTTGCCGATCTACAGGCCTTGGCTAACCTATATGGATTTATGATTGTTTGTCCCGATGGTTTGAAAAAGAGCTGGTATTTAAATTCACTAAATAAGGATAGCCTACAATATGAATCCTTTTTTATAAAAGAGCTATTGCCTAAGATCGCCTCCTTGTATGCTACTGATGCCAAAAAGTATTTTATTACCGGAGCGAGTATGGGTGGTTTTGGGGCAATGAGTCTTTTGATCAGTTATCCAAACTTGTTTTTGAGCGCAGGGAGTACTTCTGGTGTGCTGAATCTACGCCATTCGGGTTTTAAGAAAACTACCTTGGCTTATATATTGGGCGCATACAGTGAAGAAAATAAACTGTTTGATGAATATAGTCCGGTAAACCGGCTGCATTTGATCAAAGACCTTAATAAAAAGCTGATTTTTGATTGTGGCACCGAAGACTATCTATACAAAGCAAACAATCAGTTTAGGCAGCAATGCGATTCTTTAAAAATCAAAGCTACCTACATTACCCAGCCGGGCGCCCATACTGGTGGCTACTGGTCTAAAACAATCCATCAGCATTTTAAATTTTTTGATGAACTGGCAAAGGAGACAACAAAATAACCGAATATAAATTTCTAACAAAAACACACGTGAAAAAATTAAAAACATTACTGGGTTGTATGCTGGTTACGGCATCATGCGCACAGTTACAGGCACAGGTTTTACAAGCAGGTTCAGACAAGGCGATATTGCAGACCAAACAGGGTAGCATTGTGGAGCTTCCAGGCTTTCTGACCGAAAAACTCAATCGCATCAATTACCAGAAGATTGTTTTGCCTGGTCCACAGTTTATCATTTCTGATGACCCAGAGTATATCAGAGTGCCAGAGGCCATTGCCTTAAAAGAGGCGGTGGTGCCAGGTGCAGTACGTTTATATGTATACAATGTAAATGGGGTAAAAGAACCGGCTAAGATCGACCGAAAAATTATTGCCGTATTGAAAAATACAGGAAAGCAGACCATGCACTTGAGGATGTTAAAATATTCTTCGCAAAAACCAAGCTTGAATTATTTCCAGATCGGAAAACAAGGACTTGCCGATTATTTTGCCTCTAATGGAAGTGAAGTGATCAGGAGCATTGCGCCAGGAAAATCTATTTCCATTGACGAGAAGTTGGACAAACACATTGTAAAATACGACGAATTGGTACATGGTTTTTATGAATTTGTGATCGATCAGCCAGGAGAGGTTTCTGTTGTGCAAGCTGCACCAGGTACGCCAGTTCAAGTTGCTGCAGACAAGATCAAAAACATCATTCCATTTGGGCATGCCAATGCGGGTCGTGGAATTTTTGGGGTAAGTAACTATAAAGTGGTGAACGATCAAACTATAGATACCAAAGATGGAGTGGTACAGTTGATGTTGGCCGATGGCGCAACTGACCCTTGGGTAGTTGGAAAAGAAAGCCACAGCGGAATGGTGTCTAAACTAGCCGGTAACTATGGAGTGATGTACGATGTAGAGTTGAAGTGGAAGAGTACAGATGGCAAAGGCCTGGCCTTGGTAACGTGGAACTCAAGGTCGGCAGATAACCAATGGTGTGGAGGTATGGCAGCAAGTATGGTGGTGAGCGAAGGGCTTTTCCCAGCAGGATGATCCAGTTGCCAAAAGACCGATTGGTGACCAAGAAAGCTCCAGAAGCAATAGTGATCCAAGTATTTAAGCCTTCGGCTGATGGAAAGGAACAAACGATAAAGTTGAAGTATTCTCCTCCAGGTGCTTCGTGTTTGCCTACGCCATTGATCTTTATCCCAATAGATATGAAATAATCCATTTGGTCCTGAAAGTTGATGCTTTGGCTTTCAGGATCAAATTTAATATAAGTTCAATAACCTGTTTCTCACCAGCAAACAGGCGCCCATTACCCCAGCTTTTTCGCCAAGTTTCGAGAATTTTAATTGGGTATCGCTGCTTACCAAACTCAAAGAGTATTTGTTGATGGCACTCAATATAGGCAAACGGATATATTCGCCTGTAGCAGCCAAGCTTCCTCCTAAAATAACAAGTTCAGGATTAAAGATATTAATCAATAAGGCAATACCCCTGCCCAATTTTTCGCCAATCTGGGCAATCAGTTCGATCGAGAGTACATCATCATACTGTACAGCCTTGATAATGTCGTCTAAGATGATGTCGTCAATCTGTAATTTCTGTTGGGTAATGATAGACGTAGAAGATCCTTGTGCTACTTTTTCTTTAAACAACCGCAACAAGGCTTGTCCAGATGCTTCGGTTTCCAAACAACCTTTCTTCCCGCATTTACAAATAATCTCATTGTTAAAGAGCGGGATGTGTCCAAACTCGCCTGCAAAGCCAGATTTACCATAGTACAAATGGCTGTTGATGATGATCCCCATCCCTAGGCCGTAATCCATGTTTAAGAAGAGTACGTTTCTTTCGTCGCGTACCACACCCGCATTAAACTCGCCATAGGCCATGGCCCTAGAATCGTTTTCAAGAAAGGCTTTTACGCCCAATTCCGATTCTAAAAATTTAGTCAATGGTTCTTCATTGAAATGGAAGAAACTGTAGCTATATCCAGTTGAATAGTTGATCCGACCAGAAAGGTTGATACCAATGCCCAAGATCTTGTCTTTACCTACGCCAGTTGTTTTAATGAATTTTTTAATGGCATTGCAAAGTTCGATCAATGACTCTTGGCTATTGTTTAATTGATAAGGTACATTTTCCGAAATGTTGACCAGATTTTTCTGTAGACCCGCCAGGCCAATGTTCAGGTGTGTGTATTTTACATCAACGCCTATAAAAAATACAGAGTTGGATATCATTCCATAGATATTGGGTTTTCTTCCGCCAGTAGAGTCCAGTTTTCCAAGATCTTCTACCAGTCCATCGTTTACCAGTTCGGCCACCAGATTGGTAACTTTTGGAGTGCTGAGGTTTAATTCCTTACAAAGTTCGGCGATGGTAGAATTGCCATTGTTACATAAAAGGGAGATGATATTTTTTTTGAGGTGGATATTCTTGAAAGCTACCCCAGATATATTTTCGTCGTTTAATTCTTCAAAAAATGTCATAATTATTGGTTAATAATTACTAAATATCATTTAATAATTAAAATTATTTAAAAACATGCCATAATTACAGTACGGTCTGTGGGTTGAAGCGTTAATGAATGATACAATTTCGGCTAAATGGCGACTGCAAAATTAAATTAAAGATACATATAATCATTAAACTTTGTAAAAATTACGTCTCAAAGTAACTAATTAAATTCAATTAATTTTTAAAACACTGTTTTTCAGACGGTTATATATTTATGAAATCTACTTAATAAAAAAAATTAATAATTGTTCATGAGTTATTAAAAAAAAGATTACTTTCGTTATCACCAAATATCAATATGAATTATCTAAGGCATCTTTTTTTAACTTGTGTTTTATGTATCACTGCCAGTTTATCTCAGGCGCAGTTAACAGTCAACACTTCATTGTTAATTATTGGCGGCGGGGCAAGTGGCACAACAGCAGGTATCCAAGCTTCTAGAATGGGTGTTCAAACACTTATTATTGAAGAGACCGATTGGTTGGGTGGTATGCTTACTTCAGCAGGTGTTTCGGCCATAGATGGTAATCACCAGTTGCCATCGGGTTTGTGGGGAGAATTTAGACAAAAACTATATAACTATTACGGAGGAGCCAAAGCTGTAGAAACCGGATGGGTAAGCAATACTTTATTCGAACCATCGGTAGGTAATAAGCTATTAAAAGAATTGGCCAAAGAAGCCAAATTGGATATTTGGTACAGATCGCAATGGCTCAACGTTCAAAAAACAGCCAATGGCTGGACGGTAAGTGTTAAAAAAGACAATAAGACTTATACCATCAATGCAAAACTTTTGATTGATGCTACCGAACTGGGCGATGTAATGGCCGCAGTAGCGGCGCCTTATCGCATCGGGATGGATAGTAGATCGGTAACAGGAGAAATTTATGCGCCAGAGCAGGCCAACGACATTATCCAAGACCTTACCTACGTAGCCATTTTAAAGGATTTTGGCATAGGAGCAGATAAAACCATCAAAAAACCTGCTGGTTACGACCCAAAGGTATTCGAGCACAGCTGTGATGTAGCAGACCCTGCTGCCAAAGACAATACGCCGATTATAGATTGTAGCAAGATGATCACCTATGGCAAGCTGCCAAATGGAAAATACATGATCAATTGGCCAAAAAATGGCAACGACATCTATTTAAACCTGATAGAGAAAAGTCCGAAGGAAAGAACAGAAGCCTTAAAAGAAGCAAAACTACATACCTTAAGGTTTATTTATTACCTACAAACGGTAATGGGTTTTAAACATCTTGGTTTGGCAGAAGATGAATTTCCAACTGCCGACCACTTGCCAATGATTCCTTATAACCGCGAATCGCGTAGGTTAAAAGCCAAAGTAGACCTGACCTTGCCTTATGTGGCACAACCTTATCAACAGAAAGAAGCTTATTATAGAACCGGAGTGGTGGTAGGCGATTATACCATAGATCATCATCATCTTAAAAATCCAGCTGCACCTGCGATCGATTTTGTGAAGATCAAAGTGCCAGCTTACAATGTTCCCTTAGGTTCGTTGGTGCCAGAAAACACCAAAGGACTGATCGTGGCAGAGAAAAGCATTGGGGTTTCTAATATCGTTGCTGGTGCAACCAGGTTACAGCCAGTAGTATTGGGTATCGGGCAAGCTGCAGGTGCCTTGGCTGCGGTAGCCATTAAAAACAATATCGATCCAGCCGAAGTCAATATTCGCGAAGTTCAGCAAGAATTATTGAACAGCAAGGCCTATCTGATGCCTTTTATAGATGTAAAACCAGAAGATGCCAATTTTCAGGCGATCCAACGCATCGGAGCTACAGGTATTCTTCAAGGTACAGGTATTTCCTACAAATGGGCCAACCAAATGTGGTTTTATCCGCAACATCCGATCAGCGAGGCCACTTTTATCCAAGGCTTGAAAACATATTATCCGGCAATTGCAGAGGTAGCTGCCTCAGGAAAAGACCTTGATGTCGATTTCTTCTCAACAGTTATAGCTATGCTGAACAAACAAGTAGCGAAAGAAACAATTGCTGCTGATCTGGCCATCATCAAAAAACAAAACCAAAAGCCAAATGATACCACCATCAACCGTGGCCAATTGGCTGTATTAATAGATAGATACCTTAAGCCATTTGCTGTTGAAATCAACTTTAATGGCCGTCTAATGCAATCAAAATAACCAAATAAAACAAAGTAAACTTAACATGATGTTGAAATTTTTTACCAAAAAAGAAAAGCTTCCATGGATCGATCTTATCTCTGGTGCTTTGTATGTTCTGTTTTACCACCGTTGCCTTTGCGCAATCGAGGGTAGTAACAGGTTCAGTAACAGACAAGCAGTCCCTGCCTTTGCCAGGTGTATCGGTAACGGTAAAAGGGACCTCTAAAGTAGTCCAGACCAATACCGATGGGAAATTTTCCATCACCATGGATCAAAGTGAAAATGTACTCTTGTTAACCTACATCGGATTTACCCAAAAAGAGGTAACCGTAAAAGGAACAAGCGTAAACGTAACATTAGAAGAAACCAATTCGCTATTGAACGAAGTGGTGGTAGTAGGTTATGGTACACAGAAAAAGGCAAATGTATTAGGTTCGGTGGCACAGCTTACCAGCGAAGACCTTAAACAAGCGCCAACCATGAACATTACCAACATGTTGGCAGGTAGGTTGCCAGGTATTACCACGATCCAATCGTCGGGTAGGCCAGGAGCTGATGATGCCACCATTCGTGTTAGAGGTACTTCTACCTACCAAGGTGGACAAGGACCTATCGTAATTGTAGATGGGGTAGAACGTTCTTTTTCTCAACTGGACCCTAACGAGATCGAGAGCATCTCGGTATTGAAAGATGCATTGTCATCAGCGGTATATGGTTTACAGGCTGCAAATGGTGTAATCTTGGTGACTACCAAAAGAGGTAAAGTAATGGCACCTAAGATCAGTTACGATGGGGCGATCATGCAAAATTCAAATACGCGTTTCCCTAAATTTTTAGATGGCCCTGATTATATGGACTGGTTCTCTAAAGCAGAAACATTAGATAATGATTACCGTATCAATGTAGGTATGGACCCAAGTCCCTTAACCTATACACAACAACAGATCGATGCTTTAAGAAATGGTACCAATACAAATCCACTTTTGGGCAATACCGACTGGGTAGGCCAATTATTGGGAAAAAAGAGTTATTCTCAAAGCCACGGGATCACCGTTAGAGGTGGAACCGAGAAAGTGAAGTATTTCTCGAGTTTAGGTTACCTTGACCAAGATGGAGTTGTAGAAAATACAGGTTACAAAAGATTTAATCTAAGAACCAATATCGATGCGCAGTTGAACGATGTGTTATCCGTAACATTCGACATTGGTGCAAGAATGCAAAAAACAAATACACCAGGTATCTCTCCAGATAACTCGGCTTATATGAACCCCTTCTATCAGGCCGTTAGAACTTTGCCTAACATGCCGATGTATGCAGAAAATGGTTTGCCAACGGCTTATCAAAGTAATGCAGGTTATGTAAACCCTATCGCTTCGGTAATGCAATCAGGTTATCAGAATGGCGAAACCAACGTTTTCCAAAGTACACTTACTTTTAACGTAAAAGTGCCTTGGATCAAAGGCCTAACTGGAAAAGTGTTGACCTCATTTGATAAAAATGCAACAGAGAACAAAAACTGGACTACACCTTATCCATTAATGGGAAGGTTTAGGGGACAGACCACGGGTAATTTCACCTTGATCTCAAACCCTCCAGGCATTACAGTAAATACCCTTCGTCAAAACTACAGTCAGAATAACAGGTTAACCTTCCAGCCAAGCTTAAACTACACCAGAACATTCGAAGGTGGACACACCATTACGGCCTTGGCTTTATACGAATGGTCTAGGTATCGTTCTAATGTATTCTCTACAGGCGCCAGAAACTTTGCACTTTCTGAACTACAAGAAATCGATTTTGGGAGTACAGCCACCAACGACTTTATCAGCCCAACCGGAAGTAGTGGTCTTGGTGCAAGACAAGGTTATGTGGGTCGTGTAAACTACGCGTACAAGGACAAATACCTATTTGAGGTAGCAGTTAGAGCTGATGCTTCATTGAGTTTCCCTGCAGAAAACCGTTGGGGTTATTTCCCAGGTGTTGGTTTAGGATGGGTAGTAAGCAAGGAGGATTTTTTTGGCAAGATGTCTAAAACCATCAACTTCTTAAAGGTTAAGGCCTCTCATGGAGTGTTGGGTAAAGACAATACCGTAACATCTTTCCCTTACTTACCAGGATTCATGTTAACGGATAGCCCGGTTGCCATCATAGGTGGTGTGCCAGTTTCGGCACTTTATACCACAGCACCACCTAATAGAAACTTAACTTGGGAGCGTCACACCACCACAAACGTCGGTGTTGAAGCTGAGTTTTGGAACGGAAAATTAGGTGTTGATTTCGATTATTTCTATACCGTAGTCAATAATATCCTTACCGGAAGAGGTAACCTTTATCCGCCAACATTGGGTGGAAACGTACCTTCTACCTTTAACGATGGGATTAGCGATAACCGTGGATTTGACCTACAGTTAAGACACAGAAACAACATTGGCAAGTTTAACTATTCGGTTACAGGTAATTTTAACTGGGCCAGAAATAAGATCATCTTGATCAACGAAAACGAAAACCTTCCTGCATGGCAAAAACGTACAGGCAGACCAATTGGCGAGAAAATCGGCTTTATTGTAGATGGCATGTACCAAACATGGGAAGAAGCTAGAAACGGTTCTTCGCCAAGTAGTGGTTTCTTAGCGCCAGGTTATTTCAAATACAGAGACTTGAATGGCGATGGTAGGATTACCAGAGATGCAGATATGACTTATATTGGTAAAAGTAACCTTCCAGAGATCATGTACGGGATCAACCTACAGGCAAGTTATGGTGGTTTTGATTTCTCTGCTTTATTTCAAGGTGCAGCGCTTTCTAGTTTAGCTTTGGGTGGTTTGTACGAAAGATCATCAGGTACATCTGGTATCGAAGACAACAGTCCGTTTACCAAAACCTTCTACGGTTACGGAAACTCTCCATATTATTTGGTAGAACAATCGTGGTCGCCAAGCAATCCAAATGCAAAATATCCTCGATTAACATCAGGAGGAGTATCACTTTCGCCGCACAATGCCAATCAGAACTCTGGATTTATAGTAGACAACTCTTACATCCGTCTAAAATCTATACAAGTTGGTTATACTTTGCCTAAAAGTGTATTCAAATCGAAAATTGAAAGGGTGCGTTTTTATGTTACTGGCTTCAACCTATTTACATGGGACAAGTTGAAATATCTTGATCCAGAAATGCCAAACGTAAATAATGGATTCTATCCACAACAGAAAATCATTCTCCGGAGGAGTAAACCTTACCTTTTAATTAGAAGTCATGAAAAATTATATAAAAATAACAAAGAAATCATTCCTAGTATTAGGGGCCGTTTTGGTAATGGGTTCTTGTAAAGTAGATTATGATCCATTAGATAGATATACAGATGTTGCCGTTTATCAAAATCCTGCCAACATCAGGTCGTATATCATCGGGATGTACAGCGAGTTCAATACCTTCAAATTTGGTACTTTCCCAATCGGGTACGACAATGCAACAGATGCGCTGACCGATGTGATGAAATACTCTTCGGGTGTTTCAGGAAACGGTACCGTTAATATCTTGGCTTCAGATGCATCGAGAGTAAATGCAGCCGGACCACAGTTAAACTATTGGGCTACAGGTTATGCCCGCATTCGTCGCCTAAATGAGTTTTTAGAAGGATTGGATACCAAGGCCCAAGGTCTTGACAACAATTCAAAACTACAGTTTCAGGCAGAAGCCCGTTTCATCCGTGGTTACGTATACTTCTGGTTAGTTAAATTACACGGCAGTGTGGTTTTGTTAGATAAGCTGGTTGATCCAGAGCAAAAAGACAATCCACGCTCAAGCGAAGAAGATTGTTACAAGTTCATCGCAGCCGATTTCGCATTTGCGGCACAAAACCTACCTGCTAACTGGGATGCATCAAACACAGGTAGAGCCACTAAAGGCGCTGCTTATGGGATGTTGGCCAGAACTTGGTTGTATGCAGCCTCTATTGCCGAATACGATAAAAAACAATTCAATGCAGATCCATTAACGGGTATTCCGCAGGCAAAAGCTACAGAATATTACACTTTTGCTTCTAATGCAGCAGATGAGGTGAAAAAATTGGCTGGCCAAGGCATCTATGCTTTAGATGATTTTGGAACCATGTTTACCAACAAGAACTCAAAAGAAGCAATATTTAAGATTGCGTATCTACGTCCTCAGCTTACGCATCAATACGATTTGGGCTTTGTTCCACCTAAAGATGTTCCAGGTCAGGCTTTGGTGTATGGTGTGCCAACTGCAGAATTGGTAAATGAATTTGAAATGAACGATGGTTCTACTTTTTCATGGGCCAACCCAACCATGGCAAACAATCCCTATGCCAATAGAGAACCAAGGTTTTATGCTACCATTTTACACAATGGTGCATCTTGGAAAGGCCGTACCTTAAATACTACAACAACTGATGATATTGAAGGGATTACAGAATACGGCGCTACAGAAGCCAAGAGAACGGTAACAGGTTATTATGCCAAAAAATTCTTAGACCAAACCAATACCAACATTGTGATCAACAAAAGTGACCAGACTTGGATGGAGATGCGTTATGCAGAAGTATTGTTGATTGATGCCGAAGCAAAAACCAAGATCAATAACATTGGTGGGGCCAAAGCATCTTTAAATGAGTTGAGGACCAAACGTGGTTTGCCAAACACCCCATCGCAAACACCTGATGAAATGATGAGGGCCATTGAGCACGAAAGGATCATCGAACTTGCTTTTGAAGGTCACCGTTATTGGGATTTAAGAAGATGGAGAAAAGCCCACACCAAATTGAACAACATCAGGTTTACCGGACACAAAGGTACGCCTAGTGGGTCAACTGTTACGTATGCAACGGTAACCGTAGATAATGCGAACAGACAATTTACACCTGCGCTTTATTACATTCCAATTCCGTTGGACGAAATCTTAAGAAACAAAGCAATTACCCAAATCAAAGGCTGGTAATCATGGCTATTAACCTAAAAATATTCGTAATGAAAAAATTATCATTTATAGTAGTTATAGCATTATCAGTTTTAATGCTTAATTCCTGCAAGAAAGCGGAGCCGATCGTAAGAAACGAAAGCACCGAGCTTGCAGATATCTATGGCACTTTAGAAGGGCAGGGCGGCAGTAGGCTGTTCGAGGCCAGGATCAGTGCAAATAAGGATACCATTTATTTTGATATTCCTTATTATTATCCGGCCAATTCTGATAACGAGGTCAATCTATCAAAGATCATCTTAAGATCAGTTGTACCTTCAGATGCAATAGTATCGCCAGCACTTGGTACAGTACAAGATGTTTCGAAACCTTTTAAATTAACGATCACCTCGGGGACCTGGTGCTACCAAATCTTTTATAGTGGTGGCCCGTAAAGTGGGCGATGTGTCTATTACAAGTGCCAACGTAGAATACATTGCTGGCGCCAGTACCCAAAAAATAGAAGCAGTGGTCAAAGACAAAGAAGTATTGTTCTACATCCTGCCAGGTACCAATGTTTCAACAGTTAAACTGAACCTCAACATCAATAAACACTCCACAAGTTCTATTGCTACAGGTTCAACCATTAACCTATCGCAAGATGTACCTTTGGTAATTACAGGTAAAGATGGTTCTCAAAAGACCTATACCTTAAAAGCAACAGAGCCAATCAAACTTGATTATGGCGTAGGATGAACCGCAGGTTATGGACCAAAACGGCAAGTGAGCTTGGCTTTACCAGCAACATGGAATCTGCATTGGCAGTATCTGGCGATTACCTGATCACTGTAGTACGTACCAATCCAGCCAAGTACCGTGTGTTCAATAGAAATACTGGAGAGTACATCAAAGATATGGCACTTCCGTTTAGCACATTGGCCTTCCAGATCGCCAACGATTTAGATGGTAATATCATAGGTACAACCTATGCTGCCAAAGGTGGTAAGTTTACCGTATACAAATGGGCCAATATCGATGCAACCCCTGTAAAATTATTCGAGTGGACCAATAGCAACCCAACCGGAATTACAGGTGATGGTGGCGTTGGACGTCGTTTAAATATTTATGGCAACCTAAATGGCGATGCTGTAATTACCACAACAGGTGGCCAGTCTCAGATGATCTACAAATGGACACTTAAAAACGGTGTAGCTGTTAGTCAAGATCACAAGTGATCAAATACGAATCGATTACCGGTGGTGCTGCTTCGTTTATGGGTTACCAGGCCGATGCACAACCTGTTTCTACCGATCCAAACGGAAACTACTTTATCAACTACCAGTTTGAGATTGCGCTTGTTAATGGCGTTAGCAACCAAAGCATGTTTGGATTTAACAATTCAACAACTGTATTTGGTATCTTCCACTTTGCCACCGATTATATAGAATTTAACAATGCCAAATACTTGGCCATCCAAAAATTTGTTAAATCGTTTAGTTACAACAATGCGGTTTTAGGCTTGTTCGATGTTACGGAGAACTCTAAGATCAGTCTTGCACCATCAGATCCAAGATACAATACATTTAACATCTATAACTCTGAAGAATTCTTGGGTGCCAATGCCAATACAAATGGTACGGGCGATGTAACGATTGGATTATCTGCCGATAAACAGAGAATGCAGGTTTATATGCTGTTGACCAACGGTGGTATCATTGCACACGAATTTACTAAATACGCCCCTTAATACTTACCCGATGGTACTGTCTGCTAGCAGATGGTACCATCTTTTTATTTTAAACTTTCGTATCATGAAAAGATTAATTTATTCAATAAGTGCATCGGCCTTGATGGTTTTAATGGCCCTAAGTTCTTGCAAAAAAACAGCTGGTCCTGATCCAGAAAAACCAGATCCAAAACCACCTGTGGTAGTAGACGAGGAAAGAAGGAGAGAAGCCATTGTATGGGTTGATGCCCGTTCTAACGTATTTGGTACCTATGGCAGGTTAAGTGATACCGCCATGATCAAAACCACATTAGATACATTGAAAGATGTTGGGGTTACCGGTTTGGTATTGGATCTTAAAGGCTCATCCGGTTACACCATGTATCCGAGTAGTTACAGCCCGCAGGTTACCTCACAAGATGGTAAATCAATTCCGGCTGGGGTAGATTATGCAGGCTATTTTATCAAAGAAGCCAAAAAGAGAAACTTTAAGGTTTATGCTTCCATCGTCACCTTTGTAGAAGGAGAAACTTCTAAAGCAAGAGGAAAAGTATTTGAAGATGCACAATGGAGAGACCAATACCAGTCGGTAGTTTGCGATGTAAATGGCAACCGTGTTCCCGTAACCGGAACAGGAAAAAATGGCTTTGTCAATCCAGCGATCCTGCAGTTCAAGAGCGTGCATTAAACATCATCAAAGAAATTGTAGGTAAATACGAGCTGGATGGAATGCTATTGGATTATGGCCGTTATACAGACATCAGCGCAGATTTTTCTGATTTCAGTAAAAACGATTTCATCAAGTT
Organism: Pedobacter sp. UC225_65; assembly: GCF_042698365.1. Lineage (GTDB taxonomy): Bacteria > Bacteroidota > Bacteroidia > Sphingobacteriales > Sphingobacteriaceae > Pedobacter. The sequence continues at coordinate 126,389 of NZ_CP170550.1, forward strand.
CCTAGAAAACAAATACCAGGATTCGGAAGCCAAAAAAATGAGTTTCCCATCAGATATTGTAACCACCTGGAAGATCTCGAGTGACCAAGTAGTACCCAATGCAACAGGTAAATACTACAAAAGATGGTTATTGTATAGGGCAACCGTGATCCACGATTTCTTTGTAAAAGCAAGAGCTGCCGTTAAAAGCGTAAAGCCAACCATGAAATTTGGTACTTATGTGGGTGCTTGGTACACTACCTATTATCAGGTAGGTGTAAACTGGGCAAGTCAGGATTATGATCCATTTAACGATACCGACCTAAAATTCGATTGGGCCTATCCAGATTACAACAAAACAGGCTATGCAGAACAATTAGACCTATTAATGACAGGAAACTATTTTACCCAATTGATGATGAAAGACAATCCGGCAACGGCAAACTTGGCTTACCATTGGTGGAGCGTAGAAGGATCGTTAAAAGGTGGCAAGTACATTACCAGAAACAAGATGCCATTGTATGGTAGTATAGATATGGGCAACGTAGATTGGCCAGACCAGAAATCGATCAGCAATACCATTAAATACATATTAGATAATGCTACAGGTGGGGTAATGCTTTTTGATGTAGTACACGTATATGCGCCGCAATACAATAGGCTTAAACAACCATTGTGGGGCGCTTTAAGAGAAGGACTAAAAAAATAAAATGAAATTGAGGTCTGCTTTTCTGCTCTTTTTTACGGTGTTGGGCTTTTTTTTGGTTTCTTTTCAACCAGAAAGGTCAATACATGTAATTTTAAATGGAAGCGTTGTAGACCAACAAAATAAAGCAATTAAAGGAGTGATGGTAACAGATGGTACCAATTGTGTTTTTACAGATGCAAAAGGTAAATACAGATTGGAAAGTACCAACGAAGCCGATTTCGTGTACCTCACTGTTCCTTCAGGTTACGAAATCCCTGCCGATGATCATGTTGCCAAGTTTTACAAAGCGATACCTAAAGATGCCAAAGGTAGTTTTACGGCTAATTTTAGGCTCACAAAACTGAAACAAGATGATCATCGGCATTATACCATTGTATGGGCCGATTCACAGATCAACAATCAAGAACATGCCGATAAACTACAGCAGCAAGTGGTAACCGATACACGTGCACATGTAGCCGAACTGTTGAAAAAAGGACCGGTAACCGGTATTGCTGCCGGAGACATTTCGTGGGACCAACCCAACATCATAGCCGAATACAAAAAAGCAGTACATAACACAGGCATCCCATTTTTTCAGGTATTGGGCAACCACGATATGGATATCAATACCAGAAGTGACGAAAAATCAGACCAGACCTTTAAAAAAAGCTTCGGCCCTTCTTGGTACTCCTTTAACAGGGGCAATGCCCATTACGTGGTGCTAGACAATGTTTTTTATTACAGCAATAGCTATAATTACATTGGCTACATTACCGAAAAGCAGTTTAAATGGTTGGCGCAAGATCTGGCTGCGGTAAAAGCAGGTTCGCCTGTTTTTGTTTCCATGCACATTTCGGCTTATACCAACGAAAAAACGAGGGAGCAAAAAAAGGAAGACAATCCTGGTAACATCACCTTTAACAGGAAGTATCTTTATGAAATGCTTAAACCTTATCAGGCACATTTGTTAACAGGCCACACCCATTACAACGAGAACAGGATGGAAGATGGCGTATATGAACATATCCATGCTGCGGTTTGCTCGGCCTGGTGGACAGCGCCTGTTTGCGAAGACGGAACACCTGGAGGGTATGGCGTTTACGAAATTGATGGCAACAAGGTAAGTTGGTATTACAAATCGATAGGTTATGCCAAAGATTTTCAGATGAAGATCTATGGCCCAGGTACTTCTAAACTAAGGCCACAGGCCATTACCGCAAACATATGGAACTGGGATCCACAATGGACAGTGCGCTGGTACCAAGATGGTAAAGCCATGGGCAGTATGCAGCAAACTACAGATTACGATGCCGACGCGGTTAAATACTTGAACGGATCAGTTAAATATACTTGGATGAAAGCGAGATTAACAGACCATCTTTTTACGGCAACTCCATCATCGGGTGCAAAAATAATAAAGGTAGAAGCCATTGACCGCTTTGGGACGGCCTACACCGAAGAAATTAAATTATAGGATAACAAAAGGGATGCAGATCACAAGAAACCAATCTTTAGATGTACTACGCGGAACAGCCATATTGTTAATGGTATTGTGCAGTAGCATTGCCTTTGGTAAGGTTTTACCAGCATGGATGTTCCATGCCCAAACACCACCGCCATACCATGTGTTTAAACCAGAAGTGCCAGGCATTACTTGGGTTGATCTGGTATTTCCCCTTTTCCTTTTCTCTATGGGCGCTGCCATTCCTTTGGCCTTAAACAACAAAGCAGATCAGCAGCCCTTTTATAAAATAGCTCTGCAATTGGCTACAAGATTGTTATTGCTGGCCTTTTTTGCCATTTTTACCATGCATGCCAGAGCTTGGGTAATGGACAAAGTACCAACCCTTACTACCCATCTGCTTTCTATTGGCGGTTTCGTGCTGCTTTTCCTCATCTACGGAAATTGGTCTGCACATGTTAAAAAATACAGTGCTATGGGCATCAAGATCTTTGGCTTTGTAGTGGCGGCTGTTTTTCTTTACAGCTATCCTTTTGCCTATGGCCAGTTTAGTTTGGCAAAAAGCGATATCATTATCCTGGTATTGGCCAATATGGCCTTTTTTGGAGGCTTGATCTGGTACTTTACCAGAAACCACCCATGGTTAAGAATCGGTATACTACCCTTTGTAATGGCCATCTTTTTAGGAGCCAAAGAAGTAGATAGCATCAATAACCTTATTTTTAATTGGTCGCCAGCACCTTGGTTGTACCAGTTCTATTATCTTAAATACCTGTTCATCATTATTCCGGGTACTTTGGCCGGAGATTGGTTCCTTAAAGAGAACAAACAGGCAGAGCAGATCAGAGATTCTTCAAAAAAAATATTCATCGCCATAGCCAGTATCGCCACCCTATTGATCATAGTCAATTTATGGGGGCTTTTTACAAGAGCATTGGTGCTTAATTTGGTTTTAAATGCCATTGCTTGTATCGCCTTGGTTATTTTAACCAAAAAGATAAAAGCAGGTAAAACCATTAAGCAACTTACACAAGCGGGCATCTATCTGTTAATGCTGGGTTTGTTCTTCGAAGCTTACGAAGGGGGCATCAAAAAAGACTATTCTACCTACAGCTATTATTTTGTGTGTTCGGGCCTGTCGTTTTTTGCGCTGTTGAGCTTTAGCATTGTTGAACGCTTAGGTTATTTAAAAAACCTGATGGGTTTTTTGGCCGCAAACGGAAAAAATCCAATGATTGCCTATACAGCAGGCAATCTGTTCCTGATCCCATTACTTAAAATGACTACGCTCTCTGTTTATCTCGATGCCATGAGCACCAACGCCTTTAATGGCTTTGCTCGTGGCCTCATTTTTACAGGTATGGTAGCTTTGATCACCATATTTTTTACACGCCTTAAATTTTTCTGGAAAACCTAATACCCAAACCACATATCAATAACCACTTATAACCAACGCTATTGTGTCTAAACTTAAAACTAAAAATATAAACCCCATCTATTGGATTCCAACAACCTGGTTTGCCATGGGCCTGCCTTTTGTGGCCTTGTCGGGCGCAAGCTCTATCATGTACAAAAACTTGGGGATCTCTGATACCAAGATCGCCTTTTGGACTTCTTTGATCATGTTTCCATGGACGATCAAACCACTTTGGGGGCCCTTTTTAGAGATGTACAAAACCAAAAAGTTCTTTGTATACACCACACAGATCTTTACAGGTGTGCTGTTTGGCCTTTTGGCCCTAACCCTGCAAATGAACCACTTTTTTAGTTTCTCTATTGCCATTTTAACCATTATTGCCATCAGTGGCGCTACGCACGATACAGCAGCAGATGGTGTATACCTTAACGAACTCACCCCAAAGCTCCAAGCCAAATTTGTGGGTTGGCAAGGCGCATTCTATAACATTGCCAAGGTTTTGTCTGGAGGAGTATTGGTGTACATGGCAGGTCAGCTAGAAAAGAGATCGGTATCCAAAATGCATGGATGGTGGTCATGTTTACCTATGGGATCATCATGGTGTTATTAGGTTTGTACAACATGCGGGTAATCCCCGAAGGAAATGAAGTGAAAGAAGTAACTTCTGTAAAAGAAGGTTTTGCCACCTTAAAAGATGTGATCATTACTTTCTTTCAAAAGAAAAATATCTGGTTCAGTTTGTGTTTTATTGTTTTTTACCGTTTTGCCGAGGGACAGGCCATTAAGATCATCCCATTGTTTTTTAAAGCGTCCAGAGAATCTGGCGGTTTAGGGCTCAGTACCTCGCAGATCGGTGTGTTATATGGCGTTTTTGGGTCGATCGCTTTTGTGCTAGGTTCTATCGTTGCAGGTTATTACGTTTCGAATAAGGGATTGACCAAAAAAACGCTATTGATTTTATGTGCCTTTTTTAACCTGCCATTTGCCGCCTATGCCTTTCTGGCCATTGCCATGCCTCACGATATCTATGTGATCGCATCGGCTGTTGCCGTAGAGTATTTTGGTTATGGTTACGGTTTTGTGGGCCTGATCCTGTTTATGATGCAGAATATCGCCCCAGGTAAATACAAAATGGCCCATTATGCCTTTGGCAGCGGATTGATGAATTTAGGTTTCATGATCCCATCCATGATCAGTGGTTTGCTGAGCGATTATTTGGGCTACAAAGAATTTTTTATCTGGGTACTGATCGCCACCATTCCGGCCTTTATTGTAACCTGGTTGGTACCCTTAATGCCTGTTGAAAATGAACCAACTGAAACTGCCGTAGTATAAAATATTGACCAATTGATAGACCAAAACTTATGAATAGACTTTTTTTAATCTTGATCCTATTTGCAGTGCCGTTTTACAGTGGCGCACAAGAAAAAGCCGCCAAAGACAGTACCTATGCCAATGGCTACTATGTAAAGCGCCTTAAATATTTCGAAACCCTGCCCGTACAGAAAAACCCCATTGTGTTTTTAGGCAACAGCATTACCGAAGTAGGGCAGTGGCAAGATGTAATTGGCCTTAACAATGTAATCAACAGAGGAATCAGCGGCGACAACTCTTACGGTGTTTTTTACCGTTTAGATCCCGTGCTTAAACAAAAACCAAGCAAGATCTTTTATTGATCGGCGTAAATGACATTAAAAGAGGCACCCCAGTAGAAGACATTGCACGCAATTACGAAAGGATCATCCTTAAAGTAAAACACGATGCACCCAAAACCAAATTGTACCTACAGAGTGTGTTGCCGGTTACCGAATCGATATTGGCTTCCATTTACGACAATATCCGTAACCCACGCATCATTGCATTGAATAAACTGATGAAAGAACTTTCGGTAAAGCACAACCTGCCTTATGTTGATTTGTTCAATGTATTTAAAGACGAAAACGGACAATTGGTGCGCAGCCTAACAACCGATGGCCTACACCTACAGCCCGAAGCCTATGTGATCTGGGCCAATTACCTAAAGAAAATGAAATACCTATAACCTGTACAGATAAATACCATACAAGATGAAAATAAATTACCTATTCGCCACCCTATTCAGCTGCTGCACCTTTGCCGCTTCATTGGTCAATGCCCAAGAGGTGAAGATCGATAGCAGTTACAACAATACCTATTACCAAGGCCGTATGGAACTGTTCGTTACGCTTCCACAAACGCCAAATGCCATTGTATTTTTAGGCAACAGCATTACAGAACGCGGCATGTGGCACGAGCTGCTGCCCGGCAAAGTGGTAATGAACAGGGGCATAGGTGGCGACAATACTTTTGGTGTATTGGCCAGGCTGGCACCGATCGTTGCCAGTAAGCCCAGCAAACTGTTTCTGCTGATCGGCATCAACGATATTGGCCGTAACCTGCCCGTTTCTGTTATTGCAGATAACTACGAAAAGATCGTGAAGCGCTTTATAAAAGACTCGCCAAAAACCACCTTGTACCTGCAAAGCGTACTGCCCATGAACGATGAGATCCTAAAGGCAGCTTATCTTAAAAACAAAGGCCACCTGATTGTGCAACTGAACGAAAAGATCAAGGCCATTGCCAACAAATACAAGCTCACCTTTATCAACCTGCACGAAGTATTTAACGATGGCAAAGGCAACATGAAACCAGAGTTGACCATCGATGGCATCCACATCAACCCGCCGGCCTATGTGCTTTGGGTAGATTATTTAAAAAAGAAAAAATACCTGTAACCGTATGAAAATTACCGGAACATTTATAGACGAGATCTCGCACGATATTCCGCACCAAAATTGGGGCAGGGAAGAGTGGGACCGCGATTTTGCACACATGAAATCGGTTGGTATAGATACCGTGATCCTGATCAGAAGTGGCTACCGTAGGTTCATTACCTATCCGTCTCTATATCTCCAACAAAAACACGGCTGTTACCAACCACCTGTAGACTTGGTAGAACTGTACCTGCAGCTGGCAGATAAGTACGGCATGAAATTTTATTTCGGCCTGTACGATAGTGGCAAATATTGGGATACCGGAGACATGAACCACGAAATAGATGCCAATCGTTATGTGATCGATGAAGTATGGAAGCAATACGGCCATTACAAAAGTTTTGGTGGCTGGTACCTGAGCATGGAGATCAGCAGAGGTACCAAAGGTGCTACAGAAGCTTTCCGCACGTTGGGGCAGCAATGTAAAGACGTAAGCAACGGACTGCCTACCTTCATATCGCCATGGATCGATGGTAAAAAAGCGGTAATGGCAGCTTCAGCACAACTATCTAAACAAGATTCAGTGTCGCTACAAGAGCACGAAAAAGAATGGGGAGATATTTTTCAGGGCATTAGCGGTGCTGTAGATGCCGTTGCCTTTCAAGATGGACATATCGATTACCACGAACTGGACGACTTTTTTGCCGTAAACAAAAAACTGGCCGATCAATATGGCCTGCAATGTTGGACCAATGCCGAAAGTTTTGACAGAGATATGCCCATCAAATTTTTGCCCATCAAATTTGAAAAACTTCGCCTCAAGCTAGAGGCTGCCAGAAGAGCCGGTTACGACAAGGCCATCACCTTTGAATTTTCTCATTTTATGAGTCCACAGTCGGCCTATGCCCAGGCCGGACATTTATTTAACAGATATAAAGAATACCTACAAGGATTGACAATTTGATCGCAACGATGAAGAACTATAGTGAAATTTACGAGAAAGAATTAATAGAAAATGTAATGCCATTTTGGATGAAATATTCCAAAGACGAAGAATATGGGGGCTATTTCAACTGTTTAGATCGTTACGGAAACGTTTTCGATACCGATAAGTTCATGTGGTTGCAGGCCCGTGAGGTATGGACCTTTGCAACCCTGTACAAACTACAAGAGGCCAGACCAGAATGGTTGGAAATGGCCAAACACGGTGCCGATTTCTTAGAAAAAAATGGAAGGGACCAAGAAGGCAACTGGTACTTTACCCTAAACCAAGCCGGGAAACCATTGGTACAACCTTACAATATCTTTTCAGACTGTTTTGCAAGTATGGCCTTTGCCGCCCTGTACAAGGTAGATCCACAAGAGCGCTATGCAGAAATAGCCAAAACCACCTTTTTTAACATCCTTAAACGTAGAGATAACCCAAAGGGGAAATACAATAAGGCCTATCCCGGTACACGTAGCCTAAAAAACTTTGCCCTACCCATGATCTCAGCAATCTTTCTTTAGAGATGGAGCATCTATTGGATAAAAAACTGGTAGATGACCTATTGAAAGACGTGATACACGAAGTAATGGAAGTGTTCTACCATCCAGAAAGTGGCCTGATCTTAGAAAACGTGCAGTTAGATGGTTCTTTTTCAGATTCATTCGATGGCCGTTTGATCAATCCGGGACACATTATCGAGGCCATGTGGTTTATTACGGATCTAGGCGTAAGGCTAAACGACCAAAAACTAATTGAAAGAGCTACAGAAATTGCACTCCACAGTTTAAATTATGGCTGGGATAAGGAGCATGGAGGCATCTTCTATTTTATGGATGTAAAGGGGCATCCTGTGCAACAGCTAGAGTGGGACCAAAAACTATGGTGGGTACACCTCGAAGCCTTGGTATGTATGGCCAAAGGGTATGCATTAACAGGTAACGAAGACTGTAAACAATGGTTTGAAAAACTACATACCTACGCTTGGGCCAATTTCCGTGATCCAGAACATGGCGAGTGGTATGGTTACCTTAACCGCAAAGGCGAAGTGCTGTTGCCTTTAAAAGGTGGCAAGTGGAAATGTGCTTTCCATGTGCCTAGGGCTTTGTTGCAGGTTTATAAAACTTTACAGGCTACCAAACATAGTCTAGAGGCTGTAGGGCGTTAGCTTTTTAGAGTAGAATTAGTTTCTACCATACATTAGTGGTTCTGTCGCTTCGCGGACAAACTTTTTTCCAGCAGCTGAAAAAAGTATGCAAAACCGTAGCGATAGCGAAGCTCATTTATACCTCTAAAACTATAAGGATTTATAAATAAAAAGCCGCGGCTGCGCCCTGTTCTTTTAAAGAGAGTGGTTTGGCCAATTAGTGCAAGCCGAACAGGCCAAGGCCGATTTGAGTGGAACGAAGAGGGGTTGCTAAGGCTGGAGATTGTTTTAAAGCTAAAACCGAAAAAGTAAATCTTTTTGCAAATAAATAATAAATAATAAGTTGGTAAGGGTCAAACGAAGGATGTATCGTTTGGCCCTTGTTTTTAAAGCTAACCTAGGTTCTGTAATACATGTTGTCAGTCTGAGCCTATCGAAGACAATGAACCAATGAACCAATGATGCTAATGAACAATTGAACCAATGAACCAGTGTCATCCTGAGCTTGTCGAAGGACAAATTTTTTTTATTTTCTCCACAAGAACTATGGCTAATCCAAGTTTTTTTCTGCCATCCATTTGGCCAGTTCAGCCTTAATGGCTTCGCCCATTTTTTTCTGGTTGGCAGGGTTTTCCAAAAAGTCTTTACTAACACCATTGTCGCCCACCTCTAGCAGTACCCTATATTTTGCCGTATTTACATTTTCGTCAAGACTATAAAAACCCCTTTTGCCAGTGCTTTTGCAAGTATAATCGTTTCTACCCGTAGAGCTGTCTAACTGCACACCCCTGTTTTCTAAATCTGTAGCCGCACTAACTGCAGCGATCAATCGGGCAGCCAGCACCCTGTTTTCGGCCTCATAGGCATCACCTTCATGTATAAAACCCCAGATCGCATGTCGCTTGGTGCCACCGTTGTTGTGTACAGCAATAAAAACATCAGGTTTCCTTTTGTTAGATTCTATCAGTTCATAAGCATAACCAGATATTTTGCCATCAATAACAGCTGTGGTATGCTCAATAATGGTATTGCTACCTTGGTTGTTATGGTGTAGGTTGGGCTGGTCTAAGCTCCATACCTTAAATTCTTTTAGCTTAGGTTTGCTGGCCATGGCCGCTTCAACAATACCATTGCAGGTTTTGGCCTCACTAAAATCTTTGCCGGTATCCGTTTGGTGCGATGGTTGCCATACCACAACAGCTTTAGGTTTTAAAAGCAGGCTTTCTTTCGCCTCAAAATGGTTAAAAAAAGTAAACGTTAATACAAAAAGGAATAGCTTGTTCATAATTAAAAGAGATTGATTGCTTAAATATAAGCATTAGTATCATTAGTTCAATTGCTCATTAGTTCATTGGTTCAATTGTTCATTGGTTCAAGCGTAAACTGCCAACCACCAACCCCAATTCTTTAAACCTTTTGTCATGCTGAGCCTAGCGAAGCACCCCCATGTAGCCAATAAAAAACCACATAGGCACATAGTAACACATAGATTTGCCTAAGGTGTTCTTAGCTGGTAAAAAATAACCACCTAAGCCTTTTGTCATGCTGAGCCTAGCGAAGCATCCCCATGTAACCAATAAAATAAACACCACATAGGCACATAGTAACACATAGGTTTACCCTAAGCTGTTCTTAGCTATCTTATATGGTAAAAAATAAACCACCTAAGCCTTTTGTCATACTGAGCCTAGCGAAGCATCCCCATGTAGCCAATAAAAAACCACATAGGCACATAGTAACACATAGATTTACCTAAGGTGTTCTTAGGTGTCTTAGATGGTGAAAATTAACCACCTAAGCCTTTTGTCATGCTGAGCCTAGCGAAGCATCCCATGTAACCAATAAAAAACCACATAGGCACATAGTAACACATAGGTTTATCCCTAAGCTGTTCTTAGGTGTCTTAGATGGTGAAAATAAACCACCTAGCCTTTTGTCATGCTGAGCTTAGCGAAGCATCCCCATGTAGCCAATAAAAAACCACATAGGCACATAGTAACACATAGATTTATCCTAAGCTGTTCTTAGCTGTCTTAGATGGTGAAAATTAACCACCTTAGACACCTTAGTTAACCTAAGTTTTGTTCTGCTCAATTTTCTATGTGACCTACCTGCCTACCGCAGGCAGGTGTTCCTATGTGGTGAAAAACAAACCACCTAAAACTTAATGTTCAAACCAAACCACTACGCACTATACTTACCCACAAACACCATGGCATTTTCAACCTGCTCATGCCTATGCACAACCACATAGCTCAGCTCAACTAGGTTAATTAACCCATTAACAAAAGCCAACATCTCTGTAGTGTCCTGTGCATCGGCAGTAGGGGCGTTGTGCAATACCCAAGCCTGGTAAAACAACCTGATGTTGGCACGGGCAACATGCAGGGGCAGGGTATAAAAAATATTGCCCAATGCATCCTCGGGGTGTGCAATCTCATCGTCGGTTAGGCCCGTAGGCTGGTAGTTTAGTTGTTGCAATAATGTTTCCATAGTATATAGGTTTTATATTGTTGTCATGCTGGGCCTAGCAAAGCATCCCCATGTAATTAAATTAAAATTGAAACGCCCCTCTTAAAGTTTCAATCCACATTCAGTACCTCAAAGCCCATTTCATCCCCACCAAAACTTTGGATCAACCGTAACGTTTGCACCAATTGTTTATACTGGGCAGAGTGCAGGCCATAAGTAGTAATTACAAAGTCTATCCCACGTTCTTCTGTAAAAGTTTCGTCTGCGGCAAGGCCATCTTTGGCTTTAATGCCAAATAACCCAAAAAGTTTTTTTAAGAAAATGAATTGTTTCATGGCTCGTATGTTCTACGAGTCTCGATGGATGTAATAACTGTGGGCTCTACATACCGTGGTCACCTTAAAGTTTCTGAAGCCTAACGTTAACACGGATTTACAGCAGAGCCCACAACTATTTAATATGCAAATATAGCATATAGCAATATAGCTGTGGATATTAATCTGCTGACTTGCGTTAACGGCTTCAGAATTGTGACCGCAAGACTCTTATAATATCTTACTAAAAAATATAGGCTAATGTATAAATAAAAAATGATTGTGTCAATATTGACACTAAATTATTTTTAATATTGTCCGATTTTTCTTTTATGAAAGCAGAGTTTCACGATTTATATAAAGTTATCGGTGCAAATATTAAGTTCTTTAGAATTGAACTAGGGTGGACTCAAGATGAATTGGCTAGTCGGTGCAGTGTAAATAGGGCTAAAATCAGCAAGATTGAGAATGCAAGAAAAGATTATATGCTCTCTACCTTATTAGAAGTTTGTAAAGCATTGAATAAAACATTAGAAGAGGTAATAGACAGATACTTATACGTGCAATATAAAACAGGCCTTTAAAAGAGTAATATAAAGTAGCTCCTTTTTCCTATATAGAAAAGAGTAATCCTTCGTAATAGTCTATAAGATATTAATTGCTAAGTATATTTTGTTAAGTTCCTGTTGTTTAGCGGTATTTTGTTTATATTGGATTAAATAGATATAAATTATAAATACAATTAATAAAGTGATAATGGCCTCTCAAAGCACTAATGCAACAATGAATGATTTAAAATTGAAGTTTGGAACTAATGCAGATGAGATTGATGCGAATACTTTGATTAATAGTATAATTCATTTTTCAACAATAGTACAGGAAATTAATAAAAGCTTGGCAACTGGAAGAGAGTTAGAGGTAAAAATAAAGGCTTTTGAACCGGGCTCTTTTATCGTTAATCTTATTATTGAAACATCACAAGCTCTTGAGTTAAATGATATCTTTACTAAAGATAACATTTCTTTGGTTGCAAATATAGCAACAACTATTACTGGTGTTTTTGAGTTGGCAAAATGGCTAAAAGGTAAAAAACCAGAAGAGGTCAATTCTAAAGGCGATTACATTACAATTAAAAATGCTGAGAATAATTCATTTATAATTACAAAAAATATCTATAATATTTATAAGGAACCAATTGTACAAACTGCATTAGCTAAAGAATTTGAAACATTGAACAATGATACAGAGGTTAAAAACTTTGATATAATTGATAATATCAATAAAACCAAAATTGAATTTGATGCAGATGAAATAAGTAGTATTTCTGATTTAGATTACACGACAAGTGAGACTTCAAGAACTTTAATAAAGAATAAAGTATCACTTAATATATTATCTCTTTCATTCGATAAAAAAAAGAAATGGGAGTTCTTACTTGATGGCAATAAAATAACTGCAAAAATAAAAGATGACCTTTTTCATGAATATATTGACAAAGGAGAAAGTTTTGCTAAAGGTGATACTCTAATAGGTTCTATTGAAATTGTACAGCATTTACACCCGCAAATAGACGCATATACTAATCACTCCTATACAGTAACATCTATTGACGAACACATAAAAAGACCTAAGCAAGGTAGTTTATTTGAAAATTAATAAACTATTAATATATAGTGTTTTTAGCCTAAACGTCAATAAGTCTACTTTTTTAATTCAGTTTTAAACGTAAAACTTACCATTTTACTAAAGTTAATTTTCTCGCAGGCATCATATAACTCAATATATTCCTTTTTAATAGCATCATCGATATATATATTATCATTTACAATTTGTCTAAATTCTTGTGGGGTTTCGAACATTTCTATAATGTGCTTGTTTATACATGCCATTTCATTTTCCCATATATTTCTTTCAATTGTATTTTTTAAAAAAAGTGTAATGTTATTTTTCTTTAATGCCTTTATAAGAATTGGGATTACATCAGGAACAAATTTCCAATTTCTTTTTTTTTCGGTTTTATGTTCTAATTCATAATATTCTCTAATGCCCCAAAAAAGCCAAACTGCATTTTCATTTAGACCATGTAAAGTTTCGACGATACTTTTAAAATATTGAATCTGAAATTCTATCAATTCATTGGTCGAGATAATGAATGGTCTTTTACTTTCTACAATATGATATATTAATTGACTTTCAAAAAGGAATGGTGGTTGTGCCATTTTAAAAAAAGTTCTGATAAAAATTCTGTATTCATCTTCATCTTTTTTATAAAAATTTTTTGCAATTAATCCAGAATAATCTATAATCTTATCCAATAATTGAATGTAAGGAAATGAACTAGTTGATTTTTTTAAAATATATCTAGGGCCTAGATAAAATAGGGCCATTACAATATTTTCAAAATAGTCTCTTGATGTTTTTACAATATCTTCTTGTAAGAGCCTAGTTAAAATTGCATCATGTAGATTTTTCGTAACGCAATCGTTTATAAATTTATTGATTTTATTAGTTTGTAATGCAATTTTGAAATCTTTATCAGATAAGTCATATTTAGACAACCTTTGTCTAAAGAAAACTTCAAAATATAATGGATATGAAATCCCATTTTTAAAAGCAGGACGATGAAAATTGCCTGTACTAAATAATCTATTAAATAATGTACATAATAGCTCTAACTCATTTTTTTTAACTAGGCCGGATTGTTCAATATATATATCAAATATATTAAACATGTCGTCCCCCTTTTTTTCCTGTCTTACTAAGAAAAACTCATCATGGCTAGCCATTGAAGGTTTTAGATATAGTAAAGTATCTTGTTCTTCATAAATAACATCATAAACTAATGGAAACCTAAATTTAATCAACTCAAGAACAAAAAGGTCTTCAAAACTAACTTCATCTCCAATTAATGTATAAACTAGTTTAAACCCATTTACAAATTTTATAACATCTCTTGAATGTCTAAATATTTGTGCATACGATTCTTCGTATGGGTCTTTTAGACCTAGAGGGATAATCCTTTCATCTAAAATCTTAAAATGTTCTTCTGACAGAATAGTATTGATTTTTACTTTTAAAAAATCAACTAGCGCATCTTGTTCTCGCTTAGGTAAAGGTATCTCAACCTGGAATATTTTATCAAGATAATTAGACGCACTTTGGTCATTTAATGATTTAATAGCATTTTGCACATAAGTTTTTTCATAGGCTACCAAGTAAAATACATTAGCAAAATCTGCTGTATTTCTAATAATTCTTAATACTTCAATAACTTCTTCGTTATATAAACGATCTATATCATCTATTATAATTAGAATCTTTTTATTAGTTCTTTTTAAAATATCATTGATTTTGTCGTAGTCATTTGAAATTATACCTTTTTGAAAATCATTAAATAACCCAATCCTATTCAGCCACCGCTTTGAATTTTCATCAGTGCTACTTAGTTTTCTTGAATAGGAGTATATAAGTGAAGTTATTCTTGGACTCTAGTTTTGCTAGTTTAGTTGCCAACATATCAAAAAAGTCTTTTTGAATAGATTCTGCATTTTCCGAAGTCCAAGGATTAAAGCTTAATTTCTCACAACTATTCGGTGGCATAGATCCACTTATTAAATTTAGAAACGATGTTTTACCACTTCCATATTCCCCTAATATTCCAATAGCAAATGAACGTTTGCTATTGGTGTGTGTAATCATGGTAGCAATCTGCTTTGCAACATTATTTCTGCCAAAAAGGTCATCATCGACTTTATCTACGGGATTATCACTAACAAATCCTCTAGGGTCCTCCAAAACAATTTTTTGGTCATCTTCTTCAATCAAAAAACAAAACATACTTGGAGATACAATACCTATAACTATAAAATCCCAATATTTTAAGCCTTCTTTATAATTAAGAATGGAAAATGGGGCAAAATTCCATGTTTCATTAAATCTTTGAAAAATATAAAATGTTAAAACAATTATCGAAATATTAATAAGAAGCGGTTTCTCCATTGTTTGTGTTGCCCAAACACTATAGCTAACAAGTATGGCTAATAAAAACAACTCACCAAAAGTGTTTAACTCAAAATCTTGTAAAAGTGGCTCTACAATAAAAAAGTTAAGAAAATTGTGGATTGGTGTTTTAAAAAAAGTGAGGATAGCAGCAATTACAATTACCCATAATATCTGCTTTTTGTTTATAAATTTCAATTGATGGTCGTTAAGTCAATCCAATATACAAAAATTAGAAAGCATGAATATTTATAATGCCATTTAAAGATAAAAATATTGTTCAATCTATATGCTTTAATAAGCCCCAACAAAAAAATCAATATTTTTTCCCCTATCAAAACCACTCGATTCTATACCTATTAATTAAAAAATTAACCTTTAACAAAATAACCAACAACCTTTACTAAAATTAATGTTGGTAGGGTAAAATATGGTCAAAACAGTTGTTAGGGCTGTTTCAACAGTCGTTTAGCAGATTTGCAAGCAGTATGGTTTATTGTTTACCTTAAGGCTAATTAACACAAAAATTTACCTTAAAAAACACAACTATGCCATCAATTTCAGAAACAGGGCACGCCAAAAACGTGGCCAATTTTATGCAGTTGGTCTCTTTTGTTCAAGACTATGGGCCAGACTACAAACCCACCAGAGATTCTATTAAACTGCCCAACCTAAAAAACAAGGCCAAAGCCGCCGAAACAGCAGTTGCCGCAGTTAATGCCGCATTGGTTAGCTATGACAATGCCATTGGCGATCGCGAAGCAGCCTTTAGCCAATTGCCCAAGCTAGGCACCAGAATGGTAAATGCCCTAAAAGCAACAGAGGCCACCAGCCAGATCATTGCCAGCATGGTAAGCTTTAACAAAAAACTACAGGGCACAAGAGTATCGGCCGTTTTAACAGACGAAGAGCTGAAAGCCAAGCAGGCCGCTAGGGATAAAGCCGTTAAGCAAGTATCGGCATCGCAACAAAGTTTTGATAACCGCTTAGATACCTTTGATAAAATGGTAAAGCTGTTAGAGAGCATACCCTACTACGATCCCAACGAAACCGAACTAAAAGCGGCAACCTTAACAGTACTGTACAACACCCTAAAGGCCAACAATGCTAAGGTAGCCTCCGCCACCACCTTGTTAAGCAATACCCGTGTAAAGCGCAACCTAACCATGTACGATCCGAAAATGGTCTGCCCGCCACCGCACAAGATGTAAAGAGCTATGTAAAATCGGTTTATGGCGCCAGTAACCCAGCCTATAAACAGATTGCGTCTTTAGCCATCAGAGACATTCCACTTTAAACAAAAACAATCATCCCTTATTGTTTTTACAGTAAGCTTATTTTTAGCGTCTCTTTTAATTTCTTCTAGTTGCGGCTTAACAATTATTACCATAACCATTGTTATCCTAAGTTTGTCTAAGTACCTAGTGCCTGCAACCATACTTCTTCCACCTGCAACTATACTTCTTGCACCTGCAACCAAACTTCTTGCGCCTGCAACTATACTTCCTGCACCTGCAACTATACTTCTTGCACCTGCAACCATACTTCTTGCACCTGCAACCATACTTCTTGCGCCTGCAACTATACTTCCTGCACCTGCAACTATACTTCCTGTGCCTGCAACTATACTTCTTGCACCTGCAACTACCGAGCTGATCTTCTTAATTCCTTAATGTTTCAAAACAATCGAAAGGAGATACTTCGCTGCGCTCAGCATGACAAACCCTAAGCTGTTCTTAGGTGACTTAGATGGTGAAAATTAACCACCACATAGGCACATAGTAACACATAGATTTACCTCTAAGCTGTTCTTAGCTGTCTTAGATGGTGAAAAAATAACCACTAAAAACTTAACCTTCTTAATTCCTTAATTGTTAAAAATAGTTGGAAGGAGATACTTCGCTGCGCTCAGTATGACAAAGCTGTTTAATACCTTAATGGTTTAAATTGAAGAACTAGCTGGCGCTTCGACAAGCTCAGCGTGACAAAGCTTCTTAACAGCATTACAATCCTAAGCTGTTCTTAGCCGTCTTAGATGGTGAAAACTAACCACCTAAGACATCTTAGTTAACCTAAGCAATTGTTAATGCCGAATTTTCTATGTGTTCTAGGTGGTTTAAAAACTAGTCACCTAAACTTAATCTTACTTAATTCCTTAATGGTTAAAAATAGTTGGAAGGAGATACTTCGCTGCGCTCAGCATGACAAAACCGTCTATGTGGTAAACAAAACAACCTAAACAAAAAAGCAGGACTGATATACTCAACCCTGCTTCTATATATTTTAAGAGTAGCCCAATACCAATGAACCATTGATACAAATAAACTAATGATACCAATGAACTAATGAACCAATAAACTAGTTCTTCATCATCTTTAAAAAAGTAGCCAATTTAGCCTTCATCTCTCTTCTATCCACAATGAAATCTAAAAAGCCATGCTCCAGCACAAACTCCGATGTCTGAAACCCTTTAGGTAGAGTCTTTTTGATCGTCTCTTTAATAACGCGAGGTCCGGCAAAGCCGATCAAAGCACCCGGTTCGGCAATGTTAATATCGCCCAACATGGCGTACGAAGCCGTTACACCACCCGTTGTAGGATCCGTTAACAAAGAGATATACGGAATTTTAGCCTGACTTAACAAAGCCAGTTTGGCCGAAGTTTTAGCCATCTGCATCAAAGAAAATGCAGCCTCCATCATACGCGCACCACCAGATTTAGAGATCATCAAAAATGGAACCTTGTGTTTCAAGCTATAATCGATAGAGCGGGCAATCTTTTCGCCCACAACCGAGCCCATAGAACCACCAATAAAGGCAAAATCCATACAGGCCACCATCAATTCCTGACCATCAACCTTGCCATGGGCAGCCCTAATGGCATCCTTTAGGCCGGTTTTAGCCGTAGTTTCAATGATCCTATCCGTATAAGGTTTGCTATCTGTAAAGTGTAATGGGTCGCCAGAAGTTAAGTTGGCAAAAAGTTCGGTAAACTCGTTGTTGTCAAAAAGTACCTGAAAATACTCTTTTGAGCCTATTCTTAAATGATAATCACAGTAGTGACAAACATATCTGTTTTCTATTAGATCAGCACTATGCAGTGCTTTTTTACAATTTGGGCACTTGTTCCACAAGCCATCTGGTGCTTCTTTCTTTTCTTCGGTTGTGGTACTGATACCTTTTTTTTCTCTCTTAAACCAAGCCATGTTACTTTTAAAAATGCGAGTACAAAGAAACGATTTTTTTTTTAGAGTTGTCCGTTTGCAAATACAATTATCAAATCAAACCGTAAACTACAAACTCGATACTGCAATTTGCGATTTTTTTTATAACTTCGGAACATACAAAATAGATTTAAAATGAGTTTAAAAGGCTATAAAGGCGTAATTTACGGAGCAGCCGTTCAGGAATTATTTGAGCAGGCTAAAAAACATCAATTTGCATTACCAGCAGTAAACGTTACCGGTACCAATACCATCAATGCGGTAATGGAAACCGCAAAAGCGGTAAATTCGCCGGTAATGATCAGACTTTCTAATGGCGGGGCACAGTTTTATGCAGGTAAAACATTAAACAACGATAACCTTAACGCTTGTGTGTTAGGTGCCGTTTCTGCTGCTAAACATGTTCATTTATTGGCCGAGCATTATGGTGTTGCCGTGGTTTTACATACAGACCACGCTGCTAAAAAACTATTGCCTTGGATAGATGGTCTTTTAACACATGGCGAGCAGTTCTTTGCCGAAACAGGTAAACCTTTATTTTCTTCGCACATGCTTGACCTTTCTGAAGAGCCGATTGAAGAGAACATGGAGATCTGTGTAAAATACCTAGAGCGCATGAGCAAAATGGGTATGACGATTGAGATCGAACTAGGCGTTACAGGTGGAGAAGAAGATGGAGTAGACAACAGCGATGTAGACAGTTCTAAACTATATACACAACCAGCCGAAGTAGCCTACGCTTACGAAGAATTGAGCAAAGTGAGCGATCGTTTTACCATTGCAGCAGCATTTGGTAACGTACATGGGGTGTATAAGCCAGGTAACGTAAAACTACAACCAGTGATCTTAAAAAACTCTCAAGATTTTGTAAAAGAGAAATTTAACCTAAGTGCCGAGAAACCAGTTAATTTTGTGTTCCACGGTGGTTCAGGCTCATCACAAGAAGAATCAGAGAAGCCATTTCTTATGGTGCCATCAAAATGAATATCGATACAGACATGCAGTGGGCATTTTGGGAAGGTATTTTAGAATACTATAAAAAGAACGAAGCCTTTTTACAAGGGCAGATTGGCAATCCTGATGGAGAAGATAAGCCAAATAAGAAATATTACGATCCTCGTGTTTGGTTACGCAAAGGCGAAGAAGAGTTTGTGAAACGTTTAACCGTTGCTTTCGAAGATCTGAACTGCATCAATGCCAATGATAAATTGTAGCAGCAGCAAACATTTTCTTAAGCTAACTGTTTAAAGATAACATAAGGCGTAACGAGATTTAACTTGTTACGCTTTTTTTTGCTGTAATTGTTCAACACATCAATCCAATAAAACATATTAATCATACCTAAGCAATTAAACATCCATGGAAACCAAAAAGAAAAGCAGTCTATTTGAAAGTTTTGCCAATGCAGCTACAAAATTTACCGGAAGCTCTTTTGCTTTTTTGGCAGCCACCTTTATTGTGGTGTTATGGGCGGTTACGGGGCCCGTTTTCGATTACTCCGAAACTTGGCAGTTGGTGATCAATACTGGAACAACGATCATTACGTTTTTAATGGTGTTTCTGATCCAGAAATCGCAGAACAAAGACAGCAAGGCCATTCAGTTAAAACTTAACGAACTGATTGCCGCACACGAGCGTGCCAGCAACAGGATGGTAGATATCGAAGACCTTACAGAACAAGAGCTGGACCAGCTGCACAAATTCTATGTTACCTTATCTGCACTGGCCAAAAAAGAAACCGATATCCATTGCTCGCATTCTATAGATGCAGCAGAAGAATTGACAGAATTAAAATTGAAATCAATTAAAGGCACTAAAAGAGATAGAAAAGATGGACACACTTCACGTACAAAAAGCAACAACTAAAGAAGAGTTGGAAAAAGTATTTGCCATTCGCAAAATTGTATTTGTTGATGAGCAGAATTGCCCGCCAGAGCTGGAGTGGGAAAACGAAGATGTTTCTACGCATTTTCTGGCCCTATCTGATCATCAGCCTTGTGGTGCCTGTCGGTGGCGCAAAACCGAAAAAGGGTATAAGTTAGAGCGTTTTGCCGTACTCAAAGATTTTAGGGGGCAGGGCATAGGCAGAGCCTTGATCGCCACTGCTTTGGATGATCTACCTTCTGATGCAGGTTACATTTACCTCAATGCACAACTAGATGCCATGAGCTTGTACGCCAAGTTTGGTTTTGTGGCCGAAGGAGAGCAGTTTGAAGAAGCGGGTATCCAACACTTTAAAATGGTGAAGAAAGTTTAACCTTTAAGCTAACTTTTTAGAAAGATAGATTCTCTTGTGCCCATTGGGGAAGTTTTTGATTTCTCCAACTACTTCATATCCATTTTTTAAATAGAATGCCTCGGCTTGGAAATCAAAAGTGTCGAGCATAGAAATAGTAGCACCTTTTGCTTTGGCCATGGTTTCGGTATGGTTTAGAAGTTTTGAGCCTAATCCTTCATTTCTGTAGGTTTCATCTACCCAAAGGATTTTGATCTCTAAGCCATTCCAATACCCCATACCAGCCAATATCCCTGCAATCTCATTGCCGTTTTCGTCCTTGATCACAAAATCCAAGGGGGTCCAAACATCAGCTAGAGCAGCAACCTTACCGAGGTTGTAGGTATTGATGCCTTCGATGATTTTTTTTGCACTTTCCTTTTCGCAAGGTTCAATGATAAATTGCTTGTCCATGGTTTTTGATTTTTAAATGTAGATTTCGCCCCCAATATAGAAACGTAAAGCTTGCAACTGCTCTTGACGTTGAATTGCATTAAAGGATGGATCTTGACCACCCCTTTAACTTATCTATTATTTGGTTTTGCCAGATTTTAATGGCGGTAAGCTAAAATCGTCTAAAGCACTTTTGGCCGCCATTTTCTTTTCTACCTCGCTTATGCTTCTTGGGGCAAAGTGCGAGAGCAGCTCGTAACCATCTTGCGTAATCAACACATCATCCTCAATGCGTACAGCAATACCCCACCATTTTTTGTCACAATCGCTGTTTGGAGCAATGTAGATGCCGGGTTCAATGGTCATCACCATATTTTTCTTTAAGATGCTTGAACTTGCCCTGTCGTGTACATCCAAGCCAATATGGTGACCAAGGCCATGTTGATAGTATTTCTTAAAATCCTTTTTGTCCTTTATAATCCCAAGCTTAAACAGACCTTCGGCAATTACCTCATTGGCAGCACTACTAGCTTTCGAAAAGGTAGAGCCATCCTTTAAAGTTTTAAAAGCAGCTTCTTGCGCATCATACACAATTTGATAGATTGCTTTTTCGTTTTCGGTAAACTTACCACTGGCTGGTATGGTACGGGTAACATCGGCTGTATACCCATGATATTCGGCTCCAACATCCATCAATAGCAGTGTATTGCCTACCTTGGTTTTGGTATTGGTTACATAATGTAAAATACAGCCATTTTCGCCAGCCCCAATAATAGAACCATAACCCACATTTTCAGCGCCATATTTTTTGTGTACAAACTCATGTAGCCCTTGTATCTCCAGCTCACTCATATTGGCATGGGCGGCTTTCATCACTTCATTCTGACCTTGGCAAGAAATTTCGATGGCTTTGCGAAGCATCACAATTTCTTCCGGTGTTTTAATTTCCCTTAATTGTCCGGTTAATTTAAAATGCATTTGCCCATTTTTAGGCATATCATTCGTTTTTTTCATAAAAGAAGCAACCAAACCACTCAGTTTACTTGTTTCTGATACATCTGTACCAACTGCTGGAGCACTGGCAATGATGGTCTTGAACTTTGAAAAATTGATAGGGAAATCTTTAAAATCACTGCCATTAAAGGCCATGTTAATGCCCAGCTTTTCCTTAACACCTTCAACACCCAGGCGTTTACCGTTCCAACTCTCTTGTTGTGGATTCCTTTTTTGTACAAAGAACAACTCTTTATAAGTATTACCCTTATCGTCGGTTTGTGGCTCCTTGAATATAAATAAAACCGCATCGGGCTCTTTATAACCAGTAAAATAATAAAGGTCTGGGTTTTGGTGATAGAGATAATCTACATCATTTGAGAAATTACGTGTAGGATAGGCGAAAATAGCCATCACCGAATTTTCGGGCATGAGTTGGCGCAAGGCTTCTCTACGCCCTGCATGAAACTCTTTGGTAAAATAATCTGTTGGTTCAAAGTCTTGTGCAAATGTGCTTTGCATCAGTAGCACCATCGCCAGGATGGCAAGAAATTTTTTCATTGGGATTAGGTTAGCTTATCTATAGCTAAATATATAACAAATTGTATGCTTTAAATTTTTGATATAAAACATTTTACAATTGTGTATCGGTTTGTAGCTATGGCAACTAAAAGCAATGGGTTTTAAATGCGGATTACAAATCCACAGAAAGAGGATCGAGAAAGCATTTCTCGACCAACCTGAATATATTAATTCCCGTTAAATACCTGCGAAGAAAACAACATGGCTTCCTGCCATTTATCCATATCAAGCTTCAGGTCTTCTCCCTTGCCTTGTAGATAAGCAATCAGATCTTCGGTAGCCATATTGCCCGTAAGGTCGTCTGCGGCCATTGGGCAGCCACCAAAACCTTTTAAGGCACTGTCAAAACGGGTACAGCCAGCTTTATAAGCAGCTTCTATTTTTTCTAAACGTGTAAAGGGTGTACTGTGCAAATGGATCCCAATCTCTGTTTTGTCGAATTTTTTAACCAGTGCTGGCAAAATCGTTTCGATCTTTCGGGTGTAGAAACACCTGTAGTATCTGCCAAAGAAAGGATCTGTACACCTTTGTTTACCAATTCTTGGGCCCATTTCTCTACAATTTCTACATTCCAATCGTCTCCATAAGGATTACCAAAACCCATAGAGAGGTACACCACAGCTGTTTGATTGTTCTTATCGCATAGATTCAGCATTTCTTCTACAGTATGCAAAGATTCGGCAATGCTAGAGTTGGTGTTACGCTGTTGGAAGGTTTCAGAGATAGAGA
This sequence comes from Pedobacter sp. UC225_65, assembly GCF_042698365.1. Taxonomy (GTDB): domain Bacteria; phylum Bacteroidota; class Bacteroidia; order Sphingobacteriales; family Sphingobacteriaceae; genus Pedobacter. Next base: position 149,781 of record NZ_CP170550.1, read on the forward strand.
AGGGGAAACCGAGGTAACTGATCTCCTGATGTTTTACTGCTTCTTCTACACCCCTTAAATTGGCTACAATGGCAAGTAGCTTGCTGTTGCTGGCACTTAGATCAAGATTGGCCAATACTTCAGTTGTATCCCGCAATTGCGGAATGGCCTTCGGCGATACAAAACTGCCAAAATCTATGGTGTCGAAACCTACCTTTAATAAAAGATTGATGTATTCAGTTTTTAGTGCAGTGGGTATAAAATCGTGTAAGCCTTGCATCGCATCACGAGGGCATTCTATTAGTTTCATTTTACAGATATTTGGTTCACTAGTTCATTAGTGTTATTTGTTCATTGGTATCATTCGTTCATTACTTAAACTAAAAGTGTCACATTGAGCTTGTCGAAATGTTTTATTGATTGGTCTTCGACAGGCTCAGACTGACATCAGTAGGTTCAATAGTCATTGGTTCATTAGTAAAGCAATTCATTTTCCCTTTTCCATCCTACATCTTCCATCAAGTTATTTTCTTATTTGGCAACTAAAAACTATCACACTGATTTTGTTGATTGGTCTTCGACAGGCTCAGACTGACATCAGTAGGTTCAATGGTCATTGGTTCATTAGTAAAGCAATTCATTTTTCCTTTTCCATCCCACATCTTCCGTCAAGTTATTTTCTTATTTGGCAACTAAAAACTATCCCACTGATTTTGTTGATTGGTCTTCGACAGGCTCAGACTGACATTGGTTTAATTGCTCGATTGTTTAACTGGTTAACTGTTCATTGGTGTTATTAGTTCATTGTCTTCGACAGGCTCAGACCGACATCAGTAGGTTCAATGGTCATTCGTTCATTAGTAAAGCAATCCATTTCCCTTTTTCCATCCTACATCTTCCATCAAGCGATTTTCTTATTTGGCAACTAAAAACTATCCCACTGATTTTGTTGATTGGTCTTCGGCAGGCTCAGACTGACATCAGGAGGTTCAATAGTCATTGGTTCATAAGTAAAGCAATCCATTTTCCATATTACCGCTCACACCTTCCATCAAGCGATTTGCTTACTTGACTCCCAACTCCAGACTTCTGACTTCGGACTTCGGACTTCTGACTTCTGACTTCCCGACTTCCCAACGCTCTACTCCAGACCTTCCGACTCATGACTTTTTACAAACGGCCTAATGATCAATCGCGTTCCTCTGTCGTAACTGAAATAGCTCCATACCCAGTTTACAAAGACCACTAGTTTGTTTCTAAAGCCAACCAAGGTCATTAAATGCACAAACATCCAGGTAAACCACGCAAAAATACCTTGGAAACGGATTTTCTTAATGTCTACAACCGCTCTGTTTCTACCCACTGTGGCCATGGCACCTTTATCAAAGTACTTAAAGTTTTCGGTTGGTTTGCCTTCTATTATGTTGGTAAGGTTCTTGGCCAAAAGTTTACCTTGTTGTATGGCAGCAGGGGCAACCCCAGGATGTCCGTTTGGTGTAGCTTCGGTGATCATGGCAGCAACATCGCCAATGGCATAGATGTTTTGATAACCTTCAACGCGATTAATTGGATCAACTTTTAAACGGTTGCCACGCACAACACTTTCGGTCCTCAAACCATCCAATACTACTCCTTTTACACCTGCACTCCAGATGACGGTAGATGAAGGAATCGTTCTTCCATCGGCCAACGAAAGCAATTTACCATTATACGATTGTACCCTGGCTTCTGTATATACCGTTACGCCCAGTTCTTCTAAAAAATCTTTTGATTTCTGTTGAGCCTGTACAGACATGGCACCCAAAAGTTCTGGAGAACCTTCGATCAGGTAGATGTTCACCTTATGGATATCGAGTTCTGCATAATCATTCTTTAATACGTGTTTTTTCAGTTCTGCCAATGCACCCGCCGTTTCTACACCTGTTGGTCCGCCACCAACCACTACAAAATTTAACAGTTCGGCTTCACTTTGTGGATCTTTGGCAATCAGCGAAGCTTCTAGGTTCTGTAAGATCAAACTGCGTAAGTTAAGTGCCTCTGGTATAGATTTCATAGGCATTGCATTGCTTTCTATTTCAGCTTGCCCAAAGAAATTGCTGGTAGAGCCTGTAGCAATTACCAAATGATCATAGTGGATCGCACCTATGGTGGTTAATAACTTATTTTCTTCGGGTATTACCTTTTCTACTTCAGTAACCCTAAAAGTGAGGTTTTTTTGCCCCTTAAATATCTTTCTAATTGGAAATGCAATAGAATCGGCCTCTAAACCACCCGTTGCCACCTGATAGAGCAGGGGCTGAAAAGTATGGTAATTGTGCTTGTCGAGAATGTAGACTTCTACATTTGCATTTCTTAGTTTCTTAGCTAATTCAATCCCTCCAAAACCCCCGCCAACAATAACTATTTTTTGTTTTCCGTTTTCCATACTTGATAAACTCATGAGCCTGGCATTTAGTTTAACAAATATAGCAAGTTCCTTAGCCAATACAGCTTAAACCAGTTTAAGAAACAACGATTTATTCATCAGTCTAGCAAATGCTAGGAAACAAAAAAAGCCCCGAAACTATCAGGGCTTTGTATTTTATAAAAAGCTAAACTACTTAACTGCTTTGCTTGCTTGGTTTTTTGACAAGTCGATTACGATAGGCGTAGAGATACACAACGATGAGTAGGTACCAATGATACGACCGATCAACAAGGCAAAGATAAATCCACGGATGCTATCTCCACCAAAGATGAAGATTACCATTAACACGAAGAATACGGTTAACGACGTAAGGATTGTACGACTTAAAGTACTGTTTAAAGCAAAGTTGATCAATGTATTGCGCTCTTCGCCATATACATCTGCTTTACCGCTTTCGGCCAATTTCTCACGGATACGGTCAAATACAACAACTGTCTCTGTCATGGTATAACCCATTACCGTTAAGATCGCTGCGATAAAATCTTGTCCAATCTCTAGAGGGAAAGGCAATACACCATCTAAAATGGTATAGAATGAAAGTACCAACAACACGTCGTGGAACAATGCGATTACCGCACCTAAACCATACTGCCATTTTCTGAAACGTACCAAGATGTAGATAAACATCACCACACAAGAGAACAAGATTGCTCCATATGCGCCATAGATAATATCACTAGCAATGGTAGGGGTAACTTTTTGTGAACTTTCGATGCTGTATTTTGCACCCATTTCGTCTAAACCTTTTCTCAAAGCACTTTCAACAACTTTATCAGCATTTTGATCTTGATCATTGATGTGGAAAGGTGTAGTGATTTTTAACGAGTTGTCAGTTCCGGCTGTTTTAACCAAAGCTTCTTCTCCATCAAATTTCTCTACCAATTTTTTAGAAACATCTTCGGTGTTCATCTGCTTGTCAAACTTCACCATGTATGTTCTACCACCTTTAAAGTCAACACCCAAGTGTAAACCATCGTTTTTAACGTAGAAACCGATACCGGCTAAAATGATCAATGATGAAATGATATAATAAAGCTTTCTGTGTCCAACAAAGTTGAAGGCGATATTTTTGAATGCATTTCTAGTTACACTGTTATCGAAAGAGATGTTTGCTTTTTTGCTCAATAAGCTATCAAAGATTACTCTCGAGATCAATACCGCTGCAAACAATGAAGTAACGATACCCACACATAAGGTAGTAGCGAAACCTTGAACAGGTCCTGTACCGAATATGAATAGGATGATACCTAAGATGAATAGCGTTACGTTCGAGTCGATAATTGAAGACATGGCATGTTTAAAACCTTCTTTGATCGATACAGCTGTGCTCTTACCTTGTGCAAGTTCTTCACGTACACGTTCAAAGATTAGAATGTTCGCATCTACCGATAGACCAATGGTCAATACGATACCCGCAATACCAGGCAAGGTTAGTACCGCACCGAAGGCCGCGAGTACCCCCATGATAAAGAAGAGGTTGATCACCAAGGCAAGGTTGGCCACCCATCCAGCTTTACTGTAATATAAAGCCATGAACACCAAGATTACGATAAAGGCAATTACAAACGACCATAAACCACTTTCGATTGCTTGTTGACCTAATGAAGGACCAACTACGTAATCTGAAGCAATTTTAGCAGGAGCAGGTAATTTACCAGCCTTTAAGATGTTGGCTAAATCTTTAGTGTCTTCTAAGGTAAAGCTACCAGAGATAGAAGAAACACCATTCGGAATTTCATTCTGTACAGTTGGTGCAGAATAAACCGTATTGTCTAAAACAATAGCAATTGCTTTTTTATTATTTGGATCAGCAGAAGCATCAGCAGTAATCTTTTTCCATTTAGCAGCACCTTCGCTGTTCATGTACATGGTTACTTCTGGTCTGTTCTTTTGGTCGTAACCTTGGATCGCGTTAGAAACCGCATCACCACCCAAGGCAGGTCTGCCATCTAAAGAAGTTACTTTAATTGCATACAATTCGTAAACTTTGCTGCCTTCCATTGGTTTAAGGCTCCACATAAATTTAAGACTGCTCGGAATTAAAGGTTTAATTTCAGCTCTAGCAAAATAAGCATTTACTTTAGCTGTATCTTTTTGTAGTACCCATGCCACAACCGGACCTGGACGTAAAGCTTGTTGTCCGTTTTCGGCTGCATAAGTAGGGATACTTAAAACACTATATAAAGGATTGTTTTTGGCAGCATCTGCTTTTTTACCAGCTGCGGTAGTATCTTTTGCAGCAGCTTTGGTTAAACCAGCTAACTTACCACCTTTTTTGGCAGTGTCTGCAGCATTTGTGCCTACTGCAGTTGCAGTAGTATCTTTTACGGTTAATGCAAGTGTTTTGTTGATGTTTTCTAAAATACCAACAACTTCATCATTTTGGTAAACTTGCCAAAATTGTAGTTCGGCAGAACCTTGTAATAATTTACGTACACGTTCTTTGTCTTGCACACCTGGCATCTCAATAAAGATCCTGTTTGAACCTTCTTGTTTCTGCATGTTAGGCGCCACAACTCCAAAACCATCAATACGGCTACGAAGAATAGTAAATGAACGATCAATTGCACTATTACCTTCTTTACTTAAGAATTTTTTAACATCCTCGTTGCTTGCATTGGCTTTTAACTGCTCAGTATTGTCTTGCGTAGCAAAGAAATCGGCTAATTTGCCATTTGGTGCAAGTTTCTCATATTCATTAACAAATAAAGTAACGAAATCTTTTCCGCCAGCATTCATTTGTGTTTGCGCATTTTTTAACGCTTGATTAAAAGTAGCATCACTAGTGTTGTTGGCCAAAGATTTGGTCAACTCTGCCAATGAAATCTCCATTGTAACGTTCATCCCACCTTTTAAGTCAAGACCAAGGTTAATTTCTTTACCTTTTACTTGTTGATAGGTTAAACCTAAAACTGGATAAACTGGCACGGTAGCCATTGAATCTAGATAAGCTTTTTCCTTAACTGCATCGCCTTTGGCAAACGCTTTAGCGTCTTTTTCTACATTGTATGTAACCAGATTAAACGAGAGAGAATACAGACAGACAATACCCAATAGTATTGCCATAAATTTAATAAAACCTTTACCTTGCATTTGTTTGTAATTATTTTTTTCTATAGTGCTGTTTTTTAAACAAGTCGGCAAATCTAATTATTTTTTTAAATAATAGGACTTCTTATTGTAATTTTATTAAGGAAGTTTAACTATTTGCGTTCTAATGTCGAAAAAGTGTAAGCTACACTATTTTTTTCATCTGCTTCGTGATATTCTTGATGTATTGTTGTCCACTCATCCTCACACAATTCTGGAAAAAATGCATCGGCCTCATATTCTTGATGCACAACAGTAAGGTATATCCTGTCTGTTAAAGCCAAGGCATGTTTATAGATCTCTGCACCACCTATAATAAACACCTCATTACTGGTAGCTCCCTGTTGGGCTGCACAAAGTGAAATGGCCTCGGCAATGCTACTTACAATTTCTACACCAGCAATAACAAGATCTTTGTTTCGGGTAATTACAATGTTCCGTCTATTGGGTAGGGGCCGGCCAATAGAATCGTAGGTTTTACGGCCCATAATGATCGGATGTCCTGTTGTAATTTCTTTAAAATGCTTAAGGTCGGCCGGTAAATGCCATAACAATTGATTGTCTTTGCCAATGGCATTGTTGGCCGAAATGGCAACTACGATGGATGTTTTTATTGGTGTCATTAGTTCATTAGTATCACTTGTTCATTAGTTCATTGGTGTCATTAGTTCATTGGGGTTTCAATAACCTTTGCCTATATATTTAATGTAAGCATTCAATTTAATATGGATAGTTTCCAATTGGTTCAGTAAATGTTGGTAACCTTCTTCTGTAACTAAGGCTCTATGTTTCATTTTTCTTAAAAATGATTTGGTTTCTAAAACAGAACCTCTACTGTAATAGCAAAAGTTCTTATTTTCTTTAAAATGAAAGCGGCCATAGCCTTCAGCTATATTGGCGCCAATAGAATCAGCGGATCTACAAATCTGTTTGCCAATGGTATCTTTGGCAAAAAAGTCCCATGTCATCACAATTTTCCAAATCTCATTTGCAAAATCTTCTGCAAGTATATAAACTTCTAAATCTTCAACCCTGTTGTAGCTCATTGGAGTAGTCTTTAAATCTTATAAGGGATGATTTAAATTCTACAGAACGCTTAAGTTAGTCAGAAAATGTCTAATTATCCAATGATTAACCTGCTAACGACAAATGGAATCTAAAACCGTTGTCGTATTACTCCCAATGAACCAATGAGACTAATGAACGATTAAACCGCTACCGCTCCTTTAATGTGTGGATGTGGGTCGTAGTTTTTTAAGGTAAAGTCTTCAAACTTAAAATCGAAGATATCTTTGATGGCAGGGTTGATCTCCATAACCGGAAGTGCCTTCGTATCTCTGCTCAATTGTAAACGGGCCTGTTCAATATGGTTGTTGTACAGATGGGCATCGCCGAGGGTATGGATAAAATCGCCATAACCCAAACCACATACCTGTGCTACCATCATGGTCAGCAAAGCGTAAGAAGCAATATTAAAAGGAACACCCAAAAAGATATCGGCACTGCGTTGGTAAAGCTGACAGCTCAGTTTACCATCGGCTACGTAGAACTGGAAAAAAGCATGACAAGGCGGTAAGGCCATGTGTTCTACTTCGGCCACATTCCATGCAGAAACAATGATCCTTCTAGAATCTGGATTGTTTTTAATGGTATTGATGATCTGTGCAATCTGGTCGATCTTATCGCCATCTGGCTTAGGCCATGAGCGCCATTGCGAGCCATACACAGGTCCAAGGTCTCCGTTTTCATCGGCCCACTCATCCCAGATCTTTACCCCATTATCTTTAAGGTATTTGATATTGGTATCGCCACTTAAAAACCAGATCAGCTCGTGTATAATAGATTTAAGGTGCAATTTTTTGGTTGTTACCATCGGAAAACCCTCTTGCAGGTTAAAACGCATCTGGTAACCGAAAACACTAATGGTTCCAGTGCCTGTACGGTCGTGTTTTTGTGTGCCATGTTCTAGCACATGTTGCATTAGATCTAAATATTGTTTCATACCCACCTCAGCCTTAAAAGGCTTTATATTATTTATACAAAACTAAAAAATTAAACAATTTTTATCCTTTCCGTTTTTCCACATTGTGTAATTTTTTCAATCCCGCAAAATTAAATTAGATTTGGAGCACATTTAAGCCTATTCTCGATGTCGAAAAAAATAACTGTACTGTTTGTTCTTTTATGGATAGGGTTTCAAGCTTTTGCCCAATCTGTACAGGCATTGAAACTTGCCGATGCTGCACTTGCCCTAACTAAGCAGAAAGTAGTTTATGACCCTGCTTATTTCAAGATCCTTATCCTAACGGCGATGCGCCCGAAGGCAAAGGCGTTTGCACAGATGTAGTGATCAGGGCTTATCGTACTTTGGGTATCGACCTGCAAAAGAACGTGCACGAAGACATGAAACCCAATTTTAAACTCTACCCTAAAGATTGGGGCAGAAAAACCACCGATACCAATATCGACCACAGAAGAGTGTATAATTTGATGGTTTTCTTTGGTCGTAAAGGGGTGAAAAAAGCGATGAGCAAAAATGCAGCTGATTATTTACCTGGCGATATTGTTTGTTGGAACTTAAGTGGAAACATGTCGCACATTGGCCTGGTGATCAATAAAAAATCTGCCGATGGCAAACGCTACCTTATTGTACATAATATAGGTAATGGACAAGAGATTTCAGATTGTTTGTTTTCGTGGAAAATTATTGGGCATTACCAATACAAGGTTTAGTTTAATATCTTTGACCAGAAAATCCCTGCCAGCGGTAGGCATGTAAAGTCGTCAATCTAAAATCGTCAATCAAAAAATGCTCGCTTTTGCCAATGCCAAGATTAATTTAGGCCTACTGCTTACCGAAAAACGTGCCGATGGTTACCATAACCTTCAAACCGTTTTTTATCCGGTTAAACTGTATGATGTGGTAGAACTGATTGATGCTGATCAAACCAGTTGCATAATTAAAGGGATAGACATACCTGGCAGTGCCGAGGACAATATCTGTTTAAAAGCCTTTAAAGCCTTGCAGGCTGATTTTAAATTGCCCAACCAACAGATCGTATTGCTTAAAAATATTCCGGTTGGGGCAGGTTTAGGTGGGGGTTCTGCCGATGCTGCTTTTTTGATCAAGTTGGTGAATCAGAAGTTTAACCTTGGACTATCTATTGAACAACTACAGAATTATGCTCGTACTTTAGGAGCTGATTGTGCTTTTTTTATTGCCAATAAACCTAGTTATGCCTATGCCAAGGGCGATGAGTTTGAAGACATAGCGCTAGACCTTTCCCCTTATTTTATGGTATTGGTGAAACCAGCTATCCATGTGTCGACTGCAGAAGCATACCAAAATGTAAAAGTGAAGCAACCCTCAACATCGTTAAAAGATTTGATACATTTGCCTTTGAGCCAGTGGAAGGGGAGGATTTTGAATGATTTTGAGGTATCTGTTTTTGCAAAATATCCACAAATTGACGAAATAAAAACAAAGCTTTATGCCTCGGGTGCTACATTTGCACTAATGAGCGGGAGTGGGTCATCCGTTTTTGCCATTTTCGAAAAACCAGTGCTACTACCCGAGTTAGAGAAAGAGCATAAAGTTTTTTATAATGTGTAATTAAAAGGCGTATGGTTGAAAGTCGGAAAGTCTGGAGTCAGAAGTCTAGAGTCTGGAGTAAAGAGTGAAGTAAGCAAATCGTTTGATGGAAGATGTGGGATGGAAAAGGCAAAATGGATTGCTTTACCAATGAACCAATGATACCAATGAACTAATGATGCTAATGAACCAACAACCCTAATGAACTAAAAAAAATGGAAATCAACTTGATCCGCAAAAGCGGGAAATTTAACTTTGAGGCCAGCAACGAAAACGGGATTACGGTTGAGCTAGATGCCAAGCCTGCCATTGGTGGTGAAGGAAAAGGTTTTAGGCCCATGGAAACATTATTGGTGGGTTTAGGTGGCTGTAGTGGTATAGATGTGGTAAATGTGCTAACCAAACAAAAAGAACCTTTGGATGACATCAAGATCAGCATCAAGGCTACTAGAAAAGATGAAGAGATGCCGCCTATATTTGATGTAATTGATATCCACTTTGAGCTATTTGGAGATTTAAGTGCACAAAAAGTAGAAAGGGCCTTACAGATGACCTTTGATAAATATTGTTCTGTGTCTAATATCCTTGGTCGCTCTGCAACAATAAATTTTACTTATGCAATTATAAAGTAGTTATTAGTTTTTAGTTGACAGTTTTTAGTTATGAATGAACAAGTGAACTAATGACACCAATGAACCAAATAAGGAAATAGGCTCGAAAACCAATAAACGAGTGATACTAATGATACCAATGAACTAATGATACCAATGAACTAATAAATATAATATGAAATCCGAAAATTTCGAAACCATCGCCATCCGTACACAAACAGAGAGAAGTAACCATAAAGAACATTCTTCTGCCATCTATTTAACATCGAGCTATAAATTTGACGATGCTGAAGAGATGCGTGCACTTTTTGCAAATGAAAAAGAAGGCAATGTTTACAGTCGCTATTCTAACCCCAATACTTCAGAGTTTATCGAAAAGATGTGTCTTTTAGAAGGTGCAGAAGATGGATTTGCTACCGCTACAGGCATGGCTTCTATCTTTACAACTTTTGGAGCCTTTTTGAAAAGTGGCGACCATATTGTTTCGAGCCGTTCGGTTTTTGGTTCAACACACCAGTTATTAACGAATGTTTTTTCTAAATGGGGGGTAACTTTCGATTATGCTGATCTAGACAAGCCCCAAGATTGGGAAGCGTTGATCCAACCCAATACCAAGATCATTTTTGTAGAAACACCTTCAAATCCGGGTATAGATATCATCGACCTTGAGTTTTTAGCGGGTTTGGCCAAAAAGCACAAGGTGTTATTGGTAGTTGATAACTGTTTTGCTACACCTTACCTACAACAACCTATTAAATTGGGCGCACATATTTCTATCCATTCAGCAACCAAATATATCGATGGACAGGGTCGTGTTTTAGGTGGTATCATTTTGGGTAGTAAAGCCTTGGTCACAGAGGTGATGAATTTTGCACGCCATAGTGGTCCTTCTTTATCACCTTTTAATGCTTGGGTGTTATCTAAAAGCTTAGAAACCCTAGCGGTACGTATGGATAGACATTGCGAAAATGCCTTAAAGGTTGCCCAATATTTAGAAACACATCCAAAGATCAAATTGGTTAAATATCCTTTTCTAGCTTCTCATCCACAATATGAGATTGCCAAAAAACAGATGAAACAAGGTGGAGGTATTGTAACCATTGTTGTACAAGGAGGGGTAGAAGGCGCTCGTAAATTTATGGATGGTTTAAAAATGTTCTCTATCTCGGCAAATTTGGCCGATACGCGTTCAATCGCTACACACCCAGCTACCAGTACACATAGCAAACTAACAGAAGAACAACGTTTAGAGGTGGGCATTGAGCAAGGTTCTGTACGTTTATCAATTGGTTTAGAGCATATCGATGATATTTTAGCAGATATCGAAGGTGCTTTAAACAGCTAAGATTTTAAACTTATAATTAACAATATAGAAGGTCGAGAAAGTAATTCTCGACCTTTTTTATGAAGCTTGTTTTTTTTCAAGGTTTGGATTAACTAATAGGTAAAAACATAAAAGTGCTTCACTTTTTTTACAAGCCAATTCTACACAAAGGCCATATTCAAGCTAGCTTTTTATATCTTAGCCTTTATTTCCTACATCCTCTTTTGCTACCTAAATGAGACTGTTGTTCGTTTTATCTTTATTGCTTTCTCTTTGCTGTTTTAAAAGTAAGGCACAGGATTCTAATGTCAAAGCCTTTATCAAGGCATGGCAAATTTCCGATACCTCGCAAACCCACGAAGCAGAAAAGACCTATAAGAAGATCAAGCTTGATTTCAGTCTTCAAAAGTGCCGTCAGATTATAAAAGAACTTTATGCTTATCTAGAAAAAAATCCGGACGACAGATTGCAAACCCGCATCATCCTATTTGATCTTCTAGGTGATAGGGATATTCCGAAAGCGCAAAAATTAAAGAAGATGAAGGTAGCTATCCAGCTCGCTAGTAAATTGAAAGATGAGCAGTTGTTGGCAGAAGTTTATGCCCTAGCCGGGCAACTGGACTACGAAAACGGTTTTCTTTTATATAACCTGAAAGCACTGGAACTGCAAAAGAAAATTGGCTACCAACATTTTTCTTTTGTGCACAACAGGTTTTTTAATATCAGTATGGCGCTCTATCGAACAGATGATTATAGACAAAGCATTAACTATGGGCTCCAATGTTTAAAGTTTAAAAACGTAGAGGTAGAAAACTGGGACCCTCGGGTGTATATCTTTCAATTGGATATGATCGGTGCTTCTTATAAACTATTGAAACAATATGACAGTGCCCGATATTATTATCAACAGATGATAGATACACTTCAACGTAAACCCGACATTCCGAAGATACAAGAACTATGGTTAGGTATTGCTGGTGGCAATATTGGCCATATGCTAGCATTACAAGGTAAAGAAGACCAGGCCATTCCTTTAATTGAGAAACATTTGCAGGTTGGTATCAAGTCGGAATCATGGAACAATGCGGCTATGGCACAAAATACACTGGCCAAAATCGATTTCAAACATGGTCAATATCAAAATGCATTAAATGGCTTTAAGGCGGCTTATGGTTGGGCAATACAATCTAAAAGATCAAAGAAATGGTTACCGCAAGTAAGGGGATGGCAGATGTTTATCGTTTAACAAACCGTACAGATAGTGCTTTTAGGTACTATTCTTTGTATCATCAACATCAGGATACGCTAACAGCCCAGATCAACCGGGGTAAATTATCAGCCATTAATGCCAAAATTGCATTTGATGATGCCCAAAGCAATCTTGAGAAAGCAAATAATGTAATCAGCAATCAAAAACAGACCCGGAACTTTATCTTAGCTGGTATTGTACTCCTAACCATCATTGCATTGCTTTTTTACAACCGTAAAATGCTCCAACAAAAACACCTTGCCGAAGAAACTGCAAGGAAACAAAGATTGGTCGAGCAAGAAGCTGAAAGAGCCAAAACGCAGATTTCGAGCTTTAGAGCAAATATTATTGAAAAGGACAACCTGATTCAAAGGCTTCAGCAACAGATAAATGTAGAAAATGAGCAGGTAAACAAAAGTTTGTTGAACTATACTTTGATCACAGATACCGAATGGGAAAAATTCAGGTTAGAGTTTTTTATGGCCTATCCTCTTTTTTTACCTGCCTTACAAGAAAAAATACCTGCCATTAATCCTGCAGAAGAGCGTCTGGCTACTTTATTATATCTAAAGCTCAGCACTAATCAGATTGCCAATACCTTGGGCATCAGTAAAGATAGCGTGGGTAGAAGCAAGCGTCGCCTAAAACAACGTCTAAACCTTTCAACCGAGGATTTGCTAGAGGAATATCTGAGTAAATTGGTTTAGTTAGCATTTGGCAGTTTTCAGTTGAGCGTTATGAATGTCAATGACTAATGAACAAGTGAACCAAGTCTAGAGTCTGAAGTCGGGAAGTCCGGAGTTGGGAGTAAAGTAAGCAAATCGCTTGATGGAACATGTGGGATGGAAAAGGGAAAATGGATTGCGTTACTAATCAACCAATGACTATTGAACCTACCATGTCAGTCTGAGCTTGTCGAAGACAATGAACCAATAACATCAATGAACAGTTAACCGATTAAAACAATTGAGCAATTAAACAATAGCACTAACGATACCCATGAGTCAACATGTAAAAAATGGATTGCGATAACACAATCCATTTTTTACATGTTGTGGGCTAACCTAGAATAATTTTAATCCAACAGATAGATTGAACAGGCCTGTTTTGGCATCCAGGCCTTTGTTGATCTTAGTTAGTCCTCTGCTGTACCTTGCATCGATGGTTAGGTTACCAATGTCTACACCCGCATTGATTACACCTCCAGCATTCAGTTTCTTATAGTCAAACCCTGATGGTCCTTCAGCTTTATTAAGGGTGTAATTGATATCAGGGCCAGCCGAAATCCTAAAGTTAAGGGCCTCGGTATTGATGAGTTTATAACCCACCATCAATGGTAAGTTCAATTGATGGAATTTTGGTTTGTAAGTGTTTGATGCATAATTATAGGCACTCTTAAAAGTTACATAGTTGAACTCAGGTTGAAAATAGAGACTTTTACCCACCCTGGCAAATGCACCAAAGTTGTAACCCACCTTTCCTTCCTTATCAGTTACACTTTTTAGACTTGTAGGCATAGTAGCATAATTTAAACCTGCTTTTAAGCCAAAATCTACGGTCTGCGCTTGAATTGTACCTGCTGTTGCCACGATAATAGCAACCATTAAATAAAACTTGTTAGTTTTCATAATTTTCTTTTTGAATGATTGAATTGTTGTTTTTGTAATCTGATAGTATGACAACCACTTGGGTTTTTACCCCTACGTAATCAAAAAAATAAATTTGACCCTGTAGTTTTTCTAATCCTGATTTAGATGATTAAGTCTTAGGTCCAGATCCTTAGGTATCAATTGTTCAAAATGGCAACTGTAAACTGTAAGCTGGACTTGTCCGCTTTTTGTCCGCCCTAAAAGCTTGCTTTTACCTACAGGTGTGCTGAGATTTATATCATGAAACAACCAAAACACTGTAAGTGGATAATCACAATTATTTTCATTGCAGCCCTAGCAATGGCTTTGGTTTGGTGGTATTTCGAACAACACATGTACATTTCTAAATGATACGCTTATGAAAAAATATCTACTTCTTATCCTGCTAAGTTTTATAGCCAACCTTGCTTTGGCCCAAGATGTATGGTTACAAAATCATTTCTCGCCCAATTCTGGCATACAGCTATCCGGTTTAGAAAATGTAAGGGTACTGGTCAATAACAATTCGGGTGTTATTATGTCAGCTAATACCATACAAGTAAATTACACAATAAACGGTGGGGCAACTATTAGCCAAATGCTCAGCAGTAATCTAACAGCTGGTGCAAGTTGGAATTTTACATTCTCTACAAAAGCTGATTCTGTCGGTTTATGGTACTTATGTTATAAAAGTATGGGTGGTAAGAGCGGGAGATGTAAACCATTTGAATGATACGCTAGAATGGACAGTCCAAAATGACTGCATAGTTATGAATCAACCACAAAATATTATTGTTGATCATAATGCCACAGTTCCGGCTGTAAATTATACAAGTAGCGCAAATGGAGTGTCTTACTTTTGGACCAATACTAACCCTGCCATTGGGCTATCATCTAGTGGTATTGGAAATCTTCCCTCATTTACTGCTATAAATAAAAGAGGTGTACCAGTTACATCAACTATAACGGTAACACCCAAATACAACATAACTAATACATTTAGCTATACTGGAAATATGCAGACTTTTGTAGTGCCAGCTGGTGTAACTCGTATTAAAGTAGATGTTAAAGGTTCGCAAGGAGGGAGTGCGATTTATAATCAACCAGGGACTAAACCAGATGATATTGGAGGAAAAGGTGGAAGAGTGACCGCTGAATATCCAGTTACCGCTGGTCAAACGCTTTACATTTTTGTAGGGGGAATTGGTTATAATGGTGGCGGAAACGGTGGTGGTAGTATTGCACAGCCCAATGGTGGAGGGGCGTCAGATATTAGGATGGGTGGAATGACACTCGCCAATAGGATTATTGTTGCTGGTGGTGGTGGCGGTGGTGGAAACAACTGTAGTGCTAATGCAGAACCTGGAGGGGCAGGTGGGGGTCTGATTGGTGAAGTTGGATTTCAATGTGGTAACCAAACGGGTACAGCTGTTGGGCAAGGAGGAACTCAATTGGGAGGAGGGGCAGCTGGAACTTCACCTGCAACTGCAGGTATATTAGGTATTGGTGGCAATGCAGGTGGCTTAGGTACAGCCTCTGGTGGTGGAGGTGGTGGTTATTATGGTGGTGGTGGTGCGGCTTATGGCGGAGGCGGTGGCGGTAGTAGTTACACGGATCCGCTAGCTACCTCCGTACAACATACACAAGGCTTTCAAGATGGACTTGGAGAGGTTATGATCAGTTATTACCAAGAGTGCTCACCTTCAAACAGCAAGACATTTAATATTACTGTGAATCCTACATCTCAGCCAAATGCTAATGGTATTCTATTTGTAAAAAAAGGAAGTGTTGGTACTGGAAATGCTTGGAATAACGCTATTGGAGAGCTTGCAGATGCTTTATTGGTTGCAAAGGATTTAAATGCTATAACTGCAGGTAGTGTAACCCAAATTTGGGTGGCTGGTGGTACTTACAAACCAATGTACAGCCCTGCCGATAACAATTTTGGTAATCCGGCCAATAGTGGTAATGCCTTTTTAATGGTTAAAGATGTAAAAGTATACGGTGGATTTGATCCCGATAATGGTAAAATAAACCTTGCTACCCGTGATCCCCAATCGGTATTGACCATTTTGAGTGGAGATATTGATGGTAATGATGTGCAGAGTGGCGCTGGTGCTACGCTTAGTTTTAGCAACAATAATGAAAATGCACGTCATGTAATAGTTTCTGCTGGCAATGTAGGTACGGCCGAATTGAATGGTTTTACTATTACTGGAGGTAATGGAAATGGAACTACTATAACGGTTAATGGCCTACAGTTATGGGGAACCCATGGTGGCGGGATGAACATTACTTCGTCTAGTCCTACCCTTAGCTATTGCATTTTTGAATACAATCAGGTGCAGACCGGTATGGGAGGGGCGTTATATATTGGTACACCAGCAAATGAAGCTGTATCGGCACCCCTTGTTTCTAAAAGTAGTTTTGTAAATAATAAAAGCGATAATATTGCTGGTGTGGGCTGGAGTGAAGAGGGTGGAGGCGCTTTATATAATTCTGCTTCAAGTCCAATCGTTACCGAATGTGTTTTTACAGGTAATCTGGTAACTGGGAGTAGGCTTGGTGGGGCCATTGCAAACAATGGTTTAACCATGGAGGTCAGTAACACGGTCATCAAAAACAACATTTCTCTAGGAGCGAATGGAGGAGGAAGTGGGTTCGCCAATTCTGGTGCTGGCCAAACTATACTTAAAAATGTAATCCTGAGTGGAAATTATACAGATGGAAAAGGTGGGGCGATATATAATAATCCTGGGGCTATCTTATCATTACAGAATGTATTGATAAGTGGTAACCAAGCTAATGCAGGTGCGGGGATATACAATAACGGCTCATCACCGGTCTTAACCAATGTAACCATTGCTGGGAATCAGGCTAACCTGGGAGGAGGAATTTACAATATCAATAGCTCATTGCCACTACTACAAAACACAGTGGTTTTTGGGAATAGCACAGGTGTCATTAACAATCTGCCTGCAGATATACCAACATATAAAAATAGCTTGGTACAGGGCTTATTCACAACAGGTTTAATCCTATTTAGTGGAACTGCTACAGATTTGTTTGTACAGCCATTAACACCAGCTTTGGCTGTTGGAGGAGATTATAAGCCAAAATCTGGAAGTATTTTGGCCAATGCTGGCGATAATACTTTGTTTACAAATCTAGACGCCAACACCAAAGACCTTGCAGGTAATACACGATTAAAAGGCGCCAATATAGATCTGGGTGCTTACGAACTACAGAGCCAACCACAGGTCATTAGCCCTATAGCCACCATTACTAAGACTTATGGCGATGCGCCTTTTGGGCCTGGAGGTATAAGTAGTTCGGGCTTGGTTGTGGGTTATGCTTCTGCCGACAATAGCGTTGCGGAGGCCTATCAAGATACAGCCGATGGAAACAAATGGAAACTGAAGATTAAAAAAGCTGGTACGGTGCAGGTTACGGCTAGCCAGGCTGGTGGATCAAACAATGGCGATTTCTATGACCCGCACCAAATGTTGTGTTTGATCTGGTGGTCAATAAAAAACAGGTTACGGTTACATTAGCAGGTACAGTTTCTAAAATATATGATGGTAACACCAATGCCACTCTAGGTGTTACGAACCTCATTGTAGATCCCAATGCTATTGTGGGTACAGATCAGCTTGCTGTGTCATCAGGGATTACAGGTATTTTTGATGATAAAAATGTGGGTACAGGTAAAACCGTAAGTGTTGCGATTGCCAATGTGTCCTTAAGCGGACCTGCTGCAGCCAACTATAGTTTGGCCAATGCTGCAACCCTTACTGCAGCAATTGGTGAGATTACTGTAAGAGCAATAACAGTAACTGCCCAAACCGATACTAAGGTTTATGATGGTACTATCACATCATCTGCAATACCACTTATCACATCAGGTACAATTGCGGCTGGCGATCAGCTATCAACTGCCGCCATCCAAAAATTTGATAACAAGGATGCAGGTACAAGTAAAGTACTTACCGCAACTGGATTGATGATTTCAGATGGTAATGGGGGAAATAATTATCAGGTAGCTTATGTCGCTGTTTCTACAGGTGTCATTACTGCAAAACAGATTATGGTAACTGCAATGGGCAAAACGAAGGTCTATGGTGAATCGGATCCTGCATTGACCTATGGCTTCACTCCAGCACTGGTGGGCAGCGACAGTTTTACAGGTTCCCTTTCAAGGGCTCAGGGAGAGGACGTGGGCCATTATCCCATCAACATCGGCAGCCTCTCGCTGAACGGCAACTATACGATAAACTATACGGGGGCCGACCTGACCATTACGCTTAGGACCCTGACCATCACTGCAGATGCGAAGCAGAAGACCTATGGCGATGCCGACCCTCTGCTGACCTATACCAGTAATGGAATGATGGGACTGGATGCCATAACGGGCAGCCTTTCACGCGTGGCAGGCGAGGATATCGGAACTTATGCCATCGGCAGGGGCTCCCTTACCGCAGGTATTAACTATGCAGTGGTGTATGTGCCTGCCAATCTGGCCATTGCCCCACGTATGGTCACCATCACCGCAGATACGAAGCAAAAAACCTATGGCGATACCGACCCGGCGTTGACCTACAGTGCTACGGGCCTGTTGGCGGGCGATGTGGTGAACGGTTCGCTGGCAAGGCAAACGGGCGAGGACGTCGGGACCTATCCGATCAACAGGGGGACCCTCTCGGTAGGCCGCAACTATACGCTCAACTATGTGGGGGCCAATCTTGCCATCAACAAAAAGATGATAACCGTAACGGTGGTGGCCAAGGGCAAGGTGTATGGAGATGCCGACCCGATACTGGCCTATACCTCCAGTCCTGCACTATTGGCGGGCGACAGCTTTACGGGCAGTCTTTCAAGGACGTTAGGAGAGGACGCAGGCAGCTACCAGATCGGCCAAGGGACACTGACGGCAGGTAGCAACTATACGGTCAGCTACCAACCAGCGTCCTTTACCATCGAAAAGGCAGTGCTTCTGGCCACGGCCAACAATGCACAGATTTGCCAAGGGACCGGCCTGCCCGGCTTTACGCTCAGCTATTCGGGATTTAGAAGAGGTGATGGGGAGAACAGCATCCCAATCAGACCAACGGTAGGCACCAATGCCAACAGTGGTTCGCCTGCAGGCAGCTATGCACTTGTGCCTAGTGGGGGCTCGGCCGCCAACTACAGCTTCAGCTATGCCAATGGCACTCTGACCATCAATGCATTGCCACAGCTATCCATCTCTAGCAATAGGGGCAACAACATCAGTAGGGGTGAAACACTGCAGCTCACCGCAAGTGGAGGTACCGGTTATGTCTGGAACGGCCCTGGGGGCATCCTGTCTGGACAGAACAGTGCGGTGCTGACGATAAGGCCGACCGCCAGTGGTACCTACACGGTAAAGGCCACCAATGCCAGCGGCTGCAGTAGCGAACAAAGTTTTGCGATAAGCGTACGCGATGACTTCCAGGCCATCAGTGCCACGAACCTGCTCACACCAAACGGCGATGGCATAAACGATGTCTGGAAGGTGGACAACATCGATGTCTACCCGAACAACGAGGTAACGATATTCGACCGTGCTGGACGTGTGCTGTATCGTAAAAAGGGTTACGACAACAGCTGGAACGGAACGGTGAACGGAGCCGCACTGGCTGAGGGCACCTACTACTATGTGATTGATTTCGGCAGCGGAAAGCTGAAACAGAAAGGCTTTGTTACACTGATAAGGGAGGGGAGGTAGTCTGAAGCCCCGTGTCAGAAGACTGGAGTCTGGAAGTCCGAAGGTTGTAGGGGTCGTCTCACATTTCATATCCCATCGAACAGTTAACCATTTAAATAATTGAACAATTAAATAGTTTTCCGTTACCAGTTAACAAATGATACTAATTAACCAACTGATGTCAGTCTGAGCCTGTCGAAGACCCGTCAATAAACATTTCGACACCTGCCTACCGCAGGCAGGAGCTCAATATGACACTTTTAGTTTAAGTAATGAACCAATGACACCAATGAACTAATAAACTGATGATACCAATGAACAAATGATACCAATAAGAAAATGAAAAGACATACCCATCTGATTGTGCTACTGGTCTGCATATTGGCAGTTCCCAGCGCCTTTGCCCAGCTAAACCCCTTGGCTGCGCAGTACTTCAATAACCCGTACCTTGGCAATCCTGCCCATGCGGGCATCGACGAGGGCTTCGATATCGCAATGGCCTACCGCAAGCTGTGGAGCGGTGTTACCGGTACGCCGGAGGTACAGAACCTGACGGCCACCTATGGCTACAGGCGTACCGGCATAGGGCTGAACGTCAACTTCGACAGGGCAGGGTTGCAGCGGCAGACCAGGGTAGTGGGGAGCTATGCCTACCATCTCCCACTTGGGGCGAATAGGCAGGTGCTGCACTTCGGTGTGTCGCTGGGTGCGATGGACCAGCGGCTGTCCAGCGGCGACATTAACGGTGACCCGAACGACCCCCTGGCACAACAGTACAACCAGCGGGAGACCTATGTTGACGGCGACTTCGGAGTGGCCTATACCACCGAAAGATTGAAGTTGGAAGCCTCGTTGCCCAACCTGAACTCGCTATTGAAGCGTAGCGACATCAGACTGGCCGATTTACCGACCTTTTACGCTGCGGCAAGCTACCATTTGGTACTGATGGACGAGCTTGACGGGGTGGTACTGGAGCCAAAGGTGGCCTACAGGGGCGTAAAGAGCTTCGACAACATCCTCGACGTCGGGGCCAACCTTTCCTTTGCCGACAGGCAGGTGTTGTTGATGGGGATGTACCACAGCAGCAAGAGCGCAAGCTTTGGCGTTGGACTCAATTACAAAAGGAAGTACCTGTTGAGCGGGGCCTACACTACCCAGACCTCGGCATTAAGCAGTTATACCAACGGCAGTTTCGAACTGGGCCTGAAGCTTTACCTGGCAGGAAGTAGGAAGTAGGAAGTGAGTCGGCAAGTCAGGAAGTCTGGAGTTGGAAGTCTTGAGTCCTAAGTAAGTGGTCGACAAGTCAGAAAGTCTGGAAGTTGGGGGTCTTGGGTCCGGGGTCGGAAGTCTGGAATAAAGAGTCAGATAAGCAGTTTTCGGTTACCAATGAATCAATGACACCAATGAACACATGGTACCAATGAACAAATGAACCAATCTATATCAGTCTGAGCCCGTTGAAGACCCATGAATAAAACATTTCGACTAGCTCAATGTGACAGTTCTGGATTATTGCGTTCGCAGTTCAGTTATAATGACCATTGAATTAATGAACCAATGAACGAATGATACCAATGAACAAATGAACAAATGAACCAACGAACTGAAGAGCTTAACTAATATAATCCCTATCCTCGTCGCTTAAGGTAGATTTGTTTTCTGGTGCGTGATAACCTTTTTCAATTTCTGGATCATAGCTGCTTACCGTCTTTTTCGGCCTGCCAACCAAAAAACCGAGGATAAACCCAATAATGATACAAACACCGATCACAACAAGTTTTGATATAGGCACATTGTCTACAATGATAAAATCAAAGTCTACCGCTTCACGATTAACCATTAAAAAGATAGTCAACAAGGCCGTAACAGCAATCACAAAAATGGTTTTGGTTTTCATAAGCTTAAAAACTATAGTTAAAAATGAATTCTAATATAGGGTTTTGATTGTAGGTTTTGTTCACAAAGATAACTCTTGCACCCAAATCAACAACAGGTTGGTAACGCAAAAGGTTTAAACTGCTACGCAATTCGAAACCAAAAGTTTTAGGTTGAGTTAAATTGGTTTCATGGCCAATGTTTTCATAATGGCTAAAAATGCCCCCTCTAATGTTTCGGATATAAGCCAAAGAGCCAATTTCAGCATCTGGAAAAGCAATCGGAAAGCGATAGTTCAACAAGAAAGTATTTCTCAATTCACTTTTAGCCTTGATCTGGTTGTAGCCATACACGGTAGTGATCTCGTTGTTGGTACTAAAGGCTCCACTAGCCTCACGGTAATTAAAGCTGGCCATCAGCGAGTGGTTTTTGGCTATGCCGGGGAAATAAAAATAACTTCCAAAAGCAAAAAGCTGTCCATTCCGATTTTGGTCAAAAGGAAGGTTGAAATAGCTTAAAGTTACAGTTTGTGCAAATTTTGGAGCAATATCCCGCTCTGCAGCTCTTAAACTGTGTCCCAAAACCAGTTGGTAGTTCATCGGAAATTTGATGGTCCTGCTAAATAACGAAGCTTCAGCTGCGTTGAAATTTCTGATGGTATAACTGGTGTTGACTTCTGCAGCCAGACTAAAATTATGATTGTACAAATTAACGCTCAAAGGTAAAGTGGCCTTAAGGTCGATGTAGTTTTCTCGCCAATCGGCCTGTTTGATATCTTCTTTCACTTTATAGAATGATGACCTTGGTCTGTTTTTGTAGGCAACACTAATCACCGGATAAAGACTCTTGAAATTAAAACCTGCATTGTACTCCAGTTTTCTCAAGTCGTTGTTGTAACTAAAACCAGCATAAAGATCAAGGTTGTTTAAGAGGTCGTTAGATTTGATCCTTAAGCCAGGCCTATCATTTTCGTCAATATTTGGACTCAAGCTATGAAAGTCGAATAAATGGGCCATCGGACGATAAGGTTCCGATTCGAAAAGGCTGTCTGGTACTTTTTCAAAAACATCGCCGGTGTTTTCCTGTTGTTCGGCAGCTGCCCCAAAAAACACAAAATGATCAGCTTGTACTTCTTTGGTAACTATAGTTGTCTTGGCAACATCATATCCTGTGAATTGATAATTGTTAAAGAAAATGGATTTTTGGTCTAAAGCCAAACTTGCATTAAAGGCGCCGTATTTTGCGGCCGTTAGCGCGGTTATTTTTTTTGAGATGAGACTTATATCATAAATATTGTTTACGCCGCTTAGGTGGGCGTTAAAAGCGATATGGTCGTTAATGAATACAGGTCTGTCAAGTTGTTGATTGGTTTCGGAAATCAATTGCTGAGTTTTGCCATTTTTATCGAGCAGCCATAATGCTTTTCCTTTCTCGCTTACCGAAACGTAGGCGAGCTGCGATCCATCATGATTTAGGGCTGGACTTTGTAAGATCAGATTTTGAGGATTGGGATAGGTTGTTAGGATGTTCCCATTCTGCAGGTCAATGGCCACTAAATTGCAACGGTTGCTCAGGTCGATCTGTACAGCGATCAATTTTTTACCATCGCCAGAAAGTGTAGGAGAGAAGAGCCTGCTTTTGAAAGTAAGTTGCCTACGTTTTTTGGTGTTGAAATCGTAACTGCAGATCACACTGTAGCTGCGTTGTTTGTAACGTGGGTCAAACCTGATTTCGTCCCAAACCAAAAGATTGTTGGCGTAACTGTACCATGCCTTTTCCTGATAAGCGATTTCAGTCAACCTCTTTTCACTCCCCTCGTTATCGACGATGACAAAAGCAGTCGGCTCGGCCTTACTTTGTTTTAAGGTGAGGATCTGATTGGGCGCAATTTCTGTAGGCAGGTAATAGTTGGTTGCATATTTTGCAGTCTTATTTAAGCTGTTGTAATTTTCGCTTTGGTTCAATCTGTCTTGCGCACGCCAATCTTGTTGTAATTTCTCGATTGTGCTTTTATAATAATCCTTCGAATTGAGGCCGGTGATTTTTTTTAATGTTTGCGAAAAAGGATAAAAACGGAGTGGCCGATTTCGGATATCGCTGATCAAGCTGTCGACTACATTTTTGCCATAAGCCGTTCTGAGGTTTGAGGTCAGTAAATAGCCGAGTTGGTAGTAGCCGGGTGTCTGGTCTTTTGCCGAACCAAAGTAAGCTTTCGAGTAAGAGAATTTGACGTTGTTCAGGAGCGAAGTTCGGAAGGACATGACCCAAGAAGGTTGTCTTCCTCTGCCTGCATTTGTAAGTGAAGTTTCGGTGCTGACGGCATCGCCCTCGATGAACCAAGTTGGCAGGGTAATGCCGATGTAGGCGAAGTAGATTTCTTGAGAAAAAAAGAGTGACTTGTCATTGATGACTTTATCGAATTGTGCCACATGTCTCAGCTCATGGACAGCCAGATTATTGAGCCAATCCTGACTGTCAAATTGCTGTGGTGGAGTGGTGTTGAACTGCGACTTTTTTGGAGCCAATTGAACGAAGCCATTTGCGGGAATTCCACGGTTTTGGAACACGATTGGAATGGTGGTTTTTTGACGGTTTAAACTGGCGCCAACATAGGGGTAGATAAAGCCGAGAGTATTAGCCATTCTTTGTGCGTCTTTTTCCAGCTCGGTAGGGTAGATGATTTTGAAGCCCTTGTTGTTGATCTGTCTCCATTTTACACTAAGTGGGTTTTGCTCGCTATCAAAAATCTGAGCAAAACTGATATGTGATATAAAACTTAAAATAAAACAACATAATATGCTGATTTTCATTTTTATATGTTGTTTGTTTGATATCATTAGAGCTGATTGCTAATATTTTTAGTATTTTGGTTGTTGTGGGGAAGATTTTATTTGATTTTTTAATTTATGCTATTTAGGATAAGTAATTGATTATTAAATTTATATATTTCTAATGTATTTTACTTAAATCTCTTATTTTTTGTTGTAAAATCAAATTTTAAGCGGTTAAAAGAACGATTTCACTTCACAGTTGGAAGTTTTTAAAACTTGCTGTTAAGGTACACTTATTAAGTTGTTTTTTAAGCAAATTTTTTGCTTAATTTTTTAAACATGTATACGGATTTGTTGAAAATCTTATCGCAACCTGAGGTAATGAGCTAAAGAATAAGGTCGAAAATTCAGCTATTTTTTGTGTTTTTTGCGCTCTTTTTTTGGTTAAAAATAGGGCTTGAAATAAGCCAAAAACTGGAGTTGGTTAGGGCTGTTTTAAGGTCTTGAAAATAGCTGGATTTAGGTCTTGAAAACAGCCGTTTCACTGACAAAAATGATGGTCAATTTCTTGTCCCCTACCCTACGATTTTGGAGGTTGTTAGACCTGTGTAAAAGGTGAAATATAGAGTAGAAGTTGTCAGCTCTTATAAGCCAGATTGCAACATGTGAGTAGCCAGAAAAGTGTGATTTTTGGGGTAGAATATTAGCCTTTATTTCTTCTTCTTTTGTAAATGGGGTAAAGGAAAACGGCAGCTAAAATGAGGAGCGATCCGAGGTAAAATCCACCTGTCATCTGCTCTTTTGAACCGAATAAAACGAAGGCCAAAACGATACCATAAACAGGCTCAAGATTGGTAATTAACGCTACCCTAAAAGCAGATAAAGTACGCATTACACCCACGCCAGCAACGTAGGCTAATGCGGTACAAATGGTGCCTAAAACCATCAAATAAAACCAATCACTTAAGCTTAAATTGAACGTTTCTGTAAGTAGACTTTGGTCGAAGAGGCGATAGATGCTGATCCAAAAAAAGGCTCCAGTAAGCTCATAAAAACCAATGATGCTAGGGTTGTTGTCTTGTACAAGTGTAGAGTTGATGGTCGAAAATAAGCTTGCGGCAAGGGCTGCCAATAGACCAAAAATGATACCTGTAGTGTAGTTTGTTTCAAATTTAAAGATGAGGTAAATGCCCAAAATGATCAATAATCCTATAAAAATATCCCCTTTAGAAATGCGCTGTTTCTTGATCAAAGGTTCTAAAATGGCTATAAATAAGGTAACAGAAGAAAGGCAGATCAAGCCTACAGAAACGTTGGCAATTTTGATCGAGTGGAAGAAAAGATCCAATGCATGGCTACGATGCTTCCTGTAAAGAAGAACTGTAAAAACTGTTTCTTACTAACCTTGATACTGGTTTTAGATAGCATGAAATAGGCAAATAAGCTGATGCTGGCAATTAAAACCCTGTACCATACCATTTGTACTGCATTGATCGAAATCAGTGCGCCCAGGATGCCTGTAAAGCCCCAGATAAAAACAGTTAGATGTAGGATGAGCAGGTTTTTGCTATCGTTAGATTTGATGGATTTCATGATGTGGGTATTAAGTATCGAGTATTAAGTATGAAGTATCGAGTATAAAGTATCAAGACCTTGTCCCTTACACCTTATTGATTAATTGTTCATTGCCAACTGTCAACTGAAATTGCTCATTCAGATATTAGTATTTAGATTTGAATGCCAAGATTTTGTAGCTCATAACTTTCTACACCTAGACCTCGGTCTTACGGACTTTCGGCTTTTAACTATTTAGGCGCTCTTCTAAGCAGATAGAAACCTAAAAGACCAAAGAATATAGTAGGTATCAATGCCGCTGCCAGTGGAGGAAGCCCCCCTTTTGTAGAAAACATCTTGGCAAATTGATTGATTACAATATAAACAAAGCTGAAAAATATCCCTAACCCTAAGGGTAGGCCCACGCCACCTCTAACCTTACGAGATGATAAAGCAACACCGATCAGCGTAAGTACAAAGGCAGATAAAGGCTGGAACCAGCGTTTGTATTGTTCAAACAGTAGGTCGCTCATAATGCCCGAACCCCTTGTTTTTTCCTTCTTGATCTTATCGCTTAACTCCTTGTTCGTCATGCTTTCAAATACATTGTCGTAAGCAGAAAAGTCATTGGGGCGCATATCCAGAATGGTGTCTTTTGTTAAAGACTGGCCTGAAATCATGTTTTCTTTAAGGTCGTTTACATTACGTACACTATAATTGGATAGTTTCCATTGTCTTTTTAAAGAATCCCATTTAATGGTCTCGGCATATAATTTTTTACTTAATGCATCACCTTTGAACTTGTCGAGTAAAAATCGATAGCCAATGTTTGTTCTATTGTCAAAATTCTCGATATAGATATAGGTATTGCTATCCAATTTCATATGGATATTGGACTTGGTAAAGGGGTCGTTCTTCTTTACGTATACGTTCTCAAAGGTATTTTTGATCTGATTGGTATAGGGTAGGATATAAAGGTTCGAAATCAGGTTAGCTGCAAAAATGATAAATGCAGAAATGAAATAAGGTCTTAAAAAACGGTTAAAACTTACTCCTCCACTTAAAATGGGCACAATTTCTGTTTGATCGGCCATTTTTGCAGTAAAAAAGATAACCGCAATAAAGTTGATCAATGGCGAAAGCATGTTTACGTAGTATGGTATAGAACCCGCATAATACTGGCTCAATACCTGCCAAGCGCTTAAATTGTTTTCCAAAAAGTCATCCAACTTTTCAGAAAGGTCAAAAATGACGATAATGATTACAAACAATACCAGGGTATATAAAAATGTACCTAAGTATTTGCCAATAATAAAAGCATCAATGATTTTTAAACGCCGCTTAAAGAAATTCATCTATAATTTATTCCCTAATATAGTTACCATTTTGTTTTTCCAAGCGTAAAATTCGCCCGAAATAATTTTTTCTCGTGCTTCGTTCACCAACCACAAATAAAAATGTAGGTTATGTAGGGTTGCAATCTGGGCACCTAGCATCTCTTTCGAGTGCATTAAATGCCTTAAATAGGCTTTGCTGTAAACTTGATCGGCATGCAGGTCGCTGTCAGCATCAATAGGAGAGAAATCGTTCGCCCATTTTTTATTGCTGATGTTGATGATTCCATTTCTTGTAAAAAGCATTCCATTTCTGGCATTTCTGGTTGGCATTACACAATCGAACATATCTACACCTAATGCAATATTCTCTAAAATATTTATAGGTGTACCAACACCCATTAAATATCTTGGTTTATCAGCAGGTAAAATATCGCAGACTACTTCTGTCATTCCGTACATTTCTTCTGCAGGTTCGCCAACAGATAGACCGCCAATGGCATTGCCTTCACGCTCCATTGAAGCAATAAACTCAGCAGATTTTACACGTAGACTTTATATACAGAACCCTGCACAATTGGAAACAATGTCTGGTCAAAACCATATTTAGGCGTTGTGGTATCAAACCGATGGCAACAACGTTTCAACCACCTGTGGGTCATGTTGATCGAGTTGGCTGCATATTTATAATCGCATGGGTAAGGAGTACACTCATCAAAGGCCATAATGATGTCTGCGCCGATGGTTCTTTGGATATCCATGGCATATTCTGGCGTAAACAAATGTTTTGAACCATCAATATGCGAACGGAAAGTAACGCCTTCCTCCTTGATTTTTCGTACTTTACT
Organism: Pedobacter sp. UC225_65; assembly: GCF_042698365.1. GTDB lineage: Bacteria > Bacteroidota > Bacteroidia > Sphingobacteriales > Sphingobacteriaceae > Pedobacter. The sequence continues at coordinate 177,828 of NZ_CP170550.1, forward strand.
CAAAGAATAAACCTGATAACCACCGCTATCCGTTAAAATAGGCTTATCCCAACCAATAAATTTGTGCAATCCGCCAGCAGGCTCAATAATATCCAAACCCGGTCTAAGGTATAAATGATAGGTATTTCCTAAAATGATCTGGGCCTTAATGTCTTCTTTCAGCTCTCTTTGGTGTACTGCTTTTACCGTTCCGGCTGTACCTACAGGCATGAAAATAGGTGTTTTGATATCGCCATGCGCAGTTGTAACTGTTCCCGCCCTGGCTTTAGACAATGGGTCGTTTGCCTGTAAAGTAAATTTCATCTATCTATTTTATTTATAATAGGAGTCTTTGGTGTTCAAAACATTTGTTTTGATCCGATTGGACTTCCTATCTATGTATTCCTCTTCAAAAATCTGTCAAAAATAGGAAGAATATTCCTTTTATCGGGTATAGATGTGGGGTTTGTTGGTTGTTGGTGTTGGGTTATGGCCTTTTTGTTTATACAACATTTTGATAATCCAATCTGTCAATCGATCATTTTGTGCGCTTTTGCTCTTTTTTTATCAACATCAAGCCGCATTGTAGATTAAAAATGAGACATTTGCTAGCTTTCAAAAATACCATCGTGGAATTAAATATAATAGAGACCTGCCTGCTCGGCGCCCTAGTTTTTTGTTTTCTGGTTCAGCTTTATTTTAGCCTTTTTGTGCACTTGAAATTAGCAGTAGCAAAAATCCAAAGTATTCCTGAAAATGCCTTTAATCCCATCAGTGTGGTGGTTTATGCCAGAAACGAAGCTAAAAGTCTAGAGAAATACCTATCCCATATCCTAAATCAAAACTACCCAAATTTTGAAGTGGTTGTGGTTAACGATAAGTCTTGGGATGGCACTTATGAACTTTTGGAGAACTTGTCTAAACAATATGAAAAGCTAAAAGTAGTAACCGTTGCCGAAGGCGATAAGTTTATTGCAGGTAAAAAGTTTGCAGTTACGATGGGTATTAAAGCAGCAAGTTATGATTGGTTGGTACTTACAGACGCAGATTGCGAACCAGCTTCGCCAAATTGGTTAATGGGTATGCAACAACCAGCTGCAGAAAGCACCGAAATTGTATTGGGTTATGCACCTCTGATGAAAAAGGGTGGGTTTTTAAATGTAATGATGCGTTTGGAAACGTTTTTTACAGCAGTAAACTATCTGGCGTATGCGCTAAAAGGAAAACCTTATATGGGTATAGGTAGAAACCTGGCCTATAAAAAATCATTATTTTTTAAAAATAAGGGGTTTGCTGCACACATGCATATTTCGGCAGGTGACGATGACCTTTTTGTGAATAGCAACGGAAACCGTAGCAATACCGAGATCCAGATCAATAAAGAAGCGCAGGTATGGGGCGAACCTAAAACTTCGTTGATTGCCTATTTAAGAGAAAAGAAAGTCCAAAAGGGTGCTAAAGCATTATATCGAGCAGGGCATAAGTTAAGGTCAGCGATCCAAACAACAGCACAATTCTTGTTTTATGTTTTTACCATTGCATTATTGTGCTTTACCGCAACCTTATATCTGGCTATTGGTATTTTTGTGTTGAATTTGATCATCAGGTGTTTGATTTATCCACGTTTGCTTAACCGTTTAAATTATGGCGAATTGAGATGGTGGTTCCCCTTGTTGGACATCATTTTGTTTGTTTTTGTAGTGTTTAATAGCTTTCTGTCTATATTTGTGAAAAAAGTACAGTGGAAATAACCCAAACTCATTATGTCTGAAGTTAAACCCGACCTCATCTTAAAATATTTTAAAGACTTAAGCGAAGAGCAGCTGGCCCAGTTTTCGCAGTTGTATGAGCTTTACAGTTTTTGGAATGCGCAAATCAACGTGATTTCGAGAAAAGACATCGATGAGCTATATGAGCGCCATATTCTACATTCACTAGGTATTGCTAAATTCTGTACTTTCAAAGCAGGAGAAAGTGTATTGGATGTAGGTACAGGTGGTGGTTTTCCTGGTATTCCATTGGCCATCCTGTTCCCAGAAACACAGTTCCATTTGGTAGATTCGATTGGCAAAAAGATAAAAGTGGTAACCGAGGTTGCTGCAGCTTTAGGGCTTAAAAACGTAAAAGCAAGCCATTTAAGGGCAGAACAGGTTACCGATAAATATAATTTTGTGGTGTCTAGGGCCGTAACAAGACTGATTGATTTTTACCCTTGGATACGTGGCAAATTTGCCAAAGAAAATAAAAATGCCATCCAAAATGGGATTCTATATCTAAAAGGAGGGGATCTAACTGAAGAGATCAAAGAATCTAGACTGAAAGCAGAATTACATCCACTTTCAGCCTATTTCGATGAAGCGTTTTTTGAAACCAAATACGTGGTTTACATTCCTCAATAAACGCTATCTGCATTAAATGTCAACATTTGATATTATAAAAGACCAAGAAGGTTATGGATTCTTTTTGTCGACAACGATTTTAATAGATGGTGATTTTGGGTCTGATTTAATTTCGTAAGTTGGAGTTTGATCACTTACTGTAATAGAAGGTAGTTTTCTGATCAATTTAGCAATATCTCCATTAGAAATCTGTTTTGGCTTATTGGTCTCTTTATCCATTACGGTGATAGGAGGTAATTTCGAGATCAATTTAGCCACATCTTCTTTCATCTTCTCTTCCTTTTGTTGGTCAGATCCTTTTTTTTCATCCAGCTTCAAAGTTGGAGGAGGAAATTTAACATCATCCTTCTTCACTACCGGAGGAGGGAACTTGATCATGTCTCCTTTTGTTTTTTGAGCCTTGTTTTGATGTGGGGGAGGTGGCTCAACCGCTGGAGGTACCTTAACTTCGGTAATGTATTTAAGCCCACTGCCTTTAATTACAACAGCACCTCGTTTTCCTTTTTCATTTCCATACACCTTGATTGCTTCAATTGGACTCAGATAAGTTACGCTTTCAGTTTGTGTAACCCCATGGAAAGTGCTATTGTCTGTAACTGGTTCTCCATTTACGATAATGTAGCGTTTATCAACATTTACCATTTTATCCAATGTCTTGTTATATTGGTGTCTTGGATGAAAACTGGTCTGTACATCTGGTTTCACAATTGGAGGTGGAAATTTGATTTGGTCTACTTTTGGTGGTGGTTGATTAAGCATAACCGATTTTAACCAATTAATATGGTCACCGGTAATCTCTACAGCTCCATATTTAGCCTCATTTCCGTACTTTTTGATCGCCTGTTCAGCATTCAATTCGGTAACTTTTTGAGTGTTACTTACCCCATAAAAAGTGTTGAGGTCCGCTACTTTTTTGCCATTAACCACAATGTACCTTTTTTCTATGGAACGTACTTTACCCGTTTTAGGGTCTGAAATCAGCTTTGGAATAAAACTGTTTGATAATCTGATTCTATCAAATTTGACATCTCTTTTTACATTCTGAACTTTTGGTGCAGTCTGCTTTTTGATATCCTCTACCTTGATCACCTCTTGTGGGTTGGTTTTAGCAGTGCTGCTTTTCTCCGGAAGCAGGTCTACATAACCATAATCTTTTGTAAATGCCATGGTAGAGGCACATAACATGGCGCCACCCAAAGGGAGCACCAGCAGCAACCTGAGTTTGGCCCAGGCAGCCGTTCTTTTTTTGTTTAACATGTTAATTCTCCTTTTTAATATTGATTGATTGAAAATTTGGTTCGTAAGTGGGGTTGGCCTAATGCCAAAAGAGTTTTCGATCAAGAACATGGCATACTCATGTTTATGGATGTCGTTACTTGTGGTCAACTCGTCAGCAATATATTCGTGTAATAGCGTAATGTCTCTTTTAATGAAGTAAATCATCGGATTGAACCAACAGATGATTTGTAATACCTCAAAAAACAGGATGTCTATGCTATGTTTTTGTTTGATATGCACCATTTCATGTTTTAAAACAGTTTGCTTATCGGCCAGATGTGGATGGATGAACAAAAGATTGAAGAAAGAAAATGCTGTGGTCTGTTCATTCAACTCGATCAATGTAATGGCTCCTGCATTCGTTTTATTGGCATTTAACCAAAGTTTGATGATCTTGGCCAAGCCTATTGCCAATTTAACAGCAAAACAAAAGGCAATAAAAAGATAGATGGGATAGATGTAATCTGAAAAGTTAAAGGTTTGTACAATCGGGTAACTTCAATATAACTGATTGGGTTGAGAAACTTCCTTCTCCATAAACAGTACCTACTGTTGCAAAGTCGTCTACACTTGGCATAGGTTTTAGATAGCCAATCTGTAAAATAGGAAGTATAAAAGCGGTTATGCTGCTTAAAATTAGATAATAACGATTGCTATTATAAAAAGTCTCGTTGTATAAAAACAACCTATAAAACCCGTAAAAAATCAGCAAATAAAGATTTGCCTCGATCAAATAATACAACCAATCCATTATTTTTTGTTTTTAAGTTGTTCTGCCATTGCAATCAGTTCATCAAGCTCGTTCATATCCATGTTCTTTTCCTTTACCAAAAAAGAAACCAGACTCTGGTAATTGTTCTCAAAGTAGTTGTTCATTACCTTGTCAAACGCGAAATGTTTGTATTGTGCTTCGCTGATGATCGGAAAATAGATATGGGTGTTGCCAATCGCTTTATGATCAACAAAACCTTTGGTTTCTAAAACCCTAATTACCGTAGATACGGTATTATAAGCAGGCTTTGGTGGATCCATTTTGTCGATCACATCTTTTACAATGCCTTCTTTCATTTCCCAAAGGATTAACATGACTTGTTCTTCTGCTTTTGTTAACTCTCTCATTATATTTTTTTCTTTGTTGTTAATCTAAATCTACGACTATTTTTCTAGTTGACAAACTATTTTTGTAGTTTAGTTGTAACAATTTGATTTACATTGAATTAAAATTAGTGTAGGTGCAAAAAAATAAAATACTTACATTAGATTGGATGAGTTTAACACATAAGATAGCTTTGAGTTTGATCAAAGGGGTTGGGCCGATGTTGGCCAAAAACCTATTGGCCCACTTTGGCAGTGCCGAAGCAGTTTTTGCCGCTAAGAAAGCGCAGTTATTGAAAATAGAAGGCATAGGAGAGAAGACCGCCAATCATGTGCTGCAGCACAATGCCATAGAAAAGGCCGAAGAACAACTTCACTTTATTGAAAAGAACAATGTAGAAGTTTTATTTTATGCAGATGAGAATTATCCAAAAAGACTGAGGAACTGTTACGATGCGCCGTTGATCCTGTATTATAAAGGGACAGCCAATTTGAACCATAAAAGGATTGTCAGCATTGTGGGTACGCGAAATGCCACACCTTACGGCAAACTGCTCTGTAAACAACTGGTAGAAGCGCTACAGCCCTATCAGGTAGTGGTGATGAGTGGTTTGGCCCATGGAATAGATGCCATCGCACATAAAGAGAGTTTAAATAATGAAATACCTACAGTTGGTGTATTAGGACATGGTTTGGATAGGATTTATCCCGCAGTGCATAAAGAACTGACAAAAAAGATGGTGCATAATGGTGGGTTATTGACAGAGTTCTTGCCTGGTACCACTCCAGATTGAGAGAATTTCCCAAAAAGAAACCGGATAATTGCAGGCATTGCCGATGTGACGATTGTTGTGGAGGCTTCTTTAAAAGGAGGCGCGCTCATTACGGCAGAAATTGCCAATTCTTACAATAAAGATGTATATGCCTTTCCGGGTAGGACAAATGACGAATTTTCTGCTGGTTGTAATTTCTTGATCAAAACCAATAGGGCAGGGCTGATCAATCATCCAAAAGACCTGATCTATTACTTAGGTTGGGATGATGAGAAATCTCAAAAGGTAGAAGTACAAGCCCATTTACCATTAAATCTTACTCATGACGAACAAAAGCTTGTTGATATCCTGAAAGAGAAACCCTTAAGTGTTGACCAATTGGCGCTAAGTACCAATCTAACACAAAGTAAACTTGCCATTATATTACTGACACTAGAAATGCAGGGCATACTGGTTTCGCTACCTGGTAAAATATACAAGTTATCCTAATTTTATAGTATTTTTAGTATACTAATTAACTAGATTATGGAATAATATTTTTTAAATATTAATTTAATAAAATTTAGTTTCGAATAAATATTAAGTTGTAAAATACTTATTGTCATTGTGTACTTTTGCAGCATGTGGTATAATAATATTTTAGAAACCATTGGTAACACGCCATTGGTTAAATTAAACAACATTACTAAAGATGTTGCAGCTACGGTTTTGGCAAAAATTGAAACAACAAATCCAGGCAATTCTATTAAAGACCGAATGGCGGTAAAAATGATAGAAGATGCGGAGAAAAGTGGAAAATTAAAACCAGGAGGTACAATTATTGAAGGTACATCTGGTAATACCGGAATGGGCCTGGCAATGGCTGCTATCATTAAAGGATACAAGTGTATTTTTACCACAACAGATAAACAATCAAAAGAAAAGGTAGATGCCTTACGTGCGTTTGGAGCAGAAGTAATTGTTTGCCCTACCAATGTGGACTCCGAAAATCCCCGCTCTTATTATTCAGTTTCATCTCGTTTAGAGCGTGAAGTGCCTAATTCTTGGAAACCCAATCAGTACGATAACCTATCTAATAGTCAAGCACATTATGAGCAGACTGGGCCTGAAATCTGGAAACAAACAGAAGGTAAGATCACGCACTTGGTAGTAGGTGTAGGTACAGGTGGAACAATTTCTGGAACGGGTAAATATTTAAAAGAGCAAAATCCAAATATCAAAATCTGGGGAATTGACACCTATGGTTCAGTATTCAAAAAATACAAAGAGACAGGTATTTTAGATAAGGATGAGATTTATCCTTACATTACAGAGGGTATTGGAGAGGACTTTTTACCACAAAATGTAAATTTCGACATCATTGATCTTTTTGAAAAGGTAACCGATAAAGATGCGGCCTTAATGACCCGTGATATTGCACGTAAAGAAGGTATTTTTGCAGGTAATTCTGCCGGTTCTGCCATTGCCGGTCTTTTGCAATTGAAAGACCAATTGAAACCAGAAGATGTTGTGGTTGTTATTTTCCATGACCATGGTAGCCGTTACATGGGTAAAATGTATAACGAAGATTGGTTGCGCGAGCGTGGTTTCTTGAAAGATGAAAAACTAACAGCCCGTTCTATTATTGCTAAACGCTCTAATCAAGAGGTAGTTACCTTAGATTGCGAAAAAACTATTGTAGAAGCAATCAATATCATGAAGACTTTGAGCATTTCTCAATTGCCTGTTACCCAACAAGGGATGGTGATTGGTAAAGTTACAGAAAGCAATGTGTTAGAGGCTTTATTAGAAAACCCATCGTTAAAATCTAGTCCTGTAAAGAGATGATGACAGCATCTTTGCCATTTGTTGACCTAAATACCTCAATTGATAAGATATCTTCGATGATCAATAAAGACAACAGTGCGGTATTGGTAGAAGACGAACAAGGAAAATTCGAAATCATTACCCAATATGATATTATAGAAGCAATTTCTGGTTAATCAATAGACCAGATGCTTGGAGAAGAAACGTCATGGGCCTAGGGTCTATGACGTTTTTTTATTTAGGAAGTTGAATAAAGAAGATGGTACCGCCACTTGGATTGGGTTCAAACCAGATCTTACCCTGATGCCCCTCGACAATCTGTTTGGAAATAGATAAGCCCAGACCATAAGGCTTTTCTCCTGCAGTTCCCAAGCGTTTGGTTTTGGTAAACATGTCAAAAATCTTCTCTTCAAAATCTTTAGGGATGCCAATGCCATTATCGGCGATGTGAATGATTACTTTGATCCGATTCATTTTGGACATCAATAAGAATGGTAGAGTCTTTCGTGGCTAAATTTGATGGCATTCACAATAAGATTGTTGAATACTCGCCATAGTTTATCTGCATCGGCATTGATGAAAACCTCCTCATGGTTATTGATGACAATGTTTTGCTGCTTTTCACCTGCTTTAAAATTCAATAATGAAGTACATTGTTGTAACAACAACTGGATATTGAGTTTTTCCTTTTTAAATACAATTGCTCCTTGCCCATGTGTAGGGAGAACAGAACCTAGTAGTTCATTAATTAGACCCAATGCATTATCTGCAGAGGCTTTGATGATCTCTAAAGATGCTTTTTCATCCACTGGTTGATGGTCTTCTATCAAAAAAGCGGAAATTCCGGCAATGCCGCTAAGGGGGTTCCTCAGATCGTGGGCCATTACCTTCATTACCCTTGCGTAATTTTGGTTGGCATCTTCCAATTTTAATAAAGTTTCTTGTAGCTTTTGATTATGCCGTTCGATAATTTGGCTGCTTTTTTTAGCCAATTTGATATTTCTGAACATCAAAAAAGCAATAATGATCACCAAAAAGAGTAGAAATGCGGTAAAAATCAGATAGATGTTCTTTATGGTATCTTTTTTTTCAAGGTTCTGTAGGTTATAGCTCTGTTCTAGATTGACAAAATCCTTTTCTATATCAATAGAAGAGAGTTTAGCCTTGTCTTTATTAACAGAATCCCTTAAAACCAGATATTGCTGCTGCTTGGCATAGGCTAAATCGAATTTACCTTGTTGAGCGTAAAATTCGGACCTGGCTTTGTTCCACCTCGATTCTAATTCAGGATTTGGTTGTTTGACCAATATTGAATCTGCTTTTACAAAAGCTTGTTCAGCTGCTTTATAATTATGCTTAAGTGTATAGAGGTGTGCCAATTTGATCAATGGAGGTATCATTATGCCGTCACCTTCAGAGTATTTAGTGGCAATACTTCTTTTTAGCATTTCTTCTGCCTTATCAAGCTCGCCTTTTTTAAGTAGCACACTTCCCAGATTGTCCAATACAGTAGCGGCAGCATCATCTAAAGTTTTGGTATCAACTTTATTGTTTTTTCTTTTGATCTCTATGTAGTCCAGGTCCTTTTGAAAAAAGTGCCTTGCACTATCCAATAGATTAGCTTTTTCGTAGCTATAACCTGTATTGTTTAATAAGGCTTGTATTTCGTAAAACTCTTTGTTTGGATCGCTATAAGTGGCACAGGCCTGCTCTAGTTCGTAACTTTCCTTATAATATTTGGCAGATTGTTCAAATTTTCCCTGGATGAAATAGACATTACCCAAACGTACGTTCAATATCCTATTGCTACAGATATCTAGGTTCTTTTTACGGAAGGAACGGGCTTCTAGATAGTATAAAACTGCTTGGGTATATTTTTGAGCATCATATAAAGCATCTCCCTTTAAGAGTAAGGCATCGAAATAAGCATTTTTATTGGCAGCAATTATGTCTTGGTCATTAAAAAGGGCAATCGCGCTATCGGCGTATAGATTTAGTTTGGTTAAATCTTTTTCAGTGGCTTGAAGATATAGCTGTTTGATCCGATAGAATTTGGTTAAACGGGTTACATCATTCTTTCCAATGTATTTACGAACCGAATCTAAGGTGTCGATATAGGCCTTGGTAATGGGACCTAATTCTTTGTATTTTAGGATTTGGTCTAGCTGTTTACCTTCACTTTCAGAGGTCGTGTTTTTACAACCACTAATTCCAAAAAAAAAGTATTAAACATATAAATGCGAGTGATCTATACTTTAATACTTTTTGGATGGGGTTGTAAATCGTCATCTTAGTGGCTTGGGCCAGAGCCCTCTACCCGTTTAATCTGTGCACCTAATGCACGTAAGCGGATATCGATATCTTGGTAACCTCGTTCAATCTGCTCAATGTTGTAAATGGTCGAGGTACCTTCTGCAGATAGGGCTGCGATCAATAAGGAAACTCCAGCACGGATATCAGGAGATGTCATGCTGATTCCACGAAGTTTGTATTTTTTGTCGATACCATTAACGGTAGCACGATGCGGATCACATAAAATGATCTGTGCACCCATGTCTATCAATTTGTCTACAAAGAACAAGCGGCTTTCGAACATTTTTTGATGGATAAGTACCGAACCTCTTGCCTGTGAAGCTACGACCAAAACGATACTCAATAGATCCGGTGTAAATCCTGGCCATGGAGCATCTGCAATAGTCAAGATAGACCCATCAATAAAGGTGTCTATTTCATAGTGCTTTTGAGAAGGCACATAAATATCATCGCCTCTGCGCTCCAATTTGATTCCTAGTTTTTTGAAAACCTCAGGGATTACACCCAGCTCATCATAACAAACATTTTTGATGGTGATTTCTGATTCCGTCATGGCAGCTAAACCAATAAAAGAACCGATTTCAATCATGTCAGGCAACATTCTGTGCTCGGTTCCACCTAGTTTCTTAACCCCTTCAATGGTTAAAAGGTTAGAACCAATACCCGAAATCTTTGCACCCATGCGGTTCAACATCTTACACAATTGTTGTAGATAAGGCTCGCAGGCAGCATTATAGATGGTGGTGGTACCTTTTGCCAAAACAGCAGCCATTACAATATTTGCAGTTCCGGTTACCGATGCTTCGTCCAATAAAATGTATGCCCCTTTTAAATTGGTGGCATCAACGTTGAAAAATGCTTTTTTAGAATCGTAAATGAATTTTGCACCTAGTTTTTCAAAACCGATAAAGTGGGTGTCCAAACGTCTACGGCCAATTTTATCGCCACCTGGTTTAGGGATTGCTGCTTTACCAAAACGGGCCAATAATGGACCAACGATCATGATAGAACCACGCAGGCCTCCGCCTTTTGCCCTAAATGTATCTGATTGGAAGAAATCAAGGTTAATGTTTTTTGCTTCGAAAGTATAGGTGTCTTTGTTGATCCGTTCAACGGTTACCCCTAGGTCTCCCAATAATTCGATCAGCTTGTTTACATCTTTGATATCTGGGATATTGCTGATGGTAATTTTTTGGTCGGTTAATAAAACTGCCGATAAAATCTGTAAAGCCTCATTTTTTGCCCCTTGTGGAGTAATTTCGCCTTTTAATTTTTTACCGCCTATGATTTCGAATGCATTCATCTGTATATATTTATCTGCTTATTGTTTTTGAAACAACAGGTATTTCTTTTGATTAGTGTCTTTGTTTTTGGTTGTTATTGTTACGCTGGCGACCGTTGTTATTGTTGTTGTTCTGGCGACCTTTGTTATTGTTCTGACGACCACGATTGTTGTTGTTACTTGGTCTGTTGGCCTGAGGTCTGAATTCAACTTTTTGTAAGTTTACATTTTCTTCCAGTTCTAGATTACCGCCAGAAAGTTCTCTTAGGTTTTTAAGAATAACCTCATCAGCAACATTGTCTTTGTTCCATTGTACATAGGCCATTTTCATGAAATTGGCAATGCCTTGTACCATAGCAGATTTACGTTCTGGGTTTTCCTCTTCCATGGTTTTTGAAATCAGTTTCTCAACAGTTTTACCATAATGTTTATAGGTGATTTTTTGTTGGGGATAACCGATATGCGCAGGTTTAAACTGTGCTGCCTCTGGTAAAGGTTTCGGATAAGGGCTGTCTACATCGATCTTATAATCAGAAATGATATGTAGATGGTCCCATAATTTATGTTTAAAATCGGCAACATCACGTAAATGTGGGTTTAAAAAACCCATCAGATCAATAACGGCCTGTGCATATTTATTGCGTTCTTCTTTGGTCGGCAAATCAATAATGTACTTCACCATGTTCTGTACATTACGGCCATATTCTGCCAAAATTAAATCGCTACGCGTTGTATTATAATCGAAATTCATGAATAATTTAATTGTTGAAAATTAGCTATTGTTATGCACATTATGAAATAACCAAAACAAAAAAATAGGTGTTGAGAAACAAAACATATTTTTCACAGAGAAATCTTGGTTAAGAATTCATCGAAATGTTGCCATTCTTTGCTTCAAAGATATACAATTAATAGGCAGCTAACAGCATCTCTGCTATATTTATTTCACAATTCGCAATTTGGCAAATTTTAATAACAATTGTTTGTTTCCCAGACCTTGAAAAAATACGGTCGCCTTTACATCTGGCAAACTGCCTTCCAGGTTCACAATTTTACCAAATCCGAACTTCTCATGTTCAACATCCATACCATTTTGAAACTCGTTGGCAGCATTGGGTGTAAAACCAGCTGTTGGTACGTGTGCCTTAGGTAAAATCGAAGTTGTTTTTGGCCTAATTACGGTGGTACTGGTAGTAGGTTTAGGTGTAAACTCACGTTGTTGACTCCAGCTTTTGCGTTCGTTGTCAAAACTGTTTTCACCGAAATTGCTTTTCGCAGGCTTTACCACTTCTAATTCTAGATAAGATGGATTGATCTCGTTGATGAAACGGCTTGGTTCGCAAGAAGTTAAAGTACCCCAACGGTAGCGTGAAGTAGAATAAGTAATGGTTAACTTCTTTTCTGCCCTGGTAATGGCTACGTAGAATAAACGTCGCTCTTCCTCTAGATCAGTTCTCGAAGTTAAAGACATTTGTGATGGAAACAGGTTTTCTTCCAATCCTACAATAAATACATTTTTAAACTCCAATCCTTTGGCAGAGTGGATGGTCATTAAAGAAACGGTATCCTTGTCTTTATCATCTTGACGGTCGTCATTGGTCAATAAGGCAATATCCTGCATAAAAATGGCCAAACTGCGGTCTTCGATATCTTCTCGTTCAGCAAATTCCTTGATCCCGTTCAACAATTCCTGTATGTTTTCGTAACGGCTACGTCCTTCTACGCTATCATCGGTATGCAGTTCCTTTAAAATACCCGAGTGTTGCGCAATAAACAAGGCAGTATCGTAGGCATCCAATTTTTTTGATTCTGCTGCAAAACTCTGGATCATTACCGCAAAATCATTCAACTGATTGGCAATCCTACCTTCAATATATTGTTGCGGGTTACAGATCACCTGCCACATGGTTACATCATGTTTGTCGGCTGCAACTGCAATTTTTTCAATAGTGGTATCGCCCAAACCACGACGTGGATAGTTGATCACCCGTTTAATGGCCTCTTCATCAGCAGGATTAAAGGTTAGACGGAAATAGGCAATTAAGTCTTTGATCTCCTTACGTTGGTAAAAAGATAGACCGCCATAGATCTTATATGGCACATTCAACTTCCGTAAAGCTTCCTCCATTGCTCTACTTTGGGCATTGGTACGGTATAAAATGGCAAAATCTTTATATTGTATGCCTGCGTTTGCTCTGTCCTGTACAATGGCTTCGGCTACCAATTTACCTTCTTCATTGTCGGTAAAAGCTCTCGAAACCTTGATCCTATCACCTTTCTCATTTTCAGAGAAAACGTTTTTCTCCAATTGGTTCTTATTGTTGGCAATGATGCTATTGGCCACTTCTACAATGCTTTGTGTAGAACGGTAGTTCTGTTCCAACTTATAGACCTTTAGCTCAGGATAATCGCGCTCGAAGTTTAGGATGTTTTGGATATTTGCTCCACGGAAAGCATAGATACTTTGTGCGTCGTCACCCACTACACAGATATTTTGGTGTGCAGCTGCCAATTTTTTTACAATGGTATATTGCGAAAAGTTGGTATCCTGGTACTCATCAACCATTAAGTATTTAAACTTGTGCTGGTATTTATTTAAAACGTCTGGGTGGTTTTTAAGCAGGATATTGGTTTTGAACAACAGGTCGTCAAAATCCATTGCACCAGCTTTGTAGCAACGTTTGGCATAAGTATCATAGATCAATCCTAACAAGGGGCGTTTATTGCCTGCATCTTCGGCTTGGATCTGGTCGTTTTCTAAATACTCGGTTGCAGAAATCAAGTTGTTCTTCGCGGCTGATATGCGATTGTATACCACATTTGCAGCATATAATTTATCATCCAACTGCATTTCTTTTAAAATGCTACGGATCAAACTTTTGCTATCGTCGGTATCGTAGATGGTGAAATTAGAAGGATAACCTATTTTCTCTGCTTCGACCCTTAATATTTTGGCAAATACCGAGTGGAAAGTTCCCATCCAGATATTTTTGGCTTCGCTACCCACTACTTTTCCAATGCGCTCACGCATATCCTTACTGGCTTTGTTGGTAAAGGTCAATACCAAAATGTTAAAAGCATCCACACCTTTTTGTATCAGGTGCGCCACCCTATAAGTAATTACCCTGGTTTTGCCTGAACCTGCACCAGCAACAATCATTACTGGTCCTTCAGTGTTTTCTACTGCTGCGCGTTGTTGTGGGTTTAATCCTTCTAAATAATCCAAATCAGCTCCTGTCTTTTGAGGTCCAAAAATAGCAAATTATGTGCTTTTATCGGAATTTGTTGGTAAAGAAATTAATTGTTTATTGAGACGCCAGTTTTGAGGTAGGCTTATCGAAACCTTAGACCCTAAGCCTTCAACCTTAGACCTTGCAACCTCATGCCTACATCCATTCTTCACTTCCGCTTTCTATCTGATATAGCCAATAGTTGACCAAAGATTTGATTCTCGGTATAATTGCCATATTTAAAGTGGATGGTACCCGCGGCGGTGTGCAGGTTAACATGGCCAACATCTACACCTTTGTGCCAAGGATATTGAAATGTGGTAATGGATTGGATCTTATGTGGGAAGATGATTTCGTGTGAAACATCCCAAATGCCCGATTTCTTGATGATAAAATCTTGGCTCACCATTAAGCGATGTCTAGTATAACTGATATAGATCATGCCAATTACGATGACAGCATAACCAATGGCCAGCGGATAAAAGGCTTTGACTACTTCAAAATTAGCTGAAAATATAAAGAAGATAATGAGCGGGATAGCCACATTAAAGAAAATAGGTAGGTTTAAGAAACGATAGTTCGGGACAAAACTTGCGCTTTCGGCAGGAATCTTGCCCAAGATCATCTTTAACAGTTCATCACGCTCAGTTGGGTTACAACCCGGAACCTCAAGATTGGACTTCTGTCTTTCTTTTTCATTTCCTGCCTCGCCATCATGTGCCTGTTTCAAGTTCAAATTCAACATATTGAACTTTTTTTGAAAGTAATTCTGGCTGTAGGTAGTGATCTGAACTTTATGTGGGCTCAACAAAGTGTTCTTCTTGGCAAAAAGTCCTGAAGAAATGAGCAATGAATGCCGATGTTGGCTAATCTCGAAATCGAAATATTTAACAAAGGTTCTCACAATGTTTATGGCCAACAATACAAATAGCAATAAGGCAATGAGTATTCCAACCGAAAAAAGCGAAACACCACTTTTGATGGCTGCCTCTACTTGTCCATCATCGCTGGCAAAAGCCTTTAAAAGCTCTTTCGTATTGTGGAATAACGCATAGGTAAAACCCAACAATAAGGCCAAGCTACTGCCATAATTAGAAGTAAGTCCTACCTTAAATAAAGTAGTGATACTGATTTTTAAAAATGAGGCTTTGGGTTGTGTCTGTGCCTGTTCTTGAACTGCGCTATCCTCAATGACGGTTTTATGGACATTTAACAGGCGTTCCTTTAAACTGTAGGCAATCTGTTCGTTAATGGCCTTGATGCTTACTTCCTTGCCATCGCCACCAGGCGTATCTATCTGTAGGCTAAATACACCGATCATCTTTTGTAAAAGCGATTGGTTGATGTTTACCTGTTGGATCTTGTCTAATTGTATGGTCAGCAGGTTTTTATTGAATATCCCTTTGTTGATGATAAATGCCTGATTGGCCTCATCTATATAGAAAGTAAATTTTTTATAGTTGAAATAGGAATAGGTCAAAACGATGAACAACAAAGCCACAGTACCCAAACCGGTATACCAAAGCATATTGTGGTCTACCTTCACTATAAAAATAATGATGGGGAAGATCATGGCCCTTATTACATGTTGCAACGTATTTGCCGCCATAATAATGATACCGGCAGCAGATTGTCTTTGTGGTTTGCTGAAATCGTAATCCATTAATCTGCAGCTAAACTTTCTAATAAATCTATTCTTTTAAGCAAGGCCTCTTTGATAACGCTGGCTTTTTCAACTGGGATGCCAGCAATATGCATATGCCCCGCACTGCCTCCAGCAGTATGGATTTCTAAAGTAGCCAAACCATACATCCTCGAAAAAACACCTTCGTCCAACGATACATGTTGTATCCTATTTAAAGGTACAATGGATGTTTTTTCGGCAATGATGCCACTTTTATAGACGATATCTTTTTCCCTTAAAGCATAACCTCTTTTTTTGAAACTAGCCCTGTGGATCAAGAAGAGTAAAATGCCAAAAACCAAAAAACCACCAATAATGGGGTAGGTGTAAGGCTTGATATAGGTGTTTAGCCAAAGAAAAAGGCCTAAGCCTATGCCGATGATGAATAAGAAGATGCAGATATTGATGATAATTACTTTCCAATATTTTTGGTCGGGTGCGGTAAGTACGATTTCCTGATATTTTGGGAGTTTATCCAGGTCGATGGTCTCGTTGGTAAAATCTTGCATTTGCCTTTAATTATGCACTAAAGATAATGATAAAGGAATAAAGTCGATATTTAAAGTTAACGAATAACAACCATTTTTTTGGTCGTGACATATAACCCAGAACTCGTGGCCACCCTATAGATATAAACACCCGGATTGAGATAGTCTAAATTGATCTGGATGGTATGCTTTCCAGTATTCAGGTATTCGTGTAACACGGTTTGTATGAGCTTGCCCTGTATGTTGTAGATCTTAAACTCTACTTTATCAGCTTCAGGCATGATAATATCTACAGATGTTTGACTTTTACCCGGATTTGGATAGTTTTGGCTTACCGTAAACTGTAAAAATCTTTCTGCAATGATTTTGTTGATCGCGTCGAATAACACAAAGCTGATCAATCTGTTGCCCCTCGCATTCGGATGTACAGCATCTTGATAAAGTGTGAAATCCCTGCGCATGGCCGCGTTAATATCGCCAAGATAAATATTGTATTCTTTGATCAGGCGTTTATACATATCGTTGATCGCCCTAACCTGTAAATTAACCCTTCTATAAAGCGCACTGGTTCTGTCATCAAAATTTTGAAGTGTACATACAATAGGTACGAGGTTTTGATTGAGAGACTTTACAATCAATGTACGCATATTGGCTTCTGTTTGTGCAAGTGTCATTTTGCCCGCATCGATCTGTAGCGCATCATTGGCTCCCATTAAGATCACAATGAAACCAGTTTTATCAGCTATGGCATTGTCAATGCGCAATAGGCCTTGTGCAGTGGTTTCTCCGCTCACACCATATTTCTGGATATTAATGGTTTTGTTGATGTAACAGTTAACAAAGTTGGTGGTAAGGTAGGTCTGGAAATTAAGCCCATTTACACCCTCAACCGTACTGGCACCAAAAGTGATTACGTTTACACTATCTTTTGAAAAATATTTGGCCGATTCGGGGCAGCTCGCTCCAGTGATCTGGGCGATGGTTTTTAAAGAAAAACAAAGTAAAAGTGCAATGCATAGCGCTAATGCCCGAAATCTCATCCCTAAATATAATTATAGCGCAAAATAAAGTTATTAATTACAAATATATAAATATTAATAAAGCTATTTATACGCTTGATTTACTTTTAGTTAATCTGAACCAATTAATTATTGATTCAATTGTTTTTAGAATGCTTTTGGCGAAAAACCTATATTTGTTCAAAATATAAATGTTATGCAAGAAATCAAGAAATATGTTGAAGACAACAAGCAACGCTTTTTAGATGAGTTGTTTGAATTGTTACGTTTTCCATCGGTTAGTGCCGATCCAAAATACAAAGGAGATGTGTTAAAAACTGCTGATTTTGTAGCTCAAAAGCTGAAAGATGCAGGTGCCGACAAAGTTGAGATCTGTGAAACAGCAGGATATCCAATCGTTTATGGAGAGAAGATCGTTGATGCGAGCTTGCCAACCGTTTTGATCTACGGACATTATGATGTGCAGCCACCTGATCCACTTGAATTATGGAAAACTCCACCATTCGAACCAACGGTTCGCGATGGTAAGATATATGCTCGTGGTGCTTGCGATGACAAAGGCCAGTTCTACATGCACGTAAAAGCTTTCGAATTGATGATGAAAACCAATACTTTGGCTTGCAACGTTAAATTTATGATCGAGGGTGAAGAAGAAGTAGGCTCTGCAAACCTTGGTATTTTTGTGAAAGCCAATGCAGAAAGGCTGAAAGCAGATGTGGTATTGATTTCTGATACCTCGATGATCAGCATGGAAAACCCGTCTATCGAAACCGGTCTACGTGGTTTAGCTTATATGGAAGTTGAAGTAGTAGGACCGAACCGAGACTTACACTCTGGTGTATATGGTGGTGCAGTGGCAAACCCTGCTACGATTTTATGTAAGATGATTGCTTCGCTACACGACGAAAACAACCACATTACCATTCCAGCATTTTACGATAAAGTAGTTGAGCTAACCGAAGAAGAGAAAAAAGCATTGAATGCTGCTCCTTTCGACTTAACAGAATATA
The DNA here is from genome assembly GCF_042698365.1 of Pedobacter sp. UC225_65. Taxonomy (GTDB): domain Bacteria; phylum Bacteroidota; class Bacteroidia; order Sphingobacteriales; family Sphingobacteriaceae; genus Pedobacter. The sequence continues at coordinate 196,184 of NZ_CP170550.1, forward strand.
AAGAAGACCTTGATATCAAGGCCGATTGGGGCGAAAAAGGATACAGTACTTTAGAACGTACCGGTACAAGACCAACTTTAGAAGTAAACGGAATTTGGAGTGGTTACATTGGTGAAGGTGCAAAAACCGTATTGCCAAGCAAAGCCAATGCTAAAATCTCGATGCGTTTGGTTCCAAACCAAAGTTCTGATGAGATTTCTGAAATTTTCACCAAACATTTCGAAAGTATTGCTCCAGATTATGTGAAAGTAAAAGTTACGGCACATCATGGTGGCGAACCTGTGGTAACGCCAACTGATAGCGTTGCTTACCGTGCTGCAGAAAAAGCAATTGAAGATAGTTTTGGTAAAAAACCTATCCCAACACGTGGTGGTGGTAGCATTCCAATTGTAGCTTTATTTGAAGATGTTTTAGGTATCAAATCGGTATTGTTTGGTTTTGGTTTAGACAGCGATGCGCTACACTCGCCAAATGAAAAGTATGATATCTATAACTATTACAAAGGCATCGAAACTTTGCCATTGTTCCATAAATATTATGCTGAATTGAGTAAATAAGCATTTTTATCCTTTCGGATATATCAAATGAAGAGAGAAGTCTGCCCAATAGATTTCTCTCTTTGTTCGAAAGGACGTTTTTATTGGGTATTTTTATCAAATGCCAGCCAGGAAACGAAAACCATCCCGAAAAAAGACCAAAGGACTGTCTACAACACTCAAGTTTGTAATGGCAGGTGTGGTATTGGTGCTTTTATCACCATTTTACTACGGTTATGTTTTAAAAGTAGCTTCCTCAACATGGTTTTGGCTGCGCCACCCTAACGAAGACAAAAACTACCGAACATACGAAAGCTATGACATCAAAATTCCTAAAAAATATACCATTCATGGCATTGATGTTTCTTATTACCAAGGCAAGATCGATTGGCAAAAAGTAAAGGCAATGAAAGAAGATGGGGTGGCAGTTGATTTTGCATTTATCAAGGCCACCGAAGGCGTGTTGAATGTAGACCCCTATTTTCAGCGCAATTGGCGCGAAGCTCCGAAAGCTGGTTTAAAGGTAGGTGCCTATCACTTTTTTAGACCTAAAAGATCAGGCCTGTGGCAAGCCAACTTTTTTTTACAAACGGTTAATATAGAAAAAGGTGATTTACCCCCAGTAGTTGACATTGAAAGTTTAGATGGTGTTTCGCCAGACAAGATGCGAAAAGAACTCAATGCCTTTATTATCCAGATCGAAGTAAAAACTAAAGTTAGACCAATCATCTATTCGGGACTGAAGTTTTATCAGGACCATTTAATGGGTTATTATGAAGGCTATCCTTTTTGGGTAGCACATTACCACCAGCCTAAATTAAAAATACCTTCAAATGCATGGAAGTTTTGGCAACATTCTGATAAGGCAAGGATCAATGGCATTAACCACGTTGTAGACTTTAATGCATTTAATGGAGACAGTTTGCAATTCCAACAACTATTGGTGCAATAAAAAAAAGTCTACCATTAATTTGGTAGACTTTTTATTCGTTTAAATCAAACAATAGTGCTTATTTGTTCAATGCGGTATATTCTGGGAAAACGATTGGTTTGGTCTCAGTTTTTACTGCACTAAATCTTTCCATTGTTATTTTAGATAACTTGTCCATGGCAACAACATGTGTACCTGTTGAACCTTGTAATCTTAATTCAGAAGCACCGATCAAAGAAGTATATAAACCTGTTGTTGTAGAATTGATATCGGCTTTAGCGTTGTCTTTTAAGAAAATCTGAAGATAATCTAGCTTTAAAGCATCATTGGTTTCTATTACTGCATTTCCAGAAGCATCAATTCTATAGATTTCATCAACATATACAGTGATTTTAGCATTTTCTGTACTGTTTTTGGTGTCTATTAACAAAGAACTTCCAACTTGTTTAACATGTACGTAAGCATCGTTCTCTTTTTTGTATAAGGTTTTCGATTTCGGCGACTGAACTAAAGTAACTTCTACATTGCCAGTAACAATTACTTTTTTAATTGAGGTCACATCTACTGCATTTGCAGAAACAGTTTTTACTACTGGTGTGTAAGCGTAAACAGTTGATGTTGAAACCACTACAGTCATTAGTGACGCAGCGATTAGTGATTTGATTGAAGTTTTCATAACCATAATATAATTTGTGTGGATTTGTAGATAAGACGCTCCGATTTAAAAAAAGTTGCACCAAATCTTCCCTTTTATACCAAAATATTATAATTATCGACGAACTCCCTTTTATCCTAGACGAAAATAATTTAACAAAAACTAAAAAATTAGGTTTATTAAATTACTGTCTTGGAATTGTTAAAATATTGTTATGATTCTTAACTAATTATCCACTGTTCGCAACCTTTTAGAAAGGCTGGGTCTGCATCTGCGCCAATACCCGGACTATCAGGCACACTTAAGAAATAACCATCGTAACTCAGCCCACCAATTACAGGATCAACCAAGTGACCAAGTAGGCAGGTGTCCAAGTCAAAAAATACAACATTAGGACTCGCCAAGGCAAAATGCAAATTGGCAGTTAAAGCAATCCTACTTTCTAACATGCTACCAATCATACATTTTACGCCATGTTGCAAAGCCTCCTCATGAATTTTTTGCGCCTCTAAAATTCCTCCAGATTTGGCAAATTTGATATTCAGATATTCACAGGCTTTGTTGTTGATCAATCTTCTAGCGTCGTGATGGTTGTAGCAGCTTTCATCGGCCATAATTTTGATCTTCGAGTTTAAGGCCAGTTCTGGCAGCTGGTCATCAAACCAAGTGCGCATAGGCTGCTCACAGAACTCTATTTGCTGGCTCTCTAGTGCTCCAAGGGCAAAAAGTGCATCATCAAAACTCCAACCTTGGTTGGCATCTAATCGTAAGATCATCTCATTGCCCACAGCGGCCCTGATCTGTTTTACTCTTTCAATATCTTCGTGTACCTTTTTACCTAGCTTGATCTTGATGATTCTACATCCATTTTTTTGATGCTTAAGCGCTGTCAAGGCCATTCCTTCGGGCGTATCAATGCCAATGGTCATGTCAGTTTCAATCGTTCGTTTGTGTCCACCTAAAAACTGGTATAAAGGTAGTTTCGCATTTTTTGCAGCAATATCAAATAACGCCATATCAAAGGCACTTTTAATGGTTGCATTATGGTCTGCATAATTCAATAGATCTTGCATACGCTCAGGAATCTCTAAAGGGTTTTTCCCTTTCCAGATCTGGGCAAAATCTTTGGCCATAGCCAAACAGGTCTCTTGCGTTTCGCCTACGATCATCGGAAAAGCAGAACATTCGCCTGTACCGTAGATACCAGCATCGGTATGAATCCTGATCAATACATTTTGGGCAAAATGCATGGTGCCAGTAGCAATTACAAATGGTTCCATCGGAATGCTAAAGCGATATATTTCGGTATGGGTAATTTTCATTTCTGGTTTGGATAATGGATGGTCAGCTTAAGAATGCTAAAGTAAAAAACAATAATTAATCTTAATAGGTATTTAGTAATTAATAACTTTGTTGTGATGGCGTACATCTCCAATTGCCACTTACAACACACTAAATAAAACCACAAAAATGTCAGCAGAACCAAATGACCTTATCCACGCTTCCTCACCTTATTTATTGCAGCATGCCTATAATCCTGTACAATGGCACGAGTGGGGCCCAGCAGCGCTGGCTTTGGCCAAAGCAGAAAATAAGCTGATTTTGGTCAGTATTGGGTATTCGGCCTGTCATTGGTGCCATGTAATGGAACACGAGAGTTTTGAAGACTTTGAAGTGGCCGAGGTAATGAACAAGAATTTTGTGTGTATCAAAGTTGACCGGGAAGAGCGACCAGATATTGACCAGATCTATATGTTGGCCGTGCAGCTGATGAACGGAAATGGGGGATGGCCCTTGAATGCAATTTGTTTGCCAGACCAAAAACCGGTATATGGCGGTACCTATTTTAGAAAAAACGATTGGATCAGCATCCTGCTTAATATTGCCGATCTTTGGAAAAATGAGCCAGAAAAAGCCAAAAACTATGCCGAACGTTTAAGCGAGGGCATCCAACAGGCAGAAAAGATTATTCCATCAACAACGCAGATTACTTTCGACCAATCTCATTTAACAGAGATGATCGAACCTTGGAAACGTCATTTCGACATTACTGAAGGGGGATATAACCGTTCGCCTAAATTTCCACTGCCCAATAACTGGAGCTTTTTGTTGCGTTATAGTTTCTTAACACCAGACGAGGCTTCCTTTACTGCGGTTTGTACCACCTTAGAAGCCATGGCGATGGGTGGCATTTATGATCAGATCGGAGGAGGTTTTGCCCGTTATTCGGTGGATGACAAATGGCATGTGCCACACTTCGAAAAAATGCTGTATGACAATGCCCAACTGATCGATCTGTATGCTGAAGCTTACCAATGCTTAAAATTTGAACCTTTTAAACAAGTAATTGAAGAAACCATTAACTGGGTATATAGAGAGATGACTGCCGAAAATGGACTTTTCTATTCGGCTTTAGATGCCGATAGTGAAGGTGTTGAAGGTAAGTTTTATGTTTGGGACAAAACTGCATTTGATGAGGTTTTAGGTGATGATGCAGTTTTGATGGGTGATTATTTTAATGTAACTGCAGCGGGCAATTGGGAAGAAGAAGAAACCAATATCTTGAGAAGAACAATCCAAGATGAAGATTTCATAGCTAAACATAGTATTGATGAAGAGATGCTTCACCAAAAAGTGAAATCGGCCAAAGCAAAACTATTGGCGGAAAGAAGCAAAAGGATCAGACCTGGATTGGACGATAAATGTTTGACAGCTTGGAACGCGATGATGATCAAAGCTTTGGCAAATGCATCACTGGTTTTAGATGAGCAAAGCTATTACAACAGTGCCAAAAAAGCTGCTGAATTTATCTTGCATCACCTTAGGGCAATAGATGGAGGTTTGTATCGCAATTATAAAAACGGTAAAGCGAATATCCAAGGGTTTTTAGACGATTATGCTTTTATAATCGATGCCTTGATTGCATTATATGAAGCAGACTTTAACGAAAAATGGTTGGTTGAAGCCAAAAAATTGACTGATCATGTATTGGCTAATTTTAATGATCCAATAAATGACATGTTCTTTTATACTGCGAGCAATGGCGAAGAGCTGATTGCCCGTAAGCATGAGGTAATGGACAATGTAATTGCTGCTTCCAATTCTGTGATGGCCCAAAACCTCCAAAAGCTGGGGCTTTTTTATGATGAGGAAAGCTATCGCGAAAAAGCAGCTGCAATGCTAAGTTCGGTATTGCCTAGGATCAAGGCTTATGGCTCGGCCTATTCCAACTGGTGTATCCAATTGTTAAATGAGGTTCACGGAATTAATGAAATTGCAGTAGTGGGAAATGACATCAAAAGCACCAAAAAAGACCTGAGTAAATTCTATATTCCCAACAAAATTACATTGGGCGGAACAAAAAGTGAACTCCCTTTGTTAAAAGATAAGGAAAGCGAACAAACAAAGATTTATATTTGCCGAAATAAAACTTGCCAACTGCCAGTACATACGGTTGCCGAGGCAGTGAAATTATTAAATTAAACCATTAAGAATGAATATTAATTCGAACACAGTAGTGTCTATAACTTATGAACTACACACTACTACTCCAGAAGGTCAGCAAGTTTTTGTTGAAAAAGCAAATGAAGAACAGCCATTAGTGTTCTTGTTTGGTGTAGGTATGATGTTACCTAAATTTGAAGAACATTTACAAGGCCTACAAGCAGGTGATGAATATAGCTTTGAGCTTTCTCCTGCAGATGGTTACGGTGAAATTGATGCAACTGCACACGTTGATCTACCAATCGATATGTTTAAAGAAGCAGGTGGTGAGTTGCCACAGGTTGGAGATGTTATTCCGTTGCAAGACAACCAAGGTAACCAATTCCGTGCTGGTGTTACTGGTGTTCACGAAGCGCACATCTCTGTCGATCTAAACCACCCAATGGCTGGTAAAAACTTGATCTTCGCTGGTAAAGTATTATCTGTACGCGAAGCTAATGCAGATGAATTGAGCCATGGCCATGCGCACGGTGCAGATGGTCACGCAGGTCACTAATTATATAAAATGACATAAAAACCCCGATAGCTTTAAAAGTTATCGGGGTTTTGTTTTTGGTGTCCATCTGTTATGATTACTTATTTCTTGCTACACTTCTCACAAACTCCGTAGGCAATCAAATTCAAGGATTGTGTTTCAAATCCTTTTGGAATATCGATTGGAGGTACTTTTATGCTCAAACAATAGATTTTGCTGCAATTGGTGCAATTGAAATGCACATGCTCATCGTGATGGTGATGCGCCGTACAAGCAGAAGAGCAGATGGCATAATTTGCCGTACCATTGAGGTCAATGATGCGGTGTAAGATCCCATTGTCTTCGTACGTATTCAAAATACGGTACAAAGTTACCCTGTCAATCTCCTTACCTAGCTTTTTTTCTAGCTCTGGCTGAGAAATTGCAGCAGAATCTGAAGCAATCTCCTCCAAAACACGAACCCTTTGTCTGGTGTTCTTGAGCTGATGCTGTTTTAAAATTTCAATTGGATCTGCGGTTAATGTCATTTATAAAGCCTTTCCAGCGGTTAAACTAATCGGTGGATTATCCATCGCATTAGCAGTACTCAATTTTAATGTTCCTTTGATTTTTACCGTTTGATAGGTAAACTTGATTGGTTCTACCAATTCTACCAATACCATGATCGGAACGCCATTTTTACCACAAAAGAAACATTGATTAATAGGTAACGTAGAAAGCATAAATTTGGTCTGTTTCATGCCGTCTTTGATCGGAACGATATAACCTTCCAACTCAAAAGGTTTATTTGCATGTTTTTTGATCTCATTGCCAAAAATCGCATACATCTCTGTGTCTTTAACAGTTTTAAAGTCTACACTGCCAATAACATCCCAGTTTTCTGAAATGATTTGGTCGTTAGGGTCGTGTTGTGCCTTGGCCGAGAAGCCAAAACCTGCAAGGATCAAAAGGATAAAGCTTAGTTTTTTCATCAGATTATTAATTTATTTTTCCGGTTGTTTTATTGTTGTTCAAGAGCATTATGCTCAAGGTTTCATTATTTATTAGTTTTTCGCCAATATTTTAGAAATATTAGAACGATAAGCCTGCAATGCAGGGATGATAGAAGCAAATATACCAATACCTAAACCAGCAAGCAAGAGGTAAGTTTCGGTAGGAATGAAGATCAGTCCAGTTAGTTTGGCCTGACTACTTTCTTGGTAATGCCCAATCAACTGCAATGCCAAATGCCCTAAACCTACCCCAATCAGCGTGCCTACTATGGTCAATACCAAGCCCTCTAGGATTGACGATCATAAATAGTTTTGTTCGAGATGCACCCAAGGTTCGCATGATGGCCAGATCGTAGTTGCGCTCTTTTAAAGAATTGTAAAGGTTTACAAACACACTAATGGCGGCAATAAACATGATCAAAATGGCAAACCATTGTAAAGTATCAACACCTACACCAATCAAAGAGAAAAGTCTGGTGCTTTCCATTGCTGGTGATGCAGATTGTAGGCTCGTCATTTGATTGACCATACGTGGGAACATGGCTACCGACATTGGCGAACGGTATTGGATCAATAATGAAGTGATTTCCCTGTTGCTGATTTCTGTACTTTCATGGTGTTCTTCATGGGCCTCACCAGGTTTATGCTCATCTTCAGGTTCATGCATTTTCCATACACTGGCCACATTGGTTAAGATCAGGTTATCGGTAACATTGCCTTGTGGAGCCAAAATACCCACAACTTTATAGGCATGGCTCTTGTGTACATCAGAATTGTTGGTTAAACCATGCGCCCCAAAAAAAGTATCACCTACTTTTAGGTTTTGTTCTTTGGCAACAGTTGTACCAATGGTAGCTTCAAGGTCGGCTGACCAAAACTTGCCACTTTGTACTTTTAGCCCATAAAGACTAACATAGTTGCTGTCTGTTCCAACAATTCTTACCCCATTGTAGTTATCGCCCAAGGCTAGGGGAGTGGCTCGTTTTACAAAAGGGTTATGAGACAGTTCATTGGCTTCTTTTAAAGGAATGTTTCCCGTTGGGAAATCAATATAATAGATACTGCTCAATATCAGTTGCAAGGGACTTCCTTTTGCACCTACTACCAAGTCGATATCTTTTGAGTTGTTGTTGAGCTTATTTTCGATCTGCGTAGAAGCCAATAACAAAATAGTAAGGATGCCGGTTCCAAATGCAATCAACATGATGTTTAAACCCGATGACAAAGGTTTAGAGATCAAACTTTTCCAGCTAATTTTTAATGGGCTCATGCTAAATCGTAAGTATGTGTAAATGCATCTTTAACTCTTTTATCGTGGGTGGCCACCACCAATGTGGCTTGGTTTAAACCAGACTGTTGCATCAATAATTCTAAAACAGCAGCAGCGTTTTTATCGTCCAAACTAGAAGTAGGTTCGTCTGCAATCAATAAAGCAGGTTTGTTGATCACTGCCCTGGCGATAGAAACACGTTGCAATTGACCTTGGCTCAATTCTTTTGGATAAGCATTCTTTTTATGACTGATATCCAAGGATTTCAATACCTCATCAATCCTTTCATGGTTTTCTGGCAAGTGGGCAAAGCTTTGGGCCAACAACAGATTTTCAGCTATGGTCAAGCTCTTGATCAAATGTGGCCTTTGAAAAATAATCCCAATGTTTCTGCCCCTAAACTGATCAAGGTTTTTAGAAGAGAGCGTATAGATCGAAGTATCACTGATTTTTACTTCCCCTTGTTTTGGTTTTAAGATACCCGTTAAAATGTGCAATAAAGTTGTTTTCCCACTACCAGATTCGCCCAATAACAACCATTGCTCACCATCGTTGATCTGCCAGTCTTTGAAACTGATCTGCTGTGTGCCGTTATAACTATGTGCTACAGATTTGATTGAAATCATTTTTTATCTTTTGATGTGACTTTTGAGGTATTTCATATAAATTTCTTTGGCATTGGGCTTTGTATGCTTACAGCCATTGTTTAAAGTGCAGATACAGATCAAAGCACTTAACATTACTAATTTCTTTCTCATCATTAGCTGTTACAAATTTAGGATATGCAATTGAATTGCATTAAATTTAGTGTAAAGGATTTGCTACTCCGTTATATTTATTAGTTTTGGCTATGGTTGTGGTGGCACGATTTCATCAAACGCCAGTTGATCATATGGGCCAACGCCAATACCAATCCTCCGATAGGAATCAGAAAACTTTCAAGGTCTTCTAACCAAAAATGACCAATAGCTATAATTGCAAAACCACTTAAAAGCACAAATATGGGCATTAAGTTTTTGTGTTTAGGGTAAGATCGGCTTAAAGAATAACAGCCCAAAAAGACAGAAATACAGATCATGGTAATTTCTACCCAGATATTGGCTAAAAACTCGAGCCCCAGTAATGGTAATGAGGTAATGATCAAGGGTAGAGCGGCACAGTGTACAGCGCAGGCAACGGCTGCAGTAATACCGAGCCGATCAATTTGTGAATGTGATAAAATTTTCATGTCACAAATATAAATGCAATTTAGTTGCATTTAATAAAAAAGTTTATTTATATTTGAACTTCATTATTTAGTTAAGTACAACAGCACTTGTAACGGTTTTTTCATCAGGGCCTTTACAGTGCTGTTTGGCGTTATTACCTATCTATAGTAAATTTTGTTTCAAAGATTAGGGTACTCTCCACATTGCGCCCGTTTAACTTTGCCGCTGTAAACTCAAAGTCTTCGGGTTTTAATTTTTTAAGGTCAACTTGCTGTAGTTTATTGATTTTATTGTTACCAACCTTGATTTCATATTTAACAAGCCTGCCATTGCGATCGATATTAAAAATAAAGGACAGTAGATATTCTCCATTGCTGTTTTGTAACTGATATGGCATGATGTATTGCTTTAATAGGTACATCAATGCATAATTGGTGCCGCCAATTTTTGCAGGATAAACAATCCTGTCGCCTTCTTTTAAAGAATCGATTTCAAACCTGATCTTTTCATGTGGCAAGTTATACTCCATCCTTTTGATACTGTAATTGTAGATCTGCTCTAAAGTATCGCCCTCCTTAAAGAATTGCCATCTGCCTATCCGCTCTCCATCTTTATATAAACCTTTGGCCACGATCTTCTTTCCATTCTGTATGCGTGCTTCGCCGTTCTTTACCCCTTTTTTTGATTTAAGTTCTGTAGCGTGTTCTACAAAGCCGCCGCGGATTAACCGATAATGGGTATGGGTAGAATCACTTTTTTGAGCATGAGCACTTAAGTTGCATAAAATGGATATGCATAAAATCAAGATGGTTTTCATCAGGTTTGTTTGGATAGGTTTCTGATTACAATAATATGTAAAAAGTGGAAAAATAACCAAAAAATCAATCCCAATAAAAAACCCTTTTAGTTTGGCTAAAAGGGTTGCTTTTGTTTATTTATACATTTCTTCTCGAAGTTTGGCTACATCTTCACTGTTGATGTATTCGTCGTAGGTCATCAATTTATCAATTACCCCTTTTGGCGTAATCTCTATCACCCTGTTGGCTACGGTTTCTGTTAAGGCATGATCTCGGGATGTAAATAAGATGGCTCCCTTAAAATCTTTTAGGCCGTTGTTCAATGCGGTGATCGATTCCAAGTCCAAGTGGTTGGTTGGCTCATCAAACAACAACATGTTGGCTTGTTGTAACATCATTCTAGAGAACATGCAACGCATTTTTTCACCTCCAGAAAGAACTTTAACGTTTTTAAGCACTTCTTCTCCAGAGAAAAGCATTCGGCCCAAAAAGCTTCTTACAAACTGTTCGTCAGCATCAGTACCAGAATATTCACGTAACCAATCTACCAGGTTCTCGTCTTTTCCTGCAAAGTATTTAGAGTTGTCGTTAGGCAGGTCGGCAACGCTAATGGTTACCCCAAACTTAAATTCGCCCGTGTAATCAGTATCATTGCCACTCAAAACATCGTAAAATGCAGAAGTAGCCAAACTGTTTTGCGAAAGTACAGCGATCTTATCACCTTTGTTTACCATAAAGGTGATGTCTTTGAACATCACTTCGCCATTTGCAGTTTTTGATAGTTTCTCTACCTGTAAGATCTGGTCGCCGGCTTCACGTCCTAAGTTGTTGAACATGATCGCTGGATATTTACGACTTGAGGCCTTGATTCTCAGAAATATCGATCTTATCTAAAGCTTTTTTACGTGAGGTAGCCTGTTTAGATTTAGAAGCATTTGCACTAAACCTGCGGATAAACTCCTGTAACTCTTTCACTTTTTCTTCCAGTTTCTTGTTCTGGTCGCTACGTTGTTTTAACGCCAACTGACTTGATTCGTACCAGAAAGTATAGTTACCGGTGTAGATGTTCATTTTACTGAAATCGATATCTACAATGTGTGTACAAACGGCATCCAAAAAGTGCCTATCGTGACTTACCACCAATACAATGTTCTGATAATCGGCCAAGAAGTTTTCTAGCCAAGCAATGGTGTCAATGTCCAAGTCGTTGGTAGGCTCATCCAGTAATAAGATATCTGGGTTGCCAAATAAAGCTTGTGCCAATAATACACGTACTTTTTGGTTACCATCTATTTCTTTTAGTAATTTATAGTGTAGGTCTTCTTTAATGCCCAAGTTGCTCAACATGGTAGCAGCGTTGCTTTCCATGTTCCAACCGTCCATTTCTGCAAAAAGGTTTTCCAGTTCGCCTGCACGTTCGCCATCTTTTTCAGAGAAATCCTCTTTCATGTAGATGGCATCTTTTTCCTTCATGATGTCGTACAGTTCCTTATGGCCCATCATTACGGTCTCAATTACCGAAAACTCATCAAATTCATAGTGGTTCTGTTTTAAAACCGCCATGCGTTCGCCAGGTGTAAATGCCACAGTTCCGCTGGTCTGCGAAACATCGCCTGATAAGATTTTAAGGAAAGTAGATTTACCTGCACCATTGGCACCAATTACACCGTAGCAGTTGCCATGTGTAAATTTAAGGTTAACATCTTCAAAAAGAGTACGTTTGCCGTAACGCAGGGATAGGTTAGAAACTGAAATCATATTGCTGAAAAATAAAGTGCAAAGGTAGTTAAAAAGGTTGAGGGTTGAAAGGACGAAGGAAAAAGGTTTTTGAAAAACAGCGGCAGTTTCTCTTGGCAAAAGTAGTCCTGCTTTTTGCTTTACTTTGCCTTCGTTCCTCGGCTTCGTGCCCGCTCCAATCAGGTTTAGCGTACAAAGTTAGGTGCTAAAATTCCACCAGCTAAGGCAACTAAGGCATTTGGCTGAGGTGTAACCAAGGTTACTAAGGTGGTGAAAAAAATCATGTGCCTAATTTGCTTAGGTTAATAGGCTTTGGGTTTAAACCACATAGGTACATAGACCACATAGATAGACTTTTAAACTAAGTGCCCTACGTTTCTATGTAGTCAAGTTTTAAAAGGTTTACCACTTTGAACACTTAAACATTGAGCTGAGGTGTAATTAAGATGGTGAAAAACCATACATCCATGTGGTTAAGTTCATCAACAAAAATTATTATTTTTAGCAGATGGAAAGGGAAATGCTAATTGAGGCCATTAAAACTACTTTAACCAAAACAAAGGTTACGCTATTGACCTATGTGGCAGCAGAAGAAGGTTTTTCGGTTAAGGAGCTGGTCGACCTTACTTTTCATCAAGACGAAAAAATCGCTTTTAGGGCCGCTTGGATCCTAGAGAATATCTATGAACAGCATTTTCACCGCTTTCTGCCTTATGCTACTTATTTTCTGAATCGATTTATCGCACAGCAAAACCTTTCGTGCTGTAGACATTACAGCAAGATCCTAGCTTTGATGACGAGCAAAAGAGCACCTACGGCCATCAAAAATATAATCGACAATTACGAAACTACCGAAATTGTAGCCACTGTATTCGGTTGGCTGATCAATGATCAAATACCTGTAGCCATTAAATCGCACTGTTTAAATGTATTGGCCAATTTGAGCGTCAAGCACGATTGGATCAAAGACGAACTCCTAGAAACCATGGATTTTCTAGTAGATAAGGAAAGCATAGGGTTTTATTCGAAAGTAAAAAAGATCAGGAAGCAGTTGAAGGTTCTTGGTTGATAGTTCTCAGTTTTTAGTTGGCAGTTTTCAGTTTTTAGTTGACAGTTTTCGGTTAATAGTTTTTAGTTGACGGTTTTTAGCTAATGAACCAATGAACTAATGAACCAATGAACTAATGAACCAATGACCAATGAACCAATACCTAGCCATCAAAAAGTAAAATATTTTGATTTATAGGATTTTCGCTTCGGCCATACGCATTGGTCTTTTAACTTTTAATTACTTTTACCACATGAGTACAGCCATTGAAACATTAACAAAGATGATCAAAGGAAGAAGAAGTATTTTTCCTACCAGCTATATCCAAAAAGAAATTCCTACAACAGTTATTGAGCAGATCTTAGAGAGTGCCAATTATGCGCCAACACATAAATTAACGCAACCTTGGCGTTTTGTGGTGATCAGAAAAGAAGCAAAGATCAGATTGGGCCAAACTTTGGGTCAGTTGTATACGGCAACTGTTCCTGCAGAGAAATTTATGCAGAAGAAGTTTGATAGTTTTGCCCAAAAAACTGCCCAGGCGGATTGTATCTTGGCCGTAAATATCCAATTCCATCCAGATAAATTACCCAATTGGGAAGAAATCGCTGCGGTTGCCTGTGCAGTACAGAACATGGCCCTAACTGCCGAAGCCCTAAATGTAGGGGCATATTGGAGCTCGCCACCTTTAATTGATGACCTTGGCGAGTTCTTGGGTCTTGCGGCAAACGAAAAGTGTTTTGGTCTTTTCTATATGGGCTACCATGAAGAAGAACCCCGTGAAGCCAACAGGACACCAATTGCCGATAAAGTAAAATGGCTTGAGCACTAACAATCAACTTATCTTTATTAATTAACGGTTAAATAATTGAAAAATTAACAGCTTGATGCGTAGCATTGCTGTTTAAATTTTGATATATTTAATTGATTAACCAAACACCTATGCAAGAAATAAAATCTTCTTTATACCAACTTTGCCTAAATTTTATTGAAGAGCGAATCCAAACCGCCGAAACTGCTTTGAAACAGGCTCGTGAAGCCAGTAACGATGACACGAAAAGCAGTGCGGGCGATAAATATGAAACCAGTAGGGAAATGATGCAACAGGATATTGATCGTAACAAGCGCCTGCTGATTGATGCCGAGGAAAATCAAAAAGTGTTGACTTCTATCAAAGATACACCTTATTCGGAAACCGCCAGAAACGGCAGTTTGGTATATACCGACCAAGGTAACTTCTATTTAAGCATCAGTGCAGGCCAATTGCATTTGGGTAATGACGTGATCTTTGCCATTTCTGCAGTTTCGCCTATAGGAAAGCTATTGTTGGGTAAACAAAAAGGCAACCAGTTCGATTTTAATGGTAAAAAATACCAGATCAAAGAAGTAGCTTAAGCCTATACACCGTCTAACAACTAATAACGAATCAACGCCGTTACATTTTCAGAAAGCAGGTAGTCCTTTTCGTAAGCAGCCCATTCTTGCTCGGTAATGCCCGATTTTAAGGCATTCCTTTTGAAAAAAGCATAATCTGTAAGCCCTTTAGTATCGGCCAAACAGCTTTTTAGAAAATCGAAGGTTCTTTTTTCGCCGATCAACTGTTCCATACCTCTTAACAATAGGGGGCCATATTTATAGCGATAGTTTCCGTCAACCTGGTTCATGTCTTTAATTGCAGGTAGGGGAATAACTTTATAGTTTTTGAGATTTTGTGTGGCCGCTTTGAAATAATTAGCCCCGAAGCTTTTGCCAAACTTTTCTTCACTTGCTTTAACAGATAGGTACTCTGCCGTAGATTCTAAGAAAAACCACATTAAGGTAGCATTTGGCTGTAACACATTGCCAAAATAATAATGGGCAATTTCGTGGGCAATAAAAGGATAGTCGGTAGAATCTTTAAACTTGCTCTGCTTTTCATCGATCATGGTGCCCATTCTTATACCAGCAAAAGCAATGGTCGGGAAGGTTACAAAACCCCAGCTTCGGCCATTGTTAAACTGCTCTACTGCCTTATGTTCGATAAACACGTTTTTAGTTTGATAAGGTATGCCCAATACTTTATGATAGTATTTTTTCATTTCGGCAATGTTCTGCTCAAATACCTCCAATTGTTTTTTGTTCATGTTGGTGTTTAAAAACAAGGCACTTGCAGTTTGCTGGGTAGCATATTTACCAACAAATAACATCGGTGCTACTGGTATCTTAGACGTGAAACGGGCAATAGGACCATGTTTAGGCAGATCGCCATTCACAAAAATGGTAGCTTCTGCATTGGTACTGACCGTAATGTCGTAAGTGGGTTGTTCGATCTGGCGGTCGTTCTTTACATCATAAAGCACTGGATACCATTTAGATTGGTCGGTAGCCCTTAAAGTTTCACCATTAAAAGCGATCAGACCCTTAAAATCTATAAAATTAAAAGAGTTGTTATAGATTGGAAAAGCCCCTGTATAAGTGATGTGCAGTTGTTTTGGATTGCGGTATACGCTATCCTTTACCTTTGGGGTGTAGGTTAAACCTTCGCCCTTCATCTTTCCATTGTAAAAACCATCGTACCTTAAGGTTCTACCTTCGGCATCTGTAATGGCTTTGATGTTAAAACCCTTATTCAATAAAATTTGATAGTCGTTGCCCATGTCGGGGATGTTGCTTAATACAAAATCGCAGGTGATCTGCCCCGTTGCCATTTTGATTTCTACCTTACCACTTAGATGGGGCACTTGGGCCCAAACAGTCATCGTGTTGCTCAACAACACCAATGCGAATAGCATTTTTTTGATCTTCATTAGTTCTGGAAACTTTTTTTAATGCTATGCATCAGGTTTTTTGCGGTATAAGTACCCGGGTCTATAATACGTCGGATGGTGTATAAGGGATAATGCTCATCCCTTTTGGTAGAGAGGATAAAGGCTGCTTTAAAGCCATGTTCTTTTAGCTTATGTAGCTCAGAAGCTTTAGACACCCCATAAGGATAAGCAAAGTATTCTACTTTTTTACCAGTAATCTCTTCCAGTAATTGGGTAGGTTTATCAATTTGGGTAACCCAGTCTTCGGCAGTAAACTGGGCAAAGTTTTTATGGTCGTACGTATGGCTGGCAATTACATTGCCTTCATCAGAAAGTTGTTTGATCTGCGCTTTGTTCATGTAGGCGATCCTTCCTTTTTTACCTATTGCAACGGTCATGATAAAATAGACCGCTTTAAAACCATGGGCCTTAAGTGTAGGAGCGGCAATGGTAAACTGATCCAGGTCTGTATCATCAAAAGTAAACATGATCGGCTTTTTGGGCAGTTCCTTACCGTAAACCAAATAATCATACAATTGATCTGGCAAAATAGAAGTGTAGCCACTATCGGCAAGCATTTTTACATGTGCCTTAAAGTTTGCAGGCGAAATGATATCGTCGTGTGCCCTTTTCGAATCGCCAGCTTGCCAGTCTCTGATCTGATGGTAACAAAGCACAGGAACCTGTTGACGTGCCAATATCGTTTGGGCATCAGCAGGTTTGGTTCTATTTAAAGTATCCGTCTTGGTGCTATTCGTAGTGGGTGCATTATTGCCCTGCTCTTTTACTGCAGACGAACTACAGGCGCGTAAGGCCAAAGACATCAATAACGCAAATGACAATTTCAGTTTCATAACATGATGTGCAAGAGACTAAAAACTATTTTTAATGCTGTTGCTCAATGTTTTCGGACTCCAATATCCACTTGCAATAATTCTTCTGATCGTAAATAATGGATCTTTCTCGTCACGTTTGGTAGACAATTGGTAGGCCATTCTGAAACCACGTTTTTTAAGTTCAGGGATTCCTTCAGCATTCCAAAGCCCAAATGGATAAGCAAACTCGGTCATTTTTTTACCAGTGATCTCTTCCAAACGTTTGGTTGGTTTGTCTAACTGTTCTTCCCAGTCTTTGCCAGCATATTTTTTAAAGTTCTTATGGTCGTAGGTATGGCTACCGATTACATTGCCCTCGTCAGATAGTTGTTTGATCTGGTCTGCAGACATGTAATCAACAAATTTTCCTTTTTTGCCAATAGATACCGTCATGATAAAATATACGGCCTTGTAACCATACTTTTTTAAAGTGGGGTTAACCACTGTAAACTGGTCAAGGTCGGTATCATCAAAAGTCAACATAATTGGTTTCGATGGCAGTTTGGCACCTGTATTTAGGTAAGCATACAATTGGTCTGGTAAAATGGTATGGTAACCACTATCGGCCAACATCTTGATCTGGTCTTTAAAGTTCTGTATCTCTACAATATAGTCTTTGCCCACCTTACCATCTGTAGGTTTCCAGTTACGTACTTGGTGGTAACATAAGATTGGCACTTGTTTACGGTCTAAAATAGTTTTGGCATCGGCAACCTTGATACCACTTACATCTACCTTTTGTTCGGGCGTTTCGTTGTTTGCCACAACTTTACCTGTACTGTCTGTAGTTGCTGCATCTGTTGCAGATTGTGATTTAGATTGGCAACCAGCTGTTAAAATCAGGGCAGCTGCTATAAGTGATAAGAAATTCTTCTTCATGGTGTGATATTTACTACAAAACTATAAAAAGGGGGTAGATATATGCCATAATTTTTAATTTGTTGATAAAATTAGAACAGTTTAATAACTTATCTCAGGAAAGCAGTACCAGTGGTTTTTCGGTTGAGGTAGTCCCGCCTGCTTGCCGCTGCCATCGGTTTAGCCTACAAAAGACAGTGGCTTTTTTGAATATGCACCCGTCCTAGCTGCATTATCGTTAGTAAATTAAACCTGATTGGAGTGAACACGGAGCCTTTGGCGGAGTAAAGCGGAAAGCAGGACTGTTTTGGCCAAGGGCTACTGATCTTCCATTTTTCAATCCATACAGGTATTTCTTAAGTATAAAATAGATTTTTGCCACTCTAGTTATTTGGAAACATAACCTGTGGTTCTTCAATTGGGGTAGTCCCGTCTTACAAGAGGTAGTAGCATTGAACAAGTTTTTTAGCCTGTTCAAAGCATAAAGCTGGAGTGCAAAATTTCCTATCTTTTTTATTACAATTAAAACAATTATTAACCCCACATTTTAAATAAATTAGGCGTTTTATTAACCATACAAAAATTATCAATGAAGAAACTTTACATCCTGTTGTTTTTTGTTTCGTTAATTGGTTTTAACGCTTTATCGCAAACAAAAACCATCTCATTAACCGAAACAACGCAAGCTCCCGAAAAGGCAAACTATCAAGCTGCCGCACGTTTTTCGCCAAGCAAGCTCAGAAAAATCATTTATTCTACTGCTGTAGACCACATTGGTTAAAGTTGACCAATAGGTTCTGGTACCAATTTGAAACCCCTGCAGGTAAACAATGGTACATTGTAGATCCAGTGTTGAAAAGCAAAAGACCACTTTTTGACCCAGAGAAATTGGCCGCAGAAATTACATTGGTGATCCGTGATCCTTTTGATGCACAACACCTGCCGATCGAGAACCTGAAATTTGCGAAAGATGAAAAAAGCATCAATTTCGAGATCAGAAGTACGATAGAAGAGGTTAAAAAAGACAGAAAAGACAAAAAGGCTGCAGATTCTATGCAGAAAAAAATCTTCTTCTTTAATTACGAACTGGCTTCAAATAAATTAACAGAAGTTAAAAACTACGAAAAACCTAAGGCCAAACCATCATGGGGCTCCGTTGCACCAGATTCGTCGGCTGTGATCTTCTCTCGTAACTATAACCTGTATTGGATGGATAAAGCCAATTACCTAAAAGCGGTTAAAAACGATGAAGATAGTACCATTGTTGAGCATCAATTGACCAAGGATGGTGTTAAATTCTATTCGTACGGCAGTGATGGCGATGGCGAAAACAATGAAGACAACATCAAGAACAATAAAAAAAGAAGAGGAGCCTATGTATTGTGGTCGCCAGATTCGAAATACTTTGTGTTGGATAGAACAGATTCCCGTAAAGTAAAAGATTTGTGGGTAATCAACAGCGTAAGCCCAGGTAGACCAACGTTAGAAACCTATAAATATCAGATGCCAGGTGAAAAAGAATCGCCTATTGACGAATTTGTATTGTTCAACTTTGCTGCAAAAACCTATAAAACCATTAACACTACCGCATTTAAAGACCAAAGTATTTCTACTTGGGGCAAAGAATCGTTGGTAAAGGATAGAGATAACGAATTTAGGCCATCGATCTGGTTGGGCGATAATGAGAAGTTCTATTTTGCGCGTACCAGTAGAGATTTGAAACGTATCGATATCTGTACCATCAATATCCAAACGGGTGCAGTAACCCAATTGATCGATGAGCGTTTCAATACCTATGTGGAGGTGCAACGCCCAGGATTGGTAAATGGAGGTAAAGAGATGATCCATTGGAGTGAGCGCGATGGTTGGGGCCATTTTTACTTGTTTGATGGCAATGGAAAATTGAAGAACCAGATCACTTCTGGTGCATTCCACTGTGAAGGCATTGTAAACATAGACCAAAAAAATCGTGTGCTTTATTTTACGGCCAATGGTAGAGAAGCTAAAGAAGACCCTTATTATCTGCACTTGTACCGCATCAACTTTGATGGTACGGGTATGAAATTGTTGAACAGTGGAGATTTTGACCACGCCGTAAACATGAATGATGAGGCCCAATTTGTGATCAACAATTTTTCTAGGGTAAATACCGTACCTAAGTCGGTGTTGTTAGATAATTTAGGTAACAAGGTAATGGACCTTGAAACTGCGGACCTGTCTTTATTGATGGCTACAGGTTACAAGTTCCCAGAACCGTTTAAGGTAAAAGCAGACGACGGTATCACTGATATCTATGGCGTAATGTACAAGCCATTTAACTTTGATCCTAACAAAAAATATCCGATGATCGAGTATGTATATCCAGGTCCACAAACAGAAGCGGTTAACAAAGCTTTTGGAAGAAGCATGGATAGAATGGACCGTTTGGCACAATTGGGTTATATTGTTATCACGGTAGGTAACAGAGGTGGACACCCTGCACGTTCTAAGTGGTACCATACTTATGGTTATGGAAACCTACGTGACTATGGTTTGGCCGATAAAAAGGCAGCGATTGAGCAATTGGCTGATCGATATCCATTTATTGATGCCGATAGGGTAGGTATTACTGGCCACTCTGGTGGTGGTTTTATGTCTACAGCAGCTTTATTGGTTTACCCAGATTTCTTTAAAGTGGCTGTATCTGCTGCTGGTAACCACGATAACAGCATCTATAACCGTTGGTGGAGCGAAAAACACCATGGTGTAAAAGAGATTGTTTCGGCCAAAGGCGATACAACTTTTAAATATGCAATTGATAAAAACCCTGATCTGGCCAAAAACCTGAAAGGGCATTTATTGTTGATGCATGGTGATATTGACAACAACGTAAACCCTGCCAATTCAATTAGGGTTGCCAATGCTTTGATCAAAGCCGGAAAAAGATTTGATTACATGATTGTTCCTGGTCAACGCCATGGTTTTGGTGATATGACAGAATACATGTTCTGGCGTTTAGCCGATTATTTCAACAATTACCTATTGGGAGATTTCTCAGGATCTTCACAGGTGAACATTGTTGAAATGGACCGCGAAATTGAACGAAAGCAATAGTTGTTGATGGTCCAGCGCTTTTTTACATTGTCATCCTGAGCCCGTCGAAGGATGTTTTGAAAAAGCTTTTATATAGGACTTCGACAAGCTCAGTCTGACAGTATTTTAAATCAACTGATGCATCAGAAAAACTATAATCATACAAAAGGCCTCCAATAGGAGGCCTTTTGTATGTAAAGAGGTTCAGCTACGGTTGACGAACTTTGATTTCAATTGAAGATTAACCTTTGTTAGTTGATGCCAAGTTGAAGTAGGTTTATACCGCATTTAAATCATAAACTTTTAGTTAACCTTTATTTAATGTTTAAATTTGTAGCTCAATACATAGTTATGATAGATACTTCTACACCAAAAAAAATAGCCGAACAAACCGTTTTTCCTATCCTTTTTGCCTTAAGCTTCTCGCACCTTTTAAATGATACCATACAGTCTTTAATTCCTGCTATTTATCCAGTAATTAAAACCAGTTATCATTTGAGTTTTTCCCAAATTGGGCTCATTACCTTAACCTTTCAAATGGCGGCCTCACTTTTTCAGCCTTTTGTGGGTTTGTATACCGATAAAAAACCTCAACCTTACTCCTTAGCCATGGGTATGGGCTTTACGTTGATCGGTCTGGTCACTTTGTCGCTCTCTACCAATTTCTATACCATGCTATTGGCTGTTGCCCTTATTGGTACAGGTTCTTCCATCTTCCATCCTGAAGCTTCGAGAATGGCACATGCGGCCTCTGGGGGTAAACGTGGTTTGGCACAATCTGTTTTTCAGTTGGGCGGTAATGCAGGTAGTTCTTTAGGCCCTTTATTGGCCGCATGGATCATTGTGCCTTATGGCCAGTTTAGTGTAGCTTGGTTTTCGTTGATCGCTTTATTGGCCATCTTGATCTTAACCATTGTGGGCAATTGGTACAAAGGTTACCTGGTGCAGTTAAAAGAACGCACCAAGGTTAAGGCACAAGGGGTAGAAAATTATCTTTCTAAGCAAAAGGTAGTTTTTGCCATTGCGATCTTATTGGTACTGATCTTCTCTAAATATTTTTACATGGCTAGCTTGAGTAGTTATTTTACCTTCTACCTTATAGAAAAGTTTAACGTTTCCGTACAAACATCACAAGTATACTTATTCGTGTTTTTATTTTCTGTTGCGGCTGGTACCTTGGTAGGTGGACCAATAGGCGATAGGATCGGTAGAAAATATGTAATATGGGGTTCTATTTTAGGCACAGCTCCCTTTGCGTTGTTGCTGCCCCATGCCAACTTGTTCTGGACTGGCGTACTGATTGTACCTATCGGGATGATTCTGGCTTCGGCATTTTCAGCTATTTTGGTATATGCCCAAGAGCTTATACCGGGTAAAGTTGGTTTGGTTGCTGGATTGTTTTTTGGTTTTGCCTTTGGCATGGGGGGCATTGGTTCTGCCTTGCTGGGCAAACTGGCCGATGCCACCAGCATTAAACATGTATTTAACATCTGTGCATTTTTACCATTGATCGGTTTGATTACGGGTTTCTTGCCTAACATCAAAAACGAAAAGAAATAAAGTTTTATCCCACTTGGTTCATGTCCCCACGAACCAAGACAAAAGTTAAATTTCGGCTGGTGGGAACACGGATCGATGAATTGGTCGTTTAAATGATTACCTATTTTCCCTTAAATAGTTTATTTTTAGACATGAAAAAACATTTATTAATATTGGGACTGGGCGCATTGAGCCTAGCCGCATGTCAATCCAATAAAAATGGGGCAGATTCGTCTAGCGATTCAACAGCATTAAAGGCAATAAATGATACCACTTTAGCCAAACACATTGCCGTTTTGGCTTCTGATGATTTTGAAGGTCGTAAACCTTTTACCAATGGCGAAACCAAGACCATTAACTACCTTAAAGGAGAATTTGAAAAAATGGGCCTCAAACCGGGTAATGGCCAAAGTTTCTTCCAAGAAGTACCCATGGTTGATATCAAATCGACACCTGCAGCCAATATGGCCATTAAAGGTGCAAGTGGTAGTTTATCTTTAAGATACCTTGACGATTTTGTTGCGGCAACCAGACATGTAAAAGACCAAGTTAAAGTAGAGAACTCAGAAATGGTTTTTGCGGGTTATGGCATTGTGGCCCCAGAATATAAATGGAACGATTACGAAGGTCTGGATGTAAAAGGCAAAACCGTAGTGGTAATGGTAAACGATCCAGGTTTTGCAGATTCTACTTTGTTTAAAGGCAAAACCATGACCTATTATGGTCGTTGGACTTATAAGTTTGAAGAAGCTGCCCGTCAGGGTGCAACTGGTGTAATCATTATCCATGATACTCCTGCGGCAAGTTATCCTTGGGCAGTGGTAAGAAGCGGTTGGTCTAAATCTAAACTCTATTTGGCAGCTGCCGATAACAATAGCTCGCGGGCATTAATGGAGGGGTGGATTACCCAAGATATGGCCAAGGCAATGTTTAAACTGGCTGGCAAAGCTGAAGACTTGATGAAGCAGGCCATGAAACCAGGTTTTAAATCAGTTGATTTGGGACTTAAACTATCGTTGACCATTAACAATACCATTAAAAAATCTGTTTCTAACAACGTAGTAGCTGTTTTACCAGGTACCAAAAGAGCAGACGAATATATCATCTATTCGGGCCACTGGGACCATTTAGGTAAGGGAGAAGCCATCAACGGAGATTCGATCTATAATGGTGCAGTTGACAATGCTACAGGAACTGCAGCTTTATTGGCACTTGCAGATGCCTTTAAAAAAGCCAAAAAACAACCAGAACGCTCCATCATGTTTATTGCTTTAACGGGTGAAGAACAAGGATTGTTGGGCTCTGAATATTATGGTGCACATCCTTTGGTGCCTGTTAACAAAACAGTGGCCAATATCAACATCGATGCCATGCAGGCCAGTGGCAAAACCAAAGACATCATTGCTGTGGGTTACGGACAATCGGAATTGGAAGACTACCTCATTGCAGCAGCGAAAAAACAAGGTAGGGTAGTGGTAAAAGACACCAACCCATCTGCAGGTTTTTACTTTAGGTCAGACCATTTTAATTTTGCAAAAGTAGGTATACCTGCCTTGTATACTGAAACGGGCGATGACAATGTTGAACATGGCAAAGCTTGGGGTGTAGCCCAAAAAGAAGAATATACCAAAAACCGTTACCATGCGCCTGCCGACAACTTTGAACCTGCCAAATGGAACTTTTCTGGAATGGTTGAAGACTTACGTCTGTTGTTTGATGTAGGTTATCAATTGAGTAACGAAACTACTTTTCCAGGTTGGAAAGCCGGATCGGAATTTAAGGCCATTAGAGAAAAAAGTATGAAATAAGTTTTCAATAACCTTATAAAAAAGGTCTTTCGCTCATGGAAAGACCTTTTTTGTTTCAACTTTATTTGATCTGGAGTTTTAAGGTACCTACTCCAAAATTGCCCATCATATCAGACCCTTCCAACCACACGGTATAGCTACCTTTTTTATCTGATGAGAAGAAAGAAGTACTGGCTTCGCCCTTTTCGTTTGTAATGAGGCTGGGCATCCAATATAAGGTAGACCTAAAATCGGTGCCTTTAATGGTCTTGGTATTAGGTGTATATTTCGGACTGTAAAAAACTCTTAGATCCCCATAGTCCATTGGTTTATAAAGGTACATGTTGGCTGCTTTTTTAAGAAAAGGTCCAGCGCCGCTTTTCGTGGTAATTTCTATAAAACTAAATTCTACCTCCGACATCGGATTTACAAATTGCATCTTATAAGCACCCGTATTTCTCTGCGTATACATGACCTCAATCCCAGCTATATCTTCTGCGGTATAATAATCTAAATATGTTTTCAGGAA
Source organism: Pedobacter sp. UC225_65 (assembly GCF_042698365.1). Classification (GTDB taxonomy): domain Bacteria; phylum Bacteroidota; class Bacteroidia; order Sphingobacteriales; family Sphingobacteriaceae; genus Pedobacter. The sequence continues at coordinate 220,783 of NZ_CP170550.1, forward strand.
TAGGTAATGTTCATTTTTCGAATTCATAAATGGCTCGTAAAAGAAATCTACATCTGTACCATCAATAATCAGTTTCACAATACTGCTATTTACAAAAAATGCCTGTTCCATCGTTTTATTGATAGCGCCAGACCTAAAACCTCTAACCTGTTCTTGTAATACCTGATACAAGGTCTTTTTGGCTACCTTTTCCAAATCTGCATCAGTTAAAGTAAGATCGGCTTCGCCAGGGCCATTCAAGTTTTTAGATTTTTTTACCGCTCTTTTGCCAACTACTTTGATCTCTCTTAGCATTAGCCCTCCGTTGGTGATCACATAGGCTTCTTGTTGGGTTTTGACCATGTTGTTGACAATGGTATCTGTAACTTCAACCGAATCTGTTACACTTATTTGTGGTACAAGGCTAATTTCGGGTCGTTTAAACTCATTCAGTTCAATACCTAAGGTCCCTTTTCTGTCTTTTGCATTTAAGGCCTGTATTACAAAAGAAGCACTGTCTAAGGCGGGTAGCTTATCAAATACAAACTGCCCTTTGTCGTTGGTTACTGCCTGCAAGAACATCATCTTTTTATTTCTTCCTAGTAGGGAAATGTTTGCTTTGGCAATGGGCTTGTTTAAAATGTTGGTTACCTTACCGCTAATGGTAAACTCTTTTTCTGCAGTAAATGGGGTAGTATTGATAGCTTGGTTATAATAACTTGCCCAACCTTGGGTCAGCACCAACGCTTCTAAATCATTGTGGCTCTCTTGGTTGGCTTGGCTAAAGTATTGCCCTGGATTTTCTATTTCGCCCTTTAGGTTTGAACTCAACAAGAGGTAGGTTAAGATGTTACTGTCATTTAAAGTGTCTTTTGCTACCTGTCCATCATCAGTAACGGCCATAGAAAAAGAACCGATAACAGGGTTGCCTATGGCATCTGTTACTTTTAACTGCAATGGAATGCTATCTCTTGTACTGTAAGCTGCTGCGGCTGTAGTAGTTACTGCCACTTTCAATTGATCACGGTGGTTAATGAAAAAGCTTCTTTCGTTAATGGGTTGCTTGTTGGCATCTAAAAGAATGATCTGGCCAATACCACTTGGAAAGATCTTTATTGACCTTGATGGTCCTCACAGGAGTGTTGGTATGGCTAAGGCTTACAAAACACAATGCCCCTCTAGATTGGCCAAGTACATACAACATCCGATTGGGTAGGGTGGCAGTGATGGTGATGCGCAGCGAATCGGATAGAAAATCGTTGCTTACCTGTAAGGTTATGCCATTAGGTAAGGCTTTGGGCAAGGTTTGTGGTTTAATGGCCGTGTTTTTATAGACCACGGTATATTCTTCGTCCAATTTAGGATTGAGTTTAAAATAACCCATCCCTTTTTGGTTGGATGCGAATTGAAGGATTACATTCTTTTTAGAATCGATCACCTCACCAGCTATGGCTATCCCTTTTCCATTTGCTTTGATCGCCTTAAAGGCCATTTTTTGGTCAATATCAGCAACCCAAGTTCCTCCTTCGGGTAAAAACTGTACATCAACATCTTGTCCTCTTTTGATAAAAGATTGAGGTATCTTTTTGGTCACTACCAAGCTGTTCCGATTTTCTTTTGGTGCTTGTTGCTCACCGTCTAGCGATACAATTTTCAGTTCTTTTTTAAAGAAATATCTTTCGCCAAAGTTCTGCATCCAATTGGTATAGGCTCGAAAGGTATAATTGCCTGATTGGTATTTGCTATCGATGGGTAAACTCCCCCAGGTAATGCCACTTTCTGTTGGTAACGCAATGCTTTTGATCACATCGCCTTTGTAGTCGATCATTTCTACATAGATCAAACCGCTCAATTGGGCTGGGGATTTTAGACTTCTCATCCAACAGGTAAGCTTTGAACCAGATGGTGTCCTGTGTCGTGTAGATAGATTTGTCGAAATGTACATACAGCTTTTCTTTGGGCAGAAACCTGTTTAGGCTGTCGTATTGTGCAATGATCTTGCGCTTATCGTCAATTTGCTGTGCATAGAGCGATTGGTTCAATAGCAGGAAAGAAACGCAGGCCAATCGGAGTATCTGTAATAAAAACTTGTTCATCTTGTTGAGCAGCTGGATAGGGAGAACTATGACCTAAGTTACAATTTAATTTTTGAGGATCAATTAACTATAACGATAATGATGCGTTCTATCTGGTTATTCTGAATGCAGTGAAAAATCTCCTTTAAAGAGATTTGTCTATGGAAATCCTTCGCTGGCTCTGGATGACAAGTTAAGGATAGGCAGGATGACAACCCCTAACACAATATACAAATGTTAGAGGGAATCAAAAAGACCCACAACAATGAAGCTATGGGTCTTTTTAATAAGTAGTATCAATTAATTATCCTGGTTTAAGAACACAAACTGATGATCAAACATATCTAATTTGATCTTGCTGTCCTTGTCAACCTTTCCGGCCAAGATAGATTTAGACAATTCGTTCAAAATCCTTTTCTGGATTACACGTTTTAAAGGTCTTGCACCAAACTGAGGATCATAACCCAATTCTGCTAACCAATCTAAAGCCTCAGTACTGGCTTCAATGGTAATGCCCATTTCTGCCAAAGTTTGTTGTACCTGTTTAAATTGTAGGTTCACAATATCCCTGATCTCGTTCCTATTTAATGGGGTAAACATGATCAGCTCGTCAATCCGGTTCAAAAACTCTGGGCGAATGGTCTGTTTCAACAGTTCAAACAATTCATTTTTGGTTTTGGCGATCACCTCTTCACGATTTTCATCATCCAATGCCTTAAAATTATCCTGTATCAGGTGCGAACCGATATTAGAAGTCATAATAATAATGGTGTTTTTGAAATTGACCACCCTACCTTTATTGTCCGTTAAACGACCATCGTCTAATACCTGTAACAAAATGTTGAACACATCTGGATGCGCCTTTTCAATCTCATCCAACAACACCACCGAATACGGTTTACGTCTAACCGCTTCTGTCAACTGTCCGCCCTCATCATAACCCACATAACCCGGAGGCGCACCAATCAACCTAGAAACAGCATGTCGCTCTTGGTATTCGCTCATGTCTATCCTCGTCATGGCGTTTTCATCGTTGAATAAAAACTCTGCCAATGCTTTGGCCAATTCGGTTTTACCTACACCTGTGGTACCTAAAAAGATAAAAGAGCCAATGGGTTTACGTTTGTCTTGCAAACCTGCACGAGAGCGACGGATAGCATCAGAAATAGCCTCTATCGCCTCATCTTGGCCAGCCACACGTTTGTGCAGCTCATCTTCCAGATGCAATAACTTCTCTCTTTCGCTGGCGATCAACTTCGTTACCGGAATACCAGTCCAACGGGCCACTACACCAGCAATATCATCAGCGTTCACCTCTTCTTTAAGCATTCTGCTTTCGCTCTGCTGACTTTCTAGATCTGCCTTTAGTTTTTCAACTTTGTCTTGTGCTTCTTTGATCTTGCCATAACGTATTTCTGCCACTCGTCCATAATCTCCGGCACGTTCTGCTTGTTCTGCTTCTAATTTATAGGCTTCGATCTGCTCCAATTGATTGTTTACACCATCAACCAAGTCTTTTTCGCCTTGCCATTTTGCTTTCAGCTCATCGCGTTCGGCAGACAGGTTGGCAATATCTTCAGAAAGTTCTTTGATCTTTTTATCATCTTTTTCACGTTTAATGGCTTCGCGCTCAATTTCCAAACGCATGATCTCTCTGTCTAAAGCATCTACGTTTTCTGGTACGCTATCCATCTCCATGCGTAATTTAGAAGCGGCCTCATCCATTAAATCGATGGCTTTATCTGGTAAAAAACGGTCGGCAATGTAACGCTGCGACATTTCTACGGCAGCAATAATGGCTTCGTCTTTGATCCTCACTTTGTGGTGTGTTTCGTAACGTTCCTTTAAACCACGTAAAATAGAAATGGCATCTTGGGTATCGGGTTCATCTACCATTACCTTTTGAAAACGACGTTCTAAGGCTTTGTCTTTTTCCAGATATTTCTGGTACTCATCTAAGGTAGTAGCGCCAATGGCACGTAGTTCGCCTCTTGCCAATGCTGGTTTTAAGATGTTGGCCGCATCCATTGCGCCTTCGCCACCACCAGCACCCACCAAGGTGTGGATCTCGTCGATAAACAAGATGATATCCCCATCACTCTGGGTAACTTCTTTTACTACTGCCTTTAAGCGTTCTTCAAACTCGCCTTTATATTTTGCACCTGCAATGAGTGCGCCCATATCCAAAGAGAATACGGTCTTGGTCTTTAGGTTTTCAGGAACATCGCCTTTGATGATCCTAAAAGCGATACCCTCTGCAATGGCGGTTTTACCTACACCAGGTTCACCGATCAAGATTGGGTTGTTCTTTGTTCTACGAGAAAGGATTTGGATCACCCGACGGATTTCTTCATCACGACCAATAACTGGATCTAACTTTCCGCTTTCGGCATATTCGTTTAGGTTTCTGGCGTATTTGTTCAAAGCTTGGTAAGTAGCTTCTGCATTTTGGTCAGTTACCCTGTTGTCGCCACGTAAGGCGGTAATTGCTTTTTTAAGGTCTTTTTCGTTTACACCTTGCTCTTTTAAGAGTTTGGAAGTAGAATCGTTAACGGCCAAGATCCCCAATAAAATATGTTCTACGGCAACAAACTCATCTTTAAATTCTTTTAGATAAGATTGTGCTTTTTGTAAGGCATTATTGGCGTTTGAAGATAGATACACATCGCCTCCTGTAACTTTTGGAAGTTTACCGATGGCTTCGCTAAGGTTCTGCTCAACCGAATTAAGGTTTACATTGAGCTTCTTTAATACATAAGAAACTACATTTTCATCAACAGAAAGCAAACCTTTTAACAGGTGAGCTGTTTCTATAGCTTGTTGCTGATTGCCCTGCGCTATTTCAGAAGCCTTCTGAATTGCTTCCTGGGCTTTTATGGTAAAGTTGTTGAAATTCATATTTCCTTTTAAAACAAAACAAATGCCACGGCAGATTTGCTTTATGAATCGGAAATTTTGTCTGTATAATTTGCTTTATTATGACTAATTGACTGTAAACTAGTGTTTTATACTGAAATTTTGTCAAAATTTAACCAACGATTTTATTTTTTAGGCACATTAAACTATAGTGTATGAAATACATCTAATACTTAAGAAACTGAATTAAAGATATGAGCAGATTACTATATATCCTAACGAGCATTGTGGCCGTTTTTGCAATGATTTTATTTTTTATTTTTGGTTTTTTTAGTGACGATAACAGCACTGACAGTTTGTAATCGGTAAAGCCAAATCTATCTCTCTAACCTGATCTCATGATTTCCTGCATTCAGGTTAAAGACAGGACTTGACATCAATTTTCCATTCAAATAAATTTTTTGGCCTTTAAACGAAGGTAATTTTACCGTGGCAGAAGAGTTTGCCGGAATTGACACCTTATAATTGATGTGCTGTTGGTCTCTTGCCCACGAAGAGGTTATTTTTCCATAAGGCCCTTCATGATTGGCTTCAAAAGAACTTAGGCCTTCCATAAAATGAGGTTCAAGGAGCACATGTTTAAAACCGGGTTGATTTTCATCGGGTTTAATCCCTCCAGGTGCTTTATATAACCAGGCGCCAATCTCTCCAAACATGATGTGGTTCATAGAGATATCTGATTTTGCATCGATTGGCCAGTTCTCATATAATGTTGTAGCTCCATTTTGGATTCACCAGCCCCAGCTTGGGAAAGTCTTTTGTGTAGCCACTTTGTAAGCTACATCAGCATAGCCATTTTCACTTAGTGCATTTAAAATCGCTTTTGTACCCAATAAGCCCACATCTAAATGAAAGCCATCGGTTGCCACACGTTTGGCTAAATTTTCGGCTACCCTTGCTCGGTATTCGTCGGGCACGATACCCCAAAATAAAGGCACACTGAGCTCGGTTTGTACGCCCACATTATAAATGGCGGTTGTTTTATTCAAATATTTGTTGTTAAATGCGGTTTTGATCTTGTTGGCCAACAGTTTGTATTTTTGATGGTCGGCTTCCTTTCCCAGAATTTTGGCAGCCTTTGCCAAGATCAATGCATCTGCATAGTAATAACAGGTAGAGGTAAGCTCTACTGGTGTTGTTGATTTAACAGGCACCCAGTCGCCCAAACCCCATGTGGTTAAACCAGTAGGATAGGTTTCATCAATATGGTCAACATACCTACGGATATTATCATAACAATCGGCCAGTAATTTTTGGTCGCCATAAAATAGATAGATGTTCCATGGGATAATGGCAATGGTACTTGTCCAATCTGGTCCATTGCCCCATTCATAACCCCAACCATCTGTTGGGATAATGGATGGAAGCACACCATTTGGCTGTTGTTCGTCCCGATGGTCGGCCAACCATTTTTCGTAAATGGTGATGCCATCAAAACCATATAGCCCAGTTTCTATCGCTATCTGTGCATCGCCTGTCCAACCATTCTTTTCACGTTGTGGACAATCTGTTGGATAACCGAATAAATTGGATAGGTATGAATTGTTTGTGGCCGACCAGATCTTTCTACAAATGGATCTGAGGCTTTAACTGTACCGATAACGGGTACATCGCTATGCATAAAATAAGCAACCAAGTCTTCCTTTTTTAAGGTAATAGGCGCATTGCTGCTTACTTCAACATACTGGAAACCCTTGTAATTAAAATGGGGCATGAAACTTTGTTCGCCTTTGCCGTTTAAGATCAAAATATCGGTTTGAAAAGGGTCTTTATCATCTGTTGGCCTGTAATGTACATCGATATTTGATAGGTCTGCCCTTCCGTTGGGATAAGTGCGTTCGGCATGTTTTAACCTTACAATGGTGCCTGCAGGCCCACTCAACTTAATTTTACTAACCCCAGAAATATTCCGACCTAAATTGAAAATGTAGGTTGTATCATTGAACTTGGTTAAACTTTGTGCAGGTATTTCTTCCACATTTCTGATCGGATGTAAGGCCTGCGCAACAATATTGGTGGAAGGTGCAGAACGATTGATGACTGTTTTCCATTTGCTATCATCAAAGTTTATGGTGTTCCAACCTGGCTGTTCCAATCGGGCATCATAATGTTCTGCGGTATAGATACTGTTGAAGATAATTGGACTTAAAGCAGTTTTCCAATCTTTACCAGAGCTGATCGTGGCAACCGAACCATCGGTGTAAGTAATTCTAATATCTAAACAGAAGGTAGGGCGGTTGCGCCAAGGTGCTTTTTCGAAATTCCAAACTGCCGTAGATTGATGATTATACCAGCCGTTGCCCAATAATACACCAATCGCATTTTTACCAGATTTGATTTGTTGGGTAACGTCATAAGTCACGTATAAAGTTCTTCTATCATATCTGGTATAAGTAGGGTCTAAGCGATGGTTACCCACCTTATTGCCATTGATGGAAAGTTCATATAGTCCACCAGCTGCCACATAGGCCCGAGCAGATTTGATCTGTTTGGTACTTTCGAAGGTCTTTCTAAAGTATGGCGCGGGTTTGAGGTTGGGGTTTTCGTTATCGGCAATCCATCATACCTCGCCAGTTTTTTCCATTCATCATGCCCATTTCAAAACTCGCTATCTTTTTCCCTTTGAGCAGGTTTCCCTTTTGGTCTTTCAGTTCTACTTTCCAAAAGTATTTGGTAAAAGGTTTTAGTGTTGGTCCGGCATAAGTTTTTAGGGAGGTGCTTGTCTGCAACCATCCTGTATCCCAAAAATTGTTTTTTCCTTGGGTAAGGGCTACCGAATCGATATTTAGGCTAATGCGATAGGCCGTTTGTTGGGCACCCATTCTTGCGTCGTCCATTTGCCAGGTCAACCGAGGCTTAGGATTATCTAAACCAATCGGATCGATCAGGTATTCGGTCTTTAGATTTTTCACTTGGGGTAGCGACTGCGCAAAAGCATGGCTACAGAGCAAGAAAAATACAAAAACTGATGGTCTTAAAAGGTTGGATAACATGTTAGGATAGGGGATTAATAAAAACTAAGATATTAAAATTATCTGAGGCTAGGAAAATAGGGTATTTCCAATATTTGTTCGTCAATTACATTAAATTTCACGTCCTTTGTAGTTCGCCCTTTTTCAGGGTAAACCTGCCATTTTATGTTTTTTTAAGCCTTATTGTCAATTGAACTGGATTTTGTTCAGTTTGCAATGCTGAGGTATTTCTACATAAAGGTGTTTTAATGTATATCAATAATGAAGGACTTTTTTAAACTCTACCTTGATTCTTACAGAGGACTATCTACACCCGCATGGATGCTGGCCTTGGTGATGTTGGTGAACAGGAGTGGTGCCATGGTGGTACCTTTTCTGGGGGTATACATGGTTAAACATTTGGGTTTTTCGTTAGAGGATGCAGGTATCTTGTTAAGCTGTTTTGGTATTGGATCGGTAATCGGTTCTTCGATGGGTGGTTGGTTAACAGATCGGTTTGGTCATTTTAAGGTACAGCTGTTTAGTTTAACAGGAGTGGTGCCTTTATTTATGTTGTTGCCCCAACTGACTATAATGCCATCGCTAGCCGCAGGAATTTTAGCGTTAAGCATCGTGAGCGATATTTTGAGACCAGCCAATTCGGTATCCTTGGCTTATTATTCGAAACCAGAAAATGTGGTAAGAAGTTTTACATTGAACAGGATGGCATTGAACCTGGGTTTTTCGATAGGGCCTGCCTTGGGTGGTTTTTTAGCGGCAATCTCGTACGACCTGCTTTTTTATGGAAATGCTTTTGCTGCATTGTTAGCTGCTTTGATCTTCTTCTTTTATTTTAGAAACAAAAAAGGAAATAAAACAAACGAGGAAAAGGTTGCACTGGAAGAGATTCCCTACCGATCGCCCTATAAAGATGTTCCCTTTTTGGTGTTCACCTTGTTGAGTATCCTTTTTGCCATCTGCTTTTTCCAACTGTTAAGTACCCTGCCGCTTTATTACAGGGAAGTTTATCACCTCACCGAGAAGAATATTGGTATTATCTTGGCTTATAGTGGGGTGGTGGTATTTAGTCTGGAAATGCTGATCGTACATATTGCCGAACGAAGAACAACTGCCGCCAATGCCATCATCTTTGGGGTCATCTGCTGCGGTTTGGCTTTTTCCTCTTTATTGCTTACCCATGCCATTTGGCTTTTATATGCTTCTATGTTTGTGCTGTGTGTGGCCGAAATGTTGGCCATGCCTTTTATGGCCACGGTAACCTTACAACGGTCAAATGCGAAAAATAGAGGGGTTTATATGGGCTTAAACTCTTTGTCATTATCGGCCGGACTTATTTTTGCCCCTTTTCTAGGGACTAAAATTGCCGCAAATTATGGCTTTAATGTATTATGGACAGGTACAGGTTTGTTGATGTTATTGACGGCGGTAGGTTTTTATCTGCTGATGAAAAGAATGAGGCTGAAACAGCTTGCCCCTAAATAAAAAAACCAATTACGGGAAGGTAATTGGTTTTGAAGATATGGGTATGAAATATTAGCTTAATACTTCTTTTAGTTTTTGTGTTTGGTGGTCGGCCAGTTTTTGTAATGGGCCTGAGGCCAACATTTTCATCATCATGTTCAGGTCTGCAGAAATGATGTGTTTAGCTATGGTACCGCCATTTTCGCTTGGGCTAACCGTCCATTTCAATTCTACATCAAAAGGTGGCTTTTCTGTAGGGATGGCAGTGATTTCGCTGTTAGGCACCCGATTTGAAATTTTAATAGCCAATTTAGCCATGTTCTGGATCGTGAAACTTGCTTCGTCGCTTGTAGATGACCAATTGTAAATGTTTTCGGGCATTAATTGTTGATGGTTATTCAAATCTTCCAAAAAGTTATAAACCTTGTCTATGGGTAGATTGATTTCAACAGTACTTTCTATAATGGTCATATCAATTATGTTAATTGCTCTAGCTCTTTTCCCCAATCGGCTGGGTTTTCACGCCATTTATTTAATAATTCTATTTCGTTCTGTGCAATAAAGCTATGCTCTGCAGCATAACTGATCAAAGTGCTATAGTTTGATAACGTTGAATAACGACATTTAGCATTAGCAAAATTCTCATCAGCTTTATCAAGGCCATAGGTAAATATGCCCACTAAACCAGCAACTGATAAACCTGCTGCACGTAAAGCTTCAACAGCTTGTAAGCTGCTTTTTCCTGTCGAGAATGAATTCTTCGATCACTACCACACGTTGACCTTCTATAATTTCTCCTTCAATTAAGCTACCGGTACCGTGTTCTTTGGCTTTAGATCTTACATAGATAAATGGTAGACCTAATTCTTGAGCAACCAATACCCCTTGTGGGATTCCAGCAGTGGCCACACCAGCAATCACGTCAACCGCACCATATTCTTCTTGGATCAGTTGGGCCAGTTTTTGGCGGATATAGGTTCTAACAGATGGATGAGATAACGTAATGCGGTTATCACAGTAAATAGGAGACTTCCAACCCGAAGCCCAAGTAAATGGATTGTTAGGTTGTAATTTAATTGCTTTAATTTGTAATAAAAATTCAGCTACCTTTAATTCAATATCACTTTTATTATACATGGCTCAAAAATACAGAATTTATATCAACGATAATACTTTGTTTATAGCAGATCGGGTGCCTAAACAAATCGCTAAAATTCAACAGGTTGAAACAGAGGGTTTTGATTTTCTAACATTTTATAAAAACCTCAAAAAAGGTACAAAAAAAGATTACGTGCTGGTGCATAAAAATCCGAAAGAGTTGTTCCAGGCGATCAAGAAAAAACTGACCATCATTAAGGCTGGTGGTGGTTTGGTAGCGAATGCCAATGGCGATTTTCTGTTTATTTTTAGAAATAAAAAGTGGGACCTGCCAAAAGGCAAGGTAGAAAAGGACGAAAAACTAAAGAAAACGGCCATTAGAGAGGTAGAGGAAGAGTGTGGTGTGAAAATAGAAAAACGAGAAGATCTATTGTGTAAAACCTACCATATTTACGAATTGAATGGTAAAGTGATCTTAAAACGCACAAATTGGTATAAAATGAACGTAAAAGGTGTACCTAAACTGATCCCACAAAAGGAAGAGGGGATTGATAAAGCGGTTTGGTTATCGCCGAATAAACTGGATATGGTGGTCAAAAATACCTTTCCCTCTATAATGGATGTGATAGAAACCGCAAATCTTGTTTAACAAGCATTGCTTTCATATCGTACTTAAACGATTAAAGCCACATGCTAAGTGGCTTTAATCGTTTCTGAAAAATTTGATCTTAATTTTAGGTGGTTTATTTAGTCTTGGTTTTGTCTATTTGGACCGTATCTATAGGCTCTTTTAGCTTATCAAAAATACCTGCTAAACTTCCACCACCAGCACAATAATAGTTCAGGATGCCTGTGTCTTCTTCGTGTTCGGTACTAATGGTAACCTGGTTCGAGTTAAATGTGAACAATATATTTTTATCCATTGCTTTGGCGGTGTAAACGGTATCGTTTAACCTTTTGGCTTCAGCATCAAATGTACAGGTTGGTTTTTTGAGGTCGGCACGAGAACGTATGGAAACATGTACAGTACTGTCTGTGTTTTTTGTAACGGCTACACTTACCCAATCATATCCTTCCTTACGCTTTTGATAATCGCTAGATACATAATTGCCCACTATACTGTCGCTGGTTTTGCTTTGAGCTACTGTGGTTTGCGTTTGGCCTGTCTTGTTGCTGCTGCAGGCAAATGATCCAAGGGTCAAAACCAATATGCCAATTCTTGTAAGTTTCATGTCGGGTTGTTTTAATACGTGTCTTTAGCAATTCAATAATTAAGCCACAATATGGTCTATTGTTTGCCTTGCTACCCTAATTTATGCATTTGGCTTATTCATCATCCAATTGGTCGATCACCAGTTTTATCCTGTTTAGGTCTTTTCCATAATAGGATCTGGCCCAAAACTCAGTAACCAAGCCCAACAGAAAGATAGAAGAGAAACACACCACGATGATCATTAAAGTAAGGTTTTTGGTGTCTGAATTGATTGCACCGCCCTTGTTGATAAAGAGGTAGGCGATAAAACCTGCCAGCCCGATCAAGCCTAACATATAGGTTAAAGCCTTATACAGTTCGATATTCAGTTTCATTTCGTAATAGAACCACAACAAGGTTTTGCGGGTGTCTATGGCCATATGGTAAGTGTTTTTATAGAACACGTAAAACTTAAAGAAGTAATAGGCCGTAAAACCAAAAGCCAAGGCATAAAAGGCAATAAAGATGGGCCTCATCTCTGGCGAGAAGTTGAATATCTTGGGTGTAAATGCAATCAGCAATAAGGCCAATAACTGTACAAAAAATTCAGATTTCATTTTTTTTCTGATCTGGTCAATCGGCGTTTGTGCCTCTTTTATTTGTAATGCTTTTTCTAAAACAACAGGGCCTTTTGCCTCTTCATTGTTCCATTCGTTTTTAAGTTGATCAAAATTCATAACCGTTCTTTTTGATGATAAGTTGTAATTTTTCTTTTGTCCTGTTTAATTTAACTCGGGCATTCACTTCGCTGATACCCAAGTTCTGTGCAATTTCTTTGTGCGACTGGTCTTCCAAAAACAAGAAGATCAAGGCTTTCTCTATCTGATTTAATTCTTGTACGGCTTTATACAGATAAGCCAGTTTTTCTTCTTTGTTGTCATTGTCAGTAGTATCGGCAATGTCTATATGTTCTGGTAAGCTAGTTTTGTCAACCTTTCTATGCTCTTTTTTAAAGAATACAATTGCGGTGTTTAAGGCCACTCTATACATCCAGGTTGTAAATTTGCTGTTTCCCTTAAAGCTTGGATAGGCTTTCCATAGCTGCATTACAACTTCCTGAAAGAGGTCTTCCTGATCTTCGGCATTGTCCATATACATTTTGGTAACTTTATGTATAATGCCCTTGTTCGCATTGATCAGTGCTAGAAATGGTTGTGCTGTTGGTCCTGACATGTTGAATGCGATAATGCTGTTTAATGAACTGGCGTAACCGTATAACCTTTAGTTCTTAAAAGTGAGATTACACCTTCTTTGCCTAGCAGATGTCCGCAACCAATGCCAAAGAACGTTGATTTATCCTTCATAATGTTTGGCATCCTATCAGCCCATAAATGGTTGCGTACAGGTAACAACTGACGGTATCCTTCTGGGTTAGTTGTGCTAAAGTCTAACATCAGTTTATCAATTGTACTGATATCTTCCACCAAATAAGCATTATAAATGGTTTTGAAGATGTTGTTCATTTCTATATCGTTATTGGCCTTTAGGTACGTAGCCATATCTTTTGCATCAAAGATCTTATCTAGAAATGAATACTGTTCTTCGATGGTCGATAGACCTTCAATAGATTTATTGCTGGCTTTGGTCTGCTTGATCATCTCGCTCTCAAAACTCATCACCTTGCAAGTAAATGAAGCTTGGAATACAGAAGCTACAATTAGCATCGGCTTGATGTTTTCTAGTTGTTTAAGGTTAACTTTTAGTTTTGCGTTGACTACAGAGTCTACAATTTTGTAATCGGAAGCACTGATCTGAGCGGATAAAGGTTGGCTGCTTTTCATGTACTTTTGGCTTTGCGCAGCAAGACCTGGTGCAGCAAGATTAATTTCTAGATAGCTTTGTTGGGTCTGGTCAATTGCATTTTTAACCTTTGCTGGCATCTGGAATTTGTCTTCGCAGGATCATGTGTACGGTACCAAATAGATACGACGGTTTTTGAAGTCCATTGCCCTCGATTTTCCATAACAGGGCATTGTCTTTGTTTTTGTTTTGGGCGAAGGTGTTTGAGCTTAAGAAGAAGAATGCTATTAAAAGACTAGCTTTTATAGTGTTGATCAGGGTTGTGTTTAAGGGTTTCATCATTATATTGTTTTAATTTATCCCATTGGTATGCGATTTTTTAAAACGTTACATCAGAAAATTGGATTTTTTAAAATTAAAGGTAATAACCTGATCAATAGCACTATTTATTAGCGCTTTATTTAAGCTATCTAAAGATTGAGCATAAAAAAGACCAAGCTTATAAAAAGTTTAGGGCCGCTTTTGGTACAAAAGGACTTACATCTCCATTATTGCGCAAAATATCGCGAACAATAGTAGAACTGATGGCAGAATATTCTGGTTTGCTGAGCAATAAGATGGTTTCTACATCGGGCATCATGGTCTGGTTGATTTGGGCAATGGCTCTTTCGTATTCAAAATCTGAAGCCGAACGGATGCCACGTACCATGTATTTTGCATCGATCTTGCGGCAGAAATCAACGGTCAGCCCTTCGTACAATTGTACATCAACATTGGTATAATTGGTAAAGATGCTTTTAACGATTTCTTCTCGTTTTTCGGCCGAAAGGAAGTTCTGCTTTGAACTGTTCAGGCCAATTCCTACAACTACGCGGTCAAATAAAGGTAAAGACCGTTTTAAAATGTCAACATGCGCAATTGTAATGGGATCAAATGAGCCCGGAAATAATGCAATCTTCATGTTCAAATATAGGGAAGAAGGTTGGAAGTATAAAGTTAAAAGTTTAGGGTTGAAAGTTAAAAGTTTAAGGTTCAAAGTTGAAAGCTGGCTGTAAACTAAAAATGTTTAACAGAAAACTGTAAACCACCAACTAACAATTACAGACTAACAACTACGAACTAAAAACTAACTACACTTTAACCTTTTCGAAAAAGCTAAAGGAAGAATTTCCATATTTTCTCACTTCTGTGAAACCCGCTAACTGGTTCAGTTTTAACATGGGCGGATGTTCTACGATCAAGGTTCCATTATCGGTTAACAAGTTGTGTTGCATTACCAATTGCGGAATGAGGGGGATATTGGGCAGGTCGTATGGAGGGTCGGCAAAAATGATCTGGTATTGGTTGGTGTCTTGTGCCAAAAACTTAAAAGTATCGGCCTTTTGGGCATCAATTTCATTTAAGCCATATTGGGCAATTACAGATTTGATCCAAAATACGCAGCCAGCATGTTTATCAACCGCAGTTACCTGCTTAATACCACGAGAGGCAAACTCGATGCAGATGCTACCTGTGCCACTAAAAAGGTCTAATACACTGCAGTCTTCGAAATCGTAGTTGTTGTAAAGGATGTTGAATAGGGCCTCTTTGGCCATATCTGTAGTAGGTCTAACAGGTAGTTTAGCAGGTGCATTAAACTGTTTGCCTTTTAGTTTTCCACCTATTATACGCATAGGTTAAGGGCTAGTAAACTGCTGTAATAATGTAGAGGCATTTCGTCAAGGATCTCTTGCGCAGGTTCATTCGTGATATTGATGAACTGGATGGAAGTAAAGTATTTTAGCAGGCAATTGTATTTTTCATCACCATCGTGGATAATGCCCGCCAAATGGATATCGGTTTGTTTAGGATCGATATGTAATTGGTTCGATCATCAACAATAGGTAATAATTGAACTCTTCGATGTTAGCTATTTCGTAACATTGTTGAAAAACAACCTGCTGGTCTTTGAGGTATAAGGTATGTAGCGAACCTACAGAAAAGTCTAAAAATAAAGCGGTTCCAGCTACTTTTCGGCCAATGCAAATAAACCCGCATTGTGCTGATATCTTTTCGAGTTTGTTAAATGTGTATTTAAAATCTGGTCTGTGGCTTTTGGCAAGGCAAAAATGGTAGTAAAACCAAAATGGCTTAGTGACTGTGTATAAAGATTGCCATGGTTTACACCTGTTAAAAATTTAGCATGTGTGTTTAGGCTGGTTTCGTTATATACCTCATTTGGGATAGAGACCACATTGTCTGTATGCACAGCCGTTTTAACTTCTTGATAGGCCAAAGCCAAATAAAGGTCTGTTTTTAAACGTTCGGCAAGTTTTAAGGTGCCGTCTTCACATTCTTGCTGATCAAAAACAACATAAACCTGTTTGGTTTCCTTATTAATGATGGCATAAGAAAGGTGGTCTGTGCCAACTTTTACCAGTAAATTACAAGCTGATGAAGATGCTGGGTCAAATGCTGGGTCTATTAATAAAATGTTATTGTTGTTATTCATCTAGTGCAAAAATAATTCTTTTTTCTATAACATTACCATCGCATCTTTGCTAAATGGATAAAGCCAATGTTATTGCCCAATCATATCCTTTTGAACCTACGGAAGAGCAATTGATTTTTTGTGATAAAGCAACCAAATTTTTAACGAAAAATGAAACAGATCGTTGCTTTATTTTAAGGGGCTATGCAGGTACAGGTAAAACTACTTCGGTTGCCGCTTTGGTAAAGGCCTTACCCAGATTTAAGTTAAAAGTGGTTTTGTTGGCACCCACAGGTAGGGCAGCAAAGGTGATCAGTACTTATACCAACAGAAGAGCATTGACCATACACAAAAAGATCTACCGCAAGCGCAATGCCGTTAGTCTAGAAATGGCCTTTCAGTTGGCACCAAACCTGGCAGAACATACCTTGTTTATTGTAGATGAGGCTTCGATGATTGCCGATGAATGGAATCCGCAAAATGGCTCATCCTTTTTAAAAGACCTGATCGAATTTGTTTATCAACCTGGCCCAACTGGGAAAGATAAAAACTGCTCACTCTTATTTGTAGGCGATACAGCGCAATTGCCACCTGTAGGCAGCATTGACAGCCCCGCTTTAAACGAGAAATACCTAACCGACAATTTTGGGTTGAAGGTAACAGCTGTTGAACTGAAAGAAGTGGTGCGGCAAGAAAAGAAATCGGGTATATTGGCCAATGCAACGATGTTGAGGGAGTTGATCCATAGCTATAGCGAAGGTCAAAAGCCCTTACCTAGGTTTATCACCAAAAGTTACAAAGATATTTTTAGCATGACCGGGATTAAACTGGTTGAAGGACTTGAATATGCCTATAGCAAGTTTGGGATTGAAAACGCATTGATGGTCTGTCGTTCCAATAAATCGGCCAATGTATACAATAACCAGATCAGGGCAAGGTTATTGTATCGAGATGAAGAACTAAGTGGGGGCGACCAGATCATGGTGGTCCGTAACAATTATTTTTGGCTGCCAGACAATCCAGAAACGGCCTTTATTGCCAATGGCGATATGGCAAAAGTAATTAGAGTGAGAAGGGAGGAAGAACGATACGGACTAAGGTTTGCCGAAGTACAATTAGAGTTTTTAGATTTTCCGGATGCTGGAACGATTACCTGTAAAGTAATCTTAGATACCTTGCAGGCCGAAACACCAAACCTGCCACAAGCCCAAAGCAAATTGCTTTTTGATGGATTGATGGTTGATTACGAGCATTTGAACAGCAAACGTGAAAAGATGGCCGCCATTAAAGAAGATCCTTATTACAATGCGCTTCAGATCAAATTTGCCTATGCGGTAACCTGCCACAAGGCACAGGGTGGCCAATGGGATGCCGTTTTTGTAGACCAAGGCTATTTAACGGATGAAATGGTAGACCTCGATTTTTTACGCTGGTTATATACCGCCGTAACAAGGGCAAAGAAAGAATTGTTTCTGGTCAATTTTTCACAAAATCTATTTGCAACCACACAAGAAGAATATTAGGCTAGGGGCAACTTAATAGTAAATGTAGTACCCTCATTTTCTATACTACTCATCAATAGTTGACCATGGTGTTGCTCGATGATCTTTTTGGCAATATGTAGACCCAAGCCAATCGATTTTTCACCTTGTAGACCTCTACGGCCTGCCTTAGAAAACTGGTTAAAGATATACTCCTGTAATTTTGCTGGAATACCTATCCCAAAATCTTTAACTGTGATGACCACATCTCCTTTTTGTTGTTCCATATTGACCTGAATAGGCTTATTTTCTGCAGAGAATTTTAAGCCATTGCTGATCAGGTTATCAATTACACGTTCTAATTTGGAAGGATTGATGTGGGCAAAGGTGTCAGTAGCGGTTGGGATAAATACAAATGCTCTCTTGGTATTTGTCCGCCATTTTTGGATCGACACTTTCAAGGTAATTTCCAATATCGAGCTTTTCTGTCTGTAGGTTAGGCTGGTCTTGTTTTGCGGCTTCAATCAGGTCATTTATCATCTCTTTGGCCTGTTTGGCCGAATTAGAAATCATCCTGGCCTCGCTATTGTCTTTGTCTTCCAACAACAAAAAAGCGCTCAGTGCCTCAATGTTGTTCAACGGATTCCTTAAATCGTGCGCCACAAAACCCAAAATTTCTCCTTTTTGATTATTTAAATGGGCAATTTCTAAATTCTTTTCTTCGAGTTGTTTAAGTCTTACAAAATGTTGCGATTTAAAGCAGTAGTTGTATCGCGAAAAACAGACCAATATAAAACCAAGTATAATGGATGCAAGAAGGTTCATGATCTTGTCCTGAAACGTCAATTTAGGGATAACCATACCCAATAGAAAGATGAGGATGATGAAAAAGAGATCAGCACAATCTCTTTGCGTTCTACCACAAAAAAGAGACTTACGGCCACAATGCCAATTAAAAACATGGTCAATGTATTTTTGGTATTATAGGTAGAAACCACATAACTGACCGCAAATGAGGTTAACAGTACAAAAAGTATAAAAAAGATGGTCAATGCTTTTTTACCTGTTTTACTCCAGTGGGTAGAATTTAAGGCGAAATTGCTCAATATTAAAAATAGTAGACCACCACTGATCTGTACCCAATTGATCAAAGAATAAGCGGTATATCGTTCTATCAGTACAACTTGGTCGTGGTAAAATAAGGCTATGGCCCTACTAAAAACAGTAACCGCCAAAATAACAATGCTTAAGTTTCTTATTTGCTTAAGGTTGGCAACATGATAGAATTCTTTAAAAGCATTCGCAAAGTTTGCTGGGGTTTTATACGTAAAAAGTGATAACAATGAGGAAGTTTTAGGTCCTAAAATTAGTAAAACCTTTAAGTTCTGCGTGAATAATTTTTTAATTATTAAGAAATATTCTAGCTTTCAGTAAAATCAAAAAGCCATCTACCGGTGGTGGATGGCTTTTGTGCATCAAATAAATAAATAAAAAATTACTACTTATCCAACAACTTTTACGTTTTCAGCTTCAGGGCCTTTTTTGCCTTCTTTTACAGTATATTCTACTGTTTGTCCTTCTTGCAGTGATCTTTGTCCTGAAGATTGGATCGCTGAGTGGTGGCAAAATATATCTTTACCGCCTTCTTCTGGAGTTATAAAACCAAAGCCTTTAGCATCATTAAACCATTTTACTGTACCTGTCATAACTACTTATTATTAAATTAAAAAGTGAAGATAACAATTTCAATATAAAAGCTTAAATTATTTTCATACAATTACAATTAATTAACTAATTGACCGTATAAACTTAACCGCATGGCCGCAAATATTAAAAAAATGCTATCGTGTTTGGCTTTTTATCGAGGTACTCGATTTTGGTCCTAAAAAATCTGCAAGTAACTTTTCATCACTTTATTGAAACAGGTCTTTAGCCATTCGGTATAATGGCTCGGATTGGTTTCAATGTCTTTTTCAAGATCTTCCATACTGATGTACTTGTAGTTGGCAACTTCTTTTGGCTCTGGTTTGGGAATATCGTTACTCAAACCAAAAAACACATGGTCAAATTCATGTTCGGCAATGCCGTTGAGCATATCGGCCTTATAAATGAAATTAAATCCATATTGAAGGTCGCATTCCATGCCCATTTCTTCCATTAAACGGCGGTTGGCCGCATCAATGGTTTGTTCTCCCAATCTGGGATGGCTGCAGCAGGTATTGGTCCATTTGCCTCCAGAATGGTATTTGTCTAAAGCTCTTTGTTGTAATAACAATTCTCCCTCACTGTTGAAGATGAAAACAGAAAAAGCACGATGGAGCAATCCCTTGATATGGGCTTCCATTTTAGGCATAATTCCAGTTTCATTATCGTAGCTATCTACAAGTATTACGTTTTCTGTCAATTCTTTAATCTTTTTTTGTCGTACGTGTTATAAGTTGCGTGCTGCTTGATCAAACTTCCTCAAATTCATCAAAACAATTGAACGCTTCTCTGCTATTGGATGCAAAAATAAGCGGGTGATTTGATATTCTTTGTAGACAAAATACTACTTGACCTGATAATTACATTGATATGTTATAAAGTCGTTTGTTTTAGCGTTATAAAATGTTGTAAATAAGCTGTTAATTTTTAGGTTTTGTGGCTTGTTCTTTTTTAAAAAAAAGCTGTTCAAGTTATCGAACAGCTTTTAAATATCATTTAAAGTTTATTTGATCTGGATTTCGTAATCCATCCTGGCCTGAACACCAGAGTTGATGATTGCTTTTTGCATCTGTTTATAGATCAGGTAATTTTCACCAAGTTCCTTTTTGGTATAATAAACGCTGATGTTTTCTTTCGCGTTGGAAAGGAAAGATTTTAATGGGTCGATCTTTTCTGGGTATTCTACCACCTTGTACTCGCTCAGTTTAGCTTTTTTTGCTGCCGAGGCAATAGCATCGTTGAAACTGCCCAAACGATCCGCCAAACCAATTTTTACGGCATCAGTTCCAATCCACACATGTCCACCACCAATGCTATCTACCTGTGCTTTTGTTTTTTTACGACCATCGGCCACTCGGGTAATGAAACTATCATATACATGGTTTACATCATTTTGGATAATGAAACGTTCGCCAGCAGTTAATGGACGGTTTAAACTCATGATATCGGCATATTTTCCAGTCTTAACTCCGTCAAAAGTAATTCCCAATTTGTTGGTCAACAAGTTCTGTAGGTTAGGGATAATGCCAAATACACCAATTGAACCAGTGATGGTGTTGGGCTGTACAAAAATGCTATCTGCTGCACAACCGATATAATATCCACCAGATGCTGCAACATCGCCAAAAGAGGCAATTACAGGTTTGGTCTTTTTACTCAATACAATTTCTCTCCAGATCACATCGGATGCCAGTGCACTGCCTCCACCAGAATTTACACGGAGTACAATGGCTTTGATATCGTCGTCTAATCTTGCTTTTCTGATGGCTCTAGAAATACGTTCAGAACCGATCTGTTCGTCAGAACCTTCGCCACCAACAATATCACCATTGGCATAAATTACAGCGACTTTGTTCTTGCTGCTATAAGTGGCTTCAAAAGGTAGGTTTTTAATATAATCGTTGATACTGATTGTGGTAATATTTGCTTTTTTGTCTTTACCGGTAATGCTTCTCAGTTCGTCTAATACTTCGTCTTTGTATTTAAGTGCATCAACCATTTTATAGGTCAAGGCATCTTTTGGCAATTGGATCTTATAATCGTCGGCAAATACAAATAAACTGTCGGTACTGATTTTTCTGGTTTCAGAAATGCCCTGTAAAAAGGTTTTGTATAAACCACCAACGTAAGCTGTTACTTGTTGACGGTTATAATCGCTCATTTTTGTGGTAATAAAAGGCTCAACAGCGCTTTTGTAATTGCCCACACGGATGATCTGTGCTTCAATGCCCAATTTGTCTAAAGCTCCTTTAAAAAAGGTAAGCTGAGAGCTGAAACCTTTAAATTCTAAGGCCCCTTGTGGGTTTAAATAAACTTTATCAGCTGCAGAAGCCAAGTAATACGCTCCTTGGCTATAAATCTCGCTATAGGCGATTACAGGTTTTTTACTTTTCCTAAAATCTAGGATTGCATTTCTAACCTCTAACATGGTGGCCATACCCGCATTTGGCGCACTTACATTGATGTAAACACATTCGATCTTGTCATCATCTTTAGCTGCTTTTAAGGCTTTGATCAAATCATTAAAACCGATGCTCTTGTTCTCGCTTCCACCAATAATTGGTAATCCTGCGAAAGAATTTTCGGGTGTACGTTCCGTAATAGCTTGGTCTAGAGTAAAAAGAGAACAGAATTGCTCTTCACTTCTACTTTTTTGTCTTCACCCAGAGATGATACCGCACCAACCAATATAACGAAGAATAGCACAACTAGGACTACTGTAGAAATAACAATCCCAACTACTGTTGCAAAAACATACTTAAAAAAATCTTTCATGCGATAGGTAAATATTTAATTTGTAAATATATAAAACTGAACGGCATCTTAATAGTAAATTTGAGCCTGTTGATTTAACCAGGCAATTATATTCCAATTAGCGCACAGTTTGATATGCATATAGACAAAGTAAAGACTTATTTGTTACTCGGAAGCAATTTAGGCGATAGGGAACTGTATCTCGAAAATGCATTAAAATTGATCCAGGAAAAGGTAGGCAACATCTTCGCTAAGTCTGCTGTGTATGAAACAGCAGCGTGGGGTAAAACTGACCAACCTGGCTTTTTAAATCTGGCCGTTGGTGTAACAACCTTGTTAACGCCAACAGCATTGTTGGAAACCGTATTGTCTATAGAAAAACTACTTGGCCGCATTAGGCATGAGAAATGGGGCTCGAGATTGATAGATATCGATATTATCCTTTATGGTGATCAGGTCATTAAAATTGGTGACGAGCTTCAAATCCCGCATGTAGAAATGCAACATAGGAAGTTTGTAATGCAACCACTCGCCGAAATTGCACCAGATGTGATCCATCCCATCCTTGGTCAGCGTGTATCAGAAATATTAGAAAGTCTTACTGATTCGCTGTCCGTATCCAAAAAGCCATCTGTTTAGGTTTTCTGATGATGGTGTGTTGAAAAGCCCAAATGAATGATTGCTAAAATATTTTATGGAATTGCATTAAATCACAATTTTATCTAAGTTTGAAGCAATGATTGATCACAGTAAAAACACCCAGCCCCTTGACCTCTCTTATTTAAGGGACATGTCTGGCGATAGCGCCGAATTTATGATCGAAATGTTGGAAGCTTTTCAAAAGCAGACC
Source organism: Pedobacter sp. UC225_65 (assembly GCF_042698365.1). GTDB lineage: Bacteria > Bacteroidota > Bacteroidia > Sphingobacteriales > Sphingobacteriaceae > Pedobacter. The sequence goes on from NZ_CP170550.1 coordinate 243,535, forward strand.
CCAATATACATGGCAGACCTAGAGAAAGCAGTTGTGGCAGAAGACTGGAAAGCTACTTCTGAGTGTGCCCATAAAATGAAACCAACGTTTTATTATGTAGGTAGGGAAGATGTAAGGATCACATGCAGGAAATTGAAAGAAATGCCCGCGAACTAAAAGATATAGAAGGTATTCCGGCTGCTTTTGAGGAGGCCAAAGCATTTGTTGAAATCTTATACAAACAATTAGACGAAGCAAAAGCGGTATTGGAACAAAAAGGCTAAGCTATTTAGCTTTATTGGTAATCCCTCTAAAGTGTAATACAGATAAGGCGATGTACAATACCAATACAAATGGTATTGCTGCAAATTTTAAGAAAACAATCAGTAGGGCCGATAAAATAAGGAAAATGAACTTGAACTTGTTTTTAGCCCAGGTCATGTTGCTAAATTTCAAAGAGAAAGTCTTGATCTCGCTTACCAGCAGGAAGCTGGTAATAGCCGTAATGGCAATCAATAAGATCGAAGATCCGATTACTGTCGGATAATCCAGAGCAATAAATGGCAAGGACACGATAAATAAGGTATTCATTGGTGTGTTTAGACCAATAAACTCTTCTGTTTGCCTTTCATCAATATTAAATTTAGCTAAGCGAAGTGCAGAAAATACGGTAATGATAAAACCCAGATAGGGTAGATACGGAGAACTGAAATCACTTACCTTCAACAATTGGAACATCACCACGCCAGGTAAAAAACCAAAGCTTACCATATCTGCCAGCGAATCCAATTCTTTGCCAATAGCCGATTTTACATTTAACAATCGGGCTACCATCCCATCAAAAAAATCGAATATACCAGAAAGCAGAACGAAATAGGCCGCTGTTTGTAAATCGCCTTTAAATGCAAAAACAACACCGATGCAACCAGAAAAGAGGTTGGCACAGGTAATGGCATTAGGGATGTGTTTTTTCATGTTCAAAGTTGAAGGTTAAAAGTAGAAAGTGTAAAGCAATAAGGTCAACTTTTTACTTTACACTTTTAACAATTCCTATCCGTTCATTCCCATTAAGAATTCTTCGTTGGTCTTGGTGCCTTTAATTTGGGCCTGTACCAATTCCATCGCTTCTTGACTGTTCATGTCGGCCAAGTGGTTACGCAGTACCCAGATCCGTTGTAGGTTTTCTCTATCCAATAACAGATCGTCCCTACGTGTACTAGATGCAGTAATATCAATAGCAGGGAAGATACGTTTGTTAGACAATTTACGATCCAACTGTAGTTCCATGTTACCTGTTCCTTTAAACTCTTCGAAGATCACCTCGTCCATTTTAGAACCTGTATCCGTTAAGGCAGTTGCCAAAATAGTTAATGAACCACCTTTTTCAATGTTACGGGCAGCACCAAAGAAACGTTTAGGTTTGTGCAATGCATTGGCATCAACACCACCAGATAAGATTTTACCAGATGCAGGTGCAGTAGTATTATAAGCTCTGGCCAAACGGGTAATTGAATCTAAAAGGATAACCACATCGTGACCACATTCTACCAAACGTTTTGATTTCTCTAAAACGATATTGGCTATTTTTACATGGCGCTCTGCAGGCTCGTCAAAAGTAGAGGCAATAACCTCGGCCCTTACGCTACGTGCCATATCGGTAACCTCTTCCGGACGCTCATCAATCAATAGGATGATCAAATAGACCTCTGGGTGGTTTTTGGCAATGGCGTTGGCCACTTCTTTTAATAAATTGGTTTTACCCGTTTTAGGCTGTGCGACAATTAAACCACGTTGACCTTTACCAATTGGGGTAAATAGATCCATGATACGTGTAGAATAATTGCTGCTATCTGTAAAAAGATTTAGTTTTTCTGTAGGGAAAAGCGGGGTCAGGTAATCAAAAGGAACACGGTCGCGCACATCGGCAGGGATACGCCCATTGATGCTGATCACTTTTACCAATGGAAAATATTTCTCGCCTTCTTTCGGAGGACGGATACTTCCATTCACGGTATCACCAGTTTTTAGACCAAACAATTTGATCTGCGATTGTGATACGTAAATATCATCTGGTGATGAAAGGTAGTTGTAATCTGCAGAACGTAAAAAGCCATAACCATCAGGCATAATTTCTAAAACACCCTCGTTGGTAATGGTATTATCGAAATCTAGATTAGAATAACTGGTTTCGTTCTGTTTGTGGCTACCACCGTTCTGGTTAGGATTATTCTGGCCTTTTTGAGGACGATTGGCATTGTCTTCTCGAGGTGCTCTTTCTTCTCTAGGCTGTTTTTCTTCTCCAGCAGGAGCATTTTTATTTTCTTTAACAGGTCTTGCTTCTTTAGGCAATCTGTCTTTTTTGGCTGGGTTAGGTTGTTGTGGCTGGTTCGCCTGGTTTTGTAGTTTAGTAGCAATGGTTTCCAATCGCTCCGGATCATCATTAAAATCTGGTGGAACAACTACTACCGGTGGTTCAATAACTTCAATTTCTGGTTGTGGTTCTGCATTGCGGAACTGTGGTTCATCAAATAAAGTTATCCTTTCGCGTTCAGGTTGAGGTTGATTGCTCTTGTCGTCTTTAGAAATACGAGCTCTCTTTTTTGCAACAGGTTTTTCTGTGGCATTTTCCTTGTTCGCTTTAAGTTTTGTCTCTTTAATCGGGGCAGCATTTTCGTTCACTACCTCAGCGCTTGTGCTTTTAGCAGCTTGTTGCTGTAAAATTTGTTCAATAAGGTCATTTTTGCGCAAATCGTCTGCGTTGTTGATGCCTTCTTTTTTTGCCAACTCACGTAATTCAGCAGTCAGCTTTTCAGTTAATTCTGTTTTATTAAACATTTATATGTGCTTGTCGAGAAATTTTAAATAGGGTTTATCAAAAGAATATAATGGAAAAATGCCCTTTACAACATTTATAATAACAATTTTGGTTGAGATTTTTCTGGGATATTCAGATGAACATTCAGGAATTATGTCACAATTGTATGTATTTGAAAATTAATCTGCAACAAAAATTTAAAATTGTTTAAAAATAAATTTCAAAATTGTTGTTTTTGAGGTATTAAAAAACTTAAAATTTGGCATCTTTGTGCACCCATTCTCCCATTCAAATGAACAAGAAACAACTTTTTGAGCAGATACAAAAGAAGAAATCTTTTTTATGCATTGGCCTTGATCCTGTATTGGACAAACTTCCGAAACATTTGTTGAAATACAACGACCCTATCTTGGAGTTTAACAAACAATTGATTGACGCCACACATGATCTTTGCGTTGCTTATAAGCCCAATACTGCATTTTACGAAAGTAGGGGAGTTAAGGGATGGGAAACCTTGGTTAACACTTGGAAACATTTTCCAAAGGATGTATTTACCATAGCAGATGCCAAACGTGGCGATATCGGTAATACATCTGCCATGTACGCCGAAGCCTTTTTTAACGAAGAAAGCTCGCAGATGAGTTTCGATTCGATAACCGTAGCCCCTTATATGGGTAAAGACTCCGTTGCGCCATTTTTAGATCGATCCTAACAAATGGGTGATCTTGTTGGCCTTGACCTCAAATACAGGAAGTCAGGATTTTCAGACCAAACAAAGTGAAGATCAAAAGTTATACGAACAGGTCATGACCACTTCTTCGAAATGGGCCAGCAGCGAGCAGCTGATGTACGTTGTTGGAGCTACCAAAGCAGAAGAATTTGAAAATATCCGTCGATTGGCACCCGAGCACTTTTTATTAGTGCCTGGTGTTGGTGCACAAGGCGGTAGTTTATCGGCCGTATGTAAATATGGTTTAAACAAAGAATGTGGTCTATTGGTCAATTCTGCCCGAAGCATTATCTACGCCAGTGATGGTTTGGATTTTGCAGAAAAAGCACGAGAAGAAGCGCTAATGCTACAGCAAGAAATGGAACAGATCTTAGGGTCTGCTAACTTGCTATGAAAGCAAAAACAGATCTCAAACTGATCATTTCCTTATTGGCAGTAGCCATAGTTTGGGGGACCACTTATTTGGGTATCCGCGTAGCAGTGCACACCATACCACCATGGTTTGTAACAGCCATGCGTCAAGGTATTGCTTCGCTTATTTTGTTGGTCGTATTGTTGCGTAAAAGCGAACTGAAATGGATAGGATGGCCTGCATTGAGGAGACAGATGTTATTGTCTACCCTGATGATGATCATCGCCAATGGCATGACCACCGTTGCCGAGCAGAGCATACCAAGTGGTTTAGCTTCTTTGCTCAATGCACTTTCGCCAATTGTTGTTTTTATAGGAAGTGTAGCCATAGGCCTACAAAAACCAACTTTAAAAGGATTTTTAGGTGTTATTATAGGCTTTATTGGCGTAGCCTTTATTTTTAGGGATGGCTTGAGTGACCTGCTTGATCCCGATTATCAAATAGGAATCATGTTTTTGGCGGCAGCGATCATGGGCTGGGCTGTCGGTACCATTTACACCAAAAAATATACCCACCAGAGTTCAAATATCTTCTTAGATCTGTTTTATCAATTTGTGTTCTCCACCGTTGTGCAATTGGTTTTTGCTTTTGTATTTTCTAAAAACATAACACCAAGTACCTGGAGTATGGAAAGCCTATTGGCCGTACTTTATTTAGGGGTATTTGGATCAATTGTAGGTTATTTCTGTTACAATTATGCGCTGAAGAAGGTAACCGCTACCGAGGTATCCATTCTTTCTTATTTCAATACCATAATTGCAATTTTTTTGGGTTGGCTTGTATTGGATGAAGTGATTACCATAGACCTGCTCATTGCCACTGCATTGATCATTACAGGAGTTTTTATTACCAACTACAAGAAAAAACAAAAGGTAATGGCTTAACAAAATATGATAATGTCCTTAAAATTTGCCTCAACAGAACAAAATTTTCAGATAAATTAATTTCTATTTCCTCATTAAATAATGGATGATAGGATAGGGTTAAATTTTGTTTAAAGATGGAATCTCTTCATTTTAATGCATAAATTCAGTGATGAACTTTCCAGAAGAACTTTTACATTTTGTTTGGCAGTTTAGGTTGTATGGTGCAGAACCTCTACAAACCACTACTGGAGAAATCATTCAGGTTATTCAGCTGGGTACGCTGAACAAAAATGCTGGTCCTGATTTTAGCAATGCCAAACTCGTGATAGGAGATACCACTTGGGTTGGGAATGTAGAGATCACCTCAAATCATCAGATTGGTTATTGCATCAGCATCAACTGGACAATGCCTACGAAAACGTAATCTTACATGTAGTGTATGATGATGATACCAAGATCTATAGAAAGGATGGAACTCTGTTACCAGCCTTAGTACTCAAAAATCGTTTTCCTGCCTCCTTAGCAAATAATTACGAAGCTTTGATTACGGCGGCAAACAACTTTCCCTGCGAAAAACAGATCCATGAAATTGATGACTTTTTAATCAAAGGATTTTTATCAAGAGTTTTGGTAGAACGTTTGGAAGATAAATCTGCAGAGGTTTATGAAAAGTTAAAAGAGCTAAAAAACGATTGGGACGAAGCTTTTTATCATTTTATGGCCAGAAACTTTGGTTTTAAGGTAAATGCCGTACCGATGGAAATGTTGGCACGTTCCTTACCCCAACAATTGTTTGCCAAACATAAAGATCGAGCCCTTGCAGATCGAGGCCCTGATTTTCGGGCAGGCGGGATTTTTAGACCAAAAATTTAAAGACGAATATCCAAAACAACTCCAAGCAGAATATCGCTTTCTGCAAAAGAAATACGGCTTACAACCTATAGAAGTTTCTTTATGGAAGTTTATGCGCATGCGTCCGCAGAACTTTCCAACCCTACGTTTGGCACAATTTGCAGCATTGATCATCGACTCTAATCATTTGTTTTCTAAAGTTTTGGCCCTTAGAGATTATCGAAATTCGCAGCAGTTGTTTGAGGCGTTGCCTGTAAATCCTTATTGGCAAAACCATTACCATTTTAATAAAACTGCTGAAAATGTAGGTTTACAGCTTGGTAAAGGCTCTATTGATAACATTTTGATCAATACACTTTCATTGTTTCTATTCGCATTTGGCAAAGCGATGGACCAACACAATTACATTACACGGTGTTTTTATATCTTGGAAAATCTACCGGCAGAAAATAATGCAGTTGTCAAACAATATATAGATGCTGGTGTTCGTATTAAAGATGCTTACCAGACGCAAGCTTTGTTACAATTGAAAAAAACTTACTGTAATGAAAAAAAATGCTTAAATTGTGGTATTGGAATTAAAATTTTAAGACAATAAGATGTTTCAACGTATTGTTACCTTTTTCGAAAAACAAAGTTTTGGTGTTTCCGCCTATTTGGCCAACAAGCTGAATATGAGTACAACCAAAGTCCGCTTGTTTTTTATCTACTCTTCTTTTTTAGCGGTAGGTTTTCCAATTCTGTTCTATATCCTTGCTGCCATTGTTTTGGATATCAGAAACTACATGAAAAAAGCTAGATTAAGAGTTTGGGATATGTAGGAGTGAAGTTTAAAGTTTAAAGTGAAAAGTTGTACGTTATAAGTTTTAAGTTGGTCTATCTTAATACTTGATACTTAGTACTAGATACCCTTAGAGTTGTCGTTATAAGTTGGTCTAATAATCTTAATACTTGTTACTTAATACTTAGTACTTATTACTTAATACTTATTACTCTGTACTTAACTAATCTTCGTCCCTTAAAATCTCTGCAATTTCATGGAAACCCTTTTCTGCGGCCAAATCGGCAGGTAATTTGCCACCTTCCATGCGCAAAGTAACTTCAGCACCATGCTCTAACAGCAGTATAATAAGTTCGATATTGCCCAATTGAGCAGCGGTATGTAAAGGTGCGGCCCCTAATTTTTGACAAACGTTAGGATAAGCACCCGCATCTAACAACATTTTGGTAATACTAAAATTATTGGCGGCAACTGCCGAATGGATCGGGAATACATTGTATCCATTTTTACTGGCAATATTGACCTCAGCCCCTTTTAAAACCAGAAACCTTGCAATTTCCTCATGTGCAAAATAACAAGCCAATCCTAGCGGAGTAAAACCATCAGCAGAAAAAGAATTGACAATTTTTGGGTCTTTAAAAACCAATAAGGTTACTGTATCAAACTTACCTACAGCGCAAGCATCGAAAATGTTCAGTTCAGGTACAAATGCTGCAATCGCATTGGCAATTTCTTGTTTCTTGTAAAAACAGGCCAATAAGATAGGAGAAATCTGATGTGAAGTAACTTGAACGGCCAATTGGGGTTTTTGCGAAAGTAAGGAGGTAATTTCGGCCAATTGATCATTTTCAATAAACGTTTCGAGCTGCGTAATGTCCATTTTTTAATAGTTTTTAAACTAATCCGTTAAATTAACAAAAATAAATTGAGATTGCTAAATGGCTTTTCTAGAATAATATACGCTAACCGCTAACGATACATTAAAAATCGAACTTTCAATCTGTTTTTTTGACCATAAAAAAACCCTGCCCAATTATGATCAAGCAGGGTTAACCTAAAACAAAACTATTTAAATAAGTAATCACGAATCCACCTTAAGGTGGGAGTGTTCATGATGCCCTCATTTCATGAAAAACAAAAATCTTTCAATGAAAATTTATTAAGTTTTAAGTATGACTATTGTTTATAAAGAAAGTTTAATAGCCATTCAATAAATTTTACGAAGGGCTTTTGGCAATTCGAAATAATTTGTTTAAATCGTAATTGTTTTATACGAAACAAAACAAGTATATGTTTTATATTTGTTGATTAATAACATTAAACGAAAGATGTCGGTAAGGGGAAATCAATTCAAATCCAACTCATTTAAGCAAGATTCTGATCCTAAAAAACCGGGTCAGCGGTCGTCAACAGGCAAAGAACCCCGAGCTAAAGCAGATATTTTACCAACATTCGATCTACAGAACGGCAGGCTGGTTAAAATTATAGGGCTTTTCTTTGTGATCATCTCCATCTATTTTCTGGTAGCCTTTACCTCTTATCTGTTTACTTGGCAAGAAGACCAGAGTTATGTAATAGATGCCAATGGAGGTTGGAACAATCTATTTAAAACTGTAAATGAACTAAAGAGCAATGGTGTAAATGATCCGGTAGTACAGAACTGGTTGGGTAAATTTGGCGCATTGTTGTCGCACCAGTTTATCTACGAGTGGTTTGGTATTGCCTCTTTCTTGTTTGTTTTTGTGTTTTTTGTGATAGGCTATCGCTTATTGTTTAAAGTAAGGATATTCGCCATCGAAAAAGTATTGGCCTATAGTTTTTTCTTTTTACTGTTTATTTCCTTGGCCTTAGGTTTCGGACATTCGTTTTTTGCAGAAACACCACATTTTTTAGAAGGTGAATTTGGCTATTGGAGCAACAGGTTATTGGTGGCCCAGATTGGGCAGGCCGGAGTAGGTGGGCTCATTATCTTTTTAGGCCTTACCATATTGATCATTGCCTATAACATCGATTTTAAAATCCCAGAGCGCAGCAAAAAAGAAGACGATTTTGTACCCGTACCACCTGCACCAATAGCAGTAGAAGACGAGGTGATCTTGAACCTGTAGAGTTTAGTGTAAACGACCGTTTCAAGAACCAACCCAAAAAAGACCAGAACATTATCCTAACACCTAACCGCTTCGAAGAAAAAGAAGAAGAGAAAGAAGACTTGGCTACAATTTTGCCTTTAGGTACCAATGTGATGTTAACGGCTACACCAGCAGCAGCTTCAGCGCCTATAGAAGTTACGCCAGCACCAACGTTTACGATAGAGAAAAGTGAAGATGAAGTGAAAGCAGATGGTTTGGTAGAGCAGTTTGGTAATTACGACGAAAAGTTAGACTTATCTGGTTATCAATATCCAAATCTCGAATTATTGGAGAACTACGGCTCTAACAAGATTTCGGTAAATGCCGAAGAACTGGAAGCCAATAAAAATAAAATTGTAGAGACACTTAACCACTACAACATAGAGATCGATAAGATCAAGGCGACCATTGGCCCAACGGTTACTCTGTACGAAATCATTCCAGCCCCTGGAGTTCGGATTTCGAAGATCAAAAACTTGGAAGATGATATCGCCCTAAGTTTGGCCGCTTTGGGTATCCGTATCATTGCCCCAATGCCAGGTAAAGGAACAATTGGTATTGAAGTACCCAACCAACATCCAGAAATGGTATCGATGCGTAGCATCCTGAATACCGAAAAATGGGCGCAAAATACAATGGACCTGCCTATTGCCTTGGGTAAAACCATCAGTAATGAGGTGTTTATTGCGAGTACTGGCCAAAATGCCCCACTTATTGGTAGCGGGTGCCACCGGACAAGGTAAGTCGGTAGGATCAACGCCATCTTGGTTTCCTTGTTGTTTAAAAAACATCCAGCACAGCTTAAATTTGTACTGGTGGATCCAAAAAAGGTAGAGTTAACCTTATTCAATAGAATTGAGCGCCACTTTTTGGCCAAATTACCTGGTGAAGCCGATGCCATCATTACCGATACCAAAAAGGTAGTGAATACCTTAAATTCTTTGTGTATAGAAATGGACCAACGTTATGATCTATTGAAAGATGCGCAGGTAAGGAACTTAAAAGAATACAACGATAAATTCATCAAACGTAAACTGAACCCAAATAATGGACATCGCTTTTTGCCTTTCATTGTGTTGGTGGTGGATGAGTTTGCCGATTTAATGATGACCGCAGGTAAAGAAGTAGAAGCACCAATTGCCCGTTTGGCCCAGTTGGCCCGTGCTATCGGGATCCACTTGGTATTGGCCACACAAAGACCATCTGTAAATATCATTACCGGTACGATCAAGGCCAACTTCCCGGCCAGATTGGCCTTTAGGGTGTTGTCTAAAATCGATTCCAGAACTATTCTTGATAGTGGTGGTGCCGACCAATTGATTGGTAGAGGAGATATGCTATTGTCGACAGGTAGCGACTTGATTAGGCTACAGTGTGCTTTTGTTGATACACCTGAGGTAGACCGTATTTCAGAATTTATCGGTAACCAACGCGGTTATCCAGATGCTTATCAATTGCCAGAATACATCGATGAAAATGGCGAATCGTCTAAAGCTGATTTTGATCCAGATGATAGAGATCCTTTGTTTGAAGAGGCTGCACAATTGATTGTAACGCATCAGCAGGGTTCTACTTCATTGATCCAACGTAAAATGAAACTAGGCTATAACAGGGCCGGTAGAATTATAGACCAATTGGAAGCTGCTGGAGTAGTTGGTCCGTTTGAAGGAAGTAAGGCCAGAGAAGTTTTATTGCCAGACCAATACGCTTTGGAACAATTCTTGAATAACCTAAATAACAAATAACAGATTTACTTTCTGCCAGCCAGCATTGAAGAGTTGTTGGCAGATAAATTAGAAAATATGAAACCATCATGATTTTCAAAAGAATAGAATTGACAAATCATGAGCGCTTCATTACAATTAAAAACAATTTTATACAGATGAAAAAGATAATAGTAGCATTGATGGTAATGGGAGCATTTGGGTTTACGACCAATGCACAGACAGATTCGAAGGCCAAAGAGATATTGGCCGCAGTGAGTAAAAAATATCGTTCTTACGATATCGTAAAAACCGACTTCACTTTTACGCTAAACAACGCACAAGCTAAAGTAAAAGAAACCCAACAAGGTACATTATACGTGAAAGCGAATGCGAACAAGTACAAAGTAGCCATGACCAATCAAGACCTGATCAGTGATGGTAAAGTACAGTGGACTTATCTTAAAAATGACAAAGAAGTACAGATCTCTAATGTAGATAACAGTGGAGATGCAATCAACCCAGCTAAGATTTTCACCATTTATGAAAAAGGCTTTAAATACCTATATACTGGAGAAAGCAAGGTTGGTGCAAAGACTTATCAAATGATCGACCTTTCGCCGATAGACACTAAAAAAACAGTATTTAAAATCCGTTTGAGTATTGATAAGGTTTCAAAACAGATTGCCAATGTGGTGATCTTTGAGAAAAATGGGAATACTTATACCTACAATGTGAAAACATTCTCGCCAAACGTAAAAGTGCCAGAAACAACTTTTGCTTTCGATGCCAAAAAATATCCTGGTGTTGAAGTGGTAGACTTAAGATAATTTTAATTCAATTTACATGTTAAAAGGGTTTAGGCTATTGGCTTAAACCCTTTTTATTTAGCTAATTTTTAAGTATCATTGTTGTAGACCAAAATACACTTAACGTCTTATTTCAGTTGAAAATGAAAAAAATCGGACTATTAATAGCCATTAGCTGTTGCTGTCTTGTTGGATTTGCGCAAAATACAGTTTTTAAGATTAACGGAACTATTGAAGGCAGAAATGAAGGATACATCTACATCAGCTATACAGAAAAGGATGGCAAATATAAATTAGATAGTGCTTTAGTGCATGACCACGCTTTTGTTTTTAAAGGCGAAGTAGATGGACCAAGTATTGTATACCTGAGGTCTTCTTTAAAGTCTAGAAATATGGACGATCCTAATTCTGCTAGTTTCTTTATTGAACCTACAAACATGGAACTAGCGCTTATGGAGGGGGCTTATAAAGATTTTAAATTGTTAGGTTCTAAAACAGAAGAAGATAATAAGAGGCTTAACTTATCAAAGGCATCTATTAAAGCAGAAATGAAACCCATTTCTGAGGCTTATACCAAGGCCAACGCTGCCTACACCAAAGCCATAAAAGATAAGTTACCACAAACAGAGCAAGATATCTTGCATAAACGCGCTGGCGATATTAGAGAACAATTTGAACCATTTAATGCTAGAATGGACCAAATAGACTATGCTTTCTTTTTAAAAAATCCAGATTCTTACCTTACTGCTTATTTGATGATCTTTAAGGTTTCTGGACTTTCACTCGATTCGGCACAATTGTTCTATAATAATATGACACCTAGGGTACAACAAAGTGTTTATGGTAAAATGATTGCAGAAGAGATTGTAAAAATTAAAAAAGGTTCGCCGGGTGCCATTGCCACTATTTTTACAGCTACAGGTATTGATGGTAAAGCTTTGAGTTTAGCCGATTTTAAAGGCAAATATGTACTGTTGGATTTTTGGGCAAGTTGGTGTTTGCCTTGTAGGGCAGGTAATCCTCATCTCAAAAAAATATATGCACAATACCAACCAAAAGGTTTCGAAATTATTGGTATTTCTGATGATGATAGCAAGCCTGAAGCCTGGAAAAATGCAGTAAAACAAGATGGCATTGGAATTTGGAAACATGTATTGAGGGGTTTGAAATGGAATGGAGATAGTTTCGACAGAACAAATGACATTAGTGAGAATTTTGGTATTCATACTTTGCCAACCAAGATATTAATTGATAAGGAGGGCAAAATCATCGGTCGTTACGGCGGTGGTGCTGAGAGTGATGAAGCGATGGATAAGAAATTGGCGACAATATTTGGTAAATAATTAATTTTGAAAATCACATTTTTAGGTACAGGTACCTCACAAGGAATTCCAGTTATTGCATGCGGCTGCGCCGTATGCCAATCTACAGACCATCGTGATAAAAGGTTACGTGTTTCGGTTTTAATAGAAGATTCAGCTCAGACGATTGTAATAGACAGTGGTCCAGATTTTCGTTACCAGATGTTAAGGGCTGGTGTAAAAGACTTGGATGCCATCTTGTTTACCCATGAGCATAAAGACCATGTGGCAGGCTTGGACGACATTAGACCATTCAATTACCTGCTTAAAAAGCGTATAGATATCTATGCCACGGAGCGTGTACAACAAGCTTTAAAAAGAGAATTTTCTTATATATTTTCTGATATACAATACCATGGTATACCACAGATCAATGTACATACGGTAACGGATGAGCCTTTTAAAGTGGGTGAAACATCCATCACACCGATAGAAGTGCTCCATTATAAACTGCCTGTAATTGGCTATCGGATCAAAGATTTTACCTACATTACCGATGCCAAAACGGTTAGCGATGCGTCTTTTGAAAAAATAAAGGGCAGCAAGTACTTGGTGATCAATGCCCTGCAACGTGAAGACCATATTTCTCACTTTACATTGAATGAGGCCATCGCCTTTGCCAATAAAGTGGGAGCGGAGCAAACGTACTTTACGCACATGAGCCATAACCTTGGTTTACATGCCGAAATTGAAAAAGAATTGCCTTCGCACATCAAATTAGCTTTTGATGGTTTGAGTTTTGAAGTAGATTGATATATTTGCACCACAAACCCAGGTGGCGGAATTGGTAGACGCACCAGCTTGAGGGGCTGGCGCCTGTATGGGTGTGGGAGTTCGAATCTCCTCTTGGGTACAAAACTTCCCATATGGGAAGTTTTTTTAGTTTTAATTTGTATGGAGATGATCTATTTAAAAATTAAACATTGTCCAAATACAAACCTTGATTAACAGCGATTTTTACAAACATTTTTAACAAGGCTAGTTTATTTTAACCCTTTCTTTGGTTCAACAGCACTTAATATTTGTAGCAGCGTTTTTACGATTGATTTTACTTTTTTAAAATTTTGGTGTAAACGTGATAAGATAATTGAATTATTAGTTATATCAAAACTATCTAATACTTGATTAAACAACATTTTAGATTTACTTGTTAAAATGTAAAATTGTGTTAAAAAAAGCAAAAAGTATTATGCAATGATTTTTTATTTGTATTATAGTAAAAAAATAAGAAATGGTATTTGAGCCAAATAAATATGTATTTGTATTGTTCTCTAATAATAGTGACATACCTTATGAACCTCAGACAATACAGAAAATTTATCTTAATTTATTAAAATATGATCTTCATTCCCGGAAGTAATCAAGAAATTGAACTTCCTCAAGGTCTGGTGAAAAATAGACTGAAGTTTTATGCAATTGATAATTCATTTTCTATAAACTTTCGTGCAGATAGGATAGATATAGAATGTATAAATGTTTTAGGAAAGCCCGTTATGTCTTGCGAAGATTTCTGTGAAAAGGCCAAAAGCATTGTTGCGGCAATCGAGCAGACACATGTGCGTAAAGCAAACCGTTTGGCATTTGTTACAACATATAGGAATTTTCAACTAAGTGAACCTGAAAAGGATCAAGTGTATTCGAAAATTTTTTCTAAACTAACCGAAATTTCGGAAGTCCCTCCAATTGAATGGAATCATAGAACTTGTAGAAGGTATAGTAGAACTTTTAATAGCAAAACAGAAATATTTAATAATGTGTATAATCTTGGTAGAGTTTTTGGAGTTAATACAAAAAATAGACAGGCTCATAATTTTTTCGAACTTGGTTTAGACATAAATACTAATCCAGAGAATATCGGCGTACGTTTTTCTACGCCTGATTTCAACGGATTTTTATCCGAAGTTAGCGCATGGAATCAAGAGCTTCTAAACAATGTAAACGGAATTTTAAAATAATGGCACATTCAGAAAATTACACCGAATTAGATGAAAAAAATTTGAGAGTAACTCTCGATTCTGTTATAGATGTATCGTTAATGAGTCAGGAGGAGGAAATAGATAATAATACGCTTATTAATGATGTTAGAAGTAATAATGAAGCGATTTTATCTTTTGACATAAAGACGCTTTACAGATCTGCAGAATTTCAAGACAAACGTAAAAAATTTGAAATAGAGATTATGGATCTCTTAGGTTTGACTGATTCGGATGATATAATGTTCACCCCCGCAGATTTAGCATTTGAAAAGTTCTATTCTCAATACGGCATAGCCGCAACCGAGACTCTAAATGGACTTATTGTTAAAAATCTTCACAAAAAGAATGTTCTCAAGGACTTGCTGAGAATATTATCTAATATCGATTACGAAAAGATTTATTCCTTCGGATCGTCTCTATTAATAGGAATTATTGGAATATATAAAGACAACGAAGATGTCGAGATAACAGATTTGATTATCAAATGCATCGAAAATTGGAATACAAATGAATTAATAGATATTCTCCAGAATATAGAGTCAAAAACTGGATTTTTAAGGGTTTATAAGAGAAAAGTTCTTTCTAGACTGGAATCTTAATATGGGATACTTAGGTCGAAAATTTACCTCATCAAAGTGGATGGAATTAGAGGATAGTGTTTGCGCAGATGGGGTAACATATTGCTTACGAACTACTGGGAATACATTATCATTTTGGGTGGCAAATGATTTAGAGGATAAATCAATTCAAGATATCGTATTGGCTTTCGTCGCTAATGGAGAAAAGCTTGAAAAACAGGAAATCATTTTAATAGAAGAGGAATTCTTTGTAAAAAATGGAATTCAAGTTGTCTCTACTAAGGGTAATACAAAAGTTGACGATTTAATAGAAAGCCATAAAGATCTTGTTTCAATTAATATTAAGAAGCTAGAAATCGTATCTAATGAGATTTTAAAACAAGTTAAAGATTTTTCAGCACTGACAGACGAGGAGATAGAAAAGTATTTGACGATTAGAATCTTCGATAAAGAAGAAGTTAAAGCAATTTTACTTCAAGCTATTCAAGAGAATAGACTTAAAGAAGAAATGATTTCAGACAAGTTGAGGCAGAAATTATCAGCAAAATAAATTAACGTCAAAATTTCTGATTGTTAGTGCTTTCTAATTGAATAGTTCAAAGTAAGGCTATGATCGTATTTGCTACATTGCGCTAGCATAATTTAAAACTGCAATTTTCTGTAAATCTTCTATTAAGTCGATCAATATAAGTTCTCCGAGAATACAAAACTTCCCATATGTGGAGTTTTTCTTTTTATTTTGTATTGTTTTGACGCAGTTTCCAGTATTCTTAACTTTATTGATCTCTTCGCAATTAACAATTACCACTTTTTATTATTTATGGATTTTGAACCTTCTAAAATACCTGGATATTTATTTAAGCCTGAACAGGTTAAAAAGGCGTTAAATTTACTTGATCTAAGATCCACTAAAGTAAATTTTAAGGAATTATATCTAGAGTTTGAGCGGGAAATAGGTTTAAAACACGGTGAGAGCTTCCCAATTGTAAGGGTTCAAATTAGTGGATCTGTTTGTAGGGCGAGATTGAACAATGATGCATTTAAGTCCGCGCGAAGGGTGGAACAAATAGGGGTTAAGGAGAAGAATATTTCACAGGGTAGAGCAAACCCTTACAATATTCCAATTTTTTATGGGGCAAATTCAAAGAAAACTGCTGCATTTGAGGTTTTACAGAATGAACCGATAGGAGATTATTTAGTTACTATTGGTTGTTGGAAGAGTAGTAATGGACTTTGGCTGGCAAATTTTGTTGATGGTTCCGATTCGGATTTTAAAGATGTACCTTTCGTTCATAGCTTTCCAGAAAGATATTTAGCTAATTGGCCGGTAGAAGCAAAAGAATCGGCAACACTAATCTCAAAATATTTTACTTCAAAATTTAAACAGAAATATTCTCCTAGTCTGTACAACATTACTAATGTTATCGCAATGATTTGTTTTTCTCTAATAGATATTGAAGGAATTGGGTACGGATCTACGAGTGATGACTTTCAGGGATATAATATTGCTTTAAAAAACCCTAAACTATTAAAGTGTGTACTAGTAGAGGAATGGTTCATTCGAAAATCAACTACGGAAGATTACTCATACATGAAGTCAAAAACGGGAAAGATTAATGATGACGATACTATCACGTGGTAGGTTACAAAACCACCAAATAAGAAGCCCGCACAATTTACAACGGCTTCACGCTATGTTATTTTAATAGAGACAAATTTTGATTTCTATTCTTCAAAGAGGCGATGCTAGTACTTTTTAAGCAATCCTGCTTTATTGTGAACATTAAAAAATATGGCTCGGCTTTTCGACGGTTCTCGTTACCATTGTCGAAATCCACTTAATCCCAGATGGGTAGTCATTGATTGACTTTAAATGCGAGTATTATCAAGCTTTCACTAATATTGAGAGAGTTTTTAATTTAGCAAATGAAGCAATTTATACTAATATTATAAATAAATTATTAATTACGGTTCATTTTTTCTTTTAAAAGATTCATTTGCATTTTTAAAACTTCAAATGGTAGGAAAAATATTATAACTTCAGTTGCAATGGTAGCCGCTATTGATCAAATGGGAATGGTTCAAAAGTAATCAAATTAAGATTGGTTATACAAAGGCTAACAATTTATCATATGCAAATGCTAACTTGTATGAAATAACATCTCTCAAAATGATTTCAACATCCACTCTAAACAAAGTAAAAGCACCTGTTTCCTCTGATCTTGCGAAACCCAAAGATTTAGCACTTTATGTTTTTGAGAAATTACAGCAAGATAAGTTAGGCTCATCCATGCCAAACTTGACAGTTCTGGAAAATTTAATGGAAACCATGTTCTACGCGAGTCTTAAAACTGAAGAAGGGCAATTACTAAACGTCACCGTTACGTTGATAAATCATGAAATCTTAATGCCTAGTAGAGGATTTCCAAAAACCGACAATTGGAATTTTGTGAAGTTTGGTAATGCTATCGCTTTTGATGTAAAGGCGGTAACTAAACTTGCAAAGGCAGCCGACCCTTGGAGTGGTTCATTAGCGGTTTATTATAGTGCAGATAATAGTTTAACCATAAATGGGATGATTGATCAGGCAGTTCACAGCCAAGGGTGGATCAATTTTGAAACGGAGACAAAGCCGGACCAACCTGGAATTCTGCAGGTGTCAATAATCGGTATTGGCAGCCTTTCTGTAATGTGTGGCTATGAGGAGATCGCTACACTAAAGCATGAAAATCTAATAAAAAAATACCACGATGTCCTTAATAGGGGGCCAGTTTCTGATTTTCTCAATTTAAAGGCTGCCAAACTTAAAAAAGGGTTAACACAATTTGCTAAAGAGACAAACCCTCAACTGATCGGAGCGATTGATCGTTTAGTTAAAAAGTGTGTTAAAAAGGTGTTTTCTAAAATCCTTATTAAGGTCC
The DNA here is from genome assembly GCF_042698365.1 of Pedobacter sp. UC225_65. GTDB lineage: Bacteria > Bacteroidota > Bacteroidia > Sphingobacteriales > Sphingobacteriaceae > Pedobacter. Next base: position 261,447 of record NZ_CP170550.1, read on the forward strand.
AAAATTATCATCATGGAGGTGCCATACTATTTTCTTCAAAGACAACACAATTAGATATTAAGTATAAGTTGCAATATGATCGTTTGCATCGGGCGATGTTGAATCTGCTAAAGTATGAACTTGTACATATTGCCCAAAATTCAATACTCCCAGATGATTTCGATCCTTTAGTTGATGTCGATACGGCCTATTATCTTCGTAAATCAAATTTAGAAAGACAAAAGTTACGCGCTTTGAACGAAATTAAAGGTACAATTAGATTCATTGCCTCTCAATGTTGCGTAGATGGACTTGTACTAATTGATCAAAACCTCACTGTTAAAGGTTTCGGGGTTGTTATAAAAAAAATCAAATTGCCTGAAAAAGTGTGGATTTGCAATAGCGTATATGCCTACCCTCAACATCTTCGTGAGTCAGATCCTGAACAACATGGGACACGGCATCGTTCAATGTTTTCTTATTGTTGGAATAATCCTGGTACTTTGGGCTTCGTAATCTCACAGGATGGAGATATTAGACCAGTTATGCGTATTAAAGAAAAGTTAATTTTATGGGAAAATATACAGGCGAAACAGACTAGATTAAATTCAAATGTGAAACACAGAATGATTATCAATATTTCACAGCCGGGATATAAGAAAGGTGAAATTATTTCCATGTTTTGAGATAAAAAACTTCCAATTGTAATAACTATTCTAGCTAAGAAGAATACTTCAATTTAAATTTAATAGAATGTAAAGTTCTATATATAACTAAGCTATATTAAATAGTTCAACATTAAGCTACGATTGTATTTCGGAATCAGCCTTTAGAGCGCCTAAATCCGCTATTTCTTCTAAATTTTCAATTAAATTTTTCAAAGAAAAGTTCTCTAAGAGTACAACCGCACTTTGAACATTTTAAAGTGCGGTTTTTTTATGCTAAATCGGTATTTCAACGTTTCTCAGCTTTGTTCAAAGTATTCCTGCTAATGGTTCAGTCTGGTAAAGGGGGAATAGCAGATTAGGTTTGAACTTATTTTCATTTGTTAAGATAGTTAATTACGCTCTCTAACTATAGTGCATTAATTGATCACGGTCTGTGCCGTGCAAAAAAAATTAAAAAAATATGCTTAACAAGGCTCGTTGCCCGCAAAAATCAGCTTTGTTTTCAATTAATTCGAGTGTTCTAATAGCTCAATTGTTTTGTTTTTTATAAATGCATCTTTATCCTTTTTTACTTCCACAAGCAGCGCATTTCTCTCTGCTGGCAACGTAAAATATTTATCAGCCCATAAGTTAATTTCGATCATTAAAGGAAGAAGGTCAACACCTTTTTGGGTTAGTTTATATAAGACCTTAGCTTTACTGTCCGGGTGATCCTGTTTGGTAATTACCCCATTTAGTTCCAGCATCTGTAATCGGGAAGCCAAGATATTAGTCGCTATTTTTTCATCCGACTTTAAGAAGTCGCCATACGTACACTCTTTAGAAAACATTAAATCCCTAACAATAAGCAATGACCATTTGTCTCCCCATATATCTAATGAGCTGCTAATGGGGCAATCAGACCGTTTTTTTAAATCTGGCATAAAATAAATTATAAAATTACTTGCAAAATGAAAGTTGTTTATATATTTGCACTTGCAAAACGCAAGCAAATTTACGTAATTAAATTATACATGCAATGGAAACAGCAATAATTTTTGAACCATATAGCTTAAACGAGCTAAATTTAAACAATAGAGTTATCATGGCCCCAATGACAAGGAGCCGTTCCGCAAACCCTGGGAACGTAGCTACGGAGCTTACAGCGCTTTATTATAAACAACGTGCAAGTGCCGGACTAATCATTACCGAAGGAACTTTTATTAGCAAAGAGGCTGTTGGTGTGGTAAACGTGCCTGGTATTTATAGCCACGACCAGATACAGGGATGGAAACTGACTACAGATGCAGTGCATGGCGAGGGCGGAAAAATATTTGCCCAGCTTTGGCATACCGGCGCATATTCTCATCCTGATCTTCATGATGGAAAAAAACCATTGGCGCCTTCAGACATAAATCCTGGGCAACAGGTATTTACAGCGGAGGGTTTCAAACCATCTGAAGCGCCACAACCAATGGCTATTGAAGATATTAAAAGAACGGTAAATGATTTTAAACAGGCTGCCATCAATGCTTTCGAGGCTGGTTTCGACGGTGTTGAACTGCACGGTGCCAATGGTTATCTGCTGCAACAGTTCTTTAGTAAAAATACCAATCATAGGGAAGATGAATATGGCGGTTCTATCGAAAACCGTGCACGCATCTTATTTGAAATTTTAGATGAATTGAAAGAAGTTGTCGATATCAGGCGTGTCGCAGTTCGTCTAAATCCATCACTTAATGGAATTATGGGCATTTTAGTTGATGACGAAACGATCGCTTTATACGATTATATAGTGAACAAACTTAATGGTTATGGCCTGGCCTACATCCACTTGATAGAACCATTTACAGATGTTTCTGCAATTTCAGATGCCATCCAAGAAGTTGCAAAGCACTTCCGTAAAATTTATAATGGCACTATCATTATCAATAGAGCGTTTACGAATGAAACAGCCAATCAAGTACTAAATGATGGCGATGCTGATTTAGTGTCTTTTGGTGTCCCATTCATTGCCAATCCAGATTTAGTACAACGTTTCAAAACAAATGCAGCGCTAAACCAGCCAGATCAAGCAACTTTTTATACCCCGGGCGAAAAAGGATACACCGATTATTCTAGTCTTAATCATTAAGAAATATTTGGGCGACCGGGCGGCTTTCCGCGGTATCCCTGTCGCAAACAACAACAATAAATAACAGAGCAAAATGAAAACTACAGGAAACACCATATTTATCAGCGGCGGGAGCGCCGGAATTGGCTTAGCTATTGCCAAAAAATTTAGCGCAGCAGGCAACAAGATCATCATCAACGGACGTAATGAAGAACGCTTGCAAAACGCCCTGAAACAATTGGACAATGCCATGGCAATTCAGGGCGATTTATCGGTCAAAGCTGATAGGTTGAAAATTGCAGAAGAATTAAAAAGTAAACATGCCGACATAAATATCATCATAAATAATGCTGGGGCTGCTTTTATGAACGATTTAAGCGACAACAATAATAACGCAGCAGCAAAAGCTTACGAGGAAATTAATACCAATTATATTAGTGTAATAGATTTTACTGCGCTTACGTTGCCATTGCTTTTGCAACAAGAAGAAGCGGCAATTGTAAATGTTTCTTCGATTGCGGTATTCAGATCTAACAAATATTTGCCTACTTACTCGGCAAGCAAAGCAGCGCTACATAGCTACACGCAAGGGCTGAGAGATACCTTTTCAGAAAACGGAAACTTAAATGTGTACGAACTTTATCCACCTTTGGTGAATACCGATTTTTCTGCCGAAATTGGTGGTGCAAATGGAATTCCAGCATCGGAAGTAGCCGATGAATTATTTGTAGCATTAGCGGAAAATCAATTTGAAGTTCCGGTTGGCGATACGAAGAAAATCCATGAATTGGTTATTCCAACAACAGAAAATGTTCCTCATTAATTAAGAAAAGCCATGAATTTAAAAGAGAAGACTATCCTCATCACAGGAGGAGGATCGGGTATAGGACTTGAAGCTGCAAAACAATTTTTGCAGATTGGTGCAAAAGTGATCATTACGGGCAGAAATCAAGATAAACTGAAGGCAGCCAAAAAAGCATATCCAAACCTGATTACCATACAAAGTGATGCTGGAAATGAGGATGACGCATATGCGCTTTTTGATAAGGTAAAAGAATTGGGCGGCATCGATATACTCTATAACAATGCAGGCGTTGGTATACCACCAATAAATTTAGGCCTTTCAAATGATGCGCATTTGAAAGGAGCTGCGTATGAAATTCAGGTGAATTATCTTGGCGTTGTCCGTCTCAATAACCTTTTTATGGAGATGCTAAAATCAAGAGAGGAAAGTGCAATCATCAATACTACTTCAATTTTGAGTATGGTGCCTTCACTCATTGAGGCTACCTATTCGGCATCCAAAAGCGCGTTGGCTTTTTACACCAAATCCTTAAGAGAGCACTTAAAAATTCTGGGTGCTAAGGTAAAGGTTTTTGAACTGTTGCCACCTTTGGTTGACACGGATATGGTGGCAGATAGGGAAGATAAGAAAATAAGCCCCGAGCAACTGGTTAAGGAACTGATAAAGGGTCTTGAGCAGGATCAGTACACCATTCGGGTAGGTGATTCGAAGCTCATCTATTTCTTCAACCGCTTTTTCCCTAAATTAGCCTTTGGATTGATTAATCCGAAGAAAACAAATGCAACCTTAAAATCATAAGATGAAAGCATTCGCAATAAAAAAATACGATAAAAAGGGAGTTCTTGAACTTATTGATGTGCCTGCTCCGATCGTAAAGGAAGAAGAAGTATTGGTGGAAATCCACGCTTCGGGCCTTAATGTGCTTGATGCCAAGATAAAATCTGGCGAGTTTAAGATGATACTGCCCTATAAACTGCCACTTATTTTGGGGCATGATGTTGCCGGCGTAATTACCAAGGCAGGCACACAAGTGACACGCTTTAAGGTAGGCGATGAAATCTATGCCCGCGTTGCTGATTTTTACATTGGTACCTTTGCAGAGTATATTGCCATCAATGAGAAAGATGTTGCACTTAAGCCCAAGAACATTACCATGGAAGAAGCTGCATCTATTCCTTTGGTTGCCCTTACTGCATGGCAAGCCCTGGTAGAAATGGCCAATCTCAAAAAAGGACAGAAGGTATTTATCCAGGCAGGTTCTGGAGGTGTAGGAACAATTGCAATACAACTGGCGAAACATCTGGGGGCAACTGTGGCTACAACTGCAAGTGAAAAAAGCTTTGCAATGCTGAAGGAGCTTGGAGCAGATGTACTGATTGATTACAAGAAGGAAGATTTTGAAACTATCCTGAAAGATTATGATGTTGTGCTGAACAGTCAAGATACAAAGACACTTGAAAAATCATTACGGATACTTAAGCCTGGAGGGAAAGCGATTTCGATTTCGGGACCACCAACACCGGCTTTTGCCGAAGCAATTGGTGCCTCTTGGGTTGTTAAAACCGTCTTATCGCTTATTAGCTTTGGCATTAGAAAAAAAGCTAAAAAACTTGGTGTTGATTACTCTTTTTTATTTATGAGGGCAGATGGCAAACAATTGAGCGAAATCACTTCATTGATTGAAACGCGTGTGATCACTCCCGTGCTTGACAAGGTGTTTCCATTTGAACAAACCAACGATGCTTTAGCTTATGTAGAAAGTGGCCGTACAAAAGGGAAGGCAGTGATAAAAGTGAAATAAAAACCAACGTTGCTTAAACGGTGGTTTTGTCATGTTTATCCTAAAATTTGCCTGCTTCCCCATGGCAATAAGTATCCTTATTGGTCGGATAGTCCGGCAAAATGCTAAAGTATTTACTTTGACATTTGCCAAATTTTTTGTTTTATTATAATCTGGTCAAGGTATCTTAATCGAAAATTACCTTGATTTTTGATGCATGATCAAATGAATTTTTTTCTCTCCAAATCCTCGACAATGGGCTCAATAAGTAATAAAAAGCGATTTAAATGTTCAAAATATTCCTGCTGATCGGTACAACCGCACTTTGAACATTTTAATTGCGGTTTTTTTATGCTAAATCGGTATTTCAACGTTTCTCAGCTTTGTTCAAAGTATTCCTGCTTAGGGTTCAGTCTATTAAGGAGGAATAAGAGATGAGTTTAGAACTTATTTTTATATATTAAAGTAGTTTATCCATCCTGATATCAATACTAGTACTATTTCTTAATTCTCTGTATTGAGTTCAGGGTTCCCGTTCAAAAAAGGTAAACATATAATTGCAATGGTTCCTTGTTTTGCTCCAGGTCCTATCTTAAAGCTGGCTTGATAAGCTGATTGCTGCCTATTGATCATATCTATCCTTTCTTTGATAGAAGCCAAACCCATGGACTGTTCTTTTACCGGGTTTTTTGCATTTTTCGTGCTTTTATTTTCGAGACCGACCCCATTATCTGCTACTGTAATAGAAATGCTATCTGTCTGCATTTGAAGTATGACAGAAAGATGTGCATCTGCTTTTGGTTCTATGATCAGGCCATGTAAAATGGCATTTTCAATTAGCGGTTGGACCAACATGGGTGGGAGGTACAATGTTTTCAGTTGTATATCATCTAACACAGTAAATGAATAAGTAAAAGCATTCTCATAACGCATAGCTTCTAATTCTGTATATAGCATTATAGCTTTCCATTCTTTGTCGGCGGTAACTAAACTTTTTGTGGAATTTTCAAGGATCAATCTACTTAAGGAGGCAAATTTCTGTATCAACCTTGAAGCCTTCCTTTTCTCGTTATCCATTACATAGGCTTCAATGGAATTTAATACATTGAAGATAAAATGTGGGTTCATCTGTGATCTAATTGCCTTTAGTTCACTTTCGGAAAGTTGGTACTGATGTTTCAATTTCAACTCATTTTGAGCTGCCTGTTGATACTGAAGTTCATTGTTGAATTTCAATTTTCTGATCCGATATAAATTTAGGAGATAGACCAATATAGAACCTAAAACAACCAGAACTAGAATTCCATACAACCACAATTGCTTTAATTCTAATTTGTTTAATTTTTGCTGCTGTGAAAGTTCATTCACTTTACTGGCTTGCAATTTTTCGTTATTCCTGGCAATGATCAGCTGTTTTTCTTTTTCTTCAGATTGTAATTTTTCATTTTGCAACTGCGCTTCTTGTAAATCCCTAAACTGTAGCCCTTTTTGCAATTCAGTCTGGTTTAAAGCCAACTGTAGCTGTTGTTGTTTAAGTTGCTCATCGGCCAGTAATTGTTTTTGTTGGTAAGTCAATTCCTTTTTATCAAAATCATATTGCAAGCCCATTTTAGTAATTTCATTCTTCTTTTTATCATTACTTATGCTATCAGCAAATTTTGTGTATGCCTTGTAATAAAATAAAGAACTATCAGCCATATTCATTGCTTCGTAAACTTCGCTTAAGCCTAAACTGGCATCTCTTTTTATCTCAGTAACATTAAGCTCATTACCTATACCTAAAGCATTAATGCCATATATTTTAGCTAGTTTATAATCTCCTTTTTTTAAATATGCCGATGAAACATTTTGATAGTTGAACCCCAAACTTTTTTTGTTGTTTATTTTTTTATTTATTTCAACAGAATTTAACCCATAGGTAAGGGCAAGATCTGCTTGGTTAATTGTGCTGTAATACGCAGATAAATTCCCACTCTCCCTAGCTACCGTACGTAGGTCTCCAATTGAATCTGCCAATTTTATAGATAATTTACTATATCTTATGGCTTCATTTATATTTTTGAGTTTATAATAAACAGTACCAATATTTGACAATGAGGTAGCTTGAGCAGCATAATTTTTAAATTTTTGATAGATTGTAAGCGATTTATGATGATTTTTCATCGCCTCTTCAAGATTGCCCATTTCAGTATATACTATGCCAATGTTAGCAATTGTATTTGCTATGGGTAGCTCATTTCCCTTTAATTTATCATACTCTTTTAAGGCCTTTAAAAAGAAGTTTAATGCTTCAGGAAACTTTGATTGGCTCAAATAAATAGTACCTATATTAGCTAGACTTACTGCAATTCCAAGATTGTTTTTAATTTCAGTATTTATCTTTAAGGCCATGTTTAAAGATTGTATGCTCTCTAAGTGCATAGATTGGAAATATAAGGAAATACCCTTTGTTCTGTAAATTGAAGCTAAAATTCCCTTATCCTTTATTTTATTTTCGAATGAGATAATTTCATTTGAAAATTTTAAACTCTGTTTTGCATCGGTCATTACATAATAATCAGCAAACTGGAGTAGTATCTTTGCTCTTTCATCATCTTGTTGTGGATGTTTTACTAATAGATTTGCAAGGGAATCTATCTTTTTATTTTGGGCATATGCTGTAGAAAAAAAGATTGAGCAAACTACCAGAAAAAGAAATACGGATGAGTATTTCAGATATTTTTCGGAATAGTTAAATACAATCATGAGTATAGGTTTTTTCATAGGTTGGAATATCTCCCTCAAAGTAATACATAAATATAATCAATAGGGTTACTATAAACTAACTCAAACTATCGTTTTGCTCATTAATACATCCTATTCACGCAAGCTATCTTTTAATACAAAAAAGAAAGCATAATAAATGACTAAACCGCCAAATTTTTATTGATTTGTGGCCGCTGTTACAGTGAATGGCTTTATATAAAAGTTCATTTAATATCTGTTGTGATTTCCCCTCAAATCCATATTGCGCTAAAATGCTTTTTAATAAGTAGTTTTCGTTCATTGTAAGCTATATCTGGCTCATTAAAATGCTTACTCCAATCGTTGCCTTAAAATCCCAGTAATGAATTTAATAAGTTTGATTAAAGGATTTATAATCGAAACCTAATCAACATTAACAATAGCATTATGAAAACGAAGTTTTATAAGGTATTAAAGACCAGTATGGCCGTTTGCCAGTTACAGCCTGTAAAAAAAGCCGACAAAAAATCAGTTGAACAGCAATTCGTATCAAGTTAATTGGACCAATATAGCCAAGACATTTTCGGTGTTTACATTTAACCCAGATACTTATGGCGAAAAAGCAGATGCGATTTATCCATTTGCTGGCAAGTATTCATAATTGCGAAAATATTGCAGCAAGAAGCAGTACACCAGATGCTGCTGCCGATAATGATGCCAGATACGAACTGGTACTTATTGATGGCAAGCTTGAGGTTACCTGTTTTAAACCTAATGTGATTGGCCTAAATGCTGAAATTGCTACCTATGGGGTTTTTAGCAAAGTACCATGACATTTAAATATTATCCGTTATGAAAAATACAATCATACTCATCGTTATGCTTTTAGCAAATGTTTTTGCACAGGCACAAGAATTACCAATCTGCATCAAAAACTTAAATAGGGTAAATGATCTTACCTCCACCAAGTTTGTTAGGCAACTAAATTTAAAAGGCAATAGGGTTGTTTACGAATTTGCTGTCACCAGCAAACGACAATGTATGGATTGCCCTAATGGTACTGTTTTTTACGATAACAATTGCAATCAAATTGCCAGTTTTATTATGGGTCGAGGTCCGAATGCGTATATAAGGCACGGCTACACTGCTTTAGAACTTGGCAAGGGTGCTTACCCCAATTTGAAACTTGGAAAAGAACTGCCAGCTGTGCCTACTTGTATTGCAAAGGCAATTACCAATGTTGATTCGTTAAATAAAACGGGTGTGTTACGTGTTTTACAAGTGAACATAAAAGACCAAATATTGTATCATTTTGAACATGAAGTGCCAAAAGAGAAAGCAAACTGCAAAGATTGCTCGAGTACTTTAAAATACTACGATGGAAATTGTAAGCTCGCGGCAACTTTTATAGTTGGAGGCATTGCTGGCGCTAAGGCAAGCGAGGGCTTTATACCAACCGACTTTTATAATAAACGCACCATACAAATTCTGTATAACAAAAATTAAAAAAATAGGTTAATTAATAATTGGGTTAAGCGTGGATGCGTTTAACCCATTTTTTATGGTTTTTCTGCACCTGTCAAAAGGTCTGTTCACTCATACATAGCCATACTTCGCTCAATTATAGGTATGCTCCAATCATTGTTAAAAAATGTAATGTTTAAGGCGGGTAAGTTTGGGTAAACAAAATAGTTAACCTAAAATATAAGGCCATGAAAAAATTATTAATCATACCAATGTGCATCATCATTGTAGCTATAGCCTGTAAAAAAGATAAAACTCCTGCCGAAGAAAAAGAAGTGATTAAAGGAAATATTAAACAGGTCACTGAAACTGCAAACGGCATTACCTACAAAATATTTACTGATTTAAACACTACCAACTTTAAAGGCATTTTAGTTGTAGGCAGCGGTAACGATGAAAATAATCCAACTGAAGGAGCTATTAACGGAGCTTCGGAAACGGAGTTATGTGAAAAAGCTGCTGCTAATGGCTATGCTGCTGCTATTGTAAGGTATCAAAAGCCAGCCGCAGGTGCCGACTGGAATACCAGAGCCAAGTTAATGGGTGAAGATTTTAACAAAGCCATTGTAGGTATTTCGGGCAAATACGGCATCGACAAAAATAAATCAGTGGTGGGTGGTTTCTCTTATACTTCCTTTATGCTGTTCTCAGACATCTCGGCAAACACAACGCTTAGTTATACCAAAGGTGTTTTGGGCGCCTGCGGCGGAAGCGGAACCTGGAACGCTCAAAATTTCAAAATCCCAATTTTTGCAATTAACTGTAGCGGGAACAATGAAGGCGACTTTAACGGCAAAGCACTTTACGATCAAATTCCAACAAACTCACCTATCAAAGCCAAAAGTGAAGGCGTAACCGATAACAATTGCAACAGTCATTGCGGTGGCAATTGGACCGATAAAATGTACACCAAAATGGTGGCTTGGTTACAATAAACATATTTAAATATAATTAAGAAGATAATTATGAAAACTTCAAAAAAAATCCTGTCAAAAACGCTCCTAATGTTTTCTGTCATATTTGTATTTGCATCTTGTAAAAAAGATAAGGAAACAGAAAATGAAGCAAATGATATCGATTTTACTAAATATTATATTACTGGAGAATACGATTCTTATAGTATACGTAATGGGTATGTATACACTTTCGGAACACTAATGAAAGTTAACAGTTCCTCCGTAGGTTCATCTAATTCTGGTAGTTATATGTATGCAGATGATCTTTGCGTATTACTCATGCAAATAATCAATCTTACAAATTTAAAATTGCGAATGGTATAATTACAAGTTGCGATTTTCCAGGTATCATCACTTATCATTTACAAAAAATACCTGATGCTGATGCTTTTGCAGGTAAAAACTTTAAAGGCACAGTCGCGACCAATGGCCTTGCCAATGGCAAATCGTGTTTAATCAAATTTACCACAGCAGGTAAATTTACCGTAAGTATTGATGGTTTCGGGCAAACCGGTACAGGCGCAGATTACACCTTACAAAATAATGGGGTTGCCACTGCAAAAACAGGTAACGAAGGTAGGTTACATCTCATGACTTTGGCCGATGGTAAACTCTACTATTCCCAATCAACTCAAACCACCCATTATTACGGTGTACTTACAGTTCAATAAAATATGATCTGCGATATGAAAACTTTAAAAATGATTCCAATGCTTTTATTGCTGCTAAGCTTTATAGCATGTAAAAAAAATAAGGATAATTCTACCATTGCAGCAAGCGAATTATCGAACTATCAGCTAGTGGTAACACTTAAAAATCAAATGGGTACAGATTTGCGGGTGTTTTATTTTACCAGTAATGGTAATGAAATTATAGCCGCACTAGAGGGGTTAAATATTAAAAAAACGCAAAGAGTAATTATTAAAAACGATAGTTTCACTTTTGATGAACTTGGAAATGGCAGCACAACGTACAAATTTAGTTTTGCTAAAGATGTAAACGGAACTTTAAGCTTTAAGAGTGTAAGTTTTATCAATAAAGCAGATATAAGTATGAGTGTAGAGGCCAGTTATATTTCTAAATTATCTGATATACAAGGTGATTTTGACATTCAAGATTACACTTACGAAAATATAAACCAACCTAATGGCTTATCCTTTTTTAAAAATACCAATAATTGGCGTTGGAGCATTTCTGCTAATAAAGGCACTTATACAAAAATTTCTCGCGGAGCCTGGAAAGGTACGCTTGATGGTAAATCTTATTTTGCCCTAAGCATTAAAGAAAACTACAAAGGTTTACTACGAACATTTATGTTGATGAAAGGTGAAGACGCAAACTTCTACAAATTTGGATTGATTTAAAATTGAACATTATGAAAAAATATATTTTATACATCATTCTAATGAGCTTAACTACATTTAGTTTTGCTCAAACGTTGGCAACTCCAAAAGTTGATGGCATTCCGACAGGAATAACGATATCAGAAAAATTTCCATTCCATATTAAAGGGATACCATTTAAATATTTTGACACCAATGTTTGGAACCCAAAATCGGTAGTGGTTGCCGAGTTGCAAATAACATATTATATGGAAGGCGATACAAAGTTATACACAAACAAAACAATCAAAAAAGTAAACCTCGGAGAAGGTGGAAGTTGGAGTTTTGCAAATCTATCCGTAGCACCCTTACCTTATGCCATACAGGGCAAGCAAATGGTTGAAGGGAAAACCAATTATGGTCTATTTATCTATCAAGAATACCTTAACCAACGATCAGGTTTATGGAACGTGAAAATAAATAGAATCTATTCAACAATAGAATCTCATAAAATCCCAGATCAAAATAAAGGACCAAAAGTAATTCTTCCTAAAGATAAAATTATCCTTAATCCACAGCCAATACCACCAAAAGAGATTAAAAAGAAACTAAAAGGAAATCTATAACGAGCATAAAAGGATTTGAAAAACGATGCGAATAGCGCATGGCAATTGTAACCCCGCTTTGCAATCGGGTTTATAGTACAAAGGCATTGGTTCTTTTGTACATCCTGCTAGCTAAGCGCATAAATTTGCACCGCTTTTTGTTCTCTAGCCCCGATTGCCGCGGATTCCGATACAACCGAAGGTTATCGGGAGAGCAAAAAGCGGGGGCCAACATTAATTTCTGCATTGGTATTGCGCTTCAATTTAATTGAGTAAAATAAACAAATCTTTCTTTCGCTAATCCTAAAGGGCGCTTCACTCATTGGTAAGTGTGCTTCAATCATTAGCTAAAAATAGGCGCATCAGGATAGATAAGTTTGGGTAAGTAATTAAAAAAATCATTTTAAAGACATTGTTATGAACAATTTAAAAAATGCTCAGAAAATATTACCGATACTATTGTTACTGGCATTAGTAAGCTGTAAAAAGAAAGATGAAGTAGCTAAAGAAATAGCAACCAAAGAGCTATTGGACTATTACATTGTAGCCGAACATGCAATTGGTCCCAATAAGATGATGATATTATATTTTACTGAAGATAACACGGCTATAAAGGCCCAAGCGCATCTTTTTGAAAGCAATAAGGTGATAAATGTAGAGGCAAAAAAATCTGCATTCAGTATTGATTACTACGGTGATGGAAAAGCGGTTTATAACTTTGTTGTTGAGAGAGATGGAACTGGAAAGTTAATTTTAAAATCGTATAGTTTCAATTATAATGGACAAGGCAACGAGCTTGCCTATGCTACAATGGTAAAGACAAGAGCCGCACCTATCTTTACAAGCCTTTCTTATAAAATGATACCTAGCAATGCTCCTTTTAATACAATTAATACTGGTATTCCTTTTAGTATCAAAGCAAGATCAAGTTCAGATCGAGGTGCATTATTATGGAACAATGTTGGACCTTACTTTTCTGAGCTAATAAATATTGGTTTCAAAACAGTTGATGGGAGTTACATGGCGGTATCTCTTCCTAATTGGAAAAGTATAGACAAACCAATTATGCTTCTGGAAAGGAAAAATGAACTATTTATAGCGACTAAAAATCCTTAGTAATAAAAAAAACATTTCGACAAACCGATGGGACATTAACCAATTTCAATTTTCCATGCCTGCTTTGGTCAATCAAACAAAGGCCTCCGATAAGCTATAACCCTATTCACTCATTAAAACTATCAACTCACTCATTATCAAAAAATCTTATAGCTAATAGCTGTTCTTTTGACTAACAATAACATCAACTAAAGAACCTACATCATGAAAAATTTAAAACTATATCTGTCAATTATGTTGCTGTTAATAGTTGTTAGCTGCAAAAAGAAAGATGAAGTAACTCCAGAAGAAACAAAAATTGACTTAACAAAACATTTTATTACTTGGGAGGCTCCAACTAAAACGTATGCTGGGAACAGAATTTTCAACTGGCCAGTTTTAGTTTTATTCGAAAATGAAGGAAAAATAAAGATATACAGCTTTGCAAGCAATGCAACTCCAACTCAGGGTTCTTACACCTTAACTAATGATCAGTTAACAATAACCACCTCAGATCAAATTTTAGGATTTACAATTAAAGACGGGAGTGTAATTGATACCAAAGGCTTTACCTCTGAGATTCAAAACGTGAAACTTCGTGAACTTCCAAGTACAAACCAATTTACGGGTAATTATAGTGGTATGTTAAATTCATATATGGTTAATACTGCATTCCCATTTAGTTACTCTTTTAACCAAACACAGTTCGGAGAAGGTTACAACGGACAACCTCAGCTTGATTATGTGTTAAATCCTATTAATAATGTATTTGCAATATCTTCCATAAATAATGTCTTGAGGTATTTTCTTATGGTAGATGGCAAACTTACGATAGTTCGGTTGAAAAGCGGAGGTACTAATGCCGAGTCCTTGTTATATGGAACACTTTCTAAAGATCAATAATTATCATATTAAAACTTATAACCATGAAAACATTAAAAATAAGTTTAGTCCTAATTTTCGCCATTGCTTTTTGCATTGGCTGTAAAAAGATCGTAAAACGCCAGATACAGATATTACCAAAGGTTTACACATAGTAGATGGTAAATACTTGGCCGATAAATGCGGTAACAAAGTGATTTTAAGAGGTGTAAACATGGGTAACGTTTATGCCTTAAATTTCGGTTTAAAGGAGATAGAAGAAATTGAAAAAACTGGAGCGAACAATGTACGTATTGTATTAGAAAGAAACTATAAAGATTGGGCAAATGGCGGTGCGGTTACTGCGCTAACTGCAGCCAAAATAGAACCTATAATTACTTCATGCATTGCCAAAGGTATGATCCGATTTTAGAGCTGCATGACTTTACCGGAAGCGCAAACTCAGCTGCAGACTTGCAACAAGCCGCTCAATGGTGGACAAGTGCCGGCATAAAAAGCATGCTTCAAAAATACCAGAAATCAATCATCCTAAATATTGCAAACGAGCCAGATAATGGCTCGGCATCTGATGCAGGTTATGCCGATGCTAATATTAACGCTGTTAAAACCTTGAGAAATGCAGGTTATACCTGCCCTATAATGATTGACGCTGCAAATTGGGGCAAGGACCATGTATTTTTCTTATACAAAGGACAGGCACTAATGGATGCCGACCCCCTACATAACTTGCTATTTAGCGTACATGCTTATTGGCCAACCAACGGGCCTTTCGGCAACTATTCTGATGCTAAAATAACAGCTGATTTTACTGCATTGAAACAGACTGGTTTGCCAATTGTATTCGGCGAGTTGGCAATTGCCGATATTCAAAACGGACTTACTTACAACATCAATTATAGGTTGTTGATGAAACTTTGCCAAGACAATGAATTTGGTTACATCGCATGGTGGTGGGGTTTTAATAACAATCCAGGCGCCAACAACCAACTAAGTATGACAAATGATGGCTTGTACAATGGTTTAGCAAATGGTGGTAAAGTGATCTCCATAGACGATGTAAATTCTATTAAAAATACTTCGAAACGTATTTGCCCATAATACCACATTCAAATCATCACAATTAAACATCTAAAAGAAATTATCATGAAGAATTTATCTATCATTCTATTAACTATTTTAAGCATTGCAGGCTTAACTGCGCAAGCACAAACCAAAAAGCCCGCTAAAAAAGCTACTACTACTAAAACCACACCGACAAAGAAAACGACTACAACTCCTACTAGCTCCAAAACCACTACAAATAAACCTGTAGAAACTGATGAGAAAACAGGTGTAAAACCTCGAAACCAGACAGTTAAACAAACTAATGCAAACGGTGTAACTGCTAACTACAAAGTGGCAATAGGTTTAAAATTTATTTACGGTATTTCTGCTACTGGCAAAGTTTTCCTTACAGATAAACACGCCTTAGAAGGCATTGTGAGATACAATGGCGCAGGTGGTTTAGGTAGCAATATTGCTTTTACAGCATTGTACGAATATCACAATAACATTAAAGAAGTAGAAGGCTTGCGTTGGTTTATTGGCGGCGGTGGTCATGTAAACCATTTCAGCTGGAAAGATAGCAATATAGACGGCGTAACTAGTTTTGGAATATCTGGCGTAGTTGGCCTAGAGTATAAAATAAAGACACTGCCATTTGCTATTAGTGCAGATTGGGTTCCCGGATATATGCTTAGTCCTAGCAGTGGTTTTTCTGCAGAAAATGGTGGTATCGGCATCAAATACACCTTCTAAATTTTAACGTATTGATTTAAAAAAATAAGCTTATGAAAACTTTAATCATCATCAGTTGCATTTTATTTGGAATCTTTCAAACAGTTCCAGTAAAAATGAAGGTAAAGCCGGAAGTAACTCAAATACAACAAGCTAATCATGTACCTCGCCTACAAATTTATTTTCCAAAAAACGGGCAAAAGGTAAGAGGCAGATACTCGATTTATGGCTATACAGAACCTAATGCGAAACTTAAAATTCAAATTACCAGTGCTTATTACGAAAAACTAGTTAATCCTCAGAAAGAAACCATTAGTAAGGGTAAAGGGCCAATAAACAGGATAAATAGAACATATCCCTTAACTGCCAACAGTATTGGGTATTGGGAACTTAAAGACATTGATTTAACCAACAGAAATTGGGAAGAATATTTTACCATTAAAGCATTAGTTGATGGACGTACAGCAACAATTAAGGTTTACGATGATACGCATCCTGTTATTATTGACTAGAATTTATAAATAGCTTACCATGAAAAATCTAATAGCATATTCAAAACAATACCTAACTTTCCTGCTAGTTTTATTGGCTTCATTAAAGTCAAGCAGTCAAACAACAGACCTTAAAGATTACTGCATTACAGGCTACTATGCCAGCTCGGCAACCAGTACTTTTAAAACACCATTTATTGTAGATTTTGGCGAAAACAACGCTTTTCGTATGCTCGATGTATCAGGCAAAATACGCGAGGGCAGGTACTCGCTTGTTAATGGTACTTTAAAACTTGGATATGTAGGTGGCGAAGAAATTTACCAGATCAATGGAGAAACGGTAAGCGGACGCAGAACGTTTGCAAAGCTTCAAAAGAAGATTTTTGGCAATCAGTTAAAAAGTAATCGTTATACAGGTATACTGCATAAGCAAAACTCAAATGTGGTAGAACGGGTCAGCTATCAGTTTATTGGTAATAAGTTTAGCATTACTGGCGAAAAAGGCTTGATCGCAAATTTTAGCGAATATACCTTGGTTGGCAATATGGCCGGCTATAAGTGGAATGCCCCCGGGCGTGTTAAATCGTTGGTTTCGCACCGGGTTTTTGTACAATACGGCAACCAGTTAGTGGTAATCAATGTATATAAAAATCCCAGCGAGGGTGCTACTTATGGCATTTTAGACCAGGTAAATTGAAATAAGAAGATAATGAAAACTTCAATCTTATTAATGATTAACTTAGTGTGGAATACATCAATAGATTATTAAAATTTAATTTAAGGCCGATTATGTTAAAAGCAGCAATATTAGATGATGAGGTTAAGGGAAGCAAATTGCTGAGCCAAAAACTGGCATTCTTTGAAGATGAGTTGCAGGTTGTTGGTATTTTCAATCAGCCCACCAAGGCATTAAATGCTATTGTTGAGCTTAAACCCGATGTTCTTTTCTTGGATGTAGAAATGCCTGGGATGAATGGTTTCCAGTTTTTGGAGCGCTTAGGCAGTTTCGATTTTGAAGTGATTTTTACGACTGCCTATGACAGTTATACGCTGGAGGCACTTCGCTTAAGTGCGGTAGATTATCTGCTTAAACCAATTGATGAAGAAGAACTGAAAACCGCCATTATCAGGTTAAGGAAAAGGGTAGTGGAAAAGTCTACTTATAAAACCTTAAAAAAAGAGAAAGTGAATAGCAATCGCTTAGCCTTAACTACTGCCGAAGGTGTATACGTTGTTGATAGATCCAATATCATCAGGGTCGAAGCGATGAGCAATTATAGTGTGTTTATACTGGTAGATAGTAAAAAGATAGTGGTATCTAAGACCCTAAAAGAATATGAACAGCTATTGGACGATGAGTTCTTTACACGTATAAGCCGTTCTGTGATCATCAATTTAAGTTATGTTATAAAATATCGCAAAGGCGATGGTGGAACCCTTGAACTTATCGATGGATCAGAGGTAGAAGTGTCCGCCCATAGAAAAGAAGCCTTGCTACAAAAATTATTTTAAACTTAAACTGTGAAAACCTTATAAACTGTTCAAAATAGTAAGCCTTAAAAGCAATTCATATGGAAACAAAATATAGACTGCTAGTATGGTTTTTTACGGCGGTCATGGTAATCACGATCGCTGGTTTTTTTAAATCCTACATCAAATTTCTGCCTGATACGGATAAATATCCGATTGTTATCCATATCCATTTTATTGCTTTTGTTTTTTGGCTGGCCTTGATGGTGGTACAACCTATTCTTATTCGCCGCAAAAAATATGACCTGCACCACAGAATGGGCAAGATCTTATCTGATTGCCCCAGTACTGGTGATCACAATTCTTATGCTGGTAAGAAAACAAACGATGAGAGAAATTGGTGTTTCTGAAAGCAATGCCGCTGTAACTGCATTTATCGGATTGCTTGATGCGATTTCATTTTCAGTATATTACCTAATAGCAATGGCCAACAAACGAAATATACGTTGGCATGTTGCTTTTTTAATAGCCGCTACATTGGTTGTGCTCAATCCTGGAATGTCCAGGTTGCTCAATCAAGTAAAACCAGGACTGGGACTGTTGCTTGCTGTCATTCTTCCTTTTATAGTAAGTATAACCATTATGCTTTTTGAAAAGGTTAAATGTAAAAAGCCTGTTTTAAAAAGTCCCTATTTCCTTTTTTTATGTTGTTGGACACTTGAGGTCGTATTGTTTATGACTATACCAAGTACAGAATTATGGCACAATTTAATTGTACACTTGATGAAATAGATGTTAAAAAGTATCGGTAACACCGCGAATTGATTTATCCTTTGGTACTGAAATAACAGAGGTCGAAATTTTAATCACAAGCCTAGAAATAGATTATGGAAACAGCTGCAACATCCCGGTGTATAGCCCAGGCAACAAATGGGTTTTATCCCGAAAAATATCAATTTCAGGTAACGGATTCTATGTCTAATCAATACCCATTCAATCTTGCTTTTTTAAAAGATTTAAAGAAGCTTAAGATTCACCCTCAAGTAACATTTTTTGTTGGCGAAAATGGCATGGGCAAATCTACCTTAATAGAAGCCATTGCTGTTGCTTCTGGATTTAACGCCGAGGGCGGAACAAAAAACTTTAATTTCAATACAAGGGCATCCCATTCTGATTTACATGAATTTATTCGGACATCGAGAGGGACAAGGCGACATACGGATGGCTTTTTTCTGAGAAGTGAAAGCTTTTGCAACCTCAGTACCGAAATTGAAAACCTGGATAAACATGGAATGGGGCCGAAGATTATAGATTCTTATGGTGGTAAGTCTTTACACGAACAGTCGCATGGTGAGTCTTTTTGGGCCTTGTTTATGCACAGGCTTCGAGGAAATGGATTTTATATCTTGGATGAGCCTGAAGCTGCGATGTCGCCTACACGCCAAATGGCCATGCTCTGCAAAATGAACGAACTGATAGGTTTAGGTTCACAGTTTATTATCGCTACCCACTCTCCAATATTGATAGCTTATCCTGAATCTGTAATCTATGAGTTTGGTCAGACAGGAATAACAATTAAAAATTATAAAGAAACGGAGCTTTATAAATCCTATGCCAACTTTATTCAAGACAGTGATAATCACATTCGTTATTTACTCCAGAATGATAGAATGTAGCTGTCAATTGGTCTTTTAAGGTAATTTCTTAAAGCTGTTGCAAAGCTTGTTTTACAGTGTCTTTGTTGGGTTTAGAAATAGGTATTTTTTCTCCAGATGTTAAGAGTAGCACACCACCGTCTTCTTTTAACCAGCTTTTTACATATTTTGGATTTACCAAATGGCTTTGGTGGGTTCTTAGAAATCCGTTGGGGCGCAGTAGATCAGCATATTCTTTTAAAGATTTAGAAACCAAGATTTTTTCATCGTTCGCCAAGAAGAAAAAAGTATAAGTGTTATCTGCTTCGCAACGTACAATGTCAGCCAAAGGAATATATCTGATTTCGTTTTGCATTGGGAGGGCAATTTTGCCGGTAGCCGCCTCAGGTTTTTTAAGCTGTTGCAATAAAAAATCAAGCTGCGATGTTTGAGTTTGTGCCGTTAATTTTTGGTCGGCTTTGTTTACGGCAATTATTAATTCCTCAATGTCTATAGGCTTTAAGAGATAATCTAAGGCAGCAAATTTTACAGCTTTTATGCCATATTGGTCGTAAGCGGTAACAAATATAACTTCGAAATTACGCTTAGGAAGCAATTTTAGTACGTCAAAACCTGTTTGTTTGCCCATTTGGATGTCCAGAAAAATTAAATGGGGCAAATGTTTTTCAATCACCTCAACCGCATCACTCACATTTTGTGCTGTTGCCATTATATTAACCTGCGGACAGTGCTTTTCTAGCAAAGTCTGCAGATTTTCTAAGTTGGAAATTTCGTCGTCTATTAAAATTGCCCTCATTATCTTACAGCCAATCGGTTAATGTTAAACTTATTTTAGTGCCTTTTGCGGTTGCTTGTATGGCTAAAATAAAGCGATTTTCTTTATAAATACTATTTAAGAGTGCTATTCTACTGTCACTTAATTGCAGACCCAAACCATCATGCCTCTTTTTGGTGTCAAATCCATTGCCATTATCAGTAACCGTTAATACCAAATCATTCTCCTGTTTAATAAATGCGACCATAATTTTTCCATCGGCCGCTTTTTGCGATATGCCATGTTTCACCGCATTTTCTACAAAAGGTTGTAGCAGCATACTTGGTATTTCTATGTTATCTAAGTTTTCGGAGTGGTTAATTTCGTAGGTAAAGCCGAACCGCAATTGCTCCATTTGTAGATAATCGTCTAATAATGTTTTTTCTTGTGCTAAACTGATCAGTTCTTTATCATCCAATACGTTACGTGTTAAGCGGGCAAATTTAGCAAGGTATTTATTGGCATTGTCTATTTCGTTTTTGTTCATTAAATTTTGAATGCCAGAGAGTGCATTAAATAGAAAGTGAGGGTTGAGTTGAGAACGAATGGAGTTCAATTGAAGCTTTGCTGTATTTCTTTGCTGCTCTTTTTCTGTCAACTTTTTTTTGTTTCTTTTTTTGATGATGTAAAGAATAACAAGAAAGGCTAATCCAATAGAAGATATGACGATAAAGGTATAAATCAAAACCTCTTTTTGGGTATAGTTTTCTTCATCTAGAGTTATGGAAAGCGTATGTCTGGTTATGTATTTTTCTATTTCTTTTGGTGAAATATCACAATCAAGGCAATTGGTCCATTTAATAGAAGGTTGAATAATAATTTCATAATCTCCCGATTTTTTGAAAATATTCTTGTCGATATCTATATTAGGTAAAGCCTCATGTTCTTCATCAATGATGCCACCATAATTCCAAGTATTTGATTCGAAAATTATTTTATTTGTTTGTTTATCTTTTATTGAAGTCTTATAGAGATAGTCTATATCTAATTCTGTCTTTTACTAGGGTTATTTCCAAGTCTTTTTCTGAGAAAGTAAAGTTTGTTTTCTCTTTTGGATCTTTTACCCAGCTATACTTAAAGCCCTTTTTAACTTTAGTAAGCTTTGAAAAACTTTTGATTTTTGCTTTAGGAATAGGTTTGCCATAAAAAACAGCTTTATCAATATCAAGAGGCTTTTCAATGCTGTAGATTAATGTGGTAATAATTTTGCCTTTTACAGGGAAAGTGCCAAGTGTTGTGGAGCGGAATATTTCTTCATCACCGCCTGCGTGGGTATCTTTCAGCTGCGCCATGTTAATCGACTTATTTACCACTATTGGTTTATTATCCACTAAAATGGTATATCGATAGTGCTGTATATTAATATTCTTTCTAAAATTAATCTGGATACTTACATTGTTTACATCTGACAAATAACTAAGGTTTGTGCGGGGCTGATTGGGGAATCCAATTGCATAAAAAACATTTTTGGCTGAACTATCAATATTCATGATTAGCTTTCCTCCAGCACCGTAGTTGCGATTAAAGTTGATACCTTTTTGAGCATTTACGGTAGATAGCGCAATAATGAAACTGAGAAATGTGAAGATGATCTTTTTCATAATATTGTGTTTAATTCTCATCAAACCTGCAGCAATAATAGCAAAACTAAAATCCTAAAACAGGAAGGGCCGTGTTTGAAATAGCAGAAGTGTAGTTTTGTACAGTATTTATTTACAACAGACCATTGATCATGTCTTTCACTTTCACATTTCCAGGAAAGGCCGTAAATTTATTTTTAAGCACACCTTCTTTATCAAATAATAGATAAGACGGAATAGCTTCGAATCCAAAATGGTCCATGATATATTCCCACTGCTTGTCTTTCAGGTAATAATGTTGGTCACCTATTCCTTTGATTTTTTCTTCCCATAGCTTTAGAGGAGAAGAGCCATTTGTTAGATACACAAATGCTACATTCTTATCCCGTAAATCGTTTTTTGCAGGTCTGAATTCCTGCATTGCATTCAGACAAGGGGTACACCATGTTGCCCAGAGGTCAATAAACACAACCTTGCCCTTGTGTTTAGCGAGAATTGTTTCGATAATTTTATCGTTAGGAACCGACGAGATGTCATTTACTACAAGGGGTGATTTTAACCTGTTTAACTCAATAACCTTTTCGTTTTTTCGAAATAATATTTTTGCAATTTCTCCATTTTTCCAATAATTGGTAATCTGTTCCTTTTGCTTTTCAGTTAGCGGTCTTACTTCTTCAGTTAACTGCTTGCCATAAGCATTAGCTGCTAAAATATCATAGTATGGGCCATTGTCAAATCCGACCAAATCCGATAAAATAAATTTCACGCTTGCCAACCATGAAGGAATGTCACTTTCTCCAATCAAGGGCAACCCTAGGGTCTCATTTCGAAGAATTTCTTTTTGAAATTCCAGCAATGTTACACATCGTAAATATTGTGGGTCATTGAGCTTAAAATCTTTCAAAAAACGGAAATAGGTTCTATCGATCTTTTGGATATCAGGTGTTCCACTTTTATCATCACTTGTGTTGCGATAATTGCTGATGATCGCTCCTTCGTAATTAAATACATATGCGTTATATAACCATAAATGAAAATCTTTGGCCAGTATTTCTTTTAATTCTTTTGATAACAATGGATTATTATTTACAATCTCCAATCTTTCTAACAAGGTAGTTTTAGCATGGACTAGAAACTCATCTGTGCTTTTATTATACAAAGGTTGTGGTGCTCTGTCTGATATATATTCAATCATTTCCCTTATTACCTTGAAGTTTTCAGTCATGTCATTTTGACTCATAGCAGGTGTAACGACAATATTTTTGATATCATCACTAGAATTATAAGAAATTTCAATATTCGTAACACCATCACTTGTCAATTTCACGAGAAGGGGATTCTCAGCATTTAAACTTGTGTTTAGATGAGCCAGAGTAATATCTGTTTCCATATCGACACCAATAGAAAATCTCCCTGATGGATCAACCAACGCTTTATATTTAACAAATTCTCCCGAAATTGGATTAGAAACTGTAAGATTTACAAAAATGCTATCCTTGCCTGTGTTATTTGGACTGATTATCTTTCCTGTTAATTTGGCTGCACCCGCCACTATGGTAGGTGCATCTGTTTTTTGCGCATTTACTGTAGATAGGGCAATAATGAAACTGAGAAATGTAAGGATCATCTTTTGCATAGTGTTAGGTTTAATTTTTATCAAACTTGTAACAATAATAGCAAATTCAAAACCCTAAAACAGGAAAGATTGGGTTTGAAATAGCAGAAGTATAGTTTTGTACAGTATTTGAAGATGGCCAAAATGTTTAATGTAACGGAGAATATGGCCATTACGTTTCAGCGCAAAATTGATTTAGATTTTTAAACAGACTTACGTTGGTAACTAGCTTCACTAACATATGATTACTAAAGTCCCATAAATGTCATTAAAAGTCAAGGGAATGTCGCCAAAAGTCAACAAAATCCTGCAGGAGTATTCCTTGATTTTCATAGTTTTACACCATACATAACAACACATTTATGAAATCAACAGGAAAGATAATCTATGAAGTCCGCATGAAAAAAGGACTTTCTCAAGAGGAATTGGCCGAAATGGCAAAGGTCAATTTAAGAACGATACAAAGAATTGAAAATGACCTAACCGAACCGAGAGAAACCACTATAAACTTGATTTTTGGCGTATTGGAAATCGACCACAATGAATTAAAACCACAAGTAGAAGAAAATGATTTTGGTAACCTTGTTCAAAAGATTATAAATACCCTATTTATAATTTTATTAAATATAACTATAGCAGGCATTATCATCTACTTAACGGTTTATGACGGTGCAAATACCTACACCAGAATAGGTGCCTTTTGCCTGTGCATTTTACTCCCATACTTTATCGTATCATTAACACGTAGCACAACGAGTGCGATCAGACTTGTTAAGTTTGGAAGTGGATTTATTCTGTTAATTATTTTCTTGCTTTTCCAAGTAAGTATAGCTACAGCGGTGTTTAGTGGAGCTATTCCTTTCTCACTAATAGGTCTCTCTATTCTTTTCTATGGAAATTCCATACAACTCAAAAAATGAAAACTTATAGCGTCTCAAATAAAATATTTCTATTCACTTACTTTATTAAAACCACCTTCAAACGATGATGAAATTCATACACTCAAATTTCTTTCAACTCAAAAAAATCTCTTTTTGGTTGGTTTTAATATTTCTCTTATTCATGCTGGGCTGCAATCAACAGCCTACAAAAACACCATTCAAAAACGAATTAAATACAAAAAAGACCACCCTTAAAGGTAAAGTTCATGATTGGCCCACAGACACCGTTTACTTCGCCACATTTACATTCCATTCTCCATACTCCACTACAGAAGGTTTTCAAGTATTAACGCCTGATAAAAGCTTTGAATACACCTTTGATAAAGTAGACCAACCATTCATTGTTTTTCTAACGCCAGAGCGGAAGTTTTTGGATTTAAGAAACGATGTAGTGTTTGAAAACTTAACTGATAAGTATTATAGGGGATATTGCAAAAAATTCTATGATTACCCAATAACTACATACCTCATAGAACCAGGAACAGAAACAAATGTTGAACTGACAAAAACGAAACGTTATGGTAAAACATCTATTAAATTCTTAAATGAGAATAATTACAGTTCAGCGTACTATCAAACTACATTTGAATTAGATGGTGGACTCGATGAAGTATTAGATTCGAGATTTGATCCAACATTAAAGGATATCAAAAACATCGATAATGCCATTAAAAATTTAAACAATAAATCAACCGAATTATTAAGTGGATTAGCTAAAGAGCAGCAATATATAAGTCCATTTTTGTATCAATACACAAAATCAGAAATCGAATTTGGAAGTAAGAAGGAGTTTCTTAGATATTTTTTGTTAGACCACAAAGCAGAAACATCAACAATGTTTAGTAGTAAAATTCCAGAAAAAATAAATAATGTTATTGAATTTAATAAAGAGAATGTTGATTATGCTACGTTGATAAGTCAGGAGTATAATGAGTTTCTTGAATTATACTTAACCTTTAAGTTTAGTCAATTGAAAAATAAATTGATCATCTATAAAGAGTTTGATAAGGAAAAATTTGACTTTGCCTTAAAAGAACTTCCAAAAGCATCAAGATATTATTATTTGGCAAATAACCTTTTGCATTTAAATGATAACGAAAAAACAAAGGAGCTTGTTACTAGACTTATTAACTTATACCCTAATGGAGAATTGAATGATAAATTATTAAAAAAGTATAGTTAACAACATTATACATTGGTCAAAAAAATGAGGTTTAAAAAGATTTTAAGCCCGCAAAATCTTTTCCATCTTGCGTCCCTTTGCCAATTCATCTATTAGCTTGTCTAAATACCTTAACTTTTGGGTTAATGGATTTTGGATTTCCTCTACACGATAACCACAGATCATCCCGGTGATCAAATGCGCATTTGGATTGAGTGTAGCCAGTTCAAAAAATGTTTCGAACGTAACCCTTTTTTCAATAAGCTCTTGGAGTTTTTGCTCATCAAAACCAGTAAGCCACGCTATCACTTGGTGCAACTCTGCTATGGTCCTGCCTTTCGTTTCCACTTTTTTAACATAATGTGGATAAACCGAACCAAATATCATTTTGGCAATGCGCTCATCGTGCTTACTTGTATCCATGGCTTGTAATGTTGTTTTAACCAAAGATAAGGCTTACTCTTAAAACTTGCCAATAAAAACTGACCGATCATTTGTTGGTCCAATAAATAGGGCTCAACATCATACCCAATAACCAATTTAGTATTTACTTTAGCCGATTTATCCATTTTACCCACTAAATGTCGGGTAACTGACAGGCAAATGTCGTTGTAGCAAAAACAAATAGAAAAGATATTTGGGTAACAAAAAAATACCCGATATGAAAACACTTCAACACTTCTTTTTTTACCAAGCTGTCTTGTTCTTTTTGCTGGTTAGTAGCACTGTACTTGGTCAATCAAATGATATCGAAAAACTAGATGGCAGTAAAGTATCTGTTGCCGAAATAGACAGCAGAATCAATACATTAATGGAAGCTGCTAATGTTCAAGGGCTTAACGTAGCCATATTGAACCATCACAAAACGGTATTTCTTAAATCATATGGTTTTAGGAACAAACCTCAAGGTACACGCCTAGATACCTCAACAATTGTGTATGGTGCATCTTTCAGCAAAGCCGTATTTGGATACCTGATGATGAAATTGGTTGAAGAAAAAACAATCGATCTAGACAAACCACTTTACCAGTACCTAAAAAAGCCGATACCAGCGTATGCCTATTTTGCCGACTTACAGCACGATGACCGATGGAAACTGATCACCGCAAGGATGTGCCTGAGCCATACCACAGGCTTACCTAATGTAAGGTGGTTTAATCCTACAGAAGTAAATCCGGCATACGATTCGCTAGGAGTGATCAAGATTTATTTTAAACCTGGTAGCAAATACGCTTATTCGGGCGAAGGATTTAAACTTTTACAAATGGTAGTAGAAGAGATAACCCAAAAAAATATCGACGAGCTGGCACAGACAAAAATATTTAAACCATTAGGGATGACAAGAACAGGATTCATCTGGCATGATTCTTTTGGCGACGACAATGTAGCCGTGGGCCATCTTAACAATGGAGATATAGACTTTAAAAAGAAACGCACCCAACCAGTGGCAGGAGGGTCTATGGTAACAACCATTGCCGATTATGCCAAGTTTATTGCAAATGTGATGCAACAAGAAGGACTAAGCGAAAAAATGTATAACCAGATGCTTTCGCCACAGGTTACCATCCATTCAAAAACCCAATTTCCACCCATAACAACCCAAACCACAACAGAAAACGATGCTATCCATTTGTCTTATGGATTGGGTTGGGGCTTATTGGATTGTGGATATGGAAAAGCATTTTTCAAAGAAGGAAATGGAGGCTCATGGAGAAATTACAATATCAATTTTATAGACAAAGGTATCTCAATCATCATTATGGCCAATAGTGAAAACGGCGAAAAGATATTTCAGGAGCTTATAGAAACCCTGATTGGCCAAACCTGTATCCCATGGAAATGGCAGGGTTATACCGCTTATAACCAACAGAAATAACGATGATTAGGATTGTAATGCTCTATCGATGTAAAACTATTTCCACAACAAAGCAGAAATACCCAAGCCATAAACAATATGGTTATAACGGATAGAAAGTAGCATCATATCCGCTGGTCATTTAGATGAGACTAGGCGCTGTTTTTTTAATGGTTTCGAAACTGCAGAGTGCAACTTTAGGAAACTGCATGAAATTGATTCGTACTAAAATAGCTCCGGTGTTATAGGCCGCCAAACCTACCCGAAAATATTCGGTCAGTTGATCATTATTTTCATTTTCCCCAAAACTTTCGAATATTCCGATTTCTTTTTTGTCTTCTGGGATGAGCTCTATCCGTACCTTGGTTTTAGAAACGAGCTGGTAGTGGTATTTCATGTGGGGCATTGTGTGTAAGCCCTAAAGCTAACAAATTTTGTATAATTCTTAACTATTAAGCAATTGAATTGATTTTCTGATGCAATGGATTTTTTCTACATTCGTTGCTAACCGTTAAACCATTTTGATGATGAAGCCACTAAAAACCTTTTGCATTTTACTATTCTTACTGATCAGTAGTTCATCTGTTAATGCGCAAGCTAACAAGACTTCCACTGTTGATACTTATGTAAAGATAGCAACGAATTTAGGTACAATGGTTTTTCGTTTGTCGGCACACACCCCAAACCATACGGCCAATTTTATCAACTTGACCAAAAAGGGCTATTTTAACACTTACGATTTCAATCGAGTGATCAAAGGTTTTGTAATCCAAGGTGGTGAAACAGATTCGGCCTATGCTGCAATGGAGAAGAAGGGCGAAACCATCAAACGACTTCCTGCCGAATTTAATGTGGCGCTATTCCATCAAAAGGGAGCTTTGGCGGCTGGCCGTGATGACAATAAAGATAAATCATCCTTTTTGGGCCAGTTTTACGTGGTTGATGGTAAAAAATATACAGACGCGCAGTTGGATGCAATAGAAAAACGGATTGGCAAAGACTTCCATTTCTCGGCAGAAGCCAGAAAAGTTTATAAGGAAATAGGAGGTACACCCACCTTAGACCAAAACTATACAGTTTTTGGTCAATTGGTAAAAGGTTGGGAGGTTTTAGAAAGCATTGCCAGTGCACAGAAAGATAAAGCAGACCGCCCATTGGTAAAAATTACTACTAAAGTTTCTATCCTCTCTAAAAAGGACGTAAAAGCATTGTTGGCCACAAATTAATATTGGTCATAATTATTCTTCATCATATAACATTGAAGACTCTCTCTCCAAAGAGCCTTCAATAGTTAAAAACGATAAAACCTTATTTAGCAAAGAGCAGGTCTAAGGTGATCAGGATGTCGTCCGTCATCATCTTATCTTTGATCACTCCAAATAAATCTAAGGGCTTAGGGTCAGGCTTGTGGTCAATGTTCCATTTCGTTCGGTTAATGCTCAGATTGGCCTTTACGCTAATCACATCCGCTTTTTTATTGATGGAAGCATTGAACTCGACGGGATTGCTGATCCCTTAATGGTCAGGTTGCCCTTCACTTTAAAGATCAATGGGTTGCTGGTAGAAGTAATCTGTTTCACATCCATGGTTGCAGAAGCATAGTGTGCCACATCAAAAAAATCAGGAGACCTAAGTTGGGCATCTATCTGTGCTCTGCCTTGAGGCGTAGGCCGATCATTGCTGCGCATGTTTTTCATGTCAATGATGAAATACCCTGTGGTGGGTTGGCCAATAGACGAATAGTCCAATCGGCCACTGCTGAACAAGATATCGCCATGATGTTTGCCAATGGTTTCGACCTTCCATAAGATCTTGCTTTTTTTGTTGTTTAAAGTGTAGCGTTGTTGTGCCTGTACGCCTAATTGCATCAGCAACAACAAGAATAGGGTTTGAGTTAACTTGATCATAAAGTTTAGATTTTGATGCAGCAAACCTAACTACCCCTTTAAAACTTAAGGTGATAACTATTGTAAATAAAAATGTAAATTTTGTAAAATCAACAACGTTGACTTAATTGATGTGGTTCATGCCCTCAAAAGCCATATAAAAAAAAGCACAGCAGTTTAAACTGCTGTGCCCGATGATATAGATTGCTTTTAGCTAATACCTATTTGATACCAATGATCACCACATTGTCCAATCGCATACCCAAATTGTTGGTAGCCAAAGAACCGATAAACTCGATGGTATTGCTAGCCAATGGTGTAATACCAGTAAGCTCTATGGTAGAGAATTTATTGTTGTCTGCAAAACCAACCGGACGGCTAGGAACAGTAATCGCTACACCATTTACCTTTACCGTAATTACGTTAAAATCAGAAGCCGAGCTCGATGACGATGCATTTGGAGCAAGATCGTATTTCAACTTAAGTTTTTGGTAACCTGTTAATTTGATACCCTCAATTTTAAGTGAAGCATCTTTTGAAGCAGGTAACCAAACGTGGATATTATCAGGATAAGCACTAATGGTCCTTAGGTCGGCAGTACCAAAACTATCACTAAAAGTAAATGCGCTGTTTGCCCATCCGGTATAAGCACTTACTTTTGGTTTCGAACTTGCAGCACCTACACCAAAGGTTTCGGTATATACCACTTCTTCAACGCCAGTAACGGGGGGTGTTACCTCATCCGGACCAACAGTATAAGATCCAGAAGGTACAGTAGTCCAATCGGTCATCTCTGCGCTTAAAGCAGCTGCAACCGGAGTTGTACCCACTACGTTTTTCAGTTCTATTTCGTAAGTATATCTTTTGCCAGCCTCAAATTTGGTATTGGCAGGGAAAGTGAACTTAAACTTGGCACCAGGTAAGGTAAAGGTAACCAGTTTTGCACTCGCATCAGCTACTGGTAACAAGATTGCCTCAGCCACAACAAGTGCATTTTTTGTGCCTACTTTTGCCTCAATGTCAACAGTTTGCGATGGATTGCCCAATAAACCGGTAGCAAGGTCGAAATCTGCTTTGGTATTTAGTCCCGCCAAACTTGCAGTTAAACCAGTTAGATTGGCCACACCCTCACCATTTTTTACGGTAAACTCTACCTTAGCCAGCTGATGCGAAAAAGTAAGACTGGCATTTGAGTTTGTTTTGCTCAAACCTGTGGCATTATTCGAATATAAAAGGTCAATGCTACCTTGCTGAGTTTGATTGCTCAAGTCAACTGGATAAATGTTGCTGGCAAGACTTTGTTTAAAAGGGTAGTAGGCTACAAAATCTACTGTTTTTCCATCTTCCGGAAAATAAATGGTCTGGTCAGTTGCAGATGGTCTGAAATTACCATCGCCCGTGGTATTGTAGTTTTTGTTGGCTGCTAGTACATTTGACAAACCTGTACCGCTTTTCATAAATACACCGATGGCATCATTGGCTTCCCAAGTGTTGTTTGCCGCATTGGTTAAAGTCTGTCCGTTAATGATCGACGAGAACTTTACTTCATTAGCATTTGGTGCCACCACGTCGGGTGTGTTTTCTTTTTTGCAGGAGCTGCTCATTACCAACAGCGATAACGCTGATGCCAATAGGATGTGCTGATTTTTCATGAGTATATAATTATTGATTTTCATTGGTTTTAAAAGTGATGAAGCCAAGTCTAGTATAACATGGAGGCTTCATTTTAAAAGTTTGTTTGTCTATTTCCAGATGTTGCCGTCGATACTTGTTTTAGATCCGTTCGGTAGTTTAGGGAAGAAAGTATAACCCGTTTCTTTCTCTAGGTCACTTACGTTCATCCTAAAATTGTTGTATGAAGTACCAGAAGGGATAACCTCGTTGTTGATCTTAAAGGCAATGGTATAATAGGTATCACCTTTTTTCATGGCCAAAGCTTTATAATAGTATTTAGGTATGGCAGGTCCTTTTGAATAAGTAATGGTCTGGTCTGTTTTACTTCTAATAGATGCACCTGTAACTACATAAAGTGTATCACTTTGTGCAGTCCATGTTCTTACCTGTTGTTCAAGATTGTTCCAGATCCTTGGTTCATTGACGATACCTGCGCCGTCATGTTCGAATAGTAGAAAGTTGTAGCATTCAACTCTCTTGTAGCAGTACGGTCGCCACTTGGGATCTGGTGACCACGGTCATAACCATTACCAAAAGAACTGCTCAAGTTCACTTGGTCTGCCTGTGCAATCGCAGGGTCGTAACCCCATGCATCAGTACGACCAGAACTACCAATGTAAGACGCATGCATTGGATAAGCTACCCAGTAGGCCACTTTATACTTTTTGTCGTATAACATGGCATAGTTCCTCACATTGGTCCTTCCCGGAAAACCGTGCGATACATAAACCGTATTTTCATCTGTTGCAATAGCAGGTGTTTCCATATAGCTAGAGCTGATTGGCGTTGTTGTTACTGTTTCTTGGTCAAGCGAATAAGTACCAGAAGGTACGTCTGTCCAATTGGTAATGGTTGAACTTGCTGATATTGCCGTACCATTGTTACCATTTCCACTGGTTGTAAGCTCTATGTCGTAGGTATATTTTTTGCCCTTTTCAAACTTGGTATTGGTAGGTAATTTCCAGGTAAATGTTTTTGTACCCAAGCTAAAAACTACCTGTGTGCCAGTTTCATTGGTGGTTGGAATTAAAATGGCCTCTGCTAGTGTTGCGCCACTTTTAGCACTTGTTTTCAAGGTAATGCTGGCAGTTGGATCTTGCGCAGTTAAGCTACCCGTAGCCAGATCAAACTCAGCACCTGTTTTTAAGGCCGATATATTTACCGCAAGTCCATTTAAGTCTGCAACTCCATTGCCATTTCTTACCGTAAACTCAACTTTCGACAGTTGGTGTGTAAAGATCAAGTTGGCATTGCTATTGTTTTTGTTCAAACCAACCGCATTGTTCGTATACAATAGATCAATGGCAGCTAGGGAACTTTGACTGCTTACATCAACGATGTACTTATTTGCAGTAAGATTTTGTTTATAGGGATAATAAGCTATAAAATCTACCGAACTGCCATCCGCTGGATAGTAAAGTGTCTGGTCGGTAGCAGCAGGAGCAAATGTGCCATCACCAGGCGTACTGTAGGTTTTATTGGCCGAAACTACGTTCGATAGTCCGGTACCGGTTTTCATAAACACACCGATGTTGTCGTTGGCACTCCAGCTGTTGTCAACAGCATTTGTTTGGATCTGTCCATTTATCGTTGATGAAAACTTGACAGCGGTTTGGGTTTCATGAGGAGCAATAGATGTTTTGTCTTTCCGGCAGGCAGTACCGAACATCACAAGCATAAGCATACCTGTAATCTGTAGATGTTTGATTTTCATTTTTTAAAATTGTTTTTTGATTTTTCTGTTGCTGTTTCCAGCAATTTTTGGTGATGTAATAATTTAAAGACTGAGCGTCGATAAGAACTTATACTATTGATTGCAGATTTTAAACCATAATCAATGCTACAAAGAAAGGCTTGCCGCTTACGCTTTTGGTTAAGCCCAAACAAAGTTTATGTTAAGCTTTTGAGTAAAGCTGTTGAAATGATAAAGGTTTTTTAACATCAGAATTAGGGTGTAAAACCTAATTTTTGTTATAAAGCCACATGCACAAAAAACCTATGTGTTCCTATGTTGCTATGTGGTGTTTATGGCTGCACGGTAAAAGCTTTAAACATTAAGAAGTGAAGAAGAGCTAAGTAAGCTTTGCATTAATTTCTTAATGTTTAAAAATATGCCCTTCGTTAATTGTGTTTTTTACTTCGGCATACCTCATCTTTTTTTATTCCTTGAAGTTTTAAAAGCATTAGGCTGTTTAAAGCAAGAAAAACAAAAAACTTTAATCAATTTAATTATTTCTTCAGCATTTCTTCATGTTTAAAACAGTTAATTTGCTGTTTTACTGGCTTTTTTAGCTAATTAAATTGTTTACAAAATAATGACGATGAGAAGAGTTGAACTTTAAGACCCTCTCTTATTTTTGCGGCAGATATGAAAATAGTTTTCACATTTTTAGTAGCTTTTTGTTTCCTTCTTCTAAAAGGACAAAGCCCGGCATTTGCCCAAACGCTACAAAATGTAGAACCCTATGCTGCCGCACAACACCTACAAAAAGCAGCCCATACTGATTATACCAACCTGGATTTTTCCATCCTACAAAAAATCAACAATGCCGACAAGCTAGAAGATTTCTATAACATCGAAAACGAAGACGATGATGTGTCAACATTGGGCAGATTTTTGCCATTGGTAATCGCACTAGTATACGTATCACTTACATTTTACCTGTTCGATACCGTAAAACATCGCTTGCCATTCTGCAAGCACCTTTCTTACATAGCTTCTAGCACTTACCTGCGCCAAAGGGTTTTAAGAATTTAAGATCAAACCAGCTTACCGGGTTTGGTGGTACATCCCACCCAAAAGAATGATTGCCATTAGATGGTGATTCCATTTTTTCTTTCCCGATACAGTTAATTCTTCAGGAACCCTGTGTTCCTCTATTCAGATAGTTTACCCAATAATTTTATGACAAAGAAAATTTTAATGCTCGCGGGTTGGTGTGTGCTGTTAGGCCTTACCAGCTGTACCCAAAAAAAACAAGAAAAAGAAGAAGTTACCCATTATACGGTAACCAATCCCTTAAAGATTGATACCTCTTTTACCAAAGAATACGTTTCTCAGATCCGCTCGGTACGCAACATCGAGATCCGTGCCCAAGAAAAAGGCTACCTACAACAGATTTTTGTTGATGAAGGCCAGACCGTAAAAGCTGGTCAACTGCTCTTTAAGATCATGCCTAAAATGTACGAAGCAGAGCTGTTAAAGGCACAAGCCGAAGTAAAGGCAGCAGAGATAGAGATGCAGAACACCAAAACGCTGACCGATAAAAATGTAGTTTCTAAAAACGAATTAGCTATGGCCATGGCCAAGCTAAGATCAAGCAAAGGCAGGTGTGGCGTTGGCAAAATTGCATTTATCGTTTACCGACATTCGTGCACCATTTGATGGCACCATTGACCGCATACCCAAAAAAATAGGCAGTTTGATCGATGAGGGCGAACTATTGACAAGCCTATCAGACAATAGCCAGGTATTTGCCTATTTCAACGTATCCGAACCAGAATACCTCAACTACCAAACCCATGTAAAAGACCGTGGCAATACCAAGGTAAGCTTGGTGTTGGCCAATAACGAAACCTTGGCAGACAAAGGAAATGTAGAGACTGTAGAAGGCGAGTTTGACAACGAAACAGGCAATATTGCCTTTAGGGCAAGGTTCTCCAACCCCAACAAATT
Source organism: Pedobacter sp. UC225_65 (assembly GCF_042698365.1). Classification (GTDB taxonomy): domain Bacteria; phylum Bacteroidota; class Bacteroidia; order Sphingobacteriales; family Sphingobacteriaceae; genus Pedobacter. The sequence goes on from NZ_CP170550.1 coordinate 296,474, forward strand.
ACTAAGGAATGGTGAAACTGGCAAGGTGCTGATGACCATGCCACTGCGCAACGCACTGATCATTCCACAAAAATCTACTTACGAAGTACAAGACAAAACCTACGTATTTGTGGTCGATAATAAAGGTGTGGTACGTGGAAGGAACATCGTGCTAGGTGATCATTGCCAGATCTATACATTGTGGCCAGTGGCTTGGCCGAGGGCGATCAGATCCTGCTCGATGGTGTGCAGAAAGTTAAAGAAGACGATCGAATCAAATACACCGTGGTATCTCCTAAAGAGGTGATTTCGCATTTGCAGTTAAAAGCAGAATAGTTACACCTAACCAAAAGATTTTATGTTTAATAAATTTATACACAGGCCCGTCCTGTCTATTGTCATATCGCTGATCATAACCTTTTTAGGTGTTTTGGCCATTACCCAACTGCCCGTAACGCAGTTTCCATCAATCTCGCCACCAAAGGTGAACATTACCGCCGAGTACCCAGGTGCCAATGGAGAGTTGATGATCAAATCCGTTATCATCCCCTTAGAACGCGCCATTAATGGCGTACCCGGCATGAAATACATGGCCTCCGATGCCGGAAACGATGGTGAGGCTACCATTCAGGTGATTTTTAACCTAGGTACTGATCCCAATCAAGCTTCTGTAAACATCCAGAACCGTGTGGCATCCGTGATCAACAAGCTGCCACCAATTGTGGTACGCGAAGGTGTAAAGATCACCAGAGAAGAATCCAACATGTTGATGTACATCAACCTTTACAGCAAAGACTCAAAGATGGACCAGAAATTTCTGTTCAACTTTGCCGATATCAATGTACTCTCTGAGTTGAAACGTGTAGATGGAGTAGGGGTTGCAGATATTTTGGGTAACCGCGAATACGCAATGCGTGTGTGGTTAAAGCCCGATCGCATGTTGGCCCATAAAATTTCGGCCGACGAAGTATTGAAGGCCCTCGACGAGCAAAGCTTAGAAGCTTCGCCAGGTAAAACCGGAGAAAGCTCTGGTAAACGATCACAGGCATTTGAGTATGTACTGAAATATCCAGGACGTTTCAATACCAAAGAAGGGTATGAAAACATCATCCTCAAATCCACTCCAAATGGCGAGACCTGCGTTTAAAAGATGTAGCCGATGTAGAATTTGGTAGCTCCTATTACGATTTGTACTCTAACTTGAATGGCAAGGCTTCGGCAGCTATTGTAGTTAAACAATCCTATGGTAGCAATGCCAGTCAGGTGATCAAAGACATCAAGTCCAAACTCAAAGAGATCAAATCGGCATCCTTTCCAAAAGGAGTAGATTACGAAATCAGTTACGACGTGTCCAAGTTCTTAGACGCCTCCATAGAAAAAGTAATCCATACCCTATTAGAAGCCTTTGTATTGGTAGGTCTAGTGGTTTTCCTTTTCCTTGGCGATTGGCGGTCTACCCTTATTCCAGCCATTGCCGTACCCGTATCATTGATCGGTACCTTCGTCTTTATGCAGTATTTTGGCATTACCCTTAACCTGATCACGCTCTTTGCGCTGGTGCTCGCCATCGGTATTGTGGTAGATAATGCCATTGTGGTGATAGAGGCTGTGCATGCCAAGATGGAAGAGAAGAACCTCTCGCCACTCAAGGCTACAGAAGAAGCTATGCACGAGATCAGTGGAGCGATCATCGCCATCACCTTTGTAATGGCTGCGGTATTTATTCCGGTAGCCTTTATGTCTGGCCCAGTGGGTATCTTTTATAGGCAGTTCTCCATTACCATGGCCACCTCAATTATTCTATCAGGTGTAGTAGCCCTAACCCTTACTCCGGCACTTTGTGCGGTAATGTTAAAGAACAACCATGGCAAACCACGTAAAAAAACTTGGTTAAATAGGGTACTTGATGGATTTAACAATTGGTTTGGCCGTTTAACAGGCCGTTACCAAAAAATATTGGGACTGATTGTTAACCGAAGAATGGTTACCCTTACCATGTTTATTGCATTTTGTGCCGCGATCTGGTTGTTGAACAATAACCTCCCTTCCGGTTTTATTCCGAATGAAGATCAGGGGATGTTTTATGCAGTAATCCAAACCCCTCCAGGTTCTACCCTAGAAAGGACCAACCAGATTGCAGAAAAACTACAGAAAATTGCCGAAGGCATGGATGATGTACAGTCTGTTTCCTCATTGGCAGGTTACGAGTACCTAACAGAAGGTACGGGAGCCAACTCTGGTACCTGTTTGATCAACCTTAAAAGTTGGGAAGACCGCAAACATTCCGTACAAGAAGTGATCGATGAACTGGAGAAAAAATCTAAAGACATTTCTGGTGCCACTATCGAATTTTTCCAACCCCCAGCAGTGCCGGGTTACGGAGCAGCAGGTGGTTTCGAATTGCGTCTGTTAGACAAAGCAGGCTCTGGAGATTACAAACAGATGGAAACCGTAAGTAGGGATTTTGTAAGAGAATTGAACAAAAGGCCCGAACTGTCGTCGGTATTTACCTTTTACAGTGCCAGTTTCCCTCAATACATGTTAAAGATTGATAACGATATTGCCCAGCAAAAAGGCGTAACCATCGAAAATGCGATGAATACCCTTTCAACCTTGGTAGGTAGTAATTACGAAACCAGTTTCATCAAATACGACCGTCAATATAAAGTAATGGTGCAGGCTTTGCCACAATATCGGGCCTTACCAGAAGACATCCTGAAGCTCTATGTGAAAAACGACCATGGCGAAATGGTTCCATTCTCTGCTTTTATGCACATCGAAAAAGTATATGGCCTATCAGAGATCACCAGACACAACATGTACAATTCTTCCGAGAATTAGTGGAGCAGCGGCACCAGGTTACAGTAGTGGAGCAGCAATCGAGGCCATTACGCAAGTTGCCCAAAAAACTTTGCCTAGAGCCTATGGCATTGATTGGGCGGGTATATCAAAAGATGAAGTAGGCAGGGGCAACCAGGCCATTTACATCTTCTTGATCTGTTTGGCTTTTGTGTACCTTTTGTTGGCAGCACAGTACGAAAGTTTCTTACTGCCGTTTGCAGTTATCCTTTCGCTTCCTGCAGGGATTTTTGGGGCCTTTTTGCTCCTTAAATTACTGGGCCTAGAAAACAACATCTACGCACAGGTAGCCATGGTAATGCTGATCGGACTATTGGGTAAAAACGCCGTATTGATCGTTGAATTTGCCGTACAAAAACATAGGGCAGGTTATTCTGTACTCAAAGCGGCTATTGAAGGTTCTGCCGTAAGGTTCCGTCCAATCTTAATGACCTCATTTGCCTTTATCGCAGGTCTGATTCCGTTGGTGTTTGCATCAGGACCAGGTGCCAACGGTAACCGAACCATCGGTTCGGCTGCGGCTGGAGGGATGGTTTTTGGTACCCTGTTCGGGGTATTGATGATCCCAGGGCTATACTATGTATTTGGCAAGATTGCCGAAAAACGCCAGCTCGTTAAAAATGAAGAAGAAAATCCGTTAACCGAAGAAATTGATCATAATGTTTAAAGAAAAGAGCTATCCCATACTGGCATTGGCAGCTATTGTGCTAACCATAGCCAGTTGTAAAGTTCCGGCAATTACACAAACTGCCGAAAACAGAGCTGTACCCGTATCTTATAACAAAGACAGAGATACCACCAATAGCTCAAACCTGCAATGGCGCGAGTTTTTTAAAGACAAAAACCTAGTCGCACTGATTGATACAGCACTTAAAAACAACCAAGAGCTGAACATTACCCTGCAAGAAATTGAAATTGCCAAAAGTGAGATTAGACTAAAGCAAGGACAACTATTACCAACAGTTGGTGCCAAATTAGGTGTAGGTGTAGAAAAGGTGGGTAGATATACGAGTCAAGGTGCAGGCGATGCCGGTACTGAAATTACCCCAGGCAAAGCCGTACCCGATCCATTAACAGACCTTAACATTGGTGTGTATGCCAACTGGGAAGTTGATGTCTGGAAAAAACTGCGCAATGCCAAAAAAGCAGCGGTAACCCGTTACTTGGCCAGTGTAGAAGGCAAGAATTTTGTATTCACCAACCTCATTGCCGAAGTGGCCAACGCTTATTACGAATTGTTGGCATTAGACAACCAACTCGAGCTGGTTAAACAGAACATCGCCCTGCAAAACAATGCACTAGAATTGGTAAAAGTACAGAAAGAGGCCAGTAGAGTAACAGAATTGGCCGTTCAGAAATTTAGGGCAGAAGTATTAAACTCGCAAAGTTTAGAGTTTGATCTACAGCAAAACATCAAAGAAACCGAAAACAGGATCAACCTGCTGTTAGGCCGTTACCCACAAGAGATACCGAGAGACAAAAGCAGTTTCATTACAGTTAGCCCCATGTCGGTACAGGCAGGCATCCCCTCACAATTGTTGGGTAACAGACCAGACGTTAAACAAGCCGAGTTAGCATTGGTTGCTGCCAAACTGGATGTAAAAGTAGCAAGGGCAGAATTTTATCCCTCTTTGGGTATTTCGGCTGGTTTAGGACTACAAGCCTTTAAACCATCATATCTGGTTAAATTTCCAGAATCGATGTTGTATTCGTTGGCAGGTGATCTAGCTGCCCCTTTGATCAACAGAAATGCCATCAAGGCAGAATTTGCCGCAGCCAATGCCAAACAACTTCAGGCCATTTACAATTACGAGCGTACATTGTTAAATGCTTATCTAGAAGTAGCTACCCAACTCTCTAAGGCTGATAACTTGGAGAAAAAATACGACTTAAAATCGAAACAAGTAGAAGCCTTGACCCGTTCCATCGAAATTTCTAACGACCTGTTCAAATCAGCAAGGGCTGATTACTTGGAAGTGTTGATGACCCAAAGAGACGCCTTAGAATCGAAACTAGAACTGATCGAAACCAAAAAAGACCAGTTGACCACAAGAACCAGTATCTACCGAAATCTCGGTGGAGGCTGGAAATAGCTCATCAGTTAAATAGCCGACCCATTAAGGTCGGCTATTTTATTTTTATAGTCCTGAACTGGGCAGCTTGAACTGCGAACTGGGCAGCTTGAACCGTGAACTGGGCAGCTTGAACCGTGAACTGGGCAGCTTGAACCGTGAACTGGGCAGCTTGAACCGTGAACTGGGTAGCTTGAACCGTGAACTGGGTAGCTTGAACCGTGAACTGGGTAGCTTGAACCGTGAACTGGGTAGCTTGAACCGTGAACTGGGTAGCTTGAACCGTGAACTGGGTAGCTTGAATCGTGAACTGGGCAGCTTGAACCGTGAACTGGGTAGCTTGAACCGTGAACTGGGTAGCTTGAATCGTGAACTGGGCAGCTTGAACTGTGAACTGGGTAGCTTGAATCGTGAACTGGGTAGTTTGAACTGTGAACTATCTTATTTGTTCGTGTCCCCACGAACCAATTACAAAAACCAATTACACAACACCATTGTAAAAATTACCTATATGTTGGCCCAAAAAATGATGCTGTCTTTTTTAAAAACAAAGAAAACAATAACTTTACAGCATTGAAAAAGCTATTTATCCTATTTATTCTCTCTTTCCATCTAGTTTCTGCAACAGCATTACACGAGTTGCTCAAACTGCCTGTGCTTTTTCAACATTACTTTGAACACACTGCTTTAAACGACCAACTTACCTTCACAAAATACCTGGTAGACCACTATAACGATATACCCCATACAGATAACGACGAAGAAAGAGACAACCAATTGCCCTTCAAATCGTCGGATCAACAGCCCCCAAATGGTTTAGCCAATTTAGCGATCCCACAATACCATCAGGTTAGCCTAAAGTTTCCAATACCCGCTGCGGTAAAACTAACAGTTGGTTATAAGGAAGGCCATATCCCCAATTCGTACCAATCTAAGATCTGGCAACCGCCAAAAGTTTAATTCATTTCTAATCAGCCATTACCCATCGGGTTTTGGACCTTATCGAATGAACATCAATTAAACTTAATTTTCATGTTGAATAAAATTATTGGGTTTTCTGTAAAGAATAAACTCATTGTTGCGCTATTTACCATAGCGTTAGTGATCTACGGCGTTTTCGAATTGACCAAACTGCCAGTAGATGCCGTACCAGATATTACCAACAATCAGGTACAGATCATTACCACAGCACCCTCTTACGGTGCTACAGATATAGAAAGGCTGGTCACCTTTCCGGTTGAGCAGGCCAGTAGCAATATTGCTGGTATCAAAGAGATTAGGAGCTACAGCCGCTTTGGCCTCTCTTTGGTTACCTTGGTGTTTAACGACGATGTAGATATCTATTGGGCCAGACAACAGGTCTCTGAGCGCTTGCTAACCGTGCAGGCAAATATCCCAGAGGGGATAGGTAAGCCAGAAATGGGCCCTATTTCTACAGGCCTTGGCGAAATCTACCAATATGTAGTCAAAGCCAAAAAAGGCTACGAAAAACAATACGACATTACCGAACTCAGGACTTTACAAGATTGGGTAGTAAGAAGACAGCTATTGGGCGTAAAAGGAGTGGCCGAAGTAAGCAGTTTTGGTGGTAAACTTAAACAATACGAGGTAGCCATCAACCCCAACCAGTTACAGGCACATGGCGTTACCATCGCCGATGTATTCAATGCCCTAGAAGGAAATAACCAGAATACAGGGGGTTCCTATATCGAAAAACAAGAAACTGTACTGTACATCAGAAGCGAAGGACTGATCACCAGCAAAGAAGACATTGAAAATGTGGTGGTTAAAAATACCCAAAATAGAGTACCCTTATTGATCCGCGATGTAGCAGAAGTTAAGATTGGTGCAGCTACCAGATATGGCGCACTGATCTATAACAACGAAGGCGAAGTTTCTGGAGCCATTGTCATGATGCTGAAAGGAGCCAACAGCAATGTGGTGATCGAAAACATCAAACAAAAAATTGCCGAAATACAGAAAACCCTACCCGAAGGCGTAGTGATCGAGCCTTTCTTAGATCGCACAGACATGGTAAGCAATGCCATCAATACCGTACAGACCAATTTATTGGAAGGTGCGTTGATCGTTGTTTTTGTACTGGTACTTTTCTTGGGCAATTTCAGGGCCGGACTATTGGTAGCCTCAGTTATTCCACTTTCTATGCTCTTTGCCATTATCATGATGAACCTTTTTGGTGTAAGCGGTAACCTGATGAGCCTTGGCGCATTAGATTTTGGACTGATCGTAGACGGTGCCGTGATCATTGTAGAAGCAGTAATGCACCAACTCAGCCACCATAAAAAATTAGGCGGACTGACTTTGTTTACCCAACACGAGATGGATAAAGAAGTGAAAAGTGCTTCCTCCAAAATGATGAACAGTGCCGTATTTGGGCAGATCATCATCCTGATCGTGTACTTGCCGATCTTTAGTTTACAAGGCATTGAAGGAAAAATGTTTAAACCAATGGCGCAAACCGTGGCCTTTGCTTTATTAGGCGCTTTTATACTCTCGCTAACCTATATCCCCATGGTAAGTAGTGTATTCTTAAGCAAAAAGATCTCTTTAAAGAAGAATTTCTCAGACCGTGCAATGGCTAAGATAGAAAATAGGTACAGCAGTCTATTGCAAAAAGCACTGACCATCCCTAAGATACTCATCACGGTGGTGATCAGTTTGTTTGTTGTAGCTGTGTTTTTATTGACCCGTTTAGGCGGAGAATTTATTCCATCCATAGAAGAAGGAGATTATGCTGTAGAAACCCGTGTACTTTCGGGCAGTAACCTTAATACCACCATCGAAAATGTACAAAAGGTAGCCGCCATCCTAAAATCGAGGTTTCCAGAAGTGAAAAACATCGTTACCAAAATTGGGAGCAGCGAGGTGCCCACAGAACCTTTACCAATGGATATGGGCGATATGATGATCAACCTTAAGAAAAAGAGCGAATGGACCTCGGCAAAAACATTCGAAGAACTTTCTGAAAAGATGGGCAAAGCCGCCAGTGAAGTACCCGGTGTAACCACAAGTTTTCAATTTCCGGTACAGATGCGTTTCAACGAGTTGATGACAGGAGCAAGGCAAGATGTGGTTTGTAAGATCTTTGGCGAAGATTTGGACACCCTGGGGATTTATGCAAAACAACTCGGTAATATCGTACGTAATGTTGAAGGAACTACAGAATTATATGTAGAACAGATCACCGGAACCCCACAGATTGTAGTCAAATATAACCGTGCCGCCATTGCAAAATACGGGCTTAACATTGCCGATATCAATAAAAATGTAAACGCTGCTTTTGCAGGCCAAAGTACAGGTTTGGTATTTGAAGGCGAAAAACGCTTTGAACTCGTAGTAAGGTTACAGAATGAAAAAAGAACAGATATCGCAGATGTGCAGAACCTTTTGATTCCAACAGCCAATGGCCAACAGATTCCTTTAAGTCAAGTGGCCGATGTAGCATTGGTAGACAGCCCTAGTCAGATACAAAGAGAAGATACCAGAAGAAGGATATTGGTTGGTTTTAATGTAAACGGAAGAGATGTAGAAAGTATCGTTAAAGAACTTCAACAGCAGGTAGACCAGAAAATAAAGTTGCCTACCGGATATACCATCAGTTACGGTGGCTCATTCGAAAACCTGAACGAGGCCAAATCAAGGCTCTCGGTTGCCGTTCCGGTATCGTTGATCTTGATCTTTTTACTGCTCTACTTCGCTTTTGATTCCATTAAATATGGCTTGTTGATCTACACCGCTATTCCATTGTCTGCCATTGGCGGTATCTTCTTGTTGGCTTTACGGGGCATGCCATTTAGCATCAGTGCAGGCGTTGGCTTTATTGCGCTATTTGGTATTGCCGTACTCAACGGAATTGTTTTGGTAGCAGAATTTAACCGGATCAAAAAAACAGGAGAACAAGACATGAAAAAAATAGTGTTGCAAGGAACAGTAACCAGGTTACGACCTGTACTAATGACCGCCTTTGTGGCTTCCCTAGGCTTTTTGCCAATGGCGATCAGCAATGGGGCAGGAGCGGCTGTACAAAGGCCTCTTGCTACGGTAGTAATTGGCGGATTGATGATTGCCACCTTATTGACCCTTTTTGTACTGCCTATACTCTATATCAGTTTTGAAAAAGGAATAAAACTAACCAAAGCTAAAAAACAGGCAGTAGCAACAGTGGTATTGCTTTTGGCATTGATTCTACCTGCCCAAGCACAGAAAAAGATTGGCTTAAACGAAGCAGTACAAAGTGCAATGGCAAACAACCTTGGCATTAAAGGGCAACAATTAAGAGCAGAACAAGCCAAACAATTGATCAAAACTGCAACAGACCTTCCCCAAACCAATATAATGGCAGAATATGGAAAGTTCAACAGCACTTTTGTTGATGATCGCCTTAGCATTACCCAAAGCTTTAATTTCCCTACAGTTTATAGCCGACAAAAGGATAAACTAACGGCAGAATGGAAAGAAAGCCTACTCAATATCGACCTAAAGCAAGTAGAAGTTAAAAAATTAACCACCATGGTTTTTTATGAAATGCTGTTGATCCAAGAAAAAAGCAAAGTACTAGATACCATTAACAATGCCTACAAGGAGTTTTCAAGAGTGGCCGACCTGCGTTTAAAAACAGGAGAAAGCAACGTGTTGGAAAAAGCAAGCGCTGCTAACCAGTCTACCCAAATTGCAATACAGATCAAAGGGCTCCAAAAAGAGTTCGGCCTATTGCAGCAACAGCTGATGTTATTGACCAATAGCAACGAAATGTTACAACCACAAGCAGAGAGTTATCAACTTGAATCTATAGCGCTCGATACAGCTGCACTTGCCCAGCATCCTTACGTAATGATGCAATTACAGCAAGAGCAAACCGCAATGGCCAATACAAAACTGGCGCAGGCCCAATTGCTACCAGAATTGTTGCTCGGTTATAACAACATGAGCATCCAAGATGGAACCCATACCCGTAGCAATAGATTCAACTCCGTTCAGCTCGGTATTGGCATACCCATTTTTACAGGAGCACAAAAAGCCAGGATCAGATCGGCAAAGACCCAAGAAGCGATTGCTAAAAACGAAAGTACATTGGCCAAAAAACAATGGCAAACAGAAATGCAAGATGTGTACAACCAGTTTTTGAGAAACCGTGAAATTGTGATAGAGTTTGAACATACGGCCATCAAAAACGCGAAAACCATTACCATTACCTTAAATAGGCAATTACAGAACGGCGAGATCAATTACCTCGAATGGACGGTGCTCAACCAACAAGCAATGACCTTAAAACTAGCTTATTTAGATGCCGTTAAAGACCTCAACAATAGTATTATCCAACTGAACTATCTTTTATCAAAATAAAATGAAACAATTACTTATAAAATGTAGCTATATCCTTTCAATCGTAAGTATGCTGGGTTGTAGTGGTGCTTCAAAGCCAGAACAGGTAGCTGCCACCACACCACCGGCCGACGATGTTGTACAGCTTACTGCAGCGCAGGCCAAACAGATCGACCTGATGGTTGAAGAAATACAGCCCAGAAAAATGAGTGCAACACTTCAACTGAATGGTCAGATTGATGTACCGCCACAAAACCTGATTTCGGTTAGTGTACCCCTAGGAGGTTACCTCAAATCTTCTAGTTTATTGCCAGGCACACAAGTGCGCAAGGGGCAGCTATTGGCCATTATGGAAGACCCACAATACATTCAACTGCAACAAGATTACCTGATCATCAAAAGTAAAGTGGCCTTTGCCACCAAAGAATATGCCCGACAAAAAGAACTGAACGTTGGAAAGGCAAATAGCGACAAAGTAGTACAACAGGCCGAAAACGAATGGCGACAATTGACCATAGAAAGCAAAGGCTTGGCCGAAAAATTAAGATTGATCGGATTGGTACCTGCACGGCTTACCGAAAACAATATCAGCAGGACCATCAATATCTATTCACCCATTAATGGCTATGTAAGCAAGGTAAATGTAAATATCGGCAAATATGTAACACCATCAGATGTGATCTTTGAGCTGGTAAACCCAACTGATATCCATTTGAACCTTGTTGTTTTTGAAAAAGACCTGCACCTGCTTAAAATAGGCCAACAGGTAACAGCCTATGCCAATGCAAAACCAGAGCAGAAATACAATACCAAAATTGTATTGATTAGCCATTCGCTCAATAACGACCGAAGCACCGAAGTACATTGCCATATCGATAAATATGATAAAACATTGGCCCCAGGTATGTATATGAATGCCGAGGTACAGCTAGAACACAAAGAAATAGAAGCCTTACCAAATGCTGCCATTGTAAACTACGAAAACAAAGATTATGTATTTGTGGCCCAAGCAGACCAGACCTATAAAATGACACCCATAGCCAAAAATCAATCTGTTGGTGGCTTTACCGCAGTAGATGCTTCTTTAAAAGGTAAAAAGGTTGTCGTAAAAGGAGCTTATTCACTCTTGATGAAACTCAAAAACACCATCGATGAATAGGTGTAGGCCAAAAGGAATATTAAAATCTAATTTAAAAAGGATTGCCTGTATCAAGCAATCCTTTTTTCATATAGGCCCATCTTAATAAAAAATATAGACCAAAAACAGGATGAAAATCGTTTTACACCTCCAATATCAGAACAAAAGAGCCGACGATATCACCGTATGGCGGAAGGTAGTGAACTGGGATGAAGTAGCCCGTCGGTTGATGAAGACCTGTTTATCTATGCCATTTAAATGTGGTATGGGTAATGCAGGCAAAATCTTAAATGATCACATCTGATCAACAGCCCTCAATAAAGCTTCTTCTATTCCCGTGGATCTATAGGCATCTAATACAGCTAATTCTTCTAAATTGGCACTATTATCGATCAAGCTGATCACGGCTGTTGCGGCAGGTAGGCCATTTACAAAACCCATATAATAACTATAACCATCAGCTGGTTCGTAAAGGGTCGATTCGTCCCTTTGCAATTGTACCTCCTGTAAAATGGCCTTGGCAATGGCCAATTCTTCTGGAATCTCTATTTTTTTGATGGTAACCAACTCGCTTTTCACCTGTTTCTGGTCGTTTGCTATCGCTTCCATCCGTTGGATAAAGCTGTTTTCCTTCAGCCTGTCTTCTACTTCATTGATCGCCTCAAATAGATTATTCTGATTGGTGGTCAATTTGGTCAGTACTTTGACGATCATTTTCCAGATGGGCCGAAGTGCATTTACCAGTTCTAAACCCTGTGGGGTAAGTTGTATGTTCCGTTTTCTTTCGTCCCTTTCGTCTTTGATGGATTCAATATATTTTCTGTTTTCAAGCTCTCTCAACAAAGTGATGGTAGTAGGATGGCTTAAGCCGATTTCAGCTGCAATCTCCATAATGCTCAAAGGAGATTTGATAGAAAGGACATACATGACCGGAAACCATTTGGTCTCAAAATCAAAACCTTGTGCTTTGTAAAAGGCATTCGCATCTGTTCTGAGTTGGTCGTGCACCCTCAACAATCTTGTTCCAATGGCCAGAATGCCTGCTTTTTCAATAATGTTCATCTAAAATTGATTTGAAATCAAATATATGTAATTTTTTACGTAAATATTAACATATATAAAAGATTTTATATCTTTACTACCTAATTCAAAAGGATTGAAGAGATGAAATACAATTTTAAAAACGACTATACCAAGGGATGCCATCCTAATATTTTAAAAGCATTAACAGAAAGTAATTTCAGCGTAGAAGAAGGGTACGGAGAAGATACTTACTCGTTGGCTGCTGCTCAGTTGATCAAAGATAAGATGGAACATCCTGATGCTGCGGTCTATTTTGTTTCTGGTGGTACACAGGCCAATCTGTTGGTGATTTCGGCTTTGCTTCGTCCTTATGAATCTGTTATTGCTGCTGCTACTGCACATATCCAGGTGCACGAAACTGGAGCAATCGAAGCCACAGGTCACCGGATACAGGTTGTTGACACAGCAGATGGTAAATTGAATGTGCAGGATATCCAAGACAAGCTAGACCTGTTTGAAGAAGTACATACCACCATGCCTCGAATGGTTTATATTTCTAATTCAACAGAAGTAGGGACTTTTTACACCAAGGATGAGCTGAAAGCTTTATCAGCGTTTTGTAGAACAAAAGGGCTTTTACTTTTCTTAGACGGAGCAAGATTGGCATCGGGCCTAATGGCAAAAGAAAGTGGCCTAACTTTAAAAGACCTTGGGTTATATACCGATGTGTTCTACATCGGTGGTACAAAAACAGGTGCACTTTTAGGAGAGGCCATTGTGATCAACAACCCAACTCTTCAACAGAATTTTAAATATAACATTAAACAAAGAGGGGCCTTATTGGCCAAAGGGAGGTTGTTGGGCATCCAATTTTTGGAGTTGTTTAAAGACGACCTTTATTTTAAATTGGGTGAACATGCCAATAATGCAGCTCAAAAACTACATGAGGGTATAGCTGCATTGGGTTATCCTTTTCTTACCGCAACACAGACCAACCAATCCTTTCCTGTACTGCCGAATGAGGTGATTGCCAAAATCAATCAAGATTATGCCTTTTATGTATGGAAAAAAATAGATGCACAATCTTCGGCCATTAGATTGGTTACTTGTTGGGCCACTGATCTTGATGCTGTTGACGAATTTATCAAGGACCTGACCATTATTACAAAGGAAGTTGCACCAAAAAAAGATAAAAGCCTACAAGATGGTTCAATTCAGATTGTAGATTATCAACCTCAATATCAAGCTGCTTTTAGGGCTTTGAATGAAGAATGGATTGCCAATTATTTTAAAATGGAAGCGAAGGATTATGAATCTTTAGACCATCCAGAAGAATATATCTTGGCTAAGGGCGGACATATTAAGGTGGCTTTATTTAATAATGAACCCTTGGGAGTGTGTGCTTTGATCAAATTAAATAACCATGCGTATGATTTCGAACTTGCGAAAATGGCGGTATCGCCAAAGGCACAAGGAAAAAATATGGGATATCTATTGGGGCTGGCAGTAATCGAAAAAGCTAGAGCATTGGGTGCAAGCACACTTTACTTAGAGAGCAATAGGATTTTAAAGCCTGCAATCAATTTGTATCATAAACTTGGTTTTAATGAGGTAAAAGGGCATACATCGCCTTACGAACGCTCAGACATCCAGATGTTGTTGAACTTAAAATAATTATCTTATCCTTGGTTCCTGTCAACACGAACCAAGGGTTTACCTTACCTGAAATTTCTCCCGGTATTGAGAGGGTGTCATCCCCACGCTCTTCTTAAAAACCTTCCTAAAGGCTTTGGGGTCGCTATAGCCTGAGTTGAATATGATTTCGGTCATTTGCTGTCCGGTACGTTCCAACAGTCTTTTGGCGGCTTCAATACGCGTTTGCTGTAAATATTCGATAGGGGTAATGCCAGTGATCTGTTTAAATCTCCTGACAATGTTTCTACGGCTTGAAGGAATGTCTTTGATCAGCTCTTCGATGGTCGCTGTATCATGATAGTTGCTTTCAATTTTTTGTTGTGCAGAGGCCACCAATTCGTCATTATGGCTATGTGAAGGTTGAAAAGTGCTGAAGTAAGATTGTTTATCGCGGTCCATATCAATGGCAAAAACCTTAGCGATTTTGATGGCCATTTCTTTACCACAATACTCGTGTACCAGATGTAACAACAGGTGAAAAGAAGAGGTAGCTCCGCCACTGGTGTACAATCTGCCATCTTGGGTAACTGTTTTATCCGCTTTTAGTTTTACCGCTGGAAAAGCATTGGCAAAACCATTGCTAGCATCCACATGTGTGGTGGCTATTTTTCCATTCAATAAACCACTTGCTCCCAATAAAAAAGCACCGGTACAAAATGTGCCAAGAGAGGCCCCATTGTTATACTGTTTGATCAAATGTGGAATGCAAGTGCCATTGGCCTGCAAGGTCTCCTGCATGTTGTCTGATGTAAAAGCAGGGATCAAGATCATATCCAATTGTTTCACATCTTTGATAGATTGTAATGGATAACCAAAGGCTTCTTGTTGCGTACGCGTAGTTTCTTCTGATGCCAATAGGTTGATTTCGAAAGGCTGGGCATCTCCGGCAGTTTGATAAAACTTGTTTACGGTCTCAAAAACTTCCAAAATCGCTGCCACACTTAATAATTTGTAATTCTTGCTCAAGAGTACACCCAGTAGTTTCATATGTAATTGTTTGATGAGCTAATATATGAAAATTGTCTTAAATGCCCCCGAACATTGACGTCTTACGCATGCACGCCATCGCTACAGATGAGCTAACTTAGTGTAAACAAAAAATCAAAAGAAATGGAAATTAAAACTGCAAGTAACCGGATGTATGCACTCATTGTATTGTATGATATGCATACCACTTATTTCTATAATGCCTTGGCAGGAATTTCGGAAGAAGATGCTACTGATCGTTTAAACACAAAAGCAAACCACATTGCTTGGATTGCTGGAAGTTTGGTTCAGGAACGCTATGAGATTGCCAATCTATTCGGTGCCGAACTCCAATCAAGTGGACACGAGCTTTTTAAAGACCACCAAGGATCAAAGCTGATGCAACCTATCCATCTTTGGCTATTTATCAAAAAGACTGGGAGACAATTACGCCTATCTTAAGAACTTATCTGTTAAACGCTACGGATGCAGAATTGGATAAGATATTGGAATTTCCTGGGATGAGTTTCTCGATGTACGAGATGATTTCTTTTGATATCTATAGAGAAGCCAACTGTATTGGTCAGATTGCGCTTTGGAGAAGGTTGTTGGATTATGAAGGAATGAAATACATGTAATTTAAGATAGATATGAACAAGGAAATAATTTTAAAAGATTTTAGAGATACATTTTCGGCCCTGATCAATTCAATCGCTGCATTTGACGATGAGAGTTTCAATACAGTTCCATTTGAAAACAGCTGGACCGCAGGTCAGGTGGGGCAACATCTCATTTTAGCAAATACAGGTTTTGCAGCTGTTTTAAATGCAAAGGTTAAGGATACCGATCGAAAGATAGATGAACTGGTTGCCCGTTTGCAGGCAGATTTCTTGAATTTTGATATTAAGATGCAGTCGCCTGATTTTATTCATCCAGAAAAAAAAGACTACAATAAGGCGGATCAATTGGCGAAAATGAAGGAGATTGAGGAAGTTACAATCAAAGAGATAGCGGTATTGGACTTGAGCAAAACTTGTTTGGCCTTTGAATTACCAGGTTATGGCTTTTTGACAAGGTTAGAGGCAATCTACTTTGTGATCTATCATACGCAAAGGCATACCCAACAATTGAACCGGATCCATAATGCAATAAAACACCCTTAAAATTGATTGGTTAGGCAACAATCAGGTAAAGAGTTTAGCCAATATGAAACAGAACTTATCTCAAAAAAATAATACAAACAATTAACAAAAACAATTTATACAATGGCAACATTACAGACTTATTTGAACTTTAACGGTAATACCGAAGAAGCGTTTAATTTTTACAGATACCGTATTTGGAGGAGAGTTTTTAACCCTTCAACGGTTTGATGGTACTCCGGGTTGCGAAGATGTTCCAATGGATGAAAAGGAAGGAATAATGCATGTGGCCTTACCCATTGGTCCAAATAGTATTTTAATGGGTACTGATGTGCTTAAAAACATGGAACAGGTAAAATTAGGCACCAACATGTCAATCTCAATTGATACAGATAGCGAAGCCGAAGCAGATAAATTATTTAATGGTTTGGCCGAAGGTGGCAGTGTACAGATGCCTTTGCAGAAAATGTTCTGGGGTGCTTATTTCGGAATGTTTACAGATAAGTTCGGTATCCAATGGATGGTCAACTTTGATGAGAACAAAAAATAATTGATGTATTTAAGAAATACAAAAGATAATTTTTAATAAAAAGAATTATCTTGTAGTAAAGAAAATCACCCTCAAAACTAATTAAAACAATGCCTTATGGACCTGTTGAGCAATGGCTGAACAGGTCTACATGGGTTAAATACAACAACATGGTCGAAGTTTTTAAAACAGATGTAAGCAACGGTGAAGCTGCCAAACTGCTGCTCTTGCAGATACATGAAAACTTTAAGAGTTATAAAGCTAATTTTGACCTAGAAGATTGTGACCTGATCTTAAGGGTGCAATGCAGTGAGGGGCTGGTATGTGCATTGTCAATTATCGAGCTTTTAAAAAGAAATGGATTTCATGCCGAAGTATTGCCCGACGATTTTCAGCCTCATTTAAGTTCGGACCTGCATTTTTCAGCGCTGATTCGGACCATCCTTACAGAATAATCTTTAGTATATATGGACTATAAATGTCATTTTAGCGTTAGGAATAAGTAGAAATTTTGTTTTCAAAACCTATTCGCTAACTTTATCATTAGTTAAATCTATATTCCTATGTCAAAGAAATTATCTCTGCTGTTTATTTTCGCTATTTGCACACTGTCTGTTTTCGCTCAAAAAAAGGATGATGTTTTGGGCAAATGGGTAAATCCATCTGGTGAAGGTCAGATAGAAATCTATAAAAAAGGTGACAAATACTTTGGTAAGTTGGCTTGGATCAAAGAGCCAAATGACGAAAAAGGCAAAGCCAAAACCGACGTTAAAAATCCAAATGCAGATTTGAGGTCTAAACCGCTTCTTGGATTGGAAATTTTAAAGGATTTTGTTTTTGAAGATGGCAAGTGGACCGATGGTACCATCTATGACCCAAAAACTGGCAAAACCTATAGTTGTAACCTTAATATTAAAAATGATGGGCAGCTCAATATCAGGGGCTATGTAGGTATCTCGTTAATTGGAAGATCAGAAAGTTGGAAAAGAGCTAAATAATCTTTTCAATTTGCTATATTCATGAATTAATTTACCTAACCCATGAAAAATACCCTATTCTTTCTGCTACTCTTTCCTGCAATCTGTTTTGCACAAAATTACACCATAAAACCGCTTACTGCTGGTAAAAACACCAGCATGAGAGGCTTATCTATTGTATCTGATTCGGTTGCCTGGGTAAGTGGTAGCAATGGCTACGTGGGTAAAACCTTAAATGGTGGCAAAACTTGGGAATGGACACAACCCAAAGGATTTGAAAAGTTGGATTTTAGGGACATTGAGGCTTTTGACAACCTCAAAGCCATTATCGTGAATGCAGGTTCGCCGGCTTACATCCTTTCGACGATAGATGGCGGAAAAAACTGGCAACAGGTCTATAAAAATACCGACTCGGCTATTTTTTTAGATGGCATGGCCTTTTGGGACAGCCAGCAAGGAATCATATTTGGTGATCCGATCAAAAATAAGATGCAGCTTTTAAAAACCACTGATGGTGGTTTAACTTGGAAAGATATCTCTGCCAATTTAAAGAAAGAGCTAAAAATGGGCGAGGCCGGCTTTGCGGCCAGTGGTACTACCATTAGAACTGCGGATGATGGTAAAGTTTGGATTGCCAGTGGTGGCGCTGTATCTAATATTTATTTTTCTAGTAATTATGGCAAAAAATGGAAAGTGTATCCATGCCCAATTATCCAAGGCGAAAGTAGTACAGGGCCATTTTCTATCGCTTTTTACGACCATAAAAAAGGTATAGCTGTAGGTGGAAATTACCTAAAGGATAAAGAAAACACAAACAATGTGTTGTTAACGAGCAATGGCGGTAAAAGTTGGAGTAAACCTACAAAACCAGTTTTGGGCTATCGTTCGGCAGTTGAATACATCACCGATCAATTGTGTTTTGCAACAGGCTCTTCTGGAACCGATTATTCAAATGATGGCGGTAAAACATGGACCAATATCTCTACGCAAAACTTTAATGCTTTGCAAAAAGCTAAAAAAGGTAAGCTCATTCTGTTAACTGGAAATAAGGGACAGATTGCGCAGTTGATGATGCCTTAGGGGAATAGGTAAAATAAAAATATTTTTTTGTAAGGATTTGTTGATTTTGTCGACTACCTGATTATAATCCCTTTCAGTATGTGCTGTAAGGAAAATTCATTTGATCAGAAAATTAATTAGTAGACATGAAAAAAATCCTGTTAACCGCATTCATTATTTTTGCTACAGCGCAATTATTTGCCCAAACGGCTTTAAAAGTAGGAGAGAAAGCCCCCTTGTTTAATGCAAAAGACAATAGTGGCAAGTTGATCGACCTAAAGAAGGTCTTAAAAGAGCATCAATCTGTAGTGCTTTTCTTTTATCGTGGGCAATGGTGTCCATTTTGTAGCAAGCACATCAAAAACCTACAAGATAGTTTACAGGTATTAACGGCAAAAGGAGCCTATGTAATTGGCGTTTCTCCAGAAAATGCAGCAGGTATGGATAAAACCGTAGCCAAAACGAAAGCTTCGTTCAGTATCATTAGCGACCGTGATTACAGTATAATGAAAGCTTATCAAGTAAATTATGTAATGGAACCGGGTTTGGCAGATAAATATAAAAAGGGAGGACTTGATGTGGCAATGGCAAATGGACAAGTAGATTATGTTTTACCCGTACCGGCAACGTATATCATTGGTCAGGATGGCAAGATCAAGTTTGCCTATTTTGATAAGGACTATAAAAAAAGGCCTTCGGTAAAGGTACTGGAAGCTGCTTTGTAATCTAATAAGGAGAGATATTCGCTAGCGAAGTTTTCTCAAATGGATATCTCTTTTACTTACATTTTTAGAATAAAGTAACCCCAAAATTCCAACCTAGCCAACCCTTGGTATGGTTGGTTACTTTAAAAGTATTGGAACTGTTGCCAATCAAATCGTAACCAGCTATTTTCTGATTCTGTTTAGTATAATAGAAGTTGAATGCTGGCCCTGCATCTACCGCAAGCCACTTGGTCAATCGATAACCGATATTTACATCCAACCTGTTGAGGATATTGTGGTATTTCCAATCGCCTTGGTAGATGTATCGGCTGCTCATTCTCTGGATTTAAGAGAAATTGTTTGCCGATATTAAATTCCTTCCCAATTCCTATACCTAATGCAGTTAGTTTTTGATTGCTACTAAAGTTTTTGCCAAATAACACTTGTGTATATAATTTGTGATTACCTGTTTTTAAGGCTGCATTAAAGTCTATGCTTTCGTTGGTACTGAGGCCAATTTTGTGGTAACCTTTTTTGATGATATTGATCAAGCCGAGGCTATAGCCCGAAGAGCTATCGGCGATATTGACCAAACCTATCTGCAAGCCTTTTAGCTGTTTGGCATAATTAAAAATACCACCTATTTGAAGTCCGTTTGCTTCTTTAGCTATAAAGTTGCCCAATAAGGCAAACTGGGCACCTTTTACCTGTTCTGCCGTATTCAAAACGCCAATTTGCCAACCTGTCAATTTATTTTTGGTTCTGTTATAACCTGTCGAAAATTGTAACCCATTAAAACTGTTGTTTACATTGTTAAATAATCCAGCAAACTGCATTCCTTTAAAATATCCATTGGTTTGGTTATAGAGCACTGTAAGCTGTAGTCCTTTGGAGGTTTGAAGTACCCTATTGTGCACACCACCAATCTGAACGCCATTGAGTTCTTCGTGTGCAAGATTGTAGCCCACAGAAATCTGAATGCCTTCTACGTTTTTTCGTACATTGTTATAAAGCCCACCAATCTGAATACCATTGAGTTTTTCACGCACCCTATTGTAGCCCGTAGAAATCTGAATGCCGTCTACACTTTTAAGGACATCGTTGTGAAGACCACTGATCTGTAGTCCTGTAAATTTACCGCCAACCAGATTAAAAGTGCCACCAAATTGAAAGACACGAACATTTCTTTTGTCAATGTTATAAAGTAATCCTATTTCCATCCCATCTACGCCAGCATTGTAATCGCCTGTAATGTTAAAAGAAAACTTGTTGATCGACCTGTCCGCTTAATGAGCCATGGGAACTTAAGCCTGGTCCTAAAGATATTTGAGCAGGTGCATTTGCAATAAATCCGCCAGTATTAGCAGTTTGTATCTTTTGCCTGGAAGTAATGAGTAAACGTCCTAAAAATGTTTGTCCTAGTTCGGATGGAGCATCATCTATATACCTATTGCTGTTTTTTCTTTTGTTTTTAAAGACTGTAATCTCTGGTAAGAAGAAAGACGTGATATCCTTATAGTTCAGTTTGCTAATCGTAATCGCAATGGTCTGCGATATATTTTTAAGTTTTAGCGTAAACGCACCATCCTGATCAGTTAAAGTAGACTGGAGAAGGTTTTTTTCATACACACTGGCATTGGCAATGGGTTTACGGCTTTGTTCATCTACCACTTTTCCAGTAATGGTGTAAATGTATTGGTCGCCAACGGATTCTTGTGTGATCAAAGCCAATTGCAAGGGTGCATACCTGATGATGATAAAATCGTAGGCTTCTCGATATTCATACCGCTGTTTAAATAGTTTGTCTAAGGTTTCTGCAATGCTTAAATTGGCCACATTGAGGTCTACCAAGCTATCTAAGGGCAAGATGGTACTGTTGTAAGAAAACCTAAAATTTCCTTGTTGCTCAATGGCTGCTAAAACCTTGCTGAGCTTTTGTTGGCGGATCAGAAGAGAAATGTTTTTGCCTAATATATTTTGGGCCTTTGTTTCTGTCTGCGCACCACACAACATCAAAAAGATGAAAACAACGATAGCGTAGTTTTTAGACAATACGATCATCTGGTTACTTCAATAGAATTTGTTTACCACTATAAACAACCTGGATGGCATGGGTTTTAGCAATGATATCTAAAATCTGATCCAGCTTTTCATCCTTAAAGGTAGTGTTAATTGGCAATTCTAATAAAGAGGGTTTGGTAATGCTGATCTTTACATTAAACTTTTCGTTAAGAATAGTTACCAATTCTTCTAATCTAGTTTGGTCACAAACAATCTCATTGCTATAGTAATAATTGTACAGCTTACTATTGTTGAGCGTTTTAGATAGATTGAGGTCTTGGTCTGCGATGTCTATTTTTTCTCCTTTGCGCAATTCGATACTTTGATTGGCCTTGCTCACTTTTACAATCCCAGTTTCTACAATGACCACGGTATGTTCATTTCTGCTCTTTACATTAAAAGAAGTGCCAACCACTTTAACCGTAATGTTATTGACCTTGATGATGAATGGTTTTTTTGGGTTTGGTTCTACCTTAAAAAATGCTTCCCCTTTTAAATTAACAGCCCTTGTTTCGCCAGCAAAATTGGCGGATAGTTGCGAATTTTTATTTAAGGTAACCATTGAGCCATCTGGAAGTTCTTGTTTTAAAGTGGCCGAAGTTGTTTGGACGTTAACAAGAGATTTTCCTTGGTTAAGTAAAGTATAGCCCAGCCAACCAGATACACTGACAATAAGAATGGCTGCCACAGCTCTGGTCCAAGTAAAGAAAGGTTTTTGTTTGGCGATCAAGCCTTCATTTGCCATCCGTTGGTTAAGACGGTCTAATGCATCGTAATCTTTTTCATGAACTGGAGGTGCCAATTCGCTCTTTTCAATGATCAGCTTAAAATCATTGAAATATTTTTGGTTTGCAGGTACTAGGTTGATCCAGGATTCTACTTGTTGTCGCTCTGTCGCCGTAGCTTCATCAAGCAGGTATTTAACTAGCAAGTCATCATTCACGTTGGTATCATTCAGGTTCATAGGCTTTGAGTTAAATAGATTAATATAAGTGGTAAAAAATCGACCAATTTCAGACGTAGCATTTTTAAGGCTTTTCCCATCTGATTTTCTACTGTTTTAACCGATAAATTAAGTTTTTCAGCAATCTGGTTATATTTCAGTTGTTCTATGCGGCTCATCTGAAAGATGGTCCGACATTGCGTTGGTAATTCGTTAATGGCCATGTGGATCTGCTTTTGCAACTCTACTGCCAATAGCTCTTTTGATAGATCTTGTTCGTTTACCGCAGTTTGGTTGTGGTATACTTTAAAGGTAGACCTTACATTTTGATGTTTGAGATAATTTAAACATTCGTTATGTACTGAACGGTACAAGAACGATTTCAAGTATCCACCAGTATCAAGTTGTGCCCTTTTTTCCCATATCCTACAAAACACGTTTTGGATGATTTCTTCTGCATCGTCGTGGTTTTTGATAAAAGTAGTGGCATATTGATGCAAACGCTTAAAATAATTAAGATAAACGGTATCAAAGGCTGTTTTATCACCTCTTTTTATGAACGGAATAAAATGATTGTCGTTATGCTCCAATGGTCTGTTGATCGTATCTAAGGTAAACTTTTGTCGTAAATTTATCAGCATAAATGTTAGTGGAGCGGGGTAGTTTCAATCATTAAGGCTGTGGGTTTAAGTTCATGGTCAGTTTTCTTTTGATGATAAATTCTTTGATAAATGTGGGCAACAGCACATCGAAGGCAACCAATAACCTATTCATCTGTCCTGGTACAATTTCCTTCTTTCCTTTGAATAATCCATCGATGGCCGTTTTAGCCACTTGTTCGGGTTCTAAAATGGTAGCTTTAGACAGGCCTTTTAAAGTATGGTTCAGCACCAAAAGCTCGGCCTTGGTATTGATTCCACCTGGGCTCAACAGGCTTACATGTACATTGGTTCCCGATTGCTCCAACTGTAGGCATCTGGTAAAATAGCTGATAAATGATTTTGTAGCACCATATACCAATTTTCTGGGCACCACAAAACGTCCACCTAAGCTTCCCACGTTTAAAATGTAGGATGACTGTTCTTTGTCTGCCTGGTCTAGAAATAATCTGGTCAATAGCACCGTACTTGTAATATTGAGGTCGATCTGTTTTTTGTAAAAATAGATGTCCTTTTCTTCAAACCAAGACCAATTGCCCAAACCTGCATTATTGATCAATAAATCAACATTGAGTCCACGTTGATGGAGTTCTTCAAAAATTGCAGTGCAGCTCTCTGCCTGTGTCAGGTCGTATTCAAAGTAAACGACCTTGATGTTGAAGTTGACCTTGATAAAGTTGGCCAGTTTTGGCAGGCCTGAATTAGGTAAGGACACCAGAACAAGGTCGATATCCCTGCCTGCAAGCTCAAAAGCAAATGATTTTCCCAAACCTTCGCTGGCCCCAGTAATTAATGCAGTTAGATTTTTCATGTGTATAAGGTTTATAGAGATTGTTGGATGTAGTTGACTGTTTTTTCCAATCCCTCAGCAAAAGGCGTGATCCTATAATTTAGTTGGGTAATGGCTTTATTGCTGCTGTATTTTTGGTCGTATTTTAAGCGGTCGGCAAATTCAGGCAGAAAGAAAGGAGCCAAACCTGTAATTTTTGTTTTAAGCAATTCGATATGACTGAAGAATTTGATCAGCTTCTGAGGCACCCTGACCATCTTTTTATGTTGATGGGAAACTTTACCCAAGGTTTCAAAAAACTGATTGAAACTTACATCTTCACCACCCAATATGTATCGGTCTCCAGATTTTCCATGCTCCATCGCTGCGATGTGGCCATGTACTACATCGTCTAAAAATGCATAATTGGCTACATTTTCTCCAGAACCTGGAATTACTCTCCAGCTACCTTTCAAATAGCCTTTTACCATTTTGCTTACCGTGTTGCTATCGGTAATGGGCCCTTCGCCAAATACCCGAGATGGATTAACAATCACTACATCCAAGCCATTTTGTACATAGGTATTCACTTCTAGTTCGGCCAAGTATTTTGTCCGTTCGTAATCAATCGGGAAACCTGATATCCTTGGGTCGGTTTCCACCATCGGATGTTTAAAAGTAGGTCCCCAAACCCCACAGGTAGAAGTGTAGACTATCCGTTTTACGTTTAAGGCAATGGCACTTTCCAATAGGTTTCTGGTTCCAATTACATTGACCTGATAAAAATCGTCTTTGTTTTTGCACCACATTTTTGCAAGGGCAGCGGTATGGTAAACCTGTTCGCAGCCTCGCATGGCATTCATTAAACTTTCCTTGTTTAAGATGTCTCCAACAAAGAACTTGATGTTTTGGTGTTGGATAAGATAGGGGTGGTCTAGTTTTCTACATAAAGCGTGTACCTGATAACCTTTATTGGCCAATGCTATACATAACTTTCTACCGATAAAGCCAGAGGCCCCGCTAACAAATATTTTTGTCTCCATTTGATCTGTATTTTGAATAATTAAACCAATTCCATGGTAATGGTATAAAGCGAATGATGCACCTTTACAGTTTTGCATATCCCATTTTGGAAGTAATAATCGTTGTAATTGCCATCGGGTAGGTTGATGCGGTACGTATTCGGGGCCATTCGTTTGATCGCTAAAACTTGTTGGAAACTGTCTGAATAGACCTGCGCAATGTTAACCGGCTCTTTGCAATACAAGAGCATCATATTGTAATTGATACTACCATTAATGGCGTTCGATTTGTTACCAGCTTGCAGTAGGTAGCTTTGGTTGATGAGTTTGGTCTCTTTGCGTTCTTTTTCTCTTCCATTTACCTTTCTGTAAACTGTAGAAAAGACCAATTGACCATTTTTAAAATGGGCTTCATCATCAGTTTGAACATCGATTTCAAAAATGAAACGGGTTTTTACTTTCGAGTTCATTTTGAGATAGGTATCTGTGCCATTTCTTTTTTGTTTAAACTGCATCTGGCCGATTACATCCCCATTGCGTTTGATCTGATAAGTTGAGGTTTCTTCTTGTGCAAAAGAAGAAATTGTAAAAAGAAGGGCTATAATGGATAGTATTGTCTTTTTCTTTAACAGCTTATGAAAGCTATCAACTTGAAATTGCATAACAAGGTTATTGAATACAGGAAGTGCATGTTTTTTGAATAACCAAAATAAAAGTGCTGGAACCATGATTTCTGTTTTTATGATGAATAAAATTTGTGTTTCTATAGCTAATACAACCGAAAGTATTTTTACCCCTATCACAAATGTTTTTTTATTTTTAGTTTCAGAAATGCTGTTTGTAGACATTGATTTACCTTTATCAATGCTTTGTCATAAATCAGCTAGTTTTTTGATACAGTGGTTTCTTCTAGAAACATATCTCTACTTTTGTCGTTTAACAAAAATGTTAAACAAAAATGTAAATGGCGCAGAGAGATACAGGAACAGAGCAGCATATTAAAGAAACGGCCAAACGAATCTTTTTTTCTGAGGGAAAATTACATGCTACCACACAAGATATTGCAGATGCTGCAGGTGTGAACCGAACGCTTTTAAATTACTATTTTAGGTCTAGGGATATTCTTTTTGAACAAGTTGCAACAGAGGCAAGAGCCGAGATGTCGGCCATTATGGATTCTGTTTTTTTGGCACAATTGCCATTTAAAGAGAAGTTGCAACAACTGATCAATGTATTTATAGATCAGACCATTGAGTTTCCATATCGAGAAATGTATGTGATAACGGAACTTAACCGCACTGGAATGGTACCCGAAGAAAAGAAAACACGTTCTAAACTATTTTTAAAAGAGATTGCTGCAGAAATGGAGGCAGGAAAAATTAAGAAAATGGATCCAAGACAATTTTGTATGAATTTGTTTGCACTGATGTTACATCCTTTGATTACCAATGGGCTCAACAAAACATTGTTTAATGTAAATGATGAAGAGTACCTGCGGATGATGAAAGAGCGCAAGCGATTGATTTTTGAAATGGTCTACCAATAAATTAAACAATATAGAACACAAAGTAACCCCACATAAACATGAAAACAACAATACGACTATCGATTTTATTTTTAGGAGCCATTCTTGCTTCTTGCGGAGGAGGTAAAGACGAACAGGCAGCGAAGGCCGCGGCGGCGGCAAAGCCACAAGTCTATCCAGTATTTGCCGTTGCTACCCAATCTACTACACTTGATTCTGATTATCCTGCAACAATTGAAGGAATCCAGGATGTAGACATCAGACCAAAGGTTGATGGTTTTATTGAAAAGATCTATGTGGATGAAGGGGCTGTGGTAAAGAAAGGGCAATTGCTTTTCAAGATTAACGCACCTCAATATGAGCAACAGGTTAGAACAGCAAATGCTTCAATCAGCAATGCTGAGGCCAATGTAAATGCTGCCCAACTTCAGGTAAACAAAACCAAGCCACTTGTAGATAAAGACATCATCAGCAAATATGAGTTGGAAGCTGCACAGCTTACCTTGCAGAGCAGAAAGGCTGCATTGGCACAAGCCAAGGCCGAATTGGTAAATGCAAAGGTAAACCTGAGCTATACCAATATTACAAGTCCGGCAGATGGTGTGGTAGGCAGTATTCCATTTAAAACTGGAAGTTTGGTGAGTGGTAGCAGTGCACAGCCACTAACAACCGTATCCAATATTTCTAAAGTATATGCCTATTTCTCTTTAAACGAGAAACAACTGTTAGATTTTGCCAATGTTTATAAAGGCAAAACTTTGGCGGCGCAAATGAAAAATATTCCGGCAGTTAGCTTGATATTAGCTGATGGAACTACTTACGCGCAAAATGGTAAGATTGAATCAATAAATGGACAGATCAATACCAATACAGGTTCGGCAAGCTTAAGGGCTACCTTCCCAAATCCAACGGCCATTTTAAAAAGTGGAGCAAGTGCAGCCGTTCGTATTCCGCAACATATCGATAATGTGATCTTAATTCCACAGAAATCTACCATCGATCTACAAGGAAAGAAATTTGTATATATACTTGGCGACTCGGCCAAAGTGGTAAACACAGAAATTGAAGTAATGGAAATTACAAAAGGAAAGTTTTATGTGGTTACCAAAGGCTTAAAGGCAGGTGATAAGATTGTACTTGAAGGTTTCCAATCTTTAAAAAATGGAACAATGATCAAACCTGAAGAGTTGAATACTGATTCGGTTTATGCTGAAATAAAAAAATAACACTCATTTAGATCCCGGTTCAGCCGGAAGAAATTAGCATATGTTTAAGAAATTTATAGAAAGACCAGTTTTATCAACGGTCATCTCCATTATAATTGTAATACTAGGAGGATTGGGATTGGTGACCTTGCCGGTTTCCCAATATCCCGAAATTGCACCTCCAACCGTACAGGTTTCTGCTTCTTATCAAGGAGCCAATGCCGATGTGGTAATGAACAGTGTGGTTGTACCCTTAGAAGAACAGATCAATGGGGTAGAGAACATGACCTACATGACCTCATCTGCCAGTAACGATGGTACGGCAACCATTACCGTAAATTTTAAATTGGGTACAAACCCCGACCTAGCTGCGGTAAACGTACAGAACAGGGTAGCCAGGGCAAGTAGTTTATTGCCCGCAGAAGTGACCCGATCAGGTGTAATCACCGCAAAAAGACAAGCCAGTAACGTATTGATCTTTGCGATTTATAGTGATGACCTATCTTACGACCAGAAGTTTTTACAGAATTATGCCAATATCAACATCATTCCGCAGATCAAAAGGATCAATGGGGTAGGAGATGCCAGCGCATTTGGTTTGATGGATTATACCATGCGTATTTGGTTGAAACCTGATGTAATGGCTACTTATGGTTTGGTACCGAACGACATCAGTGTGGCACTTGCCGAACAGAATATAGAAGCAGCTCCAGGTCAGTTTGGAGAGCAAGGAGACCAAGCCTTCCAGTACACTTTAAAGTATACAGGTAGATTAAAAGACGAAAAAGAATTTAGCAACATCATCATCAGAAGTGGTGCAAATGGTCAGGTACTTCGTTTAAAAGATATTGCCAGGATTGAGTTGGGTGCACAAAGTTATGCCAGTTCTGTTAAATTTAACGGTAAGGCAGCTTTAGGTATTGCGATCAACCAAACTGCAGGTTCAAATGCGAAAGAAGTAATCGAAAACTCGATCAAAACTTTAGATGAAGCCTCAAAGTCATTTCCAAAGGGCATGCACTACATGTCGTTGGTAAACGTAAACGACTTCCTTGATGCTTCAATCGAAAAAGTAATCCATACATTGGTAGAAGCCTTTATCTTGGTGTTTATTGTTGTATTTATCTTCCTTCAGGATTTCCGTTCTACACTAATTCCAGCAATTAGTGTACCCGTGGCCATTATCGGTACATTCTTCTTTTTAAGTCTGTTTGGCTTTACTATCAATTTGCTAACCCTGTTTGCATTGGTACTCGCCATTGGTATTGTGGTAGATGATGCGATTGTGGTCGTCGAGGCCGTGCACGCCAAGTTGGACCACGGCTATAAATCGGCTAAAAAAGCAACCTTAGATGCAATGGACGACA
The DNA here is from genome assembly GCF_042698365.1 of Pedobacter sp. UC225_65. GTDB lineage: Bacteria > Bacteroidota > Bacteroidia > Sphingobacteriales > Sphingobacteriaceae > Pedobacter. The sequence continues at coordinate 325,511 of NZ_CP170550.1, forward strand.
TTAGTGGGGCTATTGTTTCCATCACCTTGGTTATGTCGGCGGTATTTATTCCAGTAAGTTTTATCCAAGGATCTTCGGGTGTATTTTACAAACAGTTTGGTCTAACCTTGGCCATAGCCATCATTTTATCGGCAATCAATGCGTTAACGTTAAGTCCGGCATTGTGTGCCTTGCTTTTAAAACCGCATAAAGAAGAACATGAAAAGTCGAAGAACTTTTTACAACGTTTTTATACGGCCTTTAATACTTCTTTTGATTTAATGACCAACCGTTATAAAAAATCGGTATCATTTTTATCCCACAAAAAATGGGTAGCCATATTAGGAATTGTATTTTTTGCTGTTGTTTTGGTATGGACAATGAATACCACACCAAAAGGTTTCGTACCTAACGAAGATTTGGGAACGATCATGTCTGACATATCTTTACCTCCGTCAACTTCACAAGAAGCAACGGCAGTGGTCATGACCAAGATCGACAGTATTGTGCATACCATTCCCGAGAATCAAGAGCTCTTTAAGGGTAGTTGGTAGAAGTATGATCAGTGGTTCTGGAAGTTCGTATGGAATGGTCATCTCTCGTTTAACACCTTGGAATGAGCGTAAACGCGATGTAAAAGCAATTATTGGCGAGCTATTTGCCAAAACTGCAAGCATCAAAGGTGCGAAGATCATTTTCTTTGCTCCTCCAACCATCCAAGGTTTTGGTACCAGTGGTGGTTTTGAGTTCCAACTACAAGATAAAACTGGTGGCGACATCAAGAAATTTAACGAAGTTGGAAATGCTTTCTTGGCGGCCTTAAGTAAACGTCCAGAAATTCAATATGCATCAACCTCATTCAACCCTAATTTCCCTCAATACCAGATTGATGTAAATGTAGCCAAGATCAAACAGGCGGGCTTAACTGTAAATGATGTGTTGGGTGTTTTACAAGGTTATTATGGCGGGGTGTATGCATCCAATTTCAATAAATTTGGTAAACAATTTAGGGTAATGTACCAGGCCGATGCACAATATCGTGCAAACCAACAGAGCTTAAATAGCATTTATGTACGTAACTCGAGTGGTACAATGGCACCAATAAGTGAGTTTATCAACTTGGAGAAAGTTTACGGACCTCAGGCCATTTCACGTTTTAACCTCTTTACTTCCATTGCGGTAACTGGTGCGCCGAATTTAGGCTTTAGTTCTGGTGATGCGTTGAAAGCAGTACAAGAAGAAGCGGCATTGCACTTACCTACCGGATATGGTTATGAGTTTTCTGGTCTGTCGAGAGAAGAAATGAGCAGTGGAAGTCAAACCATTTTCATTTTCTTACTTTGTGTAATCTTCGTTTACTTCTTGCTTTGTGCGCAGTATGAGAGTTATATCTTACCATTAGCGGTATTGATTTCATTGCCAATTGGTTTGGCCGGCGTATTTATCTTCGATAAGATATTTGGTGTCGACAATAACATCTATACACAAATTACATTGATCATGTTGGTTGGACTATTGGCCAAAAATGCGATTTTGATTGTTGAGTATGCTGTAGATAGAAGAAGGAAAGGAATGACGATTGTAAATGCAGCCATTGAAGGAGCTACAGCTCGTTTAAGGCCGATTTTAATGACTTCATTCGCATTTATCTTAGGTTTATTACCACTGATGATTTCTACAGGTGTAGGTGCGGCAGGAAATAAATCTATCGGTACAGGTGCCGTTGGAGGAATGTTGATCGGAACAATCTTCGGGATTTTTGTAATTCCGGCCTTGTTTATCATCTTCCAAACTTTACAGGAGAAAGTAAGTAATAAATCTCCTTTTGATGAAGATGTACATGTAGAACAATCAGAACTTGACTTCCCAGCTATTGATAGCCGTGAACACTAATTTAAATTTTATGAAATTGAGAAATAAACTTTCGTTTTTAATTATCGGTTCGGTCATCCTTACTTTAAGTGCTTGTGTTACCCAAAAATACAATCGCCCAGAAGTAAAAAGCGATGGCCTATACCGTGATCAAAAAACTACAGATAGTACCACAATTGCAGACCTTCCTTGGAAGAGTTTGTTTGCCGATCCAACTTTACAATCGTTGATCGAAAAAGGATTGGTAGAGAACTTGGATTCTAAAACAGGCAATTGAACGCATTAAAGTTGCAGAAGCAACCTTACAACAAAGTCGTGCAGCCTTATTACCAAGTTTGCAAGGCGATGTGTCGGTAACAGATGCTAAACAATCTCGTTCAGCTTTGAACTTTCCTGCAGGAATCAATATCAATCTAGAAACACAGACCTACAGGGCCCAGTTGAGCACCAGTTGGGAAGCTGATATTTGGGGTAAATTAAGCAGTGCAAAACGTTCGGCTTATGCTAGCTTGTTACAAACTGATGCTGCGAAAAGAGCAGTACAGACCCAATTGATTGCAAATATTGCCAATGCCTACTATAATCTAATGGCATTAGATCAGCAGTTGAAGATCACCGAACAGACGATCAAAGATCAGGCGCAACAGTGTGGCTACGATGAAAGAACTAAAAGAAGGAGCTATTGTAAATGGAGCTGCGGTAGTACAGAGCGAAGCTAACCTGTATGCTGCAGAAGTAACCTTGCCTGACCTTAAAAGAAGCATTAGAGAAACCGAAAATGCATTGAGCGTGTTGATCGGTAGTGCTGCAGGAGCAATCAATCGTTCTACCTTAGATCAGCAAACAGCTTATAGCAATTTACAGACAGGGGTTTCTGCACAGTTATTGCAGAACCGACCAGATGTGCAGGCAGCAGAATTTGCATTTAGGGCGGCCTTTGAAAATACCAATGTAGCCAAAACCTATTTTTATCCAGCTTTGACTTTAACAGCAAGTGGTGGTTTGTCTAGTTTACAATTGAAAGATTTTTTCAGTCAATCTATATTCTACAATTTGGTAGGTGGATTGACCCAACCTATTTTTGCAAAGGGACAGAACAAAGCAAGATTAAAGACGGCACAAGCCCAACAGCAAATGGCATTCTATTCGTTCCAGCAAACACTTTTAACAAGTGGGCAGGAAGTTTCAAATGCCTTATATGCCTATCAGACTGCTACAGAGAAAGAAACAACCAGAGCAAAACAAATTGCAGCATTGACCAAAGCAGTTGATTTTACAGAAGAATTATTACGTTACAGTTCTGCAACCAATTATACCGACGTATTGACCTCAGAACAGAGTCTACTTGCAGCACAATTAAGTGGTGTAAGCGATAAATTGCAAAAGCTACAGGCTGTAGTTAATTTATACCGCGCATTAGGTGGTGGTTGGAAGTAAAAAAAGTTAACTAAAAAGAAAAAAGGCCCATTAAACATGGGCCTTTTTTGTGTCAAATATTTTTAAAACATATTTTTGACCCAGTTTAACTTCTTAGACTCAAGCAGTAGTTTTATCGACTATCTGTTGTTGTTCATCGATTACGCATAAAACAAAACATCTTATTTAGCAATTTTAAATCGCGATAATTCAATCATTATTGTTGATAAATTATAATAATTTGATGGAATACTTTTAAATAGTATTAAGGGTGCTAGATAATTGTATTCCTCAAATTATTTTTGAAATCTTTTGATATACAATTGGTTAATTTGTTAAACAATAAAACTGGATGCGTTTTTTGCTGTTAATTAAATAACTGTAATGGTTATTTAACTTAAATAAATTATGGACAATACATCACTAGCCTGGCTTAAAGAAGATAAGAGATACCAAAAATGCCCATACTGTAAGAAAGGTAACCTAAGTGAAAGAGTGAAGTCTTTTCGTTTGTACAAGCTAATACCTTTCGTTAAAGTTAAAAGGTATAGGTGCGACAATTGTGACAAAACAATCCATCTATTTATTAAAAACAAATAGCATTTTTATTTGATCAGGTTGTTGTAAAGACTATTGATGGTAGTTTTTAAGGCAGCGTTCATCCCTTCTGTGTAAATGGGGTTACAACCATTGGTAATCACTACAATTCCAAATTTTTCTTTTGGCTCAAAAAACATGGCACTATATAGGCCATATGCTGATCCTGTATGACCTTTTAAAATTTTGTTAGGGATGAGGTTGTCAATTGTCCTGATGGCCAAACCGTAACCCTCTTCATCAGAAATTTTTGTTTGCATTCGTTTTGCACTCTTTTTAGAGATGATCTTCACACCTTCGTATTTTCCGAAATTCATGTGCATCGTCATGTATTTGGCAAGGTCTGTTGCAGAGATCTTCATTCCACCGGTTGGTGAAAATATCGGTGTACTATGCCCTAAACTATAATTTTTGATTTCTTCTCTGCGTGGTGCATATGCTGTTGGCGCTGCCGTAAATTTCTTTGGATTGGCGCTATATTCGTATAGTGTTGCAAATCTATTGCTATCCAATGAATCGACACAATAGCCAGCATAAAGCTTTAAAGGCTCTAGGATATGGTGTTTTACATAATGATCAAAACGTTCGCCACTAGTTCTTTCTATAACCGCACCAATGAGGTTGAAGTTTAGATTACAATATTGGTACTTAGTACCAGGCTCATAATCATTATAACATTTGGCCCAATCGGCATTTTGATCAGGGTTGATCACATCTAGGTCAAAATAACCTTTGCTATCGTTGATACTTGAAGTATGCGAAAGCACCATTTTAAGGGTGATTATTTTTTCTGGATATTTTGGATTTCTGATCTTGAAGCCAACCAGTTTACTAAAATCATCATCAAGTGAAAGTTTTTTGGCTTCTACCAATTGCATGATGGATGTTGCAGAAAATGACTTGGATATCGAAGCGATCCTAAAAATAGCTGTATTGCTCAAAGGGGTATTACTTTCTATGTTTTTTAAGCCAAAAGAATTGCTGTAAATGAGCACTCCCTTTTTTACAACGGCAACAGAAAGACCAACCACATCATATTTTTTGATGATTTCCTGTATTTCAGCTTCAGCTTTTTCTTTTTGGGCAAAACCGAAAGTGCTACAAAATAGGATGAATAAGCTGAAAAAGTACTTTAAATGGTTAATCTTATACATTGGACTGGGATGAAGAATAAAGTTAGCATTTTAAATGAATGATCACTAAGTCGTTAAAGTGATTTTTCTGTTGTTCTATTTTTCCAATATTTTATCCATTTCCTTATGCAAATTACAAAAGCAGTGATGAACAACAGGACTCCGATCAGCATATAAAGACCAGTAGTTTTCAACTGGTTTAAATCTGAATATGTTTTTTGCTGTAAACTATTCGGTTTTAAGTAGATGATTCCATTGGGATTATCCAAAATCACATTGAAGTGGCTGAGCAGCTCATTGCCCAACAAAGTAGCTCGGCTCGAACTACTTTTGGGATCTTGTGCGTTGGTTACAATATCAGTAAAGCTCAATTGACCGATGGTGGTTTTAGGGATAACTACTATTTTTTTATCGCCCCAACTTAAAATGCTATTGAAATCATTCCATAGTCCAAATTTATCAACAAAAGATTTACCAATCATCATTGTCCCAGCTCTACCCGTATCAAATAAAAACCAATCCGTATAAGCTTTTCCATTCAAATGGATCGTGGCTTCTATACTTGGACGGTGTTGTTCAAACCTAACTTCATGCTTGCTGTAGCCTTTTGATACATTGGGCAGTTGATGATGTACGATGAGTATTTTTTTGGTCATAATTCAGTTCAATGATCTGATTGGCAAATAAGGAATTACCGATGATCAAATCCTCATTCTTGTCCATGTTCTTAACCTGTATCACCTTCACATTTTCCCATCTTAAGCCAGCAATACGGATGTTGTTTTGGCTACTGGTGGGTTCTTCATTAGTGCCATGGGTATTGGTTACCAAGGTCTTTCCATCGAAATTTATACCTGCTTTGGTTACCGATTGATAGTTGATAAAGGAGCCCCCAGCACCGAGGTCAAATTGAAAAGTGAGAGTCCTTTTTTTCCATTAACCTGTCCCTTAAAATAAATGCGACTATTTTGTAAGGTAAAAGGAATAGTGTCGGGTCGGTTTGCAGGACGATTGAGTTTGATTGGACGGTTGATTCCTTCATAATTTGCTGATATCCTAGTGTAACAGGTGTCTTTATGCTTTAAAAGCACTATAAAATCATAAGTTTTGCCATATTTTACATCGAAAGAAATTGAGTCTACATCACTAATAAAGGTAATCTTGGTTTCTTTTTGTGGTAGACCTGTATAATAAATATCTGGTTTGGCTTTAGGATCCAGTTTCCAGGTATGTTGACGATAGATTTTTCCATCTCTGATAGATAAGGTATTTGAATTAGATCTGAGTATGGGTAAAGTTTGTTGCGCCGTTAATGGTTGCTTGGTCAATAGCAACAGTGCGATAATTAATGTCGATGTAATTTTCATCTTATTTTTTGCTTGGCCTTGGGTTGATTGTTTATTGATATCAATAAAGGTAGATGTTTAATTCAGTATTATGTAATACATAGTACTATATGTATTTTGTATTTTTGTTAAATATTTGATAATTAGCCATTTATTTTTTTAACTAGTTTTAATGTCGTATAAATGTTATATTGGTATGTATTTAAATCCCAGCGTTTATGCTTAAAAAGAACCTGCAAAACCTAATCATTACCCTGTTTGTACTGATGTTTTCGACAGGGACTATCTCCGCTCAGGTTAATAAGAACCAGAACCTGTCATTTGCTAGATTAGCTACCCGTTGGGATGAGGCCATGCCTTTAGGGAATGGATTGTTGGGGGCTTTGGTATGGGGTAAAAATGATAAACTTCGCCTGTCTTTGGATCGGGCAGACCTATGGGATGAACGTAAAGCGCTTGACCTATCCAAGCTCAATTTTACATGGGTGAAAGAACAGGTGTTGAACAAAAATTACGCTGTAGTTCAAAAAATAGGAGATGAACCTTACGATCAGATTCCTTATCCAACCAAGTTGCCCGCGGCTGCAATTGAATTTAACATTGCTGCTTTAGGTAAGGTAATTGTCAATACTTTAGATATTAAAACAGCTGTAAATACCATTAAGTTTGAAAATGGAACTGTTTTTAACTGCTACATCCATGCCATTGAACCTAAAGGTGTTTTCAGTTTTAACAATCTAAAAACTGATCAAGTTATCCCTGAGCTGATTGTACATAATTATAACAACGGTAATCAAGCTGTAGCAGACAATAGCCATGCCGGCGAAGGTTTGCAAAAACTGGGTTATGCCAAGGCTAAGGTAATACAGACTGCCAACAGTATCAGTTATGTTCAACCCACGGCCCAAGGTAAATTCTATGAAGTTAAGATCATTTGGAAAAGGGTAAATGCGACGACAATAATAGGGGCTTGGACAATCAGCAATACCAAAAGGGCCGAATTATCATCAATATCTACACTCGAGAAGGAAAAACTCAATCTAACTGCACATCTCAATTGGTGGAAAAGCTTTTGGTCCAAGTCTAATATCAACCTACCAGATACCCTGATCCAAAAACAATATCAACTAGAAATGTATAAATTGGGCAGTGTAGCCAGAAAAGGGGCACCAGCCATTACCTTGCAAGCCGTATGGACAGCAGACAATGGAAGTTTACCTCCATGGAAAGGCGATTTCCATAATGACTTAAACACGCAATTAAGTTATTGGCCAACCTACACTTCGAACCATTTGGCAGAGGGCGCCACCTTTACCGATTGGCTCTGGAAAATTAAGGATCGAAATTTAGCTTATACCAAACAATATTTTGGCGTAGATGGACTAAATGTTCCCGGCGTAATTACTTTAAATGGAGACCCAATGGGCGGTTGGATCCAGTATTCCATGTCGCCAACGGTGAGTGCCTGGACTGCGCAACATTTCTATTGGCAATGGAAATATGCCATGGACCAAAAGTTTTTGAAGACCAGGGCTTATCCATACATCCATGCAGCGGCAACCTACCTTGAAAACATTACCTATTTAGAGAAAGGGGTACGCAAATTACCGTTGAGCTCAAGTCCAGAATACAACGACAATAGCATTAACGCATGGTATTTAAACTGGAGTAATTTTGACCTGAGCTTGGCCAAGTTTTTATTCAAAGCAGCGGCTGAAGTAAGTGCAGCAAATAAGCAAAGTAAAGAAAGTGCACATTGGCTGGCTTTGTTGAAACAGCTGCCAGATTATGAGGTAAATGAAACTGGGTTTACCATTGCCCCGAACCAAAACCTGAACGATTCCCATCGACACATGTCGCAATACATGGCAATTTATCCCTTGGCCCTACTTGATGTCAATTTGCCAAAAGATGGAACAAAAATAAAAAACTCCCTAAAAAGGATAGAGGAAAAGGGCACTAGGGCATGGACAGGTTATTCATTCAGTTGGATGGCATCTTTATACGCCCGTGCTTACGAAGCAGACAAGGCTGTAAAACAATTACAGATCTTTGCTTCTAACTTTTGTTCGCCCAACAGTTTCCATTTAAATGGCGACCAGAAAGGCGGGCAATATTCAAGTTTTACCTATAGACCATTTACCTTAGAGGGGAATTTTGCCTTTGCGCAAGGTGTGCAAGAGCTACTTGTACAATCCAGAAATGGTTATGTTCAGGTTTTTCCGGCAGTGCCTAATGCCTGGAAAAATGTGTCTTTTAACAATCTGCGTACCGAAGGCGCCTTTTTGATCAGTGCCAGTAAAGAAAATGGTGTACCTACCCAAGTAAAGGTATATGCCGAACAAGGTGGTGAGCTGTACATTAAATTACCATTCCGGACATTTGTTGTCAAAAATATGGTTACCTCAATGGCCAATGTAAATGGGATTCAAGTAGTGAGTGCCTACCTTAAAAAAGGGCAGACCATTGTATTTGAAAATGGCTATGAATAAAAAAAATCCACTCTTCATTTGGTGAAGAGTGGATTGCTTTAATTTCTATTTCCGGTTTTGGCTTGCCTAACTGCTTGGTTCTCTTTTAGATTTAAGCGGTATACAAAAGTTAGTCGATACCTTGCTGCATTTGGTCGGTTTGTTTTTTCTAAAACATAATTAACACCTGTAGTTGTGGTTGTAAATTGACGAAGATCGAACAGATTGGTGGCGTCTAACAATAAAGTGGCTTTATCTTTGAACAGGTTTTTACTTGCTCCAAAATCAATATTGTGTATGGCTTGATCATGGCTTTGGGCATTACTTTGTGCACCTGTAAAGTTGTATCGAACCTGAAAAGCCAATTTATTTGGTAATTTGAATTGCGTACCTATTCTACTGGTCAGGGCATCGCCCGTAAAATTAAAGTTCTGGTCTTTGTAACTTCCAGTTTGTTTGAAACTGTAGGCATTCAGCTCAAAATTTAGCTGTAACCATTTAAAAGGGTTGTACAAGGTAGAAAGCTCTATCCCTTTACGTGTTTCGCCTGTGATATTGATGGGCGAAGTAATAAATATCCCTTGTGGGTTTCTGGTGGTATACTCTACCAATGTCTGACTATTATTTTGATAATAAACAGAAGGATTAAAAGTAAAAGTACCCCAGTTTTTAAGAAAGCCTAATTCAAAAACATGAGCAAAAGAAGATCTAACTCTGGATTACCTACAAACTGTGAATTGAAATCTGTCAGTTCATTAAAAGGGTATAATAGATTTAACGACGGTCTGTTGATCTTTCTGCTATAACTTCCCTGTAAGGTTGCACTTGTTGAAAAAGGATAACTCAAGTTTAGCGTAGGGAACAATCTGGTATAATCTTTATTGTTATGGTAACTGCCAGCCCTGTCTTCAATCTTGATTTTGGTCAGTTCGGTGCGTAGACCCAATTGATAGGCAATTTTACCTAATCTGCTAGCATATTGTACATAGCCACTACCAATCAATTCGTTATAAGCTAATTGATTGTTGATGCCATTATAGATGGTCCAGTCGCTCCCTTGTTGTTGTTCTGCTTTAAAATCGCTGGTTACCCTACGGTTTTCCATTTTCAGGCCCATTTCAAATGTAGAAATACTATCGATGGGTTGTACAAAATCGGTTTGTAGCAATAAATCCTTACTTGCACCTATAGAACTTGTCCGGATGCCGGGTTGACCAATGTTTTGCGGAAATAGTTTGTTGGTATTTAGATTCCAATCCTTATCACTGTTCCAAAAATCATACTGCATATCGAAAGTGTACTTTTTACCAGGTTTTAAAAAGGTTTTGGTATAGTTGAACTCTAACTGATTGTAATTGCGTTTCTCCCACGATTCGCCTTTGCGTACCAAACTGCTGTCGCTACCTTTTCCTGCGGTTGCATAGGCATAGTTCAATACAGTTTTATCATGGTCGTTGGTGGCATTTTTTAAAAAAGCAGCCGTAATTGTATTATGGTTGTTCAAGATGATATCAGCGCCCAAGTAGAGCATTTTGGCATCATCATGACGGTCTTCATCTTGTACCTGATTTAACAGGTTGGTATTTGCACCATTTTGTATGGTCTGTTTGGTTTTGTAAAGACCAACATAATCTGATAATCGGATGCCAAAAGTAGAGAAGAGATTGATCTTATCTGATTTATAGTTTAAACTAGGTGTAATGCGTGTTTCATTCGGAATACCACCTACCAATCGCAATTGGCCGTTGATGCCTGCTTTTTTGTTCTTTTTGAGAATGATATTGATGATTCCTGCCGAACCTGCTGCATCATACCTGGAAGAAGGGTTGGTAATGACTTCAATACGTTCAACCTGGTCTGCTGGCAGTTGTTCTAAGGCATTGCCTTCAACCACACCAGAGCGACGGCCATTGATCAAAACCAACACATTTCCATTGCCACGTAAGCTGATCGCACCCGTAGGACTAACACTTACAGATGGTACGCTATTAAGCAGATCTGTTGCCGAGCCTGTTTGTGATAAAATATCTTTTCCGGTTTCAAATACTTTTTTGTCCAGTTTCAGGCTTATAGCAGATTTTTCACCAACTACGGCAATTTCTTTCAATAACAAAGGGTCGGTGGTTAAGGTAATTGTACCAAGATTAATATTATTGCTGGCGGTTTGTAGAGGTTTACTAATGGTTTGATAGCCCATTAAGCTGAATTGGATAGTGAGATTGCCTGCTGGGATGCCCGTTAAGGTAAAAGCTCCCTTCTCGTCGGTGATTGATCCTACAATCAATTTAGACGACTGATCAAGAATACTTACTGTAGCATAGGCGATTGGTTTTTTTCCTTGTTGATCATGCACTAGGCCATGTACGGTTATTCCTTTTGTTAAAACAGCTTGTTGTGCCATGCTGCCGATGAAACAGCAGAGGATAGATAAAATGAGTAATGATCGTTTCATGCTGCAAGTTTAATCCGTCTTTTTGATCGTAGGTAGGAAAAACATGTCAATTGCTCTATGTCCTTTTGAAATGCACCATTCTCCGCTATCTTAGTACTAACTTTGGCCTATGCAACGTATCCTGGTTTTTATAGTCGGTCTATTATTTTTTTCATCTTGTAAATCTGTAATGAAATATGAGAAGGAAGAACCTCTTTATCAGATTGGGGATAATTTAGAATGGGCAAAGAAAGACTACGACGATTCTAAATGGACCACCGACAGGGGGGATACAGGTAAGCAAATCTTTTGGGCGCGTTCAAAAGTTAAACTATTTGAAAGGTCAAAAGGCCAACTGGGTTTACAGATCGGGTCTTTTGGAGCATTCGATGTGTATTGGGATGGGGTTTTGATTGGTTCAAATGGAAAAGTAATTGCCCAGAACAGCATAGAGGTACCCGGTACCGAAACTACTTACCTAAGCGTACCCGATTCATTGTCGCAGGTAGGAGAACATGTTTTGGCATTTCGCATTTCGCAATCTTATTTGCCAGACGTTAGAAGGAGCATCGGTATTGGGCTTGATAATTATGAGATGCTATTAAAAGGCCCACTGATCATTATGTCTTTTATGAACCTCATGGCAGGCGCTTTTCTTATTGCAGCGATCTACTATTTTTTCTTATTCCTGAATAGCCGGACCAAGGCATATGCAGTTTTCATCTTTGCAGTGATCTGTTTGCTGTTTTTTGCATTGTTGATGATGGAATACCTGAAGTTTTATATAGATATTCCGTATACCAAGTTTTTTTTGCGTTTAGAGATCATTGGTTGGCTAACTTTTGCCCTAGCTATGCTGGTTCCAGCATACTTTACTATCCAATTTCATTTTTATCGAAAGGGTTTATTGCTGGCAGTACTTTTTGTTATTTTAAGTATAATCTATATTGTTAATTATAGACATTACGATTTTACCGCTTTCTGCTACACATTTGTAATGTGGCTTACTTCTGTTTTAGTTGTGTTAATGGCCATCTATAAAAAAGAGAAAGGGGCGATTATAGTGTTTATTGGCTTGTTGTCAACCGTAATCATATATCAATATCTATTTTATGATTTTAGTCTGTTCATCAGTTTTACCATTATTGTACTGTGCATGCTTTATTTGCATGCCTTGCGCACCAAGCAGGTAGAAGAAGAATATCAATCGTCTCTTTTACTTTCTTCACGCCTAAAATTAGAATTGATCAAAAAGAATATCCAGCCACATTTTCTTAAAAATACGTTAACTTCTTTGATAGATTGGGTAGAGGAATCGCCAAAAGAAGGAGCAGCCTTTATCCAGGCTTTAGCTGGTGAGTTTGACATCATGAACTCAATAGCAGATCAAACTTTGATTCCTATCCAGCAAGAAATAGAACTTTGTAAAACCCATTTAACGGTGATGCACTACCGAAAGGAGATCCAATATACGTGGGAGGATGAAGGAATAGAGAAAAATGAATTGATTCCTCCGGCTTTGATCCATACCATTTTAGAGAATGGGATTACCCATAGCATGCCACTTGCTGATGGTACAATTGGATTCAGCTTGAAATTTAATAGAACTGCAACTTACAAACAATATGTTTTTCAGACCAAGGCCCAAAATAGACCACCTACCCGCGATAAGGGGAATGGTTTTGGCTATGTTAAAGCACGATTGGCCGAAAGTTATGGCAACAATTGGCAATTTATTTCTGAAGCGAACAATGATGGTTGGCAAACCATCATTAAAATTTACGAGAAATGAGGATATTGATCATTGAAGATGAGGCTAGGATTGCCAAGAGGTTAGAACGCATGACGAGTAAGTTTTTCGAACATAATCTATCCTCTTTGGCCATTTGTGATTCTTTGACAAAAGGATTGAATTATATCGATCAACATCCGATTGATATTTTATTGTTAGACCTGAATTTGAATGGTGAAGATGGCTTTAATGTGTTGGAATCTGTAGTTGCAGGATCTTTTCATACCATCATTGTTTCTGCCAATACCGACAAGGCAATTACTGCTTTTGCCTACGGTGTATTAGACTTTGTACCCAAACCCTTTGATGAACACAGGTTGGAACTGGCCTTTAAAAGAATTACCATCAGTGGTATAAAAATTGAAAATGACATCAAATTTTTGGCCGTAAAAAAAGCAGGTAATGTTTGCCTAATCGATATTCAAGACTTATTTTATGTAAAAGGAGCAGGAATCTATAGCGAGCTACATTTAAAGAACGGCAAAACAGAACTGCATGATAAATCATTAGAAAAGTTGGAGCAATTGCTGGCAACTTCTTTTGAACGTATCCATAAGTCATACCTTGTTCCCTTGCAGGTAGCCGAACGAATTATCGTACAACCTGGAAGTAGATACCATCTTTTGCTTAAAAATGGAGAGATGCTGCCCATTGGAAGATCAAGGTATAAGGAGTTGAAAAATAAAATGATCTAAATGCCTGTTAAAACTCGAAGATAAGCCCGATAGATGGTATGAGATTGCCAGATTTTGTATTTAAGATATAAGGAATCGCATTTGAACCATCCGTTTGCAAAGATTTGTTATCAGTGGTTAAAAAAGCAGCATTATCAGCTGTACGTTTAAAAGTGTATTTAGGGAAATTGGCATTCTGGTTTTTCAGTATATTTTGGATATCTACATACAAGTTCAAAGAAGTTTTACTGAAGTTGATTCTTTTATCGATACGGAAATCCAATTGACTAAAGGCAGTTAATCGTTCGCTGTTTAACCTACTGTAGTCTGGTACACCCACACCTAAAGTAACATAGTTCTGTTGCGATGCCAATAAGTTGAATGGTGTATATGGAGAGCCTCCGGCGTAACGATATTTCAGGCCTAAGTCCCAATTGCCTTTCAATTTATAACCTAAAGTAAGAGAAAGCAGGTGTTCATTATCCCAAGAAGAGGAAATCATTTTGCCATCAAGTCCAGCAAATCGACTTCTCACATAAGAATAACTCGCTACATAAAATAGTTTGTTGATCAATTTTTGTTGAACAAAAACTTCAAAGCCATAAGTTTCCCCATCACCCACACTGATCAGTTGTTCACTACCTACAGAAGCATATTCAGCTCCTTGATTGGCAAGCGATATGCCTGTAGCAGCAGAAACCGGATAATTGTGGTATTTTTTATAAAAAGTTTCAAACGTGAATCGGAGAATTATTTTTAGGAAGAAACTGAGTACCCAATACGTAATGGGTAGATTGAATATATTTCATGTCCTTGTTTACAGCTTGCCCTTTATTGTCTAAATAGCCCAATGCAGTATAAGGTGGGATTTTAAAATAAGTGCCAATTGAAGCATTGATGTCCCATTGATTATCAATGTGATATGCCATGGAAATACGAGGTGATAATGTTTTTAATGGATTGTTTCCACCAGCAGTAAATGTATTCATGTCAGTCCTGATCCCACCAGAAACAAGCAGTCGCTCATTAAAGATGTTCTTCGATGCCTGCAAAAACAATCCATATTTCCAAAAACTGAAATCGTTGTTGAAACGGATGATCCGCTCTGCACTGATCACATTTCCCTGTGAATCTTTCACCTCATTAGAAACTTTATTGTACAGGTTGGCATCATAACCAACCAATTGTGTCATCACACCAGCTGAAAGTTTCCAGCCATTGATAAATTTATTGATATCAAATCGAAATTTATTTTCCACCTCCTGAGATGCTACCAATAAACTTCTTTTTGCTTCTATTTTTTCTTCGTCTTCAAATTTGTCTAAAGTGTTGTTAAATACATTTCTACTGAGTGTAAAATTCATGAAACCATCATCAATCTTGCGGTTAAGGTTAAAACCTACAGTATAATTCCATTGGTTAATATAAGGGGTAGACCTTAAGACATAGGTATTTTCTAAGGTTGATTCTTTGGTTGGTGCAAAAGAGAAACGATCTACTGCAGCTAAACCGATTGCAGTGAGGGTAGTTTTGTCATTAAATTTATGGGTTACTTTATATTGGTAATCATTAAAGTCAGGTCTGATCCGGAGAATCGCATCAATTTGAATAAAAAACTGAGATAAGATTTTCTGGCAGAAGCGAGAAAAGTGGTTTTTTTAGAAAGAGGGCCTTCTAAGGTCAATACAGACTCGGTAAAACTTATCCTCACATTGCCAGATAAACGCTCGCTGTTCCCATCTCTTTGTTTAATAACAAAGGTAGATGCCAAAGGATTATCATATCTTGAATCGAAGGCAGATGAAGATAGTTTTAAGCTCTCAATAAAGGAAACATTAAGTATGCCTTGTGCACCACCAGAACTGCCTTGTGTCTGGAAATGGTTAAGTACCGGAATTTCAATCCCATCTAAATAATAAACATTTTCATTGGGTGCACCACCTCTGATGATGATGTCATTTCGCTCGCCTACACCATTGCTTATCCCTACACCAGGTAGTGTTTGTACCACTTTAGATACATCGAAATTACCACCAGGACTACTTTTGATCTCTTCGGTAGTGAGCTGTTGAACAGATAAAGGGGTTACCATATCTGCTGTAATGGCCGATTTGTTTTTATTGGCTTGTACCACAATTTCATTCAATGCTTTTGCCGCAGTTTGAAGTTCGAAATTTACCAATTGAACATTGCCTGAGCTTACCACAATGTTGTATTTTGTTTGGGAAATATATCCAATATAGTTGGCAGTTAAACTATATGTTCCAACAGGTAATGACAGCTTAAATTTTCCAACGCTATCTGAAAGGATAGTTATATTGGTGCCATTTACAATGATGCTTGCATTGGATAATAATTCATTTGTGTTCGCATTTTGTACGGTTCCGGTCATCAAACCTGATTTTTGGCCAAAACAGGTCAGGCTGATGAATAAAGCAATAAAGCTTAAGGTAGACTTAATTCCCAAAGTAAATTGTATAATGTGTTCAAACTCCTGTAAAGTTACGAAAATGGGAGGGATTTGGTTTTGGACAACATTTTTTTTCCTTCAACAAAGGTTGAACAAAAAGGTCGGCTATGATAGTAAAACATGCCTTTTATTGAACAAAATGAACGCCTGATTATTCAGGGCTAATCAGCTTATTTGTGGGTATTAAGCCCAAAATGATGAAGAGTTCAAAAATTATAATTGTTTTTCTACTGTTCTTTATCTTCTGTAACAATGCATTTGCACAACAAGTTCAGGGTTGCGTATTGCCCAGCAATAATAAGGTAATCTACACACAAAAAGTGAGTGGATTGTTGACCTCGTTGATTAATGCACTTTTAGGTGGAAGCGCACTTTATGCAGAATCGACAACTCAGGTTTTATCTAACGACAATTGTAGCTATGTGCCTTATAGTGGAACGGTGACTTGTAAAGTCTGTCCGGGTGGATTGGATTATAATGTATTAGGCCTGATCAGCGGATGTAATGGAGGGATGGCTTCGGGTTACGAAGGCTTTTTTACCGTTGAATGTAGTTTAGATGGTTATATTCCAGTAATGCTGCTTTTGATCTGTGGCTTTGGCTGGAAAAAAATAAGGGATAAAAAATAGTTGAAGAATAAATTTTTTTCATCTACATATACGATTTTTAAATATCTGACGTCTTATAGTAGAGAGCGTATAATTTAGATGGGCGAGAATGATCGGACGGATTGTTCTCGCCCTTTTTTATAGCAAAAAAAAATCCCTAGTTGATACTAAGGATTTTTAAATGAACTTAAGGCAGCAATGTTAATTTACCCTATCAACTGGGCAAACGATAGTCATCTTAAAACCATTGTTTAAACTTGTTTCTATCGTATAGTTAGCATCGATCATCTGCAACCTACTTTTAATGTTCTGCATGCCAATACCTTGCTTGGCATTTAAAATAGTGGGGTCGAAACCTTTTCCATTGTCATTGTAGATGATTTTGATGTTTTGGTCATCAGGTTTGAAACAAAGCTCAATGCGTTTTGCTTCTGCGTGCTTTAACGTGTTGGCTATCAGTTGTGTAATGATCCTGAACAAAGCAAGCTCTGCTTTGTCAGAAAGAACCCTTTCTTCTGTGTGGGGGTCGTGTGTGACCACAACTTCTATTTCACCTGTATTATTGATCAAAGATACAAAGCCTTCAATTGTGGTATAAAGGCCAAACATCGCCAGGCCAGGAGGAGAAAGGTCGTGGGCAATGTTCCGCACATCTACGATCATTTTATCAATCAATTGCTTGGCTGGCAAAACTACATCTTGATTTGTAGCATCCTGCTGTTTCAATGCACCAAGCATCAATTTAATTGCAGATAAAGTACCTCCAATCTCATCATGTAGGTCTTCTCCAATCCGTTTACGTTCTATTTCCTGCGATTCAATCACTGCATTCAACAACTGCTTTTGTTGAAGGATCTCGGTTTCCTGAAATAATCTTCGTTGTTGCCATAACATGTTCTGGTTGCGGATATATAATACGAGGAAAAATGTAACCATTATAAAAATAGCAATTACACTATAGAAAATAAGGATGAAGATATTATCGCCCATTGCCGATCAGTTTAAAGCCCCTTGCCCAAATCAGATACATGAAAAGGACCAATGCCGCATGTATATTCCACACCATGGTTTTCATCACAGCATTGGTACTGGCAATGAAATAATTGGAAAGGATGAAGATAATGCAGGCAGCCGGGAAGTAAATTAAAATACCCATATTGATCCAATTGATAGGATTGTTCAACCAGTTTTCAGAAAATCCACTTCTGTATAAGTATAACATACAGAAAAAGGTAATTAAAATGGCCTCTAATGGTCTGGTATAGGTATTGAAAGTATATATGCTCTGTAAAAAGCTAAAATTTAAGATACAGATGACCGGGAATACAAAAATTAAAAAGGTAAGTATCTTTTTGATCTTGGGGTCTTCAAATATCTGTCTAAAATAGCTTAAAAGAAATACGGCTTCAACAATTGTATACAAATGCAGTAAAGGCAAATTGCTAACATGGTAACGTCTCACTAATATAGCTATGGTATTAATTATTCCAGAGATCAAAAGATAGTAGAAAAGCAAGCGGAACTCAGCTTTTGCGATCTTAAACTTAGGGATAAATATAAATATAGGAATGAGGATACTACATGGAACAATAATGGTGTGAAAGATATATTTTAATGGTGGCATTATATATTTTTAGAAGAGTTTATAGCCATGGTTTTAATTATCCTTAAAATAAGCAATCATAAAAACATGAACGTATTAAAATATAAAGGGGTTTGATGTAGAAATTAGGTGAAACTTAAACAAAATACCCCTTATTGTGCGTATTATGGTTTTCCACCGATAAATAACGGACTATCCACATCACATTCACTCGGACATGGGGTAGTAAAATCATAGATTTCTGAACCGCCTTCATCTTCACCCAAACCTATTCCGACAGGAGTGGTGATAATGTCACTTCCTTTAAGGTCAACAGGTACGATCAATGCAGTGATGTCATCAGGTAGATCTTCATCGTCTTTATTAACTGCAAAATATGCACGAATACCTTTTAGGGCAACAGTAATGTCTCCTTTTGGAGTTAACGTTTGGTACTTGTTAACAATTGCTAAAATATCAGCAATAGGAATTAAAATCGCTCTAGGAATGTTTTCTTCTGGTACTGAGCTTGCTAATTGCGCCCTAAAACGAGCAACTCTTTCTTTAGCTTCTGGAAGTGGGATGGTTGGTACTGTAATTTGAGATTTCATAATTTGTTTTTTTTATAAAACTAGAAAAACAAATCTACATTGTATGTGTTTAAACATATTTTTACACTTCTTTTCCTTTAAAAACAATATTTATGAACAGTTTGAAAAAAACTTTGCATCTATCGTCTAAACCAAGGTCAATTGCCTTGTATAAAACTTTAAAAAATCAAGTATAAGGATCAAAATCTAAAAAAGAGCAGGGATTATATGTAAATGCTTTGTATTTTTTATACATTCAGCTTTCCAAACAGATTCTCATGAAAATTAACGTTGCTATTGCAGATGATCAGAAGCTTTTTAGAAAGGGTATGGCTGCATTGATCAGTTCTTTTGATCAGATGTCGCTGATTTTTGAAGCTGGAAATGGAAACGAACTGCTCCAGTTATGCAATAGCGAAATAGAAAAGCCAGATATCATTTTACTAGATCTTTCAATGCCAGAGCTGAATGGGCTGGAAGCGTTAAAAATCTTAAAGGAAAAACATGCCGCCATCAAGGTCATTATCTTAACAATACACGAGGTAGAGAATTTTATTTTGGCTACCATACAGGCAGGTGCCAATGGTTATCTGGCCAAAAACGCAGAACCAGAGGAGGTAGAACTGGCCATAAGGGAAGTTTTTAAGAACGATTTCTATTTTACCATGCCGATGTTAGAGATCATGCGTAAAGGTCTGGTTAAAAAAGCACCCACCACACTCGAGAGCGAAAACAAGTTGACTTCCCGAGAAAAGGAGGTGTTAGAGTTGATCTGTAAACAATTTAACAGTAATGAAATTGCCGAAAAATTGTTTCTCAGCAATAGAACAGTAGAAGGACATAGAAATAACTTGTTGCTGAAAACCGGCAGTCGCAATACGGCTGGACTTGTTTTATATGCCCTAAAACATAAGCTGATCGAGTTGGACAGCTTTTCTCATTAAAAAATCTTTCAGTCAATAAAAATCAAAACCAGGTATTTTTACGGGTATGCCCTCGTAAATCTACGCGATTAGCCTTTTAGGCAAAACTACGCTCAAATCTCTTCAAAAAAAACTGTCATTTAGCTTCGCTAAGTATCCATGCCCCATAAGCCGTCTTTAACCGGCTTGGATAATTCGCTAATTAATTAGATTTCGATTTTTACGCTAAATATTAAACAGATGACCTCTTCAGACAAAATTAAAGCCTTACAACTTAAAGCTGGTATTGAAGCCGATGGTGTAGCCTCATCAAAAACATGGCTTAATATTTATTACCTATTGTTTAACTGCTTACCCTACGACATCAATATTAATTCGCTGATCAAAGCCATACAACAAAAAATAGATGTTAGGGCTGATGGCTATCCTTGGTCTAAAACTTGGGATGTGCTATACGACCTATTGATTGACAATGAACCTGCTATTGATGAAGACACGGCATCAATCAACCTTTATAATGAAAGTATACTACAGACCATGACAAAGGAAGTAACACCCTTTGCCAAAGAATTGATCAAATTGGCCACTGCTAAAGGCATCCAGATCAGGTTGATGAACTGCCTATGTGAGGATGATGACCAAAAAAAAGCATCCGATTATAACTTCGGCCTCACTTTTGGCATTGGCATTTTTGAAAAAACTGCTACAGGAGAATATGCCTATAAAGATGATTCACCATTTTATACAGAACTGGCCCTCATAGGCGAATCTATTGGCCTGACATGGGCAGGCGATAGGAAGACCTTTACCAGCCAGCCTCATTTTCATCTACGACCAGCTTGGGCGGCAACGATGAAGGAAAGTGATATGCTAAAAGAACTCAGCAGAAGAAAAGCGGCAAATATCAACTTGCTCGCCATACTTTAATTTATTATTTCTAATTAACGCCTCGTATTTGTTAATAGTAATAATGTTCCTTATCTCATTTACATTGTGGGTATCGGAAAAACAAAAAGCCCTAGCGTAATCTAGGGCTTTTGCATGGAAACAATTTGAGTGCAAACGTCAATCAGGCACCAACTCCGCATTAGTTAAGGTAATCGGTGTTTGACCTGCACCTTTGGCCAATTTAAGTATGCCTTTTAAACGGATGGGTTTGTCGGAAAAAGAAATTGGCGATTTCATCTCGACCAAAATCATGGAGGGAACACCGTTCTTGCCACAAAAAAAACATTGACTGATGGGTAAAGAGGCCAATAGAAACCTTTCGTGTTTGAGCTTACTTTTGATTGGAATCAAATAACCCAATAACTCAAAAGATTTATTCTCGTATCTGGTAATCAATTCTGTATAAATAGGCAGCAGTTCATTTTTTTCGGTCAATTCATAAGTTACACTTCCAATCGCATCCCAATTGATGGACCTGATCTGGTCGTTTGCGTTATGGGTTCTTTGCGCAAAAGCAACAGGAAAACCTAGACATAAAATGAAGATGAAAAATATGCTTTTCATTGTTTTTAACGATTAAACATGCTTTGATAGCAATTGGTAAGTTTGATCAACTATTGCAAATAGATTAGATGGTTTCCAGATACAGTTTCTGTAGATCAATGGCATCTAGGTTTTTGGTCGACATTTCATGTACCAGTTCACCTCTTCGCATAATACCTATCCTTGTACCTACATTTACGGCATTGAAGATATCATGTGTAGCCATTACTACGGCTTTGCCTTGTTTGCCCAATTCCTTAACCAGTTCTGTAAATTCGTTAGTGGCTTTGGGGTCGAGACCAGAAGTTGGTTCGTCCATCAATAATACATCTGCATTTTTAGCTAGAGCAATTGCAATCCCTACCTTTTGTCTCATTCCTTTAGAGTAGGCTCCCATTCTTTGGTCAAAAGCAGCTTGTTGTAAACCTACCTTATTCAAAAAGGCTTCCAGTTCTTTCCTTGAGTATGTAAAGCCTGCCAAGCGACTAAAAAAGTCTAAGTTTTCGATGCTGGTAAGGTTAGCGTAAAGCATAACTACTTCAGGAATATAGGCCAAGTGTTTTCTTGTGGCAGTAGTATCTTGTTCAACCGGAACGCCATGGACCAAAGCCTGCCCAGCACTAGGGCTAACAAAGCCTAAAAAAAGATTGATAGTGGTTGTTTTTCCAGCGCCATTCTGACCTAAAAGACAAAATACATCACCTTTGTTAATGGTGAGGTTAAGCTTGTTCAAAGCCAATTGGTCGTTGTATTTTTTTGTTAAATTAATTGCCTGTAACATTTTTTGAGGTTTAGATTTTTCTTTTGATCGTTAATGAAATAAGTAGAAATAGGCCTGCGCCCAGCCATAAGCTTAAACTGCCAATCCATATGGATAGATTATTGCTTGGGTTTTCTAGCTTGAATTTTGGCAGTTGTTCTAGCTCTGTTGGCGTAAAATGAATTCCTGCCAATTGATAACGGAGCAGGTGATGTTTCCATTTTTTTTGAAAGCTGACCACTGCTTGTTTAAAGTTTTGATGGTCACTTCGGCCAGTATGTGCCAAACCATTAAACAGGTATTGCAATTGGATACTTGGATTAATGACCGCAAGTTGGCTTGCCATTTTATTTTTTTGAGCCAATTGTTGGTCTATCCCTCTTGCAAACCTGACTATTTTCCGTTCGCTGAGGTCGTAATAACCTGCAATAAACCTTTCTCCATTTCTGGTACTGTCTTTTGCCAAATTGATTGAAGACTTATACTGCGGATTGTATCTATTGAAAGAATCGGCTAATGCGATAGGTTTCATTTCCCATACTTCTTCGCTGATATGCCTTTGATAAGATGCCAAACTAGCCCTTAGTGGGATAGGGTATTTAAGGCTGAGATAACTGTTGGTTAAAGAAGGCAATAAGATAAGAAAGAACAACCAAGCTGCTACCAGTTGTAAGGCGGTAACAATAGAACTGCGTTTAAGCTGCAAAAAGAAATAACAGATGGCAAACCAAAAAATGATATAAGCTAAACTTAACCACAGCCATAACATCATCGAACTTATAGAAAGTGCAGCTTGTTGTGCAGCAGCCATAAAACCAATCAGGTTAAGCAATAAAATCAAGCCCAGGATGATACCCAGTCTAAACAATATCTTATAGTGCATGATGGTTGTTAGGTTAGCCGCTTGGATACTTAATAACGAATAAGTGCCTTGTTCCTTTTCTTCGGCATAAGTATGGTAGCAAAGTGTAATGATCAATAAGGGAAGCAGGTAGATCAATACAAAAGAAAGATCGAAATTCCCTGCAAAAAGCTGTGCTGGATTGCTGATCTCTACATTTTCTTGATCTAGGTAATTGATAGACGATTTTACTTTCTGGTAATAAGGGTTTACATCGCGTTGGCCAATGGACAATACCGCCAAACCTTCAGGATGGTCTAAAGCCAAGGGTGGCATCCTAAAATTGATCATTTGCGCCATTCCTGCAGTTGCAGCTTGCGCTTTAGTTTCGGCAGTTAAGGTATCGGTAAATTTTTGCAGGGCCAGTTCATGGTCTTTATCATACTGTTGTTGCAATTTGCTAAGTACCATGTTTTGCTTTTGAATGGTACTATGACCCGAATAGATGGCGTAACATCCAATTAAGAAAAAGACCAACAAGCTGATCCATTGTGTTTTTTGCCTTTTAAGCTGTAGCCATTCAAAATGGCAGATCGTGTTGAATAGTTTCATATCAGTTAATGGCTATTTTTTTTGAAACGAATGGAACAAGAGCAAGGACAAAGACCAACCATAACAACAAGGCATACAATGCATATTGCTGCTTTTGAATAGCCCAACCCAATTGCGGTTGTTGATACTCAAAATCCTGCATGGTCTTAAAAAAATCTGGGCCTACCTTAAAATCATATTTGAGCTGTAATTTATCGCCAAAAGCCATTTCCAGATTGAGTTTCCTGATAAATTCATCCCTATAGTGTTGGGCATGTTTATGGAAATCAATATGATGGTCGTAATCTGTTCCAGCATAGGCCATAGACAATTGTTGCATACTTAGAAAAGGATCAATAAAAGCAGCAAATTGTTGAACATGCTGTTGCTGATTGATTTTACTTTCTACGTCTTTGGCGTAATTGAAATAGACCTTGGTCAGGTAATCTTCTCCATTTTGCATGCTCAATCCATCAAAATTTATGGGTAATTGGGTAAGGCTATCTACTTTATATTTGGCTAGTGTTTGATTGAGGTAATCCTTATAGCGCCCCATTCTATCCTTATCCCCATTGATCCCATTTTTGGTGCCGGTTTCAATGGCTTTGTTAAACTCCCCCCTCGATGGTAAACTGTACCAATAATTGGCCAGACCAGTAAGCATCTTCGGCAGCATAATGCAAAAGAAGACCCAGCAACCCAAACTTGTTAATAGTGAGTTCTTTGAGCTTTTGCTCAATGCCGAAACATAAACGAAAATGCTGGTCAATATTAAAAAGTAAAGCAGGTAACAAACACTAAAGGCAGCTGTTCTGGCCAATAAGCTTGGCTCTTTAATGCCTACTGCCAACAACATCAATACAAATGCAGGATCGTAATGACGGCAATGAGCAGGTAGTTGCCCAAAATTTTACCCCATAACAATAACGAAGGCTTTAACCCTTGCGCATACAATAGTTTTAAAGTATGGTTTTCGCGTTCTCTGCTCACCGATTGGAAACAGAGAAAAATGACCAATAGAGGTAAAAAAAGCTGTAGCAGTGAAGCCATCGTCAGTTCGCCAAAGCGCATTTCGGTATCACTATCTTGCGCAGCTGCATAGTTCATCTCTGCTTGGTTGTGGGCTTCTACTCTGTATGATGTACCCGTATAATTATTTAAGCCTGTATCAAATAAACTAAGTAATGAAAACGGTTTGAATAAATAGGTGCCAAAATGAGCGGCAGAATGTGGATTGGCCTTTTGTGCTACCCATTCCTTTCTGAACATGGCTTTTGCTTGCTTTCTGTTCTGGTCTGATAAGGTGTAGTTCTTAAATCCACCAAAAATGGCCACCGCAATAAGTAACCAAAATATGAAACTTAGCAACACGATGGTCTTGTTTCTAAGGGCAGACCTGATTTCGTTGAGGACAATGACTTTGATCATAGGTTACGATTTTTTAAAACTGTAAGTAGCGGTTAGCATGAAATTGCGTGGCATGCCGGGGGCATATACCGTATTGCTTCCGCTTTGGGCATATCTTTTATCGAAAATGTTATTGATGTTGAACTGAAGGCCATAACGGCTACGCTGATAACCTATCATGGCATCTGCGATGGTATACTTTGGCAATATCAATACATCGGCATTTGATCTTTTGATATTGATAAACCTATTGCTGGTATAGCGCGGACCCATACCAAGCTGAAGACCTTTTAAACTTCCTTTTTCAAACTGATAGCTCGCCCAAATACTGGCAATATGTTTAGGCGAATTGCTAAAGACTTGACCAACTTCTACTGGTTTATTGCTCTTGCGTACTTTAGTGCTGTTGTTGCTGTAATTGGCCGTTAAAAATAGACCATCGGTAACTTTACCAGTTAAGCTCAATTCTACACCTTGGCTTCTTACTTGTCCAATTGCCCGTAGCAACATTGGGTTGTTAGGATCCAGGGCATTTGTAAGTACATTCGTTTTATCAATGCGATAAATGGAAACACCAGCCAATAGACTATTGTCGAAGAAACTGCCTTTGTAACCAAATTCGTATTGGTTGCTGGTTTCTGGATCAAATGGTCCACCATAGGCTTTAACATTGTTGTACTGCGGGGTAAAACCTTGATTATAATCGAAATACAGACTGGTATTTTTCCATGGTTGATAGATCAAACCAGCTCTGGGTATAAAAGTACTGGTCACCTGTGGGTTTTCATTGTATTCATTAAACTCTACACCATCATAGGTAATGCTAGGTACATGGTATCTCGAATAATAGTTTGCATAACGAAGGCCAAGCAGCGCCTTTAATTTAGGTGTGATCTCTATCTGGTCTTGTACATAGGCTCCAAAAATATTATAGGTAAATATTTCTTCGGTAGAAAGATAAAACAGCGTTTGGCCATCTGTGGTAAAAGGCCTGTCGTCTGGCTTATTTAAGAAAATGGTATTTGCCGAGTATTGGAAAAATCCATTTGGATAATTGTTGCGCTTGAAATCGGCATTGATCCGACTGAAACAGTGTTTTTAATGCCTAGCGCGTCGAATTTGCCATTTAAGTAAGGATTGATGGAAATAGAAGGCGAATGGATCCTCCTTTTTGGTATAAGAACGTCGCAAAGCTGTTGTAATGGGGTCATAATAACCTAACGAACTATATTCGTTTCTTTTCGAAGAACTTTCGGCTACGTTGGCTAGTAGATGTAAACTCCAATCGCTATTGAATTGGTGCTGTACTTCGGCCTGTACCTGATAAGAACTGCCCTTGTAAAAAGCATCTGCGCTGGAATAGTTAAAACGATAAGGCACAGCAAAAAGATCGTTTTTTACAAGGGGTAGGGTAGGCTGATAATTTCTGGTCTGATCATCGTTTAGGTAAGTGCCATTAACCTGTATAAAGGTTTTTGGGCTGATGTCCCATCGCAATGCGCTATACAGCTGTAGGTTCCGCTTTTTATAATTGTCGAGGTAAACCCCACCATCCTGATAACCTACACTGGTTACAAAATAAAGATTTTTAGCTTTGTTTAAACTACCGCTAACATCGGCCATTACCCGATAAAGGTTTAGGTTGCCCATACCAGCACTTACACTAAAAGAACTGTATTTTTTTGGTTGTTTAGTTACCAGATTGATGTTGCCACCTAGTGCTCCCTGACCATAAAGGATAGCCGTTGGACCATGAATCACCTCGATTCTTTCTACATTGGAAAGCATTGGAGAAACCCCTTCAGGATATGGACTACCTTTCATGCCATTGAACATGATGTCTTGCAGTCCTGTTTCAAAACCTCTGTAGTTGAAATTGCCATAAGGCGAAGAAAAGTTAACACCCGCTACGTTCTTTAAGGCTTCTTCTACATATAACAATTGTTGGTCTTTGATCTGTCTTTCACTTACGACCTGAACACTTTGGGGCAGACTCTTTAATGGAGTAGAAGTTCTGGTCAATGCTGTAGAATTTTTGATGATTTTTTTGTTGATTTCCAGTTCTTCCAATAAATTGTCAGCGAGGTGGAGTTCTAAATTGACAACTGTGGTAGCACCATTGGTAATTTTGATTGGGGTACTGATGGGCGAATAATTGATACTGCTTACTTTTAAAGTATAGTTTCCTTCTGGAATTTGGTTGAAACTGTAAGCGCCACTTTCATTGGTGGCGGTGCTGTAGGTGGTCTTTGCCAAAGATACGGTTACCGCCACAGCAGCAGCCCCATCTTTCTGTTTGATTGTTCCTTTTAAATTGCCTTGTCCATAGCAATAGCCGCCTAGCAAAAGGCAGCATAATAAATATAAAAATTTCATTTACGCGTGTTGATTTCCAGTTGGCATTTGCCAGCCGGAGGTGAAGTAATCTTAATTGTGTGTTAGAAAAAAACAACGTTTATACGTTGTGTGCAAGGATTACTAAACCAAAGGGGGACCTTTATTGTCAAAAGGTATGGCAACTAAATTAATATTGCCCAATTGATGGGGAAGGAATTTAACTGCGCTAAGGATAAAGCAGGTAGGTATAGGGGCAGTTAGGCCATTATGGGTGATACAACTATTCTCTTTGCCAAGTACATAAGCACAAACTTCACATTTTTGATAGAGTTGGCTTGTTTTAGAATTAGAAGTAGTGGTATCAGTTGTTGGGTGGTAGTGATAAAATTGAAACCATTGAAACAGCACAAATACCAATAGCATGGCCATGCCTATACATTGCCTGATCAGTGCTTTGAAAAATGTTGTCTCGGTTATTTTCACAATTGCATCAAAGTTGCAACAAAAAACCATAATTAACTATAACATTTATGATATAATTTAAAATAAGCTTAAAAATTGGGTCTTTCTAACCTCTATTTTTTTAGAAACTTCAAGAATGCTACAGAATTGGGTGCTAATTATGCAGAAAATAGTTTTATGCAACGTATCCTAGTTAGATCCATCACCTTATTTATAGGCTTAATGTTTACCATACCAGCTTTTGCCCAGCAGTTTAAGGGCGAAATTACTGGTGTAGTTAAAGAACAGCGTACCAACTTTAATCTGGAACTTGTAACATTAGAACTGAGAACATTGAATAGTAATGCGCTCATCAAACAGGAAATAACCGATAAAAACGGGCACTATAAATTTACAGGTATGGTTGAAGGTAGCTATTACATCAAGACGAGTTTTGTGGGTTACCAAGAATACAAATCGGCTACATTGGTATTAGACCAAAGCCACCCCAAATTAACATTGGATATTGTGCTTAAAAACGATACCAAGATCTTAAAAGAGGTAGAGGTAACAGCTAAGAAACAATTGTATAGCAACTCGATCGATCGTAAAATTTATAATGTAGACCAAGATGTAATGGCAAAATCTGGTTCGGCAAGCGAAGTGTTGCAGAATGTGCCCTTGGTACAGGTTGATATCGAAGGCAATGTAAGCCTTAGAAACTCGTCGGCCACCATTTTGATCAATGGAAAGGTTTCGCCCATTATGGGTAAAAATGCAGCGGCGGCCCTGCAACAACTCCCAGCCAATAGCATTGCCAGGATTGAGGTAATTACCAACCCATCCGCTAAATATAAACCAGATGGTACAGGAGGTATCATCAACATTGTGCTCAAAAAGAACAGTAAAAATGGCTTGAATGGGGGCGTTACGGCCAACATCGGTAACCAAGAGCGGTACAATACCAGTATTAACCTAAATTATAAACCTGGCAAGGTCAATTTTTTCGGCAGTTATAGCCTCAAACAAGATTACCGTTTAAGGCAAACCACCAATGATCGCACCCAAACAGATGCAGTTACTTCGGCATTGAGTTACTATAAGGACGAGATCAGTGCAAGTTCAAGGCCCTTTTCAAATACAGCAACCATAGGGATGGATTATACCATTGATGATCACAACAGTCTTGGCATTTCTGGAAACTATTATTTCCGAAACATGCACAAGAACGACCTTACCCTTAAAATGGTAAGTAACAGTGCGGGTCCGATTTCGGATTACGAGCGCATCAGAAAAAACTACGAATACGAGCGGGAAGCCGATGCCACCTTTTTCTTTGAACATAGTTTTAAAAAAGAAGACCACAAAATCAGACTAGAGTTCAATGCTGCACATTCGCCCGAGGTAGAAGATAACCGTTATACCAATGTCTACAAATTTCCAAGCGGTGCCAACCAGTTAGACAATACGATCATCAAACAAACCAGTGATAACCAACAATTGACCTTGGCCTATGAGAATCCCATCTCTGAAGATACCAAATTGGAATTTGGTTACGATGGTCAGTACAACAGGCATGACATGGACTTTTTTGGAGAGGCCTATGATTACCAGTTGCAAAGATTTGTTACGGATCAGGCAAAGACCAATCGTTTCATCTACAATGAAAATATCCATGCCCTATATGGCACGATAGAACAATCGTGGAAAAAATTTGGACTGATGCTTGGCTTAAGAGGAGAGTATGCCGACTTAAATTCTCACCTCATTACTACAGATGTGACTATTCCCAATCATTATTTTAAGGTTTATCCTACGCTACATTTGTCTTATAAATTAAGCGATAGCAGGCAGTTGCAATTGAACTATAGTCGCAGGGTGCGTAGACCAGAGGGAGATGACCTTAATCCATTTGCTGAATATGCCGACCCAACAAATATCAGGGTTGGTAATCCATACCTGTTACCAGAGATGATCCATTCTGTAGAGCTGGGTTATCAATGGAAAAACGATAATTTCACCATACTGCCGGGTATCTATTACCGCTACAAGTACAACGGTTTTACCGCTATTACCACACCCTTAAATAGCACTACACTCATTACCACGCAACAGAATTTGGCCAATGATCGGGCCATTGGAGCTGATGTCGTTTTCTCGGCCAACCTCAACGATAAGGTTAACATCAATTTTACACCCAATGCATTTTACAATCAAATTGATGCCTCTAATCTGGGTTACAGCAGCAAGAGAAATACCTTTACTTGGAGTGCCAATTTTAATTCGAGTTATACCCTTACCAAAAGTACGGTGGTACAAGTTAATTCTAATTATAAATCAGCCCGCTTAACCCCGCAGGGTAAATATTTGCCAAGTTTTGTGTTCAATTTTGGCGCAAGACAAGAAATCCTTAAAAAGAAAGGGTCTATTTATTTAACCGTATCAGATGTGTTTAAGACCCAGCGACAAGAAGCCGAATTAAGTAGTCCGCTTTTAACACAGCAAGTGTTTACCCGAAGCAACTCAAGGATTGCCTACATTGGCATGAGCTACAATTTTGGGATAGTTAAGAAAAAGAAAGACCTCACTTTTGACAATACACTTTAAACTCTTTAATTGAATATTCTATGTTGAAACTTAAGAAAAATGTCACGCTCATTCTGTTTTTAATGTTCGCTTCTGCAATGGAAGCAGAAGCACAGACTTTTAAAGCAACGATTTCTGGTTTATTGAAAGATGGCAAATCAAAAAATATCATTCCATACGCCAACGTTGTAGTGAAAAATAAAAGCGACCAAAAATTTATCGCAGGAACGATCACAGATGAAGAAGGTCGTTTTAAACTAGGGGACCTTGCAAGTGGAACGTATACCATCGCTTTTTCTTCGGTAGGACACCTGAACAAAACACAAGAAATTACCATTGGTACCTTAAACGCCTTTTTAGATCTGGGAGAAATCATTTTAACAGAAGACTCTAAAAGCCTCAATGAAATTACGGTAACCTCTAAAAGTACAGAGGGGCTATCGGATAAGATGGACAAAAAGACCTTTACTTTGAGCAATAATGTAAGTCAGGCAGGAGGTTCAGTTTTACAGGCCATGCAGAATCTACCAGGTGTTACCATACAAGATGGCAAGATCCAATTGCGGGGAAACGACAAGGTTGCAGTATTGGTTGATGGCAGGCAGAATGCAATGACCGGATTTGGTACACAAACTGGTCTAGACAATATTCCAGCTTCGGCAATAGAACGGATCGAGATGATCAATAATCCTTCTGCCAAATACGATGCAAACGGCAATGCGGGTATCATCAATATCATCTACAAAAAGAACAAACAAGAAGGCTTTAATGGCAAAATAGGATTGACTACAGGTTTGGGGGCATTATGGGTTAGACAAGAAAACCTGCCAACCATTAGGCCGCAATACCAGGCTACACCCAAAATAAATCCATCTGTTTCCCTTAACTATAGGAAGAATAAACTCAATACCTTTTTGCAGGGCGATTGGTTATATACACAAACTCTCAATAGAAATGAGTTTGCCATAAGGACCTACACAGATGGAACAGTGATCAACCAACAGGTAAAACGTAACCGTACCACCACCTACACCACCGTAAAAACAGGAATAGATTGGAATCCAGACGAACAGAATGCCTTTACCGTTTCTGCTTACTTTAATAGAGAAAAGATATTGGATAGAGGTGATATCCCTTATTTCAATGCTAATTTTGCTCAACGTTTAAGGTTATGGCAGTTTTTAGAAGACGAAGTAAAATATACCGCTACTGGTTCGGTCATTTACCAATACAAGTTTAAACAACCTGGACATTTGTTGAATGCCGGATTTAATTATACTTGGCATAGAGAAGACGAAAAATATTTTTTCACCAACATCATGCCCACATTTACAGGAGAAGATGCTTTCAAGTTGCTCTCTGATGAACATGTGGCCGATTTTAACCTCGATTACATCAAGCCTTTAAAGCAGGGGAGGATTGAAACTGGTATTAAATTTAGAAGAAGGACCATTCCAACCAATATGGAATTCTTTCCGGGGTTAAATTCACCAATTGATGTAAATGCAGGTGGTTGGGCAGATTACAAAGAGACGATTCCTGCGGTATATGCCAACTACGTTTTAGAGAACAACCATTTCGAACTGGAAGCAGGTTTAAGATTTGAATATGTAAAGGTTCAATACGACGTAAATCCTAACCATAATACCTACAAGAGTGATGGCTATGATTATGTCCGTCCATTTCCAAATTTGAGGTTGGCCTATAAAATAGATGCTCAAAATAAGTTGTCGATTTTCTTTAACAGAAGAGTGGATAGACCTAATGAAGTGGATATCCGCATCTTCCCCAAATATGATGAGCCAGAATTGCTTAAAGTTGGTAACCCTACTTTGCGCCCCCAGTTTACCAATACTTTTGAATTTGGCCATCGTTTAAACTGGACAAAGGGCAATGTTTATACTGCTGTTTACCACAAGGTAATCGATGCGACCATTACCAGAATTGCCACCACTGTACCTGGAAGTACCATTCTTTATAACATCTTTCAGAATGCTGGAAGAAGTTACAACACCGGAGCTGAATTGGTGTTGCAACAAGAACTTGCCAACTGGTTCTCTTTCAATACCAGCATAGCAGTTTACCAGAACACCATCAAAGCCTTTAGCATTACCAACCAATATCCGGTGCCAACAGTCTATCACATGGATGAAGAAAAAATAACTTCTGGAAATGCTAAGGTAAATGCAATGTTCAAGCTGCCTAAACAAACACAATTACAGCTTTCGGCGGTATACCTGGCCAAAGACATTGTGCCGCAAGGCACCATCGGTTCGAGGTTTTCGATGGACTTAGGCGCCAAAAAACAGATCCAAAAAGGAAAAGGAGAGTTGTTTTTGAACGGAACAGACATTCTCAATACCTTAAAGATCAAAAGAGAAATAAAGGGGAATGGCTTTACCCTAAACAGTACCGATTATTTAGAAACACAGGTATTCCGTATCGGGTACAGTTATAAATTTTAATACCTTGGCAATGGGCAGTTCCCGTAAACTGCCCATTGCTATTTTGATTAACCCATAGGGGTACATAGCTCAATTAAAAAACCATCTAGATCCTAACATAGGCTACTACTTGGCCCCATGGTTTGGTTTTTGCTTTTTCAACAACAGTTGCGCCTGCCTTAATGGCTTCCTCAAAAACTTGTACTACATTTTCCGTAGCAAAGCCAATTTCAATACCAAATGGTTTTGTCTCAGGGTTACTTTCTAAAAAACCTTCAGATAGATTGGTTTTTGCCAATGTTGTTGAGGCAAAAGAGAGTACAGTATCTCCAGTAGCCAGCTCGCCATAATCATTGTCTGGCGAAATGAACTTCCTCTTAAAGGCAAAGGCATTCTCATAGAACTCAATAGATTTGGTAACATCCTTTACGTAAAGGATCGTGTAAGCGAATTTAATCATGTCCAAATTTACTGAACATTTTAACCACTTCGGCTAAAGAAAATATACGAGTTAACTGTAGCGTAAAATGTCTTTTACCCGTTTAGGTAAGAAACAATAAATTATGAAAAGAAATCCCTACTTGATTATCCTGTTATTGGTTGGTACCCTATTTACTGCTTGTAAGAAAAGTGACATTGTTCAAGTCAAAGATTTTGACAGAAGTTACCAAACCTGGTTGAACTTCAAATCAACAAGCGACAATTCTTACCGCTATAAGATCAGTACTTCATCATGGGTAGGAAGTAGTACAGAAACCATTATCACCATCAAAAACGGTCAGGCCATTGCACGTTCTTATGTTGCAAAAAGAATAGACCGTACCACAAATCAGGTGGTGGTATACGATCAATGGACCGAGGATAAGAGCAACTTAAATTCACACCAAAGCGGAGCAAGTGCTTTGACTTTAGATAGATTCTACGAAAAAGCAAAAACGGATTGGTTGTTGAAAAGAAAAAATGCCAAAACATCTTTTGAGGCTAATAATAACGGCATGATCTTCTTGTGGTTATGTTGAAGACAATTGCGCTGACGATTGTTTTATAGGAATCTATATTGCTTTTATAGAGAAATATAGTTAATTGTGACTAGACACAGGTAAACCAGGTCTTATACTCCGGATCTGGTTACTGTGCTTGTCTATCCCTCAACAACTAAATGGTCCCATTTTCCGGTAGTCTTGGCAATGTCGATGAGGCGTTGTCCGTGTACGGTGATCAAACCTTTGGCCTCCATTCTGGCTACACGCTCTTTGTTGGGTTCACTCCATTTACTTTTTGGGTTACGGGGAGTAAAAGTTAAATAAAAGCTCTCTGCATCTCTTTTTTTAGCCTTGCTATCTATCCAGCCAAAACAGACTGCTTCTTCCATGGCGTCATTGTAGTTCACACTCTCAACTTTACTTTTTTTATGGTATTGGATCAACCATACCGATTTCTCTGTTTCAATATTTTGCGCTAACCAAGCGCGCCATTCTGCCCTAGTTGGAGCATAAACAGCTGGTTTTCCATCTTTCATTTCCATAACTATGCTTTTTGGTCTAAAATTTCAAGATAATGTTTATTGGTCATAATGCCCAAGATGTTTCCAAAAGGATCAACAACAGCTGCCGTTACAAAATTGCCGCTTCCACCACTATGGTCTGTAATGGGTTGGTAGGCAGTTGCTCCTAAAGCTATTAAATGATCTAGCATTGCTTTAAGGTCATCAACATGCCAATACGCAATGGCACCAGCAGGACCATTTGTGGCACCCTTTGGAGCGTAGTTGCTGTCAATCAATCCTAGTTCATGTTGGTAATCGCCAATGCGGAATTCGGCATAGCCCGGCACATTGAAATAAGGTTCCATGCCCAATAGTTCGGCATACCATTTTTTTGCTGCGGCATGGTCTGCAGCATAAAAGCTGATCGTGGCTAAACCTCTTAATACATTTCTTTTTGACATCTTATTTTTATTTAGTGAATATTGGTTTGATATACCCAAAAATAATTGTGCCTACTGACAACCCTATGGCAGTGTAAAATTTTTTGATTCATTTTTTTCAAATGGATCAGTACCTGTCAATAAAAAAGCCCTCGATCTCTCGAAGGCTTTTTATATGTTTATACTATTTTGCTTACCCTTTGTAAGCCTGTGCAAACTTCACAGCAAAATCTTCCAATTTCGTTTTGCCCTCAGGTACAATTTGCTGTAGTTCAAAATCTTCCCAAAGGATGGTGCTTCTAACAGCAGTACCCATTTCTACATAGTTTTTGGCCATCTCTTCAGAAAGTCCGGCCTGTACCATGCCTTCAAACGATTGGGCATCTTCAAATGCTACCCATGCAAGCGCAGGTTGCCCAATTGCTTTTCCAATCTCTTCAGCAACCTCTTTTAAGGTACGTTTGTCGCTAGCAATATAAAAAGTTTCTTGTTCACTAAAACCCGCATCTATTTTTTCTGCGGCAATGGTCGCGATATCTTGTGGGTCTACCAATACAATCTGTTGGTCTGCACCATAATTGGCCCCAATAATACCCATATGTTTGATCATATCTATATTGGCATACAGGTTATTATAGAAATAAGCAGGGCGAAGAAAGAGGATATCGATGTCTGTAAGCTTTCTGAACAGCTTTTCAACAGCAGCTAATCCTGCAATAGGTCCTGTACCTTCGTCCAGATGCGCCCCAATGCTACTTAACAATACAACTTGCTTCACATTTGCGTTTTGGATAGCATTTATATAATGTTGTCCGATATTTTTGATATGCGCCCTGAGGTCGTTGGTAGAAAAATCGTTGGGTACCATCAAGTATACCAGGTCAGCACCATTGAAAGTTGCGGTCAGAAAATCTTCATCACTTACCGAGCCTATGGCTGGTACAGCACCAAGATTGATAATGTCATTTGCTTTCTCGTTATTGCTACTTATTACAGTTACTTGATGTCCTTTTGCGATCAGGTTCATGGCAAGAGGTCTACTGATATTGCCCAAAGAACCGGTTAAAATTATTTTCATAATGATTGTGTTTTTTTCTAAAGCAAAGTTATATTTGTACTTACTTTTATACAAGTACTTACCCCAAAGTATGTATCATGACCGCTATCAAAGAAAGCTCAACTTTAAACGTTAATAAAAAAGCAAATAAGGCCACCTGTCCCATAAGTTATGTGATGAGCAAGCTTGGTGGTCATTGGAAACCCATTATTCTTTTTCATTTGATGAGTGGGCCAAAACGCTACAGCGAGTTAAAGCGATTAATTCCGGCAATTACAGAAAAGATGCTGATCCAGCACCTTAAACAGATGCAAGAAGATGTTTTGGTGATCAGAAAGTCAGAAAATGTAGTGCCACCTTTTGTAACCTACAGTTTAAGTGCTGATGGCGAACAGTTGCGGCCTATGCTGGATGAAATGGTAAAGTGGGCTACTGCACGTGATTTCAAAATGGAACAGGTATAAAATCTTTACCTAAACTGTTTTGGCTTTAGTTTTTGGGCAGCAAGTTCTGCTATTTCATTAATCCTTTTCTGTTTAGTTGCTGGTTGTTTGGCCAATACCAACCATTGTAAAATGGCTTTTTTGGCAGACTTACTTAAACCTAAAAAGAAATCTTCAGCGCCATTGTGTGTTCGAAGTGCAATGGCCAAATCATCAGGTATCGTCAATTCTTCCGCCTCATCTAAGAGCGTCCACGAGCCATTTTGTTTAGCGGTTTCAATGCTTTTATAACCTGCAGGCATCATCAATCCTTGTTCGATCAATTGTTCAACTTTTCCTTTGTTGATCTTAGACCAAGTACTAGTGGGTTTTCTTTTGCAGAAGAATTGTGTAAAGGTATGCTCATCAAGTGTTTTTTTGGTGCTGTCTATCCAACCAAAACATAATGCTTCGTCAACAGCTTCGCTCCAAGAAAGCGTAGCAACATTCGACTTTTTCTTATAATACACAAGCCAAACAGCCTGTTTTAAATGATGATTTTCTTTTAACCATTGCCTCCATGCCGTTCGACTTGTTGGGCAAAAGATATCTGGATCTGTTTTTGGCATCAGTGCTTTAAGGTTTCATTGCAACTAAAATAACAATTATTTATGCACCAAAGCTAGGGTATACAAAGACAACCCTATGTCAGGGTAAAAAGAAAATTAATCAAAAGCACTTTTGCTATTCAGCTGCAAAAGTGCTTTGATTTTTCATGAAATTTATTGTTTGGTTGCCCTATATGTGTAGGTTACATCACCCGAAGCGGTAGTTTGGGTAACTATATTTATTGCTTTCTCCGAGTGTTGATATATGAGTGTCCCCTCGGGAGCAGAAATAGCTTCGGCATCATCAGAACCAGGTATGGCTTTGATAGGGATGATTTTTGTGGTTACGTTAGCATAGGCCTCACCAGATTTAGGTGCAATTTTTACTTTGTTGCCATTTTCTTTTGTAATCACAATAATAGCGTTAAAATATTCTTGAGTGCTGCCAGCTATCGACAACGTTCCTTTGTAAGTTCCTACCACTCTGGCAGCTGCTGCTTCATCCGAATTTCCAGACGAACCACCTTCTTTCTTTTTACAAGAGAATAACACCATTAAGGCCAATACGGATAATACTAAGGTCGATTTTTTTTGAATTGATTTCATAAGTCTATTTTTTGATGCATTAAATCATGCGGTTGAAAATTGACCAAAATTATCACATAGCGATGGCTAAATATGTGCAGAAATGCTCAATTCTAATATTCGAGCAAAAGATCCAAAATATTGGCAAGTACAGGGTTATGGTCATCTGCCCGCCAGTTGATGAACAGATCTGTTTGAAAAGGTAAAGGAATAAACCGAAGACCAGGGCTTTGGTGATGCACATAAGAATCGGGTAAGATGGCTATGCCCAAGCCTTTTCTCACCAAGGCGATGATGGTAGAACCAAATTCTGAATGAAGAAAGACATCAGGTACAAAATCGTAAGACTTGAAAAGTCCATGGATGATGTCACTATAACTACTGCCTTCATCTTTGGTAGGTAAGATAAATTTTTGTTGTTTTAGGCTTTCTGTAGATAAGTCTCCAAATTCCTTAAATGGATGATCCTGCGGAACTACTAGCGCCAAATGATCTGAATACAACTTTCTCGATTTGATACCAGGCTCGCTGTTGATGTCCCTTGTAATCGCCAAATCAATCTTATAGGTCTTTAGAAACTCCAACTGATTTTCATATAAAACCTGCACAAGCTTGATCTGAAGCTGCGGAAATACCTGACTGATCTTTGCCAAAACATCGGGCATGATCGAAGCCGATATAGAATCTGGATGTGCAATGGTAATGGTACCACGTTCGCCCAAATGGATCTGCTTTGCAAACTGATGGATATATTCAAGCTCGCTCAGCTCTACTTCCCATTTTTCTTTTAAGAACTTGCCAGCAGGTGTAAGCTTCACATTTCTCTTGTTTCGTTCAAATAACTGTAGACCAAGTTCATTTTCAAGTGATTGGATCTGACGGCTAAGTGCAGATTGCGTGATGTTTATCTTTTCCGCCGTTTTCCAATAATGCAGTTGCTCAGATAGGGCCAAAAAATATTTGATTCGTTGAAGATCCATTAATGCAATATACGCATTAATAAATGAAAAATTAGCATTTTATTGCATTTAAAGACTGTTTACATTTGTGTTATGGAAATCACTATCAATAGGGCAACACGACAAGACATTCGCACACTGCAGGAGATTGGAACGACAACATTCTTAGAAACCTTTGCAGAGGTAAATAGCGAGCAAGATATGAAAGCCTACCTCGAGGAAAGTTTTTCTATAGCTAAACTGACAGCAGAACTTGAAAATAAAGATTCACAGCTTTATTTTGCCCTATATGAAGGAAGAGTGATTGGCTACCTGAAAATAAACCTTGGACAAGCGCAGACCGAAAAGCAAGGTCTTGATGCACTAGAAATTGAGCGCATCTATGTCTTAAAAGAATTTCATCGCCAAAAGGTGGGCCAACTACTTTATCAAAAGGCCATCGATATTGCCTATGAAATAAAGGCTACTTATGTTTGGTTAGGTGTATGGGAAAAGAACCATAGGGCTTTGGCTTTTTATGAGAAAAATGGTTTTGTCACTTTTGATCAGCACATCTTTAGGTTGGGAAGCGACGAACAGACGGACCTGATGATGAAAAAAGTGTTGTCTGGTGTGGGTGAGTCAGCAATAGCCTAATGGAGAAAAAGAACATCTATCTCGCTTTACTGATACTGGGCACTGCTTTTTGGGGCATTTCCTTTTCAGTAACCAAACTTGCCATCGGAACAAACCAATCTGCCTTGTTTTTGTGTTATCGCTTTGCTTTGGCAACCATAGTCTTGTCTATTGTTTTCTGGAAACATGTAAAAAACCTCAACCTCACCTCAATCAAGACAGGTGCCATCTTGGGTATTCCATTGGTGCTTGGCATCTATTTACAGACACTGGGTATTACCCATACATCAGCATCGCAATGTTCATTTGTAGCTGGAATAACCGTAGTGATCATTCCGCTTCTTAAACTGGTTTTCTACAAAAAGACGGCCTCGCTAAAGATATGGCTAGCTGCTTTTACGGCACTCATTGGCCTGTTCGTCATCTCTATCAATGACAAATTTAACATTGGTATCGGCGACCTTTATACCATTGCTGGTGCATTTTGCTTTGCGGTGTATCTGATCCAGATTGAAAAAGAATCAAAGGCTGGCGATATCATCCCAACAATCGTTCCGATGTTTGCCACCTGTTCAATACTCGTCTTTTTGTTGGCACTCGGACAGGGAAACATCAGCTGGGTTCCAGCGCAAAATACTTTCTGGATTGGGGTTGTCTTCTGTGCATTATTCTCAACAGCTTACATGTATACCATATCCAATATTTCGCAAAAATACATTAGCGCCGAGCGGGTATCTATCATCTATCTTTTTGAACCGATTTTTGGAGCAATCGCTGCACATTTCATTTTGGGAGAAAACATTTCATCACGACTCTTGATTGGTGGCGGACTGGTCTTTGCAGCTACACTTGTATCAGAGCTTAATTTGAATTGGAGAATGTTGAATGCCAGGCCAATATTAGGCATGTTAAGAAACAAAAGGTAGGCTTAAAAACGAATAACTCTCCTTACAAATTTCTAATGCTAGGAATGGTTATTATTTTACCGATATGAATTTTATAGCTTCCTGAATTTTTTTGTCTGAAAGTAGATGATCGAAATTATCCTGCTTTAACACAACAATATCCGGAATGATTTTTTCATAATAATTGCCATTCCTGTCGCTGTCGTAGGAGGTAGTTAAAGCCATGGTCATTCCAAAAGGTAAAGGCCAAAATATATTTCCAGTTGTAGCCCCATAAGTGCTTTCTCCGATGAATAGCGTAGAAGGTCTACCTTTAAATGCCAGTGCGGTTACCTCTCCCGAACTGGCGGTAAACCTATTGGTAATGACGGCTACTTTTGCTTGGTCAAGCAAGGCTCCGCTAGGGTTGATATAGAGTACTATTTTAGAATTGTCAATGTATTTCCCTTTTTTCAATTTAAATCTGTTCTCTGTTTTTTTATTGACATTAAGTGAGCCCCAAATCTCATTATCGCCAAGAAAGTCATATAACGACAAAAGCATTGGAGTTGAGTTTCCACCCGTATTAAAGCGCAAATCAATTATCCACCCCTCAATTTCATGCTTAGTTTTAAGATCAGCTATTTGGTCGTATAAAGGCTGGGCTATTTTATGGATATTTTCTGGGCTTGTATCAAAAAATAGCATACCTGGCATTAAGATGTAACCATACTTTTCGTTAAGCACCTTGGCCTCAAAACTTGGTTTGGTGCCATATTTCTTTTTCCATTGTTCACTATAATCATCTTTTGATATGATTTTTGCAGTTGCAGCATACTTATTTTGTTGATCATATACACCACAATGTGTTGCACCTATTTTATCAAATAAAATCTTGATCTCGCCCAAGGAATTTTTAAAGCTATTGTACACTGTCAAATTCTGTTTGGTTTCAGGTTCAACTGTTTTCCAATCTACATTTTTCTTATATAAATACCCGGTTTTTAAGGCAGAAAAAAGCCCATCATAAAATACTTTTATACTATCCTGAGCTGTCATTTTTTCTTGTGCGTGAAGATGCAGAGCTAAACTCAAAATGAAAAATATGCCCAATGTTTTTTTCATATATGCTTTTTAAAATTTGATTTCATCCAAGTAACAATTAGATGTTTAGTGATAGATGGATTTCTAAGGATGATAGTTGCAAGTGAAAATGAAATTTCAATCAATTTGATGAAGGTATTTGAGCAGTAGCTAAGATTAAGAAATGTTATTTGATTAAAAACAAAAACCTCACTACGATTTCATAATGAGGTTGAGTATCTGCGGTCAAATTCGATTTGAACCAATTGGCAAATGATTTGAGATTTAGCTTTGTTCGATTTCTTTTAAGCTGTCCATTTTCTTGTAGGCTAAAAACCCTTTAATGTCCTCAAAGTGTTCTCTAACACGTTTATTACCAAATTCGAATACTTTTGTTGCCAATCCATCTAAGAAATCCCTATCGTGGGATACCAGGATCAAAGTGCCATCAAAATCCTTAAGGGCATCCTTGATAATGTCTTTGGTCTTCATGTCCAAATGGTTGGTTGGCTCATCCAGTATCAACAGGTTTACAGGCTCTAACAACAGCTTGATCATGGCCAAACGGGTTTTTTCTCCACCAGAAAGTACCTTAACCTTTTTTGTCGTGTCATCACCACTAAACATAAAGGCACCTAAAAGATCTTTGATTTTTATCGTTCCATCACTTAATGGAATCTGGTCAATGGTTTCGAATACCGTTAAGTTTTCGTCTAGCAAGGCAGCCTGGTTTTGGGCAAAGTATCCGATTTTGGCATTGTGACCGACTTTTAAGTTTCCTTGAAAATCAATTTCGCTCATAATGGCCTTGATCATGGTCGACTTCCCTTCACCATTTTTACCTACAAAAGCTACTTTTTCTCCTCTTTCAATTACCATAGATGCTTTTTCGAACACCACATGATCGCCATAAGTTTTGGTTAGCTCTTCTACAATTACTGGATATTGACCAGAGCGTGGTGATGGTGGAAATTTCAAGCGTAATGCCGAAGTATCTACTTCATCAATCTCAATCACCTCGAGTTTTTCGAGCATTTTTACACGCGATTGCACCTGTAAGGTTTTAGAATAAGTTCCTCTAAAACGGTCTATAAATTCTTGGTTGTCTGCAATAAAACGTTGTTGTTCTTCATAAGCTTTCAATTGGTGTACACGACGGTCGGCACGCAATTGCAGGTAATGGGTGTATTTGGCTTTGTAATCGTATATCCTTCCCATGGTCACCTCAATGGTACGATTGGTAATGTTATCAACAAAAGCACGATCATGCGAGATTACCATCACCGCTTTGGCCGAGTTGATCAAAAAATCTTCCAACCATTGTATACTTTCGATATCCATGTGGTTGGTAGGCTCATCCAATAAGATCAGATCAGGCTTTTTTAACAGGATTTTAGCCAACTCGATACGCATGCGCCATCCACCAGAAAACTCTGAAGTTTGACGCGTAAAATCCTTGCGCTCGAAACCTAAACCTTTCAATACCTTTTCTACCTCTGCATCATAATTGATCTCTTCGATCGAATAAAATTTCTCGCTCAGTTCCGATACGCGTTCGATCAGCTTCATGTAGTCATCACTTTCGTAATCGGTACGAATAGTCAATTGCTCATTCAGCTCATCCAATTCTTTTTGCATCTGGTTCACCTCTGCAAAAGCTTTCATCGTTTCTTCAAAAACAGTCACTTTGTCTTGGGTAAGCAAATGCTGTGGCAAATAAGCGATTACAGCATCCTTAGGTCCGGTTACGTTACCAGAAGTAGGTTTGGCTACATCGGCAATGATTTTTAAGATAGTCGATTTGCCAGCGCCATTTTTACCCATCAGGGCAATCTTATCGTTCTCGTTTATGGAAAAGGTAACGTCGCTAAATAGGGTAGTTCCGCCAAAAGAAACGGAAATGTTGTTTACATTGATCACAGTATGGGGGGTATTGAATTATCGGCAAAGATAAGGGAAAGACCTCGGATTTTGGAGAGAGAAATAAAAGAGTTGACAAGTTATCTTCCGTCATTTCTATGAAAAGACCTTATACACAGAGTATTGGATAAATTATCAATAAGATAGTTAATAGAGGTGCAACTTAAGGAATTAAGGAGCGTCTAATGAGTAACTTAAATTGGTTAAAATGAAGAAATTTTTAAACACATTGTTCCTTTTTGTACTTAGCTTTTGCGCATTTGGCCAAACACAGGAAATTAACAACTTGGTCGAAACCTATGCCGCACAACATCAATTTAATGGAACGGTGTTGATTCAAAAGAATTCAAAAATAATTTATTACAAAAGCTTTGGCGTAGCCGAGCGTGCATTCAACTCGCCAATTACAAACAACACCAAATATCAGGTCTGTTCGATCACAAAAACATTTACGGCCGTTCTAATTCTTCAGTTGGTTGAACAAGGAAAAATTGATTTGAATAAAAAAATAATTGAT
Source organism: Pedobacter sp. UC225_65 (assembly GCF_042698365.1). Taxonomy (GTDB): domain Bacteria; phylum Bacteroidota; class Bacteroidia; order Sphingobacteriales; family Sphingobacteriaceae; genus Pedobacter. The sequence continues at coordinate 368,869 of NZ_CP170550.1, forward strand.
TATTTACCCGATTACAAGGGAGAAGCAGGCCCCAAGGTAGCTATCCATCAATTGTTGAACCATACATCCGGAATGAAAAATACGGATACAGCCAAAGATGAAAATTTCTTGAAATATGGACTAGGGTTTTATAATAGACCTTATCAATTAAAGGAAATCGTAAATAGTTTTTGCTCAAATAACCTAGTGAATGAACCTGGAACAAAATTCGATTACAACAACGGAGAATACATGATTTTAGGTCGAATTTTAGAAGTGATTTATCAAAAGACATTTGCGCAGGTCTTGGATCAGCAGATTCTCCTTCCATTAGGGATGCACGATTCTGGATTGATTTCTCATTATAAATTGATCAAAAACCTGGCAACCCCTTATTATAAGGATAAAAGTCTTGACCACTTAATTCCAAATATCCCAATTTACGTAGAAGACTTCTCGGCCGCAGGCGCAATGTATTCTTGTACAGCCGACCTGATCAAATTCAATAACGCCCTATTTGCTTTTAAACTGATCAGAAAGGAAACTTTGGATCAGCTTTTAACACCCGGACTAGATCAGTATGGTTATAGTGTTTGGGTCCGTGATACTCAAAAATACAAGCGTATGGAAAGATATGGTAGGATAGCAGGCGCTAATGCTGTTTGGTTTCACTACTTAAATAGTGATTTGAGTATTATCATCCTATCCAATACCAATCTGACCGATTTGGGAGATTATGCATTAAAAATTGGGAAAGCAATTCTTTAAACTAGTTTAAAGATCACTTTTTCCTCATGATAAAAACAATACCAGATGTTCCGCCTGAGCCTGAGTAATTATTGGTATAATCAAGTGTTTGAACGAGTTCAAATTGGTTTTCGACCATGTAGTTCAATACAGCTGCATACGATTTTTTATTCGTTAGCTTCTCAGAATATTCCTTGCCTGCTTTGAGTTGTTCTGGCGTGTCGCCAAAATCAACTTCAACTCTTAGTTTTTTAGAGAATAATTTACCCTCAATCAAAATATAAGCATATGGGTTTGCTTTATCTTGAACTTGGCCTTCTGGATTGGCTTTTTTTATTTCTTGCGAAAAACCTGTGAAGGAGAGGATTGTCAAAAATGCTAGAGATAATATAAGTTTCATGCTAGTAAAAAATTAAGTTGATAGGATATGACTTCTTGTGCGCAATTTAAGGGTTTTACTGAGAACCATAATATTTCTTGTGTAAATTAGTTGCCAAAACCAGATTAACGATTAGCAGATGAGAAAACATGCTAATGCTAGGTCAAACCTTTATCTAGTTGAAAGCAATAATGATTAGCTTAGTTCTTAAATTAAGACATCATGAGCAAAGTACAGTTTTTCCAGCAGGTTCGTAGGTACTATCCAATTACAGCAGCAGCAGAGCAGGTCTGGGCCGACTTGCTCAAACAGAAAACATACCGTAAAGGAGAGCTGATGGTAACAGAAGGAGAAGTGCCACGAAAATTTGCTTTTATCTGTAGCGGATTAGCTTATCAATCCTATTTACCGCTTGAAGGTGAGATGGTCATCAAATACTTTTTTCCTGAAAACCGTTTTGCGGCATCAGTCACTGCAACAATGACAGAAACACCAAGTAAATTTACCATTGCTGCCGTTGAGGATACCATTGTGTTGGAGTATGATTTTAATGCATTTAGAAAACTTGTCGATACATATCATGACCTTGCTTTATTTTATATCAATTACCTAGAAAAACATTGGATAACTGAAAAAGAACCATTAGAAATTGCTTTTCGTACTGATACAGCCTTAACCCGTTATCAACAGTTCTTACTGTCGCACAAACAAATCCTGCCCCGTCTTAAAAAATACCATATCGCTTCTTACCTTGGAATTACTCCCACTCAGTTGAGTCGTATCATTAACGGCAAATAATTTTCTTTTTCTCAACATTTGTAATTTTTTTCTCGATTAGAACCAGCGAAGTTTGCTTTGTTGAAGCAGAAATGTCCGCTTCTGGGAACATTAATTAAAAACGAAAAACACATGAGTACAAAAAAGGTAGATGATTTCCTAGCAAAATTGGATCATCCTTTAAAAAAAGAAATGGGAGTGTTGCGTGATATCATCATGAAAGTACATCCAGAAATTACAGAAGATGTTAAATGGGGTGGTCCCAGTTTCTATTACAAAGGTGATATCGCAACCTTTAGTCCACGTGTTAAAGATGCAGTGGCACTAGTTTTCCATCAAGCAGAGGGGCTGAATAACAATGAGGTGCTTGAATCGGCATCGAAAGGTAAAGCCTATGCCAAATTTAAGAACATGGCAGAAGTAGAGGCAAGAAGTAAAGGTCTTCAGGAGGTTATTGAGCAATGGATTAAACTGATGGACAAATGATAAGGCATAAAAAAGCATCGAGCCCTTAAATAAAACACAATCGGTTTTGGTTAAACCATAAAAATCTTTGATAACCTAAATATTTTGCCAAACCTGTGTTAGTGGTTCTGACCTTTGTTGTTCATGTCTTTTTCCAATGTAAAAATAGCACAATCAGGATTTTCTTTGTCTATTTCTGGTGATTGAAGAAAGTTAAATTTCTTCAATAGTTTGGTCGAATGCTGATTTTCGTTGTGCGTAAACGCTACTATTTTTTGAAACTGCAATGTTTCAAAAGCATACGCAATAACTTCCGCTACTGCTTCTTTCATTATGCCTTGGTTTTGGAATTTTGTCATAAGCTCATATCCAATTTCGCAGCTATTTTTTTCGGCTGAAAAGTCAAAAAGACAAATTGTCCCAACAAATGTTTTTGTTTTCGTCAGCGTAATTGCCCAATAAATGGAATTGTTTTTTTGGATGTTATCATTAATCTTGTTGATAAAGTTTATGGCATCTTCAATTGTTTGGCTAGGTGCTCTGCCAAGATATTTGTTTATTTCTGCATCAGAACGCAAAGCAAAAATATCTTGCTGGTCATCAATTGATAATGGTCTAAGCGTGAGCCTTTCAGTTGTCAAAATTGGGAAAGGTGTGAAATTTATATTTACCATTTTGTCTTGTTTACTTTGTCTAAGCTGTGGCTATCATGGCCTGACTGTTAACTCAAATATAGATGAAAGTTTGAAATAAACTTTATGGCCCTATTGAGTAAAAAGGAAATTAAACAAACTGAAAATTAGCAGTAGCCAGAGAGATGAATGGTGGCATATAATTACTGATATTTAGTGATTCAAAGATGTCTTTAAAAGAGTAAAGCCTTAACATATAAATGTTAAGGCTTTTAATTTTACTCTTCGTACCCAGCGCCGGAGTCGAACCGGCACGGTTTCCCACAGGTGTTTGAGACCAGCGCGTCTACCAATTCCGCCAGCTGGGCATTTGCTTATTCAGCGGGATGCAAATCTATCAAATGCATGGCTAAATAGCAAGGATTATTTTCATATTCTATGAATTCTGTTTTTTGGAGAAGCCTTAATTTAAGTTAAACTTCTGATTGTTAGTTTTTACCACATTAGAAGCGAAGATAATAGACACAATTAAAATTCCAATTACAATGGCCAAAGCAAACTGAATTGTAGAATATAGATTGCTTCCCGATACCAAATACTTTGAATCTTTGATCAATTCTTCGCCAACTTTAGTCTGTAATTGGGTAAGTTCAGCCAGTTTAGTATTGATTCCATTGAAAGAATCCATGGCTGTAGTTTCAAACAACAATTTGTTGCTGGCATTAACCTGTGTAGTTTCGGCAGCGATGATCCGATCTTCAATGGCTTTGTTTTCTCGCAGTTTGGCCTTAAGCTCTGCCAGATAAGTTTTTTCCTGTTGCGTTAAAAAAGTCTTTTCATATTTCTGCAATAGCGAATTGATGTTTGCGTCATGTTTGATCAATCGTTGCAATAACTCCTGCTGACTTTCCTTTTTAGGTTGGTGCTCGATTACAGCCTCGAGGATATAACGTTTGGCATACAGGTTCTCTGCCAAATAGAAGAGGTCGGTAGCAGGAATTAACCTATCGTTATACATAGAAATAAAAGCGTTGTTCATGTTTTTGATGCTTTTATCCTCTAAAAATCTAATCAAGATGGTACAGGCCATTACCCCAAAAAGTAAGGCGGCAATCTTTGTTTTTTGCTTTACGGTATGTGCAAATTTCATAGTCAATGTTTTAGCTAAAACGAGCGAACCTACAAAATAACCAAATAATATCAAGTAAAGAAATAATCTGGAGAAGAAAACAATGCTAAGGTTACCAAGGCCTTATAATTCTAAAATCTACCCCCAAATTGTTGTTAAATCTGCATTCCCTTAGCCTTCACTTCTCAATATCTTTAATGGAGGTTGGTTCAACACATTTCTTGTACTTAACACACCAGTTAACACCACTAAGCCAACCACAATGGCAAAAAGCACAAAGATGGGAACCAATGGAGGTGTAAACGTAGCCTCAAAGCTAAACTTGGCCAAAAGCCAACTGCTGCCCAATGCTAAGATTAAACCAGCACCTGCGGCAAAAACGCCTAAAAAGAAATATTCAATGGCATTGATCACCAATACCTGTTTTCTACTGGCCCCTAAAGTGCGCAATAAGATGCTCTCTTTGATTCTTTGGTTTTTGCTGGTCAATACCGCAGAGAGCAGTACAATCCAACCCGTAGCCATGCTAAAGCCAGCCATAAAGCGGATCACAAAACCGATTTTATCTAAGATCTCGTCCCATAACTGTAAGACCAAACCTAGGTCTATCACCGAAACATTGGGAAAACCCCTAACCACTGCGCCTTGAAATTTGGCCGAAACTTCTTTTGAAGGCACTCTTGTCATCAACACATGAAATTGCGGAGCCGATTCCAATACCCCCGAAGGAAATACCACCCTGAAGTTGGTTTGCATCCTGCCCCAATTTACCTCTCTAAAACTGCCTACTGTAGTTTGGAGAAGCATGCCTTGCACATTAAATAAGATTTTGTCGTTCAGTTTTACCTTGATTCTTCTGGCATAGTCTTGATCTAGAGAGATTTGGATAGGTGCCATGGCCGATTCGACCTTACCAGTCCACGTACCAGCTGTTATCTTTTCTGCTGCAGTTAAGGTATCTTGGTAGGTTGCCCTGATTTCGCCCCTGTAGGCCCTTGCATTAGCCGTATCTGCTGATAACTTCTTGCCATTGATCTCTTCAATTCCGCATGGTAATTACCGGCACTTGGTTCATTAAAGGTAGTTTGTAAGATCTGGTTAAACTATCCAGCGCTTCTTTTTGTGTATTCTGGATATCAAACAAGACCATATTGGGCTGGTTTGCACCAGACGATAAGGTTACCCGCTTGATCAAGATGCCCTGCACAAAAAACAAAGTGCAGATAAAGGCAGTTGACAAGCCGATAGATACCGTCAACATCAAGGTCTGGTTATTTGGACGATATAGATTGGCAAAACCTTGGCGCCACAAGTAACTGAGCGACATCGGTAAAAACTTTCGTACCAAAAACATCAGTAGCTTAGAAAAGGCCACCAATAACAAAAAAGCAATAAATATGCTGATGGTAAAGGCAATGGTCTGCATCCAACCCCTCATTTGCAGGTAGGTAAAACCCAAAACAAATACCAGCATTAAGAAGTATACCAACCATTTTAGAGGTTACCCCTTTTAATTACAGTATGCTCAAAAGATGCCCTGATGGCATTTAGAGGAGATATCTTACGCACCGCAAGTAAAGAGGGTAGGGCAAATAGCACTGAAATGATCAGTCCCAATAAAATACCCTGTGCAATAGCCAACCACGAAACCTGCATGCTAATGGTAATGGGCAAGAAATCTTTTAACACGATGGGCAACAAAAATTGGATCAAAGTGCCCAATATCGCGCCCAATATTGCACCAATTAAACCGATAAAAGAGATTTGGATCAGGTAGATCAAAAAGGCATGTCTAGCCTTTAGGCCAAGACAACGTAGGGTAGCAATGGCACTAAGTTTCTCTTGGATATATACATGGATTGCACTACCTACGCCAATACAGCCCAACAACAGCGCAATAAAGCCTGATAAGGCCAAAAACCTGCTCATGTCGCTAAAAGAACGGCCAGTCTGTTCTTTTTTTGAAGCTACCGTTTCTATGTCTAAACCCTCCTTTTCTAACTTAGGGTCAAGTTTTTTAATGGTTTGGGCCAACGAATCAGCATTTTTAAATTGATAATAATAGCGATAGGTAATGCGGCTACCGATTTGGGTCAACTTTGTTTGCTCAAGGTAGCTTAAGGGAATGTATACCGTAGGTGCTACCGTTGCCGAAATACCAGTTTGTCCGGGTGCCTTGTTTAAAATACCTGCAATGGCAAAGTTCAGGTCGCCAACTTTAATAGAATCGCCTGTTTTTGCATTGAACTGCAACATCAAAGTTTGGTCTACCAGTGCATTTCTTCCTTGCTGAAAACTGCTCGCAGCTGCTGTTGGACTAGTCTCTATCGCTCCGTAATAAGGATATTTTCCTTGTAGTGCCTTGATCTGTACCAATCTACTGCCCTGACCTTTTAAAAAGTACACCATCGATGCAAATGACCTTTCCTGCGAACGGTCGTCGCCCAGTTTGGCCAATAGTTGTTGTGTTTTAGGCTCAACAGCCCTTCTGCTTTCTACGATCAGGTCGGCGCCGGTTAGTTCTTTGGCTTGGTTATCTATGTCTCGCTGTAGGTTGTCTTTAAATGAATAGACGGCCACCAAAGCGGCAATACCCAATACGATCGATGAGATAAAAAGCAATAACCGCGAACGGTTTTTTCGGCTATCTCGCCAAACCATTTTAAACAGCCAACCCATCCCGATAGGTTGGTTTTGGATAGGAGGATTAGGCATGTTGCTGGCTTTCATCGGCGATGATATTACCGCCTTTAATTTTTATAATTCTGTTTGTTCTTGCCGCCAGCTCCAGATCGTGGGTAACGATAACCAGTGTAGTACCTGCATCTTTATTCAGGTCGAACAAGAGTTTGATCACCTTTTCGCTCGTTTCCGCATCAAGGTTTCCGGTAGGTTCATCTGCAAAAAGTAAGGCAGGTTGATTAGAAAATGCCCTGGCCAAAGAAACCCTTTGTTGCTCGCCACCAGATAATTGTACAGGATAATGTGCTGCACGTTCGGCCAAACCAACTTTGTCTAACAGATCTAACGCATGTGCTTTGCTGTTTTTAGCTCCTCTTAGTTCTAAAGGTACCATTACATTCTCTAAAGCGGTAAGCGTTGGTAACAACTGGAAATTTTGGAAGATGAAACCTACATATTGATTACGAACGGCAGCCCTTTGGTCTTCGCCCAAATTGGTGAGTTCAACGCCATTTAAAGTAACGGTTCCTGTAGTTGCACGGTCTAAGCCTGCACATAGGCCCAATAAAGTTGTTTTTCCACTGCCCGATGGACCAGTGATTGCTACCGTATCGCCTTTGTTGATGGCAAAATTGATTTGGTCCAATACGGTGAGATCGTTATGGGCGCTTTGATAGATCTTACTTACGTTTTTAATTTCCAGAATACTTTCCAATGGCATGCTTATTTAAGTTTTAGCTATATTTGAAATCAAACATTAATCCCTTTACCCCTTAAAGATAATGGGTTTTGATGATTAGAGATAGAACAAATAGATATGTTACGAAAACGTTTAATAGCAGCACTTGTTTTGGTAGCCCTTTGCGGAGCCTGTACAAATACAAAAAATGACAAAGCCGAAACACAGGCCAATGGTACTACCGACGAGAAAAACGCAGTTGCCCAAAAACATATTCTCTTTTTTGGCACAAGTTTAACCGCAGGTTATGGGTTAGACCCAAGTGAAGCCTATCCAGCCTTGATCCAAAACCGTATCGATTCGTTAAAATTACCTTATAAAGTGATCAATGGTGGTTTAAGTGGCGAAACATCTGCTGGGGGCAAAGGCCGTATCGATTGGCTATTGAAACAACCTATTGATGTTTTTGTATTAGAATTAGGTGCAAACGATGGTTTAAGAGGTATTCCCGTTGCCGAGACCACCAAAAACCTACAATTTATTATTGATCAGGTTAAAAGCAAGTATCCCAATGTTAAAATAGTATTGGCAGGCATGCAGGTACCCCCAAATATGGGTAGTACCTATGCCAACGATTTTAAGGAGATGTTTCCCAAATTGGCAAAACAGAACCAAATAGAACTGATTCCTTTTTTGTTGGATAAAGTAGGAGGAGTACCCAAGCTTAACCAGGCCGATGGCATACACCCTACAGCAGCAGGCGATAAAATATTAGCCGAAAACGTTTGGGTAGTACTGAAAGGACTATTGTAGGTTTCGTTTTTTTAATCGCTTTGTCATTCTTAACATAGCAGCACGATAAAATTCTCTATGTGACCTATGTTCCTATGTGGTCAATTCATTCTGAGTATAGCAAAGACCGCGAAGCAGCTACGAAGTAAATCTCCATTCCACGAGTTTCTAAACTAAGATGCTTCGTGCCTCAGCATGACAAATTTGTTAGCGTTATTAATTTTTTTTATCTTCCTGTGTATGCAATCCATCAGGTTTTGGCATCCTTAGTATAAATATGAAGTCAACCCCTAAACCCTAAACATGAAAAAACACAAACTATCCCTATTATCAATTGCCATTTCTATCCTTGCCTTAAGCAGTTGCACCCAACAAAAAGAGTTTAAAGACCAAATGGACGAAAAAAAAACCATCTGCTACATTGCTATAGATAAAACAGATACCGCTTGGCTTAAAGTAGATACCACCAAGAAACAAGTCTTAGGCGAACTAGAATTTAACTATCACAACGAAAAACACTTTGTAGGTACCATCAAAGGTGAAGTTAAAGGCGATACCTTAAAAGGACATTACGTTTTTAAAGTAAACAAGGCCGATAAATGGTACAGAAACCCAATAGCCCTGTTAAAAAAAGAAAACACCCTAACCATGGGTGTTGGCGATATAAGAGTAATGTGGGGCGCGGTATACTTTAACCAGAATGTACCCATAGATTACGATAAGGGCAGGTTTGTTTTCGAACAAGCAGCCTGCATCATCAAAACAAGCAGTGCTCAATAATTGTACTAGCTACTCACATTTTGTGGGCTTTGTGATGCTCATATCAACAGCAATGCTATTTTTGATATTGTTTAGGGTTTAATTTTAAAAGCCCTAAACAATATCGGCCTATTAAGGTTTAACAATAATGAGAGCTAAAGCCTACCCAGTACAAGAAGACGCCATCAAAGTACCCCGCTTTGAAGAAAGCGCAGGCTATTATACCACCAAACAACGGAGCAAGACCATGTCTAAGATCAGGGGTAAAAATAGTTTGCCAGAGCTCCTGTTAAGAAAAGCACTTTGGGCACAACACATTCGTTTTCAGGATCCATAAAAAAGACCTGCCCGGCAGGCCAGATCTGGTGATCGATAAATACAAACTGGCCATATTTGTAGATGGCGATTTTTGGCATGGCTACAACTGGCAGCAACGCAAGCCAAAAACCAATACTACCTTTTGGGTGGCCAAGATCGAGCGCAACCAACAACGGGATCAATTTGTAAATGAGCAGCTACAAGCCATGGGCTTTACCGTAATGCGCTTTTGGGAGCACGAGGTAAAGCAGAACCTAAAAGCCTGCGTAAACCAAGTGCTTTTATATGTAGAAGCAGCAAGGGTAGCTAAGGTGCCGGCTAAAGAATAGTCCTTAACCTATAACTGGGCTAAGCATCACTATTGATCGCTTTTTATTTCCTTAACCATCAATTTAGCCTGTTTTAACCAATCCTTTTCTTTCGTTTCAAAAGTAGAGTACGATGTATAGGTGTCAAAATCAAGTGTTTCTGCCTTGCTGTTAAAAGGCCCACAAACGCCAACGTACGTTTTTTTCACCCCTTCTTCCGTATAAGAAAAATCAAAAACATAATAAGTTTGCTGCCCCTCTTTAATGTTGCCCAAAAGTTTGATTCTTCCGGATAGGCATACTCCTCATCAAGGTAATTATAGAGCAGCAATTTGGCAAACTCCTCATGCTTTCTGTATTTTAAAGGTATGGTGGCCAATTTGCCCACTTTGTTAAAGGCGTACATAATGTTGTAACGGCTGCTCAAACTATCCAACTGTGCACTTAACAATTGTGGATCTAGGCTAAGGCCAGCTACTATCCTTGTGGCAAAAGCGGTGGTGCGCAAATAAGGCACAGAATCTAAAGCAATGATCTTATTGGTATAAGTATCTGTTAATTGGGGCAGGTTAAGCGTAGGCAAAATGTTCAGGTAGCTATACACAGTTGATGGATATTCATCTGCTTTGATCAACACGATGTCGTCTTCCAGGTCTTTCATCATGTTTTTGCTGATCAGCTCTTTTTTGCTTTCGATCAATGCCTTGTAAGGCGTACCGTCCATGTTTACCATTTGACTGATGATACCGAGCAACGAAGACCTGTATTCCTGTACCTGCATTAATTTAAGCACTTGGTCTATGTGGGTGCTGGTATAACTCACCGAATCTCTTAATGGCGTAAATAAAGGCCAATAGTTTTTGAGTTTAAACGTGGGTGCCGTTGTTAGCGCTTTAAAATACCAATCGTAACTGGTGCTGTCTATTTTAGGTAGCACGCTCAAAATATTGCTCTGTATAAGGTCGGCCCCTTTGTTATCCTGATATAGCTTTTTCAAAAAATCAGGCGTTTGCTTATCGTTTATATCATTTAATAACTCCAATAAACTAGCCCTTGTACCAGTACTGGTGGTATCATCTGTATATTTATGGTTTAATGCTGCGTAAATAGTAGGTAGCTCCTCCTTGTCAAAAGTATAATAAGAAAGCGCACCATGTGCCGCCTTATAGGTTTCGGGATCTTCACTCAACAGGTCGGCTGTAATCAGTTTGGCCTTAGAGCTGGTCATATCAAAAGTAGCTGCCTGTTCCTTTACTTCGGTTAAGTTAAAGAACCGTTGCGCCGCCTCACTTTCTATCTCTTCCTTAGTGGCAATCAAAAACTGGTAATAGAAAAAGCCTTGATTAAACCATATCCTTGTTTTTCTCGTACTGCCAGAGAGCGTATCTACAGCAACCATCTCTTTACCCGTAATGGTACCCAGCTTAAAATCTGTAGCAATAACCTTTGCCGCGCTGTGCTGCGGTTTTAGCTTTTCGATCAAAACGCCCATCAAAGTATCTATGTTCTTACTCTTAAAATATTTGCTTACGGTAGATCTGGCAACTACATAAGAAGCGCCCGTGTTGCCATTAAGGGCAGTGTGCACCATTTCATCACTTAAAAAAGAACTATGTTTGTCATCCTCTGTTTCGCCTTCCTCTTTTTCTGTTTTTGCCAATGTAGGCTGCGATGGCATTATAAAAGTGGTATGGCCTATGGCATAACTTACCTTGCCGGCACTTTGGTAAGGATCAAACTTAAATGAACTAAAAAACTGGTCGGTCTTTGTTGGCTTGCTGGTACCGTTCATGTTCTGCCTTAACAAAAGATAGGTACGGTTGCCCCTTATAAAAATCTGTACTTCTATATAAGAACCGTTGCTTATCATTTCGTAAGACCGCCCCTCATAACCATCCTTTGCAATTACCTTTGGTTGCCCAATAATTTGGCCCTTTTTGGTAAAATCTGTAAGCATGGCATCAAAAACAACAGCTTTTTTGTCGAGGTATAGGCCCTCAGGAAAATCGTTGTACCTTACCAAGTAGTTCATCAGGTTTACCTTATCGGTAGACATGTATATGTTCAGTTTGTATGCCCCGCCGTTAACTTCGCTGGCTACATCCTGTATCATTTCTTGGGGCTGTACAGGATCTTGATAGAAAAAGCGCCTATTTTATGCTTGTAATCTATCCAGTCGCTACTGGTAATGGCCTTTGGTTCGCTTATCTGGATCGAATTAAAGAACAAGTCTATATAAGGGTCTGTTAATAGATCCAATTTATGCTCTGCCGTAAAACTGTAAAAAGTACCATTGGTGTGCAAAAGCCATGTTTTGGCATGTTTGTGCTCGCCTTTTAAGGTTACCTCGAGTATGCTTGCGCCAAACTTGTTAATGGGGTTCTTTTTAACCAGTTCCATTTTAGACAACCTCAAGTAATTTGCCAAGGCGCTATCGGCATACTGCGCAGAAGTAAAGCCCGTTAAAGGCCCGGTGTATAAAGAAGTAGAAGTGTAGATAACCCCATTTAAAGGATCATGGTAGGTTTTGATCGCAGACCTGTTACCAGCTGAACTTAGCGGTGCCGACGGAAAACTAACGCTGTAATTGGCCTGCTGATCCTGATAGGTATAACGCTGCATTTTGCCAAGGTCTACCACATAGCCTTGGCCAACAGCCGTAAAAGAAGCATCTACTGGCCTTACCGTATAACCAGCATTTTTAAATAGGGCAACTAGGCCCTCGTTACCGGTCAAAGCCGGAAAATTAAACACCCCAAATACCTGTTCTGTAGCCAGCAGTTTGCTGATTCGGTTAAACAGCTCTTTTACATTACCTGCCGATGTTTCGTCTTCTTCGTAATAATACTGTATCTTTTTCCACACCTCATCCAGATTACCGTTTTGATAAGCCGTTAATATACTTTCCATCTCTTCTTGCAGGGCATTCTGCTCATCCTCCTCAACAGCCTCAACCACATCCTCAGCACTTTCGTCAACTGCTTGGTTTTTGGTAGCGCCATCTAAAGCCAATATCTTTTTGTTCAGGGTGCGGGCAATGCCATACAAATAGGCTTTGGCGGCAGTTTGTTTAGGGTCTAGCGTGGTTAAACTATAAGTTTTGGGTAAAACGCTAGCTGTATTTGCGGAGCTTTGGTTAATAAGGTAAAATAGGTTGTTGGCAGCAGAATCTGGGTGTTCCTCTGTTACAAATGCTGTACTGGCCTCAATTGCCTTAAATACCGAATCGCTAAAATTAAAGCCTCGGCTATCCTTTAATACAAGGCTGCCAAATAAGTACGATGGTTTACTTAAACCCTTGCCGCTGATCTGCCAGAGTAGGGTATAAGGGAGTTTCTTTTGCGCAACACCATTAAAGGCTAGCAACAACAAGGTTGATGATAAGAAAAAAGCTTTAAAAAAAGAGCGATGAAGGTAGCGGGCTATCATATAAGGGTGAAATTAAAATACCGCAAGATAAGCATTTAGCCTAGCATAGGCGAAGAGAACTGTACCGATTTTGTGAGATAGCCAATGAAGAGCAGACCAACCGATAACTAGCTTGTAGAAAATTAGCCCTAAGCCATTGGTTAATGGCCTGTACCAGCAGCTATCTTTTTTAGTAAAATTGATAGGTTAGGATGCAGGAGTACCTGATAGTTCAAGTTCTTTAATGCTGGCAAGCAATTGTTGGCCCACCATTTCAATAACGCCAACAACTAGGGCATTGCCCATAAAAAAGGCCCTTTTAATATCGCTTGCGCCATCGGTATGCCCATCCGGAAACATGTTCAACCTTTCCAATTCAACAGGGGTTAACCTTCTGTAATGTCCATCGTTGGTTTTTACCACATGTTTAAAGCGCGATGCAGCTGCACCACCTTCGCCCGTAATAATGGTACGCGATGGTTCGTTCAACGGATCTGGAAATATCATGCCACCCTCGGCATAGTTATAGGTAAAGCCGGTAGCCTTGTTTACCCTTTCTTCTTTTTTGGCTCCTTTTAAGTAGGCCCATTTCTCAAAACTCTCTTCGTTAAGGAAATAACTTTTCGGTATCTCTTGATCGGCCAATAGTACCTGTCCTAAGGTCATTCTTTTACCTGAGTATTTTGGGGCAACTTTTTGTGTTACTACATTTCTGTTGATCATGTAACCTGCGTTTTCAAACGGACTAACTCCACTCAACGACACGCTAAAGTCTTCAGAAATATCGGCAAGGTCGCCATCAATATGGAAACTGTTCGTTTTCAACGCTTCGTCCCTTACCGGAAAAGCCTTGGCCATGATCCCCCTTCGGCAATCCAATCGCCTTGCTTATGGTCAAGTTGCTTGTAAATGGCTGTATCTTTAAAAAAAGCTAAAATGAAAGTCCTTCTTCTTCGTTGTGGTAGACCATATTCGGCCGCATTGATGACCCGCCATTCTACCGCATAGCCAAGATCGGCCAGCGAGGCTAAGATAATGGCAAAATCACGACCACGTTTTTTAACAGGCGATTTAAGCAAACGGTCTACATTCTCTAAAAAAACATAGCTAACAGGGTTGCCTGCGGCCATCTTGTCTTTTAAGATTCGATGGATTTCCCACCATAGTACACCCTTTTTGCCTTGTAATCCGCCAGATTGGCTTAGCGTACGCGCAACAGAATAATCTTGGCACGGAAAACCACCTACCAACATATCATGATCAGGTATATGGTTGGCCGCTACGGTGGCAATATCATTGTTAGAGTGGTGTTCGTTTCCAAACCTTTGTTCGTAAACCTTGGAGGCATCTTGGCTTTTGGTAGAAGGCTCCCATTGATTGCTCCATACCACCTCAAAACCATTGTTGCCTAATTTTTTAGTGTACCCACTTAAGGCCGATCGGCCTTGCCAGCCCTCAAGCCCAAGCCTAAAACCCCCAACCCCTGCAAACAACTCTGCTACTCTGATTTTATTTTTCATGTGGTACACTAAATATAAGCTGCTAATTTAAGAAACAGAAAGTTGCCGATCAAGCAAAAAATATAAACATTTTGGAAATCTCTTTATAATTCTTCAAAAGCTATTACATATTAAAACTTTATAAAGTTGATCTATATCTCATCAATTATTGAACTATAATGAACGGTTCTTAAATTTGTTTGTCGTCTTTGATTTCTTGTTGGGCTGCTTACCCAGCTTGAACTGTGAATGGGATACCTTGAACAGCTCCCACCATTGCTCTGAATCCTTCCACCATAGTTTGAGAAGCCTCCACCATTGCTCGGAATCCTCCCACCATCGCTTGAGAAGCTCCCACCATCACTCTGAATCCTTCCACCATTGTTCGTAATCCTCCCACCATTGTTCGGAATCCTCCCGCAATGCTTGAGTTAGTACCCTAAGCCCAATCAACTATTGACTAATGAACCGTTGATACTAATGAACCAATGATACTAATGAACAACTGAACTAATGAACCAAAAACCTAAAGGCTACTCGTCATCCCTGCTAAAAACACCCTTTCTTCCTCATTCAAGAATGGACTTAGCTTTGCGTACACATTCTCGTGATAAGTATTTAACCAATCGATATGCGCTTGTTCCAACAGTTCCTTTTTAACCAAGGTGGTATCAATAGGAGCAAGGGTTAGTGCCTCAAAAGCATAAAACTCGTTAAACTCGTTGGTTTGGTCGGCAATGGTTAACACAAGGTTTTCGATACGGATACCATGTTTGCCAGAGCGGTAAATACCGGGCTCAATAGAAGTGATCATGCCCAGTTCAATGGCAACAGGCGTAGCCGTGGCATTAAATACCTGCGGCCCTTCGTGTACATTTAAGAAATAGCCTACACCATGACCGGTGCCATGACCGTAGTTTAAGGCGTAGTCCCACATCGGTCTACGTGTAATCGCATCGATCTGGTAACCACAAGTGCCCTTCGGAAAACGGGTCTTACAACCCTCGATCATTGCCTTTAATACCAAGGTATAATCAATGCTTTCCTCTTCCGTATTGTTGCCCATAGGCAAAACACGTGTAATATCAGTAGTACCATAGCGGTACTGACCGCCAGAATCAACCAAAAACAAACCTTCTGCCTTAACTGTAACATCGCTAGCAGGTGTAGCCGCATAATGAGGCAAGGCCCCATGCGCCCTATAGCCAGTAATGGTGTTAAAGCTTTCGCCAATAAAACCATCTTGCGCAGCCCTAAAAGCCTTTAAGCGGTCGGCAGCAGAAATTTCTGTAATGGTGGTGTTATTTACATTTTCTTTAACCCATTTTAAGAACTGGGTAATGGCCACACCATCTTTGATCATGGCCGTACGTGTATTGTTGATCTCGGTTTGGTTCTTTACCGCCTTTAACAAAGTAGAAGGATTGGTATCTAAGACTCGCTGTACCGAAATGGGGATCAGTTTATAAAGCGCAAAACAATTGCGTTTAGGATCGATCAAGATTGAGCTTTCGGCAGGTAAAAAGCCAAGGTCTTTGGCGATGGTATCATAGCCCAAGATCTCTACGCCACTTTTAGCTAGGCTGGCCTTATCCTCAGCGCTAAGCTTATCGTGTTGTATATATAAAATAGCTTGGTTTTCGGCGATCAGCGCAAAGCTCAGCACTACCGGATTATAATTTACATCAGTACCCCTGATGTTGAACAACCAAGCTAAATCATCCAAAGAAGAGATCAGATGATAATCTGCCCTAAGCTGTTTCATCGCCTTTCTTACCTCGGTAAGTTTAGATTCAACAGATTGGCCAATAAACGCATCGGCAATTAAAAAGGCCGGGTTTGTAGGTAAGCCAGGTCTGTTGGTCCAGATCGGGTTTAAGTAATCCTTATGTTGGAAATTGATGCCCTTATAAGCCAATT
The DNA here is from genome assembly GCF_042698365.1 of Pedobacter sp. UC225_65. Taxonomy (GTDB): domain Bacteria; phylum Bacteroidota; class Bacteroidia; order Sphingobacteriales; family Sphingobacteriaceae; genus Pedobacter. The sequence continues at coordinate 385,342 of NZ_CP170550.1, forward strand.
GTTTGTGCAACAGTTCGCCCAATAAAATAGAAACCAATTTCTCGTCAAAAGCAACAGTAGCTCCCTGCGGCAACACATCGCCAAGCCATTGGATGTACTCAGGCGCATGCTGTACCTTTAGTTTAACCAACTCAAAACCGCTGCCTTGCAACTGCTCTTCCGCCTGTTCGAAATACCTCGAATCGGCCCATAGCCCCGCAAAATCTAAAGTGATGACCACGGTACTTACCGATTCCTTAAAGCCAGTGGCAAAAGAGATGCACTTGTAATGGTCGGGTAAATACTCGCTGATATGAGGGTCTGCAGAAGGGATAATGTAGGCAGCAACACCATCAGCCTTCATTTGCTCACGGATGGCATTTAGTTTTTCAGGATAAGTCATGCACAAATGTGGGAAAGAAAAGGGAAACCAAGAAATTGTTTCAATAATTTGCTACTGCAATTTTACATTTCGCTAGTTTGATTGGTTCATTCGGCATTGGTTCATTGGTGTCACTAGTTTCATTGGTGTCACTAGTTTCATTGGTTCTTGGTCTTCGACAGGCTCAGACTGACATTGTTTTATTAGTTTCATTGGTTCATTTGTCATTAGTGTCGTTGGTTCATGGTCTTTGACAGGCTCAGACTGACATTGTTTTATTGGTTCATTAGTTCATTTGTCATTATGGCAATGTACTGCTCCAAGCTTTCCAACTTTCTGACTTCCCGACTTTCCAACTCGAGACTTCCGACTCCGGACTTTCTGACTTTCCAACTAAACTTCCGACTTCCGACTTCGGACTCCGGACTCCTGACTTCGGACTCCCTACATTGGAAACAAACATTTTACGAGAATAATCACAATTAAACATGCTCAAACCAATATCTGTCCATAAAAAGTCTTATTTTAACCTGTTGATTTAAAAAGGATGCTATTTTAAGTTAATATTGAGCTGTTGCAACTAAACTATGAAAGTATTACAATTTACAATTCCAGTAGCGCACGATAATACCATCATTGTTCAAGAAGACAATATGGCCCACTTTTACCCTTACCTACACCGCCACAAAGAAGCACAGTTGATGTGGATCAAAGAAGGAGAGGGCACTTTGGTGGTAGACAACAATATGCATACTTTTAGAAAAAACGACATCTATTTGTTAGGAGCCAACCAACCACACCTTTTTAAAAGCAATGCCGAATACTTTCAAGAAGACAGTACCTTAAAGATCCAGGCCTTGATATCTTTTTTGATTCCAACGGAAAACTGGCCCCCATTTTGGCCTTGCCAGAAATGCAGTTGCTCCAATCCTTTTTACAGCAACATCAAAGTGGCTATAAGGTGCCTGCAGCCCATGCCGACAGTGTGATCCAAAAGATGCTGAGCGTGCAATATGCCAAAAACCAAGAAGTGATCGTACAGTTTCTGAACCTGCTAAACACCTTACACCAAATAGGCGACAGCGGAGCAGCCCTTTCTAATAACCGTTTATCAAGCTTTTCAGAAAGCGAGGGCATAAGGATTGGGCACATCTTCAATTACCTGATGCAACACTACGAGCGGCCCATTAGTCTAGACGAGGTTGCAGCAGAAGCCCACATGACCCCACAAGCCTTTTGCAGGTACTTTAAAAAACACACCCGACAAACCTTTGTAGAGTTTTTAAACGAACTGCGCATCAACGAAGCCTGTAAAAAACTAACCAGTGGTAAATTCGAGAACATTGCCACCGTGGTTTATACCTGTGGTTTTAACAGCGTAACCAATTTCAACAGGGTGTTTAAGGCCATCAAAGGCGAAGCCCCCAAAGCCTACCTTAACCATTATTTTAAAAACTTTAAGGTTTAAGTACTATTAATAAATTGGCATGCTAAACCCAATGCAAACCTCAACACCTTTGTCATGCTGAGCCTGTCGAAGCACCCTTAAGTGAGAACTATCTATTTAGATTCTTCGTTGCACTCAGAATGACAAAACCATCTATGTGTGCTATGTTCCTATGTGGTCAACCCCTTAACCAACTAAGCATCAACATAATTGTCATGCTGAGCCTGTCGAAGTACCCTTAAGTGAGAACCTTATCTATTTAGATTCTTCGTTGCACTCAGAATGACAAAACCGTCTATGTGGTCTATGTTCCTATGTGGTCAACACTTTAACCAACTAATCCTCAAAAAATTGTCATGCTGAGCTTGTCGAAGCATCTCCATGTAAAGAGTTCATCAACTAAATTTACCTCGTTATTGCTTCACAATCTTCATTACACCCAGCATGATAAAACACCAAGGTTAAAATCCGTTTACTATTCATTAAAACCTGTTAAAAATAGTCAATAAGCACCACCTACATTTGACCTATATAAAAAATTGAACCACAAAGTGCTCCGGCACTTTAAACAGTACATTAAAAACAGACATTTTATGAAAAACGTTGCTTGGCAAGGCGTATACCCTGCACTATTAACCCCATTTACCCCAAACGATACCATCGATTACCCCCTGTTCCAAAAAAACCTTGATGCACAACTGGCAGCAGGCGTAGACGGGATGATCATCTGCGGATCGCTGGGCGAAGCCAGTACCCTAAGCAGTACCGAAAAACTAGAACTATTGGCCTATTGCGTAAAAAGCATTAACGGCAAAGTACCCGTAATCCTTAACATTGCAGAACAGGCCACCAAAGAAGCCATTGCTATGGCCAAACAGGCCGAAGAAATAGGAGCAGACGGCTTAATGCTGCTGCCACCCTTACGCTATAAAGCAGACGACGAAGAAGCCCTAACCTTTTTCAAAAGTGTAGCAAAAGCAACCAGCCTGTCTATTATGATCTACAATAATCCGGTTGATTATGGAGTTAAAGTATCTATAGAGATGTTCGAAGAGTTGGCACAGTTCCCAAATGTACAGGCCGTAAAAGAAAGCACCAGAGATGTATCAAACGTTACCCGAATGATCAACCGATTTGGCGATCGTTTTAAGATACTATGCGGTGTAGATCCTTGGCATTTGAGTGTTTGGCATTAGGCGCACACGGTTGGGTAGCAGGTTTGGTAGATGCTTTTCCGGCAGAAACCGTAGCCATTTACCGTTTGGTAAAAGCCAACCGTTATGCAGAAGCCTTGACCATTTACCGTTGGTTCTTGCCGGTCCTAGAGTTGGATATCCATGCCAAACTGGTGCAATACATTAAATTGGCCGCCGAAGCAACAGGTATTAGCTCAGAGATCGTAAGAGCGCCAAGACTGGTGTTAAAAGGAGAAGAAAGAGCACACGTACTTAAAGTGATCAACGATGGCTTGGCCAACCGACCTCAACTGCCAGAATATTTATCGCTAACGGTAGAATTTGTTCAATAAGGCCGAACAATCGATAACAAAAAATAGCTTAATCAAATCCACCATGTATAAAGATACAAGCACCACAGCAATTGACGAAGCATTAGCAAAAGCTGTACAAGCGTACCATCAATATAAAACCTGTTCATTAAAACAACGTGCAGATTTTATGCGTGCCATAGCTGCAGAAATAGAAGCATTGGGCGATGAACTGATTGACACTGCCATGGCCGAAACCAACCTGCCACAAGCACGCCTACAAGGCGAAAGAGCACGTACCATGTTCCAGTTAACCAGTTATGCGGCCGCTGCAGAACAGGGCAATTGGCTAGAGGCCAGTATCGATACTGCTTTGCCAGAACGTACCCCACCAAAACCCGATCTGCGTAAAATGTTGGTGCCACTAGGGCCTGTAGTGGTTTTTGGTGCAAGTAACTTTCCCTTTGCCTACTCAACCGCAGGTGGCGATACCGCCTGTGCCTTTGCTGCAGGCTGCCCGGTAATTGTAAAAGCCCACCCGGCCCATGCAAAAACCTCGACCCTAATGGCCAACGCCATTTTTAGCGCAGCCAAAAAATGCAACATGCCCGATGGTATTTTTGCACATGTGTACGGCCAAGGCTTTGAAGTAGGGGCGTATCTGGCCAAACACGAAGCCGTAAAAGCAATCGGCTTTACTGGGTCTTACAGTGGGGGCAGAGCCTTGTTTGATCTGGCCAACCAACGTAAAACACCCATTCCTGTATTTGCCGAAATGGGTAGTGTTAACCCCGTATTTATATTGCCAGAAAAGTTAACCAAGGAAGCAGACCCTTTGGCCAAACAGATGGCCGCTTCGGTAACCTTGGGCATGGGCCAGTTTTGCACCAATCCGGGTTTGATCATAGCGGTTGACAGTGAAGCACTGGAAAGATTTATCCTCAACTTTAGAAGAGAGATCAAAACCTTAAGCCCAACTAAAATGCTACATCAAGGCATTGCAACCAACTATGCGCAAAAGCTAGCAACAGCATTGGCACAAAAAGGAGTGCAATTGGTAGGGCAAACAGAAGAAGAAGAACTGACTGAAGGAAAAGGACTGATCAGTATTGCCACAACAAAAGCACAAACGTTTTTAGAAAACCCTATCCTGCACCAAGAAGTTTTTGGACCTTACTCGCTCATTATCCAATGTGTAGACGAGGCCGAAATGCTGGCCGTTGCCAAAGCCATGGAAGGTCAATTGACCGCAACCCTAATGGCTACCCCAAATGATATCAGTAAGCATCAATCTTTGTTAGATTACGTACAAGACATTTGCGGACGTTTGATCTTCAACAATGTGCCAACAGGGGTAGAGGTATGTTTGGCAATGCAGCACGGTGGACCATTTCCGGCAAGTACCGATAGCCGTTTCACTTCGGTAGGGGCCGATGGATCAAACGTTTTGCCCGTCCGTTAAGCTACCAGAACTGGGACGATGAATTTTTGCCAAAAGAACTCCAAAATGCCAACCCACTAAACATCTGGCGAACCATCAACAACGAATTAACGCGCAATCAGATCCATGAAGAAAACATTTAGTTGCATAGATGCCCATACCTGTGGCAATCCAGTTAGGGTAGTTGCAGGTGGCGGACCACTGCTGTTAGGCAATAGCATGATGGAGCGTAGGCTACATTTTTTAAAAGAATACGATTGGATTCGCAAAGGTCTGATGTTCGAGCCACGTGGCCACGATATGATGAGTGGCAGTATCCTCTATCCACCCATAGACCCTGCCAACGATATAGGCGTATTATATATTGAAACAAGTGGCTGTTTGCCCATGTGCGGTCATGGCACCATAGGTACCGTAACCATTGCCATAGAAGAAGGCTTGGTGATCCCGAAAGTGCCGGGTAAACTACGCTTGGAAACCCCTGCAGGATTGGTTTTGGTAGAATATGTACAAGAAGCTGGAAAAGTAAAATCGGTTAAGCTGATCAACATCAAGTCGTTTTTAGCGGCCGAAGGTTTGACTGTAGCATGTCCAGATCTTGGCACATTAGTGGTAGATGTAGCCTACGGCGGAAACTTTTATGCCATTGTTGATCCACAACAAAACTTTAAAGGATTAGAAAACTATACCGCCGACCAATTGATCAGTTGGAGCAGAACCTGCCGTAAGCTGATGAACGAACAGTACACTTTCGTCCATCCAGAAGACAAGAACATCAACGGACTAAGTCATTTTCTTTGGGCAGGTGCAACCCTTTCGCCAACGGCAACCGCACGCAATGCTGTTTTTTATGGAGACAAGGCCATAGACCGCTCGCCATGTGGTACCGGAACATCGGCCCGTATGGCACAATGGTTTGCAAAAGGTAAGCTTAAAAAAGGAGACCGATTTATCCACGAAAGTATCATTGGCTCACAATTTATAGGTACAATAGAAGAAGAAACTACCATTAACGGACAGCCTGCAATTGTACCCGGTATAGAAGGCTGGGCAAAAGTAACAGGCTACAACACGATATTCATAGACGATGACGATCCTATGCACATGGTTTCCAAGTAATTTAATACCAAAACATTTGACGATAAGATATGCATGCTGATCAGACAAAAGGCAACATAACCATTATAGGCGCAGGTATTATTGGCCTGTGCAGTGCTTATTATTTAACCAAGGCAGGTTTTAAGGTTACCCTATTAGAGCAGGGCGATTTAGTTGACAACTGCTCTTCTGGTAATGCAGGAATGATTGTACCCAGTCATTTTGTGCCCTTGGCTGCCCCAGGTATGATCAGTAAAGGCATCAAATGGATGTTCAACAGCAAGAGTCCATTCTACGTAAAACCTTCTCTCAACCCAAAATTGATCTCTTGGGGGCTAAAATTCTGGAAACATGCCAATCAAAAACATGTAGACCACGCTGCAGAACCTTTGCGAGATTTGCATCTACTGAGCAAACAACTGTATGATGAACTGGCTCAAGAACCCGACTTGGATTTTGGTCTGGAGAAAAAGGGTATTTTGATGTTGTATAAAACACAAGCAGCAGCTGAAGAAGAAATCCATTTGGCTTTAAAAGCTCAAAGCTTGGGCCTAGATGTAGCTGTTTTAAATGCAGGTGCGGCACAAAAACTAGAGCCAGATACAGCTTTGGATGTGTTAGGCGCAATACACTATCGTTGCGATGCGCACTTAAGCCCAAGTACACTGGTTAAGCAATTGATTTCCAATCTTAAAAACAAGGGAGTCGAGATCATTACCAACTGTAAAGTAAATGGTTTTGAGACCCAAAATGCTAAGATAACCGAAATCCATACCACACATGGTACATTTAAAAGCGACTTAACGGTAATGACTGGTGGGGCTTGGTTGCCCGAACTTGCACAAAAAGCGGGTTTAACTATTCCTGTGATGCCAGGTAAGGGCTATTCCTTTATGGTAGAGTCCTTATCATAAGATCCATCACCCTTCGCTATTGTTAGAAGCAAGAGTGGCCGTAACCCCTATGGATGGACAGGTACGCTTTGGAGGCACGATGGAAATTGCACCGATCAACCACCATGTTAACATGAATAGGGTACAGGGAATTGTCAATTCCATTCCGCAATACTATCCAGATTACCACGTAGCCGTGCCGAATATTAAAAAGATATGGTATGGTTTCAGGCCATGTTCGCCAGATGGTTTGCCCTACATCGGTTATAGCCAAAAAATAAGCAATCTAATTATAGCTGGCGGACACGGAATGATGGGCGTAAGCTTGGCACCTGTTACCGGAAAATTGGTTGCCGAACTTGCTGCTGGTACTAAATTGTCTATCCAGATTGATTGCTATCGACCTGATCGTTTTAATTAAAAATATATAATCTATAGAAATAGTAGTCTTTATTTAAAATATTGTTATTTTTGGAAAGTTTTGTGTTTCATTTCAAAATTTCCAGATCATGCAGGTACAATTAAATCAGACTCCTAAAACATTTCTTCCGCATTGCGCCGTACAAACCCAAGATATCATTCTGCTGCACGGCCTATTTGGTAATTTGAGCAATTGGAAAAACGTAACCAATAGATTTGCCGATCCAACATAAGATCTGGACACCAGAGCTACCGCTGTTCAGTAAGGTTGTAGGACAGGGTTTAGATAGGTTGGTATTATTTTTAGAACAATACATCGAAAAGAACCACATTGCTAAACCAGTGTTGATTGGCAACTCTCTAGGTGGACATGTAGCCTTGCTCTACACTTTAAAACACCCAGACAAGGTAGATAGGCTAGTATTGACTGGAAGCTCTGGCTTGTACGAAAATACTTTTGGAGGCTCTTTTCCAAGAGTAAAGGATTACCAGTACATCAGAACCAAAATAGAAGATGTTTTTGATAGGAAAGAAGTTGTAGACGAAGAAATGGTGGCTCATGTATTCGGAATCGTACAACAGAAGCTAAAGGTCCTGTCTATTATTGGCCTTGCCCGAGATGCCCAAAGACAGAATCTCAAAGATTTTTTGCCCTTGATCGAATCTCCCTGTATTGTTGATCTGGGGTTTACAGGATGTGGTAACTCCGCCAGCTGTGGCTGAGCAATTTCATCGGTTGTTGCCCAACGCCACCTTACATTACATTAACCAATGTGGGCATGCGCCTATGATGGAACAACCCGAATTGTTTAACCATCACGTCAACAACTTTTTAAGCGCATAACATGGATCAGATCAATTACCTGGCCTTTGCTATTCCAGCTTTCTTTTTGTTTTTATATCTAGAATATGCATTGGCCGTTCGCCTCAAAAAAACGGACGTGTTCAAGTACGAGAGCTCAGTCTCTAACGTAAGCATAGGCATTGCAGAACGATTGTTGAACCTCTTCATTGCTGCAAGTTTTTACGAGCTCTTCAACTACATCTATATCCATTATGCCCTTTTCGATATTTCCAATGCATGGTGGGTATGGGTATTGCTCCTATTGGCCACAGACTTTGTCTGGTATTGGTATCATCGCTTGGGACATCAGGTTAATTTTTTATGGGCGGCACACATCGTACACCACCAGAGCGAAGAATTTAACCTAAGCGTATCGGCAAGGATCACTACTTTTCAGGCCCTGATCCGAAATGTTTTCTGGTGTATTTTGCCCTTTGTGGGTTTCCATCCGGTGATGGTGGTGGTGATCTTAACCGTGCATGGCGCTTATTCTTTCTTTACCCATACCCAGATGATCGGTAAACTAGGTTGGTTAGAAAAGGTACTCATTACACCCTCATTACATGGCGTACATCATGCCAGCGACGAAAAATACCTTGATAAAAACTATGGCGATGTATTTGTGTTCTGGGACAAGCTGTTCGGCACCTTTCAACAAGAAGAAGAAGCTCCCCGATATGGGCTAACACATCCTATCAAAAGTTATAGTTTTTTATGGCAGCACTTTCATTATTATTTTGAACTGGCCGAAGCCTGCAAAAGAGAAAAGGGGCTAAAAAACAAATGGAAAGTTGTTTTTGGTAGTCCAGCTTTATTAGATCAAGACATTAGGCCCATTTTGGAAAAGCGGTTTTTACAGCACAAATCTATTGATCGCTATCGGTTCAAATTCAAAAAATACCTCAATGGCCAATTGGTTATCTGTATCATTTTATTAACTTTTACCACAGCCTTTTTCAGTTACTTTCAGATCATAGATAAATGGGTGGTATCGGTTTTTGTATTACTTACCCTGATCAATTGTGGCGCATTGCTAGAGCAGCGAAAATGGATCTATTATTTAGAATGTTTAAGGTTGATGCTCGTAGTGGCCTATGTCTTTTACCAATTTGACCTGTTGAGCCTGATTTTTATTCCGCTGATCATCTTGATCATGCTAGAGCGTACCTTCTCTCTAAGTAGGGTTTACCGCAATTATGTGCTTCAGTACGAAAAAATAGAATAATTAGGCTTGGATTGTTGGAGATAGATGATCAAACCGATTACGGAATAGGTAAAAACCTAAACCAGAAGTCATAATGATCAAAACCCACACATAATCATCAAGCGGGCACAATTGAGTGTAATTGTTTTTAACTCCACAAGAACCATTAACAATACAGTTCCTCAAAGTAGCAGGAGACGTAGCAGGGTAGGGAATCCATTGACAACCAGCAGCTAAGGCTACAGCAGGAGAGGTATTGAAATTTTCGACTGTTTGCCCATTACAGGTAGTAGTGGTGCCTTTGCTAGATGTATAAACTACAGTACCCGCACTGCCAGGGCCATAAACAATTACACAACCATTTTGTGCATAAGCTGTCAAACCTGTTGAGCATAAGGCAAAAACCATCAGGAATAAGTAGAATGCTCGCATAACAAATACATATAGTACTTAAATATAACAAATAATTTAATCAATGTAATATTATCGATACTAATTGAGGTCGAAAATAATTTGGGCGCTAACTCAATGTTAAGCTTCCGTATTTCATAAATCTTTTATTAGCTTTGTTGGTATATGTTATCTAAGAAAACAAAATATGCTATAAAAGCACTGGTGGTTTTAGGAAGGAACCTAACGCAACCGCCCATGCAGATTGCCCGTATTGCGGAAGAAGAACATATTCCCAAAAAATTTCTTGAACAGATCTTGCTAGACTTGCGCAATGCAGGCTACTTATATAGCAAAAAAGGAGCGGGAGGGGGCTATAGTCTCAATAAAAACCCAGAAGACATTTACTTGGTAGATATTTTAAGGATCACCGACGGACCTATTGCAATGTTACCCTGTGCAAGTATCAAGTTTTACCACAAATGTGAAGAATGCCACGATGAGGTTACCTGTGGTATCCGCAAAGCTTTTATCAAAGTTAGAGATGCCAGTTTGCAGATTTTAAGCGAAACCAGCATTGCCCACATCATCGAAAGCGAGAAAACAGCTTCATCTATCTTATAAAACCCTTTGATTTTAAGCGCGTTTTAGGCTTTTAAAATTTCTTATCAAAATAAATACTACTAATTCTATGGATTTTATATATTTGCTGATCCATAGCCAATAACTTATTTAGATAAGTGGTTTGGCAAAGACGGAAATATCGCCTATAAAAAACAGACCCAATGCAGAGTTTCAGAACTGAGTTAGAAAATCCGATAGTAGAAAAAGACATTATCGATCTAGAGCAAAAGATCAATGACTTCCGTTCTGGCAAGATCCACGAAGAACGTTTCAGAAGCCTACGTTTGGCACGAGGTGTATATGGGCAGCGCCAACCAGGCGTACAAATGATCCGCATTAAGCTCCCTTTTGGTAAGGTTACCTTTAAGCAGTTGCTGCGTATCGCAGACATAGCCGACGAGTATGCCAGCGGAAACCTGCACCTTACTACCCGTCAGGATATCCAGATCCACTACGTAAGCTTAGATCGGACTCCTGAGCTTTGGGCCAAATTAGAGCTGGACGATATTACCTTAAGAGAGGCCTGTGGCAATACCGTTCGTAACGTCACCTCTTCTCCAAATGCAGGTATTGATCCAGAAGAACCCTTTGATGTTTCGCCCTATGCACAGGCAGTATTTGCTTATTTTTTGCGTAATCCCATCTGTCAAGAAATGGGGAGGAAGATTAAAATCTCTTTTTCATCAAGCGATAAAGACACAGCCTATAGTTATATCCACGATTTGGGGTTCATCCCTAAGATCAATGCCAATGGCGAACGTGGTTTTAAAGTGCTATTTGCTGGTGGACTAGGTGCTCAACCTTTTTTGGCCACTGCAGTACATGATTTTTTACCAGAAAACCAATTGATCCCATTTACCGAATCGGTACTGAGGGTTTTTGACCGTTATGGCGAACGGAACAACAGAAACAAAGCCAGATTGAAATACCTGGTTCAGAAACTGGGTATTGACGAGGTGTTAAGATTGATCGACGAAGAACGGACAGCAAATAAAGTCAAAACCTTTAAAATAGAGCTACATACCGTTCCACAACCCGCTTTGCCCATTCAGCAGGTTTATCCCACTGTCATACTCGCAAATGAAACCCATTACAAACATTGGTTGGCTACCAATACGATAGCGCAAAAGCAAAAAGGATATTATGGCGTATATGTAAAGATACAGGTTGGCGACATCAAAACTGATCAGGCCAGAGCCTTTGTAAAAGCGGTTGAACCTTATGTTGCCGACGAGATCAGGATCACCCAAAACCAAGGACTGTTGTTGAAATTTGTACCAGAAAATGCTTTACCTTCTTTGTACCAAGCCTTAGCGAACATTGGCTTTGCAAATGCTGGCTTTGATAGCTTGGCCGACATCACCACCTGCCCAGGCACAGATACCTGTAACCTAGGCATCGCCAACAGCATGACCTTAGCCGAAGTATTGGAAGAGGTAGTGTATGAGGATTTTCCAGAGTTCATCTACGAAAAAAACATCAAGATCAAGATCAGTGGCTGCATGAACTCTTGTGGACAACATGGTCTGGCTGAAATTGGTTTCCATGGCAGTTCTGTAAAGGCAGAGGGTAAAGTAGTGCCAGCCGTACAAGTAATGTTGGGTGGTGGTACAGTTGGCAATGGGGTGGGCAGGGTGGCAGAGCGTGTGATCAAAGTGCCAACCAAAAGAGCAACGCAGGTTTTACACCTGTTGTTGAATGATTTTAAAGCCAATCATTTACCAGAAGAAAACTTTCACCAGTACTACGATAGGTTAGGCAAAGACCATTTTTATCAACTGCTCAAACCCTTGTCAGATTTGACCAACCTCAAAACCACAGAGTTTGTAGACTGGGGCCATGAAGAAACCTTTGAAACGGCCATTGGCGTAGGCGAATGTGCTGGCGTTGTAATAGACTTGGTAGCCACCCTTTTGTTAGAAGCAGAAGACAAACTGACCTGGGCAAGCGAAGCATTGAAAAATAAGGCCTATGCCGATGCCATCTACCACGCCTACAGTGTTTTTGTAAATGCTGCCAAATCTTTGTTGTTGGATAAAAGTATCAATAGCAGCACACAGGCAGGTGTAATCAAAGAGTTTGATCATCACTTTGTAGCAACAGGAGAATTCAACTTCGGTACAAGTTTTTCAGAGCTGGTGTTGCAGATCAATAAAAACGAACCCTCACAGCAGTTTGCCATCCAATACTTCGGAGAAGCCACACAATTTTTAAACCAGATCAAAGCCAATAGGGCATTAGAAATCGCATGAGTTTAGCACAACATACACATAAAGAACCAAAAATTACACTTTTAGGAGCCGGTCCTGGAGATCCAGAATTGTTGACCCTCAAAGGTGTAAATGCCCTAAAAACAGCCGATGTAGTATTGTACGACGCTTTGATAAATGAAGCCTTGTTGATCCATGCCCCTTTTAATGCCATTAAGGTATATGTGGGTAAACGCTCTGGTGAACATTCGTTCGAGCAACTGGCTATTAACCAACTGATGGTCGATTATGCTTTAAACTATGGCCATGTGGTGCGTTTAAAGGGTGGCGACCCCTTTGTTTTTGGCAGAGGATATGAAGAACTGGCCTATGCAGATTCGTACAATATTCCAGTTACGGTAATCCCTGGGATATCAAGTTCAATTGGAGTACCAGGCCTACAGCAGATTCCGGTTACCCATCGCGGTTTGAGCGAAAGTTTTTGGGTAATTACCGGAACAACTTCAAACGGAGAAATTTCTGAAGACCTCTATCAAGCCAGCCGATCAAGTGCAACCGTAATCGTTTTAATGGGTCTGAACAAATTGGACCAAATTGTAGCGCTCTTTAAAGCCGCTGGCAAACAGGACCTGCCTGCTGCGGTGGTACAAAATGGCTCTTCGGCCGATGAAAAATTGGTAGTTGGTAAAGTAGCCACCATTTTAGCTATCGTCAAAAAAGAAAAGATCAAAGCACCAGCATTGTTGGTATTTGGAGAAGTGGTGTCATTACATCCATCATTTAAAACCTTAGTCCAATCTTATGCTTCCATCGCCTGAGCTACAATATAACGAGCGGCCTTTGGCCAATGAAGCCAAAGGAAACCAACTGTTTCCGGTTTTTATCAAACTGAACCAGTTGCGTACCTTGTTGGTTGGTGGGGGTAAGGTGGGGATAGAAAAACTAAATGCCATTCTCAATAATAGCCAACTGGCTAATGTTACTGTAATTGCAGAAACCATTGCTCCAGAAATTGAGCAGCTGAAAAAGACGTATCCTCATTTAAAACTGAAGCAGAGAAGCTTTGAAGCAGCAGATCTATCAGCCATAGATATTGTTTTCGTGGCCACAAATGATCCTATCGTAAACGAAAAGATAAGAACCGAAGCACACCATAGAAGATTATTGGTCAACGTAGCCGATTGAGCCAGACCTTTGCGATTTTTACTTAAGCTCCATTGTTAAAAAAGGTGATTTAAAGATTGCGATCTCTACCAATGGAAAATCGCCAACCATGGCCAAACGCCTCAAAGAGATCTTAAACGAAGGTTTACCTGCACAATTGGATAACTCTTTACAACAATTAAATGTACTGCGCCAATCTTTAAATGGCGATTTTGCAGCCAAGGTCAAAAAACTAAATCAGGTTACGGCCAGTTTGGTGGCGCCAAAAAAGAGCTTTGTAGAAACCAATATCAAATGGCTGATCTGGTTGTCGGTTGTACTTTTTATAGCCTCGGTAGGGTTAACCTTATGGAATACTGAACCCGAATTTCAGTCTTTTTTGATCAGTATCGATCCGTTATTCTATTGGTTTTTAGGCGCAGGATTTGTATTTGCCATGGTTGATGGTGCAATTGGGATGTCGTATGGCGTAACATCGGCCTCCTTCTCTTTGGCCATGGGCCTACCACCCGCATCGGCTAGTATGGCCATCCACATTTCGGAAGTTTTGAGCAATGGTATAGCTGGTTGGATGCATTACCGGATGGGCAATGTCAATTGGAAGCTCTTCAAGTTATTGATCATCCCTGCAATAATTGGGGCCATTATAGGAGCTTATCTTTTGTCGTCGTTAGAACATTATAGCCAATATACTAAGCCCTTGGTTGCCATTTATACCCTAGTGTTGGGAGCGGTAATCTTAATGAAAGCCTTTAACATCAAAAGAAAAAGAACAGGGCAAAAGATCAAAAAAATTGGAACACTGGGCTTTTTTGGGGGATTTATAGATGCGGCTTTTGGCGGTGGATGGGGCTCTATCGTTCTGTCTAGTCTAATTGCTGGAGGTCGCCATCCTTTGTTTTCTTTGGGTACGGTTAAGATCAGTAGGTTTTTTATCGCCACCTTAAGCTCACTTACCTTTTTTACCATGTTAGGCGGTAGGTACTGGGAAGCCGTAGTAGGTTTGATCATTGGCAGTGCCTTAGCTGCGCCAATTGCGGCACGGGTGTCTAATAAGATATCGGCAAAAACGATCATGGTAGCTGTAGGCATCATTGTGATGGTCGTTAGCCTAAGAAGCGTAGTCTTGTTTATTTTAAAGTTGATATAGCGCGATGGATGTACTAGCAGAATTAAAAGAAGAATTAAGCGGATTAAGCGTGGTTGAAAAGCTCTGGTTCTTGGCACGTAAGTATCCAGATCAAATTGTTTTTAGTACCAGTTTTGGTTTAGAAGACCAAGTAGTTACTCAATTGATCTTTGCCAACAAGATACCCATTAAGGTTTTCACGCTAGAAACCGGGCGATTGTTTCCAGAAACCTATTATGTATGGAACAGGACTTTGGAAATCTATCAACAACCGATCCATGCCTATTATCCGCAAACGGAGCTGTTGCAAGAAATGGTTAACACCAAAGGGCCCAATAGTTTTTACGAATCGGTAGCAAATAGGAAACAATGCTGTCACATCCGCAAGATTGAGCCCTTAAAAAGAGCATTGGCGGGTCAGCAGATCTGGATTACAGGCATTAGGGCTGAACAAAGTACAAATAGAGAAGAAATGACAGGTACTAGAATGGGACGAAGGTAACCAATTGGTGAAGTTCCATCCACTATTTGATTGGAGTTTGGAAACCGTGAGGCAATACATTGCGGCAAACAACATTGTTTACAATACTTTACACGACAAGGGTTTTCCGAGCATTGGTTGTGCACCCTGTACACGAGCCGTACAGCCTGGAGAAGATTTTAGGGCAGGAAGATGGTGGTGGGAAGACCAAAGCAAAAAAGAATGTGGGCTGCACAGTACCACAGAAAATATAAAGGTTGAAGGCTAAAGTCTTCAAGTAGTTTTTAGAACTACAACAATTGATACGATTTTAAATGTAATACCTTTTAAGGTTGCAATATGAGTACATACAATTTAGATTATTTAGATGAATTAGAGGCCGAGGCCATCCACATTCTACGTGAGGTGGCGGGGCAGTTTGAAAAACCAGCCTTACTTTTTTCTGGTGGAAAAGATTCGATCACCTTGGTAAGGTTGGCCGAAAAAGCATTTAGGCCAGGTAAATTTCCCTTTCCGTTGGTACACATAGATACAGGTCACAATTTTGAAGAAACCATTCAATACCGCGACCAGATGATTGAAAGAATTGGCGAAAAACTGATCATTGGCTCGGTACAACAATCAATTGACGAAGGAAAAGTGGTAGAGCAGAAGGGTAAAAATGCAAGTAGAAATGCTTTACAGACCGTTACCCTGTTGGATACGATTTTAGCCAATGGTTTTGATGCCTGTATCGGTGGAGCAAGAAGAGACGAAGAAAAGGCCCGTGCCAAAGAACGCATCTTTTCTGTAAGGGATGAGTTTGGGCAATGGGATCCTAAAAGGCAACGTCCCGAGCTCTGGAATACTTATAATGGTAAAATCCACAAAGGAGAAAATGTAAGGGTATTTCCAATCAGTAATTGGACTGAACTCGATGTTTGGAATTATATCCGCAGAGAAAACATTGCTTTACCAAGTATCTATTTTGCACATCAGCGCGATTGTATCACCAGAAATGGGCAGTTGATGGCGGCGTCACCATTTCTAAATATGGATGACGAAGATGTGGTGGTGCGCAAAAAAGTGCGTTTCCGTACTGTTGGCGATATGTCTTGTACCGCCGCAGTAGAATCTAATGCAGATCTGATCGACGATATTATCCAGAGATCAGCGAATCAAAAATCTCAGAACGAGGCGCCCGCATGGACGATAAGGTTTCTGAAGCGGCTATGGAAGACCGAAAAAAAGGGGGCTATTTTTAAGAGCGTTGAGTATGGAGATGTGAGGTTTGAGAACCTTACATCTGTCTAATATCTCAAATCTCTTATCTCAAATCTAATAAATATGAACATATTAAAATTTTTTACCGCAGGCAGCGTAGACGATGGCAAAAGTACGCTCATTGGCCGCTTGTTATACGATACAGATTCTATTTTGGCAGATCAGTTGGAAGCTTTGCAAAATGCCAACCGAAAAAACGATGATGGAACCATAGACCTGGCCATTTTAACAGATGGTTTAAGGGCAGAACGGGAGCAGGGCATTACCATTGATGTGGCCTATAAATACTTCCAAACGGCCAAACGAAAATTCATCATTGCAGATACGCCCGGACATATCCAATACACAAGGAACATGGTTACAGGCGCATCTACGGCAAATCTGGCCATCATTTTGATCGATGCCAGAAATGGGGTGGTAGAGCAGACCATCCGCCATTCGTACTTGGTTGCTTTGTTGGGGATCAAACACATAGTAGTTTGCGTTAACAAAATGGATATGGTAGCGTATAGCGAAACCGTTTTTGCAGCCATCATCGAAAAATACAAAGCACTGGCCCAACAACTGGACTTGCAAGATGTAACCTATATTCCAGTTAGCGCCTTAAAGGGTGACAACATTGTTCAGCCTTCTGAGCAAATGGATTGGTATGAGGGCGAAAGTCTGTTGCATTTTCTCGAACAGGTAGATACCGATACCCAAGACCAGACCGCACAAACAAGGATGCCTGTGCAATGGGTAATCAGGCCACAAACTGATCAGCTTCACGATTATAGAGGCTATGCCGGAAGGATTTTAAGTGGTGCTTTTAAGTTGAACGATCAAGTTACTGTGCTGCCATCGGGCCATACGTCTACCATCAGTAGGATAGAGTTTTTTAATCAGGAACTTCAAGAAGCCTTGGCAGGACAATCGGTTACCATTCACTTAAAAGACAATATCGATATCAGTCGTGGCGATACTTTGGTCAATTCTTCGGCCTTGCCAAACGAATCAAAATTGATCGAGGCAGACTTGTGTTGGATGGATGCCCGAGCCTTAGATACTTCTTTGACTTACCTGATCCAACATAACAGTAAAACCACACGTTGTAAGATTGATGAAGTGATCTACAAGGTCGACATCAATACCTTAGAAAAACATGGCGCAACAGATTTTAAATTGAATGATATTGGTAGGGTAGTGCTAAAAACGGCCGATGCCTTAGCATTTGACTTCTACAAAGAAAATAGGGCCAATGGTTCTGCCATTTTGATTGACAGTCGAACTAATTTAACGGTAGGGGCATTGATGTTCAGGGCAGCGGTAGCTTAATTAACTTATTGATTTACAGTGTTTTTATTGGCAATAAATAACAATTAAAAAATATTTTAAAATAAATACTACTAATACTATAGATTTTATATACATTTGTACTGTTGACCTCCTAATTCGTAAGTAATGATTTTGAACCAAATTGAAAAACAGACCATTGAACCTAGGATCACCTTGGTAGGTGCAGGACCTGGAGACCCAGATCTATTGACCCTAAAAGGTGTAAAAGCTTTAAAAACTGCCGCTGTAGTTTTATATGATGCCTTGGTAAATGAAGCCCTGTTAAATTTTGCGCCAGCAGATGCGATCAAGACTTACGTAGGTAAACGTTCAGATGATGAAACATTTTCGCAAGAGGTGGTCAACAAATTGATGATTGACTATGCTTTGAACTATGGACATGTAGTGCGTTTAAAAAGTGGTGATCGATTTGTGTTTGCCCGTGGTTACGAAGAAATAGATATCGCAGAATCGTATAGCATTCCTACAGAGATGATCCCTGGCATTTCAAGTGCCTTGGGTGTACCAGGCCTACAGAAAATCCCTATGGTTTACAGCAAGCTGAGCGAAAGTTTTTGGGTAGTTACCGGAACCAATGCTGCTGGAGAAATTTCGCCAGACTTGTATGTAGCAGCAAAATCTAATGCCACCATTGTGGTATTAATGGGTATCGAAAAGATTGCCGCCATCGCCTCTATATTTAAAGCAGAAGGTAAAACAGATCTGCCGGTAGCTGTGATAGAAAACGGTTCGTCAACACAAGAAAATGTAGTGGTCGGCATTGTAGAAACCATAGAAGAACTGATCATCGAGAAAAAGATCACTTCACCCGCCTTATTGGTATTTGGTCATGTGGTTTCCTTGCATCCGCAGTTTAACGCCATCCATCAGTTTTACAGCATTCTTCAACAAGAAGAATATTGACCAAAAGAGTTTACCCCTTAAAATTCATATTTATTTTTGTTTGGTTGTGAAAGGCTAGGTTTAATCACCTGGCTTTTTCCTTTTATGCAATTTATTTTCGCTAAACAAAATCTGCATCTGGATGTTCTTTAACTAAAAAATAATTTTTTTCTAAATGTTTGCAATGCTCAATCTATTGCCTATTTTGACTAAGTTTTCTCAAAGCTCTAATTATGGAAATTATACACTTTAGTGCAGAATGTTATCCGGTAGCAAAAGTTGGTGGTTTAGGCGATGTCGTTGGTGCGTTGCCAAAATATCAAAATAAGCTCGGACATGTGGCTAAAGTGGTAATGCCTGCCTACCAGACCAAGTTTTTGCACCAACATGATTTTGAAGTAGTGTATGATGGTTGGGTAAGACTGGGCTATACTAATTTTCAAGTCAGGATTTTTAGAGAAAAGACCAATGAGCTGGGTTTTGATCTGTTTTTGGTTCACATTGCAGGCCTATTAGATCGAGAAAAGGTATATGGGTATGACGATGATACCGAACGTTTCATGGCCTTTCAGATTGCTGCTTTAGACTGGATTGCCCAGTGGGAGCATCAGCCTAATGTGATCCATTGCCACGACCACCATACAGGTCTGATTCCTTTTATGTTGGGCAATTGTTATAATTATAGACATTTAAGCCATATCCCAACCGTACTCACCATCCATAATGCCCAGTACCAAGGTCAGTTTGGTTGGGACAAACTCTATTATTTACCAGCTTTCGACCTCAGAAATTCGAGCAAACTAGATTGGGGCAACTGCATCAATCCACTTGCATCAGCCATTAAATGTGCTTGGCGGGTTAGTACTGTTTCGCCTAGTTATTTAGAAGAGATCAGTTACAATGCCAATGGATTAGAAAACCTTTTGGCGCAAGAGCGCGGCAAATCTGCAGGTATTTTAAACGGCATTGATGTAGAGGTATGGAACCCGCAAAAGGACCCCATGCTGGCTAAAGGTTTTAATGTTAGAACGGTAGAGAGTGGTAAGAAAGCAAACAAAGAGGCCATTTGTGCCATCTTTAACTTAGATAAAGAAAAGCCATTGTTCACTTTTATTGGGCGTTTGGTGGGCGAAAAGGGAGCAGACCTCTTACCGGAAATCTTCTACAATGCCCTACAACAAAGCGATGGAGAAATCAATATCATTGCCTTGGGTTCTGGTGACCCACAGGTAGAAGACCGATTGAATGCGCTTACACAGCAGTTTCCAGGTAGCTACAATGCCTACATAGGCTATAATGAAGCCCTGTCGCACCAGATTTATGCCGCTGCCGATTTTATTTTGATGCCATCGCGGGTAGAACCTTGTGGTTTGAACCAGATGTACGCCTTGCGTTATGGAACAATCCCTATTGTGCGACGTATTGGAGGGCTTAAAGATACCGTTATAGATATTGGCGATGGGGGTTTTGGGACCTGCCACGACCAAACCAGTATTTGGGATGTTGGACATGCCATAGGAAGGGCCTATGAGTTGTCTTTAGATCAGAAAAAAGTAAAAGAAATCCGTAAGTTTATCATGGCTTTGGACCACTCTTGGGATAGGGCGGCCCAACAGTACATCGATTTATACCAAATGTAAAACTAAATATATATGACCGATAAAGTATTGGGTGTAATTCTTGGCGGTGGCCAAGGATCAAGATTGTCTCCACTAACACAAACACGTTCCAAACCAGCGGTGCCAATAGGTGGCAAATATCGTTTGGTAGATATTCCTATCTCAAATTGCATGAATTCGGGCGTACACCGTATGTTTGTTTTAACACAGTTTAATTCTGCATCGCTCAATAAACACATTAAGAATACCTATCATTTTAGCCATTTTTCTAAGGCTTTTGTAGATATTTTGGCGGCAGAACAAACACCAGATAACCCAACTTGGTTTCAGGGTACTGCCGATGCTGTACGTCAGTGTATGCATCACATTGTGAACCATGAATTTGATTATATCCTGATCTTATCTGGCGACCAATTGTACCAAATGGATTTCAGGGAGATGTTGAAAGCCCATATCGACAAGGGGGCAGAAATCTCTATTGCAACCATACCTGTAAGTGCCAGGGAAGCTACCGAATTTGGGATTTTAAAAACAGATGAGAATAGTTTTATCACTTCATTTATCGAAAAACCTAAATCGGATCTGTTGCCAGACTGGACATCGGAAACAAGTGATGAGATGAAAGGTGCCGGAAGAAATTATCTGGCTTCGATGGGGATCTATATTTTCAATCGTGATCTACTGATCAAGATGTTGAATGAAAACCCAGAAGAAAAAGATTTTGGTAAAGAAATCATTCCACGCTCTTTATTGACCAACCATGTGTTGAGCTACCAATACGAAGGTTATTGGACAGATATTGGTAATATTTCTTCTTTCTTTGAAGCCAATTTAGGCTTAACAGACGAGTTGCCGCAGTTTAACATGTTTGATAGTGCGCATACCATTTTTACAAGAGCAAGGATGTTGCCTCCGTCTAAAATATCAGGTACTACTTTAGAACGTACAATTATTGCCGAAGGTTGTATTGTACAGGCAAGTAGGGTAGAAAGGGCAGTGTTGGGTATCCGACTCTAGAATTGGCAAAGGAACTACCATTGTCAATTCGTACATTATGGGAAGCGACCATTACCAAACCTTACCCGAAATCAATGAAGAAACACGTATCGGCCACCCTTTATTGGGTATTGGGGATCGTTGTTACATCAATAATACCATTGTAGATAAAAACTGCCGTATCGGAAATGATGTGCGCATTAATGGCGGTTCGCATCTAGCCGAAGGCGACTATGGTCTATATGTGGTAAAAGACGGGATTGTAGTGGTTAAAAAGGGCGCAACCATCCCGAATGGAACAGTAATTTAAATTGAAGCCTTGGTTCGTGTCACATCCGCTTGGTTCGTGTCGACACGAACCAAGGTTTTTTATTCCCTAAAAAAATCTGTTCATTGCATCCACATTTTATGAGTATTCCTTATCTGTTAATTCTTTTCAGGTTTTTATTAGCTCCTACCATTATTTTGCTTTCTTTTCTGATGGGGGAGAAAGCCGCCTACATTGTATTGGTGCTGATGTTTTTAGGGTTGTTTTCTGATATTTTTGATGGCATTATCGCCAGGGAAATGAAAATTGATACCGAAAAGATGCGAAGGTTAGATAGTCAGACTGATTTGATATTTTGGTTGAGTATTGCCTTTAGTTGTTACTTGATCTATCCAGAGTTGATCAGAGAAAACTGGATTGGTGTTATTGCAATTTTGGTAATGGAAGCGATGTGTTATGCGGTTAGTTTAGTCAAGTTCGGAAAGGAAACTTGTACGCATGCATTTGTGTCAAAAATATGGGGACTAACCTTGTTGGCAACATTTACCTGTTTATTGGGTTTCGCTTATGGTGGATGGATGATGAAAACTTGTATTATTTTAGGCTTAATTTCACAATTGGATGTTGTGCTCATTATTTTATTTCTACCCAAATGGACACACGATATTCCTAGTTTTTACCACGCCATTTTAATTAGAAGAGGAATTGAGTTTAAGAAGAGTAAGTATTTGAATAGCTAATTGGAGTTCGTGTCACCTGGCCCTGGTTCGTGTGGACACGAACCAAGGAGTTTATTGACTAAGCATAGTTGAATACCAAAGAGAAAGTTGTGCGCTGGTTTGGAATGGAATCTACTTCCAAACTACCTCTATGCATCTTCATGATGTTACGTGTAATGGTCAGTCCAATGCCGGATCCATTCTTACGCGTAGTATAAAAAGGCACGAATATCTTTTCGATATTATCTGCCTCGATCCTTTGCCATTGTCAATTACGTCGATATATACTTTATTGTGGGCCAATCTGTACGTCACCTCAATTAAGGGTTGTTCTGCATGTTCTAAAGCATACATGCTATTGGTAATTAAATTGATCAGAGCTTGTTCTACCAATTTAAAGTCGATCTGTAACGATATTTTTGAAGCAGTTTGTACGACCTGTAACTTGATGTGTTTGGCACTGACCATTGGGTGCATCAATACTTTAACATGTTGTAAAATTTCGCCTACACTGTGTTGTTCAACATTTGGTGTAGGAAGCTCGGCAATCAAACGGTAGTCTTTTACAAAATCCAATAAACCTTCCGACCTACGTTTAATGGTCTGTAGCGCAGGTTTTAGGTCTTCAAGGTCTTCTTTGTCTAAAGTGGTTTTGTTGGTAATCATCTGGTTAACCGTATCAGATAAAGAACTGATCGGTGTAATGGAGTTTAAGATTTCGTGAAGATCACCCCAATTAAACGGTTCCAGGCTTCAGTTTCCTTTTGCTCAATCTCGTCTTTGATGTTCTGGAATGAGATGATGATATGATCAGCACCATACAAGTTTAACGGAATCACTTCCATAGAAAGCTGAATAAACTTATCCTGAATCTTCAATTCAAGAAAACGTTTTCCACCCGTATCGATCTTTTCTACTTCGGCTGCAAAAATAGGCAGATGTTCTTCAAAACGATGCCAATAACTGTATGCAGGAACATTTAAGAGGTTACTTGCCGCAATATTGAAGAAAGAAATTTCAGATTTTTCATTAGCTGCTTTAGTTTTCTTAACAACAATAACTCCAACTGGAACCTGCTCTAGGATAGTTTTGATCAACTGGAAAATAGCATCCTGTTCCAATTGGATATCTTTATGGATCCTGGATAATGTCATTGAAAGACTCATATAATTCTGGAAAACTACCTTTGGTTACCTTATTTTTGAAGTTGAGGGTATGGTCTCTTGTTTTTACGGCCAGAATAAATCTTTTGATGTCATCTCTGATCTGGTTAATGTAGAAATAAAGAGAGATGGTAGTGCCCAATAGAATGAGCGCAACACCAGTAATGGTAAACCAAAGTTGTGTGTTGCGGATAAGATAAACCAATAATACCGCCAATATGTTAACAAACAACAAGCGACTAACTAAGCGGAAGGTAAATCTCTGGTAAAACATCTAGTGTTAAAAGTAATAAGTATTTAGTAATTAATAAGTTTAAAATTTGGGAATAGGAGTTGCGAAGGCATGAGGCTCACCGCTCATCTCTAAATTCTCACACCTTGATGCCACTTACAAGCCAAACTTTTCTATCCTTCTGTACAAGGCGGCACGTGTTAGCCCAAGCTCTGCTGCGGCCCTAGAAATATTACCCTTGTGTTTCTCAATGGCTTTATTGACCATCATTTTTTCCATTTCATCTAATGGCATATCCGTTTGCATTACAGCTTGGTTGCCAAATTTCTGTGGCGACAACTGCAGGTCGTTTTCAGTGATCTCAAAGCCATCGGTCATAATTACAGCACGTTCCAATACATGTTGTAGCTCTCTAATGTTACCGGGCCAACTGTAATGGAGTAGTGTCTGTTCTGCCTTTGCATGGATTCCTTTTAGGTTTTTGTGGTATTTGTTACCAAAACTTTGTAGAAAATGATAAGCTAAAAGGATGATATCGTTTCCTCGTTGGCGTAGTGGTGGCAAAATCAGTTCTACGGTATTGATCCTGAACAGTAGATCTTGCCTAAAAGTTCCTTTGGCTACCATCTCATTCAGTGGCATGTTGGTTGCACTGATCAAACGGACATCAATTTTTCTTTCTTTGCTTTCGCCTAGCCTGGTTACTGTTCTATTTTGTAATACACTTAACAATTTGGCCTGTAATGGTAAAGAAAGGTTACCGATCTCGTCTAAGAATATGGTTCCACCATCGGCCATCTCAAAACGACCTGGTTTATCTTCACGGGCATCGGTAAAAGCCCCTTTGGCATAACCAAAAAGTTCGCTCTCAAATAGATTTTCATTCAATGAACCCAAATCCACGTGCATAAAGATCTGTTTTCTACGTAATGAGTTTTTATGCAATTCGTAGGCAAATACCTGCTTACCTGTTCCATTTTCGCCTAAGATCAGCACATTGGCATCGGTAGGGGCAACTTTTACCAACGTTTTTTGCAATTGTTGTACACTGTCATCACTCCCTACAATGTGCTCAAACTTCCTGGCCATGTCACTTTGTATGGAGGTATGTATCTTCTCTAGTTTTTTGACCTTTTTATTAGATTGACGTAATTTGGCAGCAGCAGATAAGGTGGCAAACAATTTCTCGTTTTCCCATGGCTTTAAGATAAAATCTATAGCACCCTTTTTAATGGCCTGTACGGCCAATTCTACGTTTCCAAATGCCGTCATTAAAATCACAACATAATCTTTGTCAATAGAAAGGATATGTTCTAACCAGTACAAACCTTCGCGGCCATCGCTAGCGCCCTTTTGGTAGTTCATATCCAACAAAATAATGTCAACCTCATTTTTGCTCAGCAATACATTGACCTTTTCTTGGCGATTTACAAGTAAGCACTTGATTGAAATGCTGTTTGAGGAACAAACGTGCACTTAGTAAGATATCATCATCATCGTCGATTACTAAAATATTGGCATCTGTCATGTAGGAAAATATTAAGTGTAGCAACCAAAGACTAAAGAAAGGTTTACAGCTTTAGACTTTAAGCTTGAACAAATTTATAAGAAACTGTTCGATGGTGTACAGCTACTGTTCGATATTGGACATAATTTTTGGGGTATTAAAAATAATTAACTGTAAATGAGGTGATTAAAATTTTTATGGCTCTTGGCATAAACTTGGCAAAAGGCATAACAATAATAGAATATACCCAAATGGATAAAGTAATACAGAAAAAGAGATTTAATAAGAAAACGATACTAATTATTGTTGGTTCGCTGGTATTTTTAGCATTGGTAGCTTACGGATACAGCTTATCGTTGAATAAAGTGTTTAAAGCAGATGCTGATAAAATTACCATTAGCAAAGTACAATACGGAGATTTTGAAGATGTAGTGCTACTTAATGCTAGTGTAGTTCCCTTAACATCTGTAATCGTAAGTTCATCAGAAGGTGGAACGGTTGCGCAGATCTTTACAGAAAACGGAGCATCGGTTGTGGCGGGCACACCACTATTAAGAATTGCCAACCCGAATGCCTTGTCGAGTTATACGGCTAGCGAAACCAGCATTACCGAGCAGATCAATCAATTGCGTAAATTGAGATTGGACCTTGAACAGAACCAAAGGGTAATGAGCCAAGACATGATGGACATCGAGAACAGCTTGAGAACATCGACCCGTAAATATAAAATAGACAGTGCATTATTTGCCAAAAAGGTAATTACGCAACAAGAATTTAATACATCGAGCCAAGATTACGAGTATTATCAAGGTAGAAAAGCCTTATTGAAACAAGCGGTTAAACAAGAGAACCAAAGCCGTGTAATGCAGTTGCAACAAATAGAGACTTCTATTGCCAGAATGAATGAGAGTTTGCAGACCATTAGACAAAATATCGAGAACATGACGATCAAGGCACCAGTTTCAGGCCGCTTGTCGTCTTATGATCCCGTAATTGGAAAATCTTATGGTGCCAATGAGATGTTGGGTAAAATTGATGTAATGCAAGGTTATAAACTACAGGCAGGTGTGGATGAATATTACATCAACCGTGTGAAGGAAGGACAGACTGCACAGTGCGAATTTAACGGAAAAACCTATTCATTAACCGTTAGAAAAGTAATTCCAGAGGTTACTGCAGGTCAGTTCCAGGTAGAATTGGTTTTTGAAGGCAAATCTCCGGACGAGTTGAGAAGAGGACTATCCATGCAGGTGAAACTGACTTTGTCTGATAACAGTAAATCACTATTGTTGGCCCAAGGACAGTTTTTCCAAAGTACTGGTGGATTATGGGTATTTGTAGTGAACAATGGCAAAGCCACCAAAAGAAATGTAAAAATTGGACGTAAAAACTATCTGTACTATGAAGTATTGGAAGGTTTACAAAAAGATGAGCAGGTCATGACCTCATCATACGACCAGTATAACCAATATGATATTATTGAAGTCAATAAATAGTTAATAAACCTGAAATAAAAATTTAGATTGGTTAAGCCCTGTATCTGTGCGTTTGGTCGGGGCCCCAATCTTTTAAAGATATAAACCGATAAAAATACAGCAATGATTAAAATTGAAAACCTGGAAAAAGTTTACAAAACTGAAGAAATTGAAACTACAGCTTTAAATGGCATTAACCTGCATGTTGCCGCTGGAGAATTTGTATCCATTATGGGACCTTCTGGTTGCGGAAAATCAACTTTGTTAAATGTAATGGGACTTTTGGACAAACCTGAAAGTGGAAGTTACAAATTCATTGATACGGAATTGTTGACCTTAAACGACAAGGAACGTTCAAATTTCAGAAAAAGAAACATGGGTTTTGTTTTCCAAAACTTTAACCTGATTGATGAGTTGACCGTTTTCGAAAACATTGAATTGCCTTTAATCTACAATAAGGTTCCTGCGGGCGAACGTAAGAAATTGGTGAATGAAATTATCGGAAGGATGAACATTGTGAACCGTAGCGGACACTTTCCTCAGCAACTTTCAGGTGGTCAGCAGCAGCGTGTGGCAGTAGCCAGAGCTTTGGTTACCAAACCAAAATTGGTTTTGGCCGATGAGCCAACCGGAAACTTGGACAGTACGCACGGTAACGAAGTAATGGAACTGCTTTGCGAACTGAACGAAACAGGAACAACCATTGTAATGGTAACACACTCTAGCCACGATGCGAGTTTTTCTAACAGGATCATCAACCTTAAAGATGGCCATGTGATCTCTGAAAAAGTGAACAAAGGAAGAACAGAAGAACTGATTTAATTTTTAACCACACAAAGTAAGAAGCAACTATAAGATGAAGAATAAAATGGTGGATGGGGTTAGGCCATCAACCATTTATACATTAACAACTAGCTTCTGTCAATAAACCAATTGCACACCAATAAATCTGATACCAAATGTTTAGGTTAAACTTAAAAATCGCATTGCGAAACCTGTGGAAAAATAAAGGATATACAGCATTGAATATCTTTGGCCTTTCTGTGGGTTTAACAGGTTTCATTATGATCCTCTTGTTTGCCAATCACGAAAGAAGTTATGATACTTGGAACCCAAAAGCAAAAAACGTCTATCGTGTTTCTGTTAAATGGGCACCAGGCGAAGCAGAATATTCTTCAAGTCCGGCAGAACTGGCGCCAGCATTAAAAGAGGCCTTGCCAGAAATTCAGGACTATGGCCGTTTTTATGTTTGGGACATGAGCCAAAGATTGTTGGCCAAAGATAAAAATGAGGCTTATGTAGACCATATTATGGGGGTAGACAGTACATGGTTTAACTTATTTCCCTATAAATTTATATATGGTGATGTTCCAAAAGCACTTTTAACTTATGATCAAATTGTATTGAGCAACAAAACCAGCAAACAGTTTTTTGGCAATACAAATCCAGTAGGCCAGACCTTAATGATCAATACCAATAAACGCTATACAGTAAGTGGTGTTTACGAAGATCCAACTACACCAGAACACATGGATTTTGATGGTTTTATCAAGAAGTCATCAGCCGGAGATGGTTGGGGGAATGGAAATTTCTATACTTATATCTTGGTTAAGGAAGGTATAGACAGAAAGGCTTTTGAAGAAAAGATCAATAAAACCTTTTTAAAACTGCCTATTGTTAAAAAAGACAATGACTTAAAAAAGGCCCAGATATTTATTACACCAGTTACTGATATCTATTTATATTCAAAAACTGATCAAGACCGGCCAAAAGGGGCAATCCTGCTATCGTTACCATTTTATTGTTGTTCTCTGGTTTGTTATTGGTGATTGCCTGTATCAATTTCACCAACCTATCTATTGCCCAGTCTGTTAAACGCGCCAAAGAAACGGGTGTGCGTAAGGTACTAGGGGCGAAGCGGAGCAACCTGATTACTTACTTTTTAACCGATACAGCTATACAATGCATTATGGCTTTGCTGTTGTCTTTTGCGTTGGTAGAAGTAGGTATGCCTGTGTTAAATAACCTGATGGGTACAGAACTTTCTCTTTTTGGTTTTGCGAATCCGAAATTACTCATATTCCAGTTAACCACAGTAATGCTGTTGGTGGTCCTGTTATCGGGAGGTTATGCTGCATTTTTCCTCTCGAGTTACGAACCTGTAAAAGTATTAAAAGGCAACTTATCTAGAAGTATCGGTAGTATATGGATGAGAAAAGCATTGATGCTGGTTCAATTTGCGGTAGCCACCATATTTATGGTTTCTTTGATCGTGATCAAACAACAGGTCAATTTTATCAAGAACAAAGATGTTGGTTTTGACAAAGAGCACGTACTTGTTTTTAAGATTAGAAAAGGTCAAACCTTAAAGAATTTTGAACAGATCAAACAAAGACTGGCCAAAATTGAAGGCGTAACGGCTGTAAGTAGGGTAAATTATTATCCTGGTGTAAAATCGATGCAGGTAGTTGGCCGAGAATACAATGGCAAAAGTATACAAAACCTAAGCATGATCACGGTTGATTTTGATTACTTTAAAGTAATGGGTATGCCTGCTAAGCTAGGTAGGGTGTTTGCTGATCAGTTTGCTACAGATAGTACAGCCATTGTGGTTAACGAAACTGCTGTAAAAAAATATGGTCTTCAAAAAGAAGTCGGCAATAAATGGATAGAGGGCAGGACCCTAGTAGGCGTGGTAAAAGATCATGTTCAAAAAGGCATGGAAATTAATCCAGAACCAACTGCTTATGTAATTGAAGGTAGAACTACCAATAGTGCAAATAACGTGATCTTAAAGGTAAGTGGCCATAACATCCAACAAACCCTAAACGAAGTAAAAGAGGTATGGCAATCGGTAGAGCCATTTCCTTTCCAATACTCGTGGCTAGACCAAAGTTTTGCCAATGTGTATGTGCAATATGTAAGGTTGGATAAGCTGTTCAACATCTTTACCTATGTTACTTTGTCCATTGCCATACTTGGTCTATTTGCATTGGCCGCCTTTACGGTTCAAGAACGGACCAAAGAAATCGGGGTAAGAAAAGTATTGGGTGCAGAAACCAAAGATATTTTGCAGATGCTGAACAAGAGCTTTTTGGTTTTGGTGGTTATCGCTAATATGATTGCTATACCAATTGCTTACATCTTATCTAATAATTGGTTATCAGGCTTTGCCTATCGTACAACGCTTACTATATGGCCATTTCTTGTAGCTACTACGATTTCGATCATGGTTACCATCATTACAGTGAGTTTGCAGGCTTATCAAACAGCTAAGGCGAAACCAGTTGATGCTTTGAAATACGAGTAAAAGGAGAAAACAAGTTATACGTTTTAAGTTGTAAGTATTGATACTTATAACTTATGACTTACCACATAAAACTTAAAAAGATGTTCAGATTAAATTTAAAAATCGCGTTGCGAAATCTGTGGAAGAACAAAACTTCTTCGTTGATCAATGTAATAGGTTTGTCTATCGGACTTGCCGCTTGTTTAATGTTGTTGATGTACGTAACCTACGAATGGAACTTTGATAAACAGGCAAAACATTCGGCAGATGTATATACCACCATGACCAATATCCCTAGTGAGGGTGGCAAAATATCGAAAACCTTCGAAGGTTCTACAACGGCCTTTGGCCCTGCAATTAAACAGGATGTACCAGAGGTGAAATATATGGCCAGAATGGATTATGGTAAAAAGAACCTGATTGCCAATGGTCAAAACTCGTTCAAACGGATGTCGAAATTTGCTGAGCCAGACCTTTTCCAAATGTACGATTATCAATTTATACAAGGTGATCAACAAACTGCACTAAATAACCCAAACTCGGTTGTTTTAACAGAGAGTACTGCCAAAGTATTATTTGGAACCACCGACGTGTTGAATAAATCGGTTCGCTTTAGAGATAAATTTGACCTAAATGTAACTGGGGTAATTAAAGACCAACCAGATAATAGCTCGAACAAATTTGATTACCTGATGCCTTGGTCTTTGTATGAAACAATTGACGAAAGCGCAAGGACCTTAAGTTGGGAAAACTATAGCTATTTAACGCTGGTGCAGTTAAAACCTGGTGCAGACCTAGCTGTGGTTAATCAAAAAATATATGGTGTGCTGAAAAGGAACACCAATGATGCCCATCAAGGCCAAATGCTGTTCCCTCTGGCTAAATTACATCTGTATGGAGAGTTTGAAGAAGGAAAAAGCATGGGTGGCGCCATAGAGCAGATCTATTTGTTTGTGGGTTTGGCATTTGGTATCTTACTTATTGCCTGTATCAATTTTATGAACATGGCTACCGCCAAATCAGAAAAACGTGCAAAAGAGGTAGGAATCAAAAAGACTATAGGAGCCAACAGAGCTTCGTTGATCATGCAATTCTTAACAGAATCTATCGTACTTACTTTTATTGCCGTAATTGCAGCCATTGCCCTCTTAGAAGTTTGTTTGCCAACATTCAATAACCTGCTCAACATCAAATTGAACATGTCTTATTTCAATACTTCGAGTTGGATAGGCATTCTGGGTATCGTGTTCGCTACAGGACTGATTTCGGGCAGCTACCCTGCATTTTATCTATCGGCTTTCAATCCAATCCAAACCCTGAAAAGAAAAGTAAAATCGAATAGTTTTTTTGCAATCAATTTAAGACAGGTACTTGTAGTAGGGCAGTTTTGTTTTGCCATTATCCTGATCATCTCTACGCTGGTGATCTATCGTCAGATCCAGTACATTAAAAACAAACCTGTAGGTTTTGACATCAATGCATTGGTAGAAATACCGCAAGATGGCGAACTGAAAACGAAATATGAATTGTATCGTGCGCAACTGTTAAAATCTGGGGCTGTTACTTCGATGTTCCAATCATCTGTTGGACTGTCGCATCGTGGACCTAATTTTATGGATATCAGATGGGATGGGATGACTACGGTTGATAATACACAGCTGTTCAACCAAGTGGCAACTACGTATGATTTCATCAAAACCAATGGAATTAAACTCACAGAAGGAAGAGATTTTTCTAAAAATTTTGCTTCAGATTCTGTAAGTGTAATGGTAAGCGCATCTGCAGTTAAAACCTTCGGTTATACCAATCCAATAGGAAAATCAATAACTGTATTTGGCGATAAGTTTAATATTATAGGTGTGTTTAACGATTATGTTTGGGATTCGCCCTACAAGTCTAACAATCCAATGGTGGTTTTCTTTGACGAAAGAAGAACAGGAACAATTACCATGCGCTTAAACGAAGCCAATAGTCTTCAACAAAATATAGAGCTCATTACCAAAATTACCAAAGAGATCAATCCGGCTTATCCAACAGAAATCAATTTCTTAAACGAGATTTATACCGAAAAATACAATACCGAAAAGACATTGGGCATTTTGTCTAATCTTTTTGGGGGACTGGCCATTTTTGTTTCATGCCTGGGCCTGTTTGGTTTAGTTGCTTATAGTGCAGAGCAAAGAACCAAGGAATTTGGCGTGAGGAAAGTTTTAGGAGCATCAGTAACTAACCTGATGCAATTGTTGTCAGTGTCGTTTATCAAGATGATTTTGGTGGCCATCATCATTGCTGCTCCTTTAAGTTATCTGGCGATGGAAAAATGGTTGACAAAATTTGAATTCCATACCGAATTTAGTTGGTGATCATTCCGATTGCTGCATTCGGAACTTTATTGATGGCATTGGTTACGGTAAGTTTCCAAGCCTATAAATCGGCGAAAGCCAACCCGGTTGATGCCTTGAAATACGAATAATTGCTTAATGGTTTAAGGAAAAAGGCGTAAGGTTTATACGCCCAAACCCTAAACCTTATGCCTTAAACTTTATACCCTATGTTTAGATTAAACTTAAAAATCGCATTGCGAAACCTTTGGAAAAACAAGGGCTTCTCCTTAATTAATATCGGCGGATTGGCTATCGGTTTAGCCAGCTGCATGATACTGTTGATTTATGTTGCTTATGAATGGAGCTATGATAAACAATTTAAAAATAATGATAAAACCTATGTAGTTTATCAAAATGTTGTGGCAAGTGGTAAAACCTTCAGCTGGTCATGGACACCTAATGTAATGGCAAGAGAAGTTCAGGAAAAAATCCCTGGGGTTAAATATGCATCTCATTCAACTTATCCGCGAACCAACTTAATCACTGTTGGGGATAAAAGATTAAGCAGTAGGGTTGTTTTCGCTGATCCAAATTTTCTTAAAATATTAGATTACAAATTTATTAAAGGTAATTCGGCACAGGTTTTAAATGATATCAATACAATTATTCTAACCAAGTCTTTTGCCGAAAAGCTCTTTGGTAATGAAGACCCGATTAATAAAACCGTAAAATTCGAAAACCAGGAGGTTTTAAAGGTTTCGGCAGTGATTGAAGATGCACCAGCCAATAGCAGCATTATTTTCGAATGCTTAATGCCATGGGAATTATTTATAAAAAAAGAACCTTGGGCAAAAGAGGCCAATTGGGGCAACAACATGTGTTTAACACTTGTACAGTTACAGGATAATAAGTTTTTTCCAGAAGCAAATGCTGCCATGGAAGGAATTTATAAACGCAACCAAAAAGACAATGTAGCAGTGGCCCTATTGCACCCTTTGGTTAAATGGCATCTCTATAGCGATTTTGAAAATGGTAAGTCGGTTGGTGGTAAAATAGATCAACTTAAAATATTCTTACTGTTGGCCTTCTGTATATTGTTGATCGCTTGTGTAAACTTCATGAATTTATCAACTGCTCGATCTGAGCGTAGGGCAAAAGAAGTGGGGGTTCGTAAAGCGATTGGTTCAACACGTAAATCACTGATTAGTCAATTTTTTCTCGAATCTGTACTTATTACGTTCATCTCTACGGTTTTAGCATTTATCTTGGTTGAGGTGAGCTTGCCATATTTTAACAATATATTAAATATCAAATTAACAATTGATTATACCAATGGTGAGTTTTGGATCATCTTGTTCAGTTTAATGATCTTTACAGGATTTGTTGCCGGAAGTTATCCTGCACTTTATCTATCTTCTTTTGAGCCGGTTAAAGTATTAAAAGGCCTCAAGATCAAAACCGATTCATCGGTATCTGTAAGAAAAGTACTGGTAGTAGGGCAGTTTGTTTTTGCCGCCTGCTTAATTGTATGTACCGCAGTAATCTATCAGCAACTTACCTACGTTAAAAATAAGCCTATTGGTTACGATCAATCAAATTTGGTACAAATAGCCATACAAGGCAAGATGCATGAGGCTTCAAAGCTCGAATTGCTTAAAACTCAACTGTTGAAATCTGGTGCAGCCACAAACGTAACCTTATTCAGCTCTGATGTTACTGAAGGCGGAAACAATACCACAAATATAGAGTGGGAAGGAAAAAATCCTAAAGAATTGATTTCGTTTAATCACAGAGCCATAGGTTATGACTTTATAGAAACCATTGGCACCAAATTAATGAGCGGGAGAGAACTTTCGACCAAATTTAAAAGTGATACCAATAATGTAATGCTTAATGAGGCAGCCGTGAAAATGATGGGCTTAAAACAGCCGATCGGTGCAACAATTACGTTTTGGGGAACCAAACTAACCAATGTAGGTGTGGTTAAAGATTTTGTGGTAGAAAGTGCCTATCAAAAGGTGGCACCAATGATCTTTTACTTAGATACCCATGATAATGCTACAGTTATGCTTGTACGTTTAAACCCAAATCAGAACATGAGCTCTTCTTTAGCTACCATAGACGAGTTGGTTGCGCAAATTGAACCTGATTATCCTGTCAATCGCAAGTTTGTAAACGAATCATTTGAAGTGAAGTTCCAAGACGAAAAATTGCTAGGTACACTTTCCAATTGGTTTGGCGGATTTGCCATCTTTATCTCTTGCTTAGGCTTGCTTGGTTTAGCCTTATTTATGGCAGAGCAACGTAAAAAAGAGATCAGTATCCGTAAGGTTTTAGGAGCCAGTACAGGAAACATCCTTACGCTGTTAAATAAGGACTTTATCAAATTGGTAGCCATCGCAAATGTGATTGCAATGCCAGTAGCCTACGTTATTATTAACAAATGGCTATCTGCTTTTGAATATAGGGTTTCCATATCATTTTTGCCTTTTGCCTTGGCGATCTTCATTTCAATTTTAATAGCGGTTTTAACCGTAAGTATACAATCTATAAAAGTAGCCAAAGCCAACCCAGTTGATGCTTTGAAATACGAATAATTACTTAATGGTTTAGGCGTAAGGTTTTTACGCCTAAACCCTAAACCTTATGCCTTAAACCTTATACCCTATGTTTAGATTAAACTTAAAAATTGCATTAAGAAACCTTTGGAAGAATAAAGGTTTTTCGTTGATCAATATTGGTGGCCTTGCAATAGGTTTGGCCTGTTGTTTAATGTTGATGCTGTATGTAAACTACGAGTGGAGCTATGACAAGCAATACAAGAACGTAGATAATATCTATTTTACCAGACTTAACCTAAAGTTCAATGGTAAAATTGCCACCACCTTAGCTGTGCCTATCAAACTGGCAGGAGCAGTGATGCAAGAGATTCCAGGTGTTCAAAATACAGCCCGCATTGTAGATTTCAATAACGTTAAATTATTTAGTCGCGACCAAAATAAATTTAAACTCAAATCGAGCTATGTTGATCCATCTTTTGTAAAAGTACCTAAATTATAATTTTATAAATGGGAGCAAGGAAACTGCATTAAATGAGCCCAATGCCATTATTTTAACAGCTTCCATTGCAAAAAAACTTTTTGGTAACGAAAATCCAGTGGGCCAGCCTATAAGATGGGATAACCAGCGAGATCTAAAAGTTACTGCCGTAATTGAAGACCTACCCAAAAACCAAAGCCTTCAATTCGAAGCCTTACAACCATGGTCATTTTATGAGCAGATAGATCCAGATTCAAAAGACAGCGGTTGGGGAAGCATTGAATGTTTTACAATAGTCCAACTCAAAGAAAATAGCTCATTAACCGCTATTAATGCTTCATTAAAAAACTTTATTACCGGTAAGGAGCCAGAGCTAAAATCTTATATCTATGAGCCATTTTTATTTCCGATCAGCAAATCGCATTTATACGATGAGTTTGAAAACGGAAAATTGGTTGGAGGTAAGATAGACCAAGTAAAATTATTTGCCTTTTTAGGTATATGTGTACTTTTTATTGCCTGTATCAATTACATGAACCTGTCAACAGCACGTTCAGAAAAAAGGGCAAGAGAAGTTGGGGTCAGAAAAGCATTAGGCTCGCCAAGAAGTGCATTAATGTGGCAATTTATGTTAGAATCTCTATTGTTATCATTTTTGGCCATGTTTGTTGCCTTTGCACTTTTAGAGCTGGCCATTCCATATTTCAATAACTTATTGGATATCATCATCAAGATCGATTATAGCTCTTACCTATTTTGGACAGTTTTGGTAGGTCTGGCTTTGGTTACGGGTTTATTGGCGGGCAGCTATCCATCGTTCTATTTATCATCTTTTATTCCAATCAAAGTACTGAAAGGTTTTAAAGGACTCTGTGGGTACACTTTCCATCAGAAAAGTATTGGTGGTTTTGCAATTTAGCTTATCAATCTGCATGATCATATCAGCAATTGTAATCTATAACCAGATCCAATTCCTCAAAAACAAACCTTTAGGCTTCGAACAGAACAGCATGGTCCAATTGGATCTAGAGGGCGAGTTGAGAAATCCTTCTAAACTCGAGTTGTTCAAGAACCAGTTGAAAAAAGAAGGGGTGATCACTACAGCTTCAGAATTTGCAGGTTCATTTACCCGAGGAGGCTCCATTACCGGAGACATCAGTTGGCCCGGAAAAGCAGTTACCGACAAATCTATCATCAACTACAGAAGTACTGGTTTTGATTTTGTACAAACCGTAGGTACTCAACTGATAGCCGGAAGAGATTTCTCTCCAAAATTTCCAGCCGATACAAGCAGTTCGGTCATGTTAAATGAAACTGCAGTAAAACTGATGAATTTAAAAACACCAATAGGCACTATACTCAATTGGGGCAATAATCCATCGTTAAAAGTGGTAGGTGTGGTTAAGGATTACTATAACGAACGATTGGGTAAAGCAGTAGAACCAACGCTCTACTATTACAATGTGAATTCGAGCAAGGTTTTGCTGCTGAGGTTAAACCCTAACCAGCCTTTAAATACTTCTATCCAAGCCATTAAAAATGTAAGTCAGCAACTTAATCCTGCTTATCCGGCAGAAATACAATTTATAAGCGAGGGTATGGCAGAAAAACTGAAGAGCGAGCACTTACTAAGTGTACTTTCTAATCTGTTTGGTGGTTTTGCCATTTTTATCTCTTGTTTGGGATTACTCGGACTGGCTTTATACATGGCAGAACAACGAAGTAAAGAATCAGCATCCGTAAAGTTTTGGGTGCAGGTCTTTCAGATATCCTAGTGCTATTGAATAAAGATTTTATGAAACTGGTGGTCATCGCCAATGTAATTGCCATTCCGGTGGCCTATATCTTATTGACAAAATGGCTAGAGAAATATGATTACAAAACGGCTGTAAATTTGTGGCCATTTGCACTTGCCATTTTTGCATCTGTTTTTATTGCAGTGCTAACTGTAAGCTTGCAGACCTTTAAAATAGCCAAAGCCAATGCTGTAGATGCATTGAAATACGAATAAAGGCTTGAAGGTAGAGGGTTATAAGGCGTAGGGTTATTGCGTCTAAAACCCTCCACCTTTTACCTCAAAACCTTTAACCTTAAAAAGATGTTCAGACTAAACCTAAAAATTGCCCTAAGAAACCTTTGGAGAAATAGAGGGATAACCGCCATTAATGTGGGCGGATTATCCATTGCGTTAGCCGCATTTATCTTGGTAATGATGTATTTTACTTATGAAACGACCTTTGATAAGAAAAATCCGAATTACGAGAATATCTATATCGTTGGCAGAACTTTCCCAGACTTTAAGACAAACTTTACCCCACCACCATTGTCAAAAGTAATCAAGGAGCGCTTTCCAGAAGTAGTTGCAGTAGGTAAAATGAAAAAGGGAGGTTTTGAGTTTGCTGTTTCTGCAGCTGAGAACACCGTCTTTAGCAAACAACAGTTGTTTGTAGAATATGAAGCGGCCAAGATGTTTAACCTCGTTCCAAAAAATGGACTACAAAAACCAAATGGAGGGGAGGTTCTATATTACCTGAGCGAGCAATTTATGCAAACGCTTTTCCCTCATAAAAAAGACAATAAGCCTGAAATGGTGATTTTTGGTGGTAAATCTAATGGAATGGGTGGTAAAGTTACAGGAAGCATTACACCAGATCCGCATTCCAATATCAGTTTTGATGCTGTTTCTATTGTCAACGAAATAGGCGTTGGCGAAGATTACGGGCAACCCAATTATTATACCTATATACAGGTTAAACCTGGTACAGCTATTGCTGATTTAGAGCAGAAAATAAACAACTTATATAAGGCTGAGCTGTCCAAAGCAGGGATGGACAAAGCAGACATTGCCAGTACAACAGCTTTTATCGATCCTTTAAAAAACCAACATCTAAGACCAAAGGCCGGTAATGATGCCAATTATAAAGTATTGATCGCTTTATCTGTATTGGGCTTTTTAATCTTGGTGATCGCATGTATCAATTTTACCAACCTCAGCATTGCACAGGCAGCCAAAAGAGCCAAAGAAGTTGGTGTTAAAAAAGTAATGGGTGCCTATCGCTTTCAGTTGACCATCCAGTTCATTACAGAAATCTTAATGCAATGTTTGGTCGCTACAGCATTGGGGCTGATTCTTGCAGAGCTTGTACTGCCTAAATTCAATACCTTGTTTTTGGTAGAGCTATCTATCTGGAACAGGGATAATAGTTTGCTTTGGCAATTGCCTTTGATCCTAGTTTTTATTACACTGATTGCTGGATTTTACCCCGCAATGGTATTGAGTGGTTTTAAACCTGCTGCTGTTTTAAAAGGAAATTTTCAAACCAGTAGGCAAAGCTATTGGCTTAAAAATAGCTTATTAGTGGTACAATTCGGTATTGCTGTAATTTTTATGACAGGTTTACTGGTTGTCAATTCACAACTCAAATACATGCGTACACAAGATCTAGGTTTTAAGGCCGAACAAGTAGTGTATATTAAAAACATTACGATGTTTTCTAAACCTGAAGTTTTTGCGCCCATTAGAGAAAGGATCATGAAGATTCCCGGTGTAAAATCGGTAACCGTGGCCAATGCAATACCTGATGGTAGTGGAATGGGTTATAATGGATATACTGTTGATGGGCAAGAACATAGTATCAATATGGCTGATGTGGATTTTGATTATTTCGAAACACTGAGTATCAAGATCAAAGAAGGAAGGTTTTTCTCTACCGCTTTTAAAAGCGATATAGAAAATTCTGCCATTTTAAATGAAGCAGCAGTGGCCAAATATGGTCTGAAAAATCCTATTGGTAAAACAATAAGAGGTTGCCGTACAGCTTATAACATTGTAGGTGTAGTAAAAGATTTTAAAGCCCAAGGCTTTGAAAAGGCAATAGAACCAACCGTCTACCTTATCAACGACCCTTGTGGCAATGCGAAGACAGAAATCATGGTCAAAATAGAAGAGAGTCAGATGGGAGCGGCATTGGCTACACTAAAATCGCAATGGTCTGATATCAACAAATTGGATGGAGACAATTTTCGTTATCAGTTTTTAGACGAAATGTATGGCAGACTTTTCCAGAAACAAGAACAGTTACAGTCTGTGTTTTTTGCTGCCGCTATGCTTACCATCTTTATTGCGATATTAGGTTTGTTTGCTTTTGCCAAATACATTACCAATGGCAGGATTAAAGAGATTGCCGTCCGCAAAATATTAGGAGCAAGCGACCTGCAGATCTTCAAATTGATCAACACTTCCTTTTTTATAATGGTATTGATTGCTAACCTTATTTCGTGGCCATTAGCCCATGTGCTGACAAAAAAATGGTTGGCAACTTTTGCCTATAGGATAGAGGTACCCCTATTGCCTTTTGTGTTGAGCGCCCTGATTACCATTTGTTTAACAATTATTACCGTAAGTATACAAGCTAAAAAGGCTGTAAAAGCCAACCCTGTTGATGCCTTGAAATATGAATAAAGGTTGAAGGTAGAGGGTTGTAAGGCGTAGGGTTATGGCGTCTAAAATCTTCCACCTCAAAACCCTAAACCTTTAAAAAGATGTTTAGACTAAACCTAAAAATAGCTTTGCGCAACCTTTGGAAATATAAAGGATATACCTTGATCAATATCTTGGGCCTTTCCATTGGTATGGCCAGTTGTATCCTCATTTTTGTCTTTATCAGTTACCAGATGAGTTACGATAAAGGATTTAAGAACAAGGAGCGGATCTATCGTGTGGTTACCCATTGGAAGTACAATGCTTTCGACGATTTTTCATCAGGAGTGCCCATTCCCTTTATACCTGCGGCTAGAAATGAATTGGCTGGTATAGAAAAAATAGCACCCATGGTTAAAAGGTGGGGTATTGTTCATGTAAAAGACCAAAGTGGCAAAGAGGTAATCAAAAAGCAGACGGATATTTATTATACCGAACCTTCTTTTTTTGACATATTTAACATCAATTGGCAATTTGGCCAACCATTACAGGCTTTACAAGAACCTAATACAGCCGCGCTTTCGGTATCGAGGGCAATCAGCTATTTTGGAAGTGCAAAGAATGCAATTGGAAAAAGCATAACGCTTGGCACCAAAATCAACCTAAAAATTACGGGTGTATTTGACGATGTGGCAGCTAATACCAGTTTTCCATTAAACATCGTAATCAGCTATAAAACACTTCAAGAAGGTAGCACAGACTGCTGGGATTGTGTCAATTCTAGCTCTAACGGTTATGTGCTGTTAAAAGAAGGATTTGACAAGGCAAGCTTGGAATCTTCTTTGGCGAAGTTCAACAAAAAATACTACCACGACCGTAAAATTTCGGGTAATCAAAATAACCAGCTTCAGCCCTTAGAAGGATCCATTTTGATGAGCGTTATGATAATTTTGCTGAAACAAGCATCAGTAAATATCAGATCTATGGCTTAGGTATTATTGGCCTATTTTTAATTGTAACCGCCTGCATCAACTTTATCAACCTCAATACGGCGCAAGCGGTTAACCGATCTAAAGAAGTAGGCGTGCGTAAAGTAATGGGAGGTAAGCGCAAGCAGCTTGTTGTTCAGTTTTTAACCGAAACCTTTGTGATTGTTTTATTGGCGCTGCTTATTGCTTGTGTATTGAGTGAACTGGCACTTCCAATGCTGCACCACCTGTTCAAGAACAAGGTGTTGTTGAGCTTGTTTGGAAATCCAATGATCTTTGTGTTCATGACCTTACTGGTGGTTTTTGTGAGTTTCTTAGCTGGATTTTATCCTGCATTGATCATGTCTGGTTTCGACCCCGCCTTGGCCATTAAAAATAAGATGGTATTGAATACTGGTGGATTGAGCTTGCGCAAAGTTCTGGTAGTAGCCCAATTCTCCATTACCATTATCTTGATCATCAGTACATTGGTAGTGGTCTATCAGATGAAATACATGAAAGAGAAGTCGTTAGGCTTTAGTACCGATCAGGTGGTAATGGTAGGTATTCCAGGCGATAGTATCGGAAGGAGCAAGCATCAGATCTTCAAAGACAAAGTAATGCAGCTACCAGGGGTTAAAATGCTCAGCTATTGTATGGCCCCACCCTTGTCGAATGATATCAATTCAACAAGTTTTACCTTTAACAATATCCAAAATAAAGACTTTGAGCTTAGAACTGTAGGTGCAGACGAAAACTACTTTAAATTGTTCGACCTTACACTCGTAGCCGGAAAAGTATACACCAAAAGCGATACCACTAATGGTTACGTGGTTAATGAAACTTTCTTGAAAAAGGTAAACATCAGCAATCCGCAAGATGCCATAGGCAAAATGATTGATGCTACAGGTAGAAACCTACCAATTGTGGGCGTAGTTAAAGATTTTAATGATCGATCATTAAAAGAGAATATTTCGGGTTTGGCTATATTTCCACGTAAAGGATTGTATTGGTATGCTGCTGTTAAGGTAGAAGGCAAGCAAGTTTTGCCGGTAATGAAAGAGATGGAAACCATCTGGAATGCTAATTTTCCAAATGGCATTTACGAAGCAGATTTTTTAAACGACAAGATCAACAACTATTACGAGAATGAACGCATTACAGGCGTATTGTTCAAATTGTTTGCTGGCGTAATCATCTTCATCTCATTTATTGGCCTTTTTGGACTGATTTCTTTTGTGGCCACTCAGCGAACTAAGGAAATGGCGATCAGAAAGGTGTTGGGTGCCAGTACTTTCGAATTGGTTAAAATGCTCAACAGTTCATTTTTATTGATGGTTTTTATCGCTAACCTGATCGCATGGCCAGTGGCCTACCTTTTTGTTTCCAATTGGCTATCGAGTTTTGCCTATAGGATAGAGCTGAGCATTTGGCCATTTGTATTGGCCATGTGTATCACCATGTTCATTACCTTGATAACAGTTAGCATCCGTTCTTATAAAGCAGCGGTAGCCAATACCATCGATGCGTTGAAGTATGAATGAGATGTAGTCCGCTTACGTACAGCTATTGTACGAAAATGAACATATTAATTTTTTGTTGTTTTTTAAGGTGTTGATTTTTAGTTGTTTATAATTTCTGTATCGCTTGGTACAAAATTGGCATCAGAGCTTGCGAACAATTGACCGCATAAGCTTATGTTTAAATTAAACCTAAAAATAGCCCTAAGAAACCTTTGGAAATATAAAGGGTACACTGCCATTAATATTTTTGGCCTCTCAGTTGGCCTAGCCAGTTGTATCCTGATCTTTATATTCGTTAATTACGAACTCAGCTACGATAAAGGCTATAAAAATGTAGATCGGATCTATCGTGTTGTTTCTACCTGGAAATATGCAGATGGAAATGATTTTTATTCGCAAGGTGTACCTAGACCTTTGGCACCAGCCATGCGAAATGATTTTTCGCAATTAGAAAAAGTAGCGTCCATACAACAAGCCGGAGGAATTATCAAAGTTCGCGCCCAGGCAGGTAAGGCCGAAATCAAAACAGCTGAAGATGTATACTATGCAGAGCCTTCATTTTTTGAGATTTTCGATTACCAGTGGTTGGCAGGGCAGCCCAACCAGTCGTTGGTTGCCCCTAATACCGTTGTCTTGTCTGAAAAAACCGCGAATACGTATTTTGGCGATTGGAGAAAGGCGATTGGAAATAGCATAAATCTTGACAATAACACCGATTTTAAAATAACAGGATCATTAAGGATAATCCACAGAACAGTAGTTTCCCTTTAAAGATCGTTTTTAGTTATGCAAGTTATCAGCATAAGAACAGCAAACGTTGGGGCTCCGTTTCTTCAAGTACCGAATGTTATGTGCTGTTAAAAAATGGCATTACGATTGACCAACTCAATCGCCCTTTGGCACAGTTTATCACAAAACATTATGTGGAGAAGGGGCCAGGAAAAGAAGGACATTGGTTTCAGCCATTAAATAACATCCATCACAATGGTGAGTATGGAAATTTTGCGGGTAGTGTAACCCCATATAAGCAATTGATTGGTATAGGCATTATCGGATTGTTTCTTTTGCTTACGGCATGCATCAACTTTGTGAACTTGGCTACCGCACAAGCAATTAGCCGATCTAAAGAAGTAGGTGTAAGAAAAGTAATGGGTAGCAGACGCGACCAGTTGATTTGGCAATTTTTGAGTGAAACCACTTTGATCACAATAATTGCATTGTTGTTGGCCTGTGTATTAGCAGAATTGGCACTTCCAGGAATGGAAAGTCTGTTTGGTGCTAATACCTCATTTAGTCTGTTTGGCCATCCTATTATCTTTATTTTCTTATTGGTGATGTTGGTGCTGGTGAGCTTTTTAGCGGGCTTGTATCCTGCCATGATCATGTCGGGCTTTAGCCCAGCACTAGCTATAAAAAATAAGGTAAGCACTACAAAATCTGGTGGTGTTGGTCTACGTAAAACTTTGGTTGTTGTACAATTTGCCATCACTGCGATACTGATCGTGAGTACTTTAGTGGTCATTAAACAAATGAGCTACATCCGCGATAAATCTTTAGGTTTTGACACCAAAGCCATTGCCTTGATCAATGTACCTACAGATAGTTTAAGTAAGCTTAAATACAATAGCTTTAGAGACGAAATCCTGAAAAAAACAGGTGTAAACAGAGTGAGCTTCTGTAGTGAAGCACCTTCGTCAGGCAACAATAGTGAAACTAATTTTTCTTACAACAGCTCAAAGGATGCAGATTTTCAGGTCAATATAAAAACGGCTGATGAGGATTATTTTGAAACATTTGGTTTACAGCTTGTTGCGGGTAAAGAATTAAGCAAAAGTGATACCACCAAAGAATTTGTGGTAAACGAAACCTTATTGAAAAAACTGAACGTGAGCAACCCGAACGAAGCTTTAGGGAAGATGATCAATTTAAGTGGACGTAAAGGCCCAGTGGTTGGTGTAGTTAAAGATTTTAACAACTCTTCTTTACGTGATGCAATTTCGCCGATCGCTATTTTTTCTAACCTGAACAATTACCATACGATGGCCATCAAACTGGAATCGAAGGAAATGGTTAGCACCCTTAAATCTATAGAAAATACCTTTAACCATACTTTTCCAGAGTCTATCTATAGCGTTAAATTTATAGATGACCAGATTGCCAGTTACTACCAAACGGAACGGATCATGGGTGTTCTGTTTAAGGTTTTTGCTGGTGTGGTGATCTTTATTTCTTTTATCGGTTTGTTTGGTTTAATTTCATTCATCGCCACACAACGCACCAAAGAGATCGCTATTCGTAAAGTATTGGGAGCTTCAAATTTCGAACTGATCAAGATGTTGAATAGTACCTTTTTATGGATGGTGTTGATTGCCAATATG
Source organism: Pedobacter sp. UC225_65 (assembly GCF_042698365.1). GTDB lineage: Bacteria > Bacteroidota > Bacteroidia > Sphingobacteriales > Sphingobacteriaceae > Pedobacter. The sequence continues at coordinate 429,934 of NZ_CP170550.1, forward strand.
GTGGCCTGGCCAGTAGCTTATATCTTTATTTCGAAATGGTTGGCCAGCTTCCAGTATCGAATAGATTTGAGTATTTGGCCATTTATTATTGCCATGTTCATTTCTATGGTAATCACTTTGGTTACGGTAACGCTAAGATCTTACAATGCAGCGAGGGCAAATACAATAGATGCCTTGAAATATGAATAGATGGAAGAGGTAAAATGGAAAATGGGGAATAGGAAATAGTGATTAACCAATGAACCAGTGACAATTGAACCAATGAACTAATGAACCAATGACAAGTGAACCAATGAACCAATGCCCAATGAACTAAATTAACAATCAAGAAAATGATAGAATTAAAAAATATAGAGAAATACTACGCCAATAAAGGTGTAAAGAGCTACATCCTTCGCCATGTAACTACAACGATCAAACAAGGCGAATTTGTGTCCATCATGGGGCCATCTGGTGCTGGAAAATCTACTTTGTTGAATATTTTGGGCATGCTGGAAGAACCTACCTATGGCGAATATAATTTTATGGGTGAAGATGTGACAGCGATGAACGAGCGCAAAAGGATAGAACTGTACCGCAACCATATCGGTTTTGTGTTTCAGGCCTACCATTTAATAGATGAGATGACCGTGGCCGAAAATATAGAAGCCCCATTATTGTACAAAAAAATACCGAGTTCTGAACGCAAGAGCCGTATCGCTGATATCTTAGACCGTTTTAACATCGTAGCCAAGAAAGACCTATTTCCGAACCAACTTTCTGGTGGTCAGCAACAATTGGTAGGCATTGCAAGAGCCTTGGTGGCACAACCTTCTATCATCTTGGCTGATGAGCCTACCGGAAACCTACAATCGGTACAGGCCGAGCAGATCATGGACCTGTTTAAAAAGCTAAATGAAGAAGAAAACATTACCATTCTTCAGGTTACACACTCAGAGAAGAACGCGCAATATGGTAACCGTATCCTAACGATAGAAGATGGAGTAATTAAAGAAGATATAAAAGTCTGAGACTAACCTTTTCCCCTATACCGTAATAGATTATCCCTTAAAGCATAGTATTATTCAATTAATCTTTAAAAAATGTTTAAGTTAAATCTAAAAATCGCATTACGCAACCTATTCAAGAATAAGGTTTATGCTGCAATTAACATTGGTGGCTTGGCCATTGGACTAACCGCTTTTGTACTGTTACTTTTGTTTATCAACCATGAGGCCAATTACGACAAATGGAATTCGGAACTCAGTAAAGTTTATCAGTTTAGGGAAAGGCACGATTTTTTTACCCCCGACAATAAACAATATTGGCAAGATATTGGTGATTCGAGGATAGGAAATCTGGTAAAGGAAAAAGTACCCCAGTTTAAATACGTAACCAAAATTGACAATGGTTGGGGCAATGGCCGCTCTATTAAGGTAGACCATGCAGACCCTGTTATGATAAAGGATATCAAAGATGCAGATTCGTTATTCTTTAAGGTATTTCCCTACCAATTTATACAAGGAGACCAATCAACAGCAATTAGCACCCCAAATACCATTGTACTTAAACAGAGTTTGGCCATGCAGCTTTTTGGTACAGACAAGGTGTTGGGCAAACAAGTAAAGGTTGTATCCTGGCGCAATGATGAGGGGTCAAGTCTGACGATTACAGGGATTGTTGCAGACCCACCTACTGCCGAGAGTGTGGTTTTTAATGCCATAACGCATACTGGACGAAGAGAAAAAGATCCTGAACAGGTCAACAGTTCAAATTATTGTCAGATTTACGCCTTGGCTAATAAGGTATTGGATACCACATCCATTAACAAAACATTACAAAAAGTATATGTCGATTTTAAAAAGGCATCATTTATACAGCGAAAAATAACATTCAATGACTTTTACAAAAACGGAAAAACGCCTGGGCTAAAAGCAGTTCCTCTTCAAGAGATACATGCAAAACCTGCATTGGGTGTCAATTGGTTAACCAAGATCAAGCCTATTATTGCACTTTCTGTTTTCTTGCTCTTGGTGTCGGTCATCAACTTTGTAAACTTAGCTACGGCACAATCAGTACAGCGGGCCAAAGAAGTTGGGGTTAAAAAAGTATTAGGGGCCTATAAAAAACAACTGGTAATCCAGTTTTTATTGGAGTCTGCTATTCAGAGTTTAGTTGCCCTATTTATCAGCGTCATCTTGGTTGAGGTTTTATTGCCTGCATTTGGCAATCAATTCGATGTGCAGCTGAGTTTTTGGCATAGCAAACAATTGGCCAGTATGATGATCCAATTGTTTGGGGTATTTGTATTGATCACACTCTTGGCGGGTTTTTATCCAGCTTGGATCTTGTCAAAATACAATCCTGTAAAAGTACTTAAGGGCAATTACGAAAGTGGATTTAGTGGCGTAGCCTTAAGAAATGGATTGGTGGTAGTCCAGTTTATTATCGCTGTAACATTTATCATTGGTATTGGTGTGATCTATAAACAAACCGATTATGTAGCCAATAAAGACCTTGGATTTAACAGAGACAAACTGATCAATATCGCTACCAATTACGAGGATGCATTTGCCGAAAGGATCAAACGTATTCCTGGGGTTAAATATGTGGCTACCACTACACAGGTAATGGGTAATGCTTTTAATGTACCAGAAGAGATCAGGTATAAAAATCAAGACTTTCAGTTAAACACAGTTACCGTAACCATGGATGCTTTGCCTGCATTGGGTGTACAGGTAGTAAGTGGACGCATTTTTGCACCAGAATATAAACAAGATACCATTAACAGTGTGGTGCTAAATGAAACTGCCGCTAAACTATTAGGGAAAAACATAGTTGGCAAACAATACGATGTAGTTGATGCCAAACGAAAATTCACTTTCCAAGTAGTAGGGGTTATTAAAGATTACCACAATGAGGGTTTTGATAAAGCCGTTCTTCCTACGATTTATAAAGTAACCCAATTGGGGGGAACATCGAGTACGAATAATCTTTTGGTACGGTTTGATAGCGAAAACTATCAATCTGCCCTTCAATCAATCCAAGCAGAATGGAAAAAGTTATATCCAGATTTCCCGATGCAGTACACTGCAGTTGAAGATGCCTTTAAAGAACAACTTAAATCTACCAATAGATTGATGCAATTGGTGGTAGTGTTTAGCATTATTTCGGTTGTATTGTCGTTATTAGGGCTATTTGCACTCTCTACCTTTATGGCCAAACGCAGGACAAAAGAGATTGCGATCCGTAAGATCTTGGGGGCTTCAGATTTTCAGATGATCAACATGTTGAACCGCTCTTTTTTGATCCTGGTGGTTGCAGCCAATCTGATCAGCTGGCCTATTGCCTACATTCTAACTAAAAACTGGTTGTCAGGCTTCGCTTACCGCATTGATATGCCCATATGGCCATTTGTGATCGCCACACTAACCTCTGTAGTGATCGCTTTGTTTACAGTGAGCCTACAAGCCAGAAAAGCTGCGGTAAATAACCCGGTAGATGCCTTGAAATATGAATAAAAGAGAGAACAAGTTATACGTTTTAAGTTGTAAGTGTTGACACTTATAACTTAAAACTTACCACTTAAAACTTAAAAAGATGTTCAGATTAAACTTAAAAATCGCTTGGAGAAACCTTTGGAAAAACAAAGCTTATAGTGCCATCAATATTTTTGGATTGGCTGCTGGATTAACGGGTTTCATTATCATTCTGCTATATATCAACAAAGAAACGGGATACGACAAATGGGATCCAGTTTTAAAACAAACCTATCAGGTGGGTATATACCGCACAAAAAATGGTGCAGAAATCAAAGAGCCTTTAATTGATGGTCATTTTGTAAAAATGATCAGAGAACGTTTTCCGCAGGTCGAATTTGTAACTAGGGGAAATTGGGGTGGTACGCCTAGGTCAATAGATTATATTTATAACCATCAGACTTTTCAACCAAATTTCAATATGGCAGGTGCCGATAGCCTGTTCTTTAAAACTTATCCGATCAAAGCCCTATATGGTAAGATGGAAGATATTTTTACAACACCAAAAGCTGTGGCCATCAGCCTTACCAAAGCCAAAGAAATCTTCGGAGATATCAATCCTGTGAACAAGACCTTGACCAGAAAAGGGGGTGCAAACTTTAAAGATGAAGATTTGATTGTTAAAGCCGTATGGGATGACCAAAAATATAGGTCTTATTTTAAGATGTCTATGATCAGTGCAATAGACTTTAAGACTTATGGTGATGAAGAAATGGATGTGAGTTATAGTGTAATACTCAAATTACATGACAATACAGCTATTGCTGCCTTAACTCAAAAAATTAATGACGAATACCTAAAGGAACAAGCAAAGAGAGCCATTAACAATAGTGACCCAATTTTAAGTTAACCGTTGCCAAGGCCAAAGAGATCTTAAGCAAAAACGATGGAATTACCAATCAAACAATCATTATAGAGCCTGTTCAAGACCTTAACCTGAATTCGTTTTTCTCTCCAAATCCAAAGCAGAAAAGCATTTATGTCCTGGTGGCATTGGCTACATTTCTGATCATTATTTCCTGTGTTAACTTTACCAATTTGGCCATTGTACAAGCAACTGGCAGGGCTAAAGAAGTGGGTGTTAAAAAGGTATTGGGGGCATTTAGGTTTACCCTTGCCAAACAATTTCTGGCAGAAACAGCAATGCAATGCCTATTGGCATTTTTTATAGCCTTAGTGTCAGTTGAATTGCTTTTGCCCACAGTTAATACCATGTTAGCCACAGAGCTTACCTTATTTACGAATGAACAATTAAAAGTGCTTTTGCTCCAATCGTTAGGTATTGTGCTGTCAATCGTGGTTTTGGCAGGATTATATCCAGCATTGTTTTTATCAGGTTTTATGCCGGCAAAGGTTTTAAAAGGTAATTTCTCGGGTAATTTGGGTACAGTTACCTTGCGTAAAGGTTTAATGATCCTACAGTTTACCATCGCTGGCGTATTGGTCGATCAGTTTTTTGATCATGAACAACCAGCTTAATTTCATGAAAAACAAAGACCTGGGGATGCAAGCTGATCAAATCATGGTGTTGAGCATCAATGATTATGGACATCGGAAACTTAATCCAGAGCAATTTTCATCCATCAAACAAAGGCTTGAAAATATCAAAGGTGTAATGCAGGTGTCTCGATCAACCGATGGAATAGTGGGTGAGGGAGGATGGAAGAAGGATTTTTCTTATCAAGGAAAAACAACACAACTCATTGCGAGGTATAATGACCTAAATTATCTAAATATCTTAAAAGCAAATATTTTAAAGGGAAGAGACTTTTCTGAAAAATTTATAGCTACAGATACCTTAAATAATGTGATCATTAACGAAACTGCCTTAAAGACCATGGGGCTAAAACAGGGTGTTGGAGAAGCAATTACCTTTAAAAATGATGATGATGAACTACAGCGTTTTAATGTAATTGGTGTGGTGAAGGATATCCAAAATGAAGGTTTTGATAAATCGATTAAACCTACAGTATACTTGGCCTCAGATTATCAGTGGCATTGGCGAAGAGTTGCATTGATCAGCCTGAGTAATGAAAATATTGCCGAAACCATAGCGCAGGTAAGAAAGGTTTGGAAAGAGATTGAGCCAGCGGTAGACCCTTCTTATAGTTTCGCTGATGAAAAATTTGCAGCACTTAATGCTGCTTACGAACGGATGGCAAGGGTGATGTTCTCGTTCAGCACCATTACTTTGTTGGTCTCGATTTTGGGCTTGTTCACTTTGGCTGCCTATACTGCTAAAATCCGTATCAAGGAAATTGCCATTAGAAAAATATTGGGTGCTTCAACTGCTTCGATCCTACAGTTGTTAAATGCAGATCTGGTTAAATTGGTCATCATTGCCAATATCCTAGGAGATGTTTTTGCTTACATCTACATGAATAAATGGTTCGAAGAATTTGTGTACCGTATCGATATGCCAATTTTGCCCTTTTTGATTGTTAATATTGGAACAATCATGATCACCATCTTAACAGTAAGTTTGCAAAGCCTAAATGCAGTTAGGGCAAACCCGGTTAATGCATTAAAATATGAATAAATGAATGTGGTGACATTCGTCTAAATAAATTGATTTGATAAAGGAATAGCACAATGACTATTCCTTTATCTATATAGATATGAAGTGTGCTATTTGATCTTGAATAAATTGATCGTGTAATCAAGTAATTTTTTGTTTCCACGTGCTCCATGTCCTGGAACGATAATTTTCACATTTGGATATTCCTTTTTAACCTTGTCAACCGTACTTGACCAAGCAGAAACATTAGCATCACCTAAATAACCCTTGGTTGCATCCAATTCTTTGATCAAACAACCCCCAAACATGATGTTTTCACTCGGGAAATAGCCAACTACATTATCTTTTGTATGCCCTTCCCCAAAAAACTTTGCACTGATTTTTTCATTGCCTACTTTTAAAATTATAGAATCCCTAAAACCATTTTTTGGAACCATAAAGTTGTTTGCTTTTGCAAGTTCAATGGTTTTGAAATAGGCATAAGAAGGAATATCATGGTCATGAAATGCTTTGAGTCCTCCTAAACAATCATCATGGAAATGGGTTGGGATAATTGCGTTGATTTTGCAATGTAGCTTTTCCTTTATCCATTTTATCAATTCTTCAGCACTTTTATCGTTGGTTGGTGTATCGAAAACAATGGTTTCATTGCTATTTCTTACAACTAGGCCATTACAAGGAACATTTCCGAAATCGTTGGTTTGTAAAAATGAAGTGTGTTCAAATGTATTTGCTGCAATTTGGGTTACAATTAAATCCTTTGATCTGTAAACCTCTTTGGGCTTGAATGTCCCCTGTTTTTGGGCAATACAATTTAAACTAGTTACCGTAAATACAATGATCAGTAAAGTGTTGATAATGAATTTCATTTTATTGTTTTTAGGAGGTAGATAAATATGCTGTATCCCCAGCATTTAGATACATTGTTATAAGATATAAAGCTAATAAATTTATAGCTATTATAACTGATGTACTTGTTGAGTGTGTTGAATATAGGTGTCAATGTTATAGGTACAATTTGGCCCTGAGACCAGAAGTGTTGTACAATTGTAACCTAACAATAAGTGAAGGAAATTTGCCACTCTTTGCGCTTTGTAATGTATTTTCTAATCCACCGAGATTTATTAGTTTTGGAATTTAGATGGCAAAATGAACAAATAGCTATTGGGTTACCTTTGGTACTTATGGTCTTATTTATAAATAGATTGATGTGGCTTTTATTGTTTCATTCTAATTACCTTTGCAAAACTTAAAATTAGCCTTAAAACGCTTTAAATACAGAGATATGAATTATTGGTTGGTCAAATCAGAACCTTTTAAATACAGTTGGGAAAAATTTAATAAAGATGGACGTACCTTTTGGGATGGCGTTCGCAACTATCAGGCCCGTAATAACCTCAGAGACATGAAAGAGGGAGATTTGGTATTGTTTTACCACAGTAACGAAGGCAAAAATGTGGTTGGCATTGCCAAAGTAGTTAAAGAATCGTATCAAGATCAACAACCAGTGATCCTAACTGGGTGGTGGTAGATCTGGCGCCAGTTCAAGCTTTGGCAAAACCTGTTACCTTAGAGCAGATCAAAGCAGAAGAAAGCCTAAAAGACATTTCTTTGGTTAGACAAGGTCGTTTGTCTGTTATGCCTTTAAGGGCGACAGAATTTGATAAGATCTTGGAAATGGGCAGCTAAGATGAAATCTTTAATATTGGTCATTTTATTTCTCTTTTCTGCTGTGCTGCTAAAGGCTCAGGATAGAGATTTTGAAATCAAGGTCATATCCAAAAAATACCAAAATGTTAGAGGTAAATTACAAAAAGTATCTCCAGAAGGTATCGCCATAGCAGACTACAAAGGCAATTACCTGATTTTTAGGGCAGCAGAAATTGTTAAGCTCAAGGTGAGAAGGAGAGGGCTTACCATAGGCGAGGCAACGGGTACTGGCGCCATTGTAGGTCTTGGCATAGGAGCAGGAATATGGTCTCTGGATGAACAGGGCGAATCTGCTGAAGAAATGTTAAAACTAACCACGGTATTAACTGCATCTGGAGCCGTATTAGGTGCAATTACAGGTGTCGTTGTAGAAACTGCAAATAGAAAACTAACCTTAAGTATAGAAGGTAACGAAGAGAAATATCTCCAGAACTACAAAAAATTAATGCCTTATATCAATTTGATCCGTGTTGAACCTTTTTAAGGCCTATCATAACTCGGTTGTACTTTCTTGCAATTTTCCCTTTTTAGAGGTCATTAGCCCAATGCTCATCACCAGGCTAAGATCCCAATACCACCATAAACAAAAAGGCTGTGCCTATTTCGGGCAGTTTCATATGCGCTGGCAAATTGTAATATAGTAAAATGCTGATTAAGCCGCGAGGTGTAACGAAACCTTCAGGTAAAACATGTTGCTTTTTAAAGATCAATAAATAGGCAAAGCGGATGATGTAAATGCTCAATAAGATCAAGAAACCATTGATCAATACATTTTGATCATTCAACTCGTAAATGTTCATGGTAAAACCAAAGATCACAAAGAAAAATGTACGGATGATAAACGCACTTTCGGCAGAAAGTTGGTGCAGTTGCGAAAGATCGTTGGCCAGATTTTTATAGAGAAAAATTGTCCTAAACCATGCGTATTTGATGGTGTCTGCATTGTTCAGGAATAAACCAAATGCCAAAATTAAAATTAGCGAAGACAAGTGGTAAGATTGTCCAATGGCATATACCATGATCAAAATTGAAATGATCAAAAAGAACTTGATATGATGAGAGTCTTGCCCATGATATACAGCAAAAAGATACACGAAATCACAGAAACGATCAATATCAATAGTGTAGTTAAACCTAAACTTGCAAAAGAACTTGCCGAAATATGAGGGTTGGAGATGGCGAAGTTGAATAAGATGATCCTAAAATATCAGAAAAAGAACTTTCGTAAATGATAAACTCTTTACTGCTTTTTTGTAGTCCGGCTACAGAAGGATCGCAATTGCAGAACTGATCACACTAAATGGGATCGCATTTACAAAACAGAGATAAAGATCTTTACCAGTGGTCTGATAGATGATAAAAGTAATGACAGAAACTGTCAATAGCAGAATCACTATTGCAGCAGAAAAAGCCCCTTTGATCACCTTGTTCTTGGCCTTATCATATTTAAGGTCTAAAGAACCCTCAAAAACAATCAAGATCAGGCCCACCGTACCCAAAGCAGGTAAGATGCGCAAAAAATTAAAGGTATGGAGATTGAGGTTGTCGACCAACAAACGCAGACCAATGCCCAATAACAATAACAACAAAACCGAAGGCAACTTGGTTTTGTTGGCAACAAGATCAAACAAGTAGGAGAAGATCACTAGCCCACTTAAGATAATAAGTACGGTATAGGTTGTCATAATTGATTTTTAGGCAACCATAAGGTCGCTATTAATCTTTAAAAAATAAAGCCTTTAGTTCACTTGCGTCATTAGGTTCCATTTTTCCACCTAAGATCAATCGCAATTGTCTGCGACGCAAAGCCCCATTGAACAATTCTGTTTCTTCTGCCGTTTCTGGTTTAAGTTCTGGAACAGGAATGGTCCTGCCGCTTTGGTCAACGGCCACAAAAGTATAATAAGCTTCGTTAGATTTGGCTCTGGTTCCAGAAGGGATGTTCTCTGCCCAAACATCCAAACGGACTTCTACAGAAGTATTAAAAGAACGTGTAACCTTGGCCTCGATGGTAATTACATCTCCTAATTTAATGGCCTGTTTAAAAGAAACATTATCTACAGATGCAGTCACCACAATTCTATTGCAATGTTTTTGCGCTGATATGGCAGCTGCGATATCCATCCAATGCAATAACCTACCACCCATTAAATTGTTTAAAGTATTGGTATCATTTGGCAATACCAATTCGTTCATTATCGTGAAAGAATCCTTCGGATTTTTAACTTTTATACTCATAATGCTGCGAAATTAAGCAAAATACATAGGTTTCCGATGCTTTAATTTGATAAAGCATGGTTTTAGCCTATCTTATGATACATCAAACATAAACCAGATTTTTACGTTTTAGTGTATGAAAGTCGAATTTTAGCTATGCAGAATCAAACGCTCATCCAATATTTTCATTGGTATTACAACGAAAAGGACAATTTATGGACCAAGGCAAAAAACGAAGCCGCTAACCTTGCCAAAATGGGATTTACGGCAGTTTGGTTTCCGCCAGCCTATAAAGCCACCAATGGCAAAAACTCAATAGGCTATGATACCTATGACCTCTTTGATTTGGGTGAGTTTGATCAGAAAAATAGCATTCCAACACGATATGGTACAAAAGCCGAATACCTAGCGGCAATTAAGGCCCTACAGCAACAACATATCAATGTTTTGGCCGATACCATCTTTAACCATAAAGCTGGCGCTGACGAGCTTGAAAAGGTGCCTGTAAGAAAAGTGAATAAGGAAGACAGGAATGAATTTATATCTGATGAATTTGAAATTGAAGCATGGACGAAGTTTACCTTTCCGGGTCGACAGGGAAAATATTCTGACTTTATTTGGGACCATACTTGTTTTAGCGGGGTAGATTGGGCCGAAGACCTTAAAGAATCGGCCATTTATGCCATACAAAACTGGCATGGCGAAGGATGGGAAGAAGTGCCTTCTGAAGAGTTGGGCAATTACGATTACCTGATGTTTGACGATATCGATTTTAGAAACCAAGCTGTTAGAGAAGAACTGAAGAAATGGGGCAAATGGTATTATGATACTACCAATGTCAATGGTTTTAGGTTAGATGCGGTAAAGCACATCTCGCCTGGTTTTATCACCGAATGGATAGATGAGATGAAGAAGGCCTGTAACAAAGACTTTTTCATCATCTCAGAAAATTGGAATATTGAAAGTGTTGAAGAGCTGGAGCATTACATTGAAATAACTGGTGGACGAACCCAGCTTTTCGATTCGTTATTGCACCACAATCTTTATTTGGCATCGATAGGAGGTAAGGATTATAACTTTAACACCATCTTAGACAATACATTGGCCCATCGTAATCCTTTGCTGGCCATTACTTTTGTAGACAACCATGATTCTCAACCTTTACAGGCCTTAGAATCATTTATAGATTACTGGTTCAGGCCATTGGCTTATGCCTTGGTCTTATTGCGTGTGCAAGGAATACCTTGTGTCTTCTATCCTGATGTTTATGGCGCAAGTTATGAAGACGATGGCAAAACAATAGAATTAGCGCCTGTTCAGGAGTTGCCACAGCTGCTAAATGTAAGGCAGAATTTGGCCTATGGCGAACAAATAGACTATCTAGACCATCAAAATTGCATTGGTTGGACAAGAGCTGGAGATGATGAACATCCAAATTCTGGAATTGCCGTATTGATGAGCAATGGAGATGAAGGTTTTAAGGAAATGGAAATTGACAAGAAATTTGCGGGCAAGATCTTTATCGACGTATTGGGCAAACGCAAAGAAGAAGTAGCAATTGATGAAAATGGTTGTGGTGAATTCTTCTGTAATGCAGGTAGTGTTGCTGTTTGGGTATTGAAAATAGATTGAATTAAGTCGCTACATGTGAATAGAATCCTCAAAAGCTAAATTCCAAAATTAGAGAGAAATTTGCTGTTAAACTGTTTTGGAAATCTGTCGGTCTGACAAATAAAGAAATTTTATATTTTCTATCTTTTTTATAGTCTTTTTTGTCAATTCTTTAAAATAAATTCTAAGAAAATCGTTTTAGGTGTCTGTTAAACCCTATTGATTAGATTTTTTATGATAATATACAATTTTGATAGGCTAACTATTCTTAAAATACCTTGTTGTTTTTGATATTTTAAAAATTTATGATAAAAAATGTCAAAATGCCAAGTTAAATTATGTTTAATTACGAGTTAAGCAAATAATAATCCTAGAAATTCATTTTTTCTTCATGATTAAATTGTATACCTAAATTATTACATTAATTATTTTTTAGTTAATTCTTATAACTATATATTTGGGAGATGCCGATTTCTTTGGATTTCGAACATTTACGCCAAACATTAACTTAACCAAAACAAAACCACAAATGAAAATTCCGCCGTAGCTTGAACAGCTATAAGTACGGTGCTTAGAGCATTGGTACTGGGTTTACTATGCCTTTTATCTATACAGCTTTATGTGATGTTTAAAACATCGATACGGAGCTTGCTATGTCTTGGCATTACCCACTTAAACAATTCATTAAATCATTTTAAGTAATTAATAAATTATGCAAAAACAGCTATTTTTGGAAGAAAAAATATGTGCATTAAATAAATATAATAGGCTTAAACCTATTGCTGCATTTATATTTATTTTCTTATTCAGTTTCTTACCTTTTCATTCATTTGCTCAAAATGGAGGCAAGGTATCAGGTGTTGTAGTAGATGATGATAATCTACCAATGCCAGGTGTTAACATTTATAACACCAAAACCAAACAAACAATTACATCTGGAGATAAAGGTGAATTTTCAATCAACGTAAGTGATTTTCCAATTACCTTAAGTTTTACGATGGTTGGTTATGCCAAACAAGATCTTACTTTTAATAAAACTATTTCCGACCTTAAAGTAAGACTTGCTGCAGATAACAAACTGAATGAGGTAATTGTGGTAGGTTACGGAACTACAACCAGGTTAAAGAACACAGGTTCTGTTGGTAAAGTAAGTGGTGAAGCCTTGGTACAACAGCCAATCAGTAATCCGGTATTGGGTATGCAAGGTAGGGTTGCGGGTGTGTATATGACAACTGCCAGTGGTGACCTTGGTGCCAATGTTAACGTATCCATCAGGGGTACAAATACAATTGCATCTTCATCAAGACCATTATATATCATTGATGGTGTGCCTATGCCTTCAACAGGATCAACAACAGTGCCTACGGAGGTGCTACAGGTCCACATAGTCCGTTCATGAACGTTAACAGTGCCGACATTGAAAGTATGGAAGTACTAAAAGATGCCGATGCAACTGCTATTTATCGGACTAGAGGTGCAAATGGTGTTGTATTGATCACCACTAAAAAAGGTAAAGGTGGTTCAACTAAAATAAACGTCGATTTTTACAAAGGTTACCAAAATGCAGTTAACAAATTGAACTTGTTGAATACACAAGAATACATTCAAATGCGTAAAGATGCCTTTGCTGCTGATGGAGTTACAATGACACAGGCCAACGCTTATGATGTGCTTTTGTGGGGTGACCAACGTTATACCGATATGCAAGATTTGATATTTGGAAAGACCGCTGATGTAACTGATGCACAATTCAGCATACAAGGTGGTAACCAAAATACACAATTTATTTTCGGTGTAGGTTATAGAGATGACAATGGAGTTTTGATGGGGAAAAACAATCAACGTAGAGGTACCTGCAAGGTTAAACATCAACCACACTTCAAGCAACAATAAATTCACGTTAAACTCTACCATTAACTATAGTTCTACCAAAATGATATCTATTGGTACAGGTGGTTTTGATTTTTCTTGGATTGCACCAAATATGCCATTGGTAAATGAGACTACTGGTTTACCTTATTTCTATGGTACCGCAAGTAACGCACAAAGTCCTTTGAAATTTACATATAGTGATACCGAATTGTCTAACTTCAACTTTATTGGAGCTGCAACATTGGGTTATAGAATATTGCCTAACCTACAGGTAAAACTAGATGCAAGTTTCACACGTTTGGATTACCGTGGTGTAGAGAAATACAGAGCAGGTTATTTAAATCCTAACTCAAACTTGGATTATAAAAACTTTGCTACTTTTGGAAACGATTACCAACATACTTACAATATCGAGCCTCAGCTTAACTACAACACAAAAATTGGTAAAGGTAAATTAACTGCCTTGTTGGGTGGAACTTTCCAAGAAACAGTTGCGGGTGGACAAGTAATACAAGGTAGAAACTTCTCTTCAGAGTTGTTAATGGGTGCTTTAGCAGCTGCAGGTACCATTCCTTCATATAGTACATCTTATAGCCAATATAAATTCAATTCTGTTTTTGGTAGATTAACTTATGATTTTGATAACAAATATGTATTGAATGGTACATTTAGGAGAGATGGTTCTTCTAGGTTCGGACCTTCAAAACAATTTGGTAACTTCTGGGCTATCGGCGGTGCGTGGATTGCTTCCAATGAAAACTTTATCAGAGACAATTTCAAATTTGTATCCTTAGCTAAATTAAGATCAAGTTACGGTCTTACAGGTAACGATGGTGTAGGTAACTATCAATTTATGGAAACTTTTGCTGCAACATCTGAGCAATATAATTACAACTCAGGTTTGTATGCCAACAGATTAGGAAATCCAAACTTTGGTTGGGAAACGAACAGGAAATTTGAGGTTGCAGCAGAGTTGAATTTCTTTAACAACAGAATTACAACCACTACGGCATTCTTCAATAATATTTCAGGTAATCAATTGGTAAGTTATCCTATTGCTGGACAAACAGGTTGGACAAGTTATGTAGCCAATTTAGATGCCAAAATCCAAAACAGAGGTTTTGAGTTCGAAACTACAACAACCAACATCAATGGTAAAGATTTCAAATGGCGTACCAGTTTTAACATCACTACCTTTAGAAATAAATTATTGAAATTCCCTGAACTATCAAAAAGTACTTATTCTAACACCTACGAAATTGGTAAATCAATCAATGTATACCGTCGTTACGAATTTGTTGGAATTGACCCAGCAACAGGTACACCAATTGTGAAAGATTTAGATGGAAATGGCGTGTTTGCTGCTGTAGGTGACTACAGAAGCTATGGCGACTCTGATGCAAGATTTTATGGCGGTTTAGGCAATACATTTAGCTACAAAGGTTTTGAATTGGATGTATTCTTCCAATTTACCAAAAGACCATATGCCAATGGCTATATCAATGGTTCAAATGCAAGTCAGCCAGGTATTTTGTTCAACTTACCAGACTTCTTGCTTGATGGTATCTGGCGTCAACCAGGCGATATCGCAACTAAACCAAGATTATCGAGTGTAAACAGTGGTGCATTTAACCAGGCTTATAGCAGATATAGATTATCTGATGCTGGTATTACTGATGCATCTTATATTAGGTTGAAAAACGTTTCGTTGTCTTATACTTTGCCTACTTCAATAAGCAATAAGATGAAATTGAGCAATGTTAGGGTATATGCTTTGGGACAAAACCTTTGGACCATTACAAACTACAAAGGTTATGATCCAGAAACCCCAGGTACTACTACACCACCAATGCGTACGTTTACTTTCGGTATCGGAGTTTCATTATAATTTAATATATCTAATTTAATTTTTAAGAATATGAAATCTAAATATTTTAAAATAGCATGTTTCTCAGCCGGATTATCTTTGATGACGGTTGCTTCATGTAAAAAGTTTGTAGAAATTGATCCGCCAATTAATGCTTTTAATTCGGCTACAGCTTATGACAATGATGACTTGGTAAGGTCTAACATTGCTGGTTTGCACAGTTATAACTTTATCACGGGTAGTGGATATTATGATACAGACAGTCATCAATATCCTGGTTTTAGTGCTGATGAGATCACCTATTATACTACGGCGAATGATCAGTTTACAGAGAACAATATCCAAGATGCCAATGCCACAAATAGAGGGATGTGGACAGCTCCTTATAAAACAATCTATCAATCTAACTTAATGATTGAGGCACTTGCTAAAGCTAAAACAATATCTGCACCTGTTATGGCAGAAGCTTTGGGGACGGCGAAGTTTTTTAGAGGATTGGCCCACTTGAACTTGGTAAGTATTTATGGAGATGTACCTTTGGTATTGGAAACTGATGTTAAAAAAACAACTTCTTTGCCAAGAACTCCTGCAGCGCAAGTATACAAGCAGATCATTACTGATTTGGTTGAAGCAAAAGCTGAACTTAAAGGAATCAATAAGTCAAGTGCTTATGTAAATGAGAAAAGTACAACTGCACTTTTAGCACGTACTTATTTATACGACAAGCAGTGGGATAAAGCTGCAAATTCAGCTACTGAATTGATCAGTGGTCCGTTAAAAGGAACACTAGCGCTAGAAACTGATGTGAGTAAAGTTTATCAACGTGCGAGCAAAGAAACCATTTTAGCAATTAGTAGTGATGGTTCTGCAAAAACTCGTGTAAATTATACCTACTTGGCTACAATTTATTTACCAGTATTACGTACCACCCATAACATCACTGATGATCTTTATAATGCATTCGAAGCGAATGATAAAAGAAAAGAGAATTGGATCGGTACATGGACCGCTGGTGGAATTACAACTCATTATCCATTCAAGTATAAATTGAAAGCTGCTCCAACTAATACTGCGCTGGCTGAGGATCAGGTTTACATTCGTTTAACAGAAATGTATCTGATCAGAGCAGAAGCATTAGCACAATTGGGCAGAACAGAAGAAGCAATGGACGATGTAAATGCAATTCGTGTTAGAGCTGGCCTTAATACATTGCCTAGAACTTTAGGTAAAACAGATGTATTGTTAGCGGTAGAAAAAGAACGTAGATTCGAATTCTTCACTGATGGACATCGTTGGATTGACTTGGTACGTACCGGACGTGCTGATGCTGTTCTAGGTGCTTTAAAAGGTGCAAAATGGAAAAGCTATGCTCAACTTTATCCCGTACCTGCTAAAGAAATTGAGTTGAATCCTAATTTGACCCAAAATCCAGGTTATAATAAACAATAAGCAATCATTATGAAAAAAGAGGTCGTTAATTATTAACGGCCTCTTTTTTTATGTCTGTATTTTCTATTGAACCAATAAATAATGTCAGTCTGAGCCTGTCGAAGACAATGGCCAACATACAGAATAAAAAATTAATGGAAGAGGTAAGAAGGAAAATGGACTACTTTACCAATGAACTAATGAACTAATGAACCATTGAACCAATAAATAATGTCAGTCTGAGCCTGTCGAAGACAATGAACCAATGGATATTAATGGAAGAGGTAAGAAGGAGAATGGACTACTTTACCAATGAACTAATGAACTAATGAACGATTGAACCAATGACACCAATGACACCAATGAACAATTAAACCAACTATTTCTTAATGTTATTGATATTGCTAAAACCAACCAATTCATCCCATCTGCCACCAGGTTTACGGTAATACACTAAAATCTGATAGCTGTTTTCGGTCTCAAAAAACGAACCTTCAAAAACCGTATCATCAAACTTACCATTCTCGTCAACCCAAACATATTTAAAATCGTATAGACCTTGTTTCAATTTAATGTTGGTATAAAAACGTTTTCTTGATGGCTCATAACCCATTTTGCTTTCGTCATTTAAGGTGTAGTTGTTAAATCTGCCTAAAACGTAAGCATTCCCTTTTGGGGTAGGGGGATTGGCATTTAAAGAAAACAGTACATTCGCATAATCACTGTCCGTTATATTGTCTCTGCCATCTTGGTTTCTAATAAAGAAATTGCCATTTTCATCAAACTGATTGGCATATTTGGTAGAACTGTTGGGCTGGTCGGTAAAAGGATCACATTTAAAGTACTATCCTTATAAAAATCCTGTACGTGCTCTGCCTTATAACGGAAACTACGCATGTCAAACTTTCTAAACTCGTAACCGCCCCAAAATTCATTGGCATTCAATTCGTTGTAGACTAGTGAGCCGTGACGTACAAAAGTAGGTTTGGTATTTACAATTGCAGTTTGAGGAATGCCGTTTTGCATCACTACTGCTTTGATATCCTGATAAGGGTTTTGAATAGGAGCCTGATGGAAGATCGTGAAATTTACCTTCTGTTTGCTCAAACGAAATTGAACCTGACTGCTCGGTACCACCTCGGCACCAACATTCATTACATTGTCAACTACATAAAAACGTTGGGTAACCACAATCTTTTGAGGATTATTGTTCTCATAAACCTTCAACAAATAATTGCCACTGATCTTAGGTTTGATCTGGTCGTTAGGTAAAGTAAGCTGATAATGGGTAAATTTTTGTAGGGTATTAAAAGAATAGCGATAGTTGAAGATAATATCCTCTTTCATGCCATCTAGATAATCTAAAGGATTAATTCGGGTAGGCTTCCAGTCGTTGCTACAATGTTCAACCGTATAACTGTAGTTTTTATTCCCACCATTAAGGTCATCAAAAGCAAAGGTGATCGTTTCTCCACTACGCAGGGCAATAATCGGAAAAGACTGTTCCTTTTTAGAGTTGTAACACTCAACTGTTTTGATATGAGGTTGATAGATTTTATTGTCGTACACCAAAACTGGGTTCTGTGCACCTACGCTTAAATAATAACACGTTAAAATAAAAAATATCAACCCTTTTTTCATACTAAGCTTCTAACTCCATAATTTCACTAGCCAGGTCTTCCCAAACCTTTTGAGCATGGTCTAACAATGCCTTTTCTGCCAAATATCTTTTATTGGTCTCGTCTAATTTATGCTGATTAGAAAATACTTCCTCTTTGGCCAATTCTGCTTCCACTTCTTTAACACTTAGCTCAAAAGCTGCAATCTCTTCCTCAGTCCTTTTCAGTTTTTCGTTCAGTTTTTTAAGCTGTTGTTGGATGTTGGCAGGAGCTGGCTCAGCCACTTTTTTCTTTTCCTCAGTAGTTGGTTTAACAGGGATTGGTTTAGGGGTAGGAATTACCCTTTTGCTATTCCATTCTTCGTATTCAGCATACGTTCCAGGATATTCCTTAATTTTTTCTTCTTCAATGAACCAGATTTTGTTAGCTACATTGTCTAAGAAATACCTGTCGTGAGATACGGAGATAAATGTACCTTCATATTGCTGTAATGCCTGGATCAAGATGTTAACTGACTGGATATCCAAGTGGTTGGTAGGCTCATCCAGGATCAAGAAGTTCGAATCAGTAGTTAATGATTTGGCCAAGGCCACCCTCGATTTTTCTCCTCCTGATAATACCTTGATTTTTTTAAATACATCATCACCTGTAAACAAGAAGCAGCCTAAAATAGAGCGCAGTTCTGTATCCGTATGTTTTGGCGCAAATGCCTGTAGCTCTTCTAAAATGGTATTGTCCAAGTGTAACGATTCCAATTGATGCTGTGCAAAGAAAGTCGTTGTAACATTATGACCAGTTTCGCAAGAACCTTCAAATTTCTCGGTTCCGGCAATCATCCTTAGCAAAGTAGATTTACCTTTACCGTTGGCGCCAATTAAGGCAATTTTGTCGCCTTTTTCGATCAAACCTTCCGCATCTGCTAAAATATCGATATTCGGATAGCTTTTGCTGGCATGTTCAACCCTTACCACGTGTCTGCCTGAAGGTTTGGAGAATTTAAAACTGAAGTTTACCGTAGGGTTGTCATCGTCAACATCTTCCACACGCTCCATCTTATCCAAGGCCTTCATCCTCGATTGGGCCATTTTGGCCTTGCTTGCTTTCGCTTTAAAACGTTCAATTAAACGTTCTTCCTGTTTGATCTTGGCCTGTTGGTTTTTAAATTCTCCTTTTTGGATCTCGCCACGTAAAGCTTTCTCTTCTAGGTAAAAAGAGTAATTGCCTGCATAAACGGTCAGTTTGCCTTTTCTCGATTCTACGGTTTTACGTACAATCTTATCCAAGAAATACCGATCGTGTGATACGATCACAATCGCCCCCTCAAAACCAGCTAAATAGTTCTCCAACCATTTAATAGACGGTAAGTCCATGTGGTTGGTAGGCTCATCCAGTAACAAGATATCTGGCGTTTGCAGCAGGTCTTGGCCAGCATTACACGCATACGCCAACCCCCAGAAAATGTATTTAACGGACGGTGTTGGTCTTCGGTACTAAAGCCTAAACCTGCCAAGATCTCATTTGCACGGTATTCGATGTTATAACCGTCTAAAGCTTCAAACTCTTGTTGTTTGTCGCTCAGTTTATTTAAAACCTCTTCACTGTAATCCGTTTCTATTTGTTTTAAAAGTTCTTCAATTTCATCATGCAATTGGTTTTGACGCTCGAAAGCCTCCATAGCCACATGCAAAATGCTATGATGTGAGTCGTAAGAAAGCAGATACCTGGTTCAAATAACCAATTTTTAAATCCTTTGCCATCGATATGCTACCAGAAGACGGTGCATATTCTCCCACAATTATTTTAAGTAAAGTAGACTTTCCGGTACCATTGGCGCCAATAAGTCCAACTCTGTCGCCCGGCTTGATGTGCCAGTTTGCTTCATCGTATAAGGCCCTAGAGCCAATTAAGAAGGTTAAGTCGTTTATAGAAATCATTTGGCCGCAAAAATACGACTTTTTAAGGCCGTTTTCAAGTCTAAGTTTCTGAAAATTAAGGCCCATCAATAATGGCAAGATCAACCCTGCTTTCCGCTTTACTTCGTGTCCGCTCCAATCAGGTTTAATTTGCAAAGGGGGCAGGTAAAATGTAAGAGGTGTGATGGAAAATGGTTCACTTAAGTTTACATCTTCCATTTACCATCCTCCATCATCTCTTTTCTAGCTATAAATTTGGAAATCAAAAAAATAAACCTACCTTTGTACTGTAATAAATAAAATTACAGAATGAACAACGGAAGATTTGCCATCGCTTTACACATTTTGGTGCTGCTGGATAAAGCGGAGGGCGAATTGTTGTCTTCCGAATACTTGGCTGGTAGCATTAATATCAATCCGGCAATGGTACGTAAAGAACTAATGAGTTTACGTAAGCATGAGTTTGTACAGACCAAAGAAGGGAAAAATGGCGGAACTACTTTGGCACGCGCTGCAAAGGATATTACATTAGGTGCTATTTACAAAAGTGTAAAGCAGGTCTCGTTATTGGGCCACCAAAAAAACAGCCCTAATCCGCAATGCCCAGTTGGCAAAAACATCAATACACATTTAGATAATTTATATAATGACACAGAACAGGTACTAATTGATCAGCTAAGCAAACAAACCTTGGCAGATTTTAGTAAGAAGTTCAATTAGATTTTTTTTAACTTTAACTGTAACAAAATTAATTACAATATAAAAATAAATAAGATGAAAGTAGCAGTAATAGGAGCCACAGGATTTGTAGGCCAAAATTTAGTAAAAGAATTGACCAGCCGTGGTCACCAAGTGATTGCCATTGCCCGGAACACCAGCACTTTAGCTGATCAGGCAGAAATAACAGCTCAACAGGTCGACGTAAATGATGTGCAGGCATTGGCTACTGCAGTTAGCGGAGCAGATGTGGTGGTAAGTGCATTCAATGCCGGCTGGACCAATCCAAATCTATACAACGATTTTCTGAAAGGATCAAAAGATATCCAACAAGCAGTAAAAGCAGCTGGGGTAAATAGATTGATCGTAATAGGTGGGGCTGGCAGTTTGTTCATTGATGGAAACCAATTGGTAGATGGTCCGGATTTTCCAGCCGATTACAAAGCTGGGGCAACTGCAGCAAGAGATTATCTAAACATCATTAAAGCAGAAAAAGAGTTGAATTGGTCGTTTTTTAGCCCAGCCATAGAGATGCACCCAGGATCACAACTGGTAGAACCGGGAACTATCGTTTGGGTTTAGAAAATCCGGTGTTTAATGAAGAAGGTCGTAGCATTTTATCCGTACAAGATTTAGCGGTTGCCATTGTTGATGAGGTAGAAAGCAATAAACATGCGCAACAAAGATTTACGGCAGCATACTAATCCATAAAATAGGAAATGTAAGATGGAAAATGTAGCTATTGGTGCGCTTTCCATCTTATTTTTCCATAGACATAAAGGTTGTGTTACAGCTACAAAAAGTGTTTTTAAACACATTTTTCCTTTTCTCTTTTACATCTTCTATATCTTGCCTATCTTCGTGGCATGTATCGCCTCATAAAGCCAGTCTTTTTTAAGTTCGACCCAGAAAACGTGCATTACTTTGTGGTAAAACGTCTTAAATGGTTTCATGATTATTTCCCTTTAGGCAAAACCATTCTAAGAGGGAGTTATGATATTCATTTAAAAGGATTAGAAAGAGAAGTTTTTGGCATTAAATTTAAAAACCCAGTGGGATTAGCCGCAGGTTTTGATAAAAATGGCGAATACGTAGAGGCATTAAGCAATTTGGGTTTCGGTTTCATCGAAGTTGGTACAGTTACCCCATTGCCGCAACCAGGCAATGATAAACCTCGAATGTTTAGGCTACAGGATGATGAGGCCATCATCAACCGCATGGGCTTTAACAATAAGGGCGTTGATGTAATGGCCGAGCGTTTGCGCTTGCTCAAAGAAAAAGAGCCGCAGATTGTTGTAGGTGGTAACATTGGCAAAAACAAAAACACGCCAAATGAAGATGCCGTAAGCGATTACATCAAATGTTTTGATCGTTTGTTTGATGTGGTAGATTATTTTGTGGTCAATGTGAGCTCTCCAAATACTCCAGGTTTAAGGGCGTTGCAAGAAAAAGAACCATTAAAAGAACTGTTGAACACTTTACAACAGCGCAACCTCAAAAACAACATTTCAAGACCTATCTTGCTTAAAATTGCACCAGATCTTACCAACGAACAGTTAGACGATATTGTAGAAATCGTTAAAGAAACAGGTATCGCGGGCGTAATTGCAACTAATACTACCATAGATAGAAACGGACTTTATGCAGAAGAAAGCATGAAAAGTGAAATGGGTGGCTTAAGTGGCAAGCCCTTAACACAAGACTTACCGAAGTGATCCGCTACCTGGCAGAAAAATCTGAAAGATCTTTCCCGATTATTGGCGTAGGAGGTATCCATTCTCCACAAGATGCCAAAGATAAAATCGAGGCCGGAGCTTCATTGGTTCAACTCTATACAGGTTTTATTTATGAAGGTCCAGGCCTGATCAAACGGATTTGCAAAGAATTGGCTTTGACCTAAGCTACGGTTGATTAACCGACCGCAATATAAATATCCACTTCTGCATCTTCAGGGTTTTGTGCTTTTTCTCCATAAACTTCAAAATCTGCCGTAAATGTTCTTGGTAAACCTGCATTCCAGATTTTTATCCATTCGTTATAAACCAGACCTTGTAATACATTTCCTTTGGCCACATATTTCTTGTAGGTAGCTGTTTCGAAAGTTTTGCCTACCATTCCATCTGGGATAATATCCAGATTTTCAACTTTGCAACCAAGGATAGTTGTGTAGGGTTTGGTGTGGTCTTTTTCATAATCGGTATAGATGCAATAAAGCGAATGGTCGGTTTTGTTTGGAATCTTTTCAGCTATTCCTTCAGCCATAAACTTTTCCCATAGGGCTGGAATATCTGTAGCTGCTTGTTCGTTTTCATTGCTAGTCCTTACCGCAATGCCAATAACATTAAATTTTTGAATTTTTTGAGTGCTCATGATTTTCTGATTTTTGTTGAACCACAAAAGTAGATGAGCTTTTGACAGCCTTATGTCAGGGGTGCTGCAGTAGATTTTGCTTTGCAGATTTCGAAGTATTCTTGTAACGTAAGTTGATGTGGCTCAAACTGCTCGTCGAGTATCGTCAGTTTTTGGAATTCGATCTAACCTAAATGCCCTATACTCTTTCCTTAAGCGACAAAAAGCGATCAACAACCAATTTTCTTGTGTATTGTAGACAGCAAAAGGCTCAACAGTTCTGGTGGTTACCTCATCTTTCTCGGCCGCACGATAAGTGATATTGGTGAGTTTGTAATTGGTCAAGGCCAATTGTAGTGTCGAGAGATAATTGCTAGTTTGGTCGTTTGCTGGATTGTTTCTGAAAACAATACGGTTGGCCAATAAGTTGGCCTTGTCTTTGGTGCCATATTGTAAAACAGATTTGATTTTAGCAATTGCCGCGGTATATTCCTTTACAAAAGAAGAATCTTTGTTTTTTAGGACAAGTTGTTCGGCAGTAATTAAGGCATTGGCTTCGCTTTCGGAAAACATTACTGGCGGAACTCTATAGCCTTCCATCAGTGTGTAGCCTTTCCCGTCTTCGGTAATGATAGGGATATTGGCCTGTTCTAGTGCTTTGATATCGCGGTAAATGGTGCGTAAACTGACCGAAAATTTTTTGGCCAATTCGGTGCCTGTTACCAGCCTTTTGGTCTGTAGTTGGGTAAGTATGGCGGTTAACCTCGAAAGTCGTTTGGTTTCATTGCTCATCTTTCTGTTTTACGGATAGGTGAAACAAAATAAAGACTTTAAAACCAGTAAATTTAGGTTTATTTCTTTTTCTTGGGTTTTTCTAAATTTTGTTTGACCCGATAAGCGGTAATTCTACTGATCAGATCTAATGGCATAGGTTTGTTCAATGGAAATTGTACAGAACCTTTAGCGCCTTTGTAAGCCGATAGCTCTTCTTTAAAAGCTTCAATTCCTTGTGGGGCAGGGTAGAGGCCAATGTGGTTTTTATAACCGGCAAAATGGATCAGGTTACCATTCAACACAAAGGTTGGCATGGCATAGTTGATTTTTTCTTCTGCCATTGGTGCCGCCTTCTTGATGGTGGCACGTACCTGTTCTAAAAGTTTTTGCGTCTCTTCCGGAAAGTTGGCAATATACTCGTCTACGTTTTGAGGTGCATTCATGCTTTAACGATTTTATAAAACAAACTTACAAAGCAATAGGCTAACTTTTGGTAGGTAGACAAGACAATAACAGGGGTTGATTGCGACAAGCATTTTCACAAATACAGCTATGTATCGAAATAAGAAATAACAAACAGCACCATTGTTGGTCAATGGCGCTGTTTCGGAATTGTATAAGCGAATTGATTAGCTTTCTGCAGGCTCTAAATAGTTTTTTAAAGCAGTATGCATAAAATAAGTCCAGCCACCAACAAAACTTGTTTTGGCAAAATCTGGTCCGATACCCTCAAATGTTTCAAGTCCGGTATGTGTTAATCGCAACAAGGTCTGTTCTCCTTTATCAAAAAGCTCCCAGGTTACAAAAGAATTACCAGGGTAATTGTCATATCTCCAACTGTGCGTTAGTTTTTTGCCTTCAATTACCTCAGTTACTTCGCATAAATGTAGGTATTGTGGCCCATTATCAGGACCGCCCGTAAAGTCAAATTTAAATCCAACCTTTGGTTTGAAGTCTTCCAATTGAAAATACCAGCTTTTCATTTCATCCTTGTCGGTAATGGCACGCCACACTTTATCGATGGGTGCATTAAATGTTCTTTCAACAACAACGTTTTCTTTCTTCATGTCGATTATTTTTTAGTGTTAACTTTATTTATATTGCCTGATAAATGATTTTCGAGCGCATCCAATTTGCTGGTCCAGAAAATGCGGTATTGCTCTACCCATTTGGAAACCTCCTGTAGTTTTTGAAACTTCACCTCACAAAACCTTTCTCTACCTTCTTTTTTGATCGCGACGAGGCCACATTCTGTTAAAATTTTGATGTGTTGAGAAATAGCGGGCCTACTGATCTCGAAATTATCTGCAATGGCATTTAAGTTTAACGATTGAGTAGCAATTAAGTTTATAATTTCTCGTCTTGTGGGGTCGGCTATGGCCTGAAATACATCTCTTCTCATTTTATATATGTAAGTGTTTGCTTACACAAATATATAGGTAAGCATTTGCTTACGCAAATTAAAAATCAATTTAGTTTTTTATTTGGAATTATTCTAAATAAGGTGATATTTGTATCGTCAACAATTGAATGGAGTATGTGTAAGAAAACAATGATCGCCCAAAGACAAGGAGTGGCAATTACACAATGTGTAAACTGCAAAACAGTAAATATTTGGAAAACAGGTTTGTTAATGAGGTTTACTTTCGATCAGTTTGATGAGTTTGCAGCAATTACCAGTCGTATCGAATTTGATAATTACGTAGAATATGCTCCAGATGGCACTGAGATTGTAATCCTATCTACACCATGTAATGATATTTGTTTGATGTTTACCAGAGAAGAACTCGATAATTTCGCAGGTGCGATTGAAGAAGCAGTTTATATGCAGCACATCTATAGATTGGTGCACAATTAGGATATGGACAGATAAGGAGCAGGGATTGATGGTTTACTAACTTCTTCTTTCAACTTTACATTTGGGATGGGGGTAGAGCGCACAAAAAAGCATCCCAGAAATAAATCCAAGATGCTTTTTAAAGTCTTAAAAGAAAGAAACAGACTAAGCTTTAGCTGCTAATTGAGCTAAAACAGCATTGTTTTTAGCCAATTGGTCTTTTGTAGATTGTTTAGAACGGCTTCCCAATTCTAGGTTAGTAGCTAATTTTAAAGTTTTAACTTCTAAACGAGAAACTGTTTTATTGTATCTGTCTTTTCTTTTTAATCTTGTTACTGCCATGATAATGAGCTTTATTTTCTTTTAATTATTGTTAATCTTGAGGTCGAGAGCGGATTCGAACCGCTGTACAAGGTTTTGCAGACCTCTGCCTAGCCACTCGGCCACTCGACCTTTTAAATTCAAGGTTGCAAAAATAACAATTATAAGTTAGTATGCAAAGCCGAATGTTTAATATTTTATTTTATTTAAACACTTTGCCCAATTCGCTGCAAAAAATAGCTGCAGATACGGCCACATTTAGCGATTCTGCCTGCCCAATTCTGGGTATAGTTACCGGAATCGTTATTTTTTTGATCAGTTCTTCAGAAATCCCATGTCCTTCATTGCCCAATAAAATTAAGCCCTCTTTACCCCAATTGGTTGTATAAATATTATTGCCCGCTAACAAAGCACCAAAAACAGGCAGTTTTACTTGTTCAAAAAAGGTAGAAAGGTTGGTGTAACTGATGTTTACCCTACACAACGAACCCATGGTAGATTGAACAGTTTTAGGGTTGTACGCCTCAACAGTGTGCGCAGAACAGATAATGTTCTTGATGCCAAACCAATCGGCTGTACGGATAATGGTGCCAAAATTTCCAGGATCTTGTACATCGTCCAATACCAAAGAAAAACAATTGTTTAGTTTTTTAAGGTCCAATTCTTGCTCAGATGGGATATGTACCAATGCCAAAATTCCTTGTGGCGTTTGTAAAGTACTAATCTTCTCCAATTCAACGTTGTTTACTTCAAATAACTTTATATTTGCAGTGTTTTTGGGTAAAGAAGAGAAGTACTGGGAAGTGTAATAAATGCTATGGAGCTGGTAATTGGAGTTTATGAATTCTGTGATAGATTTTATACCTTCAATAATAAATATTCCACTTTCTTTGCGGTACTTTTTTTGATGTAGGGATTTTATAAAACTGATTTGAGATTTTGAAAGCATACAAGTATAACTATAAGCAGCAGGTACAATTTCTTACAATATTACTATTAATTCTTGTTTTTGTAGCAGGATGTTCTTCAACAAAATACATCGAGGATTATCAATCCATCGTTAAAAAGGTAGAGATTGATAGCATACCTAAACAATATGAAGAGCAGGCATACAATTACGTACAAAAGGATATCCGTCCCTCTGGTGGCTTAGGTATAAACGTAGGATCTACAATATATTCAATACCAAAAACGGCAAATACAAAACATCTGGAATTAAACAACAATTGGGATCACCACCTCCAATTTTAGATAGTACTTTAGTAGAGATCTCTCGTAACCAGATAGAAAAATACCTAAAGAGCAAAGGTTTTTTTATGGCGAAGGTAAAATCAGAGATTACCGTGGCCAAGAAGAAGGCAAGTCTAAAGTTTATTGCCAACCCTGGCCCGGCTTTTACGATCAATAAGATCACCTATCAGATACCAGACGAAACGGTCAAGTCACTTTACCTATCAAACAAGGCCATGTTTACGCACCTGCGTGAAGGGATGCAATACGATGAAGATTCTTTGGCTTATGAAAGGGAACAGATCTTTACAGTAATGCGTCAAAATGGTTATCGGTTTTTTGAACGCCCATATGTAAGGTACGAACCAGATTCAAGCCAAAACAATAGTAAGGTAAGTGTTCGCCTAATCATTGACAATCCTCTTGATGGAAGTAAACATCAAGTATATACCATAGATACCACCAATGTGATCATTGCCGAAAATTCGGAGGGTTTTTCGAATATGGAAAGATTGGCAGACTCTTTAAAGGTCAAAAGGGTAGTCAGGGGAACCAGATTTACCGACTTATCGGGAAGGTTTAGGAGAAACCCGATTGTGAGGTATAATTTTATCAAGGAGGGTGAAACGTACGACATTAGAAAAGAAACGCTAACCTACGACAGGTTGTATGAACTGAATGTTTTTAAGAATGTGAAGATAGAATACACCAAGGCAAAAGACAGCAGCAATAAATTAAACCCTGTAATTTTGTTGATCCCACAAGAGCGGATGAGCAATAGGACTGAAGGAGAAATACCTTTTAACAATGGTACAGTAGGTTTTACAGTGAGTAATACCTATACCAACAATAACTTTCTAAAAGGTGCAGAGCGATTTCAGTTTCAGGTTAAAGGTGGTCTGCAGTCGAGGATAGGAGCAGGAAAATCGATATTTACCGATATCTATCAAAAAGACTTTTCGGTAAGTGCCAGTTTAACGGTGCCAAGGTTGATGATTCCGTTTGTAACCATCCCCCAGATGGGAAAAAATGGAATGCCGTTTACCACATTTTCTTCGAGCTATTTGTATGCCTTGCAAAAAGACATCACCACCCGTAAAATATTTATCAATGCGATAACTTACGATTGGGTAGAAACCAAATCAAAGTTGCACTCATTTACCCCATTAAATGTGGAGTACCGTTTTGGTAATGTATTGATTGATACATTGGACAAAACAAACCTGGAGCAGTACGAAAAAAATAAACAGATCTTAGAGGCCAACTCTTATAACATCAAACTAATAGGTAGAAAAGACTTTACGCTTGGGATGAAATATGCCTATACACTCAATGGGAATAAACTATTGGAGAACAGGTCATTTATCTATTTTAGAGGAAACATTGACATTGCTGGTAATCTATTACAAGTAGCTTCTAAAGTTTTTGGAGACAAACATGATCCTAAAAATGGAGATTTTGGAACCTTGTTTGGTCTGCCATTTAACCAATATGTGCGTCCTGAGATTGATTTGCGCTGGTATAAAAGTTTAGGTGGCGAACGTCAGTTTATTGCAAGATTGAATACAGGTATTGGTTATGCATATGGCAACTCGATCTCTATCCCTTTCGAGAAATTATTTTATGCCGGTGGTTCGAGTGGGATCAGGGCTTGGCAGGCTAGGACTTTGGGACCCGGAAATTACAACAGAAAGGTAATTGCGAGCGAGGATGCCAGAAATTCTTCTTTCGGGATTGATCAACTTGGACAGATGCGTATTGAAACCAATTTTGAGTACCGCTTTTTGTTGGTCGGTAAGTTAATGGGTGGCAAGTTAAAAGGAGCAACATTTATTGATATGGGTAACGTATGGAACATTTCGCCAGGAAACCCACAACCAGAAACTTACTTTAAACTGGATAAATTGGGCAAACAGATTGCCATTGGAACAGGCATGGGCTTTAGGTACGATGTACAGTTTTTCGTTTTCAGGTTTGACCTTGGACTGAAGATCGAAGGATCCGCAGTTTGAAGGTTCTGAGCAATGGGTAATCGGAAAGTTCTTAAGTGGTGGCAGGGCATTTAAGGATAATTTTAAAATCACAAATGCACCAGACCGTTATCGCTTTATGCAATATAACTTTGGTATAGGATTACCTTTCTAAACCAGATTCTTTAAATAATCGAAAGTAGTTTCGAAAAAAGTAGAAATATTTAGGCCATTGCTGTAATTAAAATACATAAATACAAGCAATAAGATAATGCCTATATAGATAAACTTTTTAAAGGCGAAGATCAAGATGATGATCAGCAAAGGAATAATGATCAAAAATATCCTACTGATGGTGATGGGGTTTAGGTTACCATCTTTTTTAAAAACATAGAGCAACTTACTGTGGGTGCCTTGGTCGTTCTGGTGTTTAATGTAAACAAAAGTAGATTTATCTATCTGTAAGGGCAAAATGGCCACCCCATTGTTAAAAGTCATCTCTTGCGTAAAACCACTAACACTAAAAGTATATAGCCCATTTATTTTTTCGAGTGGTTGATCTAATGAATCTGCAGCAATGATAGCCAATTTGCTATTTTTAAGCAGGCTTTCTTTAACCAAGAAATTGTTGATGTCGGCATTTTGGGCAAAGCAGTTACTGGTAATGAACAGTAAAAACAATACAGCTATTTTTCTCATAGAGTTATTTTTTAATGTAGAAGGATAATGTGGCATCATTTACGCACTCAGCTGTTCGTCTCATTCTATTGATCGTTTATTGTAAATTAGATAGCCTAAATGTAGTAAAACGCCACTTCTTTTTATAGGGTCGTTGTATAAATTGTAACTAAAGCTGATCGGACCAACAGGCGTGTTGTATACTAAGGCGGCAGTACCTGCATAACGCCAATTGCTAAAGGCTTTTGCATATTTAACATCTTGTAATCCAATTTGTTCAAACTCTTTATAAGGTAAAAACATATAACCCTCTACACGTAGGTCGAGGTTTCTTTTCAGTTGAAAAATGTTTTTTAATCCACCTGCGATGTAACTCGTTGCTCTAAATTTCTCTAAAAATAACGACCTACTGTCTTGTAATGGATAAAATGCTGGCGCAGCCAATAAAGTAGAATAATAATTGGCCAATAAGGGCTGATTAGAGATTACACCTTCAACCAAATAGCCCAAAGTATACCTGTTGGTATGGAAAAAATAATGTTCATCGCTTAATTTGATATGGCCCCATTCTCTAAATTTTCTAAAGATCTGGAGTTGGCCTGCCTCGATTTTGTCATTGTATTTATTACCTGGCGTATAGTTTTCTTTACCAGTAGAGTAGTTGAGGCTGAGTAGAAAGCTATGCCCACGGGTTGGATATTGTTTGCGGTTAAGCGAGTTCTGTTCAAAAGCCAAACTCCCTCTTAAGCCGTTGTAAATGGTCTTATCTAAGATATCTCCTACAGCAAAGGTATTGGTAGGGCTATACCTGTCATTGTTGTTGATAAAAGCGGTACTCAGGATAATTCTGGCATTGCGATTCAAAGGCATCCCTAATTTGAGGTCTATTTTTCGGTCTGCCTGTTCAATGTAGGTTGGATGTGGATTTTCTAAAAAGATCTGACTCGTATTATAGTAGTTCCAGTGGTTGTAGGTAACTTCAGCCCCAAGAAAGAGTGGTAGGCCAGAAGGATAATCTACCCGACCACTTAATTGCACCGATTCGTAAAATCTGCCCGAATAAAAATTAGTGCCAAAGGTATAGGCCTTTCTATTCAGGTAATTGTACTGCAGGCCCAAATAAACATTACTGATTGGCCTAGACGAAATATTGCCGCCAAAATCTATCTTCAAGCTTTTTTTGGGTTTGGCCACAATCTCGAAATTGTAACTGTCTGTTTCCGGTTGATAGGATATTTTGGGATAGATGGTCTCAAACGTCTCATCAGCTACTAATTTATAATAACCCCGTCTAATGTCTGCCAGGTTAAAAGTAGGGTGGTCGCTTTTAAATAATCTTTCGATATATTTCTTTTGTTGCGAGTTCACACCACTTACAATTACATTGCTAAATACCAAATCTGGTTTTCGTTCATTAAATTTATTGCGTTTGGTCAGTAGCTCTTGTGGGTCTATCCTTCTGGCAATGGCTTTTTTGATATTCTCCATATCAGCCATGGTAGCATCATAACCTTGTTTGATCAGTTCTTCCACAGGTGCAAAATTGGTTACGCTAAAATCTGCCAGATTAGGTTGGATGTAGATGCCATTTTCGCCAACAAGGGTAGAATCTGATTTGGAGAGGAACATGTAGACCAAAAACCGGTTCATCAAGCGGTCATCATCTTTAGGGTATTCGTTAAAAGTTTTTGAAGATACATTGGCGCCAATAATGAAATCGGGTTTAAATTCGTTTTTCATAATATCAGCTGGAAAATTGTTATACAATCCACCATCAAAAACATATTTGTTTTCAAGTTTAATTGGTCTGTAAACTAAAGGAACAGTCATTGTTGCCCTTACAGCTTCGGCCAAACTTCCTTTGCTAACCGTTATGCTTTTTTGCGATAATACATCAGATACCATACAACGATAGGGTACAAAAAGTTCATCAAAGTTGTCTTTGGCTATGGCCGATGCTTGCGAAAACAATTCTAACAAGGCGAAATTTAAAGGAATGTCATTGACGATATTAGGCCTAAAACTGAGGCGTAGACCTTGGTCTATGGATAATTTAGCGGTGAGGATGGAAGCGTTGTTGCTGTTTTTTTGGAAATAATAGCTGTAGTCACTTTTATATTTCCCACTTACCCAATCCTGAAAATCTGAACTTAAAGCAATCTTTTCTATTTGTATCGGAGAATAGCCTGCAGCATACATTGCGCCTACAATACCACCCATTGAGGTTCCGGTGATATAATCGATTGGAATATTGTTTTCTTCCAAGGCTTTAAGTGTACCGATATGAGCAAGACCTTTAGCGCCACCACCACTTAAAACCAAGCCAACTTTTTGTGCCTTAACCTGTAGCACAAAAAGTACCAAGAACAAAACGAATAGTTTTTTAGGATAACTCACACCATAAAAATATCGTTTTCTTTTGAAATTAGTTCAAAATAAAAATAGAATAGGTCAAATAAGACGCAAAACTGACCCAAAGAATATAAGGCAAAAATAACCAGCCCGCTACTTTGTCAATCCTGTAAAAAATAAAGGCATTGACAATAATGGTTAACAATAACACACCTATTTCTACAACAGCAAAACCAATCTGGTGTTGATAAAAGAATAAAAAGGACCAGGTAAGATTTAACAGCAATTGCAACAGGTAGATCACCACGGCCCAAGAATAACCTGATACGATCTTCTTTTTCTCCATACCAGATAAGAAGAAGATCCCCATAATGATATAAAGTGCAGACCATACAGGACCAAAAATTGCGTTTGGTGGATTTAATGCTGGCTTATTTAAGGTAGTGTACCAGGTTTTAACAGAATCCATCGTTAAAAAACCACCAATTGCACCTATAGAGAGTGGAATGATCAAGCAGAGCAGAAACGGGAAGAATTGAAATTTTTTGTGTTGATTTGGCATCGAGCTATTAATTTTTAATTGAACCAATAACAATTAACGATAATTGTTGTTTGGCACTATTTTAAATTTAGCTACTCTATCCAGATTAAGGGGTGTCTTACAGGTAAATTTCTTATTACTTCTTCATTTTTGGGTTGATGTTCCGCTTTTTTCCATGTGTTTAGCCAGTCTTTTTGCTGATATGCAAGAGCAGAAAATAAGAGGGCAGGTTGTGCTACTGGCCAACTCTCCCAGTGCATTACGTCTTTTGCATAAGGCCATTTGTTTTTATCGGCAAGAAACGGATAAAGAAATGCAACTCCTTTTTTAATTCCTTTTCCATCGGTAGTTTCAAATTTCCATAGGTTGTTTTCTTTTGTACTCAACAGTTGACAGATGGTAGCAAAAGCATCCAGATTAAAAATCGAATAACCAAAAGGTTTGGTGCGTTTAAGTTCTAGCGGTAAGCTGCCATCAGGGTCCATCTGTTGAGGCAGCAGTACATTTTTATATCGATAAATACAAAAGTCCATCAGTTGCTCATTTCCGGTAAACTTTGCAAAACAGGCCACCTGCATTACCCAACAAGTACCATGGTTGTTTTTGGCATTCATTTCATCTTTTCCATATTGATGGGTAGTTAACCAATTTAAATAAGAGGTAAACCAGGTTTTAGTACCTTCAACTGTTGCTGCTGCCATCGCTTTAGATCTTTGTAGAACGATTATCCCTTGCACCACTTCCATCAATTGGATCGTATCGATAATGCCTATTCCTCGCCCTGTGGCAACACCTTTGATGGCTTGGGCATACAAGAGGTTGGGGTTCATCTTTGTAGCTGGATCAATAAACCACGCATTGAGGTGGAGCATGGCTTGTTTTACATACTTATCATTATTTGTAAGTTGATAGGCCGAAGCCAATGCGCCTATAATTTGACTGAAACGGATCATTGCTAATCGATGTGCCACAAAATTCTGAGGGTTGGTCATTCCGTCTTTTTGGATGTAAGGTCCGTCGGGTTTCTCCGGATTTGGCCACCAATAATCACCTTCAGAATAAAAATCATTTTTACCACCAGCACTTCTGCTCGACGTTTCGGCAGTTACCGTAATGGGTTTTTGCTGCATGGCCCATTCGGCTTCTGCAATAACTTGCTTTCGAAGTGTAGCCGTTACTTCCGATTTAAAGGGCTCGTCAGTTTTCAAACTGCTTAAAATAATCACTAAAACTACAGCAAAAAGGACCTTGAAAAAATTCATTTTATTGATCTATGTTATTGGTAAGTGGTATAATTTATGAGTAAGATTGCATAGAAAAATAATGTAGCACAAAAATTCATTTTAATGAGATTGTTGATATGCTCTACAATAAAATTCTTATATTTCGTAAATATCTAATTAATTACGTAAAGTTGAAAACAGCTATCATTTAATGAAGTATTTTAATCTTTAAAACTCCTACACATCCATCATGAATTACAAACAATTGCAGGAAGAAGTGAAAGAACATGTATTGGAATATTTCCATACTCATCACGATGCAAAATTGGTTTACCATAACTTAGAACATACCCAAAGCGTGGTTGATGCCACCATACAGATTGCCAATCATTACCAACTGAGCGATAAAGATTTTTTTATTGTGAGTACCGGTGCATGGTTTCATGATACAGGGTATTTTGAAGATGCCCAAAACCACGAGACTAAAGGAGCAAATTTGGCTGATGCATTTTTGAAAGAGAAAAAAGTATCGGCAGAGATTAGAGATGCAGTAATACAGGTGATCTCTCTACCAAAATGCCGCAGAAACCAACAAATCTATTGGAGAATATTTTGTGCGATGGTGATCTCTTTCATTTGGGAACCGCAGAGTTTAAAGACAAGCGAAAACTGATGCACAAAGAGATTGAGCTTCTGTATAACAAAGATATTGGTAAAAACGAATGGCGTAAAAAAGATATTGAGTTTTTGGAACAACAACAATACCATACAGATTATTGCATGTTGTTGTTGAATGAACAAAAACAGAAAAATATTGAATGGTTAAAAAGTAGGCTCAAGGAAGAAAAGGAGGAAGTTGCAGAAGAGAAAGGCAATAGTGACAGTCCGTTGGAAAAAACGGATAAACTGTTGAAACAGAAAGATAAGGAACGTCCCGATAAAGGGATCGAGACCATGTTCAGGATCGACCTCTTCCAATAACCAACGCTTAAGTGATATGGCCGATAACAAGGCGCAATTGCTGATCACGGTAAACTCTATCATCTTGTCTTTAATTGTGAGTTTGGTACTGAGAAGATTGGAAGACAATGCCTTTTTAATCGTACCTACCTTTATTCTGTTGATGGTCAGTTTATCCACCATCATTTTTTCGATCTTGGCTACCAGACCATCTATACCAGATGGGGTGTTTTCTGATAACGACCTGGCCCGCAAAAAAGTGAACCTGCTGTTTTTTGGCAATTTTTATAAAATGACTTTGAGCGATTATGCCAAGGGCATGGTGAAAGTGATGAATGATAATGAGTTTTTATACGGCACCTTAATTACCGATGTGTACTCTCAAGGCGTAGTATTGGGCCGTAAATATAAATTGATCAGGATAGCTTACAACATCTTTATGTTTGGTTTGATTGCAGCAGTTTTGGCTTATGTAACTTCTTATATTGCCTACGGAAAACTAGATTAACATGTCGGGTGCAACAATTGAAAATGAGTTTTTTGATAGGGACCTAAGTTGGCTATCATTTAACGAACGTGTTTTACAAGAAGCCAACAACGACGCAGTACCTTTGTTAGAACGGATCAAGTTTTTGTCTATTTATTCTTCAAACCTTGATGAGTTTTATCGGGTAAGGATGCCGGTATTATTGGCATTGGCCAAACTGAGTAAAAAAGAGAACAATAACGTTGCAGTGGCAGACGATCTGTTGGACAAAGCAAATCAGGCGATCCAGAACCAGCAACAAACTTATGGTAGCATTTTAAAAGATACCATCATTCCGCAACTGCAGCAGCAGCACGTCAATTTTGTGTATGGAACAGCTATCCCAAAAGCGTTGGATGAAGAAGTCTGTCGATATTTTTTAAGCCAGGTATTGGCTTTTCTGCAGCCCGTAAATCTGGGAGAAGCTAAATCTTCGTTTTTTCCAGACAACAATGAACTCTATTTTTTAATTGACCTGGTGCAGAATGAAGTACAACAGACCATTGTCCTAAACATTCCGTCAAGTCATTTACCTCGATTTTATAAGATCATTAAAGGCAATGAAACTTTTGTATTGCTTTTAGATGATATCATCAGGGCAAACCTAGACGTGCTTTTTAAAGATGCAGCAATTAAAGGTTGTTATAGTTTTAAGATCACCCGTACTGCAGAAATTGACCTAAAAGACGAATATGCTGGCAATTTGGCAGAACAGATTGAAAAACAGCTGCAAAAAAGAGATTTTGGCCTAGCCACCCGCTTTCTTTATCAACCTGGTGTACCACAAACCACCATAGATCTGTTAACTGATAAATTAAACCTGCAAAATGCCAATCTGGTAGCAGGTGGGCGATATCATAATTTAAAAGACCTATCTGCCTTTCCGGTAAATATTCCAGAACTTTCTAACCCCTCGTGGCCTAAGACTTACTATCCTACGGTTACCAAAGGCAAATCATTGTATGAGGAGATTTTAGAAAGAGATATCCTGATTGAATCCGCCATACCAATCGTACGATAGTGTTTTGCGCTTTTTTAACGAAGCTGCGACTGATGAAAGTGTAGAGGAAATCTATGTCACCCTTTACCGTGTAGCCAACGATTCGAAGATTGTAAATGCGCTCATCAGTGCCGCCAAAAACGGAAAGAAAGTATTTGTATTGGTTGAGCTAAAAGCTCGTTTTGACGAAGCCAACAACATCAAATGGGCCAAAAAGATGAAAGAGGCTGGTGTAGGATCAGTTACAGTGTAACCGCCTTAAAAGTACATGCCAAAATAGCATTGGTAAAACGGAAAATAGGATTACGAAAAGTTTACACAGGTTTGTTTGCCACAGGTAATTTTAATGAAACTACTGCTAATTTCTATACAGATCACATCTTAATGACCTCTCATCAGGAGATGTTGAGGGAAATGGAACTGCTCTTTATCTTTTTAGCTAAAAGAGTTAAACCAACCGATTCCAATTTGATCAAGTTCAACAATCTTTTAGTGGCCCAATTTAACCTGCAACAAAGATTTATTGAATTGATCCAAAGAGAAATCGAGCAAGCTGAGCAAGGAAATACTGCTGCGATCACCATTAAATTGAATAACCTGGAAGAAAAAGTACTGATTGCCAAATTGTATGAAGCATCACAGGCTGGGGTTAAGATCAATCTGATTATCAGGGGCATCTGTAGGTTAATTCCTGGGGTAAAAGGAATGAGCGAACACATCAAAGTAAATAGGATTGTAGATCGATATTTAGAACATGGCAGGGTATTTGTCTTTCATAACCAAGGTAAGGAGGAAGTATATCTTGGATCAGCAGATTGGATGAACAGAAATATCTACAGAAGGATTGAAGTGTGTTTCCCTATTTTGGGATTCCACAGAATCCAAGCAGAAATTAAATCTATTTTAAAACTTCAGCTTGCAGATAATGTTAAATCTGTAGAAATAAATGACAAAATGATCAATGTTCCTATTGTAACAAAACAGGGAACCGATCCAATCTCAATATCGTATCTATGAATTGTTAAAAAGTAAATCAGATGGTAAACAGCTCAAAAACTAAAATCCGTAAAAAATATGCACTAGTACTTGTTGTGTTGACATTTTTGGTAACCTTAACTGGATTGTCTTGCGTAGAAAAAAAACCAAAGGGTGGAGATAGTCCTGTGGGTTACGATTTAAACAAACCACAGAAATACAGTATGCCTGATATTTTACAAGAAATTTCGGGAATTGCCTTTGATAAAGGTGACAATAGAATTGTTTATGCAGAGATGGATGAAGATGGAAGTGTGTTTAGCTTGCCATTGGGCACTAAAAATGAAACAATTACCAAATTTGCCAAA
The DNA here is from genome assembly GCF_042698365.1 of Pedobacter sp. UC225_65. GTDB lineage: Bacteria > Bacteroidota > Bacteroidia > Sphingobacteriales > Sphingobacteriaceae > Pedobacter. Next base: position 468,028 of record NZ_CP170550.1, read on the forward strand.
AAAGGTGATTATGAAGATATTTCTATAGCCCAAGGTTGGGTAATCTTATTAAAAAGTAATGGTCGATCTTTATTCCTTTCTGTTGAGTGAAACCAAAAAGCCAGAAGCAGCCAATGTGAAAGAAATTAAAGGTTTGGTGCCAAAAGGCGAATATGAAGGTATGTTTGCCGATGAAGCTACAGGTGATGTGTATGTACTTTGCAAAAATTGCAAACAAGACAAAGGAACCAAGGTAACCAGTGGATATATCCTGAGTTTGCAAAAAGATGGCAACATCAAACCCAAAGACACATTTAGTGTAGATGTTAGTCAGGTAGATCAGTTATCTGGTAAGAAAAAAGGTACTTTCCATCCATCAGCATTAGCCATCAATCCTTTAACCAAAGAATGGTATATCGTGTCGTCGGTAAACAAGGCTTTATTGGTAACCGACCAAAATTGGAAGATCAAAAATGTGTATCATTTAAGTTCCAATACTTTCAATCAACCAGAAGGTATTGCCTTTGATAAAGCGGGTAACCTTTATATCTCTAACGAGGGCAGTGAAACACAACTCGGAAATATCTTAAGGTTCGATTATAAAAAACCTTAATTTTGTTAAATCTCAAATTATCAATATGTTAAAAAAGCTACTCTTTGTTTTATGTTTGTTTCAGGCTTTCGCTGGTTTCGCGCAAGATTCGATAAAATATAGGGTGATTTTGATTGGTGATGCGGGAGAAATGAACGATGGCCAAAAGGAATCACTAAAAAATGCAGCCAAACACGTCATCAAAGGAAAAACCACCACCCTTTATTTAGGAGACAATATTTATCCGGTTGGGATGGCCATTCCTGGTTTTGGCGATTTTAAAGAAACGAGCAAAATCTTGGAATCGCAATTTAAGCCCATGCGAGATGCTGGTGCAGCCGTTTATTTTATACCAGGCAATCACGATTGGGATAAATCTGGACCAAATGGTTTGGCAAAGATCCAAGCACAAAGTGATTACTTAGCTTCTTTTAACGATCCACTTTTGAAAATGATTCCGTCTAATGGCTGTCCGGATCCAGTTGCCATCCACTTAAGTGATAAACTGACGGTGATTGCCTACGATAGTGAATGGTGGTTGTTTCCCTACAACAAAGCCAACCCAGCAGCAGATTGCGATTGTCAGACTAAAGAAGAGGTGCTTTCTAGAATGGAAGATCTGATGGAGCAAAATAGAGACAAAATTATCTTATTGGCTTCCCATCATCCATTTCAAAGTTATGGATCGCATGGCGGATACTTTACTTGGAGAAACCATCTATTTCCTTTAACCTTATTGAATAGAAACTTATATATTCCTTTACCAATCATCGGATCACTTTATCCCTTTTTACGGTCAACCATGTTAAGTCCAGAAGATTTGAATCATCCACTGTACAAAGACATGATTAAAAGTGTAAATGGTGTTTTTGGCAATAAACCCAATGTTATTTATGTAGCGGGGCACGAACATGGGCTTCAGCTCATCAAAAGCAAGCAATTGCAGATCGTAAGTGGTTCTGGTTCAAAAATGAATCCTAATAAATTGGGTAAAAACTCATTGTTTAACGAGATGAGGCAAGGTTATGTGATCGCAGATCAGTTGCGCAATAACAACATGCGATACGAATATTATATCTACGCGGATACAGGTGTGGTAAAGGTATTCACGTATGTGCAACCTTATAAAGAGATCATGGCCAAACAAAAAACCGATCATAAGGTGATCAAGGCTGATAGCATTACCATCAAGATCATCCATCTTATGATAGTGTTGGTAAGGTGCACCGATTTCTTTTTGGCGAAAATTACCGTAAAGATTACGCAATGGATACCAAAGTGCCTGTATTGCGGATTCTCTGAAATACAGGGAGGTTTAACACCAACGCAATTAGGTGGAGGTAACCAATCAAGGTCATTGCGATTAAAAGATAAAAGCGGTAAGGAATGGGTATTGAGAAGCGTAGAAAAATATCCAGAAGTACTTTTGCCACAAGGGCTAAGACAAACTTTTGCAAAGGATATCCTAAAAGACAACATGTCTGCCCAACATCCTTTTGGGGCATTAGTGGTACCAACACTAGCCAAAGCTGTAGATGTGCCCCATAGTACCCCTATTATTGGTTGGGTTTCTCCAGATCCAAACCTAGGCGATTACATGGGTGCTTTTGCCAATACACTTTGTCTATTGGAAGAACGAGAACCTATTGGCGATTCGGACAATACAGCCAAAATGTTCAAAAAACTAGATGACGACAATGACAATACCTACGATGCAGATTTATTGCTTAGAGGTAGAGCTTTGGACGTGTTGTTAGGCGATTGGGACAGGCATGAAGACCAATGGAGGTGGTTTCCAGAAAAGACTGAAAAAGGAAAGAAATATTTAGCCGTACCCAGAGACCGTGACCAGGTTTTCTATAGTTCTGATGGTTTTATCCAACGTTATGCACAAGGTTCTTCTTTACTGCCAATGATGCAGGGTTACGAAAGAGAATCAAAAACATCGATTGGTTTTTGTGGGAAGGAAGAGCAATGAACAGCAGGCTGATGTCGCAATACACCGAGGCCGAATGGGATAAAGTGATTGTAGATTTTTGTGCCAAATTAACAGATGATGTTTTTGAAAAGGCTTTAAAGAAACTTCCCGAACCTAATTATACCTTACGTCATGATCAGTTTTTAACAAGGCTAAAAGAGCGTAGAGCCTCTTTGCCAAAACTGATGAACGAGTATTACCACTTTTTTAACCGCATCGTCGATATCCAGACCAGTAATAAAAATGAAAAGGTGTTGATAACAGATTCGGCAAACCAACACTTAAAAATACAGATCAATAAAATTTCTAAAGAGGGAAATGTAAAAGAAGAGATTTTTAGTAGAAATTTTGATCCAGCAATTACAAAAGAAATTCGTTTGTACGTAAAAGATGGGAATGATAGTGTGGTAATAGATAATAAAACATCCAATATTAAGCTAAGGATCATTGCTGGTGCCGGTAAAAAAACATACGAAGTACCTCATGCATCCAGAGGTATCCAATTGTTTGGCAGAAAAAATGGCAATTCAACATTTAGTGGCAACGATCAAAATAGGTTAAACAAAAAAATGGCAGTAGATACTTCCAATGTATCTTATTTGGGAAAAGATATGTATAGCCGAACTTCTACCTTGTTAAATGCTGGCTTTAATGCTGATGACGGTTTACTATTGGGCTTGAGCTTTAAGATTAACAATCCGGGTTTCAGGAAACAACCTTATGGCAATTCGCAATACTTTTCATTCTTACACTCGTTTGCCACTACAGCATTCAGGTTCAATTACCGTGGCGATTGGTTAAAAGCAGTAGGAAAAGCAGATATTACTTTAAAAGCAGATGCGTATGCACCAGACAATACCCAAAATTTCTTTGGCGTAGGGAACGAGACAAAATTTGATGATAGGATAAAATATTATAGGGCCAGATTTAATATTTATCAAATAGAATCTACCTTAAGGTGGCGCAGGCCAAAATCAACATTCAGTGTTGGCCCAAGTTTTCAATTGTATAAATATGATGATGAAGACAATGAAGGTCGTTTCATTACCAATACCTCACAGTTACATTCTTACGATAGCTTAACTGTTGCCCAAAATAAATGGTATGCAGGTGTAGTGGTCAACTTTATCAACAACACCAGAGACAATGAGATCTTGCCAACATTGGGAAGCTATATCGATTTTAAATGGTCGGCCTATAAAGGCCTGAACAAATATGCCAACTCATTTGGTCAGTTTACAGGTAGCATTGCGCTTTATAAGAATTTGGATGGAAGAGCGAAGTTTGTATTGGCCGACAGATTTGGTGGTGGGATTACCGTTGGTAAACCCGCATTTTATCAGAACCAGTTTTTGGGTGGTCAGGGCAATTTGCTAGGTTACAGGCAATTTAGGTTTGCCGGACAGCATAGTTTTTACAATAACCTGGAACTGAGAGCTAAATTAGGCGATTTTGTCAGTTATGTATTACCTGGACAAGTAGGTCTGATGGGCTTTTATGATGTAGGTAGAGTTTGGAAAAACAATGAAGAGTCTGACAAATGGCACCATGGAGTTGGAGCTGGCATATATTTTGCACCAGCATCTTTAACAGTATTCCGTTTTGTGATGGGGCATTCGACAGAAGGATGGTATCCTTACGTGTCGATGAATTTTAGATATTAATTAGAGAAAGAGATGAATACTACAGTTGTTCAGATTAATAAGAATGAGCATATCAATTGCGAGGTAAAATTTACCCTGTCATTTAGGCCATTAATTGCTTACCTAAAAAGTAGGTTGAAAACAGAACAGACTTTAAAAGTTGAGTTTTATCGCTTCTTGTTAGAAAAAATAGAACGAGAAGAAGCCCTAAAAAATGACATAGACGTTGACGACCTGGCACGATACAAAGACACCTTAGAATTGATATTTACCATTCTAACTCCGTTAATGGCCAACGAAAAAGAATTATACTGGGCTTTGAGTACACCCATTCCCGACAAGATTTTTTTCAGTACTGATGTTTTCTATGATTTTTTATTGTTGCACAAAGAACAAAAGGAGCGCGACAATCTTCCAGAAGATGAAAATAAGGAAAGGCAACAATTGCAGTTTATTTATAGAATGATCTTAGAGAAGTTCTATAATTATACTTCTATCTATAAAAATGAAATCCTTTACGCCTATACCAATCCAGAAACCAATCTTACTACCTATTATAACATCAAGGCCGATAGTCAATTCATCGATATCAAATATGAAGGAGAAATGCCCGAGCTAAATTTTGAAGCCGTGGCAACCGCTATCCAAGAAGGAAATGAAGTTGAATTGCTGCAAACCATTATCCCTTTGTGTAACTTTAGGTTTGACGGGTTTAGCGTAATTACATTAACTGATGTAACCTTACAACATGCCATCGATGGCATTAGGAATGCCTTGGTTAACCATACCTACGAGGATGAGGCATACGAACATGTGATCCAGGCCTTGAAAACCTTAACAGGAAATGGCCGTATAGAGTTTGGTCTATTTCCATTCTTAAAGGTCAATAACAAATTTGTTTTCGACGATGAACAGAGTACACAAAGTATCCTTTTAAATTCGAGTAGAAAATATAACCTACAAAAAGAAGCCTTTGAAAGCTTGGCCAGCGAATATGCTGAAAGCCCACGTCCGGTTTTCTTTAACAACCTCACCGATGATAAAATAGAAAAATTCCCCTTCTTGGATGCCTTAAGAAAAGAGGGTGTCCATTCTTATTCATTTCTACCCGTCTATTACAATAATCAATTGGCAGGTATCCTCGAAATTTATTCAAGAGAAGACCTAGAAGTTGACGAAAGATTATTGTCTCGCTTACATTCGGCAATGCCCTTGTTAGGTCAGTTGCTCCAATATAAAATAGAAGAATTTAATGCAGTAATGGACGAAGTGCTGAAAGATAAATTTACAGCGTTACAACCTTCTGTACAATGGAAATTTAACCAAGTAGTTTGGGATTTTCTAAAAAGTAGCAAAGGCAAGAAAAAAGCACAGGACATTGAAATGGTTACCTTTAAAGGGCTTTATCCATTATTTGGTGCCATAGATATCCGAAATTCAACTGTAGAAAGGAATTACGCCTTAAAAGAAGATTTAAAAGTCCAAATTGCCCTCTTATGTCAAACTTTAAATGAACTGAGGGTGATTATTCCGTTAGATCTGATTGATAAAATTCTATTCAATTGTAGAGATTGGCTAAAAAGGATTGAAGATTTTATCAGTTCAAGTGAAGAAGCATTGTTAAATGAATTTTTAGAGTTGGAAGTCTATCCAATGCTAAAACATATTGAAAAAGGACATCCACAAACCAGCAAACTGATTCAAGCTTTTTTTGAGAGCATCAATACCGAAAAAGGTATTGCTTTTGAGAATAGAAGAACGTTAGAAACGTCCATGCAGTTTATCAATACTGCGGTTAGCGAATATTTAGAAGATGCACAACAGGTACTTCAATCATCTTATCCTTGTTATTTTGCAAAGTTCAGAACAGATGGGGTAGAATATGATATTTATATTGGTCAGGATATTGCTCCAGATATACCTTTTGATTTATTGTACCTCAAAAATATCCGCCTTTGGCAATTAACAGCCATGGTAGAAGTGGCTCGTTTAACAAATGGCCTGGTTAGTCAAATGCCTAGAGCCCTGTTAACCACACAATTGATCTTTATCCATTCTAACCCAATAGATATTAGTTTTAGGAATGATGAACGTAGGTTTGATGTAGAAGGAGCCTATAACATCCGTTACGAAGTAGTGAAGAAAAGGATCGACAAAGTATTGGTTAAAGGAACTGACGAACGTTTAACACAGCCTGGTAAGATTGCCTTGGTGTACTTTAATAATTACGAAGCGCTCGAATACAGAGAATATATCAAGTACCTGCAAGAACAAGGCTTTTTACAAGACGACTTGGAAACATTAGATCTGGAAGAGTTGCAGGGAGTAAGCGGATTGAAAGCATTACGTGTAGGTGTAAATTACATGTCGTGCGATTTCTTTGACGAACAATGGACCAAAATAAAGAAGACCATTAAAAAGAATCCACAAAAAAGCATCGAAAAATCAATTTAAAACCACTTTACAAATTATCTGACAAACGGATGATATGCATTTTTAAAAGTGTTTATACATTTGCTTAACAGTGTTAGATTATTTTATATCATTTAACAAATCATGGGAAGTAAGGAAAGAATACAGCGTCAGAAAGACGAAACCAGAAAAAGTATTTTGGACGCCGCTTTACAAATCGTAAAACAAGAGGGATGGCATGCCCTAAGCATGCGTAAAATTGCAGATGTGATCGAATACACTGCTCCGATTATTTACGAATATTTCTCAAATAAGGAAGGTATCCTAATTGAACTGACCAGACAAGGTTATATCAATTTAGGGAAGAAGATAAAAATTGCAAAAGACAGTGAAAAAGAAACTGCTGCACAATTGGAAGCAATGTGGGTGGCCTACTGGAATTTTGCATTTGAAGAAAAAGAATTGTACAAGCTCATGTTTGGCGTAGACATGAACTGTTGCGAGTTGCAAAAATCATTACCAGAAGCTGAATATACCACTAGGCTTTTTAATGAGGAAATTGAAAAATTGATTACCAAAGTTCCAGTACCAGAAAATATTGTTTGTTTAAAATATTATACTTTCTGGTCAGTTATCCACGGTCTGATTTCTATTAATTTGGTTCAAAAAGGAACTGGAGAAGAGATCAATCAACAGATATTAATAGGAGCGATCAGAGCAATTATTGCGACCATTAACGACTAAAATTTTTTTATCCTCTATTTAACACTGTTAAATTAATTTATTAACGTAAAGTAAACATTAAAATCCCCAATTATTATGAACAACATATCCAAATTTCTCTCATTATCTAACAATGTTAAATTATTTAACGAATGGATAATATTAGTAGCCATTACAATCGTTTTATTCTTGGCCAGCTGCAAAAGCCAGCCAGAGCCAATGGCGGCAGCACCTGCTCCATCGTTACCTGTAATTACAATAAGCGAAAGTTCTGAACAGACCTTTGTCGATTATCCAGCAGCGATACAAGGTGCCTCTGATCTAGAAATCAGACCACAGATCTCAGGTACAATTGACCGTATCTATGTTAACGAAGGTCAATTGGTGAGTAAAGGTCAATTGCTTTTCCAGATTTCTGAACTGCCATTTAGGGCACAATTAAACAATGCCAAAGCAGCATTGCAAGCCGCACAGGCTGCAGTTTTAAATGCACAGTTAGAAGTAGATAAGTTAACACCATTGGTACAAAACAAAGTAGTTTCTGCTTTTCAGTTACAAACCGCCAAAACAGCACATCAAATTGCCTTGGCCAATGTAGAGCAGGCAAAAGCAAGTGTAAACAGTGCACAGATCAATCTAACTTATACCCAGATCAAGGCGCCAATTGGCGGGTATATCGGTAGGCTTCCAAAAAAACAAGGAAGCTTGGTTGGTCCGGCAAGTCCTGAAGCATTGACACAACTTTCTGATGCGCATGAAGTACATGTATATTTCTCTCTGGCAGAAACTGATTTTATCAACTTCAATACAAAATATCAAGGTAAATCTGTAGCGGACCGAATTAAACATCTGCCAGCAGTTTCATTGGTTTTAGCCGATCAAAGTGTATACCCAATTGAAGGTAAGATTGATATGATTGATGGTCAGTTCGACAAAACCACTGGCGCCATTACTTTAAGAGCAAGTTTTGCCAATACAAAAGGCCTGTTAAGACTTGGTAATACAGGCAAAGTAAGGTTAGCACTTGATCACGACCATATTATGTTGGTTCCTCAGGCATCAACGGTTGAGATACAGGATAAAGTTTTTGTATTTGCACTTGCCGACAGTAACAAAGTAAAAAAACAAGCCATCACCATTGTAGGTAAAAGTGGTACAAATTACCTGGTAAAAGATGGGTTGAAAATGGGAGAACAGATTGTGGTAAGCGGATTAGACCGTTTGCAAGAAGGTGTTGTCATTGTTCCCCAAAAAGCAGTAGAAAAAATTGCTAAAAATTAATTCCCAATTAAAATCTATTAACGATCATGTTTAAAATATTTATACAAAGGCCAGTCTTAGCTACAGTAATCTCCATTATATTGGTGATTTTGGGTGTGCTGAGCCTTACCAAATTACCGCTCCAACAGTTTCCAGATATTGCTCCGCCTTCTGTTCTGGTTACCGCAAATTATCCCGGAGCAAACGCCGAAACTGTTTTACGTTCGGTAGCCCCATCATTAGAAGAATCAATCAATGGGGTAGAAAACATGAGCTATATGAGCTCTACAGCAAGTAATGATGGTACATTGGCCATTACAGTTTATTTTAAACTGGGTACCAATGCCGATCAGGCTGCAGTAAACGTACAGAACCGTGTTGCACAAGCCACCAGTCAATTGCCTAGCGAGGTGGTACAACAAGGATGATCACTGCCAAACAACAGAATAGTTTTATTATGGCTATTGGCATGTATACAGAGGATGAGCAGAAATACGACCAGACTTTTGTGGCCAATTATGCGCAGATCAATATCATTCCAGAGAATCAAAAGGATCCCAGGTGTAGGAGCTGCCAGTATTTTTGGCGGAGTTAAAGACTATTCGATGAGGGTTTGGCTTAATCCTGCCCAAATGGCCGCCTATAAAATTTCGCCTAACGAAGTTATGGCTGCCATACAAGATAAAAGCTTAGAAGCTGCTCCAGGCCGTTTTGGTGAAAAAAGCAACGAAGTTTTTGAGTACGTGATCAAATATAAAGGAAAACTGACCAAAACAGACGAGTATGAGAATATTGCCATTCGTGCCAATGCCGATGGTTCGATCCTACACCTGAAAGATGTAGCAAGAGTTGAGTTTGGGTCTTATTCTTACAACAGTTTAACCCGTTTAAACGGTAAGAAAGGGATTGTAATTGGAATTATCCAATTGGCCGGTTCAAATGCGAACGAAATCCAGATCGCCATCAATAAACTGATGGAAAAATCTGCAAAAGATTTTCCGGTAGGATCAAACACAATATCTTCTACAGTACAAAAGTTGCCCTAGACCAATCTATTGAACAGGTGGAACATACCTTGGTAGAAGCTTTTATATTGGTGTTTTTAGTGGTATTTGTTTTCCTTCAAGATTTTAGGTCTACCTTAATACCTGCCATTGCAGTGCCTGTTGCGATCTTGGGTACGTTCTTCTTTATGCAGTTGTTTGGTTTTTCAATCAACTTGTTAACGCTTTTCGCTTTGGTATTGGCCATCGGGATTGTGGTAGATGATGCGATTGTAGTGGTCGAGGCCGTACATGCCAAAATGGAACACAAACGTTTAGATGCCAAATCGGCAACCCACGAAGCCATGCACGAGATCAGTGGAGCAATTGTTTCCATCACCTTGGTCATGTCTGCTGTATTTTTACCTGTTGGTTTCCTCGAAGGTTCTACAGGCGTATTCTACAGACAGTTTGCCTTTACCATGGCTACAGCGATCATCATTTCGGCAATCAATGCCTTAACCTTAAGTCCTGCATTGGCTGCGTTATTTTTGAAAAGCAACCATACTGGTCATGAAGACCAGCCGAAAGCCAGCTTTAAGGAGAAATTCTTTGCTGGTTTCAACAGAAGTTTCAATACCATGACCGGTAAGTACGTTGGTGGTCTGAAATTTTTGATCAAAAACAAAGTGGTAAGTATGGGAGGTTTGGCCATCGTTATTTTGGCTACCATCTGGATGGTTAAACGTACACCAACAGGTTTTATTCCTACAGAAGACCAAGGTTTTATTGCCATTGCGGTAAATACGCCATCAGGTACTTCATTGGCTACTACTTCAGAAGTGATGCAACAGGCCGAAACAGAACTTAAAAAGTTAGATGCGTCAAGATTTGTAACAGCGATTACAGGTTTCAATTTATTGACCAACTCCACAAGTCCATCGTCGGCTGTAGTATTCGTATTGCTTAAACCCGAAAAAGAAAGAGGGAAAGTAAAAGACATCAATGGTGTAATGGATGTGATCAGGGGTAAATTAGGAGCGATCAGCAAAGGAAGTTTCTTTGTCTTCAGTTTTCCAACCGTACCAGGATTTAGTAACGTAGAGGCTTTGGACCTTGTGCTACAGGATAAAACAGGTGGCAAGCTGGATAAATTTAGTGGCATAGCCAACAATTTTATAGGTGAGCTGATGAAGCGTAAAGAGATTGCAGTAGCTTTTACCTCATTTAAAGCAGATTATCCTCAACTCCAATTGGAAGTTGACGACAACAAAGCCAACCAATTAGGGGTAAATGTGAAAGATATCCTACAAACCATGCAGGCCTATTTTGGTAGTGCACAAGCATCAGATTTTAACCGATTTGGTAAGTATTACCGTGTCATTGTGCAAGCAGATATTGCAGACCGAGCTGATCCATCGGCCATAGACCGCGTATTTGTTAAAAATAGGTCAGGAGAAATGGTACCGATCAATACACTCGTTAAACTATCAAGGGTATATGGTTCAGAAACAGTATCTAGGTATAACCTGTTCAATTCGATCCAAGTCAATGCAATTCCAAAACCAGGCTTTAGTTCTGGTGATGCGATCAAGGCAATTGAAGAAGTTGCCAAACAACAATTACCAGCAGGGTATGGGTTCGAATTTTCTGGTCAGACCAGAGAGGAGATTTCTTCAAATGGTCAATCTACAGTCGTATTCATCCTATGTTTGATATTTGTTTACTTCTTGTTGGCGGCGCAGTACGAAAGTTATGTCTTGCCTTTGGCTGTAATCTTATCTATACCAACAGGAATTGTAGGGGTGTTTATCGCCATTGGCTTAACAGGTATCGAAAACAATATCTACGTACAGGTTGCATTGATCATGTTGATAGGTCTGTTGGCTAAAAATGCCATTTTGATTGTCGAGTTTGCAGCACAACGACGAAGGGCCGGACTTACTTTAGTGACGGCTGCAATTGAGGCTGCAAAACTAAGATTGAGACCTATCTTGATGACCTCTTTTGCATTCGTTGTAGGCTTATTCCCAATGAGTATTGCAACAGGTCCGTCGGCCCAGGGTAACCACTCTATTAGTATCGGTGCGGCAGGAGGGATGGTATCAGGTATCATTCTAGGTTTATTCATCATTCCTGTACTTTTTGTCATCTTCCAACATCTGCAAGAAAAAATCAAAGGTGTACCTGCCGCTGTAGCACATTCAAACCCTAACAATGAAGATCATGGACACTAATCGAAACACTTCTTCACAAACTCAAGAAACAACGGTTTTAAATGAGTTCTTACCATTGGTAGCAGAATGGTTAAACAAATGGTTCAATAAATAATTAAGAAAATGAAAACAACTATAAATAGCGCTTTTGTAATTCTATTACTGGTCTTAAGTGGCTGTAGCATTACAAAAGACATTACAAACCCTATCAAAGATGTGCCTATCAATTTTAGGAACATCACTGCCACCGATACCAACAGTATTGGTAAATTACCTGTGAAAGATTTCTTTGGTACACCAGCCATCCAACAGTTGATTGATAGTGCTTTGGTGAGAAATTTTGATCTGCAGATTGCGATCAAGAATATCGATGCTGCTGAACTGATCTTGAAAAGAGCTAAATTGGGTAATCTGCCCCAATTGAACTTACAGGTTACAGCCAATTCGAGCAGGCCATCAGATAACAGTATCAATGGATTAAGTACCTCACAGTTTCTTAAAACTACGCATATTGAGGATTACAATGCCAATTTGGCCTTAAGTTGGGAAGCAGATATCTGGGGTAAGATCAGCAGGCAAAAAGATGCGGCATATGCCGGTTATCTGCAGTCTGCTGAAGCAAAAAAAGCGGTACAGACCAGAATTGTAACCCAAGTAGCTTCAGGTTTTTATCGCCTGTTAATGCTAGATGCACAATTGGCTGTAGCGAAAAGAAATGTGGAATTGAATGAAAATACCTTAAAAATGATCAAAATGCAGTTTGATGCAGGTCAGGTTACTTCATTGGCCATTCAGCAGGCAGAAGCACAACAACTGCGTGCAGCTCAATTGATCCCACAACTCACACAAGAAATCAGCATCCAAGAAAATGCATTGAGCGAGTTGACAGGGAAATATCCATCTGCCATTGAACGTTCTACCACTTTGGCACAATTAACAGTGCCAGAGCAATTGGCAACTGGCGTTCCGGCAACGATGTTGAGCATTAGACCTGATGTAAAAAACATGGAACTGGGCTTAAGAATAGCCAATGCTAAAGTAGGAGTGGCCAATGCGAAACTCTATCCAAGTTTGACCATTTCTGCAAGTGGAGGTTTAAATTCTTTTCAGGCCAGCAACTGGTTTAATATCCCAGCTTCTTTGTTTGGCGTGGTTGGTGGTGGAATTACCCAACCTATTTTTCAACGCAAGGAGCTCAAAACCCAATTTGAATTGGCAAAGGTAGAACGAGAACAATCGGTATTGTTGTTTAGACAATCGGTAATTGCTGCGGTAGTAGAAGTTGCTAATGAACAGGCCAAGATTGAAAACCTAAAGAATGAATACGCCATTGCCCAAAACAGGGTAAAGACTTTACAATTGGCCGTTAAAAATTCGGATCTGTTGTTTAAAAGTGGAATGGCAAATTACCTAGAAGTGATCACCGCACAAGGAAACCTGTTACAAGGCGAACTAGACCTCACCAGTTTGAAAACAGCACAGTTAAATGCCAGTTTAGGCTTGTACAGGGCCTTAGGTGGCGGATGGCAATAAGCTCCAAAATACAGCATTAAATAGAAAAGGTTTGCAAATGAGTTTGCAAACCTTTTTTTGTGTCCCCGACGAGATTCGAACTCATATCGATGGTACCGGAAACCATAATTCTATCCATTGAACTACGGGGACATAGCTACAAATATAGAAAAAGATTGTACGTAAGACAGAAAAGGAAAGCCATAAAATTGCATTAAAACCCAAAAAACTCAACAAATGCCCGAGCAATAACATTTTGCCTTTAAAGATTTGACATCTTCCTTGAAATAATTGGCTTTTCTGAAAAGAAAAAGCCACTTTTGCAAAACGATAAAAAATAGGAAGAAACATGTAAATTTTAATTTGTTGAGTTATGGAAGAGCTGCTAGTAGAAGAGGTATTACAATTGTTAGAAAACGAAAGTGATAGGCAGTTAAAGGTCTATTTGAATGAGCTCAACATATCGGATGTAGAACATTTGATCGACGAACTTCCACAACATGCAGTTAAGTTTATCGAAACACTTTCTATCAAAAGAGCAGTCAACGTATTTCGTATCCTCGATTTCCCGACCCAAGAGCGGATCATCAAAAAACTGCAAAGCAATAAATTAACTGAAATTGTTAGGCAACTGCCTCCAGATGATAGGACTGCACTTTTAGGTGAGCTAAAAGGAGATGCAGTTAAAAAATTATTGATTCTTTTACCTGATAACGACCGCATCGAGGCCCTTCATCTTTTAGGTTATGAAGAAGATAGTGTGGGTCGATTGATGACACCAGATTTCATCGCCGTAAAAATAGATTGGACAGTGAGCAGAGTGCTTTCACATATCCGTCGATACGGTAAAAACTCTGAAACAATTGATGTGGTCTACGTCATCGATAAAGATGGGGTCTTATTAGACGATATCAGGATCAGAGAAATTTTATTGGCCGATCCAGAAGTGAAGATAGGCGAACTGACAGACAACAGGCTGATTGCCTTAAATGTAAAAGATCCACAAGAAGAGGCCATTAATGTGTTTAGAATGAACAATCGTGTGGCCTTGCCGGTAATTGACGACCAGAATATCCTTTTAGGTATTGTGACCATTGATGATATTTTGTGGATTGCACATGAAGAGTATACCGAAGATATGCACAAGATTGGGGGTACAGAAGCCCTTGATGAACCTTATCTGGATATGCCCATCTTAAAGCTAGTCAAAAAACGGGCAAGTTGGTTGATTGTTCTCTTTTTGGGAGAGATGCTCACCGCTACGGCCATGCAACACTTTGAAATTGAATTAGAGAAAGCAGTAGTGCTTTCCTTGTTCATCCCCTTGATCATGAGTAGTGGGGGCAATAGTGGATCACAGGCTTCGACCTTGATCGATCCAGGCCATGGCATTGGGCGAAGTAACGATTGCCTCCTGGTGGCGCGTAATGCGAAGAGAACTGATATCAGGCCTATTGCTGGGATTGATCTTGGGAACAATCGGTTTTGTTCGGATTTCCCTATGGCAAAACCTCGACCTATATAATTATGGAACACACTGGTTCTTGATTGCACTGACGATTTTCTTTACTTTGATCGGTATTGTGCTTTGGGGCAGTTTGATCGGTTCGATGATGCCAATCATCATGAAACGCCTAAAACTAGATCCAGCCACATCATCAGCTCCTTTTGTAGCTACCATGGTAGATGTTACCGGAATTGTTATTTATTTTAGTATTGCAGTATTGGTATTAAAAGGAGTACTGCTCTAACCCTTACTTGATTTAAACGCTTACAAAAACCTTAATTTAGCATTAATGGAAAATAAAGCTATAGCACGGACCTTAAAATTATTGGCGCAGCTGATGGAGTTGCACGAAGAAAATCCATTTAAGATCAAATCGGTAGCGAATGCTGCCTTTAAAATAGATAAACTGCCTTTTCCAATTGCCAAAAAACCTTTCGAAGAACTGGATAAGATTGATGGTATAGGCAAAAGCATCGCAGCAAAAATCATCGAACTTTTAGAGACTGGGTCAATCCAAGAATTGGAAAATGTGCTGACCCAAACTCCACCAGGTATTGTAGAAATGTTGGGTATCAAAGGTATTGGTCCAAAAAAGATCGCTGTGATATGGCATGAATTAGGTATAGAAAATGTTGGAGAGCTTTATTATGCCTGCAACGAAAACCGATTGATAGAAGCCAAAGGTTTTGGACTTAAAACCCAAGAAGATATCAAAAAGGTGATTGAATTTAAGATGGCCGCCAATGGTAAGTTTCTTTATGCACATGTGGAGGGTATCATTAACCAACTTTATACTGAATTAGCCGTAGGACTTAAAAAAGCAGGCGATGAAGAGGCTTTATTGGGTATTGCTGGAGATTTTAGACGTTTTATAGAAATTATTGAAGAGGCTGTATTTGTAATCGGAACCGACAAAAATGCCAATCTACTTGATCAACTGCAGTTGCATACAGGTTTAACATTTGCCCTTAGCGGTGATGATGTATTTACTGCACAAACAGAAACCGGTTTACAGGTAAAGATAGTTGTAGTGCCACGATTGGATTTCTATCTCCATTATTTTAAGCTAACAGGTAATGAGGCCCATGTAAATGGAGTATTGAAATTAGCTGGTGACGGACCTTTTAAAGATGAAGAGGAAATCTACGCAAAAGCAGGATTAGACTTTATTGTACCAGAATTAAGGGAAGGCCTAAACGAAATAGATTTGGCTGCCCAGCACCAATTGCCAAACCTGATTACCGATCAAGACTTAAAGGAAGTTTACACAACCACTCTGATTGGAGCGATGGTGTACATACTTTAGAAGAAATGGCCTTATATTGTAAAGAAGAGCTTCAATTGGAATATCTGGGTATTTGCGACCACTCTAAATCTGCATTTTATGCAAAAGGGCTAACCGAGCAAAGGGTATATGCACAGCACCAACAGATTGCAGAGCTGAATGCTAAATTGGCACCCTTCAAGATTTTTAAAGGGATTGAAAGTGATATCTTAAATGACGGTTCTTTAGATTATAGCGACGAGATTTTAAAAACCTTCGATTTTGTAGTGGCTTCTGTACACAGCAATCTAAGAATGGAGGAAGAGAAGGCCACGGCCAGACTGATCAAAGCCATCGAAAATCCATATACTACTATTTTAGGTCACCCAACAGGAAGATTATTGTTAAGCCGAAAGGGCTATGATATCGATTATAAAAAGGTAATTGATGCCTGTGCCGCAAACCAAGTGGTGATAGAGATCAATGCAAATCCCTTGCGTTTGGATCTAGACTGGCGTTGGCATCGTTATGCCTTAGAAAAGGGGGTGTTGCTATCGATCAATCCAGATGCGCATAGAAGGGAAGGTTTCCACGATATGCGTTACGGTGTAATGGTTGGTCGCAAAGGTGGATTAACAGCCATTAATTGCTTAAATGCCTTTTCTTTAGCCGAAATATCAGCTTATTTTGCCAAGCGAAGTGAGAATTTTTAACCTTTTATCTATCAAATTATATATAACTTTGTTGCATGATAAGTGAAATAGCCAATCAGATTTTTAATCAGGCGATAACCGATTACCATCAATTTGACAATATTGATCAAGTTGCAAACAATCCTCATGACAAGGATAGCTTGGCACATTTGCTTTATCTTAAAAACTGGATAGATACTGCGCAATGGCACATGGAAGATGTAGTGAGGAACCCTTCAATTGATCCAGTTGAGGGATTGGCCTGGAAAAGACGTATCGATGCCCAGAATCAGGTGCGTACAGACATGGTAGAGTTTATTGATGGTTATTTCTTAGATCTTTATAAAGGTGTAACACCAGATGCAAGCGCAAAGGTGAATACAGAAAGTCCGGCATGGGCAATTGACCGATTGTCTATCTTGGCGCTGAAAATCTATCATATGCAAGAAGAAGTAGATCGACCAACTGCAACAGAAGAACATCGCAAACAATGTCAACAGAAACTGACGATCTTATTGGCGCAAAGAACAGATCTATCAACCAGTATCGACGAGCTTTTAGCAGATATCCAAGCAGGAAAGAAATACATGAAAGTGTATAAGCAGATGAAGATGTATAACGACCCGAGTTTAAATCCAGTGTTATATAATAAAGTAAAATAAATGCCTTTAAAAGGTAAAGTTATCGTTCTACGTTTTTCTGCCATGGGCGATGTAGCTATGGTAGCATCGGTATTGCGTGAATTTTCTGTCCAAAATCCAGCAGCTGAATTGGTGATGGTGACCAGGGAAGCCTTTAAACCTTTTTTTGATGGGATCAACAACCTGACTTTTCACCCCATCCATCCAAAAAGCCTTCATAAAGGTGTAAATGGGCTATATAAATTATACAAAGAACTCAAAAGTTACCAACCCATTGCTATTGCAGATCTACATGACAATTTGCGAAGTAGGACATTGTGTACTTTTTTCCGCTTAACAGGTATCCAGATTGAGCGGATAGACAAGGGTAGGGCCGAAAAATGGGCTTTGACCAGAACTACAAATAAGATATTTAAACCTTTAAAACAAACAGTAGAACGTTATGCTGATGTTTTCCGGATTTTGGGTTTTGGACTACAATTAAAGCATACTTTAGTTAGGGCACCTCAAAAACTGCCAATTTCGATTGATGGATTGTTTGCAGCTCCATCTATCAAAAAAATCGGAATCTCGCCTTTTGCACAGCATGTGTTTAAAGTGTACCCATTGGCAAAAATGGAAGAGGTAATTGCGGTATTGGATACCATGGGTTATCAGTTGTTTATTTTTGGTGGAGGTAGTGAAGAGAAAGCTGTTGCCGACAAATGGCAGGAGAAATTTAAAACAGTTAATAGTTTGATCGGTAAGGTTACATTGAGAGAAGAATTGGAGGCGATTTCAAATCTCGATCTGATGTTGAGTATGGATTCTTCTGGTATGCACATGGCATCTTTAATGGGGGTACCTGTGGTCTCAATTTGGGGCCCGACACATCCTTATGCAGGTTTTTTGGGCTACGGGCAAGCTGAAACAGATTGTTTACAGATAGACCATCCAAACAGGCCCAATTCAATTTATGGAAACAAACCATGCCTTTGTGATGTTATGCCTTGTATCGAACTGATTGAACCTCAAACTATAATAAACAAAATAAAAGAAAGGTTGATGAATGGCTAAGCAATTGTTGTTAATTAGACATGCCAAATCTGATTGGGGAAGTGCAAGCTTAACTGATTTTAATAGGCCATTAAATAGAAGAGGAAATACGAATGCTCCAGAAATGGCAGAAAGGATGGTTAAGCAACGAATTGTGCCGCAACTGATCGTAAGTAGCCCTGCTGTAAGGGCATTGACCACTGCAAAGTATTTTGCCAAAACTTGGCATATCCAAAATGAAGATATCGTAGAAGAAAAAGCAATCTATGAAGCGAATGTAAAAACCTTGCTTGCCATTGTCAATCAGTTAGATGACCAGTTTGAGCAGATTGCCTTATTTGGTCATAATCCTGGCCTAACAGATTTAGCAAATTACCTCAGTAATGGGCATATCTATAACATGCCTACCTGTAGTGTGGTGATCATCGAATTTCCTTTTGAAAGTTGGAAGGAGATCGGTAATGACACAGGTAAAATCGTACTATTCGATTATCCTAAAAGCGACGAAGACTGATGTCAATAAAAAAAGAGAAACCTAGTTTTAGATTTCTCTTTTCTATATAAAGATAAAGTTGATTAAAACTTCAAGTGTTTAACGGTCAAACCACCATTGATCAACTGTTTTAAAGAGTCAATGCCAATTTTAAGGTGGCTTTCTACATAATTGGTGGTTACAGAGCTATCACTTTCTGCGGTTTTTACACCTTCTGGTATCATTGGTTGGTCTGAAACCAATAATAAGGCACCTGTTGGATCTTATTGGCAAAACCAGTTGTAAAAATAGTTGCCGTTTCCATATCTACTGCCATGGCACGCAAGCTCTTCAAGTATTTTTTAAAGTCTTTGTCGTGCTCCCAAACCCTACGGTTGGTCGTATAACAAGTTCCTGTCCAATAATCTCTAGAGTGGTCTCTTATGGTTGTTGAGATGGCTTTCTGTAAAGCAAATGCAGGTAATGCAGGTACTTCTGCTGGTAGGTAATCGTTTGATGTTCCCTCGCCTCTAATGGCAGCGATAGGTAAGATCAGGTCACCTAACTGGTTTTTCTTTTTCAATCCACCACATTTCCCTAAAAACAATACTGCTTTAGGATTAATGGCAGTTAAAAGGTCCATCATGGTTGCGGCTAGCGGACTTCCCATACCGAAATTGATAATGGTGATCCCATTTGCAGAGCAACTTTGCATGGGTTTATCTAGACCCATAATAGGGGCATTGTCATTCCATTCAGAAAACATGGTTAGATATTTACTGAAATTGGTCAATAAGATGTAACTTCCAAAATCTTCTAAAGCCCTACCCGTATAACGAGGCAGCCAATTTTTTACGATATCATCCTTTGACTTTAATCCTGATTTTACCGGAGTTTCAACCTCTTTTACTTTTTTGGCTTTTGCCACAATCTTTTCATCTTTTTTTACGTCTTTTTCTTCGTTCATATTGTACTCCTTTTTATATATTCTTATTAAATGTGATCCTGAACTTTGTTTCGAGATCTTTAGGTCAGCTGCTCAATAAATCTGGCAGAACCCGTATTTGTAAGTTAAAAAAAATCCCCTAGTATAACTAGAGGATTTCATTTTAGGCCGCTTTTAATTTCTTAAAATCTGCTTTTTCAAATTTTTCTATCGCATACTCTAGTGTAATATGCAGGTCTTTTATTTCCTCGTCTGATGGGGTATCGTACATGGCATCCAGCATGATCGCTTCGCAAATAGACCTTAAGCCCCTTGCACCCAATTTATATTCCATTGCTTTATTCACGATAAAATCCAATACTTCATCATCAAATACCAGATTTACGTTCTCATATTCAAAAAGCTTGATGTATTGTCTCATCAATGAGTTTTTAGGCTCAGTTAAGATATTTCTTAAAGCTTGAATATCTAAAGGATTTAAGTGTGTAAGTACTGGTACACGACCAATCAGCTCAGGTATCAACCCAAAAGCTTTCAGATCTTGAGGGGTAATGTATTTGTATAGATTCTTCAGATCTAAGTCTGCCTCATCCTTTTTCACTTTGTAACCCACCGCCTGTGTACGTAAACGATTTGCTATTTTACGCTCTATGCCATCAAATGCACCGCCGCAAATAAACAAAATATTATTGGTGTTTACTGGGATCATTTTTTGATCGGGGTGTTTTCTTCCGCCTTGTGGTGGGACATTTACAATGGTACCTTCCAGAATTTTAAGGAGGGCCTGTTGTACACCTTCGCCAGAAACATCTCTAGTAATGGAAGGATTATCGCTCTTACGGGCAACTTTATCCACCTCATCGATATAGACTATGCCACGCTCTGCAGCAGCCACATCGTAATCAGCAGCTTGCAATAAACGGGTTAAAATGCTCTCTACATCTTCACCTACATAACCAGCTTCTGTTAATACCGTAGCATCTACAATACAAAAAGGTACATGTAAGATCTTGGCAATTGTTTTGGCCAAAAGTGTTTTACCTGTTCCAGTTTCGCCAACCAGCATGATGTTCGATTTTTCAATCTCTACTTCATCCTTGTCAATTTTCTGGCTTAAACGTTTGTAATGGTTATATACGGCCACAGAAAGTACCTTTTTTGCATCATCCTGACCAATTACATATTGATCAATATGGGCCTTGATCTCGGCAGGTTTCAACAATCTAAACGAATCGTCAAATGCCTTACTTTTTTTATTGCCCAATTCTTGAGCGAGCAAAACATTGGCCTGCGTTACACATTTGTCGCAAATATATGCATCCATACCCTCTATCAGCATTAAAGTTTCCTGCTTCGGAGAGTTACAAAAAGAGCAACGAGAATCTTTATTTTGTTTAGCCATTTTTTATAGTTTTCAGTGGGCAGCTATCAGTTTACAGTTTTTTAACTGAAAATGGACAACTGCCCACTGGTTTTTATTTATTTGAACCTAACACCTCATCAATCATACCAAATTCTTTAGCCTCATCAGCTTTCATCCAGTAATCACGATCTGATGCTTTCTCTACCCATTCGTAACTTTGTCCTGAATGCGTTGAAATGATGTCGTACAATTCTTTTTTCAACTTTAACATCTCTCTTAAATTGATCTCCATATCCGAAGCAACACCTTGTGCACCTCCAGATGGTTGGTGGATCATTACTCTTGAGTGTGTTAAAGCAGCACGTTTACCTTTTGTACCTGCAACCAATAAAACCGCACCCATTGATGCTGCCATACCTGTACAGATTGTAGCCACATCTGGTGTGATGTACTGCATGGTATCATAGATGCCTAAACCTGCATAAACCGAACCTCCAGGAGAGTTGATGTAGATCTGGATATCACGATTGGCATCGGTTGATTGCAAGAACAACAACTGCGCTTGGATGATATTTGCATTCTGGTCGTAGATCGCATCTCCTAAAAAGATGATACGGTCCATCATCAAACGTGAAAAAACATCCATCTGTGCTACATTTAACTGACGTTCTTCAATGATATAAGGTGTCATTGATTTTGGAGAGTTATTTGTGGCCGATATAAATCTATCAACGTTTAAACCATTAATTCTATGGTGTTTAACTGCGTATTTTCTAAATTCTTCTTTATCTATTTTCATGATATTTATATGTTATCTTTTTTAAGCTTATCTAAATTTGGTGTATTTAAACAATTAGTAGCTAGCTAAATTATTTAAAACTTCCAATAATCAAACAAATATTGGTCAGATATAAGCAATCTTCTTTGAATTGACCTAATGTTAGACAAAGAGATTACCAAAATGATCGGATAAACCAAGAGCAGCTAAAAGCTGCTCTTAAAAAAGATATCTTCATCTTGACATTATGCTGAATTGAATTTAGCATAATGGATACAACTTGTCTTACTTCAATTCGATAAACTTGTTATAGTCTATGTCTTTTTGATCTAAAGTTGCAACAGATTGGATGTGTTCGAATACTTTCAAAGCCTTCACCTCATCGAAAATACGATTTGCATTTTCTTTTTCCTGCAAGAAGTTGGCAGTATACTGTGCCAATTGGTCTTCAGGCATTGGTTGTGGGCTATACATTCTAAACTGCGCATCTAAGCGTTGTTTTGCAGTTTCGAAAACATCTTTATAATCAATTTTAATGTCGTTGTCGGTAATGATCTTGTTCTCGATCAAAGTCCATTTAAGGTTTTTTGCGAAATCAGCATAACCTTGTTCCAATTCTTCATCGGTCAATTTTTCGTTGGTGGCCTTTAACCATTTACGTAAAAATTCGTCAGGTAACTGCATTTTAGTCTGCTCGGTAAGCTTGGTATAGATATCGTTCTGTAATTTACGATCTGCATCCTGCTTAAACATGCTTTCCACTTCTTCAGTTATTTTAGCTCTAAAACCAGCTTCATCACTTACTACATCTGCACCAAATATTTTATCAAAGAACTCTTGGTTCAAATCCGATTCTTCCAAACGGTTTACATTTTTAACCGTTACCTGGAATTTCGATTTCAATTCTTTAGCATCTTCTTCGCCAATGTTCAACAATTTCGCAATTACTGCTTCGTTGTTGTCAAAAGCTTTTTGGATGTCTAATTCCAATACCGCATCTTTCTTTAAACCTACTAAAGATTTCAAGATCTTTTTGTCGGTTACCAAGTCTAAGCGGATAGAACCTGTACTGTTAATTCCTCCTTCAAAAACTGAACCATCAGGAGAAAGTTGTGCCAATTCAGCATAAAGTACATCTCCTTCTGCCGAAACTTCAGGGTTTGTCATTTTGCCATAGCTTTTACGGATGTTTTTGATACGGGCTGCTAAAGTTTCTTCGTCAGCTTTTACACTGTATTGAACAAATTTGTCTTTAGAAGTAACCTCGATATCTACTTTTGGTGCTAGACCTAATTCATATTTGAATTCGAACTCATCAGTATTGTCCCATTTAAACTCTTTGGTATCGTCCATTACAGGTAAAGGTTGACCTAAAACCTCAACTTTGTTATCGGCCAAGTGTTTAGATAAGGCTTCGCTCAACATGTTGTTGATTTCTTCAACCAAGATGCTTTTGCCATACATTCTTTTCATGTGGGCAACTGGAACCATTCCTTTACGAAAACCAGGTAGATTAGCTTTTTTAGCTTGCTCTTTAAGGGCTTTATCAACTCTTGGAGTGTAATCTTCAGGTGCGATAGTAACTTTAACTACTGCGTTTAAATCGTCAATTTTTTCCTGTGTGATGTTCATTCTATTCTAGATCTGAGTATGGAGATATGAGCTCGAGACAGTTAACCGCTCTTCAGACACATCTCGATTTATTTTTTGTACTAAACAAATCCTTTTAAAAATAAAACCGTTCCAATTTGCATTGGAACGGCCTTGATCTTATTGTGCGGAAGAAGGGACTCGAACCCCCACGCCGTGAAGCGCCAGTACCTAAGTCTGGTGCGGCTACCAATTACGCCACTTCCGCAGTTAGGATTTATTAAGGACTGCAAAGATAGCGTTTTGCATCAATTATCAAAAAGTAAAATGATTTATTTTTAATAAAATTTTATGTTTTTGATCAGTATAGAATTCTTGCTTATTTATTGTTCTAATTACTAAGGTTTTAGCTCGCCTTGTAAATGGAAGAGATAATTTACCGCTTTAACCAATCTGCTGCCATACCACGAAAACATTTCACCATCTACCAACATTACCTTCGCTTCCGGTAGCAAAACCCTGATTTCTTCTAGGTGTTTTTCTTTAAAAGGATAGGGCTCTGAAGACAGGAATACCAGTTGGCAGTTTAAAGTTTTCAGCTCTTCGGATGTAATTTCGGGGTATCTGTTTTGTGTGATGATATTTTGCAACCCAATCTTGCGCAAGATGTCATCTATAAAAGTATTTCTGCCAGCAAACATGTAGGGGTCTTTCCAAATCAGGTAAGCTACAGTTTGGTTGATTCCTTTTGATAGGGCCAAAGTTTGGAGGTCTGTAAAACCGGCATTGATCAAATGGTTTAAATAAGCAGCCTCTGGTTCACGATCTACGATTTCGCCAATTTGTGTAATGGTAGCCATTGCATCTTCCAGGTTGCTGATGTCGCTCATCCATACCGGAAATTCTTCCATCAGCAATTCGATCTCTTGCTGGGTATTCTCTTCTTTGTTACCAATGATCAGGTCGGGCTGGAGTTGTCTGATCTGATCGATCCCTAATTTTTTGGTTCCTCCAACCTTGGTTCTGGTTGCAAACTTCTCTATAGGATGGATGCAGAATTTTGTAATGCCAACCACTTCATCATCCAACCCTAAGTCAAATAAAAGCTCGGTTTGCGATGGCACGATCGAAACAACCCTCTTGGGTGGGTAATTTATGGTTACCGTTCTGTGAAGTTGGTCAACAAAAGTTCTTTGCATTGTCCATTAATCTGCCAATTGATCCACAACGATTTTAATCTCGCTATCCGTAACGGTGATGATGCGCTCTTTGTACAAACCACCAATAGCTTTTTTAAATGCGCTTTTGCTGATCTGAAAACGTTCGTAGATTCTTCTGGGGTACTTTTATCGCCCAACAAGATCACACCTCCGTTTTCTCTCAGTTCTTTTAAGATCACGTCTTTGGTATCTAAAATGTGTCCGTAACCCATTGGCTGTAGGCTCAGGTCTATTTTGCCTTCTACGCGTACCTTTTTTACCCAACCTTTACGCTGTTCGCCAGGTTTTAAATGGGCGAACAGTTCATTGTGGTACAATAATCCTGTATATCTGTTATTGATGATCGCATTGAAACCCAAGTCGGTCTGTTCGCTGATCAGCAAGCTCACCTCATCGCCCTCATCAAGGTCAAAATCATCTTCCTCAATAAACTTGTCCAATCTGGAAGAAGCCAGCATACGTTGGTTGTTCTCGTCTAAATAAACATATACTACATAGCTCTCGCCTTTGTGCATGGGTCTTTTTTGTTCTCGTACCGGAACATAGATGTCTTTACCAATACCTAAATCTAGGTAAGCCCCATCTTCGCTCGAATCAACCACTGTCAGGTAGGCAAAATCGTCTACTTCGGCCAATGCGGGTTTGGTGGTGGCAATGGTATTCCCATCTTTATTTACAAATACAAACGCTTTGATATTGTCGCCTAGTTCTGCATTTTTAGGCACATCAATGTAGGGTAGTAGAACTTCTCTTTCGCCATCAGACAAACTTAAGCCATCACTGTTTTTAGCCACAATCCTCAAGTCGTTGTATTTTCCTATTTCAATCATTTTATTATTAGTTAAACTATTTTCTTCAATAGCTATTTATTTTTTTGAACTGCAAAGGTAACAATCTTTAGGTGGGAAACCTGTGTGTTAAGGAGGAGCAAATAAATATTGATGGGAATTAGTTTACTTTAAGTTTTGTCCTTCGATTAAAAATTGGTAACTTATTCAAAACTTTTAAAGCCTATAGGTGTTCATTAAATAGGCTTTAATCTTTAAAAAAGGGGAGGTGTCAATGAAAATGTCAAAACAGGAAAACGTTAATGGTTTTACTTCAGTAAGCCATTTGCCAAAAGAACAAAAAAATGCTCAGACTAATCCAATCGTAGAAAAGTATATTGAAAAACGTAGGGACAAGGCCGAAGAGCAAGCGCAGAAAGAAGAAGATGAAACAACGCATGCCAAACAGACCAAATCAAATTGGGATGAGTTGATCAGCTATAGGTATGCGATTTTTTAAAACTATTTCTTTGCTTTTATACTTCTTTCAGGTTCGTAATTTAAACCTGGAGATAGCCAATATAATAAAGCTATCCTTGAATAACGGTAGTTGAAAGGAGAAAACAATACGGTTGTTCCGAATAGGATAGCTACAAAATACCATAGGTTTTCGTATTCCAGTTTTAGTCCAAAAATATAGGCTGCAACACTTACGGTAATCATTTCGGCCACATTCATGGCGTAACTTACAAACATGGAAACATAGAAGTAACCTGGTTCACGTTCAAATTTAAGGTTGCAATGTGGGCAAACCTCATTCATCTTCTGGATTTTAAAACCATATGTAGGACCAGAAAATACATTTCCAACCCTACAACGAGGACATTTGGCGTTTACCATTCCCTGCCATTGCGAGATATATAGCTCTTTGTTTTCTTTATTTGCTTCCATGTGTGTTGGTATTTAATTTTCTGAATTTTTCTGGTGTAAGTCCTTCGTACTTCTTGAAGAATTTGATAAAATAAGATTGGTCGTCGAAATTGAGTTTCGCTGCAACTTCCGAAATCATTAGATCTAAGTTGATCAATAAACGTTTAGCCTCTAAGATTACCCGATTTCTGATCAATGTGCCTGCCGAAACGCCTAAAAAATCATTGCACAAAGCGTTAAGGTGGTTAGGGGTGATGTACAAGAGTTCTGCATATTGTTTAGGCAACCTCAAGTGCGCATAATTGGTTTCAATAAGGTTTTGGAAATTCTTTAATAAAGTATGGTTGTAAGAATGTCCATTTGGGTTTTGCATGACATTAGTCGTTCTGGCTATTTCTATAAATAACCTGATCAGTAAGGTTTTTACAAGGTCATCGTTAAGCGGTTGCTCATTGAGTCCCTCCTTTAAAATATCTTCAAAAATAGGAGTAATCCGTTCTTGTGTAGCTGTAGGGAGTTCAATTACCTGATGGTCTGGTTGGCCACTGAAAAAACTAAAATCGGCTAAATAATCAGGTTTTAAAAGAAAAGAACTAAGGTAATTGCTAGAAAAGTTGATGAGGTAACCATCGGGCTCCGTACTAAAATCCCAACTATGTACCTGGCCCGGTATCATAAAATACACCAACCCAGGTTTGACCTCAAATTTTTTAAAGTCGATCTGCTGCTTGCCTGTTCCTGCTGTAAAAAAAACCAGATGATAAAATGAGTGGCGATGTGCCGAATGCAAATGCTGATGTTGTTTGGCATAATATCCGAAACGACTTACCAAAATGCCATCATTTTTGTAAGTTTTAAAGTTTTGGATATCGTAAACAGGAATATCAGATTTCATATACAAAAGTACCAATTAATAATGGCTTGCTAAAGGTATAATCCCTACTTAAAATAGTACTTTTTACTGATTAGTGAACAATTTGATTTAAACCGCTATAGTTAATGGAATGGTTTTTTGAGGATACTGACTGCTATGTGATAAAATTAGGTTCATGATATAGTCGTTTGAAGGGTAGGGTGTAATGGCAGATTTTAAGGTTTCAAGGTCATTGATGTCGCTATACTCAGAAATGTAACCCATGCCATAGAATTTTCCTCTTTCTACCCATACACAACTTTTTTCTTCTTCAGACCTCCCATTGTCTATGAGTACAAAAGAGGGCAGCAAGTCTTGTAGCTGTTTCATGGCGGCTGCTACCCGATCGTTATACTCTTCTGCACTTTCTTCGCCTATACAAGCACCTTGACATCCACCATCAACATATAAACTGCAGGCACCTCTATGGGTTTGAATAAAACATAGTTTTTCGCAGAGCAGATGTTCGCTTGCTATAGTCCTTAACAGCTGATGTCCTTCTAATAGATTGTTGAAGCTATAAAGTACAGTACCATTTTTCCTGTATTTATCGATACCTAGACGGATGTATCCATTTTGGTCTTCGAAATGATAGAGCGAATACTTTTGCTCAAAACGTTTCATTGCCCTGTTGTTTTCTGGCCAAAGTTTTTTGATTTCTGCAGCTTCTAAAATAAAAGCCATCAGCTCTGTGCCACAGATTTGAAAATCAATGCTGTGAATTGTTCTCAGGAAATTTTGTCGTTGTTGGCTAATGCTATGCCCACTAAAATGAGTACAGACACGCTTTTTTAATTGTTTCGCTTTTCCTACATAAATCACCTTGCCCTTTTCATCTTTAAAATAGTAGACGCCTGGCGTATTGGGCAGTTTATCTATCTCTGACCTTTGTAGGTTGGGGGGTAATGTTTGTTCTTTAGAACTTCTTTTTAAGGTATCTTCAATCAAACCATCAGTATCTTTTTGGATCAGCATGCTTAAAATAAGAGCAGTTGCACTGGCATCGCCACCTGCTCTATGTCTATTGTTTAAAGGAACTGCCAAAGCTGTACAAAGCTTGCCTAAGCTATAGGAGGTCAAACCAGGAAACAACTTTCTACTTAACCGAACAGTACAAAGCTTTTTATTATGGAGGGTGTAGCCACAAGCCTCCAGATGATGGCGAATAAATGAATAATCGAAGTTGACATTGTGTGCAACGAATATTTTATCGTGTAGCAATTCGTAGATCTGCGGGGCTACTGTTCTAAAATCTGGTGCGGAAGCTACCATTTCATCATCTATTCCTGTTAAGGCTTGGATGTAGATTGGAATATGCTGATGGGGGTTGATCAGTGTTTCATAACTTTCAATAATCTCCTGCCCATTGTGGATGTGTATAGCAATTTCGGTAATGCCATGAGATGCGGCATAACCTCCGGTGGTTTCGATATCTACAACTGCATACAACATAATGATCAAATGATTAAACAAATATATGCTAAAAATATTAGTAATTAAACACTGGTTTAATTTTTATTTGAGGGAGCAAATTTTTTGATTTTGTTTATTTGGAGCGGGATGGCTTAATCTTAATATAGGTCCAGAATTAAATTTACAACTAGGGGGAATAAAAGATAAAAAAATGCAAGTAGATATAATAAATCGTTAAATGCATCGTCTATATATACGAGAGCGTTAATTTAGATGACGGGGATAGGGCATAGCTTTATCTCCGTCTCATTTTTTAGGGCTTTTTGAAAAAAAAATGTGACAATTACCCGATTCTAAATATTAAAGTGTATCTATGTAATGAGAGCGTTAATTTAGATAACGGGGATATAGGCCTAGCCTTTATCCCTGTTTCTTTTTAAAGGCTTTTTCTCTTTAGCAATAGCACTTTTGCTGGTGTCACTTTGAACCTTGCTCGCAAATAAAATAACAGATTGATACAATAATTTACAAGATAGCTCGTCTATATATACGAGAGCGTTAATTTAATAACGGGGATGGGCTTCGGCTTTATTCCCGTTTCTTTTTGAAATAGAAATAACATAAAGGGAATAGGCAGATCAATCCTAGAATAAATCCACCTAAGGTATCTGTAAACCAATGTGCGCCTAAATAAATTCTCGAAAATGCAATGGTAGCCATGTAAAATGCAGAAATGTAGGTAACAATATTTCTTGTCATTTTTGGAATGGTCTTTAACGTCCGCATTAGAACAATCATAAATCCGAAAAAAAGAACGTAAGAAAGTACGTGCCCACTTGGAAAACTTTGAAACCTATTGATTTCTACTAAACGCACATAAAATTCGGTAGGTCTTGGCCGATCGATTATATTTTTGATGCCTAAAATAATCAGACCAGAGAGTAATATAGAAGTGATAAAATAGGCTTCTCTTTTAAACTTAAAGAAATAGAATATTGCCGCTACCACCACTACCATTAATAAAGAAAAAGGCAACTCACCAAAAAAGCTGATGGCCAACATCACTTTATCCATTAAATCAGAATGGTATTTTTGGATAAATAGAGAAATCTTAAGGTCTATAGCTGGCACAGGATGATGCGCCACAAACAGACTGAGCAATATAAAACTAATGATCAATGCAAATAGGCAGATGAGGATATTGTTCTTTTTTAGCATTGGATTTATTGTAATACGATTATTGTTCTGCACTAAGATAAAGATTAGAAGTCTAAACCTTAAAGATTAACTGCAAAACCCTAACTAAGGTTTTACAGTTAATCTAACTCCTTCAGAATGAGTGCTAAATTCTGGTGCGTACATGCATTGTAAAGAGGTTATTCCATTAGAGAAATTTCCGGCATGTGTTACACGCAATGCATATTCAAAAACATAAGTTCCTTTGCTGAGGTAACTGATAAAAAAGTTTGTGCTGGCGTCTTTTGTACTTTCATAATAACCCAGACCATCCTGGTATTTATACTTCGAAATTACATTTACGGGCTCAAGTCCAGCCGAACGCATATCTTTGAGGTGTACGTATTCCATGTCTCTGTCCGAATAAATTTCGATCCTAATCTTTAAGAGGTCGCCAGGAGTAAGCACATTGTTTGCCGTTAATGGTGTAAGTACATCTCCCTTGGCAGATTGTTTTTGCAGAAACAATTGTTTCTTGATTTTTACACCTGTTTCTGCTGGTGTTATTTTATCCAATTGCTCAAAATATTGCCAATATAAACTGCCCCATGCTATAGTTTTGTTGGTGTTCTTGATTTCAACCTTGCCCATTTCTGGTTTAACATTGGTACCGGCTATTGTTATTTTCTGATAACCTGTTCCTGCTTCCTTTGCGTTGTTGGCAAAGCCTAAATCTTTTAAAGTCTGATTGCCGATCAAAATCTCTGGTGCTGCTGTTTCACTTAATAAATCATATCCTCTGTTCAGCAAGGCATAACAGGCAGCAGTTGTGGCTTTGGTTGTTTTCCAATCATTGGTCTGCTTATTTTTTAATAGCCATATTTTCATCTCTTCTACAGCGTTTAGGTCAGCAGCAACCTCATCAAAAGCTTCTATTAAAAGTGATTGTGTTTCTATTGGACTTTGGTACCACCACCAACCATTGCGGTTATTTGCCCAGTACATTCCCATCTCATTGCTTTGTTGTGCAGTTTGCTTCAATAGTCCGATTATTTTAAGCGCGGCAGCATTGTTCCCATTTCTATGTAAAACCAAAGCCACTTGTCCCTGTTGGTAAATGTCCATTTCTTTCCAGTCTGTAAGTGCTTTTTCTATATAATGGGCAAAGGCCTTATTATAATTCGGGTTGTTATTCTTTAAAGTAATGTAACTTCTAGCATACAGATAATGTAATGGAAGATAAGCATAACCTTTCCCTTTGATTTCTTTCGTATAATCCTCAACTAATTTTTGACTTAAATAAGAGACTGCTTTGTTGAGCATTCTATCAAAATTTGGATAAGCTTTTTCAGCAATTAATTTCAATTTCTTAAGTTGTCCCATACCCAAAACAATATGTTGGGTAATGTAACGGTCTTCGTTCATGCCACTAAACCAAGAGAAAGACCCATTTGCATTTTGCATTTGCTCTAGTTTCTCGAAATTGTTTTTGAGCTCATAGGTCATTCTATTTAGATCGAACAAAACAGCCAATCTTTTTTTGCGCTCAGTCTCGTTATTCGCATTCCTAACCCAAGGCGTTTCTTCCAGTAAAATAGATTTCAGTTCTTGGTTCTTTTCAAGGTTTGATAACAAAGCATTGCCATTGTCCATTTGTTTCCATTGGTCAAATACCTGTTTTATTCTTGGAGAACTGTTGATGATCCTTTGGCAAAGCTATTGGCATAAAAACGACTAAAAGTCTGTTCTGCACACTCATAGGGATATTCCATTAAATAGGGAAGGGCCTGTATGGCATACCAAATTGGATTTGAGGTAAATTCGAAGGTTAAAGATTGATTACGCAAAGTTTTAGAATTACCCGATTTAGACAGTTTTTCCATGTTAAATGTGCTGGTGGTATTGCCACGTACATTTAAAGGCATACTTTCTGTCACCAACATAGAATTTGGCAGCACAGGTATGGTCATTTCTTCGCCATCACTGTATTTTCCAGACTGGGCAATAAGTTTGTAGCTGATGGCACCGACACCCGATGGAATGATCAATGGCCATTTTAATGCTTCATTGCCACTATTTGTAATTTCAAAAGAAAGTTCTGATTTAGCATTGGGTGCTAAGATTTTAATCAGTTTGCCAGTTAATGCATCACGTAATTCTAGAAGTACTTCACCTTTTAATTTTGAACCAGATAGGTTATTCAATTTTGCACTAAATAGAATGGTATCTCCTTCTCTAAAGAACCTTGGTGCATTGGCAGAGATAGCCAATTGTTTTTGAGTGATCAACTCGTTTGTAACAGTAGTTGTTTTTAAGTCTTTGGTATGCGCAAACCCCATCATCTTATATCGAGTTAGAGATTGTGGAACGGTAAACTCGATAGTAATCTCGCCTTTTTCGTTGGTATGTAACTGCGGATAAAAGAAAGCGGTTTCGTTAAAGTTTGAACGCACTTCAACTGCTTTAGGCATTGTAACCGGTTTGCCATTGATCAGATAGGTCTTAGATTTTTCGTCATAACCTTCCATGCTTGCAAAAGTATATACAACACTTTCTTCGGTTACGCTATAAGGTGGTGCAACAAACTCTTTAGCTTGCGTATCACTACGTATCGTAGCAATAGCACCAGCCATTGATCTTTGCATATCATTCTTATTGTTATTTCCAAATCCGGTTACAACAACTTCCGCTAATGAATTATTCTCGCTAAACAATTTAATATCGAGTCTTTTGTTTTGGCCAACGATAATCGTCCTGACTTCGTAACCTATAAGAATAACCTGGACTTGATCACCAACTTTGGCATTGATGCTATAAACTCCGTATTGATCGGAGGTTGTTGTGGTTTTACCAACTTTTATGGTCGCTCCCGGAATAATAAGGCCCATATTGTCCATAATTAGACCATGTACTGTTTTACCTTTTTTAAGTTCGGCTAATTTTTTGATTGCTTCTTCACTCAATCCTTGTTTTTTTACATTTTGGATCATATTCAGATAGTCTCGATAACCGCTGTTATATCCTCCATAATAATTAAAGCCAAAAAGGTTTAGGGTTTCGTAAGTTCGATTTAATTGAGCGAAATAACCTTGATTGTTTATTCTCAAAAACCAAAGATTCCTTCCATTAGCAAGATTAAATAGATTTAACCGCCAGTTATAAGAATCGTAGTTGTAAGCAGTTTGAATATTGCTTTCCCAATCCATTTTTTTCAGGTCATCAAGAGAAGCATCATATAAAGTGGCCAACAGCTCGGCAATTTGTTTTTCGCCCTGCTTGTTACTGATTCTGTAATTTCCAGCTCTCTTTTTCCCCTGGTTGAAGTTTATTCCTAAAGGTCAAAAATTTAATTTCTAATTGTTTGCTGGCATCAACGATGTTTACTTTTTGGATTGAATTATAGATGTTGCCATTATAGACCATTGTAAATTGTACGGCAAAATCATTTTTAAAATTGCTTTCAGGTTTAATTTGTATGATTTCCTGTTTATCCGAAAGAGTTAACCATACTTTTTTCGAAACTTGGTTTCTATAATATACTTCGTAATAGGCTTTGGTGTTTGGAGCTAATCCAGCTATCCTAAAAATAGCACTTTCGCCAGGTGTAATTACATTTTTTTCAGTAACGAGCCACTCTGCATTGTTTTGGATGGAAACAGCTTCAGCTCCATAGATCCGTACAATTTTTTCGAGCGTAATCGTGTCATTTAGTGTATTTATAGCCATAAATTTGGCTTTATAATAACCAGCTGGAAGATCTTTACTGTTCAGGTTAAGCTTTCCCTTTCCATCCGCTACCTGAAGATCTTGCTTAAACTGTAAGCGCTTTACCTGCCATTTTGTAGGTTCGCTTTCATTGTCATAATCATCATTTGGAAAGTTTTTGATGAAATCCTCACGACTTAAGCTGTATTTTTCTGCATAAAACGGACTTTTGGTCGTTAACCTTTCAGGTGCTTTAAGTAATTGCCATTCTACCTTTAAATTGGCCTTGATTCGTTCGTTGTTGAGGTTAAGAATTAAAAAAGATAAACTATCTGTTTTTTCTTTTAAAAATAGTTGACCTAATAGAGGTAGATTAAAGTGATGTCTTTTTTACCCACATTTAAACTTTGTGTATTGGTACGGGTTTCACCATTGAGATCGGTAATTTCAACTTTGATATCGAAAGTATAATTTTCTTGTGGTTGGTTTGATTTTGCAAAAAAGCCAAGTTCAAATTTGCCATCCGCTTTTGTTGTTGTGCTGCCAATAGCAATTTGTTTTGGGTTTTGGTAGGCATACCTGTCAAACCTATAATTTGTAATGACCCTCTGAAAAACTGTATATTTTACCTTGGCACCTGAAACAGCATAACCAGAAAAAGTTTGTGCTGCACCTTGTAATTTAATGCTGTCGTTTAGCTTATATTTTTGATTTAACTTGTCAAATTTAACTTCAAATGTTGGCCTTTTGTATTCTTCTACCTGAACCAAAATGCTACCGAAATCAGTATGTAACCTCATCGATCCATTTAACTTTCCAGTAGGAATAGTAAATGAACCTTGAAAAGTGCCAAATTCGTTAGTGGTTACCTTTGTTTCCTCAATCTTCCCACCATTGGTGTCGTATAGACCGATGTGCATTGTTTGCGCAGTAAGGATGCTGTTCTTATCATGCTCATTGATAATATAAAGTCCTTTGTAGTAAATGGTCTGCCCAGGACGATAAATTGGACGGTCTGTAAATAAGATGACTCGTTTCCGGATTTCATTTTCATCGTATTTATAATTTTCG
Organism: Pedobacter sp. UC225_65; assembly: GCF_042698365.1. Lineage (GTDB taxonomy): Bacteria > Bacteroidota > Bacteroidia > Sphingobacteriales > Sphingobacteriaceae > Pedobacter. Next base: position 502,809 of record NZ_CP170550.1, read on the forward strand.
ATATCGATATATGTCGAATCCCTTTCGTGGATCACTAATGCCTTTTGTATATTTGTGATTTCGTTGGTTTCTGCATAGCCAAATTCATCTGTTTTTAAACTTACCCCATTGATGTTTTCGTTTCTACCCGCATAATACTTTGTCCCTTTTTGATGGATGACAACATTTTTTAAAGGATAACCTGTTCTGCTATCTTTTACAAAATACTCATGCATTCCGTTTTTTGATAGGCGATTGGTAATGGCCAGATTAGATGCCTTAAAGTTGGCATAATTTAAAGTGCTTTCTGTGGGATTGTCTTTTGAACCTTGAACGAAAATTACATAAGAACCTGCAGGTAACTTGTCAATTTTATCAATAAGAGTATGTGTTTGATGATCTATTGATTGAGGTAGAATAACGATCCATTCTCTAAGCAATTTATTGTTTTTTAAGAAATTAAGGTATTGTTGTTTGTCATTTAGTTCAAAGTACCTGTTGCTTGTTGCAGGTTTTTGATATAATTTTAAATAGAGCGTGTCTAAATTTTTGTAGGTAAAGCGAATTTGTGCCGGCCGATCAGGAATTATCGTTTCTTTGACTTGAATGCTAAGCTCTTGGCGTTTGATCTGTTGAATCAGATTTTTGGAATTTTGGCTACCTATGCTTGTAGGGTATGCATTTATGGCCCTGTTTGCAATGTCAACTGCCTTAACCAGATTTAAATTGCTTGTGTCTACCTGCAACTGGGCATTTCTGATCAACACCGCCTGTTCGTACAGCACATCTGCATAGATTTCGGTGTTTTTGATTTGATTTGCTAATGATTCTAATGCTTTATAAAACTCCTTATGTTTATCGACGCTGGTACTGTTTTGGTAGATAAATTTTAGTCTTTTTAGATCAGCATCTGCCAATGCCGCTAAATTTTTATGTTCGGTATGAAATTTTAAAAGATTTCTAAAAATGCCTAATGTTTTAAGATACGTAGAACTGCTATCACTTTGTGGAATAGCTATGGCTAAAAATGTATGCGAATCGGTAAAACCCAATGGATAGACAACTTCAACAGTACCATTATCAAGAGGTGTGATCCCCATTTGATTGTAAGCAAAAACATCAATAGCTCTATGTGCCAACAAATCGTATAAGGTTGGTCTTAAAATCCTGTTCTGCTTATCGCCAATTAAAATGTCATTTAAAGCACCCATTTTTACATTTTGTAACAAGTCTGCTTGGGCCAGCGACGCCAAAAAAGTAACCGTTATTTCTTCAGTGAGTTTCTGATTGGACCATGTTTTAATGTCATCACCAATATTGCCTTGTACATTGGTACGATTTGAAATCCTATACATGTTCTGTTGGTAGTATTTCCAATAGGTTTCGGCTAATAATGATTGTAATACGCTTTTTTCTGGTTGTTTGGCTGAACCAATATCTTGCTTTAGGTCAGTTAGAATTTTGGTAAATGCATCTTCTTCCAAATAGCTTTGGAAAAGCATTCTATAGATGACAGATTTGATCAATAAGGTGGTATTGCCCTCGGCTCGAGCCTGATTGTTAATCTTATTGATTAGCGCCAATGCATTTTTTGGCTGTGCAGCGTTTGCAAGTGAATCGATCTTATAAAAATCGTTAACAGTATATTTTTGCGAAAAGGCATTGGAATGAAATAGGAAAATACAAACAAATAATAGAGAGAGACGTATAAAATTCTTCATAATTGCTAAATTTAAAAGAGGATGTGGTAACTGTTGAAATTCCATATTTTTGACAAAATAAAATTCTTAAGCCACAAGGCAATTTACAAGAATATGCGACTAGATTTTATGCATTTTAAAAGATATAAACAGATTTTTTTATACGGAACAAGCCTTGCTATATTGATAATTTTGGTAAGATGGTTAGAAATCCGCTTCATCATCATGCAACATTCGTTCGAGTACTATGCAGGTGGGATTGCCCTTATATTTACAATGTTGGGCATTTGGTTGGCCTTAAAACTCAGCAAGCTTAAAATTGAAACCAAAGTGATAGAAAGAGAAGTCATTATGAATGGATTTGAATTTAACCAATCTGCTTTTGATGCGCTTGGCCTGAGCAAAAGAGAGTTGGAAGTTTTACAGTTGATGGCCACAGGGCTGAGTAATCAAGAAGTTGCCGATCAGTTGTTCGTTTCTTTAAATACCATTAAGACCCACATTAGCCGTTTGTTCGAGAAGCTGGATGTAAAACGAAGGACCCAAGCCATTGAAAAGGCCAAAAAACTAGCGCTGATTTCCTGAAGATCTTCATACTTTAGTAGTAAAGACCTGTTTTTGATAAAAATCACCCAAAAGTATGAAGCCTATGTAGAACCCATGAACTTACTTTGTGGGATAAATTAAATTTTTTATGAAAAAGAACATACTCATTTTTGGATTATTATCTGGTTTGATCGCCAGCTCGATGTTGATCGTTTCAGCAGTGCAATGTTACAACAACAAAGACTTCTCCGGTAACATGGTAATGGGTTTTACCCTCATGATATTGGCCTTCTCTTTTATTTTTGTGGGCATTAAAAATTATAGAGACAAGTTTAATCAAGGTGTGATCAGTTTTGGAAAGGCCTTTAAAATTGGGATTTTAATCGCTTTTATTGCGTCTAGCATTTATGTAATCACATGGTTGATTGCCTATTACGGATTTATACCAGATTTTATGGAAAAATATGCCGCACATGTGATTGATCAGGCAAGAGCAGCTGGAAAAACAACGGTAGAAATCAATCAGCAGATTGCTGAGATGCAAGATTACAAAGAGATGTATAAAACCCCAATTGGTGTGATTTTATTAACTTATATGGAAATTTTACCAGTGGGGATAATTATTACTTTGTTAAGCGCATTGATTCTAAAAAGAAAACAGGCTACAGCTATCGTGTAAAATATCGTAAATTGCGCCAAAATTGAAAGCAATGAGTGAGACCAACGTTATCCCAGAATTTAAAGACTTTAAAACATTTTATAAAAAAGCGGTAGAACCTTTAAAAAAAGCGAATATAGCCTACATCAGGCTTGATGGTAAACTAAAAGGGGACACCAGGAACACTTTTGCTTATTTTTGGTATAACAATAAAAAATGGAGAGTTAAGGCAGATACTTATATCGATCGCTTAAAATTGGCTTTTGATGAATTTGATAAAAGTGATGAACCATTTGTGATTAGACCAATGCGCGACTATAAAGGAGAAACATTGTCGATAAAAGGCCAGCCGATAAGAAACGCAAAGTTTAACGTCTTTTTGGTAATCTAAAGCTCAATTACCTCACCTTTTTCTGGGATTTGGACTTGATAACCCTCTGCTGTAAGTGCAGTTGCCAGGATGTTCATATTTTTAAGCTCACCATGCACTAAAAATACCTTTTTGAGCTTTTGAGGGTCTTGTTGTTGAATGGTATGCACCAAATCGTTATGGTCCCCGTGTCCACTTAATAGGTCAGTTTTTTTGATGGCGGCATAAACCATCAGGTCGCGGTTACGCAAACGCACAATAGGATCACCACGTAATAAACGATCGCCCAAGGTCCCTTTGGCGCAATACCCGATAAATAAGATGGTACAATAATAGTTTTGGATATTGTAGTATAAATGGTCTTGGATTCTGCCTCCTTCTAACATTCCTGCAGAAGAGATGATGATACAAGGTTCCAAATAATTGCTGATGGAAAGGCTTTCCTTCCGGTCGTGCACATAAACCAAGTTCTCAAATTCAAACTGGTCACCTTTGGTCTGGTAAAATTCCTTGGCCTCATCACTCACCAATTCGTGGTGTTTGCGATAGATATCGGTTGCAAAATTGGCCAATGGACTATCTACAAAGATTTGTACCGGAGGCAATAGTCCTTTACTAAAGATCTGATTTAAAGTAAATACCAAAGATTGGGTTCTGCCAATACTGAATGCCGGTATAATTAACCTTCCTGGTGTTTTGATACAGGTTTCTTCGATGGTTTGGATCAGTTTTTCTTGTAAAGTGGTATCTGTACTGTGAAATCGGCCACCATAAGTAGATTCAGAAACGAGATAGTCGACCTGTGGCAATGGTTGAGGGTCTGTGAGCACAGGGTAGTTTTTTCGGCCGATATCACCTGTAAAGGCAATTTTTTTGGTGATACCATTTTCTATAACGCTCAATACTGCAGCTGCCGCACCTAGTAAATGTCCAACAGGTATAAATGTCAACGCTATAGCTCCGTTAATTTGAAAAGGTTTGTTAAAACCAATCGTAACGAAGCGGTCAACGGTTTCCATTACGTGTTTTTGAAGGTATAGGGGTTGCGGACCAGAACGTCCTTTTCTATATTTTGATTTTTTTTGCTGTTTGCCTAAAAATACATTCACAGAATCCAACAGTAGAATTTCTGCTAGGTCTGCGGTAGCAGAAGTACACAAAATCTGGCCTTCAAAGCCCATTCGCAATAAGGTAGGTAAGTTTCCAGAATGGTCGATATGTGCATGTGTTAAGATAACCAGGTCTATCGTTGCGGGGTCGAATGGAAAATGCTGGTTTTCTTCTTGATAGGTTCCTTTTTCGTAATCTAGGCCACAATCAATAAGTATCGAGTAGTTGTCTAGTTGTAACAGATGCATGCTGCCCGTAACTTGCTGGGCAGCTCCCCAAATGGTTAATTTCATGTATAAATACTTTCCTTAGCTTTGGGCAAGATATCATTTTTTAGCCCTAAATCATAGTTGTTAGGCTAAGAAATGATCAAGATTTTTGAGGGAGAGAATTGTAACTCCCGCGGTTTTGGGCGGGAGTTGTAGACTTGATTATTTCTTTTCTGGAGGTGTAGAAACAATTTCTCCGAATTCATTTACGTAGGCCATCATACTTTCCAGGTCTCCACCTGTAGAGTTTTGTTGACGTTCTTGCTTACGTTCTAATTTCTCTTCTTTTTTCTTTTGTCTATTTTTCTCTAACTGTTTTTTCATGAAAGTAGCCTGAGACTTTGCCATATTAAATTGTATTAATTAAAAAACCGACTGTTCTCTGGTTTTACCTGTTGTTGATCTGTTTTTAACTAGAAATAGTTAAGGATGAAAGGTGATCAAGACATCTGTTTTATCTTGCAGGACAACGGTACGGCCTGCTAAAGATTGGAATGCTGAAACAATTTTAAATTGTTTCGTAGGTATTTAAGAGAATAGCATATTGATATTCCGTTGTGCAAATATACGCATTTTTTGATGAAAATTAAAGGATTTTTATCGTTGTTGTGTAATAATCCTACAGGCGTAGTTTAATGCTTGTTACAAAAAGTATTCTCCACAATTCTCAATCTTGGCATCATTTTTTCTCTATGTTGTTTACATATTAATTAAATTCTATAACAGACATGAAAAAGATATTCGCAATCGTTGCATTGGCTACAGTTTTAGCTTCATGTGGCAATAGAGCCAAAGAAGAGGCTCTGGCAAAACAACAGGCAATAACTGCTGTTAAAGACAGTTTAAAATTAGACAGTTTTAGAAGAGCAGAAGTTGCAGAGAAACAAAGATTGGTTGAAGAAAAACACCAAGCAGAGCTAGCTGCTGCTAAACGTGCAAATACAGTATATACTTCTAGTGGGTCTAGCACAACCTATTCTGGTGGAACTGCAACTGCCAACAAGAAAAAAGGATGGAGTGATGCCGCTAAAGGTACCGCAATTGGTGCTGGTGTTGGCGCATTGGGTGGTATATTGATTGATAAAAAAGATGGTAGAGGTGCAATTATAGGTGGCTTGGCTGGTGCAGGTGCTGGTTATGCCATTGGTAGAGCACAAGATAGAAAAAGTGGTAGGGTACAAAAGAAAAATTAATTATACCTAATTATAAAGGATAGAGCCCAGACATTTGATAATATGTCTGGGCTTTTTTGTACCTACAATTGTCAAATTATGCAGTTGGGATAGCTTTTACAGGTAGTTTAATTGTTGGCTAATAAAATTGTATCTATCATTGTAGCTTAAATTATTTTGAAGATGAGCTATTCTTGGGCAATCATTCTTGTTGTCATAGTGTTAACTGTAATATACATCCTAAATCTTCCGGTTTTTGGAAAACATCCAGTTCAGAAAAGATTACAACGTATTAAAAATCTCCCCAATTATAAAGATGGTGAGGTGAAAAACGAATCGCATACACCGCCAAAAGCTGATGATGCTTCCTATTGGCAAATGATTCGGAAAATGATAGAAGGAAATGAAAATGGTTCGCCCAAAAAAGCACTTCCCCATGTTGAACCTGATTTGAACCACTCAGAAAATTTAAAGATCACCTGGTTTGGGCATTCTTCTTACCTGATTCAGGTTGATGGTAAAAGCATTCTGGTTGATCCTGTATTTAGTGAGCGGACTTCGCCTTTTCAATTTATGGGAACCAAAAGATTTGCTGGCACTGACTTTATACAACCAGCAGATTTTCCCGCTTTGGACATTATTCTGATCACACACGACCATTATGACCACTTGGATTATGCCTCGATTTTAGCCTTGAAAGACAAGACCACTCATTTCATTACTTCTTTGGGCGTAGGTGCCCATTTAGAATATTGGGGAGTAAAGCCAAGTCAGCTTACCGAATTGGCTTGGGGAGAAGAAACGTCGCCTTTGCCAGATACCAGTTTCACGGCGATGCCGGCCAGACATTTTTCGGGTAGGTTATTTAAAAGGAACCAAACCTTATGGTCTTCGTTTGTACTCAAAACAAAAAATAACAATATCTACCTTGGTGGAGATTCTGGTTACGACAACCATTTTAAAAGTATAGGTACAACCTATGGTCCGTTTGATCTGGCCATCTTAGAATGTGGGCAATACAACAAAATGTGGCCATTTATCCATATGTTTCCAGAAGAGGTTGCCCAAGCTTGTATAGACCTGAATGCAAAAGTGTTGATGCCCGTACATTGGGGCAAGTATAAATTGGCTTTACACGATTGGGACGAACCCATCAAACGTGTAGTTAAAAAATCTGAAGAACTTCATTTGCCCATAATAACACCTCGATTAGGGCAATCTTTCACTTTAGGAGAAAACAACCCAACGGATAAATGGTGGTTGAATTTATAATTTCTTTTAAGTGAACAATTGGTATTAAATTAGTGTTGTTAAAAAAACACCATAAAACAACCAGTCATGAAAACAGACTTTGTAGAAATTTTTCAGACCATTAGGGCAAGTCTTCAGCCTTATACAGCCAATGGATTTACGGCCAAAGTTAATAGTGAGACAAACTATGAGTTGTGGAGTGAAAAAAACGTGGACATAGAAGGGAGGGAGAAAGATGCCGTATTTTTTGCTAGCGTAAGGATACTTAAAGGACACGTTGGCTTTTATTTTATGCCCGCGTATGTGGAAGAAGAAGATCAAAGCGATTTTTCATCCAGATCTGCTGAAATTGTTAAAGGGCAAATCGTGTTTTCACATCAAAAAATTGGATGATGTATTGATGGCCAAGATCGATGATGCACTTGTAGCTGGTTTTACACTTTATAAACAAAAAGGGTGGGTTTAAATCCTTTGTGGCAAGAAGATGTTTTTTTAACTGTGCAGGATTTTGACCATCAGGCGCAAATCCTTCCTGCTGCACCTTATGCTATTATTGCCTGCAATACACATTTTTTTATCCATCTTATTGCTGTTGTCCATCATTTTGTGCCTGCCGAACTTATTGCCCTTCAAGAAGAATACCAAGAACGAGGACAGCATTTGGTACACCTTTGGGAGGATGTTTGGCTTTCGAAAAGAATCAGGTATTAAGTCGTTTCAGGTCTTTTCTAGGCCTAAACAAAAGCTTTCATGGCAGAAAGGCCAAGATCGAAACACTCGATCAAAAACAGACCCTAAATTTTTTTGATACCTACCACTTACAAGGTTATGTAAGGGCAAAATATAGTTATGGCTTGGTAACAGATGGAGCGCTAATTGCAGTAGCCAGCTTTAGCGATGCCAGACCAATGAAAAGCAAGGGCGCTGATTATCAATCCGCAGAATTGGTGCGTTTTGCCTCAAAAGATGGATTGACCATCGTTGGTGGTCTGAGCAAGTTGATCAAGCATTTTAGTAAACAGCTCAAAATAAACGACCTGATGACTTATGCCGATCGAGATTGGTCTTTGGGCAAAGGTTATGATAAATTAGGATTTACATTTAGTGCTGCAACATCCCCTGGAATTCTATACGTAAATGCGACAACATTGGTACGTTATTTTCCACATCGCTTGCCAAAAACCATATTGTCGGCTTTTGAAGCGCAAAATGTTTTAAATTTGGACGATTTTTTAGCAGCGAATGGTTATTTCAAACTGTTCAATACTGGAAACTTAAAATATCACCTATATTTTTAAAATGTCTAACCCCTTAATTGTAGTACTTGGACCAACAGCCGCCGGAAAAACCAAACTGGCTGTAGCCTTGGCTATGCACTTTAATGGAGAAGTGATCAGTGCAGATAGCAGACAGGTTTTTAAAGGGATGGATGTAGGGACGGGAAAAGACCTGGAGGAATACGAATTGAATGGTAAAAGTATTCCCTATCATTTGATCGATATCAAAGCAGCTGGAGAAAAATACCAGGTCAATGCTTTTAAGGAGGATTTTTATAAAGCTTATGATACAATCCGTAGCCACGATAAGCTACCCATCCTTTGTGGAGGTACAGGAATGTATATACACAGTGTTTTGCAGAACCATGAGCTGACTGCAATCCCTGTAAACGAAAATTTAAGACTGGAGCTGCAAAACCTGAGCAAAGAACAGTTGCAGACATATTTAACTACTTATCCGGTTGAATTGAGACAACAGGCCGATTATTCTTCGTCAAAGCGATTGATCAGGGCCATAGAAATTGCAGCTTTTTTAAAGTATAATAACTTAGAGAAGATTGCAAGGCCTGAGATTGAACCCTTGGTTATCGGTCTTTCAAGTGAGGTAGAAACCAGAAGAAGAAAAATACTGGAAAGATTGGATCTTAGATTGAAAAATGGTTTGATAGCAGAAGTTGAAAATTTAATTGCAACTGGAATTAGTACAGAGATGCTGACTTTTTATGGCCTGGAATATAAATTTATTGTATCCTATTTGGCCAACGAGTTTGATTTTGCTACACTTCAAGAACGTTTGGGTATCGCCATTTGCCAGTTTGCCAAGCGACAGATGACCTTTTTTAGGAAAATGGAAAAGGATGGTGTAACGATTAATTGGCTCAATGCTGATGACCCCAATTTAAAAGAAGAAGCAATTCGGTTGGTGGCACGTAAATTTGATTTAAAATAATCGCATATTCGTTGCGCAAATAGAAGAGCTTTATTGCGAGTTCTTGAATGCCTTAAAACATAGAGTTAATGAATAAAAAGTTGCGGCCAATTGTAAAATGGACAGGGGGGAAGTATGATGAATTTGCCTCATTTGCCAATCACATTCCAAAGTTTGATAGGTATATTGAGCCATTTTTTGGTGGTGGGGGTGTATTTTTCGCATTGCAACCTAAAGGGAAATCATTTATTAACGACAAAAGTACTGACCTGATCAATTTCTATAGACAGATCAGACAGCCTGAATTTAAAATCGAACTTTATAAGTATGTAGAGGCTTGGGACGAACTGCAGACAATCAATGAGCAGTTATGGTCGAGATGTGCTGCTGCCTTTAAAAAATATATACAAGGCGTTAGTGAGGCTGCCGACTTCAATGAATTGCTATTGAAACAATTGACCTTGGTGTTGAAATCTAGTTTGGTATTTAACCAAGAAGATTTTGTCATTAATATTGCCTTGTTCAAGAAGATGTTCCTGGCAAGTATCGCAGATAAGGCTAGAAGAATCAGAAATATCTGTAAAAAGGAATCTAGGAAATTTAACACTGCAGAATTAGAATCTCATTTCGAAACAGGATCAGGAGTGGAGTTTATCTATTTTTTAGGAAGTTGCTCAATCAACAATACAAACAAACAGTAGTACTTCAACCTGCCAAAGCGGCGGCAAACTGGTATTTTGTAAGGGAGTTTTGTTATGGCTCTATGTTCAGGTTCAACAACAAAGGCGAGTTCAATATCCCTTATGGAGGTATTGCTTACAATAAACGTAAATTTAGGCACAAGGCAGGGAAAATTTTCAGGGATGGCATAACCGACCTGTTTGAGCATGCAGAGATGTTCAATCTTGATTTTGAAGCGTTTTTGGAACAGCTTGACCTCAAACCAAAAGATTTCATCTTCTTAGATCCACCATACGATAGCGAATTTTCAGAATATGACCAAAGTGCATTTACCCAAAATGACCAACAAAGATTGGCTTCATTTTTAATTAAAACCAAAGCACAATGGATGGTGGTTATTAAGGAAACAGAATTTATTCGTAAAATATATACACATCCAAAAGTGAAAATGTTAACTTTTGATAAGAGTTATACCTATAATGTTAGGGGTAGAAATAACAGGGCAGTTAAACATTTGATTATAACGAACAAATAAAGAAAATTTAGTCAGTCATACAATATAAATATCTGCCTTTTATACTGTATAGTACGTTTTGTGCCAAATCCTGCACATCTTTTTCCTCGCTTTGATAGAATTGTAACGCCAGTGTAAATTGGATAATTTGAACGCTCTATAGCAGCTTAAACGTGAGCCGATTATCAAATAATGACATTTGGTAACAGGCTTGTGGCATGCAATTTGTTTAGTTAGAGATGTTGGACAATATTGCTCAACGTATGAACTTAACAAAGTAAAATTAAAATGAAAAAATCTACTAAATTTTTAGCTTTTGCAGTAGCTGCAGTAGCTTTATTTTTCTCTACTAATGCAAACGCTCAATCTCCAAAATTAGGAATTGGTGTAAATGTTGGTGTCCCTACTAGTGATGCTTATAGTTTTGCAATCGGAGCAGGTCTTCGTTATCAATTTGATATAGACAAACAATTGTCAGTGCCAATTACAGCTGGTTATACCCGTTTAATGGGAAAAGAAATAGGAAATACGGGAGTTGATTTTGCTGATTTTGGTTATATCCCTGCTAAAGTTGGTCTTAAATATTTCTTTAACGATACTGGTTCTGGTGTATATGGTTTAGCTGAAGCAGGTGCAGGTTTTTCAACTGAATCTGGAGGCGGAACTTCATTTGTGTATTCACCAGCAATTGGTTATGCATGGAGCAACGGATTGGATTTAGGTGCTAAATTCGAAGGGTTATCAAAAAACAGTGTTAACACAGGTTATTTTGGCCTACGTTTAGCTTACGGTTTTAAATTGTAAGTATAACTTTTAAAAAAAAGCCGTTCTGAAATTCATCAGAACGGCTTTTTTATTGGTCAATTTTTTGCTTTTAATTAATGCGATATCTTTTAATTTGACTGAATAGGAAAAATAAACTTTAGATTAAAATCAGATTTTTTTTAGGCACATTAAATCCTTGTACTTTTTTCAAAGCACAGCTCGGCTTACATTTATAAAGTGTGTAAAATTAAGGGAATATTTGTCTCTTTATTTTAAAGAAGTGCCAACAGTTCCTTTGGCGAGAATGGTTTTTTTAATAACTTGATCACATAAGGATTGGCTTCAGCTCTTTGGATATCGCCAAAATCTAAAGTAGAAGAGAGCATTGCAACAGGGCAGTTATCGGTAAATGATTTTGAAAATGCTTTGTAATAGTTCAGGAATTCGAAACCATCCATTTCTGGCATCTGTATATCCAGTAAGATAAAAGTAGGTAACTTGTCTTGGTCCTGAAGATGTTTGTTCAGGTAATTCAAGGCTTCTCCACCAGATTGGCAGATGATTATTTCTTCAAATAATTTAGTCAAACTGATCAGTTTTGCATTGATTTTAAGATCGATTTCATTATCATCAATCAGCATTACTCTTTTAGTCTTACTTTGCATTTGGAATTGTAATTGTAAAGGTTGTTCCATTGTCAACATCTGAGCTTACAGCAATACGTCCGTTGATCTTGTTCAGGGCTTCTTTAACTATAAATAGACCAAGGCCACTACCATGATGAACTTTGCTTTTAAAGAACTGCGTAAATATTTTTTCAAGATGTTCATTTAAGATGCCCATTCCATTGTCGCTTATGCTAATTTCAGCCAGTTCGGCTCCAACTTCAATATCGATATTTACCTTTTTGTTTAATTCATTTACTTTCTGGTATTTAATCGCATTAGAGATCAGGTTACCCAAAATTACCTCTATCCTAAAAAGATCACCTTTAAAGGGCATATTTTGAACTACGTTGACCGTAAACTGTGTATCCTTATCCGCATAGGCATGTACTTCTATCAGTTCTGCAATCAAGTTCTTAAAATCTATCTCGCTTGCCTCGGCAACTGTTTTATTGTTCTTATAATATTGAAGTGTTTTTTGGATATAATAGTCTAGTTTATTTGAACATGTTTCGATAAGGCTCCAATATTCGCCACTAGAGTTGTACATGTTTTCCAGTTTCACCAAGTTTACAATACCAATCACCGAAACCAATGGCGCCCTTAGCTCGTGAGAAATGCTATAGATGAAACGATTGAGTTCATCGTTCGTCTTTTCTAATTCGGCAATTTTATTTCTGAGATCTATTTTAGCTTTATAAGCATCGTAAGCATTCTTGATAGAGTTATGTAGCTCTAGGTCATTCCAAGGCTTGGTAATGTAACGATAGATATCTCCATGGTTGATCGCATCAGCAAGTGCCTCGATGTCGGTATAGCCTGTTAAAAGGATGCGTATAGGGTCTGGAAAGGTCTCCGTAATGCTTTTAAAAAATTCAACACCGGTAGTGTTGGGCATTTTTTGATCGGCAATGATCACCTGGATATCAACACTTTGGAGGGTCTTTAGCCCGTCTGCTGCAGAGATGGCGGTATAGATTTCATACTGCCTTCTAAAACTGGCTTTAAAAGCTGATAAGTTGTTTTCCTCATCATCAATATATAATACTCTGACACTAGGGGATCTCATCATCTTGGCGTTATTTAAGGATTTACGTTCAAGGTAATAATAAATTCTGTTCCTTCATTGATCTTTGAAATAACATCTATATGACCTTTGTGACTTTCAATAATACTAAATACAATTGATAATCCTAAACCTGTTCCTTCTCCTATATCTTTAGTAGTGAAAAAAGGTTCGAAAATCCTGTGTTTAACCTCCTCTGTCATACCGATACCGCTATCTTTGATGCTGATTTTTACCTGCTGATCTGCATACCAGCTCTTGATGGTCAAAAACTCTTCATCTCTTTGGTTTTCTTTGGTTTTTATGGCTTGTATGGCATTGGAAACCAGATTCATAAAGACCTGGTTGATCTTGCCCGGTTGACATTCTACCTTAGGTAGGTTGCCAAATTCTCTTACTACTGTTAAATTATCTGGAATGTTATTCCTTACCAATACCAATGTAGATTGTAAACCTTCATTTAAGTCAATTGGCTTCATATCCGTCTCATCAACCCTACTAAAGTTCCTTAAGCTCCTGATGATCTCGGCAGTACGTTTTGCACCTTCGCTGATACCGGATAGGAGTGAGGTAATCTCATTATTTACAAAATCGAGGTCTATCTGTTGTTTGAAGGATTCGATTTCGTCTATCTGTTCTTTTACGTCCTTTGAGAAATCTATTTCTTCATATCGGGTAATGATTTCTTTCAGGTCTTTGATATCCAATTCTAATGGTTTGATATTGGAAGTAACAAAATTGATAGGATTGTTGATCTCGTGTGCAATACCTGCGGTTAGCTGACCAAGAGCTGCCATTTTTTCGGCATCAACCAGTTGAGATTGGGTGTCTTTTAGATTGGTTAAGGCCACATTGAGTGTAGAATTTGCGCTCTGTAACTCTTCGGTTCTTTCTTGTACGCGTTTCTCTAAGACGATGTTTTGTTCTTTGATCAGTTTTTGGTTTTCTAAGGATGCGTTTAAGGCCTGTGCCTGTGCAACTTCGTTTTCTTTTTTAAAGAAGTTGATCTTATCCGCCAATGCGAAAGAGAGCAACATCACTTCGATAGAAGAGGTGATCTGTAAGAGATAGATCGTAAAGTTGTTGTAAGGGATAATGCTATAATCTTTCATGATGAAAAGAATTACCCCAAAAAGTAATACCGACCAAGCTACCAAGTAATAACCAGCAGGCTTAAAATGCTTTTTGAAATACACATAATAAGCAGCAGCCAAGGCGAAAATGGCACCAGTTAAGGTCAATACCTGCATAATGATAAACGCAATACTGATACTGAACGCAAATAAGATCACCAAGTTAAGAAAAGTCAATAGGTATAATCCAGTGATCAGGTTGTTCCATACCTTAGAGAAGACTTTTGTATTTAAGAAAGATAGCGTGAAAAAACTCGCGAAGATCAGCCCGATACAAGAGAACAGCACCACTGCATAATTGTTGATGTGCGAAGAGTCGTCCCAGAAATACTTCGAAGAATAACCCTGGATCGTAACTTGGGTAAGCCAGATGGAAAAGATGTAAAAAATATAATAGAGGTAGCTCTTGTCCCTAATGATGATGTATAAAAAGAGATTATAGATGAACATAATGGCCATAATGCCAGTATAAAAGCCAAATACAATACCTCTTAAAGAAAATGTTTCCAACAGGCTGCCTTCTTCTACTATGTTTACCGGTGCCAAAAAAGTTTCTTTCGATTTTAGACGTAGATATATAATGTTTCCCTTATTTAAACTATCTGGAATCTTGAAGATCTTACCTTGTGTAAATTTGGCCTGGGCATAAGAGAAAGGGTTGTATTCTTGCGATTGTTGTAGCTGATTATTGGTATAAACATACATTTCGGCTAGAGAAAGCCTGGCCTGATCTATAAATAATACCCTATTTACATAATGATGGTTCTCTTTTAAATTGAGCTTGATCCAGTAAGTAGCCTTATCCAAACCAAAGTTGAAGATCTTGGCATCTGTTGGTTCGAATTTTTTCCCTTGTACCTGTTTAATATCGTCTTTATTAGAAACATCTCTATAAACAGAAACGCCAAAGCCTTGCGATACGAGATCGTTAGGGTAAAGTGAGCAATAACCAGTATAATGAGTGAACAGAAGAATAAACAGAAATAGGGAAGTAAATATCTTCTTCATACCTAACGTAAGGTTAAATCAAAATGTAAGTTAATCATTTCGCCCGTTTTAGAAGGAATTTGTCGCGTAGAAATTGGATTATTTCTTAACGTCATGATATCAGCCTTTACATCATCATAAGTTAGTTGTAGGTTTTCGATATCATCAATCAGGATAGAGGTTGCGGTGAGGTCTTCTTTTGGATAATAGAATTTGCCATTGATTCCAATCTCTTTGATTGACCCTAAAACCACCTCTAATAGAATTGCGATAAGTTGCTGGGGCACATAAACCAAATAAGGTATTTAGTTTGATCAGGCCTGCATAAGCTACACAGGCAATGCTCAACTGCATGCTTCCGATGCCCAGACCAGCAATTTCCCACGAATTCCATAAACCACAAAATTCTCCAGTTCCGGCAGCCCTGCGTTCTTCAACCATGCTGTAGTACCTACTGTCCATTTCGCCAACGGCATCTTCAATTGGTAATGGTGTTTTACCATCAGCCACATGGATCCTACTTCCTGCAAGTGCCTTTCCATTTTCTTCAGCACTAACCAGGATCACGTAAACATTTGGATTTAAAACCCAATCTATTTTTGCAGACGTGATCTGCGTAATGCCAAAAATTTCTAATACATGGGTGTGTCCTTCAATAAATTTCATGCAGGCTGCCCTGTCGTCAACAGCTCTAAATGACCTGAAGTATAAGTTCTCTATGTGTGGTTTAAGGTCTTCCAATTGAAAATATTTTAGCGGTTGATTTCCTGATTGTTCGTTCTGGGGATGGATTGGCCTTAAATAACCTAAACATAAACATGGCCTGTTCGCCCTTGTCTAGTTCAAAAGTCTCTTTAAAGCTGTTCTCTAATTGGTGTAAAATAGCTTTGTCTTTTTCGGGGATATTTAGCTTGTTTTCAATGGAGTTTTTGTAGAAAAATATCAAGGGTACATTAACTGGGTGTATTTGTAGATTTAGTGCAGTAGCCCCTAACCACAATCTTTCTGCCGCTCTACCGGCTTCGATAAACGAAGCTGTTGCTGAAGTAGGCATGGTAATTAATCCAATAACTGGAGATGACATAAACTGTTGCATGGCCAATCTTTTGAAGGCACTGCCACCTTCGATCTGCTGCAAAAAGTCGATGGTGCGTTTATCCTTTACCAGATTGAGACCTATACGGTCGTTGTTGCTTAGGTCTAAAGTATGGATGCCAATCCCGTCTTCGGTTTCGGTTACCTGTGTAAGGTCCCAACGCATTTCCCTATTGATAAAATCATCATGCGCTTCTTCAATAAACATCCTTAATAGATCGGTATGCGCAGAAGTAGCGGCCAAGCCTTTGATCTTTTCTGGGTCTTGCAACCATCTTAATTTAGCCCCATCAATAGGCTCAATCAGTTGATGAAGATGGTTTAAATCAGTTGGATCTAATTCCTGCTTTGGAGTAACCTGTCTATTGGTATGTCTATTATTGATTTGATCCGCTAATTGCTTTTCATTTTCATCAACTTGATGATTTTCGGTAAAACTAAACCAGGCAATATGCATTGGTGCCAATTGTGGCGTCAATTGCCAGTTGACGTTTAAATGGTGAGCTGCGGCTGTTACCAATAGGTTTTCGATTGCTGCACCCAAAGAGATGTAAGATGAAATGTTTTGAGGGTCTAAATAAGCTTGTGCGGCACTTTGTTCTAAAAACAGATGCAATAAGCCATTTTCAAAATGCCAACGCCAGGGTTGGTTATTTCCTCCAGAAGGTGCTTTACCAGCTGCCAGGATCAGTTCATTCAAAACTTCTTCACTAGGCTGATAACTTGTTTTGTTATGGGTTAAGTTATGTGCTGCAATAAATGCGGTCAAATCTTTGGTCTGTAGCAGCGCAACTTGTGTCGCAGTTGTTTCGGGTGTTTTTTGTAGAGATGATGGATCAATTCGTCCATATCGATAAAGAACCGACCAGAAATTTTTAAATTATTTAGCAATATTTTTCTGGCCAGGTCAGCCGTAATTCCACCACCATAAGTAACGGCACTTGCCAATTGTGGCCAGGTAGAAATGGTGCTCATGATCTCGATGGCTGAGGCTTTCATACGGGGAGACAAAGTATCTACACCAGTTACAGCTGTAATGTACGGAATCCGTTCATCCATTGTTGTCAATGATTTGTACTTGCTCATGTCTAAATGTTCAACCATTCCATGCAAAACTGGTCTTTGAGGTTCTAGGTCAAACCTTTCGATATCAATCGTACCTCTGTCACTACCTTCCATTAGTACAGGTATGCCAAGGGCCTTTGCCTTGTTACGGGCATTGATCTTGATATCAAAGCTATCGCACTCATCGATCAACAAATCTAATTTACCATTTTCTTCTAAAAATTTATCTAAGTTTTCATCGGTAATACCATCTTCAAAACAGACCACATGTAGGAAAGGATCAATTTCTGCAATCTCTCTGGCAACGATTACTGTTTTTTTGATTTTAAGGTTGAACACTCCCGTTCTGATCCGGTTGATATTGCTAAGGTCGAGTTCGTCAAAATCGGCAATACGCAGCTCTCCAAATCCACGTTCCATGGCCAAGGTCAGCGAAACCGATTGGCCAACTGAAAGACCCATTACCCCAATTTTTTTGGTCGAGAGGAGGGCCTGTTCTTTAGCGGTGATCTTATGTTTGTTGCGATTGGTCCTCACAATGGCAAACTCATCTTCAGCCAACATGTGAACCAATTTTTCGGCCCAAGGATAATATACCCAAACACCATATTCATCTCTTGTTTTATCGCCAAAATGATTCTCTATGGCCTTGCTTAATTCTGTTGGAGGTAAAAAGACAATTGTGGGCTGCAAGCACTTGATCAATTCTTCAACTTGCGAATAGATATGGTCGTAAACCTGTAAATTATTTTTGTTTTGGATTAATTCTTCAAAAGCTGATTTTTGCGTGGGATCTACTAAATTAAAGATGAGCGGCTTATAAGTGTTTTTTTGCTCAGATGTTTGATCAATGAGCATGGATAATTGTTGTGCGTAACCAGTTTTAGAAGGCATTTCTTATAGGAAATAATGAGTTATAATGTAATAAAAACACGATTATCTGTTAAAACAACTAAATTAGTCTTTTAAGAGTTATAATAAAAAAGTATTTTTATCTTTTTATTAAGATCCGATGAACGCAAATATTTTATACGTAGATGATGAACCACATAATTTGAGTGCATTCGCAGCAACTTATCGTAGGTTATACAAGATTTTTACTGCCGAGTCTGCAGACGAAGGCAGGAAGATATTAGATAAAGAAGACATACACATTATCATCACCGATCAGCGGATGCCTAAGACTACCGGAGTAGAATTTCTAGCCTCGATTTTAGAAGCGCACCCTGATCCAATCCGTATGATCTTAACGGGTTATACAGATATCGATGCTGTAATTGACGCCATTAATAAAGGGCAGGTTTATCGATATATCCAGAAGCCTTGGATGGAAGAAGACCTGAGGATCAACATCGAAAAAGCAATTGAGATCTATACCCTTAGAAAAGAAAATAAAGAACTGACAGAAAAATTATTGGTTGCCAATAAACAACTCGAATTTATTGCACGCCAAAACCTGCTTTCTTAACAAGAAATATCACCATCTGCTATAATCAATAGCACTAATTTATAGTCCACATTTGGTTGTAAAAAATGTGGACTATAAATTCTCTACAAATACACCATCATCATAAAAATAGGACAAGTCAGACCATAAATACTTGTGTATTAAATTTTAGCATTTAACAATCCATAACCCAAAAAAAGATTAGCTTAGTACAATAAATTATTATTATTGCATTAGACTGTTTATTTTTAATGCAATTGAGTTAACGCTATCCCTGATTTTAATGAAGAATTTTTATTTCTTTATTGTATTGTTGTTGTGTGTGGTTTTTGTTCCAAAAGCTGTGGCACAAAACATTTCAAACGAAGGGACTGAATTTTGGACGGTTTTTCCAACACACGATCCAAATGGAGGTAGTTTAGCTACCATGAATGTCAATATCACTTCTAAGGGTAATTCGCGGGTTACTGTAAGTTGTGGTAGCTATTCGGAAACTAAAGCTATACCTGCCAATACAGTAGTTACTTTTTTGGTTCCAAGGGCGCAATCCTATATCGATTATACAGATGGCAACAAGATATTGACCAATAGAGGTATCCACATTGTAGTTGCCCCTGGCAATGCTAAAGTAGTAGCCTATAGCCATGTATTTGCCTCGGCCCGTTCGGCGGCAACATTGATTTTGCCCTATGATGCACTCGGACAGAAGTATTTCTCGATGAATTACTTTCAGGATGAGGCGATGCAGAGTGCCAGAAATTTTTTGACCCTGGTGGCTGTTGAGGACAAGACGGATGTTATTATCCGCGATGCCAAAGGAGGAGTGATAGAAACGGTAAAACTGTTAAGAGCTGGTGATGTATATGAATATTTGCCAACTAGCTACAATGTAGATTTAACAGGTGTTTACGTAGAAGCAGACCCTACCACTTCAAGTTGCAAGCGTTTTGCCGCATTTTCTGGTAGTACTTCTGTAGGCATTGTCTGCACCAATGGTAGAGATCCTTTGCTACAACAGTTATATTCAGTTAATAGTTGGGGTAAAGTTTATGGTGTGGTGCCATTTATCAATCGGCAATATATCATTAGGGTTTTAGCGCAAGAAGATAATACAGCAGTACGCTTAAATGGAGCTCAGGTTAGGGTTTTAAATAAGGGAGAGTATTATGAAGCCAGTTTGTTTGCGCCTACAATTGTATCAGCAGATAAGCTGATCAGTGTTGCAGAATACTCTTTATCTCAAAACTGTTCCTCCCTTACTGGACAAACCATGCTTGGAGATCCAGAAATGGTACTCTTAAATCCTATAGAGTTCAACATCAAAAACATTACCGTATTCTCTTCTAATAATTTTAGGTATCTTAGAAAAGTACATCAATGTTTTTATGAAGACTGCTAAGACTTCTACATTTAGGATAAATGGAAGTATGCCAGCAAATGGAGTTTGGCAACCCATGCCTTCTGATCCAACTTATTCTTATATCCAGATCCAAGTGTATGATGAATCAATCAATCTAACTGCCGATGATGGTTTCAATGCGATTGCTTATGGTTTTGGACAAACCGAATCTTATGCTTATTCGGCAGGTACAAATCTTGCTGCTTCACAATTCTTAGAATTGGTCAATAATGTTTCCAATACAGTTAATACCTCAGCATGTATCAGTCAGGAAACAAACTTTAAGCTGACCCTGCCATATCTGATCACCAAAATTACATGGAAATATAATGATGGAACGCCAGACTTTATAGATAATTCGCCAACTTATACTACAAGTGTGGTGAACGGACAAACATTATATACCTATACCTCGCCAGCTCGAAAGATTTTTACAGCGATAGGTACAACAAGCGTATCGGCGGTAGCCATTTTAGCGAATACCACCTCGTCTTGTATAACAGGACAATTGGACCTGAATTTTCCGGTTGAGGTGAATGCTCTGGCCGCACCTAATTTTGATATACCTACAGATATTTGTGCTGGTGCAGAGATTAAGTTTTTTGACCGTAGCATTGCAGGAGGGAATACAATTACGCAATGGAAATGGGATTTTGATGGGACTATCAAAACAGAAAAGGATCCGGTTTTTATTTTCGCAACCGCAAAAACATATAAGGTAAAGTTAAGTGTGGCAAATGCCTCAGGTTGTTGGTCTGATGTTTTGTCAAAAGACATCGTGGTTAGAAAATACCTACCTGTTATTGCATTTAATGCTTTAGATCCTATTTGTATCAATGCACCTAAAAAACAATTTGGCGCTTCAGAAACATTGGGCCTTACTGCTGCCAACAAAGTGTTTAGTGGAGATGGTGTAAGTGCCACTGGGCTTTTTGATCCTGCGGCTGCAGGTGCTGGGGTACACAAAATTACCTACACTTTCACCTCTACCGATGGTTGTATCAATACAGCCACGCAAGATATTGAAGTTTATGCTTTGCCTAAGATCAGTATAGATCCAGAAATCTATATTCTTTCTGGAGGACAGAAAACTATTCCCACAGTTGTAGCCAACCCTAATGCAAAGTTTAGGTACAAGTGGACACCAGCCACAGGTTTGGATAAGGATAACGTGCAAAACCCTATTGCCTCACCAGATAAAGACACAGAATATACCTTATCCGTTACCGTTGATGGCATGTGTGAAGTAACGACCAAAGTGCTGGTTAAAGTACTTGGCGAAATTAATCCGCCCAACTCATTTAGCCCTAATGGAGATGGGATAAACGACATATGGAACATCAGGTCAATAGATTCTTATCCAGATGCACTCGTGCAGGTATTCAATAGAAATGGACAGAAAGTTTTTTCAAGTGTTGGATATACTGTACCTTTCGATGGAACCTACCATAACGAACGCCTACCGGTTGGGGTATATTATTATGTGATTACGCCAAAAAATGGAAGAAAAGCAATTACTGGCCCTTTAACGATCATCAGATAAATTGAAAAAGAAACTAACTATATTGCTTTTATTTATAGCTATGCATGGTTATGCACAACAAAGGCCACAGTATACCCAATATATACTCAACAATTACCTGTTAAATCCGGCATTGAGTGGGATTGAAAATTATACAGATTTTAAAGCTGGCTATAGAAAGCAATGGGCAGGTATAAACGATGCACCCCAAACTACTTTTGCAGCAGTACATTGGAGTTTAGGAGATAAATATCTATGGAAGAATCCGCTCTCTTTGCCAGAGAAAAGTGATGACCCTCGTAGTGATGATTATACACAGAACTACACCGCCTCTCCAGCCCACCATGGTGTTGGTGCCATTGTGTTTTATGATAAAGCAGGTCCACTAGCTACCTTAAATGCCAATTTAACCTATGCCTATCATTTACAGTTATCAGGTACACTTAATTTGTCTGTTGGTGTCGCAGCTGGTGTAAAAAGGGTAAATCTTAATGTGCAAGATTTAGTCTTGGAAAACGGGAACGATCCTGCATTGAAAAATACGATCATTGCGCAAACAAAGCCAGATCTGGCCTTGGGTGTTTGGTTATATGGAGCACAGTTTTTTGCTGGGGCTTCTGTACAGCAGATCTTACCACAGCGATTGGCTTTTACCACAGACGATGTATATAATCAAGGTAAAGAAGTGCCACATGCATTTGTAACTGCGGGTTATAAATTGTTTATCGATGATGAGATTTCCTTCATTCCATCGGTCATGGTCAAGTATGTAAAGCCAGCTCCCTTATCTTTTGATGCCAATGTAAAAGTATCTTTTAAAGATCGTTTTTGGGTAGGAGGTAGTTACAGACATAAGGATTCGTATGCAGCTATGGCTGGATTTAATTTTAGTAAGCTAGTCAATCTGACTTATTCTTATGATCTTACCACTTCCGAGCTCAAAAATTTCAGTAATGGAAGCCACGAAATCGTATTAGGATTGCAATTGAACAATATCTATCAAACCATGCGTTCAATGAGGATGTGGTAGATGGCATTAGATTGGTTCATTCGTTCAATGGTTCATTGGTTTGAACTCGAATAAACTATCAACTGCAAATTGCCTAAAGCTCTTTCCTTAAGCGGGCCACAGGAATATTCATCTGCTCTCTATACTTGGCTACAGTTCTTCTGGCGATGTTATAACCCCTGTCTTTTAAGATTTCAGTCAACTTCTCGTCAGCCAAAGGCCTGCGTTTATCTTCGTTTCCAATACAGTCTTCCAATATTTTTTTAACCTCTTTATTCGAAACTTCTTCTCCATTTTCTGTTTGTATAGCTTCAGAGAAGAATGATTTTAACAGAAATGTGCCAAATTCGGTTTGTACGTATTTAGAGTTGGCCACCCTCGAAACGGTAGAGATATCCATACCAATCTTATCTGCAATATCCTTTAAGATGATCGGGCGCATTTTACGCTCGTCAGCAGTTAAGAAATACTCATATTGATAATGCATAATGGCATTCATGGTTTTGAGCAATGTCTGTTGCCTTTGTTTGATGGCATCAATAAACCATTTTGCAGAATCCAATTTTTGTTTTACAAACTGAACGGCTTCTTTTAGCTTTTTATCTTTTTGCGAAGCCTTGTCGTAATGGTCAAACATGTCCATGTAAGAGCGGCTTACCCTTAGTTCAGGTGCATTTTTAGAGTTCAATGTCAAGATCAATATCCCGTCATTGTTGCTGATATGGAAATCTGGAATGATCTGTAGCTGTTTGGTGGTTACCTGGTTCGAGTCGCCT
Source organism: Pedobacter sp. UC225_65 (assembly GCF_042698365.1). GTDB lineage: Bacteria > Bacteroidota > Bacteroidia > Sphingobacteriales > Sphingobacteriaceae > Pedobacter. The sequence continues at coordinate 526,193 of NZ_CP170550.1, forward strand.
GGTTTTGGATTTAGCCTTAAGATCTCAGCAACCACCTCTTTAAGTTCTTCACTACTTAAACCAACTGATTTTTCCAGCTTATCGTAATGTTTACGGGTAAATTCATCTAAATGATGCTCAACTATCGCTATCGCTTTTTTAACGATTGGATTGTTCACATCCTTGCGTTTCAACTGTAGCGATAAACACTCTTGCAGGTCGCGTGCAGCAATGCCAGGAGGGTCAAAGCTTTGGATTACTTTGAGCATTTCCAGTACATCTTCTTCCTCAACCATTACGTTTTGCGAAAAAGCCAAATCGTCAATCATTGAAGTAATCGGACGACGCAGGTAACCATCGTCATCTAAACTACCGATGATCTGTTTACCCACAATAAAATCTGTATCAGATAAAGGTACGAGGTCTAATTGCTCCTGAAGGCTTTCAAAAAAAGTGCTTTCTATTGCTATTGGTGTCTCTTTTTTATCTTCGTCGTCATCCCCATTGTTGTAGGAGGTGCTGTAATCGTTTGTATTGTCGTCTTGAAGGTAATCCTCTACATTAAACTCATCTACACTGGTCTCTTCACCTGAATCCGAATCATATTCATTACGGTCTTCGTTTAAATCGTCGTACTCGCTTTTCGGCTCTTCGGCAGTCATTAAGCTCGGGTCTTCAAGCGCAGGATTATCTTCCAGTTCTTCTTTAATACGCGTATCTAAAGCAACAGTTGGCACTTGCAACAATTTGATGAACTGAATTTGTTGCGGCGAGAGTTTCTGTAATAGTTTTTGCTGTAGATGTTGTTTAAGCATATTTTTCTGGAAGATGTTTTAATTTCCAAATTTAAGCATTTGCTTTAGATATTAGGAACAATTAATCAGCTATTCTTACTATTGGACTAATTTTTGATTAAAAAAGCTTTGGTATACTTGTAAAGTTTATTACATTTAAATTAACTAAACTAATTAATTGGATTAAAATTAGAACTATTTATGGGCTTTGTTAAAGAATTTAAAGAGTTTGCCATTAAAGGCAACGTGATGGATCTGGCCGTTGGGGTAATCATTGGTGGCGCTTTCGGTAAGATTATCGATAGTGTGGTTAAAGACCTTGTGATGCCTGTGGTTTCCGCAATTATTGGGCAACCAGATTTTAGCAGTTTGTATGTGGTACTGAAAGGTACGGTTCCAACAAACCTACCTTTAGAAGAAGCCAGAAAAATACCTGATACTTCGATTTTTGCCTATGGTAACTTTATCACCGTAGCGATCAATTTCTTATTGCTGGCTTTTGTTGTTTTCTTATTGGTTAAAGGTATCAATGCCTTGAAACGTAAGGAGGAAGAAAAAGTGGTAGCTGCTCCACCTGCACCTACAAATCAAGAAGTACTTTTAACAGAGAATCAGAGATTTATTGAAGAAATAAATAAAGAAAGAGTAATTCAATCGTCATTTCGAGCAAATATTATAGTGTTCGAAATGACGATTTTTTATTCTAGAAAGTCCGCTTTACAGTAGGGTCTGTTACAATGATGTAATCTCCTAAAACTGCATATTTTTTCCAGTCCGGATCGTTAAAATCGTCTGCAGAGAAAGCAGAAATATTTAAGATCTTTAATTTTGGTGCATATTTTGCCAGTTTGGCTAAGGTGCCCAATTTTTCATCACTATGAAAACGGCCATTCACCTGAAAGATCTTCTTGTCTTTATTATTCTTGGCATATTTGGCAATTGACCAAGCCATCGTCGCATCCCAAAAGTTTTGGGTCTGATAAATTTTCATCGGTCCCATACTGTGTCCGCCAAGTGTTTCGATAAACTTATCGTAATAACGTCCGGTAGCTGTGTCAATAGGTAGGGGCGCAATAAACTGTTTCGAATTTGCAGGTAATTGATTTAAGGTTTCTAAACCAGATTTGGTTACCACATTGCTATATCGGGCAGCCCCATTGCCCCCAATTACGTCCAGTTGGTTCAATTTGGCAAACTCAATCATGGGTCTGTAGTCTTTGTAGTTGTTCCAAGCCCTTCCTTCTTTGATGAAATTCTTTTCGCTAATGATTCCACTTAAATATTCATTGATTACAGGTTGGATATCGGTGTGGAACATTTCCATGGTCAAGGCAGTTTTGCCCGGATAAGCTGCCGCCATCTTTTTAAATAGCGTAACCTCTAGGTAATGACCGATAGAGTCATTGTGTTCTTCGCCAAAAAACAATACGTTGGCAGTACTGAGGTCTGTAATGATGTCGTCAAGACTAATGGTTTTTTGCTTTTTTACATCATAAACTTTGTAATGTTTGCTGATATCCTGTGCCGACCCCAATATGGGAATGAGTAGGCAGATGAAGATGAATAGTTTTCTTTTGATCATGATCCTTTGGTTTAACCGCTATCGAGCTGTTGCGAATGTATTAAAAAGGAACTGTTTCTTAAAATCAGCTGCCAAACTATGGCTTTGGTATGGTGATATTTGTTTTCCAAGTCCACTCCGGAGGGTCGATTCCCAATAGATGTTTGACAAAGAAATCTCTTCGTTTATGTTCTCCATAATCGCCACCCAGAGAATGTTTCATGCCTGGTACCATTAAAAAGTCAAAATTCTTGTTCGCTTTGATCAATTGATTGATCACCTGCATGGTTGAAGAAGGGTCTACATTATCATCTAACTCCCCTAAAATGAGCAAAAGTTTACCTTGTAGGCGATAGGCATTGTCAACATTCGATGATTCGGCATAGGCCGGGCCAATCGGATAACCCATCCATTGTTCGTTCCACCACATTTTGTCCATTCTGTTGTCGTGGCAGCCTGAAGAAGATACCGCAACCTTATAAAAATCGGGATGGAAAAGCAAGGCCCCTAGAGAACTTTGTCCACCAGCAGAATTTCCAAAAATGCCAACTCTCTCCATATCCATATAACTATATTTTTTGGCGGCTTCTTTGATCCAGGCAATCCGGTCAGGAAAACCTCCATCTTTTAGGTTTTGCCAAGCCACATCATGAAATGCTTTTGAACGATTAGAAGTACCCATTCCATCGCATTGCACCACAATGAAACCAAGTTCTGCCAATTCATGTAAAGAACCTCGAGAATCATTCACAAAACTTTTAGGTACAAAAGAATCGTGTGGGCCAGCGTAGATATATTCTATAACAGGATACTTTTTCGAGGATCGAAATTGCTAGGGCGGATCATCATTCCCCAGATATCTGTTTTGCCATCCCTTCCTTTGGCGCTAAATACCTCTGGTAATTTCCAGCCTGTTTTTAAAAGTGCATCTATATTGGCATTTTCTAATTCTTTTAATACTTTTCCAGTTTTGCCATCTCTTAACACGGTAAGCTGCGGCTGGTCAATTCTAGAATAAGTATCTATAAAATAACTATAATCATCATTAAAGAAAGCCTTATGGTTCCCATTTTCTGTGGTTAATTTAACAAGTCCAGTTCCGTTAAAGTTGATCTTATAGTATTGGATAAAATAAGGTCTTGGTCTTTTTCCAATCCGCTGCCCTCAAAAATGATGGTTTTGTCTTTTTCATTGACACTAACTACGCTACGCACCACCCAATTGCCTTTGGTGATCTGGTTTTTTAATGTCCCATTGCCATTATAAAGGTAAAGGTGGTTCCAACCATCTCTTTCAGATGCCCAGATGATTTCTTCACCATCGTTGATATCATATCTGTATTTTTTTCCGCTATAGCTAAAAAAGGTCTTACTTTCTTCTTTGATCAATTCCTTCAACGTACCATTGGCATCAACCTCAACAACGGTATATTTTTGATGTCCGCGTTGGTTATACTCAAAAGTAAATGCCCTGCTGTCTTTTCGCCATTCCAAATTACTCAGTGCATATTGCGATTGGATTTTTTGTTGATCTAAATTGATTTGTTTTTTACTGTCGACCAAGAATAGTGTAGGTTGCAATTGAGGCAGTGCATCACCAGGTTTAAGGTAGTTTCTAGATTGCAGTATGGGCTGTAATTGGGTTGCTGGAGATGACTCGATTAGGTAAATCAAATGTGGTTTATTAGGACGGACTTTATTGGTCGCTAATTTCTTCGAATCTGGCGACCATGCAATGAACGAACTGTAATACTCGCCTTCCGAGCCATCAAAACTTAATTGAAACTCCTCTTTTTTTCCTTCGATACTTTTGATATAAACATTAAAGTTTTTAATGTAGGCTTCCCAGTTTCCATCTGGAGACTTTATTCTTCTTTCTGTTTGATCATTGGCTTGGTTGCCCCAATAATTTGGGGTTCTTGGGCTTTCTGTTCTTTTGAGCTCCTTACATTTAAAAGTACTGAGGTCATAAGACCAGATCTTATTGTCGTAGGTAAACTGCAGTTCAGCACCATCATTGTTCATACTTACATTGGTAATAGGAAGTTGGTAAGGGCTGAATTGTGTTTTGGTTACGGTTGCTAGTTCTGTAGCCAGTTTTTGTTGGTCAAACGCAGGTTTTTTACTGAGGTCTTTCACATCTGCCAAAATATACTCCGTTCCCTTTTCGGTTACCATGGTATAGAAATATTGCTTTTTAACATTCAGCCATTTAAAACTATTGGGCGCATAGTAGATCTTGTTCTGTATTTGGCCATTTAACGATTCGGCCCTTTGGTAATCTTCAATTTTGCCTTGGGCAAAGCTGTTTGCTGCAACAAATAAAAAGATGGTTGTAGAAAATAAAAACAGGAAGCGTAAATGCAGTTTTTTGGATCTCATGATAAGTTTGTTTTTGGTCTCTCGGTTAAAGTTAAAGTGCTGTCAATTAGGAGTGCTTAAGATACTGTTAAATACAAAGATCAATTTTCCTGATATTAACCATTTATAACCTTAAATTGAGCAGTTTTGCCGAGGGATGGATTATAGTCTAATGTTTTATTAACTTCGGTAAACGGACCTCAAAGAATAAAATAATTTTTACCGAATAATTAATGCTTTTTACCGATAATTAACTTACAAATGCAAGATTGCTATAGGCTGATGTGAAGTTTCGACCTACATTTGACTATACAATACAGAAGAAAATGGAAAATACCAATCATAACGAAATGATAAACCGCTCTGGCAAGGTTTGGGCAGGTTTATTTATAATAGTAATAGGTTCACTTTTATTGTTGGACAATGTAGGCTTAGACCTACCTAGATGGTTGTTCAGCTGGAGTACACTTTTGATCGCCATAGGTTTGTTTATCGGTTTTAAACATAATTTTAGAAATAGCGGTTGGTTCATTATGGTACTTGTAGGTACCTATTTTACACTGGATAAAGCAATAGACGGATTAAACATGTCGCATGTGGTCTTTCCAATAATGCTGGTTGGATTGGGACTATTTTTGATCTTTAAACCAAAAAGTACTTTTAACCATAGGGAAAATAGATGGCAAAGAAGAGGCCGTCGTTGGAACAATAGATTTGGACAGGCAGAACCTTTTCAGACTTATGGAGAAGAAGCCAAAACAACCGATGAAAAAAAAACGAATAGCAACGATTATCTAGATTCTGTGAATGTTTTTGGAGGAAGTCACCAAACGGTCTATTCTAAAAACTTTAAAGGGGGAGAAGTAACCGCGGTTTTTGGTGGATGCGACCTTAACTTGACACAGGCAGATTTTGAAGGAGAAATCGTATTGGATATCACAGCAATATTTGGAGGCTGCAAGATGATCATTCCTCCAGGATGGCAGGTAAAACCAGAAGTTACAGCGATTTTTGGTGGTATGGACGACAAAAGAAGCATTCAGCCAGCCGTAGAAGGGCAGAATAAGCTTTTAATTATTAGAGGGATAGCGATGTTTGGCGGGGTAGATATTAGGAATTACTAAACAAATTTTAACCTAAACTTGATGTCGTGACGACAACTCCATTATCAGTAAAGCAAATCAAACTCGTCTCCAGCGTCATATTGGCCTGTTGGATGGGAGTATGCGCTTTATTTGTCTATTATACACTTAACTTTAGCTGGCAGATTGCCTTGGCCGATAGCATTATCAGTAATGGACTATTGGCCATTGGCTGTATTGTGATCAGCAACATGTTGGGCTATTACCAACCTAAAAATGAAAGGATGTTATTCCTTTTGCTGTTGACCGCAGTATTGACCGTAGTGATCATCTTTACAGCTAAATATGCACTCAACTATCTTTTTATCAAGCAAAAGCTCTATGAACTGTTTTTAGACTTTTCCTTGCCATTTAGGGCAATAGTTGCATTTCTGTCATTAACCTGGTGTGCTTTGGCCAATATCTTATGGTATAGATTAGAAGAACAGTCGGAAACCCAGGGCCGTTTATTAGCCGCCCAAAATTTGGCAAAAGAAGCTGAACTGAATAAACTCAGACATCAATTGCAACCACATTTTCTGTTCAACAGCTTGAACTCTGTTTATGCCCTAACCATTGTAAATCCCACCGAAGCGGGAACGATGATGACTAAATTGGCTGCTTTTTTAAGGGGCACACTAAAACGAGATGATGAGGTTTGGGTTAATGTAGCCGAAGAGATGGAATACATACAGCTCTATCTGGATATAGAAAAAGTACGTTTTAGTCATCGGTTAAACCTGGATGTACAGATTGAAGAAGATACATTGGGTCTATGTTTGCCAGGAACCTTATTGCAACCTATTGTAGAGAATGCCATTAAATTTGGTTTATACAATACTTCTGCCGCCATAACCATTACCATAAGGGTCAAATTGGAAAATAGAACTTTGGTGGTTTGTGTGGCCAATCCTTACGATCCAGAAATGAGGGCTACTAAAGGTACAGGTTTTGGTTTGTCGGCAATACGTCGTAGATTGTATCTGTTATTTGCCGACAGCAACCTTTTGCAGACCGAGACACGCAACGATAATTTATATATAACTACGCTTAAAATACCACAAAAAGATGATAAGAACGATACTAATTGATGATGAAGCCTTAGCCAGGGATGTGGTTAAACATTATTTGAAATCGTATCCTGATATAAGATCGTTGCGGAATGTGTAGATGGTTTTGAGGGACTAAAAGCCATTGCGCAACATAAACCTGATTTTATTTTTTTGGATATCCAGATGCCTAAGATCAGTGGTTTTGAGATGTTGGAACTTGTAGAGAACCATCATGCAGTAATTTTCACAACAGCATTTGATGAATATGCCATTAAGGCATTTGAGGTAAATGCGGTTGATTATTTACTGAAACCCATAGAAAAAACACGTTTTGACCAAGCCATGCAGAAATTGCCTGCAAAACTGGCCAAAGGCGAAACCAGCAATGAGTTGCTGGAAACCGCTGCATTGTCGCCGGCACAGAACAGTAGGATCGTGGTTAAGAACGCAGGGGTCAATCAAAATTATTCCGGTAACAGAATTACATTACATTGAAGCGGATGATGATTATGTGAAATTGAGTACAACGGAAGGTAATTTCCATAAAAACAAGACCATGAGCTTTTTCGAGCAGACACTCGATCCCAACCAGTTCATCCGCATCCATCGTTCTTATATCATTAACTTGGTTGAGGTAACCAAGATCGAATTGAAAGAAAAGGAGAGTTATGTTGTACTTTTAAAATCGGGCATTTGGCTACCGGTAAGCAAAACTGGATACATCAAATTAAAAGCGGCCTTAGGTCTTTAATACCCTGCTTTACGTTTTTACAAGAAGCAAAACTATCATGAAAACGATAGAAAACACTATATTTGCAACTCAATAAAAAATAAAAAGAAATCACACTTGCATTTATAGAAAAATCACGTTATATTTGCACCTCTTATTTAAAAAACTCTAGTTAAGATATTATACAGTTATGAAAAGAACATTCCAACCTTCGCAAAGAAAGAGAAGAAACAAGCATGGCTTCCGCGAAAGAATGGCTACAGCAAACGGTAGAAGAGTATTAGCTTCTCGCCGTGCAAAAGGAAGAAAAAGATTATCAGTTTCTGACGAGCGTCGTCATAAAGCATAATTTTTGATTGCCGCCTTTTAGGTGTTAGCAGTTAGATTACGCTGCACAATTGCAATCAAAAACATGAACAAATTTAACAAAGAAGAACGGTTATGTAGTAAAAAGTCATTAGACTTGCTATTTAAGAACGGTTCTTCTTTTTTATTATACCCCTTTCGGATTACTTATTTTTTTGTAGCCGAACCTCATCAATATCCTGCCCAAATTGTAATCAACGTAGCCAAAAAACGCTACAAACGTGCAGTTGATCGTAATTTGATTAAGAGACGTACTCGTGAAGCTTATCGCTTACAAAAAGAACTCCAACTTTATCCATTTTTAGTAGCCCAACAAGACCTATTGCTTTTGTCGTTACAGTATGTAGGCAAAGAGAAATACGATTATGGCTTTTTTGAAAAGAAATTGTCATTGGCACTTAAAAAATTAACTCAACAAATAGCCGCAGATGAAAATAATTAAACTTCTGTTTTCTTGGCTTTTTTTGGGCATCATCAAGTTGTATCAACTTTTTATCTCTCCCTTGTTAGGCGCCAATTGTAGATATACACCAACTTGTTCACAATATGGTGTAGAGGCCATTAAAAAACATGGTCCGTTTAAAGGTGGTTGGCTAACCCTAAAGCGTATTGCAAGTTGTCACCCTTGGGGCAAACATGGGCATGATCCCGTACCTTAAAATAAGATCTAAACGCTTAACTTTACCTTTCTAATTTTAAAGATGGCTACTATACTACAAATTGAAACAGCTACACCGGTTTGCTCGGTTGCATTGGCTATAAATGGAGAAACAATTGCGTTAAAGGAACAGGCCGCACAGAATATCCATGCGGCTAGTTTAACCTTATTTATAGAAGAAGTAATGCAGACGGCAGGCTTGGCTTATAAAGATTTGGATGCCATTGCAGTAAGTAAAGGACCTGGTTCTTATACAGGTCTACGCATAGGTGTATCCACCGCCAAAGGCTTGTGTTTTGCGCTTGATAAACCTTTTATTGCCATACCCACTTTACAAATGATGGCGAATGGATTTTTGTTGCAGCATCCAAATTATGGGGGATTGATCTGCCCCATGATCGACGCCAGGAGGATGGAAGTATTTACGGCCGTTTACAACAATAAACTACAGGAAATAGAAGCCGTAAATGCAAAAATTGTAGACGAAAAGAGTTTTATCTTAGAGCTAGACCAAAACTATGTAACCTTTATTGGCGATGGTGCAGAAAAATGTATGCCTGTGCTCGACCATCAAAATGCACATTTTTCTATTTCAAATTATAACTCCGCAGCCAATATGAGCAGTTTGGCAAAGTTGGCCTTTGATCACCAAAACTTTGAGGATGTAGCCTACTTTGAACCTTTTTACCTTAAGGATTTTGTATTTACAACCCCAAAAAGTAAAACGAATTGAGTGGTGTTTAAGCACAAATTTGATAGGCTATTAATGTTTTGCTGAAACTTCATTAATAAGGTTTATTTGTACCCATAAGAATTGAGGAAAGCAAGTTGCTCAACAATTTTAACGTTAGTCGGGCTTTACATTCCAATCTTTTTGTGCTTCAATAAGCTCAACAAAACAAAAAGGATTTTCATTCCAATCCCGTTTAACTATGCAGCTATTTAGGGTTGTTTTTGCCAAGAACTACTGGTTTTGTTATTTAAACCTGATTGTAGCAGATGCCGATTTTCTTCGGCAGGAGTGAAAAGCAGGGCTGGACCGACCGAAGAACTACTTCCAATGTTTTGCTAAAATTTCGCAAATAAAAATAGCTTTATCGAAATTTTACATTAAAAATCTTTGTTTAAAGTATCTGTAGCAACTGTCTTTTCAGGTTTCTTGTAAAGCAACAGATTGCTCAAGAACTTGCCTTTATCGCCGGATAACTGAAAAGAGAAGGCATCAAAAGACTTAAAACCGGTTTTTGATTGGTACTGTTTAAAATAAGGTTGTTTGAGGTTCCTGCCAAAAATATCATTCGAGTTTTCATGGTTCACATAAAAGGAAATGGTAGCAGAAGAAGAGAGTTGATTGTTAAAATCTTGATAATCTACATCATTGGTTAACAAAGCATTATTTTCATAGCTATTTAAAAATACCTGTATGCTGCTGGCGTTGTTGGCCATTACCAAATAGTTGTCGATGATCGTATAAAAAGGCTTTTCAAATTTCTTGAACGGTTCACCAAAATAAGCGTAAGCAATACCAGGTTCTTTAAATATTTTGATTTCCGGTGCATAATTACCACTTAAATCCATTAACAATTGTCCCACTTTTTCGCCATTGCTCAATGCAATTGCTCCAAATTTTTCTCCACTGCTCAATTGAAAAGTGACCAACTCATTTTTAAAGTATTTAGGAAAAATCTGATTCAGATCAATCCTGTATTTTTGATTGACTGAGGAAATCAGCTGACTTACTTTTTTATCTTCATTGGTCTTAACCATCAATTCATTTAGCTCTTTGTGCCAGTTGACATAATCTGAGATAGCATAAATGGTATAATTGGCCGTTTTTTGCGGAAGGATAGTGTTGATCGTTAGCTTTTGTTCAGGAACATGGTCGAAAAGTTTGTAATAGCTCTGGTCGTTGTTGATCTGGGTATTGCCATTGAACAAGAGTTTTTCCTTGCTAAAATTATAACTTAAGGCCGCAAAACTATTTTGCTTGTTAAACACATTAAGCTCGCCACTGATATTGCTGTTCAAGATGCTTTTCAGAAATAAAGGAATTTTGTTGAAATCAAGATAAAGACTAGCCAAGGTATTTTTGTTAAAACGGCTATTGTTTTTGATGTAATTGACAAAATCCTGTTTTTCTGTTTTCTGGTCTTTCAGTGCATTCTGGATTGGCAACAATACATTTGACAAAGTAATCATGTTATTTTTGATGCCAATAAAACATTGCGTGCTATCTTTAAAAGTAAGCTGGTAAACTTCGCCCAGCTTATTTACTTTGGTTTGGTTGCCACTTAAACCATTGAATATTTTTTGAGGATTGATATTTGAGCTGATTTGGGTACCAATCAAAAAATCAATGGTATGGTCTGCGCCAGGATCAAACCAATATAGATTTTTTGACTATTTAATGCATTGGCAATATCGGGCTGGCCAATCAAATTGTCTCTTAAAGCACTGAATTGTTTTGATTTGTTTTCCCCTAAAATATGTTGAAACAAATCCTGTCCACTTAAGATTTCATAAAAGCTTTTGTCGTTTTCAAAGCTGAAGATGATCCCCGAGTTGGAGGCAACTGTATTTAAAGATAAATCGTTTGCGCTTGTTTCTGTATTCAAATTAGAAAAATACAGATAAGCCATTGCGATCATTCCTATCAGTAATATCCCTAACGTTATATATATTCTTTTCATGGCTGTTACCTACAAATTTAATTTAATTTTGGGATTACAGAGATTATAAGGGCATTTTCTTAATTTAGCATCCGTATAAAGCCGTTAATTCATGAATAAACGTATTATCCTTACTGCAGCTTTTTTTGGAGCTTTGGCAGTAGTTTTAGGTGCATTTGGTGCACACAGCTTAAAAACACTGATCAGCCCATCAGCATTAGAAATTTGGCAAAAAGGAGTAGAATATCAGTTCTATCATGTTTTTGCACTGTTATATCTGTCTACTTTTGCCCGTTATAAAAATAAATTGATAGGTTTTGCCTTCGTTTTCTTTACCCTTGGCATTGTGCTGTTTTCGGGACCTTTGTATGTTTTGGCATTAAAAGATGCTTATCATTTATCGGTCAGTTTTATTGGTCCAATTACACCAGTTGGAGGTTTATGTTTTATTTTGGGCTGGATAAGCCTGTTCTTGGCCGCATTAAAAGATAAATAATGCAATTTGCAAGCCCCATAGATTTTTCTGAAAGGGAAACACTTTTTGTAGAAGTGATCTTGCCTTTGTCGCTAGCGATCAACTATACTTATCGTGTTCCTTTCGAACTCAATGATCGGATTGCGGTAGGTAAGCGTGTGGTGGTACAGTTTGGCAAACACAAGATATACACGGCGCTGGTTAAAAGTATCGGCGATCAACCACCAGAATTTTATCAGGCCAAATACATCATCGATGTGGTGGATGAACTGCCCGTAATTACACCAAAACAATTTGAATTTTGGGATTGGATCACCTCTTATTATTTGTGTAATGAAGGTGATGTAATGGCTGCGGCTTTGCCCACTGGCCTGAAACTGGCAAGTGAGACCATCTTGGTGTTAAGGGATGAATTGCCAGAAGAACTAGACCTCACAGAAAAAGAAAGCCTGATTGTTTCGGTATTGAATAAACAACAGCGCATCAGTATAGACGATGTAGTTGAACTTTTGGGGCAGAAAACAGTCTACCCGATCATTAATGCTTTAATTGGTAAAGAAGTGATCTATGTGGCAGAAGAAGTCATTGAAAAATATCGACCACTTTTAAAATCATTTATTACCCTTAACCCTTTTTATAAGGAAGAAGAAAACCTAAAACAACTTTTTGCGGTGCTAGAAAAAGCTCCAAAACAATTGGATGCACTGTTGGCTTACTTGAAATTGGCCAAAAATGAAGTCACTATTCCCAAACAAAAACTTTTGGAAGAAAGTGGGAGTGGGCAGGCTGCTTTAAAAGCCTTGATCGATAAAGAGGTGTTCAGCGTTGAAAAACGACAAGTAAGCCGCTTAAACGATTCTACAGATGAGTTTGAAGTTAATTTTCAACTAAGTACGGCACAACAAAAGGCCTTTGACGAAATAGAACTGCAGTTTGCCACTAAAGATGTAGTATTGCTGCATGGTATTACCGCATCTGGTAAAACACAGTTGTACATCAAATTGATAGAAAATGCCATCAGTAAGGGTGGACAAGTACTCTTTCTATTGCCAGAAATTGCACTGACTACTCAGATTGTAGAACGGATCAAACGATATTTTGGCGATAAAATCGGAGTTTACCATTCTAAATTCAACGATAATGAAAGGGTAGAGATCTGGAACAAAGTATTGAACGGTTCTTATCAAGTGGTATTGGGTGCCCGCTCTGCCGTATTCCTTCCTTTTAAAGACCTGAAACTGATTGTGGTGGATGAGGAACATGAATCGTCTTACAAACAGCATGAGCCTGCGCCTAGGTACCAAGCAAGGGATGCTGCAGTTTTTCTAGGTCACTTGCACCAAACAAAAGTGGTATTGGGTTCGGCAACCCCATCTATAGAAAGTTACCACAATGCCGAAACAGATAAATACGGATTGGTGGTATTGAACGAAAGATTTGGCGGCGTGCAATTGCCTTTGCAAGAAGTGGTCAGTATTGCTGAAGAAACCAAGCGCAAGAAAATGACATCCTACTTTACCAGTGTGTTGATCGATGATATGGCAACTGCCCTCGAAAATAAGGAACAAGTGATATTGTTCCAGAACCGTCGAGGTTATGCTACTATTTTAATTTGTGCAACTTGCGGTTATGCTCCCAAATGTGTCAATTGTGATGTAAGTCTAACTTTCCATAAAACCAGTGGTAAATTGCATTGCCATTATTGTGGTTACCATCAGAGCAGCATTAACATCTGTCCGGCTTGTGGTTCCGTTCACATTGAGCAAAAAGGTTTTGGTACAGAGCGGGTAGAAGAAGAGTTGAGTTTGATCTTCCCAGACGTTAAAATGGCTAGACTGGATTTGGACAGCACAAGAACCAAAAATGGGATGCAACAGATCATTTCCGATTTTCAGGACAAAAAAACACAGATTTTGATTGGTACACAGATGGTTGCCAAAGGTTTGGATTTTGACAATGTAAGTTTGATCGGGGTAATCAATGCGGATACCTTATTGAATTATCCAGATTTTAGGGCTTTTGAAAGAAGTTACCAGTTGTTGGCGCAGGTAGCTGGAAGAGCAGGCCGTAGAGATAAACAAGGAAAGGTTTGCATACAGGCTTATGATGATTCGCACAGGATCATCAAACAGGTGATAGCAAACAATTATCTAGAGATGTATAACGATGAAATGGTCGAGCGCAAACAGTTCAACTATCCGCCTTTTACACGTTTGATCTTCATCAATGTGAAGCATAAGGATGCCAATGTGTTGAACATTGCAGCGCAGACCTTGGCCAATGCCTTAAGATCACAATTGGGTAATCGAATTTTAGGCCCAGAGCAGCCATTGGTAGCAAGAATCAGGAACTATTACATCAAACAGATCATTATCAAAACAGAAAAAAATGCAGCCATCCAAAAGGTAAAAGCTGTATTAAAAGAAACGATCAAAGATTTTAATGCCCAAAAAGACTTTAAGAGTGTAATTACACAAATTGACGTAGGTCCTTATTAGTTTGGAGTTCTAGTCTCTAGTCGTGAGTCTGTAGTCCTGAGTCTTTAATCTTTGCTCTTTAATCTTTACTCCTTTATTCTTGTTCCTTTAAGCCTTAAATTTTCTAGATTGATTTTGTGGGGGTTATCATCCATGGTCACATAAACTCATAATTATTTAATGAAATGAGCGTTTAAAACGCTATTTTTGGATAGAATGGCATATAAGTTTATAGATAATTACAGAGAGAAGGGTGCAAGAAAAAAGCTGGTTGAATTGCTTAGAGAAAGAGGAATTGCAGACGAAGGAGTTTTAAAAGCAATCGGCAAGGTGCCACGTCATTTCTTTTTCGATGAAACTTTTTGGAACCAAGCCTATAAAGATATCGCATTTCCGATAGGCGATGGCCAAACCATTTCCCAACCCTATACCGTGGCTTATCAGACCGAACTCTTACATATCCAAAAAGGCGATAAGGTTTTGGAGATTGGAACGGGTTCTGGTTACCAGACTTGTATCTTAATGGAGTTAGGCGCTAAGGTTTATACCATCGAACGTCAACCTAATATCTATAACCATACTTTAAAAGTATTACCTGGGATGGGATACAAAGCCAATTTCTTCCTTGGGGATGGCTCAAAAGGCATTGAAGAACATGCGCCTTATGCAAAGATCATCGTTACCGCTGGGGCCCCATTTGTTCCAGAAATCTTATTGAAGCAGCTTAAAATCGGAGGCATTTTGGTTATTCCGGTAGGAGACGAGAAATCTCAAAAAATGATCACGGTTATCCGCATAAACGAAAACGATTACGATAAGATTGAGTTGGATACCTTTAGGTTTGTACCCTTGGTAGGCGACCAAGCTTGGTAAATAATTTTCGGTTTACAGTTTTCAGCTTGCAGTTTTGGAATTGAGAATTGCAACAACCAATGAAACTAATGATACCAATGAACTAAACCTTCATTGCCCTATCCATTTCACGTTTGCTTTCGCGGTCTTTGATGCTATCACGTTTGTCAAATTCCTTTTTACCTTGTGCAATCGCAATTTCCATTTTGGCAAAACCACGTTCGTTGGTGAAAATTCTTAATGGTACAATGGTAAAGCCTTTTTCTTCTCCCTTGATTTTCAGTTTCTTGAGTTCTTTTTTGTGCAAAAGCAGCACACGGTCTCTTTTAATGTCGTGGTGATGAAAAGAGCTATGGCTGTATTCAGAAATATGGAGGTTCCTCACATAAAGTATATCATCAATAAACATGCAGAAAGCATCGGTCATATTGGCCTTCCCCTGTCTAACCGCTTTGATTTCGGTGCCAAGTAACGCTATACCAGCAACATAACTATCTAGGATATGGTAGTCGAAATAGGCTCTTTTGTTCTTGATTTGGATATCTTTTGACATAATTACAAATATCGTTATTTCTTGCTTATTCTATATCTCTAATGTAGAAGAATAATATTTTTAAATGCAATATAGTTGCATTTAAAAATAATGTAGTACATTTAGGCAGCTATAAGACCATAATATTTAGTATAGTCTATTATCTATAAATAAATTAATCTAAATTATTTTTTAGATTAATCTAAATTTATATTTTTGCTGAACTAATATGTACAACATGCAAAAAGCCATACTCTTGTTTTTCTTTATTTTGATGTTTCATCAGGTTCAATCCCAGCAATTTAAAGTGCAAGGTTTTGTAGCCACAAATGAAGCTGCACAAAAAGTTTCAGTCTCTTTGTTAGAACTGAAACGGACAACGGTTACCGATAGCACGGGCAAATTCAGCATGGATAAGGTAAAAGCTGGTACCTATCACCTAAAAATAAGTATGCTAGGTTACAGAAGTTTGACCTTAAAATTCGATTTGACAAAAGATACCACCTTTGCCCTGTTGAAGTTGGAATCCTTAGACGAAAATCTGAATGAAGTGGTGGTTACAGGAACTCAAAAAGAGGTGAATAGGCTCGAAAGTCCCGTTCCGGTAGAAATCTACACGGCTAAATTCTTTAAAAAGAACCCCACGCCAAGCATATTTGATGCTTTGCAGAATGTAAATGGTGTACGGCCCCAACTCAACTGCAACATCTGTAATACAGGTGATATCCATATCAATGGATTAGAAGGCCCGTATACCATGGTATTGATAGATGGAATGCCCATTGTAAGTAGTCTCTCTACGGTGTATGGACTGTCAGGTATTCCCAATGCTTTGGTTGAGAGAATTGAGGTGGTAAAAGGCCCAGCTTCCTCGCTTTATGGAAGTGAGGCTGTTGGTGGACTGATCAACATCATTACCAAAAAAGTACAAAATGCCGCCTTGTTCTCTGCCGATGTAATGGCAACTGGTTATGGCGAATACAATACAGACTTGGGTTTTAAGGTCAACCTCAACAAAAAAGTATCTTTTTTAACAGGACTGAATTATTTCAAATTTGGCAATAGGGTAGATCACAACCATGATGGATTTACCGATGTGACCTTACAAGACCGTATCTCTATATTTCAAAAATGGAACATCGACCGTAAAAAAAATAGATTATTCTCTATTGCAGGGCGATATTTATATGAAGACAGGTGGGGAGGAGAGGTGAATTGGAACAAATCGTTTAGGGGTGGAGACCAAGTGTATGGAGAGAGTATCTATACCCGAAGATTTGAGCTGATTGGGAATTACCAACTGCCGATTGAAGAGAAGATGTTCCTGTCTTTTTCGCTTACAGACCATGATCAGGATAGTCGATATGGGACAGTGGCTTATATCGCCCAACAGAAAATCGCATTTGGTCAGCTTACCTGGGACAAAAAGATAGGGATAAACGATTTATTGATCGGTACGGCCCTGCGTTATACATATTATGATGACAATACCCCTGCAACCGCTTCTAAAGATTTGGTCAATGATCCGAGCGCGTGTTTTTGCCTGGAATCTTTATCCAAGACGAAATCAAGGTAGCAAAAAGCCACTCCGTCTTGGCAGGGTTGAGGTATGATTATAATTCTGTTCATGGCAATATCTTCACCCCCAGATTGGCCTATAAATGGAGTATCAACGAAAAAAACATCATTCGCTTAAATGCTGGTACAGGTTTTAGGGTGGTAAATATTTTTACAGAAGACCATGCAGCTTTAACTGGTGCCCGTGAAGTAGTCGATCAGCAATGAACTAAAACCTGAACGTACCTATAATGTGAACTTGAACTTCTTGAAAAAAATCTACTTAAAGAGTGGGTCGTTTCTTGGTTTGGACTTTTCTGCCTTTTATACCTATTTCAATAACCGGATCATTGGTGATTTTGATTCGAACCCGAACGAAATCAGATATGATAACTTGGATGGATACGCTGTAAGTAAAGGCCTGACCGCTAATGTAGACCTCGCGTTTAGTTCTGGATTAAAGCTAACCGCTGGTTTGACCTATCAAGATGTTGGTTTTGTAGAAAAGGGCATTCGCCAGCAACAAGATCTTGACAGAAAAGTTTTCGGGTACTTGGGCTGTATCTTATAAGATCCATAAACTCAATTTAGGCATAGATTATACAGGTAATATTTACAGCCCTATGCGTTTGCCTTTATTAGGCGATTTAGATTCCCGTAGGCCTTATTCGCCAACTTGGAGCATCCAGAACATACAATTGGTTTACGATGGATTTAAAAATATAGAGATTTATGGAGGTGTAAAAAACCTGCTCAATTTTACACCGAACAAGGGTACTCCATTTATCATTGCCAGAGCCAACGACCCCTTCGATAAAAATGTGCAGTTTAATCCCAATGGACAAGTGATAGCAACACCAGACAATCCTTATGCCCTGACATTTGATCCAAATTATGTGTATGCGCCAAATCAGGGTATCAGAGGTTTCTTAGGCATAAGGTTAACCATCAAATAACATGAAAACATTCCTTGTTTTGCTATTGGTCTGTTGTGCTTCGGTTGTGAAAGCACAGCAGACCAATATTCGTTTTAACCAACTGGATAGTTTACAGCGGATCAAACCTAAAAAGGTTTTTGTATTTATCCATACCAACTGGTGCAGCTATTGCAAGGCAATGGATGAAGTGGTATTTAAAGATAAAATGGTGGCTAAGCTATTGAGTGAGGCTTATTATTTTGTAAGATTGGATGCCGAGGAAAAGTTACCCATTACCTACCAACATCAAAAATTTGAATACAAGGCCAATAAAGGCTTCCATGAGTTGGCCATCGCACTGGGAAATCACAATGGGAAATTGGCCTTTCCAACCAGTTGTATCTTAAATAACCAAAATGAAATCCTTTTCCAGCATCCTGCAATGATGAATGCCAAAGAACTGCTTCAGGTATTGGGTTATTTTGCGGTAAAAAATTAACGCACGATCAATACAGGTATGGCTACTTTATGGCGTACAGAGTCTACGGTGGTTCCGAAAATCAGGTCTTTCAATCCTTTGTGTCCATGTGCACCCATTACCAAAAGCTCGATGTTATTTTGATTACTGATTTCTGCTATGGCTTTTGCAGTACCTCCAAATCCAATATGTGGGGTAGCTTTGTAACCCAATTCTGCTAAGTTTTGTTGGTATTTTTCTAGATTTTCGGTGTCTGATTGTGTCTCATGGTCCATCACTGTTTTTCCATGGTAACGTGCAGCAGCGGTTTCTACAATATGTATCAAATGGTAATGGGCATCTTTTCCACCTTGGATAAGTGCATGTCTGATTGTATTTCTATCATTTTTGGAGAAATCGACGGTAATTCCAATCTTTTTGTAATTGATTTTTTCAATATTCGATATTTCCAAAGCATTTCCATGTGGGATATTACCCATCCTTTGTTTTTTACTGATCAATGGATAAACAAAGATATAGAGCAGTAACAAACCGATTAAAATAGTCATAGGAATGACGATCACATAGATATACCATCCGTCGGCGGTTGCAATCCAACCACTGATCTCTTCTATTACCAATTTGATGTTTAAGCTGATGATGGCTACGGCACTCATCCAGGCCAATACTTTTACCCAGGTTTTGATGGTAAAATCCTTCATTTCTTTTTTGTCAGAAGTTAGATGGATCAATGGGATGATGGCGAAGCCTAGTTGTAGACTCAACACCACCTGACTTAAGATCAATAGTCCCCCAAGTGCATCATCGCCAAAAAATAAAATGGTACAAAAGGCAGGGACAATGGCCAGCAAACGTGTAATCAGCCTGCGTAGCCATGGTTGTATCCTTAAGTTTAAGTGGCCTTCCATGATGATCTGTCCGGCTAAGGTTCCGGTAACGGTAGAACTTTGTCCGGCAGCAATTAAAGCAATGGCAAAAAGGGCAGGCGCAACACTACCGAAAATATTGCTCAATAAGCGATGGGCATCTTGTATCTCGGCCACCTCATGAAATCCATTTTTAAAAAAGGCGGCTGCTGCTAAGATCAAAATAGCGGCATTCACAAAAAAGGCGAGATTTAAGGCAACTGCAGTATCTATGAAATTAAATTTGATGGCTTCTTTAATGCCTTTATTGTCCCTTTCAAACTTCCTGGTCTGTACCAAAGACGAGTGTAGATATAGATTATGCGGCATTACAGTTGCGCCGATGATACCAATGGCAATGTATAAGGCTTCGCCAGATAGGAGTGAAGGTTCAAATCCTTTTGCAATCTCTTTTAGGGAAGGCTCTACAATAAACATTTCTACCAAAAATGATAGGCCAACAATAAATACCATCGATACAATAAAAGCCTCCATCTTTCTCATTCCTTTGTTCAATAGGAACAACAGCAATACCGTATCAAAAATGGTAATGGAGATGCCCCAGATCAAAGGCAGACCAAATAATAGGTTTAAACCAATGGCCATTCCGATGA
The DNA here is from genome assembly GCF_042698365.1 of Pedobacter sp. UC225_65. Lineage (GTDB taxonomy): Bacteria > Bacteroidota > Bacteroidia > Sphingobacteriales > Sphingobacteriaceae > Pedobacter. The sequence goes on from NZ_CP170550.1 coordinate 546,290, forward strand.
TTTCTGCAAGGTCGCAAGCGATGATTGCAGTTTGCGCCAAAATAAAGAGCGGAAAATTAACCCATTTTGGGTAGGCATTTCGAGAGGCTTGTGCCAAATCTAATCCTCTTACAATACCCAGCCTCGCACTTAACGATTGCAATAATAGGGCAATCAGGTTAGACATCAATAATACCCAGATCAACTGGTAACCAAATTTGCTACCTCCAGCAATATCTGTAGCCCAGTTTCCGGGATCCATATAACCAACACTCACCAAGTAGGCAGGGCCTATAAAGGCCATTAACCTTCTCCAACCTTTACGTTTGTCTGTCGCTACACTTTCGTGTACTTCGCTTAAAGATTGCTTCTGGCTCATTACTTGTTGATTAAGATATGTTTAGCTACTTCTCTACTGATGTTTATTTTTTGCTGTTCGATCAATAGTTCAACAGAACCGTCGAAATCGATAATTTCAGATACTTCTATTTTTTTACCCAAGGTTAGGCCTAGTTTTTCCAAATGCTTTAAAAAAGGAGAGGAATGTTCGCTTACGCCTGTAATCGTTCCTTTATCACCAACTTTGAGCTTACTTAATTTTATAAAAGAGAGGTCTGCAAAATTTCCATGTTTATCTGGGATAGGATCGCCATGTGGATCAACTTTAGGGAAGTCTAAAAATTCGTCTAAACGTTCAACCAACAATGTAGATTTGATGTGCTCTAGTTCCTCGGCAACTTCATGTACTTCATCCCACTTGAAGTTTAGCTTCTCTACCAAAAAAACTTCCCAAAGGCGATGTTTTCTCACAATACTGATTGCAGTGAGTTTTCCTTTCTCAGTTAAAGTAACACCTTGATATTTTACATAATCAACCAGTTCTTTGTCAGAAAGTTTCTTCAGCATGTCTGTTACCGATGCTGCTTTGGTCTGTATGCGCTCGGCAATGGCATTGGTTTGAACAGGATTACTGATCACAGATAAGTGGTAGATTATTTTAAGATAGTTCTCTTCGGTGTAAGATTGCATTTTTGTTAGTCTAACTATAAATTTAGACAAATCTAAAAATTATTATGTAAAATAAAAAGTAATTTTTTAATGTGTTTGTAGAATAAAATTTGGCTAAGTAGCGTTAGTATCCTACCTTTGGGTAACAACACAAATATTTATGGCAACAGAATTAGACAAAACCGATTTTAAAATCCTTAAACTTTTACAAGAAAATGGAAGGATCCCACCAATTTGCTTTTATCGCAAGAGATTGGTTTATCACCAGCACCAACTTTAGAAAGGGTTCGTAAACTTGAGATGTCAGGGTACATCAAAAGTTATCATGCATTAGTTGATGAGGAAAAATTAGGGTTAGGAATCAAAACTTTTATTCAGGTACAATTAGACTTTCATAAAAACAATACCATACAGATTTTTTTAGATGAGGTAAACCAGATCAACGAAATCACAGAATGTCATCACGTTACTGGTCAGGCCGACTTTTTGTTAAAGGTTTATGTAAATGATATCAAGGCCTATGAGCGTTTGATCATGGATAAGATCAGCAAGATCTCTGTGGTAAAAACTTTCCAGACCATGATGATCATGTCTACGACCAAAAAAGAGCCAATCGTTCCTTTGGAATATTAATTATATCGAATTTTAATATATAATTCTTGCTAGTGTATAAGTCTATGTTTTCTATGTACCTATGTTGTTTAATATATAGCCACTTAAGTCCTATTTAAAGGATTGGTCTTGGTTTAATCTGACCACATAGGTACATAGAGCACATAGGAGTTTAGCAGTCTAATTCGATAGTTTTTCTAGATTCTACCCTTCTATTTGCCAATTGATTGGTGTTAAACCTTCTTTTACCAAGATTTCATTGGTTTTAGCAAAATGATTAGAGCCAAAGAAGCCATTGTAGGCAGAAAATGGAGAGGGGTGGGCTGCTTTAAGCACATGGTGTTTGGTGGTGTCTATCAGGCTTTCCTTTTGTTGCGCAAAGCGACCCCAAAGCAAAAATACCAGTCCACTTTTTTGTGCTGATAATTCGGCGATCACATGGTTGGTAAAGTTTTCCCATCCTTTGTTCTGGTGAGAGCCTGCTTCATGTGCCCTTACAGTTAGGGTAGCATTTAACAGCAATACACCTTGGTCTGCCCATGAAGTTAAATCGCCATGATTTGGGATCTTAAAGTCTTGAAACTCTTCTGCCAATTCTTTGTACATGTTTTTTAGCGAAGGAGGGACAGCGATTCCTTTTTGTACAGAAAAGGATAGTCCATGTGCTTGTCCTTGGCCATGATAAGGATCTTGACCAAGAATGACAACTTTAACCTGATCAAATGGGGTATGGTTAAAGGCATTGAATATATCCGAGCCTTTTGGGTAAACAGTAAATCCTTTTTGCTTTTCTTCAAGCAAAAAGGATTTAAGGGCCTTCATATAAGGTTTTTCTAGTTCTGGACCTAAAACTTTCAACCATCCAGGTTCTAAAGCTGTAGCCATTTTTATTTGAACTTGTTTTCAGGTTTTGCTGGTACTGCAGGTTTTGAGGCTAATACTACCAACATGTCTTTTTCAAGTGTTTGTTGAGGTCTTTCGGTAACCCTGCCCACTTCAACTCCTTTTTTGTCAGTGAAGATAAAGGTAGGTACGTTAGTGATCTTTAGATTATCGATCAATCCATTTTCAGCTTTTTTGGTTCCATCAACAGCAATAAAGGTGATTTTATCCTCATCTATTTTCAAAGCATCCATGATCTTTAAAAAATGTGGAACCTGGAATTTACTATCACCACACCAAGTGCCTAGAACGATTGTGATCTTTTTGCCTTTTAACAACTTCCCTAATTCTGGCAATGAAGTAGAATCTGGTACATAAGCCTTATAGTTTGGGTCATAGCTTTCTTTAAACTCGGCAAAGCTGGTAATTCCTTCTCTTGTACATACGTTTAACATCACTTGTTTGTGTCTATTTGGGTCTTCGATTTTTTTGTTTAGTTCTTGTGCACCAGCATTGATCGCCAGTAATAAAATAAGGGCTGTAAATATATTTTTCATGTTTGAATAATTTTGTGTGGATAAGAGTGCGTTTTGTGTAAATGGTTTAATTTTTTAGGGTAAGGATTGTGTTGATTTTGAGTTTAATTTTTGTTGAAATTATAAATTTTAAATCTATTTTTTGGTATATAAACACGATATTTGCACAAATATTTTATAACTATGCCAAATTTACTACGTCTTATTATAGGTTTTGCTTTTGTGGGTGCTGCTATTGCACTAATGATTTTCAGTTTTTGGGGTTGGGGTATACTTTTGATCTTCCTGAGTATCTTTATTTTCATCACTTATTTTTACAATGAGAACATGTTGATTGCACAATGGTTTTTACGTAAAGACAATATGCCAAGAGCTGAACTGTTTTTGGGCAGGATCAAAAACTATGAAAAAGAACTGAACAGAGTTCAACATGGTTATTATAACCTATTGATTGGATTGATCGAATCTAGAAAAGCCCCAATGAAATCAGAAAAGTATTTCAAGCAAGCTTTGAGTTTAGGTTTGCATATGGACCATAACGTTGCCTTGGCTAAATTAAGTTTAGCGGGTATTGCCATGGGTAAAAGAAATAAAAGAGAGGCTCAGATGTATCTAACTGAAGCCAAAAAAGCAGATAAAAACAAATTGCTGGCTGATCAGATCAAACAGATGAAAGACCAGATGGGCTTAATGGACAAACAACAACAAGTGCGTTATAGCCGTTAAGGAGTTTAAGTAGAAAGTCATAAGTTTTACGTTAGAAGTAAGTAAAACTTATGACTTTATTTATCGCACAAACGGTCGAAGTTCTCTTCGTATGCTGAACCATTTCTGCTGATGATATCTTCATCAAGGTTTTCGTTTTTACGGTTGAAGAACAATTCTTCTGCCTGTATACGCTTGATCAGTTGACGAACGAGGGAAAGGTCAAATGCATCTTTACTCAGCTTGATACAATATTGGTTCTCGGTAATTTCTAAGCTTGAACTATTCATAACTATATTAGTTTTAGTAACAGCCTAAAATTAAAAAAGGCCTACCATATTTAATAGTGTAAGCCTTTAAGTTTTTGTTATGCTTATGTTAAGAGAACCAAGCCGTTACCTCGTCTTTTGTAGGCATGGCCAGTTCCAATTTCAATTTTTTACGCATCCCACCAAGATCGTTAAATACCTTGTTCGGATTTCCTGCCTTTAATTCTTCAACAGTGTTAAAGCCCATTTTACGGATAACCTGTACCCAGTCTGCAGCTACACCAGCATCTACAAAATCCTAATCTGTAGTTACCTTGGCTTTTTTCTCAGCACGCATCTGCGGGAAGAACAATACTTCTTGAATGGTTGATTGATTGGTCATCAACATTACCAAACGATCGATACCAATTCCCAGACCGGAAGTTGGAGGCATTCCGTATTCCAATGCGCGAACAAAATCATCATCCATCGCCATTGCTTCATCATCTCCTCTGGCAGCTAGTTTCAATTGTTCCTCAAAGCGTTCTTTTTGGTCAATTGGGTCATTGAGTTCAGAGTAGGCATTGGCAATCTCTTTACCATTTACAAATAGTTCAAAACGTTCTACCAAACCATCTTTGCTACGGTGTTTTTTAGCCAATGGCGTCATTTCCAAAGGATAGTCTGTAATGTAGGTTGGTTGGATCAGGTTGGCTTCTACTTTCTCACTGAACAATTCATCGATCAGTTTACCACGGCCCATTGAATCGTCAATCTCAATACTGAGTTCTTTACATTTTCCGGCAATTTCAGTTTCGCTCATTGCTGAAACATCGATGCCTGTATATTTTTCAATAGACTCATACATGGTCAATTTCTCGTATGGTCCGGCGAAGTTAATTTCGTGCTGACCAACTTTAACCACTGGTTGCCTATGGATGGTGGTAGCGATTTTTTCCAAACATTCTTCTACCATGCCCATCATCCAGATATAATCTTTATAGGCTACATAGATTTCCATTGCGGTAAATTCTGGATTGTGTGTACGGTCCATACCTTCATTTCTGAACATCTTTCCGAACTCATATACACCATCAAAACCTGCAACGATCAATCTTTTTAGATACAGTTCGTTTGCAATACGCAAGAACAGCGGCATATCTAAAGTATTGTGGTGCGTTTCGAAAGGACGAGCTGCTGCACCACCATGGATTGACTGTAGGATAGGTGTTTCAACTTCCATCCAGCCTTGGCTATCGAAATAGTTGCGCATGGTGTTGATTACCTTAGAACGGTTGATGAAGATCTGTTTGTAGTCGGGATTAACCGTTAGGTCTACATAACGCATCCTGTAACGCAATTCTGGATTGGTAAATCCATCATAAACGTTTCCTTCATCGTCACGTTTAACGATAGGTAGTGGACGTAAAGATTTAGAAAGTACGGTAAATTGCGTAACATGGATCGAAATTTCACCTGTTTGGGTAGTAAATACATATCCTTTGATACCGATGAAATCACCGATGTCCAACAGTTTCTTAAATACAGTATTATAAAGGGTCTTATCTTCACCTGGACAAAGCTCATCTCTCTTCAAATAAATCTGGATACGGCCAGTTGCATCCTGTAGTTCAGCAAAAGATGCTGCACCCATAATGTTACGGCCCATGATCCTACCTGCAAGGCTAATGGTCTTATAGGCTGTTTTATCTTTTTCGTAGTTGGCTAAAATGTCTGCTGCATTGGCATTAATTTCGTAAGCTTCTGCAGGATAAGGGTTGATGCCCAGTTCGCGAAGCTGTTTTAATGAATCGCGACGCAATAATTCCTGTTCTGATAATCCTGTACTCATTTATCGTATATTTTTGCAAAAGTAATGATTTACTAGCGTTTATGGTAATTGCTTGTTATAAAAGCTGTAGGATGGATAGATTATAATTTTAATTTAACTTTCACATCCATTTATTTCCAATGTTTTATATTGAACATTTAGACGATCAAGTGGCTTTTTATAAGCCCAACTAAATTTGAAGATTTATTTTAATATGAGCTTGCTTATAAGCAAGCTCATATTTATAATTTTATTTAATGAAATTTTATTGTTTGAGTTGTCGGTCTGAGCTTGTCGAAGACTAGCATGTAAACAAAAAAGACATCCTTCGACAGGCTCAGGATGACATCTTTTTTGTTTTAGCTCTCGGCCTCAACACCTTCTTCATACATCTCATTGATGGCTTCGGCGTATTTCTTTTCTACCACACGGCGTTTGACCTTCATGGTAGGGGTAATCTCGCCTTCATCAATGCTAAATGGATTACGTTTGATCTTAAAGTTCTTGATGCGCTCAAATTTGGCCAATTCGTTAGAAATCTTCTTGATGTCTTTTTCTACCCATTCGATGATTTCGGGGTTTCTGATAAAATCATCCCCTTCCTGGAAGAAAGATTCTTTCAGGTTAAAGGTTTCTTGTAGGGTTTCTCTGTTGGGAATGATGATGGCGGTAATGAATTCACGTTTATCGCCTATTAAGAACAATTGATCGATCTTAGGGCTTTTTAGATAGATGTTTTCAACGGGTGTTGGATAAACATTCTTGCCATAAGCATTAACGATCATGTTTTTTAGTCGGTCGGTAATTTGTAGGTTGCCTTTATAAAAACGACCAATATCACCTGTGTGGAACCACCTGTCTTTGTCTATGGCTTCGGCAGTTTCTGCTGGTTTGTTAAAATAACCTTTCATTACACAGTGTCCGCGTACAATAACTTCGCCTTCTGCACATTCAAAATCCTCGTTAAAGGTATGATGAGTTTGAATGCTGATCATTGCCTTGGTTTCTACGTCCTGAATACCAACTTCGATACCAGGATGACACGACCTACCGTTCCATAAACCTGACGGTGGTATTCGGTTACCGACATTACCGGAGAGGTTTCCGTTAAACCAAAACCTTCTAATATTTTGATACCCAGGTCACCAAAAAACTCTCCTACATTTTTGGGTAGGGCAGCACCTCCAGAAATCATAAATTTCAATCGGCCACCAGTTTTTTCTTTGATTTTGCTAAAAACCAGTTTCTCGGCTATGGCTTTTTTGGTATTTAACACCAAGCCTGTATTTTTTCCAGCTTCTTTGGTTTCGCGGTAATCTTTGCCTGTTTCTAAAGCCCAAGTAAATATTTTTGCTTTTAATCCACCGCCTGCTGTACCAGATTTGATGGCTTTATCATGGATGCGTTCCAATAAACGTGGTACGCACGACATTACCGTCGGTCTCACTTCGCCCATGTTTTTGGCCAATAACTCCAAGCTTTGTGCAAAGGCGATTTTACAACCTTGGGCACAACACACATGATAGGTAGCAGTACGTTCAAAAACGTGCGAAAGCGGTAAGAAAGACAGAAAAGTTTCGGTTTCGTCAATCACAGGATCTGTTGCAGACAAACATTTACATTTTCCACAAAGTTATTGTGTGTTAACATTACACCTTTTGGTGTGCCTGTAGTACCTGAAGTGTAGATCAGCGAAGAGATGTCGGAAGGCAGGACTTCTGATCGGCGTTTGCTGATTTCTTGTTGTTCTGCTTCACTTACATTTTTTTGCAGGATGATATTAAAATCGATTACTTCAAGATTTACATCTGCAGGAACACTGATTTTCTCGAAACCAGCAAAGGCTGGGATGATATATTTCAATTCTTTGCAGTTGTCGGCAACTTTTAATACCTTTTTAAAAAGGAAGGGATTGCCCACCAAGATGGCTTTTATCCCAGAATCGTTAATGATATAGGCTACTTCTTGCTCTGATAGTGTAGGATAGATAGAAACATTAATTACACCAATCTGTTGGATACCTTGATCATAATACACATACTCTGGCGAATTTTCGATGATCAGACCCAATCGGTCTCCTTTTACAATTCCTTTTTCTAAAAAGAAAGCAGAAACCGAATCAGCTCTTTGTAAAGTGTCTTTAAAAGAAATCTCTTCCCAAGTGGTGTTTTTCTTGTGGATCAAAAAAGTTTCTTCTGGTTGATGAATATGCTCTACTACATTACGCAATAAGCTGGGAACGGTAGAAAATTCGGTAAATGAGACCATGTGTTAAATGTTTGTTGTGCTTTGAACTAACAATGATAAACTTTTAGTGTTAAAAATGCAAAAGCGATTGGGTTAGAAAATGAGTACGTTAAAAAATTGGATAGGATAACAAAAATAATCAATCGGATTGGGTTGCTAATAAAATGTATGGCTTTATTGTAACACTTATAGGAGTAGGGGGCTTGTCCATGGTTCGTGGTGTCGACATGAACCATGGTTATCTTAAAAAACAAAGCATAAAAAAAAGGCACCAATGTTTCGGTGCCTTTTCTAGTTATGAGAAATTATATTAAACAGAAAAACTTTCGCCACAGCCACAAGAGCGGCTTGCATTTGGGTTTATAAAATTAAATCCTTTGCCGTTTAAGCCGTCGGTAAAATCAAGTTCTGTACCTGCCAGGTATAAAAATGATTTCATATCTAAGGCTATTTTAATTCCACGGTCTTCAAAAAATTGATCGCCTGTTTTGGCTTCGTTATCAAAATCCAAGTTATAAGATAAGCCAGAACAACCACCACCTTTTACAGAAACACGTAAAAAGAAATCAGAACCCAATTGCGAATCTTGCATAAGGTGATCAATTTTGCTTTTTGCTTTATCAGTTATGGTAATCATAGTAGTAAGATTTGAGACTTGAGATATTAGATTTGAGATTTGATTTGACAACTATGCCCTCATATCTATCTACTCATATCTATTTAGTGGTGTGATTTAGCTAATTCTAATGCTTCTAAACCATTTTTAACGCGATAATCGTTAATTGCAGATTTAATTGCATCTTCTGCCAAAACAGAACAGTGAATCTTAACTGGAGGTAAAGCCAATTCTTCTACAATGTCCATGTTATCGATGGCCAAAGCTTCGTCAACTGTTTTTCCTTTTAACCACTCTGTAGCCAAAGAAGATGAAGCAATTGCCGAACCGCAACCAAATGTTTTGAATTTAGCATCAGTAATTACATTGTTTTCATCTACCTCGATCTGAAGACGCATTACGTCTCCACACTCAGGTGCGCCAACTAAACCTGTTCCAACAGATTTGCTGTCTTTATTTAAAGTACCAACGTTGCGAGGGTTGGTATAATGTTCCATTACTTTTTCTGAATATGCCATTTTGTATTTTTTTTAAATCTCCTTGCGGAGACGAATCTTTAATTAGTTAGCAGTTTTCAGTTCTCAATTCTCAATAAAACTGTGAACCTTAAACTGATCAATTTTTAGTGTTCAGCCCACTCAATTTTACTCAAATCGATGCCATCCTTAAACATTTCCCAAAGTGGAGAAAGGTCTCTTAAATGGTTAACGGCCTTTTTAGTGTTTTCTATTGCGTAATCAACTTCTTCTTCGGTAGTAAAACGACCCAATCCAAAACGGATTGAAGAGTGTGCCAAATCATCAGATAAACCTAAGCTTTTTAAAACGTATGACGGTTCTAAAGATGCCGAAGTACAAGCAGAACCAGAAGATACCGCTAAGTCTTTCATCGCCATCATCAAGCCTTCGCCTTCTACATATTTAAAAGAGATGTTAGCTACGTGTGGCAAACGGTGTTCTGTATTACCATTTACATAACTTTCTTCTAAAGTTGTTAAAGCAGCTTCTAGTTTGTCGCGTAAAGCAGATAGACGTTTAGCTTCTTCGTCCATTTCTAAACGACACAACTCACAAGCCTTACCTAAACCAACAATACCTGGTACGTTTAATGTACCTGAGCGCATGCCACGTTCGTGACCACCACCATCTATCTGTGCCGTAACTTTAACCCTTGGATTTTTTCTGCGTACATATAAAACACCTACACCTTTTGGTCCGTACATTTTATGTGCGCTGAATGCCATTAGGTCGATACCATCTTCATTTACATTAACTGGAATTTTACCTACAGCCTGTGTAGCATCAGTCATGAACAAAGCACCATGTTTATGTGCAATGGCAGAGATTTCTTTAATAGGTTGTACCACGCCGATCTCGTTGTTTCCATACATGATAGAAACCAAGATTGTTTTTTCGGTCATGGCAGCCTCTAGTTCTTGTAAATCAATTAAGCCGTCTTCTTTTACTTTTAGATAAGTAACCTTAGCGCCTAATTTTTCTAAATGTTTACAAGTATCTAATACCGCTTTGTGTTCTGTTGTTGCAGTAATGATATGGTTACCTTTGTCTTGGTACATTTCAAAAACGCCTTTAATTCCTAAATTATCGGCTTCTGTAGCACCAGAGGTAAAGATCATCTCTTTCTCTGTACACCCAATCAATTTTGCCACCTGCTCACGAGCATAATCAACACCTTCTTCTGCTACCCAACCAAATGCGTGGTTGCGACTAGCTGCATTGCCGAATTTGTTAGTAAAATAGGGCAACATCGCCTCTAACACTCTAGGGTCGAGTGGTGTGGTAGCATTATTATCTAAGTAAATTGGAAGTTCCATTATATCTATCTGTTCTTATTAATACACAAAGATACGAAAAAAGTTTCCTAACAATTATAAATTATAGCTATGACGGTATAGTTAAAACCTGCATTTTTACATTTGTTTAACTGTTTAAAAGTTTATGAATAAAATTGAACATATTGGTATTGCTGTAAATGACCTTTTCAAGGCTTGTGACCTGTACGAAAAACTGCTCGGAACTGCCTGCTATAAAACAGAGTTGGTAGAGTCTGAAAATGTAAATACAGCTTTTTTTAAAGTGGGCGAAAACAAGATAGAACTTTTGAGCAGTACCCATGAAGACAGTGCCATTGCCAAATTTTTGACAAAAAAAGGAGAGGGCATACATCATATTGCTTTTGATGTAACGGATATCTATGCCGAAATGGACCGTTTAAAAGCAGAAGGTTTTATCCTATTGAACGAAGAGCCTAAAAAAGGTGCCGACAATAAACTGATCTGTTTTGTACATCCAAAGGGGACAAATGGTGTTTTGATAGAACTTTGTCAGGAAATTAGCTAAATAAAAATGAAGAAAATAGGTTTGGTGGGCGGAGTAAGCTGGGTTTCTACCGTAGATTATTATCGATTTATCAATGAGGGATCAATGAAAAACTAGGTGGGCTCAACTTTGCCGAGTGTATCATCTACTCTTTAAATTTTGCCGATATACATGAACATGGCTGGAACAGTTCGTATGGGCTTTTGTCTGCGGCGTGTAGAAGTCTAAAAAACAGTGGCGCTGAAGCCATTGTACTTTGTGCCAATACAGCCCATCTATTTGCCGATCAATTAGAAGAAGAGATACAATTACCTATTATCCATATTGCAAAGGCTACGGCAACAGCCATCAATAAAAAAGGATTGAAAAAAGTAGGGCTGATGGGTACGAAGGTGACCATGGAGATGGATTTTTATAAGGAAAAGCTCAACGCACAGCAGATAGAGGTAATAGTTCCTGAAAGTGAAGCCACAAGGTATTACATCCAACATACCTTGAAAGAAGAATTAGGCAGAGGAATAATCAAAGCAGAAACCAAGTCGAGATACCTTTCTATTATGCACGAACTGATTGCCAACGGCGCAGAGGGAATTATATTGGGCTGTACGGAAATTCCGATGATGATCAGTCAAACGGATATCTTGGTTCCTGTTTTTGATACCGCAAAGATACATGCCGATGCAGCGGTCGCCTTTGCATTGGCCGATTAAGGAGTTAATACGATTTTAAAATGAGCGATATCAATTCATTGATCAAGATGATCAATAAAGATTTTGAAGTGGCCGATGGCCTTTCTGAAGAACGGTTGCGAGAACTGATGGTCAATTCTTTTGCCTATTTGATAGAGGAAGATTTTTCTAAGCTCCTGCAGGATCCTGTATAGGGCGGATGTAGACCAATATAAATTAAAAGAGTTGTTAGAAAGTAATGCCGATCAAAGCTCGGCAGAAGTTATTGCGGATGCCTATATCGCTAGGCAGAAAGCAAAAATCGAAACCTGGAAAAAATATAGTTAAAAGAAAAGTCCAGCCCTTAAGCTGGACTTTTATAGAATTATTTATTATTTAATGGGGCCATGCCAAACATCAGCACCAATTTGTTGTCTTTATAGAAATTTAAGGTCTGATCTGCAATATCGTAGCGAAAGCTATTGTCTGATAATAGTTTTAAGAAATCGGCCTCTAATTTGCTTTTATCAGCGTCAGCGCAGGCCATTCTAGTACTAGCAATGCTTTTAAAAGTGATTTGGTTGTCTTTTAATTCAAAACCTCCAAAAATCCTGTTACATCCACCAGAGCCACTCATTGCATTTTTATCTGCCTGAAAGGAAAGGAAAGCTGTTGTGCTTTTGGGCGTTGTTCCATTGATTTGGATCAGTTTCCAATTGTGTTTGGTTACAAAGGCCCAACTGTCGGCTTTTTTTGTGTTGATCTTTTGTTTCTTGATCAGCTTTTTAAATTTATAGGTGTAGGCACTGGCATCAGCAGGTACATTTTTTCTTTTGGTCCTGGTTACATCAATTACATATCTGTAGCCTGGTTTGTAGGTAAAGCCTTCAATCTGGCTATAAAAGAATTCCCAGTTTTTACTGTTTTTATATTTAACCTGAAAACAGGTTTGTGGAGCTACGCCTGTGCAGTTGGCCAATTCTTCTTTAATGGTAAGCCTAATGGTGTCGGCTTTTACGAAGCTTACAGTGCCAAAGATCAAAAATAAACTTAAGATGGTTTTGTAGATGGTGTTTTTTGTTAGATTTTTCATTCGATATTTCATTCGATATTTCATTATGTGTACTTAAATGATAAGTTTTTTGATGGGATTCCATAAATAAACTCATCTTTTTCAACTATCGCCTAGTTTAGAGGTAGATAGAAACTATAATTGCGCCATCTATAGCAATGAAGATGCCAAATTGGTTCGAATGGAGATTTTGAACTGAGCTTTGGTGTTCAATTTTAAGCTATACTGGGTTTAAATGTTAAATGCCAGATGAAAAATTAGAAGATTTGATAAATTTTGGTGCTGTTCGGTGTAGGGTTGCTTGTTCAAAGGCATAGGCCATGGCCAAAACTTTTGGTTCTTCGTAAGCGCCAGCGATGATCGAAAGCCCTATCGGGAGCTCAAAGGCTTTACCCATTGGTACGGTAATGTGGGGGAAGCCTGCCATCGCTGCTGGAGAACAGAAATAAAAATCGCCACCATAATCTCCTTTAAACAAATCGATATGACACGGAATGCCAAAACTTGTGCCCATAATGGCATCCAGATTATCTTTTTTTAGGATATCGTTTATCATCTTTCTTGATGAGGTGCTTTTGGCCACCGCATCCTTGTAGGTTGTGCTGTTGAGGTCTGGCGAATTTTGGCTCGACTCTAAAAGTTCTTGTTTAAAATAGGGCATAGCCTTAGCTTCATTCGCCTGATTAAAGGCAATGACTTCTTTTAGCGTTTTAACCTTTGCGTTGGCCTTTGAGAGATAGGTGTTTACCCCATCCTTAAATTCGCATAAAAGCACAGTATAGCTGGCCCCACCAAGACTGCCGAACTGGCTCATAAAATCTATTTCTACAACTTCGGCCCCTAATGTTTTCAGTTGCTCGATGGCTTTTTTATACAGCCCAACAACGGCTTCATGCCCCCTTAAGAAAGATTTTTCTATCCCTATTTTCTTTCCTTTAAATGCATCTTTTGTTAGAAACTGAGTGTAATCTTGATGCGTTTTTCCACTGCTGTTTTTTGTTACCTCATCATTGTTGTCTACGCCAGTTAAAGCAGACAGGAGGATGGCAGCATCGGTAACATTCCTAGCCATAGGCCCAGCAGTGTCTTGGGTGCTTGAGATGGGGATCATCCGCTTCTGCTCAATAAGCCCACCGTTGGCTTTAAGCCCACTATGCCGTTGTAAGATGAAGGTGCAATGATCGAACCATTGGTTTCCGTGCCGATAGCCACCACACAAAGATTGGCAGATACCGAAGAGTCCTGAGCCAGCACTCGAACCACTAGGGCTTCGGTCTAAGATATTTGGGTTTTTTGTTTGTCCACCACGGCTGCTCCATCCACTACAGGATCTGGTTGACCTAAAGTTTGCCCATTCGCTCAAATTTGTTTTACCTAGGATAATTGCACCGGCTTCACGAAGTTTTTTAACGATGTAGGCATCCTCAGCGGCTATATTTCCCTCAAGTGCCAGTGCGCCGGCCGTAGTCTGCATTTTATCGGCAGTATTGATATTGTCTTTGATTAATACAGGGATGCCGTGAAGTAGGCCTCTGATTCTTCCCTCTTTTCTTTCTTGGTCTAGTTTTGTGGCAATTTCAATGGCATCAGGATTGATTTCAATGACCGAGTTTAACTTGATTCCATTTTTGTCAATTTCGTTGATGCGTTTTAAATATAGCTTTGTTAATGCTTTTGAAGATAATTTGCCATTGCCCAGCTGTTCTTGTAATTGATGGATGTTAGCTTCGTTCAATTCAAAATTATCGAGATAATTTGGACTATCTTTATCGACCATGGTAGCAGCCGCCAAAGTGCCAGAGATGCCAAAAGTTGTAACAAGCCCTGCCGCAGAACTGTTTTTTAGGAAATTTCTTCTATTCATGGGTTATGGTTTAACCGTTAGGGAACTTAAATGTAAGCCTAATTATTTTTTATTTTCAATAACACTTGAAAAACTTATCATTTTAAATTGTTTTTGGTGTTGTAAATAAAAAATAAAATCCTCATATTTGCATCCTCTAAAATAGGGGCGATAAATAAAAAGACAAATAGAAACGATCATAAGCATTGTTGCCAGCAAATTGCAATCAGTATGTTCTTGATGTTTCACTATAAATAACTTAAAATAATATTCAAATGAAAAAAGATTTGCATCCATCAAACTACAGATTCGTAGTATTTAAAGATATGTCTAACGAATATCAGTTTTTGACTAAATCTTGCGTTGAAACTAAAGAAACTATTAAATGGGAAGATGGTAATGAGTATCCTCTTTATAAATTAGAGATCTCTCATACTTCACACCCTTTTTACACTGGTAAAATGAAGTTAGTAGATACAGCAGGTCGTATCGATAAATTTAAAACTCGTTACGCTAAAAAATAATTTTAGCGATATCATAAAATTTTTAGAAGTCCCGAAGCATTTGCTCGGGACTTTTTTTATTTTTGTAGCTTATGATGATCAATCTATTTGATGACAAGTCTTGGCTATCGCTAAGGCCATTGACATTTACAAGGCCCGTAGCCGATTTGAGGATTGGTATTTTAACCATTGCCGAGAAATGGGCAAAATATTTAAACGCATCATTCGGTTTCAAAACCCAAGCTTATTTAAGCATAAAGTATGCGCCTATTCAGGCAGGGCTTTCCATTAATGGTTCGGTTTGCCCGGATCAACAGCTACTTGATGCGATTTTGGCACTGAAAGACAATCAGGTGCTGGTAAAGGGAGGAGTGGTGATTGCCTATCAGACACAAGATCCAACCTTAGACCATCATCAAGCACTTGAAAAACTAACTGTTGTAAACTATCAGCAAGATTTCACGCATATCGTTTTCCCAGAGCATATCTTTAGCAACAACCATCAAGAGTTGGTTAAAGATTTCGAATTGCTGACCAAGGGCCGATCATCAGGAACATTGAGCAGTACCAATACTTTTTTAGGCGACCAGATTTTTGTAGAAGAGGGTGCAACTGCAGAATGCAGTACCTTTAACAGTTTACAGGGGCCTATTTATTTGGGTAAAAATACACAAGTTTGGGAAGGCTGTAACATTAGGGGTTCATTTGCACTATGCAATAACTCTCAGGTTAAAATGGGCGCCAAAATATATGGTAAAACCACAATAGGCCCATTTAGTAGGGTAGGTGGCGAAATCAATAATAGCATCATCTGGGGATATTCCTCAAAAGGTCATGAAGGCTATTTGGGCAATGCTGTTTTAGGCCAATGGTGTAATATTGGCGCCGACAGTAATAATTCAAACCTCAAAAATAATTATGGTGAAGTGAAGCTTTGGGACTATGGTCAAGAAAGTTTTCGTGAAACGGGTTTACAGTTTTGTGGGCTGATCATGGCCGACCATGCCAAATGTGCCATCAATACCATGTTCAATACCGGAACAGTTGCAGGCGTAAGTGCCAATATCTTTGGTGCTGGCTTTCCTCGTAATTTTATTCCAGATTTTGCTTGGGGTGGTGTGCATGGCTTTGAAGTTTATAGCTTGTCCAAGATGTTGGAAACAGCCGTTAAGGTTTACGAAAGAAGAGATACAGTATTAGATACAACAGAAACTGCTATTTTATCGCATGTTTTTGAACTTACAAAACAATACAGGAGATTTTAAATTATGAGAAAGAAAATAGTTGCAGGCAACTGGAAAATGAATATGGATTATAGCGAAGGCATAGCTTTATTCTCTGAAATTATGAATATGGTTAGGGACGAAAAGAAAGGCGACCAGATTGCCGTAATTTGTGCTCCTTATATTCATTTAAATAGTTTGGCGCAACTATCTGCTGGTGTAGTAAAAATTGGTGCCCAAAACTGTCACCAAAACGAAAGTGGTGCCTATACTGGCGAAATCTCAGCTAAAATGGTAAAGTCTACAGGTTGCGAATATGTAATTATAGGTCACTCAGAGCGTAGACAATACTTTGCAGAATCTGATGCTTTATTGGCTGAAAAAACCAAAATTGCCTTAGCCAATAATCTAACACCGCTATTTTGTATCGGAGAGACGTTGGATGAAAGAAATAATGGCAGTTATTACCAGGTATTGGAGTCGCAATTGGAGAATGGTGTATTTGGGTTAAGTGCTGAAGATTTCTCTAAGCTAGTTTTAGCATACGAGCCAGTTTGGGCTATTGGAACGGGTTTAACAGCTAGTCCAGAGCAGGCACAAGATATCCATGCCTTTATCAGAGCAAAAATCGATGCCAAATACGGAATGAACATAGCCGATGACACCACAATTTTATATGGTGGCAGTTGTAATCCTAAAAATGCGGCTGAGCTGTTTGCGCAACATGATATAGATGGTGGATTGATAGGTGGTGCTTCCTTAAAATCTCGTGATTTTGTAGACATCGTTAAAACCTTTAACTCCTAATGGATTATATTCAAATAGCTTTTAGCTTTACGAGCATCCAAGAGTACCAGAAAGATCTTTTGATAGCCGAATTGGCAGACATTGGTTTTGATACCTTTGAAGACACCACGACTGGATTTGATGCATTTATGATAGCAAACCAGTTCAATGAAAGCGCTTTGAATGAGGTGTTGATGGGTTTTGGAGATGAATTACAATATACCTATCTCATTAATGAGATCGAACCTCAAAACTGGAATGAAGAGTGGGAGAAAAATTTTAGCCCCTTGATCATCAATGAAGATTGTTATGTGCGTGCAACTTTTCACGAACAGCAGCCACAATATCAATACGAGATTGTAATTGACCCTAAAATGGCATTTGGTACAGGTCACCACCAAACCACCACCATGATGATGCAATATATCCTTGAAATTGAGGTGCAAGATAAAGTGGTGTTGGATATGGGGGCAGGTACAGGCATATTGGGAATTTTGGCAGCTAAAAGGGGTGCCAAAGAAATTATTGCCATTGACAATGATGAGGTATGTTACCGCAGTGCGATTGAAAATGCGGCTTTGAACAACATTACCAACCTTACCTCACTTTGCGGAAGTAAAGAAGCTATTCCAGCTGTAGACTTTGATTTGATTTTGGCCAACATCAATAGAAATATATTGTTAGATCAGATTGCCAGTTATGCTGCGGTTTTAAAGAACAAGGGAACGATACTTTTTAGCGGTTTTTATGAAGAGCCAGATTTAGAGATGATCCGTATACATTGTGGAGATTTTGGCCTTACCTATGTTGACCATAAAAAAATTGGGGATTGGGTTGCTGCTCGATTTTTAACGATATAATGAGTAGATTTTGAATGAATAGACATGCTATCATTCAAAATCCATTCTTTCAAAACTATTTACATATGCGTATACATTTTATCGCCATTGGAGGGAGTGCCATGCACAACCTGGCTATTGCATTACACAAGAAAGGTTTTAAGGTTACTGGATCCTGACGATGTGATTTTTGAGCCTTCTAGTACCAGGCTTGCTAAATATGGTCTCTTGCCAAAGGAAAACGGTTGGTTTGAAGAGAACATTACACCTGATATTGATGCTGTGATCTTAGGGATGCATGCCCGATTGGATAATCCAGAATTGTTAAAAGCACAGGAGATGGGATTGAAGATTTATTCTTATCCTGAGTATATCTACGAACAATCAAAAGATAAGTTAAGGGTAGTAATTGGAGGTAGTCATGGCAAAACCACCATCACTTCCATGATCGTACATGTGCTGAATTATTACCATAAGGATTTTGATTATTTAGTGGGTGCGCAGTTGGCTGGTTTTGAAACTATGGTTAAGGTAACCGACTCGGCTCCGGTGATCATTATTGAAGGAGATGAATACTTGGCATCGCCTATAGACCGCAGGCCAAAATTTCATTTATACAAAGCAAATATTGCAGTGATCAGTGGTATTGCTTGGGACCATATTAATGTGTTCCCAACTTTTGAGGATTATATTTCCCAGTTTAATAAATTTATTGAGACGATATTCCCCAACGGAATATTGATCTATTGTGAAAAAGATTTAGAATTAAGAAAAATTGTTATAAACTCAGAAGAAAATATTACGAAGCTCCCTTACTCGATTCCGGACCATGAAGTAATAGATGGTGTAACATATCTTTTGCCTCAACATACCCCTTTGCAAGTGTTTGGTCGATCATAATTTAATGAACCTAAATGCAGCTAAATTGGTGTGTAAACAATTAGCCATAACCGAGGAAGATTTTGACAAAGCTATTTCTACTTTTACAGGGGCTGCCAAAAGATTGGAGCTGTTAAACAGTGTAAAAAATACCAGTGTCTATAAAGACTTTGCGCACTCACCTTCTAAGCTAAAAGCTACAATTGATGCTGTAAAGGCACAATTTGAACATAGAAAGTTGGTAGCTTGCATAGAGCTTCATACCTTTAGCAGCTTAAACAAAGAGTTTTTGCAGGAATACCGAGACAGCATGAAAGGTGCCGATATTGCGATAGTTTATATAGATGAAAAGACGTTTAAACATAAAAAAATGGAGCCCTTAAGTGGGGAAGATGTTAGAACATCTTTTAATGATGAGCACATTTTGTTTTTTAATGAGGCGGGTGCCTTAGAAAGTTATTTAAGAGCCCTTAATTTTGAGAATACCAACCTCTTATTGATGAGTTCTGGTAATTATGGTGGTATGGATCTGGTCAAATTGGCATTAGAGTTGAATGTTTAATAAGGACAACTAACCTTAAAAAAACATAAATATCTATTGTGATGAATATCATTGGTAAAAACATCAGACAATTACGCCAGAAAAATGGCTGGAGCCAAGGAGAGGTAGCTAAACGATTACAGATTTCAATTCCCGCATTTTCGAAAATTGAAACCGGTATTACAGATATCAATATTTCTAGATTAGATCAAATAGCCGATTTATTTGAAGTCTCTACCTTAGACATCATTTCTGAAGAAGGGAATGTTCAACGTTCATATGATCCAGCAGAAGTTACCATATTAAAAGGCAAATTGGCCAGTCAAGAAGAAGAAATCATCAAACTTCAAAAGAAAGTGATTGATTTTTACGAAGAGATCAGAAAAAATAGTTAAAAAATCTTGCGCATGGTAAGGTGTCGCTTTCCAAAAGTGGCACCTGTTGCTTGATGAATGGCAATCATCTTTTCGTTAAAATCTCCAACCCAAGAAAGTTCTAGTTCTGTATATTGATTTTTAGGCAGTACATATTCACCTAATTTAATAAAAAGGGCAGATTCTAGACCTAGTTTTTGGAATGAGGACTTGGTGCCCATCACGATGGCACGCATCCTGGTTACGCCAACCCAACGTCTATATGCAAACTTCAATTTCTCTAAAAGCCCTAGTTTACCATTTAAGCCTTTGATCATTTGATTGGCATCAGGAATGATAACTACAAAAGAAGCAGGTTCTCCATTTGCATAGGCAAACCAGATCAGGTTTTCGTCCATGATCACTTCCATCTGTTTAAAACTCTCTTTCAAGGTCTCTTTTTTGATGGGAACAAAATTTTCGAAATCTTTCCAGCCGTCATTATAGATTTCCATTAAATCGTTAATGTATTTATCCGCATTGCTCTTTTTGAAATGCTCAAAGCTATAATCAGGTTTAGCCGCTACCCAATTTGCAATTTTTGTAAAACGGGCAGGAAAAGGAATGGTCAAGTTGATATGGTTAGTCAGCTGTTCATAGGCTGTCTCAAATCCATAGGCCGTAAAAAATTGATGGTAATAGGGTAGGTGATAGTTCATGCCATAGGAAGCAGGTGTAAAGCCTTCTACCAATAAACCCCAAAAAGTATCATTCTCTCCAAAATTTATCGGGCCTTCCATAGCTTTCATACCCTTTTCCTGTAACCAGCTCTTTGCGGTATCAAAAAGTAAAAAAGCTGCTTCTTGATTGTTGATACATTCGAAAAAGCCCATTCCACCCGTAGGTTGCTCGTAGTTGAATGCTTTTTTTTCATTGATAAAAGCAGCCACTCTACCAATGGTTTGATTGTTGTTATTTTTTAAGATTCACCTTACGCATTGCCCATGTTTGAAAAAAGGATTGCTGTTGGCATCAAATACCTTTTCAATATCTTGATCCAAAGGACGGATAAACGCTTTATCATCCTTATAGATATGCTCAACAACATTTAAAAATTCTCTTTTACTTTCTTTATCCTTAACAAGTATGATCTGCATTGATTAGTTTTGGCTTAAAATAAAAAGCACCCTTAAAGGATGCTTTTTGAATTATAAATTTTTGATCTATTTTTTCTTAATATCTATCGTCATCATCGTCGTCATCGTCATCGAAGTTGTCGAAAGTATCTAGGTCGTCTAATGGAACGTCGAAGTCGTCTTCCTCTTCATCCAGGATCTCGTTGTCTTGGATATCATCATCTTCATCATCTATTTCCTTGTCGGAAAGAGGCTTGTTCACTGGGTTTTTTTGGATCGGTTTTTTCGGCGTTTTCATAACACAAAAAATAGTTAATAATAGGAAATTTTAAAGGTACTCTAAATTACAAAAAATCTTTTTAAATAGAAAGAAACCTCTTTTTTTGTTTTTTTATTTGGTCCAAAATTAGAATAAAAAGATTTTTTCTGAAATTTTTTTTCATTTTTTTCTTCGCTTGAAAAGCAGTCATTTAGGAAGGCAAAAAACGCATTTTCTTAAAAACAAAAAAAGCGTCTCGATTTTTCGGGACGCTTTTAACACACAAATGAAACCTGAATTGAGATATAATTTTAGGTTAGGTTAAAAAATATCTTTGTCAATCCTATAAGAACGTTTTTGAACAAACATTTACTGTTTGTTTAATATCTTATAACAAGTTTAATGCTAATATTAAAACGATTAGAGAAAACTTAGTAAGTGGTAGTAATAATTGAGTAAACGGTAATTTTTAATTTAAAGGCACCGAAATTGTGATTGTTGTACCGCTATTACCGTTCTGTTCTATATAAATCTGTATAGGTTTTACTTCAATCTGATTGAGAAGGTTGATCTTTTCTTGGGTTAAGGCCATCCCTTTACTTTGATGTTTGGTGTTCTTATTTTGCAAGGAATTGTTGATGCCTACGCCATTGTCAATGATCTTGATCCACAAATAATCTTCATCTTTATGGGTAATGTTGATCTGTACTTCACCACCTTCTTCTTTTGGCATAATACCATGCCATATTGCATTTTCTATGTAGGGCTGTAAGATGATCGAAGGGATCAATGTCTCTTCCTTATCTATTGTTGTATCAACCTTGATGTGATATTCGAATTTTTCTCCAAAACGATACTTCTCTAAACTCAAATAGAGATTCAAGTATTCAATTTCTTCTTCAATATTGATATAGCTTTTGGTACAAATCTCTAAGTTTTTCCTGATCAGTTTGGCAAAACCCGTTAAAACCTTGTTGGCAGAAGAGGTATTTTTGGTATTGATGTAGTGTTGGATAGAATTCATCACATTAAAGACAAAATGTGGGTTCATCATAGCCTGTAATGCCCTTTGCTCTAGCATCAATATCTTATTCTTTAACAATAACTGTTCTTGCTCTTTGTTTTTTTGTCTTTTGGTGATCCGAACAGTAATAATGTACAAAAGGTAACCTCCAATAACCAATAGCGCTACAATAAACCACCAGGTTTGCCAAAAAACTTTTCGATGATGAAATGGATCTTATCGGGTTTGCTCCACTCGCTGTCTTGGCTTTTGGCACTTACTTCAAAGGTATATTCGCCTGGTTCAAGTGAGGACAATTCCACCCTGCGGTTTTTGGTCTCAGACCAGTTTGCATCTCCTTTTAATCGGTAGCGATAAACAATTCTTCGGTTTTTGAAATCAATTGCACTATAGTTAAAAGTAATGTTGTGCTGGCCAGGACTCAGTGTAAAATTAGCAGAGCTAAGGTCTAAGAATTCTTTATTGTTGGTTACAGACGAAATGTAAGTTTTCGGTGCCTTTGTCTGCTGTGCTTTTTGTTTATGTGCAAAATATACCAGTCCATTGTTTGTGGCGAAATAAGCAGTGTCTGTGTCGATATACAGGTCATTCAGGTCATCTGATAACAGGTCGTTGGCATAATCGAATGTACTGACTGATACTTTATCTTGGTCAAAGGCAATTCTGTTGATGCCTGTTCGGCTGATTGCCCATAAATGGTCACCTTGTACAAATAGTTTATTGATGATGTTGTTGTTCAGGCCATCTTTTTGGGTAAGGTGTTTGAACAATTGTCCGTTTTTGATCAATAATATCCCGTAACCATCAGTTGCCATGGCCAAATTTCCATTAGACAATTGTTGCATGTCGTTGATCCTTTTGGTTAACAATGTGTTGCCTTCGTAAACCTTGTTCAACTTTTCTGAATTGAATTCGGAGACACCATTTAGGTTAGAAAACCAAAGGTTCTGCTGTTTGTCGTAATAAACGCGATAGGAGCGGTCTTTGAAAAAGTCTTGTTTTTCTTTGTAATTGGATGAGGTGAATTCAAATTTGTGAAGTCTGTCATTGATGATGACCACCCCAGAAGATAGGGCCAAAGCCATTTTTTGCACACTGTCAATACTGAAATTCTTGACCACAAAGACCGAATTATTGGTCTCCCTTAAATGCCTGATGTTGGGCTTTAAAGGAAATGTAGCCGATACAGCGCCCAATCCATAATCTGAAGCAAATAAAATGTTCTTGTTTTTTTTGTCAAAAAGTAGTTGTTTGATCAGGTTGTATTTTTTAGGATTGGGTAGGGCAATCTTTTCCAATTTTTTACTTCCGATATTCACAATATCAATGTTGGCACTATTTAAACCGAGCCACAACCTATTTTGGGCATCCTTGGTAATGCTTTTGATCATGTCATTGCTCAAACCATTACTTTTATTAAAGATATAAAGACGCTCTTTAACATCTGGCAATCTATAAATACCGTTTTTGGTGGTAAACCACATGTTCTGGTTGTTGTCTCTGATAACCTGGTTAACATCCACATCTTTTAGGATCTGTTTTGTGCTGCCATCAAAATCAATTACAAAAACACCATTGTTATTGCTTAACCAAAGCTGTTTATTGCCCAAATAGATGTAGCCGGGGCTATTGTTCAGTAGAACAGTGTCTACCTTTAACATCAGCTGGTTAAATGTTCCAACTTTGAGGTTTAAACCATTTTTGTCCAAAAAATACATGGATTTATCTGGACGGTTCAGTATAGTTTTGTAAGAAAGAGGGAGTAAAGTGTCTTTGATCAGTACAAAATTATTCCTAATAAATAAATGTACAGCTTGTGTGCTATAGGCCCAAATGTTACCTTGTTTGTCTTCGTGGATAAAAGTATTGATGAATTGGTTTTCGATATTTGGCGAGCTGTACTTGATCAGAGTCTTTTCATCCCAAAGACCAATTACATTTTTGTTGGTGCCAAACCATATCCTTCCTTTACTGTCCTCAAAGAAAGAAACTACTACAGCGTTAAAATTTAGTTGTTGTAGTTGTTTGCTATTGTTCTGGTTATAGATTTTTCCGTTGAAGAAATAACTGAGTTGACCATTAAGGGCTAAAAACCATATCCTTCCCTTGCTATCTTCCCTTAGTTGGAGAATCTGGTTGTCTGGCAAACCGTCATCAACCGAAAAATTTTCGAATACCGTGCCATCAAATCTACTTACACCAGCATCTGTAGCCACCCAGATGTAACCTTTCTTGTCTTGTAAAGTATAATAACAATTGTTGCTTGGTAGGCCATTTTTTGTAGTATAATGGGGCAAGTAAGCAATTTGTGCAAAGCTTTTTTTGGCCGATGATAAAATTAAGATCGATAGGCAGACAATAAGATATAGTTGGGGTTTAATTTTCACCTTGGATATTGGTATAGGATTTGATCTTGTCGAAAAAGTCACTTGCTCTCCTTCTAGAAACAGTAATGGTCTCACCATTGTTTAATACCACCTGCAATCCGTTCTTGCTGTTGTATTCTTTTACAAATTTCAGGTTTACAATACTAGATTTATGGATGCGTACAAACCTGTTCTCTGGCAATATTTCTTCATAATCTTTCAATATTTTAGATACCGCAATTTTTTCGAGGTTGGCCAAATGAAATACAGAATAATTACTATCTGCTTCGATATGGATAATGTCGTCAATATCTACCAATCGATAGCCTTGTCCACTTGGTAAAGTTATTTTTTTGATACTTGTTGTCCTATCATTCAAATCGTTGGCCAGATTTTTTAGGCTTTCATTTCTATTGTTTTCGGCTTTGTTCAGCTTGATATATTTGGCAGCTTTATGAACAGCTTCTTTAAGTTCATCAATATCAATTGGTTTCAATAGATAGTCAAGCGCATTTGCCTTGATGGCCTTTAGTGCATATTGATCATAGGCCGTAGTGAATATCACTGTGGCATTTGCCTGTTGTGCCTGCGGAATGAGCTCAAAACCATTTTCACTCGGCATGGCTATATCCAGAAAAATAAGATCTATCGCATGTTGATTTAATAGATTACGGGCCTCATTTACCGATTTGGCAATACCTGCAATATGCACGTTCTCACAATTTTCCTGTAAAAGAAAATAAAGGGAGGAACGGGCAAACTCTTCATCATCAACAATTATGGCATTTAACACGGCGTAGTTTTTAATAGGGCTCAATTTATCAAAAAATAGAGGGAATAGAAAATATTTCTTTGATTCTCAAAAACCAAAGCCAGATGGCTTTCGTAGATGACATATATATGACCTTTTACTAGAACCTTAAATTAAAAATTTATTTTATGGAAAATTTAAACGAACAAGAGCTAGTGCAGCAAAATCATAGCATTTTGGATGCCAAGCTCGAACGCCGTTCCTTCTTGCAGTATGCAGGGGCAGGTGCTGCCATTGTTGCCTTAACAGCAGCAGGCTGTAAAAAAGACAGAGCAGTTAATACTGACTTTGGTGTAACACTCGATTTTAAAGATGATTTTGGGGTATTGAATTATGCTTATGCTTTAGAGCAATTGGAAGCAGCATTCTACATTCAAGTAGCCGCTAACCTGGCTTCTGATTTTACGCCAACTCAAAAAGCATATTTTACGGATGTACAGTTCCACGAAATTGCGCACAGAGAATTCTTTAAAAAAGCATTGGGCACAGCAGCGATAGGTAGTTTGGAAGTGAACTTTTCTTCAATTGATTTTACAAAGGCATCTAGCGTATTGGCTGCAGCAAAAACATTCGAAGATTTAGGTGTTGCCGCTTACAACGGAGCAGGTCGTCGTTTAAAAACCGATGCTTATTTAGTAATTGCAGGTCAGATCGTTTCTGTTGAAGCGCGTCACGCAGCTTGGGTAAGGATAAGATCACTCCGGGAAGTTTTGCAGATCTAGGCAGTCTTTCTGCTTTTGGTGCTGTTAATGGAAATGGTTTAGATGGTGCACTTACACCAGATAAAGTTTTGCCATTGGCAGCTCCGTTTATCAAAACAAAAATCAACTATATCAATCTTTAAAACTCAGAAATCATGAATATCATAAATATATTAGAAGAAATTGAAAAAGTTGACGGTGGAGTACTGAAAGATTAAGCCCGAGAAGAGCGGCCATGAAGGATTTTTTCAACATGGGAAAGAAAATCTCGTTAGCAGCTATGCCATTGGCTTTGGGTTCGATGTTCCAAAAAGCATACGGACAAAGCAATCCTAGCAGTGTAAACGATGTGTTGAATTTCGCTTTATCGTTAGAATATTTAGAATATCATTTTTATAACCATGCTGTGGTTGCCGCTCCAGGTTTAATCCCTGCAGGTGCAGCCTTAACCGCGATTACCACTATTCGCGATCATGAAAAAGCACACGTAGATTTGTTAGCAGGTGCTTTAGCTGGAAATGCAAGAACGCCATTGGCTTATACCGATTTCGACTTTACCGCTGGTGGTACATTTGGTGATGTTTATACCAACTATCAGACCTTTTTAAAAGTGGCTACCGCTTTCGAAGATACAGGAGTAAGGGCTTATAAAGGACAAGCGCCAATTTTAAAAGCCGCTCCAGATGTACTTACTATAGCTTTACAGATCCATTCGGTAGAAGCACGTCACGCTGCCCATTTGCGTCAGATGACAGCGGCAAGTTTAGGCGTTGGCTTAAAACCTTGGATCAGCTTAGGGGCTGGTGGTGTTGCTAATGATACTGGTGTTACAGCAGCAGATGCAGTATATGCTGGAGAAAACAACACCATGCAAGCAGGAATAGAAATTACAGGTATTGGCGGTTTTGCTGGTATAACCAAAGCAGCGGCAGCCGAATCTTTTGATGAATTTTTAACAGGCGCAGCCGTTAAAACCATCGCTAATCTATTCATTTTGCCAGCTAAAAGATTAACATAGTTTTTCATTGGTTTAAGTTAAGGGAAGGAAGTGTATACTTTCTTCCCTTTTTTATGTCTTTAACCCTTGTGTTAGTAGGTGATTACCTGTTCTTCCAGATGAGCTGGTAGGTCGCGATAGTTATATTGCTGTCCACGTAACTGCGGCTCAAATCCGGCTTCTTTTATTGCATTTTGGATGCCCTGCGCTGTAAAACGGTGTGGCGCACCTGCAGCAGAAACCACATTTTCTTCGATGATGATCGAGCCAAAATCATTTGCACCAGCATGTAGACACATTTGGGCCACCGATTTACCTACAGTTAACCAACTGGCCTGTATGTTCTTAACATTCGGCAACATTATGCGACTTAAAGCCAGCATCCTCACATATTCATCACCACTTACATTATTGCTGATTCCTCTTAAACGTTTCAATAAAGTGCCATCATCTTGGAAAGGCCATGGGATAAAGGCCAAAAATCCTTTGGCATGCTCAGGTTTTTCACTTTGTACTTCTCTGATCCATACCAAATGCTCAAAACGCTCTTCAATGGTTTCTACATGGCCGAACATCATGGTTGCAGAAGTGGTAATGTCTAGCTGATGTGCAGCACGCATTACATCAAGCCACTCTTGTCCACCGCACTTGCCTTTAGAAATTAGACGCCTAACCCTGTCGTTCAGGATTTCTGCACCAGCACCAGGTAATGAATCCATGCCATTGGCCTTTAGTTCTTTTAAGACTTCAGTATGCGAAATGCCTTCTAATTTGGCTACGTGCGCAATTTCAGGTGGACCTAAAGCATGTAATTTAAGGTCTGGGTATAATTCTTTTAGTTCTTTAAATAGATTGGCGTAAAAACTTAAGCCTAGGTCTGGATGATGTCCACCTTGTAATAAAAGTTGGTCGCCACCTAAACGGAAAGTCTCTTCAATCTTAACCTTGTAGGTTTCAATATCAGTAATGTAACTCTCGTCGTGCCCTGGTCTGCGAAAGAAATTGCAGAATTTACAGTTGGCAATACAAACATTGGTGGTGTTTACATTGCGGTCGATCTGCCAGGTAACTTTACCACTCGGTACTTGGACTTTTCTTAATTCGTTAGCTACATAGGCCAATTCTGCAGTAGCTGCATTATGGTATAAAAAAACGCCTTCTTCTTTGCTCAAAAAGTCGAATTTTAAAGCCCGCTGTAATAATTCGGCAGTATTCATAATACAAAGATAGCTAAAAGGGATGTAAGGCGAAAGCTGTTAGGTTTATGCTGTGTAAAAATACTGGATAAGGTGATTGTGTACAAGCAATTATCATTTAATTGATACATCTTCCATTTTACCGTACACATCTTACCTTTTTATATATCTTTACTGCTCTAAAAATTTATATGGTAGATTTTAATCGTTTTACGCTTGCCAATGGTTTAACAGTTTTGGTTCATGAAAGACCAACCACACCGATGGCAGTTTTGAATATTTTATATGATGTTGGTGCAAGGGATGAGGAAGAGGGCCGGACGGGTTTTGCCCATTTGTTTGAACACCTGATGTTTGGTGGCTCGGTCAATATTCCGAGTTACGACGAGCCTCTGCAGCGCGTAGGTGGCGAAAACAATGCATTTACCAGTAACGATATCACCAATTATTACATTACATTACCTGCTGTAAACATCGAAACTGCATTTTGGCTAGAAAGCGACAGAATGCTCAGCCTTGCTTTTTCTGAGAAGAGTTTAGATACGCAAAGAAATGTGGTAATGGAAGAGTTTAAGCAACGTTACCTCAATCAGCCATATGGCGATGTTTGGTTAAAATTGCGCCCATTGGCCTATCAAACACACCCATACAGATGGGCAACCATTGGTCAGGACCTGGCACAGATAGAAAATGCCAAAATGGAAGATGTAAAAGCATTCTTCAAAAAGCATTACAATCCCCAAAATGCCATTATGGTAGTGGGTGGTAATGTAAAAACCGAGGAGGTTAAAAAACTTGCCGAAAAATGGTTCGAACCTATTCCTGCTGGAGAGAAATATCATCGCAATTTACCAAAAGAATTGCCCCAAACGGAGGCCAGAACATTAACGGTTCATGAAAACGTGCCTTTAAACTCAATTTATATTGCCTTTAAGATGCCGGCCAGAACAGATAAGAACTATCAAGTATTTGACTTGATGTCTGATGTTTTATCGCAAGGGCAATCTTCACGATTGTATAACCGTTTGCTTAAAGAACAGCAATTGTTCAGCGATATCAATGCTTATATCACCAGCAGTTTAGACGAGGGCCTATTTGTGGTAGAAGGAAAACTGATTGGAGATATAGCAATGGAAACTGCCGAAAAAGCAATCTGGGAAGAGCTGCATCAAATGACGAATACTTTGGTTAGTGAAGATGAATTGACCAAAGTGAAAAACAAATCAGAATCGATCATGCTTTTTGCGGAGATGAATTTATTAGATAAAGCCATGAACTTGGCCTATTACGAGCTATTGGGCGATGCACAGTTGCTCAATATAGAAATCGATAAATACCTCGACATTACTGCAGACCAGATCAAACAGGCTGCTGCCACAACCTTTGTTAAAGAAAAATCTTCTACCTTATATTATTTAGCTAATGCTTAACCGTACAATTGCACCTGTATCAAAACAGGTTGATGAAATCAATTTTATTGCGCCAAAGGCACAACAATTAGACAATGGCATTCGTGTTTTTACTGTAAATGCTGGTCAGCAAGAGTTGGTGCGTATCGAATTTGTGTTTCAAAATGTAAATTGGGACCAAAATCAGCCTTTGCAGGCCGTTACCGTAAACAGCTTGATCAATAATGGTACACCAACTTTGTCGGCAAAAGAAATCGCAGACCAAATAGATTATTACGGTGCTTTTTTGCAGACCGAATACGCAGCTGACCATACCACCATTACATTATATAGTTTAAACAAACACCTGGTTGCCGTACTGCCAATTGTATGGTCGATCTTGAATGAAAGTAGCTTTCCACAAAACGAGTTGGATATCTTTATACAGAACCAAAAGCAAAAGTTGAGTGTTAATCTGCAAAAGAACGACTTTTTAGCCCGTAAAACCTTTGCCAATACAATTTTTGGGTCAACAGCTTATGGCTCTGACATCTCTTTAACAGATTATGATGCCATTAAAAGAAGTGATCTTTTGGCTTATTTTAAAGCAGCATTCAAACCAGAGAACTGTACCATTATTGCCGCTGGTAAATTTGAAGATTCACAATTTAACCTCTTGAACCAGTTTTTTGGTAAAGCTTGGGCAAACAATGATCTATCTACCATCAATCAATTTACCTTTACCTCGGTTGAGGGAAAAGACTTGTATATCGAGAAGCCAGATGCAGTTCAATCGGCCATTAGGATGGGTAACTTGAGCATCAACCGTAAACATGAAGATTTTTCTTCCCTACAGATACTGAATACGCTTTTAGGAGGATATTTTGGGTCGCGTTTAATGGCAAATATCCGTGAAGACAAAGGTTATACGTATGGTATTGGCTCTGGAATAGCTTCTTTGAAAGATGCAGGTTATTTTTTCATCGCTACAGAAGTTGGTACTGATGTGTGCACCAGTGCTTTGACAGAAATAGAAAAGGAAATCAACATATTAAAAACCGAACTGGTAGCTGAAGAAGAATTAGATTTGGTACGTAACTATATGTTGGGCTCGATGTTGGGGAGTTTAGAAAATGCCTTCTCTCATGCTGATAAGTTCAAGAACATCTATTTTTCGGGATTGGATTATAGCTATTATGATAAATACATCCACAAAGTGAAAACAATAACTGCCGAAGAACTTAAGGCTATTGCCAATACTTACTTGAACTGGGATGCGATGACCAAAGTTGTGGTTGGTAAAAAATAGAAATACGATTTAAAACAAATGAATACCCCTTGGCCAGAACAAATAAATTTGACCAACTTCTTAATGCCCTATTTTTAATTTAAAATGAACATCCCTCAAGAAAACCCAGCTTATACTTATCAAATCAACCCAGATCTAACCCTGATAGATTGGGACTATATCATCTCCCTATTCTTTAAAATTGAATGGAAGCACCGAAAGGCAGAAGAGATTGCGGCGGCATTTAAGAACAGTACCACTACACTTTTTATCTTCAAAGACGAAAAGGTAATCGCTTTTGGTAGGGTAGTAGGTGACGGAAGATATTATGCCATGCTGGCCGATATTGTGGTAGATCCGATTATCAGGGACAGGGCCTAGGGAAATATCTGGTTACCACCTTGAACAATCAGTTGGTCGATTATCATTTTGTAAACCTGAGCGCAGCACCTGGTGCAGATAATTTTTACAAAAGTATGGGCTGGAAAAAACAGACCACAGCCTTTATCTGGCCACAGGGACCAAAACAATTAAGACAACATTGCGAGCCAGAGCAAGAAAACAATTAATTTGTTTTGGTTAAAACAGCCTTCTGTTTGTCTGCTTGGAATATCTTCTTGGTAAAGTCTACATAGTCATTATACTTCTCTGGTGGAAACTTTTTGGCGTTAACCGTTAAAGTACGGGTATAAGTAACTGTATTGTCTTTTGAGATTGCTTTAGCGCTATAAGTGCCAAACTCTGAGGTAAGTGTAATGTCTTTGGGTAAAAACTCTACCGTATAGCCCTTAGGCAAGGTGTAATTGATTTCATCTTCATCCTGAAAGGCAAAAGAAACCGCAAAATAGGTTTTTCTATTTTCTATTTTTTCAGGAACACTTTCTCTACGGTTGGTTAGATTAAGGGTAAGAAATAACTTATCGCCGCCTTTGGTTAAGAGTTGGTTGGTTTTCAAGTTAATTTCTTGTGTAAGGATAGGTAATGCTTTATCAGACTGTTCAAATTTGAACGAGATCAGTTCAGCTCCTGGTATGTCATTTTGTTCATTGAGCCTTTTGCGTTGTTCTGTTGGTTCGATGAGTAACATACCCATATTGTTATCAAATTGAGCATTGCCATAGGTAGATTTGATATTGATCATCGCATATCCATCATCCTGTAACCCTACATTAGTTTTGGTTCGTAAGTAGTTATCTTTTGCATTGTAGATTGGCGTGCGTACGATTTTACCACCTTCATCTGTAATCAATAGCACATTTCTATCTGAATTATCATAGCCAATAAAGCCCATTGGATAATGTTGGCTGGTACATTCTAAAAAGGTGGTGTCATTAGCCAAAGGCACACTTAAGATCATGTGGTTTGCCTGACCCATGCTCGAATAATCAGGGTTCATGCTCGGCATGCCATTACCGATCACTACTAAGTTTGATTTGATACCTGCTTCATTTAATAGAGCTTTCATGTAATTGGACAAGGCTTTACAATCGCCATAGTTTACCTGAGCAACCTTATCTGCCAAGATAGGTTTAAAACCACCAATGCCCAATTGTACACTTACATATCGTGTATTTTGTTGCAAATGGTTGTAAAGGATGCGCATTTTATCTTTAGGTGTTTTAGCATTCTTAACCAAATTCTGCACCAAGGTTTTGGTTGCAGGTGGTAGGTTGTTGCCATTTTGGTTCAGGTTGTGTATCCATGCCCCAAAATTTTTCCAATTGTCAAAATTGCCAGTAGTATTGTCATACTCGAATTGTGTTGGAGAAACCTTTACCCAGTCGCCCACGTTTTCAAGACCAATACTCATCGGTTCTCTTGTAATTGCAGTTAAGTTGCTTCCAGACCACTTATATTGGGTCTTATCGTTAATTTTAGTAGAATCTGTTTTTAGACCTTTACTAGCTAAAAATTTGATTTTTAATGTAGATGCCTTTTGAATGGTATAGGTTGATTTTTCTGTAGAGATCCCATAACCCTTGATCGCAGACCAAGAGGGAAGAGAAAGGATTCCCTTGTAATCTTGATTATAGCTGTATTCAATTGTATAAGGATAGGTTGTGCTGTAAAATTTTAGCAATTTGATGCGGTTATCTTCATACATCGAATAGTCAGAGATTAGGCTTTGGTCTTTGATATCCGCAGATTTATACTCCTTTATTTTCTTTCCAGCATCATCATATAAGGTTGCTTTGATATTGGAGATGCTTGAGAACTTATCGTAAACCTCGGCCATTTCTGCAAGATCATCTCCCGCCTTATTTAATATGGTAATGGCAATTTTATAGGTTTCCTGACCAGCACCCACGCTTTTGAAATCAAAAAAACGCTCTTCGTTTCTGATGACCGCTACAGCATCTTTGGTGAGTTGGTCTGGAATTAGACTGGCGGCATAATTTTGAGCAAATGACAAAAATGAACTTAAAGCCAAAGCAGACAATAGGATATACTTTCTCATTAAGATTTCTTTTTAAATACGATTTGTTCAGCTTGTTTTTCTACGATGGCCTTGAATAGTTCTTTGAGGTGGAAATATTCGTCCGGACTATAAACAGATTTAGTAATTTCTATGTTGCTCCTTACCAATAGTGTTTTTCCTTCGCTAAGGAAGGAAATGGTAAATACCCCTGCGTTTTCGGGTATTTTGTAAGACCCACTTTTTGGTAATTTATCGATTTCGTAAGTTTCTGGAAAATTTACTTTGATCCGATAGCTTTCCTTGATTGGAAAGGCAAAATCTACCGGAAAATTTCTGGTTTCTTGTTTGAATATATTTTCCTTTGTACGTTCATAGAGTAAGGGAGAGAAATAGACAAGATTGCCTGCCTCTTCTACATTATCGTCAATCACTACTTTCATCGATTGAGACAAAACCTCATCCAAGCTATTCAAATTGTCGATCTTATACTCAGAAATTTCTAAGCCAGTTTTGTCTTTTTTAAAATTTTTAAGGTATTCGGTTTCATTGTTGGTGTTTTTGTAACCATTACGTATACTTAATGCGGCATAACCTTTGGCGTACTTCATGTAAGATCCTTTAAGCTTGTTTTCGGTATCTAATACCAAATCTAACGCATATAAGGTTTCGTTTGCTGTGGTAGGTTCGGTTGTGACCCAACTTCCTTCTAACGTTTTAAGGTTGACCATATAACCTTGGTGATTTAGATTTTCATAAGCTACCATGCCTAAAGGTAGGTCTTCATTTGTTGCATCTATGAGTATGTTTTTATCACCAATGGTTACCTGAGCAATCACATTGTCAAATTTGGACAAGATTGGGTAACCTGGATGCGCTCCATTACTTCTGGTACTGATCAATACTGGAGCAACCTCTATTTTGGCTTCTTTTAAAAGGCTGATTAACGATAGGTTGATATCACCAGAATTACCCTGTTTCTTTTCAAAAACTGCTTTAGGATTGGTTCCTGTGGCATAAAAAAAACTTTCTTTATTCCATTTGATGTTCTTTTTAACATGCTCAAGGATAAGCTTGGTAATGGCTAATTGATCCTTTTCGTCTTTAATGATTGTAGGAAGAACAGTTTTCGCATAAGAATTTTTATTGATGAACAGTCCAAAGTTCTCGTCTTTTGCCAACTCAGAAATGATCTTTGGCCAAGTACTGTTGTAATCTTCCATCAACGAATTTGGAAAATGGGTAGACCGCAATTCAAAATCCACCATAGGTCTGTAATCATCCAATGTTGTGATGTAAGCTTCATCCTTTAAGGCTGGAACGTTCTCCAATACATATTGGTCGTAATTAGCAGTAGAACTTAGACCAGTTACATAAGTCGCGTTGATAGTTTCGCTTTTGGTTCTGTTTACAGGGATGTAACCACTCAAGTTGGTCTTATAACTTAGGTATTCAGGTATTTTAACATTAAATTCGGTATAGAGCGTAGGCATGCTGCTTTGAAAACTCCAACCCCTAAGGTTAAAGATGAAATTGGATTTGATGGTATATCTAAATTCTATGATTGTTCCTTCCTTTACATTAGGTAGGGCAATCTTTCTATACGTATAGGTCTTGTTAAACTCCTCAGAAAACTTAGCGTCTTTATTAGGTTTACTGGTCACAATCTTACCATCTACAAGATTATAGGCCGCTGCATCAAATTTGTGCAGTTCTTCCTTGTTACCACCATTCCCTTTTCTTAAACCAATACTGTAATCGGCCAAACTATAACTGTTTTTGTTAATGATCTTATATCTGACATGTTTTTCGTAGACATATAAGAAACCACCAGTTGTTGGGCTGATTTCAAAATAACAATCACCAATATCAAAGAGTTTGATTGCCGAAGCAGCAGAATCTTCGCCCAAAGGTTTGATTTGAAATTCTTCTAATCCTACTTTGCCAAACTTAAATTCTTTTTTTTGGCCGTGGCTATTTAAATAGGAAATAATGCAAATGAGAGAGAGTAGGAGCGTTTTTGTTTTCATAGATAGGTTTTAAGCCGCTATGATAACAAAAATATTCTAATCTGACACAAAAAAAAACTATTTACTTAGTTAATTTTTAAAAATTATTCTTTGCTCTGCAATAAAGTTACTTTTCCATCCATTGTACTGACCAAGATATTTTTGCTATTGATCACATTAACCGTATTGATCATGGAGTTGTCTATTTTATGTGCCCATAAACCTTGCTGTTTTTTAGGGTCGAAAGCATATACCACACCATTTTTTGTGCCGAAAAATACCTTGCCTTCTTTTTCTATCAGCATAGATGGCACATGCTCGTAACCAAAACCTAGGTTCAGTTTCCAGGCAATTCCAGGGTCGGTTGCTTGGGTTTTGTAAGCCACTACTTCATCTTGCATGGTTTTACCATAGATTGTACTGCTATCTGCCGATAAGCCAATGGATTCTCTAACAGTAGCTTCTTTGTTGCGCCACAGCGTCTGACCATTTTTTGCATCAATGGCGGTTAAATACCTGTCTGGAGCTGCAATATACACAATGCCATTGGTGGCTACTGGTGTAACCATTGCGGGAGAGAACATCCTATTGGCACTGCCATTGTTCCATTTCCAAATTAGGGCGCCAGATTTAACATCCAGGGCATAGAGGTGTCTTCCCCAAGAACCAAAAATAACCTTGCCTTGATAGATGAGTGGTTTACCAACAATGGTTCCTTCTACTTCCTCAAATTTCCAATTCGTTTTACCTGTTTTGATATCCAGCGACCTAAAAGTATGATCGCTTGCGCCAATCAATACCTGATTGCCATCGATGATTGGAGAGCCTAATACGGCATTTGCCGTTGCAACTTTCCAGACCACCTTACCGGTAGCTGTATTTAAGGCATAGATATTGCCATCGCCAGAACCTAAAATTACCAATTGATTGGCCACTACGGGCGATGAATAGATTGCCCCTTTGGTGTTAAAGGTCCATGCTTTTTTACCGGTTTTGATATCCAAAGCTTCTACCAAACCCAAGCTATTGCCAAAAATGGCCAATTTATCGGTATAAGTAGGCGTGTTAACTACGTTGGCATTTGAATGGTAGGTCCATGCTTCTTTAACAGTATTGTATTTTTGGTTGACCGTATAATCGGGTCTTTCGTAGGCCTTTAATGTTTGGTGTACAAAAGGTTTTAAGGCTATTTTTCGCCAAGCAGGCAATAAAGGCTCTGTAGGTTTCTTGGTCGCAAAATAGACCGTGTCTTTTGTCATGTTGACGATGTTATAACCACCAATGCTATCTTTGGCCCTTAAGTTTGATCGGCCCATGGTACTTTCTATACCTTCAAAATTATAAGCCTTGTTCTGGTGTCCATGGCCGCAAATGGCATATTGGATGTTATATTTCTTTAATCGGTCTGTAGCTTCGTACCAATTGTCTAAACTATTGTCCATAGGGTAGTGGTTGATAAAAACAATGGGCATTTTAGCCGATGTTTTTTTCAAGATTTCATCTAACCAAACCGTGGCATCACGAGGAATATGCCCATCAGACATCCTAACATAGGGTCCAGAAGCACAAGCAATGAAACGATAACCATTATGGTCAAAAGTGAATTTGTCGCTACCAAACTCTTTGATAAAAGTTACGCCTCCAGATTCAGACCAACCCGTATCATGGTTTCCTGGGATAACGTAAAAAGGTTTTTTCAATCCTGACAAGATCTCTTTGGCCAATTTGAGCTCATCATTGGTACCCATTTCCGTAACGTCGCCAGTTACCAATATAAAATCGATATCATTTTGTAGGTTGATATCGGCAACTGTTCTCCTCAGGTCTTCTTCTCCGGTTGCGGTGCCTACATGGGTATCCGTAACAAAAGCATATTTAAAATTTTGAGCAAAAGAATGGAAAGCGATAAAAGAAATGACAACGGCTAAGATTAGTTTTTTCATGATGGGGGGATTGATTGTTAAAGGTGCTAAATTCTTTTAAGCCGAACAAAGTGTAATGATATTTTTATATTGAATGATTTATTGTATCTTTGCCCGGCAAATAATAACTCCTAATTTATTTGCTATGCAACTCGATCCCCAAAAATTTATCGCTACTGGTTTAACATACGATGACGTATTGTTAGTGCCTGCCTACTCAGAGATTTTGCCACGTGAAGTGAATACATCAAGTTTCTTGACCAAAAAGATCAAGCTCAATGTACCTTTGGTTTCTGCAGCTATGGATACTGTTACGGAAGCAGAATTGGCCATTGCCATTGCTCAAAATGGTGGTTTGGGTATGCTGCACAAAAATATGACGATTGAAAGACAAGCTGAAGAAGTACGTAAAGTGAAACGTTCTGAAAGTGGCATGATCGAAGATCCGGTTACCTTACGTGTAGATGCTATTGTTGCCGATGCTTTCAAGATGATGAAAGAACATAAGATTGGTGGTATCCCTGTAGTAAGTAACGATAATAAATTGGTAGGATCATTACCAATCGCGATCTGCGTTTTCAAAAAGACATGAACAGACCAATTGCGGATGTAATGACCAAAGAAAACCTGATCATTGCTCCAGAAGGTACTACATTGGTGCAAGCTGAAGAAATTTTGCAGAACCATAAGATCGAAAAATTACCCGTTGTGAATGCAGAAGGTTATTTAAGCGGTCTGATCACTTTTAAAGATATCCAGAAAGTGAAAAACTATCCTGCCGCCTGTAAAGACGAAAGGGGACGTTTACGTGTTGGTGCTGCGGTTGGAGTTACTGCAGATACGATGCAACGTGTGGATGCCCTGGTAAAAGCGGGTGTCGATGTAATTGCAATTGATACGGCCCATGGCCACTCTAAAGGGGTAATTGATAAATTAAAAGAAGTAAAAGCTAAATATCCAGATCTACAGGTGATTGCAGGTAACATTGCCACAGGTGCTGCTGCCAAAGCATTGGCCGAAGCTGGTGCTGATGCGGTTAAAGTGGGTATCGGACCAGGTTCTATTTGTACCACCAGAATTATTGCAGGTGTAGGTGTACCACAATTGTATGCTGTTTTCGAATGTGCCAAGGCCTTAAAAGGAACTGGTGTACCTGTGATTGCTGATGGAGGGATCAAACATACAGGAGATATTGCCAAAGCGATCGCCTCTGGTGCAAGTACGGTAATGGCAGGTTCGTTGTTTGCAGGAGTTGAAGAATCACCAGGTGAAACCATCATCTACGAAGGACGTAAATTCAAATCTTATCGTGGAATGGGCTCTATCGAAGCGATGGAACAAGGTTCTAAAGACCGTTATTTTCAAGATGTTG
Organism: Pedobacter sp. UC225_65; assembly: GCF_042698365.1. Taxonomy (GTDB): domain Bacteria; phylum Bacteroidota; class Bacteroidia; order Sphingobacteriales; family Sphingobacteriaceae; genus Pedobacter. The sequence goes on from NZ_CP170550.1 coordinate 584,885, forward strand.
AAGATGACATCAAAAAACTAGTACCAGAAGGTATTGTAGGTAGGGTGCCATTTAAAGGAACTTTGGCCGAAGTGATGTATCAATACGTTGGCGGTTTACGTGCAAGTATGGGTTACTGTGGTGCTGGTACGATCGAAGCTTTGCAAGAAGCGCAGTTTGTACAGATCACGGCAGCAGGGATGAGAGAAAGTCACCCGCACGATATTACCATTACCAAAGAAGCTCCTAATTATACGAGATAATTTATTTTGATTTCTGTTTAAAAATCAAAATAATATAAAAGCAATAACAAAATATTTCTGAAAAATCAGAATTAAATTTTGTTATTACTTTTTTTAAAATATATTTGTCTATTTAATCTATAGATTTAATATAATAAAAAATAACCCATCCTCAAACTAACTATCTTATGACCAAATCGAAGTTTTACGCGCTCCATCTTATCCTTGTTTTAGCCCTTTTAACACCATTGTCCCTCTTTGCACAGGGCAATAATTTTATAGAAATCAGCGGAAATATTATTGATAAAGACCACAAACAGGTCTTAGCTGGCATCAATGTAACCGTAAAGGGAACGGTGAATGGTATTTCAACTGATTCACAAGGCCATTTTGTTCTTAAGACGAGGGCCAAATATCCATTTACACTTGTGGTTTCTGCTGTAGGTTTCCAGACCCAAGAATTTGAGGTAGCAGGACCAAACTCAGCGCTTACCATCGAATTGATCACACAGACCATGTTGGGTAAGGAAGTGGTGGTTACAGCTTCGAGAGTTGAAGAAAGTATTTTGAAATCGCCTGTGGCCATCGAAAAATTGGATATCAGAGCTATTCGAGAATCGCCAGCGGCCAGTTTTTATGATGCACTCGAAAATGTAAAAGGTGTGCAGATGACCACCTCAAGCATCACTTTTAAGGTGCCAAATACCAGAGGTTTTAATATTCCCAACAATTTTAGGTTCGTACAACTGGTAGATGGGATCGATATGCAAGCTGCAACCTTAGGTGTGCCATTGGGCAATGCCATCGGACCAACAGAATTGGATATTGCCAGTGTTGAGATTACACCTGGTGCCGCTTCGGCATTGTATGGCATGAATGCGATCAACGGAATGGCCAATCTTTTGACCAAAAGTCCATTTTTATATCAGGGATTAAGTTTCTATCAAAAAACAGGAATCAATCATTTGGGTGGCACAGGTAGAGAGTTAAGTAACCTTACAGAAACAGCGGTCCGTTATGCCAAAGCTTTTAACAATAGGTTTGCATTTAAGATCAACCTGAGTTATTTACGGGGTACAGATTGGTTGTCGGATACGCGGACCAACCAAAACCCTAACAATCTGAATACAGCAAATCCATCTTTCCCCGAACTCAATGCTGATGCGGTTAATCCCGCTTATGATGCTTGGAATAAATATGGTGATGATGGTGGCAGTAATGCCGTAACGCTCACTGGTCTAACTATTCCAGGTAGAATGGGCAGCCAGAGCATTATTGTTAGACGAACAGGTTACTGGGAAAAGGATGTGGTCAAACCTACAGTCGATAACCTGAAATTTGATGCTTCTCTACATTACCGTTTGGGAGACAATGCAGAATTGGCTTATGGTTATCGTATTGGCAAAATGGATGGCGTTTTTCAACGAGGAAACAAAATACAGCTCGATAACGTAATTGTCCAGAACCATAAGTTAGAATTAAAAGGTGCCAACTATTTTATTCGTGGCTACGCTTCATTAGAAAATACAGGCGATTCGTATAACATTAAACCTCTGGTTGATAATTTGGATATTACCAGCGGTGGAACCAATAGTGTTTGGAGCGCCAAATACAAAACGGCCTTACAAAATGCCTTGAACAATGGTTCTTCCTTAGCTGATGCTTTGCAGATGGGCAGAACTGCTGCCGATGCCAGTAGGGTAGTGCCGGGTACACCAGCTTTTGAAAGCTTAAAAAATACCATTGTTGGGATCAACAATTGGGACCATAAAGCTGTGGTTGGAGGTGATGCTCCGGCAACGGGTGGGGCATGGTTGAGTCAAAGAAGCCGTACCTACCATGCAGATGGTCAGTATAATTTTGCTAAGCAGATCAAAGCGGTTGATTTGTTGGTTGGTGCAGATGTACGCATTTATGAGGTTGTGCCCGATGGAAACAATTTTGTGGATTTTAAAAGACCACTGGCAGAAAGAAACAAACCTTTAGCCGATGGGAGTTTTGGTGATAACGTCTACTACAAGAAATTTGGAGCATTTGCGCAGGTAACGAAAACATTTTTTGAGGAAAAGTTAAAACTTTTTGGTTCGTTAAGGTTGGATTACAATCCCGAATTTACGGCAAAATTGAATCCGAGGATTGCAGCAGTTTATACCCTTGATACTAAACATAATTTCAGGGTTTCTTTTCAGAATGGTTACAGGTTTCCTGCTTTATTCGAGGCTTTATCATTCGTTAACAATGGCAATATCAGACGTGTTGGCGGATTGTCTTACATCAATAATGGATTAAACTACTTGGATAATTCTTATACACTCAATTCTATCAACGATTTTAATGCTGCGGTAAATAAAGACGTCGCTACAGGTTTATCCACTACCAATGCTGCACTTAAAAATAGAGATTTATTAGCGGTTACCAGTCTTGCGGCTACCAGACCTGAGCGGATCAATTCTTTTGAATTTGGTTATAAAAGTGTATTGCTAGACAATAAATTGGTATTGGATATTGATGCTTATGTTAATCAGTATAAAGGATTTTTAGGTCAGGTAGAAGTGGCGGTTCCTTATCAAACAGGTTTAACCAGTCAGGTTCCAGTAGGTTCTGATGCAGCGGTAATTGCGATGGTACAGGCCAATAGAAATAGCCAGCAAACTCGTTATAGGGTTTATACCAATGCCAAGAATACCTATAACAACTATGGTTCGTCTTTTGGATTGACCTATAATTTCTATCAGAAATTTACCATCGCTGGGAATGTCAATTACAACGATATCTCTGAAAATTCGCACAAAGATGTTTTTGTAACTGGATTCAATACGCCAAATTGGGCCACAAATATTTCATTTGGCAATAGAGAAATCGTTAAAAATTTTGGTTTCAACATCCTTTGGAAATGGCAGGAGTCCTTTTTGTGGGAGAGTCCTTTGGTCAATGGTCAAGTGCCTGCCTTTAACACGTTGGATGCACAGGTTACTTATCGCATTCCTCAAAACAAGGCCAGTATCAAACTCGGAGCGACCAATATTTTTAATCAAAACTATGTACAATATGCTGGTGGACCAACTTTGGGAGCGCTCTATTATGTGGCCGTAACTTTTGATGGTTTGTTGGTTCGTTAGTTCGTTAGTTCGTTAGTTCATTGGTTCAGTTGTTCATCAGTTCAGTTGTTCATTGGTTCAATTGTTCATTTGTTTGTTGATCAAGATTGAACCCATGAACTTTTTGTTACTTTTGGCTTTTTAAATCAATCTATTTCAAATGAAATCTATCTGTGTGTATTGCGGCTCCAATTTCAATGGCGACCCTCAATTACAAAAAGCAATCGAGGCCTTGGCTTCGACCATGGTGGCACAACATATCAATCTGGTTTACGGAGGTGGAAGTGTAGGTGTAATGGGTGTAATTGCAAACGAAATCCTACGGTTGGGTGGAACTGTTACTGGAGTTATTCCACAGTTTTTGATGGATAAAGAGGTTGGTCATACTGGTTTAACAGAAATGTTGGTGACGGAAAATATGCACCAGCGCAAACAGAAGATGGCCGATCTGGCCGATGGTTTCATTATTCTACCAGGTGGCTTTGGTACATTGGAAGAACTTTTTGAAGTTTTGACATGGCTGCAATTGGGCCTGCATGCCAAACCTATTGGTGTGTTGAACATCAATGGCTTTTACGACCATTTGTTTTTACAGATGGATGTAATGGTTGAACATCGTTTCCTAAAACAGACCAACAGAGACTTGGTTTTTAACGAAGTTGAAGCCGATGTTTTGGTAAACAAGATGAAAAATTTTACGGCTGCCCCAGATGATGTCTGGTTCAGGGATAGAAACCTAACCTAATTACTTGGTGGAACTATAAAAAATTGTCCTTGGTAATTTCCCAAGTCCATGGTTTTTTAAAATTGTTTAACGTTCTGAGTTGGGAGAAATAGAGGATTTCTTCGCTTACTTCGTTGATGGTATTCCGCACAAATAGATTTCCTTTGGTCTGTTTCACTTTCCGATTGGCAAAATCATAGGCTTTAATGGTCATCTCTCCTGATGAGGAATTATAATACGTATGATTGGCTTGTATCAGGTCCCAATCCTTATGTTGAAACTTAAAGAAATAATCTAATTTCCATCGCCATTCGCTGCCTCCCTCAAAAACGAGGTTCAGGTTATTGTCTGTGATGTTCAGTTGTTTAAAAGGTTCGCCTAAAGCACCGCCTTCTTCGGAGCGTAGCACAAAATTGTTGTTCTGTAAAGCAAAAATATATTTACCAGACTTTGGGTCTCTGAAATAGACCGCCAATATTCTAGGTTTCTGAAATTCCTTGATCAATTCGGTTTCTGCATCCCCATAAGCTCTTCTTTCGGTAACAGGTTTCTCAAACTCGAGTACGAAAGCCATGTCTTCACTCTTGTCGTTGTTGAGGTCGCCATAAGCCGTATCTATCGCTTTCCAATTTTGTGGGATAAGCGTAGAAATGCTATTACCCTGGCCTGCAAGTTTGGGAAAAACAAAAGATTGCGCAAAGCTAGATTGGCAGAAAAACAAGCTCGAAATCAAAAATAAATAGCGCATATCATTAGAAACGAATAAAACGTTAATTTAGCACGTATTGTTTTTGAAAAACTAAATACCGTTACAGGTTTTAGTTTTAAAAAATTATCATCTAACTTGCTCGCATGAATATAGAATTCAATAAAAACGAAGATGTAAATAAGCAATTGGTGTATGATCTGAAAACCAGGCTTAAGAAAATATATGCGGGTGGTGGTGAAAAAAATGCTGCTAAACAAAAGGAAAAAGGCAAACTTTTAGCCAGAGAACGCATCGCCTATCTTACTGATGAAGGAAGTGAATTTTTAGAGCTGGGCGCATTTGCGGCAGACGGGATGTACGCAGAACAGGGTGGGTGCCCAAGTGCTGGTGTAGTAACCGGAATTGGTTATGTTTCGGGCAGACAATGTTTAATTGTGGCCAATGATGCTACCGTAAAAGCAGGAGCATGGTTTCCGATGACGGCAAAGAAAAACCTACGTGCCCAAGAGATTGCGATGGAGAACAGGTTGCCTGTAATCTATCTTGTAGATAGTGCCGGAGTGTATCTGCCAATGCAAGATGAGATTTTTCCTGACAAAGAACATTTTGGAAGGATGTTCAGAAACAATGCAATCATGTCGTCAGATGGAATTGTACAGATTTCTGCCATTATGGGTTCTTGCGTAGCAGGAGGAGCATACTTGCCTATCATGAGTGATGAAGCCATGATTGTTGAGGGAACGGGCTCGGTATTTTTAGCAGGGTCTTATTTGGTAAAATCTGCCATTGGCGAGGATATAGATAACGAAACTTTGGGTGGTGCAAGTACCCATTGCGAGATTTCTGGTGTGACCGATTACAAACAACCTAATGATCAAGCTTGTCTGGATAGCATCAGAAACATCATGAGCATGTTGGGTGCTCCAGAAAATGCAGGTTTTGATCGGATCAAATCGGCGTTGCCAAAACTCAATGAACAGGAGCTTTACGGTATCTTACCTGATAATAGAGAAAAACCTTATGACATGCGAGAGGTAATTCTTCGTTTGGTAGACAATTCTGAGTTTGAAGAATACAAACAGTTATTTGGCCAGAGTATCATTTGTGGTTTGGCCAGAATTGATGGCTGGGCAGTTGGAATTGTAGCCAATCAAAGAAAAGTAGTGAAATCTAAAAAAGGAGAAATGCAGTTTGGTGGGGTCATTTATTCAGATAGTGCAGATAAAGCCAGTAGATTTATCATGAACTGCAACCAAAAGAAAATTCCATTGGTGTTTTTGCAAGATGTAACCGGTTTTATGGTAGGCAGTAGATCTGAGCAGGGTGGATGATCAAAGATGGGGCTAAAATGGTCAATGCAGTAGCTAATTCTGTAGTGCCAAAATTCACCATTGTAATTGGTAATTCTTACGGAGCGGGCAATTATGCCATGTGTGGCAAAGCCTATGATCACGCCTAATCTATGCTTGGCCAAGTGCAAAAATAGCCGTAATGGGAGGCGCACAAGCGGCAAAAGTACTGTTGCAGATCCAAGAGGCATCGCTAAAAGCCAAAGGCGAAACCATTACACCAGAAAAGGAATCAGAACTGTTGAATGAAATTACCGATCGATATAATAGCCAGACCACACCATATTACGCCGCTTCACGTTTATGGGTAGATGGAGTGATCGATCCTTTAGAAACACGTAAGGTAATTTCTATGGGGATAGAAGCAGCCAATCAATCGCCAATAAAAAAGGCGTTTAATGTAGGTATTATCCAAACCTAATTGAGTATGAAGAAATTTTTGATATTTGTTAGCGCTATCATTTTTAGTATCAATGTATTTGCACAGACCCAAGTAAAAGCACTTTACTTTAGGGGGAACAAGATTACCAGCGATTCTACCATTGCCACTTCTTATGGGGTATATGGAATAGTTGGTCCTGATAAATTGTGCATATTGAAAACCTATAACCTGTATGATGAGCTGACCAGTACAGGTAGTTATAAGGATGAAACCTTAAAAGTAGAGCATGGGGATTTTGTGTATTACAATGACTATCGTGATTTCAACTATCAAAATAATACCTCATTTTTTTTAAAAGACAAAACCAGATATGTTTCGTTAAAGGGACGATTTGAAGATGGGTTGAGGACTGGGAAATGGACTACATTCTATCCAACGGGTAATATACTGATGATGACCACTTATTTAGAAGGACAAAAAAATGGCCTTTTTGGCTATTATGAAAATAATGGGGATGTGATCCAGACCGGAAATTACGTAATGGACAAAAAAGATGGCGAATGGTTCTATAACAAGGGCAGGAGAAAGGAAGTTTATATAATGGGTGTACTCCAAAAAGAGGAGAAGAAGAAAAAACAAAGTAAGGCCAGCGGAACAGTCAACTAAAATTTTGATTTAAATAGATGAAAAAATATACCTCCACCTTATTTTTAGCATTGGTCAGCATTTTTTGCGCTGCACAATCTGCCAAACAGGTTCATGATAAGGCCATTGTTGTAGATACACATGGTGATATCCTGTTTAACCAGATCAAATCTGGAATAGACATTGGGAAACTGCAAAAGACAGGTAATTTTGATCTGGTAAGGGCAAAACAAGGGGGTTTGGATGTACAGGTGTTTTCTATTTGGTGCGATGAAAAAGGCGGTTATGATGTGGCCAACCAAGAAATTGATTCATTGTACAGCCTTATTAAACGTTATCCAGAAAAAATAACCTTGGTGCGTAATGCTGACGAATTAGAAAAAGCAGTTAAGGCAAATAAAATGGCCGCGATGATAGGGGTAGAGGGTGGACATATGATCGAAAACCGTCTCGATTATCTAGAAAAATTGGCGCAAAGAGGTATGACCTACCTAACCTTGACTTGGAACAATAGTACGCCATGGGCAAGTTCTGCTGCTGAAGAAACCTCGGGGAAAATAAAGAAGGAGAATGCTGGACTAAATACATTTGGTAAACAAGTAGTCCATAAATTGAACGATTTAGGTGTACTGGTCGATTTGTCGCATGTTGGTGAACAAACATTCTTTGATGCCATCAAAGAATCCAGCAAACCGATACTGGTATCGCACAGCTGTGTATATGCCCTAAATCCCGTACCAAGAAATTTGAAAGACGAACAGATCAAAGCTGTTGGTAAAAATGGAGGAGTAATTTCACTTAATTTTTACAGTGGTTTTTTGGATTCTACCTATAATACCAAACAAAAAGTTTTTTTTGCAAAATATGAGGAAGAATTAAAATCATTGAGCGCAAAATTTGGTCGTAGCAATGCAATTGACACTTTAATTGCCTTACATCCGAAGGATGCTGATGCAACAAGACCTTCGATAGAAATATTGATTGATCATATTGACTATATTGTTAAAATGATTGGAGTAGATCATGTTGGTCTAGGTGCAGATTTTGATGGAGCCGAATCATTTCCTTTGGGCATAAATAGTGTAGCCGATTATCCAAAAATAACAGCAGCCCTGCTTAAACGCGGCTATAAAGCAGATGAGATAACCAAAATATTAGGTGGTAATTTTGTTCGTCTGCTCAAAGCGAATCAAGCAGGTAAATAAACTTCATATCTTTTTACTTTCGGCTTGCTAATGGCGCTTTGCCATTCGTAAATTAAACCTTAAATTTGCATACTTAAGCAAAACAAAATGTCAGAACAACAAGAAATAGAACACGTAAATTGTTTAATTATAGGTTCGGGTCCAGCAGGATATACCGCTGCGATCTATGCAGCTCGTGCAGATCTAAAACCTGTAATGTATACCGGAATGGAAATGGGTGGTCAGTTGACACAAACTACCGATGTAGATAATTTTCCAGGTTACCCTGATGGAATTATGGGCCCTGAAATGATGGAAGATTTTAGAAAACAAGCAGAACGTTTTGGTACGCAGAATCGTTTTGGTTATGTAAGTTCTGTAGATTTCTCTCAATTGCCACATAAAGTTGTGGTTGATGAAGTAAAAACAATTACCGCTGATACTGTGATCATTGCCACTGGTGCTACGGCGAAATGGCTAGGCCTACCAAGTGAACAGCAATACAATGGTTTTGGTGTTTCGGCCTGTGCGGTTTGTGATGGCTTTTTCTTTAAAGGACAGGATGTGGTTATTGTTGGTGCGGGAGATACAGCAGCTGAAGAAGCTACTTACCTAGCCAAATTGTGTAAAAAAGTATATATGTTGGTACGTAGAGATGAGTTCAGGGCTTCAAAAGCAATGGTTCACCGCGTATTGAACACCCCAAATATTGAAGTGATCTACAATACAGAAACAACAGAGATCATTGGTAATGGTAAAAATGTAACAGGGGTTAAGGTATTTAACCATAAAACAGAACAAGCAAGCACTTTAGCTGTAGAAGGTTTCTTTGTGGCCATTGGACACAAACCTAACACAGACATATTTAAAGGTTGGTTGGATATGGATGAAACAGGATATTTAAAAACAACGCCAGGTACTTCTAAAACCAATGTAGAAGGTGTGTTTGCCTGTGGAGATGTTCAGGACCATTATTACCGTCAGGCAGTTACAGCTGCGGGTTCTGGTTGTATGGCCGCCTTAGATGCCGAAAGGTATTTGGCTGCAAAAGAGCATGTAGTGAAAGCAGTAGTTGCTTAAATTTAAAGTATATAAAAAGGCCAGCTTAAGCTGGCCTTTTTTATTTCAATCCAGATTATAATTCAGGTAAGGTAACCCCATCTGGAACGCACTTGGTATATTGTCCTACACCATCATCGCAAAGAAACGTCTCGCAGTGCATGTTCATCGGACAAAGGTCATCCCAGTTAGAACCAGGCATAACCATTGCGCAAGTTCCCTCAGGGCAATTCGGTTTTGTACCGCCCATTACTTTTTTTAGCTCGGTTTTGCTAAGTAAGTTTGCTTTTTTCATTTAAGTTTAGTTTTAGATTGTTAGCTCGTACAGATTTTTCACGCCAATCTGTTTCAGGCTTTACCAATAACGTTGGTAATCGTTTAAGTTAAATTACAAAGTTTGTTTAAAGAATAAGCGCAAAAGTGCTATGGAACAGAAATGATACATTGAATTTTGCCTATGTTTAGAGTCCTTCTGTCTTTATCAGTTTAAATAAATCATCTTACCCAATTGGTTTTTGCTTTCCCTTAAATTTTATATCTTGGTCATACCAAATACTTGAAAACTATGAAAAAGATTTTTTTAATGTTATTACCTACTTTGCTCACGCTAAATACCTACGCACAAACCGATGCGAATATGGGTATCATTCCTGTTCCCGTTTCTATCAAAAAGACAAGCGGTGTATTCCAATTAGATAAAACTGTGGCTTTGATCAGTAACGAAGCTGAAAATGCCAGAACAGCGGATCTGTTAAATGCTTTTATCGTTACCAAAGGCGGTTTTGCGCTAAGGGAAGAAAAGGCGGTAACAAGTGGGCAAAAATCAATTGTGTTAACATCTGTTGGCGCAGATAAGTTGCCAGCAGAAGGTTATACCATAACAATTACCCCTAATCATATCAAAGTTGTAGGCAAGGAAGCAGGTCTGTTTTATGCCGTACAATCGTTGATGCAGTTGATGCCAGACAAAAGCAAGGATAAGATCAGCATCCAAAGCGCAGAAATCAATGATTATCCACGTTTTAAATATCGTGGAATGCATTTAGATGTAGCCAGACACTTCTTTCCTGTTTCTTTTGTGAAAAGATATATCGACTTATTGGCACAGTACAAGCTGAACAAGTTCCACTGGCATTTAACCGATGACCAAGGCTGGAGGATCGAGATTAAAAAATATCCAAAACTGACCACTGTTGGTGCAAGCAGAAGCGGAACAATTGTGGGGAATTATCCAGGTACTGGTGGTACAGATAATGAACCTTACAAAGGTTATTATACACAAGAAGAAGTGAAACAAGTAATTGCTTACGCTGCCAGTAAATACATCACTGTAATTCCTGAGATAGAAATGCCCGGACATGCTTCTGCAGCCATTGCGGCCTATCCAGAACTCAGTTGTTTTCCTGATAAGGATACCTTCATCTCGGATAAAACACCTTGGTCTGGTGATCGAAAAGGCAAACAGGTACAACAGACTTGGGGAGTATTTGATGATGTTTTTGTACCAACAGATAATACCTTTAAATTCTTAGAAAATGTACTGGATGAAGTGATTGCTTTATTCCCTTCCAAATATATCCATGTAGGTGGAGATGAATGTCCGAAAGAGTATTGGAAACAATCGCCATTTTGCCAACAGTTTATCAAAGACAATAACCTTAAAGACGAGCACGGGCTACAAAGTTATTTCATTCAAAGGATTGAAAAATATATCAATTCAAAAGGAAGGTCGGTAATTGGCTGGGACGAGATCTTAGAAGGCGGATTGGCCCCAAATGCAACAGTAATGTCGTGGAGGGGAGAACAAGGTGGAATTGATGCGGCCAAACAGAGTCACGATGTGATCATGACCCCAGGTTCGGCAGGTTTATATTTTGACCATAAACAATCCAATTCTCCAGACGAACCTTTAACCATAGGTGGTTTTGCTCCTTATACCAAACTTTATAGCTACGATCCAATTCCAAAAGAACTCAATGCCGACCAAGGTAAATATGTAATTGGTGTGCAGGCAAATATGTGGAGCGAATATTTAGAAAGTCCTGCCAAGGTAGAATACCAGATTTTGCCTAGACTATATGCGCTTGCGGAAATTGCTTGGAGTCCACTGGACAAAAAAGACATCAAGAACTTTATGGAAGAAAGAGTGCCTTTGCATTTGGCCAGGTTAGATCAAACAAGTGCCAATTATTGGGTACCTACACCAATTGGTCAGCCAGATAAAGTATTGAATGGTGGCAATGTGAGCTTAGAATTAAAGTCGCCAATTTTAGGGGCTAAAATATTTTATACGCTTGATGGTTACCGCCCATCAGAAAATGCCAAAGAATACAAAGAGCCAATTAAAGTTATCGTACCTCAGGGTCAAAAGAAAACACTTAAAACCATTGTGATTACACCAAGTGGCAAAAGAAGTGTAGTTACAGAAACCACCTTGAACAACGGCGCACCAGATGTAAAGACAAAATAGTTGAATATTTTTTGCAAAGGATAGGGAAATCGTATAAATTGGATTTTTAAAACCGAACCACAAATGAAATTTAAAAATACCATTAAACTTGGCTTTCTAACACTTGGAACAATGTTGTTCTATACGGCTTGCAGTAACGAAGAGAAATCAACTACTGTAGCTCAAACAGAAACTGGGAAGGCAAAATCTGGTAATCCATTTCCATTTTATAAAAATATTGAAATCAAACCTGGCTATCATTTTGAAGTGGTAAGCTGGGGAAAAGGAGTTGATACCATTGGTGGCTACCTGTTGTTGATGTCTGATTCTATCAAAAACAATTATAAGTCGCTTTCTGATGAAAGAAAAGGAATCATTACAGATGCCTGGAACATGGACTTGGACAATGATGGGAATCCAGAATTGTATGTTCAATACGTAGTTAGAAAGAATGTGAATGACCTAAATGTTTACGAGTTTAGTGGCAATAGTTTCAACAAGATCAGTTTTCCGGGCTTTAGCAATAACATTAAAAAGGGATACGAGGGGAATGATAAGTTCTTTGTAAAAAATGGAGACTTGTTCCGTTCAGTACCGGTTATAAGCACAGATAGTGGTAAAACAACCACCTTGGTTAAAACTTTACAGTATAGGTTAAGTGGCAATAGTTTTTCGGCTAGCGAAGTAAAACCGCAGTAAAATTGGATTGCTGTAAACTGCAAACCGAAAACTTTTACTGGTACTTATTCATTTGATCTCTAAGGTAATCGTCCCATTGGTTTTGGGCCTGTTGGTCGGCACCATGTTTGGTTTCGTCATCATAACGACTTTGCATGTCGCTGTAATATTTACCTACTTTATTGGCAGTAGCTTGAATTGATCTTTTGTAATTGCTGGTTGTATATTTTTGGTTGCGAATAACGGTTTCGCCTTCCTTTAAAAGCAGATAATTGATATAAACGTGACCTTGTTCATGGTTTAACAGTTGTCTGTTTGCCTTTTTATCGCGAATCCTACTTTGTTTTACCCACGATTTTTCAGGTTCGACACCTGCGGCAAATTTAAAATCAATATTTAGCTTGTTACCGCTAATCTTAGCAGTATAACTATAATGCCATGTTGTGGCTGTCAATGCCGCATAAGCAGAATGCTCATCGGGTTTGCCCTTGAAATGGATGTCCCAATCCAATTGGATTGGCATAACTTCCTGCTGCGTTTTAAATCCGCTAAAAAGCAAAAAAGTAAATAAGACAAAGGGAGTAATCAATCCGTTCTTCATTTGAAGGTATAGAACGAAAGCCGTGCCAATAAATTATTCGTGTTCTTTAAACTGGTTGCTGATGCGTTCAAATTTCTCGATCAACAATGCAATCCGCTCTTTATCCTTTTTAATCACCGCTTTACGCACCAGGGTAGAGCAGAAGATGATCCAACCAAAACTTATCAATATAAATACAATTTGTATCCATAGTTCCATGTGTCCAGAAATTTCAACAAAAAAGAAAACCATGCCCAGAGAAAGCGCCACGGTATAAAACCAATACAGGCGGCTGTAAATTGCAAGGCGATTCAACTGATAGTGTTTTAAAGTACTGATAAACGCATTTGGATGTGCGGTAAAATCAGTTTTGGCTATGATTTTATGGTTATTGTATAAAATGATGGTATATACCGCTACAGCAAAGGCGATAATGGCAATTCCTGCATGTGTTGTCCACGATTGAAAATCAAAAAGCCACAAGCAAGCAACAGCAACAAAAGAAAGGCTCATGCCCAATATGTTCAATAGCGAGCGGGTACGCATGCCATTAACTTCTTTTTTAGCCTGTTTCAGCATCTCATCAGCTGATATTGTTACATCAACCGTATGCTGCGCCCAAAGTGCTTCTATATGATCAAATTCCTGCATGCTGATTGTATAATTCGGTCAATTTTTGTTTAATGCGATGAATTTTTACCCTTAGGTTTCCTTCACTTATTCCAGATATATCTGCAATTTCATTGTATGGCAATTCATCCAGTACCATGGTAATGATCAAACGGTCGTTTTCTTCTAGTTTAGAGATAGATTTATAGAGTAGCGCAACTTGTTCGTTTTTTTCAGAAAATTCTTCAATCTTGTTTTCAATGATATTTTCTGTAAGCTCATCTTTGGCCTGTCTTTTCTCTGAACGTAGATAGGTTAAACAAGTGTTTACCGCAATCCGATAGATCCAAGTAGAAATCAAAGATTTGTTCCTGAATTTATCCAGGTTCTGCCATACCTTTAAAAAAGTTTCTTGTAAAAGGTCGTTCGCAGAATCCTTGTCCCCTGTATAACCATAGCATAAGTGAAAAATCTTTTTAGAGTTCTTGTCGAAAATTTCCTTAAATAAAGTATCCTTCTGATTCACTTATTTCTTTTTGATGAGCTACTGGATTAGATGTTCAGTGCCTAGTTTTGTTACGCCCCAAATATGTAAAATAACTAATGCTTTATCAACAAAGTTTAGAGAATAATTTTATTATTGTAGTTTTACGCCTTGATTAAAATCTAAACCTAACCAATGTCGAATAAAAACAGACTTACACTATTTATTTTTATAGCACTTATAGTAGGTGTTGCTGTAGGTTATTACTTAAATGTAAATAACTTCAACAAAAATAATAATGCCATTGTTGGTGCCGATGCACAGATAAAAAAGATTGAAACTCAGATGAGCAATCTTTCTGATACTACTGTTAGCCAATTTGCTGTGCTAAAAACACAAAAAGCAGAACAAGTAGCTATACGTAAAGAAAACGAAAAGGAAAGAGAGAAAAAATTAGAACCCTTAACCTTGTTGAGTGATATCTTTCTGCGTTTGATCAAGATGATCGTGGCGCCTTTGGTATTTACCACATTGGTGGTTGGTGTGGCCAAGGTAGGCGATATCAAGGCTGTTGGACGTATTGGCGGTAAAACGATGCTGTGGTTCATTAGTGCTTCATTAATGTCGCTGGTGTTGGGTATGGTTATGGTAAACCTGTTTAAACCGGGCGAAGCCATGAATTTACCTCTGCCAAGCAGCCATACTGATACAGGTATAAAAGGCGCAGCCTTATCTGTAAAAGATTTTATCTCGCATATTGTGCCTAAAAGTTTCGCAGAAGCAATGGCCACCAATGAGATCCTACAGATTGTGGTGTTCTCTTTATTCTTTGGTGTAGCAACTGCGGCCATTGGTGAAAAGGGTAAAATGGTGATTGAATTTTTCGATTCAGTAGCCCATATCATCTTGAAAGTAACAGGATATGTAATGAACTTTGCACCTTTTGCGGTATTTGGGGCCATGGCTGCCATTGTAGCCAAGCAAGGTATCAGTGTATTGTCTACTTATGCCTTGTTTATCGGAGAGTTTTATTCGAGTATGTTGATGCTCTGGATACTGTTGATCTTTATAGGTTATCTGATTCTTAAACGTAGGGTGTTTAACTTGATGAATAGGATGAAAGAGCCAGTAATGTTGGCTTTTAGTACGGCAAGTAGCGAAGCTGCTTATCCTAGAACCATGTTGCAGTTGGAGCGCTTCGGCTGTAAAGATAAAATTGTAAGTTTTGTATTGCCATTGGGTTATTCGTTCAATTTGGATGGCTCGATGTTGTACATGACCTTCGCTTCGTTGTTTATTGCGCAATGTTATGGCATTCACCTTTCATTTGAGCAGCAGATTACCATGTTGTTGATCTTGATGTTGACCAGTAAAGGTATTGCCGGCGTGCCTCGTGCCTCTTTAGTGGTTATTGCCGGAACCATTGCTACTTTTAACATCCCAGAAGCTGGATTGGCCCTATTGATAGGTATTGATCCATTATTGGATATGGGTAGATCAGCAACTAACGTAATTGGTAACAGTATTGCAACTGCGGTAGTGAGTAAGTGGGAAGGTGAACTGACTGGACCTTTAGATTAGATTTAAGATTATAATATGACGAGCAGAGGGAAAAGGATATTTTTATTTTTAACAGTAGTTGTTCCATTTTTAATTTACGCCATCATCTATTACGCACCGATTATCCGTAATGCACCATTTAAGGCAAAAGAATTCGTGTCGTTGGAGTATAAATGGGGAGTGGGTAATAAATTAGAAAATTCATATAACTCTGCTACTGGCGAGTACAAATACCTGAATGATAAGGATTCTTTGATTATCAAACATGTGGAGTTGAATGCAAGGGACAAAAAGTTTTTGGATAGCAATGCCGACGAGCAAGGCTTTTGGAATTTGCCAGATGTAGTAGCGAATAACGAAAGTGACCTGAAAAACCCTAAGACGCTGCGTTATTTTATGAAGTTCAACTATCAGAAAAAATCGAAAGAGGTGACCTATCTGCCAAATTTTGAGGGTAATGTACGGATGAAAAACGCAGCCGCACAGATGCAGAAGATGATTGAGCAAAGTATCATAGACGCTGAAGAAAGGGCAAAGAAATAATGGCTATTGAACTGAAAAAGAAGCTGTCGCTGATCACCACAATTGCTGTAATCCTGATTATCAGTATTGGCGGTTATTATTTGATCAATCTTAAACAGGGTCCATATCCGGCTTCTTCTTTTATTTCGCTAAGTTATAAATGGGGGGTGGGAGATACGCTTGTGAATAGCTATAATTCGGCTACAGGCGAATATCAATACCTAAACAATAAAGACGAGCTGGTTAAAACCAAGGTTAAATTAAATGCCAACCATGTTATCTTTTTGCACAGTAAAGCCAATGAGCTCGACCTCTGGAAATTACCAGAAGTAATTGCCAATCCAAATGCCAATTTAAAAAGTGATAAGGTTTTACGCTATGAAATGACATTTAATTACGAGCGTAAAACAAAGAAGATCATTTATATGACGGATTATAATGAAAATGCAACTGTTGCGGCCGAGGCAGAACAATTGCAAAAGGTCATCGCTCAGACTATAAATGAGGCAGAAGACAGGTACGCAAAGCCTTAACAAATTTTAACAGCCTAAAATTTTATCGTCTCAAATATAATTTCGTATATTTACGATATATTCGTAAACTATGGAGAAGTTAACACTACAAGAAGAAGAGGCAATGCTTGCGGTTTGGCAAGTAGGGGCAGGATTTATCAAGGATTTTATGGACGTGATGCCCGAGCCTAAACCACCATATACTACTTTGGCATCGACCATCAAGAATTTAGAACGCAAAGGTTTTTTGAAGAGTGAGCGTTATGCCAATGCCAATCGTTACAGCGCCAAGGTGAAAGAAGCGGAGTACAAAAAGCGTTTCATGAATGGTTTTGTAAACAATTACTTCCAAAGTTCTTATAAAGAATTGGTTGCTTTTTTTGCGAAGGATAAAAAAATAAGCACTGAAGAACTTAAAGAAATTATCAATCTGATCGAAAACCCTGAAAAGTAATGATATGCCTTATCTCTTTGTCCTCCTGTTTAAGATAAACCTGGTTCTTGTACTTTTCGCTGCAGCCTATTATCTTATTTTACGTCGATTGACATTTTATGTGATCAACCGTGTTTTTTTGGTATTTGGTATACTGTTTTCAACCATCTATCCTTTTATAGATTTAACGGATTTCTTCTTTAACCAAACACATGTTGATCAGGAAACTGTAGTTAAAATGAATCAACAGGTAACGGAATTGGTTCCCTCAAACTTTATCACGGCCTATTGGGGATGGATCAGTCTATTGTTTTATATTGGGGTAATTTTTATGGCGTTTAGACTGTTGATACAGTTTATCTCTTTGTATAAAATGCATAAAAAATCTGCTCCGGGTTCTGTTGCAGATTATCAGGTTAGGATTTTGGATGAGGCCGTAAGTCCATTTTCATTTTGGCAAACAGTTTATATCAATCCATCTTTACATAAAGAACAAGAGTTGAAGACCATTTTGGCACATGAGAACATCCATGTGAAACAATGGCATTCGTTAGATATTATCTTGGCCGAGCTCAGCGTGGTTTTCTACTGGTTCAATCCAGGTGTTTGGTTGATGAAAAGGGCTGTAAAAGAGAATTTGGAGTTTATCACAGATGAGAAGATCTTAAAGAAAGGGATTGATAAGAAAGCTTACCAATATAGCTTGTTAGATGTGGGTACACTCTCACCATCAGTGCCAATCGTCAACAATTTTAACTTATCTGACTTAAAAAAACGGATCAAGATGATGAACGTTAAACGTTCGTCTCGTTTAACACTTAGCCGTTACTTATTGGTACTACCGGTTTTATTGCTGACTACTTTAGCTTTTACAGTAACAAAAAAAGATATCAAAAAGCATCTGGCACCTTTAGAGCAGGTTTTGATTGATAATCATATCATCGACGATCATAAGGATGAGGTTGAAGTTAAAACAACAATTTCGAAACATAAGCCTATCAGAAAAAAACAAGCTCCTGTTGAACTCAATATCAAATCTGATACTACACAAAGAAATATCGTTTTAGTTAATACAATTTATATCAATACAGATACTACCAATTCTTCAAGGGAGTTGGCAGCTACTAGAATCATCAATGCGATTACCTCATTTAATGCTGAAAACCTTCCTCTAAAAGGTAAATTTGAAGGAAAGCTAGTATTTACTGATACAGCAAGTTCGGTGACCAAAAGATTGCAGAAAAGCGTACAGGGTTTTATGTTTCCTAAGCTGGATAAGCCGGCAACAGTTGATGTAGAAGGTAAAAAACTTGAAGTTATTACGGTGGTAGGTTATGGGAAAATGAACAAACCGACAGATAGCGGTAAACGTGCCATTACCGTGATCTTAAATGGTAAAAAAGTAGGTGCAGAGGAATTGAATAAAGTAAACCCAGACCATATCAAAAATGTAAGTATAGTTAAACAGGAAGAACCAAAACTGCCCGAAATACATATTGTTGCACGAGGGACCAAGAAAAACTAATATCTAAATTATT
Organism: Pedobacter sp. UC225_65; assembly: GCF_042698365.1. Lineage (GTDB taxonomy): Bacteria > Bacteroidota > Bacteroidia > Sphingobacteriales > Sphingobacteriaceae > Pedobacter. The sequence goes on from NZ_CP170550.1 coordinate 603,621, forward strand.
CTATATCAAAAAGCCTCATTAATTGAGGCTTTTTTTGTGACAGGATATAAGGAAGGAAGTATTATAAAATGCCATTGAGCTTGAGGTGTTGTAGCAACATGATGGTCTTTCCGTCTTTAATTTCTCCAGTGGTCATCATTTTCATCGCACTGTCAATATCCAATTCTAATACTTCGATATTTTCTTGTTCATGATCCAAACCTCCTCCTTCATTTACTTTCATCGATTTTGAATAGGCTGCAATAAAGAAATAAAGGATCTCAGTTACCGATCCTGGCGACATGTAAGCTTCAAATACTTTTTCGACAGCAGTTACTTTATATCCGGTCTCTTCTTCGGTTTCACGTCTGATGCAATCTTCGGGAGCATCATGGTCTAGTAAGCCAGCGCAGGCCTCTATCAGCAGACCAGATTCATTTCCATTGATATAGGTAGGTAATCTAAATTGTCTGGTTAAGATTACTGTTTTTTGTGCCGTATTGTAAAGTAGGATAGCAGCACCATTTCCCCGGTCGTAAGCTTCTCTGCTTTGTACTTCTAATTTGTTTGCTTTTGTCAGGTACTCATAAGTGATTTTTTTAAGGGTGTACCAATTGTTAGAAAGGATTTCGGTCTTTAGAATTTTAATGTTTTGAATCATGTGTAGGAAATGGGATGTGTAATGTGATATAAAGATAAACTCATTTAGGCCCAGATTAGTATCACGTAGGTAAATCATAAAAAAGCCCCTCAACTTTACAGTTTCGGGGCTTCAATTGTTTGTTTGGTATTATTTATTAACCCTAACCAATACACACAATTCCAGTTGTTTAAAAATTGAAAGTCGCTTTTAACATGGCAACACGTCCAGGGATATAGTAGGTGCCTGAGGTCAATGAGTTTGCAGAGAGGTTAATGGCCTCAAATTTCTTCACATTGGCCAAATTGGTAACGCCAAATTCGAGGTCGGTTTTAAGTTTCATCAGTTTATATCTCACATTGAAATCAGCAAATAGATAGCTGAGGTTTGGCTGGTCTAATTGGTGTGTAAAGATGTGTTCTGCAGCAACATTGATAAACACACTTTTAAAGGTGGTAAACGTTAAGCTAGATTGCTGCCTTAATTGTTGAAATTTACTGCTGATGTTGCTAATCGAAGATTTATTGTTGCTAACCGTGTATGTTCCATTGTAAGAAAAATTCATGAAATTGGTCAACTTTGAATCTATTCCTGCATTGTAGGTCATCGTTTGGGTATTAAAAGGTAATAATCTGTTGTTTTGTAACTGGTCAAATGTACTTTGGCTAAAAGTGCCGCCAATGTTCACTGTACTTCGGAGGTCAAATAGGTATTTACTTGCTGCGGCATTGACAGAAAAAGATTTGGCTTGGTTGGCTAAAGGCAGAACGATACGTTGTTGGATATTGTCGCTTAAAGTATATGATGAAATGGTATTTAATGTAGTAGCAGAATAGTTTACACCTAAGCTAAAGAACAACATCTGCATGGCCTTACGGAAGTTGAAGTTGGCTCCAACACCATGCGATTTGCTTTCTGAGATAGGGGCGTTGTTGGCAAATAACGAACGGTAGTTCTTTAATACTGTACCACGATAAACATCATCTATGCCACCTAAAGTATTGTTAAAGCTATAATTTGCCGAAATGTAATTCTCTATGCCAATTTGGTATTTGATATTGAAAGATGGATTTACAAAGAATTTGTCGAGATTTTTGTCTAAACTTTTAGCAGGGTCGCTATAATTGATGTTATTATAGCTCAAGGGCAGAAATAAACTTGCTTTGATCTTTTCACCTGTATAATCATAACCTGCTTCAATAAATGTCTTCGTTTTAAGCCAATCAAGGTCGTTGGTTGTGTTTTGCGATACCAATTCGGTAGTTTGGTTGTTTTGTATCCTGTAAAGCTCTGATTTGAAGTTTTGCTGTTGTACACTAAAACCAGTTTTATAGGTCTGTGTAAACTTGTTTTTTACGAGTGCAAAAGAGATGAAGTTGTTGGTATATGAAGTTGGTAGTTTAACATATTGGTCTAGGCCCAAATAAGGTGTGCCGTTGTTTAAGATATCTGCATTTAAACCTGGCCTGATATTTAAGATCTCTGGTTGTGTGGTTCTGTTTAAATAAGAATAAAAGTTAAGGATGTTATCTGATTTTAGTTTTTTTCTATAACTCAGTTCATTCGAAATATCGAACGTTTTTTGGCTAAGCCCCTGATTGGCGCCAATGCCATTGATCACTACATTAGAGTTGGTTTTGTTGGGTGCATAATCAGCCACAAAAGTATTGTTCAGGTATGATTGTTCGGTATTTTTGTTAAGGTTCAATTGTGCTCTGAATTTTTGTGGATTGATGGCATTGTTCTGTACTTCGTTGTAACGGATAGTCTGTCCAGGTAGATAAGTTTCAGAAAATTTGTTATACTCCTGTGTTCTTTGGTCATATAGGTAAGAAATATTCGCTTTTAACTGTAGGTCATCGTTGAACTTGTAAAGATTGTTAAGATTGATGAGGCCAGCTTTATTGAACAAAGACCTTTTTTGGGGCAATGTGGGTACACCTGCGGCACCAGCAGAAAGAAAGCTGGCAGGCTTGCTGTTGTCAAAACGTTTAAGGTAGTCGGCCATGTTATGCGAGGTAAGGTCGATACCTGGGTCGATACCAATATTGTTGCCCTTTAGGTTATTGATGAATTTCAGTTGTTTTTTAAACATCATGGCATTGATGTTGCCATCAAACCTGTCGGGTGTTCCAAGTCCAGCCTTGATATCGCCCATCATTTTAAGCTTTGCATCATCCTTGATTACTAAATTCAGAGCTACATCGTCGCTCATGTTGTTCTTGCGCAGCATTTTGATCGGTTGGTCATTTTGGATCACCTGTACTTTCTCAACTGCACCATGGGGGATACTTTTGGTAGCGATATTGTATTTGTCGTCAAGTAAGTTATCCTTATCCAAATACAGATTGGAAATACCCTTTCCATTATAAGTCACTTTCCCATTTTCGTCAACCACAATGCCAGGCATCTTCTTTAATACATCACCAATGGTCCTATCTTGTTTATCGGCAAAATCTGAAGTTTTATAATTCAAAGTATCACCGTTGGATGTAAGGACAGGACGGTTTTTCACCACTACGGTTTTGAGGTTGATCTCTGTTTCAACCAGAGAAGGATCGTAGCTCTTGGTTAGGTCAGCAACTTCGATCATCTTCTTTTGGAAACCGATGATGGTAGCCTCTAAGGTCAGGCCTTTGTTCTCTTCAGTAAAAGAGAGGGTATATTCACCTTTGTCGTTGGTTCTGGTAAAACTAAGGATATTACCCTCTTTATCTTTTAAATTGATATTTACAGAGGCAATAGGTGTACCTTTTGTATCTTTTATCTTTCCTTTGACCTGTTTTTGTGCGAGCGCAGCAACACTGCTCAGCATGAAGATCAAGAATGTGTAGAGCAATTGTTTTTTCATTTCTTTTGAGCTAATTCAGTTGTAAATAATGGCATGGCTTCGCTATGGTGTTTCAGCAATGCGTAAAACTGTACCTAAATTTGCCAGAATCTAATCTGGTGCTAATGCTTCTGTTAACCGAAGATGTAGTTGAACAGAAAGATGATGGCTAATAAAATTCCAACAAAAAACATGGTGTATTTATTTTTTTTCAGGTAATTCGACAGGATTGTTGACTACTGCTTTAGGTCTTGGTGTACCCACACTTCCACTTGTTCTGGTCATGTTACCAAATTTAACGCCACTTCCAGCCAACTGCGCATTCATAAAACCTTGTGGGTCTTTTGCCTGGGCATCTTTTAACTTGTCCAGTTCCTTTCTGGTTGTTTTAACCGCATCTGCAGGTAATTTGATTTCGTTTCCAAGAAAAGTATTGCCGGTATCCATGCCCATTATCTTTACTACACCTGGGCTGCCGGCAGGACCATCTATTTTGATTTCACCAGCATCGGCTGTTTTTCCATCTTCAGCAGTTACATTCTCTAAACCAGCAAATTGGAATTGAACTTCTTTTTTCTCATCATAGGCTTCTACGATTAGCCCTGGTAAGCCATTGAGTTTCCATGGCCCACTTTGAAAAGGTAGTTCTGGAGCAAACCAGGCCACCCAGTTTCTGCCTTTAAAGTAAGCTGTTGCCTTTTGGCAGTGTACACCAGCAAAGCTTGCTGTATCTTTCGCAATCTTCCAATTGATCTTTGGTGCTTCTTCTTCTATAAGGTAATTGTTGAAGACCCTTTCTTTAGTGAAGAATTTATTCTCTTTCACAAAATAGAAGTAATCTAGTGGTGAAGTTGGTTTTGAATCCGACTTGCTGATCTTAAGGGTCATGTTGCCACTGCCAGCTTGATTTTTAAGTTGTTCTTGTAACTGCTTCTGCATGGCAAGTTGTTCGTTTATCTTATCGAAACTTGTATATGCTGATGCATTTTTGCCAATGATCAATAACATATTCTCGGTATAAGGCTTATCTTTTTCAGTGGTATCCTGAATGTGGACGAAATTGTATTTAACCCTAGCCAATGCTTTGTCTGGGTTCTGTGCCAAAGCAACAGAAGTTATTGCAATAGCGAATAAGGTAGTTAAAGTCGTTTTCATATTGTGTTTGGTTAATTGTTCTTTATTTCTGGCAATTCGATTGGATTGTTAAATGTGGTTTTGGCCTTGGTTTGAATAGTTGAATTTTTACGTATGACAGTTGCACCAGCAGATATTTGTCCACCGCTCATGGCTGCCATTGGATTTTCGGCTATTGCTTGTCTCAGCTTGTTCACCTCTGCTCTTGTGGCTTTGATCACATTTGTTGGAAGTTTGATTTCCTTACCGAGGTAAGTGTTATTGCTGAAATTGAGTTCCCCAGTTCCTATGCGTATCTTCTCGTCTTTGGTTACTAGATTGGTTTCATTTACCTTCTCTAGACCATCAAACTGGAATTGGATATCTTTTTTCTCATCGTAGGCTGCTATGATCAGTCCTGGTAAACCATTTAATTGCCAAGGTCCGCTTTGAAAGGGTAGGTCTACAGCATACCAAGCAATCCAGTTTCTGCCTTTGTAACGGGTAATCGCCTTTCTACAGCTGATGCCTGCAAAACTCATGGTATCTTGTTTGATTGTCCATTTTATTGGGGTCAATTCTCCAGGTATGATATAAGTGTTCGTCATCATATATTCGATTGTATATGATTTTTGCTCGTTCGCATAACTGTAGAAATCAGTAGTGGTTACTTTTTTTATCAATCCTTTTTGCATCACCACATTGGTTAATGTACCACCATTTGCTTTTGTCTGCTCTTTGAGAAATGCAGCCAAGCGATCGGTCTGTGTCATTTTATCATAACTGGTATATAGCGATGCATTTTTTCCAATTATCAATATCATGTTTTCCTGAAAAGGCTCGTCTCTATTGGTGGTATCTGTAATGTGGCTAAATTTATAATGTACTCTTGCCAAAGCTTGGTCAGTGTTTTGCGCTAAAACAGTTGAGGTAATTGATGCTGTAAATAAAATGGCAAGAATAATTTTCATAATATTTTCTTATGTGTTCAATTAATGTTTCGTAAAACTACGATTATTTCGTAATACTAAAAATGATTTAACACTTTTTAACTAATGGCATTTTTTAATATCCAGAACGTGCTCTTACAAAGCCTCTGGGGTCTTTTAGAAAGGCGGCCTTTAATTTGTCAAACTTTTCCCGATCGGTTTTAACCGCCCCAACTGGGAGTTTAATGATGTTTTCGAAAAAAGCACTTCCAACATCACGTCCAATCAATTGGTCCAATGCATTGTAATCACCTGGCCTGGCATCGGCTCTTTTGGTAACATCGTCTACTCTTTGATGGTCGCCTTCTTTGGCATTTTCTATGCCTGCAAATTGAAATTGTATCAATTTGTTTTCTTCATAAGCATCGATGATCAAACCGGGTAAACCGCTGAGTTTCCATGGTCCGCTTTGGAAGGGTAGACTAGGGGCATACCATGCTATCCAGTTCTTACCCTCAAAATTGGCTACGGCTTTCTTGCAGCTCAGTCCAGAAAAACTTGTCGTGTCGCGGGTTATTTTCCAATTGATCTTAGGTGCTTGTTCTTCGATCAGATAGCTTTGCAGTGCAATGACCTCTTTGGTGAATAATTTATTCTCTTTGGCAAAATATAAATAGGATGAGGTAGACATCCACTCTGAACCTGAGTTGTCCATTACAATGGCTACAGGTTGTCCACTGCCGGCTTTACTCATTGCTTTGGCCCTGAATTTTTGGTCTTCAGCAATCTCGTGCCTTAATTTATCATAACTGGTATATAACGATGCATTTTTGCCTAAAAACAATAGCATATTTTCATTGCGTACTTTTCCGGTTTTTAAGGTATCGTTACTGTTGATATAGGTATAACGTACCCTGGCTAGTAGCTCATCAGGTTTTTGTGCAAAAGCAATTGTGCTACTAAAAAAGGCTAAAAATGTAATAAGTGCGATTTTCATATTTTCTTAATATTTAGATTGTGCTTTAAAAAAACCTTTTGGGTCTTTTTTGATCGCTTCTTTAAATTTTTCCATCTGTTTTTTGGTGCTTCTAACAGCACCTATGGGTAAACGAATAATGTTTTCGAAATAAGCAGTACCAACGTCGCGTCCGATCATCTGGTCAATTGCATTATAGGTGGTTGGGCTGGCACCGGGTCGTTTTGTTACATCGCGGTCACGTACATGGTCGCCATTTTTTGCATTTTCAATTCCTGCAAATTGGAAACAGACCTGTTTGTCTACGTCGTAGGCTTCTACAATTAACCCCGGTAAACCATTTAATTTCCACGGGCCTCCTTGAAAAGGCACACTTGGTGCATACCATGCTACCCAGTTGTTATCTTCGAAAGTGGCTGTTGCTTTTTGGCAACTTAACCCCGAAAAGCTAAGCGTGTCTTTGCTTATTTTCCAGTCAATTGTTGGGGCAGTTTCTTCTACAAGATAACTCTTTAGTGAAAACATTTCCTTGGTGTAAAATTTATTTTCTTTTACAAAAAACAAGTAAGAGGTAGTGGTCATCCATTTGCTGTTACTATCATCTATCACAAACACACTTTTGCCCTTACCTCCACCACTTTCAATCATCGCCCAAAATTTTTGTTCTTCAGAAATCTCATGCCTTATCTTATCGTAGCTGGTGTATAAAGATGTATTCTTTCCAAAAAACAACAGCATGTTTTCGATGCGTGGTTTCCCGTTGGCAAGGGTGTCGTTTTTATTGGTATAGGTATAACGTACTCTTGCCAATACAGGATCAGGTTTTTGTGCCCAAGCTGTGGTCATTGTAACTGTAAGCAAAGTAATCAATAAGGCTTTCATGATATGTGTACAATAATATTTGATGAATTTTGATGCGCTAGTTTTTGTTTTCTGGTAGTTCTATAGGGTTGTTGATGGTGTTCATTTTAGGAGATTCGAGCACTGCTTTTGGTTGGGCTTTTAAATTGTAACTTCCATTGGATGCTACCATTTGCGCATTCCTAAAACCTTGAGGGTCTTTGTCTCTACTGATTTTCAATTTGTCGAGCTCTTTTTGTGTAGTCTTGATTGCATTTGTTGGTAGTCGTATTTCGGTATCCTTAACCAAACTAACATCTAAGTCGATTACTTTGGGGCCAGCAGACGGCATGCTTGGTGATTTTTTAGCGGCTGTTATGTTTTCCATCCCAGCAAACTGGAACCAAACTTCTTTCTTCTCATCATAAGCATCGATGATTAGCCCTGGCAAACCATTTAATTTCCAAGGTCCACTTTGAAAAGGGAGGTTTGGTGCATACCAGGCGATCCAATTTCGACCTTTAAAATGGGCAAGCGCTTTTTGACAATGTATGCCAGAAAAATCTGCAGTATCTGCAGTAATTGTCCAACTTATTTTTGGTGCAATTTCCTCTACGAGATAGGTATTGATCAGACGTTCTTTAGTCAAGAACTTGTTTTCTTTGGCAAAGAAGAAATAAACGATGGAATTTACATCTGGTGTTGTCCAATCTAACTGTACGCTGACCAAGCCAGGTACTAAACTCTTAGCACGCTCCAAAATACGGTTGTTTCGGATAATGGTTTGGTCTAATCCATCATAACTTGCATATAAAGAAGCATTTTTACCTATGACCAATAACATGTTTTCGGTATAGGGCCTATCTTTTTGCATGGTATCTTGGATGTGTACAAAGTGATACTTCGCCCTGGCCAATACTTTATCGGGGCTTTGGGCCAAAGTAATGGTAGTTGCTATGGTTACAAAAAAAAGTGTTGCTATGGCTTTCATAAGCTATTTATGATGCTGAAGATCTTCAGACAGGATATTATTTATCTTTCTTTTCTGGCAATTCTATCGGGTTATTGATTACTGTATGCGAAACGCCAGTGGTACTCATGCCCATCTTTACAATTCGACCATCATTAGGAGCCGAAGCTTTTGCAAAACCTAATGGATCTCTATCTCTTGTCTCTCTTAATTTATCCAGGTCGGCTTTGGTAGTTAATTTAGCGTTTTCTGGAAATTTAATGGTAGGGCCATAGTAGAAATGTGCTGCCAGCGACTTCTGTTCTGCTGTAGTTGGTGGGGTATCAAGGTTATCGATACCTGAAAATTGAAATTTAACATCTCCTTTATCATCATAGGCATCAATGATCAATCCTGGTAGACCATTTAGTTTCCAAGGTCCACTTTGAAAGGGTAGGTCTGGTGCAAACCAGGCAATCCAGTTTCTCCCTTTAAAATAAGTTGTAGCTTTTTGGCAATGTACACCAGAGAAACTAGCTGTATCTTTTGTAATCTTCCAATTGATCTTCGGTGCAACTTCTTTAGCCATATATTCTGTAATGATTTTTTCTCTGGTATAGAACTCATTTTCTTTTGCAAAATAATAATAGTCAATTCGGGTAACTGGTTTAAATGGTGCTGTACTAGAGGGTTTGTCAAGATTAAGTTCGCGTAGGATACGATCGTAGCTGGTATAGATGGATGCATTTTTCCCAATGATCAATAACATGTTTTCTGTATAGGATCATTTCTTTGTGTAGTGTCTCTGGCATGGGTAAAACTATAACTTACCCTGGCCAATACTTTATCTTGGTTTTGGGCAAAAGAAAGTGTAGCTAAGCTAATGGCAATTAACGTGGTTAGAATCTTTTTCATGTTTTTAAGATTAGTTTTTCGTAAATCTACGATTATTTCGTAATAATATAACTGTTTAACAATTTTTTACATGTGGTGCTCAATAATGGAAGGGATCAGTTCTTTTCAGGTAATTCAATCGGATTATTGAATGTGTTTTTGATTGGAGTAGCGTTTGGACTTTTCGATGGAGTCATACTTACACTTACACCACTGCTAGCCATTTGTGCATTTGCAAAACCCATTGGATCTTTTGCTCTTGCTGCTTTGAGTTTATCAAGTTCGGTTTTGGTAGTTCTGATGGCATTTACAGGTAGTTTAATCTCGTTATCAGGAATAGGATTGATAGATTTGACCGTTTCATGATCTCCAATAGATTGTTTTGGCTTTATCACTTCGTCTTTTATATTTTCGATACCGGCAAATAGAAACTGTACTTCCTTTTTGTCATCATAAGCCTCTATGATTAAGCCTGGTAGCCCATTTAATTTCCAAGGCCCACTTTGAAAGGGTAGTTCAGGCGCATACCAAGCTATCCAGTTTCTGCCTTTAAAATTAGCAATGGCTTTCTGACAATGTACGCCCGAAAAACTGGTTGTATCTTTGGTAACTTTCCATGCGATCTGAAATGCAGGTTCTTCCGTTAAGTAATCGTTAACTACAGATTCTTTGACAAAAAGCTGCTTCTCTTTTGCAAAAAGGAAATAGTCGATGGAAGAGGTTGGCTTAACTTTTCCAAGATTGATCTTCATGGGCTGCCCTTCTGGTGTTTCTTTGATCTGTTGTTCAATCATCTTTTTTCTGGCCTCACTTTGTGCGATTTTGTCATAACTGGTATAAATGGAAGCATTTTTGCCAATGATCAATAGCATTGTTTCGGTATAGGGCTTGTCTCTTTGGGTTGTGTCTCTGACGTGTGAAAAGGTATAACTTACTTTGGCCAAGGCCTTATCCGGACTCTGCGCAAAAACAGTAGTGGCAAATGCAATTGCCGAAAGGGTGATTAGGATAGGTTTCATAAAAATATAAAGTCTAAATGTTTTTCGTAAAACTACGAATAAATCGTAGTAATGAAAAATATATATCCTTTTTATTACTTAAGCTCAAATTTGCTCTATCTAATCAACATGAATAGTGTTCGGTACAAAATGACACGTTGCTAAAATGTTTAATAATGGGATGGATGGGCAATAGTTTTGGAACATAAGCCTATAGAATGTATTGAATTGGTAGTGGATTGAAAATTATTTTATGATCTACTTGTGTTTGAATAGTATTTATTCTATATTTGCACCTCGATAAAAAAAATAAACAATTCTAAAATAATTATTTAACAATGTACGCAATAGTAAATATAGCAGGACAGCAATTCAAAGTTGCAAAAGACCAGCACCTTTTTGTACACCGTTTACAAGGAGATGAAGGCGCTAGTATTGAATTTGACAATGTATTGTTGGTTGATAATGGTGGTAAAATTACAGTAGGGGTTCCTGCAGTAAAAGGTGCATCGGTTACAGCTAAAATCGTGTCTCATTTAAAAGGTGATAAAGTAATCGTTTTCAAAAAGAAACGTAGAAAAGGTTACAAAAAGAAAAATGGTCACCGCCAGTATTTCACCAAAATCCAGATTGAGAGTATCACTCTGTAGTTAATTTTTTTGTTTAATTGTAAGATTGGGTTTCCTCTCTTAAAAAATATAAAATAAAATGGCACATAAAAAAGGAGCCGGTAGTTCTAGAAACGGACGTGAATCGCATAGCAAGCGTTTAGGTATTAAGATCTTTGGTGGTCAAGAAGCTATCGCTGGTAACATTATCGTTCGTCAACGCGGTACAAAACACCACCCTGATAAAGGCGTAGGTATTGGTAAAGACCATACTTTATTCGCTTTAGTTCCTGGTATTGTAACTTTCAAAAAGAAACAAGATAACAAATCATACGTTTCTGTATTGCCTGTTACTGTTGAAGATGCAGCTCCTGTAAAGGCAGCAGCACCTAAAAAAGCAGCTCCTGCTAAAGCAGCAGCAACTACTGAAGCTAAAGAAGAAAAAGCACCTAAAGCGGCTAAAGCACCTGCAAAAAAAGCAGCTAAAGCTGACGATGCTGAAGCAGCATCTGCTGAATAATATTTGTAAGTTCATTACAACAGAAAAAGCCTCGATAATTTATCGAGGCTTTTTTTATTTAAGTTGAACAGGACTGTTTATTTGTCCCGTTCTAATATCTGCTGTACCAATTCCCTAAAGTTCATCTTTTTCTCTTCGGCAACTGCCAAGCTGGCCAGAGCTGTATTTGCCTTGTCTAGGTATTTCTCCATTTCTGTTGCCGCCAATTCTTTGATATTATATTTATTGTAAAGAAGGGTAACGGAGTTGATCTTGCTGATCTGGTCATCAGTAATACTGGTTAAACTTTCAACTTCATCACTTTGTGCCAATGCTAATGTTTTGAGGTGCAGAAAGGTTTTTTTATTGGCAATGATATCGCCACCAACCTGTTTGCCAAATTTTTCTGGGTTGCCATAAACATCTAGAATATCGTCTTGTAGTTGAAAGGCCACACCCAAATTCTCGCCAAAGGTATAGAGCAGGTCTGCATCTGCGGTATTCGCTCCACCTACAATAGCGCCCAATTTCATAGCCCCACCTAATAGTACGGCTGTTTTTAGTCGGATCATTTCGATGTATTCTTCAATGGTTACATCATCGCGTTGTTCAAACTCCATATCGAGCTGTTGTCCTTCGCAAACCCCTTGTGCAGTGGCATTAAAGGTATCCAGTACTGGTTTCAATACATTCACATCTACTTTAGAGAGGTGTTTGTTTGATTCTACCATCATCACATCTCCACTAAGGATGGCGTTATTGATCCCCCATTTTTCGTGTACGGTCTGTTTACCTCTTCGCAATGGGGCGTTGTCCATGATGTCATCATGGACTAAGGTGAAATTATGAAAAGTTTCAATGGCCAAAGCCACATCTAATGCTTTATTGATATCAGTTGTAAATAGCTCTGTTGCCATTAATACCATTACGGGTCTAATTCTTTTGCCACCTAAACTCATAATGTAGCGAATAGGTTCGTATAAATTGGCAGGGTGTTTTGGATATACGATCTGAGGGATTGCTTTTTCTAAGATTTCTTGTAATTGTGTTGGACTATGCATTGTTTAAGGGTTGGTCATGGTACCGAAAGCGGATTTGCTTTCCATCATTTTTATAAATGAATCTTCTAATGTGGTCTGTTTAACTATGGGATTGTTCTTCCAGAACTCTGGGTCGTATCGAAGGGATTCTATCACATTCTTATCTCTGGTATTTCTGTTTAAAGCTTCAAATTGCTGCTTTTTTAAATCATCGCTTACGTTGTAGATGGTCAATAATGAGCTGATATCTGTGTTCAGGTCTTGACCTCTAACGCTTAAACTCAAGAATACTTTGGTAGATACACTTTCTAGAACTGGTACAGGATGCCCAGCACCATTAAATGTAGCAATTGTAGTGACTACTGGTGGGAACTTTGTAGTGGCATCTGATAATCGGATCGGGAGATTAAAGACACTGTTCTCCAATCTGTATACTTTGGAGTCTTCTACGCCGATGTAATAGGTAGAATTGACATAATATTGGTTTTTCTTGGCCTTTTTATATTTGCAGGTGACCACGGCAATGCTTTGGTTAGATTGCTCAATATATTTGTCTATTGAAATGTCGTAATCTTTTAAAGTTTCTAGGCTTACAAACTTGCCGCCCTTACTTGGAAGCAGGTAACCACTGTAAGAAAAGGTCAAGTAGGATTGGTTGTTCATCGAAAAAGCAATCTGCTCATTCAGTTCGGCAAAACGGCTTTGTTTGGCTGACCAGCCTTGGATCCTAGCGGTATTCCATCTGAGGTCGTAGAACAGTTCGTAGATCTGACTTGCTTTACCATTTAAAGAGGTCAGCTGCCTGTAAAATGCATTTGCATAGAAATTGGTATTTATATTGTCGGTTGCCTTTTGCAGCGCAGCTTTTAATATCTTCTGACCTTTATAAGGACTCTACAGTTAGCTCGTTTAAGCTGATGGTAGCAGGATTAAGTCTGATGGTTAGCAGGTTATTGATGTCTTTTATATCTGCTTCGCTCGTATTGTAACTTACGTGGCTAAACCTAAGCCTAAAGGGTAAGGTAGTTGGCTTTAATACAAAGAATCCATTCTCGTTAGTTACCGTAGCTACGTTGGCACCAACGATACTTACCGATACAAAAGGTATACCTTGTCCAGTAGCATCATCCACAACTTTTCCTTGTAGGTTCTGTGCTTTGGTCTGAACCGTAAATGCGAGCAATAAAATGCAGATGATATATCTCATTATTTTAATCTTGGATCAATGAAAAGTCTATCTGGCGTTTAGAAAGGTCAACTTTTTTAACCCTTACCTGAACCTCGTCACCCAATTGGTATTTTTTCTTTTTGCGCTGTCCGATGATGCAATAGTTTTTTTCATCCAACACATAAAAATCATCGGTAATATCACGTAGGCGGATCATTCCTTCACATTTGTTCTCAATGATCTCTACGTACATTCCCCATTCGGTTACGCCAGAAATAATCCCTGTAAATATACTGCCAATATTTTCTTCTAGGTATTCGGCCTGTTTGTATTTGATAGAAGCTCTTTCGGCATCGGCTGCACGTTTTTCCATAGCAGAAGAGTGCGAACTTGCCGCTTCGTATTCTTCTTCGTTTGCAGATTTCCCACCATCGAGGTATAAAGCCAATAAACGGTGTACCATTACATCAGGGTAACGACGGATAGGAGAGGTAAAATGCGTATAATGGTCGAATGCCAAACCATAATGGCTTGTCTTTTTAGTGGTATAAATGGCCTTTGCCATAGAACGGATGGCCAGTTGTGTCAATATATTCTGTTCTTTTTTACCTTCTACATCTTCCATCAGGTAATTCAAAGACTTGGCTATTTCCTTATCCGTTTTCATGTTGATCTTGTAACCAAAACGTGAGGCGAACGTAGCAAAGTTGTTGAGGTTTTCTAAATTCGGCGAATCGTGCGAGCGGTAAACGAAAGTGTATTTCTGTTTGCCTTTTCCTTTTTTGGCGATAAACTCGGCTACTTTTTTATTGGCCAACAACATGAAATCTTCTATCAGTTTATGGGCATCTTTTCGCTCTTTTACATAAACACCAATTGGTTTGCCTCTTTCATCTAATTTGAACTTCACTTCTGCACTTTCGAAGCTGATGGCGCCATTTTTAAACTTTTTATCGCGTAGTTTATAGGCAAGATCGTTCAATTTTAACAATTCTTCGGCAAAATCTCCAGCCTTGTTTTCAATCACTTCCTGCGCTTCTTCATAGCTGAAACGTTTGTCAGAATGGATCGCTGTTCTGCCAAACCATTGGGTAATTACATTGGCTTGGTCATCTAGCTCAAATACGGCTGCAAAACACAATTTATCTTCATTTGGGCGTAATGAACAAACACCATTGCTTAAACGTTCAGGCAACATGGGAATTACCCTGTCTACCAGATAAACCGATGTAGCACGTTCATAAGCCTCTTTATCCAAATTGCTTTTAGGTAACACATAATGCGATACATCTGCAATGTGTACCCCGATTTCGTAATTTCCATTTTCCAGTTTTTTAAAGGAAATGGCATCATCAAAATCCTTGGCATCTGCAGGGTCGATCGTAAAAGTAGTGGTCTGTCTAAAATCTCTTCTACCTTTGATTCTCTGCTTCACTCACCGTTTCTGGAATGGCATTGGCCTCTTTTTCAACGGCATCAGGAAAGCTTAAAGGGAAACCATATTGGGCCAAGATGGCATTCATTTCTGTATCGTTTTCGCCCTGCGTACCTAATACATTGATCATCTTTCCGATTGGATTTTTTGCGCCTTCTGGCCAATCGGTAATGCTTACTTGTACTTTTTGGCCATTTTTTGCACCATTTAAATCGCTCAGTGGCACAAAAATATCGTGCAGCATTTTACGGTCGTCTGGAATGATAAAGGCAAAGCGTTCGGAAACTTTGGCCACTCCGATAAAATCGGTTTTTGCCCTGGTGATCATCTCTACAACTTCACCTTCGTTTTTCCGTCCACTGGTCTTCTTTCCAAATACATATACTTTTACTTTATCGCCGTGTAGGGCATTGCGCAATTTACGTGGGGCAACAAATATATCTTTCTCAAATTCATCGTCGGGTACAATAAATGCAGAACCATCAGCGGTCATGTCAACTGTACCAGTTACAAAGGTTTTAAGGTCTTTTAAACGGAATTTTCCGCGTTCGGGTCTAATGAATAAGCCTTTTTCAGTCTGTTCTACCAATATTTCGAGAATGGTATCTGTAGAAGCAAGGTCTGTTAGATTTAGCTTGGCAGCAACTTGTTTATGGTTTAGTGCCACATTTCTATTTTTCTCGAAAATATCACTAATCAATTGTGTTAAAACGAGTTTTACTTGTGAGTTTTTGTTTTTTGCCATCGCATTATTGGTCTAGTATCGAAGATAGCAATTGTATGCTTAGCTTAGGCTATTTTTTGTAAGAAATAACGCTTCTATAACACAAATTGGCTAGTTGTACCTAAACTATGGGTTGAATCTGTGCCTTTCCGGGGATGGCATCGATCAGTTTTTTGGTATAGGCCGCCTTTGGCGAATTGTAGATCACTTCTGGGAAACCTTCTTCCTCGATTTTTCCTTTGTTCATCACGATCATGCGGTCTGAGATGTGTTTAACCACCGCCAAGTCATGCGAAATGAAGATGTATGTGAGGCCAAATTCTTGTTGAAGTTCTCTTAATAGATTTAAAACTTGTGCCTGTACCGAAACATCAAGAGCAGAAACAGATTCGTCACAGATGATGAACTTAGGTTGTAAGGCCAAGGCTCTTGCGATCACGATCCGTTGTCTTTGTCCACCAGAAAACTCATGTGGATAACGGTCGAAATGCTCAGGTTTTAAGTCTACTTTTTCTAATAGGCCCAATACATGTTTTTTACGCTCCTGATCAGTTTTAAAAACCTTGTGTACCTGTAAAGGTTCCATAATGGCATTGCCCACGGTGATTTTAGGATTGAGCGAAGAGTAGGGGTCTTGAAAGATGATTTGTACATCCCTGCGCATGCGTCTGAGGTCGGTTTTGTCCAGATTTGTAAGGTCTGTGCCATTAAAAATGACCTTTCCAGAAGTGGGTTCTACCAAGCGTAAAATGCTTCGGCCCAAGGTGGTTTTTCCACAGCCCGATTCGCCTACCAGACCCAATGTTTCGCCCGGAAAAACATCAAAAGTAATGTCGTCCACCGCTTTTACAAAGGAAGATGTTTTGCCAAATAAACCTTTTTTAATGGGGTACCAGGTGCAAAGTTTTTCTACTTGTAGCAGTGGCTTTTGTGTATATAATTGGTGCCTTCTTTCTTCAATTTCCTGTTGGGTATAGGTGTTGATGTCTAAAAGATGCCTTACGGCAACATCTTTGTCCTCATTTAAAAAATCGGCCACCACAGGCAAACGCTTTAGGCGTCTTTGCGGTGCAGGTCTACAGGCCAATAAACCTTTGGTATAAGGATGTTGAGGGTTTTCAAATAGTTGTTTGGCAGGGCCTTGTTCTACAATGTCGCCTTTGTACATCACTAAAAGTTCATCGGCAATTTCGCTGATCACTGCCAGGTCATGCGAGATGAAGATGAGTCCCATGTTGCGTTCATCCTTAAGGCGCAACAAAAGCTCTAGAATGGTTTTTTGAACGGTAACGTCTAGTGCGGTTGTGGGTTCATCTGCAATGAGCAATTCTGGATTGCAACTCAAAGCCATGGCAATCATTACCCTTTGTTTTTGTCCGCCAGATAATTGATGTGGGTAGCAATCGAAGATATTTTCTGGACGTGGCAGTTGCACTTCTTTAAAAAGCTCGATGGTTTGTGCTTTGGCGGTTTCCTTATCTACCTTTTGGTGTAACACAATGGCTTCTTGAACTTGATAACCGCAAGTAAACACAGGGTTCAATGAGGTCATGGGTTCTTGAAAGATCATGGATATTTTGTTGCCCCTAAAATTTCTGATCTCGTTGTCAGAGAGGTTCAACAGACTGATGTTGTCAAAATCGATTTCGCCTGTAATGTTGGTGTTTTTCGAATCGTGCAAACGCATGATCGAGAAGGAAGTAACAGATTTACCAGAACCAGATTCGCCCACTATGCCTAAAACCTTGCCTTTTTCTAGCTTAAAACTAACTTTATGTACGGCTTCAGACCAAGTTTTTTCTTCTCGGTTATAGAACGCTATGGCTAACTCTTTTACATCTAACATTACTTTACTAAGGTAATATTTTCTGTCGAAATTGCAGCTACTCCTTTAAAACGTAACAAGATTTGTGCAGTGGTGATCACATCTTTTTGGCAATAGGTTACAATGCGTTGTAGGTCTTTTTCTTGGTAATAAATGGCTTTAACCATGCTACCGTCAATATCATCTTTTGGTGTTGGGATGTTAAAGATGGCTGCCAATAGGTTTAAAGAGGTATAGTTTTTATAATCGCCAAATTTCCAAAGCTCTAGCGTATCTAGGTGGTTAACCTCCCAAGGTTTTTTGCCTGCAATCTGTAATTGGGGTGGAATTTCTATACCATTGACCAACATTCTACGGCAGAGGTAAGGGAAGTCGAACTCTTTGCCATTGTGTGCACATAACAACTGGTCAGCAGGTTGTTCTTTTAGCAGGGCGTTGAAATGGTTGAGGATGTTTGTCTCATCATGCCCAAAATAAGAGTTGACGCGAAAGTGATAAGCGCCCGCCACTTTATGGAAAAGCCCTACACTGATGCAGATGATCTTACCAAACTCGGCCCAGATGCCTGCTCTTTCGTAAAATTGGGCAGCCGTATATTCGTCTTTTCGTTGTAACCTGGTTTTATGTTCCCATAATTCTTGCAGGTGCAAGGGCACATCATCAAAATGTTCGTATTGTGGAATGGTCTCGATGTCAATGACAAATACCTTATTTAAGTTGAGGTCTTTCAGCATAAAAAAATGTTTAGGAAATTAATTTAAATAGGGAAATTGAAGTTAATGAAAATAATCTTGAAATCTATTCGCTATCAGGCCTGAAATAAAAAATCCCTCTCGGTAGAGAAGGATTTGATTGTTTTATGACTTGTTTTCAATCCTATGTATAACCTAGGATCTTCAATACTTGCTTGCTGTTCTGCTCTTCGCCAAATACCTCAAAGTTGAAAGTTTCGTCTCTGTTGCGACGGATGATCACATGTTTAGGGCTTGGTAATAAACAATGGTGGATACCGCCATAACCGCTCAGTACTTCTTGATAAGCGCCGGTGTTAAAGAAGCCCAAATATTGTACTTTACGTGTTTTAGGCATAAACACACTGTTCATGTGGGCCTCTTGGTTGTAGTAATCCTGACCATCGCAGGTAATACCGCCTAAGTTTACCCGCTCATATTCAGCGTCCCAATTGTTGATCGGTAATAAGATGTATTTTTGGTTCAATGCCCAAACATCTGGTAGATTGGTAATGAAAGAACCATCCAACATCAACCATTTTTCGCGGTCGTTTTGTTGTTTACGGCCTAAAACCTTATATAGGATACCTGATGCTTCTGCAACGGTATATTTTCCAAATTCGGTAATGATATCTGGTTCTACTACGTCGTGCTCGGCACAGATTTCTTTGATCCTTTTTACGATTTCGTTTACCATGTACTCGTAATCGAAATCAAATACCAAACTGTCTTTAAATGGCATTCCACCACCAATATCTAGGGTATCTAATTCTGGATTGATTTTTTTGAACTTGCAGTAAAGCGTTACATATTTCTCTAACTCGTTCCAATAGTATGGAGAATCGGTAATACCGGAGTTGATAAAGAAGTGCAATAATTTTACCCTGAAGTTAGGGTTTGCGGCTATTTTATTGTTGTAGAAATCAATTACATCCTCCATCCTTACGCCTAAACGCGAAGTATAGAACTGTGAGTCTGGCTGTTCTTCGGCAGCGATGGATCCCCAAATTACAAGGGATATCCATTTCTACTTCGTCATCGTAAAGGTTGAATTCTTCTTTGTTGTCCAATACTGGAATGATGTTATGGTAACCATCGTGCAACATATCGATGATATATTGTTTGTACTGATAGGTTTTAAAACCATTGCAGATCACAGTGATGTCTTTGGTCAAGGCTCCTTTTTTCTCTAGGGCCTCGATCATTGGCATATCAAATGCGGATGAGGTTTCTAAGTGGATGCCATTTTTTAAAGCTTCTTCTACGATATGCTTGAAGTGCGAGCTTTTGGTACAGTAGCAATATTTGTAATCGCCACGGTAATTATTTTTAATAATAGCGGTTTGAAACAACAGTTTAGCCTGTTGGATCTTCTTACTGATCATTGGTAGATAAGTGAAACGCAATGGTGTACCATAGGTTTCAATCATTTCCATTAAATTTAGATCCTGAAAATATAATTCATCGTCTATAACGCTGTAGCCTTCCTGCGGAAAGCCAACACTTAGATCAAGAAATTCGGAGTAACTCTGCATTTATTTCATAATAATTTTTGCAAAAATGTAATTTTAAATTGAGAAATAGTCCTTAATATATTTTTTTTTACTGTTAAGAAATAATCCCAAGTTGTGGGGGGAGATTTCTCCATCAATTATTTGGGGATTTGTGATTTGTTGTTGGTCGAGATTTGTAATCTCGGTTGGCTGTATTGTGGATTTTAAATCCAGCAACTTAGAATTGGTCGACCACGTAGGAACATAGAGAGGGTTTTGTCATTCTGAGCATAGCGAAGAATCTCAGCAGATGAAATTTTTGCTTGGAAATGCTTTGACAGATTCAATAAGGCAGTCTCTTAAAGGATTGACCACATAGGAACATAGGTCACATAGATGATTTTGTCGTTCTGAGCGTAGTGAAAACCGCGAAGCAGCTCATTTATGTTAGTCGAGATTTGTAATCTCGACTGGCTGTGTTGTGGATTTAAAATCCACTATGTAATGGATCTAAATTACAAATCCAGACCAACTTTGACTTGAAAGGAGATGCTTCGTTCCTCAGCATGACTAAGTATAGATTTATATAAGGGTTGACCATATAGAAACATAGTTCACATAGACAATCTTGTCGTTCTGAGTGTAGTGAAAACCGCGAAGCAGCTCATTCATGTTAGTCGAGATTTGTAATCTCGACTGGCTGTGTGTGGATTTAAAATCCACTATGTAATAGGTCTGAATTGCAAATCTAGACCAACTTTGACTAGGAGTGAGATGCTTCGTGCCTCAGCATGACAATATTTTGAGTTATTTAACAGGTAGATGGACTTCTGCCAACATGCACCTTGCACTGCCACCACCATTTTTTTCGATGGTGTACAAAGGGGCGTGGACAATTTTTGCGTATTGGGTTAACGTGGCAAGCTGTTCGGGGTTTAAAGAAAGATAAGCCTGTTCCGACATCACCAGTAAGCTTTGCCCATCTTTGCCCTTAACCTGAAGCATATTGCCTGCAAAATGGTTCATCTGGTCAAAAGTAATGTCAACGAGTTTTTTGCCTGTGGCCAATAAACTTTGCTTCACCATTTCTTTTTCTGCCGAGTTGGGAATGGAATCAAAACAGACTACCGCAAACTGGTCTCCGATACACATCATTACGTTGGTATGGTAAATAGGGAAACGGCTTTCGTCTACTGCCTGAAAAGCAACAGGTGTATAACCTGTAAGCATACAGAAATTGTTGAGTACTTCTTCATCTGTACGTACACTTAAACAAGCATAAGCTATTTTGTTTTGGCGATCTAAAACCATACTTCCGGTGCCTTCTAAAAAGAGTACCTGTTGTTCAAAAAAGCTCAAGTCGCTGACATGGTTCATCTGAAATTTTTCGCCAATGCGATCAATAATGTCCTTTCTGCGTTCCAAACGTCTGTTCTCAGAAAACATAGGGTAAAGATAGACCGAACCATCTTCATGAAAAGATACCCAGTTGTTGGGAAAGATAGAGTCAGGTGTTTCCGGTTGTAAGGTATCGTCGATTACCGTTACATCTACACCGTTTGATCTTAACATTGCTACAAAACCATCAAACTCTGCCAAAGCCTGTTGTTGCACATTATCTTGCAATGTTGCTTCTTGAAACTTGTTGTTACCTGCTGTTTGGGTATTAAATTTAAAATCAACAGGGCGGATCATTAAAATATGATTGGTAGTCTGCATTTTTTTAAGTTCGAAAGTTGAGAGTTAGGAAGTCCATTATAGCTACGGACTTCCTGACTCTCGGTCTAAATTATTTTTATAAATCGTCTCTTAATAAAGGTAAGCTCATGCAATGGAATCCACCTCTTGCCCTAGATAGTTCTGCCGAAGGCATCAATACCAAGGTGTCAGTTAGCGTATCAGCATCAACTTTGCCATTCTCCAAATCGTTGATCAGGTCTTTTACCTTCACAATGGCAAATCCTTTGGCTTTAAAGGCCTCAACAGTATTGTCGTTTCTATCATAACCCAAAACCACACCCTCTTTGATCGCTAGCAGATTACAAGAATCTGTCCATTGTTCGCGGGCATCAAAAGGGAAAACGCCATTTCCACTGTAGATAAATTGGGTAGGTTCGGTACTTTTCAAGTCTTTCTGACTAATGTCTTCAAAAAGCTCTTCCATACTTTTAAAATGTTTCGGCGTGCTTTTGTCTTTATAGAATTGGATGATCTCTGTTTGTTCTTTTGGTTCTGGTTGCACCAAGAAATCGATTGGATTGTTGAATTTGTTCTCTTCTACACTGGCAATGGAATGTAGCAATACCCAAACGTTTCTTTTTACCTGTGTAAATACAGTGTCTAAGTGCATAAAATCTCTTTTGTTCGGGATTTTTACTACAGTTACCTTTTCAACCACATCGTTTTCAAACAACAACTTCATGGCCTCGTTGGCACCATAAGGCGAGGTCCGTTCACTACAACCGATCAATACATGGTTTTTGCTCACCATCATTACATCGCCACCTTCTAAGGTCGTTCTGTTGTCTTCTTCTTCACCAGGTCTTAAAAAATGATGCTCTGAATCAGGAATTTCCAAGATGTTGTCTCTATAGGCTTCAAATAGATCATGGTTAAAGAAAATATAACGCATCAACAGACTTTCGCGCACCCTTGCTTTTTTAGCAGGTTTGTTTAATAAAATGAAGTTATTGATGGTTGTACCTACATCTCTGGTAAGGATCAGGTTGGGGATAGGAGAGAAGATGATCCTCCCATCTGGCAATGAACCAGAGAATCAATGTTTTGGCCAGTTCTTTAGGTTCGGTATCGATCAGTTGTAATTGTAGTTTGTAGGTACAACCTTCAATGGCACATACAGATGCTGCCAATTTCTTTTTGATAGCGATATTGGTCAAGATATCGCCCAATAACTGTTGCAGTTCTACAACGTTTTCTGAAGCATGGAACTGTTCGCTATCTGGTTTAAAGAATGCTCTTTGAGCCGCTTCTGAATCGATTTCGGCCAATTTGCCTTTAATTTTATCTGGGTCAAGAAAGTACATCAATAGTTTAACATAATGATCGTACTCGTCTTTACGGATGGTATCTAGATGTACAATGTCTTCAAAAAGCCAGTCTTGGGCCTTAGAAGGTACTACTTTCCCCAATCCACTGTCAGGACTATGGATCAGTAATTTACGTAGTCTACCGATTTCTGTGTTTACATTTACTTTAAAGTTTTGTTGCTGTGCACTCATATATTTGGTATGTAGATATGCAAATCTATCAGAATTATTTAGATATGAGAAGTGAGATTGGATTGGATTGGTTAATTTGATACAATATCAACTCTTCTTTATGTATTGTATTTTCAGCTTTAGTGTTTAATCGCTATTTTTGGAACATGAATTTTATCATTACCGAGACATTAAACGCAATTAAAGAGATCTATAAGGAAGAAGTTGCCGAAAGCGTAATCAATATACAAGAGACCCGCAAAGAATTTGAGGGACAATTGACCATTGTAGTTTTCCCAATCGTACGCTTTTCCAAAAAATCTCCAGAAGAAACCGCAACTGCTATTGGCCAATATTTGGTAGACCATGTTGCAGAGGTGACTGCTTTTAATGTGGTTAAAGGCTTTTTGAACTTGAGCATTGCCGATAGCTATTGGTTAAATCTGTTCAACAATGAATTGCTGGCTGCTGATTTTGGTCAGATCAAGCCGAATGGTAAAAAGGTAATGGTAGAATATTCATCGCCAAATACCAACAAACCTTTGCACTTGGGCCATGTGCGCAATAATTTATTGGGCTATTCGGTTTCAGAACTGTTAAAGGCCGATGGTTACGAGGTGTATAAGGTAAATCTGGTAAATGATAGGGGTATCCACATCTGTAAATCGATGTTGGCCTGGCAAAAATGGGGCAATGGCGAAACGCCAGAAAGCTCGGGCCTAAAAGGCGACCACTTGGTGGGTAAATACTATGTGATCTTTGATAAGGAATATAAAAAACAGATTGAAGCCTTAATGGCGGATGGTAAAACCGAAGATGAAGCCAAAAAGGGTGCGGCCTTGATCAAAGAAGCACAACAGATGTTATTGGCTTGGGAAGCGGGCGATACAGCTGTAATAGACCTTTGGAAAAAGATGAATGGCTGGGTGTACGATGGTTTTGCCGTGAGTTATAAAAACCTAGGGGTTGATTTTGACCAATATTATTACGAAAGCAATACCTACCTTTTGGGTAAGGATATTGTGGATGAGGGTTTGGCCAAAGGTGTTTTCTTTAAAAAGGAGGATGGTTCTGTTTGGATCGATCTAACTGCAGAAGGTTTAGACCAAAAATTGGTATTACGTGCAGATGGTACTTCGGTATATATTACTCAAGATTTGGGTACTGCCCAAATGAAATATGACGATTTCCATATGGACCAATCTATTTATGTGGTTGGTAATGAGCAGGACTATCATTTTAAAGTGCTTTTCTTGATCTTAGAGAAATTGGGTAAAAGCTGGGCACAGGGTTTACATCACTTATCGTATGGAATGGTGATCTGCCAAGTGGAAAAATGAAGAGTAGGGAAGGAACTGTAGTTGATGCTGACGATCTGGTTGCCGAAATGATCGAAACGGCCAAACAAAAAACGGAAGCGCTAGGTAAGATGAACGACTTTTCTGAAACTGAGAAAGACGAATTGTATTACAACATCGGCTTGGGTGCTTTAAAATATTTCTTGTTAAAAGTAGAGCCTAAAAAACGTTTGTTGTTTGATCCGGCTGAGTCTATCGATTTTCAAGGTCACACGGGTCCGTTTATCCAGTATACACATGCCAGGATTAAATCTTTATTGAGCAAAGCCAATTATCAGTTGACGGTTGGTAGTGAGCAGTTTACTGTGGGGTTGTTGCCTACAGAATTGGAAATGATCATGTTGTTGGCCAAATATCCTGAAGAGATTTCGGCGGCTGCCAAGGCGTATAGTCCTGCGTTTTTAGCGAATTATTTATATGAGGTGGCTAAATTGTTCAATAAGTTCTACCATGAGGTACCACCAATTGTAAAGGAAGAAAATGTAGCCTTGAAACAGCACCGATTGAACATCTGTAAGCTTACAGCTGATATCTTAAAAGCTGGAACAGCGATATTGGGTATCAATGTGCCGGAGAGGATGTAGGGGGATTGGTTCATTGGTGTCAATGGTTCATTAGTTCATTGGTGTCAATGGTTCATTTGTGTCACTTGTTCATTGGTATCATTTGTTCATTGGTATAAATGGTTCATTACATTAATATCATTAGTTTAGTGGTCATCTTGTGATCAAGAAATATGCGCTCTATTTAAAATAAATGCTCCAAGAACTCATCTTACTTTGTTTGGCGGCTTTTGCTGCTGGTTTTATCGATGCCATTGTAGGTGGGGGTGGTCTGTTGCAGACTCCGGCAACTTTATTGATCTTGCCACATTATCCTGTGGCTACTTTATTTGGCACGGTCAAACTTCCCTCGTTGGCTGGTACTTGTGTGGCGGCTTTTAAATATTCGAAACAGGTAGCATTCAATTTCAAAGTATTGATTGCTTGTGTTATTGCTGCGTTTTTTGCTTCTTTATTGGGAGCTTATTCGGTAAGTATGATCAACAATGCGGTCATCAAGCCTGTTATTTTGGTGGTGTTGGTCTTGGTAGCATTGTATACTTATTTCAACAAACAGTTTGGTATTCATCAACATAAGGCACATTCTGTACAAAAACAGGTATTGCTGGCTGCTTTCTTTGGTCTGGTTATTGGATTTTACGATGGTTTGATTGGGCCGGGAACGGGTTCTTTTTTGATCTTGGTATTTATAGCTGTTTTGGGTTTCGATTTTATTGGGGCCAGTGCACATGCCAAGATCGTGAACATTGCGACCAACTTGGCGGCCATCATCTATTTTAGTTCTACGGGGCATGTATTGTTTCAGTATGCAATTCCAATGGCGGTTTTTAATGTGATTGGTTCTTTTTTTGGGGCCAGATTGGCTTTGCTTAAAGGCAATAAGTTTATCCGCATCTTCTTTTTGATTGTGGTCTTCGGCACCATCTTAAGGTTTGCTTATGATGTGCTGTTGAAATAATTTTTTCAATACATAGGTTTATAGACAGAATGCTTTCATGCGTTTTGTCATGTTAAGCCTGTTGAAGCATTTCTTTTGTTGTTGACCACATAGAAACACCTGCCTGCGGTAGGCAGGTAGGACACATAGGCCTTTTAATTCTTAGGATGACTTCATCTTAATGGTCCTTCATACCTTAATGTTTAAAACAAGTAAAACACTTATTTCTTCGCAATGACCCCACTTTTGGTGCTTACTTTACTTTTCTTCCCGAAGCCTGGAAAGGACATCGGGCTTTTCGATGGTCTTTCATCGCCCAATAAAACGCCCCATTGTTTATAAGATTCGGTACGGTCGAAGATGATTTTTAGTACCGCAATGATCGGTAAGGAGAGGAACATGCCGGAGACGCCTGCAATACTGCCTCCAATCAGCACTCCTAGGATGGAGAATAAAGCATTGATCTTTACCTTCGAGCCTACAATTCGAGGCATCAAAATATTGTTGTCTAAAAACTGTACCACTGCGATTACCCCCAAAACTGTAACTACTGGCCATAACTCGGTAGATGAAGTTAAGGTCAACAATACACCAATCAGGTTACCAATCAACGCACCCACATAAGGATCAGGTTTAAAATGGCAAATATCACTCCGATTAAAAGGGCATGTTTAATGCCAACAAGCATCAGGATGCCACCCAAAAGAATGGTCATGTAAGTGATTTGAATCAATAGTCCAATCAGGTAGCTTTTAATGATTGATTCCGTTTCATAAACGGCTTCCTTAACTTTAGGGTGGTCGTCTGTTTTAAACCACATAAAGGTAAAACGTAACAAAATATCCTTATAGAACAAGATCAGGTAGATATAGATTGGTAGCAGTCCTACAAAAACAAAAACACCGCTTAAGGTTACTGCAGCACCACCAGCAGCTTTGCCCGCCATACCCAGCAGGTCGTTGCTTTTGGTTTCTATAAACTCGGTCTGTTTTTTGGTTTCAATGCCTGTTAGGTTAAATATTCCTTCTTGTAACGATTGGAGGTGTTTGGTTACATTTTGTTTGATCTGCGGAAAATCGCTGACCAAAATACCGATCTGGGCCGAAAAGAACCACACAATACCTGCAATAAAGATCAATACAAATAGAATGGGTAAGATAATGGATATGGATTCAGGTACTTTATATTTTCTTAAAAAACGGTAGATGGGCAAGAGCATAATGCTGATGAAAAATGCCATCACTACAGGCATGATGATATCCCTGCCAACTACCAAGATGGCAATCACCAATACAAGGCCCAATAATTCAATAGATCGCTTTACGCTCAATGGCAGTTCTTTCATAGTTTGTAGTTTGTTCCAGCTTTAACACTAATGTAGCTATTTTGTTTGTGATGAGGGAAAAAAGATTAGAGGAGAAGAGTAGGGTTGCAGGCGCAAGAAGTATGGTTGCATGCGCAAGAAGTATGGTTGCATGCGCAAGAAGTATGGTTGCAGGTGGAGAAAGTATAAGTTGCAGGCTGAGAAAGTATAGTTGCAGGTGTAAGAAGTATGGTTGCAGGTGGAAGAAGTATAGTTGCAGGCGGAGAAAGTATGGATGCAGGTATGGGATACTTCGATAAGCTCAGCATGACAACAATTGTGCTAAGGAGAAGTACCATCGCAGTAACACGAGGCCCCGAAAGCTTTGCATGACAATGGTTTTAAAAGTTCAAATTCGCTTGGCAATTGGGCAATTTGACAGGATACTGATGGACGAAAGATAAGCAGCAAGCTAAACTCCGATAAAAAGCTTTATTTTTGCAATATATAACAAAGAACCTGTCTTTATTCTTTGTTCTTTTGTCTTTTATTCTTAAAAAAATGTACACAACAGATACCATCATTGCTTTATCAACTCCTCCAGGTAGTGGCGCCATAGGTGTAATCCGCTTATCAGGTCCTGATGCCATCCAATTGACCAATCAGGTTTTTGCAGGAAAGGACTTGACCAAGCAAGCTACGCATACCTTACATTTTGGATTAATTAAGGACGAAGGTATCATCATTGATGAGGTAGTGGCTGGACTGTACATCGCACCGAAGTCTTACACCAAAGAGAACGTGGTAGAGATTTCTTGCCATGGTTCTAATTACATTATCCAGCAGATTTTAAACTTGTTGGTCAAAAAAGGGGCAAGGGCAGCCAAACCAGGCGAATTTACTTTAAGGGCATTTTTAAATGGGGCGTTCGACCTCAGTCAGGCCGAAGCTGTGGCGGATCTGATCGCTTCTGATAGCAAAGCGAGTCATGATGTAGCGTTACAACAGATGCGTGGTGGTTTTTCTACCGAACTGAAAGACTTACGAGAACAATTGATCCATTTTGCTTCGATGATTGAGTTGGAACTTGATTTTGCGGAAGAGGATGTAGAGTTTGCAGACCGTACGCAACTGCGGAACTTGATTTCGCGACTCATGTCGCACATTGGTCGATTGATCTCTTCTTTCGAAATGGGGAATGTGCTTAAAAACGGGGTGCCGATTGTGATTGCGGGTAAACCGAATGTGGGTAAATCTACCTTGTTAAATGCTTTGCTTAATGAAGAAAGGGCCATCGTATCGGACATTGCTGGTACCACCCGCGATACCATTGAAGATGAACTGAACATCAACGGGATCATTTTCCGTTTTATAGATACGGCTGGCATCCGCGATACGGCCGATATTATTGAAGCCAAAGGGGTAGAGCGTACGCTAGAGCGGATGAAACAGGCCAAACTGATCATCTATATGGTTGATGCGCTACAAACGCCTGATGAGTTGGAAGAACAACTGAAAGACCTGCGCAAGCTGGATATCCCTTATCTTGCCTTGGTGAACAAGGCTGATCTGTTTACGCCTGAGCAACGTTTGGCTTTCGAGCAACAAGAGGTACTTTTCCTTTCTGCCAAAGAAAACATTGGAGTTGACGAACTCAAGACCAATCTACTAGCCAAGGTAAACCTGCACCACATCAATACCAGCGAAACCTTGGTGAGCAACATCCGACATGTAGAGGCACTAAAGAACACTGAACATGCCTTGTATAAGGTGCTGAACAATATCGATAATCCGGTAACTTCAGATTTTTTGGCAATGGATATCAAACAAGCCTTACATTATCTAGGTGAGATTACGGGTACAGTTACTACTGATGATTTGTTGGAGAATATTTTTAGTAAGTTTTGCATCGGCAAATAAACGCACAAAACAGGGTAAAGAAAAACAAACTAAAACCGCTTATAATCAATGATTTAAGCGGTTTTTTCTTGTAGCGGGCTTTTTGGTTTTTTGTCCCTTTTTGCCCGCTTTTGTCCCTGGTTTGTCCCATTTTTTAGGGTTTATCGCGAGGCAAGAAATACAAGGGGAAATTACTTCACTTATTTACCCTTAAGTTCCCTTAAATACTCCAACAGGTGGGATAAATTATCCAAAAGGGGAATTACGGGGTGAATTACCACAGATGACCATTTCGGTCAAAGTCTGCCACTACGCTGTTTTGTTTTGTGATTTCGGTCACACTTTCCGGAATTCAGAATCGGTTATTTTGAAATCTTCGGAAGGGACTGGTACGCCTTATATTTTAAAATTTTTAGACCATGAGTTCCAACATCCGAGTTCACAGGACTCTGCCAGTACTGCCAGAACGATTTCGAGGCCAGGACTACGGTAACCAAATACTGTAGCGACAGATGTTCAAAGGCGGCCTACAAGGCAATCAAAAGAAGGGAGAAGATGATCGCAAGCGAAGTGGAGATGAAACAGGTAAAGGAAAAGCCCTTGCAGGACCTGCGGAACAAGGAGATCCTGACGGTCAGGCAGGCAGCGCAGCTATTGAACAGTTCTGCGAAGACGGTCTATAACCTGATAGATATGGGAAAGATCAATGCGGTCAACCTGTCCCAACGGAAGACCTTGATCTTGAGGGCACAGATTGATATGCTATTTGAACCCATCCTGCCTGAGGTAGACCTGCGCAGCCCGGCAAGGCCTAAAAAGGTAAAGATTTCCGAGTCCTATCACATGGCCGAGATCCAGCTGAAGTACAATATCTCGGAAAAGGCGCTCTTCGACATCATCAAGCGCAACAAAATCCCAAAGCTGGCCAAGGGCTGGCATGTGTATGTGCCCAAGGATGAAATTGACCAGATTTTTAACCCAACCAAAAAGTAAAGCTTATGTCAAAGGTAACATTGAGACAGAGAACACTCTCCAGTGGAAGGATTACATTCTTCCTTGATTTTTATCCACCGCTGAGAAACCCGGCTTCGGGCAGGCCCATGCGAAAGGAATACCTGAAACTGTATATGGTACAGGATCCCAAGAGCGAGGCGGACAAAATGTTCAACAAGCAGACACTGGTGCTTGCAGAGAATATCCGTGCCAAAAGGCAGATGGCCATCCAGAACAATGACTATGGATTTTTGGACAAGGAAAGGCTTACCGGAAACTTTATGGATTTCTACCGGGAAATAGTCCGTAAGAAGGGAGGGATGAACTGCGATACATGGTTCATGTCCCAGCGGTACCTTGCCAGTTTTTCCGGCGAGGACCTGAGGTTCTTCCATCTTACAGTAGGCTTCTGTGAGGATTATAAGGAATACTTATTGAGTGCTCCGGCAATCAATTCCCGAAAGAAGAAGATCTCCAACAATACCGCACTGAAATATTATAATATGTTCCGTTATGTGCTGAGGTCTGCCTACAAGCACCAGATGCTCACAGAAAACATATATGATAAGACCACTGCTATCCGCGAGCACGATACGCACAGGGAATTTTTAACGATCGAAGAATTCCAGAAACTGGCAACAACCGATGCCAGCTCACCCATGATGAAAAAAGCTGGCATTGTTTCAGGATTGACTGGGCTTAGGTTTTCCGATATCAAGGGCCTAAAATGGTCCGAGATCCGAGGGAGCGCCGGTGACTATTATATCCAGTTTACCCAGAAAAAGACCAAGGGTGCCGAGGTACTGCCAATTTCTGACCAGACCTATGTGCTGTTGGGGAAGAGGAGAGAATTGGATAATCGGGTGTTTCCAGGTCTTAACTATAACCAGACAAGGATGTTTTTACCGGGTTGGCTGAAAAGGGCAGGGATTACCAAGCACATTACCTTCCATAGTTTTCGCCATACCTATGCAACCCTTCAGCTTTCGATGGGGACGGACATCTTTACGGTTTCCAAACTGCTCGGCCACAAGGATATCAAGACTACGCAGATCTATACCAAGATTATCGATTCCAAAAAGAAGGAGGCTGCGACCAGGATACATCTGGAACTTTAGTAGGTATAGATGCTTTTCTTTATTCGGCCGGCGAGTTTTTCGTCGGCCGCTTTTTTTAAATGGAAGTTGGTCTGGTCCTTATTGCCTTCAATATATGCTTCAAGTTCTTTGCGGTTGAACAAAAGTTTTTTACCGAGCTTGAAGGCGGGGATTTCGCCACGGCAGACCTTTGAGTAGATTGTTGCCTTGGCGAGGCCTAAAAGACCAGATGCTGCTGTGATGTCTATATTTTCTTTTGGTTCTGGTTTTTTATTTTGTTGTCCCAAGAGGATGTTTTCCAATCTTTCAAGTTTCTCCAAAACCAGTTGCATTGCTTCAGGCAGGTTTTCAAACATAAGCTTTTCCATCTCCATCAAATTTTGGTGAAGCTAACTCATTGCCTAATGCGTGTTTGACAATCCCGATAGGGAGCAGGATATTTAGATGCCTAATTTAAAGCTTAAATATATTGTCGATTGTCTCCTGTATGATTTTTTATAGCCTTTTGGCTTCTCTTCAAGCCCAGCCCGTGCAGATAGGCAAGACAGGTCGCACTTTGATGGAAGCTTAGTTGCCTCTGAGGGTATGATTGCGTTTCGGGTAGTAATTTATCTCCTGAATAAGCGACCTAGGCTATTTGTGATAGGTTAGACTGCCAAGGTGACTTTTGGGTTCGGAAAATTCAAATAATGAGCAAGGGCTGGACTGACGTCGGCCCTTTTTTGTAAGTAAAATTTTCATATTGTAGGCACTTTTCGAACTTGCCTGCATTTTATAGTCTTCTGGTTATGAGTAATTTAATGTATGGATGTCGACATTCTTGCCATATCGGGATTGCCGACTTTAGCTGGGTGAGTGTGGACAGTGTATTGTATTGAAGTCGGCACTTGGGCCACATTAAATGTCTGCAAAGGTAGATTGGAAACCTACTTTCTGTTTTTCTATGGTTTGGGCCCTGGCTATTGCGAGAGGTTTAGGCACAGGATTTGCAAATTGCTAAATATGGGCTTGTAGCTATCGAGAAGGTAGGATCGGATGGAAAAAATAGTTCCGGCAAATATAAAACTGGGCGAAAATTAAAAAAAAAGTCATTTCAATAGGTACTTTTTGACTTGCTGGTCGTATTGGTTAGTAAGATATGGTATATGTCTTCGTCTGCAATATAAATGGGAAGGTTTAGGTACAGGATTTGGAAATTGGTTAAGTAGCTAGAAGGACAAAGGTATAGGTCTTATGCCTGCTTGGATAGAGCTTTGGATGCCGAGGTCTGCCGGTTCTTTCAAGGGTAAAATAGCAGAGCTAGCTTTGTCAGGGAAAGTTGGATTTAAGAAATTTTATCTATATGCTAAGGACCGGATTCTACCTGTTGCCTATTGTCAGAAAAAAGCCTTATGGCTTTGGAGGAAAATAATTAAGGAAACAATAAAACTGATACTGTACATAGACGTAAAAAAGCTGAGGTCAAAAAGAGAATGAAAGAGTATTCACCCGAAATCATAATGAATGTATTGGAGTCTTCCAGTACCATGATTCCGATCAACAAGGGCAGGGCGCTTGAGGGGTTGGCGGGATATCTTTTTGCACAAATCGAAGGCTTTGAAGAATATGGGCGCAATATAGTAAACAGCTCCCGTTCCAGTGAGCTGGATCTGGTCTTTTCAACTAATAGGCATCTTTCAGGGCTGGATTTTTTGGATCCGGTGCTTTTTGTGGAATGCAAGAACACCAATGCCTCGAGCGATAGTGCCGATGTGTCCAGGTTTGCTGGAAAGATCAAACGTGCCGGGTTGAGTGTTGGAGTCCTGATAACGAGTTCGGGCATTACTGGAACTGATGGGTGGAGCGCACATCGAGAAGTGCAGGAACAATTGCTAATGCATGGGGTTAAGGTATTAGTCGTAACTGGAAAAGATATTTCTGGAATGAAGAACACAGAGCAGTTCAAACAGATGCTTAAAGAGAAATTCATGCAGCTTGTCGTTTTGGGCAAGGTCTGCAGCTGAGCCCTTCGCTAAATCTTGGTGTATTGGCCAGTTCAGCATAATTTTGATTATTTAAAATTCCTTCCGCCGTCAAAGATTTCGTTTGGTGAGGCTTGTTTAACTTGCGAACGGTTGTTTTGGCTAGGATAAGGAGCGGAACGCTCATCTGCCCGTGACAGGGTGAGCAGCGGAAGCTGGTCATCATCCTTTGCGGTCAGCCCTTTGAGCAGCCCAGTAAAATCAAAGCATTTCTGCACGATCACGTGTACCACCTCGCCCTCCCGCTGGAGTCTGCCCTCGACCATCAGCAGACGAGAGCGCAGGATCTCCTTGCGGTAGGTCTCAAAAAGTTTTTCAAAGACCACAAGGTTGGAAAAGCCGGTCTCATCCTCTGTGGTGATAAAACATACCCCGCCAGCAGTTCCAGGTCGCTGTCTGACCAGGACAAGTCCCGCCACCTTGACCAGCTTTCCGTTCTCTGTTTCACTGATCTCCTTTGAAGACCTTACACCAAACATCCTGAGCTTTTCGCGTACAAAACTCACGGGATGGGCCTTGAGCGATAGGGAGGTGGAGGCGTAGTCCTGCACGACGTGTTCACCCTTGGACATCAGCGGCAGTTCAAACTGTTGTTCCTTGTCAGACTCGGAAGGCTGTCCTTCGAACAGCGCAACCGGTCTATCTTTCAAGGCCGAAACTTCCCAAAGTGCCTGCCTTCTGTCCAGTCCCATCGAGCGAAAGGCATCCGCATCGGCAAGACGTTCCAGGGCAGCAATGGAAACCCCCGCATCCAAAAGCGAATGGACATTGGGATAGCCATTGCCACGTCCCTGGACCAGTGCCAGCATATCATCCTCACGCAGACCACTGGTCTGCCGAAAACCCAACCTGAGCGCACAGTACTTTCCCGCTTTTTCTTCAAGTACATTGTCCCAAAAAGAAATGTTCACGTCGATCTCCCTGACCTCTACGCCGTGGTTGCGCGCATCGATGACCAGTTGGGCCGGCTGGTAAAAGCCCATAGGCATGGAGTTCAGGATCGCGCAGGCGAACACATCTGGGTAATAGCATTTCAGCCAACAGGAAACGTAGACCAGAAGGGCAAAGCTTGCCGCATGGCTTTCGGGAAATCCGTAGGAGCCAAAGCCTTCGAGCTGCCTGAACACGCGGAGGGCAAATTCTTGGGTATATCCCTTGGCGGTCATGCCGGCGACCAGTTTTTCCCTGAACCTGGTCACCATGCCGTGCATCTTAAAGGTGGCCATGCTCCGCCTGAGCTCATCGGCCTCGGCCGGTGTAAAACCGGCAGCGACGATGGCGATCTTCATCGCCTGTTCCTGGAAGAGCGGAACCCCCATGGTCTTGCCCAGGATGTCCCTTAATTCTTCCGATGGATAGTCCACGGCCTCTTCGCCGTTGCGACGTCTCAGGTAGGGATGCACCATGTCACCCTGGATGGGGCCTGGCCGTACGATGGCCACTTCGATCACCAGGTCATAGAAGCATTTGGGTCTGAGCCTTGGCAGCATCTGCATCTGGGCGCGGCTCTCGATCTGGAAGACCCCAAGGGTATCGGCCTGGGAGATGATCTCATAGACCTTTGGGTCGTCCTCTTTGTTGATCGAAGCCAGGGTGAGGTCAAGGTCGTAATGTTTCTTGGCTAGGTCGAAGCCCTTTCTGATGCAGGTGAGCATCCCAAGGGCCAGCACGTCGATCTTCAGAAAGCCCAGTGCATCGATGTCGTCCTTGTTCCATTCGATATTGGTGCGGTCCTCCATCCGGGCGTGGAAGATGGGGCAGAGGTCGGTCAGTTTGCCACGGGTGATCACAAAGCCTCCGGTATGCTGGCCGAGCTGGCGAGGGAAGCCGATCATCTGCCTGGTCAGGTCCAAGACCTTCAGCAGCAGCGGACCCTTGGGGTTCAGTCCGTTCTCGATGATCCTTGCGCCCTCGAACCACTCCTGGGTAAACTCCCAGATGGAGGCCGAAAGCCTATCGATGGTATCACTGGATAGTCCCATGGCCCTTCCCACATCGCGCAAAGCCCCCTTTTGGTGGAGCTGGGTGACCGTTGCCACTATCGCCGCCCGGTCACGCCCATATTTGTTATAGATGTACTGGATGACCTCTTCGCGTCTTTCATGCTCAAAATCCACGTCTATATCGGGCGGCTCGTTCCGGGCCGAGGAGATAAAACGCTCAAACAAAAGGTCGAACTTGGTCGGATCGACCGATGTGATCCCCAGGCAGTAGCAGATGGTGGAATTGGCCGCAGAGCCCCGTCCCTGGCAGAGGATCTTCTGCCCGCGGGCAAAGCGTACGATATCGTAGACCGTCAGGAAATAAGAGGCGTAGTTCATTTCCTTGACGAACTTCATTTCATGGTTGATGTTGGTGGTTACTTTTTCCGGCAGGGGAAGGCTAAATATCTCTTCGGCCCCCTTCCAGGCGAGGTATTCGAGTTCCTCTTGGGGTGTCCGGCCTTCAGAGGTCATCTCTTCGGGATAGATGTATTCCAGGCTGTCGAGTGTAAACCGGCAAAGGTCTGCGATCTCCTTGGTCCTTTCAATGGCATCTGGATATTGCCTGAACAGCCTCTGCATTTCTTCTATGGGCTTTAGGTGCCTTTCGGCGTTCATCATCAAACGGAAGCCTGCCGTTTGTATGGTGCATTTCTCGCGCGTGCAGGTCAGGATGTCCTGCAGTTCACGGCGCTGGGGGTGGTGGTAATACACATCGTTGGTGGCCACCATCGGAACGTTCAGCTTTTTACTCAGTTCATCTAATCGGAACAATCTTTTCTGGTCCTGGCCGTGATAACTTCTGTTTGCAGCAAGATATAGTGAAGAACCTAGGTTTTGCTTGTATTCATTTAGGGCTGAGGGGAAGCTGGGCTCAAAATCAAAGCCCTTGCCGAGTTCGTCTGGTGGGATGGCGATGAAGATGATCCCTGGCGGCTTTCATAGATATCTTTTTTGTAGAGGAAACATTTGCCCTTTTCTGCTCTCAGGTTTCCTGTGCTGAGCAGGGCCGATAGCCTGCAATAGGCTTCCTTGCCGGTGGGATAGGCGAGCAGGCTTGGCCCATCTAGTAGGTCCAACCTGCAGGCTGGGATGATCTTGATGTTGTGTTTTCTGGCGGCTGAATGTGCACGGACTATCCCTGCCATGGTGTTCACGTCGGTGATGGCGATCTTTGGGTAGCCGAAGGCAGCTGCCTGCTCGATGAGCTCCTCTGGATGGGAAGCCCCGCGAAGGAAGCTGAAGTTGGAAGTGATCTGTAGTTCGCAGTAGCCCATATCTTTTTCTCCTTTTATTTCTATGCAAAAAACCCGTGCAGGAACCAGGCCGAGCCCTCCTCGTTGTAATGGCCCGAACGGAAGACCCAGTAGCGCCGTCCCTTTTCGTCCTCCAGGATGTAATAGTCGCGGTGCTCACCCTTTTCCATCCACCATTCCCGCTCGATGCGTTCCGGTCCGTCCGCCTTTTGTACCATATGCAGTTCGTCCTTATACCTGAAGTTCATGGGCGGGTAATCCGGAACGGGCGCGGTGACCTGTATGGAGGCAGGCCTGTGCAGCAGTTCCATCGGACGGGGATTTGATCTTTGCCAACGTACTTCGGTCTTTTCTTCGAGCGATACCGCTGGGCGCAGCGAGCGTTCCGGCCAGTAGTGCGCCTGCGGGACATATCTGCGGATGGCCTGTGGGCCGATCTTTCCGGCAAGCCTGTCCAGGAGCTGGACAAGGTTCTGGTCGGCAAGGCCCGGTCTTCCGTTCCATAGTTTTTCCTGATGGATCAGTACGGGCTCGGTCTTGACGGCGCTCAGGGTGAAAAGCTCGATACCAAGGTCCGGCTCGATCTGGTCGATCCTGAGTTCGAATAGTTTGGCAAGGTGTGGTACTTTATGTGTAGGCTGGTTGGTGCCGATCTTGGTCTCGGTCACTTTGCCATCTAGGCGATATCCTTTGAGCTCGGCCGACCTTATCCCAAGTCCTTCTTTGGACAATCTTTCGCACAGCGCTTCCAAAAGTCTTTCGATCGCAATCTCGATGGCTGGTTTGGTGCGGATGGGTTCTAGGCAGTATAATCTTTCCTCAAAAGGCGATCTGACTATGATTGGGGTAATGGTTTCTTCTTCCGTTCCAAGGGCCTGGCCCAGGCGGAGCAGCGTTTCGTTGCCAAACCTGCGCCTTAACATCGAGGCAGGGAGCTGGATGAACTTTCCTATCTTGTCAAAGCCAAGTTTGTGCAGCCGTTCTATGACGGGCTGTTCCAAGCGCAGGGCCGTTGGGGGCAGGTTCAGAAGTGTGTTATATTGTTGCCCGGGCATAACGATGGGTGATTTCCGGCCCAGCCTAGCGATTGCCCAAGAGCAGCCAATGGTATCGGATATCGCGCCATGGCAGGTATAGCCGGATTCTCTGAGTTTGCCCAGGATGCTTTCAAGATATTTTTCCTCTCCGCCCAAAAGGTGCGAACACCCGCTGGAGTCAAGGATCATCCCGTCTGGCAGGTCGATGGAGACGGTAGGGGAATACCGGACCAGCCATTTGGCGATGCGGATGAGCAGTTTCTTATTGAAGTCGGTCCTGTCGTCAAAGGCCAGGATGCCGGGTACGATGGCCTTGGCATCGGCCAGTACCATGCCTGCAGATATGCCCTGCTGTTCCGCTTCCTTGGAGGCTGCGGTGACCATGATGCGGTTTTTTTGGGATAGGGTGAATACATAGACCTTGCCGGACAGCTCGGTTTTTTTGGTTGCCAGATAGTCTGTCAACAGGTTGGGGAAATGGAGGGCTAAAAACCTGCTCATGCGATCAGTCCCCTTTCTTCTGCTGGAATGGTCTGTGGCTGTAGTTTGGTGGCTGGG
Organism: Pedobacter sp. UC225_65; assembly: GCF_042698365.1. Classification (GTDB taxonomy): domain Bacteria; phylum Bacteroidota; class Bacteroidia; order Sphingobacteriales; family Sphingobacteriaceae; genus Pedobacter. Next base: position 641,514 of record NZ_CP170550.1, read on the forward strand.
CCTTCAAAAGCGGCAAACCTGTCCTCTGCCCATTCCAGGTAAAACCTTCCGCCTTCTCCGTTTTTTACCTTTAACAGATTTACTTCCCATCTGGGGTTGCCTACGCCTGGAATGCCACCCGAGAGTTCAGTGGGCCGGGGCCGTATCTGCCATCTGGCCGAGCAGGCGGTAGCGGAAAGTTTTTGCTTTGGTTCTTTTCTCAGGATGAAGCCTGTAACATGGCTTTTCTCTGTGGCCAATTGCAGCCTTCTGCTCTGGGCAAAATCGATGTCGGGGAGTTCTGCGATCACGCAGGCCAGGCCTTCACATTTCAGTGCCTCTTCCATTGTCCAAAGGATGTCCTTTGCATAATAGAGGTCGATGAAGATGACCTGCTGGGGTCGGTGCCAAAGGATTCCAATGAGGGTGGAAAGAGCTTTCTGTTTCGGCTGATCCATAGGCAGGAGCCTCCGTTTTCCATGAGCCTGGAAAGAAGTCCTGCGATAAAGCCTTCGCTGGATGCGGTGTCTTCAGGATTTTCGGCCAGGAACTCGTGTATGGTACCGGCAGGGAAAACATGGTTCGGGAAACAGGCTTCGATAGCGCCCAGGCCAAAACCTTCGCCAGAGGCGATAGGGGCAGGTTTGAATCCCTGCGCCATTAAGACCTGCTGTCTGAGCTTTGTTAATATCTCCTGTTTTTCTGCCGTCATTTTTTACTTGTCCTGTACAGTAGTTTGCACATGGTTTTAGTAACAACAAATATATTGCTAAAATTGTTGGTAATTACTAACAATTTTAGTATGATTATCAACATCGAATTTTGATTCCAAGTCGGGATTACTATAATCTGGATATAGATGCTCCTAACTTTAATGGTAAAAGTAGTCTACTTTTGGAGGCTCGAAAGACAGATAACAGATTGGTCAGTTCAATATAGTTGATCTGGCAATATTCAAATAGCATAGTCTTGTAGGTCAATGTTGTCAAACAAGTTGTTTAAACTTCTAGTGATTATAATGTCGTATACCAATATGCTGTTTTAGAAGTTCTTAGATTTGATATTATATGTTGTAGATATTGTTTTATATACTGATAGGACCATTTGGTACAATAAATTTGTAAGCTCATAACTAAATCTTTAAGTTTGATTAAGGCCCGACATTGGAAAACTAAATTCCGCTAGTTTAACTTATGTTATGTCTTTATCAAATCTGAATTATGGGGTATTACTATAGACTTATATTATGGCTGCTGTTCGTTCCGTTAGGGTCATATGCACAATTTGAAACAAAATCGACCTATTATCCATCATCGACTGGTGAATATTCGAAAGTAGGCAGTAATACCTCTGTTGATTTATATAGTGGAGGGCTTAATGTAACAATACCATTTGGCTCAATTACTACTGGTGGTTTAGACTTATCTATCGCTGTATTTTATAAAGGAACTGGGAGTAAGATCGAGGATTATGCCTCATCTGTTGGTCTTGGGTGGAATATGGGAGCAGCTGGATATGTCTCAAGAATAGTGAGGGGGTTGCCTGATGAATCGGCCGATGGTTATGCAGGAGCGAATCATAGAGGTGACAATATTGCCAGCTACAATTTTAATGTTATTGATAAAGGGTATTTAGATGAATGGGATAATGAGCCAGATCTGTTTTTTGTGAGTCTTCCTTCAGGATCTTTCTATTTCGTGCTTAAACCGGATGGCTCTCCCCTGATTTTAAACAATTCAAATTTCAAGTTCAAAACAAACCCTTATGCCAACAACTCTGCAGGTTATAATAAAACAACAGGGTTTTGGGTGATTTTAGATCCTAGTGGGATATCCTATACATTAGGAACAGTTTCAGGTAACGAGATAGTACGGGTTAAGCTTTCAAACGAATCGGGTTCAAAAGAATATACCTCAACTTGGCACTTGGTAGAGGTCAGTCTACCAAATTCCGATGAAAAGCTCAAGGTAGAATATGAAAATATTGGACAGGTAAATGAGGTCTACTATAATTCAATGCGGACCGAAGTTGTCAATTTAACCCCAACTGCATGTTCTATTCCAAATATCCCTCCAAGTGAGATTGTCCAGAACACAGAGATATCTATCCTAAACAAATTGATCCTAAAAAAAATATATAACGACCTTGAGCAAATAAAGTTTACCTATTCTTCCAGAACAGATGTTACAAATGGAAGAAAACTGGATTTTATTGAGTTTTTGGATATCAATGATGTATTGGTAAAAAAATTCAAATTGTACACCAGTTATTTTACTGGACTGGGTGGCGTACAAAGGCTGAGGTTGGATGCAATTGACCAGGTATCCTTAACCAACGTTAATTTAAGGGTCGCCCGTTTCAATTATTTTCAGCTTAATCTACCCCAGCGCAATTCAGATAGTTATGACCACTATGGTTATTTTAACGTTAACAATTCTGGTACCGTGTTTTTCCCCAACGCCAATAAGGCCCCGGACTTATCTACCACAAAGGCAAATACGTTGATAACCGTCGAAAACAATTTGGGTGGACTTACCAAGTTTACCTACGAACTTAATGAGTTTAATGACGGAAGCGCTAATGTGAAGACAGGTGGGTTAAGAGTTGCGGAGATTTCCTATGAAGACCAGAACCAGGTACTAAAGACAGAAAAATACATCTATAGAGATACGCTGACTAACCAATCATACGGGAAGGTACAATATTCCCAGATCAATTATCAGAACAATATTCTTTATGTACTTGGAGGGTCACCTACCAATCCTTGTATTAGTGAAGTCAAACGTTTTGGGGCGAAAAGTTTTAATGACCTTATGGATATCAATAATAATAGTATTGGTTATTCCACTGTTATCAAGAAAGCGGATGATGGTTCCAAAATAGCCTACCAATTTACCAATTATGACCTCTATCCGGATGTTTCTTCTACATTTTTATATAATGACAGTGGAAACCAGGGAGCATACGCCTATAAGACTTTTTTGCCCAACTCCTCACACATGAATTTGAGAGGCAATATTTTGGCGGAAAGATATTATGATAATGCAAACAACCTGCTACGACAAATAACCTACGAATACCAAAAGATTACTGGAACAGATGTCAAAGCACTTAAAAGTGTACTGAACACCTTGAATATAAACCTGTCCAAAAAGACCTATATCGTAAGTGCCTATGCTTTCACAAGAGAGTTTCTGTTACTAAAAAAGAAGTACGAGACTGATTATAGCCCTAGTGCATCGATCAACAAGGTTTCTGAAAATTTTTATGACCAGACCAGTCATTATCAACCTACCAGGGTACAAATGATGGGTAGTGATGGCGTGTTGAACGAGAACAGGATTGTCTATGCCCCCGATATTGCCGGTACACCGTCCGACCCACTTGGAATTTATCAGGCTATGACAGAATTAGAACATGGTGGGTACGGTTGTAGAGACCAAGGAGCTGGTGAATGCAGTTCCAACAAAAGGGACCAAAATAAATTATGCCCAGTTTTTTACGAATATATACCTTCCCTCAACGGTACAATTGCTGGATAACTTGTCCCAGACCTATGAAACTGAAATACAGTATCATGCTTATGATATAAAGGGCAATATATTGATGGCCTCACCTATTACCCAGGTAAAGACCTCCTATGTTTACAGCAATAAAGGCCATTATCCGATTGCTGAAATCAAAAATGCTGATATAAGTACAGTGGTATCCCTTTTAGGAGGGCAAACGGCAGTAGATAATTTTCGTAATAATGTCTCCCCAACTTCTGCTACTGTCAATAGTTTCCTAGCCCCAGTAAGGTCGGGGCTAACATCAGCTGAAGTTAGCTCCGCTACGTATTCACCGGTTTTGGGAAAAATAAGCCAAATTGATGCAAAAGGCAATTCAACATATTTTGAATATGATCCTTTTCACGGTTAGTTACCATAAAAGACCAAAATGGATATATAGTAAAGAATTTCAATTACAATCTTGGCAATGTTTCTCCGAGTGTAACCCTTTATTATAATACACTACAGACACAGAATTTTACAAGGAACAATTGTTTGCCTGGTGAAACAGGGGGCACGGTTAGCTATTATGTTCCATATGGTACATATACCTCCACTATAAATGTTGCAGCGGCCAACCAATTGGCTTTAGACGATATTGCAGCAAATGGGCAGAACTATGCCAATATCAATGGCAGCTGTACTACCGGATCGAGTTTTGTTTTTGACTATTCATTACCTAGTTTCAGGGAGTTTAATGTTGTATTTACAAATGTTGCCACTAGTCAGGTCTATAGCTATGTGCTGATGGATTCGGGAACAATTAGTGGCATTCCGGATGGGACCTATAATGTAAGTATCAATGAGACCAGCTATACTGGGAACTATAATTTTTATCTGGGATCGTCATTTGATACGGGTGTTTATGTACAGTTTATGTCCATGCCAATTGCGAGTTATATTATGCTTTATGTACAGGAGAATCTGATATGAGAACAAAATCAACAATCCATGGTCTAGGCCCCATTTCGAAAATCACACATGTCATTACGGCCCTTATAACCATTTTGGTAGTGGCCCCAACATTTGCCCAGATACCTACAGTGAACAAAAACTACGTAGAAGAGATCACTGTAAAAGTAAGTGGAAAAACCTTAAGCTCCCAGCTTGTTGGCCTCCCCGTAGAATCGGCTAACAGAAACATGATATATGTAGATGGGATAGGGCGTCTTTTACAGACGATAAAATGGCAAGCAAGTCCCAATAAAAAAGATGTTGTCAATGTTTCGATTTATGATGCATATGGAAGGCAGACAAAAAAACTTCTTCCATACGCCGAGCAATCAAGTGCGGATGGCAGCTATAAGCCTACTGCATTAAGCAATCAATCTAGTTACTATGCAAATGGGTCATGGGATAACTATGTGAAAAAAACGAACTTTCCATTTGAGGTCAGTAAAATTGAGCTTAGTGAGCTAAATAGATTAAAGGAACGTGGTTTTGCGGGTCAGGACTGGCAGCCAGTGGCTACGAGCAATAATGGGCATACATTCAAATACGACTATGAAGTTAATAGCTCCTCTGATGCAGTAAAGCTATGGTCGGTCAATAGTTCGGGTGCTTCTTCAAGTAGTTACCCTGTTGCTAAACTCTATAAAAATATTATCGGGGATGAAAATTGGCAACCCTCGGACCTAAAAGGTGGCACTGTTGAAGAGTTTACCGACTTCAAGGGTAGGTTAATATTAAAAAGAGTTTGGGAAACCAATGCCAAAAGCCTTTCTACCTATTATGTTTATGATAATTATGATAATCTAAGGTATATTTTACCTCCTTCGGTAAATGAAAACGGGATATCACCTATTACAAGTTTTACCGAAAGCCAGCCTGTTTTTACAAATTTTATATATGGATATAAATATGATGGTCGTAATAGGGTAATTGAAAAGAAGATTCCTGGCAAGACAGAATGGGACTATTTTGTTTACAATAAATTAAATCAGGTCGTACTCAGCCAAGATGGTAAGCTAAGGGCGTCAAATCAGTGGATTTTCCTGAAGTATGATGTAATGGGGAGAGAGGTCGTAAAAGGAATATATATGGGGGCAAGCCAAAGCAGGGCAGACCTACAATTGCTTGTTGATAACCAAACCAGTCTTGGACAACGTATATGGGAGTTGAGGGATAACACAAATTCTAATGGCACGGGGACTGGATACACGAATGATGTGTTACCAAAGACAAATATTGTCCAATATCATTTAATGAACTATTATGATGATTATGCTTTTTATACGAATAATAGTAGCTATAATCCTACGGTCTCTGTAAGCAGTCAGCTCAAAGGATTACCTACGGGAATTAGGACAAACATTATCGGTAGTGGTTCATTCTTGTTAAAGGTGATGTACTACGACACCGAGTCAAGGTTGTTGGAATATGTTAGTGACAACCATCTTGCAGGCAAGGATAGGGTAGTAAACAGCTATTCGTTCGCTGGTGAATTGATGTCCAGTACAAGAACCCACCAGGCATTGGCAGCTACCACAACTATAGCCGCAGTCAACCTGTACGATCATGTGAGTAGGAAGTATAGGACCAAAATAAATATCAATAACCAAGGTGAGACAATCCTGAACCAACTTGGTTATAATGAAATAGGACAAGTGAGAAACAAGGCGTTACATAGTACAAATAATGGGGCGTCATTTCTTCAGCAACTGAACTACGGTTATAACGATAGGGGTTGGCTGGCAAAAATTAACGACCCGGATCTGGTAAGTGCAACAACTGTTTTTGGCCTTGAGGTGTTATTTGCAAACAATGCTGGAGCATATAATGGAAACGTCGGGGGTATAAGTTGGCAGACAATGGTACCATCGGGACCTGGCTTGATGCAGGCCAAACAAAATTTTGTAAATGGATACGACAAATTGGATCGCCTACAATTGGCAAAATATTCTACATCATCAGTAATAGATAAATTTAATGAGGAGATCGCCTATGATGTAATGGGCAATGTCAGCTCCCTAAAAAGGAAAAATAGCACCAGCGGCTATCTTAATAGCCTTACTTATGACTATAACTTCTCAGGACAAGCTGGAAACAGGTTGTCTACGGTAACTGATGCAGGCAGTGCTGCCCAATCTAACAGTTTTACCTATGATGTAAATGGCAACCAAAAAACGAACAGTAGACTGTTGATAACTGATGTCAGTTATAATTTTATGGACTTGCCTCAGTCGTATACAAAATCGAGCACGGGAGAGGTGTTGAACTTTACATATACTGCGGATGGTGTAAAACTGAAAAAACAGTTGGGGTCTAATACTACCGATTATGTAGATGGTATCCAATATGTCAACAATACAATTTCGTTTATCCGTACCGAAGAGGGAAGAGCTGTGCCTGGAGCTAATTATGAATATGAATATTTTATCCAGGACCATTTGGGAAATACCAGAGCTACGGTCAAGCAAAATGGCACTGTTATCCAGATACAGGATTATTATGCTTTTGGAATGGAAATGGATCCAGGTAACTCGATCAGCCCCAGCATCCAGAACAACTATAAGCTAAGTGGAAAGGAAAAACAGGGTGAGCTGGGCCTAGAGCAATATGACTTTGGTGCCAGAATGTACGATCCTATGCTGGGGAGATGGACCGGTGTAGATGCATTAACTGAAAAGTACAATCTTAATTCTCCTTATAGCTATGGGGTAAATAACCCATTGACCATGATAGACCCTGATGGGAATGATCCTACACCATATCAGCAATCTTTGATCAACAAGGGCTATAACATAAAGGCATATGAAATGTATGTTGATATGGGCAGATATGGTCCAGGGGCCAAGTTTCAATTAGATATGAAGCGCTTTAGGCAAAGCGAAGTCAAGGAAATCCGGCAGCGACATGGGATGGACAATCATTGGAAGGGACCAATGGAAACCGATAGCGATGATCTTTTGGGCGACGCCTCAACTTTAAGGGGGATGTTCAACAGGGTTGTTGGGTCATTCTTGATGTTTACGCCATTTGGTTCGGTAGGTGCACTTGCCAAAGCGGGAAGGATCAGAACTATGCTGCTGGTGCTGTGGCATTTTTGGGGCTAGCTGGAGAATTAGGAGCTATCGCATCTCTTGGTAGTAGGGGAACGGCCGTTGGTAAGACATTTTCATCACGGGCCTTAGGGTCTAATGCCGAAGGTGGCATTACTACCCTTGCCGATTATTATCCACCCAATGGCGGAGCATTGGGGAAATGGAACAATGTGATGGCTAAGGAAGGTCAGGTGTTTAGTAGATATGGGCCAACTACTGGCCGTTATGCCTCAGATGTAGGTTTGCCATTTAGTGCGAGAGCTCTTCCACATGAAATTGAAGTAAAAGATTATTTTGAATTTCAGGCCATACGACCGTTTATGATGCAGTCTTCTTCCATTGGACCAGGATTTGGGAAGATTGGATTTGGGACGCAATATAAAATGCCAACAGGAATTGATTATCTCAGAGAATTTGGGTACATTAAATTTTTAAAATAACATGAAATTAGAAGAACTATTAGAAAAGATAAAAGCAAACAATGTTCCGGAACGTTGGTATGCTATTAATGATGGTGTAAAGCCTGGGGCTTGTGTAATTCTTGATTCTAATGGGCAATGGGAGGGGTTCTGTATTGATGAAAAGGGTGAGCGAAGCCATTTTAATTTTTTTTTAAATCCAGAAGGTGCTTATGATTGGCTCTGGGAGAAAATGAAGCTCCAGTTAGAAGTTTTTGGGTAATGGTGGATAAACTACATCTGTTGACCCCTGTAAACCAAAAATGGAAGAATCTGTAGGGCGCTAATTATAAAAGATTTACAGACAACTTTAAAACCGGTGGTGAGGGGTTAACAATATTGATTTGTCCACCGTACGACCTTTTATAATGCAATCTTCTGATATTGGTACGGGGTTTGGACAGATTGGATTTGAAATACAATATAAATGCCAATGAGTATCAATTATCTTAATGAATCTGGGTATATTGTAGATTATTCCAAAACTGGCCACTGCTTTTTTTGCAAACTGGCCACATCTAACGCCGCAAACTGGCACTGATTTTCGCTAAAAAGTGTTCAATTGACTGATTTTAAGGGGGTTTAAGACTATCTAAGCCTGTTCTGCAACAAGGTGTTGTTTGATGGTCGAAATCGATTCGTGGTGGAGGAAACACAGCTTAAAAAGAAAATCAAACTCGGACATCTTATCTGTTTCTAGGCTGTTATCCTTTGGGTGCTTCTGGCAGCTCGTAAGGGCTTTTGCAAAGCAAAAGGAGCATTCTCAAAGATTATTCACAAGGGAGAAATAGAGGGGCAACAAGAATCTGGTATTCTCTGAGCGGTAAGAGTCAAGCTACAAATCCATATTGCCTACTGAACAGCTTGGAACGTACTGGCATGGATAGTATTCCCGAAATACACAATAAGTACTTGACCATCTTTATAAGGATTGTCAGATCTTGCATTTTTTCTGTTCTATTTTTGATAATCAAACCTAAAGATTATGAAAGATCAAACTTAAAAAATGACACCTCTTCTTTAAGGTTAGGTATTAGACCTCGCCCTAAAGCTGTCCAGATGCGCCTAAAAATCCGGCGGTTGCTGAGGTCATTTCTTCCAGTTTCCCAGCTCAGAAACACATCTATAAACCGTTCAAAAAATTGACAGATATAACCTGTTCCATAGGTGTCAGGAAGATTTACGGCAAACCCCTGTTTGCAGCAAGATGGATTTTTGTATACAAAAATATCTTGCCTCGATAGCTCGAGGGGCTTTGGCTCGGAACTCGCAAAGCCTGAACTGATCATTGATGGAAAATACAACATGCCCAGAAAAAAAGCCAAAGACCAGGACCAGCTTTTGGTCCATCCCATCATTATCAGGGTGGACAACGCCACGCAGAAAAGACTGGAAAGATTGCTTCAGGAGAGCAACTGCAGGTCCATTGGCGAGGTGGTAAGGAAAGACCCTGGCCAGACAGCGGATCAACTGCTTTTACCGCGATGTGAGCTTGAACGGGCCGATGGAAGAACTGGCGCTGATCCGAAAGGAGCTCAAGATGATAGGGACCAACATCAACCAGCAGACCCGCTACTTCAATGCGGTGAAGTCCCAGGCAGAAAAGACCTTCCATGCAGATAGGACCGTAGAACTTTATAGGAAGGTAGATGGGAAAATAGAGCGATTGTTTGCCCTGGTCTCCAAACTTGCAGGGCGATGGTTGCAAAAATAGACCATGGGGGATCCATTCGCGGGATACTGCACTACAATGAGAACAAGGTGGTAAGTGGACAGGCAAAGCTTGTGCTGGCCAGTGGGTTTGCCACAGAAATCAAGGGACTTAATTTCCATCAGAAGCTGTACCGCTTTGAGCTGTTGAACCAGCTCAGGCCCTCGGTCAAGGTGAATGCTTTGCACATCACCTTGAACTTCCATGCAGAAGATAGGCTCGATGCGACTAGGCTCCAACAGATTGCTGCTGAGTACATGGAACGCATCGGTTTTGGTGAGCAGCCCTATATCGCCTACCAGCACTTTGATGCCCATCATCCGCACCTGCATATTGCGACCACCAGGATCGGTCGGGATGGCAAGGCCATTGATATCAATAAGATCGGCTGGCGGCTTTCCGAACCTGCGCGCAAGGAGATCGAAGAAAAATATGGGCTCATCAGAGCCCAGGGAAGGGGACTGAAAAATGAACCCTATCTCCGCACTGCCCAGTATGGCGGGGCGCCGACCAAGCAGCAGTTGAACAATATCACCAAGGGGGTGATGAGGGACTATGCCTATACCTCATTTGCGGAATTCAAGGCTGTGCTGGCGCAGTTTGGTGTGCATGTGGATAGGGGCTTTGAGGACAGCGTGATGTTCGAGAAAAAGGGGCTGGTGTATTCGATTGCAGATTCTGATGGAAATCCAGTAGGCGTGCCTTTCAAGGCGAGCAGTTTTTATAAAGGTGCTACGATGAAGGAGCTGGAAAAACGGTTTGAAGGAAATGGGGAAAAGCGTAAAGCCTTTAGGGAAAGCCTAAAGGATAGGATCGATGGGGTAATGGATAGATATAGTGCTGTCAGGAAAGAGACCTTTGTGAAGCAGCTGGCCAGAGAGCAGGTGGCCTTGGTGCTCAGGAGAAATGAAACAGGGCTGGTCTATGGGCTGACCTTTATCGACCATAGGCATCGGACTGTTTTTAATGGGAGCGATCTGGGGAAGGGGTATGCGGCTAAAGCGGTTGTAGGAATGTTTTCAGATCGAGATGTGGCTAAGCAGTATTTGCGTAAAGAGACTTCAATGGATTTCTTGGAGAAGGATTTGGGGCTTGGGGGGAAGCGGGGCAAAGCTGAAGAGGGTTTGTTGGATGGGCTTTTGGAAAAGGCGGACTATGATGGTCCAACTGTCATTGGGAAGAAGAGGAAGAAAAGAGCGGGAGAGGAACATTCTCGGGAGTATGGAATATAGCTGTTTTAACAATCGTTTATTTTACTTATCCTTTTGGTTTGGACTTGGACTTTTGCAAGGAAGTCAGTGAAGGCCGGGTATGTGGGTCTGCTTTGTGGGAAACCGTATATTTTGAATTGTTTATTTGTTTAACTTTACTTTCCTAAATTAATTCAATGAACACTCTCAAATACGCTTTGACCCTGATGCTGTCAGTGACCATATGCTTTTGTAAGGCCCAGGGAAAGCTCTATCCATTTAATCCGGACGGGAGCAGGTCTTTGGCGGACACGGGCAAGGTCAAAACACTTGCCCAGTATACCGAATTTACAGGTGAGAAACATCTTTGTTCGGACGTGCTCGCCGACAAGAACCGTACGCTGGTGCTTTATAGGCCGTTGTCCTATCAACCGGTACTTATATTTGCCAAGGATTCTCTAGCAGCTGTTGTGGCCCTGAAATCCATGAACAAGACCAAATACCAAAATTCCTACGCATTCCAATCGGACTTTGAAGAGATTTCGGAACTTGGGTATACAAGGAGTGATATAATAGCCCTGTTGGGGGAACCTTTCAGTGAAATAGAAGATGAGCAGGTATATACTATCCTAAGCTATCCCGGGTTTTCCATCCAATGCATTAAAAGCAGCAGGCCGGAATACTGTACTGTAGACAAGCTCATCCGATATGACTTTACAGGTGCTAAGAAAAGTGGGATTGGAATCGCAGATTTCCATATCAATCTCAGTGATGGCGATGGTGATTATGTGACAGGCTTTAGGGGCTCATTTCTGAACATGTCGACAAAGAAGATCAAATATCTATATATCACGGTAAGGGCAGAAAATGCGGTTGACGATCCGGTGGCAACCAAAACCGCAAAGGCGATCGGACCGATACTTCCCAATGAGACCGGAAGCTATAGCTATGATAACTTCTTTTTTTCAAAGATGATCGAATCGGTGAGGATCACCACCATCAAGATCCAATATTTTGATGGTTCCATAAAGATTGTAACAGGACCATTGTTAAAGGGCAGTTTCGTGGAAAAATAACTTTTGGAGGGCAATGCCTAGCCTTATGCTTGTTCCAAGCGCAAAGAACTCTTCTTTTGCCTTAACGCATTTTTAATTTGGGCGTCTACATTTTTTACGGTATCCTTTCAAGTTAATGGGCAGTCTTTTGTCAAGATAATTCTGTAGCCCATCTCCATCAGGATTGTCACGTATCGATGCCTTTATTGATCGATCTTGACTGCATGGATACAGGTGAAGATATACAGGGGCTGCGCAAGATCATCGACTTTACCAGATTGCTGAGCATTTTTGTTTTGGCGATCCATTTTTATAGCTGCTGTTATCAGGCTTTTGCGGCCTGGGGCTTGACGGCTGGAATTACCGACAGGCTCATTGCAAATATTGCAGGGACTGGACTATTTGATGGGTTTTGGAGAGCGAAGCTGGGAGCACTTCTATTGCTTGTGGTTTCGCTAGTGGCTGTCAAGGGAAAGAAGGATGAGAAGATATTGCTCAGGAATGCCATTTTTTTTATTTTGGTTGGGGCTTTGCTTTACTTTTCTAGTACGATTTGTTTTCTTTTTATGGGTCCAGGTTCCTGGGGCTCCAGAACTATTGTAGCTGCGTTTTATATTGGCTTGACTTCCACCGGTTATTTGCTGATGTTAACTGGTGGCGGACAGCTTTCCAGGCTCCTCAAGGACAGGCTGAACAAAGATATCTTTAACGAGGAGAACGAGACCTTTCCGCAGGAGGAAAGGCTGCTGGAGAACGAATATTCCGTTAACCTGCCAGCCAGGTATAGGCTGGGGAAGGTTTTTAGGGAGAGCTGGATCAATATCATCAATCCCTTTCGGGGACTTCTGGTTGCTGGAACCCCTGGTGCCGGTAAAAGTTATTTTGTTGATCCGCCATATCATCGACCAGCATATCGCTAAGGGCTTTTCGATGTTCATCTATGACTTCAAGTTCGATGACCTTTCCAGGATCGCCTATAACAAGCTGCTCAAATATGCTGGAAGTTATGCCGTCCGCCCTAAGTTCTATGTGATCAATTTTGACGACCTGAACAGGACGCACCGCTGCAATCCTTTGGACCCGCAGGCGATGGAGGACATTACCGATGCGACCGAGGCCTCCCGCACGAACATGCTGAAGATCGATATCTCCCAGATCGGCTCTGAAGGGGAGACCTTCTTTTCCCCTTCCGATGTCGCCTACCTGATCTTTATGGTCATCGGCATTGTGTCCTACTTCTGCGTACCGACGGTGGCCAACTATATCGTCCATGCCGGAGGCGGCAATACGATCCTGCAGAAGGTGAACATGATGGTCTCGACCTCGTCAAGGTCTGCTGTGGGTGCGGGATCGGCGGGGATGGGCATGGCGGCCGATGCGCTCGGCAATGGACCAAGGATGATGGGCCAGGGCTATGCAGGGGCGTCGCAGGGGGACTATTTTCCCGACGGAAAACCTGGTGGCAGTTCCCATCAGCACGATAGGCTGAGCGGGAAATAGCTTGGGCTTTTTGTTGGGGGACTGGGCTGGAAGCTGGGCTTTGTTGCAGGGCCCAAAAAAGAAAAACTCAAAAGGGATTTATTTAAAGTAGAAATCATGTTTACACAATTCAAGAACATAGATACCGCCTTTTCGCACATCAAGAGGTTCAGCCTTTTTCTGATCGTTGGCTGCGTGCTGGTATCAGGGTTTGCGATCTGGAAGAGCTTTGCCATGGTGCAGAGATCTCGGCCAAGGTGTATATCCTGGCGAATGGGAAGTCCCTGGAGGCTTTTTCCGCCGAGCGCAAGGACAATGTGGCCGTAGAGGTCCGCGACCATGTCAAGATGTTCCATTACTGGTTCTTTACACTGGACCCGGATGAAAAGGTGATCGCCTCGAACATCGGAAAGGCGCTGTACCTGGCCGACGGGTCGGCAAAAAGGGAATACGACAACCTGAAGGAGCGGGGATATTTCACCAACCTGGTCTCGGCGAACATCTCCCAGACGATCGTGGTGGATTCGGTACAGCTCGATATGGAGCAGGAACCCTTTCGTTTCAGGTGCTATGCCACCCAGCAGCTGGTCCGCTCCACCTCGGCGGTGGAGCGGAAACTGGTGACCCAGGGGCTCTTGAGGAACGTATCGCGCTCGGACAACAACCCGCACGGGTTTCTGATCCAGAGCTGGGAAACGGTGCTGAACCAGGATGTCGCAAAGCCGTAGGTGATGGGATGGTACAGGAGAAATAAGGGCGGAAGGGGGACGGAGGCAGAGGCAAGGCTTTCTGCCCTGGCCCAGAAACTGGCAGACAGGATCTTGGCCCAGCAGTCGCGATGGGCCGTCAGGCTCAATGCCCAGGCCCTAAGGCTTGGGAAATGGAATACCATTGCCATCCTAGGTGTTTTGGTGATGGGCATGGCCTGCTATTGCGCCTATCTGTTGCTGGGTGCATTTTTTTAGGTACTAATCAATTCAAGGTTTAACAATTCAATCAGGTTTTATGGAAACAAGAACAAGGGACAAGAGGAAAGTGCTGTTGGTACTGCCCCTGCTGGCCATGCCTTTTCTGGCGCTGGCATTCTATGCGGCAGGTGGCGGAAGGGGGACTTTGCAGGCCGTGGCCGCATCAAAGGGGATCAATACGGCTCTGCCGGAGGCCAACTTCAAGGGCGCCGACCCTGCCGACAAGATGGGCTTCTATGCCAGAGGCGAAAAGGATACCTCCGGGGCCAAGGGGATTTCGGCACTGGCCGGGAAGATCGGTTTTGGTGGCGCGGCAGAGGACGACAGGACAATAAGATCAATGCGAAGCTGGCGCAACTGGACAGGGAGATGAACTCGCCTGGCCTTTCCGCTGGGCCTGGCAAAAGCACCGCTTCGGCTCCAGTGCCAAAACAGGGCGACGGCGGAATGAAAGATGACATCGACCGGCTGGAGATGCTGATGAGGTCGATGAAGGCCGATAAGGCTGCAGACCCCGAGATGGAGCAGATGGATGCCATGCTGGAAAAGATCATGGACATCCAGGACCCGTCCAGAGCGAAGCAGAAGGTGGAGGTCAAGGCCGGCGGTGCTGTTGAAAAAGGGTTTTTGGCGGTACCGGCAAGATCGCCGATGGGGGAAAGGTGGTGCAGGGCTCGACCATCCGTCTGCGCCTGCTGGATTCGGTGGTACTGGAGAACGTCGTCGTCCCAAAGGGGCATTTTGTGTTCGGGCTCTGCAGGCTGGTCAACCAGCGGCTGCTGTTGGACATCAGGAACATCCGGTTGGGCAATGCCATTGTTCCCGTCGAGCTCACGATGTATTCCCTTGACGGGATGGCAGGGCTTGCCGCTCCGGATGCGGTGCTGGGTGATGCGGCATCAGCGGGTGCGGCAGATGCGGTCGGAGGATCTCGGTCTATGGACTGGACGGGATTGGGGGACAGGTGGCAGGTGCAGGGATCGATGCGGCCAAGTCGCTTTTTTCCAGGAAGGTGAAGGTGGTCAGGGTGAAGCTGAAGGCCGGGGAGAAGGTGCTGCTGAGAAACAACAGGCATTAGCTGGAAATGGAGGTGAACAGGGCGGAGCTGCTGGCCGCCAACTGGAAGGAGATGGAGGCAGCGCTCTTGGCGTTCGCCCAGGCCAACGGGTCTACCCAAAGGGAGCTGCTGGGGCAGCAGCATGCCATGCTCCGCAGGGGACTGGCAAGGATCTCCATCGATGCAAGACCATCTGAAAAGGCGTACATCGCCCTTTTGGAAGGCGTGGTGCAGCGGATGGAGAGAGTACTCTATCCCAATCCGGTGGTCCGCCTGCTGGAGCGGCTCAGGGCGGAGTTTATTACAAGGCCGAAAATGATAAAGGAGTTTAGGATGACCAAACAGGAGAACCTGGCCGAGCTGAGAAGGTTCATGGTGGAAAGGGGATTTGGGGTAGTGGCGGACCGTCTGGAAAACGTGCTGGACTATGAGCACAATGTAGTGAGGATACCGATGACCGGACAGCTCGACGCCGAGCAGCGCCTGGGCCTATCGCTGGAACTTGTAATGGATGTGCAGGGCCGTTACCGGCCCTGTTCGGTCCTTGCCTCGGTGACCGGTAGCCATGGGATCACCAGTTACCAGCATTTCTCTCTTGCCGATCCGCTCGATGTGCCGATGGTGGTCAACCTGCTACAGGGAAGGGCCGTCTGCGTGCCGCAGGCCGACGGGACGGGCGGAAGCTGCGACAAGTGGCTGCAGCTCTCCACCGGGAAGGACCAGTACCTGCGGAACTTCTATCCGGACTATGGTTTTGATGCGGCCGGGCTGCTGAAGGACCTTTCGGTGCAGTTCGGGATGCCGGGACTTTTTGATGGGCGGCTGGTAGATGAACTGCGAAAGGGAAACCAGGTATCTTTTATCGCTGGGGCTCCCTTTAACAGGAAATTGCTTATTGAGGCCGATCCCGGTCCAAGGGAGCTTACCATCCGCAACGAACTTGGGGAAAAGCTGGAGATGCGCGGGCTGATGGAACAGAAGAGGGCCTATGGGGCGCAGATGGAGGCCGGGCTGCAAGAGGTCGGGATGGAGCGCAGCACCGACAAGGTGAAAGAGCAGGAAAGGGGGCTCGGGGCCTGATGCCTGAATAGCTGGGAGCAGGCCTGCATGTAGAGAAGTGCTTAACAAGATCAATGAACAGGGAGCGCTCCGGTTGCCGGGCGACCGGCCGCTGGAGGTTCCCATAAACCAATTTATTATGGATGCAAAGAATTTAGAGAACCTGAAAGGGGAAATGGTGAAACTTGGCTTCAGCGAACAGCTGATCGGGCAGATGGAGGCCAGGATGGCCGCCAATGAGCCCAGGTTCATATTGTATGATGAGATACAGACAGAGCGGGGCCGCGTTGAAATGGCGCTCCACTTCAACCAGTCCAGGACCTCGGAATACTATTATTTCAACAAGTTTGACGTGGTGCTGGAAAAACAGCCTCCGCTTGCACCGGGCGAAAGATATTTTGTGGCCTCCCAGCGCCAGGGGGACGAACCGGTCCTGCGCGAGTTCGAGATGCCCTCGCTTGCGGCAAAGGAGTTCAACATGAGGCTCGAAGCATCGAAGGACATCCGCGGGGCGGCCCAGCTCTATGCGGGCAGGTCGCTGGAGGATTCCAGGGAACTTGCGACCATGGCAGACGGAAAGGTGCTTACGGTGGAAAAGGACTTCTACAAGGCGCTGAAGAACCCGTCGCCTGGCCAGACGTTCTACTTGGAAAAAGGGAACGGGTTCACCCTTTCCCAGGCGTTGAACATGCTCTCGGGCCGTTCGGTATATAGGGAGGATATCCTGGACATCAAAAAGCAGGAATACAGCGCATGGGTGAAACTTGATTTTGATGCGCCCAAGGACAGGGGAGGGAACTTCCACCAGAAGAACTTCACCGAGGGCTATGGTTTCGACCTTTCCGCCGTGCTGGAGAGGTTCGATTTCAAGGAACTGGCAAACCCCGAATGGAAACAGGCCCTGGAGGATACCTTGCGCAATGGCGACCGCGCCGTGGTGAACGTGGACATGGACGGAAAGGCATCGAAGATCCTGGTGGAAGCCGTCCCCGAGTTCAAGCAGGTCAATCTGTATTCACTTGAGGGAAAGTCGATCAAACGCGAGGACCACATGAAAGCAGAACAGCTTGCCGAAGTTGGCGTGGGAAGGGAAAAAGACCAGAAAAAGGAAAGGGAGCAGGAAGCTGGTATGTCGGTATAGTGGACCTGCCTGTTCATTGTCGTGGTTTGTGGGATTTGCGGTTTTTGTTAATTTAGCTACCCAGATCAAATATTAACCTATTAAATCTTAATCCAATGGAAAATTTCGGAAAAGTAAAGGAGCTTGTGGCAGCTGTTGAGGCCGATGCAAAAAAGTTCTATGAGAATGGCAATGCTGCAGCGGGAACGCGCGTCAGAAAAGCGATGCAGGACCTGAAGAACCTGGCGCAGGCTATCCGTACGGAGGTAACTGAAAAAAAGAACGCAAAATAACCGTAGACGATCAACTCTTTTTGGGAAATGAAAAGGCCCGGCCGGTTTTTGGTCGGGCCTTTTTTGTTGTTATCTGTTGTCGTCAGCACTGCCATTGATGACATAGTTTATCTTTTGGTGTTACCAGCATCATTTTTTTGCCGGTTCCATTTCCGGATATTTGTCCTGATGGCATTACTCCATCATAGAAGATATGATACCTGAAACACTTATTTTAAGACTGTCAAAGACAACACATGGGTTTAAGCCTTTTGAAAAGGAGGCCAGGGCATTGCTGGACCCGGATTCCTTGGAGGGTTCAAGGGACATTGCCCTGGAGTTGTTGACCAGTGGGGCCTACCAGGTCCGCTGCTGCGGGGTGTTCATGCTCGGGCTGATCGCGGCAAGTGACGCCAGCGTACTTCACCTGCTTAAAGAGCAGGCGCGTACAGACATCAGCTGGCAGGTACAGGAGGTCATCGCAAAGGCCTTTGACCAGTTCTGCAGGGACAGGGGTTATGGGCAGTCGCTGCCCGAGATAAGGGAATGGTTGGCAGATCCAACCCCAACGTGTGCAGGGCGGTTACCGAGGGACTGAGGATATGGACGGGCCGTCCATATTTCAGGGACAATCCCCAGGCGGCCATAGCGCTCATCAGCACCAACAAGTCGAGTGAAAGTGGGTACCTTAGGATGTCCGTAGGAAATTCCTTGAGGGATATCGGTAAGCGGTATCCGGAGCTGGTCGAAAAAGAGGTCAGTGGTTGGGATATGGCCGATAGAAATGTGGCCTTCACGTATCGATACGTTCTAAAACGGCATTGAGCAGCTATGACCGGTCTTCGCCTTTGGCCCATTGTCCGCTCAGAGCGGTCTGTTCTTAAAACTGTTCGGCCCAATGGTTTCCCTGTTTCAGGTCCCGAGACCCTTTCGGCAAGCTGGTCAATATCCTTACGCATTTGTGATGTATCCGATCATTCCCTATCTATTGGGGCAGGGTAAAGGCAAAACAAAAACAACCCTATTTTGTTATAGGGTGTAAGCGGATAAACCCGGTCTTCAGATAGAAGATTGCCTAACCAGATTTAATCAATATAGCTATCAATGGAATTAGAACCAGAATTATTAATACATGCCTCACGGATCGGGAATACGGATGTCCTAAAGGAGTTGATAGGACGGGATGCAGATCTGAATGTGCACGATCCCAAAGGTCATACACCGCTCATCATCGCTTGTTACAACGGTCAGATTGAAGCGGCCAGGTTATTGCTGTCTGCAGGGGCCGACCTAACGCCAGTGACCTGGGTGGCAATACCGCTTTGATGGGGGCTGCGTTTAAAGGTTATGCGGATATTGCACAGCTATTGATCGAAAACGGTGCTTTATTGGACCAGGTTCATGGTAATAACGGTACGGCACTGATGTTCGCTACGATGTTCGGCAGAAACGACATTGTGAAATTATTGGTACTGGCCGGAGCGGATACCGATATCTGTGATGCCCGCGGACTTAGGGCAATTGACCATGCCCTGCAACAGGGAAATGAGGAAGCGCTTAACCTTTTACAGATATAGGACCATTAGAAAAGCCCCTATGTCCTGGGGCTTTTCTAATGGTCCATATCAATGTTTAAGCAGGTACCTTTCGGACCTTCTCTCTTTCCCAGACACGATGGTTGGCAATGGCGTTGATAAATAACGTGATATCAGGTTTTTTATCGCCAATGATGATGCCTGGATCCTTTTCGCCTTTGACCAACGAACCGAAATAAGTTTTATCAATTATTTTGCTGGCCTCATTGGCAAAACAGATTGCCTTGCAGTGCTTATAGGCCTCGTTTAAGAAATGGATGGCATCGGGCTCTTCCAGTAATGCTGAAATACTCTTTTGGCCACCAGGAACAAATACGGCATCATAAAAAACCGAGCTACTTGTCAGTAGGCTTTCATCCGCGTTCAACGCATTACCTTTGTCTGTATTGAATTTCCCATGTGCGATGCCAATGAGCGCTAAGTTGGCACCTTTATCGGTTAGTGCCTTTTTCATCGCATTCAGACTACCCTCATCTACGCCATCTGCTACCAAAAATGCGACCTTTCTGGTACGGATATTGTCTTTGACCGTGCCTTCCATGCTTAGGGCTGAAGAGGATCTGATCTCACCTTCGACCCTAATGGGCTGAAAATCCTTTGGATTTCCATCGGCGGGTATGCTATGGTTGATGGGCTGGGCTGCCGTGTTCGGTGCATCGATACCAAGTTTGGCTGCCACCTTTTTTACTAGCGTTTGATCAATCTGGCTCAATATCCCTAACATACGTTCCCGTACGGCGACAGTTTTGACCTTCCCCAGTTCAAAGCTCAACGCATTGATCATGTGGTCCTTTTCTGGTTGTGACTGGCTGTTGAAGAACAGTCTGGCCTGTGAAAAATGGTCAAAGAAACTTTTGCTTCTTGACCTAACCTTTTTGGCGTCGATACGTTCTCCATAGCTTGTAAATCCGCCATCTTTCTCCTTGACCTGTTCCGGGTCATTGTTCCCCAAACTATTTGGGTGATAATTGGCCTTTCCGGTGTTTATGGTCTGGCGCATAAGGCCATCACGTTGGTTGTTATGGACCGGAACTATGGGACGGTTGATAGGATCTCATGAAAGTTTGGTCCCCCTAATCGCAGCAACTGTGTATCGGTGTAGGAAAATAGCCTTCCCTGCATCAATGGGTCATTGGAGAAATCAATCCCCGGAACAATATGGCCAACATGGAATGCTACCTGCTCGGTTTCAGCAAAGAAATTATCAGGATTTCGGTTCAGGGTTAGTTTACCGATCCGTTGCACAGGTACCAGTTCCTCGGGGATAAGTTTGGTAGGGTCAAGTAGATCAAAGCCAAATCTATGTTCATCTGCCTCAGAAACCACCTGGATGCCAAATTCCCATTCTGGAAAATCCCCGCTTTGGATCGCCTCCCATAAGTCCCTGCGATGGAAATCGGGGTCCTTTCCCGATATATTCTGGGCTTCGTCCCATGCTACAGCATGGACACCCAATAGCGGTTTCCAATGAAATTTCACAAAATTGGATTCCCCTTTCTCATTGATGAAACGAAAGGTATGTACCCCAAAGCCTTCCATCATCCGATAGCTTCTTGGGATTGCCCTGTCGCTCATCAACCACATGACCATATGGGCAGATTCAGGCATCAATGAGATGAAATCCCAAAACGTGTCGTGGGCAGATGCAGCTTGGGGCATCTCATTATCCGGTTCTGGCTTTACGGCATGCACCAGGTCCGGAAATTTCAGCGCGTCCTGTATAAAAAAGACAGGCATGTTGTTTCCAACAAGGTCGAAATTACCGGCCTGGGTATAGAATTTGACGGCAAAACCACGAACATCACGTGCAAGGTCTGTGGAACCCCGGGAACCTGCTACAGTTGAAAAACGGACGAAAACCGGTGTCTCTATCCCGGTATCGTTCAAAAACTGGGCTTTTGTCAGTTCTGGAATAGCTTTGTACAACTTGAATACCCCATGCGCTCCGGACCCTCTTGCATGCACAATACGTTCTGGTATACGCTCATGGTCAAAATGGGTGATCTTTTCACGAAGTATGAAATCTTCGAGAAGGGTTTGATCACGATCGCCAGATTTCAGCGAGTTTTGGTCGTCATTTATTTTTACCCCATGATCAGTTGTCATGTCCTGGCCCGAAGCATCGGAGGTACTAGCCTTTAAACTTTCCGTTTTTGCATTACCTGGTAGTTGGGCCTGTTTAGGTGTAAATGTTTTTTTTGCCATGATCTTCTTAGTTATTGTAAAAACCAAACACCTGAAAGACTTTTATGTTTGATATATCGTGGCATTGTTAACAAAAGCCCAATAAGTATGTTATATAGCCAAAATCCAAACATGAAAAAGCAACTTATCCCATCACAGGTCAAAGGCAGTAAGCTGGATGTGACCGCGCAAACTTCTTTTGGGACAAGGGAAGGGGCGGCAGCATTTTTTGAATATGTAAAGAAGCGATTATCCAATGTGGACAACTGGGCCAAGCTTTGTGGTACGGAGGCAACGACTTTTGAACTGCTTAATCGTGATGGGACCGGTCGGGGTAGGTTTGAGGTAGGTGACCTTATAAAGATCGATATCCCTGGTCCTGGCTCAGGTGTTGGAAATGGATACGACTGGGTAGAGATCGAGATAATAGAATCAGGTTCAGATGCAAAAGGGCAGTATTTTGGCTTTATGGTAAGACCAACGAACAACCCAGAAAGACCCTTAGATGGGGTGGCACACTTTTTTGATAAAAGTGCAAGCTCAAGTTTTATAGCAAGGCTATCCGGTTATACGGTAACTGCAGAGATGCATGGAAGGAATGAAGAACCGAACTCCAGTGAACCAGGCTTTTTCGATAGTATCAGGAATATTGCTGTGGGATATGGTGCCAAGGTCGGACTTTCTTACCCGCAATGGAAGTTATTGGTGGAAGGATTGGTACGTAATGAAGATAAAATGGGCATATAGGATCCTGATGGATAAAACATGAACATTGCTAACTATCCGAAACTATCATTCTGGGACCAGTGGGATCTTGTTACCTGTTCGCGATAAACAGTTCCAGCCAGGACTCCCATCAGGGCGTCCAAAAGGGATCTTATCTGTTTAAGGTTTCATGGAATACCATGGGAAATGCAATTCAGGATCCTGGATATTTTGGGACAAAAGGTATTAAATGCCATGTAGGCAATTATCTGGTATTTTCATAGGACAAATTAGCGGATATCTTTAAAGGAAGGGTGGGCCCGAGGGCGATGCCCTGCCCAGCAAGCGTGCTGTCCCGATCTCCCTTGTCGCGGGTCCGCTCTTTATTGGGACAATACTGATTTTTCATCGAGGTAGAAATAGAAGGTCGATCCTTTGCCCAGTTCGCTAAGGAGGTGGAACTGGCTATCGTGCAGGCGCAGGTACTCAGCGGAAAGGTAGAGCCCGATTCCAAATCCGGAGGCCGACCTTGAGCTGTCGTTGGATACCCGGTAAAAACGCTCGAAGAGTTTTTTATGGTCCTGCCCGGCGATGCCGATTCCCTGGTCACTGACGGATATCTTCAGCCTACCGTCCTGTTTCTGGCAGCCGATAACGATCTGCCCACCCTTTGGTGAATATTTGATGGCATTGGAAAGCAGGTTCGTCATTACCTGTCCGAGCTTGTCACGGTCGGCCTCGATGATGACCTGCTCGCAGTTGAATATCTTTATCTGGTGGGTCTTGGTCAGGAACTGGGCATCCTCTGTCACTTCCTCGATCAGCCGGTGAAGCGGGAATTCCGTCTTTTGGATTAACGACTCTTCCCTCTTCCATGCGGGCAAGGGTCAAAAAGTCCCTGATGATCGAGATCATCTTCTGGGTCTGTGAATTGGTCTTGGTCAGTGCGTTGATGTTAAAGGCATTATCCTGCTGCTTGGCCTTTGCAAGCAGGATCTGTACATAAGCACTGATGGAGGTTAGTGGGGTCTTGAGCTCGTGGCTTACCATGGCCACAAAGTCGTTCTTGCGCTGTTCTTCCTGTTTTTTTAGGGTAATGTCCCGCGCGATCTTGGACAGGCCGATGATGTTGCCGCCGTGGTCCCTGATGGGAGAGATGGTGAGTGATACATCGACCAGTGAGCCGTCCTTTCTCATCCTTTTGGTCTCAAAGTGTTCGACACGTTCTCCTTTTCTTAGTTTGGCCAGGATATCCAGTTCCTCGTCCTGGCGGTCCGCTGGGAAGAGTGTTGTGATAGGCCTGCCGAGCATTTCGGTTTCGCTGTAACCGAATATCCGCTGGGCCGAGGGGTTCCAGCTGGTAATGGTCCCTTCCAAGGTCTTGGAGATGATGGCATCATCGGTGCTCTGGATGATGGCCGCGAGCATCGCCTGAGCCTGTTCCTTTAGTACGATCGTGGTCACGTCCTTGGTAAAGCAGCGGGTATGGATGAACTTGCCGTTTTTCTGCAGCACGTTGGAACTGATCAGTACGTGGCGGATCGAGCCGTCACTGGCCAGCAGCCTTGCCGGATAGTTCTTTAGCGTATCGTTGTTGGTGAGCCTGGTCAGGATGTCGGTGATGACCTCCTGGTCGGCGTGGAAATTTGCGATCGGCTTTCCGATATAGTCTTCTTTTCTATAGCCCAGGGCATCGAGTTCCGCTTGGTTGGCCCAGGTGATGATCCCCTCTGCATTCACCCAGTGCAGCGGGATGGAAGCGTTCTCGACAAAGTCGGTCAGCTCTTCCAGTTTTAACAGGTCTACGATGTGCTGCTCACGGCACTGGGCCAGTAGTTTTTCCAGTTCTTCCATATCTCTTTCTTTCCCCAATGCTGCAAGTTGCCTTAGGCTCCTAAGGTAGGTATAATAAAGCAGGTTTTAGATGGTCTCCTTCATTTGGCGGAGCCCTCGGTCTCTGTCGGTTGGACCTGCAGGTCGGTAACCGCCTTTTCCTGCTTGGTGCTAGTATAGTTATCGGTATTGGACCGTGCCGCTAAATTTGAATCCGATAAGGATGACCTTTGGTTGAAAAAGGGTTTGTCAAAGAAAATTTGGTGATTTCCCTGTCAGGGAAAAACGACAGCAGGATTATCCGGACAATATTTCATTGACCGCTATAAAGAACGGTTGTCTTCGATTTGGGCCTGTTGCTCTCCATTTGGTTCAATTGTGGTAAAATTTCGGCTACGTTCTTGTTGAGGTAAGGTGTTGGTTCCTTGTTCAGGAGTGTTTAAGGGTTTCAATGCATAGTCTGTCGTGCCAGCTTCACTACGGGGGGTGAGATTCTGGTGGAATAAGATTAGATTTGGTATGAATATGAGATATGAAAGCTTGATCCAGATATATGCGAGATATATACAAAACTGTAGACCCCAATTCCGTCCCGGCCGGAGGTCTTGGCCAATGGGATCGATAAGGACCGAAGCCTTCGCTGATGCCCTGGCGATAAAGGCGGAGCAGCTGATTCTGTTTGCCGTGGGTTGTGGTGATCTGGACAGCGAGGCTGTTGAGGTCGAGCTTGGGGAGATGGCCAAAGAGGCTATGAAGACATATGACCGGGTGCAGTAAAGTCGGGACGTGGCCCAAGCAGATTGGACAGAGGGTTTAGACCATCAGTGTTAAGTGCGGCCGGCCGATATCCTTAGGTATGGTATTTCATAACATAAAGGACCTTTCCAGAAAAAACGGTTTTGTGTGCCTGGCATGAGCATCGCCTGTTTTATGGAAATGAAAGAGGCCAGGAAAAATTCCCGGATGGTAAAGCACAGATAAGTATAAAAGATGAGGGGCGGGGATAAAGCCGGAAGATCAGAAAAAGTGATTTTACCGATATTACAGAATAGAAACTGCACATTCTCAAACCATTTCAGGTCTTGGTCCATATCTGTCAGCTGAAACTATTCAACGGCATAATGGAGAGGTTTGGGTCGAGAGTGAAATAGGTAGGGGCTCAACTTTTTACTTTAGTTTGCCTCTTTCGGAATAGTGTGCAGATAGCTGCCCATTGAGGTTTAATTGATGGTAATATTTTTAATTTGGTCATCAAAGCCCATAGAGTCACCTTATGGCTGTCCTGCTTTAACCATGCAACCTCATCTGTCTTGAATATAAAGGTGTCGCCTGAACTGTTGACTTGGAAGTTTTTGTCGATTTTACTGGTTTTAACCAAATATCAGTCCGCTTTTTCGTGTCTATATTGGACGGCTAGCTTGCTTATATGTTTCCTTAAGATGCGGTAGAGCAGGTCAAAATCGAAGGGTTTTTCAATGTAGCCATCGAAGCCCTTGGCAAGGGCAACGGTATTGATGTTGTTGTTGCAGCTCATGGCGATAACCGGCAGGGTCGGGTATTTTTTCTTGATGGTCTGCAGTATCTCCATGCATTTTTTTCCGTCGATCCGGAAATCCAGCATGACAACGTGCGGACGTGCCTTATCGATCAGTTCCAGGAAGTTCGCCTCACAATCCTGGAGGGGATAAACGGTAAAGTTTTCAAGTTCGAGTGCTAGGGTCAGTACTTCAAGTATATTTTTGTCGGTATCCTGAACGATGATGGTTTCCATAGTGTTCTCTTTATCGGTAATCCCAAAAAAAGAATGCATGCCGGCAGGTGCCGCGGTTCTTGGAGGAAGTGAAGATACTGTTTTTTTTATCGCTAATTGGTTTTTGCCGGGATAACACTGGGTTGGCAGATCTGGGGTTTTGACCTGGTGGTGACCTTTGCCATGCTTTTAGATGGCTAACTTTGGGTTAAATCGTAAAAGAATGAAGAAAATAGGATTTTTATCGTTCGGACACTGGTCCGACCACCCCTCATATCAGGCCCGTACTGCCGGCGATACGTTGTTGCAGTCCATTGACCTTGCCGTGGCCGCCGAAGAGATCGGGCTGGATGGTGCCTATTTTAGGGTGCACCATTTTGCAAGGCAACTCGCCTCGCCCTTCCCATTGCTTTCTGCAATCGGGGCCAAGACGAGCAAAATAGAGATCGGAACGGGCGTGATCGATATGCGCTATGAGAACCCTTTGTACATGGTAGAGGATGCGGGAGCGGCAGACCTGATCTCTGGCGGCAGGTTGCAGCTGGGTATCAGTCGCGGTTCGCCCGAGCAGGTGATCGAGGGATGGCGCCATTTTGGTTATGCGCCTGAGGAAGGCCGGAATGATGCCGATATGGGAAGGCAAAAGGCCTTGGAGTTTCTGGAAAGATTGGAAGGTGAGGGTTTTGCCGAACCAAATCCGAATCCAATGTTTCCCAATCCCCCTGGGCTTTTGCGACTAGAGCCGTATTCTGAAGGCCTTCGCGATCGCATCTGGTGGGGAGCTGCATCCAATGCAACGGCAGTATGGGCTGCTGAGAACGGGATGTACCTGCAGAGTTCAACGTTAAAGTTCGATGAAAATGGGAAGCCATTCCATATCCAACAGGCCGAGCAGATCAGGTTATACAAGGAAGCATGGAAGAAAGCTGGGCATTCTCGCGAGCCAAGGGTGTCGGTCAGCCGTTCGATCTTTGCGCTGATGAACGACCAGGACAGGATGTATTTTGGGCAGCAGGGGAAGGGGTCGGACAACTTTGGCTACATCGAGCCTACCCAAAGGGCTGTATTCGGCAGGGGCTACGCGGCTGAACCCGATCAGCTGATAAAGGAACTTTCTGAGGACGAGGCGATACGGGAAGCGGATATAGTTCTGCTGACCATACCGAACACTTTGGGTGTCGATTATAACCTCCATGTGCTTTCTGCGATTTTGGAACATGTTGCGCCCGGCCTTGGCTGGAGATAGGTAGGTCTGATATTTTTTTACGTCGGATGGATCGATGTTCCGTGCGTTTATATTTCGAGAGCGTTAATCTAGATGAGCGGGAAGGGCCTTTGGTCTTTCCCGCTTTCTTTTTCTATTCCCTATCGTAGTCTTTCACTCTTATGGTCATCTCGAAATATTTCTCGGTCATCACGATCATGATCTTTCCGTTTTCGAGTTCCTTGTATCCGTATTCATAACAGTAGTAGTACCTTCCTTTTTTGGTCTCCAGGATATTGGTGTAGAAATCGAAGTTGAAGCCCTTGTCGAGCATCTGCCCACGGGTAAGGAATTTCGGGTCGCCCTCCCATGCATGGGTATCGGCCATGATCCTGCGGTTTCTGAGCAGGTCCCTGGAGATCTGGTAGACGTGCTTAGGCTCGTCCCATTTTATTCTTTTGCGCCTAAAGCTGTTGGCCTTGTTGCGGCACGTGTCATTGCAGTATTTCTTATCGCTGCGTCCAAAGAGTTCTTTGTCGCAGTGTCCGCATCTGTGCTGGGTTTCGTATTTTACCGTTGGCATGGCTTTTATCTGATTTTCAGTTACATATCCGGTATCTAAACGTTTGAAACGGTTAAACGGTTTTACAACCGACTATTTTTTTGTACCCTTTCCACCTTTGCTGTTCACCAAAACTTATTTGTTATGATGGGCAATGTACTGATGACCGAAAGCTTTTCCTCTACCGGGAAAAGACATTATTTCCTTGATTTCAAGAGGACTTCAAGGGACAGCAAATTTATACAGATATCCAGGAGCGACCAGCTGGAGGACGGAAGCTATAAGCGTACTTTCGTGATCATATTCGAGCAGGATTTTGAGTTCCTGATATCGGCGATGTCCTCGCTCTTCCACCACTCTGCGCATCTGTCGGAAGACGGAAAGACCATTTATCAGACCCATAAGGATAACAAGGCCATCCGCGAACGTGGCATCCCAAGCTGGGACCCAGAGATCAAGCCGAGGGAGAAACTGATGGCCCATGGAGCGGGATCGCTGGAGGACAGAGAACTTCTGGCGATACTGATCGGTTCTGGTACGCCCGGCGAGGATGCGGTGGCACTTTCCGGGCGGATGTTGAAGGCATTTGGCGGTTTTGCCGGTTTTTTCGGACGGAGCATCTCTTCGCTCTGCAGGTTCAATGGGATCGGTGAGGCAAAGGCCTCTACCATTCTCGCGGTGATGGAGATCGTTAAACGCATCTCTGGTCGATAGGTCATTATAGGGAATTTTCCGATCGAACGGGGGTAAAAAGGACGCAAGGCTCGTGACCTCCACTGACTGCGAACGGCGAATTTACCGCTCCGCGGTTCCGTCCCGTAAATTCTAGTTCTCCGTGGCGCTTATAAGGTCACGGCCCTAATCTGCTGTCTTTTTACCCCTTTTCTCCGGAAAAATTGTGGGGATGGGGCTGAAAGACGAAAACAGCAGTTTAATTTTTTATCTAAAAACAGCAATTATGGAAATTGTAGGAAGATTGACCGCAAATGCGGTCGTAAAGACTGTCCAGGGGGACAAAAAAGGTGGTAGAGTTTTCTTTAGCGGTAAACGATAGTTACCGTAGCGGAAACGAGCGCAGGGAGATTGCAACGTTCTTTGAATGTTCGTATTGGAGGAATGAGGGGATTGCCGAATACCTCACCAAAGGAAGCCTTATCCAGATCTATGGCAGGGTTGGGGTGAATGCCTATCTCAATAAGACGGGAGAGGCTAGGGCGTCGTTAACGTTCCATGTTTCGGAAATCAAACTGTTCGGAAGTGGAGGGCAATCCAATGTAGATAAGACTCCAAAAACAGAAAAAACCGAGCCTAAAGAGCGTGAAAACGTACCGATGGAACAGGCGGTGGCACAGGATTCGGCCATCACACCGTCAACCTCGTTTGACGATGTACCAAGTGTTGAGGATAATTTGCCATTTTAAAAAGTAGCAATGAAATGGTTCGCAGGATGCACAACCCTTGACCAGGTCAAGGGCGCATATAAGAGGCTAGCAAAGGAACACCACCCCGATCTGGGCGGAGATACCCGAACGATGCAGGAAATCAACAAAGAATATGCATTTGCCTCGGCCAAGGTAATCAAAGGGGAAAACCTGTCTGCCGAAGAAGTAGAAAGGGAAATCCTGCAGTCGGAAGCCTACAGGGAAGCACTTGAAAAGATTATCCACCTAGATGGGATCACCATTGAACTTGTTGGCTACTGGATCTGGGTAACAGGAGAAACCAGGGGACACAAGGAAACCTTGAAGAATGCTGGTTATTTCTTTGCTTCCAAAAAACTTGCCTGGTATTTCCGCACGGGCGAGTATAAAGTGAGCAAGGGCGGTAAAAAATCACTTGACGAGATAAGGGCGAAGTATGGGGCAGAGGTCATCATAGAAAACCAACCTAAAAACTACTACATCAAAAGCTAATTGTTATGAAACACGATTTTGAACAGCGCAGGCAAAAGCGCGTAGAAAATGCAGAGAACAGAGCCGCCAAAAACGCAGGTAAAAGCGACAGGCTTTGGCAAAAGGCGAACAGAATGGCGGATGTCATTCCAATGGGACAACCGATTTTGGTCGGCCACCATAGCGAAAAATCAGACCGCAAGTACAGGGGTAAGATCGACAGTATGAGAAGAAAATCTATTGAAGCAATGGAAAAGGCAGCGTACTACGAGCGCAAAGCCGAAAGCATCAGGTCAAACGATGCCATTTCTTCGGACGATCCCGACGCACTTGAAAAGCTAAAGGCCAAATTGAAAAGATTGGAGGAAAGTGCGGAATTTATGAAAAAAGCCAATGTATTCATCAAAAAAAGAAACAAAGAGGGGTTTTTGGCCCTTCCGATGGCAAGCGTTGAAATTTGGGATGAACTCACCAGCGGACGGTATGGCTCGGTTGGCTATGAACATTTTAAGTTCTCCAATAATTCAGCCGAGCGCAGGAGGATAAAAAAGCGCATTGACATGCTCAAATCACAGAAACTAAGACCTGCCATAGACAGGGTCATCAATGGGGCAAGGCTTTTTGAAAACAGGGAAGCAGGAAGGTTGCAAATTATATTTGATGGAAAGCCGTCACAGATGGTCATCTCCGTCTTGAAGCAGGCTGGTTTCCGTTGGTCACCATCAATGGGAGCCTGGCAACGCCATATCAGTCAAAGCGCCTATAATTCAGCAAAAGATATCTTGGAAAGTCTTTCTGGCTAATGACAGGGGGCTATCAGCCCCCATAAAAATCATCAATATGCCCATGCTGGGCAAAATGACCGAACGTCCTGCGAGACGCGAGCTCGCCAAAACCTTAAAGGCGATGGACAACCTAGACCGAACGCAGATGAACCTAGAGACTGCCTGACCTAATTTTTTTTGATTTAACCGATACCTGATCGACCGCGTTGCCGTTCCGGTCGTAAAGCGTCAGCGTCAAGCGTTTTTTGTTGGCTTTCATGACCATGGCCCCAACGGTTTTGCTACCCTCAGACCAGCGGAACTTGATCAGGTCCTTGTTGTAGCGCTGTTCTTCAAGTGCTCGCCCTCTTTCGTTATCCGACGAAGGTGTCTGTATATACACGGTTCCTTTTGACCCGTCCGTTTCCTGATCCGCATATAGGGCGCCAGTCCGGACGTAGATATGGTTATTTCCACTGATGGCAAGGTCGACGCCACATTCGTCAAACAATGCTTTCCACCGGTTGTATTGCGAACTCTTGCCGTCTTCTCCCATAAACCATTGGTAATGCTCCATGACAATGACGTATCTTGCAGGATTGCTTTTGATCACTTCCCTTGTCCAGTCCTGTGCCTTTGCCAGCTCCCCATCGCTTTTCATCGCCTCGTTGTTGAGCATCACGAATAGTGCATTGCCATAAATAAAATGATAGGATACTCCGATTTCTCCTGCGTAACCATTGATCGGATTGTTGTTTACGCTGCGAAAGAATTTATTGTTTTGTGCATTTAACCGGGTCATATTATCATGGTTTCCATTGACTCCCGCCCAAACGTATTTACTGAAAGTAGGTATCTGCGTACAATGTGGGCCAAAACGAATAACTACCACCCCATGCAGACATATCTCCAACATGGAGCATCATATCAAAAGGCTTCTTGTTGTGTTTTTCAAGTTGCTGCACCATCTCCATGGCAACCTTTTGCCTGTTTGGCAGTGGAGCGTAAACATGCATATCGGAAATAATGCCCATATCCCATTTTCCTGATTTTGGAGCAGTTCTGAAATAATGGACTTCGCTGTCTTTGTATGAATAGGAGTGGCCGGGAGCATTTTTCTCTGAAGAAAGCCTGTATTTATACTCTGTACCCTCTTTTAGTCCTTTCAATGCGATGGTATTACGCATGAAGCGGACATCTTCGTAGAAATTTTCACCATTCGGTTTTTTTGAATAGATGCTATCGAAGACGGTGCACAGCTCCTGGTCTGCTCGGGTCCTGATCGCTTTCTTCCAGTTTTTATCCACTCTCTCCGTAAATAGAATGTATGGATCACCGTCATCAAGGTTTGTATGCCAGTTGAGCCTGATCTCGCTTGAAGCATTTTCTCCAGGGTTGGCTATGATGGTATAGGGTGTATTTTGGGCCGAAACCGGATTTAGCCATACCAAAGCGGTTATCGCAACTAGAAAAGAAAGTTTTTTGAGCATTTTTAAATGGTTTCGAGCGCCTAATTACATCCTTCGAAGATATAGTTTATTTTCTGTCCTTAAAAAGGTTATAATCAATTGCCAAGGAGATTTGATTTCATGTAACGCGACCTAATACAATTTGTACAGCAGGGTTTAATAGAAACGGCGCTGAGAAAAGCCTAGTAATTGGAAAGAAAAAATGTTTTTTATTTGTGGGTTTAAACGGCAAATGCGTATATTTGTTAAGGCGATATGGGAATTTTGATAGAAAAGGTTTCTTTTAATAATCTCATTATCAGTTCTTTAACATTTTAAAACACGTAGTTGGGAAAATTAAGTATAATTATCTGATTGTCAGCGTTTTAGATGTATTTCTTTATGTCTCTAGATTGGTCCTTTTATTTTGGGATTGACTGTCAGTGAGTTAGCTCCACTTTATGTATCGGGAAATGATCTGTTAACCATCTGATAATCAATGTGTTTTGTTTTCTAATTGGGAAAGTAAAAAGTGCCTTAATGATATCAAATAGGCGTTTTTAGTTTAAAACAGGTGCTCATTTATAGAAAGTTTTGTCTCAGAATTGGACCCCGGCATTTAAAATCGTCTTCTTGCTGCTCTTTTTTGAATGTACAGATCAGCTTGGGCAGCGATTTCTGTGTTGGTGAGGATTGGTATTTTGGTCATCCATTTTTCCAACTCATCTCTCTTAAAATATAGCCTACTGCCATTTTTATAGGCAGGTATTTCTCTTCGGCATACTTTTGAATAGACGGTGGCTTTAGCAAGGTTTAGATATATTGCCGCTTTAGAAATATCTAAATATTCAGAGTGGTCTTTATCTTCCATACCAGAAAGTAATTTTTCAATTTTTTCGATTTTTTCTAATAAGAGGGCGACTGCTGCTGGGAGCTGTTCGAAGGTTAGGTTTTGCATTTAGTTTAAGTTTAATGTTCAAAATTTTAAGATTTAAGTTTTAGCGATAATTATTTTCTAATTTAGAACACTAAATAAGAGAATAAGATAAATGGCTAAAGAGAATAAATCTATAGAAGAAATCCTTTGGGAATCTGCAAATAAACTTCGTGGAACGGTAGAATCATCAGAATATAAGCATGTTGTACTAGGACTAATCTTTTTAAAGTTTGCAAGCGACAAATTTGAAGATCGTAGAAGAGAATTGATTGAGGAGGGAAAAACGAAATACTTGGAGATGAAAGAATTTTACAATATGAAAAACATCTTCTTTTTACCTGAAGAATCTCGGTGGACCACCATAATCAAAAACTCTAAGCAGAATGACATTGCTCTAATTATTGACACTGCACTGCATACAGTTGAAAAGAATAACCCTGCGCTGAAAGGTGCTTTGCCAGATAATTATTTTTCTCGTTTAAATATGGATGTAAGTAAGCTTTCTGCTTTGCTTGACACTATTAACAATATTGACACCATAAAAGATAAACAGCAAGATATTGTAGGACGGGTATACGAGTACTTCCTGAGTAAATTTGCGTTAGCCGAAGGGAAAGGTAAGGGCGAATTCTATACGCCAAAAAGTATTGTAAACTTGATTGCCGAAATGATTGAACCTTACAAAGGGGTGATTTATGACCCTGCTTGTGGCTCTGGTGGTATGTTTGTACAGTCTATCAAATTTATTGAAAACCATCACGGCGATAAAAAGGAAGTTTCTATTTACGGACAAGAATATACTGCAACGACTTATAAACTAGCTAAAATGAACTTAGCCATTAGGGGCATAGCGGCTAATTTAGGTGATGTGCCCGCGGATACTTTTGGGCGTGACCAACACCCAGACTTAAAAGCTGATTATATCATGGCTAACCCACCTTTTAATCAAAAAGATTGGCGAGCAAGCAATGAATTGGTAGACGACCCGCGTTGGCAAGGTTATGAAGTGCCACCAACAAGTAATGCCAATTATGCTTGGATTTTAAACATGGTAAGTAAACTTTCTGAAAATGGAATAGCAGGTTTTATCTTGGCTAATGGTGCATTAAGTGGAGGCGGAGAAGAATATAAAATACGCAGAAAATTGATTGAAAATGATTTGGTAGAAGCGATTGTGATTTTACCACAAAATATGTTCTATACCACTGGAATTAGTGTTACGCTATGGATTTTGAATAAGAATAAGAAAGAAAGAGTTTTGGCGGTGAATGATGATATCAAACACTACCGTGATCGTACAAATGAAATATTATTCTTGGATTTGCGTGAAAGAGGAATTCCTTTTGAGAAAAAGTATATCCAATTCTCTGCTGAAAATATACTGGAAATTACACGAGCCTATCATAACTGGCAAAGTGATTTAAGTACCCATAAAAACGTTCCCGAATTTTGTTACTCAGCAAATAAAGAAGAAGTTGTTGCAAAAGACTACTCTCTTGTGCCCAGCAAATATATTGAATTTGTGAACCGAGATGAAAATACTGATTTCGATGAAAAGATGAAGAGCTTGCAAACGGAATTTAAAAGCTTGTTGGAGGCTGAAGAGCAATCTAAAAAAGACTTATTAAACGTTTTTAACGAACTGGGCTATGCAATCGAATTATAAGCGATTAGGAGATTACATTCGAGAAGTTAAAGTCAAGAATACGGACTTAAGAGCAACTTTGTTGCTTGGGATAAATATTGACAAATTTTTTATGCCCTCAGTTGCAAATGTTATTGGTACCGATATGGCAACCTATAGAGTGGTTAACAAAAACCAATTTGGTTGTAATAGAATGCACGTAGGACGAGATTATAGAATACCAATTGCATTGTCAAAAAGGAATGAGCCGTTTATGGTATCACCCGCTTATGATGTGTTCGAGATTATTGACCCATCATTTCTAATGCCAGAATATTTGATGATGTGGTTTTCAAGAAAAGAGTTTGATCGGAATGCATGGTTTCATACCGACGCAGATGTTAGAGGTGGATTGCCTTGGAAGCTATTTTGTGATTTAAAACTCCCAATCCCATCGCCAGAAAAGCAAATAGAAATTGTAAGAGAATATAATATTATTCAAAACCGAATTAAACTCAATAATAAAATCATCACCAAATTAGAAAAAACAGCACAAACTATTTATAAACAGTGGTTTGTAGATTTTGAATTTCCTAATGAAATTGGTTTGCCTTATAAAAGTAATGGTGGGGTAATGGTGGAGAGCAACTTGAGGAAGATACCGAAAGGTTGGTCTGATGCTAAATTAAGCAAGGTTGTGGTTTCTCAATATGGATATACCGCAAGTGCGGATTATTTAATTGATGGGCCTAAGTTTTTAAGAATCACCGATATTTCTAATGATAATATAGATTGGAATAGTGTTCCTAATTGTGAAATTACTAATAAAGAGTTTGATAAGTATGCGTTAGAAGCAGGAGATATTGTTGTTGCGCGCACAGGAGCAACAGTAGGTTTTGCTAAACAGATAAATAAATTAAGTCCTCCAGCTGTTTTCGCATCATATTTGGTACGCTTAAAAATTAAAAATAAGAAACTATTTAGATATGTTGGTCTTTCGGTAGTTAGTCAAGCTTATAGAGATTATATATTAAGCGTAGCAGGTGGTTCAGCACAACCACAAGCTAATGCAGCATTGATGATCGATTATAATATAGTCATACCATTGGGAGATATTATTGATAAGGTTAATAAACTTATAAATCCAATTTTCGATTTTCAAGAAGTTTTACAAATTGAAAATTCAAAAATGATAGAGCTAAAAGAATTAATTCTAGCTAAAATGACGAAAATTGAAATGGAAAAGGAATTTGCATAAACAAAAAGTAATTAAATAACTGAAAGAGTCTAGAAATTTAATAATTAACGCAATCAAATATGAGTAAGAAAAAAATTGAAGTCTTTAAGGTCAAGATAAAAACCGCTGATGAAAGTGAGCTAATGTTTGAAGATCTTTTATTAAATAAGATATTAACCGATAAAGTAATCAAAACAGGTAGTAAACATATCGAATTTGCGTATGTGGAAGATAAAGGAGATTTTATTGTCGGCTTAGTGAAATCTACAAAAATGACTGCAACACCACCAAAAAATAATGTTGCAACTGGTGTAATGTCTCCTTTGGGATTGGGAGGTACGGAAGGATTATGTTATGGTAACGTTTTTTTATATTCAAAAAAAGATAATTTCTTCCTTTATGAGGTGACAAAGGATGGGGTTTATATGGGACAATTTGATACTTTTATATATGATTTAGTAAGAGAAGAAGAAATAATTAAATTTGATATTCGGTTTCATATTGTAATGACTGTTGATGCACTATCAAAATTACTTACTATGGGAGGCCAAAAATCTATTCATATCCAATTTGCAGATCCAGGTGAGGTTGTTAAAAAAGTAAAAGACAGTCAAAAGGCACTTAAAGAAATTGCAAAGCCTGGTGATGAGCTCGGGGCTGAATTGGTTGATGTAGTTTATAAAATAACATCTAGAAAGGGTAAATCTTTACATACTGGAAAAATCAATAAGATGTTAGAATGGGTTTCTGATAATTATGGCTTATTAAGGGATAACATAAAAGAATTTTCTATAAAGGGATATGAAGAAGATCAAGAGACCTTAACAGAAATTGATTTAATTAAAGATAAAATGATTGAGTTTATAAGCTATACAGAAAACAAAAACATGGATGATTTACGACCTACAGCTAGAAAACAAGAAATACAATTAGCTTATGACCGGATACAAAGAGATTTAAAAACGATAACCGAAAATGACCTTTGAAAAATTTAAGGAAAAATATTTAGCAATTATACTCTCTTTATTAATAGGCGCGCTAAACTACAAATTTCAGTTTAGTAAATGTATTGATATGGAAAAATTAGCCGATAAAGCTATAGATGTTTCTTCTATAAGTTTTGGTTTCTTATTGGCGGTTTTAGCTTTATTATTGCAAACACAAACTCCAAAATTAGATAGGATAAAAAGTGCAGGTAAATTTGGTGAATTAGTAGGCTTGAACAGGCGTGCCGTTATATCTTCATCGATAGTTGCAATTGTTTCTCTTTTATATGTATCTATCAATTTAGGTTTAACTAATTTTCAACACAATATAAATATTTCAATCCTTTTTGACTCATTTATTTTAATTACAGCTATATATTTGGTAATTGTCGTTTATCAATTTCTAGACTTATTTTATTTTTTAATAAAATAATGTATTTATAATCATTAAATTGTGTTTTAGAATTTTAATAAATAGAAGACTTAATGTCCGAAACCAACCGCATACATATACAAGAACTAACCGATTCGCTAAAAAGCAAGTTTTATTATTGATGTATATATTTAACTTAAGCGTTTGGAAGTGAAATCTCACCAATAATTGTAGTGGCACCTATCTTTGCGAACGATTGTTCGCAAAGATAGGTGCCACTTATAAAATGCAATTCTACTTTCTGAGATGAAAGTGATTTTGTAACAAATATTTACTAAATTTGTTACGTTTAGTAGGTCTAAAATAGCATGCAATCATCTAAAAATCAAATAGAAACAAAGGTTTTAAAGTCTTCTCGTGGCGAAATATTTTTCGCTGAAGATTTTATGAAATATGGTTCTCCTGAAAATATTAGGTTGACGTTGTTTCGTATGGAGAAAGATGGCTTACTAAATAGGTTATCACAGGGCATTTATTTAAAACCTAAGCAAGACCCCTTATTAGGTGACATCTATCCTGGTATTGAAGAAATTGCTACAGCAATTGCCAAACGAGATAAGGCCCGTATTGCACCTACAGGAGTAATGGCTTTGTATGTATTAGGCTTAACTACGCAAGTGCCATTAAAAGCAGTATACTTAACAGATGGTTCGCAAAGAGATATTAAAATAGGCAATCGAACCATTAAGTTTAAGCGTACAGCACCCAAGAGTTTTGCAATTAAAGATGAACTGTTACATTTAATTGTGCAAGCCTTTAAAGAAACGGGACAACAAGAAATAACAGTTAGTTTTTTGGAGCGTATAAAACCTTCAGTTTTAAAAGTAGATCGACAAATGATCGAAACCCAGCTGAAGTATGCTCCCGTTTGGATCCAGAAAGCAATTCATCATATTTACCAATCAGGCTATGTGGATTAAACTTAATAAGAATCAAAGACTTACGATGCTTGAGCAAACTGCTAATGAAAAAGGTTTGCCAGCTTTTGTAATCGAAAAAGATTGGTGGGTTTGCATCATCCTAAAAGCTATTTTTCAATCAAAATACGCTGATTCAATCATATTTAAAGGCGGTACTTCCTTAAGTAAAGCCTATCAACTAATAGATCGTTTCTCAGAAGATATTGATTTAATAATTGACCGTCATTTACTGGGCTTTGATGAATTAAAATCTAATGCTCAAATTAAAAAATTAAGAAAAGCTTCTGGTGGCTTTATCATTAATGAGTTTAGAGAAGAATTGATTGTTCAATTGGGGCAACTAGGAATTACTGCTGATTTGTATGAAATTAAATATAACGATCATGTAGATGATACTAGCGATCCTAACACTTTAGAAATTTATTATCAGTCGTTAATTCCGGTAAGCAATGCCTATATTCAACAACGTGTGCTGTTAGAAATGGGCGCTAGATCATTAACTGAGCCATCTGAACAAAAGCCTATTGTATCTTTTGTAGATGAACAATATAAAGATTTGGAATTTGCGGAACCACCCTTTACCGTGCAAGTGGTGGTACCCACGCGAACGTTTATAGAAAAAGTGCTTTTACTGCACGAAGAATTTGCTAAACCAGTTGATAAAATAAGAACAGACAGATTAACGAGACATTTTTATGATCTAGATAAAATTAAACAATCTGAATATGGTGACAGGGCAATTGCCGACGATGAGCTTTTTGAAACGATTGTTGAACATAGGAAAACGGTGACACCCTTAAGAGGGTTAGATTATTCAAATCACAAAAAGGGAAAGCTAAGTATTTTACCTCCGCAAGAAATTATAAAAAAATGGGAAGCGGATTATAAAGTGATGCAAGAAAATATGATTGTTGGTGCCAGTTTGGGTTGGGAGGAGTTGTTAGCACGCATACAAACAATCCAAAACGACTTTAACAATGAAGTTTAACGAGGCACAATTAGAGCAAGTTTTTATAGCATTGCTGGAAGATGAACAAATGGTTCATCAGGTAGGTAACGTGGTGCGCCAAACCGCTGCCAATGTTCTTGAAGAACCAATTGTAACCTATGGACATATCATTAGTGATAAAGTTTTAATTGATGACGATCTAAGAGCTTATTTGAGCCAGCAATATCAACACGAAGAAATTACTGAAAATGAGATCGAATCAATAATTAGAGATTTAGATCGATTACCATCTTCAGATTTATACGAGAGCAATAAAGCTTTTATGAAAATGGTATCAGATGGATTTTTGTTGAAACGAGAAGACAGACTTAAAAAAGACATTTATATCCAACTAATCGATTACTCAAGTGCAGATCTAAACACTTATAAAATTGTAAACCAATTAGGCATTAGAGGCTATGAGTTGCGCATCCCTGATCTAATCTTATATATTAACGGTTTGCCATTGGTGGTATTCGAATTTAAATCGGCTATTAAAGAAGATACCACCATACACAATGCCTACGAACAGCTTACGGTACGCTACAAAAGAGATATTCCCGAATTATTTAAATATAATGCATTCTGTGTTATTAGCGACGGCGCAAATAGCAAATCGGGTTCATTCTTTGCACCTTACGAATTCTTCTATGCCTGGAGAAAAATTGAGGGGATGAAAACTGAAGTGGATGGCATTGATGCTATGTTTACTTTGATACAGGGTATGTTCAATAGGACAAGGCTAAGGGATATCATTCGCAACTTTATTTACCTGCCAGATAGCTCAAAGAAAAACGAAAAGATTGTTTGTCGCTACCCACAATATTATGCAACTGTAAAACTGTTCGAAAATATAAAGCTACATCAACGACCTAATGGAGATGGTAAAGGTGGAACTTACTTTGGAACTACTGGTTGCGGTAAAAGTTATACCATGCTGTTTCTAAGCAGAATGCTGATGAAAAGTACCTATTTCGGTAGCCCGACAATTATCTTAATTACCGACAGAACTGATTTAGATGATCAACTATCAGGACAATTTACCAATGCCAAAGGCTTTATTGGTGATGAAACAGTAATTAGCGTAGAAAGTAGAAGTAACCTAAGGGAACTATTACAAGGAAGGAATAGCGGCGGAGTATTTTTAACTACCATTCATAAATTTACGGAAGATACTAAGCTCTTGACAGATCGTAACAATGTGATTTGTATTTCTGATGAAGCACATAGAAGTCAGACAAATCTTGATCAAAAGATCAGCATAAATGAAAAAGGCGTTACAAAAACCTATGGTTTCGCGAAATATCTGCATGATTCATTGCCAAATGCCACTTATGTAGGTTTTACAGGAACACCAATTGATGCGACGATTGATGTTTTTGGCGAAATTGTTGATGCCTATACTATGACCGAATCGGTTGAGGATGAAATTACGGTTAGAATAGTTTATGAAGGAAGAGCAGCAAAAGTTTTGCTTAATAACCATAAGCTAGAAGAAATTGAAGCTTACTATGCGCAATGTGCTGAAGAAGGTAGTAATGAAAATCAAATAGAGGAAAGCAAAAAAACAATGGCAAAAATGGATGTCATTCTCGGCGGATCCACAAGTCATAAAAAACATAGCACATGATTTTATCACTCACTACGAAAATAGAGTTGTAGAAGGTGCAACGGTAAAAGGAAAAGCAATGTTTGTTTGCAGTAGTAGACCAATTGCTTATGAACTCTATAAAAATATATTATCGCTAAGACCAGAGTGGGGAGAAGTGAAAATTGCTGCTGATGGTGTAGAACTGTCGGAAAAAGAGCAAAAAGAAATTAAGCCAATAGAATGCCTAAAAATGGTAATGACTAGGGGAAAGGATGACGATGCCGATTTGTATAAGTTACTAGGTACGAAGGAAGACAGAAAAGAACTTGACCGCCAGTTTAAAAATGAGAAATCTAATTTTAAAATAGCTATTGTAGTAG
Source organism: Pedobacter sp. UC225_65 (assembly GCF_042698365.1). Lineage (GTDB taxonomy): Bacteria > Bacteroidota > Bacteroidia > Sphingobacteriales > Sphingobacteriaceae > Pedobacter. The sequence goes on from NZ_CP170550.1 coordinate 682,489, forward strand.
ACATGTGGCTAACAGGTTTCGATGTGCCTTTCTTGGATACCATGTATATCTACAAGCCTATCCAACGGCATAACCTTATACAAACTATTTCTAGAGTGAATAGAAAGTTTGAAGGCAAAAACAAAGGTCTAGTTGTTGATTATATTGGTATTAAAAAGCAATTGAATTTAGCATTAGCCCAATACGGAAAAGCTGATGCTCAAAATATTGAAGATATAGAACAATCAATTGTTGTTGTAAAAGACCAATTAGATCTATTAAATAAGTTGTTCCATAAATTCGACTCTTCAAAATATTTTCACGGTTTACCGGTAGAACAGCTAAGGTGCTTGAATGAATCTGCTGAGTTTGTGCAACTTACACAAGAACTCGAAAAGCGTTTTATGTATATCGTAAAGCGATTAAAATCGGCATATGATATATGTTCTGGTAGCGGCGTATTTAATGACGCTGAAAGAGACCACATTCATTTCTACTTAGCAGTAAGAGCGATTATATACAAACTAACCAAAGGTGTTGCTCCTGATGCAGCACAGATGAATAATAAAGTTCGTCAGCTGTTACAAGATGCCATAGAAAGCGAAGGTGTTGAAGAGATATTTAAATTAGGAGATGATAAGGAAACGGAAATAGATATATTCTCTGATGATTATATGGCAAAGATTGACAAAATCAAATTGCCGAATACTAAAATCAAATTACTTCAAAAACTGTTAGGAAAAGCAATTGATGACATCAAAAGAATAAACAAAATTACTGGAATTGATTTTTCAAAAAGATTACAGTTTATAGTTGATAAGTACAATGAACGTAAAGAGAATGACGTACTGAGGAGTGAAGTTTTAGAAGAGTTTACAGATGAAATCATCGACTTGTACTATGCTTTGAAAAAAGAAAAAGATTCTTTCAAAGACCTTGGGATTGATTTCGAAGAAAAGGCATTCTACGATATTCTAAAAGCATTGGCTATTAAATATGATTTTGTTTATCCTGAAGACAAACTCATACACCTTGCACAAGAAGTAAAGGAGGTTGTAGATGATAAAGCCAAATACACAGATTGGAGTAAAAGAGATGATATAAAAGCTGAATTGAAAGTGGATTTAATTATACTTTTAGCAGAAAACGATTATCCTCCTATTGATAGGGATGAAGTTTACAAAGAGATCTTCGAGCAGGCAGAGAATTTTAAGAAGTACCATAAATAAATTAATAACTCTCACAAAATATGGTATACCAACCACCAATTTCAATAAAACAAGCAATTGATAAAATAGATTATAACCAATACTTATTAGCTTAAGGAGAGGTCGGCTTTGCAGGGAAGAGTGGTTTTCGGGGAAGAACTGTTATGGGGTGGTGATGGATAGGACCATCTCGCAGGTGGAGTATCTGCTGTTAGGGAGTGATATGGAGGTCAATGCAATTGGGTTTGAACTTGGGTTTTCTTCGGGGCTAACCTCGCGACATATTTTGTGACCTACAAGGGGATTACGCCTGTTCAGATTTGGAGGGCCGGACAAACCAGGGATTTACATTAGTCCATACTAAAGGTTTTGTTTTTATGGCGAATAAAACTACCTTTAAAGAAAGCTAATATAATGTCTCTCTTTACAACAGCCCTCCTAAAGGAGCGTGCCTTCAATGAAATCCAGAAAAGTGGGATTGAGGGTAGGTTCACTACCCAAACACGAGCCCAGCTCGTTGAAACTAGATTGTTCTCCAATCTTTCTTCGCAGAAAAATGATAGTGCTCTTAAAACCTATGATATATTTTTATCCCATAGTTCAAAAGATGCTGTAGAAGTTAAGGGACTTAAGCTCGTGCTCGAGGATATGGGTTATTCGGTGTACGTAGACTGGATTGATGACCCGAGCTTGGATCGTGCCAATGTTACCAAGGAGACCGCACTACTTCTACAACGGAGAATGCGCCAAAGTAGATCTCTCATCTATGCTTTTAGCAACAATGGGCTTCTTTCGAAATGGATGCCTTGGGAACTGGGTTTTTTTGATGCGTTGAAAGAAACAGCTACCGTTTTGCCAATTGTGGAACAGAGCTCCACGAACTCCTATAAGGGAACTGAATTTTTGGGTATATACAACTATGTTGTCCAGACCGGTACCAGTTTGTGGGTACATAAAAGCCTTACCGAATATGTGTCCTATTCTAGATGGATGAGCGGCTCAAAACCATAACAAAGCGTTGCAAACGCAGCAAATTCTCAGAAATTTAACGCATCACATAATAAAATGAGTATCCAAATGAAATATAGGTATCAGTTGCTTATTCTCGGGGTGAAAAATAAATTGGAGGAGCAGATAATTGATCTTCTACATACAAAGGTAGGTGAATTGGGCTTGCAGACCGAAGTGGTCAGAATTATAGAGCCTGAAGCTTTTGAAGAAGAATATTTGGGCAACCAGCCCACATTCTGCATCTATTTTGCTACAGATTGTAAAAGTTCCCAAGATATTGAGATCGTTTCAAAGTTGATTAAGGACGGTACGATGGTTTTGCCGATCTACTTTAATGAAGTTGAAACTGATATTCCAGATGAGCTCCGAAATCAAAATGCGATCAAGTACAATGAAAATGAAACAGACAGGATCGTGGATGTGATTTTAGAAGCCTTCGAACTTCTGAGGTCTACAAGAAAGGTTTTTATCAGCTACAAAAGGAAAGAGTCAAGGTCGGTAGCGATACAGTTGTTTGAGGCACTGGAATCACATGGTTTCGATACGTTCCTGGATACGCATTCAATTGCTAAGGGAGAAAAATTTCAGGAAGAACTCTGGCACAGAATGACCGACTGCGACGTAATCCTGTTATTGAATACGGTTGGTTTTTTGGAGAGCAGATGGTGCAAAGAAGAATTTGCTGAAGCCTCAGCCAAACAAATCGGTCTCGTCCAGTTGGTATGGCCGAACCACAATCTTTCTGACATTGACTTGTCCTCACATATAAGTTATCCGATAAAACTGGATAGGTTAGATTTTATTGATGAAAAGTTTGAAGATGGAGACCATTCGCATCTGCTTGACGAGATTATAGAACAGATCCTACAACAGGTCGAATCGGTCAGGGCAAGAAACCTGGCTGCCAGGCAGGATAGTCTAATCACCGATTTTCGTAATACGGCAGAAAAATATGGGCGTGTTGTAACGGTACAACCGGAAAAATTTCTAACAGAAGACAGGGGCGATCAACGTATCGTTTATATCCCAACGGTAGGAATCCCCCAATCGACAAGTTGCCAGTCTGCAGAGCTTAAAAAGGAATTCTACGGAAAGCCCAAAGTTTCCATTAGGTTGATTTACGACGACCTGAGAATTCGGGATAAGTGGATAGAACACCTAGATTGGTTGAATGATAATTTCAAGAAGGACATAAAAACATTAAAAAAACAACAGTTTGATGAATGGTTAAAAGGAGCATGAAAAACATTTTTCTTTCGGCAAGTATACCATTGCCCGATTCTGACGAAGGGTATTTTGCTACAGCTGATATCGTCGCTATACGTGAATCAGTTGTTGCATTGACAACGACTACGCTTTCTGAACATAGGCTCATCTGGGGAGGACATCCATCCATTACCCCTCTGATCAACTATGTAATGCAGAAGCGAAAAATAAATATTCAGGAACACGTAAAACTTTACCAATCCAGGTTTTTTGAGAACGAATTTCTTCAGGAAAATGAGATGTTTGAAGATATCGTGCTGACCGAAAACCTTGGTGACAAGAGCAAAAGCATTGAGGTTCTCAGAAATCAGATGTTCAGTGAAAATGAATTTTCCGCAGGGGTATTTATTGGTGGCATGGCTGGGGTAGTTGACGAGTATAAAATGTTTGTGGAGCGATTTCCAAATGCTCTAATTATCCCGCTTGCGAGCACTGGAGGTGCTGTCAAGATTATTTACGATGGGTTAATTGATGACAAAAATAAAAATTTAAGATTTGAAAAGGATTATGGCTATATGTCCATTTTCCAAAAATTTTTAATTGAAAAATTATAATATGGCAAGAAAAATATTTGTATCGTATAAATATGCGGATGAAAATGTACCAGACTTGGATATGTTCGATCTTAACCAAACCATATTGGGTACCATAAGGACACCGAGACACACCAGGGTCAGGGATTACGTGGATAAGTTGCAAGATCTTGTTGGAAGGCAAAATATCAATCTCGGAGAAAAAGATGGTGAGAGTCTAGAAGATTTTGCCAATTCGACCATTGAGTCCTCTCTAAAGAAAAGATCTTTCAGAGCAGCCTTACCATTGTCATGATTTCTCAGGGCATGGTTTCTCCTGGAGAAATAGAAAATGACCAGTGGATACCTTGGGAAATATCCTATTCCTTGCGCACTGTCCAGAGGGAAAGTTCAACAAGCAGGATGAACGGGGTACTCGGTGTGGTGCTGCCTGACAGAAATGGCTCTTATGATTGGTATTATACAGAGAATTCTGCATGCAATTGTGTCACTCACCACTATAACAAGATCTTTGGTATTCTAGGCAAGAATATGTTTAATCTTAAACAACCTACACTTCGAGACTGCAACGGTCTTGTTATCCATGAAGGAGAATTTTCGTTCATCAAAACGGTGCGTTGGAACGTTTTTATGTACGGTAATAATTATAGTTCTTTTATTGATACAGCGATTGAAATCAGGGACAATAAAGAAAAATATAATGTCACTGTAAATCTTACTTGAAGTTAGTTTTCGCACGGAACCAGAGAATTTGTTAAACTTTGCCACCGCTAGAGCGGATAAGAAGCCAGCTGGATGCTGTGCGCACGAGGCTGAACATTGCTTTACATGGTTGTATAGAAATCGAATACAAGGCTCAAGCAGATGTAATCGAATTTTTTAACTATATCAGGCCAAGATTTGGTGAACAAACGGATCGATGACGTCGACGCTGACGTACCGAGGAGATGATGCCCTTCAAAATGATTTGCTTCCAATTTTATTGCTAGAACAAACTATATAATGCATCTAGAGGGTCTTGCTTTGGAATTTGCTGTTCATATAAACGGTGCCACCTTTCCAAATCATTTGTGTTTAGCATTGTCATGTCATCAAAGCTGACAGGATAAGCAATCCTTAGTTCAGGTGCGGACTCAAGCGCTTCTGTCACGCTGGAATATTTTCTGGACTTAGAAAGGTCTTTTCTTCTAGGGTGAATGGCTTTGGATTTTTGTATTAGGCCTGCCATTCCTAGTTCGTAATAAATCCAAGGCGAATTTGTTTCATGTGAATCCATAACATTTTCGGTGGAAATTGAATTCGGAGTGTCTAAGAACATCAAGCACTCGGCCCTATCCATCATTTTTGTTATTGCCGCACACAGCATGACATGAACATGCGAAGTAGATATATTGCGTTTGGCATAATTGTAATTGTTAGGTCCATTTTGGGTGCAATATGTTTTGTCTATCTCCAGAAGTAATTCATTTGCATATCCCCAGATGGTTGAATCTACAAAGGCATTAAGTTCAAGTTTATTTTTGAGCCAACCTGCTAATGCAATGGCGAGATCTTTGTCAGCATGCGAGTGGCTTATAAATACATCTGCTTCAACCTGCGGAAACCAAACGGATTCAAGAAATTTGCCATCTATCGTGCCATTGCTCGCCAACAAAGTGTCTAAAGTCTTTTTAATTGAAATGGATTGCAAATTGATAAGCAGCTGGCCAGTTTTATAATCTGCGCTATCTGTATGATTTATTTTTAGGTTGAATGCTCGGTACATATATTAGCTATTTATCCAGTTCTCAAAATCAATGGTATTCTGATTATAAAAATTTATCTTGATGTTTCCAGTATCCACATCTTGTTCGTCAATGATATTCATCTGCATTTCTGGGTAGAGTTGCAGATATTCATTTCCAGACCAATTTCCATTTTTGGATTCGATGGGTAATATTGCAAAATCCTTTTCTCCTTTACTTGAATAGGCCAATCCAAGCTCCCAGTTGCACCATTTTGATCTTAATGCATTATAGGTTGCCAGAAATATAAACTTGCTAGAGCTGTCTATCTTTTCCTTGATGATACTCGCTGTAGTTCTATCTGTAAGTTCTGGCATAGAATCATCCATCCAGTCGATATAAAGATCGACGTTGAGCTTATTGAACAATAGCAGCATCTTATTGACTATTGTTTTATCTAGGTGGCTATGGCAAAGGAATATTGAACTTGATTGTGGTCCCTGTATTCTGCTTCTTTTTTCACTCTTAAGACCTTCTAACCCTTCCAATCCAATTTTCTTCACCTCACTAGTATAGATCTTTTGCAGTGCGTTTTGTGAAAGATGTTTTGTTTCCATTTTCGTCAGTTTGAAATATGATGCCTACTTTTTTATTGTCTTTTAATGGGTATCATCTCTGTGAATTTGCTGCATCTTCTACCCATTTGCCAAGGTTGGCATAACCATCATTATCCACCCAGTCATAAATTGGGAGATTCTTGAAATTGACAGGGGAACCATTTTTATTTCCGATTACCACATCGGTGCTACACCGTGTTGTGGTGAATCCAGAGGCATTTTTAACCTTACCAATGAAAATTCCGATAATTGCATTTCCTCTGTCCAAGCTTTTCTGGAGCTCGTATTTTACAAATGGCCTTTGTAGGGTTTCGGATCCAATTAATACAACGGTTACAGTAGAGCCAAAAAGTTGATCGTCAATCCATGACTTTACGGCCGCATCCCCACGTCTTTTGAGCTGCTCAAAGTCGGCATGGTCCATGAAGCCGGCGGTCTGCCTATCAGGTTTGGTGACCCAACTGTTTCTCACTTGGTTTGCCCTCCAAACGTCATTGTCGTAATGGAAGCTAAAAAATACTTTTCTTGCCATAGTTTTTATTTTGTTAATAGTGTTTTACAATTTAAGCATTTAATGTTTCAATGATTGTTACGACCTTTTTTATGAGCTCACTGGCATCCTTTTCAGAATCCAAGTTCTTCAAATAGGGGAATCAACTTGCTGCCTTTTTCGAGTCCAAAATTTTGCGCTTTAAGTTCACTGTGGATTTTTTCTGCGACCCACCCGGTCGATCCGATTGGAATTACCAATAGGCCTTTTGATTTTGCAATTTCAAATTCCCGATACACCCCATTGGCATCGACCAATTTAGCAGGTTCGTTTGGATCCTTTTTATTGCCAAATATTACCAGGAAAATTCCAGCATACCCAATCATATCCTGTCTGTATTCTTCCCACAGTACCTGCAATGTTTTCTCTCCAGTTGGAAATTGAGGAAACGGTTTGATGATCAGTTGATCTTTGCTGTACTTATTTGGATGCTCGTAGATTTTGGAGAGTGCACCATTAATTACTGCACTACCTACGCCCCAGCCAAAACCATTGACAATTTTCATTCCTTTCTCAACTAGTTTAGCACTTAGTTGATGAATAAATCCCTGACCGTCTAAGCTGTTCCAATGGGTGTAGTCTTCAGCACTTCCAGAAATGAAAACAGTCTTTCTTTTGAATGCCTCTTCTATTTCTTTTAAGATGTCAGTTATCTCTTGGTGCGTTTCCACAAAAACTGGCTGAAGCCCAAATCTTTTCAAATCTTCAACAAAAAGCATTTGTTTTTTTTGATCATATTCGAATTGTGCCATCTTGTCTGCCTCGTAGTCATCCTTGCTCACCTTACGTACGAAGTGCCAGTGATGGCGTTGAGCTTCCCTTAGATGTATTCGTACTCTGCTCAGTACATAATCTAAATTGGGATCTGTAAAGCTAAATCCTATAAAAACAAATAGCTTAGAGATGAGTTCGCTGTTTAATGTGGTTAAAAAAGGTGCTTTATCCGTAGCATATCTTTCATAATCATCTTTGGTGATAACTGCCTCCTGTGGCATGGTAGCATCTCCGTGCATTTTATATACTACAGCGTCACGCTTCGGTTTTGGATAGGGAAGCTGTTTGATGCTGTGTTTTACATCTGGTACTCTGAAGGCTTTTTCCAAAGACCTTTCGATAAGGTTATCATAGTTCGTGGTCCAATAAGAGTAGATTGGAAGCCTTGCTAATATTTTGTGATTCTCCGTTTCCTCTATGTCCTTGTTAAATTCATCAATGATCTTACGATTGATCACGCTCCGATTTCCAATTTTATTGGTATTGTACTGGGCAATTGCGATTAAATCGGTTTCTGAATTATAATCTAGACCCAGGTCCTCAGTTATTTCCTTCAAAAGTTGCTTCCAATTCACATGGCCTGCACCAACTGAAAGACCAGCACCTGCAAAAATTGCTAATGATCCTGTTTCTAATTCTTTTAATACATCGTTGTAGAAAGATTTGTGTTCTGCCTTCATAAAAATTTATTTGGTTAGCTTGATTGCTCAATAGCAATAAGTTACACATTGACCGTGCCAATCATTCCTGAAAGTGGTAAATATAAAAATATTGAACATTCAGAATTTTTTTACTGTCAATTAGTGACAGGTTGTCTCATTTGGCTTTTTCAAACCTTGTTTTTTCAAACCGTAAAGTACATGCATGATCCAGTAGTCTTTTTATACTAAGCCTGGTTGAATTCCCATCTCTTCTGCAATGATATTGAGTAGGTCGGGAAATTGTTTATGGTTGTGCAAGTAATCGGTGGCCATTCTCTTTTTTAATTGATCATGGGAGAAAGAAGACGTTTTGCCCTAGTGTTACCATAAGCTTCAAGAGATGTCTTTAATTTATGCTGGTCCATCTGCTTCACCTTAGTCTGTAGTTTTTTTAATACTTCGAGAATATCCTCGGCAAGTTTGTCCAGATTGTTTACAAGATCTACAACTAAAAACTCTGTAGTTAGTTTGGTAGGGAAGTGGTGTCGCATTTGGAAATCAAACATTTTATTACCCAGTTTGAATTCACCATGGCGCTTGTGGTTGTATACCAATTTTTTGTTGTAGAGTTGTGTGGTGCCAACTCCTAAAGAATTGTAACTGTTAAGTGAGGTCAAAAGAAATCTATCGTCTTTCAAAAAAGTGCGCACGAGTTCTTGTTCTTCGGCAGGTATTTTTCCAAATACTGATTCTTTTGGATAGTGGTAGACCCCGGTGGAAAGTTTCTGAAGTGTTCCCTCTTTAACAAGGGCAGCAAGCAGCCTGTCAACTGAGCCAGTCCATTTTTCAAGATCTGCCCTGCGATAGACATTTCCCTTTTTGAGGTGCTTTTTGAGTTCCCTTAACTGTGACAGTTTTTCTTTACATACAAAGTACGGGAATAAAACAATAATATGCAAGAAAAGTGATTAAAATTTCATTTATAAATTATATTTAACTTGCAATATATCAGTTAGATATGAATTTGTAATAAATATAATAAAAAGAACAAGAGTAGTGATAAATAAAGTCTGCTTGATCGGTCAGTAAAAAATCTTCTTTTTTTATGCTTTTAAATTGCAAATAATTATATTTGTATAAGCGATTTGAGAATTTGAAAAGGTATAAAATACTTTAAAAATCTCATTATCAGTTCTTTAACATTATAAAACATGTAGTCGGAAATTAAGTGAAAATATCTGATTATCAGCGTTTTAGTATGTTTCGCTTTGTCTCTAGATTGGACTTTTGTTTTTGTGTCTGATTGTCAGTGAGTTAGCTCCAATTAATGCATCGGAAAGTAATTTATATTTCCGATAGTTTCATTTGTTTTCTTATTGTTTATAAATCAATTAGTTAATTGACTTTTATTGAGATTTATTTTGTTTTAATTACTGTTTTTTATCTATCAATTTGTTAATATTTTCTGAAAATATGATATAAGATAATTGAAATCTGCAATTCCTATTTAAGATAATATATACTATAGAAGGCATTTAATACTTATATGAAGTCATTTGGTACAATAAACTTGATTCATAGTTAAGGTTAATATACTTTTAGCATACTAACTAAATATTTTCTAAATTAACTTCTATGAAACAAGAAAAAATGCGCAAGCATCATTTGATGCGCGTACTTTTATTTACTGCTCTTCCTATTATTCTGCTTTATGCCTGTAGAAAGGAACTCCATCAGATTAGTGATGCCAAACAATCATTAACCGTTGAAGAAGCCAAAGGGTACATGGCACAAAAAGAAAGGGTCACTATCCCAATCGACCAGATGAGTTTCAGTGAATTTAACAATAAAGACCTTGCTTATGCTTGGGACAAAGCCAAGGTGTCAATGAATGACCAGGGAAATGTAATCGAAGTGCCCTTGACCAACAAGAACAAAGGCTATGTGATTGGTTCTGATAATCCAGACTTGGCAAACAAGTCTATAACAACACTTATTGTAACCAAAAATGAAAAAGGAGAAAAGGCTTCTTTCCTTATGACGTTGGTTGCCGACCAGTCCTATTTAAAGGATAAACCCGATGACCTATTGAAGAATAGTTACAAGAAATACACATCTTCATTTTCGGGATTAGTACTCTACCACAAACCGGAAGGTGTATTCATTGGTGGCGATCGTTACCTTAAAGGACAAAAGGTTGGCCCTCTTGTTGCTGTTTCAGAACTTGAGCTAAGAAAAATAGGAAGTGCATCATCGAGCCAGAACAAGGTAATGAACTATGCATTACCAGGAGATGGAGACTGCACTTATTATACCATGTGGGATTATAATGCTACCTGTTATCCAGTTGGCCCTGATGTTTACTGCGAGTGGGAAGCCAGTATCAGGTGGACGTATAGAGTCTGCTCTAATACGAGTGGAGGACCTGGTGGGACAGGTAGCTCACCAGACCCTTATAGTCTTAACAATGACCTTGCGTTACCATGTGAGGATGTCGAAGCACCAGATTTCGTGGATACTATTAGAATCAGGCAGGAGCTAGCCCAGGATGCATTGAAGAACATACTCCCTCCTGAATATCATTCGTTTATCAAGTTTGGTGCAAATGGAGCCCTTGATAAAACGCTTTTGGCAAGTGCGGGTTCCGTAGTTAATATGCCTCAATCAAATATATATAACGTACTGATTTGGCTTGCACAGGAGCCAACTATCGATATCAATATCTGGTTGAAATCTAAATGGTTCGGTTTGACAACTAGACATCCCGATGGAGGAGGTTTCAGATACCTTACAGATGAACAGATCCCTTGAAGGAGTAACCGTTGTTCCAGGTGTTCTACCAGTCGAGCCTGGCCTTCCCGTTACGGGTAGTTCGACCGAAGGTAATATATATATCGATAAAGGTGCCGCCAGCAGCCCAAGAAGGTTAGCATATGTTACGGCCCATGAACTGCTCGGACATATGTACAGCTTCGTCAAAGGGCTTCCTTTTACACATGGGAATCCCACATTTGAGAGTTGGGTTAGCAGTATTGAAGCCGAGGCAAACAAAAATTGGAAATTGATTAAGAAATGGAAAAAAAGCAAAGACGAATGTCCAGAATAGGGTTATTGTTAGCCCTATTTTTAGCGCTGGGGATTAAAAGCTACAGTCAACAGTCGCAGGTCCTCCATACGCCATTGAGTGTATATGCGAAATTTAATGATAAAGATTCCACTTTGTCGGTGGTTTATACCTCCAATCTTGAGTTCCCGCAATTATTGTGGGTTAGAGACATATCTATTGATGCAATACTGAGCCAAGACGATGTTGCGGGCAGCTACCTGGCTTCACCTATCGTGCATGAAATATATCTTGTCGATAAAAAGGTAATTGATAAAACGAGCAATAGTTATTTCTTTAGGAAAGACAGTACAGTTCTAAACCTCTATAACTACAAAATGCTGGAAAAGGGAGAGAAACTAGAGGTTCGCATTAAGGTAAAGGATGATAAACTTTATAAACTAATCATTAAAAGGCAGTTTGTCGTTAAAGGCGTGGTAAGCCTGCTTGACCTCACCAACATACAAGTGTTAGTTAACAGGAATCCTAAACTCCCGAGACCTGCATTTCAATTTATGATGGACTATCCCGAGGATAACAAGCCTGATCTGGTCCAGGTTAATGATGTAAAATGGAATATGGGCACATATAAATCGCCCGTTTGGGGCAGTCAAGATACAAGCTCAGCAAAACCGGATGATAGAGCCGAAAGAAGACTTATCCTACCTAAAATTTCTGAAGGAAAAACACCGAAAATCTTCTCGCTGGAAGAGCTTTACAGTTTTGCAAGTAAGTTTTATTTTGATGTAGAAATCAGAATAAGTAATTAAATTTTCATTTACGTTCTGCCCATTGGACAAACCAATTTTGTTGACCCCACATCGACAGTTTTAAAATTGTTAATAAATCTCTTATGATTAGTATTTTACGAATCGGGGTCAATTGTAGTGGTTTGCCTAATCTGAATAATTGCTATTTGATTTCATTTGGTACGTCTTTGTTATTGAAATATTTTAGTAACATTTCCATAATTAATTGTAAATTAAAAAGCTATGAAAAGAAAACATTTTATTCCAATAGTTTTGTTGTTCTTTTGCTTTATTGTTAGTAAGGCATCTGCGCAAAGTAGCAGCAGCAATCCCAAGATCTATTTTTTGGTTGATACAATTGGTATGCCGAAGGAAAGCAGGTTTATTAAAATTGGATTGCTGACCCCAGTTGAATATCAGTTTACATTCTATTGTAAATGTATTCCGCCTTACGACAAGTATGTTGATTTTACCTATCGTTTCGGTAAAAATGTGCCGAAAGAACCAGTAACTGATATTAAGCCCAATTTCAAGTATAGTAGTTGGAAAAGCCTACTTGAAAAGATAAGCTTTTCAGGAAAGGACTTTAGTAAGGATTATGATCTTTACATCACCGAGGTGCTGCCAAACAGAAAGTATAGAACTAACAAAGTTCAACTAGTCGTTTATCCACCGCCACTTACTCATGGAGTTGTCATTAAAGATAAAAATTGAAATAAAATAAACATGAATCTTATCAAGGAGGGTTATTGCACCAACTTTTGAGCCCTCCGAAGGTTGTCTGTTGCTTGTAAGATTTTATCCTTTAACATGGGATTATAATTTGGATGTGCTTTTAAGAAATTTTGAACAACCTGATAGGAATACTCCGATTGATAGGATCCAAAAACAGCAGCAAGCCAACTTTGAGGAAAGAAGATATCACCAGTCTGTTTAATTTCTTCCAGCAATAGTAGACTTTCTTCAAGGTAGGCCTGCGATTGGCGCTGGCGCAATGGATGGTGCAAGTAAGAGAGACCGGAGCCTACCCAAGCCTCTTTTTTCCGGTTTGTTTTCGACCTTAAACTGTAGAAAAAGGCCGTTCTTTCTGCCGCATCAGTAGCTAATGACGGCGCCAGGAAGGCAAGCCGCTCCTTACGGTCGTTATTGAGCGTCCTTTCCATTTGCTGGGCGATAACCGTTGTTGGAGCGTTTGCCCTTAGCGCAATGGAAACCGCTAGGGAAATATAATCATCTTCAGTAAGCTTTATCCCTTCAGGTGGCGTCTTCTTTTCCCATATTTCGATTATGCGTTTCGATGCCTGCTCGCTTAAATAAACGTTCTGATAGGCATTGAATAGGATTTTCTTACCATTCGCCTCGCGTTGCTGGCCCATGATGGTCCATATCGATTTTTCGAGTTCCTGGTGGATTGCATTTCTGTCTTCCTCCTTAATGAAATTCCAGTAAAGGTTTGATAAATAGCCTGTAAGCAGCTTTAAATTTAGTTCGTTCTTTTCAAGACCTAACATTTTAACGTAGAAATCTATGGCTTCCCTAGGCTTTAGGTAATTGCCTGCAAGGGTGTTTTCATAGAGGTTGATATATACCGAAGCCCGCTCTACCGGTCCGCTTATGAGGTTAACAGCACCGAGCATTTCCTTATCTATCGGGAAAAGCCCATATCCCATTCCGTTAGCATTAAAGAGATAATAGCGTGGCTTTTCTGTCCCTTTTAAGTTTGGTAGGTCAAGTTTTACGCCTTTCATGTTCACCTTTACCGTTGTTGTGCGATTTGGATAAACCAGTTTCAAGGTAAATACCTGTGGCCAGAGCCTCAATTCGCCCTGCTCTGGGCATTGGCTAATGCTAAAATTGGTTATCCGATTGCCCTGATATTTTACATCATAACTGAAGATGGGCCTGCCTGGAAGATTAACCCAAACCTTGTTCCATGCATAAAGATCGGCAGCAGTATGCTTGCTCAAAATCGTAATCAAGTCTGGCCAGGTTGCATTTTTATTGGCGTATGTAGCCAAGTATTCCCGTATGCCTTTTTGAAAGCCTACTGGGCCCATAAGGGCTTCCAATTGGCGCATCATGATTGGCGCTTTATGGTAGATGATATTACCGTACATAGAGCCGGCATCTTGCAGGTTGTTGAGTTGCTGTCTGATCGGATTGGCACCAAGTGTTCGGTCTACACCATAAGCGGCTGGAAAATGGTCTTGAAGAAATTTGAGGTCAAAGGCCTGATTGCCCATCATTTTTTCGGCAACTTTATCTGCCATAAAATTTGCAAACACCTCCTTCATCCATACATCATTGAACCATTTCATGGTGACCAGGTCGCCAAACCACATGTGCGCAGTTTCATGCGAAATCAGATTGGCCCTTGAGATGTATTGGTCTTTGATCGCGCCATCATCCAGAAATAGCGAAGATGACTTGTACAACACCGCCCCGGGATGCTCCATACCGCCAAATTGGAAATCAGGAATAGCTGCAAACCCGATTTTCTGGAAAGGATAGGGGATGGCTGTCCAATTGGTCAAAAAGCTGAGCGCATCAGTATGTAATTTGAAGATGGAGTCGACGCTCGACTTTATTTTTTGTGGATCGGTTTCACGGTAAAGCAGCTCCATGGGCTGTTTGCCCATCCTTTTTGCCTGATCAAATTTTCCGGTGCAGAAAGAGAACAGGTAGGTAGAGTCTTGTCTGAATTGGTAAACTGGTACTTGACAGTGCTGTTTTGCACAAGGGAATCCTTTAATTTGCCATTTGCAAGCACCTTCCAGCCTTTGGGAACGGTAAGGCTCAACTCAAAACGGGCCTTTAGGTCGGGCTGGTCGAAACAAGGAAAGGCTGTTCGGGCGTTAGCGGGTACAAAAAGGGCATACAAGTACTCCTTATTTCTGTTGAGTGATCCGTTTCCTGCAATAAAAGCAATCTTGATCAGATTTCCTCCCTTTTTAAGGTTTTTGCCAGCTAACAAGATATGCTCATTTTCAAAAACAATGGGCGTTTCTTGTCCGTTTACCCATAAGCTTTTGAGCTTGCTTTTATCTTCTTTAAAATCCAACTGTAGGATTTCGGGCAGCTTACTCAGATTGAATTCAAGCTGGAGCAATGATTCGATGTCTTGCTCTTTGTTTGCCGGAATATTAAAATCCAACCGATATTGGATGTTGCTGACCACCTCGCTGCGAAAGGTAGCGAGCGCCAAGGATACACCCGTTTCGATTTTTTGTGCAAATGCACCTGAGCAGATTGAGCAGGGCCATAAAGGTGGCTGTAAGAGATTTCATCTTCATTGAATTAATTCGTAAACATTTGTATAATGGTTCCATAGCCCATCCAGATCATCGTAACTACCACGCCTATTCCCGTTAAGGTAAGCCATAAAGGTTGTTTATAGCTTGATATGATGTTTGAACGGTAGGCGGCAACCAACATCATGCCCAATGCCAAGGGGAGGATCAAACCATTGATGGCACCTACGGCCAATAAAATTTGCACCGGCTTGCCGATCGCAATAAATATGGCACAGGAGATGAGGATAAATAGGATGGTAATTATCCTTGTGTGCTTAAGGATATTGGCGTGGAAGCTTTTGATAAAGGAGATAGACGTATAGGCTGAACCTACAACTGAAGAAATTCCGGCCGCCCAAATCACCAAACCAAATACCTTATAGCCAAATTGCCCGCTTGCCAATTGAAAAACAGAGGCAGCTGGGTTGTCGGGGTTTAAGCTATGGCCCTTACTCACTACACCTAGCGCAGCGATAAAGAGCAGCAGTCGCATTACAGAGGCGAGGCCAATGGCACTGAGTGCGCC
The DNA here is from genome assembly GCF_042698365.1 of Pedobacter sp. UC225_65. Lineage (GTDB taxonomy): Bacteria > Bacteroidota > Bacteroidia > Sphingobacteriales > Sphingobacteriaceae > Pedobacter. The sequence continues at coordinate 698,463 of NZ_CP170550.1, forward strand.
TTTGTTTACGGCGGGAAGATTAGCAATCCCAGTCTGTCTGGCATCTAGCAAACGATGTGCGCCAGAAAAGGTGATGTAACCACCAACAGTACCCCCAACAATTGTTAACACTGCACTAAAACTAAATTGTGTGGGGTTTACCGACCTCACCACGGCTTCCATGATAGGAGGGTCGCTCACGTAGGCGATAAATAATGCCAGCCCTATTTTTAACAGCCCCATCGTTTTGGCAAATGCATCCATGGCCTTGCCAGCTTCTCTGTATACAAAAATGCCGATTGCGATGATTGCACTGATCATAGCACCTTGGGCAACACTTATCCCAAAAAGCACGTTTAGCCCTAGTCCGGCACCCGCAATGTTCCCTATATTGAAGGCTAAGCCACCTAGAAAAACCAAAAATGAAAGGAAGTACCCTGCGCCTGGAAAAACCTTGTTGGCGATATCTTGTGCTGGTTTATCGGCCACCGCAATTATTCTCCAGATATTGAGCTGTGCAACGGCATCGAGTATGATGGACAAGACGTACCACAAAGGCAAAACTCGCACCCAACTGCTCGGTAAAAACTGCGGTCTGGGTTAAAAACCCTGGTCCAATGGCCGATGATGCCATTAAAAAAGCAGCACCAATGAGTACACTCCAATTGTACTTTTTCTTCATTTAGGGTAAGTTTAAGGTTATACCATCGGCTGTTAAAGATTCAAAAATCATTTTGGCAAATGCAATGGCATGTGGCCCATCACCATGGATACAGACAGTTTGTGCCTGAATATTGATTTTTTTACGGTCTAATGTGACTACCTGCTGTTCCCTTACCATAGCGAGCACCTTGGCAAGTGCAAGTTTACTATCAGTAATCAGTGCGTTCTCTTGATTGCGTGGAGTGAGTGTGCCATCATTTTGATAAGTACGGTCTGCAAATACTTCAGCGGCGGATCTAAGGCCAATCTGACGCGCAGCATCTATCATTTTACTTCCAGATAGGCCATATAAAATTAAGGTAGGGTCAAAATCGAATACCGCTTGGGCAATTGCTTCTGCCAATTGGCTATCTTTTGCTGCCATATTATAGAGCGCCCCGTGGGGCTTAACATGGTGCAATTTCGTTCCTGCAGCTTTTACAAATCCGCTTAAAGCCCCAATTTGATAAAGAACAATGTCGTATACCTCTTTTGCAGGTAGGTTCATTTCCTTGCGTCCAAAATTCTGCAGATCGGGGAAACTAGGATGGGCACCAATTTTTACCTGTTTTGCTACTGCAATCTTTACCGTTTCGGCCATGGTTGTAGCATCTCCAGCATGAAATCCACAGGCAATGTTAACCGATGAAACATAGTCCATGAGCTGCGCATCGTTTGGCATTGGAATGCCGGCAACCGATTCCCCTAAGTCACAGTTGAGGTCGATACTTTTTATCATTGCTTATAAAGTTGATGTACTATGGTTGCCTGTAATTGCCTCAAATAATTCTCCTGTTCAAGATAAAGCTTTTCAGCAACTTCCTGACTAATTTCCTTAAAAAATACCTGTTGGTTTGGCCTAAGTTGAGCACACTGCGGTAAATCGATAGCAGCAACCTGCGCTATTCGTGGGTAGCCACCAGTAGTTTGGCCATCGGCCATCAAGATGATGAGCTCTCCCGAGCCAGTTACCTGGATGGTGCCCATGGTAACTGCGGTTGACAGCATTTCTTTTTGCTGTAGCCTGTTCATTATTGGCCCGTCAAAACGCAAGCCCATACGATCGGATTGATTGCTTAAAGCAAAGGGCAAACTTAAAAAATAAAGGATGGAAGTAGAATCGAACCAAGTGAATTCATGTGCTGGCACAACCCTGATGTGCTTGCTAAGTGCAAATTTAGGGAATACAATTCCCCATGATGGAAAGTTCAGTTGATCCCCACTCAATTTTTCCAAGATCGTTTTTGATGGGGCGCTCAGCTTTGGGCAATGCGCTAACATATCACCCTTTTTGAGCAATCTTCCCTGATATCCACCAAAGCCGCCCGGTAGGTAGGTACTTTTGCTGCCTAATATGGCTGGCACCTGCCATCCGCCTGCTATGGCAAGATAACTTCGTACGCCAACTTCACTAGCTTTTAAGCTCACTACAGTACCTGCCAAAATAAAAACGGGTCTGCGGGGAGGTATGTCTTTTCCATTTACTTCCAAAACAGCGCCATATCCAGCATGGGCGATTAAGATATCAGTTTCGGCCCTGAAACTTGCATGGGCATAGGTAAATTCGATAACAGCCGAATCTCGGTCATTACCCACAGCACTATTGGCCAGTGCCGCCGATAGTTGGTCCATTGTGCCCGAAGTGGGTACGCCCTCTTTCCTGCCCATTGACCTGCCTTGATCTTGTATGCTGGTTAATGCACCAGGCTTAATGATGGTAATTTTCATGGAAAAGTAGACGCTAAATGATGAAACTCTTCCATTGCTATGGGTTTAAAGACCACTTTGTTTCCGGGTTGCAAGAGTGAAGGTTGGTCTTTTTCAATATTGAACATGGTTATTGGCGTCCGACCTATAAGCTGCCATCCGCCCGGGCTAGTTAGGGGATAGATGCCCGTTTGTTCTCCGCCAATCCCAACCGAGCCAACGGGTACGCTGAGACGGGGACTGGGTTTTCTGGGGGTCGCTAATTGCTTGTTCATGCCGCCTAGGTAAGCAAAGCCGGGTAAAAAGCCGATCATGTAAACAGCATAAATAGCTTCAGTGTGCATGGCTATCACTTGTTCAGTAGAGCACTTAGCATGCCTGGCAACTTCCTCCAAGTCAAGTCCAAAGCTCCGGTGGTAACAAACTGGGATTTCGATGAGTTTGGCATCGTCATTTGTGCGATGTGGTACCGTCTGGTAAAGGGTATGGATGTAATTTGAAAGCTTTTCCAGACATGTTTTTCCCTCAAGTTCGGAAGATAATAACCGAAAAGGTTCATAAAAAACCGTCAGGGTGGTATAGGCCATTAAGGTGGTCTCTAAGCCAATAAATGGGCGTTCGTAAATGAGACGGTTTAACTGGGTAAGTTTATCGAAAGTTGTCTTGCAAATTGAATCTCCAAACTGTATGGTAATGGCCCTTTCACTCAAAAAGTAGAGTTCGAAATCAGGTTCAGCTGCTGTTAGGTTTGCTGTCATTAGCTTAATTCAAATAGTTAGCACAATATAGGAAATATAGCTTGCACACTACCTTGTTTGATATGATATACATCCAATTCCTTTGCTTATTTTTGCACATTAATTTAGTATAGAATGATAACAACCGCAAGCGAGCAAGATGCAAAGGAATTAAATGTACTCATCAATGCTGCCTATCGTGGCGAGGAATCCAAAAAAGGATGGACCACCGAGGCGGAAATTCTGGGAGGGCTACGAATCGATGAAATGACCTTGAAAGGAATGCTAGCTCAGGGAGAGGGAACGATTGTCAAATATACAGGCAGCGGTGAAGAGATTTTGGGTACGGTCTATTTGGAGATAAAGATGCCCGCACTATACCTGGGCATGTTTGCGGTTTCCCCGCTTTCTCAAAGTAAAGGGATAGGTAAGGCGCTATTGTCTTTTGCCGAGGACTTTGCCTTGGCTCATGGTTGCGATAGGATTACTTTGACCGTGATTAGTATAAGGGAAGAATTGATCGATTGGTATAAGCGCCATGGTTATGTGCCAACTGGTCATTCCATTGCCTTTGAAGATATTGAAGGACGTTTTGGAGACCCAAAAGTGGATGCTATCGAGCTGATCGAGATGCAAAAAAGTATGGCAATCAGCTGAAAAATGTATTAGGCCTTCTTTACAAATTCTGATTTCAGGGCCATTGCGCCGAAACCATCAATTTTGCAATCAATGTTGTGGTCGCTGTCTACCAAGCGGATATTTTTAACTTTGGTGCCTGCTTTGATGCTGTGCGAAGCGCCTTTTACGGGCAGGTTTTTGATGGTTATTACCGAGTCACCATCTTGGAGTATGTTGCCATTAGCGTCCTTTACCACAAAGCCTTGTTCTGTTGTGTTTTCCTCTTCGGCATTCCATTCGTGTCCACATTCAGGGCATACCAATAAGGAATCCATTTCGTAGGTATAAACTGATTTACAAAGAGGGCAAGGAGAAAGTTCTGACATGAGCTAGGTTTTAAGTGTACAAAGATAAAAATTTCTATGCATTTTGAGGCTTTTTTGCGTTTAATCGCTAATAAGCCTGATCATTCGGCTATACTTAAATTTGATGCCGATGGCAAGTGTTTTTCTGAACATGCAAATACTTAAAACTAGATCAGGAACTGTTTGGAACTAAATTAAGGTCTTGTCAGGTCATTTTAAATCTATTTCTTAGCTGTAGAACAATGGTTCATTCACTATCTTTATCACATAAATAGAACAGGTTATGAAAGCATTTTTGGGAACAGGCCTTTTAGGGGCAAATTTTGTTAAAGCGATGCTCAGAAGGGGGGATCAGGTGCAGGTATGGAACAGAACCGCATCAAAGGCTCAGGCACTTGAAACAGCTGGTGCAAAAGCATTTGAAAATATAATTGATGCAGTAAAAGGGGCCGATGTGATCCATCTGACCTTAAAAGACGATGCTACGGTAGACCAAGTGCTAGAAGCAGCTTCTGCTGGCTTTTCAACCGGTGTAACCATTATTGATCATACGACTACTTCTGCCGAGGGCGCTGTTGAAAGAACGGCCACTTGGAAGACTAAGGGTTTTACCTATCTGCATGCACCAGTATTTATGGGGCCGCCCAATGCGCTGGAAGCTAGTGGCAATATGTTGGTGTCTGGTAATCAGGAAGTGATTGCAAGAGTGGAGACCGAACTGTCAAAAATGACGGGAAAGCTGATCAACTTTGGCCCAGAAGAGGGAAAGGCAGCAGGTATAAAACTGATTGGTAACCTCTTTTTGATATCGATGACGGCTGGCCTTTCTGATGCACTTGCCCTAGCAAAAGCTCTAGACATTGATTCGGCGGATATTTCTGCGCTATTCAGCACTTGGAATCCGGGGGCAGGAGCACCTGCAAGGCTAGATAAGCTAAGAACTGGGGATTTTAGTAAACCCTCGTGGGAACTGGACATGGCACGCAAAGATGCGGGGCTAATGATGAGCGCTGCAAAAGCAAGTGGAGTGAAACTGACCGTTCTTCCTGCTGTGGCTGCAGAAATGGATAACTGGATTGCAAAAGGTCATGGTTCGGATGATTGGAGTATAATTGCGAAGGATAACGTCTAGCCTAGTAGGTTATAATGAAGATACTTAATTTTTTTTCGTTAGAATGAAACATATTGTCAATTGTTGCGTTTAATATTTCGAGAGCGTTAATTTAGATGAGCGGGAGTGGCCTTTGGTTACTCCCGCTTTCTTTTTGTCTGAAGTGAAACTTTGGCTCTATCCTAAAAAAATCTTTTGTTGCTCCATTTTAATCCATTGCTGTTTTCGTTATCTTAGCCTTAGAAGGAGAATAACTGAAATTTATTCAAAAAGTATTAACTATGGCAACTCAGAATAAGACGACCGAAACTGAAGTCAGTGTAGCTGATTTTCTGGCAAACGTGGACGATGAACAAAAAAGGGCAGACAGTTTTCGATTGGTAGGGCTGATGAGTGAATGGTCGGGATTTGAAGCCAAGATGTGGGGCCCTACAATTATTGGTTTTGGAAAATATACTTATCAATATGCCAGCGGTCATGGCGGCACCGCACCAATGATAGGCTTTTCGCCTCGCAAACCTGCATTCTCCTTGTATGTCTATTCGCCAACTGATAAGAGTAGGCCATTGTTGGACGAGCTTGGAAAGTATAAGATCAGCAAGGCTTGTATCTATGTGAAAAAACTTGCTGATGTCAATATAGATGTGCTTAAGAAAATGTGCCTAGAATCTATTGCTTATCTCCATGAACACCATGAATGTGCCTGTAGGGAAAAATAGTATTTTATAGACTCTAGCTTTTTGATAGTTGGTTTTTGGAGCTTAGCACTGTTGACAATTACCTAAAGCCAGTGCCACATATAAATGTTATTTTTACTTTTCATTTATCCTAATCACATGAAAACCGCTGTTATCCAAACGCTACATCCCGACCCATCAAAGACCAATAAAAAGATTGCACTAGTTAAATATGAGCAGATCAAGACTGCATTATTATCGATTTTAGCCAATGGACAGCTAACGCATACTGATCTAATGGAAGCCCTCTATCAAAATGTTAAAGATACTTTTGAAGGTGGTGTACAATGGTATGGAGAGACGGTAAAACTTGATCTGGAAGCAAGGAAAATGATTGAAAGGACGAGTGATAAACCTCAGCAATACAGGCTGGTTCAAAAAACGACATAGGCTAATGGATCTTCTTACAATTTCTAAAGCCCAAGCCAGAAGTATTATCCTAGCTGCGGCAGGTCTTGCCAAGCCCGCCCAGTTCGGTATGGGGATTGAGGCTGTATATCAACTGATCAACCATTTGGGTTTTGTACAGCTAGATACCAATTATGTGGTAGAACGTGCACATCACCATGTGATGTTTGTAAGGGTTCCGGATTATGAGGTTGGCTGGCTAGCTGAACTCTGTGAAGATGGAAGGGTATTTGAATATTTTACTTCAGATGCGGGTTATTTGCCCATGCGGGATTTTCGTTTTTCACTTCCCATAAAGGAAGCTTTTAAGGTACAGGGCAAAGCACCTGAAAGACCAATGGTTAACCTAATGCAACAGATTTTAGACCAAGTAGAGCGCGATGGTGCAGTAATGGTTGGAGATTTTGAGAATGATAGGATAGAAGCCAGTACAGGATGGTGGGACTGGAGACCCGCCAAGGTTGCACTGGAAAAACTTTACTTGGAAGGAAAGCTGATGATCAGTCGAGACAGTAAGTTCCATAAACGTTATGATGTACCCCTTAATTTGGTGCCACAAGAAACTGATCTGACCATACCTACGGCTGAAGAATTTGCCAGATTTATGGTAAGGAGGACTTTGAAGGCGTTGGGTATCTGCTCAGTGAAGGAAATGGCTTGGCGTGCAAGAAGGGTAAAGGGAAATCTGGTGAAGTCTGAACTGGAAAAGATGGTAGAAGAAGGTGAAGTGAAACGGATCAATGTAGAAGGAGTGAAAAGTCAGCTGTATCTACTTGCAGAATCAGCGTCTAGATGTTGAGCTATCGGGTGATGTTTTTATTCTTTCTCCTTTTGATGTACTGAATGTTTTCCGTCACAGGTTAAGAGATTTCTTTGGGTTTGATTACCAGATCGAATGTTTTGTGCCTGCGCCTAAGCGGTTATATGGTTATTTTTCGCTTCCTATATTGGCTGGAGAAACGTTTATTGCCAGGATGGATGCAAAGGCCGACCGTAAGCATAAGGTGTTGATAGTACACAATATCCATTTTGAAGATGTGGAACTTAGCGAGGAGGTGATTGAAAAGTTTAGTACTGCACTAAAGGCATTTGTGGCATTTAACAAGTGCCACGATATTAGGTTCGATAAATCTAACCATCCGGTTTATATGAAAATTATCGCTAAGGATTTTTCTTGATAAGCGCAATTTACCCTACTGTGAAGATTTAAAATAAAGCATTTAAATAGACAGGCACAGTTGGTTTTTTCGAAGAATGATAAATGGCAAAAGCCGGGCAAACCTTACATTTAAATAGGGTTTGCCCGGCTTTTAATAAGACCTTGGATTTATATCCTAGTTACAATCTTTGCTTACCTGCCCTACAATTTTTAAGGTATTGCTCTCCTTATCATAAATAACATTTCCAGAAAAATCAGGTATTGTAGGCAATGGACTATCTAGTTTGCTTGCGGTGAATTTGGTAGTATAGCTTTTTCCATCTATAGCCACTACAATGTTATAAGTTACTCCATTTACAACAGTACCGCTACCTTTGCCATTTACCAATGTATATACCATAGCTTGATCTGAAGAAGCACCCTGAGGCGTAACAGTAATCATGGCATTTACACCTGTACGCAACTCCTTGTTCTTGCATTTGAATTGCAGATCCATATCCACCTTGATCGTACCATCAGGTGCAGGAGGATAGTTGAAAGTGACAGTCTGATCACATGGATTAGAATAGGTTGCGCTGGTTAAGGTTCCATAGCTTGATGGTGAGCTAAGAAGAAGGAAAGGTGATACCGTTACAGTAGCACTAGAATTCCCAAATACAGACAATGAAATAGTTTTGGTTTTTTCTCCTTTTTCTAAAACAACGGATTTGTCTAAGAAATTACCGTTAACCGTGAAAGTTTGATTAACATCTGCAGTAGGCCTATTCACAGTAACCTGCATATTACATATTGCCCTTTTAATTAACATAGTAGGTATAGGTTCCACAAAGGCAGGAGACCATAATGATAAGTGTGTGATCTGCATTCGGGCTACCAATTTACCAGCTGTATTTTTTACAAATTTGGCATTACCCTCACTTTTCCATTGCCCAGTGGCTTGGTTCAAGCTCCACATCGGAATGGTTTCATTCTCTTGAATGGGTTGATTGGTGTTGAGGTTGATCATGTTGCTATTCACTTCTATGTCAACATTCACTGGTTTGGTAAAGCCTTTAACTTCTTTTGTTCCTGCAAACATATCTATCGTTACTACTCCAGCTGGATAAAAAAACAAGTCTTCAGTGATGGGTTGGCCATTTGCGCCAATTACGTTTTTGACAATATTGCCACCTGTTGGTACAGGTGATTTTCCGTTGACTGCTGTACCTGTATACACAATACGCGCTTCTAACTGGGCACCACTTAACGGTTGGCCAGCTTCATCTAAAAAGCCTGTTCCAGAAGGAATAGTGATTTCTGCTTTTTGGGCTAAGTCTGCATTGGTAACTGTAGTAAAGTTAAGTTCGCTATTGGCAGTTCCATTACTGATTGCTTTTGTAGCAAGCACTGTTCCATTACCAATTGCCGGATTGGCATATTCTACCATGGCTATCTTGTATAACCTCGGGTCGGTAGCACTGGTAATCTCCACATGCTGAAAGGTAGGGGCAAAACCTGCTACAGTTGCAGTAATGGTAAACCTTACTGGATTATTTGGTGTAGGGTTGGCAGTTCGGTCTAACATCAGGTTTAAAAGACCAGCACTTGCCTTAAATATTTTTCCACCCGAAGGGGTACGTACCAGATCTGCATTCGGTCCTTTAATTTCTACACTAAAATCTTTAGGGCCTTCGCTACCATTTTTCTCATTTACAAACTGAAAGAGCATAGGCGATTTAAAGATATCGGTGTTTACCGTAATCTTGATATCTTCTGCAGGGTTTTTACAGCCACCCAAGAGGGTGGTGACAAGAACTAATGCAATAGCTGTTTTTTTGAATAGGAATTTCATTGGGCGTATGGTTAGAATTTAAAATTAAAGTTCAATTGCGCTACTGGGATAAAGCGATAGGATTTCATGTTGTTTTGGATAATTGCTGCATTGGAATCGTTATTGGTGAGCAATTTGGTTCCTATTGCGGTAACCTTTGGTCCAGAAAGATAGTAGGCACCTAAATCAACATTGACATTGAATTTCTTTTTTGGAATGCCTCTGCCTATACCTAAACCTAAATAGGGTGCTACCTTGCCCCAATCCATTTGAAATTCCAACGAGCCAATTTCTTCTGGCGTCAACGTAATCCCTTCAAAAGAGTAGCTATCCCTTGGTTCGAAATAAACGGCTACCTGTGCATTAGACAGATAGGCTGCACCAGCTATTACCCGAAAGAATTTTTGGGGCATGAGCTCTACTAGTGCATGTACGGTACCAATTTTTCCAGAGAACCTATTCTTGGAATTAAATGCGGCAATGTTGATTTTGTCATTAATCCCTGCCTGTCCATAACTACCACCAAACCGAAGGGCAACATTTTTGTTCAGCACATACCTGAAATTGGCCCCAAAGCCTTGGCTACCGGCTAGAATTTGTACAGACATCTGTCTGTTTTTAGTTTTAATGCTATCGGCAACCTGTGCAAAAGCGGTAGTAGCCTGCAGTACCATTAGCAAAAGAATGAAATTGATTGTTTTTTTCATGTGTATGAAACAGTTGGTTTATTAATTGCAAAAAAGAAATAAATACAGCTGGTGGGCAATAGCGAATTCTAGCTATTTTAATAGGATCAATTGCGAAAGATCAGCATTTTCGGCAATTGTAAAATTGCTACAAGAAAAGAGGTAGCATTCTTTAGCTGGCGATGATTGGTGTTGTGCGAATAGGTTTTAGAAAGGATTGACCAAGCGTTGTTGTATGGCCAAACGAACAGCTTCTGTAGCGCTGTTTACATGTAGTTTTTCGTATATCTTTTTGATGTGGTTGCAGACCGTAAAATAAGAAATGTTGCTCTTATCGGCTATCATTTTATAGCTATGGCCATCAACAAGTAACTTGAGGATGCTTTTTTCGCGTTCGCTCAAGCTATAATCTGCTGAGCTAGGTTCATCTCTAAAAAACTGTAGTACCTTAATGGCAACAGTACTGGTCATAGGTGCTCCACCTTCCAGTGCTTCGCGAAGTTGTGCCAGGAGTTTTTCAGGAGGGGTTGTTTTTAAGATATAACCATTTGCCCCAGCTTTTATGGCCTCAAAGATATTCTGGTTGTCGTCTAAAACGGTTTGTATGATGATGGGTAGGTGAGGGAAATGTGCTTTGATTTCTCGGGTTCCGCTTATGCCATTCGCTTTAGGCATATCCATGTCCATCAATACCATATCTGGGTTGGTCAGTTTGATCTGTTTGGCTGCGTGAAGTGCATTCTCAAAGGTGGCCACACATTCCATATCATGGCACATGTTCAAGAGCATAGAAAGACTGTCTCTTCTGGTTGGATCGTCATCAAATATGATAATTCTTTTCTTCACTCTGTTTTGTGCTTTTCTGCCATTTAGGGCTACTGTGGGCAATTGGCCTTTGCTTTGGTTACTTGTTGAACGAGCAAATTTAGTATTATTAAAAGGGCTTGCAATAGCTAATGTTGGCTATTCAATTGAGAGCGAAGCTAAGTGTAAGGGTCGTTCCGTTTGTTGGGTTGCTTACAATTTTCAGAGTTCCATTGATTTCATTGGCCCTGCGTTGCATATTCTGTAATCCATTTCCTGTGTGTTGTTTTCCGATTTCAAATCCCATACCATTATCGGCAATTTCCATCCTAAATTGGTTGTTGCTACTGGTCAATGTTACCTTTATTTGTTTACAGGCACTGTATTTTACCGCATTGTTAATGGCTTCCTTGTATATCAGGTAAAGGTTTCTCCGTGCAGACATCTCTACAGCAATTTTTGTGACCGACTCGTCAAAATCAAATACAAAAGCTATCCCGGCATGTTCTGTCATATCGGCACCAAAGGCACGCATACGCGCCACCATCTGTGCCATCATATCCATGTGGGGATTGACGCTCCAAATGATATCACTTACACTCTCTTGTACATTTTGGGCACTCTGTTTGATTTTTTCCAAAATGAGCTGTTGCGCCTGTGCCTGTGGTTGCATCAGTAAGGAGTGGGTGTATAACGATATACTGCTAAGGGTGCTACCAATATCATCGTGCATATCTGCACTAAGCTGCTGCCGAAGAGCCAATAAACGGTTCAGTTCCTCAATGTGTTTTTTGTTTTTCTCCAAGCGGCTTCTGTATCTCATTACTATCAAAGTTCCTATGGCAGTGAGTATAAAGATGATGGATACTGCCCATAGGCGAATTTGGGAAATCTTTCTGTAGTTTTCGAGCTTGCTTTTTTCTTCAGCCAGTTTTTCCATGTCCGTACGTTGCTGTACCCGCATTACCAGTAGGTTATTGAAGATCGAGTCGTTGCGTTTGATGGCGGCAATAGAAGAGTCTCGGTAAGCCAGTGCAAGTTGGGGCTTGCCTTGAAGCTGGTAATACCTGCTACGGATAGGGAAAAACCGTTCGAGCCTTTCTGGCTGTTTACTCTGGGCAATATAAGTTCTTGCCATGCCAAGCAGGCTGTCTGCAGCCTTCCATTTTTTTTCAGACAGGTAGATGTCGGCCAATGGGATTGCTGCGCCAACTGCCAGACCTTTGTCGTCTATACGAAGTGCTCCTTTTAGATCAATAGCAAGTAGTGGTTTGGCCTGTTGGAATTTTTGCTGGCGATAATAGCTATAGCCTATGTTACCTAAAGATATGCTGCGATAGATATCTGGTTTTTTCTTTTCAACAGCCTCACCTACGGCTTTTTTTAAATAATAGACAGCTGAATCTGGTTGTGACAGTTCTCCATAGCACAAACCTATTGTATTGTAAAAATCCCATTTGTCGTTGGCATAGTTAACGCCTCTTTTGGCAAGTTCAACAGCCTTTTTATAGTTTTTGAACTTGTAGTAGGCCGATGCAATCTCGCTACAGTAGTTTGCATAATCAGTGATCACTACTGGGCCGTAGCGTTCAAGTAGCTTTTCCAGTTGAAGATAGGCATCGAAAGCTTTTTCGTAGTTGATGTCTCCAATGAAATAATGATAGCCCAATATCTGATAGGCTCTTGCCTTTATATTAGGAAATGCATTGTATTTTGTATCAATCTCATTTCTGAATTTTTCTACCGATGGTGAATCTGGTTTCATCCGTGCCCAAGATTTGAGCACTTCAGCAAATGCCTGTAACTCTTTATCGTTGGTTTGATGAAATTGTTTGAGGAGCTTGTCTTCTATATCTTTCCTTTGCTCGCGATTGAAACGGTAAACATTACGTAGAGAATCTAAGGTTTTGCCTTTTTGAATAGGGTCTTTGGGTACCTGTGCAGTTGCGGTAACGTAAGTGAGGATGCAAAAAAGAACGGAAGTAAGAATGCTTTTCAAAGGATAAAACTAAAATACGAATATAGGAAACCGGATTAAGATTTGCTAAGGAAACCTGTATTTGGCCAGTTCGATATGGGTAATTTGATATGATGGTAAAGATTAATCAAATTGATGCCCAAATAAAAAAGGCCATCCATAATGGACGACCTTTTAAATCAAATATCTTTTAAATGGTGGACTTGTTATTGCTCGGCTGTAACATAGATGCTGCAACCACCTACCGAATTTTTTCGCCAGATGCCTTGACTGTTGCTCCGCAAGAAACTATCGGCCGCTCCCAATTTCGCAGCAAAGGAGATGGCACTTTGTTCGCTTGGTAGGTATTCGAAAGCAACTACAAAATCCTGGTCAAGATAGATGTCTTCGTCCTGTAGGTCTATGGTGAACCAACCTTTTTGGAGATTTGCCTTTTTAATGATTGTTTTTTCTACCAATCGTTTTCCAGGCATCCCGTTTTCAACAGCGTAAAAGTTGAGGCGTATGTTTACGGCTTTCATTGATTCGGAGAGGACAAAGATATTGGCATTGATCAGTTTTGAGGGCTTTTTCAAATGAATGAGCCTAGCTTGTTCGATGATGTCGGTCTTTTGATAGCTTCGCGAAGGAATGGAAAGCATAGGTGTACGACCTGTAATGCCAAGTTTGTACTGTTTGCGTTTAATGTTACTGATTTTGACTTCTGCTAATGTTGTTACCTTTTCATTTAAGGTTACCGTTAGGTTCTTATTGGCCATAAGTTGAGCAATCAAGAAGCTTTTTTCATTGAAACCAACGCTGGAAAAGGTAAGTGAATCCCTCAAAAGAGAATCTGGGATAGAAATGCTGAATTTTCCATCAATGGTACTTACGGTTCCAGTTTTGCTGTTTTTGATTCCAATGTTCACATAAGAGATTTCTTTGCCATCGCTGTCTTTGACCAGACCAGATAAGATGGATTGTGCATGTGCAAAGACAAATAGGAATTGGAGGGTTGCAATCAACAAAAGACTTCTTTTCATGCCTCTAAAATAGGGGATTTGTGAAAAAAGTTATCGCTGCAAGCTCGCATTTAACACTATTTAACTTTACCCTGTTTCGTTAAGCCACATGCTCAATTAATTATTAAAATAATTTGTTAACTAATAAAATAGTTATATCTTTATTAAGTAAGCGAAAAGAAAACCAAATAATGTAGTGATAGCAGGCAATGGATTGATAGGGAAAAACTTATTGTAATGACAGAAAAAATTAAACCATTATATTAAAACGAAAATGAAGATATTGAACAAAAAAAGAACCACCACCTGGGATAGGCTAGGGTGGCTATGCATACTACCATTGGGTGGTGCTATGTTATGTACTTCGGCCATGGCATCTACTAAAAATGGTGTTGAGAAAAGAACAACAGTTGTTAATATAGATTTTCAGGATCCCCAACAGGCACCACCGCCACAAGTAAGTACAGTAGTGACGAAAAGAGATGGGGCAGAAACCAAAATACGCCCTACCAAGAAACCGTTGATGAAAAGTTTCTTTCCTGTGCTGTCTACCGAACGTCAATATGGCAAGACCCACAATGTAGAAAAAAGATACATTTTAGTAAATGGAAAAAAAGTAACAGACCTGAGCACTTTCTATGGCGTAACCAATGCACAAAACATTGTACACCTCAATGCTGAAGCAGCTACAAGAAAATATGGAAAAGAGGCTGCATTTGGAGCGGTAGAAATTAAGGGTAAAAATATCAATTGGTTAAACGAGCCACTGGTAGCAAAAACGGATCAAGTGAAGTTTCCGCCGCCGATAGTTAAATCTGGTACTCCAACCAATTTCTACCCTAGGAATGCCTATAAACACAATGGAGAAAAATACATGCCTGTAGAGGTTGATAAAAGGTACATTGTAATCAATGGTGAAGCAGTGAAGGATAATGCTACACTTTATGGTGTGTCCAATGCAGAAAGTATAAGCATTTTGAGTAAGGAGCAGGCGATCAAGATCTATGGCAAAGAAATAGGTAAAAATGGTGCTGTAGAGATCAAAGGTACAGACCTCAAGTATCTTCCTGGAATCCCGGCTCCTCCATTTTATGGAAAACTTAACCTAGATAGAACCAAAGGAGAATTATTGAGGATTCCGGATTCTGAAGCTGAGCTAAAGACTTTAACCGTTTATAACAGTAAAAATGCCATTGTTTATAACAATATCGATTATCAAGACGATTGGAAAGCTGAGTTTGGTAACTACAAGGAGTTTGCTGCAAAAAAATTACCTGCGGGTATCTATACTTACTTTATGAAGATAGATGGCAAGCCTTTGGAAAATAAAAGGGGGCAGATTACGGTCAATTAGACAAAAGAAATGATGGAATGCTTTAAGGTGGTCAAGTTGTGTTTTTTCTGGATAGTTATTTGGCTATAATCAAACCCAACAAGGCTATGCTATAGGTTGTAGTGCCATCTTTACTAGATGCTAACAATTGCCAGCCTTTGTCGGGCGTAGACCTATAGCTGCTTACTTCTGTATTGCCTTTGTTTATAGCGCCAAGCGATTGACGTATATGTCTGTTTTTCTTGTTTTCGTTTACAGCACTTTTTATCCATCTCATTCCAAATAGATAATTGCCAGGTTCGAGCGAGATGTTAAAAGGTTCTAAGGCATAACTATTCCATAAAAACCCATATTGTTCTATCCTTATAGGAGAAATAATAGGGATGTTGGTATATTTTCCATCAATTTCTTTGAAAATGACAAACTCGAAAGGAACATTGACCTGACTTGTGGGGTAGTTGGGAATATAGAATAAAAATGATTTTAACGTAGCAGTTTTAGAGATTGTAACACTATTCACAATGGACGAATTAAAATCTGGAATGCCATGTATCACTCCATTTCCCCATTTCCCGAAATAACCCATGATTTTCTCTTTAGGTGGGCTGACAATGACTGCTGTAAGTAAAATAGAAGCGGGAAGCAATAGGATGGTGGTATCTCTTTTTGGAGTTGGAAAGGTTTGCGTGATATAACCCAAATAGGAAATCGTAATTTCGCCAGTTTTCAATGTATTGGTAAATATTCCTTGATTATCAGTAGTTCCAATAGCCTTTCCATTCAAAAAGATATTCGAATTGGGTAAGGATTTTAAATCTGGATGACTAATTACATGAATTGATTGTGCAAAAGATGTAGCATAAAACACAAGAGATAAGCAGACCAGCTGTAATATTGGCTTAATGTAGCCCATTAGATGAATTTTTTTTAAATATAATTACTTAATTGCTGTTTTGTTCGAGTTAAACAAAACAATTTAATCTAAAATTTTGATAAATCTTTGTAGAGAGCGAAGAGAAAAGTGTAAATCTTTCACTTATCGGCCATGTGGTATGGGTTTTAACAATTTGATAACTTTTGGACGGCTTTTCTTATGATTACTTAATTTGAATTTGGTTTTAAGTTCATTTCGGCAGGCTAAAATTGCATACCGAAAACGAAATTATATGAAGTTCAGAAAAGCGCTCAGTGGCCTCATGCTACTGTTTATCCCATTTATGGGAACCGTAAACGCATTTGCGGTTACGAAGGGTCAGACTCCAGTTTTAAGAACTGGTGAAGAACTGTCCATTGCAGGTACAATCAAGGATGTAGGAGGGCAACCGCTGCCTGGGGTTAGTATCATGGTTAAAGGCACTAGAAAAGGAGTGTCTTCAAATGGCGATGGAAAGTTTACGCTTAAAGTACAACCTACCGACATTTTGGTATTCTCATTGGTTGGATACCGACCACAAGAAATTACTGTTGGATCTAAAACCCAAATAGAGGTAACCTTAGAGATACAGGAATCTGTATTAGGTGAAGTGGTAGTTACCGCTATCGGGATCAAACAACAAAAAAGGAAGCTGGGTTATGCTACCCAAGAAGTAAATACAGAGGTATTGGATAAATCAAAGACCATGAACCTTGGCAACGCCTTGAGCGGTCAGGTGGCAGGTTTAAGTGTAAACAACCCAACAGGTATATTCCAGAGCCCACAGATCACATTGAGGGGAAAAACACCATTGTTGGTGATCGATGGTATTCCGGTAGAAAGTAACCTTTACGATGTTTCTTCAACAGATATCGAGAACATCAACGTATTAAAGGGCGTAACCGCTTCTGCACTTTATGGTTCAAGAGGTAAAAACGGTGCGATCATTCTTACCACCAAAAGAGCTAAGGCTGATGGTCTGGAAGTTAATGCGGGTGCCAATACCATGGTTACTGCAGGTTTTACGGTCTTCCCAAAAACACAGACCGAGTATGGCAATGGATCTGAGGGTAAATATGAGTTCTGGGATGGAGCCGATGGTGGTATCTCAGATGGGGATATAATCTGGGGCCCGAAATTCGGAACTGGCATAAAGGTAAGACAATGGAACAGTCCGATCAGGGATAAACAAACCGGTACGATTATCCCATGGTGGGGAGATGTAAGTGGAACCATCTATAACGATAAATCAAGATATGAAAGGGTGCCTACCGACTGGGTGCGTCATGACAACCTAAACGATTTTCTGGGTACTGGAATAGTAACAGACAACCATATGTCTATGGCCTATAAAAGTGAAAAAGCACAACTTTACTTCTCAGGAAAATATGCTTATCAAAGAGGACAGGTGCCAAATACTTCCCTATCAACAGGAGGGCTTAACTTTAGTGGAAACTATAACCTGACCAAAAATCTGGTAGCAGAAGCCAGTCTTTCTTACAACAAAGTCTATTCTCCAAATTTCCCACGTTATGGTTATGGGCCTAAAAATCACATGTATACCATCTTGATCTGGATGGGAGATGATGTGAATGGAAAAGAACTCAAAGAACACATGTATGTTCCAGGTGCAATAGGTTACAGACAAGCAAACTATAACTATGCTTGGTACAACAATCCTTATTTTGCAGCTTATGAGCTTAATCAGGTACACGATAAAAACACCATTGATGGTTTGATGCGCTTGGCATGGACGGTAAGTCCTGGATTGACCTTACAAGCAAGGGCAAACCTAAGAAATACAAGTTTGTTTGAAGATATGCAGAGCCCGAAATCGTACATGAACTATGGCGATTCGAGAAATGGCGATTATAAGGACTGGAACTCTAACCAGACCAATTTCGATGCTGATTTTCTTGCTACCTATACCAAGGAATTGAGCAGTAAGATAGCGTTGACCATCAATGCTGGAGCATCTAAGTTTGCCCGAAACTATAGACAGCAATATCAAAGTACAGATGGTATCATCGTACCTTTTATCTATAGTTTAAATAATACCCAAGGGCCTGTTCAGGCTAGCAACTATTTAGAAAAGAAAGAGATTCAAGGGGTGTATGGTTCAGCGAACATCGACCTTTTCAATGCGGTATACCTTAACGTAACGGCACGTAACGACTGGTCTTCTACACTGCCTTCTGTTTCCAACTCTTATTTCTATCCTTCTGCATCGATCAGTACCATTTTATCGCAGTACCTAAAGATGCCAAAGGCGGTTGATTTTATGAAGTTGAATGCTTCATGGGCGCAAGTATCTAACGATTTGGCCCCTTATAGTATCCAATCTGTGTATACCAAAGATGTAACTTATGGCAGTACACCATCTGTAGGTTACGGAAGTGGTTTGGTAAACCCATTGATCAATCCCGAAAAATCAACTTCTTATGAACTGGGCTTTTCTTCTGCCTTTTTCAAGAACAGGTTAAGTTTAGACTGACCTATTACAATATCATTGATGAGAACCAGATTGATTGATCTGAACGTTTCGCAGGCATCTGGTTTTACTACCCGTAAGGTAAATGGTAATAAATACCAGACCAATGGTTACGAGGTGGTATTGGGTATTAAACCTGTTATTGGTCGTAATTTTAACTGGGATCTGAACCTGAACTGGTCGTCGTCTATCCGTAAACTGAAAGAAATCTACAATGGCAATGCCAAATTTGGCAACTTGGTTGTGGGTGATAGGGCAGACAGCTATTACAGTACGGTTTGGGAGAAAAATGCCAATGGCGAACTTATCCTTGATGCCAACAGTGGCCTGCCGATCAGAGACCCATTTCAGCGAAAAGTTGGAAACCTTGATACCTACCTGGAGATTTGGTTTCCAGAACAGGTTCAAAATCAAAGATTTTGTAATCAATGTTGATATCGATGGTGCATGGGGTGGTTTGATGAACTCGACTACCATAGAGAAAATGTGGTGGGGAGGAAAACACCCTGCCTCTACGGAATACAGAGATGCAGAATATGCAGCAGGTAAACCTGTTTACGTTCCAACTGGCGTAGTGGTTACTGGTGGTAGCCTTACCCGCGACATTAATGGAAACGTAGTTACCGATACCCGTACCTATGCGCCAAACACCAAGGCGGTAAGCTGGCAGACCTGGAGCCAACAGTATCCTTATAGAGCTAGGGTAACCGAGGCAGAAAACGAAAAGTTTGCCAATACCTTCGACCGCTCTTTTGTAAAGTTACGTAGGGTTTCTATAGGGTACGATCTTACCAAGATCGTTAAGATGGGTAAAGTAAAAGCATTAGATTTCAGCTTGTATGGCTACAACTTGGCCATGTGGAAAAAAATGCCTTACCTAGATCCAGATTTTGGTACCGATTCTGATCTACGGGACCCTTCGTCAAGGTATTTGGGCTGTTCAATTAACCTTAAGTTTTAATCGTTTACAACAAAAGACATGAAAAAGATATTCAATATATGCTTAATGGTGGTCTGCCTATTTACCGTTTCTTGTAAAAAAGACCTCGAAGCACTCAATAAAGATCCCAATAGACCACAAGAAACGCACCCACAATTGCTATTGACCAAAATCGAGTGGACAGCTTTCCAAGAGTTTGGTGGAACAGGTCCATTATATGCCAATAAGATGTTGGTACAGAGTGATGGTGAAAACCTAGAGCAATACTACAAATGGAACAGGTCTAGTTTTGATCCTTTCAATAACCTGCGTATTGTGACCAAGATGGATCAAGAAGCGACCAAGCTAGACCTTAAGGCCTATACTGCACTGGCTAAGTTTTTTAGGGCCTACTATTTTTATAACCTTACACTTACTTTTGGAGATATTCCTTACAGTGAGGCTTTAAAAGGAGAGAGTGCAAATCCAATATTTACCCCAGCTTATGATACACAAAAAGCTGTTTTTAAAGGAATATTGACCGAACTGAACGAAGCCAATACCATTTTAAAAGGACAAAATACCATTATTGTAGGAGATATCATCTTCGGAGGTTCGGTACAAAACTGGCGCAAAGCGGTAAATGCACTGCGTTTAAAGATCTTGCTTACCCTATCTAAAAAGACTGGCGAAACTGACCTGGATATCGTTAACCAATTTGCTACCATCTACGCATCTGAGCCTTTATTTGCAAAGGATGAAAGTGCCAGACTTGTTTTCCTTAACCAGCAGAACAACAGGTATCCAGAGTTCAACTCGAGCAGTTTTGGTTCGGGCATGTACATGGACATGACTTTTGTAGAGCGCCTAAAGGAACGTGAAGACCCTCGTCTTTTCCTTTTCTGTACACAGACCAGGTTGGGTAAGGAAGCAGGTAAGCCTATTTCTGATTTCTCTTCTTATGAAGGTGGAGACCCTGCAGCACCTTACGCAGAAACCAACGTTAAAGCTGTTGCCGGAAGAGTATCAAAGGTACACGAACGTTATTATGCCGATCCGGTAAATGAGCCAAGGGTATTGATTGGTTATGCAGAACAGCAACTGATTTTGGCAGAGGCTGCAGTGAAGGGATGGATTACCGCCGATGCGAAAAATCTATATGAGAGTGGGGTAAAGGCCAATTTCAAATTTTATGAAAACAATGTGGCCAGCCTTTCTGCCTATGTAAATGAAACAGCGGCAACCAATTATTTAGGTAAACCACTCAATAATTTTGATCAGGCAATTGGTAATGAGCAGAAAATAGAACTGATGACCACTCAAAAATACCTACAAACCTATTTCCAAAATGGATGGTCAGCGTTTTTTACTAACCTACGTACCGGTTATCCTTCGTTCCGCAGACCAGCAGGAGTAAGTATCCCTTTCAGGTGATCTATCCGCAGGCAGAATACAACAACAATGCAACAAATGTGAACAAGGCCATTGCCAGTCAGTTTGGAGCCAATAATGACCAGATCAACCAAGCAACTTGGTGGGTTAAATAATATCAACAATCAAACGGGGCCATTTCAATTAAATGGCCCTTTTTTTATATTTAAAGTATAATGGATTCTAGAAGAGATTTTTTAAAAAAGACAAGTTTGTTTGCTGGGCTAACAACTGTGGCCAATGTGATCCCACCTTCGTTGTTAAAGGCCATGTCTATTGAACCAGCGCCTGGCAGTAGTTATAAAGATGCTGAACATGTGGTTTTCCTGATGCAAGAGAACCGTTCTTTCGACCATGCCTATGGCACTTTGAAAGGGGTACGGGGATTTAATGATCCTAGGGTACTGAAACAGGAAAATGGAAATCCCATCTGGTTCCAGACCAATAAACAAGGACAGACCTATGCACCTTTTAGGTTAGACATCAAAAATTCGAAGATCACTTGGATGGGCTCGCTTCCCCATTCTTGGACCGATATGGTAGCTGCGAGGAACAAGGGCAAGATGGATACTTGGTTAGAGGCCAAAAAAGCAGGTAAGGCCTATGAACATATGCCATTGACCATGGGTTATTTTGATCGAAAAGATATCCCTTTCTACTATGCATTGGCCGATGCCTTTACCATTTGTGACCAACATTTCTGTTCTACCCTTACAGGTACAAGTTCTAACCGGACCTCGTTCTGGTCTGGTGCGGTAAGAGAAGAACCACATCAGGAAACGTCTTTGCCACATGTTTTTAATGGTCAGATCGATTATAAGAATGTGGGTTGGAAAACCTATCCTGAGCGATTGGAAGAAGCGCAAGTCTCTTGGAAGGTGTACCAGAACGAACTGAGCCTTCCGGTGGGCTTTAAGGATGAGGAAGATGATTGGTTGGCCAATTTTACCGACAATAGCTTAGAGTTTTTTAAACAGTACCATGTTAGGTTTCACCCTGCACATGTGGCCTTTGTACGTAAACAGTTGGCAGACCTTCCTCAAGAGATGAATCATCTGGAAGCCAAATTGCCCAAAGATGAACAGGAACAAAAATCGCTTATGGCAAAAAAGGAAGCTTTGGCCAAAGCGCAGGAAGCCATCAAGACTTGGAACGAACAGGGTTTTGATGCCTTAAGTGAATTTCAGAAGAACATCCACAAAAAAGCTTTTGTAACCAATATCGCAGATCCTGATTACCATAAGATAGCATATATGGACTATGATGATGCAGGAGTAAAGAGACAGATGGTAGTACCCAAAGGTGATGTGCTTTACCAGTTCAGGGCCGATGTAGAAAACGGGAAGTTGCCCATGGTCTCTTGGTTGGTTGCACCATGTCGCTTCTCCGATCATCCTGGCTCACCATGGCATGGGGCATGGTATATTTCTGAAATATTGGATATCCTGACCAAGAACGAGGAATTATGGAAAAAAACGATTTTTGTATTGACCTATGATGAGAGTGATGGCTATTTCGACCATCAATCACCTTTTGTACCTCCTCACAGTAAAAGGCCTTATACCGGAAAAACTTCGGCAGGTATCAATACGGCAACAGAATTTGCTGGATTAGATCCAAAGGACCAACAAGAAGAGGGCAAAGACAGTCCTATTGGGCTTGGGTTTAGGGTGCCCATGGTAATTGCTTCGCCGTGGACCAAGGGTGGTTATGTAAATTCGCGAGTCTTTGACCATACTTCTTGTTTACAGTTTTTAGAACATTTTATAGCCACCAAAACAGGTAAGGTAGTAAAGGAAACCAATATCAGTGCTTGGAGAAGAGAAGTGTGCGGAGACCTGACTTCTGCATTTAGACCCGCCAATGAACAGGCCGTTAAGATTAAACCATTAGAAAGGAACAAGTTTATAGAGAGTATCTATGCTGCACGTTTTAAACCACTGCCTGGAAATTTCAATGCAATTAGCGAACAGCAGTTGGCACAAGCCAATAAAACGGGTAGGTTAAGAGAGCTACTTCCTAGTCAGGAGCCAGGTACAAAATTGGCCAATGCCTTACCTTACCAACATGAGGTTAACTTGGTACAATTGGCCAATGGCGAACTGGAAATGCATTTTGCTGCGGGAAAAACATTGTTTGGCAGTAGAAGTGTAGCGGGTGCTTTTCAGGTATATGCGCCAGGACCATTCAGATTGGATAAACTAGGGAAAAGCGAAGAGGTAAAGATGAACCAATGGAATTTCTGTGTAGTACCAGGAGGATCAGAATCAGCTACCAATGGCAGCTAGCAGATTTTATGGCTGATCATTACCTGTTAGCATGTTATGGTGCAAATGGTTTTTTCAGGTCTTTTAAGGGAGATAAACAAGCTTCAGGTCTGAACATCAAGGTGTCGCCAGAACTGTTGAACATTAAAATGGCTACAGGAAATGTGTTGGTCAATCTTTTTGCAAACCGCGACCTAAAAGTTGAGCTTAAGGACAATGCTTATGGCAATGTTACCAAAACCATCGTTCTTAAAAAAGGTAAAAATTCACAGCTAATTGTGCCTGCCAAACAAAGTGGTGGTTGGTATGATTTTACCATAACTATACAGGGTAATGCTACATTTGCCCATCAGTATGCCGGACGGATAGAAACGGGTAAGAACAGTATATCTGATCCGTTAATGGGACAAGTTTAAAAATAACTATCAACATCTACCCCAACAATATGGTTGGGGTAGATGTTAATGAAAGAGCCTTAGCTGTTTAGTTTTCTAAAAAAAACATCAGTTGGCACATAAAATAAAATCCCTTTCATCCAAACTCTTTTTGATGTAGATTGTACTATTATAAGCTGGCTCGTTTATACTGGCTTTTGCACTTATTATCATTTTCGGGAATGACCAGTACAACCATTGAAAATAGAAACCCTTTGTTAGAGGGGCCAATCCTCCAATCGCTTTTAAAACTTACCATACCTATTATTCTACTGCAGCTGCTACAGGCTGCCTATCAGCTGATTGACGCTTTTTGGGTAGGAAGATTAGGTGGAAATGCAGTTGCCGCAGTATCGGTAACTACTCCTTTTGTATTTCTTTCTATTGCCATTGGCGCAGGTCTTGCCATTGCAGGATCGGTGTTGATCGCACAATATGTAGGTGCCAGAAACCAGCAAATGGTAGACCATGTGGCTGGACAGACCTTGTTGTTGGTATTGTTGATTTCTATCTGTTTGGGTGCTGCCGGATTTGTATTTGCACCAGACCTGTTGCGTTTGATGAAGGTTTCGGCAGTGGTGTACGATGGCGCTTTGGGTTTTATGCGTTTTTCGTTCATTGGTTTGGTCTTCAATTTCCAGTTCATCATGTTTACCGCCTTTATGCGAGGCGTTGGAAATCCAACCGTCCCAATCTATATCATCGTAGGTAGTGTGGCGTTAAACTTTGTTCTTGATCCACTCTTCATTTTCGGCTGGGGTCCGGTACCGGCCTCGGGTGTGATGGGGGCGGCCATTGCCACCTTAAGCACACAAGCATTAGCGACAGTAATCAGCATTATCATCCTTTTCAGGGGTAAAAAGGGTATAGACTTAAAACTCATTGATTTTATTCCAGACTTTCCATATATCAAAAAAGCGTTCTTTTTAGGGCTACCTTCCTCAATTGAGCAATCGGTAAGGGGATTGGGGGTAACATTAATGACATTTTTGATTGCTACCCATGGCACACTTTCGTTGGCTTCTTATGGGGTGGGTTCTAATATTTTGCAGGTGGTGATGGTTATTGGTATGGGTTTCTCTCAGGCAATCTCTACTTTGGTGGCGCAGAACATTGGGGCTGGTAAGGTAACAAGGGCAGCCAGGATTGGAAGGTTAGGGGCAACTGTGTCTTTTTGGAGCTTGTCTGGAATTGGTATTATCGTATTCTTTTTTGCCAAGCAGGTGGTTTCCTTTTTTGTGCCAGAAGACCCAAATGTTATTGCCGGTGCTGCGATTTTCTTACGTACCATAGCCCTAACCTGGGGATGTTTGGGCATACAGTTGGCTTTTACAGGAGTACTGAAAGGTTCTGGAAATATGGTTACCTCCATGATCTTGGCACTGGTTTCGCAGTTTGTGTTCCAGTTTCCGCTGGCCTATGTGCTTTCTCATCATGGCGGTATGGGTGTAAATGGAATCTGGTGGGCTTTTCCGGTTTCTAATGTGCTGATGGCATTGATCGCTATGGGCATTTTTGCCAATGGCGACTGGAAGAAAAAAAGAATTATAGATGAAGTAGAGGAAGAAGAACTGATCAGACAGGTTGCTAAGGAAACCTTAGTTGAAGAAGGTATCAAGTAGCTTATCCGGTTTCCTACTTCAGTTAATGGAAAGATTAATAGGTAACCTATTTTGATTATCGTTAAAATCTGTTAATTAATTTCAGCCATATCCAGCAAAGTGTAACTTAGGGTAAATCCTTATCCTTATGACCAGAACTTTTATCGCAATTATTGCATTTTTGATCAGTAGCCAGCTCATGGCACAACAGAACAGCCCAACTACAACTAACAACAACTTCGACTTTGAAAAAGGAGTTGTTGATCAATTACCAGAGGGTTGGACCAAAACTGGAGGAACCTACAGAACGGCGATCGCAACAACCGAAAAACACGGGGGCAATCAATCGCTACTGATCGAAAGCACAGCAGGTGCCGACCCAAAAGCATTTACTACGGTAATGAAAACCCTTCCTGCAAAATATATTGGAAAACAGATTGAGTTAAAAGCCTATCTTAAGTTTCAGGATGTGGCCAACCTACAGGGTTTGGTGTTGAGGGTAAATGATGTGAATGGCCAACTTTTACAATATAAAACCCTGCAGGCACAAAAGATCAGTGGCACCCGCGATTGGCAGCTCTACAGTGTAACCACCTTTTTGCCTCCCGATGGACAGACGATCGTGGTAGGTGCCATGCTGAATGGTCCAGGCAAACTTTGGGCTGATGATTTGCAGTTACTGGTTGATGGTAAGGACATCAGCGAAGCAAAAATAGATCCAGATTATGATCCAAATCCACCCAAACGTGCAAAATTTGGAGACAATACGGCTGCATCTGGTAGGGTAAAATTAAAAGATGTAGACCTTTATTACGAAACTTATGGTACTGGCGAACCTTTGTTGTTGTTACATGGCAACAGTCAGATGATCTATGCCTACATGAAACAAATTCCACATTTTGAAAAGAAATACAAAGTAATTGCGGTAGATACCAGAGGGCAGGGCAAGAGCAAAGACTTTTCTACCGGACCTTTAAGTTACGACCTCTTTGCAGAAGACATGAAACAATTGCTGGATTCGCTCCATATCAAAAAAGTTAACATCATTGGTTGGAGCGATGGTGGCAATACAGGATTAATCATAGCGGTAAAGTATCCACAGTATGTGAATAAACTGGCCATTATGGGCGCAAACCTTTTTCCAACTACAGAGGCATTGCCCGAAATGGTATGGACCCAACTCAGAACAGGCATAACGCAACTTCAAACCCGTACAGACGAAGCTTCTAAAATGCAGGTGAGGCTGTTTACCATGTTGCTGAACGAACCTCACCTTACTTTTGCTGATATCAAAAAGATCAAGGCCCCAACATTGGTAATGGCTGGAGAAACGGATATGATCTTGGAAAGCCATACCAGAGCCATAGCTGCAAATATCCCAAAATCACAACTGGTTATCTTTAAAGGAGCATCGCATTACGCTCCTGTTGAAATCGTAAGAGAGTTTAACGAAACGATATCCAAGTTTTTTGAAGGAAAGTAACCCTGTGATTTTGTGTTGAACCATAAAATTTTAACGCTCGCGTAGTTCCAGTTGGATATCAAGTTCAAATTCATTTTTAATGGCATAACTTCCTATATCCTGAAAGTATGATTTGGAGTTGTATTTGATGCCAAACAAGGTACGGTCAACTTTTATTTTTGCCTTTAGCAGTAGACCAACAGTATTTTTGTTGAGTACGATAGGGAAGCTAATGGCATGTGTAATGCCTTTAATGGTCAAATTGCCACTCACTCTATTGCCTTTCATGGCTTTTAGGATAAAAATGGCCTCTTGATATTTGCCTACATCAAAAAAAACAGCGGCTTTTAAATGGCTTTCCAATTCCTTATTGCTATGGCTAATTGTAGGCATATCCATTACCACTTGGCCAGTAGTTAGGGTTGTTCCATTAAAGCCAAACCTACCTGATTTGATCTTGATGGTACCGCTCGGAGCATAATTTCCTGCTTCGGCATAGCCAGTCCAGTTTATATTGCTTTTATTGTTGTCAATTACATAGACAACGGGGTCAATAAGGGTCGTGTTAGCCAAGAAGAAGGATAGAAAAAGTAAAGTTAGATTTTTCATTTTTGGTTGTTATTTGATTTAAATATTTGTTTTCGCTTAATGTTTAGGTTTTAATTCACCTTCGGTTTCTACCAAGGCAATACCTTTGTAAAGCTTTCCATTTTTGGCTTTGGCCAATACAAACCAAATTGCATCCCCAGCATATAGACCATCCTCATGTCGGTAGTTTTTCAGAAAAGTATAAGTGCGGTTTGGTTTCAATTGTCCGGCTGGACAATTGAAAAGTTCTTCAAAGTCTTTTGCGTCAAGCTTGATGTTTGCTGTCCAACCTTTGTCCTTCCACCAGATATAACTTCCAGCTGCGATTACTTGCAATTGTCCCAATTGGGTAGATACTGTGGTAAGGTGCTTCCAAATGTATCGACCTGGGTAATTGACTGTGTCTGTATTCAGTTCGGGCCATACAGGTGTAGGAGAATGGAAAATGTTGATGCCAGTTGGGATGTTACGTAACTGATCTGGTAAGAGCCTTCGTTTATCTGTCCAAACTTGTTGTGCCCATAAGGTGGTGCCACTGGTTAAAAGCAGCACCAACCATAAGATTTTTTTCATGTGTTTCTTGTTTAATTACACCACAAAGATGAGGCTGTAAACATTAAATACGGTATTGGATCAGGTACTGATGCGTCCCAATTCAGGATATGGGACTACTCTGCAATGAAGGCTGAGGGTGCCTTTCCTGTAAACTGCTTAAAGATTCGATTAAAAGTAGTTTTAGAATTGAAACCCGATTCCATAGCTAAGCCCATAATGGTAAGTTTGGTCAGGTCGCCAGATTTTAACCTACGTTTTACCTCTTCAACACGATAAGCATTTACATAGTCGTTAAAAGATTGGGCAAAACCAGCGTTGATGTGTCGAGATACTGTTTTGCTATTGAGGTTAATGGCTGTGGCCAATTCTATTAAAGTTAAGGTAGGATTAAGGTACAGACGATCCTGATCATGGCATTGCTGATCTTTTGCAAAATGATAGGGTCTATTTGGTAAGTGGATTTGGCATGTAAACTGATTTCAGGTTCATCCATTTCATAGTTGATGTCTGAAAGATTACGTTGTCGCCAACCAGCTACGCCCAGTACAAGTAAAACAATACCTAATATTTCAACGGAGTAATCGTAATTGAAATACAGCCCATAACCATCACGTAGAATGATTTCGATAAACCATTGTAGGCACAAGAGCAGCAATGTTCCTATAATGATTTTAAGCCAATTGAGCCTGATTTTAGAAAGCTCAGAAAAATGATTGGCCACCCATATCTGGTAATTTTTAAGCAAACGTAAAGATAATATGAGATAGATGGTCATAGAGATCCATGTGCCATCAAACTCGATCCTGTAAGTATAGGGTTGATGTATATTTTCCCAATACCATTCCTTAACTGGGTAAGTGCAAAAAGTTAGGTACATATACAGGCCAAATTGAAGCAGTACAGGCATAAAATGAACGAGGTGTTTGTATTGGAACCTAAATTGCGAGTTGACCATGCTGCGCACATAAAACCAAATCAATGGCCCAAAACTGAAAGAGTAAAAGATAGGTAGGAAATACAGGTCAGGTCTTTGTCCATAAATTCCAGAAATGCGCATAAAATGGTCAATCAGCCATAGGGCGATAACGAAGATCAATACCGCTAAAATGCGACTTGAGCGTTGATTATTGGAAGCAAAACCCAATAGACCAGCTACAAAGAGCGATTGGGAAATGACCACCAACAACAAAAGGACAATGATGTTGAAATAAATCTGCACAGCACTAAAGTAAAGAGATGATTTTGTCCATTTGAAGCACTTTTTTACAGATTGCCCTAATAATTATCCAAAAATTGTTGAACAAAACAATTATGGTTTAGCTTTTATTGGCTGTTTTCGTCTTTAATTCCTTTTAACAGCGCATAAATGGCCATGGCATGTCCGTGCCCTAATTGGTAATCTTCCTTTAGCCAGGATACAATATCACCCGCTTTTACAGCAGGTTTAAGTTTTCCACTTTCGGTAAAACCTTTTTCTTCAGCTTTCTGTCTAAGCGCTGCAGGACCCAGGTTTGTTTTTTCTTTGATTGTTTTGAGGTAGGCTTGAAAAGACATCGTAATGGATTTAATTATCAAATGCTAAATTTGCAATATATTTCTAATTATTCAAACAATGCCGTTAGGTAATTCAATCTCCCATTTTTGTGTTTATGTCTGCTATAGTTCGCCCAACTGATGGATAGGAATGGTAAACCAAAAAGCTGTTCCATTGTCTGCCTGAATAGTTGCACCTATTTTACCATTGTGTTTTTTAATGATTTCTGCACAGATATAAAGACCTAAGCCAAGTCCATAATACTGGTTTTCGTTACTGTTTATCCTATAATAACGATCAAACAGGTAAGGTAGTTTGTCTGGTTCAATGCCTGGCCCATGATCAATAATGGATACTTTAGCCATTCCATCTTCACTTTGGATCAGGATGTCTATTTGGTTGGATTTGGGGGCATATTTGATGGCATTGTTTACAAAATTGGTGACGATCTGTTCGATCCGAAGTGCATCCGCGAAGATTTCCAACTCCAGCTCACCTTCTGTAGTAATCGTATAGATGCCTTCACTGCGTACATCTTGACAACATTCACTGATCATGTCGGCAATGACGAATTTTTTTGGATTGATGTGCAACTGTCCTTCATTGACCATACTGGTATTGAGCAGATCTTCTATCAACAGATTTACTTTGTTCATGCCCCTGTTTGCCTGTACAATCAATTTTGGTAACATGGGTGATGAAGGTTTGTATTTGATACGGTCTAACAATTGTAAACAAGCTTTTAAACTGGTAATGGGCGTTTTAAGCTCATGACTGGCAATATTGATAAAATCATCTTTTTGTTGTTGCAGTACGCGAAGTTCTTGTATATCTGTAGCTGTGCCCACCCAAAGTTGGGTATGGCCTTTTTGATCAAGGATAGGCATCAAACGGATAAGGTGCCAACGGTAATGGCCATCTTTTCTTTTTCCACGAACTTGAAATTCGCCACCTTTGCCATCGGTAAGGATAGCATGATATTGGGTCGTACTTGTATTCAGGTCTTCAGGATGGATGATGCCATCAAAGCCAAAACTTCTGGTCTGTTTTTCATCCAGTCCTGTATAATCATACCACCTTTGGTTATAATAGACCATTTTTCCAGCTATGGTATTGGTCCAGGCAATCTGTGGGATGGTTTCCATCATGTTGCGAAAACGGTTCTCGCTTTCTGCAAGTGCCTTGGTGCGGTTAACGACCCTCACTTCAAGTTGTTGGTTCAAGGTAAAAAGCTCTTCAGATTGATGACGTAACTTTTTATCCATCATTTTCTTTTCTTTCCTAATCAATGTATCCTCTAAAGCCCTTTTGATCTTGGTAGTCAAGGTATATAGCCTTTCTTTCGACACATAGTCGGTAACTCCATTTTTGATCAATTCTACCGCATTTTCTTCACCTATAAAGCCAGAAACGATGATGAAAGGAATATGTTGATGCTTTTGTTGCTTGATGTTAAAAGCAGTTACTGCATTAAAGGTAGGCAAAGCGTAATCTGATAGAATCAGGTCAGGTCCAAAAGCCAAAAGAGCGGTCTCAAAGTCTTTTAGAGTCTGCACATTGATGCTGGTAAAATCTAATCCAGACTTATTCAGCTCACGGACCAATAAGTCCGCGTCGCTTTCATTGTCCTCAACAATAAGGTACTTGAGTTTGGCTGTCATTATGGGTGTGCGGATTGACTAAAGACCATCCAATACAATCCGATTTCTTTGATGGCTTTAAAAAAATTGTCGCTATCTACAGGTTTAACGATATAGCTATTTGCACCAAGGGCAAAACAGGCTTCAATATCAGGTCCTTCATTTGATGAAGTGAGCATTACAACCGGAATTGATTTTATCCGAGGAATCAGATTTTACCTGTTCTAAAACCTGTAAGCCTGATACTTTGGGCATTTTAAGGTCTAATAAAATCAGTTTAGGAAACTCTTCTGGATTTCTAGCTGCATAATTACCTCTGCAATAGATGAAATCTAAGGCTTCGGCACCATCTTTTGCGTGTAATAGTTTATTGGTAAAGCCACTTTTGGTCAGTGCCCTGATGGTAAGTACTGCATCATCGGCACTGTCTTCAACAAATAAGATTTCAATATTTTCGTAGTCCATGTGTTTAATTTGAGTTTACAGCGGGTAGGCTGAAATAAAAATTTGTTCCCTTTTCTAATACAGAATCGGCCCAAACCGTACCGTTATGACGGTGCACGATTTTTTGTACAATGGCGAGCCCAATCCCCGTACCCTCAAATTCTTCTTGAGAATGCAGGCGCTGGAATACGCCAAAGAGTTTATCATAATATAACATATCAAAGCCTGCGCCATTATCTTTTACATAATAGACAACCATATGTGCGTTAACATAGGCGCCAATCTGTATGTGGGCACCGGTGGTATGGCTTGAATATTTGATGGCATTCGAGAATTAGATTGATCCATACTTGTTTGATCAGCGATTTGTCGCCAAGTGCAGGTGGAAGCTGCTCAACATTAAATATGGGGACATTTTCTCCATGTTCAAAAAGTAGTTCCTCTTGTACCAAATTGACCAAAGCATCCATATCGATTTC
Organism: Pedobacter sp. UC225_65; assembly: GCF_042698365.1. Taxonomy (GTDB): domain Bacteria; phylum Bacteroidota; class Bacteroidia; order Sphingobacteriales; family Sphingobacteriaceae; genus Pedobacter. The sequence goes on from NZ_CP170550.1 coordinate 730,356, forward strand.
GGCAACAGTTACAGGTTTTCTGCCTAGTTTGGAAAAAGCCAGCAGGTCATCGATCAGCAGGCCCATCTTTTGCGAATTGTAGATGATGGATTGGAGTACTTTTTCTCCATCTTTATCTAGTTTATGTGCATGGTCTTCCATTAAAATCTTGGAATAACCATTGATGGCTCGAATGGGTGCGCGAAGGTCATGGGATACAGAATAGGAGAAGGATCCTAACTCTTTGTTGGCAAACTCGAGCTGTGCCGTGCGTTCTATTACCTTATGTTCAAGCTCTTCATTTAGGATGCGGATATCTTCCTCTGCATTCTTCAGTTCTCTATTGGCGGTGATCAGTTCTTGGGCGCGTTTTTCTTTTTCTTTGTTCTGGAAGGCCAGCTCTTTGTTGGCAATCACCAATTCGGCCGCTCTATTTTCTTTTTCTTCATTCTGAAAAGCCAGCTCTTTGTTGGCAATGATCAGTTCGTTAGCTCTTTTCTCTTTTTCGGCATTCTGAAAAAGCAACTCTTTATTGGCAATGAGAAGTTCTGCGGCAAGATTTACCTTGTCTTCATTTTGTAAGGCAATTTCTTTATTGGCTATGATCAGTTCTGCTGTTGGGTTACCAATAGTTGGGTGGGTATGATTAGGCCCATTTTGTCCATCCGAAGTACTTTTTTTCATGTTTTAAACTTACAAATGGTGCTTTAAAGAAAGGGGTAAAAAGTATTACAGGTAGCTACTAAAGATTTTGTAAACTACTGTTTGTGCGATAAGTGTATAAAGCTAACACAATAAAGCAGAATATGTTTTAAATTATGATTAATCGTTCTTAGTCGGCATACCAACTTAATTAAGATGTATCTCTATTAGGTAAATGTTGAAAATGAGGAGGTCGGTCAGAAAGTTGGTCAAAAGAAGTAGACCGTCGTTTTATGTGTTTCTGTGCGAGGGTTGCATTGTAAGGTTTGTATTGAACCTTGAGGTGATTTGAAGGTAGGTCCAATTAAAGGGTAGTTGTATTGGGGAATAAACATCACCAAACACAACCACCAATAAAATGTAATACCGACTTAGTGTTTCTTGTCAGACGTATCTGCCTTTCTAAAAAAGGTCAAAGAAAAAGCAGTAATCAAGATCACTACACAAACAGATGCCAATGTAACCAATAAAATTAAGCCTTGAGTTGATTGAGGTCCCATAATGTATTTTTTTATGGCGAAGTTAAAGAATTAGATGCTAAATGATAAAATAAATTCAAATTTATTGCCTTCATTTTGGCTTTAGATAATGAGTGCCGCTATCTATATAATTGGCCTCTTTATCCCATCCTTGGGCTATTTTTAACCTAATGCTGTCTGGAAGTTGTTCAAATACTTTTTTGAGGTAGATGTTTTTTGGTAAGGGTTTCTCGTAATAGGTATCAGTTCTACTAGGCTCATAGGGTTGTAGTTTGGTTTGAAGTACCAATCTCTCTAATCTGTTGCCACGCAGCCATACGATTACATTTCCATTATTGGCGATACCTATTAAAAATCGCAATCCCTTTTTGTCGCCGCCCGCATTGTAAAGTTCTTCGAATTGGTTCTGTTTGTCGGCTTCCGTAAATATTTGTTTGATCAGGTCTGTAGGTAGGTTTAAGGTATCTCTATAAAATTGGCTACCGCGAAAGGAAACATATTCCAAAACCAGTTTTTCTGGGAGCCTTAAAGGTCTATGGCTTTCCGGAAAATAATATTCATCGCCCCATGTGGTCTTAAATTCTCTTATGTCTTCGGTATTGACATGGGCGTCATCACCATAGGGCAATAGAAAGTAACAGTTTTTAATACTTATCGGATAACTTTGGGGTGCAGTAACACTGGCCGCATAAGCATACCTGTCCCAGCTTTTATAAACGAAAAGCTTAATGAGTATACCTATACCCAATGCTAAAGCAATGGCAATATAGATTTTGTTGATGAGGTTTAATTTCATGGTTAATGTGCAAAGGCTTTACCCAGTTCCATGGCATACCATAATAGACCCGCCAATACCAAACTGATCAATAAGGCAATACCAAACAGCCATTTGCCCAATCTGTAACCTTTGCCATGGTAACTGAAAGCATAACCGGCCAACAATAGGGTAAAACCTAACACTGAAAAAACCACGTTGAGCATCTGTTGGTTTTCTGAAGCATAACCCATGTTTATAAAAACCAATATCAAGATCAGGTTGAGGGCAATAAGTAGGATAGAGGTATTGCTGTTCTTCCGTTTCCAGGTTTCTTGTTGTTCGTCCATAGTACAATTGATTGTTGATTGAGCTTGGTCAGCAACTCAAAATAACCATTTTAAGTTGCCGATTAAAATTTACGTTAAAGTACTTTCTTTTTCACAGACCCTACTGGCTAATTCGTCTAACGATTATGCCTTTCTGGCTATCCTGTATTTTCTGGTAATTTATTAAAATATAGTTTTGTTTATAGATTTCATCCAATATTATATTACTGTCATGCCCAAAAAAAATATTATCATTAAAGGAAATCAATCATCGGATATGAACATCGACCTTAGGCTGTTGCCAGACTTATTGTTCAAAGCCAGGATCAAAACAGAAGACGTTTTGAACCATATCGACATTATCGCTGCTATAGGTTATTATGGGATTACGGAGCTTTTAGATATCATAGGCGAAGAAGAAATAAAGGCTTATCTACAACCAACCAATCAAACACATCCTTAACTAATAATACATCTTCGCCAATCGCCACAATTAACTTAGATGGTAAAAAATAAGGCTACAGCTGCACCACCCATAATTACAAATGTAGCCCAGAGCAATGTTTTAGATAGCCATCTACTTTTGTACTGGCCCATGATTTGATCGCTAGAGGCTATCCTTACAATTAAAAACAACAAAGGTACGGCTGCAATGCCATTGATCACAGCAGTATATACCAATGCTTTTACTGGATTCTATCCCTACAAAATTGATCATTAGTCCTACCAGTGTAGCCACAATGATCACCCCATAAAAACCATGTGCTTTTCTGATCTTGGTACTTAAACTGGCATTCCAACTAAAAGCCTCTGCAACAGCATAGGCTGCCGAACCAGATAAAACCGGTACTGCCAAGAGCCCAAGACCTATTATACCTACCGAAAAGATGAGTTTAGCCAAATAGCCCGAATTTGGAAAAGAATGTACCAAGGGCTCTAAAGCTTTGGCGGCATCAGCAGCATTTTTTACATCCGTTATGCCACTATTGTGCAATACAGTAGCACCTACCAAAAGAATACACCATGTAGTAAACTCAGAAACGACCATGCCAACATTATTGTCTTTGCGCATGGCATGTATATGTGGCCAGCCAATTCTGGGTTTGCCATCTCTCATCAGCCCTTTAGCATTTTCTTCTTCCACTTCTTGTGAGGCTTGCCAAAAAAACATATAAGGCGTAATTGTAGTGCCAAATACACCGGTTATGATAAACAAAAAGGCAAAAGAAAACTCAAAATGCGGTACTACGGTAGCTTTTAATACGGTAGGCCAAGGTTGGTCGATCATAAATACCGTAATGGGATAAGCCAATAAGGCCAATGCCAACCATTTAAGTATCCTTGAGTAGATCCTATAACTTGTAAAGATCTCTAACAAAAGAATTCCAATAGTGAAAAAAAGTGTAAGCACCACAAAATGTACAGGTACCAATAACTGGGCCGCTGCCGCCATTGCCCCTATATCGGCTCCAATATTGATCGTATTGGCCACTACCACAAGCCCTACCACAGCATAAAGTACCTTTTTGTTGTAATGTTCTTTAACTACAGCAGCTATGCCTTTACCCGTTACCAGTCCGATTCTTGCACAGGCCTCCTGTACAGCAGTCATAAAAGGAAGCATGTATAAAGCTGTCCATAATTGGCCATAACCAAATTGGGCACCAGTTTGAGAATAGGTTGCAATGCCAGAAGATCATCATCGGCAGCTCCAGTGGTTAACCCTGGTCCTAAAAGACTAAAAAACTTCCGAATTTTCCTGATCCTAAATTTCGACTTAACCTTTTGCACCATAAACTTGGTTTTAAACTACAAGTTAAGATATATTTGCTAATATCGAGTTAAAGTTTAATAAACCTATAGATGAAAATTGTTTTACTGTGTTTGTTGAGTCTCTTCTTTTTCTTAGCTGTTTTTGCCCAATCTGAACCTTTGAATGAAACGCCACATGTGTTTTATCGCGATGGAAAAAACCTGTTGCAGTCGGTTGTGAATGGTAAATCTGTTGTAGATACTGTACCTTCCAAAAATAAGGTCTTGGTGAAGGTGAAATTTGCACAACAGCCTGATTGGGATTTCTCGGTCGCACTAAAAAAGACACTGGACATAGAGCCAGCTACAAGTAAAGGCACAGATAAAATGTTCTTTGTTTCTGATATAGAAGGAGAGTTCTCAGCTTTCAGGGCTTTATTATTGGCCAATGGCGTAATTGACCAGCAATACAACTGGAAATTTGGCAAAGGAAAGCTGATCATCTGTGGCGACCTTTTTGATAGGGGCAAACAGGTAACAGAAGTACTTTGGTTATTGTATAAGTTAGAGCAAGATGCACAAGCTGCAGGCGGTTATGTACATACCATTTTGGGCAACCATGACATTATGAATTTGAGTGGTGATATCCGATATGTTGATCCAGATATCTGGAAATAGCTAAAATTGTGGGGATTACCTACACCGATTTTTTTAGAACAGATACAGAATTGGGCAGGTGGTTAAGAACTAAGAATATTATTGAAAAAATTGGTGATAACATTTGCGCACATGCGGGTATTGCTCCACAAATTAATCAAATGGCCATGCCTTTAGACCAGATCAACAACAAATGTAGACCCTATTATGATAAAGCAAAACGCTTGGCTGCAGTTGGAGAGTTAGATTCCACAGTAGCTAATTTTTTCAATAGCAAAACATCTTTATTCTGGTACCGTGGATACTTTGTAGAACCAAAAGCAACCGAGCAAGAAGTAGATGCAACGCTTTCGTTGTTTGGTGTAAAGCGGATTGTTGTTGGTCATACCATTGTTCCGGGTAATGTTGGGTTTTATTATGGTGGCAAAGTTTTGGGCTTAGATGTAAACCAACATGCCGGAAAACATGAAGCTGCACTGTTCGAAAAAGGAATCTGGTATAAAGTTGACGAAAAAGGAGCCAAGTTGGCACTGAAAGATCAAGGTCAATAGCAAAAATGTTGCCTTTTTATTGGTAAAAACAAGTTTGTTAATACTAAGGATGTTGTATATTTACAGTCACCCTAATTGTTAAAATAAATGAACAGCTCTCCAAAACATATTCTGATAGTAGATGACCATGATGTAGTACGATACGGTATAATGTTATTGATCAAAGAGCTGCTTCCATGGGCCCAAATATCACAGGTTGGTAGCTTTCCAGATGCAATAGAGGTGGTAGAGAAAAATAAAATCGATCTGGTAGTATTAGATATCAATATACCTGGGGGTAACAACATCCAGATGCTGGATGTATTGGAAAGAAAACAAAAAGGAATAAAAGTATTGATTTTTTCGGCTTATGATGAGAGCTTGTATGCCTTAAGGTATCTACAGGCAGGGGCCAAAGGTTATCTGTATAAACAAAATTCTAACAGCGATGTTAAATTGGCACTGCAAAGCGTTTTGAATGGAGGTACCTATATGAGCAAAACCGTTAAAGATGGTTTGATCAATAACCTGCTCAACAACAACAATGAAGATGTAAATCCAATAGATATCTTATCAAATAGAGAGTTTGAAGTAGCCCAGATGTTGATTTTTGGGCATGGGGTTACCGAAATTTCTAGTTCCTTAAATCTGCAGATGTCTACCGTAAGTACCTACAAAAACAGGATTTTTGAAAAACTGAAGGTAGATAATATTGTACAGTTGATTGATAAATTCCGCCTTTGGAACATTACCGAAGCCAATTGAGTTTATAAGATGATTTCGACAGTTGTACCTCTTCCTAAGGTAGCTACTACATAAATTTTTCCGCCAATGGCTTTGATCAGTTCTTTCACCATGATCAATCCCAAGCCTGCATGTAAAGGAGTATCGTTCAAGTCGGCAAATGGGTCGTTGATCTTATTGCACCACAATACTTGATAAGGTTTCATCCCAATGCCAGTGTCTTTAATAAATATACTGATTTTATCCCCATTCACTTGAAAAGAAAAACTGATTTCTCCAACATTGGTAAACTTTACCGAATTGTCTATCAGGTTGTGTAAAATAACAGACAACAATTGTTCGTTCGTTTCTATCTGTACCTCTTTATGTATCAAGTTATGGATTGTAGTACCCTGAGAATTGGCAATGCCCTGAAAAATGGCAATTTTTTCTTCAATTAACCTACTCAGGTTAAATGTAGTTTTAACATTCAGGTCTTCATTGGTAAATCCCTTGGCATAGGTCAATAGGTTTTCTGTAAAATGGTAAATCTGTGAAGAAGAAGTGAACATTGCTTTTAGGCCATCACGGTCAATTTCATTGTGTGTTGAACTGTTATACAACGATTCTCCAGTAATCATTAGATATTTAAGTGGACTTTTGATATCGTGGGTAATTGCGGCAATCAGTCGGCGTTGGAAGTAGCCATGTTGTTCCAACCTTTTTTGAGAGGTTTCATAGGCTTTAATGGTATTTTGCAGCTCATGTGTACGTTCGCTAATGCTTTCCTCTAATTGCAGGTTTCTTTTGCGGATGATTCTTATTCTTACTTTGATATACAGGTACAGGATCAAAGCAGCCAAAATAATAGCCCCTAAAATGAACCACCAATTTTGGTACATGTGGGGCGGCACAATGATGGTAATGTTTTTATAAACATAATTGTCTTGCCCAAAACCACTTACCTTTCTAATATTAAGGATGTTTTTACCCGATGGGAGCGAAGAGTAGGAGATGATCTGGTCTATACTTTGTGTCCATTGTTTCTGATTGGACAATTTGTATTCGAAATTTAGGTTTTCGCTATTGCCGAAATAAGGAGTGGTCAAAAATATATTCAGTCTATTAAATTCGTTTGGTATACTTAAACTTGTACCATCAGAATTGATAAGTTGATTGTCTACCACCGCTTTATCGAGAAAGATGGGTTGGTCAGGCTCATTGGCAATTATTCTTGAAGGATTGAACAACACCATTCCATTCATACTTGGGAAAGAAAAATTGCCATCACCCATAATCGAACCACATGGTTGGCATCCGCCATTAAATTCGTTGGTATTAAAACCAGATGCCCTATTGTAATAAAGATAAAATACATTACTGGTCTTTTGGTCGGCATAGGCCAAGAGGTCGGCAATAGCCACTTGGAAGAGCCCTTTGTTGGTGCTGATCCAAAAGAAACCATGTTTATCTTCTAAAATGCAATGAGAGGTGTTGAGATAATTGTTGTTGTCATTTGGCAATCGGGTAATCTTGCCTTCTCTGTAAAGATAAAAACCATCTCCATAAGTAGTGATCCACACCTCATTCCCACGGGTATAGACGCTACGGATGTCTTTATTGGCCAACTCCGGTATGCTGTATTTTGCACGGTTGACAAAATTGTAGTAATACATTCCTTTATGAGTGCCAATCCACAGTAGTTGCCCAGTTTTTTGTAAGTAGCTTACATCTTTAATACCCGATAAAACGTCAACTCGCTTAAAACTGGTATCGCTTTTGGCCATCTTATATATCCCATTAAAGGTACCTACCCAAAGCTCAGCATCTGGCGACTGATAAATAGAATTGATTCGATACGGAAATGGATGGGCAGCCAGGATCTTGGTCAGTTCTGGCGAAAACTTATACAGTGTTGTGCCATTTGGCGACCATACGTTTTTATGATGGTCAATCAACAAGGAGAAGTTACTGCTATGTTTTTTGAGCAGATCAAAGTATAAGGTGTTTCCGGTATTTTGAAATAGATAGCCATTGGCATACAAAACCGAATTTTGGCCATAAGGCACTTGGGCATAAAAAAGATTTGATGAAGTGGATTGAATAGGATTTAGGGTATTGAAGTCTTTTTTTCGGTAAACATATAGGCCTTTGGTAGAGCTACCCATATAGATATGCCCACTTTTTTGATCCAGATAGATAGAAATGATGCTCAGGTCTTCCAGATCTACGTCTTTAATGATACACTTGGTAACAAAATGCCCGGTTTTTTGACTTTTTTCTAAAGTATATAAAGCGTTTTTAATGTTCAAAAAAACATTTCCCGTGCAGGTATTCCAAAATAGCGTTCCTGCATGCTGGCTGGTTATCTTTGCAAGCTCACCGGTTATATTTGTATTAATTTGTTTGCCATCGATAAAACAAGTCAGCTTTCTTTTTTCATCAATATAATATAACTTTTTGTCGAGTACGAAAAAACGCCACTGGTCTTTGTAATCAAAAGGGATTTTCCTGACCAGAACTTCATTTAGATATTGCTCAATTATTCCTTTCTGTATTTTATAGACCGTATTTTTATCGATCACAATAATATATGGCATACCAAGGACATATTTTTCCATGGCATTGGGTACTCCATTGGCATAATTATAATCATCTTTTGAGCCGTTTTTAAAGTTGAATACTTTGCTATAGGTTAAAGATGAAGGAGCAACATGCCCATCTTTAATGTTGATCAGTTGCCAATTTTCTGAAAGTGCATATAAGCTGTTAGTTTTTACATCAATCCTAAAATTGGCGATGCGATTAGAGCTTGTTTTCGCATAATTTTTGTCGAACAGCACAAATTTCTGACCATCATATCTTACCAATCCATTTTCTGTGGCCAACCACACAAAACCAGCATTGTCTGTTGTAATGGATTTTACACTATTCTGCGGAAGACCATTTTCGTCTGTGTAATGGCTGAGGCTATAATTTTGTGCTATTGCCTGGTTGAGCAGAAAGCATAAAACAACAAGAACAAGAGAGAAGCGCATAAATAATGATAAGGAATAAGTGCAAAACTATCTTTTATGCCGCAATAGCTGAAAAAATCAGCTATAAATTAAAGGACTAACAAAAAAGACAATCTAATTTCTTAAAAGTTAAAATAACAAATTTTTTGAAGATAAATCTTGTAGAATAAATACTACAAATCGGTAGAGATCGCACTACAAGATTTTTTTTCCAAAGGGGATAGTTTTACAAAAAAAAATATTATCTAAAATATCGCCTTAATTCATGAATGCTTTTATATCTGATTGTAAGCCACTGTGCGCTTCAATCGGTATCTGTTTATTAACGTTCCCCTGTGTTAAAAGTTGTGTTTCAGGTAATCATTGCCAGCATTTTTAATCCTTCTTTAGTCAAACCATATTTTTATGATTAAAATTTTACGTATCTATTTATTTGTTGCAAGTTTAATCCTAGTTGGTGCTTTTAGCGCCAATGCGCAGAACTGTACCATTAATGCAGGCCAAGACAGGGTAATTTGTCCGGGTACATCGTTTATATTAACAGGTGCCGCAACAGGAAGTTTTGCTGAAACTGCGGTATGGACACAGATTGCAGGTCCAGCTGTTACCATATCTACTACTACTGTAGCAGGTGGGGCAGCAACTGCAACAGTTTCAGGCTATTTGCAAAATGTAGATTATACCTTTAGGTTAACTGCAAAATGTACCGATGGTTCTCCGGTATTTGATGATGCCATTTATAAGGCTTCAGACCTTACTGTGGCTAATCTAGGTCCAGATAGGGTAGAGTGCCCAGGCACCATTACCTTGGTTGGTAACCCATTAAAGCCAGGAGAAACAGCATTATGGGAAGTGATCAGCGGAAATCTTCCAGTGCCCTCGCCAGCTACCTCTGCAAGCGCATCGGTAACTTTGCCTACAAGTGGTAACAGCGTTGGAGTAACGGTATTTAGATATACGATTAAAAATGGCAGTACAAATTGTACTTCATCTGATTTGATTGAAGTAAGGAATTTGGGAGGGGTGTTTCCTGTAACTGCAGTATCGCCACTTAATGCAAGCTGTTATACGTTGACAGCTTCAAAACAACTTTCAGCATCTTATGGTGGTGCAGGTTTTGGACAGCAAGGAACATGGTCATTTATTAGTGGGCCAAGTACTCCATCTTTTGCAAACATACATGATAACAATACAACGGTTAGTAATTTATCACAAGGTACATACGTAGTACGTTGGACGGTTGTTGGTCCTTGCAGTACAGGTTCTGCAGATGTAACGATCAACGTAGACCCTCCTTCACAAGATGTTACTCCAGCAGGCTCTCCAACAATGATCTATTGTGATGGGAGAACAACAACCATACTCAATGGCGTTAAACCGCTTTACACAAATGAAACTGTACAATGGACTGCTGCAGCTGGTAACCCAGCCGGGGCAACCATTCATTCGCCGACTTCTGCTACAACAACCATCACCGGTTTAAATGGAAGCAGCAATTATAACTTTAACTATACCATTACCAATACGGTAACGGGTTGTTCCTCTTCAGGTACTTATAGCATAAGATACACCGTTCCTCCTGCAATATCAATTACACCCACAAGCCCTCAGATCTTGGCATGTGAAGTAGGTCAATTGGCAGTTCCATATACAATTAGTGGTGGAAACTTAACCCAATGGGCATTGATCAGCGGTCCTTCAGATTCACAGATTGCGGCTGATGATCCATTTGGTGTTTACATGACTGCAGCTAGTTCGATACAGAACATTATCGGTTTAGATAAAATTGGTACATATGTAGTACGTTTTAGAAGAACCAGTGATAACTCTTCTGGAGGTTGTGTTGATGCTTATGCTGACTTGAGCATAGTAGTCTCAAAAACACCATATCAGGCAGTTGGGGGTACCAACCAATTTTTGGTTTGTGGTACAGTGAATGCAACCTTGGCAGGTAACGCTGCACAAGTAGGAGACTCTGGTAGCGGTCAATGGAGCCAAGTAAGTGGCCCTAATACAGCAGTTATTGCCAATAAGTTTTTAAATACCACCGCAATCTCAAACTTGGTAAGCGGTGTTTATATATTTAGATGGATTGTAACTGGTGGTGCTGGTTGTCCAAATACACAGGATGATGCAAGAGTAATCGTTGCATCACAACCCACTGTAGTTAATGCAGGTGCATCAATCAATGCTTGTTTTGGTACACCGATCAAACTAGATGCCAATGTGCCAGAACGAAGTGAAACTGGTACTTGGACCGTATTTTCGCAAAGCCCTGCAGCACCTGCAAGCACCATTTCATTTTCTAATGTTAATGATCCAAAAGCAACAGCTACCGGATTTTTGGCCAATAAAACTTATGTATTAAGATGGACCATCAGCAATGCTTGCGGAAGTATCTTTAATGACGTAACCATCAATACTGATAATACCAATGGCCCTAAACAGGCAATTGCTGGTGCAAACATGTGTTTTACTGCAGCCACAACAAACTTTAACCTAGCAGGAAATGCACCTGCTGTAGGTGAAACAGGAACTTGGACGTTATTGCCTGGTGCCCCGAATGTGCCAACGTTTAACGCCAGTTTATTTAATACAGCTGTTAGTGGAGCAACCGTAGGTACTTATACATTTGAATGGAAGTTGGAAAGAGGAAGTTGTGTACCTACTAGAGATACAGTAGTTGTTACCATTGCCGGACCAACAACAGTAGCCACCATAACAGGAGCGCCACAACAAAATGTTTGTAGTTTAGCTCCTTTAAGTCTATTGGCAAATCAGCCAGCAGCTAACGAAACAGGCTTATGGACACAGGTTGAAGGACCAGGTGGAGCCGTAATCAACAACCCAACAAGTTACAATACAGCTAATGTAACTGGTTTGATTGAAGCGCGTTATAAATTCCGTTGGACCATCAGTAACAGTGCTTGTTCTAGTAGTTCGGCAGAGATTACCTATAATATTGGAGAACCGCCTACTACAGCCAACGCCGGTACCAACCAAACACTTTGCGATGTAACCACAGCCACACTGGCCGCCAATGTAATTACTACAGGTACAGGTTTATGGTCTGTTGTAAGCGGACCAAGTACACCAGTTTTTGCTAATGTTTCCAGCCCAACATCTACCATCAGTAACCTTGAGTTAGGAACTTATGTATTGACATGGAAAGCAACAAACGGACCTTATTGTGCACCATCAACAAGTAACGTAACGATCACTATTGGCCAATCGGCAAAAGCAGGAGCCGACCAAACTTTATGTAATGTTACAAGTACAGTATTGATCGGTAATGATGGTAGTACAGGTACTTGGACACAAACAGCCGGACCAGCGGTTACCATTACACCAAATTCTAATAATACAGCTATAGTTACTGGCTTAACAGCCGGTGGTAATTATACTTTCCAATATGCCATTACTGTGGGTGGATGTGGAACTGCTACAGATCTAATGAATGTTACTGTAAGTGGACCTCCATCAACAGCTGATGCAGGCCCTGATCAAGAAATCTGTACAACAAGTGGTACTACAGCAAATATAACGGCGGTAGCTCCAGTAATAGGTACAGGTGCTTGGAGTTTCTTAAGCCAACCATCTGGAGGGGTGGCAACTATTGCTTCGTCAACAACGCCTGCAACCACAGTTAATAACTTAAGTGTACCAGGGGTTTATATATTAAGATGGACTGTAAGCAATGTAAATTGTAGCGGTACACAGTCTAATAATGACGTGGTGAGGATTACCGTATATCTACCACCAACAACGGCCCAACCAATGCCTGCACAAACTAGTGCTTGTCAAGGTGGGGTTACATTAACAGGTACAACTCCAGTAATTGGTGTAGGTACTTGGACTTATGTAAGCGGTGGTACCAATCCTGGTAACATTGTGATCAATGCACCAAACTCGCCAACTACAACTATATCAGGTTTAGATGTAGCGCCAGGCAATCCATATATCTTTAAATGGACCATCGCCAATGGTGTATGTGCTTCTTCTTCTCAGAATGTAAGTGTTAACGTAGTTGATGTTAGCCCAAGTCAGGCAAATGCAGGTGTAGATGCAGAAGTTTGTACAGCAGCAATTGGTGGCACCGGAACAAAAACCTTAACAGCTACGGCTGTGGTAGGAGGTACTGGAACATGGTCTGTAGTAAGTGGACCAAACAGTCCAACATTTAGCAGTTTTAATGATCCAGTAGCAAATGTGAGCAACTTGATTAAAGGCACATATATCCTTAAATGGAAAATAACCAATACAAGTGGATGTACTACTGAAGACCAAGTAAGCCTTGTGGTATTTGACCACCAAGTGTGGCAGATGCGGGCGATGCAACAGCATCATTCTGTTTGTACGCTCCAGTTCAGTTGGCAGCAGTTGCACCAACTTCTGGTATTGGAACCTGGACAACCTTTTCTAAACCTGCTGGTAGTGTAAATCCGGTATTTAGTTCGGTAAATGCAAACAATGCTACTGTTGGTGGTCTAGAATTAGGTACTTATGTTTTCCGTTGGACAACCTCTAATGGACCTTGTACAACTTACCAGGACGATATTACCGTAACAATTCAAGACTGTCAGGTGGCCATTGCAAAATCAGCAGGAACCCCTGTACAACAGGCAAACGGCAGCTATAATGTAACTTTTACTTTTAAAGTTAAAAATACAGGGACAACAGCATTAAGTACTGTTCAAGTGAAGGACCAATTGAATCTTACCTTCCCTTCTCCTAAAACCTTTACCAAGGTAAGTTTAAATGCAACAGGCTCACTTACTGCTAATCCAACATTTAATGGTACTGCCGATCAAAACTTATTAACTCCTGCAAGTTCAGCACTTGCGGCAGGTCAAGAAGAGACCATTACCCTTGTAGTTAACGTAATCTTATAATCACTGGAGAACTGTATAAAATGAAGATCGCAAAATTATTTTTAAAGTATACAGCAACGGTGTTGCTATTCATGCTAATTAGTAGGGGAAATGCAAGTGCGCAGGTAACCTATAACTCAAAAAATACAGCTACGGTAACAGCCGTAGCTCCCGGAAATGTTCAAGTTACCGATATTTCCAATGCAGGTACAACCATTGTCCGTTTAAATGGAGATGAAACCCCGGTTATTTTCCCAATGATTGGTTTGGCCAAAACAGTGGGTACACCCACAATCCAAAGCAATGGAACCTATAATATAACTTATACACTTAGGGTAAGAAACTATAGTGGTATCCCTTTAAAAAACATCCAGATTACGGATGATCTAGCTACCGCATTTCCATCACCTGCAACATTTACCATGGTAGGAGTGGTTACCAAACTAAGTTCAAGCACAACTAATGGTTCTGGAGCAATAGCGGTAAATACCAGTTTTAACGGAACTACTGATAAAAATCTATTGAATCCCGCAACGAGTTCGTTGATAGGAATGCCAAATCCGGCAAGTGGTACAGCTTATTATGCAAGTATTAGTTTTACGATCAATGTAAATCCTAATGGAAATTATACTACCTATAACAATACAGCTACAACAACCGCAATTACAGATACACCAGACCCTGTTAACGTAACTGATGTATCTCACAACAATACGAGCCCTAATAATGGCGACAATACCAAAACACCATTGTTTTATAATACGCCAACACCTGTAAACTTACAGACTTCAGATATAAGGGTCATCAAAACAGTAGATAACCTAACCCCTAAAGAGGGCGATAATGTAGTATTTGAAATCAAGGTAAGAAACTTGGGTGCTGGTAATGCAGCTCCTGTTGTGGTCTCAGATATCTTGACATCAGGCTTCCAATATGTAAGCGATGATGGCGCAGGAGCATATGTTTCTGCCACGGGTACTTGGTCTGTTGGTATTTTGAACGTTGGTGCGGCTAATGAGAAGACATTAAAGATCACTGCTAAGGTTGTTCCAAATAGACCGATTGGTGATTATGTAAATACAGCAAGTAATAACCATCCACAAGATCCAGATCTGACAAATAATACATCAACGGTAACTTTGACTCCAGTACCTGCTGCCGATTTAAAAATTACCAATACCGATGGCAAAACGCAATATGTTCCGGGTACGAGCAATACTTATACCATGGTGGTTACCAATGACGGACCAAGTAATGTGACAGGTGCAACAGTAACCAATACACTGCCAGCAGGAGTAACAGGTACGTGGACTGCCGTTTATACAGGTGGTGCTACTGGTACAGCCAATGGAACCAATAGTATTTCTGAGGCGGTAAATATGCCATCAGGATCAACCATTACCTATACATTTGTAGTGAATGTGCCTAGTGGTACTACAGGAAATTTTGTAAATACTGCAACAGTAGCGGTACCTGCAGGAGTAACCGACCCAACGCCAGCAAATAACACGGCAACAGATACCGATACCCAAAACAGTACAGCCGATTTAAAAATTACCAATACCGACGGTAAAACACAATATGTTCCAGGTACAACCAATACCTATACGATTGTGGTTACCAACGACGGCCCAAGTAATGTTACAGGTGCAACGGTGGCCAATACGCTTCCAGCAGGAGTAACAGGTACATGGACTGTGGTTTATGCAGGTGGTGCAACAGGTAATGCAAGTGGTACAGGTAGCATCTCAGAACTGGTAAATATGCCAAGTGGGGCTACAGCTACTTATACTTATGTTGTAAGTGTACCGAGCAGCTATACCGGGAGCTTTGTAAATACTGCAACAGTAGCAGTACCTGCAGGAGTAACCGATCCAACGCCTGCAAACAACATAGCGACAGATACAGATACACAAAATAGCGTTGTCGATTTAAAAATTACCAATACCGATGGTAAAACGCAATATGTTCCGGGTACAACCAATACCTATACCATGGTGGTTACCAACGATGGTCCAAGTAATGTGACAGGTGCAACGGTAGCCAATACATTACCAGCAGGAGTTACTGGCACATGGACTGTGGTTTATGCAGGTGGAGCAACAGGTAATGCAAGTGGTACAGGTAGCATCTCCGAATTGGTAGATATGCCAAGCGGTGCTACAGCTACTTATACTTATGTTGTAAGTGTACCAAGCAGCTATACCGGAAACTTTGTAAATACAGGTACGGTTACAGCCCCAGCAGGAGTAACCGATCCAACTCCAGCAAACAACACGGCAACAGATACCGATACCCAAAACAGTACGGCCGATTTAAAAATTACCAATACCGATGGTAAAACCCAATATGTTCCGGGTACAACTAACACCTATACGATGGTGGTTACCAACGATGGTCCAAGTAATGTGACAGGTGCAACCGTAGCCAATACATTACCAGCAGGAGTTACTGGCACATGGACCGTGGTTTATGCAGGTGGAGCAACAGGTAATGCAAGTGGTACAGGTAGTATCTCCGAGTTGGTAGATATGCCAAGCGGTGCTACAGCTACTTATACTTATGTTGTAAGTGTACCAAGCAGCTATACCGGAAACTTTGTAAATACAGGTACGGTTACAGCCCCAGCGGGAGTAACCGATCCAACCCCTGCAAATAATACCGCTACAGATACTGATACCCAAAACAGTACGGCCGATTTAAAAATTACCAATACCGATGGTAAAACCCAATATGTTCCAGGTACAAGTAATACCTACACCATGGTGGTTACCAACGATGGCCCAAGTAATGTTACAGGTGCAACAGTAGCCAATACGCTTCCAGCAGGAGTTACAGGTACATGGACCGCAGTTTATACAGGCGGTGCAACTGGCGCAGCCAATGGAACCAACAGCATCTCTGAGTCAGTTAACATGCCATCAGGAGCAACGATTACCTATACTTTTGTAGTTGATGTGCCAAGTGGAACAACAGGAAACTTTGTAAATACGGCTACGGTTACAGCTCCAGCAGGAGTAACCGATCCAACTCCAGCAAATAATACAGCAACTGATACCGATACCCAAAATAGTATTGCTGACCTAAAGATTACCAATACCGATGGTAAAACGGAATATATTCCAGGTACAACAAATACCTACACCATTGTTGTAACGAATGATGGGCCAAGTAATGCACCAGGTTCAACGGTAAGCAATACGCTTCCTGCGGGAGTTACTGGTACATGGACTGCAGTTTATACAGGTGGAGCAACCGGAAACGCATCTGGTACAAATAGTATTGCAGAAACCGTTGATATGCCTGCTGGAGCTACGATAACCTATACCTATATTGTTAGTATTCCTAGTGGTTACACAGGCAACTTTGTAAATACAGCTACTGTAGCCACTGCTGTAGGTATAACAGACCCAACACCTGCTAACAATACAGCAACTGATACAGATACGCAGAACAGTGAGGTAGATCTGAAGATCACCAAGACCAATACCTTGGCAGGCAAATATATCCCGGGTACCAATGTGGTTTACACCGTAACAGCAAGCAATGCCGGAAGGAGTGACGCGATAGGTGCACTGGTAGAAGATACCATGCCTACAGGTACAACTGGTAGTTGGACTGCAGTGTACAGTGCAGGCGCTTCAGGTACTGCGGCCTCTGGAACAGGCAACATCAGCCAGACAGTGACCATTCCGAAGGGTGGTACAGTTACTTATACCGTAACCGTTGTGGTACCATCAGGCCGTACAGGTAACCTTTACAACAAGGCTACCATTACCAAACCTGTAGGTTCTACTGAAGTGGGTACAGATCCTAACGAGGCTGAGGTGACCGATACACAAGACAGCAAAGCTGACCTAAAAATCACCAACACCGATGGTAAAATACCATATATTCCAGGTACAACAAATACCTACACCATTGTTGTAACGAATGATGGGCCAAGTAATGCACCAGGTTCAACTGTAACCAATACGCTTCCTGCGGGAGTTACAGGTACATGGACTGCAGTTTATACAGGTGGAGCAACCGGAAACGCATCTGGTACAAATAGTATTGCAGAAACCGTTGATATGCCTGCTGGAGCTACGATAACCTATACCTATATTGTTAGTATTCCTAGTGGTTACACAGGCAACTTTGTAAATACAGCTACTGTAGCCACTGCTGTAGGTATAACAGACCCAACACCTGCTAACAATATGGCTGTAGATACAGATACGCAGGCAAGTGAGGTAGATCTGAAGATCACCAAGACCAATACCTTGGCAGGCAAATATATCCCGGGTACCAATGTGGTTTACACCGTAACGGCAACCAATGCCGGAAGGAGTGATGCGATAGGTGCACTGGTAGAAGATGTAATGCCTACGGGTACAACAGGCAGCTGGACGGCAGTGTACAGTGCAGGTGCTTCAGGTACTGCGGCATCTGGAACAGGCGACATCAGCCAGACAGTGACCATTCCGAAAGGTGGCACGATCACCTATACCGTAACCGTTGTGGTACCATCAGGCCGTACAGGTAATCTTTACAACAAGGCTACCATTACAAAACCTGTAGGTTCAACAGAGGTAGGTACAGACCCTAACGAAGCAGATGTAACCGATATCCAAGACAGTGAGGTAGATCTGAAGATCGACCAAGACCAATACCTTGGCAGGTAAATATATCCCGGGTACCAACGTGGTTTATACCGTAACGGCAACCAATGCCGGAAGGAGTGACGCGATAGGTGCATTGGTAGAGGATGTGATGCCTACGGGTACAACTGGCAGCTGGACAGCAGTGTACAGTGCGGGAGCATCGGGTGCGGCAGCCTCTGGAACGGGCAATATCAGTCAACTGGTAACCATTCCGAAAGGCGGCACAATCACCTATACCGTAACCGTTGTGGTACCATCAGGCCGTACCGGTAACCTTTACAACAAGGCTACCATTACCAAGCCTGTAGGTTCGAACGAAGTGGGTACAGACCCTAACGAAGCAGATGTAACCGATATCCAAGACAGTGAGGTAGATCTGAAGATCACCAAGACCAATACTGGTGGAGGTAAATATATCCCGGGTACCAACGTGGTTTACACCGTAACAGTAACCAATGCTGGACGAAGTGATGCGATAGGTGCACTGGTAGAAGATGTAATGCCTACGGGTACAACAGGCAGCTGGACAGCAGTGTACAGTGCA
Source organism: Pedobacter sp. UC225_65 (assembly GCF_042698365.1). GTDB lineage: Bacteria > Bacteroidota > Bacteroidia > Sphingobacteriales > Sphingobacteriaceae > Pedobacter. The sequence continues at coordinate 749,339 of NZ_CP170550.1, forward strand.
GGCGCTTCAGGTACTGCGGCATCTGGAACGGGTAACATCAGTCAACTGGTGACCATTCCGAAAGGCGGCACGATCACCTATACCGTAACCGTTGTGGTACCATCAGGCCGTACAGGTAATCTTTACAACAAGGCCACCATTACCAAGCCTGTAGGTTCGAACGAAGTGGGTACAGACCCTAATGAAGCAGATGTAACCGATATCCAAGACAGTGAGGTAGATCTGAAGATCGACCAAGACCAATACATTGGCAGGTAAATACATCCCAGGTACCAACGTGGTTTACACCGTAACGGCAACCAATGCCGGAAGGAGTGACGCTATAGGTGCACTGGTAGAAGATGTAATGCCTACGGGTACTACAGGCAGCTGGACGGCAGTGTACAGTGCAGGTGCTTCAGGTGCGGCAGCCTCTGGAACGGGCAACATCAGCCAGACGGTAACCATTCCGAAAGGTGGCACGATCACCTATACCGTAACCGTTGTGGTACCATCAGGCCGTACGGGCAACCTTTACAACAAGGCTACTATTACCAAGCCTGTAGGTTCGAACGAAGTGGGTACAGACCCTAACGAAGCGGATGTAACCGATATCCAAGAAAGTGAAGTAGATCTGAAGATCACCAAGACCAATACTGGTGGAGGTAAATATACTCCAGGCACTAATGTGGTTTACACCATAACGGCAAGCAATGCCGGAAGGAGTGACGCGATAGGTGCATTGGTAGAAGATGTGATGCCTACGGGTACAACAGGCAGCTGGACCGCAGTGTACAGTGCAGGAGCATCGGGTGCGGCAGCCTCTGGAACGGGTAACATCAGTCAACTGGTGACCATTCCGAAAGGCGGCACGATTACCTATACCGTAACCGTTGTGGTACCATCAGGCCGTACAGGTAATCTTTACAACAAGGCTACCATTACCAAGCCTGTAGGTTCGAACGAAGTGGGTACAGACCCTAATGAGGCAGATGTAACTGATACCCAAAACAGCATTACTGATCTTAAGGTAACCAAAACAATCAGCAGCATGGCACCAGAAGCAGGTTCAGCAGTTACTTTCAAAATAACAGTAGTTAATGGAGGTCCAAGTGATGCGTCTGGGGTTAAGGTAACTGATTTATTGAAATCGGGTTATACTTTCTTAAGTGCAGTTCCTTCAGTAGGTACTTATAATGCAACAACTGGTATTTGGACAATTGGTAACCTTATCTATAACCAAACGGTTGATTTGACTGTAGTAGCTAGAGTTGTACCAGATGCATCAGCCGCAAATTATGTAAATACTGCTGTAGTAAGTGGAAATGAAACAGATCCAGTATCAACAAACAATACTGCAACAGTTAATCCAACTCCAGTACAAGTAGTTGATTTGGCCATTACCAAGGTAATTAACAATACAACACCTGATGTAGGCAGCGAAGTAACCTTTACCTTAAAAGTAAGGAATAACGGACCAAGTAGGGCTACAAATGTAGTTGTAAATGACCTATTAAAAGCTGGATATACATTTGTAGCAGCGACACCTTCAATAGGTAGCTATAATGCTGCAACAGGCTTATGGCAGATAGTTTCGCTGGAAGCTAATGATGAGGTAACCATCAACATCAAAGCAAAAGTTAATCCAGACTTAGCACCAAGTGCCTATGTAAATACAGCGACAGTTGCTGCTGACCAAGTGGAGCATATCACAAACAACAACACAGCTACGGTTTCTCCTATACCTGTGCCTGTTGCAGATCTTCAAATTGCCAAAACAGCATCTAGCAATACACCATCTATCAATACGAATGTAGTATTTACCTTAACGGCTACCAACAATGGCCCAAGTAGTGCTACTGGTGTTAGTGTAAGTGAGCTACTAAAAGCTGGATATACTTTTGTAAGTGCTACAGCATCAACAGGTACTTATAACAATGCTACTGGCATTTGGACTATTGGAAACTTGGCAAGTGGTGCTTCTGCTACTTTAAAAGTAACGGCCTTAGTAAAAGCAACTGGTCCGTATGACAATACGGCAACCATTACAGGTACAGAAAAAGACCCTATACCAGCAAACAATACCGTAACCATTACACCAGTGCCACAAGCAACCCCAATAGCGGTTAACGATGAAGTGAAGATATGTGGTGGTGGCAATGCAACAATAATCGATGTTTTAGCTAACGATCAAAAATCTGTTGCTGACCTAGAATCCAACAACTGTAGTGATCACCAAACAACCAACAAATGGTAGCGTTACGGTTAATACAGTTACCGGAAAAGTAACTTATATCCCTAATGCTGGTTATCTAGGTAATGATGATTTTAGTTATACCGTAAAAGATAAAAATGGAGGTACATCTAATGTTGCCAATGTAAAAATTAGCATTAACCAACCAATTATTGCAGTTAATGATAATGCAACTACCAATCCAAGTACGGCAGTTACGATTGATATCTTGGCTAATGACATCAAAAGATCATCAGATATTGTTCCAGGTTCTGTAATCATTACGCAACAACCTACAAATGGTACGTTAACCGTTGACCCATCAACAGGTAAGGCAACTTACACACCAAATGCAGGTTTCTTCGGAACAGATAGCTTCAAGTATACCGTAAAAGATGCAAATGGATGTGTTTCTAATGTTGCAACGGTAGAAATCAAGCTTAACGACCTACCAAAAATTGGTTTGGCCAAATCTGTAATGGCTGTTCAAAAACAACAGAATGGATCATACAATATTACATATCACTTTGTTGTGGGTAATTATGGTACAGCAGTGTTGAACAATGTAAGTATCAAAGATGACTTGAGACAAACCTTTAAAGGCGATGTATTCAGCGTGAAGAGCATTACTTCATTAGGTACAATTAAAGTTAATCCACAATACAACGGTAGTTCTAATACAGAAATGCTGTTGGCAGGTAATACCCTTGCTGTTGGAGAGGTTCAACATATTGAAATGGTAGTTAACATTACCTTAAGTGGCAATAAAGGAACCTATAATAACTCAGCTACCGCAGAAGGTACGTCGCCTAGTGGATTAAAATCGACAGATATATCAACAGATGGTCTGAAACCTGATCCAACAACACCTGGAGATGTAACGCCATCAGTACCTACACCGGTAGACTTGACCAAACCTGCTGAATTTATTCCTGAAGGTTTCTCTCCAAACCAAGATGGAACGAATGACACCTTCGTGATCAGAAATACAGGTAATAAACGCATTTCACTAGAAATCTATAACCGTTGGGCAAATAGAGTATACAGAAGTGCCGATTATAAAAATGATTGGGCCGGACAAAGTAATGAAGGAGTTCGTGTGGGTAGCGATTTACCTGAAGGAACCTATTTCTACATTATAATAATTGATGGAAAAGATAAATATGTGGGTTCTATTACATTAAAACGATAATTATGAAAAAATATATAACATTTGCTTTATTGTTGATAGCTGCTGCTGCAAATAAACTATATGCGCAGCAAGAAGCAATGTACTCGCAGTACATGTTCAATACACTTGCCATTAACCCTGCCTATGCAGGAAGTAGGAATGTAACTTCGGCTACTGCCTTATACCGTAACCAATGGGTGGGCATTAACGGAGCACCAGAAACCATTACTTTCTCTATTGATGCGCCCGTTAACAGTAAAAAGGTAGGTCTCGGATTACAGGTCTTTAATGATAAGATCGGTATTACCAAAACTACTGGGGCATTTGCAAGTTATGCCTATCGTATACGTCTGCAAAAAGGAACATTGGCCTTTGGTCTACAAGCTGGAGCTAGCCAGTACAGGGCCGACTTCCAGAATGTTTTGCTAAGTCCAGACCCATCAAACGATTTGGCCTTTAGCCAAAATGTAAACAAGGTTTTGGTCAATGTAGGGACTGGGGTTTATTACAATACCGATCGTTTCTATATCGGATTATCTTCTCCACAATTGCTCAACAATAAGCTCACCAATTTTACGGTAGAAGGCAATAACGTATTTAATGGTCAAGCACTCCACCTATTCTTTGCAACAGGCTATGTTTTTCCACTTTCTGACGTGTTTGCACTTAAACCTTCTGTATTGGTAAAAGGTGTAAAAGGAGCACCAATTGAAGCAGATCTAAATGCTGCCCTATGGATCAAGGATGTATTTGCAATTGGCTTGCAATACCGTACCAAGGCAGACATGTCTGCAATGATAGAAATTCAAGCGAGTCCACAGATACGTTTGGGTTATGCCTACGATAGAAGTTTAACAAAATTGGTACAGTACAACTCTGGAAGCCACGAGATCATGTTGCGCTATGAATTTGGTTTCGAAAAAGGAAAGATATTATCTCCTAGATACTTTTAATATTTTAAGACATGCAGGTCAGAAAAAATTATTTAGCTGTTATGATTGGTTTGTTGCTGCTTCCATTTGCAATGCAAGCTCAACAAAAAGCTAATATCGCTCCATTGATAAACAAAGCAACTAAGGAATATACTTCACTTAGATATGTGTCTACCATCCAATTGTTAACGCAGGCCTTAAAGAAAGACCCAGATCGATCTAGTTGCCAAAGAAATGATGGCCAACAGTTATAGAAAGATCAAAGATTACGATAACGCAGCACTTTGGTACGCACAGTTAAATACAAGTAAAGAATTGAAGCCAGAATGGGCCCTGCAATATGCAGAGGTGTTGGCCAATCAACAGAAATATGCAGAATCAGAAAAATGGTATCAAAAATACCAGGCATTGGTAACCACAGATGCCAGAGCAGCAGCATTTGCAAAAGCCTATCCATCTATCAGCACTTTGACAAAAGACCAAGGGCAGTTCAAAATCAGCTATACCGATCTGAATACGGTTAATTCTGAATATGCACCAGCTTTTTACAAAAATGGCTTAATCTTTAGCAGCAACCGCAACCGCTTTGAAGTCACAAAAACCATTTTCGGTTGGGATGAAACTCCATTTACAGATTTATACGTTGTAGATCAATTGAGTGACATTAAAGCTGTAAATACAGATAGCTTGATCAAAGAGGTTCGTCGCGATTCGTTAAAGCTGAGAAAGCTGTATAAGGTCAATGACGACGATACACGCCCAACCAGTAACGATAGTAAAGTTTTGGGTAACCTCAGCTTACCATATAAGGAAGATACGCTTGGTCAACTATTTGTACTGAACCAAAAAGCCAAATTGGTAGGGGGTAAGATCAATACCAAATACCACGAAGGACCTGCAGTTGCATTGCCTGATGGATCGTTGATATTTACCAGAAATAATGTGATCAATGGTAAAACTGCAAAAAGTAAAGAAGGATCAATAAATTAAAACTATATACTGCAACTGGTGCAAATTGGGACAATATTGAAGCTTTCCCTTATAACAATGATGAATATTCTGTTGGCCATCCTGCTGTGAACAAACAAGGTACACTCCTTATTTTCGCTTCTGATATGCCAGGAGGTTTTGGCGGGGTAGACCTATATTATAGCAAAAGGGCAACACTGACCGAAGCTTGGTCTAAACCAGTAAATATGGGTAAAACTGTAAATACTGAAGGTGATGAAATGTTTCCGTCGATCAGTGCAGATAGCATTTTGTTCTTTGCGTCAACAGGTCATCCTGGTTTAGGTGGACTGGATGTTTTTCAGATTGGGTTAAAAGGAGAAACGGTACAAGGCGTACCATTGAATTTAGGTGCACCAATCAACTCTTCAGTTGATGATTTCGGATTGATCAGGTCTGATAACGGTAAGATGGGCTTTTTTACTTCGAACAGGAGAGGAAATGACGACATCTACAGTTTTGTAGGAGAGAAAAAGGTTATGGTTGAAAAACCTGTATTTGCTTTAGAAGGACTAGTGCTGAACAAAGAAACAAATGCACCGATAAAAGAAGCAACCGTTACCTTAACCGAACCTAATACCGGGCCAGTTAGTGTAAAAACAGACATCAATGGAGCCTTTAAATTTAAGCTGGCAGAAAAATCTGATTATGTACTAACGGGTGAAAAAGCTGGTTTTATGAAGGCAACGGACTACGTAACGACCAATGGATTAACAAAATCTGAGGTACTTAAAAAGAACCTTTACATGAGCGAGATCATCATTGGTAAAGCCATCAAAATAGAGAATATATTTTACGATTTCGATAAATATAACATCAGACCAGATGCAGCAATCGAATTAGACAAACTAGTAACCGTGTTAAAGGAAAATCCAAGCATCTGGATAGAACTAGGTTCGCATACCGATAGTAGAGGTAATGATCTATATAACCTTAAACTATCGCAGAACCGTGCCAACTCAGCGGTTGAGTACATCATTAGTAGGGGAATAGCAAGAGAACGCATTACCGCTAAGGGCTATGGCGAAACAATGTTGGTCAATAAATGTTCAAACGGTGTTAAATGTACAGAAGAAGAACACCAAATGAACAGAAGAACAGAGTTTAAGATCGTTAAACAATAAAACAGATTAGTATACAAGGTCGAACATCCCTATAATCATCCCACAATGTAAAACCGCTTATTTCGATAAGCGGTTTTTTTTGTATAAAGATTTCAAAGAAAAAAAACGCCAAAAAGGGTTTAGTCCTGAGAATCGACCGTTCTGTCCTGAGATTTGACCATTATGTATAAGAAATTATAAAAAATAGACTACATTTTGCACCTTACACATGGTTATTAATATTTGAGCGTTTGTAGACCCGTTTTCTATTCCCTGTCTTCTGTGGGACAGGGAAAGATAACGGACTAATCCAGAAACAAACCAATAACCAGTTCCCATTAGTTTCTTGGTTCCCAATATATCCCAATATGATCTATATTGACCCAATTAGGTCTTATTCGCATTTAGGTTATAGAAAGCAACCTGTGGTCTGCTTAGGTTTTTTGTCCTGAGAATTTGGCATTCCGTCCCGAATCTGAACCATTCTGTATAAATCATCAATTTCAAAAGCCAAATCCGATTTAGTCCTGAGAATTTAGTATGCTGTCCTAGATTGGAGCGGTTTTGTATAAAAAATCAACTTAAAAAGTCAAAAAGGGTTTTGTCCTGAGAATTTGCCATTCTGTCCCGGATTTGAACGGTTCTGTATAAATAATTAGGTGTCTACTATAGATGGAACTACCTTGTGTTGATCTAGTTTTTATAATTATGATAAAGATTAACAAAATAACAAGAAAACAATTTGTAGATGAAGACCTTGTTTGTGCTTATCCATTACGGATTTTTATACTAGAAAAAGGTTTCGGATTGATTAGGATAGATGGTCAAGAGTTGGATTTCTTAGCTGGAAGGGTATATTTTATTCCAAAAGATGCTTCTTTACAAATAAGAGGTTTTATTTCAGCAGCTTATTTGATATCAATAGACCAGTTGTTATACCAGACTTTTACATTCCAAAGCCACTTTAATCCACAGATACACCTGTTTAATAGCGCTAGTAATATATTCGATTTAGCTTGGGGTAGTTTAGAAAAAATTTCACCTACCATGAAAAAATTAGAGATCGAATTAGAGAATGGTGGTGATTTCGAGCATTTAAACCAGTTGTTTTCATTGTTGTTGATTGATTCTAATCCTTATCCTTATTATAGTTTGGCAAATGAACAACTTTCTTTTAAAGAAGCGATCATGCAAAAACTCGAATATCTTATAGAAGATAATTTTAAACGACACCGTACAAGTGATTTTTATGCCAAGGAAATGGGCCTATCATCAAAAGACCTGAACCTGATCTGTAAAAAGATGACAGGTAAATTGGTAGTTGATCTGATCATGGAAAGATTGATGTTTGAGGCAGAATATCTATTGTTAAATACCCAAAAGCCTGTTAAATCTATTGCAAATACACTTGGTTTTTTTGAGTCATGGGATTTTGCCATCTATTTTGAAAAACTTAGAGGAAAAACACCCTTCGCTTATCGAGGCAAATAATATAAATTAAGCGCTCCACCTATGTAAAATGGTCATCCTTTTGGGATGGCTATTTTTTTGATTCAACTTTTGGTGAATCAATGTGTTTTTGAGAGAATGTCCTTATACGAAACCTCTCATTTTCGATACAAAAGCCGTAAATCTCAGGACTAAAATGTAATTTATTTTGAAAAATATTGGTTAATACCCTATATTTATTCAATTCCTAGATTAGATATGTATAGATGTGTAGTAATTGATGATGAATCTCATGCAATTGAAGGTATAAAAAAGTATATCGACAATGTACCAGAATTAAAGTTGGTTGCCTCCTATACCGATCCTTTGATTGCTTTAAAAGAAATAGGCGAAATAGGACCCATTGATTTGGTATTTCTAGATGTAGATATGCCAAAAATTACAGGTATCGAATTGGCTAAAGAATCAGGGGACTAACAAAAAAGTTGGTTTTTACTACGGCACACACCAAATATGCGTATGATGCCTTTAAAGCCGATGCCGACGATTACCTGCTGAAACCCTATTCGTTAGGACAATTTCTAATCTGTATCAATAAGTTGTTCCAGAAACAAGAACTGCAGAAAACCGAAGAGAAACCAAAAGAAAAAGCTGATTTTTTCTTTGTAAAAAGTAGAGAAGAAAGCCCAAAACTGGTTAAAATAAGTTATTCGGATATTTTAATGGTCGAAAGCAAGCGCAATTATATTTTAATTTACACTAAGAATAAACAAGTGCTGACCTATATGTCCTTAACTGAAATATCCAGCATATTGCAAGAACATTCCGATTTTATACAATTACAAAGAGGTTTCATCATAAAAAAAGATGCCATAGAATCAGTAGATGGCCATAGTGTAAAGATGGTTAATGGTATCGAACTGATTGTAGGCGAGCATTATAGAAAAGAATTTGCCACATTTATTGCAGATAAATGGTTAAGAACAGGGAAAACCAATTGATTTTCCCCGTTAGAAAATATTAATTTTGTTTTCCGAATGTTGTTGTTAAGACAGTTATTCCAGAAATACCAGAAGTATTTGAAGTTGTTACCGTCATGTTTGTAGTAGGCTCTGTTGGTTCATAGCCTTGTGCAGCACTGTGTTGTTTGTAAACGAAAAGTGTGCTTTGGTTGATTTTGAATGTTTTGCGTTTCATGATTTTTTAATTTTTTATGAAACATAGTGTAGTAATTACTTCAATAGAAAAATTTTATACAGAAAGGCTGTTTACCGATACAGAAGCCTTTATATACAGTACAAAAGGTATTTATGTCAAAAAGTATTAGATGGTTAAAAAGAAATAGATATGAGTTCATCGCATGGATTGGTTTCGTGTTTTACGAGACCATTTTAATGGGACTACTATTTAACCAATTTGTTAATTTCTTCATTTACTTTGCACATTATACAGTAATTGTTGTCTTTTTTTACATTCATGCAAATTATACACTCCCTTATACCCTAAAGAATAAAACAAGGACCATATTTCTTTTACCAGCTATAATAGTTGTACACATTACATTATACACACTTTCACATCGTTTGGTGGATATCGTTTTATTTGCATTAGATATTATCAAACCTGATTCTTATAATAAATTTGGTTCTGATTATATCCTTCGGAATATTTATAGAGGCCTTTACTTTTTGGGATTTTCTACAGGTTACTATTACTTGCGCAACTATTTCAAGGAAAGAAAAAAGACCGAGGAATTAGAGAGACAACGGTTAGAAGGTGTAATCCTCCAACAACAAACAGAACAAGCCTTAGCCAAGGCCCATAATGCTTTTTTAAAAGCACAGATCAATCCCCATTTCTTATTCAACACTTTAGATTTTGTGTACCATAATGTAAATGAACAATCTCCAGTAGCCGGAGAAACGATCATCAGTTTAGCACAGATGATGCGTTATGCAATAGACTCTGATAAGATGGGTGAATTTATTGAATTGGGCGATGAAATTGCACAGGTAGAAAACCTGATCTATTTATATCAGATTAGAAAGAACAATAAACTAGAAATCAGTTTAGATTATACACCAGAGGTAAAAGAAGTCAAGTTTATTCCGCTTATTCTACTTACACTGGTAGAAAACATCTTCAAACATGGAAACCTAACTACAGAGGGCCATGAAGCACAGATTACTTTAGCTATAGTAGAGGATATTTTTTATATGGAAACAGAAAACCTGATCAGTAGGAACATTAGTAAGATAAGTAATAACGCAGGTATCGCGAATATCGAAAATAGGTTGCGTTATGCCTATGGAGAAAATCTATCGTTTACTTACGGGCAAACGGAAGATAATCATTTTAAGGTTAGCATAAGTATGCCAATGACTGCTTTAAGCGTGCACGCTTAGCTTGTAATACCTTTAAAAAGTAATGGTATAAGATGGTTTCATGTTTGCGCTGCTCAGAATCAAAAAGTCTGTTAATGTGCATGTGGATCGACTCTGCCAACATTTTTTCTTGTTCGCCCACATTTGTACAGTTGTTAAGGATTTGATGGAGCATTTTTTGTCTGCTGTTTACAGATGGCATTGTCAACTGTTTTGAAGTATCATGTTCTCGTTTAAAATTGCTAAAATTGACGTTAACCTTTTTAAAAACTTCAATGTCCATTTTCATCTCTTCTGCAAAATTGTTGGCAATCCTTTTTACAAACTCGATCTGTTGGTCAATATTGTTGGTATAACCATCACAAAAAAACTGCATGGTCTCCAGGCCATAAAGATATAGCTGTGTTGGTGTTTTTGCTTTCCTTAATAAGACGAAGATCAGTTTGCTATCCAAATGGAAAAATTGCTCCACCAGTTCGATTCTCGTAGCACCGTAACGGTTGGTTTCACGGTAGTAGGTCTTGAGTTCGACATCCTTAACCATTTCTGAAAGTAACATCGGTTCGATCAAATTTTTAAATGATTGTAGCAGAATTGCGATAGAATCTATTTTTTTTACATTTAACCTTAAGCGGATATGATAAGCAGGATCATTATAGCGAATAAAAAACCAAAGCTTTAACAAAGATCGGTGTTGTTTCAAGAATTTTTGGATCTGCGCTAATAAAATGCTGTTACTTCGATAAGGATGACAATAGATCTCAAAATACAACCAATCTCCACCTGGTATTTTTACATCGGTTGCGGTTCTAAAATCAACAGCTCTACTGTTATGTTTAGGTACTGGATCATATAGTTGCTCCTTATGGTAATAATTAACAATGTATTGTGGAGCATAGCCCTTTTGCGTTTCATCCCTTATAAAATCTTCGCTTGCAACCAATGCTTCGGTAATATAGAGTTCTGATAGATTTTGCTGTTTCGAATAATTTAAAAAGGCTAAAAGGTCTTCTTTTTGGGCAGGGTCAAATGTTAAGGTAAGATCGCCGTTGCCCGCCTTAAATGGAAATGAGATTTGACGAAGACTTAACCAGTCTTTAAATTTTTTGATCATCTCCGCTATCGATTCTTCTTTTTTGGCTTTAAGGTAAGCAGTAGGTACAAGCCATTGCGCAGGCGCAACGATAACCTGTTTAAAATAAACCCTTGGATAATGTTGAAGACCAGGAAAGTACTCATTAAGGCTAAATTGAAGATGGCTTTGAATACCCTGATGTTGAAGGTCGCACAAAAAACGGTAGACTGCCAGATCAGATCGGGTATAGTTATAGGCCGTAGAAATTCTTGGCACCAATCTTTTGCCTAATTTTTTGGAACTCAGAATGATTTCATTTCTGTTAACAGCAATCATGATGTCATTGAGCTCAAGTGTACCAAGTGATGTTGGCCAACATAAAATTGCAAGTTCGTGGGTATAGCAGTTTTTCCTTCTATTTACGTTGTCTACATTCTTCTCTGCCTGATAGGCGATGTCGAAAAAAACAACGTCAGGATTTACCTCGTTTTCTAATGCTGCAATCTCTTTTCCATAAAGATGAAGTTTATTGCTGGCCAAAGTAAAACGTCCAAGTAGAGAATTGGCAGTGCAGCCCCCAATACTCTCGATAACTATCTTACTTTTATATTGATGGAACATGATACTAAAGGTATTGGGCAATGGGGCTATAAAATCAGCTTTGGGCAGTTCAAGGTCTGCCAGATTGATCTCTTCTCCAGAAATGATCTTGTTTAACAGTAAACTATGCAGTTTTGTATATTTAAACTGGCTTTGGCCGTTGTTTTTGATTTCGCCTTTTTTTAAAATAGCTATCTGGTCATTTGTACTGAATTGTTGTTCGAGATTGCCATATCCAATTCCAAATTCTGGATCCATGGCCATAGCCAATGGAATATGCCTGTCTTCGAACTTTTTCAAAAAGGCTGTTTTAAAGTCTTGCAGATTCGCCGAGGTTTGGATCGGTTTTAAAGATTGTAAACAATTGACCAAATCAGGTATCTCTTTCAGCTTCTTTTGATCAAAAAGACCATACAACTTACGTTCGGCCAGTATATAGTCTAGATGTTTGTTTTTTTTGCCAAAACCTGTCCGTTTAAAATAATCTTCACCAGTTATATTTGGGAAAAGGTCTGTTAAGATCAATTGTAGCGCAATCATTTGTTCAATTAAGTCTTTACTGCTTGCCTCGTCCATGTCAAATTCAGCTTGTAGTTGGCCATACAGGTCAATGAGGTTTGTTTTTACCTTACAGACATCTAAAATCTTTTTGAGCTCATCGAAAGAAAGAACAGATGCCAATTGAAACTGACCATTTTTAAAACAGATATACCTTATTTCTTCTCCTGCTTCATATATCGTCGAATTGCTGAAAACAAAGTTTGAGCGGTCTAAAATATCCTTAAAATCAAGGTAAGTATCCTTTTCGCTCCAGTCTGTAAATTTGTGCTCGATCATATCAGCTTGTAGTTGTACATCTGCTCCGCTACCATCTTTTAGATATAGCCAAGAAAATGAAGCAAAAGAACCGAAAGGCGTTGCCCTGTATCTTGATCGGTTATAATATTTCCAGATGGTAAATTGTATCTTTTCATTTAACTGTGCAATCTCCGTTGCCTGTTTATCGGCAATCAGCTCGTAGAATGTTGGGGACGAAGTTTTGATCTTTTCTTTGAGTTCTTCCCATACATCGGTCAATGTATTCGCAACTGGAAAGGCTGGGGTACGGCAAATCATCAATCTGAATGGTGTAATTTTCATGTTTTCGTTTTTTTGTTATCAATTATAATGTCTATCTAATAAAGCAATGCCAAGTTTTACCTGTACTTGATCATAAGGGCGATGTTAACAAATCATTTTAATCTTAGTCAACTGATTAGGCTAACTTTGTAGCTGTATGAAAAAAGTTACTTTATATAAACCTTTAAAAACCGATTATCTAGAACTAATTGCCGTTTGGGAAAGATCAGTAAGGGCAACGCACCATTTTTTAGATGAAAACGATATCACCTTGTACAAAAGATTAATCTTTGACGAATATCTTGACAAGGTAGGTCTATATTGTACCAAACACGATAAACGCATTACAGGTTTTATTGGCCTAGCCGACAATAGCATCCAAATGTTGTTTATTGACCCAGATTATAGGGGTAAAGGGAAGGGCAAACAATTGGTAGCATTTGCAATTGGCCAAAAGAGTGCCAAAAAAGTAGATGTAAACGAACAGAACCAACAAGCCGTTGATTTTTACCTGCATTTAGGCTTCAAGATTGTAGAACGTTTTGAAAACGATGCAGCAGGCAGACCATATCCCATATTGGCAATGGAATTATAATCATTGCAAATTTTAATTAAGCATGCAATAATAACTGTAACAAAACGTCTATATACTAAGACGTTAAATGAATAAATCAGCGGAGGCCATCGAAAGATGCCTCCGTTTTTTATGATGCCTGATCTTAAAAATGCCTTTTTTGATTTAAAAATGACATTTTTTAATAGGTTACTAAATTTATTTGTATATTTTTGCTAAAAATAATAGTATTTCACTACCCTTGATATGACTGTAACCGTACTTGCCATATTTGATGAGTTTAACCACAATGCGCCTTTGGCCAAAGTAATGAAGGAAAGATTGATCCGCTTAGCTTCCGAACTGCAAGATGTGCATCTAAAGAGCCTGGCCAACATAGAGCCTTTAACTGATGATGTGGTGGTCTATATTTCGTACAACCCAAAATTTACGGTGCGCTGGCGTATTGTAAACGATGTACCTGCTTCAGTTGAGAATGAAGTAGCTAGCCATTGCGCCAATTTGGGCTACATAGTATGGAAAACAGCTACGATCAACGTTTTTAAAGGCAAGCAGTAAGGTTTAGTCTTTAACCAGCCTGATCTCCATATATTTTTTCCAATCTTTTCCGTTGGCAGATTGTTCCCAATAACCCACAATCTCAGTGTTGTTGTGGCTAAAATTTCCGTTAAAGCGAAGATTTTTGCCCATAAAGGTCAGCTTTTGATTATCAACAAGCATCATTAAGGTATCTTGTTTACCTTGTGGGTCTGTATATTGCATTTTAAAATTGCCGGTTAACTTATCGTAACTGATCAACTCGCTGCTCTGTACCCTTTCTATACCCATGTATACATTAACCTTGTGCAACAACATTTTGCCACCAGGTAACCACTCATAGGTATCATAACCTTTGATCGATGGTTTCGGGTTTGTTGGATATTGCGTAGATTTTTCCGCTAGTTGTCCATTTGCCTACAAATGGTTGCAATAATGTCAATTCTGGATGATTTTGTTTCATACAATCTTGATACTTAAACTGAACAATAAACGTTGGGGAAATTTGTTTTTTATAGACCTAACAAACAGCAAGTTACATGCCAGTTTTTAATACCCTAAGGGTACCATATTGAATTGCTTTGTACCTAGGGCTTTTCCTTTACATTGGAAGTATTTTTGCCAAATAGATCGTCCATAGAAATGTTCAATGCATCAGCAATCTGCATTAAAATGTAACCAGAAGCGTTTACCCGACCATTTTCTATACGGCTTAGGCTCTGGAAATCCTTGTTGATCAATGCCGCCAGTTGGGCCTGTGTAAAACCTTTGCTCGTACGGAAATAGGCAATCCTTTTACCTAGTTCTTTCTTGAAAAGTTTTAAATCTTCGGCCATAGTGCAAACTCAAAAGATTTTTATATAATTAACTAAACGTATTTGCTTAGTATTGGGATTTTTATTACATTTGATTTTAGAATAGGTATTAAAGAGTCTTGCACCTACAAAATCTGACGCCGTAATGCAAGACAGCAGAATAATGCCCATATCTATGTGTAGATGTGCTATATTTGCATATTGAAATAGATGTGGGGTTTTCATAAAGATGGACTGCTTTGTTGCATTTGAAAAAACAGTCGAAAAAGTTAGTTTAAGTTGATGATATTTTACCACTATGGTAGGTAATAACCAAGTAAAGAAGATTCCTAGAACCCTGAATTACTTCTGTCTGTATTTTGTTTTTTTTAACTGGTATATGTCTATAAATCAGAAGCCTAAAATTAAATTAGGTCTATTGCCTAATGAAAAAAACACAGATATAATCGGATAGACGATACCATTATTTTAGATAGATGATACTTTTAGAAAATGATGTAATTTATAGTTAAACTGAACCATTTGGTGATGAAGTGATCAGGAATAAGTGTTTTTTGATCCAAAACGCAATATATCTACAAATCATACTTTCGTATACACAACATTGCAGTTGGTACTAATTTCTTTGTTTACGGAACTAAAATGATTAGACTCAAATAGAATAAAAGATAAGCTTTATTCATTCTGAATTGGTATCATTTTGATTTTTCGTGAAATGAAAAAAATATCTTGGTGTAAATCGATTGCTAATCCACGGTATCCTAATTGTTTAAATTCAATTGTGTTTGCAATGTTTATGGCAAATCTACATGTTCCATATCAGGGAAAATGTTTTGATATAAAGACTTTAACATCAGAAATTTATTTTGTTGCCGTTTTGGTAAATACATCTATTGGCTTTGTAATGATAAGGTTGATTACTATATCAACAACTTATCTTGATCAACATTATCCATGGCATAAAAAATGCCAGCAAAGGATGAAAAGGCAGATTCTATTGGGATTTTTTATGCCAGTACAATTTACCATCCTCATCACTATAGTATACTTTGCTTTAGCTGATATGAAAATTCATGGAAATTGCTATTTTAACAAGTACCTACATCAGATGATTTTAATGTCGGTAGTACTCAATTTCTATTTATTCTTTTATAGAAGCAAGTTCAATAAATTCAAAAAGAATATTCTAAAAGTTGGTACTAGGCCCATAATGGAGCTAAATCCTGAGTTATATAAAGAGATAGCCTGCATTTATATTGAAGAGAAGAACTATTTTTCAATAAGCTTTAATGGTGAGAAAATGGGGTGGAACCATACTTTGTCTGAAAGCATGCTGTTTTTGCCTTCAACAGATTTTTATCCAATTAAGCACTCATTTATTGTAAATAGATTGGCCATTTTAGAGGTTGATCTAATCAATTCAAAAAAGACCAAAATCTTATTGATAACGCCTATCAACCTAGAACTAGAAGTCAGTCAACGCGTAAATACAAGTTTTAAGAGATGGTATGCTGATAAAATACCCAAAAAGTAATGAGGCCGACTTTTAAGTCGGCCTCAGGGTGCTAGAATTATAGTTTTGGAATAGGTTCTATTATTAAAGGATAGTTGATTATACCTCTGTTATGGTACAAACACTATCGATATTGCACATGCTCGGCGAACACCAATTTAAACAGAAATTGTAGCCAGAGAATCTGCAGTTTCCATCTTGGTCAATTACAAGTGGTCTCCATGCGGTCTCTTCGCAATTGGCCATTTCTGGGGTAATACCCCCTAATATTTTTTTCATGTCAGTTTTACTGAGCAGGGTTGATTTTTTCATGAGTTTATTTTTTATTGGTTGGTTAATGAAAATGATTAGGCTTCTTCAAGAAATAGACATTGGTAAGTGCCACTGTAAGAATGGCTTCTGCAAAAGCTTTCGGCATCGCCTAGCGAACTGCAACATGCAGTAGGAAAGCTAATCACCTCCCATCCTCCATCTTCTACACCACATACTACATATGCACTTAAACAAGGTGGATTTCCAGGGTCTCCTGGAGGAAGTCCACCACCAATAATTTTCTTTAGTTCATTCTTGTTAAGTAAATTCACTTTTTTCATTGATTAAATTTTTAACTTTGGCTGTAAAAGATTTTGTAATCCAGTCACGCCTGGCTTACTTAGGCGATATCGATGAACGTCGATACTCGTTAATAGGCAGTTTCGTTGCAACCGGACTGCCTTTTTTCTTAAAAAAAGAATTGATTAATCTTAAGTTAAACATGAAATTTTTACTACGCAAAAATATTGTACCAAGTGGGCTTACTTTAGTATGAAAGGTGTTCTACAGTATATAACCTTATTTTCGATAGAACGGAAATATCCATCAATAGGCAAAAAGATAATAAGCCACATTGATTAGAATAATATAGGAGTAAAGTGGGTGTGTAGAAGTTGTTTAGGTTGAAATTTAAGTAAACTAATTACTGCTATTTAGCATTTTAGTCATGTTTCTTAAGAAACGTTGCAACAGTGAACTCTCCTTTGTAATAATTTCGGCATCTGCAACCATACCAGGTTTTAAAACGATTGGATGTTCAGGGTTTTTCTGCTCAAACTTTCCAAAATCAACCTTGGCCACAAAAACACTGTCTTTTAGGGCAACATCGGTAATGAAACTTATTTTTCCATTAATAATGCCATATTCTTCAAATGGATAACTTCTTAATTTAACCAATGTCCGTTGACCAAGGCGTACTTTCCCCATGTTATACTGTGGAATCTGGACCTCCCCGAAAAAATCCGTATTGCCAGGGTTAACGATAAACAATTCTTGGTTGACATTTACATTTTGGTTTTCTTGTAAGATACCAGCATAACCAACTTTACCTGCAAGAGGTGCAAATACAACATATTTCATTAGCCATGCTTCTGTTTCATTGATCATGCTGTTTAAAGCCTGGCTAAATTTTGCCTTTTGCTCTTTGATGGTATTTTCTAAGGTTTCAATCTCTTTCTGTTTGGCCAAATAAGATGAATTATTGTTGAGTAGGGCAGTTGCACTTTGTTGCAAAGGGTACTTGCTGGCCAAATATTTGTTTTCTTGTTGTTTAAACTCATTGTTAGAAATCGCCTTGTTGTTCTTTAACGTTTTATAGGCTTCATACTCTTCTTGGGCATTGGCATATTCCTGCTCCTGGACTCTTTTTTTGTTGGTGGATCTGTTCTTGTAGTTTTTTTATTTCTGCCAGATCCTTTTGTAAATAGGCCTTTTGGGTAAGGTAGAAACCTCCATTCTGCGTATTGATAAATTGAAGATATTCTTGATAAAAGGATTGATAATTGCTCTGTAATTCGCCAAGGTTTAGGTTGTTTCCTAATAAATTTTTATCAGTTAATGTTTGTGATGCATTTAATTGTTGACTCAATGCCCTGAGCCTGCTTGCTAATGTAATCACATCATCATGCTTAGCTGTACTTTCTATAAAGGCCAAAGGTTGTTTATCAACTACTTGTTCATTGTCCTTAACCAAGATCTTTACCAATTTGCCGGTTTGATGAGCTATTACACCCTTTGGTGAGTTTAGAGAATTCACCTTCATAGCAGTTTTTACCACATCTGGATACCTGATAAAGGCAGACATTAAAATAATGGTAAGCAAAACAACCAGAATCAAAGTAATGCCCCTTCTTAAGATCCAAGAAGGTACAGCAGTAATGATTTCATTCACTTCTTCACTTACAGCCCAACCAGCTAGTGAAGCATTGTTTTGTTCTGTATTTTGTTCTTCTCTTGGCATATTTATGAAAATTTTAAACCAGTTGTTTGTATTGGGTTAGTTTAGGTCCAACTGGTTCTTAACTAATTGATAATACTCACCTTTGTTTTTGGTTAATTCTGCATGTGTACCTTGTTCAATGATCACCCCTTTATCCAGTACAACAATGTTATCAGCATTTTTAACGGTGCTTAAGCGGTGTGCAACCACTACAACTGTCCTTCCTTTAAAGAAATCTTCCAGGTTCTGCATAATGATACTTTCGTTGTTGGCATCCAAAGCATTGGTGGCTTCATCAAAAAAGATATATTCTGGGTCTTTATAAACAGCTCTGGCAATCAGTATCCTTTGTTTTTGTCCTTGACTTATCCCATTTCCTTCAGCACCGATTTTTGAGTTTAATCCAAGTGGTAAGCTTTCAATCAGGTCAGTAATGTTGGCCACTTTAATGGCATGCTGTAATTTGGCCATATTAGGAACTTCGTCGGCAACAGCAATATTCCTTGCAATACTATCAGAAAAGATAAAACCATCTTGCATCACAATGCCACATTGTCCACGCCAATAACGATAGCCAATCTGATCGATATAGGTAGCTCCAATCTTGATTTCTCCTTTTTGTGGAGTATAAAAACGAAGTAATAGTTTAAGTATAGTTGTTTTTCCACTACCACTCATCCCAACAATAGCTGTGGTTTTGCCTTCAGGTATATCTAAATTTATTCCTTTTAATACCGGTTCGTTCCCAGCACCAGGATAGGTGAAATTCAATCCCTGTATGCTGATGCTTTTGTTTATCGGTAGTTCTTTTAATAAAGTCTTGTCTAAAGGTTCTTCGTCTTCCATCTGGTGGATCTCATTTAAGCGCTCCAAACTGATCTTTGCATCTTGTAACGATTGGATAAAACCTAACAATTGTTCGATTGGGCTATTCACCTGCCCAACAATGTACTGGATGGCCATCATACCTCCTAAGGTCAATTGCCCATCAATTACAGATTTTGCGACTAAGAAGGTAATCACGATATTTTTTCCTTCGTTGATGAAGAAAGCTCCAGCTTGTTGGATCTGCCCTAAGGAAAGGCTTTTGATACTGAATTTGAATAAACCTGCTTGTAACCTTTCCCATTCCCAACGCTTTTGTTGTTCACAATTGTTGAGCTTTATCTCCTGCATGCCACCAATAAGCTGTACAATGCTGCTCTGGTTTTTGGAAGAAATATCAAAACGTTTAAAATCCAGATCCTTCTTCTCTTTAAAAAAGCAATTACCCATAATGAATAGAGCACACTGCTGACCAAGAAGATGATAAAAATATTGACATTGTAATATGCCAACACCCCGGTAAAGATGATCAGGTTGAACATGGAGAATATCGTGTTCAGAGTGGAACCCGTCAAAAAGCTCTCGATCCTTCGTTGATCGTTCATCCGCTGCATGATATCACCCGTCATCTTGGTGTCGAAAAAACTCATCGGTAGTTTCATCAACTTGATCAAAAAGTCGGTTAAGATAGAAATGTTGATCCTTGTACTGATGTGCAGCAAAATCCATGAACGGATAAAATCTACACTCATTCTTCCCAAAAAAAGCATGGTCTGGGCAATAAGAATGATGTAGATGAAATTGAGGTTTCGGGTGTTGATTCCTATATCAACAACAGATTGGGTAAGAAATGGTACAATAAGCTGCAATAAACTGCCAACCCCAAGGCCAACAAACAACTGGATTACCAATTGTTTATATTGATAAAGGTAGCGTAGCAAGTATGACCAATTTAAGCCATCATTTTTATCGCCTTCTTGTGCATACAGATCTGGAGTAGGAGAAAGCATCAACACAATACCTTGACTTTCATTGTCATGATGGGCACTGATCCAACGTTGGGCAAATTCTTTTTCTGTAAATTCTATCAAGCCTTTACCTGGATCCGCAACATAATATATGCCTTTTTTAATCTTGTACAGAACTACAAAATGGTTTTGGTTCCAATGTAAAATGGCAGGTAGGTCGATTTGGGAAAGTTGACTTAACGTAATTCTACTACCTGTGGTACGGAACCCAATTTTTTCTGCAGCCTCGCTAATGCCCAATAAAGAAACGCCTTCTCGATTAATGCCTGAGATATCTCTTAAACGTTGCAGATTGAAGTTTTTACCATAATGTTTTGCAACCATCCTAAGACAGGTGGGACCGCAATCCATTTGATCAGGTTGTTTAAAGAATGGAAATTTTTTCAAGTGTATAGTTCTTACTTTGGTTTTTGATAAAACTGTGTTTTATGTTTCCTAATATATTAATTAATACCTAAAGGATACTAAGTGATGGTGTTTTTTTTCTGCCATTGTTGCCAGCAGAACCCACTAATCAATGAATAATCCTTCATTATCCTATGGTTCTAATTAGAGCTGCTTATATTTAGCTACAACCCTTGGCTATGCCAATATATTAATACTTATTTTGGGGCAGATACCTTTAACTGCCCCTTTTGTACAAAAGATGTTTGATTGAAATTCTTAGCAGCGCTAAGAATGACAGGATCAAGTCAATAGATATTTGATATCTTCTAAACGATAAGGTTCTGGTAGTTTATAGCCATTTACCAATATGGTTGGTGTGAAGGCAATTTCTGTCAAATCGCACCAGGCTCTTTGCTTTTCAGTTACCTGGTTCATATCGGTATTAATAGTAACCGGATATTGGGCCGCCCAGGTTTCGTATTTTTTACTTCCTTGTTTATACCAATCATTCAAAGCATTTTCCAGTAAGCTGGCATCATTTAGTAAGCTCAGTGCAGTAACATGTCTAGAAACTTTTGTTTTTTGGTCGTTTTCATCAGCAGAAGCTGTGAAAATGATCTTCAACTTGATGTCATCACGTACACTTAACCATTGGTCTAATGTCTCGTGTGCTTTAGCACAAGGTCCACAAAAAGGATTGCTCACCATTGTAATCGTAGTTTCAGCATTCGGATTTCCTAATACAATTGGCATCAAGTCGTCAGGTACCGAATAGCGAGGTTGGTTGGTCAATACCTGATTGAACAACTCACTATTATATTTGAATTTTTTAAGTTGTTGTTTTAAAGGTTTGAACTGCGCCGTTTTTAACAATAATGGTTTTAACAAAGACCAAGTTATGATAGGTAGTAAAAAGCAGATGGCTAAAGGAAGGATATATTGAAATTGTAGACTGGTAGCCGAAATTTCAAAATTAGATAGATTTAACATGTTCGTTAAAAATTCTAGCCAAAGGATTGCTTGTACCGTACAGCACAATACACACCAATTGTCGTGTTTATACTGGTAACCAATTGAATAGATGGTATAAGGCAAAGCCAATACATTTAACCAAACCACCAATGGAAAGGAAGCTGGACTTATCAATAGGGTTAAAAATGATCCTGTAAAATAGAAAAAGCCTACTTCACTCCAGCTTAGCCAAGAGGTTACCTTTGCAGCATCAGATTTAAGAATGGCATTACAATTGTTTTTGCTGCCTAGACTACAAAGGTTTTGCACCAATGGGTTATTGGCATCTATACTGTGCATCAAGAGCAGTACACTTACTGCAATTCCTGCAATTTTGAAGAACAACAATAGGCCAAAAGAAAGGTCAATGGTTTGGTAGTTGATGGTTGACAATACCATGGCAAGAATCACCAACAATAAAGCAGGGATTTTTAAGGAATTGAAAGTTTGTAGCAAAGATTTAGTGCCATAATCTGCCTCACCACTTTTTGAATTGGCAGTAGCATGTAAGGCTACACCACTCCATACTTTTAAAAATTCTTCTTCTGGAATCGAAGCATTCTGTTTCTTATCATCACTATAGTTTACTTTACCATCGGCTATGCTGTGTACGAGCATAAAATAACCACCATTCATTTTACTATGGGCGATAAATGGATACTCCAAATCGGCAGGGTCGTATTCAGCCTTTGAAATCTGATATGCCTGATTAGGGACGTGCCAATCTGTCAAACAATCATTGATAGCCAATAAACTTGGGTATTCTGGATGGTCTTGTAGATTGTCATCAACAGTCGATGAGCTTACTTTTACATTTAAGGCTTTAAGAAGTAATACAACTACAGCAGATGCATTACTTAGTTTAGGTTTTAAGAAATTGAGCATACATGTTGAATTTTCCTATAAGTTTAGTTAAGCTGTTTCATATAACAAAATTTATTGTACCAAACTGCCTTGTGAGAGTACAAGTGGTTACTGTGAAAGTATATTATAGTCTTTAAACACTGCAACCAAATTGTAATGTCACAATTTGGTTGCAGTTTGGATAAAAAAGAGCTGGTTAGCTCTCTTTTTTTAGTCGATCAATACTGGCTCGTCCATCTGACAGCCATAAGCTGAACCAGAAGGGCAGAACGCCTGTGCTTGTGCAAGACTTGTACAGCAGGCGTAAAAATACGAATTGCCCTCGCCACTACCACCATTGGCTATGCAAACTACATAACCCTTAGGTGCGCAATAGCTAGGATCGCCGCCTGGAGTTTCTGGAGGAACTCCTCCGCCCATTACTTTTTTCAATTCGGCTTTGCTTAATAAATTTACTTTTTTCATAATTGATTTAATTTTGTTTAATGATTAAAAAAATAACATTGTGTGAGCTATTTAAACTAAATAGCAAGCTGGCATGTCCTCACTGATATGAAGAGAGCCATTTGGTTCTGTAGCCAGGCAATAACAGCCTTTTAGGTCCATCGCAGATCCGCATGATCCATAATATAACATACCATTTGCCCAAAAAGAACAATCGGCACTTAGACAAGGAAATACGCCTCTTTGTGATTCATCCACACCGCCCATTACCTTTTTTAACTCAGCCTTGCTCAATAAATTTGCTTTTTTCATCATTGATTTAATTTTGTTTAATTGTTTAAGAATTTGAAAACCACAATGGTCTTAAGCATGGCAACCATCCCATTCTTGACTGATCATAGAACCGTTGGGTGCCACGGCCAAACAAGGGCAGTTTTGCATATCAAAAATAGCCCCACAAGAACCGTAATAATAAGTGCCCCCTATAGAGAAAGAACAGTCCATCGATAAACAGATAACTGGACCTCTTTGGGCTTCATTTGTACCACCCATTACTTTTTTTAACTCAGCTTTGCTTAGTAAGTTTGCTTTTTTCATTTTCGTTAAAATTATTTTGGTTGAAGTTGTTGCAGGTCTTCCACGCTAACCTGCTTATGGCGGTACCGATAAACGTCGATACGCGTTTTTGGATTTTCGTTTGCAACCGGAATCCATTAATTAAAAATCTTTAATTCCTTAAAAGTTAGTTAGTTATTCTGGTCAAAAAAAATATATTGTACCAAACCCATTGTACACAGTACGAAAGGTCTTCCATAGGATATGAAGGAATTTCTGTTTTCGATTAAAAACCTTAAATTGCATTAAGATTTAAGGAGACAATATGGATTTGAAATGTATAATTATAGATGATGATCAATATGCTATTGATGCGCTTGTTAAATATGTAAATGAAATCCCCGGGCTTACCGTTCACCAGACTTTCTTAAAGCCTCTAGAAGCGTTAATTTCAATTGATGAACAAGTAGATTTTATATTTTTAGATATTGAAATGCCAGAAATCTCCGGATTAGAGCTTGCGGAAAGTTTAAGGTCTAAAACAAAATTTTTGATTTTTACGACCAGTCATCCGAGCTATGCTTTAAAGGCATTTGACCTCAATGCCAGTCAATATTTATTGAAACCTATCAGCTTTTCCAAATTTGCCCTCACCATCAACTTTTTATTGAAGAATAGTCACGAATCCCATAAAGCGGAGCAAGAGCTTAAAGATCAACAAGCTGTGCCTACAAAAAAAATCCAACTTCAGTTTATCAAGGCTGATCAAAAATATACCTACCATTACATCAATCCCGATGACATCATCTATGTAGCTGCTGCAAAAAATTACGTAGTGATCCATACAGCTAAAGAGCAGTTTGTAACCCATATGGGCCTCAATCATATAGATGCGGCCTTGAGTAAGGATGATTTTATCAGGATATCCAAATCCTATCTTATTGCTAAAAATGCCATCAAAAAAATAGAAGGAAGTAATGTCAAATTGAAAAATTGCGACATCGAATTTCAGATAGGTAGTGTGTATAGACCAGCTTTTATAGATTTTATGAACTCAAGTATGTTAGCCTGATCAAAAGTTAAGGGTTGTAGGTAAATTATCAATGTTATTCTATTTTTTGCTTACTGCAGAAATATAGGACAATAATTTTCTTTCAAAGTCTTGTTCAGAAGGTTTTGAGAAATGGTCATTAACCAGCATGCCATCTTTGTCGAAAACGAGATAGCGTGGTATAGTTTCGATTTTGTATAAGGTACTGATCAGCTTGTTTGAACTTTCGATTACCCTAAATTGGTTTTTGGCACTGATCTTAGATCTAGGTAAAATATTCTTCCAATCTTTTTCCTTGTTGTCTTTATCCAATCCAATACCTATAAAAACGACATTCTTATCCAAAAATTTAACCTTCGTTTTTTCTAGAAAAGGGAACTCATTGATACAAGGTATGCACCAGCTGGCCCACAGGTCAAACACAATCACTTTTCCTTTATTCTTTTTAAATATATCTGCTAGGCTTAATGGTTCTTTGGTAGTGCTTACCAATTTGATCGTTTTCTTATCAACAGCATTTTCATCAGGTACAATTAGGCTTGCATAACTTTGTTTTTGAAATATAGGATCGTTGAGTTCTCTGTTAAATAAGGCATGACTTTCGGCATACATTTTTGATTCCTTTTCCGAAAAATCAAAGAGTGCCTGAAAAGCAATACCTGTTTTGAACCTCTTTTCTGTATTGATTTGGGTCAATTCTTCAATAAATGTCTTTAGGTTATAATTTAAGTTGTTTTTGTTTTTATTGTAGTTTCCAAGATAGTACATTGCAGAATTTAAAAACGTACTATTGATCGCTTTTTTTGTAGCTAAGGAATCGCGAAGCTCATTGGCCAATTTTTCAAAATACGAACTTTTATCTTTATAGTTTTGTCTAATCAGTTTAACATAATAATAGTTTTTGGCCATTTCTTTCCATAAAGAAGCTACTGAATCTGTTAGTGCTTTTTCGGTAGTTAGCTGATCTATCTTTTTTAGATTTGTATTTAAGATCTTTCATTTGTTTTGATGTTTTCTTCAAAGCTGCCATTTGCACTTTTTGTGCTAAAAATAGACTCGTCTAGCTCTAAATAATCGCTAAGCATCAAAAATTTATTGCTACCTAGGTTTTTTAATTTAAAATCTTGCAACTCCAAGTCGATCTGTGCACCCTTGTTGGCAAGAAACAGGTAAAAATAATTCTGGTTTGTTGAGCCGTTAAAAATACTGTACCTTAACTCTGCGATGTGTGCTGCTTGGAATGTTCTGGTAAGCACGGTATCTTTTGTTGAATTGTTTCTGAATATGAGATTGTTTTTGACAAGATAATCGTCATAATAAGATAGCCTGATGACACTTTCGCCTTTTAAGTGCATGTTGATGGTGATGTCATCCTTTTTATCAGAAATGATACTTTGTGCTTTTGCTAAAAAAAAGCAAAAGAATAATATAAGGCTAAGTTTTATTTTCATTCAGGTAAGCATCAGCTTTAATAGGGATGCGACCACAATATATTAACTTAATTTTTAGTTTTAAGCTTTTTTTAACAGATTTTTCCAAAAGTTATTCTTCTAAGCTCTGTTCTTCCTTTTTAGCAATGAGCTTATTCTTTTTTAGGTCGATTCGGATGAGGTTATAGATACTCATGTAAACATTGGCAATCCAAACCATAGAAAAGCCCGCAATTAGATAACCCCGCCATCCGTCATACACAAGGGTGTAATTAGTGATGATCAATATCAATACCGTAACATAATGGCTGAAACAATACTCGCAGGTAAAAAGATAGAAAAACTTACGTTGGTACAGTTTGGTACAATTGGTAGATTTACTGACACAAAATTCCCTCAGTTCTCTGAAAACTTCTTCTTTGGTAAATGTCCATGCAATGCAGGCAACAGGTATCGCCAGTATAAATATAGTTTCCATAGTTATAATAGAAAATAAATATATCCATAACCCATAGGCAGCCAATATGTTTTGACCACTTGGTGAAACTTTTTGGCCTCTCAATTGCTTTATATAAAAAATAAGGCAGATGGAAAATCAACAACAACCTAAAAAACAAGATTTTAAGATCGTATCGAGGCCCAGTAATGAGGAGATTGAGGATTGGGAAGAAGGTAGCTATAGGAGTAAGGAAGAAAAAATTGACGAAAAAGCCACTGCTCAAATTGATGAAGATGAAATGATTGATGGAGGGGTACATAAGGATGAAGGCGGTTTTGACGAACAATACGATAGATTGGAAGATAAATAGCCTAAACAATTGCCAATGAATTTTGGTCGATATTGTATATGAGACTCTTATTAAACTATTTATAATTTTTATGGTCCAATTATGTACAGATAAGGTTAATTTATGGGTAATGAAGAGAATTTAGATCAGTTTTTAAGGACGAGATCAAAAAGCCATCAGACTTTAAGTTTGGAGCTACGGTTGCAAATGCTTTTGATGATATGGTAGAACGTTCTGTGCCCTTTTATAATGAAATACAGCGCATGATCATCGAATTGGCCATTGAACATGCATTGCCCAATACCAATGTAGTAGATCTAGGTTGTTCTACCGGTACCACAATGATTGGCTTGAACCCTTATGTAGACCAAAGCATCAGCTTTATAGGTATTGACGATTCGGCCGAAATGTTGAAAAAATGCGATGTTAAATTGAAACAAGCCGACTTTACCCGTAACTACAAGTTGGTGATGGCAAGTCTGCATGAAGATATAAAAATTGAAAATGCTTCAGTTGTTATTCTTTGCCTTACGTTACAATTTGTTAGACCTATTTATAGGGAAAAGCTTTTAAAGAGAATATACGATGGACTTGTTCCAGGCGGTGTGTTGATCATCTCAGAAAAGATATTGGCCGAGGACAGTTTGTTCAATAGAAATTTTATCAAATATTATTACGACTATAAGCGTCGCAACAATTATAGCGAAATGGAGATTTCGCAAAAAAGAGAGGCTTTAGAAAACGTGCTGATTCCTTATAAACTAAGTGAGAATTTTAAAATGCTTAGAGAAGCAGGGTTCCCACATACGGAAACCTTTTTTAAATGGTATAATTTTTCAGGTTTCATCGCTGTAAAAAACTAACATGATCACTATAGGTAATTTCTTTTTTAAATACAGAAATTTTTTGTTCATTTTCTTGTATCTGGCACTGTTTATCCCTTCCCCAAAAATTTTCACGGCTGATGTTTTTGGTTCCTATTATTACCTCTATCCATTATTTATTGGACTGTTCATTACAATTTTAGGACAACTTATCCGTGGGGTAGCTATTTCTTTGGCCTATATTGTAAGAGGCGGTAAGAATAAAAATGTATATGCAGATGATCTGGTAACTGAAGGTTTTTTTAACCATTGTCGTAACCCTTTATATGTGGGCAATATCCTAATGCTTTTAGGAGTGGGTATATTGATCAACTCTTTGTTGTTTCTGGTGGTTTTTATGCCCTTGTTCCTGTTCATTTATCAAGCTATTGTTTTAGCCGAAGAGAATTTTCTCCGAAACAAGTTTGGTGCCCAATTTGATGCATACTGTAGTCGGGTAAATAGATGGTGGATCAATTTTAGTGGTTTGGGTAAAACCATTTCGAGCATGTATTTTAATGGAAAACGTTGGTTGATCAAAGAATACAATACCCAAACCATATGGATGTTGGGCATTGTAGTGATCTTGCTTTTTTATCATCCCCAGCTTACCGATGGTAATGAAACCTTAAGAAATACCATTGCTGTTGTTGCGGCTGTTCTATTGGCACTTTATTATCTAACCATTAGGTATTTAAAAAAGAGCAATATCTGGAAAGGTTAAGTAACTGATCGTTATTCTACTTTTAAGTCTTTAGATTGGCTTACTATTTTTTGATAGGGATTACGCATAAACATTTCTAAATAATCAACTCCATTTATATTGAAACCAGAGCCATGCGCTCGGTTATGGATCAGTAATAATTGACTATTTGGCATGGTTCTTTTAATGAGCATGTTGTAAAATGGTCTGCACCAAGGGTCTGCATCACCAGCTGAAACTAATACCGGAATATCACTATAAACTGGTGTTTTGGCACTTTTGTCTTCAGGTTTCACATTCCAACAATCACAAATAGGATGGTTAACATTATTGAAACCATAACCTTTAAACCAAGGTAGGATCTCTTCTTGTTTTTGGATAAGTACCGGATCCTGCATAAGCAATCTGTTCTGAACAATAGATCGAGTATCGCATGCCTAAGGATAAGCTCTGGTTACCATTAAATACATTGTCTATTACTTCTTTTACATACGGTTCATGTTTACCATTGATCATCTCTTGCATAACAAAAGGCACTGATTTTAACCTTGAATTATCCATGCGGTCAATTATGGCGTCTAACAGTTCTTGTTTGCCGTAAGAGATGGCAATGGTTTTATTTGTGCCTTTTTCTATATAATCTAACTTAAATTTCTTTCCGGTGATTTCCTTAAAATATTGTTGGAATCTTTTGCGCAAATCGCCGTACAAAACCTGATTGATAGAGTCGGTTTCACAATTGCCGAATACCTGGTTTAAGGCTTCATTCATGTTAAACAAGCCATTTTCCTCGTAATTCACAAATCCAGGTAGGGGAGAGTTGAGTACCAAGGCTTTTATTCCTTCGGGATGATTTCTAGCCACGGTTAACATCAACCCGCCACTGTAAGAAATCCCAACCAAGGTCATCGACTTGATCTGTAATGTTTTTTTAAGATCGAGCGATATCAGCAGCACTTTCTATGGTGTTATATGCGGAAAGGTCAATTCCTTGGTCTATAAATTTCTTTCTACACAATTTAACAACAGCCAGCACCATCGGTTCTTTTGGTAAGTTTTGGCGGTAGGCCTGTTTAATGGCTTGCTCTACTTCTGGGCAGTCTAGGGCGGGAATAGATTTCTTTGTACCCCTTTGATCAAACGCAATAAAACCACCGTATTTTAAAAATCCAGAAGATGCGGTAACTTGATCAATATTGGCAATGGTACTGTATCCAGGTCCACCTGTGGTATAGAGCGAAATGTTTTGGGTAGAATCTGCTGTAGCTTTTCTTACAAAGAGGAAAGGAATTTCGACTCTGTCGGCCATTTACCTTTTGTCTGTTTTCTGGTACTACCAGATAACCACATCGAGCAATTACCCCTTCGCCAACTTTGATCGTACAGGCAAACGGTTCTATTTTTGGTTGATAGCTTTGTGCATGGGCCAAAGAAATGCTGATCAAGCAGGCAATTATAATGGATGTAATGACTTTCATATTTCTTTTTAAACAAATTAAGGGTAAATCAAAAAGAAACGAAAGTAAAAATCGGACATTTTAGGTCAGCTGGGCAGAAAGTTTTTGTCCCGTAAATTTAACTACGTCTTTGTAAAAATGGCTCATATCGTAATAACCATAAATATAGGGAGAAAAAGACTTGCTGTTGCTTACATAAGCAGACAAGGCAATTCTGGCCCGATTGATCGCCATGAAATTTTTTGGATTCGTACCTACCATCTTGGTGAAATAGCGGTACATGGTTTTATCGCTAATAGCCAGTTTCTGTACAATTTCTTTGTTTTTTAATTCCAAGCCAGATAAATGGAAGGTATCGATGGCCTGTTGTATGCACTTTAAATAATAATCTGACTTTTCATTGGAGTGATCTTGGCCAAAAACAAATCCTCAAGCAAAGAAATACGGTCCTCTATCGAACCTAGATTCTTTAGCTTTTTGATAAAAGGATTGGGAATCAATTCATTGAGGTTGATAATGTCACTTCCAATTTTAGATTGGCTAATGCCAAATATAGCTTCTAATCCACCGGGAAAGAATTTAATGGTGAAGATATTGTCTAAGGGTAGGTTTTTGCGTTCGATAATTTCATTTCTCAGTACCAGAACATCTATGGTTTCATCTATCAATTGCCAATGGCGACCATTTTTGAGTTGATAGGGGCTGCCCAAGTTGATCCATATCGTTGGTGTATAACTAGGGAAGAGCTTAACGGTAAATTCTTCGGTTTGGATATGTAATTGAGTTGCTGTTAATGAAGTTTCTGAGAAAAATTCGATATAAGGAGCTAAAGCTGCACAAGGCAGTTTAAATAGATATAGCTTTTTGATGTCTTCGAAGATTTCTGTCATAATAACTAGCTGTTGATTTGACGCTGGATTTAAGAAATAGTTGCGCTTGAAAAATTAAATAAATTAAAATAATTGATTATCAGGTATTTATATTTTTTATTAGACAATTTTAATCGTAGTACTTGCTTCGTACGAAAAACATCGTACCTTTGAAATATGGAAAGTAATAAAGTTGAAAATAATTTACCAGAACCTACCAAAGCAGAGTTGGAAATTTTGCAAGTGCTTTGGGAATTTGGTCCTTCTACCGTCCGTTTCATCAATGATCAACTGAACGTACAAAGGGAGGTAAATTATACATCTACATTGAAACAGATGCAGATCATGGCCGAGAAGGGGATATTGAAACGTGATGAAAGTCAGATGAAACATATCTACATTCCTGTTGAAGCCGAATCGAAAACCAAAGACCAATTGTTGGACCGTTTTGTAAATACATTATACAAAGGTTCTGCATCGCAACTGATGATGCAATTGTTGGGAAATGAAAAAACCTCTAAGGAGGATATCGAAGCGATCAAAAAAATGCTAAACGACCAAAAATAATTTAAAAATCTAAATAGAACCACAATGGATTTTAAACTCATTCACTTCTTATCAGAAAATTGGCTACATGCTGTTGGTGTTACCTTATTCCATTCACTTTGGATCGGCATTGTATTGTCTATCATTACTGCAGTTATCATATTATTGACCAGAAAATCTAGTGCCGCTTTAAGGTATCAATTACTTACATGCTGTTTATGTCTTTTTGTACTGGTAATGGGCATAACATTTTATGTTGAGTTTAATCACAATATCTTAAAAAGTTCATCATTGACCTCAACAGCACTTGAGGTTAAACTAAATCCAAATCAAGTGAAGGCCCAGCCATTGCAACAGCAACCAGCATCAATCGATATTTCGAGCAAGATGGATCAGTTGTTAAAGTTATGGAACAATTATGCCGAACAAATTGTATTGGTTTGGTTCTTGATCATCTGTGCCAAAAGTGTACATCTGTTATTGGGTTTGAACACCATTTATTACCTGAAAAGGAATAAGGTTTTTGAAGCTGGTAAATTTTGGGAGCATAAATTAGTTGAATTGACCAATAGATTAGGTATTGATCAAAAGGTTAGGATCGTTCAATCTGGTTTAGCACAAGTACCTATGGTGGCTGGTCATTTGAAACCTTTGATTCTTATTCCCCTTGGGCTGTTAAATAGTTTATCTATGGCAGAGGTAGAAGCTATTCTCTGCCACGAACTTGCCCATATCAAACGTAGAGATTACTTGGTTAATCTTTTACAGTCCTTTATAGAAATTGTGTTCTTTTTTAACCCTGCCGTTTTGTGGCTTTCTAAATTGATCAGAACAGAAAGAGAGAACTGTTGTGATGATATTGCACTTGGTTATGTAGCTGATAAAAAGAGTTATGTAAAGGCACTGCTTTCTTGTCAAGAGTTTCAGATGAACACCCCTGAATATGCAATGGCCTTAACGGGCAAAAAAAGCGAACTACTTAATCGTGTAAGTAGGATGTTGTTCAACACCAAATCAACCTTAAATAAAATGGAAAAGATAGTATTGACCCTAGCAACGGTATTTATCTTCTTGTTTTCTGCAGCTTTTAACAATGTAGAGAGTAAACAAGTTACACCTGTTAAAAAACAAACTACGGATACGGCTAAAAAGAAGCTAAAAAAATTGACTTTGACCACACCTCATACAAAGTCTTCGATCAAAAAAGAAGTAACGATTACAAATGATGATCTGACCATTGAGGATCAACAAAAATATGCGGAGGCACAAGCAGCTTATCGCAAAGCGAATGAGGAATATGCGAAACACCAGGCCCAATATGCAAAACATCAGGCCGCATATGGAGAATCGAAAGCGAATTACGAAAATGCACAGCGAAAATATAACGCTGCGCAAGACCAATACCGTAGAGATGCAAAACGATACAGCGAAGACTCGATCAGGTACGAGCGCTATAAAAAAGATAGCTACCCTCAAATACCTACTTCGCCAGCACCATTAAAACCACAGATGACCACGCCTATGCCAATCCAACCTATCATAAATCCACCAATAACTCCAACCCAGTCCCACAACCTCAAACTAAAATCATCACCAGCTACCCTTGCAGAACCTGCACCATTGTCGGAAGTAAATTTAAATCTTAACCTGAAACAGAACCTGAACCTACAGTCTTCTCCAGTTAAAGTGACTTCGCCAATCAAGACATCGGTTAAAACTGCTAGCAAAAAGAGCATTTCTGTAACAGATATTGATGGGGTAGATTCAGATGAACTGAGCGATAGGGTAAACAGCGAACTGTTAAAAGATGGGGTCATTAGCCAGACCAAACAATTATCTTATCGATTAGACAAAGATGGTCTGTATGTAAACGGCAAGAAACAGTCGGAAGAACTGCACGCCAAGTATAAAGCAAAGTACCTAAAAATAAACAGTTCTGCGCTGTTATACAATTACGAAATCGATAACAATAAGTAAGCTCAAAACACCTTAAAACTATTTTTTTATTGTTGAAACAAATCATCGACTTTTTAGTCGAATGGATAAATATTGCCAAATAAAAAACAAACGTAAAAGTAAATAGCCCAACCAAATCCCTAACCAAATCATCCTAAATGAAACTTAAATTATTTACTTTACTAGTGTGTTTCATCTTCACGCTAAATTTTGCAAGTGCTCAACAGACATCCAAAGTTTCTGGCCAATTAAAAGACAATAGCGATAAAGCAATTGAGTATGCCACAATAGTGCTTTTTAAAGCCAAGGATTCAGTTTTAGTAAAAACTACATTGAGTGAAACAGATGGGAAGTTTAGTTTCGAGCAACAGGCATATGGAACTTATCAGATCCGTATTTCGGCAATGGGCTACAACAATTACCGTACAGCTATATTTGAACTCAATGCCAATACAAATGCTGTTGACTTGGGTGTCATTAAATTGATAGCAGCACCGAATATGCTTAAAGAGGTAAGCGTAACCAAAACTAAAGCGTTTGTAGAGCGTAAAATAGACCGTACTGTGGTTAATGTTGATGCCTTGATCTCTAACGCGGGAAGCACTGCATTAGATGTATTGTCCAAATCGCCTGGTGTAAACGTAGACCAGAATGGAGCCATCAGTTTAAAAGGAAAAGGCGGTGTAAATATTTTTATAGATGACAAGCCCGCGTATCTATCTGGAGCCGATCTAGAGAATTATCTCCGTTCCTTACCTTCATCGGCATTAGACCAGATTGAGATCATGACCAATCCGCCAGCAAAATACGATGCTGCTGGTAATGCAGGTGTAATCAACATCAAAACCAAAAAGAGCAAAGTGGTTGGATTTAATGGCGGACTCAACCTTGCCTTAAATCAAGGAGAACTGAGCAGATCTAACAATAGTTTTAATTTCAATTACAGAAAAGATAAAATCAATGTATTTGGTAATTTGAGTTATAACCTCAACAACAGCTTTACCGACCTTGACCTGAACAGGACCTATAAAAATGAAAATGGGACTGTAAAATCTTACTTTAACCAAAACAGCTATTTCAAAAGACATGGCAATACTTTTTTCCTTAAAACCGGAATGGATTATTATCAGTCTGAGCAGACCACCTGGGGTGTTGTGGTAGGGGCCATGAATAGGACCTCTACACAGGTGAACAACAATACGAGTAACCTGTTTAACCCTTCAATGCAGCCAGACTCTATTATTGTGGCACGTAATGAGGATCAAATCAATTTTAAGAATGGTAGTGTAAACCTGAACATGAGGCATAAGTTTGATGGACAGGGAAAGGAATTGACATTTGATGCCGATTATATCGTGTACGATAACCAGACCGACCAGACCTATTACAATTACAGTTATTTTCCAAACCGTACTTTAAAATATCAGGATATTTTAAGAGGAGACCTGCCTTCAAATATTGACATCTACTCTTTAAAAACGGATTATACCCATCCTTTGGGTAAAACAATCAAGTTGGAAACTGGTTTAAAGTCAAGCTTTACCAAAACAGACAATATTGCTGACTATAGGAATACGGCAAATAATCAAACCAATATAGATTACGATAAAAGTAACCATTTTATCTACAAAGAACACATCAATGCAGCCTATTTGAACATGAGCAGAGAAGGTAAATATTTCTCTTTCCAAGCAGGTTTAAGGTTGGAAAATACCATTTCTAATGGCCATCAATTGGGTAATGCGATCAAGCCAGATTCGAGCTTTAAAAGAACATATACCAGTTTATTCCCTACCTTTTACGTAACCTATAAATTAGACACTGCAGGCGACAATCAATTGGGGCTTAATTATGGCAGAAGAATAGATAGATCTTATTATCAAGATCTCAATCCGTTTTTTTCGCCCCTAGATAAGTTTACTTATTATGTGGGTAATCCTTTCTTAAAACCGGCATTTACGCAGAGCATTGAGCTGTCGCATACTTATAAGAACAAATTTACCACAACTTTTGGTTACAGTAAAGTAAAAGACGATGTAAATGAAACGATTGAAATTGTGGATGGTACCTATTATAGCAGACCTGCCAACGTAGGTCGAAAAACAATCTTGAATGTGGCTATAGATGGAAATTTCAATCTAGCGAAATGGATGACCTTACATCTCTATGCAGAATTTGTAAACATCAAGTCGAGCACAGATTTTTATACAGGTTACCTAGAAACCAATGGAAATTTTTTCCGTACCACACCAAATGTACAGTTGACCTTTAGCCCTACTTGGAGTGGAGAGCTCAACTATAGATACCAGAGTAGGATAAGGGATGTGCAATTTATCATTGGTGCATACAGTGAAGCAGGTTTGGCCGTACAGAAGAAGTTAAGTCCAAAAACAACTTTAAAGCTGGCTTTGAACGATATGTTTAGAGGGCGTGTGATCAATGGTATCATCAATAATCTTGCTGCAACTGAGGCCAATTGGAAAAACAAAAGTGATTCGAGAACTGCTGTGTTAAGTTTCAGCTATCGCTTTGGTAACACATTTTCTACCAAGGCAAGATCAGAACAATCAGGTGCTGAGAGTGAAAAAAGTAGGGTAAAGAATTAAAAGATATATCAATGTAAAAGGGTAGATGCGAAAGGAAGGAATAAGTTTTAGATTAGTTATTTAGTTATCTCCCAATTTCCATCTCCCATTTTACATTACCATCTTCACATTTTATTTACTTTTGTTTCATGAATACTACTCAAATTGGTTGGATTGGACTAGGTAAAATGGGCATTCCCATGGTCCAGAATTTAATAAAGGCTACTTATCCTGTAATGGTTTACAATCGAAACCATGCTAAAACAGAAATATTTTCAACACAAGGG
Organism: Pedobacter sp. UC225_65; assembly: GCF_042698365.1. Lineage (GTDB taxonomy): Bacteria > Bacteroidota > Bacteroidia > Sphingobacteriales > Sphingobacteriaceae > Pedobacter. The sequence goes on from NZ_CP170550.1 coordinate 785,731, forward strand.
CTGCAAGTTGCAGAATCGCCTGCTGCTTTATTTGATAGCTGCGATGTGGTGATTCTCATGATAGCCGATGATTCGGCAGTTGAGGCGGTGTTTAATGGCTTAGATGGTTTGTTCACTTCATCAGCTACCGGAAAAATCATTATCAATATGAGCACTGTTTCGCCAGCCATCAGTAACAAGATGGCACTTTTGTGTACTGAACGTGGTAATTACTATATAGATGCCCCAGTTTCTGGAAGTGTTAAACAGGCTACAGATGGTAGTTTGGTCGATCATGGCGGGCGGTGCGCAAGTAGCTTTTGATCGTGTTAAACCAATTTTCGACTGTTTAGGTAAACTTGCATTGCACATCGGTGAGAATGGAATAGGAAACACTGCAAAATTGGCCATCAATACTTTACTGGGCTTCCATGCACAGGGTTTAGCAGAAGCGATTGTATTTGCCGAAAAAAATGGGGTTAAAACCAAAGACCTAATGGAACTGATCAACAATAGCGCTTTGGGTAATGCTTTTATGAAAATTAAGGGAGAAGCCATCTTAAATGATAACTATGAAGCAGCTTTTGCCTTGAAACATATTGCTAAAGATCTGCGTTTGGCAAAAGATGAGGGCTTAAGCTCGCCATTGGCCAACACACTGTTTGAAAGCTTCCAAAAAGCAGAAGCTGATCTAGGTGAAGAAGATATCATCTCAATTATTAAAAAATTGAAATAAATAGTCTAATAAGGATAAAAGGGTACTGATTTTATCCTATTGTGGTTCAGTTTTGTTCATTTTTACTTTTGCAAAACTTTTTAAGTATAGTCTTGTTTCTTTTAGTGTGTCTCTGATAATCAGTTAGATATGTTAGGTTTTGGAGGCTTGTTTAAACATTTAAAATTTAATCTACTATGAGAAATAAAAATTTCAGAGCAGAATTGCAACCAACAAAACGATCGACTGGTAATCGATTAGAATGGGGTGCCCATAACCCCAATTTAAAAGCTCATCATCTTGTCCATACCAAAATCAAAACGATAAACAACCAAAGTGATTGGTTAGCTGATGTAGAATATGAAGAAAGTATAAGAAATCAGAAAGATTTTGTCCGTTGACCTTTAAAAATCCTATAAAAAAGACCAATTGTTTAAAAAATAGTTGGTCTTTTTATTTTAAACCTGATTTAAATTCTCAAAATCGCATTCTTTATAGTTTTAGTCTCAAACAACTGCTTAACGGTTATTGTTAATCAGTTAGTCCATTAAAATTACCGTTCCTTTAATTGTTAAGCTTTATCCCTGAGACATGAAAATTGCATACATTTCAACCTATCCACCACGTGAGTGCGGTCTAGCCACCTTTAACTCCAATTTAATCAAAGCCATTAGTTCTAATTTTTCAGAACAGACCTTAGTAGAAACAAGCATGGTAATTGCCATGAACAATTCTGATGATCTTGAAGAATATGAATATCCTAAAGAAGTAAAATTTGTAATCAGACAAAATGTACAGGATGATTATAAAGCAGCAGCAGATTTTATCAATAACAGCGATGTAGATGCCTGTATTTTGCAACATGAATTTGGTATCTATGGAGGCGAAAACGGATTATATGTGCTGCCGTTTTTAAATGATATCGAAAAACCGATCATCTCTATTCTTCATACCATTCTAAATTCGCCAACATTTCTGCAAAAATCGATCATCAAAGAGATAGCCAAGCGTTCGTCAAAAATTGTAGTGATGAGCAATAAGGCTGTCCATTTTTTAAAGGATATCTATCAAGTTCAACAAGAAAAAATCCAAGTGATTGAACATGGAGTGCCTGATCTGGAGGCACCAATCGTTAATCCAGTAAAAGAACTTCCACAATTAAAAGGTAAAAAAATATTACTCACCTTTGGTCTGCTGAGTAGAAATAAAGGTTTGGAGACCGTTGTTAAAGCACTTCCAAGTATTGTGGCTGCTCATCCTGATGTAGTTTACGTAGTTTTGGGCAATACACATCCAGGTGTGGTTAAAAATTCTGGCGAAGAGTACCGGACGTACCTTAAACAATTGGCTGCAGAGTTGAATGTAAGCAAACATCTGGTGTTTTTAAATCGTTTTGTTGAAGAAGATGAACTCATCAACTACTTAACAGCAGCAGCCATTTACATTACGCCATATTTTAATGAGGCACAAATTACAAGTGGTACACTTTCTTATGCCATTGGTGCAGGTGCTGCGGTAGTTTCTACTCCATATTGGCATGCGCAAGAATTATTGGACAACAATAGGGGACGATTGTTCAATTTTAAAGATGATCTGGGCTTGGCCGATATTGTGAATCAATTATTAGATAATCCAGAACGGATGAGCACATTGAAAAATAATGCCTATCAGTATGGCTTACAGTTGAGGTGGCCAAAAATTGGTAAATCTTTTATCCAAGTTATTGAAAAAGCAGTTAAACATCCCGATTATAGCGAACAGATTTTACGTCAACTTACTGATCCTAGCTTAATGCCTGATCTTGATTTGGCTTATGTAAAGCTTTTAACAGACGATACGGGGATATTTCAACATGCCAAATATGGGATCCCAAATCGGAAGGAAGGCTATTGTTTAGACGACAATTCTAGAGCACTGATCATGGCTTTGATGGCTTATCAAGAAAGCAATAGTTTAGAAGCGTTAAGATTATTGCCTGTTTACATGAGCTATATCCACGATATGCAATTGGAGAATGGGAATTTTAGGAATTTCATGAGCTTTAGTCGTCAATATCTGGACGAAGAGGGAACAGACGACTCTTTTGGACGTACCATTTGGGCATTAGGCTATTTGATCCATGTCGCTCCAAATCGTTCTTATGCCGAATTTGGCTATGAGTTGTTTTTTAAAGCCATACCACATTTTAAAAATTTAACGCATTTAAGGGGTGTCTGTAATACCATTACGGGTTTAAGTTATTATTTAAGAACCCATCCTTACGATGAAAGGATCTTAAATGAACTTGATCTATTGACAAAAAAGCTGATATCGGCTTATCAGGATACTAAAGTTGAAGACTGGCATTGGTTTGAAGATAAAATGACTTACGACAATGCAATATTCCCATTGGCTTTATTCCATGTGGCAGAAATTACAGGAAATGAAGAAGTGAAAGAGATTGCGCGAGAATCATTGGCCTATCTAGAAAAATTGACATTTAACTTCAATCTATGCACTCCAGTAGGTAATGATGGTTGGCACCATAAAGGAAAAGGTCCAATGCCCTTATATGATCAACAAGCCATAGAATTGATGGCCATGGTGCTGATGTATTTTCAAGCATACAGGGTAACCCGAGAAAGCAAATACATGAAAAAGATGTTTTCAAGCTATTTATGGTTTTTGGGCGAAAACTCTTTACGAATTCCTTTGTATGATACAGAAACAAAAGGTTGTGCTGATGGTTTACAAAAAGGAGGAATCAATAGAAACCAAGGGGCTGAGAGTACATTGGCTTATTTGATCTCACATTTAACCGTATTACAGGCCTTTAAATATGATCGTCAATTAAATGGCTTTAATCCACATCATAAAGCCGTACTGGTCTTAAAATAAAAAATAAAAAAATAAGTTAAAACAGCTATCCTAAGCAAAATAGGATAGCTGTTTTTTTATGAAGAGGATTTTAAACGCTCTAACAATGCTTTGAGTTCTATGGTAGCAAAAGATGAAGAATAGTCCGATAGGCCATAGGGGATAATCAGTTGTCCATTGTTAACAATTGATCCACAAGAATAGACCACATTTGGTACATAACCTTCCCTTTCATCTGGGTTTGGTATCAACAAAGGTTCTGCTAACCTGCCAATCTCTTGTGTTGGATCATTAAGGTCTAATAAAGTGGCACTCAAACAATATCTTCTCATTGGCCCAACTGCATGGGTAATGATCAACCAGCCATCTTCGGTCTCTATAGGTGAGCCACAATTACCGATTTGCACAAACTCCCAACTGTATTTAGGCTCTTGCAGTTTGATCGGATTTTCCCATACATTGATTTTGTTAGAATACATGATGTAATTGTTGATCCCATCAATACGGGACAGCATGGCGTATTTACCATTGATCTTGCGAGGGAAAAGTGCTAGGTTTTTATTTTGTGCACCTGCACCAAACAAAGGACCTACCGTGAAATCGTAAAAATCTTTTGTTTTAAGCAGTTTTGGAATAATGATATGTCCATCATAAGCCGTATAGGTTGCATAATAGGTATAAGATTCGTCCTCATTTTTAAATTTGGTAAAGCGGGCGTCTTCTATTCCTTTTCGCTCAAATTCAGAAATAGGAAAGATAACCCTATCAGAAATATCTGTATCCATAGAAAAGATGATTTCGTAATAAGAGTCGGATAACCAAAGCACTTTTTCCAGTTCAACATCTTTAGCAGGATCAGGCTCTATTTCTTGGGTCTCGGCAATGATCTTTTTCAAGGTCAGGTAATCAAACTGATCCTCCAGTTTTTCGTCAAGAAGCTTTAAAACATCTTCATTGATTAAAGATGTCAATCCTTTTTCGAGAAATAGTTTTTTGTTGTAAGTGGCATTTCTGATGATTTCGGCTTCATCGATATAGTTTCCAGCAGGAATGACCGTAATGTTGTTATGCCTATCTATCAGAGCTCTTCTAAATACAATGGAAGAGATATGGCCTTCCCCAACTGCCCTGAAGCTGATGATCAATCGTTTTTCGCCTTCCTCCAGGTCGCGTTGATCTGGATACCTCGATAATAGAGGGGTTAAAAAATGCAGCTGATTCGATAGAGTATTCGTGGGTAAAGTACGAACCAATCAATAATCGTCTGTGAAGTTCAAGCTCTTTGTAATCGATGTCCATCTTTTCGAACAACGACTTTAGTTTTTTACAGTGTCTGGTTAAGATCTTTGTAATGTTCCGATGCCTTTTGGAGTATTCTTGCAGCAGGGGAGAGATGATCGTAAAAACCTGCTCATCTGTTAACGTCATTACCTTTGTAATTACATCCGTGCCCCGTTCATCACCATTAAAAAAAAATCGGGCAATTACTCTTTTTGGATCGGGGTACACTTTAACGTGTTTACGTTCTATGGGAAGTCTCATGGTTAAATATTTAAACAGATAAGTTTTAAACTCTTTAACTTAATAACAATACCATTTACCTTAATGTTTGTTTTGTTGTGGGTAAAAAGTGATATCAATCATTATTTAAGATGATATGGATACGGTAAGCTAGCTGTGTTTTGAAATAATTTTGGCTGAATTAACAGATATAGATCAATTTTATAAGACAGACAATGGCCCACCAATTTCATATCCCAGTTTTAGGTTTAGGTTACTCAATAGATACACCTTTAAAAATAGCACGTTATGGCATTTCGTCTGTTGTTTCTATTGTTGACGATGAACTGATAGAAAGAATGAGAAGGTACCATATGGAAAAGCATCAGCTCAACTATGTACATATCTTTAAAAACACGACAGACTATCGTAGCAAAAGGATAACGGCTTATTTAGATCTTTTAAATGATCTGGTCAATATCCAGTTTGACTTGCTTAAAAAGCAGGATTTTGTTGAAGGAAGTGACATTTGTAGGTATTTTGAACTGTTGCCAGAAAATAGCCAGCTTAAACAGGGTTATGATCTGATGATGGATTATCCTGAGGGACAGGCTAAACGCATTTTTCAGGATATTTTACGTAAGCGGATGAAGGTTGGTGCCATTGATGTAAATATCATGTCGAAGGTTGACAAGTTGAACTTTGATAAAGATGACCAGTATTTGGGTGATGAAAATACTGATGCACTTGCTGCTTTGCGTGGCTTTGCCAAAAGTAAGGTACAATCTTCAATAGTATTGTCTGCAGGGATGAACCCACGTCTTTACAGTTACTTGACCGCATTTGACGATTTTTATCCAGATCAGACGGGCACATTCAAAAAGAAGATCATTTTAAAAGTAAGTGATTTTCGTTCGGCATTTATCCAGGCTAAATTTTTGGCAAAGAAAGGTTTGTGGGTTGCCGAGTTTAGGATCGAGTCGGGATTGAACTGTGGCGGACATGCTTTTGCCACAGATGGATATTTGCTAGGGCCAATATTGGAAGAGTTTAAGCAGAAGAAAAACAGTATGATAGCAGAGTTATATCAACTATATGTTACTGCATTATTAGAAAGAGAGAGTGATCAAACAGCTTTGCCAGAACAACGAATAAGCGTACAAGGAGGAATAGGAACTTCGATAGAAAATGAGTTTTTACTTCAACATTATCAGGTAAATTCTACTGGATGGGGAAGTCCATTTTTGTTGGTGCCAGAAGTAACCAATGTGGATGAACAGACTTTGACACAGTTGGCCGGGTCTACCGAAAAGGATTTTTACCTAAGCAATTCATCCCCATTGGGTGTGTTGTTCAATAATTTTAAAGGTAGTAGCATAGAAGAACAAAGATTGGAAAGGATTGAAAAAGGCAGACCAGGCAGCCCTTGTACAAAGAAGTATTTGTGTACCAATACTGAATTTACGGCCCAACCCATCTGTATCGCATCTAGGGAATATCAAAACCTAAAGCTTAAACAATTACAAACCTTAGCATTGTCCGAACAAGAGTTTAAACAACAGTTTGATGCCATTACTGAAAAAGTCTGTTTATGTGAAGGGTTATGTGCATCAACGTATATTAAAACAGGAACGGCAAAAGCCAAGGAAAGTAAGGCCGTAGCGATTTGTCCAGGCCCAAATCTGGCTTATTTTTCAAATATTTATTCGTTAGAGCAGATGGTGAATCATATCTATGGCAAAGCAGATCTGTTGGCCAAAGTTAAACGGCCACATTTTTTGATCAAAGAACTTGATCTTTACATTGATTATCTGCAAACAGAGATCCAAACGCATCTTAAAGACCTGAATGATAAAAAACAAAAACAGCTCAATAAGTTTAAAATACAGCTGTTGGAAGGGATAGATTACTACAAAACACTTTTTAGTCAACAAGCACAATTGATCAGGACACAGTTTTATGATGAGCTTTTGGTTTCCGAAAACAAATTGAACAATACCGTTATTTAGGCATTTTTCGATAATCGACAATAAAAACTTGATTATATTTGGCCTATACACCGGCATATGGAAAGAGCACAATTATTAAATGCAATTATAGAGAACGCCATTGATGGAATTATTACCATTGATGACAAAGGTCTGATTGAGCATATCAATCCAGCTGCATTGGCCTTGTTTGGTTTTGAAAGAGCCGAATTGGTAGGTAAAAATGTATCGGTATTGATGCCAGAACCTGATAAGACCCGACACGACAGCTATATTTCTAATTATAACCATACTGGCGAAAGACATATTATCGGTATTGGTCGAGAAGTAACTGGAAAACGAAAAGACGGCACCATGTTTCCATTTAGGTTAGGGGTAAGTGAGGTGAAGTTTAGTGACCGCAAGATCTTTACTGGTTTTATACACGACCTCAGTAGACAAAAAGATGACGAGTTAAGGATTAAAAGTTATACCGAAGAGTTAGAGGTCAAGATCAAAGAACGTACCCAAGAATTGATCCGATCGATCAACGAACTGGAGACTGCAAAAGAACATGTAAGTGCCATGTTCGAAAAGGAAAAAGAACTGAACCAACTGAAGACACGTTTTGTTTCCATGGCTTCGCACGAGTTTAGGACACCCTTGAGTTCAATACAGTTATCTGCTTCATTAATAGATAAATATACTTTAAAGCAAGATGCTGTAAGTGTAGAGAAACATACAGCTAAAATCAAAAATTCGATCAATAACCTAACGACGATCTTAAACGATTTCCTATCTTTAGAAAAATTGGAAGCCGGTAAAGTAGAGGCCAATGCCCACTGGTTTGACATCATCCCTTTTGCCGAAGAAATAGCCGAAGAAATGCAGTTGATCTGTAAACAGAACCAATTGATCGTTTATGAGCACAAAGGTACAACCGCACAGGTGTTTTTAGACCAGAACCTACTTAAAAATTGTATCATCAACCTGATTTCTAACGCCATTAAATACTCTGGAGAAGATACAATGATCCAATTCAATAGTGTAATCAACGACAAAGAGTTGACCATTGATGTAAAGGACAATGGAATTGGTATTCCTGCAATGGATATCAATAGCCTCTTTGAACCGTTTTTTAGGGCGCACAATACGGGCGATATCCCTGGGACAGGTTTGGGGCTGAATATTGTGAAACGTTACGTAGGACTGATGAATGGAACCGTTTCTTGCGAAAGTGCACAGAACGTGGGAACTACTTTTAGGCTTCATTTTAAATTTTAGATGATCCGCATGAAAAAGGTTTTAATTATTGAAGATAACGACGATATCAGAGAAGGAACTGCCGAAATCTTAGACTTGGCAGGTTACGAGACCTATACGGCTAAAAATGGTCGTATTGGTGTGGATCTGGCTGTCAAACATATACCAGATATCATTCTATGCGACATCATGATGCCTGAGCTGGATGGTTATGGTGTGCTTTATCTTTTACAGAAGAATACACAAACAGCTACTATTCCTTTCATCTTTATGACAGCTAAGGCTGAGCGTGCTGATATGCGTAAGGGAATGGAAATGGGTGCCGACGACTATCTGACTAAACCTTTTGATGATGTAGAGCTGTTCAATGCTATTGAAAGCCGCTTAAAAAAGAGAAACAAACCTTCAGGATTTAGGTCTTCGGCTACCGACAAAGAGGCTTTATTTGCAGAACTTAAGGCCAAAGGAAAGATCAGACCCTTTGCCAATAAACAGATCATCTATGTAGAAAATGATGAACCCGCTTATCTTTATTTCATCAAAAAGGGACAAGTAAAAACATACAAACGCTCAAAAGATGGGAGAGAGCTTTCTTCAACACTTTATAACGATGGAGATTTCTTTGGCTACGAAAGCCTTTGTAATGCAACAAACTATAACGACAATTCGGCAACGATGGCAGATAGTGAACTGTTGTTGATTGCCAAGGCCGATTTTATGGATTACCTGCTCAACCATCAAGAAATTGCAGGTGCATTTATTGGTTTATTATCCGGAAGTGTGCAGGAAAAAGAAGAGCAAATGCTTAAACTGGCCTATTTTTCGGTTCGAAAACGTGTGGCTGAAGCTTTGGTACAGGTAGCTGGTAAATTTGGAGATGGAAAAGCTGATAGCTGTACGTTAAAAATATCAAGAGATGACCTGGCCGCTTTGGTGGGTACAGCTAGCGAAACTGTAAGTCGCATGTTGGCAGATTTCAAAGACGAAAAACTGATCGAAAAAAGCGGAAATGCCATCCATATCGTTTCTATAGAAAAATTAAAAAACATTAAACAATAAGTTGGTTGAGCTATTGGTTTTATGATGAAGATCACTTTTTAGCATAACCATTCTCACCAGAAGCGCTACGCTACTGCTTTAGTTTTGTATATCAATATTATGCAAATGAAAGCGATAGCTTATAACATTAAACCAGAAGAAAAAGAGTGGCTGATTGTAGCGAACTACAAAAAACACGATATCACCATTATTGCCAACAGCTTAAATGTAGACACTTTAGCTTTCGCAAATGGTAAAGAAGCCCTGATCATCTTTAATGAAGATCCTTTAGATAAGGTGTTGATTGATGGTTTAAAGTCATTAGGAATCAAATATATAGCGACTTCATCTTATGGGATAGAATCATATAGACCTTGCTGCAGCAGCAGCAGCCGGTTTAAAAATTGCCAACGTACCTTTTCTTGCCGACAACGAACTGAAGACCATGCATCAGGTCATCAAAAACCTCGACAATTGGGCCGATGGTAAATGTGTGGGTAAAGCTTGCTGTTGCCAAAACAGTTGTGCGGTTAAACCTTTAAAAGAAGGATAATGGAAACTGCATTACTAAAAAAATACAATGTAGCTGCCCCAAGATATACCAGTTATCCTACTGTGCCTTATTGGGAAAATGACAAATTTGATCAAGCAAAATGGTTTCAGGCATTATCAAAGTCTTATCATCAAAATAAGGGAGAGGGCATTAGTCTTTATATCCACTTGCCTTTTTGCGAAAGCCTTTGTACCTATTGTGGCTGCAACACCAGGATTACCAAAAACCATGCAGTAGAAAGCCCTTATATTAATGCTTTGATCAAAGAATGGGAAATGTATTGTCAATTGCTTGGCGAACGTCCGAAGCTCAAGGAATTGCATTTAGGAGGAGGAACACCCACATTTTTTAGTCCAGCACACTTAAAGCAGTTGATTTTATCCATTGTAAAGGAAGATGCAGCCGATATCGAATGTTCATTCGAAGGGCATCCAGACAATACTACATTGGCACACCTACAAACCTTATATCAACTGGGTTTTAAAAGGGTAAGTTTAGGTATTCAAGATTTTGACCCCAAAGTACAACGTTTGATCAACCGTTTTCAGACCCCGATGCAGGTGGCCACCCTTACCGATCAGGCGAGGTCTATCGGTTACCATTCGGTTAATTTTGATTCTACTTATGGTCTGCCTGGACAAACAATAGAAGGTTTGGCACAAACCATTACCGAAGTGGTCCAAATGCTGCCAGACCGCATTGCATTTTATAGTTATGCGCATGTGCCGTGGATGAAACCAGGACAAAGACATTATACAGAAAAGGATATTCCACAGGGTAATGAGAAGTTTGCACTTTATCAGCTTGGTAGGGCATTATTGATCGATGCAGGCTATGAAGAGATAGGAATGGATCATTTTGCCCTAAAAACAGATTCGCTTTACCAGGCGAGCCAAAAAGGGCAAATGCATAGAAATTTTATGGGGTATACCCATCAGCATACCCAAATTTTAATTGGTTTGGGTGTTTCGTCAATCAGCGATTGCGGAAGTGCTTTTGCACAGAATGCCAAAACCGTTGAAGGCTATAGTCAGCAAATGGCCAATCATTCATTCGCCATCGAAAAAGGCCACGTTTTAAATGAGGAAGATACAGTGATCGGCCAACACATCCTTAGCCTGATGTGTAAAAACAAAACAGAGTTCAGTCATGAAATCCCATCAGTAATTGTGGAGCGATTGGCGCCATTAATTGAAGACCAATTGGTGAAGATTGTGGGTAAGGAGGTGAGCGTTATGCCAATTGGGAAATCTTTTCTTAGAAACATCTGTATGGCATTTGATGAAAGGTTATGGCAAAAACAACCAGAAACCTCTCTATTTAGCACAGCATTATAAAATTGATAGTAATGGGAAACGAAAAAACTACAATAACCGATCAGGTATGTTACCATTGTGGTGAAACATTGTCTGGTATGGATCTCAGTATTGATGATAAACATTTTTGCTGTGTAGGTTGTAAGAGCGTTTACCAGATTTTGGCAGACAATAACATGTGTAATTATTATGCCTATAACGATACGCCCGGACAGCGATTGGATCAAAGTAAACATTACGAATATCTAGATGAAGCATCAATCATTACACAATTGATTGACTATAAAGACCCGAATTACAGCATCGTTACTTTTTATGTTCCTGCCATCCACTGCAGTTCTTGTATTTGGTTGTTAGAGCATTTGTACAAGATCAATCCTGCCATTTATAACTCTCGAATTGATTTTATTAAAAAAGAAGTAGTTATAAGCTATAAACACCAAGAAGTGTCATTAAGGCAAGTTGTCGAAATTTTGACCAATATTGGCTATGAACCTGAAATCAGCTTACAGGATGTGGTAAAAGAAAAAAGCAGCGCTGTAAATCAGACTTTGATCTTAAAAATCGCAATTGCTGGTTTTTGCATGGGCAATGTCATGTTGTTCAGTTTTCCAGAATATTTCGGATTATCAGCCATAGAGCAAGAGTTTCAATATTTATTTGGCTGGTTAAATCTAGCTTTTTCAATTCCAGTTGCCTTCTATTGTGGCAAGGAATACTTTGTTTCGGCGATCACCAGTCTCAAACACAAACACATCAATCTAGATACACCCTTAGCATTGATCATTGCAGTACTATTTATCAGAACGGCTTTATCGGCCTTGTTCAATAATGGTCCAGGCTTCGCAGATACCTTAACAGGACTGGTATTTCTATTGTTGATGGGCAAATGGGTAAAACAGCGCACTTATCACCACATCTCGTTTGATCGTGATTACCGTTCTTATTTTCCGATTGCCATTACCACACTAAAAGAAGGGAAAGAAAAGCCGGTAGCCATCAACGAATTGTGTATCGGAGACCGATTGTGGATCAGAAATGGAGAATTGGTGCCAGCAGATTCCATTTTAATGAAAGGTGATGCTTGGATGGACATGAGTTTTGTAACAGGAGAAACCGAACCTCAGCAAAAGGTATTGGGAGAGGTTATCTATGCAGGAGGTAAACAAATGGGCGAAGCCATAGAGGTTGAGATTGTTAAATTACCTTCACAAAGTTATTTAACAGGTCTTTGGAACAAAGAACATTACCAAACTAACCTTAAGCAAAACTTTAATGATGGGATTGCCAAATATTTCAGCCTTGCTGTATTTGTGATTGCTTTTGGAACCTGTGGCTATTGGCTTTTGCAGAGTGATTCTAACAAAGCTTGGGCTGCTTTTACCGCAGTGATCATTGTGGCATGTCCTTGTGTGCTGGCCTTGAGTACACCCTTTACCTTATCGGCCATTTTAGCTGTATTTGATAAAAGGGGTTTCTATGTAAAGAATACAGATGCCGTAGAGCAATTGGCCCATTGTAATGCCATTGTATTTGATAAAACTGGGACCTTAACAAGTAGTGAAAATGCAAAGATCTATTTTACAGGTGTGCTGCAGCAAGAAGAAGAAATGTTGGTGGTTTCGTTGTTACATCATTCCTCACATCCATTAAGTCGGCTGATTCTTAAAGAGTTTAAACACCGGAAAATTTTATCCCATCTCTAAATATAAAGAAATACCGGGCAAGGGGATAAGTGGGATAGTAAACAATCATATGGTTTATGCAGGAAGCGAAAGGATTTTACCTTTCCACATTACGTGTAAAAAGGTAAGTGGAGTACACTTGGTAATTGACAGTACATACAAAGGCTGTTTTATGGTTGAGCATGAGTGGCGCAAAGACCTATCCACTTTGATGTCAAAGCTAACGCATAAATTTAGACTAAAGGTTTTATCTGGCGATAGCAATAAAGATGAAAAGACCTTAAGAACGATTTTCTCGCCCAATACAGACATTAGATTTGAGCAAAGCCCCCATCAGAAGCTAGAAGCGATCATCAGTCAACAAAATAATGGAGATAGGGTAATGATGCTCGGTGATGGATTAAATGACGCTGGGGCCTTAAAACAAGCTGATTTTGGCATTGCGCTAACCGATAACATCAATAACTTTACGCCAGGTTGCGATGCCATCCTCAAAGGGAGTGCTTTAAACGAACTGCCAAACTTCTATCAATTGAGCAGAAATGGCCTTCAGATCATTAAAATCAGTTTTGCCATTGCCATTGCTTACAACTGCATCGGTTTATATTTTGCCGTACAAGGAACACTTTACCCGTTGGTAGCAGCTATACTGATGCCAATCAGTACGATTACCATTATCAGCTTTACCACGTTGGCCACTCGGTATTTTGCCCGTAAACATAAACTCAGATGAATATCCTCTATTTTTTAATTGGTTGTAGCTTGGTTATGGCCTTGATTTTTTTAGGTGCCTTTTTCTGGGCCTTAAGAAATGGACAACACGACGATGTGCATACGCCAGGCATCCGTATACTTTTTGATGATGAAGTAGCAGAAGAAGAATCTGATAAAGATCACTTTTCTGAGTAATAGCCATCATCAGCATAGCCAATAACGCTAAATACCTTTGGTGTATAACAAAACACAATATATGCAGTTAGAAAAATTTACCTACGACAACAAGATTGTACGCAATTTTGGACTTGCCACCATGGTTTGGGGCATTATCGGAATGACAGTAGGTCTGCTTGTTGCCATGCAACTGTTTAAGCCAAGCTTAAATATGGGCAACCAGTACACTACATTTGGTCGCATCAGGCCATTACACACCAATGCAGTAATTTTTGCCTTTGTGGGCAACGCCATCTTTATGGGCGTTTATTACTCTTTGCAGCGTTTGCTAAAGGCACGTATGTTCAGCGATGTATTGAGTAAGATCCATTTCTGGGGATGGCAGTTGATCATTGTTTCTGCTGTAATTACCTTACCTCTCGGTTTTACTTCATCACATGAATATGCAGAACTGGAATGGCCAATTGATATTGCCATTACCCTGATCTGGGTGGTTTTTGGAATCAATATGTTTGGTACAATCATCAAACGCAGAGAACGTCATTTGTATGTAGCCATTTGGTTCTACATTGCCACATTTGTAACCATTGCCGTATTGCACATCGTAAATTCATTCCAACTACCAATCTCCTTCCTTAAAAGCTATTACGTTTTTGCAGGGGTACAAGATGCATTGGTACAATGGTGGTATGGACACAATGCGGTTGCATTTTTCTTAACTACACCTTATTTGGGCATGATGTATTATTTCTTGCCCAAAATGGCCAATAGGCCAGTATATTCTTATAAATTAAGTATTCTGCACTTCTGGTCTTTGATCTTTATCTATATCTGGGCTGGCCCACACCACTTATTGTATACTTCCTTACCAGGATGGGCGCAATCATTAGGAGTTGCCTTCTCAATTATGCTGATCGCCCCAAGTTGGGGTGGAATGATCAATGGTTTGTTGACCTTACGTGGTGCTTGGGACAAAGTACGTGAAGATGTAACACTCAAGTTTATGGTGGTGGCCTTAACCGCTTACGGAATGGCCACGTTTGAAGGTCCGATGCTATCGCTGAAACAGATCAATGGAGTAGCCCACTTTACCGATTGGATTGTGGCACACGTACACGTAGGTGCATTAGGCTGGAACGGATTTTTGACCTTTGGTGTTTTATATTGGTTGATCCTCGATTGTATAAAACCGAACTGTATTCGAAGAAGATGGCTTCATTCCATTTTTGGATTGGTACATTGGGTATACTATTTTATGCCGTACCGATGTATTGGGCCGGTTTTACACAAGGTTTGATGTGGAAAGAGTTTACCCAAGAAGGTTTGCTTAAATATCCAAATTTCCTCACTACTACGCTTCAGATCATACCGATGCATGTTTTACGTGCCATTGGTGGGGCTTTGTACCTGGCGGGTGTAATTATAATGACAGTTAACCTTGCCAAAACCATGTTGAGGGCTAAATTGGTAGCCAACGAACCTGCAGAGGCCATGCCTTTGGCCAAAGCGATTGTAGAAACCGACCCGGCAGATAAAAAATGGCACCGTGTGTTGGAACGTAAGCCGATGAAGTTTATGGTGATCTCTTTGATTGTGATTTTGATCGGTGGGATGGTAGAGATGATGCCAACCTTTACCATCCAATCTAATGTGCCAACCATTGCCAGTGTAAAGCCTTATACACCTTTAGAATTACAGGGAAGAGACTTATACATCAGGGAAGGTTGTGTAAACTGCCATACCCAAACCGTTCGTCCGTTTAGATCAGAAACAGAGCGCTATGGCGAATATAGCAAAGCAGGAGAGTTTGTATACGACCATCCATTTTTATGGGGGAGTAAACGTACAGGGCCAGATCTGCATCGCGAAGGTGGAAAATATTCAAATGCCTGGCATTTCAACCATTTATTGGATCCCACCTCAATGTCGCCGGGAAGTATCATGCCACCTTACCCTTGGTTGATTGAACAAAAACTAGATATCAGCACTACACCTAGTAAAATCAGGGCCATGCAGACTTTGGGTGTACCCTATCGGGTTGATTTTGATAAAGAAGCCAACACCAAACTAACGGAACAGGCACAAACCATTGCCAAAGACTTGCAACAGAACAACATCAAGGTAAAAAGTGATAGAGAGATCATCGCCATTATTGCCTATTTACAACGTCTAGGTACAGATATTAAAGCAAATACAACTACAATTCCTTCAAACCAATAATCATGTTTAAACAAATTAAAGACTTAGCTGGAGGCGAATTTTTCTTGATCAGCTCGCTCCTTATATTCATGGTATTTTTTATCCTGGTAACCATCTATCTGGTCAGATTAAACAAACACTACATCAGTTTAATGAGCAATCTACCTATAGAAGAAAATCAAATAGCAGAAAATGAAGAAGATTAACCTAAGTATGGCGATGCTACTTTTTAGTGTAAGTGTTTTTGCCAAGGCCGGAGAAAGTATTGTGCCAACCACAAAAGAACCAAGTATTGGCTTGAGCACCACAGAACTGTTGATCATAGCCCTGTTACTGTTTGCCATTGTATTGCTTTTTGTGGCGACCATGTTGTTTAGGGCATTTAAAATCATGTATAAGGAGAAGCTTAACCCAACTCCATATCATAAATATGAGGCCGAAGCACCCTTGGACTATGAAGAATGGTTGAAACAAAAAAAGACCAAGCCAAATATATGGACCAAGTTGTTGAGCTTAAAGCCCATTGAAGAAGAAAAAAACATGATCATTCCTCATGCCTACGATGGGATTCACGAATTGAACAATCCAGTACCATCATGGTTTAATTTCCTGTTCTACGGAACAATGATCTTTGCCGCAGGTTACCTGTACTATTACCACATTGGCGAGTATGGTGAACGACAAGATACAGCCTATGAAACAGAAATGGTAAAAGCAGCTGAAGACAAAAGAAAATTTCTGTCAAAATCTGTGGGTAATATCGATGAGAATTCTGTAAAGCTTGATCAAGCACAGATTGTAGCTGGTAAAGCAATATTTGATGGCAATTGTATCGCCTGCCATGGAGAGCATGGACAAGGTTTGGTCGGGCCAAATTTAACGGACGAGTTCTGGTTGCATGGTGGAAGCATCAATGAGGTATTCAAGACCATTAAATATGGTGTGCCAGAAAAGGGAATGGTAAGCTGGGAAAAAAGCATGAGCTCAAAAAACATCAGTGAGGTGGCCAATTATATCATGTCGCTACAAGGTAGCAAACCAGCCAATGCAAAGGCACCACAGGGAGAAAAATATGAACCTAAAAGTGTGGAGGATAGTGTGAAAAATGAAAGTAGCCCAAAAAAATAGCACCAATACAACAAAAGGCAGAAATTTTATCTACCCTAAAAAGCCTTCAGGTAAATTATATACCTATCGCAAATGGGTAAGTTATGTGTTGCTTCTATTCTTATTTGCTTGTCCATTTGTAAAGTTGAATGGAGAACAGTTGGTATTGCTGAATTTTATAGAACGCAAGTTTGTATTTTTTGGACTGATTTTTACCCCACAAGATTTTTATCTGTTTGCCTTGGCCATGCTGATATTTATCATTTTCATTGTCTGTTTTACAGTTGTTTTGGGTAGACTTTGGTGTGGTTGGGCCTGTCCACAGACTATTTTTATGGAAATGGTTTTCAGAAGGATAGAATATTGGATCGAAGGGGATGCCAACCAACAGAAAAAGCTAGACGCCCAAGAATGGAATAACGAGAAGGTTTTTAAAAAAGGGACTAAGCATTTTTTGTTTTTGTTGATCTCTTTTTCATCGCCAATACCTTTTTGGCCTATTTGATTGGTTCAGATCAATTGTATAAAATCATTACAGAGCCAGTAAGTGGGCATGTTACAGGTTTTATGTCCATCTGGTTGTTCACCTTTATTTTTTATGGTGTTTTCGCTTATGTGCGTGAGGTTGTTTGTACAGTTATTTGTCCATATGGTCGTTTACAAGGGGTTTTGTTGGATAATCAAAGTCTGATTGTAGCCTATAATGCACAACGTGGCGAACCGAGAGGACATCTACAAAAAAAGGTTGTTGACAATGAAAGAGGAGATTGTATTGATTGTGGCTTATGTGTACAAGTTTGCCCTACCGGGATTGATATCCGCAAGGGAACACAGCTCGAATGTGTAAACTGTACCGCCTGTATCGATAGTTGCAATGAGGTCATGCTAAAGATCAACAAACCTGCTAACCTGATCGGTTTTTACAATCAAGATTTTATCCAAGGCCAAAAACCGTTTAAACTTAGCCTAAAAGCTTATGGTTATGCTGCGGTATTGGTGGTGGTATTGTTTGTGTTTTCTAGTCTGATCTATAAAAGACAAGACGTAGAAACCACGGTGTTGAGGGCAAGTGGAACTTTATATCAGGTTAAAGATGATGGAACAGTAAGTAATCTGTACAATGCAGAACTGATCAATAAGACCAATAAGGCGATCAAATTCGAGTTTAAGTCTCAAGACCAACAGATAGGATTGAATTTATCCAAGTGCCAAGCATTTTACCGAAAGAAGGTACAACACATCTTACTTTCTTTTTGGTTAAAAAATCATCCACAATAAAGAAATACAAAACAGATGTGCAATTTGAAGTAAAGGCCAATGGTAAGGTAGTAAGTACGGCAACAACTACTTTCTTTTCGCAGCCGTAAATGGAGTTGAACTAGAAAATCTAAATATTTTGAATATGAACTGGGGAACAAAAATTGTTTTGGGAATGGTGGCTTTTATGCTATTTATAGTTGCAATGGTCGTTTATATGTTTAGTGTACACGGTAAAGATGCCTTGGTTGATGAAGATTATTACGAAAAAGGAATCAATTACAATCAGGAATATAATGCTCGGCAACAGATGATAGACGATAAAGCAGAGCCAGTGATCACCATCAATGATAGTCAGCTTATTATCCAATTAAAAGATAGTGCCAGTTACGAATTGAAATTAATGCGCCCAGCATTGGCAAAGGACGATATGAAAGTGAATGGGACAACTGTTGGAGATGCCAATCTGATTTTATTGAACCATAAAGGCATGCACAAAGGGATGTGGTTCTTAGAACTGAAATGGAACAGCCACAATAAGGTCTATCTATTTAAAAAGAACATCACGCTGTGAGCAATTTACCCTTGGCATTTTTAATGGGTTTACTAGGAAGCTTACATTGTGCCGTAATGTGCGGTCCATTGATGTTAAGTTTGCCTATTCAACGAACCAGTTATTTCCGTTCGGCCCTACAATTGTCAGCTTATCAGTTGGGTAGGGTATTGGTTTATACTTTATTGGGTCTAATGGTCGGTTGGATAGGAAATAGCTTCAGTGTTTTTGCTAGTCAAGAAAGTTTAAGTTTGATAATTGGTATCATCTTGGTTTCATTTACCCTTGTGCAATTAAGTGGTCATTATAGCAAAAACTTAAATAAGCTCCAATCAAAAATGGTCAATCCTATTAGCAAATTAATGGGTAAGCTTTTTGGACTGCCATTTTGGGGATTTTTTGCAGGAATGTTAAATGCATTGATTCCTTGTGGAATGGTCTATTTGGCACTTTCTACTGCGTTAAATACAGCAAGTATACAAGGTGGAGCAACATTTATGTTCCTCTTTGGTTTAGGTACAACACCATTAATGTTGATGATCTCTTTAGGTGGAATCTACCTTAAAAGATATATCCGTTTCAATACCCAAAAAATGGTGCCTTGGTTTATGCTATTTATGGGTGCTTTGTTTATTTTACGTGCGTCAGCACTGGGTATTCCATTTCTGTCTCCCAATAATGATACGCATGTACATGGCAAAGTAGAGCTATGTAAATAGTCTCAATCTTCAGATTCCTGTCATCTAATCTTATTGAATAGGAATATCGGGAAAAGTCGATATATATTTGTGCTATGGATCAAGTAGAGTTGTTCAAAGCACTTTCTAATAAAACCAGGCTACAGATTTTAGGTTGGTTAAAAGAACCTGAAAAGCATTTTCCAGAACACAAGACCAATTGTGCCTTTAATGGCGTTTGTGTAGGTCTTATTCAAAAGAAATCAGGTTTAACACAGTCTACCGTATCAGAGTACCTGTCTATTTTACAGCGTGCAGGCCTAGTTACGGCAACCAGAATGGGGCAGTGGACCTATTACAAACGAAATGAACCCGCTTTTGAAGCTTTGAGCAACCTCGTGGCATCCGAATTATAATTACATTTATGAGCACAAAACAATTATCGGTACTTCCTTATTCGGTGTTAGTCTGGCTACAGTTGTAGAAGGTAAGACACCTACAGATACATTTAAAAATAGCGCCATCTTAGCGCAGCATACAGAACAATTGGGCTACCAGCGCTATTGGTTGGCCGAACACCACAACATGATCAGTGTGGCCAGCTCGGCTACAGCCGTATTGATCGGCCACATTGCAGGGCAGACCAAAACAATCAGGGTAGGTTCTGGAGGGGTGATGTTGCCCAACCACTCGCCATTGATAGTGGCAGAGCAGTTTGGTACATTGGCTACTTTATATCCAGATCGTATTGATTTGGGTTTGGGGAGGGCACCTGGAACCGATCAATTGACAGCGATGGAAATTAGAGGCGAAAGATTTGCCGCTCCACATAACTTTCCGCAAGACATATTGAAACTGCAACGGTATCTTTCGAACAACAATAGTGAAAGTAAGGTGAGAGCTATCCCTGGTGAAGGGACAGAAGTGCCAATTTGGATCTTAGGGTCTAGTACTGAAAGTGCGCACTTAGCGGCCTCTTATGGTTTACCTTATGCTTTTGCCAGTCATTTTGCCCCCGCTTATTTTTTAGAAGCCATTACAATCTATAGACAAAACTTTCGGCCCTCGGCTTACCTGAAAGAGCCTTATGTGATGTCTTGTGTAAATGTGATTGCTGCGGATACAGATGAAGAAGCAGAAAGATTATCAAGTTCTTTAAAACAGGCCTTTTTAGGGATTGTAACCAATAAACGGAAACTGTTACAGCCACCCGTAGATAATATGGATGAGATATGGGATATGATGGAGGAAGAAGCGGTTAATCAGATGTTGGCCATTTCTTTTATTGGCGGACCAGAGAAATTAAGCACCCAGTTGAAATCTTTCTTGGCACAAACCCAAATTGATGAGATCATGATCACTTCAAATATTTATGATCAAGACGCAAAATTGTATTCACATCAGCTTTTTGCAGAAATAGTGAAGAGAGGATAAATTAGTAAACTAAGTACACGGTTTGTGGGAACACAAACCGTGGATATTTTAGTTTGTTAAGATGCGGATTGGGTTGCTCAATAACTTATGGATAGGGCATTTGTCGGCAATCTGCATTAAACGTAGTCTTTGTTCATCTGTGATTGGTCCAGTAAATTCAATTTTTCTGCTAATGGTGGTCTCTTTGCTCATTTCTTCTTCTTTGCAGATGGCCAGATCAATTTTAATGGATTCTAAAGGCATTTCTTTTCTATCTGCATACATTCTAATGGTAATTGCAGTACAACTACCTAAGCTGGCCAAAAGTAAGGCACCTGGGGCCATTCCTTCATCAGTACCACCTAGTTCTGCTGGTTCATCCGCATAGATCAAATGTCCGCCTGCATATACCTTGGTTTTATATTTTGATCGGTCAAGTTCTGTAATTGCTGTAATCAATGTGCTGCTCATATTTGTATATTTAATGCCTAAATTTGCTGTAAACATAATATAAAATGGAAGAAAAAAACGAAGCACAACAACGATTATTGATTTTTCAGTCATTTAAGGGAAAAGAATTGAACATTCTCCTTCGCATTTTATGAACTGGTTAAAACCTACATTGATAAGTGCAGAAAGAGGAGAGTTGTACTGTAGCTACGTGGTGCGAAAAGAAATGACCAATCCATATGGCATTTTACATGGTGGCATTACAGCCGGAATTATAGATGACCTAATTGGTGCAACGGTATACACTTTGGGGTTGAGCGCACGTTATACTACTGTAAATAACAACATCGATTATTTTGCACCTGCCAATGAAGGTGATGTGATCACTGCCAAAACAGCTATTGTTAAACAGGGAAGGGCAATCATCAACCTACAATGCGAAGTGTTTTTGCCTTCTAAAGACCGCTTCATTGCCAAAGGCTACTCTAATATGTTGAATATCGGGTAGTTGGTTTTAAATTTGAATACGATTTATTGTTCTAAATTTAACTTTGGCTAAACATTTTATAAAGAGATTTGTTATCATATCATCACCCCTAAACCTATGGCCATGTTAAACGATTATTTAAACCTACAGTTTGATGTTAAAGGCAAGACCTTTAAAGGATTCTGCATGAGGATCCACGATGATTTTCATTTGACCTACGCAGTGATTTTAGAAGATTGTCATTCTTTTTGTATCTGGTTGGATGATAAGACTTCGAAATGGCGTTCGTCTAAATTTACAAATTTAGACGCTGGTGTATTGGATCAGATCATTGATAGGCTTGTAGATAAAGAACAAGAAAATTACCTTACGGTATCTTAATAATTAGATCAAATTAAAAAGGCCTGTATCATCGATGATACAGGCCTTTTTTGCCTTATAATAGAAAAGATTAGGCGCTTTGTCCAAAAAACAAATAGGCCAAACCAATTGCCGTACAAACACCAACCAAGTCTGCCAACAACATTGCCCCAACCGCATATCTCGTATTTTTAATGCTTACTGAGCCAAAATATACGGCAATAACATAAAATGTGGTATCGGATGCACCCTGAAAAATACCAGATAATTTGCTGGCAAAAGAATCGGCACCATAGGCAGTCATGGTATCAACCATCATTCCTCTGGCCGCGCCACCACTTAATGGTCTGATCAATGCCGTTGGTAGGGCCTCCACAAAGCGGGTATCTGCTCCTAAAAAGGCAAATGTATTTTTAATGCCCAAGATCACTACATCAAAAGTACCACTGGTCCTTAACATGCTAATGGCCACCAACATTCCTACCAAGTAAGGGATGATTTTAACAGCAGTTTCGAAACCATTTTTTGCTCCATCAATAAAAGCATCAAAAACATCAATCTTTTTGTAGATACCACCAAGAACGATCAGGAGAAAAACAAGTAGGATAAGACCATTGCTCAATACGCCAGAAAATTGTTTGATCCCATCGGCATTCAATGAGGTAACATACCATACCAATAGTGCAATGATCAATGAGATACTCAATATCCAACCTATAATAACGGGTTGAAAAAGATTGATTTTCTGTTTAAAGGAAACGATCAGCATGGCAGCCATGGTTCCTACAAAGGTTACAATTAAGCAGGGGATAAAAACATCTGTTGGATCAGATGCATTTTGAGAAGCACGTATCGCAATTACACTAACGGGAATCAAGCTCAAGCCTGCCGCATGCAAACATAAAAACATGAGCTGTGAGTTGCTTGCCGTATCTTTATTGGGATTAAGCTCTTGAAGACTTTCCATGGCCTTTAATCCAAAAGGGGTAGCCGCATTATCTAAGCCTAATAAGTTGGCAGAAAAATTCATCGATGATGTGTCCCATTGATGGATGCCCTTTTGGGATATCTGGAAATAGCTTAGAGAAAAATGGGCCTACAATCCTTGACAATAAACGGATACCACCTGCCCGCTCGGCAATACTCATGAAACCCATGAACAGAGCAAGAATTCCAATAAGCTTTAGACAAAGTTCTACCGATGTCCAGCAAGTTTCGATGATCCCATTCACCTTTGTTAAATTGGTTGGGTCGTCTGCTTTGCCTACAACCATCCAGCTAAAAATATCGGTTTGTCCAAAAAAGAAACATTTAATACAGGCTACAACAATTGCAACAATGATAAAGCCTGACCAAATTCTACTTAATGCCATGTGTTTTTAAATTTTGATGATGAATGTAGTATTTTTTTTAAAGCAATTTTCCATTTTGGAAAGATAAAATCAGCTGGTCGTTATCAAATAATTCAAAATGAGCATTTTGGTATAAAATGATCTCTCCTTTTACCTTTAACTGAGCTGAAGTGTAGATTTGATAGGCATCGCAAAAGCTGAGGTCGCCGATATCTTGTATGCTATAAGTTTTGGTGGTGCTATAGCCATCAGCAACTGGGCATTCCTCATAATTGATGCCTATGCTCACCTCAATTCCATCTAACATGAGTTGGTGGATCAAGATATGAAAGATCTGTTTGTTGTTCTTCGGGATGGAGAAGTAATTATTGAGATCTTGTTGTTCGAAGCTTTTTGTAGCAATGGCATGTAGGCCTGCCAATATGGATGCAAAATAATAGCTTCTGATTTCCTGTTTCTCAAAATCGGCTGCCAGGCCTCCTGCCTCTATCAGTATGGTAGCTGTTCCGGCTTTTTGAAAATTATCGCCAAAAGCACGAGGTTCAAATTCGTCATCAAATAGGCCTATGTGTTTTGGAATGATAGGATCAAGGTGTTTGAACATCTCTGCAATCACCAGCATGGCATTCTTACGAGTTTGGTCGATGCTCAGTTCCTCATCTATAGCAGGTGCAAGAAAGGATAGGGTAGCAGGTTTTAAAGTTTTGGTTACACTCCATAAAGTAAGCTGATCATGTAAGTTAAAACCAAAATCGGGTTGGATCTGTGCCCTGCATTGTTTCAAAATCTTTGCTTCGGGCGAACATTCTTTTAAAAAGTCTCTGTTGATATCGATCTGTTGGGCATTTCTTCTGGTAAAGACAGCAGCTCCATCAGGATTGACCATCGGGATGAAAAACAGCTGGCAGTTTTCAGTTAGGAGTTTTACATATTCATTGTCGCCTTGTAAAAAGTTAAATAGATCAAACAGAGCCATGGTTCCAGTCGCTTCATCGCCATGCATCTGACTCCAAAGCATGATTTTGGTTTTACCTTTTCCCCATTTAACTAGATTGATGCTGTTGTTTTTAACAGAATTGCCCAAATGAACCATTTCAAATGCTGCAGGGAGTTCTTGAAGCAATCTGATCACATCGGCATGTTTGAAAAATCGGTTTTGTAATTGCGCTGCTTTAAAGTCGTCGTAATGGTCGAGGATAGGTTTAAGATCCATTTAGGTTTTGGCTAAAATAAAAATCGTCATTGTAAGGATGAAGAAACGATCTGGGTAGACTGTTTCGGCAATTGTTCCTTACAATGACGAATTTAATGAATTTATGCTATACGTTAAGGTTTATCGTCTGTTAACTCAAATCCCCAAGTTTTACCTTTTTCAGTTGCCGGAATACCACCAACCATCCAAACTGGTGCTTTGGCCCCTTTAAGGTAGTGGTCAAAGAATTGTTGTTCGCGGATCTGGATATCTTTTCTGTTTTGACGCTGTACCAAGTTGTGCGCTTCGTTATTGTAGTTTAACAACCAAACTGGCTTGCCTAAACGTTTTAAGCCTGTAAACATTTCAATACCTTGGTACCAAGGCACAGCTCCATCTGCATCGTTTGCCATTACCACTACTGGTGTAGTTACTTTAGGGAAGTTAAACAATGGAGAGTTTTCGATATACAACTCTGGTTTTTCCCATAGGGTTGCACCAATTCTACTTTGGGTCTTCTCATATTGGAATTGTCTGTTCATTCCACTTTCCCAACGGATACCGCCATAAGCAGAAGTCATGTTTACTACTGGAGCACCAGCCCAAGCTGCAGCATACATATTGGTTGCCGTAATTAAGTGGGCCACTTGATAACCACCCCAGCTTTGACCTTGGATACCGATCTTAGTACCATCAACCCAAGCATTTTTCTTTAAGCTCTCTACACCCGAATTGATATATTCTTCGGCAGATTTACCTGGATGGCCAGTCTCATAGCTGATGTCTGGTGTGAAAACCAGATACCCATTACTTACAAAATAAGGAATGTTCAAACGAGATGGGGTAGGTGATGGTGCATTGTAGGTAAATAATCCGTCGGTTAGTTTCTCGTAGAAATAAACGATCATCGGATATTTTTTGGTTGGATCAAAGTTTTCTGGTTTGTATAAAATACCCTCAGATTTGTAGCCTTTAGGTGTAGTCCATTTTACCAATTCTGCAGTACCCCAATTGTAGTTAGCCTGTTGTGGGTTGGTACTGCTTAATTTAACTGCGGTTTTAAGGTCTTTAGATACATATACATCAGGAGAGTTTACATAATCTCCTTTGTCGTAGATATAGATTTCTGCATCTTTTGCTTTCACTACGTTAGAGTACTTTGCAGGAGACATGATGATCAGTTCAGGATTTTTACTGTCGTTGATCGCTTTGCGATAGAAACCATTTTCTTTGGTTGCATTGTTTACCGCATCTAACAACAACACATCCTTTTTGGTAAAGAACCTAAATTCTGGGTTGGTTCTTTCTACACGGAAAGTAAGGTTGTTTTGTCTTCCAAAGCTATTGGTAATATTTTTAGGGGCTGTTTTACCATCAGGAGAGAATTGCCAAATGTCGTAACGATCATATAACAAAACAGCTTTGTCGTCTTCTGTCCATCCAGCAATTCCGTAACTATTTGGTTCATCGGGCACATCGTTCTCTTCATCATAGAACTTCACAGCCATACCTGTATTCAGGGTAGTGATTTTTCCTGTGGCTACCTGATAGGTATTCCAAAGCATTTTTTTCTTATCGTAATAAATAATATAGTTACCATTAGGCGATGCTGAAGCACTACCACCTAAGCTTTCCAATATTTTTTTACGATCACCTGTTTTTACGTCAACCAAGTAATAATCTCTTAGCGAACTGCCTGTCCATTGAGATGGGATACGGTTACCATAATCTGTAGAGGCCAATACAAAACTGGCATTACCTTCGTTTACCAAACTTGCATCTGGTAATTTGATGTCGGTTAAAGGAACGATCTTAGGATCGGTTCCATAGATATCGATTGTGGTTAAAAAGCTTCTTTTCGAATCGCGGTCAGCATTTTTTAACTGCATTGGTTGCAGGTAATCATCTTTATAACCCCAGATGTCTAATTTGGCATTTTCGAAATCTATTAGCGTGGTATCTTTTGGCTTTTTGATAGGAGCAATGCCGAAAAACAATCTGTTTCCGTCTTTGCTAAAGTTCAATCTTCCATCGCCACTTACCGCAAATTTTGCAGGCATACCTGGCATATCACCATCCACCAAAATCTGCGCGGTATCTAAGGTCAATGAATTATAATATACGTTAAAGTCTTTGATTTCTGCTTTTTCAGGACTTGTTTCGCCTAAAAATGCCAAGTGCTCACTTTCATCATCAAAAATAAAGCCTTTAAAATTGCCTCTACCTTTAACCAATGATTTTAAAGCACCCGTTTCAGTGTTTAATAAAAATACACCTTGTGGTGCAGTTTTGTCTTTTTTAGAGCCGCTAGCTGCAAAAACCATTTGTTTACCATCTTTGCTAAAACTATAATCGGTTACAAATTTAAAAACACGCTCTACACCTGTAGTAAGGTTTTTAAGGATTAGGTCAGTTCCTTCTTTGGCTGCACTTGCACCTGGTGCATCGTCATCAGCAAAATAATCTTGGTCGTCATTTTTTACTTCCGTACTTGCTGGTGCAGCAGGTCTAGCTTTTTTGCTGGTATCTAATGCTTTCTCAAGGTTATAGGCCAATAAAGCAGCACCATTTTCTGGAAACTTAAATGATTTTACTCTAGGTATCTTGGTTATGGCCAAGGTGGTTAAGTTGGCTATGCCCAAAGTATCTTTGGTCATATCGTCTGGTTTTTTCTTTTTGATCTTAGCCATTCTGGTGTCTTTGTACCAAGGTTTAATGGCAAAAGCAGCGAATTTAGAATCTGCACTGAACTGTGCAAAACTTGCCCTAGAAATTTTGATTTTTTTGCGGTCAATGTTTCTTGGAAGTACAGATTGGCATCGCCTTCTTGTTGATTTACGGCATAAGCAGCCCAAAGGCCGTTATTGGTGAACTGTTTTGCACCAACAGATTCCCAGGTGTCGTATACAGAATGGTCTAATGGTTTTTTTTGAGCGTATGCTACACTAGCAAACAATAAAAAAAGTAAGATTAGTTTTTTTTGCATGGTTTAAAATAAATTGAGGTTTGGCCTTATTGAAATTTAAAAATTGCAAATTTTATGCATAAAACCACTATTTGTACGTCAAATTTTACAAATGATTAAATATTTTTATTTAATCATAAAAAATTAAACTGTACTAATGATCAGATAAAAGGCATTGATGATGTATGGTTTTGGAAATTTTGAGGCATAAAAAAACCGCAAATGAAGTTTGATAGTTCATTTGCGGTGATATAAAATCAAGGATGATTATTTGCCTTTTTTCTCTTGTGTTTTGGCTTGAGCCTGTGTACGCATGTAATCGTCTAAACGCGCCTGAAATTTAGATTTCTTTTTCTCACTTGCAGGTTTTGTTTTGTTCTCTTGTAAAATGGCATGGATTTTTTCATCGTTTACCATTTTTCTGATCAAGAACTGCTGTAAGAAGGTTAACATGTTGGCCAAGAAGTAATAATAGTTCAGACCAGATGGGTAACTGTTCAATACCCCTAAGAAAATGATCGGCATGATGTAACCAATATATTTCATCTGTCCGGTTGCACCAGAGATCTGATTGTTGAAATAAGTATAGATCAACGTAGAAATCGTCATCAAGATACACATCAAACTCAAGTGATCGCCAATGAAAGGAATGGTGAAACCAAATTTGATGAAATCATCATAAGTTGATAGACTTTTCATCCATAAGAAACTTTCGCCTCTTAACTCAAATAAGTTAGGGAAGAAGAAGAAGAAGGCCATTACAAATGGTAACTGTAGCAACATCGGCAAACATCCTCCTAATGGATTAACGCCTACCTTTTTGTAGAGTTTTAAATATTCTTGTTGCAATAATGTTGCGTTATCTTCGCCTACTTTGGCCTTGATCTCATCCATTTCTGGTTTTAAGACCTCATTTTGGCCATTGAAATGTACGATTTGTAGGTTAATGGCGACATGGCCAGTTTCAACAAAATCGTCAATACTAGGATGATCGAATCCATAACCCCAGTTAAAGCTTTCCAGTAATTTAAATACAGGCAATACAATCCATCTGTTGATGTATTTTAATGGCCAGTAGCCCATGTCAACCTGTTTCTCGATCTCTTGGCCCTGTGCTTTTAAAGCATCGAACTTATTGGTTCCGAAATAGAATTTCATGGCATAACTCTGCGAAGCCAATTGGGCAAATGGCAATTGCATATTTGCACCATACCATTTGATCAATCCTGGTTCTGTGCTGATTTTCACCTCTAGGTTTCCTTTCTCAAAAGGAACCTGTGGAATTAATACTGCAGAGAAAAATTGTTGTTTAAAGGAGAACCATTCAATTTTACCTTCTTTCAGTTCTTTTTTCTCGTCTTTACCGATACCTAAATGGTCAGGATTTTTTTCTAGATATTTAAAGTAAGGTGCAGCGTGTTCTTGTTCTTTTTTTGCCGATTTCTCTTGCTCTAACAAGGTTGCTTCCCAGTTTAAGGTCACATTGTTTCCTTGTACAACTGCGTTTAAACCATTGAGGTTGATGTTGAAATCAACGTTGTTACTGTTTGGTTTGAGGTTATAAACAAACTCAATGTATTTATCGGCATTGTAATTTGCACGCATGCTAATGCCCGAAGCTGTTTGGGTAGGCGTAAAATAAAGGCTGTTGGTATTTACCATCTTGCCATTGATATTCAGGTTCAGACCGAACTTGTTATCATTGCCATCAAACAAGATTACTGGCTTGCCAGTGTAAGTTTTTTGGTTTTTAACTTGAACACTTAAGATCTTGCCACCCAATGTGCTAAAAGTCAATTTTAAGTTTTCGTTTTCTAAAACCGAAGTTGTTGCAGTACCATTGATATTGGCGCCAAAAGGACCTGCTAAAGTAGTAGAGTCTGGTTTTGTTGGAGCTGTTGGGGTTGCTACGGCTGCTGCCGCTGGTTTAACTCCAGCTTTTTTAAGAGAATCGGCTGTGATCTTTTCTCTTTCTTTTTTCATATCAGCCTCGCTAGGCTTCATCAAAAAAACAGCTCCTCCTAAAATAACCATGATCAGGAACAGACCTGTGAATGTATTTCTATCCATTATGATGTTTTAAACTTGTATTATATTGTTTTCTTTTTGGCGTGCTCCATTGCAGCGGCGACAAATTTAACAAAAAGTGGGTGAGGATTAGCAACTGTTGACTTTAATTCTGGATGAAATTGTCCACCAACGAAAAAAGGATGGTTTTTCAACTCTACGATTTCTACCAATTTACTGTCTGGATTGATCCCAGAAGCAATCATTCCGGCTTCTTCGTATTGTGCTAAATATTTGTTATTAAATTCATAACGGTGTCTATGTCTCTCGGTAATATGCTGTTTTCCGTAGGCAGCATAGGCTTTTGTGCCTTTTTTGATATCGCATGGATAAGCACCTAAACGCATGGTTCCGCCTTTGGTGGTGATGCTTTTTTGATCTTCCATCATGTTGATTACCTGATGCTCGGCAGTATCGTTGATTTCTGTAGTGTTGGCATCTTTTAAGCCCAAAACATTACGTCCGTATTCAATTACCGCACACTGCATCCCTAAACAGATCCCAAAGAAAGGAATTTCATGCTCCCTTACGTATTTGATCGCTTCGATCTTACCTTCGATTCCACGGCTTCCGAAACCTGGCGCTACCAAAACACCTTGTAGATGGCTCAATTTCTCTTTTACGTTATCAGGATAGATGCTTTCTGATGGAATATATTCTACACGTACTTTACATTCGTTTTTGGCACCTGCATGGATAAATGCCTCTGATATTGACTTGTAAGCATCTGGTAATTCTACATATTTACCTACCAGGCCAATTTTAACTTCGGCGGTTGGGTTTTTTAAACGACCTAAGAAATCTTTCCAGCTTTCCATATCTGGTTCGTGTTTGGCAGGTAGTTTTAATTTGCTCAATACTGTTTTGTCCAATTGTTCTTTCATCATCAACAAAGGCACGCTATAGATAGACGATGCATCGATAGATTCGATTACTGCATTGATGTTTACGTTACAGAACAAGGCAATTTTTTTACGGATATCACTACTGATGTGGTGTTCGGTACGGCAAACCAAAATGTCTGGTTGGATACCATATTCTAACAAAGCTTTAACCGAGTGTTGTGTTGGTTTGGTCTTTAATTCGCCAGCTGCTGCTAGGAACGGAATCAATGTCAAGTGGATCACAATGGCATTGCTCGAACCTTCTTCCCATTTAAACTGACGTACAGCTTCAATAAACGGAAGTGATTCGATGTCGCCAACGGTACCACCTAATTCGGTGATCACGATATCATAGTTTCCACTGTCGCCAAGGATACGCATGTTGCGTTTGATCTCGTCGGTAATGTGGGGTACAACCTGTACCGTTTTACCTAAATAATCTCCCTGTCTTTCTTTATTGATCACATTTTGGTAAATACGACCAGTAGTGATGTTGTTGGCCTGAGAAGTTGGTGTATTCAAAAAACGCTCGTAGTGACCAAGGTCTAGATCTGTTTCAGCTCCATCTTCGGTTACATAACATTCGCCGTGCTCATAAGGATTTAATGTGCCTGGATCGATGTTGATATAAGGGTCGAATTTTTGGATGGTTACACGATAACCTCTTGCCTGTAAAAGTTTGGCCAATGAAGCGGAGATGATGCCCTTACCTAATGAGGAAGTAACACCGCCCGTAACAAAAATATACTTAGTCATGTTTGTGAGTTTGTGAAATTAATCGGGCTGTGATTGCCTTTTTAATTGCTTTTGTACGGGATACAAAGTTACACAAAAATCTGGTTTTAACAGTTTATTCGCTAAATATTTTTTGAGGTTGATAGGAGCTTGATAAAGATTGGCTTATGGTGTTAACGAAAGAAAAATGAAGATGAAAACCTGATTATCTATTGGTTTATCTATAGATTTTCTTCCTAAAAACAGAAAGGACGCAACTTTTTTTGAAGAGCTGGGGATATTATATTTCAAAAAAAATGTCCAGACAAAGCTGGACATTTTTTAAATGTTACCACATTTTATTTTTCTATCATTTTGTAATAGCGAACGTAGTCTATTTCCATTTTTTGAGGGAAGATGGTGTCATCTATACCTTGTGCACCACCCCAATCGCCACCAACAGCAACATTCAGCAACAGGTGGAACCTTTTGTCAAATGGCCATACCTTATAACCAGTGCCTTCATTGGCAAATTCAAAAACCATTGCGTTGTCGTAATAACCACGTACTGCATAAGGAGTCCAGTCTACACGGTACACATGGAAGGCTGTACTGGCATCAGGAATTAATTTTGTACTGGTTTTTTGCGTATTGATCTTGAAGTAATAAGCTTCTGTATGGGTGGTGAAATGTACATTGTTCTGGTCATAACCTACATGCTCCATAATGTCTATCTCTCCAGATTTTGGCCAGTCGCCATAAGATCGATCGGTAGGCAACATCCATATAGCAGGCCAGGTTCCTCTTCCAGATGGTAATTTTGCTTTCACCTCTATGCGGCCATACAATACATCCATCTTGTTTCTGGTTACAAGTCTGGTAGAAGTATAAGCCATGCCACTCATGTTTTCTTTTCGCGCAATAATTGATAGTTTACCATCAGCAACGCTGACGTTGTTGATCGAATTGGTATAATATTGCTTTTCGTTGTTTCCCCAACCTGATCCACCAAGGTCGTAGTCCCATTTGGAATCGAGCGGCAAACCTGTATAATCAAATTCGTCGGCCCAAGTAGGAGTGGCCTCAAAACTCCATTGTTTGTCTACGATCTCTACAGGTTTTGGGGGAGTAATAATGATATCATCCTCCTTTTTTGTGGAACAAGATTGACATGATAAGATACAACTTGCTGAGAGCGCAATAAAGTAATATAACTTTTTGAACGGTTTAACCATCTTTTCTTGAGTTAATTTACTGTCTGGCCATAGACCAGACAGTAAGGTGTTTCTTATTTAAATTCAAAATCATCGATAAAGAAGATACCTGGGTGAGGATGTCCCTCGCCACCTAATTGTACCACAATCTTATCGTATAATGTTTGTGCAGAAGAACCTGAATAATCAAATTCCAACTGGATCCATGTATTGTATTGCGAAGGTAGAATGGTTTTCACGATCTCAATCTGTGTTTGCCATGCATTACCACCAAGCAATGAGTTTTGAAGTTTAACGGATACAGTCGGTTTAACTTTGGTAAAATCATTTCCACTTGGAATAAATACTTTCATTCTGATCTTGTTCTTTGTGGTTAGGTCAAAACGATAAGGCAAAGTAACATTTAAATTGCCATATTGGCCATCATCGCCGGTACGTTTTTCGTAATATCCAACTTTAGCAGAGGTATTTAATGGGAACTTAGACGGATTGTCGTAAGATCTAATAAAATCCATGTTTTCTGCAGTCCAGGTAATGTTCGAAGTGGTCTGGAAATCGTCACTTAGATCAGCGGCTTGCATCGGTTTTTGTACTGGAGGTACAACTGGTCTAACATAGCCTTTTCTGATCAGTTTTAAATACCAGGCATTGCCTGCATTTGATTTGTCCAAACACCTTAACCACATTTCATCCTCAGTGAGTGAGAGGATCTGATATTGTGAAACGCCTAAATAATAAGATATAAAACCATTGTTACTAATGGTGATGTACTTATTGCCATTGATGGTGGTTACCAACCAAGTAAGGTTGGTTGCTGGGGTATAACTAACGTTTGGATCAACAGTGCCCACAGGGCCACCAATACCCGGTGCATTTGATGCATTGGCAAATGTGGTTCCATTGTTGGCATAAGTATATTTTAATCCATTCATGTTAAAGATCATCTCATCATCGTAAAAGCCTAAACCAGCTTTCTCATTTGGACCAGCTTGGTACCAATCTGGGAACTGTGATGTAATTGGCCCCACACCCAAATGTCCGGGTTGTGTTTGATCGATCACTCAAGTTTTGCCTGTTGGATTGCCCAAACCACCAGATAAGGTAGTAAATGCTGGATCTGTTAACATGGCAGGGTTTGTTGCAGCTATGGTTACGGTTTTTGTGGATGATGCGTAACCACCATCAGTTACAATGGTTAATTTAACGGTATAATTGCCAGCTAAAGGGTACGATGCTTGTACGTCGTTTCCTTCAGCAGTTGCTCCATTTCCAAAATCCCAGAAGGCTCTAAAACCTGGGGATTCGTTTTTGAAGTTAATGATATTGGCATTGGTACTTGTTGGTGTGTTGCTAAACTTAACCTGTTCTGAAGTAGGAGCAACGCCAAGGTCTTTGACGGCATCGTCCTTTTTACAAGCACTGATCAGGGTGAACATCAAACATAAACTGAGCCAGATTGATGTTTTTATTGTGTTTTGAATTGATTTCATTTTTTGAATGATTAATAACCTGGATTTTGTTTAATAACTCCTTTAGTAACATCGATTTCAGATTGTGGAATAGGTAAGTATTCACTTTTGTTAGCTTTGTAACCAAGAGGGCCTAAAACGGCCAAAGCTCTGCCTGTACGTACCAAGTCAAAAAAGCGATGTCCTTCTGTTGCCAATTCCAATCTGCGTTCGTTGTAGATGTTGTCTAATGTTGCTGGCACAGATGCCAAACCAACCCTTGCCCTAACGGCATCCAACAATTCTTTAGCTCTTGCAGGGTTACTACCACTTTTAACCAATGCTTCTGCTTGCATCAGATAAGTGTCGGCCAATCTGATTTCGATTTCATTGATAGGCCAATTTTGTTCTGCTACACCCAAAGTTGAGCGATAGGCTTTTAATGGCGCGTATTTCTTGATGAAATAATCGGTGTTTTGGTAACGGGCATTGTAGGTAGCACCAGCAGCTTTTAAAGCAGCGCCATCAATAATCGTAGCCGCAAAACGAGGGTCATTTTTTAAGGCATTTACCAAATCTAATGTTACTGGACAAAAACCCCATCCGCTAGAATAAGTATCGCCATTATAGGTATCCATGCCAATAAATTGAGTGGCTACATTACCTTCGCCACCGTTGATTCATCCCCAATCGCCCCAAGCTGCATTATTTGAATGAGGGATTTCTAAGATAGATTCGACGTTGAATTTATTTGCAGGATCAAAAATGTCTGCATAATTGGTCATTAACCTATAACCATAAGCATTGCCAGTTCTGTTTACATCTTCAAATAAAGTAATGGCTTCACTCAGTTTGGCATTGTCGTTTTGATACAATAAAACTTTACCCAATTGTGCTTTTGCAGCACCCTGGGATGTTCTGCCTTTTTCTGCAGCCGAAACAACAGCAGGTAGGCCAGCAATTGCGTCTCTCAAGTCTTTTTCTATCTGCGCATAGATTTGTGCTGGGGCCGATTGTTTCTGTGTGTACAATTCTGCAGTTGGTAATGAAGTAGTGATCAAAGGAACATTACCAAACCATCTTACCAGGTCAAAATAGAAATAGGCCCTTAAAAACTTAGCTTCTGCAATTGCTCTTGTTTTAAAAGAAGCAGATAGGGTAGTCGATTTATCAATTTTGCTTAATATCAAGTTGGCACGATTGATCCCGCTATAGTTTTTGTTCCACAAACCACCCTGTGGGCCAACAAATGAACTTAAGTTAAAATTATCATATGCAACCCATCCTGGTTGATCCGCGGCATTACTACCACCTGCCCAACAATCGTCAGAAGCAGCACTCAACAAAGGCATCTTCATGGTATATCCACCGGTTGTACCCCATTGCATTACATCGTAAACTGCAATAACGCCTTGCATTACTTCTTTTTCATTTTTGTAGAAATTGTCTTCTAGTGTTGTTCCTTTTGGGGTTAATTCTAAAAAATCTTTCTTACATGATACAAAAATCTGCATCATCGCAACTATTGCGATCGTGCTTTTTATATATTTATTTTTCATCATTTTAATTATTAAAAACCAACATTTATACCCGCAAAATAAGTTCTTGCTTGTGGATAAAATCCACGATCTACACCATAACTGCCACCACCGATCTCTGGGTCAAAGCCTGTATATTTGGTAATGGTCAATAGATTGTTTGCCATTACATAAAATCTGATTTTGTTGATACCTGCCTTTTGAGTTAGTTTGTTAGGTAGGGTATAACCAACCTGTAATGTTTTGATCCTGAAATAAGAACCATCTTCTATAAATAGGCTCGAAACCCTACTATAGTTTTCATTGGTGTCGTTTAAGGTTAACCTAGGTATTTTATTGCTTGTTCCTTCGCCAGTCCATCTATTTAAGATAGCAGTGCTATAGTTTGAAGTTGGTAGGTCAAATCTTCTTGTTGCATTGAATATCTGATTACCAGCAATGCCAGTACCTAATAAAACCATGTCAAAACCTTTGTACGCTGCATTTAATGTAATGCCATAGGTGAAATCTGGAGTTGGATCACCAATGATATCTCTATCGTTAGGGTCGATTGATCCATTACCATTTACATCAAGAAACTTAATGTCACCTGGTTTGGCATTTGGCTGGATCAAACCGCCAGCACTGTTTTTATAATTGTTGATCTCTGCTTGGTTTTGGAACAAACCATCGCTTCTATAGCCATAAAATGAACCGATGGCATGGCCAAGTTTGGTACGTGTTACCTCTAAGTTTTGAGGAGTAACAGTTTGTCCACCCAAAAATTCTTTGTCGGCACCTAAATAAACGATGTTGTTTTTTACAAATGATCCATTGGCAGCAACCCTAAATGAAAAATCGCCGATTTTTTTATTGTAGCCTAGCTCTAACTCAAAACCAGAGTTTTCTAGATCTGCAATGTTACCAATTGGACCGTTGTTACCTACATAACCAGGTACAGCAATCTGCAACAACATACCCGTAGTTTTCTTTTTGTACCAGTTTGCAGTTAAGCTTACATTGTTAAATAAAGTTGCATCTAGGCCAATATCAGTAGATGATGTTTCTTCCCATCTTAGATCTGGATTAGATAGTGCATCTGGACTAACACCAATGTTTAAGCCCGCACTGGTGCCCAAAGTATAGTTTCTGCCACCACTTACAGTAGATAGGTATCTAAAATCACCAATATTGTCATTACCTGTTACACCATATGAACCTCTAAGCTTTAAGAAATTAACATATTTGTTTTGAGGGAAAAAGCTTTCTCTAGTGATTACCCAACCTGCAGATGCAGAAGGGAAGTAACCGTATTTGTTATTCGGACCAAAACGCGAAGACCCATCTCTACGGATGATACCAGTGAATAAATATTTTTCGTCGTAATTATAAGTTAAACGAGCAAATGCTGAGTTCAATGTATTGAGATACTCAGAACCGCCAGCATCACGGTTTTCTCTAGCTACGGCAAATCGTAAAGAAGCGTCTTTAAGATTGTCTACAGGTAGGTTTTGATAGGTTGCACTTTGTCCTTCACCTTTGTTTTTCTGTGCAGAATAACCTAATAACGCAGTGAAATTGTGTTTTTGGATTGATCTATTATAGCTAACGGTATTTTCTAACGACCAAAACAGACCTCTGTTAAGGTTTCTGTTGTAAGAATTTACAAGTACACTAAATGTTGGACTTAAATAATGTACAGGGGTAAAGCCTTGGCCACCATAAAATGCCAGATCGACTCCGCCTTGTGACCTTACTTTTAATCCTTTGATAATTTCTGCTTCTACGTATACATTACCTACAACTTTGTCAGACCATCCATTACCTTGTGCCACAGCTAATGCAGCTAAGGGATTTAAGATTTCTGATTGAGCAATGGTAGATATCCCGTAAGGTAGGCCTTGCGAGTTTCTTACTACTGGATTTGTACTGTATGGGCTTGCATTGATTTTGGCAGGATCAGTTTCGATAATAGGAGTTAATGGATCCATATTGATCGCTCTGCCAAGTGGCGAACCATATTCGCTATTGGTACTTACACCTACAGAATTGGTACGGGTGTAACCAATAGTCTGTCCAAATTTAATGGCTTTGGTGATTTGGTGGTCTGAATTGAAACGTGCGGTAAATCTTTTATATTTCGAATTACTTGTAGCCACAATACCATCTTGATCAAAATAGCCGAAAGAACTGTAATAAGTAGATTTTTCATTGCCACCGCTAATGCTGAGCTCGTGGTTTTGGATTTTTGCACTGTTATTGAACACTGCTGCTTGCCAATCTGTACCCACGCCATATTGAGATGGATTAGGAAAACGAGGTGCGGCAATATTTGGGTTTGCTGTTAACTGTGCCTCGTTATAAAGTGTAGCGAACTGTGTAGCATTTAGCAGGTCTAATTTTCTAGAAGGTGCCTGCGTACCTAGATAAGTGTTGTAGTTAACGCTCATCTTTCCATTTTTATTTCCTCTTTTTGTAGTGATGATGATAACACCATTTGCTGCTCTTGCACCATAGATGGCTGCAGAAGCGGCATCTTTTAAAACCTCGATAGACTCGATGTCGGCTTGGTTAAGGTAGTCTATACCACCACCAACTTGCACACCATCAACCACGAATAAGGCATCACTGTTATTAATGGAAGTTGTACCCCTGATTCTTAGGGTAGCACCTTCACCTGGTTGACCAGAACTAGAAGTAATAGTTAAACCCGATGTTCTGCCTTGTAAAGACTGCTCGACACGTGTAACTGGCATGTTCTCTAGGTCTGATGCTTTTACTTGAGAAATAGCTCCAGTAACTATACTTTTCTTTTGTGTACCGTAGCCAACTACCACTACTTCGCCCAAGCCACTCGTTTGTTCGGTCAATACAATACTGATGGGTTGGTTGTTGTTAACTGTAAATGTTTGGGTTTCCATGCTTATCTGTGAAAAGACTAGCACTGAACCTGGTTTTGGAACTTTTATTCGGAAAGCACCATTTTGGTCGGTGGCAACCCCTATTTTTGTTCCCTCAATTTGGACCGATACCCCAGGTATGGGTAATCCATCACTTTTGGAAATTACTTTTCCCGATACATCTATCTCCTGTGCCCAGACACTGGCAGAAAAAAATAGGGAAAACAGCAAAAGAATGAACGTAGATTTTCCTTTCATAACAAATAAATTAAAGTTTATATTTTAGTTAGTTATCACCTTTATCAACTTGTAGAAACAAGTCAATATTGGCAATGGATGTAACACAAATATATACTTGGAAGTACCCGAATATGAAAAAGTTACCCACTACAATACCCATACAAGAACAACTTTTTTCTGCAAAATCGATTAGAATACGCAATATGTTACCACAACAAGATGAATTTTGTTATCTTCATCAAACAATAATCACCAAGTACCATAACCAATTATTAACTGTTAACTGAACTAATCTTTTTTAAGAAATGAGATTTACTTTTTTGATCTTATTGCTCTATCTACTGCCCAATTGTTTGGCTAAAGCTCAAGATCCTATTGGCTTGCCCCAAGTGACAAGTTATACTGGTTTGGACTATGGAGCGGGTACACAAAACTGGGGTATTGCCCAAGACGGTCAGGGAGTTTTATACTTTGCTAACAATGAAGGCCTATTGACTTTTAATGGAGCTTATTGGAAGCGTTATCCTTTTCCAAACAAAACAGTTGTAAGGTCGGTTAAAATAAATAAACAAGGAAAGGTCTTTGTGGGTGCACAAGACGAAATCGGTTATTATTATCCCAATAAAAATGGAGTGCTGACCTATAAATCACTTAAAAACCTTATCCCGGCAGGGGACAGGCAGTTTGCAGATGTCTGGAATATTGTATTGCTTAATGATGAAGTATATTTTAGGACGGTTAACAAAATATTTAGGTTAAAGAACAATAAAATAGATGTATACAGAACCCAGCTCACTTGGGTTTATATGGGCGTGGCCAACAATGAAATTGTAGCGCAAGAAATAAATATTGGCTTAAAGACCTTAAAAGATGGGAAATGGGTCGTCAAATGCAATGACCCAAGGATCATCAACTCAAATATTACTGCCTCCCTTCCTTACCGAGGAGATACACTATTGATCACTACTTTAAAAGATGGTTTATTCTTATTAAAGGACAATAAACTGATCAAAAAAAGCAGTCCGCTTGATCCCATATTTTATAGTGATCGATCAATGGTGCAATTCAGATCAACGATGACCTTTATGCTTTGGGTACCACTTCGTCGGCATTATTGATCATCAACAAGAAAGGGGTTTTAGAAAGACAGTTTTCTTATGCCGAAGGACTGTTGAATAACAATATCCGAAGTATTTTTATCGACCATCATCAAAACCTCTGGCTTGGACTTGATGATGGGATTTCCTTTATTGCATTTAACAGTGCAATCAAACATATCTATCCAGATCGGAACAAACAGATCTCGAGTTATGCTAGCCGAATTTTTGATCATAAATTATATGTAGGTACCTCAAATGGACTTTTTTCTGCACCTGTAAGTCTTGGCCAGACCGATATCAGCAATAGCAAATCTAAATTTGCTGAAGTAAATAATACAAAAGGTCAGACCTGGGGCTTAGCAGAAATCAATAAACACTTATTGTTGGCCAATGAAGAGGGGGCTTTTGATATTAAAGGCAATAATGCAAAACAATTATACGATGCAATAGGCACCTGGTTGTACAGACCACTAGGAGATAAGGTAATTACAGGTACTTATACAGGTTTGCAGATACTGGATTTTAAAAATGATGAATTTATAAACAATCGTAATTTTCTGTCGTTAAATGAGCCATTAAGGTTTGTGGCCATTGATAAGAAGGTCAATTGCATTTGGGCCGCACACCCTTACCGTGGCATTTTTAAGATGGATCTTCTGCAGATGGTCAGCAGATCATTAAAACAACTTTGCTTACAGAGAAAGACGGCTTACCATTAACATTATATAATTATGTGTTTGCGCTTAGGAATAAGATAGTTGCGGCAACAGCCGATGGAATTTATGAGTATAATGCCAAAAAGAAGAAATTTGAGGTCAGTACTTTTTTTAGACCGATTTTTAAGCATATCCCAATTCAATGTTTGGTAGAGGATGCAACTGGGAAATTATGGTTTGTATCAGATAAAAAAGTAGGTGTAGTTGATTTAAAGAAGAAATCTGGAAACCAGAATTTTACCATTGTCGAACTTCCTGAACTAACGCAAAAAATAGTAGCCGGTTTCGAAAATATATATCCTTATAACGACAACAATATATTTATAGGCGCCAATAAGGGATTGATTCACTTGGATTATCAGAAATATGCTGCTAATATCTATAAACCAAATGTATTATTGGGCCAGGTGCGTATTGTAGGTAAAATAGATAGCTTGCTGTTTGGTGGATATTTCAATGATACTAAGAACAAAAAGAAATACATTGCTAAATTACCTTATCGCTTCAATTCATTACATTTTGAATATGCATCAACCTTGTTTGAGCAAAGGGAGAACATAGAGTACAGTTTTCAATTGAAGGGCTACGAAGAGGATTGGTCGGCATGGAGCAGCAAAAGCGAAAAGGATTATACCAATTTGGCGCATGGCAATTATACATTTAAAGTTAAGGCAAGGAACAATCTGGGTAATGAATCAGAGCCTGTTAGTTATAGTTTTACCATTGCCCCGGCTTGGTATAGAAGTAATTTGGCCTATATCATTTATTTTATAGGTTTTATTTTTCTGTTGTACCTGATCATCAAGCTACAGGAAAAGGAGCATCAAAAAGAACAGGATAACCTAAGGCAAAAACATCAATTGGAGATAGAGCGAAACGAACAGCAGATTACCAAATTACAGAAGAAACAGTTAGAGGCTGATGTAGAGTTTAAGAACAAAGAGCTGGCAACCACTACCATGCATTTGGTACAGCGGGGCAAATTGCTTTCTAAAATAGGTGATGAGTTGTTGCCTTTGGTGCAACAGACAACGCATAAAGATACGGCTAACGATATAAAAAAGGTAATACGCTTATTGAACGAAGCTAAAAAACTGGATAACGATTGGGACCAGTTTGCCGTTCATTTTGACCACGTGCATGCCAATTTCTTGAGTAACCTTAAAGATAAATATCCAAACCTTAGTCCAAGCGACCTTAAACTCTGTGCCTATCTAAAAATGAACCTGTCTTCAAAAGAGATTGCCCAACTGCTCAACATCACCTCAAGAGCGGTAGAAGTAAGCCGATATCGCTTACGGAAGAAATTGGGGCTAAAACCTGAAGTGAACCTCTTCGATTTCTTGTTCAATAAAAGCTAATTAATGACTATTGAATACCTATTTGGCTAATTCACAGCACTTGTAATATACTTTCACCTTTTGTTCTTTAACAGACCAGGCAATGTAGATTTTAGTGTCTTTACCGAGCCTATAATCAAAACCATTTAACATGGTTTTTTTAAGCTCGTTATAAAATTCCTTATCAGGGACATTGTTATCTGGTTGTTCTTGTTCGGTAACCGCTGGAATAAGAAAGTGTTGTTCATCAAAGAAATAATTGATTTCATCATTGAGGAATTTTACTTTTTCTTCTTCTTTTTTCAGTTCGGCACTGGCCAGGTAACTTTTTAAAAGTTCATCAGCTTTGATTCTCTTGTTTGTATATCTGTACACCTTTATAGGAGGTGATGGTAAATAAAAGCGACATATCCTTCGCCTTTTCACCTTTTAGGGCAATTTTAAAGGTATCCAGTTGAACGGTATCTGAAAATGCCTGTAAAGCAGTTTTTGCTGTATCTAGTGCCTCTTTTTTGGAAGGATTTGAGTTACAGGCAGTAAAAAACAGTGCAGGAATGAGCAAGAAGAGATAAGAAGATTTCATGAGTATGATGAATTAGTAATCGAAGATAAAAAAATATCCTAAAAAACTATTTTTTGCAGGTCTTCTGGTGTATCGATGGCAATGGTTTCAATATCGGTTACTTTGGTTTTGATCTGATAACCATTCTCCAACCAGCGCAATTGTTCAAGGCTTTCGGCCAGCTCTAAAGTAGAGGGCGTCAATTTGGTAATGGCTAATAATGTAGTAGTCTGATAGCCATAAATACCAATATGTTTATAAAACTGATGCGCCTTTGCCCAATTTTCCTGGGCTGCATTACGGATATAAGGAATAGGGTTGCGGCTAAAATAAATGGCTTCTTGGTTAATATTGATCACCACCTTGGGGATATTGGCATTAAATAGTTCGCTGTCTTCTTTGATCTCTTTTGATCAAGGTGGCCAATTGTACATTTGGATCTTCAAAACAAGAACGTACCAACGAAATTTGTTCGGGATCTATAAAAGGTTCATCACCTTGGATGTTGATCACCACATCAAAACCTGTAAATTGCTGGGCTACTTCAGCACAACGGTCTGTTCCGCTCTGATGGCCGGAGTTGGTCATTACAAAAGCGCCACCGAAACTTTTAACCACTGTTGCAATCCGCTCATCATCTGTAGCTACAACAACATGATCTAGAATCAGCTTTTAAAGCCTGCTCATAAACCCTTTGGATCATGGTCTTTCCACCAATATCTACCAATGGTTTACCAGGAAATCTGGTAGACGCAAAACGAGCAGGAATAATGCCTAAGGTTTTCACAAATTAACTAAAAAAGTCCGTTGATTTCTGCTTCAATCGCTTGAATTACCGTACCCAGATCTTCAGGACTATTGGTAAAATCAAGTTTGTCTTTGTCTAAGATCAATAATTTACCCAAACTGTAATTCTTGATCCAGGCTTCGTATTTTTCGTTCAGTTTAGATAAGTAATCGATTCGGATACTCGCTTCGTACTCACGGCCACGACGTTGGATATTGTTAACCAAAGTAGGTACAGAAGCCCTAAGGTATACCAACAAATCTGGAGGTTTGATAAATGAAGTAATGTTATCAAATATAGCCTTGTAATTATCATGGTCGCGAGAAGTCATCAGGCCCATTTCATGAAGATTGTCTGCAAAAATGTGTGCATCTTCATAAATGGTACGATCTTGGATCACA
The DNA here is from genome assembly GCF_042698365.1 of Pedobacter sp. UC225_65. GTDB lineage: Bacteria > Bacteroidota > Bacteroidia > Sphingobacteriales > Sphingobacteriaceae > Pedobacter. The sequence goes on from NZ_CP170550.1 coordinate 829,396, forward strand.
TTGCGTTTATTGGTTTCAATTTCTACGATTTGTTGAAAACGACTATTTAAGAAATAGATCTGGAGATTGAAACTCCAACGTTTCATGTCTCCATAAAAATCTTCTAGATAAGGATTGTTATCTACAGCCTCATAGAGTGCTTCCCATCCATAATTTTTGGCAAGAAGGCCAGTTAATGTAGTTTTCCCTGCGCCAATGTTTCCAACTATTGCTATGTGCATATTTTTTCTGATGATTTGAGCGTACGTTTTGTTTGAAGCATTTGGTTAAACGCTTCACGTTACACAATACTACTACTAAAAACTTTTAAAACCTATTAATTCTCTTACTTCTCTGATTGTTTTTTGAGCACTTTCTCTTGCCTTTAAAGCACCGTGTTTGGCCACTTGGCGAAGGTAGGCGGTGTCTGCCGCAATTTCATTGATTCGCTCGCGCATTGGAGCAGTGGTAATGATCATGTCTTCTGCCAATTGTTTTTTGAAATCGCCATAACGGATGGCCATTTTGTTGTATTGTTCGTCAAAATGAGCAACTGTATCAGCTGATGACACAATCTTCATCAGGTCGAATAGGTTTTGTATTGCTTCTGGCTTTTCTTGGTTTTCAGCGGTAGGTCCACTATCGGTAACTGCTCTAGAAACCTTTTTACGGATCATCTCTGGTGTATCAGATAAATAAACAGCATTACCTTCGCCCTCAGATTTGCCCATTTTACCTTTTCCGTCCAATCCTGGTACTTTTACCAAGTTTTTAGAATAACTGAAAGCATAGGGCTCTGGGAAATACTCCTGGTTGTATAAGCGGTTAAAGCGATTGCCAAAAGTACGGGCCATCTCTAAATGTTGCTCTTGGTCTTTACCAACCGGAACTTTTGTGGCTTTATGGATCAAAATATCAGCAGCCATCAATACAGGATAGGTCAATAGGCCTGCATTAACGTTATCTGGATTGCCACGAACTTTATCTTTAAATGAAGTGCTACGTTCCAATTCGCCCATGTAGGCATTCATGTTCAGGTACAGATACAATTCTGCAATTTCTGGTACATCAGATTGGATATAGATGGTGGTTTCTTCTGGGTCTATACCACATGCCAAATATTCAACCAAAACATGTTTTACATTTCCATGTAGGTCCGCTGGTGTTGGATGTGTAGTGAGTGAATGTAGATCCGCAATGAAAAAATAACAATTGTACTCATGTTGCATCTGTACAAAGTTTTTTACTGCGCCGTAATAATTTCCTATATGTAATTTTCCTGTAGAACGTATTCCGCTTACAACCGTTTCTTTCATGTTGGCGAAATTAAAAATAAATTATGAGCAAAATGTATTCTTTAATCAGTTTTCTGCTTACAATCTATCACTGGCCATAAAAACACCAATGAATAACGATCTATAGTGTGCTTGATACACATATATTAAGACTAAAAAGGCCACCTCAATGGGCAGCCTCTTTGTTTTGTTAAGGAATAATCAACGATTTCCGTTCAACCGTATGCGCACTGAAAAACCCTAATGCGCCACCTTTAATATTACTTTGCGGATTGGCAGGAGCCGCACCATCAAGAGAGCCATTGGCATTGGCCAGGCTGAACAGATAAGTATACACGGCTGCATCGATGGAATGCATTTCGGCTGTTAACTTGTCGCCCCTCATAATGTTTTTACTGGAGTTTTTTGTGGTGTTCTCAAAAACCAGGTAGTCATTTACTTCTTGACCAGCAGTAAATTCGTCGTTCAATACTTTATATTGACTTTGAAGTTTGTCGTTGATATACTGCTGGAACCAATAATAGTTGGTTACACCTGCAGGATCTTTGAATTTAACCATTGGCGTTGTTCTTGTCGTATCGTAATCGCTAGGTTTTAACTTGAAATCTAAAAAAGGCACAATTGCTGGCATTTTGCTCGAGGCCGTAAAGATTTCACCATTGATGTTCACATTAAGTTTGTAGGTCTCTCCGGGGGTACCATTAACCAAGTTGCTTTTGTAGATACCCTTTCCGGTTTCTGTTAAGGTTACAATACCACCATTGTATTCTATTTTTACAATGGCACCACTAACGCCATCAAATTGGTTACCCTGGGCAAGACTTTTAGTTTGACTGATATTTACCCTACAACTACCAGCTTCATTAGTGATCATACCTTCAATTACATATTTTGGAGTATTATCTTTTGGTGTAAGTTGTATGGGGTCTTCGCAGGCCCATAAAAAGCTGAAACTTGAGAAGAATAGAAGACGATATATAAATTTCATAGGTTAGAATTTAAAATTATAAGAAATAGAAGGAATAAACCTAAACAAGGTTGTTCTGATGGCTTCTGTTTGGTTGGGGTCTGTTTCACTATCTTTAAAGGTAATGCGGTATGGGTTTTTCCTTCCATAAGCGTTATAAAGACTAAAGCTAAGCTCAGAAGAAAATTTCTTGGTCTGTTTTAACAAGTGTGTAGCCCCCAAGTCCAATCTGTGATAAGCTGGCATACGATCGGCGTTGCGCTCAGAAAAGTAATAATAACTCTGGCCCAACATGGTGTATTTTCCGTTAGGAAAAGTAATTGCATTTCCTGTTGAATATATCCAATTGGCAGAAACAGTCCATTTTTTACTCAATTGATAAATGCTTACCAAAGAGATGTCGTGTGTTTTGTCCTGTCTGGCATTGTACCACTCATTATTGTTGATTCCATCTATTTTTCTTTCGGTTTTAGAAAGCGTATAGCCTAACCAGCCAGTTAACCTACCTGTTTTCTTTCTGATCAAGAATTCAATTCCATAAGCTCTGCCTTTACCAAATAGCAATTGGGTTTCTATAGGTTTATTGGTAAAGATATCGGCACCATTACGGTAATCAATCTGGTTTTGCAAAGTTTTGTAATAAGTTTCTGCGGTAAATTCAAAAGCATTGCCAAGAATATTTTTATAATAACCAAGAGATACCTGGTCGCTCAGTTCTGGCTTAATGAGATTAGTACTAGCTACCCATCTGTCTGTTGGAGAAGCAGAATTTGAGTTAGAGATCAGGTGTAGGTTTTGTGCATTCCTTACAAAAGATGCTTTGATTGAAGTAGCGCTATTTAATTGATAGGAAGCAGCTAACCTAGGCTCTAGGTTAACGTATGTTTTAACCAACTCTCCACTTTTATAGCTTGTACTGCCTGTTACATCACTATCACTATCTAGTGTGTAATAATCGCCTTTGCCAAATATGCTAAATGCAGAAACCCTCAAGCCATAAGTAAGGCTGAAAGTATTACTTGCCTTCCAAGTGTTACTGATATAAGCTGCATTCTCAATAGAATACCTGTTCTGCAGGTTTTGAGAAATGAAACCAGAATTACCAGTAGCTTGTACCTCGCCAGGTTTGATGGTATGGTAGATAGAGTTGACCCAAAACTGATGGTATTCTTGTCGTTGGCATACCATTGCAGGTCTTCCTTAAAATTCCAATCACGGAGTCTGCGAAAAAAGCGTCAAAGAGGTTTCATCATTGTTGGCACGTATCTTATAATTGTAATTGCTGAAGATCAGGGATGTATTTGAAAAAAGCTTGCTGCTAAATACATGGTTCCAACGCAGGGTAGAGGTGGTGTTGCCCCAGTTGATTCCAGAGAGATTATCTGAAGTTAATACATCCTTTCCAAAGTATCCTGAAATATACAAACGGTCTTTGTCGCCCAATATGTAGTTGGCCTTTAGGTTAAGGTCGTAAAAGTATAATTGTGTGTTTTTTACGGAAGTATCACTAGAAAGTTTTAAGAACATATCGGCATAAGTTCTACGGGCAGAAATTAAGAAAGAAGATTTTCCTTTCTGTATCGGTCCTTCTACATTAAGTCTGGCGGCAATTAGACCAATACCGCCGCTTACGCCAAACTTCTGGTTGTTTCCGTCGTTCATTTTTACGTCAAGCACAGAAGATAGGCCACCGCCATATTGTGCTGGCATTCCACCTTTATAGAGGGTTACGTTTTTGATCGCATCAGAATTGAATGTAGAGAAAAACCCCAAGAGGTGGGAGGCATTATAAACTGGAGCTTCATCTAATAGAATCATATTTTGGTCGGCACCACCGCCACGAACAAACATCCCTCCGTTGCCTTCGCTCCCAGATTTCACACCTGGTAACAATTGTAAGGTCTTGATCACGTCTGGTTCACCCATTAATACGGGCACACTTTTGGTTTCTGCAATACTTAACCTTTCCATGCCCATCTGGGTATTTTTAATATTCCTTTGGGCACTTGTAGCGGTTACCGTTACGGTTTCCAATTGGTTCTGTTCATCTTCCATCGAAATGTTGAGCGCCAAGTTCTTATCCAGGGTAATGTGTTGGTTATAAATCTTAGAACCAATCGTTTTTACTTCTATATCATAATCTCCCTTTGGTAAGCTGATGGAGTAAAAACCATATTCATTACTTGTGGCCATTAACTTTGTTGTACCAGTAATCTTGATTGTTGCTGCAATGATGGTTTCGCCAGTACTTTGCGATTTGATGGTACCACTAATGGTGTATTTCTCTTGTGCGACTGCCGGATTAGCCGCCGGACCGGCCGTTACCTTCTTTGTTTTTGAAGGATCTAAACGGATAAATACCTCTTTGTCTAATTGACTAAATAGCAAAGGTTCGTCTGCAAAAGCCAATGTTAAGATTTCTTTTAACATTTTGTCTTTAGCGCTAACCGTAATTCTGATTTTACTTTTGGCTACTTGTTCGTTATAAGTGAATTTGATACCACTTTCGGTGGTTATTTTATCCAGTGCATTTTTAAGAAGCTCGTCTTTTAGCTGGATGCTCATTTTTTTTTCGAGTATGTTTTGAGCATGCGCCTGCGATTGTACCATGATGAGTAACAGTAAGATGATCGCAATAAGGATCAAGAACCTTTTCGGTTCGATTTTGTTCATTTTGTGTGGGTTTATTTTTATGCTTCCTTTACCAACTTATCGATACATTTTTTGATAAGCTCGTTTAGTATTCATAACTTTATTTAACAATTGATTTATTGCCCTATAGTTCTCAAGGCTTGGGCATTTAAATTGAGATAGGTATTTGCCTGGTTCTGCATTGCAGGGTCAGGCATTTATTTGGTAATTACATATTGTCCTCCATTTCTTTTCCATTTGATTTCCATAACTGTACAGAGTTTATTTAAAGTTTGTGTAATAGGTTCATTTAGGTTTAAGTTTCCATAAAAGTTGGTAGCGATCAAGTCTTGGTCCATTTGAACTTCAATACCATACTGAGTCTCCAAGTCTTTGATGACTTCCGTTAGTGCCGTTCCTTGGTATTCATATAGACCTAACCGTCTATGTAAAAAGGAAGCGGCACCTGGGAAATCAATTTTGGTTAGTTGGGATGTTGTTTTGTCAACGATGATCTGTTGATTGGGCAACATGATAAGGTTTTTAGTGTTAAGGGCCACCGCTACCTTTCCACTAACCAGGGTTACATTTATGGTGTGTTTTTGTTGATAAGCATTGATGTTGAATGAGGTTCCAAGTACGGTTGTACTTACTTTTCCTGTTCGGATAATAAATGGATGTTTGGCATCGTGTACGACTTCAAAAAATGCTTCCCCATCCAAACTAACCAGTCTTTGGTCAGCTGTAAACCTGCTCGGATAGTTTAATTTACTATTAGGCCCCAACCATACTTTAGTCCCATCTGCCAACTTCAATTGTTTACGTTGTCCATTGGTGCTCATGGCCTGCTGTTGTTGTACGGGATGGATGAGATTGGATAGGTTATCCTTGAAAAAAAACAGACTTGCAAAAACAATAAGGATACTTGCCGCAACGGCAATGAGCCTGTAAGGAAACAGTTTTCTTTTGGTAAGAGCCGTTTCGTTGGCCTGTTGTTCATGAATCGGAAGGAACTGAGGGGTTAAGCCTGTATCCGGAATAGCTTGTGTATCATCCCAAGTATCAGATAGGAGTGAAATGAGCATGTCGTCATTTTCAGGATTGCGCAAAAGTGCAAAAAACTCTTCCAGCTCTTGTGCCGTACACTGATTGGTAACATATAACTGATATAAATGGTTTAATCTAGGCTCTTTCACCATATGGTTCAACTACTGTATTTGGCTCCGTTGCCAAAAACATTTATACCTAATACAATTGAAAAAAGGGAGAGGACTAGTTGGAACGAAAATAATTTGAGGCAGCCATCAAAAAGCAGATGATACTTCCGTTCTTGCTCACATAATTACGGATAAACTTAGTGGCTTCAACCATGTGGTTTTTGACTGTGTTTTTAGAAATATTGAGTTTTTTGGCAATCTCATCATGACTTAGCTCTTCATTCCTGCTCAGCTGATAGATATCTTCTTTTGTGGGGGCAATTGCGCAATGGCCTCTTCATAGGTTTTGAGCAGTTCTTTTTCCAATAAGCTATCTTCAGCATTATTCCTGATCAAACTCAGGTAGTTGAAAAGCTCATTCTGCAATGTCTTTTCTCTAGCAACTTTCTTAAGATGATTGAGTACATGGTTTAAAGTAATCTTTTTGAGATAGGCCCCAAAATGCAATTCTGGATTAAGTTGCTCGCGTTTTTGCCAGATCTTGATAAAAACCTCTTGTACAATTTCTTCTGCTACAACCGTCGATTTGCTGAGTTTCAAGGCATAGGTATAAATTTTGCTCCGATATTGATTGTAGATTTCTTCAAATGCAGTGGCATCACCGTTCTTGAGTTTGATCAACAATGCATCGTTTTCGAGAATATTTATTATTGGTGTAGACATATGCACAATGGCCGCCAATGTTAAATAAATTATTTTGCACTAAAAAATAGTTTGCCAAGTCCATTTGTTAATTATTAGTTAAAAAATAGCTTTGAATAGTTCATCAAACATTAAACTAATTTTAAGGGAAGCCAGGTTTTTCTAAAAATAAGATAAATAAAATGTCCATAATTTGTATTTTTGATTTAGATGGTCAAGTTGCTCAAAAGAATACATTTTTTTTATTTTTCGTTTTGCATTGTATTTTTCTTTTTTCTGTTTTGGCCACTCTATTACTTAGGTACGCGAAAGCCGAAATACTATCTTTATCTCAATAAACTAAGAGCATTCCATGCCCTGATCAGTACCTTGTTGGCAGGTGTTTACCTCAATTTCAAGTTCGAAAAGAAGCTTGATCCCAAACAGACCTATATCTATTGTGCCAACCATACCTCTAATCTGGATATTGTTCTTTTTTGCCTGTTGGCCAAAGGCAGGTATCATTTTATGGGCAAGGAAGAACTGACCAAAAACCCTGTATTAGGCTTGTTTTTTAAGACGATAGATATTGCTGTTTCTCGCGAAAGTAAGATATCGGCCTTTAGGGCATTTAAAAAAGCAGGAGAAAATCTAGAAAAGGGGATGAGCCTGATCATTTTTCCAGAAGGAAGAATCGATGACCTTTATCCACCAATTTTACATGAGTTTAAAAATGGTCCTTTCCGATTGGCCATTGAAAAAAATATTCCCATTGTTCCCGTAAGTATCGTCAATATTTGGCAATTGATGTGGGACAATGGCTACACCTACGGCACAAGGCCTGGTATTGGTGATATTTATGTGCACGAACCCATTTTAACTAGTATCTTAGCCGTTGAAAGTGCTGATGCCCTAAAAGAAGAAGTTTTTAAAAAGATCAATAGTAAACTCCTACATCATGATAATTGATAAACAAACGGTCCATAAAGTAGCCGACCTAGCTCGGATAGCCATAAAAGATAACGAGGTTGATACATTAACTGTAGAAATGAATAAGATACTTACTTTTATGGAAAAGCTGAACGAGCTTGATACCGCAGGTGTTAAACCCTTAGTTTACATGAACGAAGAAGTGAATGTGTGGCGTGAGGATGTAGTGAAACAAGAAATCAGTGTTGCTGATGGATTGAAAAATGCTGCTGAACACAACGAAAGTTTCTTCTTTGTGCCTAAAATCATAGAAAAGTAACCGTATCTGTAACATTATATAGGGAGAGCCTGTCTAAAAAAGAAAAAACAAATGGAGAAAGCATTGATTACCATTAAAGATATAGGTCGTAAATACGTTATTGGTTCAGAAGTTATTCACGCATTAAAATCTGTAAGTCTAAGTATCAACAAAGGAGAGTTTGTAGCCTTGATGGGCCCTTCAGGTTCTGGTAAATCTACTTTGATGAACATTTTAGGCTGTTTGGATACACCAAGCAAAGGCGATTACATCTTAAATGGCATTAATGTGAGCCACATGACCGACAATGAGTTGGCCGAAGTGCGAAACAAAGAAATTGGTTTCGTTTTCCAGACGTTTAACTTATTGCCACGCTCTACCTCATTAGATAATGTGGCATTGCCATTGATCTATGCCGGAGCTGGTAAAAAAGAACGCGACCAACGTGCTACAAAAGCATTAGAAAATGTAGGCTTGGGTAATCGTGTTACGCACAAACCTAACGAACTTTCTGGTGGTCAGCGTCAACGTGTTGCTGTTGCAAGGGCATTGATCAATAATCCTTCTATCATTTTGGCCGATGAGCCGACAGGTAACTTGGATACCAAAACCTCGATAGAGATGATGGGTTTATTAGAAGAGATCCACAGTAAAGGAAATACCATTATCTTAGTAACCCACGAAGAAGATATTGCGCAACATGCACATCGTATTGTGCGTATGCGAGATGGTTTGATCGAAAAAGATTACCTGAATGAGGATATCAAAACTGTATCTCCAAGATTATCCAATTTAGAGAAAAAAGGAGACGACTTCGAAAGCATCCAGTAATAGATTTGTGAATTGAGCATAAATTTGAAACTCTATTTTGGTTTCAGATACATATCTCATATCTTGCTACTCAAATCTGATTTGATGAAGCCTTTTGGTCTATTTTTGGTAGGCGGGCTCGTTATGATTAAAAACTAAGTTAATACGGATGAAAATTTATACAAAAACAGGAGACAAAGGTCAGACCTCATTGATTGGTGGTACCCGAGTGCCTAAATATCATGTACGTATCGAGACTTATGGTACTGTTGATGAACTCAATTCATATATCGGTTTGATCATGTGTCAAGAGATAGAAGTGCATCATCAACAGGTTTTAAAGGAAATCCAAGATAGGTTATTCACAATTGGGTCATCTTTAGCTTCCGATCCCGAACGTTCTAAAATGAAAATCCCTAATCTGCTAGAAAGCGACATTACGCTTTTGGAGCAAGAGATGGACGATATGAATGAAGTTCTACCCGCTTTGAAACATTTTGTGTTACCTGGTGGAAATACAGTTGTATCTTATTGTCATTTAGCGCGTTGTGTTTGTAGAAGGGCAGAGCGATTGGCGGTGCAATTGGCAGCTGATAGTTTTGTTGACAGCAATATTACAATTTATTTAAATAGATTAAGCGATTATTTGTTTGTTTTGGCCCGTAAACTGAATGCGGATGCTAAGACAGCAGAAAACATATGGATACCACGAATTTAAATGGTGGAAAAAAATATTTGTTTTGCTCATTTTTTTTAACATACTTTTGCGCTTTCAGAATTAAGAATAATTAATATTAAGAATATGTATTGGACATTAGAACTCGCATCGCACTTGGAAGACGCTCCATGGCCTGCAACAAAAGACGAATTAATAGATTACGGAATCCGTTCTGGTGCACCTGTAGAGGTGATTGAAAATTTACAAGCTTTGGAAGATGATGGTGAGCCTTATGAAACGATTGAAGAAATCTGGCCAGATTATCCGACCAAAGATGACTTCTTTTTTAACGAAGATGAATATTAAAATCTCAAACGACTAAAAGCCCCGATGTAAAATTGGGGCTTTTTTTATTTTACAGAACAATTTAGTGAGGTTGTTGTTAATGTTTAGGAAATGAAATCATAAACACATTCATCAATTAAAACTAAATGTTATGGGAAATCTACTTTATGTTATCGCGGTTATTTTGGTCATTATATGGGCAATTAGCTTTTTAGGAGGTTATTATACAGGTGGAATCATCCATTTGCTATTGGTTATTGCAATTGTGGCTATTCTTTTGAGAGTCGATCAAAAGCGCAGCCTAATCTTATCGCTCGTCATTTCGGATAAACAATAGACCGGCATTAGCAGGATATTCGGAATGACGATTTTTATTTTAACAAGAAATTAGCTAATTCCAAGTCCTCAGGATAAGTAATCTTTAAGTTGTTCCTTTCACCTTCAACCAAGTTGATGGTAAAGCCAGCTTTTTCTACAACAGTTGCATCATCCGTAAATTTGGCTCTATAGGCTTGTTGGTAACCTTTTCTCAATTGGCTGATCTCAAAAACCTGTGGGGTCTGTATCATCACCAGTTCATCTCTGTTGATCACTTTGCTCTGATACTCGGTTTTGATACTTCTTACCGAGTCGCTGGGTTTGATGCAACAAATCGCATTGCCATTTTCTTCGGCACTTTCAAAAGTATTGGTGATCAGTTTCTGGCTAACTAGTGGTCTAACTGCATCGTGTACAGCTACAATGCCTTCGCCTTTAATGGCCATTAAACCATTTCTTACAGAGTGAAATCTTTGGTCGCCACCTTTGATCAATAAATGAGGAATGTTAAAATCATATTTTAAACGAAGTTCCTCCCAATATTGATGTAGGTCTGGGTGCAGTACAAGGATAATTTCTGGTTTAAAAGGAGAGGAGTGAAAAGCCGAGATGGTGTGCATGAGCACTGGCTTGTTCTTGAGCAATAAAAACTGTTTGGCAATTGCATTCTGCATCCGCTTACCAGAACCACCTCCAACAATTATTGCGTAATATTTCATTTTAGTATTTAGATTTTAGTATAAAGTACTTAGACAAAAACTATCTAAATACTTTATACTAAGTACTAATATCTAGATAATCAACATCGCATCGCCATAGCTATAGAAACGATACTTTTCTTTTAACGCTACTTGGTATGCATTCATTACATTTTCGTATCCACCAAATGCACTTACCATCATCAATAATGTTGATTCTGGTGTGTGGAAATTGGTAACCATACAATTTGCAATGCTAAAATCATATGGAGGGAAGATGAACTTACTGGTCCAATCGTTGGCCTCTTTTAATCTTCTGTTAGAAGAAACAGCAGATTCGATGGCACGCATTGAAGTAGTACCAATGGCACAAATCCTTTTCTTGTCGTCAATGGCTTTGTTTACGATGTTAACCGCAGGTTGCTCGATGATGAACTGCTCAGAATCCATTTTGTGTTTGGTTAGGTCTTCTACCTCAACTGGTCTGAATGTACCCAAACCAACGTGTAAAGTAACCTCGGCAAAGTTGATGCCTTTCAATTCCAAACGTTTCATCAATTCTCTACTAAAGTGCAAACCAGCAGTAGGCGCTGCAACAGCACCTTCATGTTTTGCAAAAATAGTCTGGTAACGTTCTTTATCTTGAGCTGTAGCTTTACGTTTGATGTATTTTGGAAGTGGCGTTTCGCCTAATATCTCCACATTTTTTCTGAATTCTTCATCAGTACCGTCAAATAAGAAACGGATGGTACGTCCACGACTTGTCGTATTGTCAACTACCTCGGCAACCAAAAGGTCATCATCGCCAAAGTATAATTTGTTTCCAACACGATCTTACGAGCTGGATCTACCAGAACATCCCATAAGCGTAATTCTTTATTCAATTCGCGAAGTAAAAAAACTTCGATAGTTGCACCAGTTTTTTCTTTGTTGCCGTATAAACGAGCAGGAAAAACTTTAGTGTTGTTTAGGATCATTACATCCTGGTCATCAAAATACCCTAAAATATCTTTGAAGATCTTATGCTCAATCTTGCCGCTATCTTTGTGCAAAACCATTAAACGGGCTTCGTCTCTATTTTCTGCAGGATTGTTCGCCAAAAGCGATTCAGGTAAATTAAACTTAAATTGAGATAACTTCATGTTTTTTTGATGTAGTAAATTAGGGCGCAAATTTACGTATTTTAATTCTTTTTTTCGCAATTAATAATTAAAGGCACAAGCGTTTAAAATATTTATAATGTATTTTTTATAATATAGTGGGGCAACTGTAACCTTTTTAGGTATTTTTGGTCTAAACTGTATGATGATGATTTTTAGACTAGTTGGTGAGAGTTTCAGATTTGCATGGGACGCCCTTCGCCAGAATAAACTCAGAACAATGCTCTCTTTATTGGGCATATCCATTGGTATCTTTATCATTATCGCCGTTTTTACCGGTGTAGACACCATGCGTAACAAGCTACAGAGTAGTGTAGACAAACTTGGGTCTAAAACCATCTTTATCCAGAAATGGCCATGGATCTTTAGCGGTAACTTTCCTTGGTGGAAGTATGTCAATCGCCCTGAGCCTTCTTTAAGGGATTATATTTCTTTAAAAGACCGTATGGAAATGGCACAAGGTATTTGTTTTGAAGCCTCTGCAAACAACCGTACCATTAAATATAGAAGTAACTCTGTTGAAGGAGCTACATTAAATACAGCTACACAAGAATATGATCAGACTTGGACCTTAGAGTTCCAGGATGGGAGGTATTTTACGGAAAGTGAAGGAAAATCCGGATCTCCGGTATGTGTTGTAGGGGCAGATATAGCAGACGGTCTGTTTGACGGACAAGACCCAATAGGTAAACAGGTGAAGATCATGGGACGTCGAATAACCGTTGTAGGCGTGTTCAAAAAGGAAGGTGATGACATGATGGGGATGTCGCAGGATAAAAACGTACTCATTCCACTCAATCTGGCCAAAAGTATGTTTGATGTAGAGAATGAAAGATATAATCCACAGGTTACGGTAAGGGGTAAGGATAACGTGAGTTTTGAAGATGTTGAAAGTGAATTGAAAGGATTGATGCGCTCCATCCACCGTTTAAGACCAGGACAGGAAGATGATTTCTCGCTAAATAAGACTACCATGATCTCTAACCAATTGGATGTAATGTTTGGTGTGGTGAAGGTAGCAGGTTGGATAATTGGAGGTTTCTCTATCTTGGTAGGTGGTTTTGGTATTGCCAACATCATGTTCGTTTCGGTAAAAGAAAGGACAAACATTATTGGTATACAAAAATCTTTGGGTGCCAAAAACTACTTTATCCTATTGCAGTTTATCTTTGAATCAGTTGCGCTTTGTATCATGGGCGGTTTGCTCGGACTTGGACTGGTCTATATTTTAACGTTGATTGCCACCCACGGTTTTGATGTCGAGATCATCCTCTATATGAGCAATATTATATTGGGTATTGGCGTATCGGTCATGATCGGATTGATATCAGGGTTTTGGCCAGCCTATTCGGCTTCAAGACTGGATCCTGTAGAGGCGATACGTTCTTAAAAGACAGATATTTATATTAAAAATACAAGACATAAAAAAGGAGCCCCAATTTGAGGCTCCTTTATATTTTTATTCCCTTTTAAATAAGGGTCAATGTCTTAGTTCAATTTAGCCAATGCTTCTTTAATTCTTTTCAAAGCCTCAACCAAGCTTTCATCAGAAGCGGCATAAGATAAACGGATGTAATTGTTATTGCCAAAAGAATCACCACCAACTGTAGCCACATGTCCTACATTTAATAGATATAAGGCCAAGTCTGCAGAATCTTTGATCACATTACCATCAGCATCTTTTTTACCAAAGAACGAACTGATTTCTGGGAAGAAATAAAAAGCCCCATCAGGAAGGTTGGTTTTTACACCGGGAATATCATTTAAAAGATTATATACCAATAACCTACGTCTGGCAAAAGCTTTTTTCATTTCCAATACACTTTCCAAACCTTGATCGTAAGCAACAATACCTGCACGCTGAGAGATAGAGCATGTTCCAGAAGTAGTCTGTCCTTGCATCTTATCGTTAGCGGCCGCAACTTCTTTGCTTGCTGCGATATAGCCCAATCTCCATCCGGTCATGGCAAAGGCCTTAGAAAAACCATTCACAATGATCACACGATCTTTGATGCTCTCAAATTGTGCAATAGATTCATGTTTGTCAACAAAATTGATGTGTTCATAGATTTCATCAGATAAGATGAAAACGTTGGGATGTCTTTCAAACACTTCAACCAATGCAGCCAGTTCAGCTTTGCTGTAAACCGATCCAGTTGGGTTACAAGGCGAAGAAAACATGAAAAGCTTTGTATTTGGTGTAATGGCTGCTTCAAGTTGTGCGGGTGTAATTTTAAAATTACTTTCGATATCGGTATCAATAAATACCGATTTACCTTCTGCAAGTACCACCATTTCTGAATAAGAAACCCAATAAGGAGTAGGAATCATGACCTCTTCTCCTGGATTGATCAAAGTTAAGATCACATTAGATAAAGACTGTTTTGCACCCGTAGAAACCACAATCTGAGAAATATCGTAATCGAGATTGTTTTCTCTCTTGAGTTTATTTGCAATTGCCTGACGCAGTTCTGGATAACCCGGTACCGGAGAATAATGCGTATAATTTTCATCCAAAGCTTTCTTGGCTGCCTCTTTTACATGTTCTGGTGTATTGAAATCGGGCTCGCCAATACTTAAACTAATAATATTAACACCTTTAGCTGCTAATTCGCGACCAAGTTTGGTCATTTTAAGTGTTGCGGACTCGGATAAGCTATTAATTCTTCGGGATAAAAATGTCATAATCTTTTTGTGAATGCGCAAATATAAAAACCTATTGCAATTAGGCACTAAAAAAAGATAATTTTCGTAAAAATTCAGTGTTAAAATGTATTTTTGGCATCTAAAACATCTCATCTTGCAGCCGAAAAAAAAAGCTATCCTCATTTCTCTCTTTGTAAGTATCTTACTCATGCTTGCCAAGTTTGTTGCTTATTTTTTAACCAATGCAAATGCGATTTTAACCGACGCCGCCGAAAGCATTGTGAATGTATTGGCCAGCGCTTTTGCTTTTTATAGCATTTACCTGAGCACTTTACCCAAAGATGAAAACCATCCTTATGGGCATGGAAAAGTAGAGTTCTTCTCTGCATTTGTAGAAGGAATCCTCATCGGTATCGCTGGTATCATCATTATATTGAAATCCAGTTATGACCTGATTCTATCCTACAGAGATCAAACAATTGTATGAAGGTGCCATTATTATCGGGATAACAGGAGTGATTAACCTATTAGTTGGTTTTTATCTGATCAATGTGGGTAAAAAAAACAAATCCATTACTTTGGAAGCAGATGGTAAACACCTCCTTACAGACTCGATCAGTAGTGGAGGATTGGTAATCGGAATCATTTTGATCCAATTGACCCAGGTCTACTGGTTAGATGGAGCCATTTCTATTTTATTAGGTTCTTATATCATCTACAATGGTTATAAATTAACAAGACGTTCTGTTGGGGGATTAATGGATGAGAGTAATATCGAACTTGTAGAAGATATAGTTGCCATTTTACAAGAAAACAGGTTAGACAGCTGGATTGATGTACATAACTTAAGAGCCCAACAATATGGTGCGGATCTACACATCGATTGCCACGTTACCCTGCCTTATTATTACGATTTAAATACGGTCCATCAAGAAATCTCAAGTATAGATAAGCTGATCAATGTTTCTGGTTCGCATCAAACAGAATTGTTTATCCATGCCGATCCATGCTTGCCAGCTTGTTGCAATTATTGTAAGATGCATCATTGTGGAGTTAGACAAGAAGAGTTCAAAGCCGAAATTCGATGGAACATGGAAAATGTAACCAAAAACCAAAAACATTTTAATCAATGAGTTATTTTAATGTAAGAGTTTATGGACTGCTCGATCAATAGCCAAAATCAGGTTTTGTTAAGTGACGAAAGCGAGTACGGCCAGTGTTTTACCAAGTTTCCGGGCGGAGGGTTAGAACTGGGAGAAGGTTTGATAGATGCCTTAAAACGTGAGTTTGTGGAAGAATGTAATGCCGAAATTGAAGTGACAGGTCATTTTTATACTACAGATTTTTACGAAAAATCATCATTTAATGATAGTCAGGTGATCAGTATCTATTATTTGGTAAAAGCAATACAACCCTTGCAACTTCCTTTTAAAACAAAGGTTTTCGATTTCGATGAAAACAGCAACCAATCTTTTAGATGGGTTGAGCTAGCAGCACTCACCGCAAATGATGTTACTTTTAAAACCGACAAAACTGTGGTAGATCTTTTAAAACAATCAATCAGCTAAGCAATGGGAGATAAGATTTTGTATTATTTGCATCCGGTATTTAGGTTTGTGCTGTTTGTGGTTTTTATCTTCATCTGCCTGTTGCCCTTTGGCTTGATCAGTGAATTTGGTTTCATCTCTTTGCCTAAAGATTCTATCGTAACGGATATGATTTTTGAAACAGAGATCATTATTGCGGTGTTGGGCGCCTTGCTTATGACTTTTAAAACTTTCCCAACACTGGATTTTAACAGTGTATTTGTAGAAAGGCAAGGCCTATTGTCTGGATTTTTAAAAGGCAGTCTGATTGGTTTTTTATTGATCGGAATATGCGGAGGTGCATTGCTCTTAACTGGCAATGTAGCTTTTTCCGTTGGTGAGATTAGTGTGGTCCTCTTTTTAGGCTATTTATTATATTTTATACTGGTTGCGTTATTGGAAGAACTGATGTTCAGGACCTTGCCCTTGTTTGTTTTTGCAGAACGTTACCCGATTATTTTGGCAGTTGTGCTAAATGGACTACTATTTGGGTCAGCACATTTGGCCAACCCAGGTTTTACATGGTTGTCTATGCTGAACATTGCTTTGGCAGGGATTTTATTTTCTGTATTTACCTTGCAAAAGAGAAATGTGAGTTGGGCCATCGGTATCCATTTCGGTTGGAATTTTGCACAAGGAATTTTATTGGGTTATAAAGTAAGTGGAACCAATACCCCAGGAGTATTAATAGCCAAACCCATTGGGAATGGTTATTTGTCTGGTGGCATATTTGGTATTGAAGTACTCTGTTGTTTGTACAGCTGTCCTAACCATTTTAATTGTTTATTTAATGGTTCGTTATCCGATAACACCTGTTGAAGAAGCTATTTTTGAAACAGAATTGGAAGAAGAGACTGAGATATGATGAGTTTAATAGAAAGAATAAAAAGTAATCTGGCATCCATATACACAGATGAAAGATGCACAAACGCCAATTCCTATTGTTAAGGGAGAAGGGGTTTACCTGTTTGATGAGGATGAAAAAAAGTACATTGATGCAGTTTCATCTTGGTGGGTCAATATTCATGGGCATGCACACCCCTATATTGCCGAAAAGGTTTCCGTACAGCTAAGTGAACTAGAGCATGTTATTTTTGCAGGTTTTACACATGAACCTGCAGTAAGGCTTGCCGAAAGGTTATTGCCTTTGTTGCCCGGTAAACAAGAAAAGATATTTTATACCGATAATGGCTCTACAGCGGTAGAAGTGGCACTTAAAATGTGTTTGCAATATTGGCACAATACAGGCAATCAACAGAAAAAGAAAGTGTTGGCCTTTAAAGATGCCTATCATGGGGATACTTTTGGAGCCATGTCTGTAAGTGGAAGAAGCATTTTTACCAATCCTTTTAATGAGCTATTGTTCGATGTTGAATTTATAGACCTGCCCAACCAAGCTAATATCTCAAGTTTAGTAGCGCATATTTCAGACTTGAAATCAGAATTGTCCTGTTTCATTTTTGAGCCTTTGATATTGGGTGCTGGTGGTATGCAGATGTACGAGGCAAAATACCTGGATCAATTGCTGGCATGTTGTATCGAGAACGATATTTTAACAATTGCTGATGAAGTTATGACAGGATTTGGTCGTACAGGCACTTACTTCGCTTCTGAGCAACTTACACATCGTCCTGATATATTTTGTTTAAGCAAAGGTTTAACGGGTGGTACAATGCCTTTAGGTGTGACGAGCTGTAACCAAAAAATTTTTGATGCCTTTTTAAGTGATGATAAATTGAAGACACTTTACCATGGGCATTCGTTTACAGCAAATCCGGTAGCTTGTGCAGCATCGCTGGCCAGTTTGGACATACTCTTGGACGAAAAAACCTTGGCCAACATTAAAAGGGTAGAGGCGCAACACCAACAGTTCCTCAATCAGGTCAAAAACCATCCCAAGGTGAGGAACATTCGTCAAACCGGAACAATTATCGCATTAGAATGGGAAACCGGAAATGATACTTCTTACTTAAGTGGGTTGAGAGACCAGCTCTATAACTACTTTTTAACCAAAGGAATCATCTTACGACCTTTAGGAAACATCATCTATATCTTACCTCCGTATGTCATTTCTAATGATGATTTGACGTACATTTACCGAACCATACAACAAGCCTTAGAAGAAATATAATATGCAATTGACCCCAATTTTAGAAAATATTGTTAATGATAATGTGTTGCATTCCAAATGGTTAAATACATTGTCTTATATGGAAAATGCAGGTGCGAAGAAGATATCCGCATCAGAACATAAAGAAGAAGTAACCCTATTGATCTTAAAACATGCCGCAGAAGAACATCGTCATGCTTACTACCTGAAAAAGCAATTGGCTAAACTTGATGAAAATCTGTGCAAGACCTATAGCAATGCCGAACTGTTGGCTCCTAATCATACCAAGTATTATCTAAATACATTAGATGTTCAAGTTTGCAGATATTTAAAAAATCATTTTAAGCTTTCTGGTTATGATTTGAAATTTGCAGCCTATCTTTTTGTAACCTATGCAATCGAGGTAAGGGCTGATGAGCTTTATCCTATCTATCAGGAGGTATTAACTGCTAAGGAAAGCCGTGTAACTGTAAAATCTATTATTTTAGAAGAAGAAGGGCATTTAGAAGAAATGCTACATCAGTTAAAAGAGTTCTCTCCAGATTGGGAAAAACACGCACAAAGATGATCAAGATCGAACAGCAGATGTTTACCAATTGGATGACAGGTTTAGCAAAAGAAGTAAGCAATTAAGGATCTAAACCTTTACCACTTTGGTTGGGCTAATGGCAAAAACCTGTTCGGTAGCCTTTGGCTTGATTAAACTTAATCCCGTAAAAGCACTAAAGGCGGGCATAATGGCATATTTTTCTGCAAAATAAAAACAGGGAAACCTTAAACGCTGTTTGGCTTTTCCAACAATGGCTACCCCAGGATGGATATGTCCACTGATTGGGTATAATTCTGGTTGTGAACACGCTAAGGCATCATGTATGAAACAGAAATTAGCAGTACAATAATTAGGGTCATAAATCTCGATTCCCAAAGCTTCGTATTGGTTTTGATCTAAACGGTCGTGATTACCTTTAACCAAGATAAATTTCAATGCCCGATATTGGTTTTTCCAACGTTCAAAATCATCAACATCGGTATTGAGTTCATGATGGAACATGTCACCATTAATGAGCAAGGTTTGAGGCTGATAGCTTTCCAATAAACTGGTTAATCTGTTAAGGTCATGTTGGGCCAGTGTTGAAGGTACTTGCAGTCCAGCCTTCCTGAAATGCGCAGATTTGCCCAAATGGAGGTCGCTTATCGCTAAAAGTTGTTGTTCAGGGAAGAATATTGCCCTTTCTTTAGCTAGGATTAATTCCTCATTTCTGATGGTGATGGTCATTAAACTGCTTTTATTTAAATACTTCTGCCTTCATTCTTTCAATCCGATTTTCCAATTCTTCAGAACTCATGTTTGCCCTAAGGCTATCTACCTTTATCGGAAAAGATAGGGGAGTAAATCTAGAAGGATAGGTGATCACAATGGTACTTTGTTGGATACGGTGTAAGGCTGCTGCTAATCGCGGTTCTTCCAATTGCTGATAAAATACCTCGTCGTAAGCTTGACGTAAAAGTAGATTATGTTTGTCGAAATCGCTAAAAACATTAAAAAATAATCCAGCTGAAGACTGAAGATGTTTGTTTGCGACATACTTGCCCGGATAGCCTTGAAATACCAATCCTGCAATGCAGGCAATATCCCTAAACTTTCTTCTGGCCATTTCTGTAGAATTAATGCTCAAGGTAATGTCTTCTGTTAAATTTTCTGGAGAGAATACTTCGTAAGCAATTGCATCATCCATCGGAATTGGGGTGTCGCTGAGCAGTTCAAAACCATAATCGTTCATGGCCAACGAAAAAGTAATGGGCACGAGTTTACTTAAACGGTAAGCAATTAGCGCTGCTAATATTTCATGTACCAACCGGCCTTCAAAAGGATAAGCGAAAAGATGGAAACCTTCTTTATTGTTGATCATCTCGATCAATAATTCATCACTTTTGGGTACGTGAGAGCGTTCTTGTTGAACAAGAAACAAAGGATAGATCACATCTAGTTCTTCTTCTTGGTGTGTTTGAAGGAGCACTTCGTTGTATTTTTTTCTCAATACCGCACCTAAATTGGACGACAAAGGTAGCCTGCCGCCTAGCCAACTGGGCGATACGGCCCTTTTTTGTTTGCTTTTGCGTACCATCACTGTCATGTCTTTGATGTGTACAAATTCTAATATCCTTCCCGCTAAGGTAAAGCTATCCCCAACTTTAAGTCTTGAAACAAAATATTCTTCTACCATCCCTATATAGCCACCAGAAAGAAACTTGACTTTTAGCATGGCATCACTCACAATGGTGCCGATATGTAAGCGGTGACGGAGGGCAATCTGTCTGCTTTTTACTTTCCATAAGCCATCTTCTTCGTCTTTCACCACTTTTTTGAATTCTTGATAAGCATTGAGGCTATCTCCACCAGAAGAGATAAACTGCATGATCCAAGCCCATTCTTCGGGTAATAACATGTTGAAGGCATGGGTTTGTTTAACTTCTTCATAAATCAGTTGGTCATCAAAGCCATCTCCAATGGCCAAGGTTACCAGATATTGGATCAGTGTATCGAAAACCATGATCACGGGTTCTCTACTTTCGATGTTATTGGCTTTGGCGGCTTCTTTTATAGCGGCCGCTTCTACCAATTCTAAGGCATGTGTGGGCAAAAAATAGATCTTTGAGGTTTCTCCTGGCGAATGCCCAGAACGCCCAGCCCTTTGTAAAAAACGAGCTACACCTTTGGGTGATCCAATTTGTATCACGGTATCAACTGGTTTAAAATCTACACCTAGATCTAACGATGAAGTAGCAATAACGGCTTTTAATAAACCACTATGTAATGCATCTTCAATCCAGTTGCGCAATTCGAAATCTATAGAGCCATGATGGATGGCAATTCTTCCTGCCAGTTCGGGTTCTAAGTTGAGTAGGTGTTGGTACCACATTTCGGACTGACCTCTTGTGTTGATGAAGATTAAGGTGGTTTTACTTTTTTCGATGATCGGCAGTAATTTATAAGCTAATTTCAATCCTAAATGTCCAGCCCAAGGTAAAGTTTCAATATCGTCTGGTAAGATAGATTTGATGGTGATTTTTTTATCCAACTTTGCTTTGATGATGATTCTTTTCGCATTTACATCAGGCTCAATTACAGTTAATGCTTCTTCAATATTGCCAATGGTAGCAGAGATGCCCCAGGTCCTTAAATGCTGTTGCTTGGCCGCTTTTTGTAGGCCTTTTATTCTAGAAATGGCCAATTCTACCAATACACCACGTTTACTGCCCAAAAGCTCATGCCATTCGTCTGCAACAATACATTTCAAGCCTTCAAACAATGCTGATGAACCTTTTTGTGCCAATAAAAGATGTAGACTTTCTGGTGTAATCAACAAAATTTCAGGCATTGATTTTTTCTGTTGTAGCTTTTCTGCTTGTGTAGTGTCGCCATTTCTTACCCCTACATGCCAATCCAATTCCAATTCTGCCAAAACTTCCCTCATTGCCCTGGCAATGTCTTTGGCCAAAGAACGTAAAGGTGTGATCCAGATGAGCTGTAATCGGTCCTTCGCTTTCTTTTTATCTTTTTTTTCTGCTAGGTCCAACCCTTCAATTACTACTGCCAAGAACAAAGAAAAGGTTTTTCCAAATCCAGTAGGGGCATTAACCAAACCGCTATAACCCTGCTGGTAATGGTCCCATGCCTCAATCTGAAAATCAAATGGTTTCTTTTTGTTGGCTTTAAGCCATGCCATTACCTTTTTATAACCGCTTGTTTTTTGCATTGTTTCTTTAACAGTTCAATCTTTAAAATGTTAGGTTATGACTTACATTTTTATCAATTAAAAAATTAGTTAAATATGGTTGGTTTCATTAAATAGTTACTATTTTAGGATCAGATAAAACCGTATTACTATTTAACCATTTTTTATGAAGAAAATTTTATTGTTGAGCCTCATCTCATTCGTTTGTTTCAATGCAAATTCGCAAACCGTAACCCAAAAATCTAGTATTGGTATCACTATTGGCCCAAGCTTTCCATTAGGCGATTTTGGAAGCAAGGACTTAGGTAATTCGGAATCTGGTTTAGCAAAAGTTGGTGGTTTCTTAGCCATCGATTATAGTTATAAATTCTCAAAATATTTTGGGGCCATCGTCAGCGCGCAAGGTCGTATGTATAGTGTTGATGAAAAAGCTTTGGCAGCATACGGTGTTCCTGATGGGACTGGAGCTAGCTTAAGCATTACCACAAGTGCTTGGAAAATGGGAGCGATCATGGCTGGGGTTTTTCAGGTTGTTCCTTTAACCAAAGATGAAAAATTAAATTTAGAGATCAGGGCTTTAGGTGGGTATCAATCTACTTCATCGCCTAAATTAGATGTGAAGATATCTATTCCAGGTATGGGGTCTTTTCAGGATAGTCAAGAATCTGAATCTTCTGGTTCTTTCGCTTATTTAGTAGGTGCTGGATTGAAATATAGTTTAAGCCCTGCTGTTGCATTAAAACTGAGTGGAGATTACAATGGAGCTCAACCGAAGTTCTCAGTTACTACCTATCCAGCTGATGCGCCAGTTACACAACAGGTACGTCAAAGCATTGGAGCCTTTAATGTTGGTGTAGGTTTAGTGATTGGATTTTAAATCTGTTGATGAAATCAATTGCCTTAGCTCGTCTAAAGTATTGATTTCATCAACTTTTTTATCTTTTCGCCACCTGGCGATGCGGGGAAAACGTAAAGCCAGACCAGCTTTATGACGTTTGCTTTCTGCAATGCCTTCAAATGCAATTTCGAATACCAGTTCCGGTTTTACCGTACGTACTGGCCCAAATTTCTCAATCGCATTTTTGTTTACGAATGAATTTACCTCTTTGATTTCTTTATCTGTTAAACCAGAATAAGCTTTGGCTATAGTCACCAATTTTTCACCATCCTTAACTGCAAAAGTATAATCCGTATAGAAATTTGCTCTTCTTCCACTTCCTTTTTGTGCATAGATCATTACTGTATCCACGGTATATGGGTTGATTTTCCATTTCCACCAATCGCCCCGCTTACGGCCTGTATGGAATATCGAATCCAATTTTTTGAGCATAATGCCTTCACTGTTCAGTTCTCTTGAACTTTGTCTAAGGGTAGTTAACTTTTCCCAGCTTTCAAATTCGATAACGGGAGAGGGTAGTACCACATTTTTGGTTTTTAGTTTTTGAAGGATAGCTACCAATATGCTTCTTCGTTGCTGTAAGGGTTCTTGTCTAATGTCCTGTGCTTTGTATTCTAATACATCATATGCGAAAAAGCCGATCGGAGCTTCATTAAGCTGAGACTTGTTGATGGTTTTTCGATTTAATCTTTGTTGGAGTATGCTGAATGATTGGACGTTGCCCTCTTTTATAGAAAGGATCTCTCCATCCAAAACAGTTCCATCTTCTAATTCGTCTTTTAAAAAATGAAGTTCTGGAAATTGATCTGTAACCAATTCCTCACCACGAGACCAGATAAACAATTCGCCGTTTCTTTTTATAATTTGGCCACGGATGCCATCCCATTTCCATTCGGCCTGCCAGGCGGTAGTAGGTCCTAGATTTTCTGGTTCAGTATCGAGCGCATAAGCTAAACAAAATGGGTATGGCCAAGAATTGTCGGTATTTACATGCATCCCTTCAATAAGTTCGTTATAAGTGATTTCTTGAGGTAGCCACTTGCCCATTATACTATGCATGATTTTGCTGCTATCTTTTTGGCTTTGTTTGGCAATCGCATTGACCAGCATTTTATTCGAAACCCCTATCCTGAAATTACCAGAGGATCAGCTTGTTGAAAATGAAACGTTCTTGGGTATTTAAGCCATTCCAAGCAGCTAGGATATATGCTTTTTTGGTAGCTTCTGCTTGGGTATTCAAATCTGCCAATTCAGTAATCCATTGTTCAAGTGGTTTCTCTATGATATGTGCTGCAGGTGGTAACACCAAGGCAATGGTTTCGCTTAGGTCGCCAACACTATGGTAACTTTCTAAAAACAGCCATTCAGGGATTCCACTTAACTCTATCGCCCATTGTTTGATCAAAGCTGTATTGACAGGTCTTTTTGGCTTTTTACCAGTAAACATGGCAATTACATAAGGTTTATCCTTATCAGCTGCTTCGTTAAAATAGGAAACCAATGCGGCAATTTTGTCGTTGGTTTTGTTGCTGAGCTCTAGCTCTTGGATAAGTTGTGCAAAGCGTTTCAAGAGATCTGTTCTGGTTTAATTAAACTATCATCATCTTCAGCGCCATATTTTGTAGTAACCTCTTCAGCACTGATTCCAATTTCATTCAGATATTTGGCAAATACAGCCGTACTGCCGTGTGTAACAAATACTTTTTCTGCATTTGTGGCTTTGATTGCGGTTAATAGTCCTTGCCAATCCGCATGGTCGCTTAAAGCAAACCCAGCATCCGCGCTTCGCCATCTTCTTCCTGCACGAACAGCCATCCAGCCAGAACAGACCCCAACGGCTGGTTGTTGTAAGCTTTTGATCCATTTTCCATCGGCTAGTGCAGGAGGTACAATAACAATTCCTTTTTGCAATTCCTCTTTTTTGAGGTCAGGGGTGATGCGGATGGTCTTTGGTAGTTCTACACCTGCAGCCATAAAGCTTTCATTGAGATTGGCAATCGAATTGTGAACATAGATAGGATATTGATTACCCAAATTTTTGATCAATCTTTGAGCTTTTCCTAAGCTATAAGCTACTAAAATGCTTGTTTTTCCCTTCCAATGATTATCAGTTACCCAATTTTTGATCTGTTCGAAGATGATTTCTTGAGCTTGCCAATTGTAAATTGGAAGACCAAAAGTGCTTTCAGAAACGAAGGTATGGCATTTCACAGGTTCAAAAGCTGTGCTGATTCCATCATATTCTACTTTATAATCTCCAGAAACTACACAGATTTCTCCTTTATATTCCAGTTTAATCTGTGAAGACCCAATCACATGTCCAGCAGGGAATAGGGTTAATTTAACACCATTAATATTGATAGTTTGATGATAAGGTAGCGTTTGTACATTATCGGTTAATCCGTATCGTTGTTGTAGGATAGGTTTGGTCAGCTCGTGGCATAGATAGTTTTTGTTTCCAAATTTTACATGGTCTGCATGTCCGTGCGTAGTTACAGCGTAATCTACAGGGTGCCAAGGGTCGATATAGAAATTCCCCTGTTTGCAATAGATACCTTTATTTGTAAACTTAATAAGTGCCATGTTCTATTATAACCAATAAATAAACAATAAGTTTTGGCTTAATTATCGGCTGATTAGCCGATAATCTTTAATATCGGGTATTTAGCCGATAATCGGAAATATCGGGTATTTACCCGATATTAGTGAAATGATAGCAGTAATTACAGGAGATATCATTAACTCCAGGGCATTGCCAGAAGAATGGATAGATACGCTTAAGGGTGCATTAACGCATTTATTCAGTAAAAAATCGAAATGGGAAATCTTTAGAGGAGATAGCTTTCAAATAGAGCTGAATGCAGAAGACGCTCTTTTAAATGCAATTTACATTAAGGCGTGTATAAAGACTTTAAAGAAAGCCGATGTAAGAATGGGCATAGGAATAGGCAAAAAAAATGTGAATTCAGCAAAGGTAACTGAGGCCAATGGCGAGGCTTTTATCAATTCTGGATTTGCTTTTGATACATTAAAGATGAATAAGGTAAATATGGCTTTTGAGACACCTTGGCCTAGCTTTGACCATGACCTCAACCTATTTATCAAATTGGCATTGATCGCTATGGATAGCTGGGGACAGATTTCGGCAGAGATGGTAAAATATGCCATCGAAAATAAGAATACCAAACAAGATAAAATTGCTAAAATATCAGGTAGAAGCCAATCTTCTGTGAGTGAAGCCTTAAAAAGAGCACATTTCGCAGAACTGATGGAACTTGAAAACAAGTATAGACAACAAGTGCTAACCTTAATTAAAAAATGATGGAAATTGCATTGCTTAAACTGTTATTGGCTCATGTGCTGGGCGATTTCTTTCTTCAGCCTAATTCTTGGGTAACTGAAAAAGAAAAACTAAAGTTAAGATCGGGCAAATTATATCTGCATATTGCCATTCATATTGCTTTGGTTTTTTTGGTCTTCTTTACATTTAATGTATGGAAAGTAGCTGTGGTAATTGGTTTGGGCCATGGCCTGATTGATGCCATGAAACTCATTTTTCAAAAAGAAAAGACCAAGCGTATGTGGTTTTTTATTGACCAGATATTACATGTAGTGCTAATTTTTGCCGTTTGGAAATATAGCCATCAAGCAACAATTGACTTAGGGTTTTTACAAAATGAGAAGTTTTGGTCATTTGTATTGGGCGCATTGTTCTTAACCTCGCCAGCAGCTATTTTTATCAGGGTAGTTATTGCCAAATGGATACCAACAAAAAGCTCGGCCTCTTTACAGGATGCAGGTAAGTTTATCGGTATTATTGAAAGGTTGTTGATTTATCTTTTTGTTTGTACACGCCATTTTGAAGCAGTTGGTTTTTTGTTAGCTGCCAAATCCATTTTTAGGTTTGGAGACCTTAAAGAAGCACATGACATCAAACTTACAGAATATGTACTGATCGGTACTTTATTAAGTTTTGGTATCGCATTGATTGTGGCAATGACTGTGATGTTATAAAAAAGCCTCAATTTATATTGAGGCTTTTAAATGGAATAAAATAAATTGTTATCTAGCTCCTGGAGGGCAGTTTTCTTTTAAAAATTTGGTATAAACCAGAGATAGGTGTTCAGAGGTTCCCTCACCTTCAAATATCCCGTGTGTACGGTTAGGGTAGCTCATCATCTGAAATACTTTTTTGTTCTTTACCAACTCATTGATCAACATTTCGGCATTTTGGTAATGCACATTGTCATCACCTGTACCATGAATGTATAATAGGTTACCTCTTAGGTTTTTGGCATAAGTAATAGGCGAACCTTTTACATAAGCCTCGGTACTTGGAAAAGGAGTACCCATATAACGTTCTTGGTAAATGTTGTCGTAGGTCAATTGATTAGCAACTGCTGCAACTGCAATACCTGTAGAGTAGATTTCTGGATATTGGAACAATAGGTTTAAGGTAGAAGAACCACCACCACTCCAACCATGCACAGCCACACGGTCTTTATCCATAAATGAGTAAGTAGCCAATAATTTCTTGGTGGCCATTGCTTGGTCGCGAATGTTAATAATTCCGATATTTTTATAGATGCTTTTTCTCCAAGCAGCACCTTTAGGAACTGGCGCCCCACGGTTATCCATAGAGATATAGATGTATCCATCTTTGGCCATATCACCTGCGTATAGTCCATTTCTACCAGCGCCCCAAACATCTGCAGCAGTTTGTGAAGCAGGCTCGCCATACACATAAAATACAACAGGATATTTTTTGTTTGGATTAAAATCGTCTGGTTTTTTCATCCAACCATCCATTTCAACACCATCTTCGGTAGTTACCTTAAAAAACTCAACCTTATTTTTAGGTGGTTTTTGTTTACCAATCTGACTGGTAATGCTACCATCCATGGTTAAAGGATTATTTGTGGCAAAGTTCATCCACTCTGTTACTGGAGAAATGCTAGAACTATTGTAACTATGGCGAGCAAATAACCCATTTGGAGAAATTGAATAGCTATGTGTACCAGGCAATACAGAAGGAGTGACCATCTCTAGTTTACCTTTGCCGTCTAATTTGGTTTTGTAAAGGTATTTTTGCGTCGCATTGGTAGGTGAGGCCATGAAATAGACCATATTGTTTTTCTCATCAATCAAGTTTACACTGATCACGTCGTAATTGCCTTTGGTGATCAAGGTTTCTTTCTTGCCATCTCTACTGATGCGATATAGATGCGTATAACCATCTTTTTCGCTCTGCCAAACAAATTCCTTGTTGCCATTTAACCAAACCCAACCATCGGTTGCATCTATCCAGGCTTTGTCGTTTTCTTTATAGATTTCCGTAATGCTACCTGTTGAAGCGTTAGCAATAAATACTTTACTTTCGTTCTGCTCGCGGTTTAATTGTTGTAGAATCACCTCGTTTGTATTGGGTATCCATTCCATACGCGGAATGTAATGCTGTATATTGTCGCCAGGTACAGCTAGCCAATTGGTTTTAGCAGTTTCAATATCAACCACACCAATTTTACAGGCCGAAGGGTTCTGTCCAACTTTCGGGTATTCTACAGGAACATTGAAAGAATAGATTGAATCTGTATTGTTGATCATCAAAAAGTTTCTGATCTTGGTGGCATCTATTTGCCAATAGGCAATAGATTTACTGTCTGGGCTCCATCTAAAACCATCTAAACAGTTAAATTCTTCTTCATAAACCCAGTCGAAAGTACCATTGATCATTCTTAAGGTGCCATCTGTAGTTAATGCTTTAATAGCACCACTAGCCAAATCTTCTACATAGATATTGTGCTCACTTACATAAGCCACTTTTGAGCCATCAGGAGAGAATTTGGCAAACATCAAAGAAGATTCAGGTCTGCCTTTGCCAATTTGGGTCAATTTGTTGTTGGTGATATCCGCCACCCAATAATCGCCACGACTATCCTGACGCCAAACTCTTTTGGTATTAGTATAGATCAACGCTTTGGTGCCATCATCGGTTAATTGAAAACTTCTGACTGTTAAAGGAGTAGTGCGATTGGTTGGCGTAAGTAGTTCTCTACTGATAATTGTTTTACGTTCGCTTTTGGGTAGGGTAACGGTTACGATTTCGCCACCAGCATTTAGGTAATAACTGCTGCCATCTTTGGTCCAGTTAACACCACCTCTTTGGGCCTTTACCACATTGCCTAATAAAGCAATAAATGCAATGACCAAACATAGTTTATTGATTTTCATATCTAAATTATAGTTTTATAAATTGTTGATATACTGATTGTAAATAAGATTGACCAAGTTTTAAGTTGTTGTTTGTCTGTTGTTTATCTGTTGGGTTGCTATTGTACAAAATGCTTTTGCCAACATTATCAAATGTAACAGAATGTTGATCATTAACAAAACCTAAACCATTGTCCCAACTAAAAAAAGCAAAGTGCTGCACGTAAGGGTTGAGCAGATTTTTGCTCCATAAGAAGTCATTGGCGGGAATATTTAATTGGGCCAATAAAGTGGAGGCAATGTCTTGTTGGCTGCCTGTATGGTTTAATTTTTTTCCTTTAAACTCATCTTTGATCACATCTCCATAAAACAATAGGGGAATATGGTAACGCTGGGGCTCAAAAACTTCACTGTTGTTTTTAGGTAGGATATGCCCATGATCTGCCACAAAGATGAATAAGGTGTTCTTATACCAATCTTGTTTTTTTGCAGCATTAAGATAAGCATTGATACAAGAATCAGTGTAATAAGCAGTGCTCTTAAATTTTTCCGTATTGTTGGCCGTACCAAATTTTGACCTTACAGGTAACTCAAATGGTTCGTGATTGGTTAAGGATAGGATGGTAGAAAAGAAAGGCTGTTGGGTTTGATTGAGCCATTCGAGTTGTTTGTTAAAGACCAGCGCATCATAGGCACCCCATTTAGAATTCATGTCTTTTTTATCAAAGCTATTTTTGTCTACCAGTTTTTGATAACCATGACTTAAGATAAATGCCTTGTAGTTGTCGAACTCAGATTCTCCACCATAGAAAAAAGAAGTCTGGTAGCCATTTTGCAATAATTTCTGACTGATGGCTGGTATCTTTTGCATCTTTTCTGGCCATTTTACAATACTTCCAGTTCCGAGTGTCGGAAATCCTGTTAAGGTACCAATCAGACCTTTATCGGTACGGTTACCTGCCGAATAGATCTTACTGAAAAGTAGGCCATCGTTGATCAAGCTGTCAAATTTTGGAGTAATCCCATCTTCATTGCCCAATGTTTTGGTCAAGTCTGCTGTAAAGCTCTCCAAGATAAAAATGACCACGTTTGGTCTTTTTGTATTTAAAATAGAAATGGTGGTGTCTTTTTGAACTTTGTATAATTTAGCTACTTCTTGATCAGCAATAGTATTTTCAAAATAGAGATAAGGATTATGGTTTGTTTTTCTAGAAGCCAAAATGCTCGACATCAAATTCCACTCTGTGTTTAGCGAAGCATGGTTTAACAATTGATGTTTAGAGAAATAAGCCATGCTCTGACTGTTTGGCGCTACATCAACACCACCTCGGATCAATAAAAAGTTAAAACCAAATAAGAGTATTGAAATGGCAATTTTTAACCAGATAGGTGATTTAACAAAAGTGATTTTCTTCTTAACAATCAAGAAATTAAGATAAAGACCAATTGCTATCAATATGGCTAATGTAAATAAACTCAGAAAAATAGGAGAGGAAGCACTTGAAGCCAAGGCCTCATTGGGGGTGTCAATTGCAAAAGAAAGGGCTTTGGCATTTAACTTACTTCCCCATTCTCGATAAATATTGAAATTAACTACAGACAATATACTGAAGATGATGATCAATACTTTGTTATAGATAGATACCCAGATAAAATCAACCGAATCCCTTTTAGTGAAATACCAGAAAATAAACAATAATAAAGGAAAAACGGCAAGATATGCCATCATGGAAAGGTCTAGTCTTAAAGCATGATAAAAAGTAGATAGTTTTTCTGCGAAAGGAATGCCTCTTAATTTTTGATGGAAGATGAATAAGAAAGCAAAACGATCAATGGCGAAGAACAATAGCCAGAACAGAAAAAAACGGACAAAAAAAATCAGGCTTTTAATCATTGGCGCAATTTAATAAAAATGCCAAAATAAAAGCCTGATTTAAAATAAGGTTAATTAGTAGGGCTTATTCGCCACCACCTTGCATAGCCATAATTTCTTCCATTGTTTTTACCTCATATCCTTTAGGTACATCTAGGTTAAAAGGACCTGTTTTTTCTTCAGTTACACCTTTTAAGGTCAAGATGGTTTTTACACCATTCTGAAAAGTTGTATATTTTACTAAAGAACCTTTTACATCTTTAAAATCTTCACCAGAAAAACCAGTTGGTAATTCGATGTCTTTTGTAGCCCAAAGTTCGTAAGTATTACCTTTGTCGTCTTTATAAGTGTATTTTTCAGTATTGTAGGTACCAATTGTCTGTTTTTCACCAGTTGCTTTAAAATCGCTGAATTTTGGGGCAGCTGCTCTTGCTTTTTCATACTCAGCTTTTCCTTGTTTAACAGCAAATTGCATTTGTGCTACAGGAACATCAATCAATACCAATCCGGTGTTGGTTGCAAAATCAGATAGGATAGTGATCGTTGCAGGTCCTTGTTCTATTTCGATTTTTGATATATTTCCACTGAATTTTACTTTGCTTTCTTGTGGTAAGTTAGCTGCCATAGGCTCTTGTTCTGGCGTTAGGGCATATTCCATTTTATAGGCTGCAGTACCTTCAGTAATTTTTTTCTGGGCGTGCGCAACAATGGCTGTGCTAATTAAAATTGCGGCTAAAACGCCTGTTTTCAAAGATTTAAACATAATATTAGTTTTAGAATTTAATTTACCAATTAATTTTTTCCTTATTTAAAAAAGAAGCTACTCCTTTTTTAAAATCCTCACTTTCCCTAACCTTTGCATTGATCTGTATGGCCATTTCTAAGCTTTGATCTAACCATGGATTTGTGGTCTGGTTGATCAATTGTTTAGTAACCATTAACGCATTTGTGGAACTGTTGTTACACAAATCTACTGCAAAATCATTTACCTTTTGATTAATATCTTCTTTTTTTGTTACATAAGAAATCAAATTATAGGCCAAAGCTTGTTCTGCAGAAAACAGTTCTCCAGTTAACAAAATCTTCTTTGCTATTGTTTCGCTTGTTTTACGCATCAAAAAGCAGGAAACTATAGCAGGTACAAATCCTAAACGAACTTCGGTATAGCCAAAATTGGCTTCAGGAACTGCAAAGATGAAGTCACAAACCGTAGCCAAGCCACATCCACCTGCAATGGCATGACCTTCAACCTGGGCAATTACCACTTTTGGAAGGTAACAGATGGTTGTGAAAAGCTCTTTTAGGTTATTCGAATCTGCAAGATTTTCTTCATACGTGTTTTGTTGGAGTTGTTGTAGGTAGGCCAAATCTGCACCTGCACTAAATGTATTTCCGTTGGCTTTCAATACGATTACCTTAACTTCATCGTCTGCTGCAGCCTTGCGCAAATTGGTAGTTAGGGATGAAACCAATTCCGGATTTAAAGCATTGCGTTTGTCTACACGGTTCAATGTAATGTTGGAAATTCTATTTTCAACACGATATAAAACTAGTTCTTCGGCCATATTCTCCATTATTTAAGGTGCACCAAATATGAATTATTTTTCTTTAAAATATGATAGGAGACTTTAATTTTATTTGCCTCCATTTGATATTTCTCCAAATTATAATCCTTGTTGCTCGCATCTATTACAAGGGTATTGAACAAAACTTCTTGACGCAAATCGTTTAATGCTTTTCTGGGGTTTTGATGTAGCCAAACCGTTTCGTATTGCGGAAGGTTCTCAATAGACCTGTAGTTTAACTTTTGGTCTACCAATAAAATCCGATAACCATAAAATGACAGCTGATGCTCTTTTTTTGTAAATGCATTGATGGTCGTATCCTGTTCCCATTTTACAAAATGGATCTTGGCAACCTGCATCTGGTCTAAAGCAGGTTTGACAAAGAAATTGAAACTTTTGTCATTCTGCGTCAAATCAGTAATTAAAATTGTCTCATTGGCATTGATAAAAGCTGTTGCATAATTTTTACGAAGACTGAAAAACAGAATTTTTCTTTGACCTAATGCAGAAACCTTATGATAGGCTGCGTACGATTGAAAAATCAACAGGCTGAACAAAGATAGGATGAATAGTTTTTTTTGTCTTTTAGCCAAAGCAATACTAAAAATTATTAAAATAAAGCTTAACAAAATCAATTGCCACTGATCAATCCAAATTGAAGTAATCCCCGAAAAAGGGAGGCCTGCAATCCATTTTAGTCCATTATTGGTAAATGTGATGATCCATTCAAATATTGGTGCCAAAAAATAGAATTTTAAGATCAGGATAACAATGCCTAGATACATCATTGCGGTTAAAGGCAGTAAGATAAATAGGTTGCTAAAGATAAAGTACAAGGGAAATTGATGAAAGTAATAGATACTTAAAGGATAGGTTGCTATTTGGGCTGCCAAACTTAAAGCTACGGTTGCCCATAATTTATCCAACCATTTATTTTTGAAGTAAAACCATTTGTAGATTTTAGGTTGGAGATAGAATCAGTCCTATGACAGCTAAAAAGGAAAGTTGAAAACCAACATCCCAGATTAGAAATGGATCATAAAAAAGTAGACAAAAGGCCGTAAAAGCCAAAATGTTGTAGTTATTGCTACTTCTGTTAAATGTTTTTGCCAAAATGTAAACAGTTAACATGATCGTCGATCTTAAAACTGAAGGAGAGAAGCCGGTTAAAAGCGAATAATACCAGATTAACGAACAGATCAATAAAAGTTTGGTAATCCGTAAGCTCTTTTTTCTGTTTAAAAAGAACAAAGTCCAATTTAAGAAAATGTAAATGATGCCAACATGCATCCCTGATACAGAAAGCGCATGGATGGTTCCTGTTTTACTATAAGCGGCCAAGGTTTCTTTGTTCAAGTCTGCCCGGTAACCTAGGATCAGCGTTGATGCTACTGCAAATGCCTCGTCATCATGTATCAATTTTCTGTAAATGGCCACTTGTTGTTGCCTTACTTCAATTGCATATTTAATCAGTTGGTTGCCATTGGTGCGGTTTAATTTGACAATGTTATCTTGATTGATAAATCCCTGCTGATAGATGTTTTTAGTAGCCAACCAAGCCTTAAAATCAAATTCGGCTGGATTGTATGGAGGTTCTACAGGTAGGTTTTTAGCAGCTATTATCAGTTCATCTCCATAATTAAGCTGAATAGGATGGAGTGTGTCAAGTTTTACAGAGATTAAAATTTTACCACTTGCAGTTTCGATCTGTTTGGCTTTAAAAATATGGGTCACTGTAACTTCAAACCTTAGGATACCATTAGTGAGTTGGGGTTCGCTGTTTACATACGCCTTGAAATATTCGGCAGAACTATTTGCATAATAATCGGCCTTTAAAGATTGTTTATGAAAAAGGCAGATCAATCCTCCAAAGAAGAAAGAAAAGAGATAGACGAACAAACCGATCTTTTCTTTAAAACGATAAGCCTTTAATTTTTTGTATAAAACATTGATTAT
The DNA here is from genome assembly GCF_042698365.1 of Pedobacter sp. UC225_65. Taxonomy (GTDB): domain Bacteria; phylum Bacteroidota; class Bacteroidia; order Sphingobacteriales; family Sphingobacteriaceae; genus Pedobacter. Next base: position 863,904 of record NZ_CP170550.1, read on the forward strand.
AATTAGAATAGCAAATAAGAAAAGACTGATGATGAACAGCGGAAAAAGAAATTGTCTATTTTCAATGGGATAAGCACAACAGATTCCTATAACAAAGGGGAGCAATATCCTAACAAAAATAATTTCTGAGCTAAAGGTCAAAATTGAAAACGCAATTGAAGTTTGACATCTGTTTTTTGATTGCCATCTATTTCATCCAGACCAGAACCGATCTTTTCTACATCACGGTAGCTAAACAAAGCGTATCTAAGCCAAATGTCCAGGTTTTTAGCGAGTTTGTATTTCAGGTTTGCATAAGTTCTAAAGCCCTTTCCGCTGTACATGCCAAAGCTGAAATTGTACAAAACATCATCTTCATAAGCATAGATCCTGCTATTGTATGAGGGGGTATTGAAATAAGCGAGTCTGATGTTTCCCGAAAACTTAGCTAACATCGGTGTGTAATTTATGTCTTGGTAAATCAGGTATCCAAACTCAGCTTTAGCTACTCCCTTTTTAAACTGGGTCACCTCCAATCTATTCTGAAAACCAAAAGTCCTGTTTAATCTCCAGTTTAGATCAGCCCTGTACGATTCCCTCTTTACCTGGTCCAGATAATTGATAGGTACTTCAAGATCAGTATTTTGCTGTTTCAATTCAGATTTGTACCTTAAAAGTGCCTTGAAGGTTTTTGTGGGTGTATAGATTGCCTGCGCCAAGATTTCGTAACCTTCAGATGGTGCATCAATCCTGAATTTTAACCATGGAAAAACGAAATAATCAGCATAAAGTGATAAATTCAATGCCTTAATTGGGGCAAAGTTTAAACCTGCATAAAATCCTTTCTCATTGATCGCTTTACCGCTCTCAGCTGGGGCTTGACTAAAAAAGTTATAATATTCTTTGCTGTAATTCCTATATAAAACTGCTGCCGAAACTTTAGCAGATAAACTGATCAAAGCACCATTTAAATAAGCCCATCCAGCATTCACAGCACTGCTACCTTCACCAAACAGATAGATGTTTTTAAAACTATAGCCATAATGGATGCCCCAATTACTTAATCGATTGCCTGTAAAGTTATAATTCCGATAAGACTGGTCGCCTGTAATAAAAGGGTAGTTAAACGTAGTGTGATGGGCTATTGCACCAATGTTTAGATTGTTCTTTTGGTATTGCACAACGCCACCAAATACCTTTTGAGTAATGTTGTTTTTGCGTTCTATTTCTGTTGCTGTACGGTGAAAACCAGTTTCATTTAAACTACTTAAAACTGATTCTCCATGTTCATTTAAGCTCAAGCTTGCATCAAGTTTCCTAAAAGAAACAAAGGGGGTGAAATCTATCGTTTTAGAAATAGAAATGGTCGTAGCAAATCCCCTAAAGAAAGCATATTCATTGCTAGAGGTATATGCCCTTAAACCTACATCTCTTCTAACGATACTTGCTACATCGGGTGCCTTTCCGAATGAAAAACCAGACCATAAAGTTAAACCTTGTCCAAATTGTAGACCATAATCGCCCAATATGATCTTTTTAAACCTACCCGTATGATAAATGGCAACATGTGCAGATTGATAATCGGCAGGGATTGGTATTGAACTACCTTTTAATCGTTCCCCTGCATCCTTTTCTAAAATTAAGGAAGCAGAAACCCTATTTACATAATTGTATTTATAGCGCAATAAAAGTCTTTCTGGAGAACCTAGGTACCTGCTGCCTGCTAGGTCGGTAAAGCCCTTTGTTTTTTCCAATATCCTTCCAAATCTTAGAACCAGGTCGTTGTCGCCTAATTGATAAAGATTAGCTAAGGTTATTTTATCAACCAGATCAGAAGGATTGATTGTTACAAAGGGTAATATTCTTTGTATGGTCTGCATATCGAAACCTGCTATACTTTGCAACTCCAATACATCTATTAACTTACCGTTAATTTTGAGGTGTGTAAATAGGTTGTTGATCTGTAAAGGAGAAAGAAAGAATAAATTGTTGAGTTCTTCTGCTGTAGTTTGATTAAGATTGATGGGGTGTTTCTTATAAAATGTTAGTCTGTCCTGTAGTTCGGAAAGGTCAAAATCATCAGGTAAATCTTCAGCAATACTTTCGATCAGGTCTTTTATAAAAGTATCTTCCTGGGTTTGCGCAATGGCGACAAAAGAGAAGGTTAACATTAAAATGGTAAATTTAAAACGCATAGGCCAAAGAAATTTGTGATGAATAACCTAAATAAGGATCATTTTCAACCGCGCCATCAATGGTGAACCTTTTAAAGTTGAAACCTACACCCGCATATTGTTTAAAAGGTTTCATGCTTAAACCTCCTCTTAAACTGAGTGACGATATGATTTGGTAATCAATGCCAATTGCAACATCAACTGCACTATTTATACTTTTTCGAATTGTTGTTGCAACTGATATTTTATTCGCTGCTTGGTAGGTCGCACCAATATGTAGGGCAATTGGAATGGCAATGGAAATGGTCGAATTATTGTACCGCTGTTTGGAAGGGTTGTTCAAGTATAGGCCCAGAACAATTTCTTGGTTGAGTTTGTACATGGCGCCAACATCCACCGAAAAACCTGTGGTTTGACCGTAATTACTGATTTTTAATTGATGATAATTGACTTTAATGCCTATTGAAAGTTCATCTCCAAATTTTTTGGCTAACGCAAAACCAGTTTTGATCTCATTGTATTCGGTAATTCCATAACGTTGAAAATCAAGTCCTAAATAGGTGTTTTTAATCGGAAATACGAATGCAATAGCCTGTCTGCTTAACTGCTTGTCGAAGAAATGATTAGCATAGCTTAAGGCCAATGTAGGCCATTCGATAGAAGTAATCCCTGAAGTATTCGATGCTATGCTCCAAATGTCCTTTACTGAGGATCCATTATTGCCCATGGCCATTATTTTTGGCCCAAGCATGTTTTGTGCACGCACAAAACCGATGCTACAAAAGAGCACCAATTGAAAGCTGATAAATTTATTCATAGATATAGGTAAACCTAATTTATCAAAATATTATTTAGAAATAATAAATTATTAAGAATAAAATTCTAAATAATTTAAAAATTTAAAATAAAAATTCGTTTGCGTTAAGATTGTTAATTATAAGATGAATAAGATTTATTTATCAGTTTTCATTTATTTATCAATAATTAATTTCCGCTTTTATCTAAGAATAGAAGTGAATGATGGGGTTAAATCAATACCCAGCTTTAGGATTTTACATCAGGAGGGGATATGTAAATAAGTCAATAAAACAGCTTTATCTTTTAAAATCTCTAATTAAAATGTTAATTTAGCCTTTGAAACGGCTTGATAGTCGATGAATTTAAATCACATAAATGCTAATTCTTATGAAAACGTTATTGAATACACAAACTAAATTTTTAACGCTGATGTTGATTGCGTTAATCGGTTTATCTTCTTGCAAAAAACTTGAACAAGAAGAACCTGTTCAGGGTGATGCCAAAATCAGAGTGGTCAATACCATTGTTGGTTCAACTCCACAAGATATCTATCAAAATGACACTAAAATATCTACAAGTGCCATAGCTTACGGGCAAAATACAGCATATTTGACTATTAAAGGTGGGGTAAGTAGCACAATTTCACTTAAAAATGAAGGTACACAGGTTGTAAGCGCCTCTACCATTGCTTCGCCATATGCAGATGTATCTTATACTTTATTTTATTACAGCAATGCCAATGGTTCTGGTGCTTTTGCAGGCTTTGCAGACGAAAATTCTGTAGTTCCAGCTGGCAAGGCTAGAGTTAGGTTCATGAACCTTGGTGCCGTATTGATCAACAATGTAAATATTTCTGTTGTAGGTGGTGGATCCTTAACCAATGGCTTAGCTTATGGTTATCTTTCGGCCTACAATAACATTGATGCCAATACCAGCTTAAATGTAAGTGTAATTGGTACTACAGATGCAACTGTAATACCAGGTGCCCAGTTCGAAGCAGGTAAGATTTATACCGTATGGTTTGATGCCGCTAATACAACTACAGTGAATTACCATGTTGTAGCGCAAAACTAATACCTAAACCTAATTTAAGAAGAGCATTACCATTGGTGATGCTTTTTTTATGCATAAAACCTATTCATTTTGCTATTTTTACAACATTAAACTTAATATGGCTACAGCTATTGACCAATTGCAATTAAGAACAGTTAATGTTACCCGTTATGTTACGCCATTACGTGAAGGAGGTTCGATGCCTGCCATAGCGGAAGCGGATGATGGTTTCTTGTACGTGCTGAAATTTAGAGGCGCAGGACAAGGCCACAAGGCGCTGATTGCCGAAATAATTGGTGGAGAATTGTCAAGAGCCCTTGGCTTGAAGGTTCCTGAATTGGTTTTTGCCCAATTGGATGAAGCTTTTGGTAGGACAGAACCAGATGAGGAGATCCAAGACCTACTCAAGGCAAGTGTAGGCCTAAATTTGGCATTACATTATTTATCAGGAGCCATTACCTACGATCCCACCGTAACTAAAATAGATGCACTTCTGGCCTCAAAAATCGTTTGGTTAGATTGTTTGTTGACCAATATGGACCGTACCGCACGTAATACCAATATGTTGTTATGGCATAAAGAGTTATGGCTGATCGATCATGGGGCTTCGCTTTACTTTCACCATTCGTGGCAAAATTGGGAAGAACAAGCTAAACGCCCCTTTACCTTAGTTAAAGATCATGTGTTGTTGCCTCAGGCAAGCGAACTTGATGTCGTTGATGATGCATTTAAAGCTATATTGACCCCACAACTGATTGATTCAGTACTTGCATTGATACCAGACGAATGGTTAAATGAAGATACTTTTGAAACGAGTGCAGCACAAAGGGCAGCCTATGCCACATTTTTAAATACCAGGATCAGCAATTCTACTGTTTTTGTAAAAGAAGCTCAGCATGCAAGAGAGACACTTATTTGAGTATGCGGTAATTCGAGTGATGCCTAGGGTAGAACGAGAAGAATTTATCAATGTAGGTGTAATTCTCTATTGCGCCAAACAAAAATATTTGAATGTTGCTTTTGAGCTGAAAGAAGAACGATTAAAGGCTTTCAATTGTGAATTAGAACCAAGTGTTATCACGGCTAACCTAATGGCAATTGCAAAAATTTGCAAGGGTGGAAAAGAAGCAGGGCCGATTGGTCAATTAGACATGGCCTCGCGCTTTAGATGGCTTACTGCAACCAGAAGCACCGTAGTACAGGCGTCAAAAGTGCATCCCGGTTTTTGTATAGATGCCGAAGAGACCTTGCAAAAACTACAACAAGAGCTGGTCCTTTAAGTATTTATTTAAAAGTATGCAACATCTATAGTTCTTCTGTCGTCATTATAAAAAGTGAGAATTGGTTTTTAATTGAATTGGGCGACCACATTTAAAGCCGAATAGTATATTTGTGGCAACTACGAATGACAGCATTAAAAACCCTAACAGACCATCAGCTAATAGAACGGCTTAAACAAGACGATCGTTTGGCATTTACCGAGATCTATCATCGCTATGCCAAAGGTTTAACTGGATTTGCTGTTTCAAATTATAAATTATTTGACCTAACGGATGCAAGTGATGTTTTACACGACCTGTTTGCTTGGTTATGGGCAGAACGTAGACATTTAGAGATTACCGGCAGCCTTAAAAACTATCTTTTTACCGCAATCCGCAATCGGATCATTGACCATATCCGAAAAAATAGCAATAAACTACGTTATGCGGCCTTTTTACAAGCTTTAGAAGAAAGTTATGCGCATAGTGCACTTCAACATTTGGAAGCCAAGGATCTAAAACAGCATCTGGTAAACTCCTTAACCAAACTATCACCTAGGGTACAAGAAATCTATAACCTGAGCAGAACCGAACATTTAAGTGTAAAGGAGATTGCAGAAAGATTAAATATATCAGAACAAACCGTTAAAAATCAGTTAACTACAGCCCTTAACTATCTGAAAAAATCGCTACCATTACTCACCTTCCTTTTCATGCGCTTTTAGGCTTTCAAAAATATTTTAATTTTTTTTCATTTATTTATAGTACCTAACAGGATTTGATACGCTTATGTAAAAAAGGCACAAATGAGTGGTATAGATATAAATAAATTATTAGATAGCTATTTAAAAGGCACTGCCTCTGCTTGGGAACGAGAATTGGTCGAAAACTGGCTATTGACTCCTCACGAAGAACCGTCTGCTTGGGAACAAATGGACGAAAATAGCCAAAAACAGTGGTTAAAATCTGTATTTGACAAGGTAGAAGCCACTATTGAAGAAAAGAAAGTGGTTAAACTCCCATCGGCTACAAAATGGTGGAAAAGTATGGTGGCTGTTGCAGCAGTAATTACTGCTTTTTTGATCTTATTTAATGTTTGGCCTTATCTGGAGCAGGAATTTTCTTCTCCAAAACTTGTGGCCTTAAAAATGCCCAAAGACAGCAAACAACAAATTACCTTAAGTGATGGAAGTAGAGTTTGGATCAATTCTGGAGCTGAATTGAAGTATGCTGAACAATTTACAGGTAACACCAGAGAGGTATATTTAACTGGAGAAGCTTATTTTGATATCAAACATGATCCTGGGCATCCTTTTATTGTACATACAGGTAAGCTAACCACCACTGTATTGGGTACAGCCTTTAACATTAAAACTGATGCAGCAAGCAACCACATTAGGGTAACAGTAACCAGAGGAAAGGTAAGGGTTAGTAATGGCAAGTTGACTTTAGGCTTGCTTGTACCAGACCAACAGATTGTTTATAATGCCACAGACCAAACTTATAAGCAATTTAAAGTTGATGCGGTTAAACTGATCAACTGGTTGCCCAATGACCTATTTTTTGATGATGCAACTTTCGGTGAAGTGGCCAAGATCCTGGAAGAACGATTTAATGTGAAGATTGAATTTGCCAATGAACAGATTAAAAACTGCCGTTTTTCGGGTACGGCAATGAAAAATAGAGAAATAGAAGAGATACTTGATGTGATCTGCAAGTTCAACAATTCAAATTATAAAAGAGAGCGGAATACAATTACAATTTTTGGCAATGGCTGTAATTAGTCATTTAAACGATACCATGGAACGCAAATAAACGATATATAGCTAATGGATTACTGCTAGGCAGTACAATTCAAAAACTGTGAACCGACGGCAATCGATCCACAGTATTCTTGGAAGACCAAGAGTGTTTTAAATCATTTGGAAATCAATAAAACTTTTAAAATTATGAAAATTTCTGCAAAACAGCAGGACAGTAGGGAATTATATGCACCAAATTATAATTCATTTACCCCTTTTATATGGCAACTCATGCGAATTAGCTTATTATCTATATTTATTTTACTGATCAGTTTTCAACTGTTGTTAGCTGTAACTGCTAAAAGTCAGATCATAGGCACAACCCAAGTTACCATAGGCCTACACAAAGAACCATTTACCGTTGCCATCAAAGAAATCGAAAAACAGACCAAATTCCGTTTTTATTATAGAAAGGCTGATCTAGAAGAGCTGAAACAATTAAATCTGTCGCCAGCAAACCGATCTATTTCACAAACTTTATACGAACTTTTGAAAAATACACCATTTACCTACAGGCAAGTAGACCTTAACATTTTAATTGAACGAAAAAAGGAGGGCCCCAGGCAAGAACGTAAAATCTCAGGGAAGATCTACATCGAAAATACGCAGACCCCAGTGGCCTATGCCGTAGTAGAATTGCTAAAAAGTAGCGATTCTACACTTTTGGCACATAGTTATACCGATAGTACAGGTGTATATCAGATATTGGCCAATTCTAATGCGAGTTTGCTGTTAAGAGTTTCTGGATTAGGCTATCAAGCTTTTACCACAAAGATTGAGCAGGGAGAAGAATCTGTTGTGGTACCTAACATCTATCTAAAGGTGGCCATCAACCAGTTGAAGGAAATTTCGGTTTCTGCAAATAGACCGTTGATCCAGCGGAAACCAGATCGTTTTGTGGTAAATGTGGCCAACAGTAGCCTAAGCATGAACAACAATGTTTGGGAGGTATTGAAACAGGTACCCTTGGTCAATGCAGACGATAACGGATCTTTATCCATTATCTCGAAACAAGGCGCTATCGTTTACATCAATGGCCGTAAATCCAATCTGTCTGGTCAATCCTTATACAACTACCTTAAAAGCCTACCTAGTACTACTTTGAGTAATGTAGAAATCATTACCACACCAGGGAGTGAATTTGATGCCTCAGGCAATGCCGGCATCTTGAATATCGTATTTAAGAAACAAGAAAGTGATGGTTATCAAGGTTCATTGGCCATTAACAACAGACAAGGGAATTATAACTCGCAACAAGTGAGCGGAGCTTTTAATTATCGAAAAGGAAATTTTGGAGTTAATGTTGCTCCATTTTTAAGTAGAGATAGAAAATTGGTTACTGAACGACACGACATTGATTTTAGAGGTGCCAGTACCAGCAACTTATTGAACTTATCTAAACTAGAAAGACATGAGTTCCGAAATTTTTATGGTGGCAATTTAGGAATGGAATATAGTTTTAGTCCGAACCATTTGATCTCTGCTAATGTAAATTACACTCCAAATGACCAAAGCCAGAAATGGGTCAACTACAGTTCTTTCTTAAAAAAGTCTACACAACAGGTTGATTCGAGTTTTGTCTTTACCAACAATAGCACAATAAAAGGACATTCTTTAGATGTTGGACTTAATTATCAGCTCAATTTAGATAGCTTGGGTCAACATGTCATCGCTAGTGCAGATTATTTTGAATATGTTAACAATACCAACCAGGTTACCTTCGCTACGTTAGACGGAACAAACGGGGTTAGGCGCAATGAAATCTCTATTTTACCACAAAAGGTTAAAAACTATACTTTTGCCTTAGATTACCAACGGCCTATAGGGAAAACAGCCAAGTTTAAATTAGGGGCAAGGTCATTTAATACAGCTACCAGTAATGACCTATATGTTGCCGTGGCAGATGCAAACGGAACTTATATCAAAGATGAATTAAGAACCACCAACTATCAATACGAAGAACATATCAATGCCTTATATTCGAGTATCGATTTTGGATTGGGCAAACTATGGAGCGTATCGGCTGGTCTCAGATTAGAACAGTCTAACACCAAAGGGAAAGAGCTGATTACCCAAACCGTAGCAGTTGATAAAGACTATTTTAACATATTTCCTTCCTTGTCGATCAACTTTACCCCAAATACTACACATGCTTTCTCATACAGTCTATCTAAAAGGATCAACAGACCTGATTTTTGGCAGCTGAACAACCTGAAGACTATAATAACCCTACCCAATATGTAGAAGGAAATCCATTTTTACAGTCTTCTTATATCTTGAAGAATGAGTTTAGTTATACTTTTAAAAACCGTTACATCGCTTTGTTAAGCTATACCCGTTTAACTGATAATTTCTCACAGTTTTTATTGGCCAACAATAACGATAACATTACCAGGATCGTTTGGTTAAATTATGGGACAGGAAATGGGATAGACCTAGCATTGATTGCTAATTTCTCTATTGGCAAATTGATCCAAGCTTCTTTAACTGGTACAGGTAGCTACAATAGCTACAAAGGTAAAGCCGATGAAGAGATTGTTGACAATAGCGGATTCTCTGGCAACCTTAAAATGAACAATACCATTAATATTGATAAGAAAAAAGGTATTTCTGCCTTTTTGAACCTTAATTATACAACGCCAGTGGTGTATGATATTGGAGAAGGAAGTAAAGGCCTGGCCCGAGGAAGTGTAAACGTTGGTTTTAGAAAAACAATCAACCAGTTTGTATTTACCCTTTCTGGTAACGATTTACTCAAAACTTCAGCCATGCGATCGATCATTAATTCTAGATACGCAGTAACAACCAATAACAACTACTGGGATACCCGAACAATACAATTAAACATCAGGTATAACTTCGGTAACAATAAACTCAAAAAGAACAAACCACAGGAAAACGTTGCCCAAGATGTAATTGATCGTACGAGAGGATAAAATAAACCTAAAACAGGAGGTTATTCATTTGATCTCCTGTTTTAATTGATCAGATAGTTTTGTAGCAAATAGTTTTTAGCTTCATTAAAATCAACAAATAACTGATCTGCAATTGATAGCTTTGCATGATCAGCTGTGTTTTGCTGAATGGCGATACAGGTTAAACCAGCAGCTTTTGCAGATTTGATTCCATTGATCGTATCTTCAAAAACAAGGCATTCTTCTTTTTTCAGTCCAAGTTGTTCAACACAGCTGTTGTAACTTTCAGGGTCAGGTTTGCTTTTGCTTACCTCACTTCTGGTAATGATCAGTTTAAAATAGCGGCTCAGGCCATTGCGTTCAAAAATAGCCTCTACGTCTTTTCTAGGGCTGGAAGTAACCAGTGCCAGTGTAAGGTCTTTTGATTGGAAAAAATCAAGCACTTCGGTAACATAAGGCATCAAATTCACATCCTTGGTCTTTAAGCGTTCTAAGGTCAAAAGTTCTCTTCTTGTGATGATTTCGTCTAAGGGTGTTTTAATACCATACTTTTCGACCAAGTTTTTTGCATTAGCAGGCAAAGGTATACCAGCATAATTTTTTAACCAATCTTCGTAGGTCAACATTACGCCAGATTCTGCTAAGATCTCGTTCCAGCATTCAAAGTGGAAAAATTCAGAATCAATCAAGGTTCCGTCCAGGTCAAACAATAAGGCTTTGAGTTTCTGCATAAATAAGTTTCGGTTTTTCGGTCGGGTTTGATAAGGTTTGCAAGGTAAAAATAAAGGATAATATTTTTGTGGTCACTACCGTAAAGTAATCCATTGTAGTGGTTTTATTTCAGATATGACTTTGGATAAATATAAACAGCTTGGCAATAAACGATAAGTAATCTATATTTACTGCAAGCCAAATATCTTATGAAGAAAATACTTTCTATTGATGGTGGAGGCATAAGAGGGATTATTCCTGGTATGCTTCTCGTTGCTCTTGAAGAAAAATTGAAATTGGAAAGTAAAAATCCAAATGCAGCTATTGTAGATTATTTCGATTTTTTTGCAGGAACCAGTACCGGAGGTATTTTAACTTGTTTATTGTTATGCCCTTCAGAAGACCACCCAACCCGACCAAAGTTTTCGGCAAAGGCGGCTTTGGATCTGTACCTCGAGCACGGAAATGAAATCTTTAAAATGAGTTTCATGAAACGGTTGAGAGCTAAACTAGGTCTGGCCGGAGAGCGTTACAACAGTCAGATTTTTGAAGGAATCTTAAAAAAATACTTCGGCGAAACTAAACTTAGCCAGTTGATCAAGCCCTGTATCATCAGTGCCTACAATATAGAATTGCGTAAGACCCATTTTTTCAGACAGCAAAATGCCATTACAAGAGGAGATAGCCGCGATTTCTATATCAGGGATGTATGTAGGGCAACATCTGCAGCACCAACCTATTTTAGTGTAGCCGAAATCTATTCTTTGGCCAATGTGAGGTATCCTTTGTTGGATGGGGGTGTATTTGCTACCAATCCTGCATTAAGTGGTTTGATCGAAGTCACCAAAGCCTTTAACCAGACCAAGATCAACGATATCTATTTATATTCTTTAGGTACAGGTAGGTCAAGAAGATCGTATGACTATGATCATTTTAAAAAGAGCAGTGCAATGGCCATTGTGCCAGCTTTGATTGATATCATGATGAGTGGGGTAGCAGAAACCAGCGATTTTTTCTTAGAACAACTTTTTCACTCGGTAGGCAAAGAACAAAATTATATCCGTATTGAGCCAGACAGTTTAGAAAGCATCAAAGAAGGACTGGATGCAGCAAGCCCGAGCAATATCCAAAAACTGGTTGCATTAGGCGATAGGACAGTGAGCGAAAATGATGGGCTATTGACCCGCATCGCCAAACTTTTGGTAGAAGAAGAACGTCGTTCTACCAGCAAAATGCCATGGGATTTTTTAAAGCATAAATACTAGCCAATCTTAAAACAAAAAAAGGAACTGTCCATATGTCGACAGCTCCTTTTCAAATGAACCTTAAATAAGAACTTATTTGCTATTCAATGCTTCAGTTTGAGTTTCGCTCCAACTAGCAAATGATTTTTCTGCCAAATTTTTAGCTTCCACCACACTGATGTTACCTGCAATGGTTAGATAGGTTTTAGCAGGGGTGATATTGCTATTGTAAAATGCTTTTACATCTTTCAAAGTCAATTTTTCCAGTGAAGCTTCGGTAACGTGTGCTGGATAATATTGTTTTTTCCCTTTTACACTTGCAATTACTGTGGCTTTCGCTTTTTCGAAAATCTCCTGATTTAAAGTCGGAACTTGGATTGAGGCAGACAATACCGATAGCGCATCACCAAAATCTGCAGTAGATGCCATTAAATGACCACCATTTTCATTGTAATTGATACCACTGTTACCAGTAGCATGGTTCAACATCGCTGTTAAAACATGTTGTACGCCGGCCTGGTTATCGTTTACGATGTCGTTCGTTAAGCTACTATGTACTTTTGCAACGTTTTTATTTTCGGCTACAATAACGGTTAATCCATTGCTAAGTTTAAAACTTACAGGTTCCTTCAAGGTAGAAGATTGCGCATTCGCAAGCTGAACAGTTACGATGCTGATGACTACAGTAAGGATGTTTTTAATATTCATGATATGAGGTTTTATAAATGATCCTCAAAAGTAGCATGCACCAATGTGCTGTAAAATAGAGAATAGGTAGAAAGGCAAAAACACCCGATGAAAAGGAAGTTTTAAACTTTGTATATTTTTAGCTCTGGCACTTAATTTTTAGTTTTGTAGCATGGATAAGCACACCATAGCGCTGGCGGCATATGACTCCGATTGGGCGCATCAATTCGAAGCGCTAAAAAATGTATATGTACTATACCTAAAGGATAGCATAAAAGGTATTGAACATGTAGGTAGTACCGCTGTGCCGTATCTTGTAGCCAAACCTGTGCTCGATATTGATCTTATTATAGCTAGTGAAGCTAAACTGCAAGAAGTAATTGAAGTTTTAGCTACACTAGGTTACGAATTTAGGGGCAACCAAGGGATAAAAGACAGGTATGCCTTTCGTGCAAATGGAAGCACCACCCCAAATATAGGTACAGATAGAATATGGCCCAAACACCATCTGTATTGCTGCATAGAAAATAGTGCGAGTTTAAATAACCACATTACCTTAAGAGATGCACTTAGAAATGATCCTAAACTTAGAGAAGCATACGGACAGTTGAAAAAAGAATTGGCAAGTCGTACCAACGATATAGATGTATATATAGAGGGGAAAAGTGACTTTATTGCCAATATCCTTTTGCAAAATGGTTTCACAGCAACTGAAGTTGACGATATTTTTAATCAGAATCTAAAGAAAACATAGGTTTTAGTTCGGTTTCAACATCAGGTAACTGGTCAATTTTTTGATGAATCCATTTCTCATCTCAAATACATCACAAAAAACTAAGCTTACCACTGTTCCATCTTTCTTCTTGGCCTGCACAGTACCTTCCGCAATCACTACATTATCTTCTTCTGTCATTCGGCTCACTTTAATAACAGGACTGCCAGTAAAGGCTTCATTTTCGATTTCTTTATCAAATGCAGCCTTACCCTTATGCAGATAAGAACCAGGCAGTTCCCAGATGACATCTTTAGTTAAACATGATAATATTTTAGCATGGTCACTCGCATTGAAACCCTCCATATATTTATTGATGGTCTTTTTATTGATGCTCAAGGCTTTGATAGGTTCAGATCCAACAAAGCCCGAAAAACCAATTGCTAAAATAAGCAATGCACTGATAGAAGGTAATTTATACTTGAATGTTGAAATTGACTTCATCTCCTTAACTATTGGTGATTTGTTAATATATCGTTTAAGCGATCAAACATGCTGAACCAACTTTGGTAAGCACCCGATTTTTTAGCCTCCGCTTCTGCTACAGTTTGGTGCAAAGTAACTTTGGTCTGTTGGCCAATAGGAGTAAAAGTAACTGTCGTGACGATAGCCTGTGGCCAGTTTTCTGTTTTTCCGGCTTCATTTGCAGTTACAACATCGCCCTGCTCATTAGAAAGGATTATCGAAAAAACCAATTTCTCTGGAAATAATACCTCTTGATAAATGCCTTTGATCCAACAATCACCATGTACAGGATCATGGATACAAGAGTGGAATTCGCCACCTTCTTTTACGGTTATCGATTTAAAATCGATGGTACAACCATCTGGTGCGTACCAATTCTTCAAGAGTTCTGGTTTGGTCCATGCATCAAATACAAGTGCAGGCGGTGCATTAAATAGGTGTGTGATCAATAGATCTTTCGTTATTTGTTTTCATGGTCTTTGGTTTTTATTTCTTCTAAATACTGGTCTAATTTTTCAAATCTTCTTGCCCAATGTTTTCTAGATTGTTCTACCCATGTCACTACTTCATCCAATAAGATCTAGTTGTGCCTCGCAAAACCGGTCTCTTCCATTTTGTTTGATCACTATAAGTCCACAATCGGCAAGTATCTTCAAGTGGAGCGAAATGGCCTGCCTGGTCATGTCAAATTTTTCGGCAATGGCGTTTACATTGTACGCTTGCGCAGCAACAAGTCCAATGATCTTCTACGGGTAGGGTCGGCTATGGCCTGGTATACATCTCGTCTGGCTTTCATAATATGCAAGTAAGTGCTTGCAAATATAAATGCAAGTATTTGCTTGCGCAAATAAAATGTAATTTATTTTATTACATTCAAATAGATTAAAGTGTATTGTATTGAAAATTAGGTATTTAATTTTAAGAAAAAGCTGATTTGTTTTAGGTTGACCTTATCTAACAAACCATCGGGCTGTAACCTTTTGTAATTCGTTTAGGTTAGCTGTACCGTCGGTAGCCCAGGCAATTATCCCATCAGGTCGGATCAATAGGGCACTCAAATCAAATTGTTCTTTTGCATGGCCAGTAATATACACTATTTGATCTTCGTATGCACTTATCCAAGTTTTTAATGAAGCATCCTCATTAAAATCAAGCAGTATACCTCGGCCACTGTGCATTAATTCGCCAATGGTTGTACCATCCTCAAACTCAAAATTAGGAACACTTTGGCCTACTAACGGATGGTTGCCACCTAGGTTATACTGAGTGAGAACGCCCCATACCCGTGCTGCCATATAAGTGGCACCATCACGTGTAGCGATCAGATCACGTACAATTGCATTTAGCGCACGGGCATGAGGATCAGGCCTCATCAATACAACTTGCGCCCGCGACCAATCTAAAACCTGTGCGCCAATTGGGTGTCGTTCGGTATGGTAACTGTCTAATAAACTTTCTGGGGCTTTCTTGTTTAAGGTTGCCGCTAGTTTCCAACCTAGGTTCATGGCATCGCCAAGGCCAAGGTTAAGGCCTTGGCCACCCAATGGCGAATGGATATGTGCCGCATCGCCAGCTAAAAATACGCGACCATTACGATAGTTTGTAACCTGTCTTGCCCGGTCGGTCCAGGTAGTAGCCAGATGTAGGGTTTTGATGGTAACATCGGTAGCTGAAACGCGTCGCAGTACTGCTTGGACATGCTCAAGTGAGATTGGTTTTCCTGTCTGATGAAAAGCCCCTCCATCAAAATCCTGTATCATGATGTAACCAGGTTGCGATTGCAGGTACATCCCATGTGGAGTAAGGTTACGTCCAGGACTGAGTTTCTCAGGATCAACAAGGTCTACACGGGTAGTGTAACCCGTAAATTCAGGCTCGGTGCCTGCAAATTCAAAACCACCAGCTTTACGAACCGCGCTACGGCTTCCATCGCAGCCCACCAACCATTTGCCCTGAAAAGATTGGTTGCCAGCCCGAACGGTTACCTCATCTTTGGTTTGCTGAAAGTCTTCAATCGCAAACCCATGGCTAATGTCTACACCCAGTGTTTCGGCACGGCGGGTCAGGATGGTTTCAAGCTCAGCTATTTCTGAGATGAGGCTGGTTTCGGTAGAACTTGGTAGGCGATATTTCCATTGCGAGCTGTCTACATGGCCATCATAAAATGGAATGCCAGCGAAATGCCCAACCTGACGGTTTATTCCTTGACCAGCATTTTGATGTGGACTTTTGATGCGTTTATGGATTTCGAGTTCTTTTAACAGCCCACGGCGGTAAAGCAATTCAATGGTAGGTGCAGAGAGCCCACGGATACCAAAAGGCAGTTGTTTCAAAGGTGAGTGTGGATCTTCCATCTTTTCCAATACCAATACCGAACATTTGGCCAAGGCCAGTTCGCAGGCTAAGCATAATCCTACAGGTCCTGCACCAGCAATGATCACATCGTAAATGGAGGGATTTTGGATAGAGTTTTTATTTTCAAGTGGAGTTTTCATATACAATAATTTGAAATACAAAATTCCCAAATACCACACCGTTAGGCTTGTACAAATGCGACAAAATTCAAATGTATAATGGTTTTAAAAAAGTTAGAATGCAAATTAAAGCGCATGGACTGTAGGAAACCGCTTAAATCATTTTCAATGATCTGGATGTTTTGTTGCTATATTTTTTTAATTAGATTTGATTGAAATTTAAACCGTGATGTAATGAAAACCAAAGAATCGCGGTCTGTATGACAAAAAATTATTAACGCTAATTGATTATGAAAAAAGTAACTGGACTAGGTGGCATATTCTTTAAATGTGCAGACCCTGCAAAAATGAATGACTGGTATGCTAAAAATCTAGGTCTCGAAACCAGTCCATATGGGGCTAATTTTCACTGGCGCGAGATGGAAGATCCTGAAAAAACAGGCTCTACGGTATGGAGCACTTTTCCGCAGGATACACCTTATTTTAAACCATCCAATAAAGACTTTATGATCAATTATCGGGTTCAGCACATCGAAGAACTTGTTGAGCAGCTTAAAGCCGATGGTGTACAAATTGTAGATGAATTGGCTGTTTACGAATATGGTAAATTTATCCATATCATGGATCCAGAAGGTAATGCCATAGAACTTTGGGAACCAGCAGAAGAAACAACCTAGCTTCACCATCAGATGATTTGACGCGTAAGATCAGGTTCAAATAAACGTGATCAGTTCATTGCCTCTTGTGTGTTGCTTTGCTTTTCGTGCAAATGCAGCTGGTGTAGTACCACTGTAGCGCTTAAATTCCCTACTGAGGTGGGCTTGGTCTGTATAGCCCATATCATGGGCCAAACTGGCAATGTTAATGTGGGGATCATGCCATAAATGATTGCGCACCTGCTCAAAGCGCATCAAACCAGTTACATCCTTAACGGTATAACCAGAAGACTGCTTGAACTTTCTTTCCAATGTACGCACCGTGGCATGGGCCGCCGCCGCTACTTGCTTTACCGCAATGGTACCATTTGCTTCCCTCATCGCATTTCCTGCTTTAGCTAACATGCTGTTTGTTGCAATTGTTGAAGGTATAGTCAAAAAATACCGTTCAACCTCTGCAATTGCTTCCACTATTTTGTAGTCTCGGATATATTGTGCTAAAATAGATTGAAGCTGGGCAATAGGATGCTCAAATGTTTGCACACCCTCTTTGCCAGACGGTAGCCCAAGCAGGTCAAAAACCGTCCAAGGAAAACACCTGATCCCAATGATCTCTAAACGATTTTTAGTGTAAAAATGAACCGGCTCATTGAGCAGTCCCATCATAAAAGGCGAGGGCAAAACTTGCAGGTTTCCATTGTGCAATAGGGTAGAGACATTTCCGAAATAAAAAATGATTTCGGCATAACCATCAGGTATTACCTCAAAACTAGATTGTTGCCCATCTGATTCCCTTTTATTGTACCAAAAGCATTTGATGCTATCCCGTAGTTCTTCAGGAGGTTCAAACTCTTGGTGCTGCATTTCAAAAGGCGGCATGTTTTGGGTGTGTTAACTGTAAATATGAAAGCATAAAAATATAATATTATCCTATAAAAGCAGCATCAATGCCAAACAGGTTGGACATCCGATTTTCAGCTTTCTTACTGCCAAGCTCCAAACTTCCCAGTTTTTAACTCAAGAACCCTCAGACCAAGAAAAATTTTAACTCTAAACTTAACAACAATTAACCATTACTATACTTCTTTTCAAAATTTAGCTGCTTGTTTTTTATTCGCTAGCTTAATGTGAATTAACCAAATATCCATCATTTAAAACCTAAAAAAACATGCCAACTACCTATGAAACCGGCCATGCAAAAAACGTAGCGAATTTTGAGGCCATGATGACCGCCATAGCCACCTATGGTACCAATTACAACCCCTCCATGCCCGCCATTAAGTTAGCGGCGTTGCAGGCACAACTGTCGGCAGTTAGACAAACCGTAGACCAAGTAAATACCGCATTGGGCAACCATGGCAATGCCGTGGCCCAAAGAAACCTAGGCTACGAACCGCTGCGCCAACTCAGTAGCCGTATCATCAGCGCCTTAAAGGCAACGCGTGCCCCACAACAGCTAGTAGATAATGCCATGAGCAACCACCGAAAACTCACAGGAATAAGGGCAAGTAAAAAACTGGGCGAAGAAGAACGTGCAGCCCTAAAAACAGTGGGCAAAGAAGTAAAGCAGGTATCGGCCTCGCACCAGAGCTACGATAGCATTTTAGATACCTTTGATAAACAGATCAAACTATTGGCCTCTATAGCGCAGTATCAACCCAACGAAACCGACCTAAAAATAACTACCCTAGAAACCCTGTTTACGGCATTGCAGACTAAGAACATCGCCGTGTGGACAGCCAAAACCGCATTAGATAAGGCCCGTATGGCCCGTAACAAGGTAATGTACGTGGCCGAAACGGGAGTAATAGCCATTAGCCAAGATGTAAAGAACTATGTGAAGTCGCTGTTCGGGCCAAGCAGCGAGCAGTACAAACACTTGGCCGCACTAGAGTTTAACTACATTAAAAGCTAAGCCTTCATTAACCAATCATCCCTAAACTTCCATTTCATTATTTGGTGCCATGGCCTTTAACTATAGGCCATTTTGTTTTTAATGCTGCACCAAATAGCTTGAATCGTGAACTGGGTAGCTTGAACTGGGAACTGTGTACCTTGAACTGCGAACTGTGTACCTTGAACTGTGAACTGGGTACCTTGAACTGTAAACTGGGCAGCTTGAACTGCGAACTGTGTACCTTGAACTGCGAACTGTGTATCTTGAACTGTGAACTGGTTAGCTTTCAAATCATGTGGGCTTGACGGAGCCTCAATCGAACTCTTATAACATTATTTACTTTTTAGACGATGTAAATTTTATATCTGACACCATATATGATGTCAATATATAAGAATTTCTATTCGTATCACTGTTGACAATGAGATTTAATTGGTTAAACAACATATCAAACAAAGCAGGCCTAAGCTAAGGTAAAAGAGAACGGCTAAAATTAGCCATTCCTACTTATCCAGTAATTTTCAATGACTGTATCAGGTCATCTGCTATTTTCATATGATAGTTCATCAATATAGGGCTTCCAGGAAAATTTCCAGAGACTTCTGCTATTAAAATGCTTTCCGTTTCTTGTTCTTCAAAGCTAACGGGCTTCATGGTGGCTTCGTACTTTTTGTTGGCGTCAGCTATCCAATGTGCTATTTCTTTTCTTCCATTGTGCGTTCTACCCTCATCAAAAACTACGGCTGTGTCGGCGAAACATTTGGCATAGGCAACGCTATCAAAGTTGTTTTGTGCTGTTACTAAATCAGCTATTACTTTTGGTAAATTCATGGTTTTTATTATTTATAGGTTATTAAATTGTCGGTACTGTGCCGCCATCGATTACAAACTGGGTTCCTGTCAGGTAACTTGCCCTTGGTGAAACAAGAAAGCCCACCAGTTCGGCTACTTCTTCAGGTTCGGCAGGCCTGCCATAAGGTATTCCGCCAAGCGCATCTATCACACTTTGTTGGGCCTGTTCCATGGTAATATTTGAACCTTGCGCTATTCTTTCCAAAAAAGCTTCTGTTGCTGTGGTTTTTATCCATCCAGGAGAGACAGTCAGCACGCGAACACCTTTGGGAGTAACTTCATTTGATAGTCTTTTACTGTAATTGATCAATCCCGCTTTTGCAGCTGCATAAGGCAAAGTAGAATCATACAAAGGCAATTTGCCCTGAATTGAAGCGATATGAATAATTACACCGCTTTTTTGTGCAATCATCTGCGGTAAAAATCCCCTGTCTAATCGAACAGGTGCGAGCAAGTTTGCCTGTAGGGTAGATTCCCAATCTTCATCGGTTAAGGCGATAAAGCCGCCAGCTGGAGTTGACGCGGAACCAAGGTTGTTCACCAAAATGTCTAATCTTCCATAAGTTGAAAGTATTTCGCTAGTCACTTTTCGGGCACCTTCTGCCTTACTCAAATCAGACGGAATGAAATGCAGCTTGATGTTCTCTTTTTCGGGTGCATTCCTTGCAGTTATGATAACCGTTGCGCCAGCTTGCAAGAGCCTTTCTGCAATTGCCCTTCCGGCTCCTTTCGTCCCTCCGGTTACCAGGGCAATCTTGCCAGATAACTCATTGTTGAAATTAAATTGTTCCATTTTAGAATTGTTTATAGGACAAATTTGGGGAGTAAAAATAGTTTACACAATTACGGAATTACGATTCAGATAGGGATAAATTTTTCCCCTATTGTACAATATGGAACATAGGTGTAACTTTATAAAATGTACGAAAGAAAGATAATGCCAAATTTGAATTGTGGACTTGACCTGATCGGTGAAGTGCTTTTTGGAAAATGGAAAATCCGTTTGCTGTGGTTTATCAATCAGGGTCATAAACGCCCAAGCGAATTGCAACGCAAAATCCCTGATGCATCGCGTAGGGTTTTGAATATTCAATTGAAAGAATTAGAAGAACACGAACTGGTGACTAGAAAAATTTTTCCAGTTGTACCGCCAAAGGTAGAATACAGCCTTACCGAATTTGGCAAGACATTAATTCCCGTGATTGCAGCATTAGGGCAGTGGGGTGATGAAAACGAAGAGCGTTTACGTGATGTGATTTTAAGACAAGTTTTAAAGTCTGATTTTGGAGGATCCTGCTAAAAAGGAGAGAAATTCGGACGACTTGATTTTACCCGTGCAAGTAACGCTTCCCTGAAAAGTCTGATTTAAACAGCATAAAAAACCACTATAACAATAATTAACCGACATATCAATGGAGAGACAGAAGCACGAACCGCTACACAGGTTTGGTAAAAGTGACGGTTTTGTGCTCGGCAGGCACATTTGTGGTTAATCAAAATTTGGTTCTCCGCATCAACATTTGTACTAAAAATCCCTGTCTTCGGCAATACCCAAATCTTTATTGGCAATGTTGAACGATTGCAACAGGGGAAATTTTGCTTCCGAATGTTATATAGGCGTTTGATCAAAATATTACTGTTAAAATAGTATGGCCATAAAAAAGGGAATGGTTTCGATCCATTCCCTTTAAGTGGAGCCGAAGGGGTTCGAACCCTTGTCCAGTTGTGTGATAAATTACACCTTCTACATGCTTATTTTCCAATTAATTGTCGGATCTGGCGGGCTGGAAACCGACCTAACCTTTCTCCTTAGGTACTTTGTTTCGCTCTTGTACCGTACCTTACAAAAGCTAGCGTTGTTATTTCGATGCCTCTATTACTAACCTAACAATGCAGCAGTTAGCGAGACAAAAGCTATTTAATTCTAAATTAAGCAGCTAAGGCGTAGTTATTTTCGCCAATTATTGTTTTGAACGTTCTCTTTTAAGTGCTCTCCGTACAACGCACTGCATGCTAACATACTCAGCGCCACCCTGTCAAATCCAAAACGGCCCCATATTGGTTTTCAGTTTAAAATTAATCATTTCCAGTTCTCGAACAAAACAGCAAACAAACCCTAAACCGAACCACAAATATACAAAATACATGCCAATATCCATGTTTTTTTTGTTGGTTCGTTACTTGTTGTTAGTTGTTTCGTTGTGAGTGGGTTAGTTATTCGCAAACTATACAACTAATAATCAATGTGCATTAATAGTTTAGATCTGGAACTATCTCAAGCCTAAGCACCAGCTCAACGTTTCACTACAACCGGACTTGGCCTGTTCGGAATGCAGCAATAAGCCTAAGTACTTCCTTTAACAGAACAGGGCGCAGCCGCGGCTTTTTTTGTATACTTTTTTCAGCTGGAGGAAAAAAGTTTGTCCGCGAAGCGACAGAACTATCAAATAGCAGTAGAAACAACTGATTTCAAGATAAGCCCTTGATTATAATGTTAAAGTGCATTTTCTTATCCCGAACTTGCCTTAACTAATAATCAACTAACAACTAAGCTTTTCCTGGATATTGATCCAAAGCAGTTGCTAAACAATCCATGGCCGCATTCAGGTCGTCAGTATTTAAAACATAGGCCATACGCACTTCGTTTTTACCACTGCCCGCACTAGAATAGAAACCAGTAGCAGGTGCCATCATTACCGTAGCGCCATTGTGCTCAAAACTTTCCAACATCCATTGGCAAAAAGCATCAGCATCATCGATCGGTAATTTAGCTACCACATAAAATGCACCACCTGGGTTAGGGCAAAATACACCTTCCATACTGTTTAGGCGATTAACCAAGGTATCACGACGTAGCGTATATTCTTTGTTCACTTCTTCAAAATAACTGTCTGGCGTATCAACAGCGGCAGTACCTGCAATCTGCTCTACCATACCCGGACTTAAACGTGCCTGTGCAAACTTCAGTCCCGAAGCAATTACTGCTTTGTTTTTGGTAATTAAACAGCCCAAGCGCGCACCACAGGCGCTATAACGTTTAGAAACCGTATCCATCACTACAACGTTCTCTTCCAAACCATCCAAATACATTGGCGAGATAAACTCACGTCCATCATAACAGAATTCGCGGTAAGCCTCATCAGAGAACAAGAACAGGTCGTATTTTAAACACAATGCTTTTAAAGCTTCCAATTCTTCTTTTGAGTACAGATAGCCCGTTGGGTTATTTGGATTACAGATAATGATCGCTTTGGTCTTTGCCGTGATCAGTTTCTCAAACTCAGCAATAGGAGGTAGGGCAAAACCATTTTCGATATAAGAAAGGATAGGTTTAACCACTACATTGCTCATACATGCAAAACCATTATAGTTGGCATAAAAAGGCTCAGGGATAATGATCTCGTCGCCCTCGTTAACGCAGGTCTGCATGGCAATGGTAATGGCTTCAGATCCACCAACCGTAACCAAAATGTTATCAGGCGTAATGTTATAGCCCAATTTGTTATAATATTCGGTTAATTTAGTTCTATAAGCCAGAGTACCCTCAGATGGGGTATAGGCCCAAACATTAAAATCTATATTCTTAATGGCATTTAACATGCCTTCTGGTGTAGCAATATCTGGCTGACCTATATTTAAATGATATACCTTTTTACCAGCTGCTTTAGCTTTATCTGCAAAAGGTGTAAGTTTTCTGATTGGTGAAGCGGGCATTTGTAACCCTTTTTCTGAGATTTTTGGCATGGCACAAAAATAAAAAACCCCGTTGGATTAACGGGGTTTTTATTCAAATATCTTTAAAATTTTACTTTGTATTGCCTTCTACGTATTCACCTTTAATGATCAATACTTTAATTGGTGTTCTTGCATTAGAAGTTAAAGTAATGCCTTTATTAAATGGTAGTGGTGCTCCAGATGGAGTTAAGGTAACTTTTACAAAACCTTTTTCGCCACTTTTAACCGGTGTTTTGGTGTATTCGCCAACCGTACAACCACAAGTAGTTTCTACTTTCGAGATGATCAAAGGTGCCTCGCCAGTATTGGTAAAGTTAAAAGTATATACTACAGGTTTGTTCAATACAACTTTTCCAAAATCGTGAACTTCTTTTTCAAACTTGAATTCGGCAGGTTTAGTCTGCGCATTTACGGTAATGCCAACGCCTAGGATCAGTGCAAATATTAAAATTAACTTTTTCATGGTTTTCGGGTTTAAACAAATTTAATGTTTTAATAGGTTAAAACAAAAAGTATTCCAAATATTATTTGCCGTTCAGATTAAGTCATAATTAGAAAGAATTGTATCTTTGCGCTCTAACCAATTCCACTTATGATGTCAGATAGTAAACTTACCACTAATCAGATTGATACCTCAGAACTAAGTTTCGATGACTTTAAGTTAATTGTTATTAACGACTATAAGATTGCCTACGAGAGCCGTCAGGCCAGTTTATTAGGCCGTAAGGAAGTATTAACAGGTAAGGCAAAATTCGGGATCTTTGGCGATGGAAAAGAAGTGCCACAGATTGCCATGGCAAAGGCGTTTAAAAATGGCGATTGGCGTTCTGGTTATTACCGCGACCAAACTTTCGCTTTTGCT
Organism: Pedobacter sp. UC225_65; assembly: GCF_042698365.1. Lineage (GTDB taxonomy): Bacteria > Bacteroidota > Bacteroidia > Sphingobacteriales > Sphingobacteriaceae > Pedobacter. The sequence continues at coordinate 888,239 of NZ_CP170550.1, forward strand.
ACAGGAATTTCCACTATAAAGGAATTTTTTGCACAATTGTATGCAAATCCAAGTGTAGAAGCAGACCCATCTTCGGCAGGCCGACAGATGAACTGCCACTTTGCAACCCGCTCTTTAAACGAAGATGGTTCATGGAAAGACCTCACAGAAATTAAAAACTGTTCTTCAGATATTGCACCAACAGGTGGACAAATGGCCCGCTTAGTTGGCTTAGCCTATGCTTCAAAACTCTTCAGACAAAACCCTGAGCTTGATTACCTTAAGAACTTTTCGGTTAAAGGAAACGAAGTTGCTTTTGGTACCATTGGGAATGCCTCCACTTCAGAAGGTGTTTTCTTTGAAGCCATCAATGCTGCAGGTGTATTACAGGTGCCAATGGCCATCTCTGTTTGGGATGATGGGTATGGGATTTCTGTTCCGGCAAAATACCAGACTACCAAAGAAGACATTTCAGAGATCTTAAAAGGATTTCAAAGAGAAGAAGGTACAAATGGCTACGAAATTTTTAAGGTGCGAGGTTGGGATTATCCCGCATTGTGCGAAACCTATCAAAAAGCGATCGATGTATGCCGTGATGAACATGTACCGGTTTTGATACATGTAACAGAAGTAACCCAGCCACAAGGACACTCTACATCTGGATCGCACGAGCGATATAAGCTGAAAGACCGTTTGGATTGGGAAAAAGAATACGACTGTATTGTGCAAATGCGCAAATGGATGATCGAATCGGCCATTGCTACCGAAGAAGACTTGGTGAAATTAGAAGAAGAAGCCAAGGTATTTGTGCGCAATACACAGAAAGAAGCTTGGAACGAGTTTTTAGAAAGCATTAAACAAGAACAGAGTGAAGTGGTCAACATGATCAATGGTTTTGCCAATGGGCAACCAGCTTTGACAAAAATAGCCGCACAATTGGCCTCGGCATCAGATGCACAACGTAGAGAAGTGATGTCTGCCGCAAGAAAGGCCATCAGACAAAGTATAAACATGCCGTCTGCCGAACGTGATGTTTTGGTGAAATGGTATTTGAAAAATGCCGAAGTAAATGAAGAGCGATATAGTTCTAAACTGTTTACTGATGGAAAAGAGAGCCCTTTCTTGGTAAATGTTGTTCCTGCCGAATATACAGAAAGCAGTAAAATGATTGATGGAAGGGAGCTATTGAATGCCTGTTTCGATTCTAATTTTGCAAGAGACCAACGTTTGGTGGCTTTTGGAGAAGATCTAGGGAACATCGGGGACGTAAACCAAGGTTTTGCGGGCTTACAACAAAAATACGGCGACCTAAGGGTAACTGATACAGGCATTAGAGAAATGACTATTGTTGGGCAGGGTATAGGTTTGGCCATGCGTGGATTAAGACCAATTGCCGAAATCCAATACCTTGATTATCTTTTGTTTGCCTTGAATATTTTGAGCGATGATTTAGCTAGTTTATCTTACAGGACAAAAGCTGGTCAGAAAGCTCCAGTAATTGTACGTACCCGTGGCCACCGCTTAGAAGGTGTTTGGCATTCAGGTTCGCCAATGGGCATGATCTTAGGTTCATTACGTGGTCTGCACATCTGTGTGCCTAGAAACATGACACAAGCTGCCGGCATGTACAATACTTTGTTTAGGTCTGATGAACCTGCTTTGGTGATCGAATGTTTAAATGGGTACCGTTTAAAAGAAAAGCTACCAGAAAACGTAGGTGAATTTACAGTGCCTTTAGGCAAAGCCGAAGTGATCAGAACAGGTACAGATTTAACAGTTGTTACTTATGGCTCTACTTTACGCATTGTAGAAGAAGCTGCAGAAGAACTGGAGCAATTGGGTATCCATATCGAAATTATAGATCCGCAAACCCTTTTGCCTTTCGATACGGATCAATTGTGCAAAAAATCATTGCAAAAAACCAATAAGCTTTTGGTAGTTGATGAAGATGTACCAGGCGGTGCCAGTGCATTTATCCTACAACAGATCATAGAGATCCAACAAGGCTATTACTTTTTAGATGCACAACCAAAAACATTAACAGCTAAAGCACACCGTCCGCCGTATGGCTCTGATGGCGACTATTTTAGCAAACCATCTGTAGATGATGTGATCGAAGCTGTTTATCAGATGATGAATGACAGTAATTCGGCTAAATACCCTGCTATTTTCAGCTAAACACATTAGCTCAATCGATATCAAAAAGCCTTGAATATGTTTTATTCAGGGCTTTTTGCTGTTGTTTTTGGTGAAAAAATATTTGCTTATTAGCTAATAAACATTATCTTGAGCTATTATTTCCAGGTCATGAATTCCGCTAGTGTGCTTTGTGTCAATTTTGAGATTGGCAATTCTTACCATATCATTAAGATATTAAAACCGATTAAATGATATGTTCAAGGTTTATCTATTTTGCTTCGTTCTCCTTTTTGTCGGTTGTATAGCCAAAGCACAGCTTAAAACCCCGCAACAAACATTAGATAGCCTTTTGTGGGCAAACCAGAACCATCCCAAAGAAGATTCAACCAAGGTAGCTATCTTAAAAAATATCTACCGTCAATACATCAGGCTAAAAAATACACCGAAAGTAGAAGAATATGTTTTTAGGACCATTGTAATGGCTCAAAAGACCAATCAGAAAAGTTATGAAGCCGAGGCCTTTTTTAGATTAGGTTTGTATAACCATAGTTTTACCAATTACCAAAAGGCAGAAGAATATTACCTCAAGGCCATCGAAAAGTACATTGCTTTAAAAGACTTGGATTGGGTAGCTGGCATTTATCTAAATCTGGGAGAGATGTATTACCGCATTCCTGATTATGCCAAAGCATTAGAGGTCAATCAAAAGGCCATATCCATTTACCTGAAAATAGGGAATGAGATAGACCTAGCAAGTTGTTATACCAATGTGGCAGGATCTATCAAGACTTAGGGCAGCAAGACAATGCGCTTAACTATCTGAAAAAGGCATTGAAGATTTTTTCGAAAGAAGGAGAAGATACCCGAGGTGTTGCCGTAGTATCCAATACCATTGGAACTGCTTATTTTACGGCCTCTAATGAAGAGTTGGTGAAGATGGGGGTAGACCCAAGCCAGAAGAACAACATCGCTTTAGAAAACTTTAACAAAGCGCTAAAAATTGCAAAAATTTTGAACGACAATGGTGTTCAGGGTATTGCCAATAAAAATCTGGGAAACGTTTATGAAGCCATAGGCCAAAGAGAACTGGCACTTAAAGCCTACGAAAAATCTGCAGAGCATAATAAAAAAGAAGACAATGTTAGGGAGTATGGCTTTAGCCTATTGGCCTTGGGCGACTTTTATGAAGAAGAAAAGAACTATACCAAATCTATAGAATTCTTATTAGAAGCCTTGAACATTGGTCAACAGAATAAACTGCTCGAGTTACAGCGAAATGCTTACCTGAGTTTAAGTGCGGTTGAAGAAAAACAAAAGAACTTTAACCAATCACTTAATTATTATAGGCAATATATTTTATTTAAAGACCAGATCTTTAATCAGGAAAAAGAAAGAGAAATCACTAGAAGACAGCTGCAGTTAGATTTTTCTGTAAAAGAAAAGGATTATCAACTGAAACAACAAGTTACAGATGGCGAATTACAAAGACAGGTGTTATTGGCAAGACAACAGCAACAAAAGCTGGTTTTACGGCAACAGGAACTGACATTGAGCGACCAAGAGAAAAGTCTGCAACGTTTAACTTTTTTAAAGAAACAGGCAGATTTGGAGAATGAAAAACGTTACCAAGGCGACCAACTTAAACAACAAAAGCTAAAAGCGGCATTAAAGGATAAAGAATCAGTCTACAAAAAACAGAACTGAGGTTTAACAGAAATATCAACCTGTTCTTGGTCATTTTGGCTGCAGTTTTGTTTGCCTCGGCATTATTTGTTTTTTATGCCCAGCGTAAAACTGCCCGATTAAATAAGATTGTATCAGAACAAAAGTTGGAATTGGAGAAATTAGGAAAGGTAAAGGACAGGATGTTCAGCTTGGTAAGCCATGATATGCGTATTCCGGTAAACTCGTTGATCTCTTTTATCCAATTGTTGGAAGGAGGACACATTAGCCAAGAAAAATTGACTAAATATGCGGCCAACCTTAAAAATACCTTAGGTTATACTTCGGCCATGATGGAAAACCTGTTGAACTGGGCATCTAGTCAAATGGAAGGCTACAAACCAATTTTAGAAAAATTTGATGTAGAACTCTGTGCTAGGGATGTGATCAATTCCTTGCAGATCACTGCAAACCAAAAAAATATAAGGATCGAAAGTGAGATCAAATCTGGAACACTTTGTTTGGCCGATATGAACATGACTTCGCTGGTTTTAAGGAACTTGATCAGTAATGCCATCAAATTTACACCAAATAATGGCTTGATCAAGATCAATACGGTAGATAAGGCAGGTCAGGTACTGATCAATATCATAGACAATGGAATTGGCCTATCGAAGAGTCAGATCCAAAAGTTTAATCAACCTGGCAACCAAGAAACAGGAGAAAGTACATTGGGTACCAATAAAGAGAAGGGAACCGGAATTGGTTTAGTGCTTTGCAAAACATTTACAAGCTTGATGAATGGTAGCCTACAGGTCGTTAGTCAACAGCATATAGGTAGTACTTTTACCTTACAACTGCCAAAAGCGATGTAAAATCGCGTTTTTTTACTCAAAACGTCTACGTTATAATTGTCTTCATCGACTAAAACCCTTAATTCATCAACTATCCGAAAAGCTTAGTTTTATTTTCTTGAAATTTGTATCATTCAATCCGTTACTACAAGTAGATTAAAATGAGCATCATTAAGATTAAGGCATTTGGAAAATTAGTGGGTAATTTTGTGGTATTCCTTTACAGTCAGGGCATCAGCAATAATAGACTGGACAAAAGATTAAAATAGGGTTATTTTGTATGTCTAGAGATGGTCTTATTTGTGATCTTCTCCATCAGCTCCTGCCTATTTGCCAAACTGATCGGTACATTGTAATTATGGTTCAACATAATTTCGTTATTGGCAACTGTTGCAATCTGATTTAAATTGATAATATATTGTTTATGTACCCTTGCAAAATTTGATGGAAGCTGTTTTTCCAGATTTTTAAGGTTAACCAGGGTAATGTGTTTATCTTCTGCAGTAAACAATCTTGAAAAATCGCCCATACTCTCAATATAGATTACATCTTCATAGTTTAACCTGGTAAAGCCTTTGGTTTCTTTAATGAAAAAGTAATGGTCTGAATCAGCACCTGGAACAACGGTATTTTGGTTAAGGTCAGCTTGTTTTTTAAGGTCAAGGTATTCAATGGCCTTGTTGCTGGCTTTTAACAAACGTTCGAATGTTGCAGGTTTAACAATAAAATCTAAGGCATCAAGATTGAAACTCTCTGCTGCATATTCTGTAAAAGAAGTGATAAAGATAAAAATGGGAGGGTTTTTAATGCTCTTGAGCAGGCCCATTCCAGAAAGTTCGGGCATATCTATATCAGAAAAAACAATATCTACATCTTTATCGATCAAAAAAGCTGATGCCTCGATACCATTTTCAAACGTTGCTATGATTTCGAGTCTGTTGATTTTACGTAAGAACATCTCAATCGCATCACGTTCAATTTCGTTGTCGTCAACTATTAAACAGGTATAATTCCTCATTTAACTTTAAAGATAAATTTAAAATTCAATCTAAAAAATATTTATCATCTAAGGTAATAATTTTTAAAATTACAGTAGTCAATAAAATTTTATGTATATAACTGTATTACAGTTTATTGAATTTTTGTAGTCTTCAGCTTTCTTCTAAACAAAAGCTAATGAGGCGATAAATTATTTATGCTTTTTCTCTCCAGTATATAATTTTTCTCCAACAATGATACTTATAGGAAGATCATTTTCTTCTGGAGGAATTGGACAACGATAACCGTCGCTATAGGCGCAATAAGGATTATAGGCCTTGTTAAAATCGATTTCCAGATGGTTGTTTCGAATATCATTGACATTTAGGTCGATGTATCTGCCACCACCATAGGTTTCTTTGTTGTTGGTTTGATCGGTAAAAGGTAGAAATAATAGGTCTTTATAAGCCGGATTCATGGCCAATGCCATGCTCTTATATAAGGTCATCTTTATAGTTTTTCCCTTTAAAGTAAAGCTCAATTGCGCATAACGGATAAATTCGTTACTGGTTCCGGCATAGGTAGGCATCTTGAAGATCTTTTCGCCAGTTAACATTTTTACGGTGGCATTCACTTTATAGGTACTATCTGCTTCATAGAAATGAAGATTTTTAAGGTCTTCTTCTTTAAGTGGAGAGTGGGTATCGCTTATAAAATCGGCTTTGTACTTAGTCCTATGGGCTTCAATTGAACTTTTATAGTTTTGTGCAATTCCATTTAAGCTAAAAAAGCACAATAGCAAACAGATATACTTGGCCATGTTGTTTAGAGTTTAGCAGTTTTGTTTCTTAAAAATTGATCAGCCAATACCAAGGCGGCCATGGCTTCTACAATGATTACAGCCCTTGGTACTACGCATGGATCATGACGACCCTTTCCTTTAATTTCTGCGGCTTCTCCTGCAGCATTAATGGTGGCTTGGTTATGCATAATGGTAGCAACAGGCTTAAATGCAACATTGAAGGTGATGTCCATTCCGTTAGAAATGCCACCCAAAATACCACCAGCATGATTGGTGATGGTTTTAAAAACATGTTCATCGCTGGCCTTCGGTTGTGGGATATCATTATGTTGCGAGCCCCTTAGTTCGCTACCTGCGAAACCAGAACCATATTCAAATCCGTGCACCGCATTGATGCTCAACATAGCCTTTCCAAGGTCAGCATGTAGTTTATCAAATACTGGTTCGCCCAAACCTGCGGGGCAACCTTTAATTACACAGCTGATCTTGCCACCAACGGTATCTCCATCCTTGCGAACAGAATCAATAAAATCAATCATTTGGTTGGCTGTTGCAGGGTCTGCACAGCGTACAATATTTTCTTCTCTTGTGGCCAAGGCAGCGGCGAGGTCATTTGTATTAAAATTAGGCGCTGTAATTTCTCCAACAGCAGTTACATGGGCAAAAATGGTAATGCCATATTCTTTTAATAACAATTTGGCAATTGCACCAGCAGCCACACGGGCAGCGGTTTCTCTGGCCGAAGAGCGGCCTCCACCTCTATGGTCTCTAATACCATATTTGGCATCGTACACATAATCGGCATGGCTAGGTCTATAAACATCAACATTGTGTCCATAATCCTTAGAGCGTTGGTCTTCATTTTGGATTAGTAAAGCAATAGGTGTGCCTGTACTTTTACCTTCAAATATCCCAGATAAAACCTGTACCGTATCACTTTCCTTACGCTGTGTGGTGATTTTAGATTGGCCAGGCCTGCGTTTATCCAGTTCTGATTGAACAAAATCAAGGTCTATGGTCAATCCTGCCGGACAGCCATCGATAATTACACCAATAGCTACACCATGAGATTCGCCAAAGGTTGTGATCTTAAATAATTGTCCAAATGAGTTACCTGCCATTTTTATTTTAGGGTTACGATTTTAGATTTACGATTTTGCCAATTTAGGCATTTGCGTTTTATTCTTTATTCTACTACTTCAAATCCTGCTTTTTTCAAGTCATCCCAAAAGTAAGGATAAGATTTTTCAACTACCTGTTTTTCTTCAATTTCTAAAGTTGCTATTTTGAGTGCCAAAGGAGCAAAGGCCATGGCCATCCGATGGTCTTCATAGGTACTGATCGTCACTTTTTCTGGGAAATGTAGCCCAGAGCAATCTAATTTATAGCTAAAGTTCTTTTCAATAAACTTGACCCCAATTTTGGCCAACTCGGTCTGTAACGCCAAAACACGGTTGGTTTCTTTGATCTTTAGTGTTTCTAGGCCTGTAAAGGTTGCATCATGGCCCAAAGCAGCACAAACAACAACTATTGTTTGTGCCAGATCTGGACATTCTTTAAGGTCGAAAATCTTTCTTTCTACTTTTTTAGGTTCTTTTTTGAGGTAAACACCACCATTTTTAAATTGTGAAGTGATGCCAAAATTAGCCATGATCTCTGTAATCTTGCTGTCTCCCTGTAAACTATAACCATTTAATCCCGGTAAAAAGATACTCGCTTCATCGGCCAAGGCTGCAATGGCATACCAATAAGAGGCTGCACTCCAGTCTGGCTCAACATATAAGGTAGCCTCATTAAAGCTTTGTGGTGCAATAGTGATGGTGTTTTCCTCCCAATCGTTCCTGATCCCAACTTGTTCTAACATGGCCAAAGTCATTTCTACATAAGGCCTTGAAGTCAGTTCTCCTTCAATTGCTAAGGTCAGTCCAAGTGGGAGCGAGGGGGCGATCATCAATAAGGCCGAGATGTATTGGCTACTGATGTCGCCTTTGATCGTAACATTTGCAGTTTTTTGTTCAAAAGGACCTGAAATCTGTAAGGGTGGAAATCCTTCATGTGCCAAGTAGGTGATTTTCGCACCCATACTTTTTAAGGCTTCGGCCAAAATCCCAATGGGCCGTTGCTTCATCCTTTCTGTTCCTGTTAAAACAAAATCTCCTTGTTGGATCGCTAAAAATGCAGTGAGAAAGCGCATCGCTGTGCCTGCAGGGCCAATGTCGACGGTTAGGGTAGCGTCATTAGCTGTAAGCTCTGAGGTTTTATGGTCGGCTATGGTCTTCAGTCTGTCGATCAAGGTAACCGTATCTGCTGCCACTGATAGGTTTTCTACTTGTACGGTATTTTGGCTTAAGGCACTAATCGATCAACGCTCTATTGCATTCGCTTTTAGAACCTGTTAATCTGATTTCGGTATCAATCTGTTTGTTTCCTTTGAAAGAAAGCAATACGTTTTCGGACATTCTTTTTAGTGTACGTTAAGGTAAGGAAATATAAATAATTATGAAGTAGTTTAAAAAGTCGGCAAGTCAGTAAGTCCAAAGTCAAGAGATTATACTCGAGGTACCATTCCCAGTAACTAATGACCAATGAACCATTGAACTAATGAACTAATGAACCAATTAACTGATCTTTTATTTTACTTCAGCATGGTTTTCGGCAGCAATTCCCTTTTCGGCTTTTCCTGCATTCATCATCTCCGTCTGTCTACGGATAGATTCGCCGTGTACCAATTCTAAAAATTTCTCTGTAAAATTCACATCTAATTTTAAGGCCTTGGCAAATGCAGTACGTTTTTGCATGATCTCATCCCAACGGTTAACTTGTAAAATGGTTACTTTATTGTCTCTTTTAAATTCACCTATTTTTTGGGTAATGCTCATTCTTTCAGCTAATTTCTGAAGAACCAAGTCGTCGATCTTATCGATTTCTTTTCTAAGATCAGCCAATTTATCTGTAAACTCCTCATTTTTAGATTCTGGTTGACGCAAGGTAAATTTACTCACCATTTCTGCTAAGGCAGCAGGGGTAACTTGTTGTTTGGCATCTGTCCATGCAATTGAAGGGTCAAGGTGAGACTCGATCATCAAGCCCTGCATATCTAGATCTAAAGCTTTTTGCGCAATGTAAGGAATCAGTTCACGGTTTCCGCAGATGTGGCTTGGATCGTTGATGATTGGTAATTCTGGGCATAAGGTTTTCAACTGAATGGCCAATTCCCACATTGGTTCGTTACGGAAAGCACTTTTTTCGAAAGAAGAAAAACCACGGTGGATGGCTCCTAATTTGGTGATACCTGCTTTATTGATCCGTTCTAATGCGCCAACCCATAATTGTAGGTCTGGATTTACTGGGTTTTTAACTAACACTGGGATATCTACGCCCTGTAAAGCATCAGCAATTTCTTGTACGGTAAAAGGGTTTACGGTAGAACGGGCACCAATCCAAAGGATATCAACACCAGCAGCAAGTGCTTCTTCTACGTGTCTGGCATTGGCAACTTCTACAGCAGTAGGTAAACCTGTTTCTGCCTTGGCACGTTTTAACCACTCAAGGCCAATACTGCCGATGCCTTCAAATTCTCCCGGACGGGTACGAGGTTTCCAGATGCCAGCTCTTAAAACGCTCACTTTTCCGGTAGCAGCCAATAAGTGTGCAGTTGATAACAATTGGTCTTCTGTTTCTGCACTACATGGGCCAGAAATCAATAAAGGTTGGTTTTTAACGTCGATCCAGCTTTCTAATGGTTGGATGTTTAATTGTAATTTCATTTTTTTTGGGATTTTATTTTTTAAGTATCAAGTATTTAGTATCAAGACTGGCAATTACACCTTGTCATTCTTCGGGTATTCGCCCATAATGTTAAAATTGACCGTATATTTTAGTGCCTTACGGATGGCGGTATCATAGTTTTCCATGTCTTTCCATTCCATATCCACATAAAAGTAGTAATCGTTCCTTTTGCCCAAAACAGGCATCGATTGTATTTTGGTTAAATTGACATTAAGTTCTGCGAAGATGTTAAGGACTTTAGAAAGTGCACCTACGTAGTTACCTACCTGGAAACAGATAGAAGCTTTATTGATTTCTTTCGAATCTTCTGTTTTGTCTTTTTGCAAGATCAGAAAACGGGTATAGTTTTTCTTGTTCGATTCGATCCTGCGCTCAATGATGTTCAGACCATACAGTTCGGCAGCCAAAGTATTGGCAATGGCTACAGTATCAGTCAATTGCTCGTCTCTTATTTTTTTTGCACAGGCAGCCGTATCGCTACTTTCAATCACTTGGATTCTGAGGATAATCGTCAAAGAAATCAACACATTGTCTAATGGCGATAGGATGGGAAGTCGCAAATTTGATATCTTCAAACTTAACGCCTGGTAAGGCCATCAAGTGCAATTGGATAGGCAAATAAACTTCGCCACTTACTGCAAAATTGTACTCTCTGATCAGGGTGTAATTGGGTAATAAACTACCTGCAATCGAGTTTTCGATGGCCATGATCACAAAATCGGCCTTGTCGCTCTCTAATGCCTCGCAGGTTTGCTTAAAGGAATTACACTCAATGGTTTCGATATTATCTCTACCGAAAAACTTAAATGCTGCTTCTTCGTGGAATGATGCCTTGATGCCTTGGATGGCAACTCTTGTCTTTTTTGTTTTCATTTTTGCGTTAAACAAAAAAAGTCCCGGCTGTAGGCCGGGACTTTTTATATACAAATATTCTTGTTATGTTTTTTGCATATTAGTCCCGGCTCTTACTAAAATAGTAAAAGTAACCAAACCAATATGTAGTTGTTAATCTCATTTTTGTTTCTTGGTGTCAAATGTACACTTCAAAATTTAATTTGTCAATAGCGAAATGAAAATAATTTAAACAGAATTAAATTTTGAAGTAAAAACTAAGCTTTTTCTAAGTTGGCCTTTTTCTCAGCTTCCCTCAATTCTTTCTGCATGACCTTGGCAATTTGGGTACTGCCATCGTGGCTCCATCCTGGAGGATTTACGATATATTTCACCTTGTCCCAAAAAGTTGGTGCTTTTTTGACATCACTGGCCAGTGCAGACCATTCGTGAAAAACAATATTGGTAAACTTCGAATCGTCTGGTTGTTTGGTCAGGCCATATTTGATCTCTTCTTGCGGTACTTCTTCTTGGAAAGTACCAAACCACCTATCCCACAAGATCAGTACCATGCCCATATTCTTGTCCAAGTAACGTACATTACTGGCATGGTGTACCCTGTGGTGCGATGGGGTTACAAAAATATATTCGATAATGGGATGTAGCTTGCCAACCGTTTGTGTATGCACAATATTGCCATAGATCTGGGTTACCAAATAGGCAAATAAGATGTCTAATGCATTAAAGCCCATAAAAGCCAATGGCAGGTAAAAGAAAACACGGTAAAATGGTTCGAACACGGTAGAACGGAAACCGGTAGTAAGGTTAAAATACTCTGACGAATGATGGGTTACGTGCATGGCCCAAAAAAACCTGACATAATGCCCAACAGTATGTAAAAACCAATATAAAAAGTCTTGGGCAAGAATCAATACCACCCAATACAGCCAAACGTTTTTGATTTCGAACAAACGGAACTGATAACAATAATCTAAGAGGAAGAAAGTGGCTACTTTCATACTGGCATTGATCACGATAGCAGCCAGCATCAAATAGATGTTGTTTAAAGTGTCTCTTTTGGTATAAAGTTTACGGTCGTGCGCATAGCTAAAATACATTTCTACCAAAGAAATGATAATGACCAAAGTAAAAAGTGTGGTTACAGTTATGTTTCTAGGATCAAGAAGCTCCATAAATTGTATTGTAATAGTGCAGACTTTCTACAATATCATTGTCAGTTACTCTGCAGTTAAAGGTACATTGGCCAATCTTATCTAACAAAGAGAATAGAATATGGCCATCTTCATTCTTTTTGTCGCTCTGCATTAAACTCAATAAAGTAGCAAAGCTTTTTTCTTTTATCGTATATTTTGGATAAATCGAGCTAATGTATTTTACAATATCATTCAATTCATCCTGAGTTAAGTTACAATATTTTGCCGACAAAAATGCCTCACAAACCATACCAATGGCAATGGCTTCACCGTGTGTTAAAGGTTTTTTGCTGTTGGTTAAGGCATAACTTTCTACGGCATGGCCGATGGTATGTCCAAAATTTAGGACTCTTGCGTAGCCCTTTTTCTAAAGGCTACTGTAGTCACCACCTCATTTTTAATGGCTACAGAACGATGGATGGCAGCTGGTGTAATATGCTGATAATCGCTAAGCTTTAAACTTTCGTAATAAGCTGCATCGGCAATCAATCCGTGTTTGATCATCTCGGCAAAACCCGATAACAATTCTCTTTTAGATAGGGTAGTTAAAAAAATATTTTCGATAAAAACGGCTTGTGGCAGACTGAATGTGCCCACCATATTTTTAACATTATCGATATCTATACCTGTTTTGCCACCTACAGAAGCATCTACCTGTGATAACAATGTAGTAGGGATATTGATGAAATCAATGCCTCTTTTATAGGTAGAGGCTACAAAACCACCCATATCGGTAATTACGCCACCACCTAAATTGATCATCAGGCATTTTCTGTCGGCACCAAAGTCTAACAGTGTTTTCCAGATACCGATACAGAAATCGATGTTTTTGTTCTCCTCACCAGGGTCGGTTTCGATAATGTCGAAATCTTCAAGCTCATCTAAAAAAGACCTAAAAACGGGGATGCACAATTCGGCCGTATTCGTATCTGCAAAAACAAATACCTTACTGTATTTATTTTGGGCTAAAATCTCTTTTAATGGACTTAAACCCGATTCAAAATAAATTGAATGTCCGGCGCTTTTGATAGGTTCCATTAAATTACTTCAATTATTTTGCCCATGAAATCTATTTTGTCGCCTACGCGTACTTTGAGACGTTTTCTATGGTCAACTACACCATTATATTTAACCAAGCCATCTTCAACAACAGTTTGGGCTTCGCCACCACTTTGTACCAAAGAAGTAGCCTTTAAGAGTGCAATTAGCGGAATAAATTCGCCTTCAAGTTTGAATTTTATCATCGTGGTGCAAATTTACAATTATTTATAAAGTGTTTTGCCTTAACAATGATTGTAATTTATATTTTTGCACTCTTCTGACCAAGTAAAACACCAAAATGGAAACATCTCCCAGAAAAAAAATCAACTTTGACAACACCGAAATCGCTTTTCGCAACAAATCTAATGCTGAACTGAACCAAGCTTATTGGTTGTTTAAGATCATCAGCAGTAACTTTTTGACCAAAGTAGGTCCTCCAATTACCAATTTCATGTTAAATATAGGTTTCCCGATCAAAGGAGCCATTAAAGCTACCATTTTTAAGCAGTTTTGTGGTGGCGAGACCATTAACGAATGCGAACATGCCATTGAACAACTGCACAATGGAAAGGTTGGGACGATTTTAGATTATTCTGTTGAAGGAGAAGAAGAGGAGGAAGTTTTTGATTTTACCTGTGAAGAGACGATCAGGACGATTGACCGTGCTGATGGTAATCCACGTATCCCGATTACAGTATTTAAGGTTACCGGTATTGGACGTTTTGCTTTGTTAGAAAAAATTCATGCCAAAAAGGAACTGAACACAGCTGAGATTGAGGAATACGATAGGGTTAAAAAACGTTGCGAAAAGATTTGTAGAACCGCATTTGAAAAACAGGTGCCTATTATGATCGATGCGGAAGAGACTTGGATCCAAGGCCCAATTGATGAATTGGCCTTAGAGATGATGACCAGCTTTAACAAAGAAAAGATAATTGTTTACAATACCTATCAAATGTACCGTCACGATAAATTAGCGGATCTAAAGGCGGATTATTTGATTGCTAAAGAAACTGGATTTATTTTGGGCGTGAAGATGGTACGTGGTGCTTACATGGAAAAAGAGCGCAAACGTGCTTTAGAAATGGGTTATCCATCGCCAATACAACCAGATAAAGCTGCAACAGATAAGGATTATAACGAATCGTTAAGGTTTTGTGTACAACATATCGATCAGATCGGTTTTGTTTGCGGTACGCATAACGAAGACAGTAGCCGTTTATTGACCGAGTTGATGGACGAAAACAACATTCCACATGATGATCCGCATGCTTTTTTTGCACAGTTATTGGGCATGAGCGATAACCTGAGCTTCAATTTATCCGATGCTGGATACAATGTAGCGAAATACGTTCCTTATGGTCCGATCAAAGCGGTAATGCCTTATTTATTTAGAAGAGCCCAAGAAAATACATCTGTAGCCGGACAAACCGGAAGAGAATTAGGTTTGATCAGTAAGGAAAAGGCGAGGAGAAGGTTGTAGGATTAAGGATAGGACATAGACTGACGGACTTTCAACTCCGAACTCAAGACTTACTTTGTTCTTTCTAACTTACTTAGGTTTATAGAAGAAGAAACATCAAATGAAGATAAAAAAAGTTAGAGGTCATTGTCGTTTGCAAAAACAAATCAAAGCTTTTTTTAAAGAAGAGATGGTTTCTGGCTTAGCGCTACATATAGATTTTGAGTATGAATATATCAAGTTTAGAATCTGGCCTTGGAGTGGAGTAACTAATAGAACAGAAACTAGACCTACAGAGCCAAAAGGAAAAACAAGAGAAATAATCTTGACTGGCTTCTTAGATATTTATGATATTTGGAAAAAGCAATTAGACAGCTTGAATGAGCCATATTATTTGAAACTATGGTTTTATAGTCCAAATGTTTCTAAATCGCAGATTGTATGTGCTACAAAAAATAGATTAAACTGGTATGATGGGATGTTTTTCTCACTAGCTAAAACTCCTGAATTTAATTTATCTAAAAGTAAAGTACTGAATAATAGATTAACAAAACTTAATTGGGAGTATTTTTTTGATGAAGAGATTTTTGATAATACTACTCTTGGTGAAGTAGGTGATTATAAATCATTGACTGATTATTATAGCCATAAAAATTGGATTGAGAAACAATTAAGAAAGCCTCACCGTATAACTTTACTTAATGATCCAATTGATGATTGTACTGAATATTACTCTTTTAAAAAGGGAGATTTATGGGTAGGTGGATAGGAAATAGATTCTCAACCCCCAACTCAAGACTTCGGACTTAGGATTTATTTTACTACAAAATAACCTACAGCTAGCCATGCCAATCCTTTGACCAAGAAGAACATAAAGCCCCAGAAGCCTAATTTCTTGCCCCATTTCTTGAATTTTTCTATCCTTTCGGCTTTCATTTGCTGTAATTTAAATATTTAGGAAGATTAAAATAAATAAGGGTTGTTTTGCAAACCCTTATTTATCTATGTAGCTACACTAGTGTTTGGCTAGATCAAAACGATCAAGGTTCATCACTTTATTCCATGCAGCTACGAAATCTTTCACAAATTTATCCTTTGCATCGCTACTGGCATAAACTTCGGCAATTACACGCAGCTCAGAATTTGATCCAAATACCAGATCAGCACGAGTTCCAGTCCATTTCAGTTGGCCTGTTTTTCTATCCCTACCTTCAAATGATTGTTGGTAATGGTCAACAGACTTCCAAGCGGTGTTCATATCAAGTAAGTTTACAAAAAAGTCGTTGGTCAATGCCTGAGGCTGATCTGTAAACACACCATGTTTAGATTGGTCGAAATTGGTATCCAATACACGTAAGCCACCCAATAATACGGTCATTTCAGGAGCAGTTAAGGTTAACAGATGGGCTTTATCTACCAACAAGGTTTCTGTAGAAACTGTATAATTGGTTTTTTGGTAATTACGGAAACCATCTGCAATTGGCTCTAAGGCACTGAAAGATTCTACATCTGTTTCGGCTTGTGAAGCATCCATACGACCAGGTGTAAAAGGTACAGTAACAGCATGGCCAGCATTTTTAGCTGCCTTTTCTATACCAGCATTACCTGCCAGCACAATCAGATCTGCCAACGACACCTTTTTACCCGTAGTTTGTGCATTGTTAAAATCTGTTTGGACCTGCGTTAAAGCGCTTAGCACTTTATCTATTGAACCACTGCTGTTAACTTTCCAATATTTTTGAGGTGCCAAACGTAGGCGTGCACCATTGGCACCACCACGTTTATCAGAACCACGAAAAGTGGAAGCAGATGCCCAAGCGGTAGCAACCAATTGAGACACAGATAAACCTGTGGCCAAAATGCTTTCTTTTAAATTTGCAATCTCTTGCTCGCCAATTAATTGGTGGTCAACTGCTGGGATAGGATCTTGCCAAAGCAGCACTTCTTGTGGTACCTCAGGTCCTAAATAGCGATAGCGAGGACCCATGTCACGGTGGGTAAGCTTGAACCATGCACGCGCAAAGGCATCGGCAAACTGATCTGGATTTTCAAAGAAACGTCTAGATATTTTCTCGTATGCTGGATCTACCTTTAAAGATAAATCGGTGGTGAGCATGGTTGGTGCATGTTTTTTCGATGGGTCAAATGCATCAGGAATGGTACCTGCACCACCACCATTTTTTGCAACCCATTGGTGCGCCCCTGCAGGGCTTTTGGTCAGCTCCCAATCAAAACCAAATAGATTTTCGAAAAAGTTATTGCTCCATTGGGTTGGGGTAGTTGTCCAAGTTACTTCCAGGCCACTGGTAATGGCATCGCCAGCTTTTCCGCTACCATATTTACTTGCCCATCCTAGACCTTGTTCTTCCATGCTAGCGGCTTCTGGTTCTTTACCCACCAAACCAGCATCGCCGGCACCGTGTGTCTTTCCAAAAGTATGTCCACCAGCAATCAAAGCTACGGTTTCCTCATCGTCCATCGCCATGCGCTTAAAGGTTTCGCGAATATCCCTAGCCGCCGCAATTGGATCAGGGTTGCCATCAGGTCCTTCAGGATTAACGTAGATCAAACCCATTTGCACTGCTGCCAATGGTTTTTCGAGGTTACGGCTATGGATGTCGCCATCGGCATCATCATCAGAAACCAATACGCCACCACTTTTATCTACACCATCAGAGCCATGGGCATAACGTACATCGCCCCCTAACCATTCTTTTTCAGCTCCCCAATATACTTCCTCCTCCGGTTCCCAAACATCTTCACGACCACCAGCAAAACCAAAAGTTCTAAAACCCATCGACTCTAAAGCAACATTACCCGTTAAGATCAATAGACCCGCCCAAGATATTTTATTGCCATATTTTTGTTTGATCGGCCAAAGTAACCGACGTGCCTTATCCAAGTTTACATTGTCTGGCCAACTGTTTAAGGGTGCAAAACGTTGTTGTCCGCTACCTGCACCACCACGTCCATCGCCAGTTCTGTACGTACCCGCACTATGCCAGGCCATGCGGATGAACAAAGGACCATAATGGCCAAAATCTGCAGGCCACCAATCTTGAGAATCAGTCATCAATGCATGTAGATCGTTTTTTACCGCTGCCAGGTCTAGGCTGTTAAATGCCGCTGCATAATCAAAACCATTGTCCATAGGGTTGGATGAAGGTGAATGCTGACGAAGGATATTTACATTCAATCTATTTGGCCACCAGTCAATATTTTTTGTACCGCCATTAACTGGGTTACTGTTTTTGCTGCCATTGTGGAATGGGCACTTACTAATGTCGTTAGGGTTATTTTCCATTGTTTTGTTTTTTGTTTATCCTTAATTAAACTTTAGGGGGCTAAAGCATTACTGATGTTTGCTGTCTATCAGCTAATTTAACGAAAGCAATTCAATTATCATCCAAAAAAGGAGCGACAAATAGATTGGCTTTCGTGTTGAACAAAACTATAGAGAAAGGGGTGCCAGAACAAACTGCTTTTTTCTATATGCCCATAGGCAAAAGCTATTTGACCTTAAAAGGTTGTTTCCCATTCAATAAGTCCCAAAAGAGCATAAAATCGCTGGCAAGGCTGTACGCAGGATATTGAAAGGTGGCAGGTTTGTTCTTTTCAAAGAAAAAATGACCTACCCATGCAAATCCATAACCTATAAAAGGGATGGCTACGATGAAACGCCAATCGTGAAAAAGAATACCAGTGATTAAAGATAGGATCAATAGGGCAGTACCTATAAAATGTAAGATACGACTTGTTAAATTCTGATGTTCTGTAAGGTAGAAAGGATAGAACTCTTTAAGAGAAGTAAATCTTTTGTCTTTCATTGCTGCTTTGGTCTTGGTTGTCTAAATTTAAGAAAAAACTGTGATTAAACATATAGACCTGATTCTGGTGTTGGTAATATTTGCTTAAGATAAAACCCAGATCATTGCTTCTTAATTATGCTCAGCTACATTTACTATCTTTATGTCAATACAAAAGTTAATAGATTATGGCTTATAACAATCAACTGGCTGATCGGGTAAGAGAACTATTGGTAGACCAAGAAGACGTAACCGAAAAGGAGATGTTTAGTGGGGTTTGCTTTATGGTCAACCAAAAGATGTGTATCTGCGTTTCTGGCAATGAACTATTGTGTAGGATTGGAGAAGAAAGGGTACAGTTGGAACTGGAAAATGGAAATTGCCGTAACATGATGAACAATGGTCGGTTAATGAAAGATTATGTCTATGTAGAGGAAGCAGGTTTTGACCATCCCAAAAAATTACAGGAGTGGGTGGCCCATTGCCTAGCATTTAATCCTTATGCCAAAACAGCTAAGAAAAAAGCTAAAAACAAATAATTTTACTTCAAGTAACAGATGGGCACAAGCATTGCATAAAGCACTGTTGTAAGGTTACAATATGCCATTGTTGGGTTATGATAGACGCTAGGAACTAAAATTTCCAGAATCCGCCAAAGTACAAGTGCATTGATGGCTACAACCAATGACAACAGTAAGAACAGTTCAAAATTTGTTTCTGGAAACCGACTAGATTGTGAAAGAAAGGCGGCCGTAAATAATATTGATATTGATACAAAGGTGAGGCTAAGGATCAGTTTTCTGGGACTATTGATGATCGGTTTAGTTTCTATTAACGGAGTTGTTGGTAATTGGGCAATTCTTTTGTTGAGTGCCTGCAATGCTTCCACATCTAGCTCTAATTGCTGGGCCAGTAAGTTAAGGTTGTATGCCCTGGGCAATACCTCGGCATTTTCAATACGTTGTACCGATCGTAGGTTAAGTTGTGTAAGGTCGGCAAGCTGTTGCTGCGAGTAGCCCTTTTTTAAGCGTGCATCCTTGATCAGTTTAGCAACATTGTCTTTTCGGGCATTATCCATTCTTTTGCAGTACGGCGTTGTTACGGCGTATGTAAATGTCGTAATCTTCCACAATTTAATGGGCATATTTTTACAGAAAAAACTTATGCTCGTTATTGTTATTGAATTGTTACTTTCTTGGTTATTGTTAAAATATACACTTGGTCAAAACCTCAGTGTATTGAACTGGTATCCTTATCCTAAACGCTTGCTTTTGATGCTGTTTGGCCTAGCTCTGCCATTGGTTTATTTATCTTGCCTTTATCTCGGTATCTCTTTATGGGTACAAAATCCCTATAAACTGAATCCAGATTATACGGCTGCCAATTTTTGCAAAAGCTCATTATTTGTATTAAAAGGAGTAGTTTTTGAAGAACTGATCTTTAGGGGTGCATTATTATATATCCTGATCAAAAAACTCAATGCCACTAAAGCGGTTATTTTATCTGCAATAGCTTTCGGTATCTTTCATTGGTTTTCTTACGGTATACTCGGACAGCCTATCCAAATGTTGGTAGTGCTGGTCTCTACCGGCACCATGGGTTATTTGTTTGCTTTTGCATTTGTAAAGACCCGATCTATATTACTGCCATTTGCATTGCACCTGGGTTATAATTTTACTTCAATGATCTTATTTTCCAATGAAAAGAATGTTGGTCTGCAACTTTTGATAAAAACCTATGAAAAAGATCCAGTTCAACCGGAAGGCATATTGCCAATGATCATGGTGGTGATTTATTATATAGGCTTTCCACTGCTCTGCTTTATCTGCCTTAAATTACTAAAGCCTATGGCTGCAGATCAATAGTTTTTTATGGAATAAAAAAAGCCGCTTCTCTTTTTAGAAAAGCGGCTTTTAAGCAGTGGGCCCACCTGGGCTCGAACCAGGGACCAAAAGATTATGAGTCTTCTACTCTAACCAACTGAGCTATAGGCCCCGAAAAACCGATTAGGTTTTGCGAGTGCAATGTTACATATTTGCAACGAATTTTGGAAACGGTTTTTATGGAAAAGATAAAAAATATTATTTTCGACTACGGTAACGTGATCTTTGAAATCAATTTTAAACGTACCCAAGCGGCTCTTTTACAATTAGGTATCACAGATGCCGAGCACTTTTTTGGACATAAAAAACACAATCCATTATTTGACGATTTTGAAGTAGGGGGTATTAGTCCGGCTCAATTTAGGGCAGGAATTAGAGCTGCAGCGCATAATCAAGACTTAACGGATGCGGCAATTGATGAGGCTTGGAACAGTTTGTTGATTGGTGTTTCTGCCCAAAACCATGATGTGCTTTTGGCCGTTAAAGATAAATACCGTACCTTTTTATTGAGCAACAACAACGAAATCCATTACGATTGGATCATTGGTTACTTGCAAAAAGAATTCGGACTGACCAATTACGATCAACACTTTGAAAAGGCCTATTTTTCGCAGCAGATGCGCCTGCGCAAGCCAAATACCAATATCTTTGAGCAGGTGATCAAAGAAAACGGGCTTAACCCTGCAGAAACACTGTTTATTGATGATAGTCCACAACACATTGAGGGGGCAAAAAAAGCTGGTCTGCATACTTTATTAATGGATGTACACCCAGAAAAACTAGCAGATTTTTTAAAACAGCACGAAATACTATAAGAGATAACCATCAAATAAATAGCCGAAAAGAAAACTTATAGCTATTTTGGTTTTGCACTATTAACTTCGGCTTTATATCTTACTAGCATCTTCTAGTAATATTAGCTTTATTTTGGAGTGGCTAGCAATTACACCTCAATCTGTTGCTGTGTTTTTATATTTAAATTTCGTTATTTTCCGTAATGAAGTGCGATTACCCCGCAAGTAAATGTTTTCGATTCTATCAATTTCAATCTAACCTGTTCAGTTATACCTTTGAATAAGGGGATTCCTTCTCCAAGTAGGATTGGATTCACAAATAGCCAAAACTCGTCAACTAGACCTTCGCCAAGCAGTGAATGGGATGCTGATGGACTTCCAAAGATTAAGATATCTTTGCCATCCTGTTCTTTTATTTGATTGATGTGTACTGCAAGTCTTTCACTGATGACTGTGGTATTGTCAAGTCCTTCTTTGCTCATTGTTCTGGATAGCACAACCTTTGGTACGTTTTTGTACCAAATTGAATGCTCCCTATCATGCTTTGAAGCATCTGGATGATCGCCTGCAGTAGGCCAATAACTCTGCATCATTTCATAGGTTACTCGTCCATAAAGGGCAGTATCAGCTTTAGCCGTCATGGTGGCAACAAAATCAAAGATCTCATCGTCTACCTTTACCCAGTTCAATTCTCCATTGGACCCCGCTACAAAACCATCGAGCGAGGTATGCATAAAAAAAATCAGGTTTCTCATTTTGTTATTTATCTTGATATAGTTCAAAATTAAATTACTTTTTTCATTAAAGTTAGGGTCATCTCGGACAAAAAAAGGGTATTTAAGTCTAAAATCATGTGATAAAGCATAACCAAACCAAGGCAATTGCTATATTTAGAGGATAATTAGCAGTTATCAACAAGTTTGCCGAATTTTTAACCGAATAGGCTAAACATAGTATCATTTTATGGAGAAGAACAAATTATCAGATTTAACTTTAGCAGAACTGTACGAAAAGAAAAAGAAAATGACTGGGGTAACCATTGGCTTAGGCATAGTAATGGTGGTTTCATGTTCAATTTTACTTTATCTTATTTTTAAGAATAAAAATTTCACATTGCTTGCTGTAGTTCCTGGATGTTTAATGACACTTTTACCTGGAGTAATCTACCTCAGTCAACTTAATACCGAAATCAAGTCCCGTCAACCCAAATAGTTCGTAAAATTCAGCCATACATGAAATCTATAGAAAAAGCGCAAAATTTACTTCCTTTGGGTTATCTTTTCTTGGTAGTATTGGGAATTTTGAAAGAAAGTGTATTCTTTCATCAGATTGGGATCAACATTTTAAAATATTCATCAATTATGGATATTTTGATGAGTCCCATCGCTACCTTAACTTCGAGCCCGATTATACTTACCTTTGTATTTTTATTGTTTGTCTTTCATTTTTGTTTGCCAAGTATCTTGTATCGATACAAACATAAAAAATGGATCATCAAAAGATTTGAATTGGACAAGATGAAAGGAGAACAATCTGAAGGCGTATTAAAAAGACTTTTTTTAAACGCAGCGATATCCATACTTTCGATCATGTTGTTGTCTTTCTTTTTAGGTTTTGGTATTGGTGGTGGGCAAATCATTGCCAAAAGGATCAAGGGCAACAAATTGAAATACAATTACAAACTCAATTACAATAGTGGAGAATCAGAAGATATTTATTTGATAGAATCAAATAGTGCTTATTATTTCTATGTGGCCAAGGGCAACCCCGCAGTTAAAATTGCTCCGGTTGGCGCCATTAAAAGTATCGAGTTGACAAAAAACAAGATGTTGGAGTAACTATTAAAAATATGAAACAGAAATTTGGAAAATGATTTGTATTGACCCAATAGGGCTTTTTTTAATTTCTGGAACTTTGGCAGTTTCGCAGTTTGCACAGTTGCCTGATCTGTTTAGGGGGCTTTTATTTGGAACTGGAATTGGATCAATGGTATTGCCTTTCCTTTATCGAAAAATTAAGCCAAGTGGTTACTAAGTAATTATAAGTGTAAGGAAACATATGTGGATCAAACAGATAAACAATTGTGATCAAAAAACTTCTAGAAGAAATTAGAGGCTGCAAAACTTGTGAACAATACCTTGAATTTGGGGTAAGACCAATTATTGCTGCGAGCTCAACTTGCAAAATTATGATCATTGGTCAGGCACCAGGTCGAATTGTGCATGCCACAGGTATTCCATGGAATGACAAAAGTGGTGATAATCTACGTAATTGGTTAGCCATAGATAAATCTACATTTTATAATGCCGACTTAATTGCTTTAATGCCTATGGGGTTTTGTTTTCCTGGAACAGGAAAAACAGGAGATTTACCTCCAAGACCTGAATGTGCACCATTATGGCATAAAAAATTATTGGCATCAATCCCAAACTTACAACTTATTCTACTTGTAGGACAGTATGCTCAAAATTATTATTTAGGTAACAAAGCGGCACATACGTTGACAGAGACTGTCCATCAATACAAGAAATATTTGCCAAGATACTTCCCATTACCTCATCCTTCTCCAAGAAACAATATTTGGCAAGCTAAAAATCAATGGTTTGGGTCGGATGTATTACCAGAACTCAAAATAAAGATTAAATCTATTCTGAACTGATCGTATTCACTCTACATGTAGCTGACAAATCAAGATCATACAACAAAGTTCGCTTTTACTAGGGAGTAAGATCAGCTAGTCTTCATTGAGTTGCTGATTGATCTTTTGTTGTAGCCTTGATTTAAAACCCTCATCGAGTTTGGTATTTGCATAATGATCTGCTGTTTTACTGAACATCTTATTGATAAAAATACTCTGTTGCTGAAATAACCTGCATACCGCACAACCAGCCAAATGAATTTTAAGTTCCATCTTTTCTCTGGAGGTTAAAGGACTAAGTTGTTTTTTCTCAATCAAGAAAGTAGCTTTCTGGCAGTTGTAGGCGATTTTTGTGATAGGGTTCATACGTTAAGGTTTAAATCCAATGTTTTTGTAGGCAGGCTCTCAAACTGAGTTTTGTACGGTGGATCATGACCCAAAAATTAGAGGGTGTTACTTTTAAAGTGGTACAAATCACCTCTGTTGACTCCTCATCCATATGTTTCATCGAAAAAACCGCGTACCAGAGCTCTGGTAGTTTTTTCATACAATGCTGTAATACCTTGTTAAATTCCTGCTGTTGCATAGGTTCTTCTTGCAGTGCGATAAATTCTTTTGGTCGATGTTCTTCTTTCCAATGGCCATCTTCACTATTGAAAAAATCTTGCTGAAAATTTTCCTGATTTGTGGCTTCAGTCTTCGTATTCAATCCATTTGATTTTTTGCGATAGAGGTCGATCATCTTATGTTTTAAGATAGCCGTTAACCAGGTTTTTTCTGAACTTTTTCCTTCAAAAGCATTGATTTTTTCCAACCCTGCCAAAAAAGTTTCTTGTACCAAGTCTTTTGCCTGTTCTTCGTCGTTTGTTCTGGTAATGGCATAATGGTACAAATAATCGGCATAATTGATAATCCATTGTCGAGGATTAGCGAGTTCGGTTATTGCTGGCTTAGGGTCTTGCATAAACTGATGACATACTTAAATATAAGGTAATAATATTTAGTCGATTAAAAATCCAGAACCTTACAAAGGTTTGATTAAAAATTTTTGGTGCAAAATATAAATCCTTAACTTACTTATAGGTTAAAAACCGTCGACTATACTCAACCTAGTTGCTTTACCTTCTTCTGATAAGACCAGTAGAATACAATAGGGTAGACAAAGAGATTGAACAGGGTGTTGGTGATGAACCCCCCGATCACTACAATGGCCAATGGTTTTGAAGCCTCAGAACCAATACCGGTTGATAAAGCAGCTGGCATCAGGCCAATGGCAGCCATCATGGCCGTCATGAGTACGGGCCTAAACCGTGTTGCGATCCCATCTCGCATGGCATCTGTAAAGGTCCAGCTCTGGTGGTGTTTCAGATCGGCGATGTTAGCCTTGAATTTGGTGATCAGGATCCACCCCATTTTGCACACATATACCAAAAAGTGCAATAAAACCAATGCCTGCCGAAATGTTGAAGTTTACACCCGTCGCCAATAAGGCCAGAATACCTCCGATCATGGCAAAAGGTACATTGTTCAATACCAATAAAGCATCTCTGATGTTGCCAAAAAGTACAAAGAGGATAAAGAAAATCAACAACAGACTGATAGGCACGGCCTGAGCCAAACGGGCAATGGCCCTTTGTTGGTTTTCGAAATCTCCAGCCCATTCCAATTGATAAGCTTTTGGCAATTTGATCGCGGCATTTACTTTTTGTTGGGCTTCGGCAATTACACTGCCCATATCTCTACCTCTGATCGAAAACTTGATGGCACCATAACGTTTATGTTTATCGCGATAGATCATACTAGGGCCGGTGATTTTTCTGATGGTAGAGATTTCTCCCAGTTGTACGTTTGAGCCCGAAAGGGTAGGGATACGCAACTTGCTAATGGAACTTTCGTCGTTCCTGAAATCTTCGGGATAACGGATGACCAGATCAAATTTTCTTTCGCCCTCATAGATCTGCGTAGCGGCCTTGCCACCAATGGCCATTTCAATTACGGCATTGGCATCAGCCGTGCTTACACCATACAGAGCCATTTTCTTTTGGTCTAAGTTGATCTGTAGTTCTGGTTGGCCCAGGTTTCTTAAAATGCCCAGATCTTCAATACCCTCAACTGTTTTTAGGATATTTTCGATTTTTTCTTCTTGTTTCTCGATGTATTCAAAATCTTCTCCAAACATTTTCACCACAATAGAGCCTTTTACGCCAGATACGGCTTCCTCCACATTATCTGAAATGGGTTGCGAAAAGTTAAGGCTGATGCCCGGAAAACTCTTTAGTTTTTCCTGCATCCTTTCAATCAGTTCTTCTTTGGTCTGTTTTCTTTTCCATTCTTTTTTTGGATAGATATCTACATGGAATTCTATATTGTAAAAGCCCGTAGCGTCTGTACCGTCGTTTGGTCGTCCGGTTTGCGACATTACCTGTTTTACCTCTTCAAAACTCAAAAAGATCTTCCTCATGTCGTTAGCCAATTTCTTGGTCTCATCTAGCGAGATGCTCAATGGACCAGTGGCCCTTACATAGATCGAGCCTTCGTCTAAAGTTGGCAAAAACTCGGTGCCCAAAAATTTAAAGCTAAAGGCACCCAATACCAAAATTACAATGGCCGTACCGAAAACGAGCTTTTTCTTTCTAAAACAGGCATCGTAGATCTTCAATGTCTTTTTCGTGATCCATTCTAGAAAGATGTTGTGCTTTTCTTTTACATCCTTCTTTAACAATACGCTGGCCATAGCGGGCACTAACGTAAAAGTTAAGATCAAAGCACCCAACAAGGCAAAACTTAAGGTCCATGCCAAGGGCGAGAACATTTTTCCCTCAACTTTCTCAAAAGTAAAAATAGGGAGCAGACCGGTAATGATGATTAGTTTGGCAAATAAAATGCCTTTACCATTTTCTAAACAAGCTTTTTTGATCAGACCCAACTTGCTCATCTTGTTGAAACGTGGCATTCCTGCTTTTTTGGCATGATGGTCTAGCGCTACGAATATGCCCTCTACCATCACCACGGCCCCATCTATAATGATCCAAAATCTATGGCCCCCATAGACAAGAGATTGGCTGGCATGCCCTTCAGTTTTAAACAGATGAAAGCAAACAAGAGGGCTAGTGGAATAATAATGGATACGATCAGGGTGGTACGCCAATCGGCCATGAAAAGGAAAACAATAAGCGTAACGAACAAGATTCCCTCCAACATGTTGCTCATTACAGTATGGACAGAATAATTGACCAGATCTTCGCGGTCGTAAAATGCTTTGATCTTTACATCTCCTGGTAAGAGGTTATTGTTGATGACGTTGATCTTTTCTTTCAGTTTGGCAATCACTTCGCTTGGATTTCCACCTTTGCGCATCACCACAATCCCTTCAACTACATCTGGATCTAAGTCTCTTCCAACCTGACCCAAGCGTGGGCGGGTAGATTCTGAAACATCGGCAATGGTCTTTACATAGATTGGTGTTCCATTTACGTTGTCTACGACAATATTCCTGATCTCATCAATGTTGTTCAGTACACCAATTCCCCTTACCACGTAAGCCTGTCCACTTTGAACGATCACATCGCCACCCACATTGATATTGCTTTTAGAAACGGCCTCAAACAATTCGGTTGCACTTACGCCATATTGGATCGCTTTTTCTGGATTAACGGTAATCTGATAGGTTTTAACTTCTCCACCAAAGCTTACTACATCAGCAATGCCAGAAACGGCTAACAATTCCCTTTGGATTACCCAATCTTGCAGGGTTTTTAATTCTCTAACCGATTTTTGATTGACTGGTTAGGGTATACCTGAAAATCTCTCCGGTTGGTCCGTAAGGTGGCTGTACCTCGGGCTGAACACCTTCTGGTAGGTCGGCTTCTGCCAAATGGTTGTTGACTTGGACCCTAGCGGCTGCATAATCTACATCATCTTCGAAAGTTACCTTCACAATAGAAAGACCAAATAAGGAAGAAGAACGGATGCTTGTTCTTTTCTCTGTTGGATTCATTGCAATTTCTAGCGGTCTGCTTACAAATTTTTCGACCTCTTCGGCACTACGCCCAGGCCATTGGGTAATAATGGTGATGTTGGTATTGGTTACATCAGGAAAGGCATCTATGGTGGTGTGCTTAAAGCTGAGATAGCCCGAAAGCACAAGGATAAAAGTGGTGAAAAAAACAAAATATTTGTTCTTTAGCGCAAAACCGATAACACTCTTAATGAATTTGTTCATTACGGTAAATTAGGAGGGATAAAAGAATAAGTTATTTTTTCAGGCTTTCGAATAAGAATACCTGTTTTGAAGAAATGACTTGATCGCCGGCACTTAGCCCCTTGCTGATGTAGGCCTTATCTGCTGTTTTGCGTCCAAGCTCAATCTCTTGGATACGGACCTTTCTGTTTAGATTCACCACCAGCACATAGTTTTTATTGTCGTCGAAAATAATGGCCCTTGCATTTACAACAGGTAGATTGATGCCTGTACTTGCCGCCACTTTTACGGTAGCCAACATGCCCGGCTTTAAGGTATAACCTGGATTACTGATGCTTACCCTTGCTTTCATTACCTTACTGTCTTGGTCAATTAAGCTATATAACTTATCGATTTTTCCTGTAAATATCTTTTCGGGGTAGGCCAGTACAGAGATGCTCACTTGATCACCTTCTTTCAGTTTAGCGATATCAGACTCGTAAACATTGATCATGGCCCAAACCGTAGAAAGACTCTGCAACGGTAAAAAGGCTTTTCTCAAAATCGCTACGGATCTGCATATTGCTATTCGCATTTTTTTCGATCACAAATCCATTAATGGGCGATTTGATAGCATATGCGCCAGTTTTGTTGCCTCCATTTAGCTTTAACACACTACTTGCTCTTTTCAGTTCAGCTTTTTTGATCTCGTAATCGTTTTTGGCCTCTTCCAGTTCTTTTGCAGAAGAAAGGCCATTTTCAAACAAGGCTTGGGCCTGTTTCAGATTGCGTTCTGCATTTTTCATTTCGGCGCTAGCAGTAATTTCTTCTTTGTCAAAGCCCGCCATTTCCGAACTGCTCATCGTAGCCAAAGTTTGTCCTTTACTTACTTGATCCCAACCTTAATGCCGATTTGTCTTAAAGTACCACTTACCATCGGGAAGATCTCGGCTTTACGCTCTTGGTCTTCTGTGATCTTGGCCGAAAAACTAAGGTCGGTTTTACTGTTGGCTTGTTGTACCGTATCAATCAGCAGGCGGTTGAGCAGAGAATCTGTGATTTCGAATTTTTGTGCCACCACTGGAGTTTTGTGTTCACTGCAACTCTCCATGATCAATAGGGCCAATAGAATAAAGTAGATACTGATTTTTTTTTGCTTGAACTGCATGCTGCTTATTTGAAAATGTTTGAACCTGTTACGTAATTAATTTCTTCTCTATTGCTCAGCCTTTCAAACCTCAATTGGTTAAGCTGTAGTGTGCTTTCTTTATAAGATTGATAGAAATCTAAAAACTCGATCAGACTGATGTTCCGGTCTTTGAAATTTTTATTTATACCTACCATCAATTGGTCAAAATTGGTACTGAATTGTGGGTCAATGCTTTTGTATTGCTGTTCGGACCTGAGGGCGGTTTGGTAACTGTTATATACCTCGTTGGCCAATAAAGCCTCTTGCATCTGGATCGTTGTGTTGGCTGCTTCAATGCCAATTTTAGCTTTTTTGATTTCGCCCTGATTGCGGTTGAACAAGGGAATAGGAACCCTAATACCGATACCGGTATATTTTTCTGGATAATTTCCTTTCAGGTCATAACTGAGCGAGAGTTCTACATCTGGTACGGCCATTGCCTTTTGCAGTTTTAAATTGGCTTCATTATATTGTAAGCTGGTTTTGGCCAATTGATAATCGGACCTATTGGTTTTGGCAGAATCGAGCAGGGTGGTATATGGAGTTTTTTGTACTTCGTTTCCTGAGCCCTTAGCTGGGTTAAGCACTAGATGTAGCGGAACATTAGCCTCAATGCCACACATCAATTTAATGTCCTTGTAATTGTCTTCCAACTCATTTAACAAACTGTTGAGTTCTGTTTTAAGGTTGATCAATAAAGACTGGATCCTGATCACATCTTTTGAGGCAACATTGCCCATTTTTAGTTGTTGTTGGTAAACGTTTAGCAATTGTTGGCTAGAAGTGATTTCTTGATCATACACCTTTATAGATTGGCCATTGTAATAAGCTCTGTAAAATGTGTTCCTTAATTGAAAACGGAGGTTCCTCAACAGTTCCGCATATTCTTGTGCCGCAACTTTTACACCTGTTTGTGCCAAGACTATGTTTTTTTTGCGCTTGCCTGCCAGTTTGATCAACTGAGAAATTTGTGCACTGTATTGTCCTGTAGCAAAAGAAGTTTCGAAAAACTTCTTGGTTTCGTGATTGTAAAAAAGGTTTTCGTAACTCAGTTCTGGATTGTCGAACAGTTTGGCGGTGATCATCTCTGCCTGTGCCTGCCCAATCTGGTAGTTTGCCGCCAACAGTTGATAGTTTCGGGTTAAAAATAAGCGCTCTGCTTGGCTAAGGTCTAATTTCAGGCTATCGGTCTGGGCAATTGCGGCTACATGGAACAATAGCATGAAAGCGAACAATAAACGGATTGTCTTCATTCGGCAAAGCTATTGCCAGCAAATTAAAGCCGAATTAAAGCGAAATTAAAATGGGATTAAAGTTTAGGGAACGACAAGATAAAGCTACTTCCTTGTCCAATTGTCGACTCGACTTCGATATTACCTTTAAATAGTGAAATGATCTTGGATGCCATATATAGGCCCATTCCTTCTCCATGATGTCCACTTTGTGCAGAGCGACTGTAATAGGGTTTAAACATTTCCACTAGGTCATCAGCTGCGATGCCAATACCATGGTCTTTGATTTGTAATGTGAGCTGTTGGGGCGTGGCTTGCAGTATACATTCAATGGCTTGGTTATTTGAGAATTTGAATGCATTCGAAATGATGTTGTTCAACGCAATATGGAGCAATACGGCATTTGCCAATAAGATAGGTTCATCACTCAGTGCTCCAAAAGTCAATTGAATGGTAAGGTCGTTCTGTTTTTTCCATTCTTCTTTAAGGTCGATCAGTACCTCATCTAAACGGATGGGCGAAAGATGCGAACTGGCCAATTCCAGATCTACTTTAGCCAGTGTAAGCAAGCCAGTAATGATGTGGTCCATCCTTGAAATATCCTCGAGCATGGATTTCAATACTTTCTGATAATCAGTAACTTGACGTTCTTTAGATAAAGCCAATTCTGCGGTCATCATCACTCGGGTAATGGGGGTCCTCAGCTCGTGAGAGGCATTGGAAACAAATGTTTTTTGTAGGATAAAAGCTTGTTCCAATTCTTCCATCAACTGGTTGAAATTCTTCGCCAATTGATTGATTCTCGTCTTTCGTATCCGTTTCCTTTACCCTAAACTCCATGTTGGAAGAACCTACTTTTTTAACCTCTTCCATAAAGAAGTGTAAAGGTTGAAGAATTTTTTTGGCAAGCCATCTACCTGAAAATAAGATGAGGATAGAAATGATGACAAAGGTTGCCAACATGATCTTGAACAGTTTTTTCAAACGGTAATGGGAGCTTTGGTCGGTAGCTGAAGCCAGGATCACAAAATCGCCTTGGTTGTCTTTGTAAAAGATACCTACCACCTGATGTTCGCCATCTTTAAACTGGATTTTGCGTTCTTTGCGCACTTTATCAATTACCTCTGCTGTCCAATACTGGGCCCGATCCCCGATAAAGGTTGCCTTGTTTTTTGAATCGTAGATCCGGATCACCTCATCACTCAGCTTAACAAGATATTGGCTCCTCACTTTGTTCAGTGCATCTCTTGATATCTCATCCGCTTCCAAGTACAATTTGGCAGTTACCATGGTACGGTCGGTAAGTCGGGCATAGAAATCGGCCTCTAAAAACTTAAGGAAGATTACATACACACTGCACAACACAAACAGTAGCATACCTGTGCTGATCAATGTAAAATTCAATGCCAACCTATCCTTTATCTTCATCTATTTTAAGATATAGCCCATGTTGATCTTGGTATGGATCAACTTGCGTTCAAAGCCTTTTTCAATCTTTTTTCTCAAAAAGTTAACGTATACATCAATTACATTCGTACCTGTATCAAAATTGATATCCCATGCCTGTTCTGCAATAAACTGACGGGAAAGTAGACGGTTGGGGTTGCGCAAAAAGAGTTCTAAAAGCACATATTCTTTCGCACTGAGGTTGATGGGTACATTCGCCCTTTTTACCTCTTTGCTGTAGGTATCCATGCAAAGGTCTTCATAACAGAGTAGGTGAAGGTTTTCTTTAGTATTTTGTGGTTGATGCCTTCTTAACAATGCACTTATCCTAGCCAATAACTCTTTTAAATGAAAGGGTTTAACCAGATAATCGTCTGCTCCGGCTTCCAATCCTGTTACTTTATCATCAACTGTACCTAGGGCAGTTAATATCAATATCGGGATGTTTGGATTGCTTACCCTGATCTTTTGGCAAAGCTGATGACCATTGATACCCGGCATCATCACGTCTAAGATCAATAGATCGAATTTTTCTTGTTCAAATACCTGCAAAGCGGCTTCACCAGAGGCAATCGCAACAGCAGTATAGCCATTTTCTTCTAAGGCAGACTTTAAAAGCGCAGCAATTTTGATGTCATCTTCAGCTATTCCAATTCTAAGCATAAAGCAAATGTAGCGATCTACGTTTAATTAAATAACGTGAATTTGGCTTAGGACGCTTTTTTTGAAACTATCTCAAGCCTAAGGACCCCTCAACGTTCCATTCAAATCGGCCTTGGCCTGTTCGGAATGTAGTAGTAGGCCTAAGCACTTCCTTTAACAGAACAGGGCGCAGCCGTGGATTTTTATTTATAAGTTCTTATAATTTTAAAGGTATAAATGAGCTTCGCTATCGCTACGGTTTTGCATACTTTTTTCATCTATAGGAAACCTGAGCTTGCGAAAGCATGAATACCGATGAAAACATAAACCTCTCTGAATAAAAGTTTGTCCGCGAAGCGATTGAACCATTAAATAGCAGCAGAGAATATTGGTTTTAAGGTCAGCCAATGGTTGCACTTCTAAAACTCTTTTCTTATTCCGAGCTCTTTTTAAAGAAATGATTTTATCGATATACAGCAATAGCTTCAAAACCTTAAATTATCCTTTGAATTTTAAATGCGACGAGGATTTTGAAATCTTTATACCTAATATTGTCACATAATTTCAACTCATGAACTCAACCATACTCATCATTGACGATGAAAGTAAGATCCGCAGTTTATTGGCCAGGATCATAGAACTAGAAGGTTTTATTGTTTTGCAAGCACAAAATGCCAAAGAAGGACTAAAGATGGTCAGTGGGCATGATGTGGTTGTAGTGATTAGCGATGTGAAATTACCAGATGCAAATGGAGTAGAGTTGGTTAAACAGCTCAAGGCCATTAAACCTTATATCGAAATCATCAACCTTACGGCATACGGAACAATAGCCGATGGAGTATTGGCCATTAAAAATGGTGCTTTTGACTACTTGACCAAAGGCGACGACAACGACAAGATCGATTCCATTGGTGTACAAGGCCATTGCCAAGGCCGAACTGCAATTAAGGGTGTATGAGCTTGAAAGCAAGATTGTGGGCAGATACAGTTTCAAGAATATCTTGGGAAATTCAAAAGCGATCAAAGAGGCCATCACCTTGGCAGAGAAAGTGGCGGTTACCGATACCACTGTATTGTTATTGGGCGAAACCGGTACCGGAAAAGAGGTATTTGCACAGGCCATCCATTACGAAAGCCCACGGAGCTTAAAACCTTTTGTAGCTTTAAATTGCAGTGGATTTAGTCCTGAGTTATTAGAAAGCGAATTGTTTGGATATAAGGCCGGAGCTTTTACTGGTGCCAACAAAGATAAAAAAGGATTGTTGGAAGAAGCTAACGGCGGTACCTTGTTTTTAGATGAGATAGGAGAAATGAACCTAGATCTACAGGCTAAATTACTAAGGGTATTAGAAAATCAATCGTTTATTAAAATCGGGGCAACCGTTACCAGTCAGGTCAATGTACGAATCATTGCTGCCACCAACCGTAACCTAAAAGAGCAGGCAGATGCCGGACATTTTAGGTTAGATCTTTATTATCGTTTATCTGTATTTATTATTCCCTTACCTGCCTTGCGAGAGCGCAAAGCCGATATTACCTTGTTGGCTGATTTTTACCTCAGTGAATTTGCCAAAAAGGTAAATCGACCAAAACTGAAAATGGACGAAAAACTGCTCACTGCCCTTACCAAACACAACTGGAAGGGAAATGTAAGGGAACTGAAAAACGTAATGGAAAGGTTGGTGATCTTGGCCGATGGCAATACCTTGAATACTGCCCAACTGCCGAACGAGTTCTTTATCGATTCGCCACAAAGCGATGCACTTGATCTGCAGACCATAGAAAAACAACACATCCAAAAAGTTTTGCTGCACACCAAGGGCAACAAGACCGAAACCGCTCGTTTATTGAATATCGGGTTAACTACCTTGTACCGAAAAATTGAAGAATACCATCTTCAGGAAGACTAGATGAATACTTTTTATAAAAGGTTTCAGCAGTAGTACAAAAAAGAATGAAATATATTTCGCTTTAAACAACATTTTCATTTCGATAAAAACCCTTCCATTTTGGAAGGGTTTTTTTATGTCTTCAATTTTGTAAAATAGCATAAGTTGCTGTTTGCTAGTTTATTATGTGTTTTTTATTCTGGCTGGTATAGCTATTGGTATAGGCGTTGAAAATTAAAGAACATGATCACGATTATCTTATTGCTCACCCTACTTGTCTTTTGTTGGATAATGTATAAATCCATTGACTGGTTCGAAAACATCTAGACTTATGCTAACACTATTTATCATCGCAGTAGCTGTATTCCTTTACATGGTTTACGTACTCATCAAACCAGAAAAATTTTAATTAGAGATTGAGGGGTTGGGTATAAAGACCTTATTCCATTTGCATCTCGATTATTTACCATTTAGAAAAAGAAAATGAACACAGAATTTCTCGGCATTATCGCCACTATCCTGCTCACACTTGTCATCGCCATTCCGCTAGGTAAATATCTGGCCAAGGTTTTTGGCGGGGAAAAAGTATGGACAGACTTTTTAAACCCACTAGAGAAAGGAATCTATAAACTTTCTGGGATCAACCCTAAAGAACAGATGAACTGGAAACAACATTTAAAGGTGTTGTTATTGATCAATTCTGTATGGTTGGTTTATGGTTTTGTTGTATTGATCTATCAGGATAAACTACCATTAAATCCAGATGGTAATCCTGGCATGACTCCAGACCTTGCCTTTAATACCATCATCAGCTTTGTTGCCAATTGCAACCTGCAACATTACTCTGGCGAAAGTGGTGTAAGCTATCTTACCCAACAATATGTATTGATGTTCTTACAATTTGTAAGTGCCGCAACAGGTATTGCTGCTGCAGTAGTATTATTCAAAGCCTTTAGAGATAAAACGAGCGAAACGCTAGGTAACTTTTGGGAGTATTTTGTAAAATCGATTACCCGTTTGTTGTTGCCAATCGCTATTGTCATCGCCTTGATCTTAACATTTAATGGTACACCTTCAAGTTACGAATCAAAAGACCAGTTTATTTCGATGCAGGGCGATACGGTTAATGTATCTCGCGGTCCGGCGGCACAGTTTATTGCCATCAAACACTTAGGTACAAATGGAGGTGGTTATTTTGGTGCCAACTCGGCCCATCCATTCGAAAATCCAAATTATGTAACCAACATGGTAGAAATGATGGCACAGACCATTATTCCAATTGCGATGGTGATCTGTTTCGGTTATTTTATCCGTCGTAGAAGATTAGGATGGATGATTTTTGGCGTAATGACCATTGGGATGTTATTGTTGATGATTCCGACCTTAAGCTCAGAACTTGGTGGAAATCCAGAAATCGCAAAAATGGGTATCACCCAAAATACTGGGGCTATGGAGGGGAAAGAAGTACGGATTGGTCCAGCAGCTACGGCCTATTGGAGTACTTTAACCACGGTTATTTCTACAGGTTCTGTAAATGGAATGCACGATAGTACCATGCCTTTAACGGGTTTATGGCAATTGTTGGCCATGATGATCAATGGCTTTTATGGAGGTTGTGGTGTGGGCATATTGAATTATTTCATCTACCTCATCATTGCAGTTTTCATATCTGGTTTGATGGTAGGACGAACCCCCGAATTTTTGGGACATAAAGTCGAAGCTCGAGAAATCAAGATTGCGGCAATCATTACTTTGCTTAGTCCATTTTTGATTTTGGCAGGTACAGCTTTATCGGCACACCTCTTTACCAATTATGGCGATGCCGCATGGACAGTGCAGCCAAAAAATTGGTTGAACAACCCAGGTTTTCATGGTTTTTCGGAGATGTTGTACGAAATGACATCATCAAATGCCAACAATGGTTCTGGTTTTGAAGGATTAGGTGATAACAACACATTTTGGAACCTATCCACCGGGATTGTCATATTTCTTGGTCGTTTCTTACCCATTATTGGTCCCGTGGCCATTGCTGGGCTGTTGGGCAGAAAGAAATTCATCCCCGAATCTGCTGGTACCTTAAAAATAGATACGTTGACTTTCAGCTTGATGACTTTTGCCATCATTATCGTACTCAATGCACTTTCTTATTTCCCAGCACTAACATTAGGCCCATTGGCAGAATATTTTACGATGCTTAAATAGGTCAACAATTAACAAAATAAAAAATGAAAACTTCAAATAAATTATTCGAGCCTGCCTTAGTTCAAACAGCGCTTAAACAATCATTTATAAAACTAGAGTCCAAGACTGATGGTTCGAAATCCTGTAATGTTTACAGTAGAGATTGGCACATTGGTAATGGTTTATGTTACCATATATTCAATCAATCATACAGACGAAGGATCTCCAATATATAATTTTTTCATCTTCTTGATCTTATTGCTTACGGTATTGTTCGCCAATTTTGCCGAAGCCATTGCCGAAGCAAGAGGTAAGGCCCAAGCAGATAGTTTACGTAAAACACGTGAAGAAACACCTGCAAAAGTAGTATTGGCCAACGGAAGTTACGAAATCCGTTCTTCCAACCTATTGAGAAAGGGAGACGTATTTATCTGCGAAACAGGAGATATCATCCCTACTGATGGCGAGATCATAGAAGGAATCGCAACAATAGACGAATCTGCCATTACTGGCGAATCTGCACCAGTAATTAGAGAATCTGGAGGCGATAAATCATCCGTTACTGGCGGTACAAAAGTATTGTCCGATGAAATCAAGGTGAGGGTAAGCACCGAGCCAGGCGAAAGTTTTTTAGATAAGATGATTGCTTTGGTAGAAGGTGCATCACGCCAAAAAACACCCAATGAAATTGCGCTGACCATCTTATTGGCAAGCTTTACATTGGTATTTATCATGGTGTGTGTAACCTTAAAACCATTTGCCGATTATGCCAACACGCCCATTACCATTGCAGCACTCATCTCTTTGTTTGTTTGTTTAATTCCTACCACCATTGGTGGTTTACTTTCTGCCATCGGTATTGCCGGAATGGATAGGGCGTTAAGGGCAAATGTAATTACCAAATCGGGTAAAGCGGTTGAAACTGCTGGTGACATAGATGTATTGCTGTTGGATAAAACAGGAACGATCACTATTGGTAACCGTAAGGCGACTAACTTTTATCCCACTGCAGGTGTAACTGTAAAAGACTTTATCGAGGCCTGTGTATTGAGTTCCTTAGCAGACGAAACACCAGAAGGGAAATCAATCATAGAATTGGCCAAAGAAGACCATTCGGTTCTCATCGCAACAGCGCCAGCAGGAGCGGAGTTTATCAAGTTTACTGCCGAAACCCGTTCTAGTGGCATCAATACACCAGACGGTAGAAGAATTAGAAAAGGCGCTTTTGATTCCATCCGAAACATGGTACAGACTGCTGGTCATGTTTTTCCTTCAGATATTGAAGAAAAGGTTAAACACATTGCCTCTAATGGCGGAACACCGTTGGTGGTTGCAGAAAATGAAAAAGCTTTAGGCGTAATTGAGCTGCAGGACATCATCAAACCTGGCATTAGCGAACGTTTTGAACGCTTACGCAAAATGGGTGTTAAAACGGTAATGGTTACCGGAGATAATCCATTAACGGCTAAATATATCGCTGAAAAAGCTGGGGTAGACGATTTTATCGCCGAAGCCAAACCTGAAGATAAAATGAACTACATCAAAGATGAGCAGGCACTAGGCAAATTGGTAGCCATGATGGGCGATGGAACAAATGATGCACCAGCGCTTGCCCAAGCCGATGTGGGTGTGGCCATGAACAGTGGAACCCAAGCTGCAAAAGAAGCAGGTAACATGGTAGATCTAGACAATGATCCCACCAAACTGATTGAGATCGTAGAAATAGGGAAACAATTGCTGATCACCAGAGGTACCTTAACCACTTTCTCTATTGCCAATGATGTGGCCAAGTATTTTGCCATTGTACCAGCTTTGTTTATCGCTTCAATCCCAGCCCTGCAAAGTTTAAATGTAATGGGCTTGCATAGCCCAGAAAGTGCCATTCTATCTGCTGTGATATTCAATGCGATCATCATCCCCATCCTTATTCCATTGGCCTTAAAAGGCGTAGCCTATAAACCAATTGGAGCGACGGCTTTATTGCGCAGAAACCTATTTATTTATGGAATTGGCGGTGTTGTAGCCCCATTTATAGGAATTAAACTGATTGATCTATTGGTCGGGATCTGTATATAAATATGCTGTCACTTTGGGCTTGTCGAAAGTAATGTTATAGCTCCTTCGACAGGCTCAGGAAGACCACAACTTAGAATAACAAAACTGAATTATTGTAATCATAAAATAAAAATCATGAAAAAGTATATCATACAATCCATCCGTTTAACACTGGTTTTGATCGTGTTGTTATGTGTTGTCTATCCAATGGGTATTGCACTTGCAGGGAAATTGAGCAAAGGAAACGGAGGTGGAGAAAAAATCACCAAAAATGGTAAAGTTGTCGGTTATACCGCATTAGGCCAATCATTTACCAAACCAGAATATTTCTGGGGCCGTCCTTCGGCTGTTGGTTACAATGCGGCTGGTTCTGCAGGTTCAAACAAAGGGCCTTCTAATGCCGACTATTTAAAAGAAGTTGCTGCTCGGATCGACACTTTGTTGAAATACAATCCTAGCATTAAAAGAGCAGATATCCCAGCAGATATGGTTACGGCATCAGGCAGTGGCCTAGACCCAAACATTTCTGAACAAGGTGCCATCATCCAGATCAAAAGGATAGCTGCCTATCGTAACATGGACGAAAGAAAAATTGCTGAATTGGTCGTGAAAAACACGGATGGACCATTGCTGGGCTTATTTGGCCCATCGACTGTAAATGTGTTGAAATTGAATTTAGCCTTAGACGAGCTGAAATAAATTATTGATGAACGCCTCTTCACTAGAAATACTTTAAAAGAATAAAAATCAAATGAAAAAAATAATAGCAATGGCTGTTGCAGCCTTATTTACAACCGAATATTTACAAGCACAAGAAAGTCCAAAAATTAAAGTTTCTGGTTATTTAGAGACTTATTATGGCTACGATTTTAATCAGCCAGCCAATAACAATAGACCTGGATTTATCTACTCACACAACAGACACAATGAAGTAAACCTAAATCTAGGCTTTATCAAAGCCAATTACGACAATGATAAAGTAAGAGCCAATATCGCTTTGATGGCAGGTACTTACACCAATGCCAATCTGGCCGCAGAACCTGGCGTGCTCAAAAACATTTTTGAAGCCAATGCGGGTATCAGACTAAGCGAAAAAGAAAACTTATGGTTAGATGCTGGTATTTTTTCCTCGCACATTGGTTTTGAAAGTGCCATTTCTAAAGATTGTTGGGTATTGACCAGAAATATATCGTCAGAAAATACACCATATTATGAGTCTGGTGCAAAGCTAAGTTATAGCACCACAGATGGTAAGTTAACCGCAGTATTGTTGTACCTAAATGGTTGGCAGACGACTCAGCCGTCAAGATGGCAACAGCAAACCTGCAGGGGGAGTACAGCTCAGCTATAAACCAAATGGAAAACTTACCTTTAACTATAGCAATTATATCGGTACAGAGGGTTTAAATGCAGTACGTGTAAATAGGATTTACCAGAACTTTTATGCCATTGCACAGTTGACAGCACAATTTGGACTAACCGCTGGGTTTGATTATGGTACACAACAGAAAGTAAAAGGAGAATCGGCCAAAAATGAGATCATCTCTCCAGTGTTGATTGCCCAATACAAGTTTGATCCTAAATGGGCCATTGCAGGGAGGTTTGAATATTATAAAGATAAAAACGGAATGTTGATTACCACAGGCACAACAAATGGCTTTCAAACCAAAGGTTATTCGCTAAATTTAGACTATGCTCCATTTAACAATGCGGTAGTTCGGTTAGAAGGCAAGTTATACGACAGTAAGGACAAGATCTTTACGCGTAACACCGATATGGTAAATAATAATGCAACAATTACGGCAAGTATAGCAGTAGCTTTTTAGAGGTGGTAAATAGGATACTCATTAGGCATTCAGTCTTGATACTTAATACGCTTTAAAATGGAAGAAGAAAATAAGGTTCGGGAGTTTTTGGATCTGGTTAAAAAGAACCGAAGAGGGAAACTAAAGATCTATATTGGGATGAGTGCAGGGGTGGGCAAAACCTTTCGCATGTTACAAGAAACCCATGCCTTATTGCGCAATGGAGTTGATATCCGTATTGGTTACATCGAAACACACCAGCGTAAAGAAACCCACGACCTGTTGGCAGGCCTGCCTATTATTCCACGTAAGAAAATCTTTTATCGCGCCAAAGAAATTGAAGAAATGGATGTGCAGGGAATTTTAAATGCACATCCAGAAATTGTAGTGGTTGATGAACTGGCGCACACCAATGCAGAAGGCAGTAAAAATGCAAAACGTTGGCAAGATGTTTATGATATTTTAGATGCAGGAATTAGTGTAATTTCGGCCGTTAACATTCAGCATTTAGAAAGCATCAACCAAGAGATAGAACAGATCACTGGGATTTCGGTTACAGAACGAATACCAGATAAAATTCTGGAAACAGCAGATGAAATCGTAAATATTGATTTAACGGCCGATGAGCTACTGACCAGGTTAAAGGAAGGGAAGATTTATCAGGCCAACAAGATCGAACAGGCCTTAAACAATTTTTTCAAGTCTGAAAAGATCTTGCAGTTAAGAGAGTTGGCCTTAAAGGAAGTAGCCCATCAGGTTGAGCGTAAGGTAAATATAGAAGTACCCAAACAGATCAAGTTGAGGCAGGAACGTTTCATGGCCTGTATTTCTTCCAATCAGGAAACAGCAAAAGTGGTGATCAGAAAAACGGCTAGACTGGCTTCTTATTACCATTCGCCATGGATTGTTTTGTATGTACAAAGTAATAAAGAAAATGCCAGCCGTATTAAATTAGACAAACAGCGATATTTACTCAACAACCTGAAGTTGGCAGCAGAGCTGGGCGCCGAGATCATCAGGATAAAAAGTGATGAGATCACCAAAACCATTATCAATATGGCCGATGAAAAAGAGATGACCACCATTTGCATAGGTAAACCACACTTTAACCTGTTCCAATTGATCTTAAGTACCAGCGTATTTAATGGATTGTTAAAAGCAATGGCAAAAAAAGATACGGACTTGGTCATCTTGTCCTAAAAATATAAAACGATGAAAATTAAAACAAAACTCCGCTTAGGCTTCGGCTTTTTATTCTTGATCGTGATCAGTTTTGGAGGGATTTCCCTTTACCAGATCAATGAGATTTCCATGCATTCGAAGGTCGATCTTAAAGGATAATTATAAATCGTTGGTTTATGTAAGCGAGATGCGTGCGGCACTTGATCGTGAGCATGGTAACCTTAATCAGGCCAATCGCAAAATGTTTGATCAGGTACTCAAATTGGAAGAGCAGAATGTAACTGAAAAAGGCGAAAAAGAAGCCGTAGTAGCTTTAAGAAATGCTTTTCAAAACCTGATGGCTACCAATGGAAGCACCCAGCAAAATGAACAGATACTATCCCAGGATCCGATTGCAGCTTACCAACATCGATGAACTGAACATGGACGCCATTGTGAAGAAAAATGACAATGCCCAACGAGCAACAGAAAAGGCAACATTATATCTGGGAATCACCGCATCGATCACCTTTCTTATCTTGTTTAGTTTCATCGTCAATTTTCCTGGTTTTATCGCCAATCCTTTGCGCGAGCTATTGAAAGGTATTGGCGAGATCAGTCGTAAAAATTATAAACAACGCTTGGAAGTTAAAGGAAGTGATGAATTTAGCGAACTGGCCTTGGCATTTAACAAAATGGCGGTAGAGCTTAAAAATTGGGACAATTCCAATATCGCATTATTGAAATCTGAGAAACAGCGCATCGAAACCATTATCGAACACATGCAGGATGCCATCATTGGACTAAATGAGAAACAAGAAGTCTTGTTTTTAAACAAGGTAGCCAAACAGTTATTAGACCTCAATTCGGTACAGGCCATTGGAAAAAGTGCTGCTGAACTTAGTCAGAAAAATGAATTGCTGAGAAGGGTCTTGGCAGAAAATCCTGGCGACGAACCTTTAAAGATCTATGCCAATGAGAAAGAATCCTATTTTTTATTAGAGAACAGGGAAATCACCATCCCAAACTTTGAAGAACCGAATGAGGATACGGTAATTTCTACCGGAAAATCTGCAGGTAAAGTCTATATCCTGAAAAACATTACCAAATTTAAAGAACTGGACGAGGCCAAGACCAATTTCATCGCTACGGTTTCGCATGAACTGAAAACACCTTTATCGTCTATTAAAATGAGCTTAAAGTTGTTGAACGACGAAAGGGTAGGGACAATGAACGAAGAACAGACCCAATTGGTTACCCATATCAAAGAAGATAGCGAACGGCTATTGAAGATCACGAGTGAGCTATTGGATCTGGCACAAGTAGAAACAGGCAACCTGCAACTCAATGTGGTGCAGACAAATCCACAACAGATCGTAGGCCTAGCATTGGATGTAGTGAATTTTCAGGCCCAACAGTTAGAGATCCAGTTGGAGTTGATCAGTAAAAACAATTTGCCGAACATTCATGCAGATGTACAAAAAACGGCTTGGGTTTTGGTCAATTTCTTGTCCAATGCGCTAAGATATAGCCCATCAAAATCAAAAATTATTATTCAGGTGATTGAACAAGGGCAATTTATAGAATTTTCTGTGAAGGATTTTGGGAAAGGCATTGAAGAAAAACACCAGAAGAGATTGTTTGACCGCTATTATCAGGTGCCAACAGATGGACAGAACAAATCTGGTTCAGGATTAGGACTGGCTATTTCTAAAGATTTTATAGAAGCAGAAAATGGAAAGATCTGGGTAGAAAGCGCCATTGGTTCAGGAAGTAGGTTTTGTTTCTCACTTCCCAAAGCATAAAGGTTTAGTAATGTATAATGCTATTGAATAAATGAACCAATAAACTAATGAACCAATGACCAATGAACTAAAAGATAAAAAGGCCTAAATCATATCAAATGATCAGGCCCTTAACTCTAGATTATAACTGTATTTAAACTGATGTGTTTTCTTTTGGGGTAGCCGATTTTTTAACAGTTTTTTTTACAAGGACTTTCCCCTCTACTTTGACTGTTTTTTCTGCTGTTGGTTTAATCTCTTCAATTTTCTGATCTGCAACAGCTTTCGCTACAATTTTAAACTCTTTTGATAGCTTTTTAGCCAATAAGGTCGCTTCTTTTTCAATCACCTTATCCATTTTTTTAGAAGTCTGACCAAACTTTCCAACAATCTTTTTCAAATCTTCAACGATGTTGTTCTTTATTTCCTGCTTAGCTACCTTCTTTGATTCTTTAACGAGTGCCTTTTGTTTATTCTTTTTCATGAAAATTTTTGATTTGTACAAAGCTATGTTGTTCATAGGTTAATTTCATATTATCATTATGTTAACAAGTGCTTTAGCGCTTAACATTGACTTTTTTGAGGCTGTTTTTTGCCGAAATTTTATCTATGTCACACACTTGCTTCTCAACTGAGGAGGAGCAGTTTACTCATTTTATTGATCAAATCTTAATTCTCTAGGTGATGGCCAATCCTTTCTAAGAAATCATTGATGTCGAATGGCTTGTTGATGAAATCTTCTGCATCACATTTTGCCTTAACGGTGTTGAGGTGATTATTTGCCGACATCATCATAATTGGGATATGGTAGGTTTTTACACTTTTTTTAAGTTGATTACAAATGTCGAGCCCATTTCCATCGGGCAACATAATATCCAATACAATCATATCTGGGGTATGTTTTTTCATCAACTGCCAAAAGTTTGTGGCATTTGGACAGGTTCTGACCTGATATTTTTCTTCAGTAAGCAAAAATTCAATTACGTCTCTGATCCTGCATTATCTTCTACTACATAAATACACTTTTCCATAACATATAGCTTAAATGTATCTACACAACACAGTTGGTAATGAGTTGTTTATATTATTTATCAACTTTTGCCCAGTTATCAACTGCAAAGGCT
Organism: Pedobacter sp. UC225_65; assembly: GCF_042698365.1. Taxonomy (GTDB): domain Bacteria; phylum Bacteroidota; class Bacteroidia; order Sphingobacteriales; family Sphingobacteriaceae; genus Pedobacter. The sequence goes on from NZ_CP170550.1 coordinate 932,799, forward strand.
TAAAATAAATATTGAGATAAACAGACTGTATAAAAAAAGCAGCCCAGGTATTGGGCTGCTTATACTAAAGTTGGGAGAACAATTAATAACTATATATTTTGCTAACTGTGTATTATTTTTTGAAGGCTAAGTAGGCACCAATAAAGCCTATTGCCGTAAATGCGAACCAGACGTCGCCATGTAGTGGATCATTTGCAAGTTTCTTGGTAACATGCGCTTGAGCAATTTTTAGATCTTGTTCTTTTTCAGGAGCTTTTGATTGATCAGCTTTGATAAAACTTGAAAAAGCAGTAAAGCTTAAAGTTAATAAAGCAGTGATAACAAATATTGATCTTAAATTTTTCATTTCTATAATATTGATGTTAACTGTAAGGCAACTGTAGTGCCATTTCGTCAATCTATAGCGAATGATGATGTCGTAAATATTGAAATATGCCTTATTTGCTTAGAATATATACTTTTAAGCAATTTTTAAGTAGTAACTCTTCGATAAGCTTGTAGATGTTTTTCGATAAGTTTAATTGTATTTGGGTAATAATGGGGAAAAATATACCTATTTTGTGTAATTCATATTTTAAAATCTACATTTTTCACACCATAGCTATTTAGCCAATTCTTTGTTTTGACCTTAATAAGCAATTATAAGTTACAATATTCTGGATGATCAGCATTCGACCCAGACCAATATTTTTGAAGGTGTGAACTTTAGTTCTGGTGGATAAGAGAATTAACTAATAGGTAATTCTCAATGCTATCTTTAATAGGCTCAGAAAGTATAGCGTTTTTCCGATTGGTCAACTGGTGCTGTCCTGAGTTAAATTTTTCGATAAAAGTCCCGTCATGTTCATTAAACTTGAGGTAACCTTCCTCAAAAAACCTTTCTTCAACCTGCGCAGAAGAATCCATAGAACGAAAACTCAACAGCGTAATACCTAAAGTTGATTTGTCAATCTTCATCCATTGATAAACGGATGAGCTATCTGCATCTTCACTCAGATCGGTTCTTTTGATCTCGATAATAAAGATAGCTGTATTCTCAAGAAAATAAAGACAATCAAATTTCGGTTTCATGTGTAGGTTGCATTATCTGCATGCTAAAATAAAATATATCAACTTTGTTTTGTTAACAAGATATTAACATACTTAGAGGTTTAAATGTTTGGGTGGCCTAAACGCTTTACGGTCAATTTTTTACACATGTACCAATTGATGGATCTATTTTTTTTAAAGTAACTTTCATTTCTTTTGAAGAAATATAATTTCAATACCCTTAATAAGAGTTTAAACATATATATTAGTGGTTATATTTCTGTTTTAGTTATGAAAAAATTATTGTCCCTAATCGTTTTCTTATTTGTGGTAAGCTTGGCCAAAAGCCAAACTACCATCGCTATTAAAGATGTTGCCAAACACATTGGAGAAGAGGTAACCATCTGCGATTCTGTATATACAACAAGGGCTTTGGCCAACCTCACTCTGATCAATTTAGGAGCAGAATTTCCCAAGCAATTGTTAACGGTGGTTATCTACAAAGCAGATCTGGCTAAATTTAAAGAGCCTGAAAAAACCTATTTAAACAAAAAGATGTGTGTTACAGGCAAATTGGTTCTATTTAATGAAAAGCCACAAATTGTGGTAACAGAACCAAAACAGCTGGTGCTGAAGTAGCGATAAAGCATCAACAGTTTTTCTTTGAGTAAATTTTATCATATTTATACAATGATTGGCCTTAATTTTGACATGGAAGTTAGTCAAAACTGCAAAAGTGATAAGACCACGGAAAAGAACTTATAGAAAAAATTCAAGCTTGAACTTAAAAACCTATATCGATAGTGGTGTATTGGAACTGTATGCCTTAGATTTACTTGGTACAACTGAAAAAGTTGAAGTAGAGCAGATGTTGGCTGCCTATCCAGAACTTGGCAAAGAATTAGACAAGGTACAGGCCGCTATAGAAAAGCAAGCGATGGCAACGGCCATACAACCTCCTAGCTATCTAAAAACATTGGTGCTCGATTCGATTGATAACCTACAGAAAGAAAAGGTAATGGATATCGATGACCTTCCATTGATCAATAAGTTTTCTGTCCATCAGAATTGGTTAAACTTGACCGAAGGATTTGGTCAGCTTGATCTGATAGACGGTAGACATGTTAGGGTACTTCGTCAGGATCATAAGGTAACACAGCTGTTGATTGTTTCTGAAACGGATATTGACGAGGAAATACACCAAGATGAATATGAGAGTTTCTTGATTTTGAAAGGCGAATGTAGATGTACGGTTGCTGGCGAAGTACGTTTAATGAAAGCCGGTGATTTTATGGAAATACCCCTGTACCAACCACACCAAGTTGAATTGGTCTCTCCTCAGGTGATGGCGATCTTACAGCACATCAAATTATAAACAACCCTTATTGTTGTACTTGCTAAATTATTTATCTTTTTGATTATTAATTAATTAGTAACGCTAATTTTAACCTGGGTAAATATAGAATTGTGATTTTTGTTTATCCTTAAAATGAAATAGGACAACATTAAATCTGAAAATTTATTTTCTTCCGTTTATATGTCAATGGCCTCTTGTTACCACAAGAGGCTTTTTTGTAAAACCTAACAGAACTGATTTAGTTTTAAATCGTGCTATTTTTATAACGTTATTACCTACATTTGCATCGATGTAAGTTCTTAACTTTATTTTTTCATCAACCGATATCGGTTTTACTTAGCTGTAGATTAATAGGGAATCGTGTGTAAATCACGAACTGTCGCGCAACTGTAAATCCTGCCTTTTAGAAGGCAACAAAGTATCATTAATACCACTGTTTGATTAAACGCAAACGGGAAGGCGATACATTTGGGGATAAGTCAGGAGACCTGCCGTTTATCGAATTGACGATGCTTTCGCGTTAGAAAAGCAATTGGTCAGGTCTGATATTACAACACAGAATAACATTTTATTCGAATTTGGCTTTAGGTGTCTTTTCACCGAGAAGGTAAATTGTCATATCCCTACCTTACGTTTGATTAAGCAAGGCTTCGTAAAATAGGGCCAAAGCGCTTTTAACGATTTATTTACTTGATCTTTAAAAGAAATGCTAACGCAAAATCTGGGTTATCTGCGAATTGGTAGCCAACGAGCATTAAAACGAGCTGTGAAACGATTAAAATAACTAAAAAAACTCAAAAAATTAACATGACATTAGAAGAAAGAATAGCAAATTCTAAAACCAGTATTTTCAAAGCTGTTTTTCCAAATACGACCAACCATTACGATACACTTTTTGGGGGTACGGCCATGCACATGATGGATGAAGTGGCTTTTATTACAGCTACGCGTTTTAGCAGACAGATTATGGTTACCGTAAGCAGCGACCGTATCGATTTTAAAAAATCTATCCCAGCAGGTACAATTGTAGAGCTTATTGGTGTGGTAACAAAAGTTGGCAATACCAGCTTAAAAGTTAACGTAGAGATCTATATCGAACAGATGTATGATGAAGGAAGGGAACTAGCCGTACATGGAGAGTTTACTTTTGTGGCTATTGACAAAGACAAGAAGCCAACAATGGTACTTAAATAATATATTTAAAGTGCATGATTATCAATTTGTACAGAATATTTCAGCTGTTGCAAACAATTTGAAAACAGCATTGTTAAATGGTTAGGGAAATAAATAATAACTACAATGTATCGTGGATGCGCTACATTGTGTCTGGAACCAATAGTGTGTGCTATTGGTTCTAGTTTTTTAAAAACAATTACAAATTCAAGTCAATTAACTGTTTTAAAAATTGTTTGATATCTTCCCTAGCTCCAATAGAACGGTTGATCACTTCGCCGTTTTTACCAATTACCATGTGTACAGGCAAAGCATTGGTATTAAATTGCGCACTGATGTTACCTGCATTATTAATGACTTTATAAGCAAAACTTCTATTTTTAAAGAAATTGGTCAAGGCATCTTTTTGATCAGCTGTAATGGCAATAAATACCACATCAGGTTGGTTTTGATAGGCTTTTACCAATTCATTTAACATTGGCATTTCTGCTATACATGGCCCACAGCCAATCCCCCAAATGTTAAGGACGACAATTTTTCCTTTAAAATCTGCTAAGCTTACTTTATTGCCTTTAAGATCTGTTCCGCTAAAGTTTGGCGCTAGGTCTTTGTTCGCCATATTTTTGTCCTTATTCGGTTTCAGAGATGCGATAAAACTGGTGAAATCTTTTTGTTTGACATTGACCAACGGGAATAGCCGTTGCAAAGAATCTAAAGCCGTAGTTTGACCAATCAAATACAGTTTTTTATAATCATCAAAGGCAAGGTTGGTATTGCCCATTTTTTCATAGGCTTGGGCACGTACTTCTAGTATCAAGGGTAGAAAATTACCCTCTGTATTGCTGCCACTTAATAGCTGTATTGCTGCAGAACTGTTAAATAATGCTTCTTGTAGCTCATTTTTCAATAGGTTAACCTTTGCCAAATTTAGCAATAAATAAGGTACATACATCTGAAAATGACCATAATCTAAACGGTATTGATGTTGGATGCTTCCATCCTGAAATTTTGCGACTGCATTTAGCAGCAATTGTTTGGCCGTATCTAAGTTTATCTTTCTGTCTAGATAGAGTTCGGGTAGATTGTACAAAGCATAATAAGCGACTTGATCTTTTGGATATAGAGGTTTAATAACTTTCTCAAAAGCCTCAACAGGAATACTTAGGTCATTTTTTAAATAACCATAGATATTAATGTCTTTACAAATTGCTGCTTCTGGAGTATGGATAAAAATCCCTTTGAGTTTAGCTTTTACATCTTCCTCAACTTGTTGGTTGCTCAACTTATAGTATTCATAATTATAAATGCTAAACGCAAAAGCAGTTGCTGTGGTTAGCGGATACATTTCAAATAACTGAAATAAGTATTTCTTTCCAGTGTTTAGGTCGCCAGTTTTGGCATAACTTAAACAAAGTGCGGCCAGTAAACCTGCTGGTGCTACACCGTTTTTAGTTATAGGGATTTGGATCAATTTGTTTTGTAAGGCTTTGATCGTCTGTTTCGCTTTTAATGGTTCCTTAATCATAGATATGACGTTAATGTATTTTGCATAGGCCAAATAATGCGTAGGGTAGTTTGTAATCTCCAGTTGGAATATACTATCAACTTTTTCGCTCATTAAAGCTTCTAAATAAGCGCCTTTAACGGGTAATTGATATTTGTTGTCATATACCTTTAAGCTTTGTGTAGCAGCCTCATCATCTTTATTTAAAGTATAGAATTCTACTTTAAAAGAAGCGGCATTAAGAGGTAAGTTAAAATCCTGCTCAAACTTTTCATTTTTAGCAGATAGGGTTACATGAAACTTTTCAATTGAACCATCCTGACAATAGGTAGTGATACGTGCATAAATAGGTTCATTGCCATTGAGTTTGGCATTGACATCATTAGGATTATAAGTTAGACTTATGCTGTCTTTATTGCTCGGTTTTTGTGGGCTAACTAGGCTAACTTGTGCTGTACTTTGTAAAGACCACACCAATGCGATGTAGCCAAATAAAATATATTTTCTCATGGCTTAAAATTTGGATAAAACTAAGCCTGTATTATTTTAGGTCTTCTTTTTTTTGATGAAATGATGATAACCATTGATAAAGCCAGTGAAATTGGATTGAACTGATTTTTTGGAATGTTTGACTTCGTTCGTGTTCAATTGGACTTTGTTCGTCAAGAAATTAGGCAGATTCGTCAGAAAATTAGGCTTATTGATTAGAGTTTTTATTAGCTTAAAGCGATGAATAGACTTAAAGTGTTTTGGGACCGATCTTTTACCGATTGGCGCTATCGTTTAGCGGTACATTTTGGATTTTGGTTTGCTTATCTGGTATTTTGGTTACGCGAATCGATGGTTGTCCACATCAGCTTTGACCAGCATTTTTTGGTCACGCTAACTGGGATAGTCTTTTCGTTGTTTTTGTACTATCCTTTAGTGTATCTCATTGTTCCTGTATTTAAAAAACAAAAATGGTTATTGGGGGCCATATTAGTAGTTGTCTATTACATCATTGCGGTAACACTCAGAACTTACCATATTTCATTGATCATCCAATGGTATAACCTACATAGTGCATCGGTGGCTGGTGCCGATTTTTGGAATAATTTATATCAAAAACAACTCAACCCTGTTAAATTACTACAAGTTATATTTAGCGGTTTAACAAGTTTGATTACAATTATTTATGTTCCACTTAGCATTAAATTTATTCGGTATGCCTATCAATTTAATGAACAACAAATGTGGTTGGCCAAAGAGAATACAGAACTTCGGCTAAATACCTTGAAGGCACAGGTTAATCCGCACTTCTTTTTTAATACTTTAAACAATCTGCAATCTTTCATTGTGCAGAAAGAACAGGAAAAATCTGTGATCTTTTAAATCGCTTGGCAGATTTTATGAGGTCATCGCTATACGATTGTGAAAAGGAATACATTACGTTGGCACAGGAGGTTAACCTATTGCATAATTATATTGCCATTGAAAGGGTCCGTTTTGAAGAAAATGCCAAAATTGTTATCAATTTAGCTATCAATGATGAGGCTTATCAAATTCCACCATTTATTTTTTTAGCTTTTGTAGAAAATGCCTTTAAACATGGTGGTGTAGTAACTGCTGAAGATGTTTGTATCACAATTGAATTGATAGAGGACGAACACAAAATCATCCTTACCACCACGAACAATTTTATTCCAACTGAAAGCAATGACCAAAAAGGAATTGGTTTATCAAATGTACGGAAGCGTTTGAACCATTATTTTTCCAACAATTATAAGCTAACTTTAAAAGAAGAAAATAAGATGTTTACCGTAAAACTTGAGCTGTACAAATGATCAATTATTTAATTGTAGATGATGAACCTCAGGCACGTAAACTTTTGCAAGCCTACATGGCAGGTTTAACGAACTATAAACTGGTTAAACTGTGCGCAAATGCAATGGAAGCCTATGAAGCCCTACATGCTTCAAAAATTGACCTGATGTTTTTGGATATCAAGATGCCAATTGTTTCTGGTACGGATTTTTTGCGCTCTTTAAAAAATCCACCATTGGTTATTTTTACCACAGCATTTAACAAATATGCAATGGAAGGATACGAATTGAATGTTGTCGACTACCTATTAAAGCCCATTGCGCTACCTCGTTTATTAAATGCTTTAGAGAAAGTTCAAGTAAATTTGAATGCGCAAAAAACATCAAGTATCGAAAATAAAATCGATTATCTATTTGTTAAAGTAGACCATAAATTGGTAAAGATTAACCTGGACGAGATTTTATTGATAGAAGGATTGCAGAATTACGTGAAGATCCATTTAAAAGAGAGGATATTGATCGCAAATTACACCATGAAAGCAATAGAAAGCATGCTTTCTGGTCAATTTATAAGGGTTCATCGTTCCTTTATTGTGCCCTTGCATACAATTTTATCCATAGAAGGAAATCTGATCGATACAACTTACCAACAGGTTCCAATTGGTAGCAGTTTCAAAACTGCAGTGATGTCATATATTCATCATAAGCCAGATTGAACAACAATTATTGTATCTAGAATTCAAACTTTACAACTTTTATTTTGTTAATGAGTTAATCTTTCAACAATTAAAAAATAAGATTATGAAATCATTTAGTATACCTCTGATACTCCTTGTAGCTATATTGACACAAGGGTGTGTTAGCAATAAAAAATATCAAGAACTGCAATCGGCCAATGGCAAACTGCAGGAAAGCAATACCCAACTTAACCAACGCCTACAGGCTAGTGAACAAGATCTTTCTGGTTCAAAGATCAGGGTGAAGAGTTTAGAAGAACAAATAGCTGCAGAGCGCTCAAATGTTGCAGCCTTACAGGCGGCCTTGAACAAATGTTTAAACTCAAGCAGCCAAGGAAATGTGAACATCTCCAAATTGGTTGATGAAATCAACAGTTCTAACAAATACATCCAACAATTGGTAAATGCCAAAAATAAAAGCGATTCTTTGAATGTGGTATTGACCAATAACCTGACCCGTTCTTTAAGTAGAGAGGAAATGAGTGATGTTGATGTAAAAGTATTAAAAGGAGTGGTTTATATTTCACTTTCGGATAACATGTTATACAAATCTGGTAGCTACGAAATCTCTGATAAAGCAGGAGCAACCTTAAGTAAGATTGCTAAGATTATCCAAGATTATCAAGGTTATGATGTGTTGATTGAAGGTAATACCGATAACATTCCGATTTCAAAACCTAACATCAGAAACAATTGGGACTTGAGTGCACTGAGAGCCTCATCTGTGGTACAATCCCTACAGAACAATTATGGTGTAGATCCAAAACGTTTAACTGCTGGGGGTAGAGGAGAGTACAATCCTGTTGCCGCAAATGATAGTGAAGCAGGTAAAACGAAGAACAGAAGAACCCAGATCATCATTACACCTAAGTTAGATCAGTTCATGGACTTGATAGGCAAAGCTCCAGAACCTAGTAAACCTTAGGTTGATATAAAAATCTAAAAAAAAGCCCAATTACGATTGGGCTTTTTTATTTATTAAATTTTAGGTTAAAAATATTAATTATAAGATAATATTTTGCGATTTAATTTATCTTAGCAAATCAGAATTGATATTGAAACTATAACAAGTGTTGTGCAGCTAAACTATGGCAGTTAAAATGAGAATTTTACATTTTTTCTTGATTACGCTCATCCTATGCTGTACTACAATTGCCTATGGTAAATCCAAAGATATAATCCCAATAGCTAAAAATGGTATTCTTGATTTAAGAAATCAATCTTTAGACCAAAGGGTGGCTTTAGAAGGAGAATGGCTCTTTTATTGGAAAAAGTTGATCAACCCAAATCAACCTAAAACCGAAGCTGGGACCATTATCAACTTCCCCGCCAAATGGAACGATTTAATAGTGAATGGAGAAAAACTGCCCTCCTTTGGTTATGCATCTTATCAATTAAAAGTTCTGCTGCCAAAGATCAATGAACAGATCAGGGTAGAAATGCCCGATTCTTATACCTCTTATCGCTTGTTCTTAAATGGCAAATTGGTTGCGCATAATGGAACGGTAGCTACTGATGCCAAAGATTATGTCCCAAAATGGCAATATCAGGCTTTTGATGTGCCAATGATGGAAGATACCATGAACCTGGTATTACAGATCTCGAATTTTACACATGTTTATGGTGGCATGAAAAATGCCATTACAGTAGGAAAAAAAGCAGAAATCAATTTAGAAAGAAGAAGGACGGAAGCAATTGACCTATTGTTGACAGGTTGTTTGTTTATGGGTGGACTATTCTTTTTGGGGCTGTATCTGCTAGGCAATAGAGATAGAGCCACCTTATTGTTCTCTCTATATTCTATTGTGTATTGTTATCGCATTATGGGAGTAGATAATTACGTGCTACATACCGTATTACCAGACGCAAGTTGGTATGTAATGGTACGGCTCGAATATTCCAGTTTATTTTTAAGTGTGGGATTATTTGGCCTATATACGCGCTATCTATATCCTTTAGATATGAATAAGAATGTAGTTAAAATAATAGCTGGTCTTTGTTTGCTTTTTACGCTCGCCTCCACATTCTTGCCTGCCATTATCTTTACCAGGTTGATCAATCCGTTTTTGATCATTACAGTCTTTTGCATTATCTATACACCAATTGTATATGTGCTTGCCTACAAAAATAAAAGGCCAGGTTCCAAATATGCCCTGCTAAGCTCAATTTCGTTGATGTTTGTTTTTGCCATTTCCTTATTGCATTATTGGAATGTTATCCCTCCATTACAACTCATTACTTTTGTGGGTTACATTGGTTTTTTCTTTTTACAGTCGCTTATATTATCGCATAGGGTATCTTTTCAATTGGGTAAGGCAAGGGAACAAGCTGAGCAAGGTTTGGTGGCCAAGAGTGAATTTTTAAGCACCATGAGCCATGAAATTAGGACCCCACTCAATTCTGTAATTGGCATGAGCCATTTATTGCTTCGAAACAACCCCCGCCATGACCAAAAAGAACAACTGGATATCATGTTGTTTTCTGCCAACAATTTATTAGGCATTGTAAACGATATCCTCGACTACAATAAGATCGAAGCTGGAAAGATTGCTTTTGAGAATGCAGAAATAGATATCATTTCAATTGTAAAAAACATTGTTGCTGGTTTAAAAGGAAATGCGATAGAAAAGGGGATCAAGCTCGAACTGCACATTGATGATGCGCTAAAGAATCACTTATTCGGAGACCCTACAAGGCTATTTCAGGTGATTACCAATTTAGTGCACAATGCCATTAAATTTACAGCTAAAGGTTCTGTACAGGTCAATATAATAGTGCTTGCCCAAACCAATAAACAAGTAACTTTAAAAATTGAGGTCAAAGACACGGGTATAGGTATATCAAAAGAAAAACAACAGCTCATTTTTGAACGTTTTACACAGGCTGATTCTTCTACATCCAGAAGCTTTGGCGGTACGGGATTGGGCTTGGCCATTTCAAAACGGATCTTGGAAATGCAAAATATCTCCTTAAACCTCAATAGTGAAGAAGGGCAGGGGGCCACGTTCTATTTCATCCAGACCTTTGAAAAAAGTACGCAATTGAGTGATAGACAACTTGTAGAAAACGATTTTAAAAACGAAGACAAACAAGCATTTAAAGGAATGGATATTCTATTGGTTGATGACAATGCATTAAATGTGATGGTAGCAAAAAGATTCTTAGAAAATTGGGGCGCTGTTGTAGATATCGCAGTAAATGGCTCAGAGGCATTATCAAAATTAGACCATCAACATAAATTGGTATTTATGGACTCTACATATGCCGATCATGGATGGATATGAAGCTGCCAAAACAATGCGGGCAAATGGAATTAAGATTCCCATTATCGCACTTACTGCCAATTTGAAGAAAGAAATCGAACAACAGGTTAGGGAAGCGGGTATGGATGATATCATTGTAAAACCGTTTTTACCAGAGGAATTGTACAAAAAGGTACAACAGTACAGTTAATTATTGCTATTTACCGAATGGAAGGGCGCAGGATTTATGCCTTTATCATCTAAGAGACTCAACTTTTTGTAGATATATTCGTTTGCTTTCTCATTTTCATCTGTCTCTTGGTAGATGTTGATGATCAGGTTGTACATCGTGATCTCATTGACCACCAATTTATTCCGTTGATAAATTTTAAGACAGTCTTCAGCATATTGCAAGGCTGCCGTATATTCTCTTCGGTTTTTGCTTTGTTGAGCCTTTAAGGATAAAAAAACAGTTTGGGCATACAATGTTGGATTAATCACCGTATTGTTTTTATACAGTGTGGTTAAAATCCGTTCCATTTGATCGGTTTTCTCATCCGGAGCCGTTTTTGCTTTTGCTACTGCCAAAAGATTTAATAGGTAAACGGCAAATGGCTTTTTGGTAGCAAACAATTTTGGATAAAGTCGGTCATCGAATTGATCGATCTTAATAGCCTCAAGCGGAGTTCCATAAAATAGGTTTACTGTTGTCATGATCAAAAAGACCAGTACTTGTTTGGCATTGGGTAAAGCCAGACCTTCAGGATTCAAGATTTGTTCATTATTTTTAAACTCTTCTATTTTAAGGAGCGTATCATGCTCCTTAACAGAGATACCTTTAACTTTGAGGTAAATCAGTTTCAAGGTTTCATATGGGTCTATTGGCCACTTTTCTGCCTCATGCGCTAATTTTTCTAATTGCGCTATCCGTTTAGAGATCTACTGGGTCTAGGCTCAATGCATCGAAAATTGACAATATGGAATGATAGAACAAAAGATTTTGATCCGTATCAACTACTAAGAATTAGAGAATTAATAGCTTCTTTATAACAAGAATCTATGAAATCGAAGTGGATTAGATGTTTTGAAAGTGTCTCGTGTATTCGGTTAACCTTAAGCTTGTTGATAAGGTTAGGGTCATCTTTAAGTTTGTAGTTTAGGTTTTCTGCAATAAAATAAATCAGATAGTTCTTTTCGTAGTTGTTCAGTTTTAGATTAAGAATAGATGATAGATGTTCGAATTGTTCACATCTAATGATATATCTGATCGACCATTGTAGCAATTGGAATCGAACCTGATTTCCAAAATAATCATTATTCAGATTGTCAAAAAAATGCTCATCCATTTGTTGGTCAAAAACATCTAAAAGCTCTATGAACAAAAAATATTCAAATACATGGGGCTGTATAAATCTTACAAACTCCAATGCAAAGCTGTTTTGGTTGATCTTTTCTTCCATGAGTATTCCATCAGCCAATAACTCCATGTAGGCATTATTGAATACGGAAAGTTCCTTGATCAGATCTGATTTTAAGACAGTACTATTGTTACGACCAAAATTGGTCAATTGAATGATTTTCTTGCAGTAGAGGATTTTCTCGGTAGCGTAATTAGAATGGTAAGTCTTTCTTGGATAAACCTATCGATCGTCTCGAAAAAGATAATGTTGGTATAAGAATTAAATTCAGGATATTCTTCTTTAAGCTGATAATACCATTGGATATGGAATGGAAATTTTAATTGTGACTTTACGTTTTTATTAATTGTCTTAAAGTCGTGTGGACACATTCTCTGGAAGATGTCATCAATTTCCTGTTCTGTTAGCGGTGGTACATTTGAGCTATCGTTGAGGTTAAAATAACTTCCTGCAAACCACTTTTGCTTTAAGAAATGTACATATTTGAAACGCTCATAAAACCTGTTCCACATGGTAGAACGCATGCTTAAGATCAATTTGATGTTTTCACTTTCATCTATGCTAGATATCAGGTTGATGATCTTGTCAAATACCCTTGGTTTAGAGATTTTATTGACTACAAGTTCTGGAAATCCATCAATGATGATGATGAATTTGATACCAAATCTTTCGTATTGCTCATCAAAATAGTTGGTCAGTTTCGTATCTGGATTTAGGCCTAATTTTACTTTGATCCTATCCTCAATGCTATAAGATTCATATAGTTTTTCGAAAATATCAGTGGCATTTAAAAATAGGAATACATCATTTTTATACTTTGCATGGTCATCCAAAGCCAACTCCTGCACTAAGTGACTTAAGAGAATGCTTTTTCCATAACCAGGTTGAGAAATAAATGAAGTAAAACTCTTGTCGCTGGAATAGAAATATTCAAAGTCATATTTTGCAAATTTTCTTCCTATGGTCATGTCATAAGGTACACTACTTCTATTGCGAATGTACTTTAAGGTATACAAGGTGATTTCAAGTGCTCTAGCCCTGGTTAAGTCTAAGCTTTCTGTTGCTTCCAAAATAGAAGTCTGATGATTTTCAATAGCATCATAACTGTCTGTTTTTTCTACAAATTCTAATAAAGTGTTTATTGTATATTTAGAAAATTGATTTTTGATTTCTGCAAAACCAAACAACCTTTTAATGGTAGTTTCACTAATACTTTTATGCAGTTCTTTTTGAATGGATATTGATATAAATTTACAGTCAGATGGACTGATTATTTTGATGCCAGTTTTAATTAAAATTAAACGTTTTAAATTATCCAAGATAACAATTTCAGGCATGAGAGCGTTCGTAATAATTAAGGGTTATTTACACACTAATATAGGTTTTTTAAAACTGTTATAATTAACCTTTTGTTAAATAAATGTGCGAAATACTGAAAATAATGCGATAATAAACAGTATTTCAACCGATTGTAAACAAATTAAGAATATCGATATTTAAGACAACTATTTTATTAACTTAAACTCAGAGTCTTAGTGATGTTCCTTTTCTCCAGTTCTGCTGTTTTTAAAAATTTATATTCTTCTACTTTAACCATATCTTTCAATTTAGTGTAGATCTTTATTAGTATATTAAAGTTTAAAATCGCTACCATGATAAATGCATTTTCTTTGCAATAATTGATGCATCGATGGGCATAAGAAATTGCTTTTGCAAACTCATTTCTGTTGAGATGTTGCTGCGCTTTGATCGACATGAAAAATGCATTTGCATATTTTGATGTCGATTTCTGATAGAGATATTCTACTTTCCTTTCTAATACATTGGCTTTGTTATTGTCGCCATTTTTTGATGTCTCCAGTGCCAAGACATACAAAAGATATAAATGATATTTTCTAAAAAACCGAGCAAACAATGGGCTTGTTTTTTCGATAGATAAAATCAAATTGATCGAGTCTTTTGGGTGTTGTTCAAGTTCATTGATCAACAAGATAAACAGATAAGAAATCAATCTTTTCACTTGTTCGATTGACATTTCGTAGGTATTTTTTTCTAAGGGTTTGAGTTCAAATGTTTTTACCTTTTCTAAAAAATCTTCATTGATTTTCTTGTCTCCTGATAATTTATTGCTCAGAAAAAGTGATGTTTCAAATGGATCAATTGGCCATTCTTTTGTAATGCTTTTTAGTTTCAGAAAGAAATTCAATCGTTCTTTTATATTTCTTAAGTTTAGGTTTAAACAATCAGAAATCAATAGGATAGACTGATAGATGACGGCATTTTCTTTGTTGTCTACCATACCAGAAAAAAAAGTTATGATATTTTTAAAAGAAGGTGAAAGAAAATCTTGTTGAACAAGTTTAGTTACAAATTGATCTTGTAGTCCATTTCTTTTGAGTTGCACAGCATCCCCAGGTTTATATTTCAACTGATGTTTGATGTTCTCTAAAATGAACAGGAAAAAATAGTTCTCATTTTGGTCGTTCAATCTTAAATTAAGGATGGGTTTGATCACTTCATAATTGCCATTTCGGATAGCCGTAAATATAGACCACTGTAATAAATTCATTGCCAGTTTATAATGGTAATTTGTTGTGATCTCGATTAAAAAGGCTTCATCCATTGTATGCTGCGTACGGTCCAACAACTCTTTGAATAAGAAATATTCAAAAATATGGCAATGCACAAAACTTACGGTTTCTAATAACATACCATTATGAACGTGCTTATGTTCAACCAATATACCATCAGAAAGCAACTCCATGTAAGCCTGTTTAAATATGGTAAAATCGTGTAGAAACAATCTTTTGTCTATGGATAGATTGCTATGCCCATATTCACTGAATTGTATGATTTTCTTACATAAGATCAATTTCTCTAATGATTGGTTTGACCGATAGATATTTTCTAGGATGTATTTAAGATAGATTTCATGAAAAATGATTTCTGTATGAAACTCATTATGTGGATACTCTTCCCTAAGTTCATTGTAGAACTTAAAATAATAGGGGAACCTTAGTTTCGACTTTATTTTCAGGTCAAGTTTTTTCTGTATCTTATGGTCAATATTATTTAAAACAATATCTACTTCTTCAGTGGTAAATCTTGGTACATTCAATACCTTTTCAGGGTTGTAATGACTACCTGAATACCATTTTTGTTTTAAATAATGCGAGTTACGCATCAAACTATAAAATCTTACCCAATAATAAGTCCTCATGCTCAGTACAAGCTTAATGGCGGAACTGTCCTCAATCTCACACAGCCAAGAAATAATGGTTTCGAATATCTTGGATTTTTCCTTGTTTGTGGTGAAAAGCTCGTGGAAGGCATCTATGATAATGATAAACTTACTTCCGGTTTTCTCGTAATGGTTATTTAAAGAAGGTATGAGTTTTCTACTTTTAGAAATATTTAATCTTTTTTTGATTCTCGGTTTCAAAACTTTGGTGGTTTCCTTCTTTATCGAAGATTTCGTTGGCATTTACAAACAGTACAATATCGTTATGGAATTTAGCTTGCGGCTTAAAAAACAGGTTTTGTACCAAATGTGAAAGTAAGATACTTCTTCCATAGCCTGGTTGTGAAATAAATGCAGTAAAGCTAAAATTAGATTTATAAAAGTATTCAAAATCTTGGATGGCAAATTTTCTATTGATAGTTGCCTTATAGGGTATGGTACAATGATTGATAATGCCTGTTAGTGTAGTTTGAGAAATTGCCTTTGCCCTTATGGCAACATGTTTCCAATCTTCTACATCTTTTTTGTAAATAGGGGTGACGCTTGATTTGAATACGATTTCGGTATCAGAACTATCAACATATTCGAGTAAGGTATTGATGGTGAATTTAGAGAAGTTATGTTTGGCCACTGCAAAACCGAAAAGTCTTTTAATGGTGGTTTTACTGATGGTCTTATTTACTTTTTTACTGATTGAAAGTGCAATATGCTGACAATCTGATGGCGAAATGAATTTAATTCCTGCTTTTTGCAAAATTAAGTTTCTGAGTTCGTTCAGTGAATGAGTATCTAGCATAATAGTGATTAAAAATTCCGATTGATACCAATATAGATTTAACTAATTAGAAAATATACAGTCGGAAATTCAAGCGAAATTTCAGCAATGAACAAAAAAAACCTATAATTCCATCCCCAACTTAGCATGAATGAACAAATCATGAAATAAATAAGTTTTTTTCATGATTAACTTGAACAAAATGAACAAAATAATGCTGTTAGACTTGTTTAATGAACAAATCGAATAACGAATATCTATGGATTGGTAGCTAAAATTGTATAAAAAACAGCTTAAACTAAATCCGTATCGTATGAAGTTGACATCTACCTATTCGACTAAATTGATCAAAACGATCATTTTTCTCCTAAGTATTATTTCTTTAACGTTAATAAGTTCGCTTTCTTATGCGCAGACGAAAATTTTAGCAAATGTTGCAACGGTAAAGTCAAACCAAGTACAAGATGCTACTAATGCAACATTAGATAACAATAGTTTCGCTATAGTTAAATCTTATGGTGGTGCATTACTAGGGGCTGGGAAATACAGTGGAGAATTGGAACTGCAATTTCCAGGAACCATACCGGCCAATAAGACAACCTTTATCAGGATAGATTTTGATGCAGATGTGTTAAATGCACTCTTAGGTGGTAACTTAGGTAGTGCTTTGGCAAATGTGCTCGGTAATGTTGTTTTAGGTCATGACTCGTTTGTAGTGGGCGCAAGAAATTCTTCCAGCGACGAAGTCTTATCTGGTTCAAGTAGTGGGGCTTTTTCATCTTCCAACTTACGTTTGGTAAAAGATGCAGCTGGAAATTTTTATGTAGCCATTACACCAGAAAGTCCTTACGATAGGGTTTATATCAAAGATGTAACCAATGCTTTATTGTTGGGCAGTACAAATCAAACAAAGGTTTATAATGCATTCTACATGTCTGGTACGGGCAGTTGCGATCCGGCATTTGCAACAGATTTTGAGGGTACCGGTTTAACAGTAAGTCTTTTGGGCGTAGGAAAAGCTGGCGTTACCAATATGCAAAATGCGATTGATAACAGTACATCTACTGCATCTCAGATCAGTTTAGGTGCATTAGGTGTAGCGGGTTCTATTAGTCAAAATATCTATTTCAACTCACCTTCGAATGTTGGTGATGAATTTAATGTAAGGTTGGGCGTTGATCCTGCATTGCTTAATGTAGGTTTGCTGAACAAAATATCTGTTAGTGCTTATAATGGAAATAATCTGGTCTATTCTGAAGCATTAAGTAATAATCTATTAGGATTAGACTTATTAGGTCTTTTAAATAGTGGACAAGTGGTCAATATACCATTTGCACCAAACAGCGCTTTTGATAGAGTCAAAATTACTTTGACCTCACTACTTAATGTAAATGTAACACAGACCATTAGTGTGTATGGTGTAACCAGATCGGCACCGAGACCTACTTTTACAGCGCCATATTCAAATGCAATGACTGCGTGTTATAATAGCAGTGCAGTATTGGGTGCTACAACTAGTGCTACAAACCAATTGATTTGGTATGAAGCTTTAGATGGTGGCCCAGCATTAGCAACCACTGCTTTTAATGGTACTTACTCTACAGTGGCTTTAACCGCAAATAAGACTTATTATGTAGCTGCCAAAAAAATTGGTTGTCCTGACGAATCTGCAAGAGTTGCGGTAAATGTAACTGTTAACCCAGCTATTCTTTTGCCAACGACTACATTTATTAATGCAACGGTGGCAACAGCTTATACGAAACAGATTACGGCAGCAACAGGTGGTACAGCGCCTTATACCTATGCCTTGGCTGCAGCAAGTACTTTGCCGCCAGGTTTAACCATAAGTAGTACAGGTTTACTAACAGGTACACCAACTACCGCCGGTACTTATACCTTTGGCATTACTGTAACAGATAGTAAAAATTGTAAGGTTACAACTTCATATACGCTTAAGGTGACCAATGCACTTGTGCTTGGCGCGTTAACATTGCCAAATGGCACAGTAGGAACATTATATCCAACACAAACTATACCTGCCGCAACAGGAGGCAGTACACCTTACGTTTATACAGCAACCAATTTGCCTCCAGGTTTAACATTTGACCCAACAACTAGAGCGATTACGGGCACACCAACTGTATCAGGAACTTTTGTGGTTCCAGTTAAGGTTACAGATGCTGATGGTAATTCTGTGATAAAGGATTACACCATTGTTGTAAAAGATCCATTAAGCTTACCTGCAGCTACTTTGGCCGATGGGACAGTAGGAACATTATATCCAACACAAACTATACCTGCCGCAACAGGAGGCAGTACACCTTATGTTTATACAGCAAGCAACTTACCTCCTGGGTTATCATTTAATACAAGCACCAGAGAGATTACAGGTACACCAACTACCCCTGGTACTTATGTTGTAGCAGTAACAGTTACCGACGGAGATAACAAAACGGCAAATAGGAATTACACCATCAAAGTAACGGATGCACTTTCGTTACCAGCCAAAACATTAGTTGATGGAACGGTAGGTACCGTGTATGTAACAGAAACACTTCCGGCAGCACTTGGCGGTGTTGGTCCATACACTTATGCTGCAGTAAACTTGCCGCCAGGTTTAAACTTTAATACAGCTACTAGGCAAGTTAGCGGTACACCAACACAGGCAGGTAACTATTCTATCACTTTAACTGCAACAGATGCTGAAGGAAAAAAAGTAAGCAATAATTATGCATTAAAAGTAATTGGTGCACTTTCATTGGCAACAATGCCGTTGCCAGATGGTACAGTAGGCGATGTATATCCAACGCAAGTATTACCAGCAGTTACAGGTGGCACTTCACCATATACCTATGTAGCTACCAACTTACCAACTGGGCTATCATTTAATGCAACTACCAGAGAAATTACTGGCACACCAACTGTAGGTGGAACATATACCATCTCAGTAAAGGTTACAGATGCCAATTCGAACGTTGCCAATACCAATTATACCATTATCGTAAAAGTTAAAGCGCCAATTGTGGCAAGTGCTGTTACTTGCAATGGTACAAGTGCAACATTAACCGTTACAAATCTACAAGCAGGCGTTACCTATAATTGGTATGGTCCAACAGGAAACACGCCATTAGCTACCAATAACAATGGTAGTTTTACAACCGCAGCTTTAACCAGCAATACAACTTTTTATGTTGAAGCTGTTTCGGGAACGGGTGTAAGCAGTAAAACTGCTGTAAATGTCAGCATTAATCCCTCACCAAGCTTAGCTACAATTACCACTAACAATCAGATCGATCAATAGTGGTCAAAGTACAGTATTGCAGGCAACTGCCGATGCTGGTCTTACCATCAACTGGTATGGTGCAGCTACTGGAGGTTCAATATTAGGAACTGGAACCAGTTTTACAACACCAAACTTAACTACCACTACTATATATTATGCAGAAACTGTAAATGCGAATGGCTGTAAAAGCGCAAGTCGTGCACCTGTAACCGTTACAGTAACCACCGGTGGTGGTGCAACGGCATGTAATGCTGCGAACTCACAAAATACAGGTATCGTTTCATTGCTTTGTGTATTATGTAACATCGCAGGTCCAACAAATTCTACCGATGCAGATCCAAATAATTTCACAAGAATTACACTTTCTGTAGGTGTTGCCGCTACAGGATACCAGAGACTGATATTCCCAAGTGCAGGTTTAAGTACAGATAGTATCCGTTTAGATTTATCTACACCAACAGGTTTATTGGATCTTTCGGTGTTAAGCGGTATCACCGTTAAAGTAATGAACGGAAATACAGTAGTAAATACCTATCCATTAAATTCATCATTGATCTTATCTTCAATTGCTTGGGTCAAACCGATTTAAAGCAACCTTATTAGCTGGGGGAGCTTTTGATAGGGTAGAAGTAAGCTTTAGTGCTACAGTGGCCGCATTAAGTAGTTTAGATATTTACGGAGCCGAGATTATCTATCCAAAACCAACCATTGCGGCAACAGGCCAATCTGTTTGCTCAGGAAGCACAGCGGCATTGAGCGCAACACCAAATGGAGGTACAACTTTAACTTGGTATAGCGCCGCTACTGGTGGTACATTGTTGGCTACGGGTAATACTTATACCAGTCCAGCATTAACTACATCAACAACTTATTATATCCAAGTAAGCAGAAACGGTTGTGCCAATCCAGAACGTGTACCAGTCAATGTTAACGTTGTACCTGTTTTATCGGTTCCAGTTGTTGCTGCTGTTAACGCAAGTTGTGAAGGTGCTCCAGTTACTTTAGCCGTAACCAGTCCTGATCCAACAATTACCTACCAATGGTACGATGTGGCTACAGGTGGAACAGCATTGTTCAGTGGAGCAACATTTACAACACCTGCATTAAGCGCTACCAAAACTTATTATGTAGAAGCAACTAAATCAGGATGTACAAGTGCTACTAGAGCAGCCGTTACGGTTACTGTAAATCCACGTCCAAGTTTACCACAAGTACAATCTTCTGTATCTACCATAACCGCGGGTCAGACGGTGATCTTAACAGCTACGTCAACAGATTCAAATGTTGATTTTAACTGGTACAATTCAGCCAATGCAACGGCACCAGTATATACTGGGTCAACTTATGTTACCCCACCACTTAATGTTACCACTACATTTTATGTAGAGGCCAAATCAAAAACAAATGGTTGCGTTTCTGCCAGTAGGGTAGCAATTACCATCAATGTTGACAATGGTGGTGTGCCAAACCCTGTGCCATGTGAAGGAGCGGTAGCAGAAACAAATGGCGTTAATGGAATAGCATTATTGGCAGGTGTAGCTAACTCTGGCTTGGCGATCGACAACAATACACAAACAGCTTCAACCTTGTTGATGCCAGTTGGGGCTCTTAATGCCTCTGTATACCAAAGATTGACCTTTGGCAGTGCCGGAAATATTGGAGACGCTGTAAAAGTGTTGATCAGTTCTCCTGGAAAATTGCTTTCATTAGCTCTTTTAGGAAATGTTGAATTATCAACCCTTAATGGTGGAGTAAACAACAACGATGGCGTAACATTAGGAGGGGCATTGATCAGTTTAGAACTATTAAGCGGAAACACCCAGGCATTGGTTACGTTTATGCCTACTAAACCATTTGATGCTGTAGAAATTAAATTAAACTCAGGTATACTAGGCGCCTTGACCTCAATTGGTATAAACTACGCACAACATGTGATTGCAGCACCAGAAGTTACCAGTGCCAATGCCACTGCATGTTTAAACCAAACCACTACCTTATCTGTTAAAAACCCGAAAGCTAACCTAACCTACAAATGGTACGATGCTACTGGAGTTTATCAAACGGGTAAAGATGGGGTAAGTTTCACTACACCAGCCCTAGCTGCAAATACCAAATATTTTGTAGCGGCAAGTTCTTCAACAGGGTGTGTAAGTGCTAAGACTGAAATCAATGTAACCATTACTCCAGCACCAGTTGCTCCAGTTTTGTTATCAAACGATGTAACTACTTGTTCTGGAAATAGCGTACAATTACAGGTAAAAGATCCTGTTGCTGGTATCACCTATAAATGGTATGATGCAGGGGGTGTTTATCAAACAGGTAAAGATGGTACCACATTTACCATTGCATCAGTTACTGCAAATACCACATATTCGGTAGAAGCAGTGAATGCTTGTAGTTTAGCTTCTGCCCGTACCACGGCAACCATAAAAGTTGGAACGCTGGATGCGCCTATAGTTACACCAACAACAGTAACCATAAGTTCTGGTTCAGTTGCACTATTAACTGCAACTTCAAGTACCTCAAATGCAGTAATCAACTGGTACCAAACCTCAACCTCAACTACCATATTGGCTACAGGTAATTCATTCGTTACACCAGCTTTAACCACAACTACAACTTATTATGCAGAAGCATCGGTTCCTGGTGGATGTGCTTCAGCACGTGTGCCTGTAGTAGTTACAGTAGTGCCTGGTGGTACACCAACAACAGTACCTTGTGGTTCGGCCACAATTGCCTTGGCCGATGGTGTAAGTGGAGTTGCACTTTTGGCAGGCGTATTTAATCCAGGTTTGGCGGTAGATGATAAAATAGAAACCGCTTCATCGTTGGTAATGCCTGTTGGTGCATTAGGCGCCTATGTTTATCAAAGAGTTGGTTTTACCGGTGGTCTTTCTAACGTTGGAGATGCATTGCGTATCAAAATCACCTCACCGGGTAAATTGTTATCATTAGCGGTATTGCCCTCAATAGGTGTTGTAACATATAAAGGCGCTGTTAGTAATAATGACCTGATGATTGCTTCAAATCCATTGATCAATATAGAGTTGTTGAGCGATAACAGTAGTGCCATTTTAACCTTTATCCCTACTGCACAATTTGATGGTGTAGAAGTAAGGTTAAACTCAGGCCTGTTAGGTGCCTTAACTTCAGTAGACCTAAATTATGCACAAAGAATAGTTGCCGCTCCACAAGTCAATGCGGTAACCGCAAGTGCATGTCAGGGTGCAGCAGCTACATTGAGTATTAAAAATCCAATTGCTGGTGTTACCTATAAATGGTATCTAGAAACTACTTACCAAGCCGGAAAAGATGGAACTACATTTACCACGCCAACTACTTTGGCTGCTGGTACCTATAATTATTATGTAACTGCATCGTCAAATGGTTGCGAAAGCACACCAACCAAAGTTGTGGTTACTATTTTGCCGTTGCCAAGTCCACCAGTTGCTGTAGCTGGAAATCCAACAAGTGTTTGTTTCGGTAGTGCGGCTACATTAAGTGTTCAACAAGTGGCTGGTGTTACCTACAATTGGTACGATGCTAATGGAACGGTATTGGTTTTAAACAACAGTACTTATACTACACCAACAAACCTTGCTGTTGGAACATACGATTTCTTTGTAGAGGCTGTAAATGGCAATAGCTGTAGCAGTTCTGCACGTACAAAGATTGACCATTACCATTGGTAGCTCGGCTGTTGCTGCAGATATACAGGTTAGTGGTACAACTACCATTTGTGGTTCTTCTACTGCCACCTTAACGGCAAGCAGTACAACTGTAACCAATCCGGTATTTACATGGTATAGCAATGCCAACCTCACCACAGTAGTATTTACAGGAGCAGTATTTACCACGCCTATTCTTACTGCCAATACCACCTATTATGTAACGGTTAAAGGAAGCAATAAATGCGAAAATAAACCTGCGGATGCTAAAATTATAGCACTTACGGTAAATCCACCTGCAACAAGTGCCGATATTACAGTTTCTACACCACCACCAGCATGTGGTTCAACTAGTGTAACTTTAACGGCCAGTAGTGCCACGGTTACCAGTCCGGTATTTACTTGGTACAGCAATGCCGCATTAACTACTGTAGTAGCCACTGGAAGCAGCTTCACTACACCTACATTAACTGCTACAACTTCTTATTATGTAACTGTTAAAGGTGCTAACAAATGCGAAAATACCGCTGCAACTGCTAAAACAGTAGTGGTAGTGGTTAATCCAACTGCTGTAGCTGCAGATATCAATGTGAGTGGTAACTTGTTTACTTGCCAAAACAATTCTTCTGTATTAACCGCAAGTAGCACTACAGTTACCAATCCAATATTTACCTGGTATAGCAATGCCAACCTTAGCACGGTCGTATTTACTGGTGCTGTGTTTACCACGCCTATTCTTACTACCAATACCACCTATTATGTAACTGTAAAAGGTGACAATAAATGCGAGAATTTGGCTGGTGCAGCGAAAGAGATCACGATTACCATTAATACTGGACCTTTAACACCAATTATTTCATCAACCGGAACAACAATCTGTGCTGGAAATGCAACGATATTGACCATTCAAAATGCACAAACTGGTGTCAACTACGAATGGTACAATGATGCAACAGCTGGAACATTGTTATTTACTGGTCCATCATTTACCACACCAATTTTAAATGCAACTACAGATTATTATGTAAGAGCGGTTGGAACGACAGGCTGTACAGGCGCAACAACCAGGGTTAAAGCAACGGTTACAATCACCACGAAACCTAATACGCCTACACTTAATGCAACTACCATCAATGCATGTGCGGGTAGTACGGCAACAATAACTGTATCTAATCCTGTGGCAGGCATTACTTATACCTATTATAGTAGTGCGGTAAGTACTGTTCCATTGGGCACTGGTAGTAGTTTTACAACGCCTACACTTAATGCCAATGCAGTTTACTTTGTAGAGGCAAGTGCTGGCAGTTGTATCTCAAGCGGTCGTGCACAGGTTAGCATTACGGTTAATTCTTCTCCGGTTGCACCAACAAGTTTATCGAGTTCTAATACTACTCCTTGTTCTGGTAGTACAGTGACATTAAGCGTCAATAATCCAGATGCCAATTTAACCTACAAATGGTATACTACAAATACAGGAGGAACAGCTTTGTTTGAAGGTAATAGTTATACTACTGCAGCTTTAACCACTACCACTACCTATTACGTAGAAAGTGTAGCTAAAAACGGTGGATGTGCAAGTCCAACAAGGACCTCGATTACAGTTACGGTAGCGCCTATTTTGGCCACACCAGTAGTAAGAGTAGAGACCGTAACCAATAACAGTATCTTGTTCAGTTGGAACGTTGTACCAGGCGCCACATCTTACGAAGTTTCTATCAATAATGGAACCACATGGGTTACCTCAACAGGAACTACCTATTTAGCTTCTGGTTTACAACCAGCACAAAGTGTAACTGTTATTGTGAGGGCAAAAGGACAGTTGGGTTGTCAGACTAGTGCAAACTCTACACCAACAACAGGTAATACCAGTGATCCAACAGGCGACAGTTTATATGTACCTAATACATTTACACCAAATGGGGATGGTAAGAACGATGTTTTCCTTGCCTATGGTACAGCAATAGCTAATTTCAAGATCCGTATCTATAATCAGTGGGGACAATTCGTTTTCGAATCGCAATCAATTTCGCAAGGATGGGACGGAACCTTTAAAGGCACCCTACAGCCAAGCGGCGTATATGTTTACTATATAGATGTAACATTTAATGGCGGTACAAGTAAAATGCTTAAAGGTACCATTACACTTTTAAGATAATTATTGGCTTTTTAACAATTGTGAAATGATTTTAACTAAAATGATACCGATGAAAAATATAAAATTAATACTAGCACTTACCTTGGGTCTAAGTTTTGGAATAAAGCAGTCATATGCTCAAGTGGATCCACATTTTTCTCAATATTATGCCAATCCTATTTGGCTAAATCCTGCCTTAACAGGTGTAACTGAAGGTGCATATCGTGTTAACGTCAATGCCAAACAACAGTGGAGCAGCTTAAATAACGGTTTCTTAACTGCTGGTGCTTCTTTTGATGCCGCACCTGTTAAAAACCTGGCTTTTGGAGGCATCATCATCAACCAAAGGGCAGGAGCCATTAGTTACAATCAGTTAAATGTATTGGCATCTGCGGCCTATCGGATCAGGTTTGGTAAAGATGGCGACCAGATCTTCAATTTTGGTATGCAGGCCGGATCATCAGCAAAAGTTTTGATGCCTCAAAAGCAACTTTCGGTAACCAATATAATCCAGGAATGGGTTATGACCCATCCATGCCATTTAATGAAAACATCAATTCTCAAGATTTCGTTGCACCAGATATCAATGCAGGTGTGATGTATTTTGATGGAAGCAATTATAAAAGCGCCAATATTTTTGTTGGGGCATCGGTAGCACACCTTACACAACCCAAAGACAAGTTTGTAGGTGGTGATGCAAAAGTGCCTATGCGTTTTACAGGGCATGGAGGTGTAAGGTTTAAAGTAAACAATATGCTAGCCCTTACGCCAAATGCATTGTATATGAGACAAGGCAATGCGGAAGAATATGCGCTAAGTATGTATTCGCAACTGATGTTAGATCCACAATCAGACCTTCTCTTTGGAGGTAATTATAGATTTAAAGATGCCGCCATCGCTTATGTTGGGCTCCATTTTAAAAGCATGGTATTTGGCTTAAGCTACGATTTCAATACCTCAGACCTTAACAAAGCCACCGGAAGCAAAGGTGGTTTAGAATTATCAATTTCATTTAATAGCAGAAAAGGCATAGTTGGCCCTAACTTTTTCTGTCCAAGACTTTAATCTTTTGACTTATGAAGACCATTAAAATTTTTCTCGTACTGTTTTGTACCCTTTCGTTAGCTAAAGCCCAAATGGTTTCTAACAACAGGAGAGTGGCCGATGTCTATTTCATCAATAAAGAATATTATGCCGCGGCAGAATATTATAAAAGGTCATTGCAGATTTCTTCAGACAGTGTTGGTTTTACTGTTCCCTATGCATTCGAAAGTAAGGTAAAGGAACAAAAAGGCGAAATCAAAAAGGATGAATATGAATACCTGGTATTTCAATTGGCTTCCTCATTAAGGTTGTACAAAAACTTTCAGGATGCCGAAAAATGGTACCTCATCGCCAATGGATTTACCAACCCAAAATATGCTTTGAGTACTTATTGGTATGGCGATTGTTTAAGGGCCAACAAAAAGTATGAAGATGCAATTACCGCTTTCAATAACTTTTCAGCCAAATATGCACTCAACGATGGTTACAAAGAAAAAGCGGAACTCGAAATCCAATCGTGCAGATACGCTTTGAACGAGATGAAATACCCGAGGTTGTATAAACTGGCCAGGTTGCAGAACGACATCAACCAAGCAGGTTCCAACTATGCTCCGGTATTGAACAATCAGATCTTTTATTTTACCTCATCGCGACCTGTAAATATGATTGCGGGGAAAAACCAAGTATTGGGCGGTGCACAAAATGCCCCTAAAGTAGTTAGAAAAGAAAGCCCATATATCAATACCATTTATGCCATACAAGACAACAGTGCTCGTGCATCTAATGTAAGTGTTAAAAAAGTACCTATTGATGTTAAAAAGATGGAGTCTGCAGCTATTGCCTTCCATCCAAATGGCAACATCATGTTCATTACTGCTTGGGTAAATAAAGACGAAAAGATAAGAAGCATTTACATTTCTAGAAGAGTAGGTACCAATTGGTCTGATCCGATTGCTTTAGGCAATGAAATCAATGTTGAAGGATACAATTCTATTCAGCCTTATATTACCAAAGACAGCAAGTACCTTGTTTTCTCTTCTGATAGACCTGGAGGCTCTGGAAAATACGATCTTTGGTATGCTACATTAGCTGCTGATGGAACTGTTGGTAAAGCTACCAACATGGGGTCTAAGATCAATACAAGTGAAGACGATCAAGCACCGTATTATAATTACAAGACCAAAAAGCTATTGTACAGTAGCAATGGTAAAGTAGGTTTAGGTGGTTTTGATTTTTATGAAAGTACTGGTGATTTCGAGAATTGGACAACACCTGCCAATATGGGCTACCCGTTCAACTCGGCAAAAGACGATATCTATTTTACTTCCTTGGATGATCAGGACAAAGATGGTTACATCAGTTCTGATAGAGAATCGGTTTGTTGTTTGGAGGTTTTTCAGGTTTCCAGAAAACATTTGACGGTAACAGGCGCTTTGATCGATTGTGCCACGATGAAACCCTTAGAAGGCGCTAAAATCACCTTAACAGGTAATGATATAGAGAAACAATCTGTATTAACTGATGCCAACGGAAGTTATAGCTTTCAGCTCAATTCTAACCGCGGTCTACAGTTGAATGCTACCATGGATAACTATTTTGCCAAAAATCTGAATTATACTTATGATCAATTGGTGGTGGCAGATACTTTGTTAAGTGCAAACCTATGTTTAGAACCAATTGTAATTGACAAACCTATTGTATTGGAAAATATCTTTTACGAGTTTGATAAAGCAGAGTTGACAGAAGCATCAAAAGTAACGTTGGATAATCTATACAACGTGATGGTGGATAATCCTAATATTGAGATTGAATTGAGCGCACATACAGATATCATCGGTACCGAAGCTTATAACCTCGACCTATCGGCCAGACGTGCAAGATCATGTGTAGATTATCTGGTGAGCAAAGGGGTTAGCGAAAGCAGGATGACTTGGAGAGGCTATGGTTATAGCCAACCTATCGCACCAAATACCACCATTGACGGTAAGGATAACCCAGAAGGTAGGGCCCTTAATCGAAGAACAGAATTTAAGGTTACCAAAAGCAAATAAGATCAAAAGCCTTCTAGATTTCTAGAAGGCTTTTTTGTTAATCTTTATTCTACAATATGATAAAGAAGAATAAGGATTACCAGTAGATTGTATAAAGGGCAACCAATAATCCAATGATCAATAAAGCACCAACGGCAAAACCAGTAGTGGTTTTAAACATTTTAGAATCAATTTCCAGACCTTTTGGATTAACTCCGTTTCTATTTTCGAACATACTGATGATATACATACCAATGATACAGAACAAGAACACAAAGCCCATCCTGTCAATAAAAGGAATTTCGTAAACTCCAACTGCATTTTTAACAGAAAACCCTACATGCGAAAGGAAAGAAAGGTCTACCATTCCTGGTAAGAACTTTAATAACAACGATAATCCGAAGCCACCAATCGTTGCAAATAAAGCGGCATTAGAAGTAGTTCTTTTCCAGAAGAAGCCTAAAATAAACATGGCAAATATACCAGGAGATACAAAACCAGTATACTCTTGGATATATTGGAAACCACCCTTTTTATCGATACCCAAATGTGGTGCAATCAATACACCCAATACCATAGATCCGATAATGGCAATTTTACCAACAATTACCAGATTTTTCTCGGAAGCATCGGTCTTAAGTACTTTTTTATAAATATCTAAAGTAAAGATGGTGGCAATACTATTGGCTTTACCCGCTAAAGAAGCTACAACGGCCGCAGTTAGGGCAGCAAAAGAAAGTCCTTTTAGGCCAGCTGGCAACAGATTTAGCAACACAGGGTAGGCACGATCAGGGTTTACGCTGCCATCTTGCAACATTTCGGTCTGAAAAGCACCATCCTTATATAGAACATAAGCAGCAATACCTGGTAATACGACGATGATTGGCATCAATAGTTTTAAGAAAGCTGCAAATAAAATCCCGCTACGGGCAGTTTTAAGATCGGCACCTAAGGCACGCTGGGTAATGTATTGGTTACAGCCCCAATAATTGAGGTTGACGATCACATCCCACCAACCAATACACTTAAACCAGGTAGATCGATATAGTTTTCGTTATCCGGCTTAAGGATCATGTGGAAATGTTCTGAGGCCTTGGAAGTCATTACGTTGTAGCCTTCAAGAATACCTTTGGTTCCATAATGGTCTGATACCAGGTTTAAAGCAAGATAAGTGGTTGCGAGGCCACCCAGTATCAAAAAGAACACTTGGATAACATCTGTATAACCAATCACCTTCATGCCACCTAGGGTAATGATAATGGCAAATGCAGCAATGGCATACATACAAGTATCGATACTGAAACCAGAGATGCTACTTACAGCCAAAGCACCCAAGTAAAGAATAGAGGTGAGGTTAACCACCACATACAACAAGAGCCAAAAAACTGCCATGATCATTGCCACTGTACCATTGTAACGTTGGTGAAGAAATTGCGGCATGGTAAATATCTTGTTCTTGAGGTATACTGGTATAAAAAATACCGCAACTACAATCAAGGTTGCCGCTGCCATCCATTCGTAAGTGGCTATAGCAAGCCCCATTTTAAAGCCTGATCCGCTCATCCCGATAAACTGTTCGGCTGAAATGTTAGAGGCAATCAATGAGGCACCAATGGCCCACCAGGTTAAAGACCCTTCGGCTAAGAAGTAGTCTTTGGAGCCACCTGTGGCAGATTTCTTCTTTTTGTAGATATATAGGCCATACGCAGCTACAATAACGAAATAGATCAAAAAAACGATATAATCCTTCGTGTCTAGTAAATTAGTTTTCATTCATTATGGTTTTTTGGTTTAGCATTCTAAAAGTAATCAATAGGTAAATAGCGTTCGATAACAATTTAACTACATATCAAATTGTTGTTGAGTTGGTTAAGCTTAGATGTATCTATTGATCAAATTTTCTAGGTATTCTTGTTTGCCGCTGATAATGACAGGTTCTCCATTTGCTGCAGCATAATTTCTAAGGTCTTCCAAGGTAAGTTTACCTTGTTCAAATTCTGCCCCCTTTCCACTATCAAATGAGGCATAACGTTCGGTTCTGATTTTTTTGTAATCTGATTTTTGAAGAATGGCATCGGCAGTGATCAATGCGCGGGCAAAAATATCCATTCCACCAATGTGTGCATAAAATAGGTCTTTTGGATCGGTAGAATTGCGTCGATCTTGGCATCGAAGTTTACGCCACCACCTTTTAGGCCGCCACCTTCTAAAATGATCAACATCGATTCTGTCAATTCATTGATATCGTTAGGAAATTGGTCGGTGTCCCATCCATTTTGATAATCGCCACGATTGGCGTCGATAGAACCCAACAGACCACTATCTACAGCAACCTGTAGTTCGTGTTGGAAAGTATGTCCAGCCAATGTAGCATGGTTTACCTCTAAGTTTAATTTAAAATCATTCAGCAGGTCGTATTGCTGTAAAAAGCTTTTTACTGTTGCCGCATCGTAATCATATTGGTGTTTAGAAGGTTCGCAAGGTTTTGGTTCCACAAAAAAGGTACCTTTAAAACCTTGTTTACGGGCATAGTCTTTCGCTGCATGTAAAAATTTGGCCAAGTGCTCTTGTTCACGTTTCATATTGGTATTGAGGAGGCTCATGTATCCTTCTCTTCCTCCCCAAAACACATAATTTTCACCTCCCAAAGCAATGGTGGCATCTAAAGCGGCTTTAACTTGTGCAGCTCCATGTGCCAGCACATGAAAATCTGGATTGGTAGAAGCACCGTTCATATATCTTTGGTGACTGAAAAGGTTTGCCGTTCCCCAAAGTAATTTTACGCCACTTTCTGCCTGTTTCAATTTGGCATATTCAACCAAGGTCTGTAATCGATGCTCATTCTCAGCAATGTTATCTGTATAATCGACAATATCTACATCATGGAAACAGTAATAAGGTATCTGCATTTTGGTGATAAACTCAAAAGCAGCATCCATTTTGTCTTTGGCACGTTCAATGGCATCTTTCTTTTCATCCCATGGAAAAACATGTGTAGCCCCACCAAAAGGATCTGCACCATTTGCATTGAACGAATGCCAATACGCACAGGCAAATTTAAAATGCTCGCTCATGGTTTTACCTGCCACTACTTTATCTGCTTCATACCATCTAAAGGCCATCGGATTATCGCTCTGCAAACCTTCGAATTGTATTTGCGCTATCCCTTTAAAAAACTCCTTTTCTCCTTTTACTACTTTTGTCATTGTAATTATATTTAGTGATTCTAATTTTATAAAGCTTTGATCAATTGTGCTTTCCAATTCTGATAGATCGGCTCGTATGCTAAGGCATTTTTAGGGGCCACATATTTTAGCAATTGATGTTGGGAGAAGGCATCGGCCGAATCTTTAAATATCCCAGCACCAATCCCTGCACCTAAGGCTGCACCCACACTGCCATTGTTTTCGTATAATTCTACAGGTACACCTGTTACATCTACAAACGTTTGTGTAAACAGGTCGCTCAGAAACAGGTTCGCTTTTCCGGCCCGGATTACTTTGGGTTGCATTCCGTTTTCACGCATAATGTCTAATCCATACCTGAAAGAGAAAGCAATACCTTCTTGTACTGCTCTAAAAATATCAGATTGGTTATGGATATTAAGGTCTATACCAAGTAATTGTGCACCTGTATATTTATTGTTCAACATCCGTTCTGCACCATTGCCAAAGGGTAAAACCTTTAAGCCTTTACTACCAATTGGTGCTTGGGCTGCAAAGTGGTTCAGCTCTGCATAGGAGAGATGGGGTGCAAAATTATGCTTTGCCCAGCGATACATGCTCCCTGTACCATTGATACAAAGCAATACCCCCGTATGTTTTTGAGTTGGTGAATAGGTTACATGGGCAAAAGTATTTACCCTAGATTGTGGATCGTAGGTGAGCTGGTCACTTACACCATAGATTACTCCAGACGTACCTGCCGTAGCAGCCACTTCACCTGGTTGTAATACGTTTAAAGACAGGGCATTGTTAGGTTGATCTCCAGCTTTGTAAGCAACAGGTATGCCTTCTTTTAAGCCTAATAGTTTTGCTATTTCTTCTTTTAAGTAACCGTGTTCTGCAAAAAGTGGTCTGATTTCTGGAATTAATTTTTGATCCAGTTTATAATAGTCCATCACATCTTTAGAGATTTCGTCCTTTTTAAAATCCCAAAAAATACCTTCAGATAGGGCAGGGATGCTGGTGGTGATTTCGCCAGTTAGTTTCATGGCAATAAAATCGCCTGGTAACATGATCTTGTCAATCTGATTATAGATTTTTGGTTCATTTTGTTTTACCCAAGCTAGTTTGGAAGCAGTAAAGTTTCCTGGAGAATTTAACAGATGGCTTAGTGATTTTTCATTACCTATGGCATCAAAAGCTTTTTCGCCCAATTCAACCGCTCTACTGTCGCACCATATAATACTGTCACGTAAAACTTTCTGGTCTCTGTCAACCACAACCAAACCATGCATCTGGTAAGCGATACCGATGGCTTTGATTCTCTTTGGATTCGAAAAGATGTAAAGCATTTACTTTTAAGATGGCCTGTTGCGCATTGTGCCACCAATCCATAGGCGATTGTTCTGCCCAGCCTGGATGGATAGCTTTTATTTCAGTCTCTTCGGCTGGATATTGTGCAGTAGCCACACTCTTTTGGGCGTGCACATCAACAACTGCTACTTTTATAGAAGAAGTGCCTATATCAATACCTAGTAAATACATTTAAATTTTATATTTGGTTTATGCAAACGGTTGCATAAAGATATAGGTTAATTCTACAAAGTCAAATATTCTTTAATTTTTTTCAAACCACTAAGAGGTGTTAATGAAATTTACTTTCCATTTGCAGGCATGGTAAAGCATACTGGAAGAGAAGGGCTTATTATTCTGCAGTTAAATTATCTGTAGATTGTCTTTCGACTAATGAAGGACTCTATAATGATGTTTTTAATGTTTTGATAGGGGTCTTCTTGTTGATCATGCTTAAAAAGAGCTTTGAACATTCACTCCCCATTTGATTTGGGTGTTGGTCTATCGTGGATAGGTTAGGGGTGATGTAGGCCGAAAATGCCTCGTTGGCAAAACCAATTACCCCAATTTTAGGAGGCGTTTCATTCACTTCCTTTAGCTTTTTAATTACACCAAGTGCTGTAAAGTCATCGCCAGCTATAATAGCATCGGGCCTGACCTCATTGCGCATCAGTTTACCGGCTCCAAATCTGCCATCTTTGATTGATAAACCTCCGAAAATAATATTTTCTTCAACTATGGGTAAGTTGTTATCCTTAAGTGCTGCCCAATAACCTTTTAACCTATCATTAAAAATTTTAATCTGATGTACAGTCGTTACAAAAGCGATATTTTTATAACCTCGGTCAATCAAATGTTGAGTGGCCATATAACCCGCTTTAAAGTCGTCTAATGTTACGGTTGGCACTTTTAGGTCTTCGTGTACACGATCAAACAAGATCAATGGTTTGTTCTGCTCAATGATCTCGGCAAAATGTGAAACATCTTCTGTTTCTAAAGACATTGATGCAATAATTCCATCAACTTGGGCTTCAAGTAGTGTTTTAACTCCATTGATCTCATTTTCAACAGACTCATTAGACTGATAAAGGATCGACACGATAACCACTGTTCCTTAATCCTTCTTCAATACTATGGATGATAGAGGCGAAAAAATGTGCCTGTACACTAGGTACAATTACACCTATAATATAGGTCTTTCCAGATTTTAAGGCAGAAGCCAGCCGATTTGGACTATAGTTCAACTTTTTGGCAGTTTGGAATACAGCCTCTCTGGTTGTTTCGCTAATTGCTGGAAAACCACTAAGTGCTCTAGACACAGTAGAAACTGTAATGTTTAGCGCTTTAGCAATATCATATATAGTGGTTTTCTTTTTCACAGGGTAAAGTAAGTTAAAATCTATGAGTTTGATGGAGCAAACTAAATAAAAAAATCACATCTTTCATAACGTTAAAAAAATAATTCAATTGAGGTAATACAATCGATTGCATTTTCATTTTTCAGAAGAAAAATGTTCTTTGATCATCAAATAAAACTTTATTACCGTTAGTAGTTTGGGTTTGAGTATTTTACAACTAAAAAATCGCATCATATCCATGTTATTGCACAAATCCTTGTTTTTGAATTATAATTAAAATCTAATTTTATTGTTGAATGATCACTTTTTAAGTGGCTTTTTTTGCGATTTTAGAATTATAAATGCTATTTTGAGCGAAATACAAAATCTATGATCAATTAGGGTGTCAAACCTTAATCTAACCAAATAAAAATGCAAATAAAAAAATATTTAGGGATTTCGGCTGTAGCAGTATTGATGGCATGTAACAATGCAACAGATCAAAAAGCTGAAACTAAAGACTCTACCGCTAAACAAGTAGAAACTGTTGCCGTATCTGGCGTTAGCTTTAAAGAAGCGAAATTGCAATCTATTTATGCATCATACATTAATTTAAAAGATGCATTGGTCGCTGCCAAGCCAACAGAAGCACAAACAGCTGCAAAAACTTTGGCCACTGAACTGAAAAACTATAGTGGTTGTGAAAATACAGCATTGATTGCCCAGAAAATTGAAGCTTCTAAAGATCTTGTTGGACAACGGAAAGAATTTACGGCATTAAGCTCTGATGTAATTGCAATGTTTAAACATGCTGACCTAAACTCAGGAACGATCTTTGTACAACATTGCCCAATGGCCAACAAAGGAGATGGCGGTGATTGGTTGTCATCAGAAAAGAAAATCCAAAACCCATATTACGGAAGTGAAATGATGGAATGTGGGGCCGTAGTAGAAGAAATTAAAGCAAAATAATTTTTTCGCTTATTATTGAGGCTTTCGTGTAAAAATTAACATGAATTTAACATCATTGTTAGGTTTGGAGGCCGATTTTTAGAAACAGATTAACTATTTTTGTTATTTATAAATTATAAGATATATGTCAGCTATTGCAGAAATTAAGATAGACGGTAAAACTTACGAGTTTCCAGTAATTACTGGTACCGAGGGTGAGAAGGCCATCGATATTTCAAAATTAAGAGACCTTACTGGTCACATTACTTTAGATTTAGGTTATAAAAACACTGGATCTACAAAAAGTGCCATTACTTTTTTGGATGGTGAATTAGGTATTTTAAAATATCGTGGTTACCCTATTGAGCAATTAGCAGAAAAGTCTACTTTTTTAGAAGTTGCTTATTTATTGATATATGGCGCTTTGCCTAAAAAAGCAGAATTAGACGAATTCCAAAGCACGATCAGTAGACATACCTTTGATCCACGAGGATATGAAGAAATTTTTAGATGGCTATCCTTCTAAATCACATCCTATGGCGCAAGTGGCTTCTCTGGTTTGTTCTTTGTCTACTTTTTACCCAGAGTCGTTAAATGCCAATTCTTCAAAAGAAGAAATGAATTTAACGATGATCAAATTGTTGGCCAAATTCCCAACTATTGTTTCCTTCATCTATAAAAAATCTTTAGGACATCCACTGATCTATCCTAAAAACAAATATGATTATGTAACCAATTTCATGAACATGATTTTTGGTCAGCGTACAGAAGAAGTAGAAATTGATCCGGTTGTAGTAAGTGCCATGAATACCTTGTTGATCTTGCACGCTGATCACGAGCAAAACTGCTCTGCTTCTACGGTAAGAATGGTAGGTTCTTCAGATTGTAATCTTTATGCTTCGGTTTCTGCAGGTATTTCTGCTTTATGGGGTCCATTACATGGTGGTGCCAACCAAGCAGTAATCGAAATGTTAGAATTGATCAAAGAGGATGGTGGTGATACTGAAAAATGGATCAATAAAGCCAAAGACAAAAATGATCCTTTCCGTATGATGGGATTTGGTCACCGTGTATATAAAAACTTTGATCCAAGAGCAAAAATCATCAAAAAAGCTTGCGATGATATCTTAGAAAAATTAGGAATCAACGATCCAGTATTGGAAATTGCTAAAAAACTGGAAGAAGCAGCATTGAACGACCCTTACTTTATCGATCGTAAATTGTATCCAAACGTAGATTTTTATTCTGGCATCATTTACAGGGCATTAGGTTTCCCTACTGATATGTTTACGGTATTGTTTGCCTTAGGTCGCTTACCAGGATGGATTGCACAATGGAAAGAGATGCACGAAAATAAAGAACCAATTGGCCGCCCTCGTCAAGTTTATGTAGGTGATGTGAACATGGAGTTTGTTGATATTGCAGATAGAAAATAAAAAGGTTTAAACCAATTATAGAAAAGGCTCATTAATAATTAATGAGCCTTTTCTTTTTTTATACTGCTACATAGTAGATAATATTAAGAATGATTACCTCTGTAATTTTAAATGCAATACTATAAAGTACAAATAT
Organism: Pedobacter sp. UC225_65; assembly: GCF_042698365.1. Classification (GTDB taxonomy): domain Bacteria; phylum Bacteroidota; class Bacteroidia; order Sphingobacteriales; family Sphingobacteriaceae; genus Pedobacter. The sequence goes on from NZ_CP170550.1 coordinate 969,613, forward strand.
TGCAAACATTCTCCAAACGGTTGTCGAATTACTGCGGTTGTAAAAAACCTTCAGACTTTTAAACATATACCATAACAACCAAGCGACTACCACAAGTGAAATAATAGTGCTTAAAATAGAATCTTCTCCAAAAACATATTTATTCAGTGGTTTGGTAATGATCTGTACCAGAAAGAAAGCAGTCATTCCATGTATGGTAAAAATTAAATGGTCTAGGTAATAGATATGGTTTTTTCTAAAATTGATCAAGATGAAAAGGGCCATCAAGGGCATCAGCAAGAAATATTGTTTAGGCCTGTTGTGTTCCAATTGCTCGTGTATGATTTCAGAGTTTTGTCCCATTTCAATACTTCGTTTTTTCACTAGCCTTTCAAAGAAATTATCTCTTTCCATGATAGGCAATGTCTTTTGTCTTTCCATGTAGGAGAGATAGGTACTGTCTTGTCTTTTGACATGGATATGGTCCAATACCTCGATGAGTTCGGTTAATGAATCTGAATTTTTAACTAAGTTTTGTGCCTTTAAGTCTTTTAAAACCGTGTCCTGCTGTTTAAAGGTATACCTTGAGAAGGTTTCTTTGATCATACTTTCCTTCAACGATTTTTTAGCTCTACTGAGCAGTTTGCTTTTTCCAAGATCAAGGTCATCTAAAGGCTGCTCCAAACTATCCAACGCATCAACCTTCTGTATGTTTTGAGCAACCACGGCACTTTCTTTCTTTGTTTCCTTGATTTTTTTTGGAGTGGAAACTACTAGAAAGTAGACAATCGACACAAAAATATACATGCTTACCGGGTTGATATACCTGGCTCTTTTACCTGCTAGGTAATCTAAAGTTACTTTTCCAGGTTTGGTCAATAAGGGAACCAAAGTCTGGAAGAACTTATTGTCAAAATGAAAATAATGGGCTATGCTATGGCTGATAAACTGCCAGAAATTTTCTTTGAGCTCTAAGTTTGGTTGACCACATCTACTACAGTAATGTTCTTCTACATGCGATCCACAGTTTAAACAATTGTGGTCTTTTCTATATTTTCCGTTAGACATTAAAAAGAAAGTGTTTGATTTTTAAATTTCACTTTTAAGAAACTAGACCATTACAAAACTAAAGGCCATTACAATTAAAATACAAATGGTGAATACGATCATATAACAAAAGCCCAAGAAGAACATTTTGAGGATGGTGATCCATCTTTTGCTTCCGTAAAATGTTCGTAAAGATCGATAGATGTACCAAATGATATAGATGGTACAGATAAACTCAAGCCAACCACTAATATCTACCACAAAACCAAATAACCATTTGAGCAACATCATTACCAGTATACTTAAGAACATGGCCGAATGTAAATGGAAGGAATAGATAATGTGTTCGTAATAAAACCTCTTTTTATTAATGTACACCAACTTCAAGATCAAGGCAAACATAGGCAATAACAAGAACATCATTTTAGGGATGTTATGCAATAGATCTTCCTTAAATTTTTCTCCTGGATTTGGATATTGGTTCAATTCTATAATCCGTTTTGCAAAATAGTGTTGGATAAAACCATCTCTTTCTGCTTTTGGAAGAGCCAATTGTTTTTTTTCATATTCGGCAACAGTTGTATCACTTGATACCCAATCTCCACCAAATTTGTTCCATTTTTTCTTTTTTCCCATTCCAAATTTAACACCAGCATTGGCGCTATCTTTTAGGACATCTTTTTTAGCTTCATTTATAATGCTATCCTTCAACTTGCGGTCTACAGGAATATAAGACAAAGTTTTTTCTAAGTTCTTTACGTCAATATCGGCCAGACTATCTTTTTCTTTTGTATTTACCGTAGTCGTAGTTTTTGATGCTTCGATTTCATCCTTCTCTGGTTCTTTACCACTAAAAATGGCAATGAAAAAAACGATGCTCACAAAGATGTATAAGCGGATAGGATGGATGAACGATACCCTTTTTCCCGCTACATATGATTTGGTGAGTTGTCCTGGCTTTAATAAAAGTGGCTTTAAGGTACCAAAAAACTTATGTTCAAAATGGAAATAATCTGCAATAGCATGCGCTACCATGTGTAAGGCATCTTCTTTTACGACGATGTTTTCCTGACCACAGTTTGGACAGAACTTCTCTTCTACAATATGACCACAATTAAGACAATCTTTTTCTTTTCTAAGTTTAACGGATGACATGGGAATGAAATGTGGTTAGTTTAAAGCATTTTGATTAATGACTGATGGCTTCAATGGCTTCTACTTCAGCTCTGGTATGTTTATGCTTAAAAAAGATAACAAACAAAACCGTAATGATCAAGGCATATATGGTAAAAGAAAGCCAGATGTGGTGCCAGTCTTTCATGTTGATGGCTTTATCGAAAGTTCCATTTTCCAATACATTTACGCCTTGTGTTTTTACAAAATTCAATAGATGGCTATTTGTAGTCTCTGAGCCAACAAAATCAGCAGTTGCTTGAATTGAAGTAAAGGTTTTGGTGAAGTATTTGTCAATCATCCAGCCTGAAACCAAACTACCAAATACGGCACCGAAACCATTGGTCATCATCATAAACAGGCCTTGCGCCGACGAACGTGTTTTGGCAGTGGTAGAAGTTTCTACGAATAAAGAACCTGAAATGTTAAAGAAGTCGAAAGCCATTCCGTACACTACACATGACATTACGATCATCCATAAATTACCAGATGGATCCCCATAGGCAAATAGGCCAAAACGGAAAACCCAAGCCAACATGGCAATGATCATTACCTTTTTGATACCAAAACGTTTGAGGAAGAAAGGTATGGCCAGGATAAATAAAGTTTCAGAAATCTGCGAAATAGACATGATAATGGTCGAATATTTAACCACAAACGAATCTACATATTTTGGAAAGTGTTTAAATTCATCTAAAAATACATCCCCATAGGCATTGGTTAATTGTAATGCACCACCTAAAAACATAGAGAAAATAAAGAACAAGGCCATTTTATAATTGGCAAATAGCTTGAACGCTTCTAAACCCAGTTTTTGAGCCAAAGTTGTCTTTTCGTCAATCAGTTTGGATGGTTTGCAGGCCGGTAGGGTTAAAGCATATATACCCAAACCTAATGCGGCAATACCCGCAATGTAAAACTGATAAGCGCTCGCTTTGCTATCTGTTAGATTGGTGATCCACATGGCAGCAATGAAACCAACAGTTCCCCAAACCCTGATGGGTGGAAAATCTTTGACTACATCTAACTTACCCGATTTTAAGGTTGTATAGGAAATGGAATTACTTAAAGAGATGGTTGGCATATAAAAACACATGGCCAACAGCATTACCCAGAAAAAACTATTAGGTGTTTCTACCTGTGGGAGATAAAATAATACCCCAGCATATAGAATATGAAGCATTGCATAAAGTTTTTCTGCATTGATCCACTTATCAGCGATGATCCTGTAATGGTGGGCATAAATAACGAAGCAAAACCCATTGTGGCAAAAATAGCTCCGAACTGAGTGCCATCCCATTGTTTGGTGCCAAACCAATAATTGGCAATTGTAATCAGCCAAGCACCCCAAACAAAGAATTGTAGAAAATTCATCAGGGTTAGGCGAAACTTAATGTTCATATTAGAATAGTTTTTTGTTGAGTTAAAAGCAGCTGTAAGTTATAATTATTTTGAAACAATAACTACATGCATATCAAAAATGTTGAAATAGAAGGATGTTTTTAGCAATTGTTCTGATAGTTATTGATTGTTATATCATTAGGTGCTAAAAAGGAAAACTGGAAACTTAAAATTTTGTTCGATTAAGCTGAATTTCTTTTGTTGATTTCATCTCTAATTCCGAGCTGCTTTTTCATAAGCCTCATCGGCTAATGCTTCTTCTAGTTTTTCTTGAAGTTCTTCGAGCGTTAAAGACTGGTAGCCAGAACCTGGAATAGTGGTGGGCATATCTTCAGAACTGTGTTCTTTGGTAATGGCTTCCATGTTTTCCAAGAATAGAAAATCATTGCCTTCAATTACTATTCCGGCAGAAGATAGAATAAATTCATAGGTGTAGATTACCGCATTGAACCTAACAGCCAAGGCGATTGCATCTGATGTACGGGCATCGATTTCTTGCGTATTCTGTCCATCTGTACAGATCAGTTTGGCAAAGAAAACACCATCAACCAGGTTATAGATAATAATTTCTAAAATTTCGATATGGTAAGCTTGTGCAAAAGACTTGAAAAGATCGTGCGTAAGTGGGCGCGTAGGGGTCATCTTTTCAATTTCAATGGCAATGGCCTGCGCCTCAAAAGCACCTATAATAATGGGTAGACGTCTTCTTCCGTTAACTTCGCCCAGAACAAGTGCATAAGCTCCAGATTGTGTTTGGCTATAAGATAAGCCTACGATATCGAGTTTTACTTTTTTCATAAATTGTAAATGCCAACTTGAACCTGCCGAAGTAGGTTCGGCAGGTCAAGGGTGACAATATAATTATCCTTTGTGCGCTTTTAAAGCTGCAATAATTTTTGGAACAACTTCAAATGCATCACCAACAATACCGTAATCTGCAACTTTAAAGAAAGGTGCTTCTGGATCTTTATTGATTACTACAATTACTTTCGACGAGCTTACACCAGCTAAATGCTGGATTGCACCCGAGATACCGATGGCGATATATAAATTAGGGCTGATGGCGATACCTGTTTGACCAACGTGTTCTGAGTGTGGTCTCCAATCTGCATCAGAAACTGGTTTTGAACAAGCCGTAGCAGCACCTAATAGTTCTGCCAATTCTTCAATCATTCCCCAGTTTTCAGGTCCTTTTAAACCTCTACCTGCAGAAACAACCAATTCTGCATCAGGTAAAGAGATCTTGTTGGTTGCCCTTACAATTTCTTTTACAATTGCAGTGAGGTCAGTTGGCTTAATGGCTGGGCTAAAGCTTTCAATTGTAGCATCAGCAGCATTTTCTTTTACCCCAAAAGCATTTGGGTTTAAAGCAATTACTTTATTTGCAGATGTCAATGAGGTGATGGCAAAAGCTTTACCAGAGAAAGCAGTTTTCTTAACAGAAAATCCACCATCAAAATTAGGCAATTCTACCGCACCATCTACCAAACCAGCCTTAAGTTTTACAGCAATACGTGGCGCTAATCCTTTACCAGAGAATGAATTAGATAATACAACGATATTGGCGTTTTCTTTTTGGGCAGCTTCGGCAACTACAGAAGCATAAGCCTGGTTAACGAAGTTTTTTAATTGGTCGGCCGCAACATTCAATACTTTAGTTGCACCATATTTGCCTAATTCCTTTAATTCGCTTTCGGCAACGTTACCAATTGATATTGCGGTTAAATTTGTATTTTGATTATCGGCGATAGCTTTTGCATAAGAAACTGCTTCGAAAACAGATTTCTTGAATTTACCATCGGCTTGTTCTACATATACTAATACTGACATATTTACCTCCAATCCCAGTAATTGGGACTTTTTTAAGTTCTTTTATAAAATTTATAGGGGTTAACTAGATTACTTTAGCTTCTGTGTGCAATAAAGAAATCAACTCTTCGGCATTTTCTGCTGGAATTAACTTCACCGCACCACGAGGAGCAGGAGTTTCAAATTTACTCACTTTACCTAGTTCTTCAATTTGGCTTGCAGCTACTACTGTTAAAGGTTTAGTCCTGGCAGACATCATCCTCTCATGTTAGGGATTTTAGCTTCTGCAGTACCTTCGGCACAGCTGGCCACAAACTTACCTGTTACAGCAACCACTTCTTTACCACCCTCAATTTCTCTTTCAATCGTAGCTGTCGAACCATCATAGTCTAATTTTTTAATGATAGAGATGGATGGGATATCTAAAAATTCGCCAATCATTGCCGCAACCTGAGAACCATTGTAATCAATTGATTCTCTTCCGCACAAGATGATATCGAAATCATTTGCTTTTGCATATTCTGCAATCTGGAAAGCGGTAAAATACGCATCTCTAGGTGCAGCGTCAATTCTAACCGCATCATCAGCACCGATAGCCAAGGCCTTTCTGATGGTAGGTTCTGTAGCACTTTCGCCAACATTGATCACCGTTACCGTTCCTTTTCCACCTTCACAAAGTTCAATTGCTCTAGACAAAGCAATCTCATCATAAGGATTTACAATAAATTGTACTCCTGCAGTATTGAATTGTGTATTATCGTTGGTAAAAGTTATTTTTGTAGTCGTGTCGGGCACATTACTGATACAAACTAATATTTTCATACGTTTACATTTGTTTTAAAGGTAATGAAGCTATTTTGGTTCAATTTTTTTAAGATTAACCAAGAATAGATTCTTTAAATTGTCTTTGTGCAAATCTAATTAAAAAAGCAGGGATTTAAAATGCAAAACACACGATTAGCGAAGTTATTGGAATTTTTAGAGAGCGAACCCAACGATACCTTTATTTTATACGCTTTGGCTACCGAATATAATTCATTAAATGACACAGAAAATGCATTTGTCTATTATTTGCGGTTGGTAAACGATCATCCTGATTACGTAGGAACCTATTATCACCTAGGTAAATTATATGAAAAACAAGGCGAAACGGATATGGCCATAGATATATATCAAAAAGGAATGGCAAGGGCCAGAGCTAAAAGAGACATGCATGCCTTATCAGAACTGCAAGGGGCTTACAATTCTGCAGCCGGCTTGGATTATGAAGATGATTGATATCCGGTTTTTTAGAATACCTTTGAATATACGTTAATATCAATGGCAAAAAGACAACTCTTATTTCTTAAAAATGTTATCTTTTTTACGTTTACCGCTTTTGGCGGAGCACAGGCGCATATTTCATTGTTATTGAGGTATTTTGTTAAGAACACCCATTATATTTCTGAAGAAGAGTTATTAGAGTTGAATGCCTTGGCTCAAGTTTTACCAGGCCCTGCATCAACCCAGACCTTGGTAGGTATTGCTTATAAGGTTGGGGGACTGAAACTTTCGATCATCACCTTTTTGATTTGGATCTTACCCTCAGCAGCGATCATGACCTTGGCAGCAATCAGCTATGCCATGCTTGATCAGAAACAAAAATTTATTGAGATCCTGAGATTTATCCATCCCATTGCATTGGGCATTGTGGGCTATGGTGCTTATAACCTGGCCAGAAAAGTTTTACAAAATGAGGTAGCGATACTTTTGGCCTTTGGTGCGGTAGTGGCTACCTTGGTTTTAAAGAATGCCTATGTTTTTCCATTGGCCATTTTAATAGGAGGGATGGTTACATCGGCTATTGCCACGCCAACCGAAGAGGCCCAGATCAGGGTAAAATTATTTGCCAATATCAATCCCCGAAAATTATCTTATTTTATTGGTGTAATGCTTTTTATGGCTGTTTTAGGCGCTATCATCAACAGGACATCACCCTTTAGTTTACCCATTAGGCTTTTTGAGAACTTTTACCGTAACGGAATATTTGTATTTGGTGGCGGGCAGGTACTTGTACCCTTGATGTTTACCGAGTTTGTACAGATGAAACATTACCTGCTGCAATCTGATTTTATATCTGGTTTTGCCCTGCAACAGGTTTTACCTGGACCAACTTTTTCGTTTACCAGCTATTTGGGCGCATTGAGTATGAAAAATGCAAGTTATGGCATCTCTGGTCAGATTTTAGGAGGTTTTTTAGCCGTACTGGGTATCAATTTACCAGGACTGATCTTGGTGTTGTTTATTGTGCCATTTTGGAACGACCTCAAAAAGATAGCCCGGATTAAACACTCCATTTCTGGCATTAATGCAGTAAGTGTTGGATTTATTTTTGCCGCATTTATTCTCTTGGCCAAACCCATAGGTTTTCATTGGCTACCTATTTCGTTGATCGTCTCTACCTTTTTGTTGTTGAATTTTACCAAGATCGAGTCCGCCATTGATCATTTTGGCCGGTATTGTTTTAGGTTATTTTTTCTAATTAAAATGGTGGGTCATCATCAATAAAATCATCCATTTTTGAAGGTTTGATAATGACGTTTCCTGATGATTTTTCAAAACTCTGCGAAGGTGCCAAACTGCTGTTTTCTGAAGAGAAGCTGTTTTGAGGCATAAAACTTTCTTCCAGATCGGCAAATTTAACGTACTTGCCAATAAAGCGCAATGGAACAATACCCGTTTCACCATTACGGTGTTTAGCAATGATAACCTCACCAACACCTGCAAGTGACCTGCCTTGCTCATCTTCGGTTAATCCGTAATATTCTGGTCTGTATAAAAACAACACCATATCCGCATCCTGCTCAATAGATCCCGATTCACGCAAATCGGATAACATTGGCCGTTTACCATTTGGACCAGGCCTACTTTCTACCGCTCTACTTAACTGCGAAAGCGCTAATACCGGAACATCTAACTCCTTTGCAACCGACTTAAGTGCTCTTGAAATACTACCAATCTCTTGCTCACGGTTACCGCCACCACTTTGTCCTTCACCTTTACCATGCATTAACTGCAAATAATCGATAATGATCAATTGAATATCGTATTGCGATTTTAAACGACGACATTTTGCTCTAAATTCGAAGATATTTAAAGCTGGGGTATCATCAATTAGGAGTGGGGCTTCGGTTAAAGTTCCAATTTTGCTGTGCAATTGTTGCCATTCCCATTCCGCTAAATTTCCCTTTCTAATTTTCTCTTGTTCGATTTCGGTTTCACCGGAAATTAGACGATTTACCAATTGAACTGATGACATCTCTAACGAGAAAACAACAACTGGTCTTTTAAAATCTACAGCTGCATTACGAGCACAGGTTAATACAAATGCGGTTTTACCCATGGCTGGTCTTGCCGCAATGATCACTAAATCTGATTTTTGCCAACCACCAGTAATTCTATCTAAATCGGTAAAACCAGAAGGAACACCTGTTAAACCATCTGTTTTGGTTCTTAATTCTTCTAAAGTAGCGAGAGATTGTTTGATGATTTCGTCCATCTTCTGCGTATCTCTACGCAAGTTATTTTGAGCAATATCAAATAAATTCTTCTCCGCATGGTCTAAAAGGTCGAAAATATCTGTAGTATCTTCGTATGCATTATTTATAATTTCTGTCGAAATTCTGATCAATTCGCGTTGGATATACTTCTGAGAAATAATACGAGCATGATACTCAATATTAGCCGCTGAAGCAACACGATTAGTGAGGTTGGTAATATAATATGCCCCACCAACGATTTCTAACGTTCCCTGTGTACGCATCTCTGAAGTAACCGTTAATATATCAACAGGTTTAGATTTTTGAAACAGATTCTGGATGGCTTCAAAGATTTTTTTATGCGCTTCTGCATAAAAAACTTCAGGCTTTAAAATATCGATTACGGTTGATAAGGCATCTTTTTCCAACATCAATGCACCTAAAACAGCCTCTTCAAGATCAGTGGCCTGTGGTGGTATTTTGCCCATGGTATTCATTGAGCTGGCCAATCTGCTTTTTCTTGCCGAGGTTGAAAATTTCCCTTGTCCCTGTGGTTCGTTATCCGTAATCATAGCATCAAAATTAGGTAAAAGAAAGGTTCTATTTTTAAATCTTTTTAAACAAGCTGTGAGTTAAGATGTTGCACTTATCAATTGTTCTAACATATTTTATTTATTTCTAAACAATTAAATGTTAATAAGCGGTTAAACAATTCGCCATAGAAATTAATTTAAATTACTTTTGTGGCAGATTAATAAGTATGGATAATTTTAGAAGGCCACAGCGCGTAAAAGAGAATAACGAATTTGTTTTTGGGATAAGGGCAGTAATTGAAGCCATTAAAGCTGGACGTGACATAGAAACGATTTATTTACAGCGTGGTTTAACAGGAGGACTGTTTTTAGAGTTGAAAACGTTGTTGAACGGAACTTTAATTCCTCTGAATTCTGTGCCGATTGAAAAATTGAACAGGATGACGCAAAAGAACCATCAAGGGGTAATTGCGGTAATTTCACCCATCACTTATCAAAACATCGAAGACATTATCCCAGCGATTTTCGAAAAAGGAGAAACACCATTGATCCTTGTTTTGGATAGCGTAACCGATGTGCGCAACATGGGCGCCATTGCCCGTACGGCGGCCTGTGTGGGTGTACACGCTATTGTGGTACCTTTAAAAAATGCAGCACAGATCAATGCAGATGCCATCAAAACATCGGCTGGTGCCTTATTCAATATTCCAATTTGTAGACATGCCAACTTACATAAAACTTGTCTGTTCTTGCAAGATAGCGGCTTGCAGATTGTAGCCTGTACCGAAAAAACGAATGAGCTGATCTATGCACCTGATTATACCATGCCAACGGCAATTGTAATGGGTTCAGAAGATGAAGGGATTTCGAACGAATTGTTAAGAGTAGCCAATCACCTGGCCAAGATTCCAATGGCTGGTAAGATAGAATCGCTTAATGTTTCGGTGGCTGCAGGCGTAATTTTATACGAAGCGGTAAGACAGAGGGTTGGATAAGATGTAAAATGGATCAGGTATAAGTTCATTTTCCATCATCCATCTTACCTCTTACATTATATAAACTTGTTCCCAAATTTAGCTTTTACATCAGCTACAATATTTTTGACGTTCTGTTCTTCCGTTCTTGGGCAAGATCAGTAAGGTATTATTGGATTCTACTACGATGTAGTTGTGTAAACTTTGTAAGATCACCAGTTTTTCGCCTGGTACATTCACCATACAATTAGACGAATCGAACATCATTACTTGTTCTGATGGAATAACAGCATTACCTACATAGTCTTTCTCGGCCATTTCATAGATCGAGGCCCAAGTACCAAGATCCGACCAACCAAAGTCTGCTGGCAAGACATATACATTGTCTGCTTTCTCCATAATGCCAAAATCTATAGAAATGTTGGTGCATTGCAGGTAGGCATTGGCTATAAATTCTATTTCGTTAGCTGTATTATAGAAAGGATTGCCTTGATTGAAAATCTCAAACATTTCTGGTAAATGTTTCTCAAAGGCTTGGTTAATGGCTTTTGCCGACCAGATAAAGATACCCGCATTCCATAAAAAATCGCCACTCTGGATAAAGGACTGCGCCAATTCCAAATTTGGTTTTTCAGTAAATGTCTTCACTTTATGGATAGCGCTATCACTTGCTAAGGTTTCATCAACATATTGGATATAACCATAACCCGTATCTGGTCTGTTAGGTTTGATTCCTAGTGTAATCAAGCTTTTATTTGCAGCCGCTGCTTCCATCGATTGTTCAATGGCTTGAATGAAGCCTTCTTGGTTGGCAATGGTATGGTCTGAAGGCGCTACCACAATTACAGCATCTGGATTGATCTCTGCAATTTTCATTGAACCATAGGCGATACAAGGTGCAGTATTGCGCATGATCGGTTCTGCCAAGATCTGGTTCTGACTGATGTTGGGTAATTGCTCCTTGATCAGGTCAACGTAAATCTCGTTGGTTACGATAAAGATGTTCTCTGGTGGACAGATTTTTAGAAAGCGATCATATGTACTCTGAATAAGTGTTTTGCCTACGCCAAAAAAATCTATAAACTGTTTTGGAAACTCTGTTCTGCTTACTGGCCAAAAGCGACTTCCGACGCCACCGGCCATAATTAATGCGTAGTTATTCTTATTCATGTACTACAAATATAAAGTTATTTATATAATCCCCTCCTGCAAAAGGTCATGCAAATGTATCATTCCGTAATATGTATCGTCTTTTGTTACCAAAAGCTGCGTAATGTTGTTCTTTTTGATCACCTCTAATGCCAATAGTGCCAATTCATCTTTATCGATACGTTTGGGGTTAACATTCATCAAGTCTGAAGCCTTGATGTTTTCGATGTTGGTATGTTTTTCAAGCATCCTTCTAATGTCACCATCTGTGATTACCCCTAAAATTTTATCGTCTTCTATAACAATCACTGCACCTAAACGGTTTTTGCTGATTTCGATAATCACATCTTTTACCGCTGCCGAGGGATGGATGCTTGGCTTTTCATTTTTGGCCGCCAGATCGCCAGCTTTTAGATATAGGCGCTTACCTAATGACCACCTGGATGGTAACGGGCAAAATCTTCAGTATTGAATTCTCTGGCTTCCAATAAACAAATGGCTAAAGCATCGCCCATGGCCAATTGGGCAGTTGTACTGGTAGTTGGTGCCAAATTATGTGGACAAGCTTCTTTTTCTACGGTAGTATTCAGGATCAGGTCTGCTTGTTTAGCGAGGTCAGAGTCGACCGCACCTAACATGCCGATCAACAGGTTGCCTGATTGTTTTAAAAGAGGAGCGAGGAGTTTGATCTCTGGTGTATTTCCACTTTTAGATAAACACATCACAATATCCTCTTTTTGATCATGCCCAGATCACCATGTACTGCATCTGCTGCATGCATGAAAATAGCGGGTGTTCCGGTCGAATTAAATGTTGCAACAATCTTTTGTGCAATGATGGCACTTTTTCCAATCCCTGTAACAATTACACGTCCCTTGCTCTCTAAAATGGCATGTACCACTTTTACAAAATCATCGTTAATATGCTGTAAAAGGTTTAATATAGCCTCTGATTCTAACTTCAAGGTAGAAACGGCGGTCTCGATAATAGATTTTTTACTTTTCAAAGAGAATTTATTAGTATATTAATGCTTTAATTACTGCAAAATTATGTTATTTTGAACAATAATAGCACAGAATATTTGACACAAAAAATGGACGTGAAAAAGTCGTTGTTTGATAATTTGCAGACTTTCTTTGGTTTCGACAATTTTAAAGGAGATCAAGAGTCAATAATTACCAATATATTAGAAGGAAAAAATACGTTTGTAATTATGCCTACGGGTGGTGGTAAATCAATTTGCTACCAATTGCCAGCGTTAATGAGTGAAGGAACTGCGATTGTAATTTCGCCGTTAATTGCCTTGATGAAAAATCAGGTAGACCAATTAAGAGCATTTGGAGGGAGTGATAGTATTGCCCATTTTCTTAATTCATCATTAAATAAAACCGAAATTACCCAAGTAAAGAGCGATCTGTTGGACGGACAGACCAAATTGCTTTATGTGGCACCAGAATCTTTGGCCAAGCAAGAAAATGTTGAATTTTTAAGGTTGCTTAAGACTCGTTTGTTGCCGTAGACGAAGCCCATTGTATTTCGGAGTGGGGACATGATTTTAGACCAGAATATCGTAAAATAAGACAGGTGATCAGTGGTTTGGGCGAAGAGATTCCAATCATCGCATTAACTGCTACCGCTACCCCTAAAGTACAGCAGGATATCATCAAAAACCTGCAGATGACTGACGCAACCTTGTTCAAATCGTCATTTAATAGGCCAAATCTGTTTTATGAGATCCGACCAAAGCGTGATGTGATCAAAGAAATTATCCGATACATCAAATACAATACAGGTAAATCTGGAGTGATCTACTGTTTGAGCCGTAAAAAGGTAGAAGAAGTAGCAGAAAGCTTAAACTTAAATGGGATCAAAGCCTTACCTTACCATGCAGGTTTGGAACCAAAAGTAAGGGCCGAAACACAAGACAAGTTTTTGATGGAAGATGCTGAAGTAATTGTTGCAACAATTGCTTTTGGAATGGGTATTGATAAACCAGATGTACGTTTTGTGATCCATCACGATATTCCAAAAAGCATGGAAGGTTACTATCAGGAAACCGGTAGAGCAGGTAGAGATGGTGGTGAAGGGGTATGTATTGCCTTTTATGCACAAAAAGACGTAGATAAGCTGGCCAAGTTTATGAAAGATAAACCGGTTTCTGAAAGAGAGATTGGTACACAGATCTTAAAAGAAGTGATAGATTATGCCGAGTCTGGTGTATGCCGTAGAAAGCAAATCTTACACTATTTTGGAGAGAATTTTAATGAAACTGGTTGTAATTGCATGTGCGATAACTGCAAAAAACCAAAACAACAATTTGAAGGTGAAGCACAGTTGCTGACCTTCTTAAAGCTGATCCAATCAACCGGAGAGAAATTTGACGATACGCACTTGCTCAATATCTTTATGGGAAGTGAAACGGCCCAGACCATAGCTTACGAGCAAAATAAACTGCCAGAGTTTGGTTTAGGAAAAGAAGAAGGAGAAATCCTTTGGAAATCGTTGATCAGACAGGCCGTACTCAATAATTTCGTAGCCAAAGACATCGATAATTATGGTCTGCTTAAATTGACCAAATTGGGTATCGATTTTATCGAAAATCCATATTCACTCAAATTCATTATGAATGAATTGATTGAAAGTGCGGCCGATGATGATGAAGAAGATGTGAAACATGGAACAGGTGCTTTAGATACACAGCTGCTACAACTATTAAAAGACCTTCGTAAAAAGATTGCCAAACAGAAGAATGTTCCGCCTTTTGTCGTTTTCCAAGACCCCTCTTTAGAAGAAATGTGTACGCATTATCCGATTGCGATGGATGAGCTGAAACAGATTTCTGGTGTTGGACATGGTAAGGCACTTAAATTTGGTGGTCCATTTATAGAACTGATCAAAAAGTATGTCGAAGACAACGATATTGAAAGACCAATAGACCTGGTGATCAAAACGCAGGCCAATAAATCTGCTTTAAAAGTTTCAATCATCCAAAATATAGACAGACAGATTGGATTGGAAGACATTGCTCGATCAAAAGGCATCACCTATTTCGATATCCTAAAAGAGGTGGAAGCTATTGTCAATTCTGGCACTAAACTGAACTTATCTTATTTTGTAGACGAATTGATTGATGAAGACAGACAAGATGAGGTATTCGATTACTTTAGGGCAGCTGATAATGATTCTATTGATGAGGCACTGAGTGATCTAGGAGAAAGCGATTATACCAGAGAAGAAATACAATTAATGAGGATTAAATTCATGTCCGAATTAGGAAACTAATAACTACGTAAAATGGTTAAGGTAAGATGGAAGATGTAAACTACTAAAATACGTCTTCCATTTTCCTTTTAACATCTTACATCATTTACATTACATATGTTGCAAATAGATAAACTTAAACACCAAGATTCAGATAATTTCTTTTTAATGGCTGGACCATGTGCCATTGAAGGCGAAGATATGGCCTTACGCATAGCCGAAAAGATCGTTGCGATAACAGATAAACTGAATATTCCTTATATTTTTAAAGGTTCTTACCGTAAAGCCAATAGAAGTAAAGGGAGTTCTTTTACAGGCATTGGCGATGAAAAAGCACTAAAAATCTTAGAAAAAGTAGGCAGAACATTTGATATCCCAACTGTAACCGATATCCACGAAAGTGGCGAAGCCGCAATGGCAGCAGCGTATGTAGATGTTTTACAGATTCCAGCCTTTTTGTGTCGCCAAACCGATCTATTGATCGCAGCAGCCGAAACTGGTAAGGTGGTGAACGTAAAAAAAGGTCAATTCCTTTCTGCAGGTTCTATGAAATTTGCGGTAGATAAAATCATCGATTCAGGCAACAATAGCGTAATCCTTACCGATAGGGGTAATACTTTTGGCTATCAAGACCTCATTGTAGATTATCGTGGTCTTCCAGAAATGCAAGGTTTTGGTGTGCCGGTTGTAATGGATTGTACACATTCTTTACAACAACCGAACCAGAGCAGTGGTGTAACTGGAGGTAAACCAGAACTGATGACCACCATTGCCAAAGCTGCAATTGCGGTAGGTGCAGATGGTCTGTTTATCGAAACACATCCTGATCCGGCCAATGCAAAATCTGATGGTGCCAATATGTTAAATCTAGCATTGCTTGAGGAATTATTGGTTAAACTGATCAGAGTAAGACAGGCAATCCTATAAAAATAAGTGGGAGTGTAGAAAGCTAATTAGTGGCAATTTTTGTAACCATAAATTCTGTCCTTCTATTTAGCTTTCTTCCTTCTTCAGTAGCATTAGCTGAACGTGGTTTGGTTTCACCATAGCCTTTAAAAGACAATCTTCTTTTTTCAATGCCATTATTGATTAAGAAATCATAAACGGCTTTGGCTCTATTTTCAGAAAGCTTTTCATTCAGTTTAACATCGCCTACATTGTCTGTATGACCTTGTATTTCAATGCTGATATTGGCATTATTTTGAAGTAGTTCTATCAAGATATTCAGCTCAACCATAGAATTTGGTAACAGTTCGAACTTATTGGTATCGAAGAATATATTGTGTAAAGTTACATTGCTGCCCACCTTGATCTTATCCAACAAAATCTCTACCTCATAAGGTTTTTCGTTGACTGTATTCAATTCAAAATGTTGAGAGTTGAAGAGATAACCATCAGCTTCTACATCAAAAGAATAGTTGCTTCCAATAGGCATTACCGCTAAAAAATCACCTGTTTCTTTAGAGGTATAATCGTTAAAAACAGCTGCATGTGTTTTAAGGTCGATCACCATTACATTGGCTTCTAATAAAGCTTTGGTCTCTCTATCCCTCACTATTCCTTTTACATAAGTTACAGGCAATGGTTTAACTTGTTCTGGTAGTTTGAAACGATAAATGTCGAGGTCTCCAAAACCACCATCTTTGATGTTTGAAGAAAATAACCCTTCCGTACCATCGGCGGTAACAATCAGCCCCACTTCCTCGTTAAAAGTATTGATGGGATAGCCTAAGTTAACTGGTGTAGTGAATTGTCCATCATCTTTTATTCTGCTATAAAAAATATCCTTGTTGCCAAACCCAGGCCAACCATCTGATGAAAAATAAAGCGTTTTCCCATCTGCGTGCATAAAAGGTGTATTTTCATCGTATGGTGTGTTGATCGTCGGACCTAGGTTTACAGGCTCCGTCCATTGCCCTTCGTCGGTTAAATTGCTTTTCCAGATGTCATAACCGCCTATTCCGCCAGGGCGATTGCTCACAAAATACAAGGTGCTTCCATCCGGACTGATAGATGGCTGAGAATCCCAATATTCTGAATTGATGATTTTTCCCAAGTTAATTGGTTTGCCCCACTCGTTACCTTCTTTTCTTGAAACATAAATATCGCACCTGCCATAAGTATCCGGTCGGTTACAGCCCGTAAAAAAAAGATATTTGCCATCGGGTGAGATAGATTGTGCCCCTTCATTAAAATTTGGCGTATTGATCACATTGCTTAAAGGTTGGGCCTTTTGCCATTCGTTATCCTTTTTGGTCGAAATAAAAAAGTCTTCATTCTTATCTACTACACGAGTAAATATGATGGTCTGGTTATCAGCAGTCAATGCAGGGAAATAATCACGATTTGGACTGTTGATGTAAAAACCCATGTTAATAGGTTCGTATTTTGATGGCGATTGGATGGCAACCATCGAAAAATCGCAGTCTTTGATGTATTTTTTGGTCTTATTGATCAGATCAGGTTCTGCACCCGTGTAATTCTTCTGAAACAATAAAAAATCGGCTTTGGCCTTGTCATACAATCCAGAAAGCAATTCACTTTCGCCCAATGCATAATAGATCCTAGCCTCAATGGTAGCTGCAGCCGCAATTGCTTTTCTATAGTTTTCTATGGCTTTGGAGTGATTCTTTAATCTTCTATACACATCGCCAAGTTGGATGTAGGCCAATTGGAACTTTGGGTCGGCTTTTACAGCTTCATCCAGGTGTTTGATACCTTCATCGTAGATGTTTTGTCTTAGGTACTGCTGTGCATCATCAAAGCTGCCTTGCGCCCTTTTAACGGTAGAATTTTGGGCACTGACAGAAAATGTAATCCAGCATAAAAGAAATATCAGATACTTGACCATCTAAGCAAACCATTTGTGTTAGACTAATGTAGATAAAATATCGAATACTTGAGAGATTTTTTGCTGAGTATCGTTGGCGACTTTTTAGCTATTTAACTTCCTAGCAGCAGTTCCGTTTTGCCACGAGTTACTGTCTTTTATTTTCTAATCTATCAATTGGTGCATTATTGGATACAAAATAGCCATTTCTTCGCATTAAGAAAGCAAGACTTGTGGTGCTTCTGTTCCGATAGCCCCGCTGTACGCTTTACTGCGTGCCGCTTCCATCGGGTTTAGCTTACAAAAGACAGTAGCCTTTTTGAACGTCTAGGTTCTTAGCAGCAGTTCCATTGTCAATTAAACCTGACTGCAGCGAACACGTAGCTGTAGGCGAAGTAAAGCGAAAGGCAGGGCAGGCTTAGCCAATAGTTACTACCTTTCATTTTCTAATCTATTTTTGAGAACAAGCGAAAAATAGGTATTTGACCTGCTTGGGCATTCTAAGTCTGAGATATCTATGGAATATTAAGAAATTTATGTGTCTGCAAAGAGATTTCCCATTTTGGATTGGCCATTACATAATCAACTATTAAAGGTGTCATTTCTTTGGCTTTAGACCACTCTGGTTGAAGATATAATTTACAGGTAGGAGATACCGTTTCGGCATATTTTTCTGCCCATTCAAAATCACTTTTGTTAAATACGATTACCTTTAACTCGTTGGCAAATGGGGTAATATCAGGTCGTGGTGCCTTGAATTTCTTTGGAGATAGGCAAATCCAGTCCCATGAACCCGAAAGCGGGTAAGCACCAGAAGTTTCTATAAAAGTGAGGATGTTTTTTTCCTGTAGTTTTTTGGTCAGGTAATCTAGGTTATAAGATCAAAGGCTCACCACCGGTTACTACCACTGCTTTACCTGGAAAAGTAGCTGCTTTTGCTGCTATTTCATCTGCTAAAGTAAGTGGATGAAGTTCTGCATCCCAACTTTCTTTTACATCGCACCAGTGGCAACCTACGTCACAACCTCCCAAACGAATGAAATATGCAGCTTTTCCTGTATTATATCCTTCGCCCTGTATGGTGTAAAATTCTTCCATTAAAGGAAGTAGTGTGCCGTCTTCTGGTATTTGATGTGCCATTTCGTAAATTAGAGCGCAAATATACACATTCAATAAAGTAGAAAAGATGATTTGGGTAAAGGTTTTGTCAAAACAGGAAGTTGAACAAGAGGATTTTGTGACGATGGTAAAGGCCGATGGCCGTAAAATATGCCTGATCAAGAACGAAGGAGCATTTTATGCTACACAGAATACTTGCCCGCATGCAGGAGGGATTTTGAGTGGCGGCTGGTGCAAAGAGGGGAATCTGGTTTGTCCGATACACCGTTGGGAATACAACCTCAAAACAGGAAGAGGAGCAGAGGGACAGGGAGATTATGTCAACATTTATCCTACAGAGCTAAGACCTGACGGACTTTATGTAGGATTTAAACAAAGCCTATGGAAAAGATTTTTTGGTTAGTTAAAGGTTCAACAAGTACCGATTAAAAAAGCTTTTGCAATCTAAGGTCTCAATCTCAGAAAAATAGAAATCGCTGATGTCTTCAGTAATGATACAGTTGCAATTACAGTTTTTTGCTGCATAATGTTCCAATCCATCTTCAAAATCGTGTATCTTTTTATTGTCAAGGGTTTGCAAAACGCCATCTTTTAGGTTCTCTGCAATTTGAATATGCTGACAAAGCAGGTCTATTTTTTGTTTGGCTACTTGGTTGCCATGTTTTTTCTGAGCGAAATAAAATGCAATAGCTAAACAAAGGGGAGAAGTATAGATCTCAAATTTAGGATGATTTGAAACCAAACTCAAAATGCGTGATGAATAGGTAAACAAGGGATATTCTTTGTTCAATACCGAAACCAGCACATTGGCATCTAAAAATAACTTCATCCTTATTTTTTAGACGAGTAGAACTCCTCTTTTGAGGATTTGCGGGAAGGTTTTGCTTTTTTATATTCGATATCGCCCTCCGAAACCATGCTTACCCAATCAGCTATTGGAAAATCTTCTAGAGATTTATATTCTTTGGCAGTAACCTGCGTTAACAAGTGTTCAATTAGCCTTGATAAGCTGATATTGTTAGCTGCAGCATATTTTTTTGCTTTTTTTACAACTTCTTGGTCAAAACTTAAAGTTAATTTTGCGTCCATAACCATTTGATTAAACACAAATATAACAATTTATACGTGATATTTAAAATATCTATACGTATAAATTTTCAAAATAAAACTTAAGGTTTAATTGGAGTAGATTTCCTTTTTTGCCGATGCCAGTGTATTTTTTAGTAAGCCAACAATGGTCATCAAACCAACACCGCCTGGTACAGGAGTCAATCACGATGCTTTTGGAGCTACATTTTCAAAATCAACATCACCGTACAATTTATAGCCCGATTTAGTTTCAGTAGAAGTTTCTCTATTGATACCTACATCAATGATGATGGCGCCTGGTTTAACCATATCGGCAGTAACGAAGTTCTTTTTGCCAATGGCAGCCACTATAATATCACCTTGTAAAACCATTTCTTTGAGGTTTTGCGTTCTACTATGTGTTAAGGTTACGGTACAGTTTCCAGGATTGGCATTACGGGCCATTAAGATACTCATTGGGCTACCCACAATATTGCTACGACCAACTACCACACAATGTTTGCCAGTGGTATCGATATCGTATGCTTTTAACATCAAAAGGATGCCATAAGGTGTGGCAGGAATGAAACAAGGAAGGTTACGCATCATTCTACCCAAGTTAACTGGATGAAAACCATCTACATCTTTTCGGTAATCGATGGTTTCGGTCACTTTTTCTGGGTCAATGTGTTGAGGTAATGGTAATTGTACAATTAAACCGTCAACACCAGCATCTTTATTGATTTCCTCAATTTTAGCCAATAGTTCAGCTTCTGTTACTGAATTGTCATACCTGATCAACGACGACTGAAAACCCACTTTCTCACAATTCTTCATTTTGCTGGCAACATAAGTTTCACTACCACCATCGTTACCAACTAGTATGGCAACCAGATGGGGTTTACGTCCACTTTGTGCCAAAAAAGCCGAAGCTTCTGCAGCAATTTCTGTTTTGATCTTTTCTGATGCGAATTTTCCGTCGAGTAGATTCATATGTTAAGAAGTGAGATATGAGATTTGAGATGTGAGATTGATCGTTAAGTCTCAAATCTCATGTCTACTGTCTCAGATCTAGGTTAGTCTAATTTTAAAACTGCCATAAATGCGGTCTGTGGAATTTCTACGTTACCCACTTGACGCATCCGTTTTTTACCTTTTTTCTGTTTTTCCAGTAACTTACGTTTACGTGAGATGTCACCACCATAACATTTGGCGGTTACGTCTTTACGTAAGGCACTCAATGTTTCTCGAGCGATAACCTTGGCACCGATAGAAGCCTGTATCTTGATCTCAAATTGTTGACGAGGAATCAGTTCTCTCAACTTTTCGCAGATTTTTTTACCAAAATCGTAAGCATTGCTACGGTGAATTAATGAAGATAAAGCATCAACTGGTTCATCATTGATTAACATATCTAAACGTACCAAATCAGATTTACGGTAACCAACCTGGTGATAATCGAAAGAAGCATAGCCTTTAGAAATCGTTTTCAATTTATCATAAAAATCAAATACAATTTCACCCATCGGCATTTCGAAAACCAATTCAACCCTATCAGATGTTAAGTAAGATTGATTTATAATTGTTCCTCTTTTCTGAATGCACAATGACATTACTGGTCCAACAAAATCAGCTTTTGTAATGATATTTGCTTTGATATAAGGTTCTTCAACAAAATCCAATTTACTTGGATCAGGTAAATCAGATGGATTGTTAACAAAAATTTCTTCACCCTTGGTGGTATGGGCAATGTAAGATACGTTGGGAACGGTAGTAATTACCGTCATGTCAAATTCACGCTCCAAACGTTCCTGGATGATCTCCATGTGCAACATGCCCAAGAAACCGCAACGGAAACCAAAGCCCAAAGCTGCTGAACTTTCTGGTTCAAAAACGATAGAAGCATCATTCAGTTGTAGCTTGTGCATGGCCTCTCTCAGCTCTTCAAACTCATC
Organism: Pedobacter sp. UC225_65; assembly: GCF_042698365.1. GTDB lineage: Bacteria > Bacteroidota > Bacteroidia > Sphingobacteriales > Sphingobacteriaceae > Pedobacter. The sequence goes on from NZ_CP170550.1 coordinate 991,429, forward strand.
GGTATCAACTGGGTAAATCCCAGCAAATACCATTGGTTTTACTTCTTCAAAACCTTGAATGGCTTCTAAAGATGGTCTGGCAACATTTGTAATCGTATCACCAACTTTTACTTCACGAGCTTCCTTAATTCCAGAAATAATATAACCTACATCACCAGTTTTTACAGAATTTCTTGGCGACATATCTAGTTTTAAAATACCAACTTCATCAGCTAAATATTCCTTACCAGTATTAATGAATTTTACTTTGTCACCTTTTTTGATTTCACCATTTACCACTTTGTAATAGGCGATGATCCTCTAAAAGAGTTGAACACACTATCAAAGATCAAAGCTTGTAAAGGTGCTTCTGGATCACCAACAGGGGCAGGTACACGGTCTACAATGGCTTGCAGAATTTCAGGGATACCCATTCCGGTTTTACCAGATGCAGGAATCATCTCTTCTCTTTTACAGCCAATCAGGTCGATCAATCTGGTCTTTTACCTCTTCTGGCATGGCACCAGGAAGATCCATTTTATTCAAGATTGGAATGATCTCTAAGTCATGCTCCAAAGCCAAATAAAGATTGGAAATGGTCTGTGCCTGTATACCTTGCGAGGCATCAACAATTAACAAAGCGCCTTCGCAGGCTGCGATAGAACGTGATACTTCGTAAGAAAAATCAACATGACCAGGGGTATCAATTAGATTGAAATTGTATTCCTGACCATCGATCTTAAAGTTCATTTGGATAGCGTGACTTTTGATCGTGATTCCACGTTCGCGCTCTAAATCCATATTATCAAGCAACTGTGCTTGAGATTCGCGTTGAGAAATCGTCGCTGTATATTCTAGTAACCTATCAGCTAATGTGCTTTTGCCGTGGTCAATATGTGCAATTATGCAAAAATTACGTATGTGCTTCATCTTTGTGCAAAGATAGTTTTTTTAAGGTAAAATATAATGGAAAATGGAAGTTGTAGCATCGGATAAAAAAGAAAGTCGTTAAATGGATTTGAATTGGTTAGGTTCCATACAGAAATTATTAAATTTATGGCCGATATGCAACTCATTTCATCAACCTATCGTCTCATCCTTAAACCCGTATCTATGAAACTTATCAGTTTGATTGCATTTACTTTATTGACCACAAATTTACTGGCACAAAACTGCGATTGCTCAGTTAATTTTAATTACACCGTTACACAGGTGAGTAGGAATTATGCTGGCTATCGTGATAAAGTCAATGCTGCCAACAGTAAAGAATTTACCAAGTTCACCAATAAATTAACCGAAAAGGCAAAAAAGACAAGCAATGTTGATTCTTGTTATGTTTTATTGCGCACATGGACCAATTATTTTAAAGACCAACATTTAAGGGTACAATTGGATTGGCGCTACCGTGAAAAATATCCAGAAAAACTAAGTCAGTTGAACAAACTACTTCCAAAACTTAAATCGCTTGCTCCGGCGGCAAAAGATACTTTGAGCAATGAAACCAGTATCAAAGTGCTCAATGAACAAACATTATTGATTACGCTACCTTCTTTTGATTGGTCGGAAAAGAAAAATGTAGATAACCTAATTAAAAAGTATGCTAACGAATTGAAAAGGACACCCAATTGGATCATTGACCTGAGAGGGAATATGGGAGGCAGTGATTTTGTGTATAGTCCATTTTTACCTTATTTATATACCAATCCTATGGCCACCTTATCGTCAGAGTTTTGGGCAACGGCTGATAATATTGAGATTTATGAACAAAAGCTTGCCGATAAAGAAGTGGCTAAAGAAACAAAGGCTTATATTTCCAATATCGTAGCCCTAATGAAAAACAATAAAGGTCATTTTGTGAACCCATCTGGTAAGGATACGACTTATGTTAGATTAGATTCCATTTATGAGTATCCTAAAAAGGTAGCTTTTTTAATAGATCGTAATTCGGCAAGTGCTGCAGAATCTTTTTTACTGGTGGCCAAGCAGAGTAAAAAAGTAACCATTTTTGGCGAAAATTCTTACGGTATGTTAGATTATGCCAATTATGAGTATTTTGATATTCCTTGCGCAGACTATAATTTAACTATCCCGATTTCAAGATCCAAACGTCTTCCTAAAAATCCAATTGATAACATCGGTATCAGACCCGATGTATTGATCGACAATGGTGAAAAGCAAAAGATCAACCTGATTAAATTAAGATTAACGCAATAAAAGTAAACTACTTGTGGTTAAAATCTTTAATTATGGCTTACATATTGATTGATCTTTACCCACTCGTTTTTAGATGATATATCATCTGGCATTCGGTAAACAATCATAAACAAACCTGTTAGATAAGTTACCTTAACAGTTCTCTCATTGAACTTAAAGTTTGCACTACTTTGTAATTGGTGTTCAATTGTAGTGATGTTAGAATTTTTATTCTTATATAAGATTACTAGTGTTTGCCAGGTACTTACATTGGCTAAGATTTGGTTAACCCCATAGTAAAGACCAATATCAAAATCAATAATGGAGATAGTGAAGCCAAAACCTTATTATTTTTTAAACTGATGAAATTCCAGATTAAAACAAGTGGTGTAGCAAAAAGAACCCCATAATAGATAAACGATTTTAGGCCTTGGCTTCTGATTTCGAAATTGGTGAGTATATCAAACATAGAAAGCAGGGCCATACAAATGTATAGGCCATTTAGGATGTGATTGAGCTGCTTTGTTGATTCCATTACTTTACCGTAATTTCATCAAAGAAGATATGTGCTTTACCACCAGCACCTTCATGCCATTCTGGTAGTGTACCATAGTTTTTGGCTATAATCTTAATGTAACGACATTCCATATTTACTTTGGTAGCCAGTTCTTTGATCTGTAGCGTATAATCTTTTGCTTCAGCCGGAGCTTTTACAGTACCAATCAATTTACAGTTGAGGTCATCACCAGCAATGTAAAACTCGGTTTCTGGTGGAAATACAATCCAGGCTTGCGTATCTTGTAGAGCGCCAATGCTTACCAAATTTACCATTTGCACTTTACCCAGATCTAAGATGGCTTCGAAATCTCTGCCCCAGAAACCTTGCCAGCGATTACCTACACGCCAATTGATCGCACCTCTAACACCATCAATCAGGGCATCGTTGCCGCCGCCAGTAAAGCTCTTGTTGATTTCGCTATTGATCTTAATGCTATAATTGTTGGTGATTTTCTGATAGGTTGCTGTACTTACATAACTGGTCTTGAATCCTTTTTTATAGGCGATTGCTTTAATGGTAAGCCCTTTATCTATGGTAAAAGGAACAGTATATCTTTTGGCCTTTTGATTTGGTATGCTGCCATCTAACGTATAATAGATTTCAGTAGCTGGTAGGGCAGACGTAATGCTTACTTCGGCATTGTTTTTAAATGTTTCTTGTGGTCCCTCGATAATTGGATTAGGTACGATTTGCACTGTGTTGATCTTCATCACAGGTTTCTGTAGACTATTAAGGTATTTGAGGTTTGGAGTAGCAGACAAAGTGAAATCTAAGTTGGCACCATTGGCAAGGTCTTTAAAATCTAAAAACAACTTATGGTAAGGTTTGCCATTTAAAGAAATACCCTTGATATAATAATTAGCAACATTTTTAGTTGGGGCATTGATGATGATCTTTTTACCATTCTCTAAGCTGATGCTCATTTTTTTAAACCAAGGTGTACCAATATTATACATATTGTTGCCGGGCGAAACAGGATAGATGCCCATTGCACTCATCACCAACCAGGCGCTCATCTGTCCACAATCTTCATTTCCAGATAAACCATCTGGTTGATCATGGTATTGTTCATTCATGATTTTGTTGACATAGTATTGGGTTTTTTCTGGATGCGAGGTAAAGTTGAATAGATAAGCCATATGGTGACTTGGTTCGTTTCCATGGGCATACTGGCCAATTAGACCTGTAATGTCACTTTGGTCGCGTCCGGTTAAGCCTTGTTTGGTCGTGAAGAGTTCATCTAGCTTTTGTTGGTAGGTCCTTTCGCCACCCATCAGCGCCATATGTCCATTTATATCTTGTTGGGTACTAAAGCTGTAATGCCAAGAGTTACCCTCGGTATAATTATTATTTACCTCTGTTGGGTTAAAGGGTTTCCACCAACCTCCATTGTTCCGTGCACGGATATGACCGGTAGATCGATCGTAAACGTTTTTCCAGTTTTGTGCCCTTGTCATATAGATCTGGTAATCTGCTTCAGCGCCAATCATTTTGGCAAATTGAGCAATGCACCAATCGTCGTAAGCATACTCTACTGTTTTAGAAGCACTTTCGTGTTCCATATCGGCCATTACCGCACCATACTTGGCGTATACATCAATACCGAATTGTTTACGGTTCACTGCATGTTTCATGGCTTCAAGAGCAAGCTTGGTGTCAAAACCACGAATCCCTTTGGCATAAGCATCTGTAATTACCGGAATGGCATGGTTACCGATCATACAATAAGTTTCATCATTAGCCAATGGCCAAATCGGCAATAGTCCACCTTCTTTGTACATGGTCAAAAAGGTTTGGATAAAATCTAAAGTCCTTTTACGATCAATTAGAGTCAACAATGGGTTTTCTGTTCTGTAGGTATCCCACAGAGAAAAGACGGTGTAATATTCAAAGCTTTTTGCCGTATGTATCTTTTTGTCTAAACCACGATATCTTCCATCTACATCCATATATAAATTTGGATTAAGTAAGCTATGGTAAAGTGCAGTATAAAAAGTAGTTAACTTTTTGTTGTCTGTGCTTTCTACATCTATTTTGGAGAGTTCTTTGTTCCAAGCAATCTGTGCTTTTGTCCATACTTTAGCGAAATCAAAACCATCAGTTTCTGCGTTTAGATTTTTTAAAGCACCTTGGTCATCCACTGCAGAAATGGCTACTTTAGAGAGGACGGCTTCTTGTTCTTCGGTTTCAAACTGGATGTACAATTTGATATTGGTTCCCTTGGCTTTTTTTATTCCTGGTTGTAGTTCATCATTAACGGCAATGCCATAAGCTTTAAAGGGTTTATTGTAACGCACATGGAAATAGAGTTCTTGTCCCTTTGCCCAAGAGCTTGATTTTCGATAACCTTTGATCTCTCTATCGTTTACAATTTCTACCCAACTGTCTAAAACCTTATCGCGGTGTTTAAGGTCGATGATAATATTGGCTTCTTTAGATTTTGGATAGCTAAATTTGTACAAACCTGCACGTTTGCTTGTTGTAATTTCGGCCTTGATTCGATATTTATCTAAAAATGTACTGTAATAACCAGGACTTGCCTTTTCATTTTTCTTTTGAAATGGAGAGGCATATTGTTTGTTCAAGAACTGTGGCTTACCCGTAGTTGGCATGAATAGAAAATCGCAATAATCTTCAATACCAGTTCCACTTAAATGCGTTTGAGAAAATCCGTATACCAACGAATCTGTATAATGGTAACCAGAACAGCCATCCCAACCATCCAACCTCGTGTCTGGTCCGGGTCGGATCATGCCAAATGGCAAAGCAGGGCCAGGATAGGTATGTCCATGACCACCTGTTCCGATAAATGGATTTACATATTGATTATAGCTCCTTTTATTTTGCGCAAATAAAAGATTGGCCAACAATACAAGCGCTACAAAGCATTTAGCAAATTTCATTGATTTAGATTAGGGTTTGGTTTCAACTTTTTTCATTCTGGAAAATGGATAGCCATTACATCCTTTTTTAGGATTTTGTCGGTCAACATAAGCGGTCTGCTCTGCAATCTGGTCTGTTGCGGCATCATATACAGTTAAACAGAAGCCCCATCGCCAAGGCTCCATGTCGCTAAAGGTCATGTAATCTATGCGGGTATATTTATTGCCATCAGTTTTGTTGCCTGCATCGTTTTTGGCTACGAGATACTGTTTTTCTGGGTTCCATTTAATGATATGGTATTTGGTAGTTGGGTTTTGGACCCAAAGTGTATCATTGATGGAATAGGTAATGCCATAATCATCCATAAAGCTGCCCAAGGCAAAGTCTGGTGCTTTTGGTTTTACATTTTGGGCTTTGAGAACAAAGACCAAAGCAACCAATAAAAAGGTGATATTCAGTTTTTTCATGAGATTTTCGTTACCATTTGTTCAACTAGTAGGGCCGAGGTCTGCTCGTATTGATATTCATCTGCTATACTGCCCATTTTGCTAGTTGTATTTTTATATTGCATTTGGCTTTTGACCATGATCCTTGCAGATGAATGAAATACGGAAGCTTTGGTTGTTTGTTTGATGGTTGAGATGTTCTCAGGATTGATACCCGCTCCTGGCATGACCTCTATTCTGCCATTGGCCTGCGTTACCAGTTCCGCCAATGTTGTCATTCCATCATAAGCATTGTCGGCTCCGCCAGAAGTTAATATCCTAACAAAACCCAACTCAATCAGCTCTTCCAATGCTTTTTTGAGGTTGTTGCTCATGTCAAAAGCACGATGGAAAGCCAAAGGCATAGGCTGTGCCAATTGAATCAGCTCTGCACAACGTTTTTGGTCTATTTCGCCATTGGCCAATAAAATTCCTGTTACGGCTCCATCACAATTTAGGTTTTTGCAGTTGATGATATCTTCTTTCATGATTTCAAATTCGTCTTCACTGTATAAGAAATCGCCACCTCGTGGACGGATGATAGGCCAAACTTGAAGTTTTAACTGTGTTTTACAAAGTTTGATCTGGGCATAACTTGGTGTAGTACCGCCTTCGGCCATGTTTTCGCATAATTCTACGCGAATGGCGCCACCTGCTGCTGCTGCTTTGGCAGAGGCGAATGAATTGGCGCAGACTTCAAGGCCAGTCTTGATATTTTCAGTAGTTTTCAATTGGTAGTAGGTAAGTTAATAGTAACTCTTTCCTTTGATTACCAGGTCTTGTTTTTGACTATCGCAAACGGCGTAGGTAAAACCTTGCTGAATGGCATAAGCACCATATTCGCCTTTTTTATTCATGGCCAAAAAGCCTACTTGTATATTTTTGGCCGTTTCTGGTTTCTTTTTGATGATGCGCATGACGGCTTCTTTACAAGCATCTTCTGGTGAGTATCCTTGACGCATCAATTCTACCACCAAGAAAGAACCTACATTTCTTACCACTTCTTCTCCAACACCAGTTGATGTAGCTCCACCAATTTCGTTGTCGATGTATAAACCTGCACCGATAATTGGACTATCTCCAATTCGACCATGTAGTTTATAGGCCATTCCGCTAGTGGTACAGGCACCAGAAAGGTTTCCTTTGGCATCCATGGCAATCATTCCGATGGTATCGTGGTTGTATTTGTTTCCTGGAAGCTTATTTGGAGCAGCTTTATCGTACAGCTTGTTCTCTATGTTCATAACAGGTTGGTACTTGGCTTCCTTTAGCCATTGTTTCCAAGCCTTTTCGCTTGCAGGCGTAAGTAGGTTTTCTTTCTTAAAACCTTGTTCTAAGGCAAATTGTAAAGCTCCATCTCCAGCTAGCATCACATGAGGTGTTTTTTCCATCACCTTCCGTGCTACAGAAATTGGATGTATAATGTGCTCCAATGCCAATACTGCGCCACAATTGCCCAATTCGTCCATGATACAGGCATCTAAGGTTACCTTACCATCGCGATCTGGTAAACCACCATAACCTACAGATTGATTAGATTCATCCGCTTCTGGTACCCAAACACCTTGTTCAACTGCATCTAAAGCTTTACCATTTGCATTTAGTACTTTCCATGCAGCCGCATTGGCAGCTACACCAAAATCCCAGGTAGAAATAACGATTGGCTTGTTTACTGCTTTACCATTTGATGAGGGAATTGCAGCAGCCATGCTTTTTTGGTCAATAGCCAATAATGCTGTTGATAGGGCAGTGGCTTTTATAAATTTTCTTCTGTTGAACATTGGTTGATTTTGACAGGTTTAAGGTTTGTTTTTAGGTTAAAGAAAAATCGTCGGCATCTTTTAAAAATGGAAATTGCCTTCTGGTCTTCTCTAAATCGGTATAGTTGATGCTGAAAGTATACAGGTCTTCATCCTCTGGTTTGTAATAGATGGTATTGCCATGGGGATCAATGCACATAGAATGACCGCTGTGGTATACTTGGTTTCCATCGTGGCCAACACGGTTAACGGCAATTACGTAACTCTGGTTTTCTATGGCCCTTGCGTGGATCAAGGTTCGCCAATGCGAAGAGCGCTTATCGGGCCAACTGGCCACCAATAATAAAATGTCGTATTCGGCATTTTTGTTGCGCAACCAAACCGGAAAACGGAGGTCGTAACATACGGCAAGCCTGATCTTCCATCCTTTTAGTTCTACGATCAAAGATTTTTGACCAGCAGTAAAGTTTTTATCCTCATCGCCCATGCCAAATAGATGATGTTTGTCGTAATATTGATAGGTACCATCAGGTAACATCCAGATGATCCGATTGTAGTAATTTCCATTTTCTTTGATGATCAGACTTCCTGTAACAACACAATCGTAGTTTGATGCTGTTTTTCGGAGCCACTGCATGGTTTTGCCATCCATTTCTTCCGAAAGTTCTTCGGCCTTCATCGTAAAACCTGTATTGAACATTTCTGGCAATACGATGAGGTCTGTTTTTTCTCGAACACCACCTGATAACCTCAAACTGATATTTTGTAGGTTTTTATCAATGTTCTCCCAAAATAGGTAAGCCTGAAAGACCGTTACCTTGAGATTTTGGATGTTCAAATATTGTGGACTTTCCATTTTTTTATAATTTTTTTAGGGATGAAAATTATATTTTTAATAGTCTTTCAACGGCTTTTTCTAATGTTTCTTTTTCTTTTGCAAAGCAAAATCTTAATATTTTATCAGTGTTGTTCTTGGTATAAAATGCTGAAACGGGTATGCTTGCCACACCATATTCAGTAACTAATCTTTTGGCCATGTCCTTGTCTTTTTCATCGCTGATGGCCTCGTAGTTTACGCATTGAAAATAAGAACCTTTACAAGGTAATAATTTAAATTTAGTCTGACTTAAAAGAGCGCGAAACAAATCTCTTTTTTCCTGAAAAAATACGGCAATATCTTCGTATACACTTTCGCTTTTGAGGTAGTTTGCAATCCCTACTTGCATAGGCGTATTTACACTAAATACATTAAACTGGTGTACTTTTCTAAATTCATTCATCAGTTTAACAGGAGCAAGGCAATAACCTAATTTCCAGCCGGTAGTATGAAGCAATTTTCCAAAAGAAGCAACAATGAAACTTCGTTCCTGCAATTCGGGATAGATGGCTACACTTTCATGTTTTTCTCCATCAAAGATAATGTGCTCATATACCTCATCGCTAAGGATCAGTACATCTGTGTTTTTGGTCAATTTGATCAAGGCATCAATGTCGCTTTTTGTTAAAATGCTACCCGTAGGGTTTTGTGGACTGTTTAAGATGATCATCCTGGTATTGGCCGTGAAAAGCTTCTTTACCATTTCCCAATCAATGGCATAATCTGGGCCATGTAGTTCGAAAGGTTTCACTAATCCACCCAATAGTTTAACCGTTGGCGAATAACAATCGTAAGCAGGCTCAAAGATGATCACTTCATCCCCGGGATTAATGATGGCAGATAGTGCTGTAAATATGGCCTGTGTACCACCTGCAGTAATCGTGACTTCAGTTTCAGGATTATAATTGGCACCATAAAGCCTATTGGTTTTTTCTGCCACCAGTTCTCTCAAAATAGGTAGACCGGCCATTGGTGCATATTGATTATGCCCATCTTTCATGGCATCGGCCACATATTTAATCAATTTCGGATTGGCAGCGTAATCTGGGAAACCTTGCGAAAGGTTGATCGCCTGATGTTCTTGGGCTAGTTTGGACATTACCGTAAATATGTTCGTGCTTACGGTTGGAAGTTTAGAGTTTATAAGTATCATGCAATACGAAAATAGCAATAATCTTATAAATACTGCTAATTCTGAGAGAAATGACACATTACTGCACTGTATTTGGTGCTATTTTGATCCGTTTTCTTCCAATAAGGAGACAGCTCAAGGCAATGATTGCAGCCATTGTCATTACCGCCGGCATTGGCCAAACTACATCAGCAGCAAACAAACTGATCACTGCAGATGCCAACGCACCTAGACCCATTTGTAAGGCGCCCATTAAAGCAGATGCACTCCCAGCGTTTTTTGTAAATGGTGCCAAGGATAAAGCAGATGCATTTGGATTGATGAAACCTAGGCATGCTAAGAACAATGCAATGAAAGTAATGGTGGTATAAAGATTTAACCAATTGTTAAGGGCAACAAACAGAAATAAAATACTGAATACACATTGCGCGATCAAAGCCCAGAAAACAATACTCTTACTGCTAAACCACCTGAGGATAAAACTATTGACCTGACTAAAACCGATAAAGAAAACCGATAATAAGGCAAAGATCAGCCGTAGCCTGTTTCACTTACTTTATAGATATCCATAAAAACAATAGGCGATGAAGATACATAGGCAAACAATCCACTAAATGTGATGGCGCTTACCAAGGCGTAGGTATAAAAACCAGGTTCTTTTAAAACGGTTAAAAAATTAGTTAAGATCGGTTTGGGTTTTAAGGAATAGGAAGGGTCTGGTTTGTAGCTTTCGGGTAACCACCAGATACTTGCCAACAACATCAAAAATGCCATCAAACCTAAAAACACAAATACAGATTGCCAACCTAGGGCTGCGATCAGGTAGCCACCAGCAGTTGGGGCCAACATTGGCGAAACCGCAATCACCAACATCAAAGAGGCAAATACCTTTGGACTTTCTTTAACGGTAAATAAATCTCTGACCATGGCAACAGCAGCCACTGCAGCGGCACAACAGCCAATCGCCTGTACAAACCTGATCACAATCAATTGGTCAATGTTGGTGACAAAAAGACAACTTAATGAGGAGAGGATAAAAAGAGTCAAGCCAAAATAGAGCGGCTTTTTCCTTCCAAATTTATCGAGCAAAGGTCCATATAAGAGCTGGCCAGTAGATATACCAATAAAGAAGGTAGAAAGCGACAACGATACACTTGAAACATCGGTATCTAGGTCCTTGGCAATGGCCTTAAAGCCTGGTAGATACATGTCGATAGAAAAAGGTGCTAATGCTGCTAAAGAACCTAAGAGTAAAGATCAAAAAAGAACGCTTTGGATTTTGCCATTGATGGGATTTTTAAAGAGCGACAAAGATGAGGATTCGGAAATTCTTTGGCGTCTCCGCTTTGTAAAAATAGAATGATAATTCCTCATTAGGAGTGTCAGAATTTCGTTTCTACTAAAATAATTGTATTTTAGCTATATGACTTTTAAAACCAAAGAAAGCCGATTGCTCCTGGTTCTAGGCGCTTTTTTTGTGGCCAATGCCATATTATCAGAATTTATTGGAGTAAAGATTTTTTCGGTAGAAGGAACGCTGGGAATTAAAAAGTTCGACATCAATCTGTTTGGCGTTCCTAATCTTTCGTTTAACATGTCGGCTGGGGTTTTAACCTGGCCCATCATCTTCATCATGACCGATATCATCAACGAATATTTTGGTGTAAAACAGGTTCGTTTCTTGTCTATTTTAACTTGTATTTTGATTGGTTTTGCCTTTGTTGTGGTAGGCTTAGCGATGAAGCTGCAACCTTCTGATTTTTGGTTGACCCAAAATGTGGATGGACAGCAGATCAATATGGTGGTAGCCTTCGATGCTATTTTTGGGCAGGGCATGTGAATCATTGTAGGCTCAATCACTGCTTTTTTGATTGGACAGATGGTTGATGTGCTCATCTTTCACCGCATTAAAAAATTTACCGGAGAGCGGGCCTTATGGTTAAGGGCAACGGGTTCAACTGTTGTTTCGCAGTTGATAGATAGTTTTGTGGTGATCTTCATCGCCTTTTATCTTAATCCCAATTACCATTGGAGTTGGCAGATGGTTGCCGCCATAGGTTTGGTTGGCTATACCTATAAATTTATCATCGCTATTGCCATGACACCTATTCTGTATCTGGTACATGGAATTATAGATGGCTATTTAGGAAAAGATCTAGCACATCGGATGATCAAAATGGCAGGAAGGGGATAAGAATGCAGGATAAAACGATATTGGCCTTGACATTTGTCCGTAGGTTGTTTTATCATTGCCAGGTGTAACAGAGCAGTTGTGTTTTGAAACACCCGCATTTTATGTCAATAAACATATCTTTGCCCGTTTAAAGGAAGATGAGGAAAATCTTGTAATCCATACTTTAGCAAGAGAACAATGGATGTTCAAAGATTCACAGACCTTCTTTATCACCGACCATTACCTTAATTACAAGTATATGTTGGTCAATTTAGACCGTGTTGAACCAAATGACCTAAAAGAACTCCTCATTACCGCTTGGAAAAATAGGGCGCCTAAAAAGTACTTGAAAGAATTTCTTGATTAAGAAAATACTGATGTTCAACAATTTCTGTTAAGTGGACATAAATTAATTTTTATTTAACACAAAAACAGCTTTTGGTGCGTTATATTTATGTGAAAAGTTGCTGATGCATTAAAGTTGATGTGCTTTTTACAGGTTTATCAATTTCTTAAAAGAATTGTAGAAGTTAAATCGGTGGATAGCAAAACAATAACTTAAAATTATTTTAGGAATAATATTGAAAAACAATAACTTATAATTAGATAACTGACATTCAGATAGCAAAATACCCATTATTTTTTGTATCTTTGTGCAAATTTTTAAACATTAATGAAGATATTTATTACAGGCCTTCCTTTAGAAGTAGGGGAAGATGAATTAACAGCCGTATTTGGTGATTTCGGTCAAGTAAAATCACTTAGGATTATTAAAGATCGTGAAACTAACCAAAGCCGTGGTTTTGGTTTTGTAGAGATGCCTAATGATGAGGAAGCTAAAGAAGCTATCAAAAGAATGAACGGTGGAGACTACAACGGTAACAGAATTAAAGTTGCCGAGGCTCAAGAGAAACCAAACACAGGCGGTAATGCAGGTGGTGGTTTTAAACGTAACAACAGCAGAGAGCGTAGTTACTAGTTACAAATCCTATTGGCATTTTAAAGTCTAGCATAGGCTAAAGGATTTTTACGGATTAATATTTCTTACCTACAAGACTTATACTTAGGTGTCAAGCTGATAAAGTATTGCGGATTTTATAGTCCGCAATTTTTTTGCCCAAAATTTTCGATTGATTTTTTGTACATCTGCCATTTATATGGCATTTTATTGTTATAATAGTATCAGCTTAATCAAACCAAATATTATAGATGAAAGTTGATTATATCGCTTTGTCGGTTCCTGTGTTTTTTATACTGATTGCCATAGAGTTGGCCTATACTTTTTATAAGAAGCTGGGTTATTATCGATTGAATGATTCTATTGCCAATTTAAGTCAGGGCATAGGGCAGCAGGTAACAGGTCTGTTTATGAAAACGGCTTTGTTTTTTGGATACAAATATATCTTTGAGCATTGGCGCCTGTTCGACCTACCCAATACCATTTGGATCTGGATTATCCTTTTTATCGGTGTTGATTTCTTCTATTACTGGTTTCATAGGATGAGCCATCAGGTAAATGCTTTGTGGGCAGCTCATATTGTACACCATCAATCTGAAGAATATAACCTAACCGTAGCCCTACGCCAATCGTGGTTCCAGAGTTGGTTTTCGTGGATCTTTTATCTTCCATTGGCTTGGATTGGTTTTGATCCTTGATGTTCCTTACCTTAAGTGCCTTTAATACCTTATATCAGTTCTGGATACATACCCGCACCATTAAAAATATGGGCTTTTTAGAATATATCATCAATACACCATCCCATCATCGGGTGCACCATGGTTCTAATCCAAAATATATCGATAAAAACCATGCAGGTTCCCTGATCATCTGGGATAAGATGTTTGGTACATTCCAGAAAGAAGAAGAAGAAGTGTATTACGGAATTACTACGCCCTTGGCCAGCTGGAACCCAGTTTGGGCAAATGTGCATTATTGGGCAGAACTTTGGGGTACGGCCAAAAAATCGGATACCATAGCAGATAAGATAAATGTGTTCATCAAACCTCCAGGATGGTTTCCTGCAAAACTTGGCGGCTTTAAACCAGCTCCAGAAATTGATGCCGTCAACTATAAAAAGTTTGATGCTAGTTATAGCAAAAACCTTATTTTGTATGTTCTGGTACAGTTTACCATTGCCTTGGCAAGTGGTTCGGCCTTGTTGTTCCTCTATCCTAAAATGGAAATCATAACGGTTTTACCAACGGCTTTTTTTACCATTTTTACCTTGTTGAGCTGTGGAGCACTTTTAGAGCGAAAGAATTGGTTAAAATATTTTGAGTTTGCTAGACTAATATTTAGTTTATTTGCATTATACCTATTTAAAGACCTGCTTATTTTTAATACACTAGCTTTAACAGTCTTAATTATCCAATTAGGGTCGTTGGTCTGGTTTTATTATTTACAAAATACCGAATTCCATGTTCAAGAAAAATCTCCAGTTTAGTTTTGCGTTCGCATTCATTTTCATTATCCAACTTTTAGCTGAAACAGATCAAGGTACTGCAAAATTAGTATTGGCCGATTTCCACCATATCATTAAGCCTTCCATCACCATATCGTTAATGGCCTATGTAGCTTATAAGACCCAATTAAAGGGTAGGTTTGCCAAAAGGATTTTTGCAGGGCTGGTATTTGGGCTATTTGGTGATATTTTTTTAATGTATGATTATGTAGACCCTTATTTTTTTATGTTTGGTCTTACTTCTTTTTTAATTGGCCACTTGTTGTATATCAGTGCTTTTTACTTGGATTATAAGTGGGCGCCATCTATAGAAAAAAAGTATACCAGAATAGCAATTGGAGTTTTTGGGGTGTTTTGTGTAGCTTTTTATCTGTTCTTAAGACCATATCTTGGAGATATGAAAATCCCAGTATTGATCTACGCCTTTGTGATTTCGTTAATGGCCATTATGGCTACAAACAGAAAGGGCAGGGTAAATACCATTAGTTTTAACCTGATCTTTTATGGTGCTATCCTCTTCTTGGTTTCTGATTCTGTTTTGGCCTACAACAAATTTGTATCGCCGGTTAGATTTGCAGGTGTATGATCATGGCTACTTATATGATTGCCCAATATTGCATTACAATGGGCGCTATTGAACGTAAACTTAAAAAACACACGGTAATTGATAGTGACAAAGCTAGTGCATAGCTTTGTTCTTTTCTTTATCCAATATCGTAAATATTTGCACTAAACGGTTTCCATCTTCATCAACCAAGGTTAAGGTATGTTTACCTGGCGTTGGACTTATGGCGAGTTGATGAAAAGATTGTGTGCTTCCAACAAACTCTTGGTCAATATGCCAATAGATTTGAGCTTCTGGATTTCTGTGTGCCGCATTTAAGATTACTTTTCCTCGTTGGCCATCTAACTCTACAGGGATGTAAACCACAGCATTATTTTTGGGATAGATCATTTCCATCACCACATTTCCGGTTAGGTCATTACAACCTGGTTTAAATGGAGGAAGCATTTTGTAATCGCTATTTTTGATCTTATAATAGTATTCCATCGCAGGTGGCAGGATAAACCAGTTTTGGTGTTGCATCTGTGCAATACTTTCGCATTGGTCGGTTACCCGAAATGTTCCTGCGGCGTTCAGATGGATCAGTTTATGGTAGGGGCAAACACCAGTTTTATCACCAGCAAAAGGAACGAGTTCCGTAATTTTATCTGTACAGTATTCACCAGCCTTAAATCCACTTTGTTTACAGACCAACATCTTCTTGAGTTTGGTTTTAGGTGCCTCAAACCATTTAGAAGGAGGCAACTGTTTAAAGATATCGAACAATACGGGGGCAGCAACCTCAATGCCCATTAAACCGGGCCTACCTTCGCCATCGGCATTACCTACCCATACACAAACCACATAGTCTGGTGTTAAGCCAATTGCCCAGGCATCCCTAAAGCCAAAACTGGTACCTGTTTTCCAAGCTACACGTTGCGAGGAGGAGAACTGTTCCCACAATCCTTCTTCACCAGGTCGCATCACTTCTTCCATGGCATTAAAGGTGGCCCAGATAGAACCATGGTCTAAAACAGAATTGAGTTCCCTTTCTTCACTGCGAATTGGCTGTCGAGCCCCTTTAGCATACATTGGAGATCGTAGTCATGTGGATTGTATTTACCTTGATAATCATTGAAATGATTTAACGTACGGGCCATGCCTAAATAGCTTTTGGCCAAGTCCCATAGTGTAACTTCGCTTCCCCCAAGAATTAAAGATAGGCCGTAATGGTCGGCGGGTTGGTTTAAGGTAGTGAAATTTAATTTTTTAAGCTTGTCGTAAAAACGTTCGTATTTGTATTGTTGGAGCATTTTTACTGCAGGGATATTTAACGATCTGCTCAACGCCTTATCGGCGGCAATGGCACCATCGTAACCAAGATCGTAGTTTTGAGGGTTGTATCCTCCAATCTGCGTGGGTACATCAGGTACCAAAGTATGGGGCAACAATAGGCCATCACTCAGCATGCTCGCATACAATAAGGGTTTTAAGGTACTTCCTGGGCTGCGTGGGGCTTTGATCGATGTCTACATGACTTTCTAAACTGGCATTTTCTGGCTGATAATTGTTGCCGATGTAACTGAGTACCGTACCTTTTTTCACGTCGAGGACCAAGGCTGCGATGTTGTTGATGTCATTTGCCCTATATCGATTGTTGTAACGTTTAAGTAGGTCGTTGAGCTTCAATTGCAGGTCGTAATCCAAGGTTGTTGTTAAACTGGTCGAATGAATGTCCAATCGCTTTCTTTCCTCTTTGAAGCGATTGAGCAGGTGTGGGGCATTTTGTGGCAAGGGTAATGGTTTTCCTGGAATGGGCTCTGTTTTGGCCAAGCTAGCAGTGGCTAAATCAATTACTTTCAGCTTCACTAGTTTGTCCAACAAATCGTTGCGTTTTTTGATCAAACGACCTGAATTTTTACCTGGATGAACAAGTGATGGACTATTGGGCAATACGGCTAAAGTAGCCATCTCGCCCCAAGAGAGGTTTTCCGCCTTTCGGCCAAAATAACGCCAGCTTGCCGCATCTAAACCCACTACATTACTGCCAAATGGAGCATTGGAAGCATATAGCCCCATGATCTCTTGTTTGGAGTGCGTAAACTCTAAACGGGTAGCCAGCCATACTTCAGTAAGTTTTTGCCAAATGCTTCTATGCTGCCTTCGCGATAGCCGAATAACCTGCATACTTAGGGTGCTGCCACCACTTACTATGCCTTTAGCTTTTAAATTCTGCTTCATGGCTCTGCTGATGGCCAAAGGGTCTACACCGAAGTGTTTAAAAAAGCGTTGGTCTTCAAAAGCAGTGATACATTTTACAAATTTCTCTGGAACAGTATCTATGGTAGGAAATCTCCATTGTCCATCGCTGGCAATGGCAGCACTTAACAATTCTCCATTACTGGCCTCAATTACATAAGAGGTTGGAGATTTGAAAAGCTGTTTAGGCAAGGAAAACATAAAAAACAAAAACAACGATAGGCAGATCCCATCAGCAATTAGTAATGCTTTTTGTTGTTTGGTCATTATTGTAATTTATAGAGGTAACATTTTTCCACTTTAGTTGATTTGGTAATAAATACGCTGTTATGGAAAAATTGATTATTTATGTAAGATTGTGTTTAGGTTTTATCCGTTTTTTAATGTTTAACATTTGGCCAAGGTTATAGTGAACATTCGTCATTGTGAGGACAGTATAACAAAGAAGCTATCTTTGCCGCAGAAAATCTCTTATTCATTTAAAATTAATTTGAAAATGAAAGTCAGTCTTCCATTGCTTCTTCAGTCCTGCGATTCGTTTCAACAATGAAAAATTGTTTATACTGCTATCAGGTTTATAGAACCTAAAACGGTATTTCAAATCTTCTCTTCTCAATTCGTGATTGTGAGGTTCTGTTTTTCACAGACCAAAGCAATCTCTTAATTATATATTTAAGAGATTGCTTTGTCTTTCTCGCAATGATGATATGTTTTTATCCTTGCTCTTTGTTCTTTTATCTTTATTCCATATTTATTTCACTACCTGTACCCATTTTCCTGCCTGTGTAGCACTGATGTTGTTGTTGTACATGGCTTCACATTGTACAGCAGATAAATAGTATTTACCAATATACGATGCATTTAAAAGCACTTTATAAGTTAAGGTCTCGTTTTCTCGGATGTTAAAATAAGTGAATACCCGATCATCCCTCACATCACGGTAGGTGAAAGGTGAAGAAGCCAACATACTTTCATTGTCATTTAGCCTGGTGTTGATGATCTCCCAACCAGAAGGGAAAATCTGTGTAAGTGCCATTTGTTCGTAATAACCCATCTTGCCAGGGTTTTTAACGGTAACCTCTGCATAAAAATCTGTACCCTGTTTTAAAATAGTTGGATCTAAGACCTGACCTTTTAAAGTTTTATAGGCAATATCCATTTGTAATACATCAGGCTTGTTGGGCAAGAAATTATTCTGACCGGCAACAGGTTGTCCTTGCAATACCAAACGCACAAACAATACATTATTGCCAGTATTGGTTACACTCACATTGTTGTTTTTGAAAGTCAGTGCTGTACTGTTCAGGTATTGCTCGCTGTTTACATTACCTTTTGCTCCATCCACAACATAACTATACTGCAATTTATTCGCACTGCTGTTCTGTCCACAGAATTTAGCGATGGCCAATAAACTATAGGCTGTTGTTTGTGTACTGTACCAGGTATTCTGTCCTAAGCGTGCTGCAACAGTCTGTAACAATTGGGCCGCTTTTGCTTTTTGGCCCATCAAGGTCAACGTTTCCATGATCATGGCCTCATCCCTAAGATCAGAGCCGTAAGTTCCTCCCAATTGGTTATAAGACTCAACCGTTTGTGCCAAGCCTTTGATCAAAGCACTGGCAGCTTGTGCCTGACCAGCCAATTGATAAGCAGCGGCTAAACGCCATTTGGCGCCAACAGATAAGTACTCAAATGCCCTTAATCTGTTCATTGCTGCCATTTCTGGTTTTTTGGCCAATGCCAATACATATAAACGATAGGCTTGGCTTAAATCGCCACCATAAAAATTATTGCTGTTAGGCACCCAATTATTGGCTTTGTTTTTTTGATAGCGCAACAATTCGTCCATCATACCCACAGGTAAGGTATAACCTGCATTTTGGGCTTCTATCAAGAAATGCCCTGCATAATTTGTTCCCCATTCATCGGCATTGCCCTGTCCAGGCCAATAACTTAGGCCTCCATCGGTAGTTTGGAAACCTTTTAATCTATTGATTCCAGATTTGATATTTCTTTCTACTTCGGTCTTTTTCTGGGTACTCAATGGTGTTAATTTGTCTAACAGCAATTGAGGGAAAACACCAGAGGTGGTTTGCTCTACACAGCCATGTGGATATTGGATCAGGTAACTTAAACGCTTATTCAAATCGATAGGAGGGATTGACGAAACTTCTACCGTACCTGAATTGGTTCCTTGCATCCCAATAGGTGCATAACTCGTTCTCCAAGTTTGTTTAGGTTGGATGGTAGCCGCAATCACATTGGTTACATAAGGATTTGGATTACGGACATCCAATTCTACATCGTATATCGTTTTCTCCGCACCACTTTGTGCAATGATCTTCACTTTTGCAATGCCCACCATGTTCGGTGCCACCACTTGGAAATAGGTCATCTGTTCGCCAGCTTGTTTAAAGCTCAGTTGTTGTGTTGTTGCACCTACCACACTTAAGTTCGAACTCTGTACTTGCACATTTACACTTTTAAGGTTGTTGTTTGTAGCAAAGATGTTTACAGGTAAGGTAAAGCTTTCGCCTGGGCCGATCACTCTAGGCAAAGTAGCCAACACCATTAAAGGTTTTTTAACCTCAACTGCTTTTTCTGCATAGCCATAGGCACCGTCTTGTCCGGCAATGACCATTGCCCTAACCGAACCGATGTATTGTGGAAGTGTAAATTTGTGGGTTTTGCTTTCACCTTTGTTGAGATAGAAAGGCCCCATAAACTTAACTACTGGTTTAAAACGGTTGGCTTTGGCCGGATTCAGGTTTTTGTTGATGCTGCCGTCACCACCAATGCTCAATATGCGTTCTAGATTTCCACCCCAAGCCCCAAGTACTTGATCAAATAAATCCCATGTTTTTACACCTAATCCTTCTCTGGCATAGAAAATACTGTGTGGATCTGGAGTTTTGAAACGGGTAAGGTCCAGAAGTCCCTCATCAACCAAAGCAATGGTATAGGTCATGGCTTTACCTTTGGCCTCGGCAACCGTAATACTGCTTTCTACTTCCGGTTTAAGCGTATTGGCCATTTTAATCGTTGGTTTTAAAATGGTTTCTGGGTCTTCGATGCTCAGCGGGATTACACCGTACATCCTGATCGGTAAGTCGTTTAAGGTTTGGGCATGGGGCTGTAATAACGTAATGTTTGCAAATACGTTTGGCGCCATGTTCTTTTCTGCTTTGAACTTAAATTGGGTCTGGCCTTTTTGGGTATCAATCCAATAGGTTTTTAAAACACGACTACCATTTTCGATAGCGATCAAAGCTCTTCCATTTTCCCCGGTTGGAATGGTTAAGGTAACTTCTTCACCTACATTAAATTTCTCTTTGTTTGCTGTAAACGATAACATTGAAGCTTCGGTAGGATTGTTCCCTTGCTCGCGTTGTGCCCAGCCTGGCCAATCGACATAAACCGATTTTCCTGTGGTATGTCCGCCATTTTCATCGCGAATCAAGATCAGGTAACGTCCCCATTCTGGTTCATTGATACGGAAACTCCAAGCACCTTTACCATTGGTTAAGGATACACTTTCCTTTCTGATGAGCTTATTGTACTCATTTTGTGTAAAGTTGGCATAACTTTCTTGATTGTCTTGTTCCCACCACCAACGCCATTGTACTTTGTAAAGTTCTACCTGCACTGTTTTTGAGCCTGCCAACAAACGTCCATCTCTATTCACATTCACAATATCGATTTTGTGGTCTTGTCCAGTTAACAACATGCCACTTAAACGATCACCTTTTGGCGTTTTAATTCCCAGATAGCTATTGTAAACATGGTAAGGGATACTAAAATTGTCAATACTGAAGTTACCTCCTGGTTCAAATACCTTGGTGGTAAAATTGGCCCTCAATATACCTGGAGCAATATTGCTTTCGCTGAGGTTGGTATTGACAACGGCAGTCCCAGCGTTGTTTAAGGTACCTTCGAATATGGTTTTGATCTGCGATACAAACTTAACGGTAGGGTTGTCAAATGTATAGTCGTCAAATCCTTTAAACTTGGTATCTGTTGTATTCAAGTTTACATCAACCTTGGCTTTTAGGTTCTGTGCTGGTGTACCAAACAGCCATTTGGCCGAAAGCGTAGTGGCCGATGAAGCGCCATTGCCCAGGTAAGTTTTGCCACCCAGATCAAAGTTGATCCTTAAGCGGTTGGGCATGATTGTTTCTATTTTAATGGTTTTAGAAAACGATGCACCACCAACTTTGACCTTTGCCAACCAGTTACCTGTTGGTGCTGTACTTTCGGTAGCTGTTTTAAAGCTATAAAATCCATTTAGGGCCTGTGCACTTACCGTTCTTTTGGCCAATTGACCTTTCGGATTGTAGAACTCGAAGGTAACAGGGTAATTTTCTGGTAGTTTTTTAAGCCTGTCTTCTAAGATGAAGGATAGGTAAACACTATCTCCAGGTCTCCAAACACCTCTTTCTCCATAAATAAATCCTTTGATTCCATCTTGCACCACATCACCACCTACATCAAAGCGACTTAATGGTAAGGAGTTTCCATCATCTAGTTTTAGATAGCCTCGTTCACTTCCATTTTTGGCAATCAACAAGAAAGGTTTTTTCTTCAGGTCAAAGGTGGCAAAACCATCTCCATCGGTTTTTACAGTAGTCAGCAATTGGCGCTGGTAGTCCAATAGTTCTATGCTTACCCCACTTAAAGGTTTAGCGGTTAATAGATCTGTGGCCACCACCAACATGCTATTGTCATTGCCTCTTTTGGCAACCAAGCCAATGTTCGAGGCCAATAGGTTACGACTTGCCCAACGCTCGTTGGTATAATAAGAGGAGGTACATGGGTTTTCACGATCGTCCCATCTGTAATGGTTCGGATAATAGCTATCATACCTTTCCCAAAATGCATCATCTTCGTCTATTTTTTGCCCATAGCTATTGTATTCTTCATTATCCTCTTCATCATCGGTACTTTCTGCATTTGATTTGCATTCGTATACATTATAGGCTTGTCTAAAACCAATTGTTACCCTGTACATTGCCCCTGGTTCAGTCCTGATCAATTTATCTAAGTCTAAAGTGAAACGGGTCTTTTTATGGAGATTTACCCCTTTGTCTTCATCCAGACGGATTGTTTTTTGGACTACAGGTTTGGCCACTCTTCTCAATTCATTGCCTTCTTTGTAATTGTTGACCTGAAAAAATTGTGGGATATTGTTCTCGTAAGTCTTGATGATCGTTACATCTACCGCTTTGAGGTTAACGGCCTCGAAAGGTAAAACCAGTTTGCCGGAGTTTGGTAAAATGGTTCCTGTACCTGCAATGGTTACTGCAGGTAGTTTGTTTTCAAAAATGATATTAGCAGTTTTGGCACTTTGTAAGGTTTTTCCTTCAATATTGGCAATAGTAGCGTTAACATTTACTGCGTAATTGCCTTCTAATGCATCCGGTGCATAAACCTTGATCTGGCTGGCATCTATGGTAAAACGAAGGTCTTGTAAATTTCCTAAGCTGATCAAACCGTTTAGGTCTTGGGCCACATTGATAGGGTCTGAACATTGGATTAATGCATAATCTTCTACTCCTTGGATGGCTTTGATATCCAACACCTTAAAAACCCCTTTGGCCGGTACGGCAATCTTTTCTTCTCCTTTATTTGCACTGGCATCAATGGCGTCGCCGTTCCATTTGATCAAGAGGTTGGTTTCTTTGTTGGGCCTTTTAATACTATCGATCAAAAAGGTAGAACGATGTTGATCGGGTTCGTGCTGCCATTTGATCTTTAATTTTTGATCAAAATCTACCTGTATTGCCTTTTCTATTTTGGCCTGTTCTTCTACATCGGCAGTATTGATTTCGCCACTTAATTTCATGTAGGTTAAAGAGGTATTGTTTTGGGCTACTAAGCCATTTTGAGTTAAGTTCAAACCTGGTTTGATTACTTTAAAATCAAAGTCGAACTCTTCCAATCCCTTTTCTGTAGTTGTAATGGCCGCTAAATTTAAGGTAGCCTCGTAAACCTGGTCTGGTTTTAATGGCTCATCCGGTCTAAATTCTAAGGTCTGGGCATCTATCCAATAGGTTTTGCCCTTAATGTTTGGCGAAAAATCCAATAGCGCTCTTTCATCTGGTTTACCAATGTCATTTAAACTTTTTACCGCACTTGCTAAATGTACCCTGATGTAACTCTTTTTAGAGATGGTACCCGAGGTATATGATTCTACATATTTGGCATAGGCCTGATTATCTTGTCGTTTTTTCTTGTTGAAAAAAAGAAGATACAATGCCACGATAGAAATACCTGCGATGGCAATAAAAATTGCTTTCTTAAAGGTTGAGGATGCGTATTTAGCTTTGTTTTCCATTAGATGATGTTTTGTAAGGGTTATACGAAAATTAGCGAAAAATGATCAAGACAAAGAAATTATTTATCAACGAATTAATTAGGCTACATTTAATACAACATTTACCCCATTTAGTTTTAAAACAATTATAATTTGATGCCATTAACGAATTGAACAATAGCAATATCCTCTAACTATGAGAAAGATAAATGTTTTATCTCAAGAATAACATTCATTAAAAGACAAGGTATACAGATAGCTTGATAAATAGTAGGAAAGACCTAAGTACTAAGTTGGGGTTGATAAAGAAAGGTTAAAATTATCTACTGACGGCTATCGATAATTTCCTTGGCTTTTTTGATGATGGCTTCATTGTCCTTTACCTTTTCGAACAGGATATTTGGTGTAACACCTTTTCCAACCACATCAAATGCTTTTCCTTTATAGTCGATAGTACTGCCTTCTGTCAGTACCAGAAAGGCGCTGTCTGCCAATTTATGTTCTTGATTGGCGGAGGTGAGGCCAGTGGTATTTACACCTAAAAGGGTAGCGTTTTTTAATCCAGAAAGTGCAATGGTTACAAACTCTCCAGAACTACCGGTTTTTTTATTCATTAATACAATGATGGGCTTGTTGACATTCTTTAATTTTGATGTTTTGATATCAAAACGATGCGCCACCTTAGGCCCTTCATATACAATTCCTTTTTTTAGATTGAAATAGGTGTCCTTTAGAATCAGAGTTGCGTGAACCTATTAGCTTTTTATTTTCAACAAAGGGAGCGATTGCGGCATACATGGGTACAAACATACCACCTTCATTGTCTCTTAGGTCGATGATCCAACCTTTTAAGGGCTGTTGGTCTAGTTTTTTGATTTCAGTTAAAGCAGTAGTTACATATTCCTGCCAATCGGTAAAATTGTAACAGCCAATTGCCGGGATTGTAAAATAACCATAACTCTTGTCAATAAGTTTAGCTTCAGTTACAGGTAGTTTCTGACCGTTTTCACTATAGCGTTTCAATATAAAGCTGATCAATTCTGGTTTGTAGAAATTAGAATGTTCATTCCCCAATTGTTTGATTACAGCTTCTATGGTAGGATAGGTTTCCCTGATTGTTTTCGCTTTGGCTATCGCTTGGTAAGAAGAAGCATAAACTTCTGGCCAATTGATCTTGTTTTTGTTGACCGATCTGGTCTTCATCAAGTCTAAGGCTACGGTTACATAATTTTTTATAGAATCAGTTTGTGCCTGAACGGTGCAGGTGGCAAAACATAAAAAGACAGCTAGAACAGAGATTTTCATAAAGATAGGATGGAGATGATTTAAATAAGCAGGGTACGATTAAGGTATTATTTAATCATTACCCCTGGTTTGTTTAGTAAAGGTATACGGATAATGTTGCTATCTACAATGCTCTCTGGTAAAAAGATAAATTTCTTGTCGAAAATCTCTCTGCCAATGTAATAGCTCATCCAATATTCGTTGGTCAGTCCAAAAACTGCAGGATCGATCGCTTCAACGCCAGCATAAGAATTTGCGGCCAGGTCACCAATAAAATGTCTTAACAACGAAGTCTTAACCTGTTTGCCATCTTTCTCTCCATAACCTTTAGAAGTGATCATCACATTGGTAATGGGCTCATTCTTAAAATTGACCACATATACCGTCCAGTTTTTAACCTCAGGTGTTTCGCTCATCAATACAACGGCAATGGCTACATCTTCAACTATATTTTCTGGCAGGTCTGCTTTCAATGTTGTAAGGTTTTAAAGTTGGAAATTCAGCATTTAGCACTGCAAAATCCAACCGTTTACTGTCAACTGGGTTATTTCTTTTTCGCTACCGCTTTCTTTTTGGCTGGTGCTTTTTTCTTTTTAGGTTCAAAAGCGTCAGGAACTTGGGCCACGATCAGTTTTTTCACTTCATCTAAAGAAATGGCCGCCAATTCTTCTGCAGTATATTTTTGTTTACTGGCAGGATTATTTCCAAGCTTTAACATTTCTTTACCAAAACGGATAAAAGGTCCCCAACGTCCATTTTCAATTGCAATCTTTTCTTCATTCCATTGTTGGATAAAACGATTGTTTTCCTTTTCTATTTTCTTGGTGATCAGTTCTACAATATCTTTTTGAGAAAGCTGCTCAAAATTATAGGCCTTTGGTACGTTGATGAACAAGCCATTCCATTTGATAAATGGTCCGAAACGACCTGTTCCTTTTGTTACCGGTAGGTTTTCATATTCTGCAACGGGCGCATCGGCAGAAATTTTTTCGCCAATGATCTCTATAGCCCTGTCAATATCTACTGTTAATGGATCTTCGTTTTTAGGGATGGAAATAAAGGCATCGCCCCATTTTACGTAAGGCCCAAAACGGCCAACACCAACAGAAACTTCTTTGCCTTGATAATCTTCCAATTGAAAAGGCAGCTTAAATTGGTCTAAGGCTTCTGCCAAAGTAACGGTACCAACAGATTGCGATTTACCCAAACTGGCATAACGCGGTTTGTCGTTCTCATCGTCGGTTAATTCGCCAATTTGAACCAAAGGTCCGTAACGACCAACTTTTGCATATACATTTTTACCTGTTGAAGGATCGATACCTAATAAACGTTCTCCATTGGCACGATCTGCATTCTCCAAAGTGTCTTCAACTTCACTGTGGAAAGGCGTATAAAAGGAGTGGAGCATCTTGGTCCACTCTTGTAGTCCTTGCGCAATCTCGTCAAACTGTTTTTCTACCTTGGCCGTAAAGTTAAAATCTACAATTCCTTTAAAATGTTCAACCAAGAAATCATTCACTACTTCACCGATATCGGTTGGGAAGAGTTTAGATTTTTCTGCCCCAGTAATCTCCGATTTGGTGAGTTTATTGATGGTTCCATTTGTTAAAACCATACTCATAAAATCACGTTTACGGCCTTCTCTATCTTCTTTTACCACATAACCACGATTTTGCACTGTAGAAATGGTAGGCGCGTAGGTTGAAGGTCGACCAATGCCCAGCTCTTCTAATTTCTTTACCAAGCTGGCCTCTGTATATCTTGCTGGCGGACGAGAAAATCTTTCTGTCGCCGATAAGTCTTTTAATAACAAAGATTGACCTTTTACCAATGGTGGAAGCAGGTTATTGTCTTCATTTTCATCTTCCTCTTCATCTGTCGATTCAAGGTAGACCTTTAAAAAGCCATCAAATTTCAATACTTCACCTTCGGCCAATAGTTCTTCTTTTCTGGTACTGATGCCAATATTTGCAGTTGTTTTCTCGAATAAAGCTTCACTCATCTGAGAAGCGATTGCACGTTTCCAGATCAGGTCATACAAACGTTTCTCCGAATTATCCCCATCAACGGCATGTTGGTTGAAATAAGTAGGACGGATGGCCTCGTGTGCTTCTTGTGCACCTGCAGATTTGGTTTTATATACCCTTGGTTGATGATATTTATCGCCCCAGGCCGATTTGATTTCTGCAGCAGCAGCAGCAATGGCGGTTTCGGATAGATTCACAGAATCTGTCCTCATGTAAGTGATTTTTCCACTTTCGTACAATCTTTGGGCTATCTGCATGGTTCTTGCAACAGAAAAACCCAATTTACGCGAAGCCTCTTGTTGTAATGTTGAAGTGGTAAAAGGTGCAGCTGGATTTCTTTTGGCAGGTTTAACCTCTAGGTTACTTACCGAGAAATTGGCGCCGATACAGTCTTTTAAAAACTGTTCGGCATCTGCTGCTTTTTCAAAACGTTGTGGCAATTCTGCTTTTACGATCTCTTTGCCTTTTCCGGTATTGAATTGTGCAGTGATCTTAAAGGCAGCGCTTGCATTAAATTTATTGACTTCACGTTCTCTATCTACGATCAAACGTACGGCAACAGATTGTACACGACCTGCAGATAGGGAAGGTTTTACTTTTTTCCATAATACAGGAGAAAGTTCAAAACCTACCAATCGGTCTAACACACGGCGGGCCTGTTGGGCATACACCAAATTATAATCAATGGTACGTGGTGTTTCTATTGCTTTTAAGATGGCTGGTTTGGTAATTTCATGAAAAACAATACGTTTGGTATTGCTTTCTTTTAAACCTAAGGTTTCGTATAAATGCCAGGAAATCGCTTCTCCCTCACGGTCCTCATCGGATGCTAACCAGACCATTTCGGCTTCCTTGGCTAGTTTTTTTAATTCGGCAACTACTTGTTTTTTGTCGGCAGGAACTTCATAAGTTTGGGAAAAATTATTTTCGGTATCTATTCCCATATCTCCTTTTACCAAATCGCGGATATGACCATAACTAGACTTAACCAAAAAATCTTTTCCTAAATAACCCTCTATGGTTTTAGCTTTTGCAGGTGACTCGACTATCAGTAAATTTTTTGCCATTCAGAACGTTTTTCTGCAAATAAAACTATAAATTAGTCTAAAATCAAAATTGGTACACTAATTATTTTTAAAAAAATATTCTAATTAAGCATTTAAGTAGCTCTTTTACATTGCTTAACCGTATTCAAATCGGCTTTTACTATTTTTTAAAATAATAATTTCTTGACGTTTTAATTATTACTTGACGTTTTAATTATTATAGGCATCCAATTTGTAACTATATTCGTATATACATTTAAAAACAAACAACATGATTAATACTTTATTGATACTTTTTAGCTTATTGGTTAACCCAACACCTCCCAAATCTGTTTACGATTTTACAATCAAGACTATTGATGGTCAAACAGTTAAATTGTCGAAATTTAAGGGCAAGAAGATTTTAATAGTGAATACGGCTTCTAAATGTGGCTATACCCCACAATATGAGGACTTGGAAAAATTGCACAAACAATACGGTAAAGAAATCGTATTGATTGGTTTCCCGGCAGGTAACTTTGGCGGTCAGGAATTGGCAACTAACACCGAAATTCAGGATTTCTGCAAAAAGAACTTTGGAGTAACGTTTTTATTGAGCGAAAAGGTAAGTGTAAAAGGTGCTGATATCAATCCACTGTTCAGTTATTTAACCACTGAAGAAAACCCTGATTTTACTGGCGACATTAAATGGAACTTCGAAAAATTTCTGATCAATGAAAAAGGAGAATTGGTACACCGTTACCGTTCTGCAGTAAAACCATTAGTAGTCTGCCATCGTTAAAAATTTATAATATTTTCTTTAGAGTTTTATCCATCCCAAGGCATTTTGCTTTGGGATTTTTTTATTTTATATCTTTAGCATACTTTTAAATCTACCTCACTTGAATCTATCTCCATACCTTATACTAGGCCTCATATTATTAGTGGCTCTCTATTTTATCTTTCGGAAAAAGAAAGTTGCCATACAATTGTTAAGCAGTACGGATAAAGCGCTTTTAAACAATAACGTTGATTATTACAGCCACTTGGATCAAACCAAAAAACTTTTATTTGAGCAAAAGCTGATGTCGTTTCTGGCTGCAGTTAAGATAGAAGGAGTGGGTTTGGAAATCATGCCTTTAGATAGGTTGTTGGTGGCCTCAAGTGCAGTGATCCAATTTTTGGTTTTAAAGATTGGAAATATAAAAACCTGACCAATGTGGTATTGTACCCTGATACCTTTAATAAGGATTTCCAATTTGAAGGAGGTGAACGCAACATCATGGGTATGGTGGGTACAGGTTATATGAATGGTCAGATGATTTTATCCCAGTCTGCCCTGCGCCATGGTTTTTCTAAAAGTGCTGGAAAGGAAAATACAGGTATCCACGAATTTGTACACCTGTTGGATAAATCTGATGGTGCTACCGATGGGGTTCCAGAAAATCTGATCGGACATGCATATGTAGTACCTTGGTTAAAAATGATTCATCAGGAAATGGAAAGGATAGAGGACAACAAATCCGATATCAATCCTTATGCAATTACAAATGAAGCTGAGTTTTTTGCAGTGGTATCGGAATACTTTTTCGAGAAACCAGAACTGCTGAAAGAAAAACATCCAGGGTTATACGAACAGTTGAGTAGAATGTTTGCACAAGATACCTGTCTAGTATTGTTTTATTATTCTGAAGATAGTGAAGCATCTTCTTGAGTTTATCTAATGAGATGCTTCGTTACACTCAGTATGACAAAAATTTTAAGTTGGTCCAGATTTGTAATCTCTACTGTAATTTGTATGACCACATAGAAACATAGGAACACATAGTATTGAACGTAAAATTCCTGAAAATTTCTGTCTTTCTGAACGTAGTAAAGAATTTCTTTGAACTAACCAATAAGATGCTTCGTTGTACTCAGCATGAAAGAAAGATATAAGTTAAATCAAGAAACCACCACCCAATAAATCGTTTCCTTCATAGAAAACTGCCGATTGACCGGGAGCGATTGCCGAAACAGAGTGGTCGAATACCACACGCATCTTATCTTTTTCTTGTACAATGGTACTTAACATCCCAGCATCTTTGTAACGGATTTTGGTAATCACATTATCCAATGGCTCATTGATGTTTTCGTATTTGATCAGGTTGATGTTTCTTACCATAGCCTCTTTACGTTCCAACTCGTCTGCTCTACCTAAAACAACGGTATTGCTTTCTGGTAAGATCTGCGTCACAAACATAGGTTCGCCAAAAGCAACCCCTAAACCTTTGCGTTGGCCAATGGTATAAAAAGGATAACCTTTATGTTGACCAATGATCATACCATCACTGTTGATGAAATTACCACCTGCAACTCTATCTTCTAGATCTTCTACTTTATGTTTTAAAAATGCCCTATAATCATTGTCTGGAACAAAGCAGATCTCGTAGCTTTCACTTTTCTTAGCCAACTCTTCCTGACCCATATCTAAGGCCATCTGACGGATTTCAGATTTGGCAAAACTGCCCAATGGAAATTTGGTGCGGGATAGGTTTTCTTGAGAAACACCCCAAAGCACGTAAGATTGGTCTTTGTTTTCGTCTTTTCCTTTAGAAATCACATAACGTCCACTATCTTGCTGACGGATATTGGCATAATGGCCAGTGGCGATAAACTCACAATCCAGTTTATTGGCACGTTTTAACAAGGCTTCCCATTTGATATGGGTATTACACAAAACACAAGGGTTTGGCGTACGACCAGCTAAATATTCATCTACAAAATTGTCAATTACAAAATCGCCAAACTCGTCTCTGATGTCTAAGATATAATGAGGGAAACCATAGTTTACCGCCAAAGTACGGGCATCGTTGATGCTGTCCAGACTGCAACAGCCGGTTTCTTTGCTACTTCCACCAGATGTAGCATAGTCCCAGGTCTTCATGGTCAGGCCAATTACCTCGTAACCCTGCTCGTGCAACATCACTGCTGCTACCGAACTATCAACCCCGCCACTCATGGCCACCAAAATTCTACCGTGTTTGCTCATTATTTAAAATCAGGATACAAAAATACAGGTTTTAGATGAAATAATAGACAGAGGTAGTCTGAACAATGTAAAAAAGGCTATTTTATTTGCGCGCTAGATGCCCTTACCTCAATCTGCACGGGTAAAAGAACCGTTTCAAAGCTTTCGCTGCTGTTTTTGATCAGTGATAAGAGTTGTGCTGTAGCCAAACTTCCAATTTCGAAAGCAGGTTGATGCACGGTGCTTAAAGAAGGATTTAAGGCATCAGCCAGGTCTGTATTGCTAAAACCAATCAGCGCCACATCATTTGGAATCTGATATCCAGTTTTATTCAATAAAGCTAAACATTTGGTACTCAACTGATCTGTAGCTGTAAAAATAGCAGTAGGTCTATCTTTTGATCCCATCAGTTGGCCTAAAGCTTTGCCTAGGTTTTCATTTAAAGCACTGACGGTAGTGGTATCACAAAATTTAACCAGCTCCTCCCGATACTCTAATCCTGCATCTTTTAGCGCCGTCTGGTAACCTTCAAAACGTTCGGTGGCCATGCTCAATTGCGTATGGCTATTGATGTGGGCAATTGCTCGATGGCCATTGTTGATCAAATGCATGGTTGCATCGTAAGCACCTTTAAAGTTATCTGCAGCAACCTTATGTGTATCGATTTGACTACTCAAGCGGTCAAACAGCACAATGGGCAGACCCGCTTTTTGTAGTTTGATCAGGTATTCAAAATCTGTGGTTTGGTAGGTAGGAGAGATCAATAAACCATCAACACCACCTGAATATAACAAGTTTACACAGGCTTTTTCCTGCTCAAAAGACTCCTTGCTCTGCATAATGATCAATTGGTAATTGTGTTCGGTACAATAATGGTCAATGCCATCTAACATCTGTGCTACAAAATTATTATCGATTGAGCAGACCACTACACCAATAGACCTACTTTTGCCTTCCTTTAAACTTCTGGCAATGCGGTTGGGCAGGTAATGGTGTTCATTTGCATAAGCCAAAACCTTTTGTTTCGTTTCATCACCAATCTGATAACTATCAGTTAATGCCCTTGATACCGTAGACACAGATAGCCCCAGGGCTTTTGCAATATCACGAAGTGTAATTGTTTTGTTCATTAACAGCCTAAACTTATAGCGCTAAATATACGCTTTTTTGCCATTTTAGGTACGTTGATGCTACTAATTTTTGAGGTGTACTAAAACCATTTAGTAATAGTTTGATGTCAATTCTTATAGTTTTCGGCTAAAATTAATACCTTAGATTTTCAATTTATCATTCCCCGAGTTCAAATCATGAAAAAAATCTTTTTCTACGCTTTACTTTTCCTCTCTTTAGCCGTTAACGCGCAGCAAAACCTTGTTAAATATGTAAAACCATTGATCGGTACAGAAAAAATGGGGCATACCTATCCAGGTGCAACAGTTCCTTTTGGTGCCGTACAGTTGAGTCCAGAAACAGATACCATTTCTTACGAGATGAATGGCAAATACAATGGCGATGTTTATAAATACTGTGCTGGGTATAAATATGAGGATAAATCTATTGTAGGTTTTAGCCATACCCATTTTAGCGGAACAGGCCATTCGGATCTGGGCGATTTTTTGATCATGCCCACCCAAGGTAAACTACAACTGAACCCAGGTACTGCCAGCGATACCAAATCTGGTTTCCGTTCGGCGTTTTCTCATTCCAATGAAGTTGCAGAAGCAGGTTACTATAAGGTAAAACTAGACGATGACCATATCTTGGCCGAAATGACCACCACTAACCGTGTGGGGATGCATCGATATACATTTCCAAAATCAGACCAAAGCCATATCATTTTAGACCTAATGGCTGGCATCTATAATTATGATGACAAAACCGTGTGGACTTATGTACGTGTGGTAAATGATACCTTGGTAACGGGTTATCGCCAAACTTATGGTTGGGCGCGTACACGTACCGTTTATTTTGCGATGAGCTTTTCTAAAGGGTTTAAGAGTTATGGCCAAAAGAACTATGATGCCCGCCAAGCTTACCGTGGTTTTTGGGGCAAATTTGACCAGAGCAAAAACTTTCCAGAAATTGCAGGTAGAAAAGTAAGGATGTACTTCGATTTTGATACCAATGAAGGGGAGCAGGTAAAGGTCAAATTTGCGTTATCTCCGGTAAGTCAAGAAAATGCCTTGCAAAATATGCGTGCAGAGATTACAGGTTGGGACTTTGAAAAGGTAAAAGCACAAGCGCAGGCCACTTGGAACAAAGAGCTGAGCAAAATCAATATCGCTGCCTCAGAAGATGATAAAGTGAATTTTTATACAGCAATGTACCATGCTTTTATCAATCCAACTACCTATACCGATGTAAATGGACAATATAAAGGTTTAGACCAAGGCATACATACCGCAAATGGCTTTACCAATTACACCACCTTTTCTTTGTGGGATACCTATAGAGCCCTGCATCCATTCTTTAATATCATGCAACCTGCGCGTAACAACGATATGGTGAAATCGATGTTGGCGCATTACGACCAAAGCTCACTTCACATGCTGCCGATTTGGTCGCATTATGCAAACGACAACTGGTGTATGAGTGGTTACCATAGTGTTTCGGTGATTGCTGATGCCATTATCAAGGGGGTGTATAACGGTGATGAGAACAAAGCATTGGAAGCCTGCATCGCTACCGCTAAAAAACGCAATTACGAAGGCATTGGCTATTATATGGATATGGGTTATATTCCTGCCGAAAGAAGTGGAGTATCGGTATCCAATACTTTAGAGTATGCCTACGACGATTGGTGTATCGCACAGATTGCAAAAAAACTGAATAGGGAAGACATCTATCAAGAGTTTATCAAACGTTCGGGTAATTGGAAGAACAATTTTGATCCAAGTATAGGTTTTATGCGTCCGAAATTGACCGATGGTACTTTTAAAAAGGAATTTGATGTGTTGAGTACCCATGGACAAGGATTTATCGAAGGTAACAGTTGGAACTATAGTTTCTTTGTACCACATGATCCGATGTCGTTGATGGCGCAGATGGGAGGGAAGAAAAAGTTTGCTGCCCGTTTAGATACCTTGTTCAATATGCACCTGCCAGACGAGTTTTTTAAAGATACCGAAGACATTACCAGAGAAGGATCATTGGTGGTTATGTACATGGCAACGAGCCAGCACATCACGTAGCTTATTTTTATAATTATGCAGACCAAGCCTATAAAACACAGGCACAGGTACGCCATATCTTAAAGATGCAGTACAAACCAACCCCTGATGGTTTGGGAGGTAACGACGATTGTGGACAGATGAGTGCATGGTACATGTTCTCTTCATTGGGCTTTTATCCGGTTTCGCCAGGTGGCGATGAGTATGCCTTAGGTTCACCATCGGTAAACAATGCCAGTTTAAACTTGGAGAATGGCAAAACATTTACGGTAGAGGCCATTAACCAAAGTGATAAAAATGTATATGTACAAAAGGTATTGCTCAATGGAAAAGAACTAACTAGACCATTTATCAAACATGCGGATATTACCAGTGGGGGCAAACTGACTTTTTACATGTCGGCCAAGCCAAAAAAATAACAAAAATTGAAAGATTAAAGATTTAATTTATTAGTTTTGTGTTACCACATTATATTTTAATATTATATAACTCATAATTTAAAGAGAAGCCATCAATTTGATGGCTTTTTCTATGGATAAGCCTCCTCATCTTTGCAGCGATTTCGTTTGGAAGGCTTGCTTATCAGCTTAAAATTATTCTGCTTACACCCAAATACATAAGTCAAACAAATCAATTGTAGAGAACTTTCCTGCCTATAGCTCCAATATTTTTTAGATATTTAGGCTTCTAAAACTGAATAGTAAGGGATGAAGATAGTTATTGCCGAGAAACCTTCCGTTGGTCGTGAGTTAGCAAAAGTGTTTGGTGCAACAACCAGAAAAGATGGTTATATCGAGGGCAAAGGCTATTCGTTTACCTGGGCATTTGGACATCTGTTGCAATTGGCCCCTCCACAAGAATATGGCTTTATTGGTTGGCGTAAACAACACTTGCCCATGTTGCCTGCCAAATTCAAACTATCTATCCGTAAGGTGAAAACCAAAGATGGCTTTGTGGAAGATCCTGGGGTTAGGAAGCAGCTAGATATTATCAAAAAACTATTCGACGAAGCTACGGAAATCATTGTGGCAACGGATGCGGGACGTGAGGGAGAACTGATCTTTAGGTATATCTATTATTTCCTTAAATGTAAAAAGCCATTTAAACGCTTATGGATTTCTTCGCAAACTGATGAGGCAATTAAAGATGGTTTCAGGAACCTTAAACCAGGTACAGATTACGATACACTATTCAATTCGGCACATTGCCGTTCTGAATCAGATTGGTTGGTAGGGATGAACGCTACCCAGGCCTTAAGCATCTCTGCAGGTGCCAAAAGTGTACTTTCGTTGGGTAGAGTACAAACACCAACTTTGGCCATGATCTGTGCCCGTTACATCGAAATCAAGAACTTTGTACCCCAAACCTATTACCAGATTAGTATCCAGTTGGATAAAGATGGGCAATTGTTCAAAGCAATCTCCATAGTCAATTTCAAGACCTTGCCAGAAGCGCAAGAAATATTCGATAAAGTTGAAGATGTAACCTCTGGATTTGCTACAGGTGGAAACATTACAGCCGTAGAAGCTAAACCCAGAAAAGAACCACCACCGCTTTTGCACGACTTAAGTAGTTTACAACAAGAAGCCAACAAACGCAATGGTTTTACGGCAGACCAGACCTTAAACCTGCTCCAAAACCTGTACGAAAGCAAATTGGTTTCCTATCCACGTACCGGAAGCAGGTATATTGGTGATGATGTTTTTGCCAATGTGCCTAAACTGATTGCCACCTTAACCGAACATGCAGATTTTGGAAAACAAGCCAGCTTTTTACAAACGGTAACGTTGAACAAAAGAAGTGTAAATGCCAAAAAGGTAACGGACCACCACGCCATTTTACCCACTGGTGAAAAGCCGTACAACCTGAGCAAAGACCATCAGGCTGTTTACGATATGGTGGCAGGGCGTATGCTGGAAGCTTTCCATCAGGAATGTATAAAAGAGATGACCAAGATCACCATAGAGTCGGGTTCGGTTTTTATGGCCAATGGTACGGTAATCCGTTCGGCTGGTTGGCGTTCGGTATTTAACGAAACCGAAGACGATAAAAAAGACGAGGATAATCCGGCATTGCCAAAGGTAAAAACAGGCGAGCTATTGCCCATTGTAAATAAGGCATTGTTAGAGAAGCAGACCAAACCGAAGGCTTTATACAATGAAGCTTCTTTGTTAAAGGCGTTAGAAACTTCTGGTAAAGAGATTGAAGATGAAGAGTTGCGTTACGCCATGAAAGACAGTGGTTTAGGTACACCAGCAACCCGTGCTGCCATTATAGAGACCTTGCTGACTAGAGAATATATTGTCCGCGAAAAGCGTAACCTGGTACCAACACACAAAGGTTTGGCCGTTTATGAGGTAGTGAAGGACAAGAAGATTGCACAGGCAGAATTAACAGGCCAATGGGAAAAGCGTTTGGAGGAAATCCGTTCTGGAGCTTCCGTGACTGATTTTAAGGCCGAAATAGCAGATTATACCAAAACCATCACCCAAGAGCTTTTATTGGCTGGTGCTGGCTTATCTGCGCAATTGGAAGCCACAACTGTTACCACCTAAGTAAATATGTAAATTGAATATGACGATTGGGCGAATAGCTTAGAGTTTGCTAAATTGCCT
Source organism: Pedobacter sp. UC225_65 (assembly GCF_042698365.1). GTDB lineage: Bacteria > Bacteroidota > Bacteroidia > Sphingobacteriales > Sphingobacteriaceae > Pedobacter. The sequence goes on from NZ_CP170550.1 coordinate 1,028,179, forward strand.
TGAAATGAACCGTAAATATTTTCTTTCGTCGCTTATACCTGCATCGCTACTTTTAAATTCCTTAAATAGCAAGGCTGCTGTTGTTGTTTCTTCATTTATTGAAGAACCTAAAAGAATAAAAATTCCACCCTATCTATCACCGGGAGATACCATTGGGATTACCTGTCCGGCAGGTTACATTACTCAAGCAGAAATTGAACCATCTGTTATCCAAATGAAAAGCTGGGGGTTTAATGTAGCAATTGGGAAGACTGTTGGTGCAAGGGATTTTACCTTTGGAGGGACAGAATCAGGAGCGTTTAGCTGATCTGCAACAGATGTTGGATGATCCAAATATCAAAGCGATCATGTGTGCAAGAGGTGGTTACGGAGCTATCCGAATCATAGACCAATTGGATTTTAGCGCATATCGGACTTCGCCTAAATGGTTGATTGGCTTTAGCGATATCACCATCTTACATTGTCACATCAACAGCAATTACCAAGTGGCCAGTATCCATTCTAAAATGTGTAACAGTTTTCCATCAGATTGGAATCTGGCTGAACCTATACAGATAGAAACCATCAATTCCATCCAACAGGCTTTAAAGGGAGAGAAGATGAATTATACTGCGGCTTATAATGCCAACAATAGGATTGGAGATGCGAAAGGAGAATTGATCGGTGGCAATTTAAGATGTATCGAGAACTTGGCAGGAAGCAAGTCGGAAATAGAGACCGATGGTAAGATTCTTTTTGTTGAAGACACAGGCGAATACCTTTATAGTATTGATCGTATGTTTTATAATCTTAAAAGAAGTGGTAAACTGGCCAAACTCAAAGGATTGGTTGTTGGTGGTTTTAAAGTAAAGGTAGATGATGAGGGAGATGCATTTGGTAGAACCTTGGTGCAGATTGTAATGGATAAGGTGCAGGAATATGGCTATCCTGTTTGTTTTGATTTTCCGGTAGGACACCAAAGAGCCAACTTTGCTTTAAAATGCGGTGTGAAACACATCCTTAATGTTTCTACCGAAGGAAGCAGGCTGGAAGAAGCATAATCTTTAATGTGTATAAATCTACTACGTAGAAAGATAGGGTTTCTTGTTCGGTACCTAACTGTTTAGCACCTTACAATCGCCTTAGATTTGTTTTTGGAATTGGTCTATTTAGATTCTTCGCATGGCTCAGAATGACAAAAATAATGTACCATGCATTTGATATCTTATCCACCGATATGATACACAGCAGTTTCTTCATGTCTTGAAGCAACGATGATTTCTGTTTTGCCCGCCTGCTCCTGAAACAACTGATATACAAGGTTAGGATCGTTATTGTCTTTGCTCAGGTGAGAAAGCAAAAGATGGCTCATGTACTCAGGTTTGTGGGTTAGGAATAAGTCCAAAGCCTGTTTGTTAGATAAATGGCCATTTCCACCACGAATGCGGTTCTTCAAAAAATAAGGATATCTGCCTTTGTCCAACATTTCTTCATCGTAATTGGCCTCTAAAAATGCGGCATGACAATTTTTGAAGTTATTGATTACATGCTCGCAGTGCGCACCAATATCCGTAAAAACACCAACCGTTATGCCATTACAGCTCACTATAAAACTATGCGGCTCTGCAGCATCATGTTTTTTAGGGAAAGCAGTAATCTCCAAATTACCCAATTGTATAGGCGAATAAGCTATAAATGGTTGGATAAGATGTTCTTGTAACCGTTGTTTACCACCTATAAATGTATCCCTGGTGATGTAGATGGGCAATTGATATTTTTTAGCGATGATTGGCAAGCCCCTGATGTGGTCGCTATGCTCATGAGAGATAAAGATAGCCTTTACCTTATCCATGCTTAGTGATAGCCGTTGCATCCTGATTTCGGTCTCTTTACAACTCAGGCCAACATCTACCAAAATAGCCTCATCGGCATTGCCTATATAAAAACAATTGCCGTTACTACCGGTATTTAAAGCGCTAATGAATAATGCCATAAGAAGCTACAAAGAAAATGAATTATTCGATTTAAAATCTGCAATTTTATAAACATTTATCATGTCGAAACAACTTTGCCCAATTGCTGTTTTTAACTTAAATGAAATGTAATGGACGAGAAACATAACAATGCCACACCACAGCGACCAGCAGGGGCAAGGCCTCTTGATGCTGGTATCATTCCTATAGATATCCCGAAATATATCTACCAGATCAAAACGGAAGAAGCTTACCAAAGAAATGGTAAAAATGCAATCACCGTTTTTAAATCAGAAAAGATAACCATTACCCTGATTGCCCTAAAAGCTGGAGAAACCGTACACCCTGGAAGTGAAGAAAACGAGGCAACCATGAGTTTACAGCTCATTAGTGGATATTTGTTTTTTGAAAGCTTAGGCCAAGAAGTTGAGTTGAATGATGGTCAATTGTTAACCTTACACCAGCAATTATCATTTAATGCAAGGGCTATAAAAGACAGTATTTGCCTCTTAACCATGGTCAAATAGCTATTCAAGGCACTTTTGTTGAATTTTTTTTAAAGTTTGTCAAAAGAGCTAACAAATTGCCGTTCAGGTATTTTTGTTGAAAAAGTGGCTTGGCGTATCAATAAAAGCGATTATAAATATTTTAAATTCATTTGTTTATTAGGTTTAAATGATATATTTGAAATCAAATTAAAACTAGAAAAATGGAAAAATTCTCAAAAGTTAAAGAAGTAATCGCTGCAATCGAGGCAGATGCTGAAAAATTTTATAACGGTGGTAATGCAGCAGCAGGTACTAGAGTTCGTAAAGCTATGCAAGACCTTAAAGGTTTAGCTCAAGAAATCCGTACTGAGGTAACTGATAAAAAAAACGCAGCTAAATAAGCTTTTGAGCTTAATTGTTAAAAAAGGCCCTGCTTTTGCAGGGCCTTTTTATTTACAGGTCATTTTATGGTGCATTACAAACACTTTGTATTTAACTTCATAGATCCACTTGAACAAAATTTTGTACTTTTAACCAGAAAAGATTAAATAGCCTTTAAAGATGATTTCAGTAAAAGTAAGCTATACCGTAAAGCCAGAGTTTGTTGTACAAAACAAACAGAACATTAGTACATTCTTAAGTGATTTTAAAAAGTTGGTCAACGCAAATTTTCTTTACAATGTTTATCTGGAAGCAGATGGATTAACATTTTTACATATTTCTATGTACGAAAATGAAGATGTACAACATGAAGTGTTACATGTGCCTTCTTTTTTGCAGTTTCAAAAAGAAAGAGATGAAAGCGGTTTAAACGATAGCCACAAATTTGAAACCTTAACTTTTATAGGTTCATCTTTAAGTGTAGTTAAATAAGCTAACGGCTGATCAGCACAACTATTTAGTTGAACCCAGTGGTAACCGTCATTTTTTTCCATTTCTCTAGGATCCGATTTAACCGCGTCCATTTTAACATAAGCAACGTTATAGGCATCCTCACCTAAAAATAGATGTAAAGGTGGGTTTTCAACCTCTGCAATCTCTATAATGGCCGCAACCGCTTTTTCTGGATCCTCCAGCCTGGTTACCATTGATCTGATCTTGGTGTGCCGTTTGCGAATCTCGAACAGATTGATAAGCATCCAATTGTTTTTTAGGTGTATTCATCGAATCTTTGGTCAAGAAATTGGTCCTAAAATAACCAGGTGAAACAATAGTAACATTGACACCGAATGGTTTTACTTCCATGGCCAGCGATTCGCTTAAGCCATGTACCGCAAACTTGGTAGCGCAATAGATACCCCAGCCTGGAAAATTGCCTGTAAATCCTCCGATAGATGAAATGTTAAAGATATGACCGCTTTGTTGTGCCCTTAAATGCGGCATTACATTTCTGATTACATTTAAGGAACCAAACACATTGATGTTGAAGTTTTTCCTTGCTTCCTCCTCACTTAACTCTTCTAGGCTTCCAAGCAGTCCATAACCTGCATTGTTAACCACCACATCCAAGTGACCAAACTGCTCCATGCTTTTATTGATGGCCATCTTTACCTCTTCTTCGTTGTTGATGTCGACAGTTAAGGCTAAAAAATTCGGGTTTGCTGGAATAACCTTATTTAGATCTGTCGCATTTCTAGAAGTAGCTGCAACTTGATGGCCTTTGTTCAGCAATTGTTTTACCAATGCCAAACCTAGTCCTTTTGAGGCTCCTGTAATGAACCATACTTTTTGATTCTCCATAATTTGATTTTTCATAAGGTCAAAATTAGGGCGAAAACAAAATCTGAGTTTACAATATTCAAACGAATAATTGCAAAATTCAAATCTTACTTAATAAGGTGTCCGGAATTTACTTGGCGTAAACTGTGTTTGTTTTTTGAAAAAGTTATTGAAATGGGCAGGTTCTTCAAAGCCTAGGCAATAACCAATTTCTGCAACGTTCCAATCGGTATGTTTCAATAAGGTTTTGGCTTCGATGATCAAACGTTCGGCAATTACATCTGTGGTGGTTTTTCCAGTGGTTTCTTTAATCGCCCTGTTTAAGTGGTTTACATGCATGGCCAACTGCGTGGCAAAATCTTTAGCAGAACGCATGGTGAAACGCTGAGAGGGCGTTTCTATTGGGAACTGTCTTTCTAAGAGTTCTGTAAATACGGCAGTTATCCTCGATTTGGCATCAGTATGCTGATAGACATTTTCTGAAGGTTGTGATTTGAGCGCGAAATGGGTCAGCTCCATTACATAATTCCTTAGCAGATCGTATTTAAAAGCATAATCTGATCCTATTTCGACCAACATTTTTTCAAATACTTCAGCAGCTTGTTGTTCTTGTTGGGGGTTGAGCTGATAAGCAGGTTTGCCATCAAACTTGTACATGGGCAGGTCATTTAATCCGCCGCGGATCTTTTCTGTAAAAAATGATTTAGAGAAAATGCAAAAAAAGCCAGTTTGGTTCTCGCTCTGCGATTCCCAGATATAAGGAACCTGTGGATTAAAAAAAATCAATGTCGTACCGTCAATGGATACACTTTTATCAGCATAATGATAGATGCCTTTGGTTCGGACCAAGCTTACTTTGTAAAAGTCTTTCCGACTATATTTTACAGGTTTAGCATTTGGACCCACACAATCTTCTAATCTAAAAACATTAAAATGACCTATTTCTTGTTGCAATCCAGCGGGTAGATAGTTGAACTTCTTCTGGTAAAAATCTTCAATGCTTTCTGTATTCGGCATAACTTTATCAAATAAAGATTAAAGGTAGTGCTTATTTAGACAAGCTGATTGCAAAATTGAAACATTCGATTGCAAAATTCAAACAATATTAGCTTGCACTGTGGTTCTACTCGGCACGTATGTAGACCATTAAATTTAATTTGAAGTGTCTTTTTAAATTAAATTAATTTGTAAATTGTACCCTAAATATAAGCCATCTAACCTCACATGAAAAACAAACTTAAACTATCATTATGTTGTTTACTGGCCTTTGCTACGTACATTGAAACCAAGGCACAAGAGTTGCCAATTACTATCAGAGGCAGAACAAATACCGATAGAAGTATTGAATTTACTGCTATAAAAACAGGTCCTGGTACCTATACGCTGGTTTTAAATTTCAAGGATGTAACCAATGCCACAGCAGGAAGAGAGGTGGTAACTGTAACTGGTTATTCTAAAAGTGCTTATGTATTAGAACCTATCAACAAAGACCAAGGTGTAGATTTTTCTTATGGTTATTCATATATCCGTGGTAAGTTGAAAGTGAAACATGATCCTGAGTTTGTTTATTTACTGCCTTATAAGAACGGCACCAAGGTTAAGACAGTTGAATCATCATTTGCCAAGGCCACCTATTTTGGAAGTACCACTCCCGAAGATTGGAAAGCCTATCGTTTTTATACCAAAACAGAAGACACAATCACGGCAGTTAGAAAGGGTACCATAGTTGAAGTAATAGATTTGTACGAAACCGATGATAAAAAGGGGATAGCTTTTACCAATAAGCTCAATTCGATTATGATTGAGCATGCCGATGGTACAATATTAAGATACCAAGGTTTAAAGAAAGGAAGCATCGTAGTTAAAGTAGGTGATGTTGTATTTCCAGGTACAAGTTTAGGGGTAAATTCAAAAACACATGCCGATAGCCCACCTAATGTTTCTTTGCTGTTTATGTATTTGAAATCAGCAGATATAGAAGCCTCAAGAAATGTTAATCTGCAGAACAGTAAAAGCTTGTATGGTTTTATTACCGCTAAATTTTGCACAACAGCAAATCCAAGTATGTATGTAGTGCCTAATCAAGAATATACGGTAGCGGTTACACCAGAAATTGTGCAGAAGGAAATGACTAAGAAAGAACTCAAAACATTGGTCAAAAATTAAAACGGAAGCTTCGTAGAGATACGGGGCTTTTAAATGATACGACCTTCTTTTTGAGCTTTCTAATCAAGAGCAGTTCCAATGGCTATTCCAATACATAGGCCTATGGGTAAACCTAATGCAATGTTTTTGAACATCAGCCCAAAAGGCAAGCCTATGGCTACGCCCAAAGGTAAAAAAACTGCAATGTAATAACCTTTAACCACCAAATTGTATTTCTTCTGGAGCTCGATCTTCAATTCGTTAACTGCTTTAAGGTAAGCCTTATCTACAAATTTATTGTTCTCGCCTTTAACAGGGAATAAGATAAGCAACGATTCGATATTGGCCTTGAACCTATCTAACTCCGTTTCTTCTACAATCTTATTTGGAATTTTGTTGATCATATTGGTGATTGCTTCAATATGATAGGTCTTTTTTTCAGATTCAGTAAGTGTTTGTGCTTTGCTTTCTAATTGGGCCAATTGTATGGCCGACCAAGATGTTGTGTCTTGCATGTTATTCGTATTAGGTTTTCTTATTACGAAGATACTTAATTACAGACTTTGTTGAACAACTGGCCTTAAAATAATAGGTTTAATGAGTCGAAAGGTCAGAAATAAAGATCTAATGTGCTTTTTCAAACATCTTCCTCATCTTTACCAGGCCTAACAATTCTCCATCAGGCAATACTTCGTCAAGTCGCTCTAGTGCTTTGTAACCTAGTGCATCATACAATGGTACACCTGGTAGGGTAGCCCCAAGTTCTAAAACCGTAAAGCCATCTGCCAAGGCAGCTTGTTCACAAACATCGATCAGTTTTTTGCCTATCCCTTGTCGCGCCCAATCGGCATGTACAAAAAAAGCCCTGATCCGTGCTGCATCTGTTTCAGGATCCAATAATGGGTCTTCAGTTTCTTTGTACTGGTCGCCGCCATACAAGGTATTGCGTTTGCTCCAACCTCCACACGCAACAATGGTGTCGTCAGACTGCACCACGTAATACGTACCATCTTTTACCAATTGTGTATCAATTCCAAAAATGTGTCGAATAGAACTTTCGATCTGTGCAGGGGTATAATAACCTTTGCTTAAACCACGTACAGAGATGGCAATCAGTTCTTGTAACTGGGGGATGTCTTCAAAAGTAGCTTGACGTATGGTGAGCGGCATGGGAACAAATTTTAAGTTGATCAATCTATCAAACGCCAATTTATCTCAAAAAATATCAACTTCCAGATTTTATATAAAGATTTTACCTGCAAAGCGGCCCTTGACAAGCTACATCAGCAATTTTTTGCAGATAACTTACAACAGCAACAAAACAAAATACGAAAGAAAATGTTAAATACCCATTATTTGATGCGGTTTGGTTGTTGCACTTGTTTTTCTGAACTGGCAAAGCGTATCGATAGCAGTAGCATATGCTTTTAAACGTAATTGTTAAGCTTAAAAATACCAACCATCAAATGATCACATGAACAACAATGCAAAGTAACAGCGGGGGGTCAAATCGAAGAAAAATGCATACATAATGGGATCAAAGCCATGTGATTTCTCAACCATGGTGTTTAAAACTAATGTGCTCCACATTTTTCTTTTTAATGGCTTTCTGCTTATTTTGTGGGAAAGAAAATTATAGATTTACCTGATACAGATGAGCCAACTATCAGCAAGTGAAGAGCGTTTCAGAGCGCTTGTAACCGCAACTTCGGATGTGGTGTATCGAATGAGCCCAGATTGGAGTGTGATGCATGAGCTGGATGGACGTGGGTTCCTCGAAAGTACCACGGTTCCGATCACTGGCTGGAGAGAAAAAAATGTACATCCTGCCGATATGGATATGGTAAATGCAGCCATCAACAGGGCTATAGCAATCAAGGGTATTTTTGAGTTGGAACATAGGGTAGTGCGGACTGATGGCAGTACAGGTTGGACCGTTTCTCGTGCAGTGCCTATTTTTGATACGGATGGAGAGATGATCGAATGGTTTGGTGCTGCCAGTGATGTAAGTCTTCGCAAGCAGGCAGAGGTAGACCTGAAGTTGGCCAAAGAGGAAGCCGAACAGCAGAAACGGGTCTATGAAACAGTAACTTCAAGTACGCCCGATCTGATTACTACGTATTTGGGCTAGATTATAGATTTACCTATGCCAATAAGGCACTGCTCTCGATGTGGGGAAAATCTTGGGAAGAATCTGTAGGCAAGCGTTTACTTGAAAATGGTTATGAGCCTTGGCATGCCGAAATGCACGAACGAGAGAATCGATCAGGTAGTGGCAACAGGACAGCCAGTACGTGGGGAGGTTTCTTTTCCTCATGCCAGCTTGGGTAATCGTATATATGATTACATTTTAACACCTGTTTTTAATGATCAGGGAATAGTAGAGGCAGTGGCAGGCACCACCCGCGATGTGACCGACCGTAAGCAACAGGAGCTAGAAAACCTAAACCTTACCGAAGAAATGGCTGCCATAAATGAGGAACTTGGAGCCTCTAACGAAGAACTCAATGCTACCAATGAAGAGTTATTGCTATCGCAGGAAATGCTCAGTCAGGCCAATGCCGACCTTGAGCAGATCCTGAACATGCTACCAGCCTCTGTGGTGGTGATCCGTGGCGATGAATTGGTGGTGGAGATGATCAACAACAGTAACCTTGAGTATTGGCAGAAGACCAAGGAGGAAGTAGTAGGAAGGCCTTTTCTTGACATTTTGCCCGACCTTGCTGACCAGCCTTTTGCCGGACAGTTGCGAAAAGTAATGGAAACAGGAATAGTGTTAGACGTGAAAGAAAGCCCGGTGCTTTTTACCGATCAAGATGGCAATACAAGAGAAACCTATGTAGATTATACTTATCAGCCACTTTCTGACCTAGAAGGCAACCGCAATGGAGTTCTGGTGATGTCTTTTGAGATTACCGATAGGGTACTTTCGAAAAGGATGTTGGAGAAATATGCGCAAGAGCTGTCAATTATTAATAATGAACTGGCCAAAAGCGAATCGCGTTTTAAATTTTTGATCCAAGAAGCACCTGTAGCCATTGGTGTATTAAATGGAAGAACCTTGGTTATCGAATCTGCCAACAGCAAGTTGTTAGAGGTATGGGGAAAGAGCAGCAACGTAATTGGGCTTACCCTTGGTGATGCACTTCCTGAACTACGGGAACAACCCTTTTTGTGGATATTGGATGAGGTCTATACTTCTGGTGAACCTTTTTATGCCAACGAGATCAGGGCAATGTTAGAGCATAAGGGCTTGCTTCGCGAATTTTTCTTTAATGTGGTCTACCAACCAGTGGCAGATGCATCGGGTTCAACAGCAGACATTTTGGTGGTTGCAGTAGACGTAAGCGAGCAGGTTAATTCAAGAAAAAAGGTAGAACAGGCTGAGACTACCCTTCGCCATGCAATTGAGGCGGCCAATGTGGGTACTTGGCAAATCCAATCAGACACTAGGGAACTGATTTCTTCTACAAGACTTAAAGCGCTTTTTGGCTACTACCCAGATGATCAAATGGAACTTGCGCATGCGATTGAACAGATACACGAAGAATTTCGCGAAGAGGTTACCACTGCTATTGAAAATGCAATTACAAAGGGAGGAAAATATGATGTTTCTTATAAGGTAATTGGTTATCGAGACAAAAAAGTACGTTGGTTAAGGGCCTTGGGCAATTCTACAGCCGACCTATCTGGCAAGTTTTCTACCTTTACTGGGGTAGTAATGGATATTACCGATATCAAACAGGACGAGCTCCGCAAGAATGATTTTATTGGAATGGTGAGCCACGAGCTCAAAACGCCGTTAACCTCATTGAATGGTTACCTTCAATTTTTGCAGCGCAAGGTTGTTAAAGGAAATGGAATGGAAGCTACTGCTTTTGACCAACCACTGAAACAAGTACGGCAGATGACTGCGATGATCAATGGTTTCTTGAACGTATCAAGACTGGATTCTGGCAAAATCCATATCGAAAAAACAAGGTTTGATATGGCAGAACTGATCAGGGAAACACAACAGGAGCATTTAGAACTTTATGCTTCGCACCAGATTGTTTTACACTCTGTACCAGAAGTATTTGTAGAGGCAGATCGTGCCAAGGTGGCCCAGGTGATCAATAACCTGGTTAGCAATGCGGTGAAATATTCTGCTAACGAAAGTACCATACAAATTTCTTGTGTGGTAGCTGATGATGTGCTAAGGGTTGGCGTAAGCGACCACGGGATTGGAATTAGGGAGCAAGACGTATCCAGACTTTTCGAAAGGTATTACCGTGTAGAGAACAACAGCAATGTTTCGGGTTTTGGTATTGGACTTTACTTAAGTGCAGAGATCATCGAACGCCATGGTGGCAAGATCTGGGCAGAGAGCGAAATAGGGAAGGGTTCCGTCTTTTATTTTGAGCTTCCTTTATAATAGCCATCAACACTGTTGGCCCAGATAAACAGCGCAATCTTATGCTGTTTAATTATATGTAAGTTGTTACCTATTTAACATTTTTTAACAAGATATTAGCTTAGTGTATGATAGCTTTGTATAGGTAGTTGTAACATTAGCTAGTTTTTTACGTCTTATGACTACCAAAACAAACCAAACTTAAATCTTTTGACATGAAGACCAAGAAAGTACTATCGATTTATTTTGTCTTGTTTATTTGTGTAAGTACTTACATAAATGTAGCGTCAGCACAAGACAGAAAATATTATGACATCAAAGGGGTATTTGTTGCCCCACAGCAATCGAAGATAGAAGGACTAAGCGTCTATCTTCTAAAAGCCGACAACAAGGCATTGGTTAAACTCGAACTTGCAGGGGCAGATGGGAGTTTTGTCTTTGAAAAAATACCGCAGGGTAATTATTTGCTAACTACCCAAAGCATGGGCTTTGAAAAATACGAGTCCAGTGCCATTGCCTTAGATAAGGACGTCAATTTAGGAACAATCCGTTTGCAAACCCTTACCACAAACCTAAAGGAGATTGTGGTGAGTACTACAAAACCGTTTATCCAACAGCAGTTTGATAAAACAGTGCTCAATGTATCGAGTTCGATCTCTGCAGTAGGTAGTAACGCATTAGAGGTATTGGCCAAAGCACCCGGCATTACATTAGACCAGAACGACAATATCGCCATGCGTGGCAAACAAGGTGTATTAGTAATGATCGATGGCAAGTTTGTACCCATGTCTGGGCAAGACCTTGCCAATATGCTAAAGAGCATGTCGGCCAACCAGATTGAAAAAATAGACCTTGTAACCAATCCATCGGCCAAATACGATGCTGCTGGAAATGCTGGAATCATCGATATCAAATTGAAAAAAGGCAATAACAACGGAACAAATGCCAATGTTAGTATCAGTTTTGGGCAGGGCAAGTATGCCAAGGTCAATCCGGCTTTGAATTTTAACCACAGAACCAAAGTGATGAATGTGTTCGGTTCTTATAACTACGGCTTTAGCCAGAACTTTAATCAATTGGATATTTTTAGGAACTTTTATTCTGGTACTGATCAGTTATTGGGGACTAATAATTACAACAACTACTTCAAATTCAAGTTCAACAACCATAACGTGCGGGTAGGAAGTGATTTCTATGTCAATAAAAACATTGTGATTGGTTTTGCGGCCAACGGTATCTACAGCAGGGGCGATATCAATTCAGACAGTAGGGCAAAATCTTATGATGGAGCTTCGCAACATACAGGTTCTTTTAATACGGTAGCAGTTAATGCACCGGTTAGGAACAACAATAGCATCAATGTCAATTATAGGCAGGTATTGGATACTGCAGGCAAAGAGATCTCTGCCGATTTTGATTATGCCAATTTTGCTTCTAACGAGATCCAGAACTATACCACCAGCTATCTAAATCCCAATGGCAGCCAAGCCAAAAACCCCTATCTTTTAAAGGGAGATCTTGGTGGCAACCTGGAGATTAAATCATTTAAGATTGATTACCAACAGCAGCTCAAATCTTTAAAGACCAAACTGGAAATGGGGGTAAAAAGCAGTTGGGTGAAAACAGACAATGATATTCAATTTTTTGACCGGAGCAGTGGAACCGAGGTATTGGAAACGGCCAAGAGCAATCATTTTATCTACGATGAAAACATCAATGCAGCCTACCTTAATGCGGCAAGATCTTGGAAGAAATTGAGCATACAGTTAGGATTGAGGTTAGAGAACACCATTGCCAATGGCCTACAATTGACAGACCATACTACCTTTGAGAGAAACTATACCCAACTGTTTCCCAGTGGTTATGTAGGCTATAAATTTACCGAAAACAGTGATCTGGGCATTTCATTAAGTAGAAGGATCAATCGGCCGTCTTATCGCCAACTCAATCCTTTCAAGAATTTCTTAGACCCACTTACTTATTCTACAGGTAATCCATATCTTAAGCCAGAGTTGACCAATTCATTTGAGCTGACACATACCTACAAACAAAAATACATGACCAAAATTGGGTATAGCCGCACTACCGACAATATCTTAAGTGTGCTTTCTCCAGACAATGAGCAGACCAATTCGGTGATCCAAACCAATAGGAACCTAGCCAAGTTCGATTATTATAGCTTGAGCTTTAGTTTTCCGATCAAGGTGGGCAAATGGTTAAACAGTACCAATAATGCATTGGCCTATTACGGCTTGTATAAAGGAAACCTTGTAAATACCAACCTGAACGTAAGCCGTGTGAGCTATAATTTCAACTCGAGTAATAACATCAAGATCAATGGCAGTACAAGTGCCGAGGCGATATTTAATTACCAGAGCAGGTCTTATTATGGATTTTTGGACATCAAAGGCAATTGGGGGTTAGCTTTGGGATTACAAAAACAGATATTAGAGAAGAGAGGGGACCCTTAAAGCTCAGTGTAAGTGATGTTTTCTATGCCACTAAAACCGATGCCTATACCAAATTAACTGGTTATAGTGAGCAGTTTTACCAAAGCCGTGATACCAGGGTAGGTACCCTAAGCTTTACCTATCGCTTCGGAGGACCACAGGTTTCAAGCTCAAGAAGGGTAGGTGCAGCCGATGAAGAGAAAAGAAGAGCGGGATAGTTTTAGCTAATTTTTCTAACTTAGGGCCTATGGATTTGATACACGAATTGGGAGAATTGGCATTGGCAACCCGCTTGAAAAGATTGAGCGAGCGCCTTTCTAGTGATGTGAGCAAGATATACAAAGAGTCGGATGTAGATTTTGAGGCCAAATGGTTTCTGATTCTTTCGCTCTTGGAAAAAGAGAAGGTAATGGCCATTACTGCCATTGCCGACTCTCTTCAACTCAGCCACCCCGCCATTATCCAGTTTGTGCAGGAACTTACCCAAAAGAACCTGATCAAAACAGTTGCCGATAAAAAAGATGGCAGAAAAAGAATGGTTTCGCTAACCGCTACTGGCAAGAAAACATTGGCCCAGATTGCGCCTATTTTGACCAGTATCAAAGCAGAGAACAAAAAATGGATCGACGGTGCCAGTGCAAACATCTTGTCTATTTTGACCGAACTAGAGCAGGCCTTAGATCAACAGAGCATGTACCAACGGATAAAGCTTGATATTTTACAGCAAAAGCCTTAAGCAATTGTAGGTTATGCACCACAGAAATAGTTAAAAGTCTGATTGCTATAAATAAAAAGTACCAATAATGATCAAAGCCAAAACGAGGATGGAACTTCCAAAAAATATAATTCGAAGCCGTATGCCTAATGGTCTTTTTAGCACCGGTGGGTCTATTTTGGCTTGCTTAAAAGGTAAAATAGGTTTTAAACGGTCATAATCCCATACTAATAAAAACAAATTGGCCAATACCATCATCGTCACGATTCGGGTACCTGTAAAGTGGGTAGCATAGGTTAGCACACAAATATTGAGGATGATGGGAAAATACATCAAGGCACCAAGTAGAGCAGTTCTCGGAATGAGTAACAATAGCGCTGTTAAGATCTGTACAATTCCAATAAAAGTATAGTAGGGCCCTGTAAGATACAAAGCGTCAAAATAATGCCCTAAAGGATCGCTAGAGGGCAAAGCTGTAAATCGCTCGCCCATGATTTTTACGATACCAGCCGGAATAAAACTCGCTGCCAAAGCAATGCGACAAAAAACAGCAAAGCGTTTGAACCACTCATCAGCCTTTGCCTCATGGTAGAGTTCTTCCAATCTATTCATGCCGGTGTATTAATAATGTTTTCATGCTTTTTTGCGAGGAAAGATTTTACTGATCAAGAAATGAAGCACTAATGCCATAACAGTCCAGTAGAAGGCAAACGAAAGAAGTAAAACAGGGGGTACTGGATCCTGGATCCTTAGCTAAAAAGGATAAAGGTGTGATCAGCACAAATTTGATAGGATAAATGATTGTAGCTAAGGTGTTTTGCCAGGCGATTGGTGATCCATCTCCAGGAAACCAATCGCCATTTGCAGGAAAGAGCTTAACCTCAGGCCCCAAAACGGAATTGGTAATGAATTGAAAGACAAAGGCCGAAATGAGAAAGGTAATGATGAATTTTGTTCTTGAAATCTTCATATTGTTAAGCTTTTTATAGTTGATTAAAAGTACTTTGCAAATCAAAGTTAATTTACTTGTTCTACATTTCAAAGTATTTAAAGAAAAATTCGAATTGCGCCTTAAGCGAGTAGGGTACGGTTCTGTTGATTTATGCTAGTTTGATCAGGATAGGTTTCAAGTTGCGTACATCTTGTAGGAGATTGTGATTGTAAAACAGGGCTACACACATTACGATCTTTTCTAGCTTAAAATGAACAAAACTCGGCTTGGTATAAAAACCAAGCCACTTTGTATAATTGCTAAAACAGATAGAAATTCGATCTCTATATTAGTTATATATATCAAAATAAGAGTTATATGAAAGAATATATAGTTTTATTCAGTATCTGCGCTGAGCTGGTCCTTAGACGAAAGGATATCATCAACTTTATCCATATCTCGCTACCAGATGTACGTGTTAGGTCTATTGATCTTAGCGACAGACAATTTACAATGAGGGTAACGGCACTGCAATATAAAAAAGGGCTTATAGAGCATACATTGGCTCAAAAAGGACTTCATGTAAGGTTATTAAGCATCAATGAAAATATTTTGTAAAAAAGCAATGTTGAAACATCAGTGGTTTTGTTTCATCCCTCTGGGTTGAGTGAATCCCCTGCGTAAATTTTGAAAAAGTCTTTTTTGTACACTTCACCCAATGGGATTTCACTTTCGCCGAGATAAATGTTGTGATGATCAAATGAATCGATAAAATTTACATTGATAACATAGGATTTACTAACTCTTAAAAAAATGTCTTGTGGCATTTTCTGGTGAATGGTTTTCAAGTTCATTGCTGTAATCAGTTTTTGGCTACAGGTATAGATGATCACATAGTCTTTCAAGCCTTCAATATATTTAATATCAGCAAAATTGATCTTGAAAAACCTACGTTCCGATTTTATGATCAAAAACTCTGCGGTATTCGACTCTATCGTACTCTTATCCGTTTCATCCGAAAGCAGTTTCATATACGTTTCTGCTTTATGGATCGCTTTTTGGAGACGGGATTTTTCAATAGGTTTCAATAGGTAATCAATGGCATCGAGTTCATAGCTTTCCAGTGCATATTTGGGATAGGCAGTAGTGAAGATGACAAGTGTATGCTGAGGTAGTTGAGCGGCAAATTCAAGTCCTGTTAACATGGGCATTTCAATATCCAGAAAGATAGACTTACACCATTCGTTTCTAAAAACTTGAGCGCTGAAGGAGCATTAGAAAACATACCGAGTATTTCAATAGCTGATACATCATTGATCAGTGCCTGCATTTCCTGCCTGGCCAAAGGTTCGTCGTCTACAATAATACAGTTCATACCGGAATGGTTAATTTGATTTCATATTTGGTTTTTGTCGAATTGATTTCAAGTATATGGTGATCACCATACAAAAGTTCAAGTCGTCTTTTTATATTCTCCAAGCCTAGTCCACTACTTTTTTTACTGGCAGAAGGTAGATAATTCGGATCTTTTGAGTTGTCGCAACTGAAATAAAGCTGATTGTCCTTTACATTAAAGTTAACATGGACAAACGATTCTTCACCGCTTATATTCACACTGTGTTTTACAGCATTTTCTACAAAAGTTGTAAACAGATTAGGTGGTAGAAATACGTTTTTAATGATACTAGAATCCGTATCGCAACTAATTGCTACGGATAGATTATCCCTTCTTGTGGTTTCGAGCTCCAAAAAATTGGAAAGGAAATTAATTTCAGACTTTAAGGGTGTATGTTTATCATTGTTCTCGTAAAGCTGGTAAGAAAGAAATTCTGAAAGTTTCACAATCACAATTGCAGCTTTATCCGGATCACTTCTTACCAGAGATTTGATGCCGTTCAGCATATTGAACAAAAAGTGGGGATTTATCTGATTTTTAAGGGCATTTAATTCCAAGTTGAAATTGATGTTATTGAGCTCCATTATACGTTGATTGTCTTTCATCCATCGTTGAAACAACTTGATCATGGTGGTGACCAGGATCATCGAAATACAAATGATGATAGCATCATAATAGCCTGAGCGAACATGACCCGGTGGCGGATAAAGAGTTCTTTTATTGGAAAAAAAGATATCATCGATTTTTGACAGGACACTTAATGAAAGTATGACCAACAAGATCAGGAGAGAAAAGTAGATGACATAGCGTCCTTTAAAGAAAAATATAGGAACCAGCACATTGATATTGACATACAGCATCAAAACCAAAGGAACATACAAGAACAGAGCTCTTGAATATCTCAATGTCTCATGGTATTCGGTCAATTCTTTAGAATAGAACACTATAACCCATATAGACAGCAACAGCACAATATGGCGTAACCACTTGTATCTATCTTCTGTTATGAATCTGATCACCTTTATATCCTGTACCTCAAGTGTATTCCAGCCCATAGCCTTAATCGAGTTATTTAATAAAGATAATACCTATGGAGACTATATGGTTAAAAATTATACAAACCGTATGCTCTTTTATACTAAACCGTATTTAAAAGCAAGCTGGTATTACCTCAATAGCGGGGGCGACATATACGGCCGATCATTCAGCTATCAGTCGGTTAGTTGTCTTCCTTGCCTCCGATGAGTTGTACAATGCAACAGGTGAGGAGTTTGTGGTGGATGGCGTTATTGCAAGATTATCTTCGTCTTGATGTACATTTGTTTTTAGCGCCAAAGAATTTCAAGTTCTGGCTGGATACCCTACTACACAAAGCTCCCTTTATTGGTTGTGATACCAACCAAAGGATAAATATTTGCAGCGGTTTATAATGGTTACTGTGGGTCATGTATAAATTTAACTAATACCCCACAATTATATATATATATATATATCAAGTTTGTACAAATCGTTATTCAATTTGCGGTTGTTATAATGACCATAGCACATCATTGCCGCCCTTGCATGGATTCTGCTAAGGTATGGCCTGCAATAGGCTGTACAGGCTAATGTTCATTGCAAATGATACCTTTCTCATTCAATAAAAAGAGGTGAGGGTCGAAAACGTGCTAGGCTTGTTGGCGACAAGATAAAGGGTCTTTCAAGCCAAGGCCAAGCTACTTAGCAATGAAATCAGGTTATTGGCAGTTCTACATAAAAAACAGTTCCATTTCCGATTTTGCTTTCAAACCAAAGTTTCCCGCCATGCGCCTCCACAATCTGCTTAGAGATTGCCAGTCCTAACCCAAAAGATTGTTCACCGGTGGTTCCTGTTCTCTTGGCATCGGTAAACATATCAAATATCTTGGGCGCTATTTCCTCCGGTATACCAATACCGTTGTCTGCTACATCAATGCGTATATGATCTGCTTCTTTTTGCAAACTTACGTGAATAGATGTCCCTTTAGGACTGAACTTAATTGCATTTGCGATCAAGTTGCTAACAACACGCCATAACTTCTCTTGATTGGCAAGTATACTGATCTCAGCATCTGCCTGTAAATTGATCTGCTGCTCTTTTAACTCTGCTTTATGGTGCAAAAGACCAACACAGTACTGCAGCATTTCACTTAAGTTAACAGGTTCTTTTTTCAGGTCATCCGTTTTGGTATGGACCAGCAAAAGGTCATTCACCAGGTCGAGAGAGACTTTTCCAGAGGTGATGATCATTTCCAAACATTCCTTATCCTCAGCTGTACGGCCATTTTCATCTAGCATATACGATGCAATGGAAAACATGCCACCTATCGGATTGCGCAGGTCGTGTGCAACAATCTGCATCATACGTGTATTGTCTGCCTGGCTTTGTTCTAACGCATTCAATGTCTGCTGCATATTCGAATTTTGTTCACGGATTTTTTTGTTCAGGCCCAGCAAGCGTTTTCGGTTATGCCATAGCTTGAATAAAGCCAAAACAACAACAATCAGGGAAATGCCAAAAACGATAAGATAATCTGTTTTCTGTGTGTTTTTCCGGTTTAATACCTTATTGTCCTCTTGTACTGCATTATACCTTACATAATCACTGATGAATTTTTTTGATTTTTCCCAATCTGCCGACATGGCCTTTTCTAATTCAAGATGGACATTGATCGATCTGGTCTTTATCGCCAAGTTGGTTTGCAACTTCCAGAGCATTATTTAAGATATAGAGTTCTAGGAACTTGTCACCACCTTTCTGTGCAACTTTATGGGCTTGATAAAAGTAATCAAGTGCTATTTTGGGTTTGTCGTCGTAATATCCAGTCATCAGGAAAAGTGCATTGATTTCCAAGTTTGAACTTCCGATACGTCTTGAATCTGATATCAATTGCTTTATAAGCGGCAAAGCTTCCTGTTTCTTTTTAGCTAAGATCAATAAACGTGCTTGCCACAGCCTGACGTAAATCAACATGCGTTCGTCTTTATGGCGATTTGCTATTTCCCAAGATTTGCTGAGGTAGTAGTTGATACTGTCTGTAGTTATATTGGGGTTACGGTTACAATAGCTGATATATACCTCCGACATGATACTGTCGGTTTTGAGGTCTTTCCCTGTTTGGATGGCCTTTTGCAGCAGCGATTTGATCTCTTTCCCATCAGAGATACCTTTGTTCAGCACTTCGATCCTATCTAGGTATATCCGGATAATTTGTTCAGCATTATTGGATTTTTGGTAATATGGCAATGTCTTAGCAAGTAAATCCAGCGATTCTGCATATAATCCTCTTTTAAAAAGGGCATAGGAGAGTACTTGATCTGCATCTTTCTGTCCTTGCAGGTAATGCAAACGGCTTGCGATGCGTTTTGCACTTAATCCATAATAAAAGCAGCTGTCTGCATTTCTGCTACGGTAAAGGGTTCCCAATCTATTTAGGCTATTAACAATGCCAATACTGTCTTTGGTAAGAGACAATCGATGTAATTCTTGACCGATCTGTGGGATCTGACCTTGTGCAAAGTGGTTGAAAAGGCAAAATAAAAAGATCAAGCGCAAACGTGGTACAAGTTTGGTATAAGTCATAGTCAAGATGGATAAAAACTAGTTAAAAGATGAAAAAATTAAATCTTTACATCTTAGCAGTAATGAGCATCGTAATATATGATTTCTTAAATCACCTATAAATATAACATTTGCAATTGTCTTTATATTCGTTATAGTTAATTGATTTAATTTAAATGATAATTTATTAAATAAGAAATTTAGGTTTTGATCATCT
The DNA here is from genome assembly GCF_042698365.1 of Pedobacter sp. UC225_65. Classification (GTDB taxonomy): domain Bacteria; phylum Bacteroidota; class Bacteroidia; order Sphingobacteriales; family Sphingobacteriaceae; genus Pedobacter. Next base: position 1,048,165 of record NZ_CP170550.1, read on the forward strand.
AAAGCCTTTGTAGCGTAAATTTTTGGCTCGACTTTGTTAAAAAGAAGATGTGATTTTATGGACATAGTTCGAATCCCAAAAGGCTTAAAACAAAAAACCTCCAAGCTTGAGGCTTGAAGGTTGTCTTGTGAAAGCGGTTGGACTGAGTTCGAACCAATTTGTAGAACCGGACCCTTAGGGTGAACTTGAGAAAGAATGGAATTGAGATAGCAGAAAATGTGTTTAGAAGATTTCATCTTCGCAAATCACAAAGACGCATAACAGTCAAATCAAAAATTGACAGCGTTTTATCGTTAGTATTATTTCAGACTACAGAAGCTCATTTCAATTTTTTTGTCCAGCCACATCAATATATCTATATAAGCTTCCCTATCCAAAAAATTGCAATGTTTTATTTTTTAAAGGAAAAATTCAGAAATCGTCAAGAACCTTATGAAGAGGCTCTGTTTTACATTAATGCGGTATCCCAATCGTGAGAAGACGATTGGAAGTACTGAGGCTATCAAAATAAAACCCGCTATAGGAGCGGGTTTTTAACGTATTAGTGAATCAGGATTGGATTATCTCCGATGATCCTTTGTGGCATCATGAAATTTTAGTGAGTACCTGGTCTATGCGCTTTGATAAAGGCCCCTTGACTTCAATGGTCTCCATACCAAAATCCCAGATCCAATTGCGGAGCAGATCATCCACCTTACTTCTAAGTCTTAGAAGATTTGTCTGAGAACTAGGTATCAGATCAGGTTCTTCTATTGGCACAAATACGAGCAAGTCGATACCGGCCATTATTGATTGAGCTGTTTCAAATGGTGATTGAATATTTCTGCCTGGATCGATAACATGAAGATAGGCCAAGATATCAATGACAGACCTGTCGAATAGCACATTACTTTCGTTTTTGGCGAGTAGTTTGGTCGAATAATTAAACTGTTCTATAAAATCTTCAGCAGTAGGCATCTCTGAAAACTCATAGCCCAATGTTTCCAATTGATAATAGGGTTCTATTTCCAATGTATAACCGGGAAGGCGCTCCAGAAGTCCTTCCGCCAAGGTCGTTTTACCGACACAGTGCGCACCAATTATCGCAATTCTCATATTTTAGTTCGGATTTATGGCACAAAGCAAAACAGGCTCGCGTTGCGAACCTGTTTTGCTTTGTGATCCCGCTGGGATTCGAACCCAGGACCACTACATTAAAAGTGTAATGCTCTACCAGCTGAGCTACGGAATCATTTCCTTTTGATTAAGGAGGGGCAAATATAGAAATTAAAATTAGTTTGCCCAATTATTTCTTAAAAAAATTAGAAACATTGGGTTTAAAGCTTGTAAATGAGCCAATTTATTCTGTAGACTGCAATTGACGCATCACAGGTTCGTTTGCATGGTTTGTACTGGTTATGGTCCGTTTAATAACCAGCTTGGCCACCACTAGGTTGGGTACCCAGCAAAACCAGGCCACTATAATATAAACAATGGTGAAATTACCAAATACAGGCACCAATAAAGATAGCCAGTATCCTTGAGGTTACCGCAGCGAAACAAGCGGAGTAGCTATAGGCCATTAATTTTTGGTACACATCAACCCGGCTTTTTTTAATACTGATAAAAGCCATTAACGTTGTAATGAGCCAGACCAGCCCTAAACAGATAAAACCTAAAGCGGCCAACAAACCCCCAGTTGCTGAAAATGCAATATAGATACCGGCAACAGCACTTGATAAAACAGAAAGTACATATACTTTGCCAATCTGCTTGTGCAGGCCTTTGTTCTTGTTTCTGAAGTTTGTACCAAATTGCGCCCAACCGATCAACAAGGCAAGACCACCTAAAAAGATGTGCATGTAAAAAGCACTGTTCCAAAATGGATCGGCCAGAAGCTGGGTAGATTTAAATCCTGATAGCCCAAACTCCTTGTCAAGAATGAAATAGATAATGGGATACAGACCTATCGCAATGGCCAAAGCAACCAACAAGATCCACAAGGTTTTTTTCTTCAATATCATAGCCAAAAAACAAAATACGCAACACTGTACCGCATCAATTTTGATCTTTCTTTCTATTGAAGATAGGTCTGATGATGCACATTAATAAATGTTAAGCTCTTGCGATTGTAATTTGGTTATTGCTCAACAAGTTCAATAAAAGGTAAATAACTAGCCCTTATTGACTGTTAAACAAGGTAATTATTTTTTATCAGATTGCAATTGCTCGGCTGTTGTTTTAGATGTTCAACTTATTCATTTTAGAAGGATGATGCTATTGTTGACCAACGTCAATTCACTTCAAACCCAAATTAGTTAGAGTAGAAAGATTTACTTATTTTTATCGAGTGAAATCTATTGCGCTACTTTTATCGATCATCGTGTTGGTACTTACTACAGTACCCTGTTGTGCTTTAGAAGAACGTGATACGCATGCCCATCAAAAAGAACAAAAGCAAGAACAACATCAATGTTCAGAGCAACAAAAAGATGAATGCTGTAAAGATTGCTCTCCTTTTTATGTTTGTGGTACCTGTATTGGCTTTACTCCAACTGCACAACCTTTATTTGTTTTTACCGTTTCTGTTAAACCTGTTCAACATCATACTTTCTATTTACCTATTGAACTTTCGCCAATTTATACCCTCATTTGGCAACCACCTAAATTAAGTTGAGTTATTCCAATAGTCTATAACGACTACGTTTATCGATATTACTTAATTTATAAAATACATCATGAAAAAATTGATTGTGCTTTTGGTGGTACTCCTTTTTGCCGTTACCACTTATGGCCAAAATACTTATAGAGCGATCATCAAAGACGCAAAAACCAACCAGAAACTTTCTGGTACCACAGTTAAAATTCAAGGAACAGCAATACAGACAGTTGCAGATAGCACAGGTATGGTTACTTTAACCAATATTCCTGCTGGTAAACAACTTATCCATTTCAGTTTTATTGGTTATCAATCGAAAACGGATACCTTAAATTTCCCGTTGCCGCAAACCGCAGTATTGGTGGTATTGTTGGAACCTGCTGGAGAAGCTGATGAAGAACTGGAAGAGATTGTAGTTTCTGCCACACGTAGCAGTAGGACCATCGACAACATCCCAACACGCATAGAAGTGATTGCTGGTGAAGAACTGGACGAAAAGGGGAACATGAAACCTGGTGACATCCGCATGCTGCTGGCAGAAAGTACAGGAATACAGACCCAACAGACTTCTGCAACCAGTGGGAACTCGAGCATCAGGATCCAAGGGCTAGATGGAAAATATACGCAGCTCATCCGTGATGGATTTCCGCTATATTCGGGCTTCTCTGGTGGTTTAGGCTTACTTCAGATTGCCCCATTGGATTTACAACAGGTAGAGGTCATCAAAGGTTCTTCTTCTACCTTATATGGCGGAGGGGCCATTGCAGGTCTGGTTAACCTGGTTTCGAAGAAACCGACCGAAGAACGCCAATTGAACCTATTGTTAAACGGAACTTCGGCACTTGGGCTTGACGCCAGTGCCTTCTATGCACAAAAATTCGACAAAGTTGGACTGACCGTGTATACTGCCTATAATAAGGGTACTGCTTACGACCCTTCAAATACTGGTTTAACCGCAATCCCAAAGTTTAACCGTTTTACCTTAAACCCTAAATTATTTCTTTACCTGAATGAAGCTACTACACTTTCGGCCGGATTAAATACCACCGTAGAGAAACGTATGGGTGGCGACATTGATTATGTAAAAGGGAATGGAAACGCAAACCACTCTTATTTTGAGGAAAATAAAACAGGTCGTTACAGTACGCAGTTTGAATTGAGTCATCAGCTAAATGACAAAGAAAAATTGGTGTTGCGAAATTCTGTAAGTTACTACGATAGAAGCATATCCTTACCAAGTTATCGGTTTTCTGGTATACAACTTTCTACATACAGTGAAGCCAATTATACCAAAAATGGAGAAAAGGCAGATTGGGTGCTTGGCATAAACTTCCTTACAGACCGTTTTAAGGAAGATCAGCAGAATGGTTTTGCACCAAGAAGCTACAACTATACTACTGTTGGTGCATTTTTACAAAACACCTGGAATGCAACAACACAACTTACCATAGAATCGGGTATCCGTGGCGATTATCACAATGATTATGGAGCATTCTTTTTACCACGCATCTCTGCATTGCTGAAGATCAACGAACACCTGTCTACACGTTTAGGTGGTGGATTGGGATATAAGGCACCTAGCATCTTTACTGAAGATGCAGAGCGGATCCAGTTTAGAAATGTTTTGCCGCTTGATGTTGAAAATACAAAGGCAGAGCGTTCTTATGGGGCCAATTACGACATCAATTACCGTACTTCGCTTTTTGATGATAAAGTTGGTTTCAGTATCAACCAGATGTTCTTTTATACCCGTATCAATAATCCGATTTTATTGGTGCCTACAACCGTAGGAAACAACCTAAACTATGTACAGCCAAAAAGCAACATTGATACCAAAGGGATAGAGACAAATGTTAAGGTTACCTATGCCGATTTTAAGTTGTTTATAGGTTATACACTTGCGGATGTAAAACAACAATACAACAGCAACAGCCTAGTTTATCCATTGGTATCTAAACATCGATTGAACAATGTGTTGATGTATGAAGTAGAAGACAAGTGGAAGATAGGAGCAGAAGCCTATTATTTCAGCAAGCAGAAACTGAATGATGGCACCAATGGTAAAAGCTATTGGACAGCGGGTCTGATGGCCGAAAAGCTCTGGGAACGCTTTTCTATTTTTGTCAACTTTGAGAACTTGACCGATACACGACAGACCAAATTCGATTCGATATATACGGGAAGCATCACCAGCCCAGTTTTTAGGGACATTTATGCACCAGTAGATGGCTTTGTGATCAATGGCGGACTAAAGCTAAAACTTTAACTTTATATTTAACAAGAGGCTGGACAGGTTCTGGCCTTTTGTTTACGATCAACTATTGAACTGACGAAGGTGATGGTCTGTATGTTTATACACCAAGATTCCGATCTGTTCTTTGGTCAATCTTCCGAAAAAAGGATGCACGACATCTGGATCTGTTAAATGTGCATATTCTTCTAACAAGGCTATCCATTTGTTTTTCTCTATCAGTAGATTACCCTTATCTTCTTTGATCTTAAGTTGAGTAAGCGTAGGCACATTCATTTTGATCAGGTTATCGTTTTCAGTAAAATCTTTCAATGCCATTCTGCCAAACAATAGCCCTATCAATGCCCTTTTGTATTTGGTCCTGCCCAACATCATGTTTTCGTAGGTGCTGCAATGTTTCAGCATTTGGTACACATTCATCTTACCCCATTGGGCAGTACTGTTTTCGTTGAGGGTATTGATCCTATCGATCAATGCTGCTCTGGTAGCCTGGTCAAATATTGTGCTCATATCCATCAATTTTCTTCATCAAATGTAAGGGCTATACTTGAGAAGCATGGGGTGCAATACCGACATTTTAGCGTGTTGTTTCGGACAATAAAAAAGGAGCTGTTATCGCTCCTTTCTTTAATAGTTCAGTTGTTTTAAACTTCTTCGATCTTAAATCCTGTTTGTTGAATGGCTTCGATCACATCTTCTGCAGAAATGTCCTTACTCTGAACGGAAAGGATCTTGTCTTTATTGGTGGTGTCAACGTCCCATGCTGTAATACCTGGATTTGCATTTAACACAGGTGTTACTTTGGCCACACAGCCTCCACAGTTGATGTTGGTTTTAAACCTCAGTAGTTTTTCGTCAGCAGAATCAGTTATTGCCGTTTCTATACCCGCCACCTGATAGCCTGCATCTTCAATAAAATCGATCACTTGTTGTTGTAGGCTGCTGTTTTCGATCTCTACCAATGCTGTAGCGGGTTTGACCTCTTTGAGGTTAACGCCTTCTATTTTTGAAATGGCATTGCTTACACGTGTTTGGCAATGCGTACTTGTCATATCTGGAATGGAGATTTTTATGGTTTTCATTTTTAAATTGTTTATTTATTGTTTCGATTAATTGTTTTGATAGCTCGTGGAAACTATTTTTTCCACTTTAACAAAAGACTATTGCTCACTACACTTACGCTACTTAAGGCCATAGCTGCTCCGGCAATCATTGGGTTCAATAAAAAGCCGTTGATGGGGTATAAAACTCCTGCAGCCAATGGAATACCGATAATGTTATAGATAAATGCCCAGAACAGATTCTGGCGAATGGTGGCCACTGTGTTTTTAGAGAGCCTGATGGCTTCTGGAATCTTGGTTAAGATCCGAAGAAATGATGGTCATCTTCGCTACATCCATGGCAATATCACTTCCCTTGCCCATCGCTATACTTACATCGGCCTGTGCCAATGCGGTACTGTCGTTGATCCCATCGCCAACCATGGCTACGATTTTTCCCTTTTGTTGTAACTGTTTGATGAAGGTTGCTTTTTGATCTGGCATTACTTCGGCCTGATAAGCCGTAATACCCGTTTGTTGGGCAATAGATTTGGCGGTAGCTTCATTGTCTCCCGTAAGCATGTAAACTTCTATCCCTGCACTGGTTAATTGTTGGATGGCTTCTTTAGAAGTAGCTTTGATGCGATCGGCAATGGCCAATACAGCCAAAGCATTTTCATTATTGGCAAACCAGATCGACGGTTTTGGCTTCATCGCTCCATTGTTTTGATCTGGCCAACAGTTCTGCATCAACTTTAACCTTGTTCTCTAGCAATAGCTTATGGTTACCTACATAATAGGTTTTTCCATTAACAGCTGCCTTTGCACCTCTACCAGTTAAGCTTTCGAAATGGTCAACCGTTTTTAAGGTCAGGTTTTCAAATTGTTTCACTACTGCTTCGGCCAAAGGATGTTCTGATAACTTTTCGATGCTCCCCAAAATCTCTTTGGTAGACTCGTCATGGCCTAACCAAAACGCGTCTGTTACCACAGGTCTACCTTCGGTAATGGTTCCTGTTTTATCTAAAACTACGGCATCTACCTTTTTAGCCAATTCTAAACTGATGGCATCCTTGATCAAAATACCATGTTCTGCAGCTTTACCAATCCCAACCATAATTGCGGTAGGGGTAGCCAGACCTAAGGCACAGGGGCAGGCAATAACCAATACGGTAGCTAAGGCGATCAAACCTTGCGAAAATCCATTCTGTCCACCAAAGAACATCCATACGACAAAAGCGATAAGTGCGATCACAATCACAATTGGAACAAATATGCCTGCAATTTTGTCGACCAGCTTCTGTACTGGTGCCTTACTGCCTTGTGCTTCTTGTACCATTCTGATGATCTGTGCCAAGAGCGTTTCTGTACCTACTTTTTCTGCACTGAACTGGAAGCTTCCTTTTTGGTTAATGGTGCCCGCAAAAACTTTTTCACCTTCCTTTTTCAATACAGGCACAGGTTCTCCACTTAACATGCTTTCGTCTACGTACGAGTTACCTTTGACCACTAAACCGTCTACAGCTATCTTTTCGCCAGGTTTTACCAAAATGATGTCACCTTTACTTACCGCTTCAATCTCGATGGTCACTTGCTGGTCGTTGTCTTTAATAAGGGTGACGGTTTTGGGTTGTAGGCCCATTAGTTTCTTAATGGCCGAAGAAGTGTTTCCCTTGGCTTTTTCTTCCAATAACTTACCCAATAAGATAAACGAGATGATCACTGCTGCTGCTTCAAAATAAACATGGCCATGTAATCCTCTTTCCATCCAGAACGAAGGAAACAAGGTATTGAATACGCTAAACAAATAGGCAATACCTGAGCCTAAAGCTACCAAGGTATCCATATTGGCCGAACCATGCTTGGTCTGTTTCCAAGCATTGATAAAAAAGTCTTTGCCAAACCACAGTACTACTGGTGTAGAAAGTACCCACATGATTTCGTTGGCATAAGGCATATCCATAAAAAACATACCGATCACCACCACTGGGATAGAGATTAAACTGGCCCATAGTGTTTTTCTCTTCAACTGACCAAACTTTTGCGCATGGATCTCTTCTAGGGTTTCAGCTTCTTTGTCTTCATTTCCAATCAATAAATCATAACCTATGCTTTGTACAGCTTTTTGGATGTCTTCTATGTGGATCAGGTTAGGCAAATACTCAACAGCTACAGTGGCAGTTGCAAAATTTACCGATGCGTTTACTACCCCTGGCTGCGCTTTGATGATACTTTCTGTCCTGATTGCACAAGAAGCGCAGGTCATGTCTAAAACTGGAATGTTTTTTTTGATGCTGTTTACACCATAACCCAGATCGCGGATGGCATTAACGGCATCGGCAACCACAGCATTGTCTGTTGTGGTAATTACCGCTCTGTTGTTGTTGAGTTCTACAACATGAGAATTGATACCTTTTACTTTGTCTAAACCCTTATCTACGATCAAAGCGCAATGTTCGCTTTCTACGCCCTCTAAAGGAATATATATTGGTGATTTTTGATCTGTTGCCATATCTTTTTATAGTTATCTGATTACCATACAAAGTTCGGCACTTGATGTTGGTATCATTTACACTATTCCCAGATTGATTTATAGATTTTACGTTTAGCGAGGCAAAAGGTTGAGGCTGTAAGGCTGAGGGTTTAGGGTGTAAGGTATTAATACTAGTCTCAGTCTCCATGGTTCGTGTCGACATGAACCATGGGCGAGGCGCTTACTAATGAACCATTGACTAATGAACCAATGACTAATGAACCAATGACTAATGAACCATTGAACAATTAAAAACAAACGCAGTTTAAGATTTTGACACCTACTATACCTGATCTAAAGATTTTCTTTTGTCTTCGTTGTTGTTTTTGAACTGGCTAGGGGTTTGGCCAGTTATTTTTTTAAACTGATTGCTCAAATGGCCAATACTTGAGTAGTTAAGCTGGTAGGCGATTTCGCTAAGCGATAATTCTCCGTAGGCGATGAGTTCTTTTACCCTTTCAATTTTCTGGGCAATGAAATACTTTTCAATGGTAATGTGTTCAATTTCCGAAAATAGGTTCGAGATATAATTGTAATCGTGGTTAAGCTTTTCGCTTAAATAATCAGATAGGTTTACTTTTAAGTTTACATCTTGGTGGTGGACCAAATCGATGATGTGTTTTTTAATGTTCTCGGTCAGTCTGGTTTTTTTATCGTCGATCAGTTCGAAACCTAGTTCGTTCAATCTAATCGCAAGTTCGTTTTTGTTGGCTGCCGTCATTTCCGTTTCGAGGGTCACTTCACCTAATTCAACAGCAATTGGATGGATGGCTAACTTTTCCAGTTCATTACCAACTACCAACTTACAACGGTCGCAGACCATATTTTTGATATAGATTTTTGCCATAACGAATTTCAGAATGATGGTACAAAGGTATTAGATTTAATTTGATGATCAATCAATTTGTATTGATCCATTACTTTCCATTAAGAAATTTGGCTGATTTGGCTTCCATATGTAAAGTAATTCTATTGCACTTATTTTGATGGTAAACAATGTCTTTTTGAAAATCATGTAAAAAAAACAGGAAATTATATAACAGCTAGCTTCTTGATATTTTCTAGCATTGTAAAATAATGAAAAGAGCACTACTTACCTTACTTGCAATTTTTTACCTGAGCGTTTCGAGCGGGGCAACTGTGCATTTTCATTATTGCATGGGACAACTGGTAAAGTTAAGCCTAACCCAACCTCAAAAAGACAACTGCGAATTGTGTGGCATGTCTAAAAAGGAAGTAAAAAAGCATGCCTGCTGTAAAGACGATTACAAACAGCCTAAGGTAGATACCAGCAAAAAAACAGCTCAAACAATCTATCAGTTTAATCCACCAGTGGTATTGATAGACCATCAGTTTGCCTACTTTAACAATCAATTTGCTTTAACAGTTCAGCAAGATCAAGTGGTATATGCCAATGCACCTCCCGAAAAAGCGTGCATCCCTATTTTTATCCGTAACTGTACCTACAGAATATAGGACCCCTTTCTATTTTACCTAGCACATTCGTGTACCAGGTATAGCCTTGCTATACTCAATTTTATATTATCCAATTATTTTTTTCAAAACAATTTTATCATGAAATCATTACGATTCTCTTTGGTAGCCTTATTGGCTTTCCTTGGCAGTGCTGCATTTGCACAGTCTAAAACCGACAGTATCAAAGTTGCTGGCAACTGCGGCATGTGCAAAAAACGCATTGAAGCTGCTGTAAAAGTAGAAGGTGTAACCAGTGCAGAATGGAGCGCCAAGACCAAGATGCTTACCCTAAACTATGATGCCAGTAAGATCAAATTAGATGATGTACAACGCAAAATCGCCGATGTAGGTCACGACACTCCAAAATTTAAGGCAACAGAAGCGGTGTATACCAAACTTCCAGGTTGCTGCAAATACGATAGAGAAGGTCAACCTGCAAAAACACCAGCAGCTCATCACTAACATTAACATCGGGTGCCCGATGGATCGGGTACCCATTTGAAAAAAAATAAAATGGTACATAAAATTATAGAATGGTCAATGCGCAACCGATTTATCGTGTTGCTGCTCTCTGCCGGACTGTTTGTATGGGGCATATTCGCTGTGCAAAAGAACCCGATAGATGCAATTCCCGACCTTTCAGAAAATCAGGTGATCGTATTTACCGAATGGATGGGCAGATCGCCACAATTGATAGAAGATCAAGTAACCTATCCCTTGGTCACTAACTTACAAGGTATTCCTAAGATCAAATACGTAAGAGGTTCGTCTATGTTTGGGATGAGTTTTATCTACGTGATCTTTGAAGACGATGTAGATGTGTATTGGGCAAGGGAACGTGTAATGGAACGAATCAGTACGATTTCTAAGACCTTACCCGATGGGGTAGCTCCACAATTGGGTCCTGATGGTACAGGAGTTGGACATGTATTGTGGTACACTTTAGATGCACCAGACATGGACCTTGGCGAACAACGTGCCATACAAGATTGGTACGTCAAATTTGCTTTGCAGAATATTCCGGGTGTAAGCGAGATTGCTTCTTTTGGGGGCTTCCAGAAACAATACCAGATCAATATAGACCCAAATAAACTGCTCTATTATAAACTAAGTGTTCCACAGGTAATTAGCGCGGTGAGGAGCAATAACAACGAATCTGGCGGACGAAAGTTCGAAATGAGCAACATGGGCTACATCATCAAAACATCAGGCTACCTTAAGTCCATAGCCGAAATTGCCAATATCCCCGTTAAAAACCAAAATGGCATTCCTATTAAAGTCTCGGATCTGGCCACGGTACAGATGACAGGAGAAACCCGATTGGGCATTTTTGACCAAGATGGAAAGGGCGAACGTGCCGGGGGTATTGTAGTGATGCGTTATGGCGAAAATGCGGCAGAGGTCATCGACAAGGTAAAGGCCAAGATGAAGGAAGTGTCTAAAGGCCTACCCAAAGGGGTTAAATTCGATATTGTATACGACAGGGGAGAATTGATCAAAGAATCGATAGACTCCATCAAACATACCTTGATTGAAGAGATGATCGTGGTATCGCTCATCGTATTGGTGTTCTTGTTCCATTGGCGCAGTGCATTAAGTATCATCATCCAGATTCCAATTACCATTGCGGCAAGTTTCATCCTGCTCAATGCATTTGATATTTCATCAAACATCATGTCGCTAACAGGTATTGCATTGGCCATTGGGGTAATTGTAGACAATGGGATCATCATGAGCGAAAACGCTTATAAACACCTCGCAGAGCGCTACGAACTGTGGGAAAAGGACCAAAATAAAACAACAACATCATGAGAACATGGTTAAAAAATAAATTTCGCAGAACACCAGATTGGATCAGCGAGGAAGACCGCTTAGAAGTAATCACCAAATCGAGCAAACAGGTTTCAAGAGGGGTATTTTTTGCCACGGTCATCATCATCACTTCATTTTTGCCTGTATTTATGCTTACCGGTCAAGAAGGGAAATTGTTTCACCCCCTGGCTTATACCAAAACCTTTATCATGATTGTAGATGCCTTGTTGGTGATCACATTGGCACCTGTATTGATTTCATTTTTTATGAAAGGAAAATTTAGGCCAGATCACGCAAATCCTGTAAACAGGATATTGGAAAAGGTATACGAACCGATCATTAGAACGGTATTGAAATGGAGAAAAACCACTATTGCCATTAACATTATTGCCTTGTTGATTGACCATTCCTTTGCTCAAAAACTTGGGTACAGAATTCATCCCACCATTGGACGAGCAAAGTATTCTGTTTATGCCAGTTACCTTGCCTGATGTATCAAATGCCGAAGCCAAACGGATCTTACAAGTGCAGGACAAGATCGATTAAATCCGTACCAGAGGTTGATAAGGTTTTAGGAAAAGCCGGTAGGGCCAGTACGGCTACAGATAATTCGCCCATCAGCATGATAGAAACCATCATCACGTTGAAACCAAAGAGCGAATGGCGTAAAGGGATCACCAAAAAGGATATCGTTACCGAGTTGGATGCCAAACTGCAGATCCCGGTGTGGTAAACGGATGGACACAACCGATCATCAACCGCATCAATATGTTGGCAACAGGTATCCGTACCGATGTGGGAATCAAAGTATTTGGACAAAACCTCGATACCATTGCTTCAGTTTCTGAAAAAGTGAAGGCTGCTTTAGAAGGTACCGCTGGGGTAAGCGACCTGTTTGTAGAACCTATAACAGGTGGAAAATACCTTTCTATTGACATCAAAAGAGAAGAACTGGCCCGTTACGGACTCAATGTAGACGATGTAAACCAAGTGGTAGAAAGTGCTTTGGGTGGGGCCACCATTGGCAATACCATCGAAGGTAGGCAACGTTTTTCGATCAGTGTACGTTTGGCGCAAGAATACAGAAATAGTGTTGAGCGTATCCAACGCATTCCGATCCAGTCTAGCACTTTCGGTGAGGTTCCATTGTCGGCTGTAGCTGATGTTAAATTTGAAGATGGTCCACCGATGATCAGTTCTGACAATGCCATTTTACGTGGCGCGGTGATGTTCAATGTACGTGATAGAGATTTGGGTAGTACCGTACAAGAAGCGATGGAGAAACTGAACAAAGAGAAAGGCATTCTTCCTGAAGGCTATTTCTTAGAATGGAGTGGGCAGTACGAGAACCTGATCAGAGGTAAACAGACCTTGATGTGGATTGCTCCAGTGGTATTGCTCATCATCTTCTTCTCACTGTATTTCGCATTTCGCTCTATTCGGGAGGCCTTTTTAAGTCTCATCACCGTGCCTTTCGCTTTAATCGGCGGGGCTTACATGATCTACTTCTGGGGTGTAAACCTATCGGTAGGTGTTGCTGTAGGTTTTATCGCACTATTCGGTATCGCGGTAGAAACGGGAATTGTGATGGTGATCTACCTCAACGATGCCATGCAACAGTTGATCAAGCTGAAAGGAAACTCGAGCGAGACCATTAGCAAAGAAGACTTGAGAATTTATGTGATCAATGGAGCGGCAAAAAGATTGCGGCCAAAACTGATGACCGTTTGTGTGTCATTGTTCGGTCTAGTGCCCGTATTGTGGGCTACAGGTGTAGGTGTAGATGTGATGCAACCAATTGTGTTGCCGATGATCGGTGGGGTATTGACTTCATCTACACACATCTTACTGGTTACGCCATTGATCTTTTTAATGTCCAAAGAATACGAATTGAGGAAATATGGAAAATTGGAGGTGCACGATGTACATCATTAAAAGAATAATTGCTATGCTGTTGCTGTTACCTGCTTATGGAGTGGCACAGCAAGGTCCAGTACTTTCGCTGGATACGGTCTTGAAAAGGATAGACCAAAACAACCTTTTGCTACAATCTTATGGCTTAAAAGCCGAAAGCTACAAACATAGTGCAAAAGCGGCTACCGCATGGATGGCACCAATGGTTGGTGTGGGTACGTTTATGACTCCTTACCCTGGCCAAGAGCTGATGGACGATAGAGACAAAGGTTCTTTGATGTTTCAATTGGAACAAGATATTCCTAATCCGGTTAAACTAAAGGCCAACAAACGCTACATCGAATCGAAGGCCAAGGTAGAAAACGAAACTAGAGGTATCACTTTAAACGAATATAAGGCACAGGCCAAAAGATTGTATTTCGGGTGGTTGATCGCGGCGCAAAAGATCACGGTACTGCAACAGAACGAGAAGATCGATGCAGACCATGAAAAAGATCGAAGAGATGAGGTACCCCTACAATCAATCCAAACTGGGAAGTGTTTACAAAACAACAGCCAAACTGGAAGAAAACAGCAACATGATCCGCATGCAAGAAGGTGACATTGCCAAAGCAAGGGCATGGTTGAACAGTTTAATGAACATACAAGGGAATGCCATGTTTGCCATCGACACCAATTACAAACCTGTTTTTGTACCTGCGGCCAAGATAGATACGGCTAGTTTGGCCATGGCCAGAAACGATATCAAAAAGATGGAATACAACATCCAGTCTATGCAACTGAATATCGAAGCCATGAAAAAGCAGAGCAGACCAGATTTCAGGTTAAGATTCGACCACATGTTGCCATTAACCAAAATGATGCCCAAAGCCTTTAGTGTAATGGGAATGGTCAGCATTCCAATTGCGCCATGGTCTTCAACGATGTATAAATCTGAGGCCAAAGGGATGGCCTATGAAATAGCCGCCATGAACAAGGAAAAAGCGGCCATGTTGCAAGAAACACAAGGCATGTTGTATGGGATGCAGTTCGAGATCCAATCGATGCAAAAAAGGATCGAAGCGATGGAGAACAAGATCATTCCAAGTCTACAAAAAACGTTGGACGTCAATTTCTTGAGCTATCGCGAAAACAAGATGGAATTGCCACAGGTAATCGATGCTTGGGAAGCATTGACCATGATGCAGACCAATATTTTAGATGAGAAACTGAAACTTTATTTAATGATCGCCGATTATGAGAAAGAATTATATCGTTAGGCCCATGGTCTATGTCCTTGCAGTAATCCTGTTGGCGGTCAGCTCCTGCAATAGTGCAAAAAAAGATAAACAGGCTACCCACGAAGTCCTGGTGCGTTGACCATAGATAGTAACTTGTCTCATTTGTTACAGCCATCAAATGAGCAAGTTGTATCTACTTTACCATTGATCAAAGCCGACTATGGCAGTAGGATATTTACGGAAGAGGTACAGGGAATCATCAATTACGATACCCGTAACCAAAATAGTGTGGCCAGCAGGGTAAGTGGTAGGATAGAACGCTTGTTGATCAAATACAATTACCAACCCGTTAGCAAAGGACAATTGATCATGCAGATCTATTCTCCAGACCTGGCTGCTGCACAACAAGAGCTATTGTTCCTTAAACGCTCAGAAACAGACCATACCTTGATAGAAAAGGCTAAACAACGTTTGATGTTGTTAGGGATGAATGCCTCAGGAATTAATCAATTGTTAAAGACAGGCAAGGTAAATTATCTAATTCCGATATACAGCAATGCTGATGGTTATATTCTGGAAAAAACAGCAGCTGTAGCCTCAGTTTCGGCACCTACAGCTACAACAAGCGCCAGTGGCGATGGAATGGGTGGGATGGATGCTGGAAGTTCTAGCGCAGCCCCAGCTACAAACCCTACAACGCCGGTAAATTCGCCAGTGTTATTACGGGAGGGTCAGTATGTCAATGCAGGTCAATCGCTATTTACCATATACAATGGCAACAAGCTGATTGCAGAATTTGCTTTTAAACCTGCATTGGCAGCCTTGGTTAAAAAGGGAGACAAATTTGCATTTTACAAAACTGCTGATAAAAGCACCATCCAAACTGCTGCCATTGGCCTGATCCAACCAGTTTTTAAAGATGGAGAGAACTTTACCATTGCCAGAACCTACCTCAACAAACCCGAATTTAGGGTGGGTGAACTGTTAACTGCTAGGATTCCGGTACTGTTAACTGCGGCTTGGTGGCTTCCAGAAACGGCAGTACTATCTATGGGCAACAAAACCATCATTTTTAAAAAAGAGGGTAATGTTTTAGTACCCCAAACCATAGATGCAGGGCCAACCATTGCCGGTATGGTACAGGTTAAAACAGACATCAGCAATTGGGAAGTGAGTAAAAACGCAGCGTATTTGGTAGATAGCGAAAGTTTTATCAAAACACGTTTAACAAAAAATTAAAGAAATGGAACGGAAATCATTTATCAAAAAATTTGCATTAATGGCCGTGCTTCCATCGGTATTTATTGCGGCCTGCAGCGAGAATAAGCAGCCAACTTCAGCTGCAGCTAATAAAAAGCTACAGACTTTTACCTGTCCGATGCATCCTCAGGTAATCAAAAACGAAATGGGCACCTGCCCGATATGCGGAATGGACTTGGTGCCATTTGAAAAGAACAGTAATGATAAAGCACTGAAAATAGATGAGAAACGCCAAGCCTTAGCCAATATCAGTACAATGATGATCGGTCAAAATAGCCTTTCTGGATTTAAACAATTGAATGGCCGATTGACAGTTAACCCAGAACAGAGCAGTTACATCTCGAGTCGCATTGCCGGTAGGATAGAACAGTTATATGTAAGGGAAACAGGCGTAAAATTGAGCAAAGGTCAACCGCTGTATAAATTGTACTCCGAACAGTTGGCTACGCTTCAACAAGAATACCTGATGGCCATAGCACAAGAAAGGCAGTTTCAGGGTGATCAGGTAGAGCGTCAACTGGTGGCTTCGGCCAAGCAGAAACTCTTATTGTACGGGCAATCAGAACATCAGGTACAACAATTGGTAAAAACACAGCAGAAAGATCTTTTGTAACGTTCTATGCACCTACAAGTGGTGTAGTTGCCGAATTGGCCATTACCCAAGGCCAATATGTTACAGAGGGTAGTCCGATTTTACGTTTAGAAGGTTATGCTCAATTATGGGTAGAAGCTGATGTATATCCAAATGAAGCCAAACAGATCAAGCAAGGCCAAAAAGTAAAAGTGATAGTGGCAGGTTGGGAAGATCAACCACAAGAAATGACCATTGATTTTATTACGCCTGCACTACAAGCTGGCACACAACTTACACAGATCAGAGGCAGCATTCCTAATCCACAAAACCAATGGCAACCTGGCTTACAGACCAATGTTTTGCTTCCATCAGGAAATCAAAGCAAAGCATTGACCTTACCTGTTGATGCAGTGATCAGGGATGGAAAGGGAATGCACGTATGGGTGAAGCGTGGAAAAGACAGTTTTGAACCTAGATTGGTTAAAACAGGTACTGAAAATGACAATCAGGTAGAAATAGCCGAAGGGCTGCAAAATGGTGATCAGGTGGTGGTTACCGGGGCTTATCTTTTATACAGTGAATACATCCTTAAAAAGGGTAAAAACCCAGCTGAAGGACTTAAAATCAAATCTTAAATATCAATTATAAAAAAATGAAGACAATTACCAATTTTACAATTGCTTTCGCAGTGGTAGCTTTATTCGCTGCCTGCGGAAACACACAAAAATCTGCTGAAGCAGAAGATCATGCAGGGCATAACCATGCACCAGGCGAAGGGCATGGAACGCCAACAGCCCAAACTGCCGTTGGTGTGAATTTAAAGGATGATAAATTAAATGCAGTTTATCAGCACTATACCCATTTAACAACAGCCTTAGTTAATGGTGATCTGGCCGAAGTTAAAATTGCTGCCAATGCGATTGAACTTGGAGCGAAGGAATTAACCAATGGAAACACATTGGCTACTTTAGCTGCTAAAATTAGTGCTGCAGCAACGCTTGAGGTGCAGAGAACCTTATATGCTGATCTAAGTACTGATTTTATTGCAAGGGTCAAAACGGTTGGTTTAAGCTCTGGTGAGGTGTATGTTGACTATTGTCCGATGGCCTTGAACGACAAAGGTGCATCGTGGTTAAGTAACCAGAAAGACATTAAAAACCCATACTTTGGCGAAAGTATGTTGACTTGTGGGGAAGTAAAAGAAACATTGAAATAATATGCTGGCCGGGATTTGCAATCCGACTATTATAAATTGTCATACTGAACTTGTCGAAGCGCTTATTTGGTATCATCCTAGTTCGACCACATAGGAACATAGAAAACATGGGCTGAAGCATTTAGTCAAATAAAATTGTCATACTGAGCTTGTCGAAGTATGTGTTGCATAGGTCTTCGACAGGCTCAGACTGACATTGATAGGTTCGATTAAGGAATTTTTATCAAATTATTGTTTTATCAACCTTTGGCAATGGCTACAATATCCTTTACTTCAACAATGTGTTTAGGGGCACCCTTAACAGTTACATTGATCATGGCTGTACCCAATTCATGTAAAGTACAGAAACCAGCAGGATAAAGCGCCCGACCGATAGGATAGAGCCAAGCAAAATATTTATAATAACGCAATACGTTTTTCTGACCCGCGGAAGCTTTTAAAAAGCCAGGTCTGAACATGTATCCATTTTTGAACAACCGTAGCAGTTCGTTTTCAGTTGCGCCTTTTACCCTTGCCCAAGCCATCCGACCTTGCTCGGTGCTATCAGTTCCGCTACCACTTACATAACAAAATGTCATTTCTGGATTAAGCTTGGCCAACAATTGCCCCACATTAATGGTCAGATCGTAAGTAAGGTGCTTGTAGGTTTCTTTGTCCATTCCTACTGAAGGTACACCTAAACAAAAATAGCAGGCATTGTAACCAACCAATTGATTTTCAATAGGTGATAAATCAAAAAAATCAGCATGAATGATTTCTTTAAGTTTAGGATGGGTAATTCCTAATGGTCTTCGGTTGATTACCAAGATTTCTTCTACTTCTGGATTGGCCAAACACGTCAACAAAACGCCTTCGCCAACCATACCTGTAGTACCTGTTATAATTGCTTTGATCTTCATTGTAGCTACTTAAGTCGGCATTATAAAACTGCGTTAGTAAATTACAAAATTTAGTCGGATATCTTTAGAAAACCATTTTCAATTAGCCAACTTTTACAAAGTTTAAACCAACTGTCTTGACTATTGAGATCCGACAGACCAAAACCATGACCACCAGATTGTAGAATGTGCATTTCTGCTTTCACGTTTGATTGCAATAAGGCATTAAAGAATAATAAAGTGTTTTTTATTGGGATCGACCTCATCATCGGCTGCATGTACCAAAAAAGTAGGTGGAGTTTGCTTGGTTACATGTTTTTCGGCAGCATAAAAATCCAGCAGCTCGGCAGTGGGTTGCTTTCCAATCAAGTTTTCTCTCGTCCTAGGAATAGCTGGATCATAGATGATTACAGGATACAATAAGATCATAAAATCAGGTCGAAGATTGATTTTTTCCTTGTTCTCTATCACAATCCTATTCAATCTTGTACCTTCAGTAGCTACCAAATGTCCACCAGCTGATAAACCTACCATTCCCAATCGTTTGGGATTGATGTTCCATTCTTTTGCCCTTTTGCGCACCAATTGGATTGCTGCCTGTCCATCCTGCATCGGACCGATTGATTTATCTAACATAATGGAATCATGAGGCAATCGGTATTTTAAGATAAAAGCGGTAACTCCGATTTGGTTAAATGCCTTTGCAATTTCAATACATTTTTTAGGCGATTGGACGAAATATCCACCACCAGGCGAAACGATGACCGCCGTTCCGTTGGCGATTTCCTTTTTTGCAAAATAAGCAGTCAAGGTAGGTACCGTTACCTGACTGATCAAACCATCACTATCTATTTTTTCAACGTAATTTGCCGGTGCGTTTTTTGAATTGGGGATATCTTTTTCATAGAGGGGGACAACAAGATTTTGCGCAACAACAAATTGGCAGCACAATGCCATCAAGGAAATCAATAATATTCTTCTCATAATTTGAAGCGGTTAAACAACAAAACTATACTTTCAATACAAGAGAAGATGTGCAGAAATGCTCAAATTGATCAACAGTTTCGATAACTGCTAGGTTGTACGCCGTATGCTGTTTTAAAGGCCCTAGAGAAAGCACTCACATTCTCGAAACCACAAAGCCAAGTGATCTCGTGTATAGGTTTGACAGTAGCCTTCAATAATTCAGTTGCTCGTTGAAGTCTGATGTTGATCAAA
Organism: Pedobacter sp. UC225_65; assembly: GCF_042698365.1. Lineage (GTDB taxonomy): Bacteria > Bacteroidota > Bacteroidia > Sphingobacteriales > Sphingobacteriaceae > Pedobacter. The sequence goes on from NZ_CP170550.1 coordinate 1,068,195, forward strand.
TATTGATGTGGTGTAGTATTAAAAACTGATTTAAACTGCCTAACCAATTGGGGAACAGAAAGGTAAGATAACTGCCCAATTACATTGAGGTCTATAGAATCCATGTAAGAAGAATGAAGGATATCTTTTGCGATACATAAACGCTTGTATACCTCTAACTTTGTAGCAGGTTTCAATCCATTTACATTTTGGGCACGTCTTTTATCCGATTGATGGGTTTTAAGCAAGTATCGAAGTAAAAAGACCAAGTGTTCATCGGCCATGTTGGGATGGTAGCCTTGGTTGGCCAAAGCGGCGAGGAGCGAAGTTAATTGTTGCTGTAGCTCAGGACTGATGTGTTGAAGAGTCTGAAAAAATTCTGGGGTCTTTTTACCATGCTCAAAAGGGCTGTCCAATAAGCTTTCTTCTTTGTGCAAAGAATCATGAAGTACCGAAGCCGCAAATTCTTTCTTGAAAAAGACGGAAAGGTTTCTGACCTTTTCTCCACTGTTCATGTAACAAGAGTACTCTTGCTCATCATTCAGGATCAGAAACTGCCCTTGTCTTATGGCCAATTGTTGCCTGTTGACCCATACCATTCTTCTCCACTCAGTATCGTTTTAAAAGAAAAACAGCCCACATGTTTATCGCAAGAACTATAGCTACTCTCTGCATTGAAGATGATATTGTGCTTTTTAAATAAGCTAAAGTGCAATTCTTCATCAAAGTCGGGTTTTGTATGATCTGGCAAACTGGTAAAATACATATCGATCTTAAAGTGCTGTAGCTAATTTATATTAACGTCAATTTTTCATTTTTGTTGATATGCACCTATTTATTTTTCAACTGCAAGGCTCTTTGTAAGAAACTTTGATTGGCCAGTTTTTCTTCTGCTTCCTCAATCGCCTTTAGTAAGTTGTTTTGGTTAGCGGCGATTTCGGTTAAAATCGTAGTCATGATTTCCCATACAGGTTTCATCTGTAAGATCAATTCCTGACCTTTAGGGGTAAGCATGATCAAACGTTTACGTTCATCGGCCTTATCTTTTTTAGATGGATCAGTTTCTGCTTTTCTAGTTCTCTTAACAAACTAATGGTTGATGGATGGGTATAGCCAATCTCCGCTGCAATCTCAACTACACTTAATACTTCTTTATGGTATAGGGTGTAGATTACCGGAAACCACTTGGGCTCAAAATCAATTCCAAATGTTTTATACAACAAGGCACCATCTTTTCGTAACTGTTCGCTGAGCCGCTGTAACCTTGTAGAAAGTGCCAGTATACCCGTTTCATTGATTACATTCATTTAGTTCTATTTAAATTCAACTCACAAAATACATCATCTGCTGCCATTAAAGGAAATGTTTTTGGAAGTCTTTCTTTTGCAATGCGTGTAAATTGGTTTCTTTCATAAAAGCGCAAGGCTGCTTCCAAGATGTGTATGGTTCCAAGATACAGGTAGGCCATACCGTTTGTTTTAGCATAAGCGATCAAGGTATCTAACAAATGTTGAGCGATATTTAGTTCTTTGCCCCTAAATTCCTTTTTAACAAACATTTTTCTGATGGCCCCAGCATTGTTGGTAAATTTGATCAATGCAATGGTTCCAACCAATTCATCTCCTATAAATGCACCCCAAAAACAGCCACCACCTTTATGGTAAAAATCTGTGATCGTTAAAAGATCAGGTTGGTCTTTTACTGTAATGGGAATATTGAATTCGTTTTGTTGGATGTTTAAGATCAGGTCTATGGCAGCTTGCGACTGATCATCATAGATTGGAATAATTTGTGTTTTCATCTGTTAAGTATTTACAACGCAAAACTACGTAGTTAACTACATATATAAAAATAAATTAACAAAAATTAACTATTTATCGGTCGTGCTAAGCTATTGTAATTGTCTCGTTGAATTCATCAAATGATAGATTAAAGATTTTCGACAAGCTTAAATTAGCATGTGTTTAATATTCATTCAGCTCAAAATAGGATAGAGGGGTTTGCTTATATTCTTTTATAGCTAATGCTGTAGCGTTTCGTCTTCATTAAACGTATAATAGAGTATACCTAAAATAGATAACATATGAAAAATGCTACATTTCCTTTAAGACTGAGTGCTGTAATCTTAGTTATTACCAATTTGTTTATGATATCGTCTTTGTTTATGATATCGTCGTGTACCAAAGAAAAACAAGACGGACCTTGTTTGGCCATATTTGCACCAGATTTTTTGCAATTTAACATTGTTGACAAAAATACAGGAGCAGACCTGCTCTTTTCAGGGACACCTACTTATACGGTAGACCAGATCTATTTCACTATTAATGGCAATATAAATAAACAAAAGCCGAGGGTAGAAACTTCAGCAGCATTGGGCAAATACCTTCTGCTGCCAGCTGGCGCTGGCCCAACTGGAACCATCAAAATATACATTGCAGATGAGCTCAAATTTACGGTTGATTATACATTGAAGAAAAATGAAAATAGCAATTGTTCGCCAGATTTTTTGATAAATTAACCATCAATGGCACTCAAAAGGAGCAAAATATACATGGTCGTATTGTACAATTGAAATTGTAGGTTGTTGGTCGGGACTATAAATCCCGACCTGATTAGCTAAACAATTAGCTTACTTCTTAAGCCTTGAATAATCGCTGAGCAACGTTCTTCAAAAATAACATGTTCAACAGGCAATACAACAGTTTTAAATAGATCCATCAGTTCTTCTGAATGACTGGCCACTCTTTTGGTATGGATATTAAACTGGATAAATTTCATCCAAAGTATGGCCTTTAGCTCGGTTTCATTTTCATTCCACATCTTCATCTCTACCAATAGTACGTTGTTGGTAAAGTGGATCAATTGTGTTTCGATCAGCACAGTTTCCATGGTCAAGGCAGGTTTGATGTAATTGATCTGGTTGGATACAACTACCCAACTCATACCCGTGGTTTCCAGGTTTTTGAAAACATCAAGTCCGTAATGTTCTGCAATTTGGTCTTCACGGGCATTTAAGAAATAATCGAGATATTTCGAGTTGTTTAAATGGTTAAAAGGGTCGCAATCCTGAAACCTGATCTTTCTTTTACTTTTTAATATACTTTCCATTGTTATGTGATTTATACCAGATACCAATCGGTATGTGGAGGGTCAAATTTTTTTACAATTTTATTTTATCAATGATCATCTCGTCTATAAAATCCATGGCACTGCTGATATAGCTTTGGTCGTAATGTGTAAATGCCAATAGTGAACTTCCTTCTATGATGGACAGGATGGTTTTGGCATAAGAAGGAGTGTCAATGTCTGCTCTGATCTCTTTATTCTGGATGCCTTCTTCGATAATTGTGATCAAACCCTTCATCATTTGTTGAGATAGGTCTTGCGCAGCCTTAAACAATAAGGGATTGTTATAGCTTGTATCCACACCAACCCTTAACATGGGGCAGCCGCCACGGTCCTTAACCAATCCATAGTAACTGCGTTGATAATTGGTAACTACATGTAGTTTAGCAATGCTGCCAACTGTATTGGCTATCAGTTTGAATAGGGGTAACAAGGCTATTTTTACATTCAGTTCAAAAGCCTTTAATGCCAAATCTTCTTTGTTGTGGAAATTACAATAAATAGCACCCTTGGTTAAGCCTGTAGCTGTAGTAATGTCAGCAAGACTAGTTCCAATGTATCCTTTTTTATTAAAAACAGGAGCAACTTTATCCAATATAAATTCGGCAGTATTCATTTTTATTTTCTACTTCAACAGCATAGCAACAAATATAACACAAATACCAATCGGTATGTGATTTTGTTAAATTATTTTTTCATGAATATTGACAAATGATCATTAACCTTTCTTATACCTAAGTAAGGTCGCATCAACCAGATGAGCTATTTTTAAAAACTCATAGCTCAAGGTTAGGATTTCAGCATTGAGGTTAGTCAGATCAGTTTTTACCGTGCCCTGTATTAAGGTTAATGGCCCAAAATCTACACCTACATTTGGCCACGATTGCTCATGAGCTTTAAAAGCAGCCCTAAAATCGGCAGCAAATTTTCTACTTTCGATAGCATAACCTTTCAGTTTTCGCAGTTTTAGGGCATGGATATTATAGAACAACTCGTTCGTTTTCACATGGTCTTCATCAATCCAAACGGAAAAGAAGATTCTAGATTCAGCCGTTACAGGGTCTTGAAGTGGGCTTGCCCAAGATTGTTTATACAACTTCAAAAAAACTGAATTGAGGTAAACGCCAGTTACCACTTCGATCTCTTTTCAGCCAGCAATTTTTGATCAAGCAAGTCAGCTGCTTTTTTAAACCTATCTAGATAATTTGGAATGTCCATTTTAAATCAAGTGATGTGTTTGAAGTATTAAACATCAGCAAGTTATTCAATCTTTCCTTCAGTTATACCATAGAAAAGCTAGATTTTTGATTTTGTTTATTATCACATTTTGTATCTTTAATTACCTTAAACTATAACCCTAATCATAACCCTATGAAAAATCTACGTCTCATCCTTTTTATTTCTTTCATCGCATTACATGCAAAAACCTTTGCCCAGCCAGCTGCTAGTGGCGGAACAATCAACTTTGAACAAAATGGAAAACACTACACGGCCAAAAACATTAGTGGAACAGCAGTGGTGGGTAAAGATAACAATGGTATTCTTACGCTAAATTTTAGTGTAGCTGACAAAGAAAGGGAAGTATCGGTTAAATTTTATTTGAGAAAGTTGGGTGAGCTTAAACCCGGAACGATCGCCTTGGCAAAAATGGACAATAAAGCCAATCCGAATTTTGGTCTCTTTGCCAATACTCCACCTGGAGATGCAGATTCTAATGATCATGATGCAGGGGCAGGTACGGCAAAAGATGTTTCTGCCGACTCAGAAAAAGGCAGTTTTACCATCAGTAGTGTGAGTACAAGTGGTAATCAGGTTGTTTTATCTGGCAGTTTTGAATTTAGTGGCAAGAACTCGATAGCAGAAGGAGCTGAAAAGAACATTTCAGTAAAAGGAACCTTTAGCAAAGTAAGTCTCGTAACATTTGGTCCACATCTTAACAAATAGTAATTAGCTAATTAAAGTAGGTTATGTTGTGTAGCGATCCTGATCAGATCTGCCACATTTTTAGCCTTCAGTTTCTGCATCAGGTTTTTTCGATGGTTCTCCACGGTAAATTTGCTCAAGAACAATAATTCTGCAATGCTGGGCGAGTTTTCTCCAGCTGCAATTAATTTTAAGATCTCTGTTTCGCGTACGGTAAGTTTAGCTAGGTCTTGTTGTTCGTTTGATGGGGGACGGGCAATGATTTCATTCACTGCAGCACTAAAAGAAATCTGACCATTGATAGCTGAATTGATACAATCTACAATCTCCTCAACAGTGGCATCCTTAAGTAAGTAGCCGCTTGCACCATTGGCCAGCATCTGCATAATGGCGCTACGTTCTTTGTGGTTGCTAAAGGCCAGTACAACTGTTTTTGGCGCAAGCTTTTTAATTTCCTTACACAAGTCCATTCCATTGATGTCTGGAAGGATAATATCTAACAATACAATGTTAACAGGTGTCTTCTTTAAGAAATGAATAAAATCTGCAGCACAGGTAAAACCTTTGACCACTTCAAATTCTGGTTTTTTGCTTAAAAGCCTAACCAGACCTTCAATCACTACAGGATGGTCGTCTACAATGGCAATTGTAATCTTAGCTGGTAACATTGAGTTCTATATTAATTGAAGTACCTTGTTGATCTGCTACGGATAAGATCTCTATTTTTCCTTTTAGATAGGCTACGCGGCTTTGGATATTACTCAACCCAAAACCTTGTGTCTTTAGCTTCTCAGCTGGATTAAATCCTTTGCCGTCATCTTCAATCGTCATAAAAAATATGTTTTCAGTTTGAGAACATTGCAATAGGATATTCTTGGCTGATGCATGTTTAACCGCATTGGTCAACGCTTCTTGTGCAATGCGATAGATGACCAATTGTTCTTTCTCAGTAATGGTGTTTTTGATATCCAGACACTGAAAATACACTTTAACTTTTTCTGAAGTAAGCGATTCGCAAAGGTCGTTCAATGCCGCTTGTAAACCTAATTTACTCAACATACCAGGCATCATATCATAGGCAATCTGACGAAGTTCTGTAATGGAGTTCTCTAATTGAAAGATCACGTGTCGTAGTTCGATGTCTTTATTGTGTTTTTTTTCTACCATGTAATGGTCAAGGTTCATTTTGGCCATAGACAATGTTCCACCCAAACCATCGTGCAGGTCACGCGCCACTCTATTCTGTTCTTCCTCCTTTGCCGCTAACATTACTTCTGCAATTTTCAATTGTTGTTGGTTATCCAGATCTTTTAATTGTTGTTGGTGGTTCAGGTCTTTCTGTAAGGTCAGTTTTCTGCTACTATTGTAAAATAGCCAGCCTAAAATGGCCAATATCAACAAAAAAAGGCTGGTTGATCCCAATAAACCACTGAGTAAGCGACTGTTTTTGGTAGCCAGTTTGGCCTGTGCATTTTCGGCATTCAGCTTGATCATCTTCTTTTGGTTTTCTTCAGTTCTGTATTTCACTTCAAAAAGGTTAACCGTTTCCTTTAATTTGTTGTTGTTGATGCTGTCGTTCAATACATTGTAGAGCTTTAACCAATCAAAAGCTTTAGCCTTGTCTTTCAATCCTTCGTAGCACATGGCCAATCCGTTATACACCTGCAATTTGTTTGAGTCCCAAACCATAAACTGTTTATTCTGTGCCAAGATCAATGCCACATCTTTTGCCTTTACAAATTGATTGCTGCTGTACATGGCATAGAATTTTTGCAGCAACAAGCGCTGTTCTGCATAAGTGCCTTTGACCTCTTTGGTTAGTAACATTCCCTTATCAATTACCATTAACGCACTATCGTATTGAAACGCTACATTATATCTAAGTGCTTCGGTTGCATAATACTCTAACCAAATGGCAGATTTTGGATAAGGTTTGAGTAAGGCTTTCAGTTTTTCTAAATTCTCTTCGGCCGCTGTTAACTTACCCAAGGCAATATCATTTTCTGCTACCGATTGATAGACCATTGCCAAATAATGTGGAGCTTGAGCGGTTTTAAGTGTTGAAAGTGCTTTCTCTAAGTAGATTTTTTCTTTGTCAAATTGGTGCAGGTCTTTGAAAGCTATCGAAAGTTGATAATAGTTTTTGCCAAGAAAACCCTGGTCGCCAGATTTTAAGATCAGGGGAATGGCTTTATGGAGGATAACATCAACCGCTTCTTTTGAGTTGGCGCTGATGTATAGGTTAAAGGCATAGTTATGCCAGCACATCGACCTCAAGTGGAAAGCCTCTTTGGTATGGAATGGTTGAAGGGCAGAATCTGCTTTTAGAAAAACCTGCTTGGCCAAACCAGGTCTGTCTTTTACGGTCACCAATGCCTGATAGTACAGAGCAACAGCCCTTAAAAAAGAGTCATCCTTACTATAGTTTATACCTTTTAACAAATAGCTTTTAGCTTTTGTGCTGTCTGTTTTGAGGTAATACTCAGAAAGCAAAAAACTACTATTCGCTTTTAAAGCAGCAGTAGCTGTGCTATTCAACTGGTTTTTAAGACTATCTACATAACTTTGATTACCAAAAGGAATTTGCCCCTTAGCCGAAAAAAAAGAAACGCATAGACACAGGATGTACAAGTATTTTTTCATGTTGTGCAATTCATCAAATTGGGCGCAATGTTTAACATAAATCTTTGCTTATTAAAGTCGAGCTGTAAAAATAGCTGGAAATAGTCAGTTAAAAAATGACCTGTTATGGTCATTGTCTCCCAATTTTTGTAGACCTAATTTTGGGTAAGTATTCTATTTATCCCTTAAACAATAACCAATTTACCCATGAAAACAACTTTTAAAAACTTAGCTGTGTCCGTCATTTTTTTCTTGTCAGCTGTATGCTTTCTAACATCTTGTAAAAAGAGTGGAGGTGGCTCACTACCTGATCAAAGCAAGTTCCCATTAACAAACTTTAACATCACTACTGCTAGCCCAAGGGTTAATGGTACATCTGTATACATCAGTTACGATGTTAAAAATGTTTCTACAAAAAACTATGTCATCTTGGATAACTCGCAACACATCATCTATGTAAGGTTTACCATTGTAACAACAGACGGTACCACTTATGAGCAAAGCCGATTGATCCCAGATCTACAGGCCAATACCACATCTGCACAAGAGGTTTTGATCCAGATGTCTAGTGGTAAAGTGCTAGATCCATCTAAAACCAAGACCGAACTGTATTATGAGCGATAACCTGTAGTACAATACCCAATAGAAAACGTGAAAATAAACGCAACCAAAAAATAACCGATTTAAAAACATTTAAAATTTATCATGAGAAAGATACTAATCATTTGTTTTGCCATTTTAGTATTTGGTATAAGCGCTGCCAATGCACAAGGTGTATTAGACAAGATAGAAAACATATTGAACAAAGCTGATCGTGCTACCAATACAGCAGATAAGGCTGCAAAAACAGGACAAAAAGCAACGAGCTTGTTAGCTAAAAAAAAAGGTACGGAAGCAGAAGTAGCAACTACCAAAACCACGTTAAAGCTAAGCGGTGTTAATTTTGCAGAACTTAAAGAGTTGAATGAGAAGTTACAGACCGCCAAAGGGGTAGAAAGCACAAAGATGAAATTTAGTGCAACAGGTTCTACTATTTTTTTGCAACATGCTGGGAGTACAGAAGACCTATTGAAAGTCTTACAAAAAACAAATCCTATACTTTTTGCCGATAAAAACATAGAGGGTATGGACGATGGAGAAATAGCAATAAAACCTAAAACTAAAAACTAAACTATAATTTACTCATTAAATGAAAGGGGGAAGACATAAATTAATAACTGATATCTAATATTTAATTGAGAAGGTCGTTATCGGATGGTAACGATCTTTCCATTTTATGGTTAATGAGGTATCAGTCTATTTTTTATGGCCTACAAATCGGATGACCGAACCTAATCCGTTATGGAAAAGACCTTCTTTGAGTTCAATTTCTGTTTCTATTAATGTTTGGATTTCATAATTATGAAAATCGGCCTTAAGCTCTTCTATAGAAAATAGTGATTCGATATCCTTTGGTCCGCCAACCTTTTCATTTTTGGCCAAATAAGCAAGATGCTTTTTATTGAATGCTTCGAAAATGATAGTACCGCCTTTACGGAGATACTTATCTAATGCCTGATGCAGTTGAGATTTAAGGTCTGCTGGAAAATGGGCATAAATCAAGGCAATGGCATCAAATTGGCCTTCTTTATAATTGAGCGTTTCTAAAGCACCAATTTGATAATCGATGGTAACCTTATTCTTATCGGCCAATTGTATGGCTTTCTTTTGACCTTCATTGCTGATGTCGAAGGCAGCCACTGTCCAACCCAATTGGGCCGCAAATACCGCATTACGACCTTCGCCCTCGGCCGGAAAAAGTATATTCCCAACGCTTAACTCCGTAAGCTGCGCTTTCAAATAAGCATTAGGTTCTTCGCCATAGGCAAATTCGTTACCTGCATATCTTTCGTTCCACCTGTTTGTCCAATTATCTGTCATTTGCATTGAGCTAAGTTTTGTATCAACTACCCAAAATGGAGGTTTTAGGTTATTTTTAGCAGCCTCAATCCATTTAAGCAGAAAGCTCAAAGCTATCAATTACTTCTATAGAAATGATGTTGGCTATCACATACAAAAGTCAAATCTTAGTTGACATGGCCTGATATTTTGGAATGGTTGTTGAGCTATTTTGCAAGAGGGACGCCATTTATAAAAATAGGTCAGATTGTTGTTGCACATTTACCATTGGGCTGACCTTTACAATGAACGTATGCAGTTTTATACAATTAAAAGCCCATTACCATGACGCAGATTTACCTTCGATTCTTTCTTCTCTGTTTAACCTGTGTTGTACTGCTTTCTGGCTGTGTTTCTTTACAACAGTCCAAACAATTGGGCATTAAAAAAATAAACGAACTTAGTGCCTTTAATAGTGTTTACGAAAATGTTCGGCAAACAGGCGATTCGTTAACTTATGCCTTATTATGGAACCAATTAAAGTTAAGCCCTGGCTTGGCCGATGCAGATTTTAAAAACGCAAAAATAGAATTGCTTGCTTTTGATAAGAATAAGCTTAAGGCAATTTGGTGGCAAGGCGAGGTACAAAAAGCAGAACTGATCTTAAAAGGGGAGTTGAGAGATAATTATTTTGTATCTAAGCATAAACGTAAGATCATTCCCATTCCGCTGATTTATGGAAAACTAGAGAACCATCAGTTCCAACTTTCAATCGGTCCACACAATGAACTGATTTTAGATCGATTGGAAAACAAATGGGGTTGGGTATTTTTATTTCTGGCCAGTAACAACAGTACTAAAAAATATGAATACCGTAACACAAAGTAAGGATATGCACATCAGGAAAAGAGTTGTTGTTTTATTGAGCTGTCTATTGGCATTTGTAGCGGGGCATGCACAAACCTACAATAAGAACGATACATTGAAATTTGATTTGGACTTTGATCAAAAACCAGACTTAGTAATTTTTGACAGGACAAAAGACGTTATAATCTGTAAGCTATCTACAAAGAAGTTTGTACCGATAAAAACCTTAGAATTGGCTTTTGAAGAGCCCCAATCTGGCATACGTAGAAATTCGAATGGTTTTACCTATTTCGTTCCACACATGCGTAGTGGCTATCATTGTGATTTTACCTATAATAAAGTTGAAAAAAAGATCCAGTTAACTACCATGGATAGGTATGAATTTGGTCCTGCCAATAATAGTGGAAGTGGTGAATCTAGTGTAAACCTATTGACCCACCATTACGAAGGGAATTGGAATTATTACGATATGGAAATTGAAGAACTGGTTAAATTGCCTACCATTAAACGTAAAATGGTGCTAACTACAACCTATCTCGAAAACTTCACAAATGATATAGCCTACAAGTACGCTAATCATTGTGCAGCGTTGTTCGAAACCGCAAAACAAAAGTATGTTGATGCGGCAGAACTACGTCGCTTTACAATTGATAGTCTAGTAACCTACCGAACGTATAACGATGCATTGGGTACAAACAGGTTAACCGTAAAGGTGATCAATCCATGTAATGCAGACTCTTCTATTTTTGATGGGGCATTGACACAAATAGCGGTTACGTTAAAAAACACAAGAGGCATTTCTTATACTTACCGACATCCAGATTCACAAATGTCGCTCATCGATTTTAGGAAAGATGAAATTGTACTTCGGGATTTTAATGGTAAAAAAGCGGTATTTATACCTTTCTACTATTGTGGGGGTTACGAAACCTACGATAGAAAAGTATCCTATATTATCCTTTACAATAACAAAAGTTACAGTTATCATTTGGACTATTATTGTAAAGGAACACAAGATTGTAGCCCTGTTAAAAGCTTTGAAGCCCAGTTTAAAGACCTACCACCAACTGTTAGATCGTACTTCGTCAAGTTTTTAACCAACAAGCATAAATTAAGGGCTAGTTTCCATCAAGAGGAATGATAGGATGTCTTTTACATCTTTAGCAAAGCTTTGACTGCACTTTTTCTTTGTTTGGAAATCGGTACTTTCTGTGTAGCGTAATCCATGATCAGGTAACCGGAATCTTCGTTAAGGATACTGGTGATATGCATTTTATTGACCAGATGCGATTGGTGGCAACGGATAAAATTATAAGGACCTAATAACTCTTCATATTCATACAGCGGTCTGGAAATAAGATGCTGGGTTCCATTGGCTAAAAAGAAGGTAGTGTAGTTATTAGACGATTCGCATCTTACAATATCTTTAACTGGCACCAAAAAAGTTTCTTTTTGCGTTGGCAAAGCTATCTTTTGGTTTTCGTCTGGGTGTTTTCTGTCCAATAGATAAAGGAGGTTGTGCAGCCTTGCATTTTGTTTTTTGGCACTTACCGACTGCTCTATCCGTGCTACGGTATTTTTAAGTTCTGTAATGTTGATCGGTTTGAGCAAGTAATCCAACGCGGAGAATTTTACAGCCATGATTCCATAAGCATCGTAGGCCGTTACAAAAACAACATCAAAATCAGGGGCTGGCAACGATTTTAACAGGTCAAAACCATTTTTTCCAGGCATCTCTATATCAAGAAATACTACATCTGGTTTTAATGTCAGAATCAAAGCACTGGCCTCATCGGCACTTGTTGCGGTACCAATTACATCAATCTCTTTACAATTACGGGCAAGCAGCGCCTGTAGATTGTTGATATTAATGGGTTCATCGTCAACTATTATTGCACTAATCATTTATCCAGTTGTGAAATGTTAAAATGGCTTCGGTTCCGTTTTGTCTGTTAAAATCAAGTACAATAGCTTGTTCTTTTTTCATCTTATTGATGGTCAGTATCCTTTCGGCTGTTAAAGAAAGTCCATAGCCCGTATGGCGCTCTTGATCTATCCATGTTCCATTGTCCTTTACTACAATTACAAAAGTATCCTTTTTTTGTCCTTCCTTACAAACAATGAGCAAGTGTCCTTTATCGCCCAGACCCGAAAGTCCATGTTTAATTGAGTTTTCTATCAATGGTTGCAGCAGCAGAGTCGGTATTTCTATCACCGACGGATTAAGCGAATCGGCTATTGCTATGTCCCAAGAGAAATTGAAACGTAAAGACTCTAACCTCATGTACATGCGCATCATTTCCAGTTCTTGGTCAAGACTGTTAAAAACATCTTTGCTTTTGGCCAAGGTCTGCCTCAATAAAGAACTGAACTCTTGCAGGTAATGGTTGGCCTCGTCGATACGTCCGGTATTCATCAACCCTTGTATAGAACTCAAGGCGTTAAAGGTAAAATGTGGGTTCAACAGCGATTGCAACCTAATGGCTGTTTCTTCCATTCTTTTTTGTTTTCTTTGGGAGAGGTTGATCTTCTTTTTTAAAACAAGGGTAACGAACACAAAAGCCAAAGCTACTATAAGCCCAAAAAAGATGATATAAGTGCTGGAAGACTGGTACCAATAAGGTTTAACTTGTATATAGACAATGCCGACGCTTTCTGGCTGCAGCTCGTAATTTACCCTGAGTTCATATTGGGTATTTGCTGTTAATTTTAAGGGTTCAAAGCCATTTTTACTGGTCTTGTGTTCGGTTTTTTTTGTTTTGAGATTAGTTAGACTATAACTAACCTCCAATTTTTTAAAATCGATAGGATCAACAATGTCAAGCCTAAGGTTTTCGTCAGCTGATACTTTAAGTTCGCGAGTTTGTGCACCAAACGTCAAAGTACTAGTGGTGTGTTTACTTTTGAATTGGATCGTAGGCACAAGCTTTAACCTCTTGATCACATACCTACTGACCAACGTATCCATTTTTTGGTCCAATAGTTCAACAATAAATTCTTGATTAGGACTTAAGTAGGCCAAGGTCGCATCTCCCTGAAAATTTATTGCCTTCTTCTTAAGATCACTTTTTGGTTCATCTCCCTTAAAATATTTACGGTAGTAAAGTTCATTTACCGGTTTATAGAAGGTATAGGTACGGTAGATGTTCACAAAACCACCAATTGTATATGCTTTGGTCTGTTTGCCTTTTACAGTATCCTTTTGTTGATGAGGGGATAGGCCGGCACCAACAATACGGAAATAGGTGTTTTCTAGGGTAGAATTTTGTTGGCCATAAACACTTTGCATGCAGATGAAAAGAAATAAAATAAATGTAATATAGCTTTTAGGTTGTATGCTGATCAATTTCATATGGTTGGCTTAAACTTAGGTAATATTAATAAAATATATGTCGATTATTGTGCTTTAGCGAGTGTAATCATCGCTTCCAATTCATTGACCAGTTCTGCATCTGTTGTATAACCATCGGTAGCAAACCTTAGTTTGCCCTGTTGGTCGATCACCATTTTGGCTGGTATTCCCTTTACTTTATAGGCATTGGCTACCGAGAATATCTTAGGGTTGTTTAACATGGGTTGATCCATTAATACGTTAAGAGGAAATTGATGCTTTTTAACATATGTTTTTACGCGTTGGATGGCATCTGTTCCATTTTCTTGTGTGGCAATAAACAGAAACACCACTTCTGGATGTCTTTTGCTCAGTTTTTCCATTGCTGGCATCGCAGCTATGCAAGGTGCGCACCAAGTAGCCCAAAAATCAAGCACGACCACTTTTCCGCTCAGACTCTCCAACGATACACGTTTTCCGCTCAGGTCTATTAAGTTAAAATCAGGTGCTTCAATATTCAGCATCATCTTTTTGGCCAGTTCCGTTTCGTAAGCTAGCTTTACATTGCTTTGTATGGAATCCAAAAAGAGGGTTGCATCGGCTCCATTACCAGTTTTTTTAATGTACAGTTGTTGAAGTTGCTGATCCATTTTTAAACTAGATTTCCCTAAACTGGCCATTTTAAATAATATCGCATAAGCTTTGTCTATTTGACCATTGTTGATCAAAAGCGTGGTATAAAGTTCTATCGATGCTTGCTGCATATCTTCCAGTGTTCTGTCTTTCAAGTTCAGTTCTTGATATGATAGGGCCACTTGGTCTTTACCATTGGCATGAAGGATTTGGGCATAAGTATCATAATAGGGGTAGGCAGCCATTTTCATGAACCTGTTCCAATCTTCGATCGGGAAACCAGCTGGCCTGGCCGATGGGTCGTTCCGATATGAATCATAAAGGGAAATGGTCTGCTTTGCAATGGTCTCGGCATAGCTTAAGTATTTTTTATTTTTACATAACATGTTTGCCGCTAAGTTGAGGTAGGAAGTCTGGTTAAACTTGTTTTTGATCAACTTGATATAGGCTTCAAATTTTTGGAATTTGCCAGCTTCTAAAAAAGAAAGTGCTATGATACCTTTCATTACATCTATGTCTTCGGCATTTTTGAGGGGATCTAACTTATAGGTTTTGATGGCATGGTGCATGGAAACCACATTCTTTTCAGGATCTGTTTCTTTTGTCATCAGTTTGATCTGATGGGCTACTGCCTGCATGTCTTGTGCTCCTACATTTAACGATAGGCAAAGTAGCATGCCTGATAATAATAGTTGTATTGTTTTCATCTATTTTTTAAACTCTTTATTGATTACTAAAACCAAAATTAAAGGCAAGTGCATGCAGTTGATTACAGCTTTGTGAGGATAGGCCATTTGACTGTGAATTTGGATCTGGTTTGGGACAAACACTTATCCGTTAAAATACCTAGACAAAAACCGTAAAAACACCCTAATCAGGTTTTGGTATACCTCTTAATTTTAACCATATGAAAACACGTTTCTCGTCACCTTGTAAAAAGAATAAAATGGAATGGATCTACACTGGTATTGGACTAATGATGATTGTCCTCATTACCGGCCTGCTTTCTGGCTGTGCAGTGGTTAAAACTGATTATTCGAGCCAATCGAAGAAAAATGCTACTGTCTATTATTACTTGCCAGAAAGCCTGGTTAAAATTAGGGCGAGCGTAAAGGTGGCTGTTGTTTATAATGCAGACGATAGTACATTGAATGAATCGAGTAAGGTAATCGAACAAAGTTTTGAGACTTCGACAGAAATGATTGCCGATACAAAAGACCTGTTATCTTTAAACTACAGGCCAAATGCCTTAATGGCCGATGACATTAAATATGCGGTAAATGCTAAAGGATTGTTAGAAACCGTTAATATTACCACAGAAGACAGGACCGCAGCCATCATTTCCAAATTAGCTGAAGCACCTGGATCATACTTAGCACCACAACCGGAACAGCAAAAGGAGCTAACACCATTGTAAAGATTAAAGAGTACAGCACAGATTTTGTAGTCAAGGCTTCAGCTTTATCAAGTACTCCATTAGTAATTCCTTGGAATTTGATCATCGTCAATGAACTTGGACAAGATGAGTATATTAATGTATCTGGTGATTTTAAATTAAGTTCAGTTGATCTTACAGCAAGTACAACACCATTAAATCAGTTGGTTAATGGAAATACTACATCAACCGTAACAGAGGCTGAAGGCATATTTACCCGCCCAATTAAAAACATCCAATTAAAAATAGAATCCGCAACAGCAACGCTGAGTAATACCTTACCTACCAACATCGTAATTGCAGATTGTAGTAAATTGATTGTGATCCTGTAAATAGAACTGCATTTGTAAAACGGGTAAACAAAATTGGAATCCAAGATGGGGTCATACTTTCAAACGAGATCAACAAACCATCGTCTGTAGAAGGCTTTCTTTCTATTCCTATTGATATCGCAAAGGCTGTAGTTTCTGTTCCGGCGCAATTGATCCAGTTTAAGTTCGACAATACCAAACGCTTAGACGACTTAGAAAAGGCCAAACTCAATTATGAAAAATCAATCCAAGAAAGCCAAAAATTCGCTTTAACCAAAGAACAAGAGATTGAAAAAGTAAAATTAGATATGCAAAAAGCAGCGCTTTCTAATCAGGTAGAATTGCAAAAACTCAAATTAGAGCTGCAAAAAAGTCTTTTAGAGGCAGAAACCAAACAGCTCGAAGCCCAAAAAGCACTTGATGCCATCAAAAAAGAACTGGAAGAACTTAAAAAAGGCAAATAAAATGGCACAGGGCTTCGCTTTAAACATTGGTCTAAACAGTATAGACCGCACTAAATATAAGGGCAGATACCAAACTTTACGTAATGCTGAGAATGATGCTGACTTTTATTACGAAATGGCAATCAAAAACCATTTCATAGCTACCAAACTGATTGGTAAGAATGCCACAAGTGGGAACTTGCTTGATGGGTTGAAAACCCTTTCGGATAAAATGGTAGCTGGAGATACTTTATTTCTTTCGTATTCTGGCCATGGTTCCAGAGTCAAAGACCTGAACGGAGATGAAGATGATGGTTATGATGAAGCTTTGGTTCTATATGACAGACTTTTTATTGATGATGAGTTTCAGTTATGCTGGGCAAGGTTCAAGGCAGGGGTCAGAATTTTTTTCACCAATGATAGTTGTTACAATGGTACGGTTTCAAGGTTATTATTAAACGAACGGGGCGAAAATATAGATAAGACTAGTAACCCTAAGTATGTTCTAAGAGGTATAGATACCAATGAAGCCATGATAGATTTTGCAAACAATTTGGGTTATTTTAAAGGAATAAAGTTAAAAACAGATCCCAATGCGATAAAAGCAGTTTGCTCAATCATCCATATTGGTTCTTGTTTGGATAATCAACTGTCTGATGATGGTCTGCCTACTCAAAAAAATGGAAAGTTTACTTTAGCTGTGCGTAAACTTTATGATGAGGGCCATTTTAAAGTTTCTTACAGATTATTTTATGAACTGCTTAAAGTTGAAATGCCACCTTGGCAAACTCCAAGCTGGGATACAGAGGCTGGTAAAACTGATGATGCATTTATCGAATCTACTTTTTTGCAGATCTGATAAATCAGCCATCAATGTTGGCTAATAGATTTTCAGATTTTTTTTCGATTTTAGCAGAATAAAATCTATGTCTGCATCGAAACTTGCCATTTATCGCCGAAAAAAAGGACTGACCCAAGAACAATTGTCAGAATTGTCTGGCGTAACCACAAGAACAATCCAGCGTATCGAAAAGGGTGCGGTTGTTCCACATGTGCAGACCTTAAAGATGCTTGCCGACTGTTTGGACATTGAAACAGAGCTTTTAATGGATGCCGCAGAAGGAAATACCGAAACGAAACCTAAAGCAAAAACTACTTCGATTGTTCCACTTTTTCATCTGCTTGCACTTTTGGGTTTAGGCTTTCCGATATTGAATATCGTACTGCCCTTTATTTTATGGATTCTTAAAAAAGATGAAAATCCGGAGTTTGATAAACAGGGCAAGCAGGTACTGAATTTCCATCTTACCTTAACCATCTTATTTTTTCCTGCCATTGTATTGATGGTCTTGTATTTTCCGGTAGGTTTTCCTCTTGTGGTTATTACCTATGTTTTCATGGTTGTGATGACTTTGATCAACCTATTTCGTTCCATTAAACTGGCATCCGTAAACTATCCCTTTGCTTATCCTTTTTTCAAAATTTAAACTACATTTTAATTAAAAATAGGGTTTACGCTTATTTAAGGATAATTTGTCGGGTAGATGACGCAGAGATGTCGTTGTATGTTTTTTAATTTCGTCAGAGATTTGGTAAAAAAATAAATCATGAAAAAATTAAGCATCCTATTGATCAGCTGTCTTTACCTTACCTCATCAGCACAGCAAACCCTACGCATTAAACAGTTAAATGGAAAGACCATTAGCACTGCCGCATTAACTACTAGACTGGCCCATATTGTAGATAGCGCAAAGTTAGCTGGTTTACAAGTAGCTATCATCAACAACAAAACTGTTTGGACAGGAAATTTTGGTTACAGAAACATAGAAAAACAATTAAGGATTGAAGATGAGACCGTGATGTACGCTGCATCACTTACCAAACCTGTATGTGCTTACTTGTTTCTGCGATTGGTAGAAAAAGGAGTATTTAGTTTGGACAAACCCATCAAGCATTACCTAAAGAAACCGATAGGGCAGTACCCAAAATGGAAAGATCTTGGTGATGATACTACCGCTTTTAACCAGATTACCGCGCGCATGCTCTTGTCGCATAGTTCTGGTATGCCTGTGTTGAGGTACTTATATCAAGATAAGGTAAACCTGATTGCCAAACCTGGAGAAAAATTCTATTATTCTAATGAAGGGATCAACCTATTGGGCTTTATGATTGAAGAATATACTGGCAAACGATTGGAACAATTGACAAAAGAAGAGATCTTTATCCCATTGGGCATGGACCATACCAATATGATTCTGGGACCCTGCGTTTGAAAATAATTTTTCTATGGCTTATTATAAAGATGGAAAGATCTATGGATCAGAAAGAAGGGTTGAAAGCCGTGCAGCAGGCTCAATGACTACTACTGCTTCTGATTATGCGAAATTTGTAGAAAACCTGATGTTACAAAAAGGTTTAGCACACCAATTGTATGCACAAATGCTTTCGCCTCAGTTCTATGTTAAAAGTAAACGTGGTTTTGGCCCCTTAAAGGATAGTTTAACAGTAGATAACGACAAAATCCATTTGGCCTGGGGCTTGGGTACGGGTCTATTCCAAAGTAAAATGGGCAAAGCGTTCTTCCATACCGGACATGGAGAAGCCAACCAGAATTATTTTGTCGCTTTTCCGGCAAAGGGCATTGCCGTGGTGTTGTTGAGCAATAGCGAAAATTTTGAGCGTGTTTCGAACTTGATCTTGAATGCTTGCATTAACGATTACTACTCACCTTTAGGTTGGCTCGGACATTTGGATAATTAAATTCAACGATTATAGATTGTTCAATATTGTTGCCAAAAGGCATATGTTTAGGCAATTTAAACTTTTGTATATTTATAAATAGGAGCGAGCCAACAAAACATTAGGCTAAAAAACATTTAAGCTAGAAGATTCAATGACAAGGAATTTAACTATTGCAAACAGATTGAGAGAGGTATTGTTAGATGGCAAGTGGATAGCCAATACCAATTACAAAGAGCAAGTGTCAAGTATAAACTGGCAAGAAGCCATTCAAAAGGTAGCGGATCTAAATACCATTGCAGCTTTAACTTATCACATCAATTATTATCTAGAGGGCTTATTGGCCGCTTTTGAGCACGGAAAATTGGACATCAGTGATAAATACAGTTTTGATCTACCAGAGATAGTGTCAGAGCAACAATGGAAGACATTGGTATCCAGATTTTTGGCCAATGCCGAAAGATTTGTTGACACCGTAGCGAAAATGGATGACCAGCTTTTTGACCAAGCTTTTATGGAGGAGCGGTATGGAACTTACCTGCGCAATATAGAGGGGGTAATTGAACACAGTTATTATCATTTAGGACAAATTGTTCTGATCCGTAAAATGATCTCCTAATCGATCAAACAAATGTTGATAAAGCTAACGTAGGCATGTGGTGTGTTGCACATGCCATACGTTAACTGTTTGTTTGGTTTTTATGATTGAATAACTATTATTGTCTTAGATAGATACTTTTGTAGGTAGATTTCAGGATAAAGTCAATACCACCACCATTAACCTTTCCTTTGATTTTTTCTCCGCTACCAAACAAGTTACTTGAAAAAGTAACATCACCATTAAATAGGGTTTGCGTTCCTCCTTCGCTATATATTTTGGTACGGCTTTGATCTCCTGTAGATCCAGTAACGCCGCTCGCTGCTGTACCATCTTGTGTGGTACTTTTGGTCCTGTTGCCACTAGAACTGCTGCTAGAACTACTGGTTGTAATGTTACTTTGTACATTACTTCCATCTTTGTTGGTCGTAGTGGTAACGTAGGTAAAAGGAGCATTTGCTATGGTAATATTATCACCATTCATCCACACTTGCTTCTTATCCGCGTCTACTTTGTCAAAATCAATCTTAAACTCCTTGCCTACATAGATTTTACCATAGCTTGAACCGAGTTCCAGATTTGCTTTTGTGCTTGAGGGTAAGGTTACATCTACATAATCGTACACAGAGATGATAGAAATCGGACCTTTGATGTCGCTGTTAAACACACCCTCGATAGAACCACGGACAGTTTTGATATTCATTGGTCCGGTATTGTTCTCTAGCTTGATCTTATGGCTATAGGTAGAGACTTCTATTTCGTTCTTTAGGTTTTTAAGCACCAGCTCATCTGTTACGCTACCACTATTCGTAGTAAACGCAAATGAATTGTTGTTGTTGATCAGCGATATTTTGATCTGTTGGGGCACTTTGATGGTCACTACGCCGATTGGGGTCTTAGATACAGTATTCACATTGATTTCGCCACCACTTTCTGATACACTGATGCCCAAGCCAGTATTATCGCTGTAACCAGAACTGCTTACCGCTACCAAGCCTTTTGCACGTTCATCAACCTCGGCAGACTCAACACCTTGTCCACTAAAAATAATCTCCTTTCCATCGTAACCTTCTATTACCGCATTTTTTAGGTTAAGTTTTAACAGACCGGTAGTTCTGGCCAAGCGGTACTCTTTCTGTGCATTGGCCACTAAGCCTGCAGTTAAAAGTATAAATAGGATCATTAATTGCTTTTTCATATTTCTTTTGGTTTAATATTTTCTGATATATTGATTTTTTAAAGTTTGTTCTGGTTAAGCAATACCAAATAAGCCTGATCTTTTACCATCGCAAAAGTGTTGGGATCATTGGCCAAAGCAAAAAGTTTTTCGTCAAGTTTGGTATCATTGGTTCTGGACAATAGGTTGATCAGTTCCAATTGTACTAAAGGGTCTTTTTGGTTAGATAGCGACCTTACACAGGCATTGCTTACATAACTATCTTGTGCATATCTGCCCATTAATCCTATTACGGCCAAGCGCACATTGCTATTAGAGTCATGATTTAGTGTTTTAGCCAACCTGTCTATCAAATCGTTATTGATCAGCTGCGACCTTTGGAGTTGTAGCACTGCTGCCAGTCTCGTACTTGCCGAACTGCTATCGGTAAGCTTACGGTATATAGCCGCCATGTTAAACTGTTGTTCGGTATGTTTATACTGTTGTCTTTTTTTACTGGTTGGAGTGCTGGCAACTTTCGCATTAATCACCATTATTGGGTTCTTTACTGTCTTGTTAGTTTTTATACCGGTTTTGGCAATCATTGTTGGCTGGTCAACTTTAGGGTGTTTTTTGTTCGTTATCTTTAAATTGTCGAGCTGCCGGTCTTTAGCTGTATTTGTCACTAACAGATAAGTAATGGACATTACAACTAAAATTGAGGCCGCTGCCATCCATTTATGGTTTATCCACAACTGCATCAGTCCTTTTTTTGGCTGAGGTGCAGGTTTCAGTTCGGCCCTTATCCTTAAAAAGATATCCTCGGCCGGTTCCAGATGATCAAATCCTTCTCTGTTGTCTTCTATATATTTTTTTAACTGATCATTCATGATATACTTTATCTTTTAGTGATAATAGGATCCTTTTTTTTGCCCTGTGGTATTGTGTCCTTACCGTATTGTGCGATATATCCAACATCGCAGCAATTTCTTCTTGTGGAATCTGCTCAAACAGGTACAGATTTATGATTGTTTTATAACCCGGGGGCAGCTGTTCAATGCTTTTTCGCACATCTTCCAACTTGTTCTCAAATATTTCATTTTCGTATGGATCGTATTCCTTTTCCGCTTCAATGTCTACTACATCCATTCCCGAAAATTGGATCTTGTTCTTTCTGAGGTAAGAGATGGATTTGTTGATGGCGATCTTTTTACCCATCCTTCAAAACTCGCTACCTTAGCTAAGTTCGTCGTGTCTTTAAATACCGTTACAAAAGTCTCCTGTAAAATATCCTCGGCCTCTGCGGTATGCGTAACGATCCGGTATATGGAATTGTAGATCCGTCTGGCATATTTTTGGTACAAGCCACTATAGCCCAGATTGATCGTCCGCTTGGCACATTGCAATAAGTTCACGATCGTTTTTTTCTGCTATCAACGTAAATGGTCTGTGGCTAGTTACTTAATTAAATGCTTTGTTATAGGGAAGTCGCAGGTTGTTGTTTTTTGTTGCTTCGGTTTTATATTTTTTTTCAACTTTATTTCAAAAAATTGAAAATCATCCCATAGTTGAAGTTACAACCATTTGTTTGATTATCCATCACCTAAAACTCAACAATCCAAATAGCCATCATTACCTATTAAATGTAATAAAAGGGGATGATTGGTCTACTTAAAGATATTTTCAAGCATACGGTCTAATGCGGCATGATCTTCGCCAAAACGACCTATGATTTTCCCTTTTTGATCGATCAGGATTGAGGTAGGGTAAGATTCGATATTGTACGCTTTCCCAATATCGCCCTGCAGAATATGAAGCCAAGGCAGTTGGTCATCCGCAACGGCTTTACGCCATGCCGCTGGTGTCCTGTCGTCGGCTGCAATACCAATGATCTCAAAACCAGCATTTTTATACTTTTGGTACAAACTGATCAGGTGCGGATTTCCTTTGCGACAGGGTACACACCAAGAGCCCCAAAAATCGAGCAGCACATATTTTCCCTGTTGATCGACAAGCGATACGTTTTTTCCATTGATACCTTCTTTGCTAAACCCTGGTGCCATCAGACCTGGTATACCCAATTTCCTTTCGGCCAATTTTTGTGCAATGTATTTTCCATACCTGCTCTGCTTTACTTGTGGAGGAAACCTATTGTAGAAGAGTTGTAAAGTATCGGTACTCAATTCTCTGCCAAAAACTTGCAATATATGGGCCGATGCAAATGAGAAGGGATACTTATTGATGAACTGCTGGTTAACTTCTGCTACTTCTTTAAAGTAGGGGTCTAACACCCAATTTTTTAAGTTTTGAAAAGCAGTATTGCTCCGCTTGTTCACCTCCATCAAAGTATCAATTACCGTTTCCCATCTGTTTTCTATTTTTTGTAAGGACTGGTTCAGCTCTGCCAGTTCGTTTTGCGATTTTGAACCTGTCATCGCTAGTTTTGTGAGGTCGTTTCCTTGTTTCAATACTGCTTTCATCTGGGCAGGTTCTAAAATCACCTGTGTCATGCTTTCTGCATAAGAGAGTCTGGCTACAGTTGGCATGGATAACGTGCCTTTGAAAACAAAATTCCCTTGGTCTAATAGGCAACTATCCTTTTGCCAACGCTCATCAGGCAGAGGATAATAAAGGTATAGGTAACCTTTTGCATCATCAGGCAGTTTACCTTGCAATACAAATGGTTTTAAGGTTTGCGCCGATAATGTATACGACGACAATAAAAATATACCAATCAGGCATAACTTATTTTTTAACTTTTGCTTTTTCATAAATGCCGTTACTATTGCAATCAGATTTTTATAGTTGATCTAGCCACAAGTCGCATGGCTTACAAAATTGTTGCACCAGTAGTTAACATTTACAGGTAAAGTATAATAAGTTAAGCTTTATTTATCAATTTGTATTGATCCTGGCCTTGCGGTATTTTTCGATATCTTCTGCAGTAGCGGCATAGATCTTTGCGATTTCGTAAGGGTTATCTTCAAATACCTTTGCTCGTACTGGAATACCTAATTTGTTAGCACTTTTGATCAGTTTGATATTTTCTGCACTGTTTTTTAGACCAAGGTCTATAAAGAAATACCGGGCATGGGGAGACAGTGTGATGCCAACCGTGTCGTTATGGGTTTGGCCAATCTCTGCAAGTGCACTTCCAATATCTAGGGTAGGACCATCCTTCACTCTTTTTTCATCGCTGTTTTTCTTTTTACAGGTAGACATCATCAGCAAAAAACTACAGCAAACTGGCAATACAATTAACTTTAACATTTGGTTTCGATTTGTGTTGGTTTAAATTTAAGGCTATTTCTGTATTAACGCAAAAAAGGTTGTCAATAAGATATGTATTGCGCAAATTGTTATATATAAACCATTGCTAATGAATTTGTACAATTGGTAAAGTAAAGCCAACCTAACCTTTTACTAAATGATCTTATTATTGACCACATAGGCCAATGCCTCTACAATGTTGCTTACATTTAAGGTATCAAAGATTCGTCTTCTGTAGTATTTAACCGTATCTGGGGCTACAAATAACTTATCGGCAATCTGGTTAATGGTTAAACCCTGGGCATACAATTGTAGCACCTCAATTTCACGTTCGGTTAGTTTCGGTTTCAAAGATTTATACCAAAGCTTGGTGTCCGTATCGAGCTTCCATACTTCATCGGTACCCTGTTTATGGATGGCAATGTTGCCCGATTGCTGATGATGCGAGATGGAAACAATACACATGGCCTTCCACAACTTACCCTCATTAGTTAAGAATAGGGGTGTAAGCTTATGGTTGATCAGTACTTTTTTACCATGCTCGTTGATCAGGTGGAAATCGTAAGTAATGCTGTACAGCTTCTTTTGATCGTGGGGTAGTTTCTCAAAAAAATCAAAACCTGACTCATTGATCTGGTTCAATAGCAACAGGTCTGTTTCAGGCACGTTTTTGAAATAGAAATCGTAGCCCATGGCCAATACTTCGGTTGGGGTATAGCCGCATAGAAACAGTGCATTTTCTGAAACGTACTCGAAGCCCATTGTGGCATAATCAATTACATAAATGCTTTCGTAGGTTAACCTTACAAAAGATTTTACCGCTTCTAGGTAGTCGCGCTGCTGCAGCAGGTCTGCCGTGCTGAGTTTTCCAACATGGTTTCTGGTCAGTAGACTAAAGTTGTGGTTGTTTTTCATTACGATAACACTAAAATACAAATCTACACTAAAGTGTAGCTGCTCTAATTGTTCTTTTTTTGATTTTTGGATTCAATTATCAATCTCATGAAACAACTATCCAAATATACCCTAGCACAACTGACCAAAAGCAGAGCGCTATTAATTGGCTGTTTAATAGGCATTGGCCTGTTATGGCAACTTGTTATTATTGTTTTCCTGTACTTGTATTTTTTTAAAGACCAAGCAGTTCCATTTTTTGTGCTATTGATCTTGCCCACCACTTCTATAGGTGTTTTCATTTCACTAAAATCGTTGAACAACGAAATCAAATCCCGCACTTTAAAAACTAGTCATCTTTAAGAGGCCATGTTACACCCAGCAACCAACTGTTTAAACTGCGATAACCAACTGCAAGAAAATTACTGTACCAGTTGTGGACAGAAGGCCAGTACACACCGCTATTCTGTTAAACACTTCATCACACACGATTTCATCCACAGTGTATATCATTTAGACAAAGGTATTTTATTTACCATTAAACAGCTGTTAACCAGACCAGGTAACAGTGTAAGGGAATTTATACAGGGCAAGCGGGTTAAATATTTCAGTTATATCACGCTCATTATCTTGTTAAGCGGTATAGGACACTTCTTGAGTGAACTTTCTCCAGTAAGACTTTCAGATCTTGGACCAGAGACGAGTAAGATGGCGATGTCGGCCCTTGAAAAACTGTCTATGGAATATCCTAAACTGGTTACCTTGTTTACCATTCCTTTTTATACCTTGTTCAGTTACCTATCGTTTAGGCGGGCGAAAATGAACGGAACAGAACATTTGGTGATGAATACCTATAAAACTGCTGCCGAACTGCTGATAGGGATAGTATTTTCATCTATATCCATCTTTTACCACAACAAAGAGGTATTGTATCTCATGTTTGGTTTTGTGGGTATGCTACAATCGGTATATACCGTATGGTTTTACTACCAATATTTTTCAGTATACGGATATAGTAGATTGCAACTGTTATTGAGGAGTATATTGGTATTGTTTTTGACCTTCATTAGTATTTTTATAGTCTCGTTTGCCTCAGGTGTAATGGTGCTTAGAAAGGGCTAACCAAAACAACGCGAACAATCCTAACTTACGGGTTTGAGCTAACTTAATTCTATGTGGATAAAACAGCGAACAGATAGTATCGGTAACTATTATTGGGCCCGTTGAACTAAATATCAAAAAAATGTAAAAAGACCTCCAAACTACTAAACATTTAGGGGGTAACATTATATTTCTATTATTTTAGCGGCTACCACTTACAAACCGCTTTATCCTCATGTTCACGAAAACATTACCGCAACTTAAGTTCACATTCCTATTTTTATTCGCCTATTTTTCGATAGGTCTTTGTTATGGGCAAAACAAATCAGGTTTTATCGTGCTTTCTGGTAAAATCGAAAACGTAGCGCCACAACCCAATGGAAAAAGAGTGGTTGAACTCAACTTTCCATTTGGCCTTAAACGACCTGCAAAAGATATCAGTCTAACAGCTGATGGTTCTTTTAGGGATACGATCCCAAATATGAGCGGGGTATGTATTTTAATGGATGGAAACTTTCCCATCTTTTTTTATTTGGACAAATCTAAAGAATATACCATCGAATACGACACTGAGCAATTTAGAAAAGGGGGTAAGGTAATTTTAGGTGGTGATGATGTGGCCCTTAACCGTTATTATGTAGAAAAGGCACAGCAAAGGGTAATATTTGACCCCAATGGAGAAGGTAAATCGGAAGCTGAATTTAAACAGTCTATGCTAAAGCTAAAGACACAGGCACTGGATAGGTTGAAAAAAGCAAACCTGCCGAAAGAGTTGGCAGCTACAGAGAGGAAAGCGATACAATACGAATACCTATTTAATCTATATCTTTTTGTGGGCTTGAGAGAACTTGATCAACCTACTTTTAAAGCCAGTGCAGCTACCTTAAAAGAATTTGCCATTAATTATGATAACGAAAAAGACTATATACAGTTTAATTATTATCGACGGATGGTATTTGAATATTATATGAAAGAATTCAGGAAGTTGAATAAAGGGTTTAGACAAAAAGATCCATCTTATTCGCCAGAGCAGAATAGGATAAGATTGTTGGCATCTAATGTTCCCAATACGTATATCAAAAACAACTTGATCACTGAAACTGCCATGTTTGACATGAAGGAAGCAAAGGACTTAGAGACTTTTTACACTGATTTTAAAAAATACTATACAGGTAAGGACGAACTTTTTAGAAAGGAAATGTACAATGCCTATCAACATCTGGTAAAACTAAAAAAAGGTACAGCATCTCCAGAATTTGTAGATTATGTGAACTATAAAGGGGGGACCAACTCGCTTAAAGATTATAGGGGCAAATATGTTTACATTGATCTGTGGGCAACGTGGTGCCTTAATTGTTGGAATGAGATACCTTATTTAAAGAAATTGGAAGAAGCTTACGAGGGCAAGGATATTGTTTTTTTAAGTATCTCTTTAGACAAAGATGCAAAGGAGTGGGCCAAAATGATAAAAGAAAAGGCAATGGGTGGCATACAGTTGTTGGTTAAACAACCAGAAGGTACTTTTTATCAAAGAGTATGCGGTTAATGGTATCCCAAGATATATATTTTTAAGTCCGAGGGTAAGATCATTGCCTATAATGCGCCAAGACCATCGGATAAAGAAAAGCTAGAAGCTCTGTTTAAAAGTGTAGGCCTGTAAATCATACAGCACCATTATATAACAAAAAAGCCCCACAATAAGGTGAGGCTTTTGATATCGGTTTACCTATTCGGCTGCAGCTTGTTCGTTGACATAACTTTCTGCTATTTCTGTCAGGGCAACATCTGTTTCCTTTTCATTGGCCAAGGTTTGGGCTAATAGTTCAACCACATCTGTGTGGCCCATGTTTTCTGCAAAAACCCTTAAGGTTCCATAAGTAGCAATTTCATAATGTTCTACTTTCTGTGCGGCCAAGATCAGGCCAGCATCACGCACCATGGTATCGGCATCGGTATCCTCGATAATGCTTGTTGCCTCTTCCAACAAACCTGCCATGGCATCACATTTTTTGGCTGTTGCTTTTTCACCCAATAGGTCGAATACCTTTTCAAGCGTATCAATGTGCGTTTGGGTTTCTGTGGTATGCTTTTCAAAAGCTGCTGCCAATTCAGTACTGGTGGCTGCCTTTTGCATCTTTGGTAATGCCTTTACCAAATGTTTCTCCGCCCAATAGATATCCTTCAATTCGTCTATAAAAAATTCATGGAATTGCGAATCTTTCATTTTCCCGGTATTTCCGGTTGGTTTTTTGGTTTGAGTTGCCATAATGTTTTTTTTAAGGTAAATGATTGTTTTGTTGTTGAACTGCTTTCTTTAACAGGTGCCAGACGGGAATGTTTTTGGAAATCATACTCCTATCATCTCTATTTCCCTGTTTCGCCATGTGGGGCATCAACAGGCTTGGATTCTGGTGATCCTTTCTGCCTGAGGTAAATGGTTAAAAATACAATGGAGGCTACAGATAGGAATTCACTTTGCCAGTTCTGAAAGGTCTCGAACCAAAATTCACTCTGTCCAATGTAGGTATAGATTGTTTCTTGTGGCAAACCTTTGGCTGCCTGCATGGTATTATGTGCAGTAAAGCTGCCATAAAGGTGCAATGCCCAACTTACCAGAAACAACAGGCCAAAACAGATAGAAAGTGAATTGCTATAGATCTTTAAGACCCAACCACCTTTTTTTACTGGCCATGGCGCATCCTTTGTTGGTTTTGGATCACGGTCTACGGCTTCTTTTTCGCTAAGCTGTTTCGATTCTGCAGAACCTTTTTGACGTAGACCAATGGTAAGTACCACATAAAGTGCCATCTGCAAAAACTCACTTTCAAAGTTCTCAAAAGTAGCAGATACAAAATGTCCGCTAGAAAGATAATTGGATAAAGAAAGGGAAGTAGCCCCCAGCTCGGCCATTTCGGTATTGTGCTCTTTCCAACCTGTAAGTGCTTGTGCAGCAAGCGTAATGATGAACAGCAGCAGAAATGCCAGGGTTAATGAGTTCCTGTAAAAAAAAGAATGCTGTTTGTTTGTCTTAGTCTTTTCCATAGTTGTTGTGGATAACCAATACAACCTGAAAATGTTTAGATTAATTTATTTCGCATAAACGCAACTGCTAAACTCTTTCAGTTTTTTCACTGCATAGGTACATAGGTATCTGCTCATTATCGTCTTCTTCAATAGAATTGGAACCGAACTAGAAACCCTATGTGAACTATCTTTCTGTGTGGTCAATCTATTGACTACAATACTAAGCTTTCCTTGTTTTTTTTACCACATAGCAACATAGGAAACATAGACATCAACTCATTATCTTCCTGTTGACAGAATTGGAACAGAACTAGAAACCCTATGTGAACTATGTTTCTATGTGGTCGACTTCATATGCTTAGATCAACAGAAAATAAGCTATTTGATCCGCTCTTTTACCCTTACATATTTCTCTGTGATGATACGGTCTACACCAGCTGCTTCTACTTTTTCGATGCCTGTTTGGATCAGGGTATCTTTATTGATAGTTACCTTAAAGTTAAAAGTCTTTCCTTCCCAATTCTTATCCTTATAAAAGTCTAATGATTCGGTGTATTGATCACCTTTTAGTGTGTAACTGCCACCACCGGCATCAAAACGGTTATTCATGTTCTTGGCGGTATCAAGGTCATGGTTTAAAAAGGCAAAATGGGTATCGTTGATGATCTTGATCATGTGTTTGTTTCCTTTGGTAAAATCTACCACCGTTTGTTTGCCATTTTCTTTAGTAGTTGCAGAAAGCAATTGCCAAGTTCCTTTGAGCTGAACAGGTTGTACATCGGTTTGAGCCTGCTTGCAAGATAAAAGGGCGACAGCGCAGTATAAAAAGATAAAGACTTTGGTTTTCATGATCACAATGCTAATGGTTAAGTCTGTAATTTAATCATTAATTATAAAATAAGTGCCTTATAAATTGAACAAAAAGATAAGACCTTATGTAGATGCTTATCCTTATATTAGTTTACCATTGTATTGATTAATAAGCAATTAATAAACAGAACAAATAAACATCAAACTAAATTTTACAACATGAAAAATTTAAAAATCTCAGAGAAAAGCGTTGGTAAAATGCTAGGTAGGGCAGAGCTTAAACTGATTCTAGGTGGGCTTGAAGATCTGCGTCCTTACGACCCGCTTTGTGATGAAGTTAAAGAAAACGAATACAATCCTGATTGTCCTTGTTATGTAAGCACACAATGCCCATACAGACGATACATGTCTGGTCCATTACAAGGATTTACCATTCCAGGAAGTGGCCAATGTGTAAATGGAGCATGTACTTAACAGTTTTGCATCAATTAAAAAAGAAACCTTCAAACTTATCTTTTGGAGGTTTTTTTATGGTTTGGATGAAGGCTTAACTCATATTCAACTTCATTGCCAGCAAGTGCTGCAATTTTAACGAAGTCAAGTCGCTCCAGTAACTTAACCGCTTTACTGTTCTCTTTATTTGTAATGGCCCAGATGCGTTTTAGGCCAAGCTTATTTAACCCAAAGTCAATAGCCAATAACATTGCGGCACTCATATAACCTTGCCCCTGGTATTGTGGTAGTAAAACACAGCCAAGCTCGCCCTGTTGTTGAGCAAAACCTCTATAGTAACCACAGGTACCTACAATTTTATGGGTCGAGCGGTCTACAATACCCCAATGGATTGAATTTCCGTCTACTTGGTCTTTATTGATCTTGACTTGCATTGCCAATGCTTCTTCTAGTGTTTTAGCCTGAATACCATCATAGAATGAAATCTGGATCAGACTCTCAACATCAGTAGCTAAAATCTGTCGTAAACATACTTTATAATCGTTTAGGTTTGGAAAATTATCATCATACGATAGTACCATCTTCATAAACATACAGATAATTATTTAAGAAAGATCTATTTAAACCTTAACGAAGGTCTATTACCTATAAAAAATGCGATAACGGTTCAAAAACCGATATAAGGTGTAACCCCTGATCAATTTATGTAGTCTAATCATTATGATTTCAAATTGATCAGCTTATATATTATGAAAAAACTCGTATTTATCTTAACATCCTTTATTGTTTCCGTTTCCTCCGCACAAGAGCTGAAAAATAAAATTGCATTAAGTACCAACGCTCCAAAAAAGGTTAAGGAAACCTTGAGCCATCCATCTATTCAACTCGAAACTGATCAGATTTTTAACAAATTGGTTCAGATCAGAAGAGACTTGCACGAAAACCCAGAATTAGCTGGTAACGAAATACGCACTCAAAAAGTCATCACACAATATCTACTCGATCTAGGGCTTGAAGTTGAAAAAGATAGCTATGGTCATGGTGTTGTAGGTATTTTAAAGGGTGGAAAACCAGGTAAAAAAATAGCTTGGAGGGCCGATATGGATGCCTTGCCTACAGATTTCCCTGAAGACCTGTCCTTCAAATCCAAAAACAAAGGTATCCAACATGGTTGTGGCCACGATATCCATATGGCTATTGGATTGGGCATAGCCGAAGTCCTGTCTAAAAACAAAGCATCGTTAAAGGGAACGGTATATTTTATATTTCAACCCGAAGAAGAAACCTTCATCGGTGCAAAAGGTATGATCAATGATGGTCTGCTTACCAAAATAAACCCTAACGAAATTTATGGCCTACATGTAAGTGCATTACCAGTTGGGCAGATCATGGCTAAACCCAATGAAATGTTCGCCTATCAAAAAAGAGTAAGGATCAAATTAAAAAATGAACTGTCTAAAGAAGAAAGCAAAGTATTGACTAAAAAAATCCATAGCTTTTTATCACGTACAAGTACCACCAACAAGCCCTGGGAACTACAATACATGAGCGATCCAAAATTTGGATTGATCAACCCAAATACCATTTTTAAGGATTACTTGTTTATAGACGAGAATTTTAATAGCGTCATCAAAAACGAACAACTTGTTTTGGATGCTTATGTATATGAAACAGATTCGGCTAAGCTGAAAGAGATCCTTCCTAAGCTCAGACAGGTAATAGAAAGCAGCGGTTATAAAGACCAATTGCTCTCACTGTCTTTTACACAAGAAAACCCAACGGTAATCAACAACGAGAAGTTGACCCAAACAGCAATAAAAACACTTCAGAACATTTATGGAAAAGAGGCAATTGTGGCCGATTATGGTCAGGTGCCTTTCTTTAATGATGATTTCAGCTATTTTCAACAAAAAGTGCCGGGTATTTATTTCTTTCTTGGAGGTTCTAACTTTGAGAAAGGGATCATTGCCATGAACCATATGCCCAATTTTAAAGTTGATGAAGAAAGCATCAGGGTAGGTGTGAAGAGTTTTTCGTCATTGCTTTTTGAAAGACTAAATGATAGAAGTAAGTAAAACCGACCCTAATTTAATCCATACAAAAAGCCTCAAAGAAATTTGAGGCTTTTTGAGTAATAAAAACAGTGACTTGTTAAATTTTAGAGCGTTGAAGATGTAACTTCCTGAAAATAAACCAATGCCCAATCTTGATCGTTTGCATAAGGGTCGTAATATTTACCCGGTTCTCCGTTCACCGTATTGGGATAGATGTAAGCACAGGAGGCAGTTCCATTTTCTTTAAAATTTAAAAGATTGTTTTCGACAATCCTAATGGCTCTTTGTTGATAACGTTGATCAAGCGTACATTGATAATAACGGTTATAAGCCACAGCTGTTAGGGCACTCCAATATTGAGGCATTGTATCTCCAAAACGTTCCTCTTTACCAAACCAATAACCATCCCAATGTCTTATAGCGATTTCATTTAAATGGACATCTGGTTGTTTTCCGTTAAATGCTTCTAACGAGGGCATTTGTATTTTAGCTGCAGCCAGATATTTTTCGTCTTTCGTAAGCAGATATAACTCACAAAGAAATGTTACTGCAGGCGCAACTATAGATTGCTCATAGTTTACTTCATGTTTAGGATAAAATATGCCATTTTGAATAAAATATTCACCGGATAGCTTAAAATCATTCATTAAAGAATCTCTTTCAGCATAAATGCCCGCATTAGCCAAAGCATCAATTCCTTCTTTTACCCTGATATCGATTCCATAAAATTTGTGATCGAATTCTTTGAAGAACTTTCTTAGCGTTTGATAATAATCAGTCAGATATTCTTTTTGATTGGTAAGCTTATATACTTGTAGATAAAAACTTGCTACCCAAGGATAATTATAACCACGATGGGTGCTGGTATGTGCTACATTTGAATATACAGTATAATCTTTGGCCTGTAATTTTGTTCGCACAAATTTTGCATATCTCATTAATGATTGATAGACTTTATCGTCCTTATTACTTTGCAACCATTTAGCTATAAAAACACCCATTCCTAGGCGTTCGGCTCCTTCATTTCTGTCAAAAGGACTTACCGTTTTCGTTGCATCGGTAACAAGCTTACCCAGTTCATTATCGTATACCATATAAGCTCCATAGCGATTGTCTGTAGCATCGTTCATCTGTTGGTGATCTACAATAAAATGCGCTCTTTTGTTGATCAATTCTTGTGCAGAAGAAATGACCAGATAATTCAATAAGGTGTATTTTTTTCCTTTATCGAAATAGACTTTATAACTATGCTCCCCCTCATTGCTGCCAAGCACCTCTATATTCTTTTTTTTAATTCCATGGTAGTTAGCAGCATCAATGTTAATGTGGAGCTTTTCATTTTTTGAGATGACATACCGATCTGCATCTAAGCGCACAAAGCCCAACTTTTTTGCAGTTTTATAAAAGTCATCCCATCCTTCATGCCAAAACATCTTCCATTGTAAGGCATAGCTTTCTCCAGGTTTTAAACTAAATGGTGCAACATTAAGCACGATTGTCCCTCTCGAATTACTCGAATTATTTGCCCTGCTTCGGTTCTCAATGGCATAACAATCGATTGCACTTTTGGTCAGAACTAAACCTAGATGGGGTCCCTGTCCATTCATCCTCAATGCATTTACATAAGTGGCATGCATTCCCGTCCAAATGTGCGCATTACATCGCTCTGTAGCACATATCCGCGAATCAGGATAGTTATCGTTAAAAGGGGTATAGATACCGAGTGTTTTAATTGCAAGTGTCCGACGGGTATGATTAGTAAATGTATAAGTTTCTACATAATAACCCTTTTCTTGATAACGATTTACTTTAACATTTAAGAATTTTGTTTGGTACAAAAAGGATGACGTATCTCTCGTAGTTTTTTTTGTTGAAAGATGCTCCCATTTTTGAGGAGTTGCTCCAGGCTCATCGAGCTGATACTTTCCGAGACCCCAGTCCTGATTCGGTTTTTGCCAGTTAGAAATACCATCTGATGAGGAAAGTATCCAATTCATCCGGTGCGGATCTTTTAAGTTCGAAATTTTACTGATGGCACCGTTACTGCTGTTGATATCAACCTTAAACTGAGCATAAATCGGATAGGAACATAAACAGCAGAGTAATAATAATAATTTTGATTTTAATAACATAATGATCTTGTTTTAACATAGGATCATACAAGTTAATTATAATTTTTAATTTCTGAAGTAAATTGATTTTGCAAAATGTTTTATCAAATTAAATCAACGATTTTGATTGCTATTGTTCTTTCTAAAGTTTTTGATGATCAGAAAAACACAGCCCACAAAAACGATGATATAAACAACGGCTAATGCAGGTTTTTCAAATTTAAAATTTTGAAAGTCGAAATCCTTATATAAGGTTACTCCTAAAATGATTGCGATGATCCAAAAAACAAAGGATGAGGCTTTTTTATTTTCCATATATTTTAATGTTTGATTATCAAGTCGATTAATGTGCCTAAAAGGAATGCAGCGAGCCAAAAAGTAGTCATTCCTAAAATATAGGAAGCCAGCGCCTTGACATAACTGATAGGTTTTTTCTTATCAAAAAACTGTCCGATGGCCCAAGTACAATAGGCAAAAAATATAACAGATCCTATTTGCATCAGATCAAAATTTGTTAGTCCCTTAATTATGGTGAAAATAGCCAAAAACAACATGCCCATTCCCATTACAAAACAAAGAAGTATCAAAATTTCATAAAAATTGTAGTCGTATTTTCTAAAAAAGAGTCTTAGCCAAAGTGCAATAAATACACCCATAAGAATGTTTGAATAGCCGTAATGGTCTTTAACCCATTCAGAAATTAAACCTACAGTTGATTTTTCTGCACCCTCAAACTTTATATACCCGTCTTCAAAATGGAAAAAATGATTAACAAGTGTATAGATCAGAGAGGTAATAATGATGAAAATGATCGGTTTTACCAATCGACTCCTATTTTCAGTTACAAAATATCTTACATTATCGCCTGGCCTTGTCAGTAAACCCCTAATCGTATATAATATGCCTTTCTCAAAATGTAAGACGTGCTCAATTTCATGAATGATGTAATGCCCATTGATTCGTTTTAGTTTAACAGGCTGTCCGCAATTGGCACAATAGTTTAGGTCTACTTCTATATTGCAGTTTTTGCAATTCATATTTTAGCGCTGAGTCGTTAATTAATTTTCGGTTACACGTACAACAAAATTATACAAATATTTCAACTGTCAGTTAAATTGGTTCATAAAAACAAGCCATACAAACTGATCATTTTCATCAATCTGTATGGCCTATTAGATAACTACTTCTATTTTTCTTTATTTCACAACAGTTGCTTCAAGCTCTACGGTTAAGGTTGCGAAAAGTCCTTTTACTTCAAGCAAGGTAGTAGCTTGTTCAATACCATTCTTTTGAATGAATGGTACGTAAATATCCATACAAGTGGTGAAAAATTCTTGTGTTGAGGTGGTATAGATATTTAACCTCACAATGTTAGCACAAGCATAGCCCGCTTCATTGATCAGTTGTTCTAAATTGGCAATGGTTTGAATAAGTTGCAAGCGCATATCAGCATTGCTTGGTACGCCGTTGGCATCAATAGCTACCTGTCCTGAACAGTAAAGTGTTCCCGTTGCATTCTTCACTTCAACTGCTTGTACAGCATTAGTATTTTTACCCCAATCCCAAGGGTCAAAAGATTGTTTTTCCATTTTTTATTGTTTTTAAATTTATAAGACAAAGATGGAATGGACTTGCGACAGCCTTATGTCAAGGGTAAAAAAACTAATGGAATTTGTCAAAATACTCCTGCAGGGTCATTTTGTGTGGTTCAAACTTTTCAGTCAGAATTTTCATATCTGAGAATCCGATCTAAACGAAAATACCTGAATTCTTTGCGAAGCCCACACCAAGCAATCAATAACCAATTTTCATTGGTGCTGATCAATGCAAATGGTTCGATAGTTCTACTTGTAGTCTGATTTTGTTCGTTGGTATAGTCTATTTTAGTTAAATAGAAATTGGTTAAGGCATATTGTAATTGCGAAATGTTGTCACTGTTTCTTTCTCTGTTGATGTTCTGTTCAAAACGGGTTCGATCTGCCAGCAGATTGGCTTTGTCCTTTTCCGATTGGCCGAGTACAGCCTTTATTTTATCAATTGCTTCCGTATAATCTTTGATCAATGAGGTGTCTTTGTTTTTCAGCACCAATTGTTCTGCAAGAATTAGGGCGTTAGCTTGGCTTTCAGAAAACATCACCGGTGGGATTTTATAACCTTCCATTAATGCATAACCCTTTCCGTCTTCCGTTAGGATAGGAACACCTGCTTGTTCCAATGCTTTGATATCGCGATAGATTGTTCGTACACTGACATTGAATTTGTTGGCAAGACTTGGCGCCGTTATAAGTCTTTTGGTTTGCAGTTGCGTAAGAATTGCGGTGAGTCTGGAAAGCCGTTTCGTGTCGTTATCTTTCATTAATATGGAGAATCAAAGTGCAAAAGTCGAGTTTTTTATATCAAATAAACCAGGGTAAATTATTAAATTAGACATCAAGTTGAATATGCAAGATATTATCTATAAGTCTTTAAAAGCCAACGAGCTTGTTAAATTACAAGAAATTGACCGTACAGAATACATTGCCGAAATATACGTATTGAAAAACAATCATCAATATATTCGTTATTGGAAATATCTTCTAATGCTGCTCCAATAGATGTCGTCAAGGCAATAATTGGAATGCCAGACTTTCTGATATCTTCAATTTGCCTAATCTTTTTTGATGATTCAAAGCCGTACATAGACAATAATTATTGTATATTCCTAATTATTTTAATAAATAATAGCTAACAATTGATGACCAACATTGTTGTAGTATAAATATCCTGGCAGGAAACCCGATCGCACCGCGGTAACTTTCTATTTTTTTACCCATTATTTTCAAGCAGATAAAAAATACAATATGTTAACGTTAAAAAATGTGAGTGCTATTTTTGGGTCTTTCCCTAATGGCTATATTGTACTGCAGCCAAACAGTCCTTTTTTTACAATCGCAGCAGTAAATAAACTATTTCTAAAGGCGATTGAAGCAGACGATGTTGACCTTGTTGGAAAGGGAGTGTTTGATGTTGTTTCCAATTGGTCCACCACTTGGGGTCCTAAGTGGATGGAAAACATGAAAAAAGCATTAGAATATGCAATATCTTCCAAAAAAACCGCTAGCCATAGCTGGGCAGCTTGGGAAGTCCAAATCATTCCGTTGTTGGATGATGATGGAGAGATAAAATTCATTGTCCAGAATCTGACCGATATTACCCATTTGGTAGCCAGCAACGGTGAACAGCATACATTGGACAATAGACCATTGATCCAAAGCAGTTTTCAGCATCCCTTGTTCAACGATTATCCAGACGCAGTTTTTACACTAGATTCCGAAGGAAATTTCCTTAGTGCCAATCATGCCCTAATAGACTTGGCTGAATGTGAAGAAGCAGAGCTTTTCAAGCTTTCCTTTACACCCTTTATCGCACCTGGAGATGCCGAGAAAGCATTTGAGCATTTTAAAAAGACCATTCAAGGAGAACTCCAGAATTTTGACATCTCGACGATCAGTGCAAAAGGCACACATCGGATGTTAAACGTAACCAATCTTCCTATTGTGATCAACCAGGAAGTAATAGGCGTCCATGTAATAGCTAAAGACATTACAGCAGTTATCCAGACACAAAAAGAGCGAGATGATTACAATAATAGGATATCAGATATTTTAGAAAGTATTACTGATGGCTTTATTGCACTGGATAAGGATTGGGTGGTGACCTATTGGAACAAAGAAGCGGAAAGGTTGTTGCTTATGCCCCGAAAAGAAATAATAGGAAAGAATATCTGGGAAGTTTATCAAGATGCTGTACCACTTAAGTTTTATTCTGAATACCATAGGGCAGTAGCGGAAAATATCTCGGTAACATTTGAAGAGTATTTCTCACGCTTGGATATTTGGATTGAGGTATCTGCCTTTCCTTCCAACGAAGGCCTGTCGCTTTATTTTAAGGATATCACTGAAAGAAAACATGGGGAGGAACAGTTGAGACGTGAGAAAGAAAAATATCTGGATATGTTTAATTTCAGTCCACTTCCACAATGGGTGTTTGATGCTGAAACCCTGCGGTTTTTAGACGTGAACAATGCAACAGTTAAACATTATGGTTATACCAGAAAAGAGTTTTTGAAAATGGGTATAAAAGACATCAGGCCTATAGCAGATAATAGAGAGTTAGAAGAGATCCTAAAGGATGCTTTTACAACTGGTATATTCAAAGCGAGGATCGTAAGGCACCTGAAAAAATCTGGAGTGCTTATGGATGTCTGTGTAGAGGCCAATGCGGTAACCTTCGAAGGTAGGCCTGCCATGTTGGTATTGGCCATAGACTATACTGAAAAACTGAAATCTGAACGGGCACTGGCCGCAAGTGAACAGCGATTTAAAGCGCTTGTACAGGATGGATCTGATTTGGTGGCCATTCATGATAACTATGGTAACTATAAATATGTTAGTCCCACTTCCAAATCTATCTTAGGGCTAGACCCTGACCAGCTGATAGGGAAAAATGCGTTTGATTTTATCCATAAAGATGATAAAGAGAGGGTAATTGGTGAGTTTAGTCTTCTGACTGAACAAAAAAGGATTAAAATTATGCCTTTCCGTTTCAAAGGCATCGACAATCAGTATCATTGGATCGAGACCATCATTACAGACATGAGAGAAGATCCAGTGGTAGCAGGTATTGTGGCCAATTCAAGAGACATAAGCCAGCGGGTAGAGGATGAAATAAAAACCCAGAATGGAATTGAGCATTTGAGGGGAATTGCCTGGATGCAGTCTCATCAGGTAAGGGCGCCCTTAGCCAGTATTATGGGATTGTCCAAGATCCTGATGGATAACGATGAAGACGAAAGCTCAAGGAGGGAATCTTTACGACACCTTATGCACTCGGCGACAGAATTGGATTCCATTATCAGGGAAATCATAAAGAAAGCGAAAGAAATGCCTACAGGTTGATGAGCCCTGCACCTAACTATGAGTATTTTAATATAAACTCTTTTAAAAGCACAATTTTCTCGATAATTGGATTATGATTTAAATTTTTTAGCGCTGATTATATGTCAATAAGTGACCCTCCAAAAGCATTGTTGGCTAAATGGGGGTTATCCTTAAAATATTGGTAAATAAATGATTAGCCTGAGTTTATTAGAATCAAATGGAGGATTTTGGGAAACTATAGCAAGGACAATTAAATCAACTCCAGTTTTGTAGCCTTACCAATGAGCATAGCCGTATTTTTGACATCAAATTTTTCCAATAGACTTTTGCGGTGTGTATTTACGGTTGGGATGCTAATAAAAAGTTTTTCAGCTATTGCTGCATTGGTTAATCCTTCAGCGATTAATAATAACACTTCTTTTTCTCTTCGGGTAATTAGGAGTTGATTGGGTGTTGGTTTTCTTAACGAGCTTAATACTTCCAAACTATAATATACTTTGCCCTTTAGCGCACTGTTGATGGCTTCTAATAGCTCTTCTTTTGTAGCATTTTTTAGCACATATCCAACTGCACCATTATCAATCATGTTTTTAATGATGGCCTGCTGGTTAAACGTGCTCAGTCCAAGTACCGCTACAGCAGGGTATAGATGCTTAACTTCTTTACATAAATCTATTCCGCTTTTATCAGGAAGGTTTACATCCATTAATATCACATCCGGTTCATGCAGCTTTAGAAAACTCAGGCATGATTCTGCATTGGTGGCATGACCCATCCAATCAAGTGTCTTTTCATTCTGTAGCAAAGAGCGAATGCCCTCTATTACCATGTAATGATCATCTACCACGAAAATCCCTATTTTCATTGCTTACCTTAAATGTTAATTTCTATCATTATTGAAGTCCCCTTGCCAGGAGCAGATTGCAAATCTATTCTACCTTTTAAAAACTCAACACGGTTTCTAATATTTAACCAGCCCATTCCAGCTGATTGTTTCAACACCTCAGTGTCAAATCCAGTTCCATCATCTTCTACAGTAACGGCTAATAATTTTTCTTGTGCCGATTGATGGAGCTGCACCAATACATTTTTAGCATTGGCATGTTTAATCGTATTGTTTAGCAGTTCTTGTACGATACGATAAATGGTAACCGATGTGGTTTGTGAGATGTCTGCCTGTTGCATGCCTACCGATTGATAGTTTACATGCAGTACACCATTGCGATCCATTTCTTCGCAATATTCTTTTAGTGCGGTATCCAATCCATATTTTACCAATATTTCAGGCATCATGTTGTGTGCCACACGACGCATTTCCTTAATGGAGCTATCTAACATGTCTATGCTGCGTTCAAATGCATGTACATTATCTGGGGTCATTATTAAATTTTCTTTCATATTATTTAATGAAAACTTTATCCCACTCAGCATGCCACCAAGCCCATCATGCAGGTCTTTGGCTAGTCTGGTGCGTTCCTGTTCTTCACCTTTCAGCACGGCTTCAGTGGCAGTAAGTTGTTTTTCGGTTTCTAATTCATCGATTTTTGCCTGTTGTAATTTTTGGCGATGCTTGTAGTTGCGATAACTTAGTATAGAAATGGCAAGAAAAGCAATGGTTCCGGCAATTAAAAAGTAATTAAGGATATTTTTTTGACGTATTTCTGCGGTTTGCAACTTTATTTGGCTTTCTTTTTTTTCTGTTTCAAATTTTACTTCTTCGTTGGCATGTTTTTGAGCCATTGATTCAGTAAAGATATCCTCCTTAATTTTTGTAGCTTCTCTTTCATATTGAGAAGCTAAGGCATAATCATGCGTTGCATACAGCACATTAGAGAGACTTTGTAATATTGCCCCTCTTGCTTCTTTATAATCATTGGCCTTACTGATATCAAGCGCCTTAAAAAGTAATTCTTTTGCTTTATCGTGTTGGTTTGTTTTTAAATAATAGATAGACAAATTTTGATAGCAGGACATAATATTGAAGTTATCAGCTATTTTAATGGCTGTTGCCAGTCCTTTTTCTGCATAATATTTTACTTGGTCTAATTTGTTTTGTCGATCCATGATTTCTACCATCCCTTCACAGTTCATGGCAACAAAACTTGGAAAGTTGTATTTGTCGCAGAGCGATAAACTTTCTTTATAGGCACCAATTGCTTTTATATCCTGTCCTAATGCATCATAGGCATTGCCGAGATTTAGTAATGTAGAAGTAAGACTTTTATAGTTCTTGTTTTTTCTATCGAGAACTTCTGCTTTTTCCCCAAATTCAATGGATTTCTTATAGTCTTTTATCATGAGATAGTTTGCAGCCATACTTGCATTTAAAGTGGCCCTTGTTCTAGAAGAAGTGTCTAACCGTTCTATAATACGAAGTCCTTTTAAACTATATGCTATCCCTGTTTCATAATCCGATTTGAAATTGTAGCGTTCCCCCAAAGTAATGTATGCAATACCCATGTTTAAAGTATCCTTCGTCTCGGTAGCAATTTTGAGGTATCTGCTTACCATATACTATAGCCGAATCGTGTTGTGTAAGCGTTGCAAATAGGTACATCATTCTTTTGTTGTACTTTAGTTTGCCTGCAGTATAATTTAGCTTATTACTCAGGCGCCCACCTTCCTTGGCATAGGTCATCGCCTTTTTCATATCGTGGTCTTCATATTCCAAGGTAAGGGCAAAGAGTAATTTTACCTTGCTGGTATCTTCTTTCGACTTATTCAATAACCTTTTAAGACTATCAATTTTTTGTAGGTCTTGGCCATAGCTATTTAAAAAACACAATAGCATAAATAAGCCTGTGAGTAGTTTTTTCATTAGGCGCAAATTAGGTATAGCAGTTTTTGTTTTTTATCATCTTTTTTAATGATTTTTTAAATATT
This sequence comes from Pedobacter sp. UC225_65, assembly GCF_042698365.1. GTDB lineage: Bacteria > Bacteroidota > Bacteroidia > Sphingobacteriales > Sphingobacteriaceae > Pedobacter. Next base: position 1,110,755 of record NZ_CP170550.1, read on the forward strand.
AATAATTAAAAACCATCTTTTAGATTAATGTACTGGATTGATTTAGGCTGAGCTATTTGTCTGTATTAGTTAAAGTTAATTAAATTTTAGCTAAGCAATTAAATGATTTTACTCTTTATTGGCCACATTGTGTCCATCTGCTAATAACTGAAAATCATCTTTTTTAATGATTGATATGCCCTTTCTGCAGCTCTAATTTTACACTATAAATTTTAAAAAAATGAAAAAGCTACCTATAACCATTATTTGCATATGTTTTTTAAGTGTGCTTCAGGCACAAATTTTAAAACCTGTTAAAAAGACGACTAACAGTCAGGCTACTCCTTTAGCTACTCCGCAAAGCGACGCTGATTATTTTTTGGCTGTGGCAAAAGTTACCCTTAAAACGGGGAAGGATAATAAAGAAAATGGATCTAACCTAATTTTAAGGGTTTATCCAGCTGCCGGTACCGATAATTGGCGCAAAGGGTATAACCAGGAAAATTATAAATCAGAATTAAAAGTATGGAGCACAAATGATTTTACATTACCGAGGGCTGCAGCTTTTGACCAGAACTTTAACAGTCTTGCCAATTACAAACAAACGGGAATTATGGTAGACATTAACTATAACACCGTAGGTAATGGGCCATTTTTTGGGTTAGATGCCTGGAAAATTGAGGAAGTAAGCGTTACGCTGGAGTTTAAGGATAAAAATGGGAATCCTCACCCGACAATGGGTTCCAAGACAATCTATTTTACCGATTCAAATATGTATCTAGATTTTAAAAAATGGCAATTGTACTGCAAAACCGACCCGTATTTTACCGCATTAACGCCATTTATTACCAACAGGCCAATGAACTAGCATAATTTGACACAACATTAATCCTTACATTATGAATAAAGAACAAATAACCAATCCAGGCCCCCCAGTTGACGGCAAAACCATTGCCATCATCAGCTACATCACCATTATCGGATGGATCATCAGCTACATTCAATATGGCAATCACAAAAGCCAATTGGCTGTATTCCATATCAGGCAGTCGCTGTTCCTTATGCTTTGTGCCTTTGCAGTGTGCATAGTATCCATGTGCTTTGCCTTTGTGCCCTACTTTGGATGGATAATTTCCCTCGGTATTAACCTGGTGTTGTTAGGCTTTCTGGTACTTTGGATTGTTGGCTTAATCAATGCTGCAAATGGCGAGCAAAAGCCACTGCCCATATTTGGCAATAAGGCTCAAGAACTATTAAAGGGAATTAAATAGGTTCTTTCAAAAATGAAAAAGGTCTTATCCTTAATTTTAGCAGGGCTTATAACTGGGCTTTCGGCTTGTAAAACCGTGCCTATTACTGGTCGTAAGCAAATGAATTTAGTGCCCGATGCCATACTTACCACACTGGCTTTTACTGCATATGATACAATTGTAAAAAATAGTACCACGCTTAATAAAAATGACGAGAGGGCACAGCTGGTAGAAAAGGTAGGCTCAAAAATCCAACTTGCGGTAGAAACCTATATGCAACAAAATGGAATGAGCAAAGATCTCAAAAACTTTAAATGGGATTATCACACCATTGATGCCGCTACAGTTAATGCCTGGTGCATGCCCGGAGGTAAAGTTGTGGTGTATACGGGTTTGTTGCCTTATACACAGAATGAAAATGCGCTGGCTGTGGTTATGGGACACGAAATTGCCCATGCCATCGCTCGTCATGGTAATGAACGGATGAGTCAGGGTTTATTGATTAACCTTGGAGGGATTGTACTACAGGAAGCACTAAAGGAAAAAAAGAATGAAACACAGGCATTGTTTCTAGGCTTGTACATGGTAGGATCTAACCTTGCACTGTCATTGCCCAATAGCCGTATGCAAGAAAGTGAAGCCGATCAATTGGGGCTAATATTTGCCGCCATGGCAGGTTATGATCTTGATGAAGCTATTCCCTTTTGGCAGCGGATGAATGCGGGTAACAAAAATAAAGTGCCTGAGTTCTTATCTACACATCCTTCAGATGAAACGAGGATTAAAAAATTATCAGCATTGGTTCCAGAGATTAAAGACAAATATTATAAACCGTAGCATGGTTTAACGTACTAGCGGTCATCTGCTAGGTATAAAAATCATCTTTTTTAATGATTGTCGGGTCTTGTTGTTCAATCTACTTTTACATCATAAAACCTAAATCCATGAAAAAAATACTCATCTTATTCTTATTCATTGCAGTTGCAATAAGCAGCAATGCACAAATAAAAAAAATTGATTCAAGTAAATTGGTTAAACCGGTTGTTAACGCTAAGGTTAAAGGGCAAATCATTGTGCCCACACCGCCACAAACGAATACTACGCCAACTACAAATGTTTCAATGGTTCCGCCAAAACAAACGGCAACAGGCATGTTATATAGCCCAACGTCAACCCCAACGCAAACGCCAAATCAACCCACTGCTACAACGAATTCGACTCCTACACCAACAGCCCTTCCCGATATCGTTATTACAAATATTAGCTTTTCTCCCAATACAGGTAATACATATGCCGTAAATTATAGCTTAAAAAATGTTGGCACTGCCGCTGTAAAAAAAGGGTTACTAGTAGTACAAGGTTATATAAATGGTGCCGCTGTAGGAGGCGGCAACTCTACCAGCCTAACAAGTGAGATGAATCAACTGCTAAATCCAGGAGAATCTATGAGTAGCAGAAATACATTTGGTACTACTGGTATCATAGTGGGCAATGCATACACATTTGAACTTTGTGTAAATGGAATGAAATCAAATGTTGGCACTACTTCCGAAACATGGGTTGGGCAACAGTTTTCTGAATTGAACTTTACCAATAATGTGATTCAATCATCGTTTACCATTCCACCACCACCGCCAGCTCCGGCAGATATAGAAGTTACCATTACCAAAATAGAAAAGAGCCCAGTGGATACAGCATCATTCGTTAGGATTTATTACACCTTAAAAAATATTGGTGAAACCGCTATTCCATCATCTGCCTCATTAAGCTTACAAAGTAGGGTTGAAGATACAGATAATAACCCAAGTACTTTTCTGGAAACCGCTTGTTGTGGACAGGCTATCGGGGGAGGTTCTTTGGATGCAAGTGATATTCCATTTACGCCCGGAAATATAAAGGAACTTTTCTGGGATGCGAGAGTAGCTGGAGGTCCTAATTTTTCCACTTTACCTAAAAATGTACTTTACAAGTTCAACATTCAAATAACCGGGTCTGGTTTTACCGATGGTAACAATTCAAATAATAAAAGCGGGTATAACTATTTACTTCATTAATAGACAACTGCTAGCATTTTGAAATGATTTTTCTGGAATGATAACCTTAAAAAGATGAAACCTATAAAAAATATTCTCCTGTTTAACCTGCTATTGATGGTATGTTATACATGTTTTGCCCAAAAGCAGACTTTTGATGTAATAAACTACACTCTGCCAAACGGTTGGGATAAAACTGAAATGGCAAATGGCATTCAACTGTCCACCAAAAACGATGGTAAAGGAAACTATGCAGCTGTTGTCATTCTACATTCGGCAGTAAGCGCAGCACCAGCAAATGAAAACTTTACCAACAGTTGGGAAAAACTGGTAAAAGGTACTGTGTCTGTTTCCGGGGAACCAACGATGCAAGATCCTGCTACAGAAAAAGGGTGGAGCATTTTATCGGGACAAGCCAGCTATACCGATGGTGCGAATAAAGGATGGGTAACGTTGATCACAGCTACAGGCAATGGTAAAATGGCCAATGTGGTAATGATGACCAATACTGATAAATATCAAAACCAACTACTGGATTTTATTAAAAGTCTGGGCTTAAATGAGGCGGCAACTGCACAGAACAACAAAACAAACTCAGTTTCTCCAACAAATGCTCCAATCGGTTCAGGAAGCAAAAATATATATTCAATTACTGTTCCACCTACTTGGAGTTTAAATACAGGTGGAAACAGTTTGACACTAGAAAAAAATACAACTACAGGGAAAAGAATTATTGAGTTGATGAACATGGTAAGATCATCGGGGAACTTAGAAAAGGATATGGAACATCTATTCTTCGAGGTTTTTGACGGTTGGAGTTTATATAACGGTTCTAACAACCAGCTATTCGAAAAAGGAGACCATGAAAAAGGAGTTACTTGCCAGGGCCTGCCTTATTATATGTTAAGCAATAGCATTACTAAACCTGGGGGTGACGTTATAAAAGCTACGTTGCTGCTGATACAAGTAGGAATAAACGTAGCCATTATTAATACAGCTGATCAAATACTAGGCAGCGAATCAGAACAGGCCTTGAATTTTCTTTTATTCACTTTGAAAATAAATGGTGCTGCAGATAAAAATGTGGATTATAAAAAGCAACTAACGGGTACATGGGCTTCAAGTAGCGGATCATACGGAAATAGTTTAGTTGCCGCTACCAGTTATACCGCTGAAGGAAAATATTATGTGTTGACACAATCTTCTTATACGGTGGGCTATGATTATTATAATGACCTCATCAAGAGTAAACAGTTTAAAGGTGAGGGTGTATTTGCCTTTAAAGGTAATGTACTGGAAAGAAAAACTAGTTCTGGAGTAGCAACAAATTACTTCATTAGATTTTATTCCAGAAAATATGCTAATAATGAATGGAGAAATTTAATGGGTTTGTATGCCTTTAATTATGATAAGAACAGAATAGAAACAGTTGTTCCTTTTCAAAAGCTTTGATTACAATACCAATGGTGGCTTCATCATCTTTAAAGATTAAACAAAATATTTGTTCAGCATACTAAATCCTATAAAAACAAAATATATTCCAATGAAAAAGATTATTCTTTTACTCAGTCTAGTAGTATCGACTATTTTCGCAAATGCCCAAGAGGCACCGCCAAGGGTTCCACCTGTAAAAAATGTGATCGATGCAAAACTGCCGCAATTGCCACCACAACCTGTAAAGTTTCCCATCGGCGATCCAATGCCATTGCCCAATAGGCCTAATCCAATAATCGTCAGGTTAACAACACATACCTGGAAGCTTATCCGTTGGTGGGTAACAGGTAATATTGGCCATTCAACTACTGATATTGCTTTTAAATTCCTTGCCAATGGCAAAATCAGTTGTAGCCTGTGGACACCAGAAGCAATGCTGTCTTTACAATCGGGAACTTATGCAATTGATGGCAATAATGTAACCATCAGTTTAAAAAAAGATGCCAATGTAAGCATGGACTGTAACCTTGTTTACACCAATAACAATAATATACTTACAGGTACTTACACATTACAGGTACTTCCTATAGCCAATGCGCCAACAGGTTATACACCTGGAACGGTAACAGGAGAGCTGAAATTAGAAATAAAGCCATAAAGAACCTATTTATGAAAACATGTTTAAGCTTATTCGTATTGCTTGCGTTTACCTTTTGTACAAAGGCCCAAAAACAAACATTTGATGTGGTTTCTTTTGCGCTTCCGAAAGGTTGGCAACAGCAACAAGGTGAGGCAGGCATTCAGTTATCAACCACCGACAAAAAAACTGGCGCATATGCTATAGTGGTGATGACCAAATCAATGCTGTCGAGTGCAACTGAAAACGAAAATTTTAATAACGATTGGCTTAAGCTGATAAAAGGCTCGGTAAAGGTAAATACTGAACCTACAATGCAAAAACCTATAAAGGAAAACGGCTGGGATGTTATTTCTGGAAATGCAAATTATACCGATGGTACCAATACAGGGGTGGCCACCTTATTCACTGCGACAGGTGATAATAAAGTGGTAAGTGTAGTTCTCATGACCAATACAAAGCAATATCAGAATGAGCTGTCTGCTTTTATTACCTCTCTAGAATTATCAAAGGCTTTACAAAATAGTGGCAATGTTTCTTCAGCGCCTTCAAGCATTGGAGAAACTGGTAAATCACCTGTAATAGGATTGTGGAAAGATAACTTATTAGAAAAATCTGGTTATGTTAATGGAATAGCACAATACACCGCAGGATATTTTAGAAAGGAATACACCTTTAATAGCAATGGAACCTATGTTTTTATGCAAAAAAGTTGGTCTGCATATAGCAAATCGATCTATTTTGTTTACGAAACGGGTATTTATACTGTAAATGGCAATAAATTGATCATTACACCTCGAACCGGAAAGAATGAGGAATGGGGCAAGGGTGCCGATGGTAGGACTGGTTCATGGGGCAAGCTCATCAAATCAGACAACAGGAAACTTCCAAAAACCACATACACCTTTGATATAAAATATTATGCTGGCTCGCAAAATACCTCATTAGAATTGTATCATGATGAGCCTACAGAACGCGAAACGCAACAAAATGGCAATGAAGTAGGGGCTGTGAGAAAATCTAGCTATAACTTAGATGTCAAATCTACGCCACTCATTACACCACCACCAGGCTTAAAAATAAACACCCCGACCCAGTTGCTTTCATCAAATGTAAATATGCAACAAGCAAATTCCAGTCAAATGGCAGGTAGCGCTTCATCTCCCATTGTCGGTAAAATTTGGGAAGGTACTTCTTCTGAGAAATTTACAGGTTCAGGTGCTATGACAGGGCATTATACTGGTGGTTTTTCCTCATCACAATATCAATTTAATGCAGATGGTACTTACAGGTTTATTGATGTGTTGGCTTCTTTTTATACAGATACCAAAACCTATAAATACGAAACAGGTACTTATTCGGTTAGTAGCAACCAACTCACCATCAAACCCACAAAAGGGCAAAATGAAGAATGGACGAAAGTAGGCAAAACATCAAATGGTAATAGCGATGTAACTAACAGAGCAATTAATGAAACTTGGGGCAAAAAAATAAAAACCGCTGCCAGAAGACTAGAAACTTACACCTATACTTTCAGCATTGGCAAAAATGGAAATCAAAATGCGCTCATCCTGCAACGTAATGGCTCTACTGAGAGGGAGGGTGAGGGAAAAATTTCTTATTACAATGAAACTTCTCCTGAACGATCGGTTAAACTACCAACTGAAATTAAATAACTGTCTGATGAAAAAAATAATACTTTTCTGTTTATCTGTAGCACTTACAGTTACTGTATTTGCTCAAAAGCCTTCCAAAGAACAAATGGAAGCAGATAAAAAACGATTGGCTGAAGCCATGCAAAAGCTCAATGAGAAAACCTCAAAAATGGATCCTAACGCCAAAAAGGGCTATGACAGTCTGCTCAATCAATATGGTATTGGACAAAAGATGGACAATGCCATCAAACAGGTAAACAAAGGTCAAACAACAAAAAGTGACGCGGTTTCCTCTGGGCTTATTCCTGCGAAAAATACAAAGGCAATTGCGTCAATTGTCGCCACACCCTCCAAAACAAATATGGTTGCATTTGTGGGCAACATAGGAAATACGACTTTTGCCACTGTAATGCCTGCGGCAAAAAATAAAGCCGACAATATCTATAAAGACCTGAAAGAAAAAGGAGCAACTATCGATGAAATGGGCAACGCTGCTACTGCCTTGTGGGCGGGTGGACATACACAAATCGCATTGAGCTTGATGGCAAAGGTATGTAAAGATGATGCTAATAACGCCGACAATTTAAATAACTATGCAGCCATGTTAACGATGATGGGGGCTCCAGAAATGGCAATCCCTCTGCTCAACAATCTCAATGGCCAATTTAAAAAAAATAGTACAATACTCAACAACCTTGGCCAAGCTTGGTTTGCCCTAGGCGATGTAGACAAAGCCAAAAAATACTTGGATACCACACTTGCACTTACCGCATCCCACGCACAAGCCAATGAAACCCTTTGTCTGATAGCTGAGCACAAAGGTGATAAAATAGCGGCGCTTGCATATGCCAAAGCCGCATTTAAGCAGGGAAACACCGTATCAAGAAAAGATAGGTTAAAACAATTAGGCTATACACCTGGAGCAGACGATTATACTGGTTTTCCTCGTACTAACAAAAGCGACGATCTATTGAATCTCGGTAACTTTTCACCAATGGAATTCCCAAAATCCTATGCGGCAATGAAAATGTACGAAACGCAATGGAAACAGTTCAGGGTGGCTATTGATCAAGCCATAAAGCCCTTACAAAAACTTGGCGAAGAGTCAAATAAGCAAATGATGAAGCGTTTAGAGGAGCAACAAAAACAGTTTATGAACGTCATGAACAAAACATTGGCCAACCCTGGCTCAGTAAACCAAAGTAGTGCCATGCAAACTGTGGGTATACCCATGTTTTCGGAAAAAATGAACGCCAAAGAGAAAATAGTGCTGCAAAACCTTCAGCAAAAAAAGGATAGGGTACTACAAAAAATGGCCGATTTTGCAAAAGGAGATGGTGCCACTTACAAAAAAGAGTATGAAGCCACCATGAAAAAGATCAACGAAAGATGGAAAGATGTTGGAGAGGGTGGAACAGAAAATAATGAGGTGCTTTGCAACGAATCTATAAAAGCAATAGATGTTTACCTGAGTGCATACAATACAAAGTGCGAAGAATTGTACAAAGAATATTTGGTGGTGCAAAAGCAGTTTTTGAATGAAATGGCTTATTTATCATTGTACACTACTTATCCCGAATTGATTCCTGGTATCAATGCTGGTCTAAAACAACAATGGCTAAATGACCTGGCCTTTAAGGCCGAAGTGCTTCAGGTAAGTTATGGCTGTGGAAGTCCGGGTAAAATAAAAGAAGGTAAGCTTAGCCAGTTCAAAGACTCTAATTGTACCATCAACAGCGAATTTGGTAGTGCGAGGCTTGGCTTCACGATGAAGCTTACCTGCAGTGGCTTAACTACTACTGTTAATGCAGGTGTCATTAGCGGCACTTTAAACCAAGATTTGGATCATGCAGGCTTTGGCGATTCTTTTAAAAACTGCACAATTAGTATTGGACCTAAAGTAAGTGCGGGCGGTAAATTGGGCCCGTTGCAGGCCAGTGTAAGCGCAGGTGTGGGTGCAGATATTGAAATTGACAGAACCGGTGTTACAGATGTGGTGATGACAGGAGGCGTAGAAGCTGCAGCAGGTGTTGGTGCTGCTGGTGCAAGTGCAGGCATGGAAGGAAGAATGAGCCTGAATACCGGTGCAGGTTCACTAAATGGTACAGGTATCTTTAAATAAATAAACAACAAACCATGAAACAGTTTTTAATCTTTTCAATACTAGTGTTTGGGAGCATTGCAGGTTTTTCGCAAGGCATAAAAAAAATAGCAGACCCACTAACGCCTTGCGGTTCACGTGCAGATGTTGACGCTATGCCAGGTATTTATACCGACCATAACAATACCAAATACGGATTTGTTTTAAAAGGCACACCCGCCGAACAAGCGACGATGATGAAAAATCTCGTTGCTGTTGAAAAACTGGAGGAAGCCGCCCGTAAGGATTTTAAATTGACCGGATGTGTAGCCAGGGTAAGTTTTGCCAGGTGGGGCAGCAGTAATTACGGTAAAAATGTTTATGCCAGATATGGATACAATCTAGGCGTATATGCTTTTGTCTGCAATGTGTCCCAACACGCTACCAAAATTGTAGATGAATACACAACGGTTTTCAGGGTTGACGTCAATCCAAATATAATGCCGGGAGGTGTGAATGCCATAAGCACGGGTGAGTTCAATATGAAAAATGGAAATTCGTTGTACCAAATTCCTGTAGAAGCAAAAGCAGGCCCTAATTTTGAAAAAGACAAAGCAAACAATCCCAGCCGTGTATCGCAATATATTTCAGAAGCAACGCTGATGGGTTCCCGATCTGATAACTATAAAGATTATCATAGCGATTTTTTAAAACTCAACAATGGCAATGGCTATGTTGAGCACTGGGAAGCGGGCTCAAGGTATGATAAACACGGACCTGATTCCTATCAATGGATAGACCGCCGCTATTTTATCACCAAGCCCGGAGTGCCATTACTCATACCCGTTAGCCGAAAGCAATACCTGCTGGATATGTTGGAATATCTTGAAATCGAGAAAGCCAATTTCGAATATGACAATGCACAAAAAATTAAAACTATAGGAAATAATACGGCTGACTATGCAAAAAGATCAATGGCATCTTTGGAAGCTGATAAACAGGCTTATCCTCAATTTTATGAAGCCAAAAAAGCAAAACTGAATGATCTGCTTACCAAACAAAAACCCGAGTGGCTGCAAAAACCGGCAGTGGTAGACCAGGCCAGAATGTTGAAAGACGCCAATAAAATTTTGGAAGCTTTGGGGAGGTTTTATGATCAAGAAGGAGAAGATAAATGTGCGCTGTATGTTTTAAACCCGGCCTACTTTGTTTCCAATAACGGGCAGGCTGCAAAACCGTTGTTGATAGAAGTGCAGTTTCGATACCAACTCACTAAAGATTTTGGTTACTCTTCAAGGTTGTTCAATAACTGGGAAAAGAATTTTGATTTAACTGCACTGAAAAAAATGCTGGAATAATTTTAAGCCCTTGATCTATATACTTATCCTTAAATAATTCATAGATAGATTCTTTTTTATGAAGCAAATATTTATGCTGACCATCAGCAGTATATTTTTATTGAACACTGCATTTGCACAAACATGTTCCTCATCAGAGGAATTATTGACCGTGCCTGGAAAACAGGTTGATGCCGCACATTGGGAATGGCCGCAAGAGAAAGCTCACTGGCTGGATGCTTTAGGTACGGCAGTTCATAAATCTGCTGCAAATGCCATTCTCACCAAAATTGAAACACTCGAAAAACAAAGTCGTAGTAATTATAATTTAACAGGCTGTGTGCTCAAAACTGCTTTTTCGGGAAAGACTCCAACCACGATAGCAGGTAAATATCCTTTAGCAAGCTATGATCTTAATATGGGCTGTTATGAATATATCTGTGTCAAAAACAAAATGATGGTTAATGGCGAATATCAGAATGTTTTTCGTGCCTACGTTAACCGTTATACTGGAATAGAAAGTGCTTTTTCTTTTCCCGATGAGGCTTATTATTATGAAACTCCCAAAAAATATAATGGGCAGTTTATCTCTTTGTACAATTTTATAAAAATGGATGACAGTAAGAATATCAATAATGGCAAAGGCTTTTATCAGGATATCCCCGAAAACTCTGTAAAAGAAGGTAGCCGCAGTGTATACATGACCCGCCATTGGTATTTTACCAAGCCTGGTATGTTATTGTTTGTACCTGTTACACGTAAAGAATACCTCGAAGCCCTATTGGTTTATTATGAAAGGGAACGACTGCTCATCGCCGATAAAATAAAGGACATAGAAGTGGAATCTGCGGGCATGATGAAAAATCCTCAAAAATACCCTCAATTGTATGAAAACGGTAAACGTAACCTGATAGTAAGAAAGGCTAAATATCCCGATTGGCAACAAAAAATAGATATAAAAAAAGCCATAGTACAAAAGGTATTGAAAGAAAATACAGCTGAGTGGTTGGCTAAGCCTGCCGTAGTAAAACCTAAAACAGAGACTTTTTCGTGGAAAAACAATTATGGCCCAGGTCAGAATGACAATGTATCCATCGATACCTACAATGCCGATAGCAAGGAGGATGCGCAAAAAACAGGCTCATTTACTTTTAGTGGTTTTTGGGACAATAAAAGTGGTGCTGTCTTGTACAAATATAATCCAGACTATTTTAAGGGTTCAGAAAAAAATCCAACAAAACCTTACATGATAGAGCTTACCTACAGGTACGTAAAAACCACGCTTGGGAAAAGTCTGGTAGAAAATTTTACCCAAAACTTCAACTTCGATGCTGTAAGGAATATGCTAGAGTAGGAATGTACCCTACGAATTAAGTTTTACCCATTAATCAAAAATGTCATGAAAAAAATCTTTTCCATTTTAGGCTCATTGTTATTGGTAACGGCAGTGAAAGCACAAACAGTAGTTAAAAAAGAAACCGTAAATCCAGGTAGTAGCCAAACGACTGGCAGTGCTACGCCATTAAAAGACCCCAAGGCGGACCGTGTTGATCCAAAAAAGAAGCGGAGGCCAAGTTGGCGGCAGAAAGAGCCGCTAAGGATGCAAAAATAGCGCAACAGAATGATCCAAAGGCGATGCCATTAAAAGATCCCAAGGCAGACCGTGTTGATCCAAAAAAAGAAGCAGAGGCCAAGCTGGCAGCAGAAAGAGCAGCTAAGGATGCAAAAATAGCGCAACATGCAGACTCAAAGACCATACCTGCCAAGGACCCGAAGGCTGCCTATACTGACCCTAAAAAGGAAGCAGAGCAAAAAGCTGCTGCAGAAAGAGCAGCTAAAGAGGTTAAGCTATTGCACAAAGGCTAATGTTATTCAATAAAAATATTGATCAGCCACAACATATTGAAGTAAAGGAAAGCCTGCTTCATGGTCGCGGTGTATTTGCCAAAAGCAGAATAAGGAACGGGCAGCTGATCGAACAGGCTCCTGTTATTTTCTTATCGAACGAAGAAAAAGAAACCTTAAGGTTTACTAAACTTTATCATTATTATTTTTTGTTAGGCAATGCCGAACAACAGGCTACATTTAGTTTTGGCTATGCTTCTTTTTACAACCATTCGTCAGAAGCCAATGCCTTTTACACATTTTCGCGAAAGAGAAATACCCTTAATGTTTATGCCTATCAAAATATAGAAGCGGGTAGTGAGATTACCATCAACTATAATGGTATGCCTAACGATAAAGGCGAAGTTTATTTTCCCAACTCGGACCAGCTATGAAGAAAAAACTGTATTTAAAAACCGTAAAAGGAAAAGGCAGGGGTGTTTTTTGTACGGCAACTATTGCTAAGGGAGAAGTGATAGAAGTTTGTCCTGTTATTGTGGTCTCAGCAGAAGAATTTACAGCATTAAATGCCACTGCCCTGATGGATTATAGTTTCTATTTCGACAAAACAGAAAATACATTGTCATTAACTATGGGTTTTGGTTCCATGTATAACCACATGCAATATCCCAATGCCGTGTATATCCTCGATAGGGAAGAAAGACAAATGGTATTTACTGCGCATGAAAATATTAAGGCACATACAGAAATATGCATCAATTATGGAGGTGAATATGGTAAAGATTATAATAAATGGTTTGTAGACAGAGGGATATATCCAATTTAGTCTAAAAATCATCTTTTTTAATGATTGACCTGCGCGTGCATTCGGCCTAATTTTAGGAGAAGAAAGCAAATCACTAAAAAATTAAAACCATGAAAAAAGTAATTTTGATCTTTTTCCTCACCATTGGTGTAGGAGGGATAGCGCAAGCACAGATTTTGGGTAAGCTCAAAGAAAAAACGAAAGCAGCCGTAGGAAGCTCAGTAAGATCGATCTACCGATAAAGTGGTAGACAAGGCTGTAAATAAAACTGCAGATCGTGTTACAGACAAAGTATTAAACAAAGCCAGTGAAAAACTGAATAATCTATTTAAAAAGAAAAATAAGAAACGTACTGATACCATTCCGTCCTCAGTTCCCGATTCGAGTAAAACGGCAATCATACCCAAAAATCAGAACAAATAAGTTTACTTTATATGTTAATCTTGCTCTGGTAAATTATTGGCTAGCTAAATTCAAAGCTTGTTTTTAAGTTTCTGATATAGGTTAATTATTCTTTAAAAATTTTAGATAAATGCCCAATTTCAATCAATTCATCCATAAAATGGTTCGAATTACACATCGTTACTGATCCCAAGTTTAGCAATACTTATAATTTTTCACATTTGCCAACTTTTTGTTCTAATATAATATGGTCAAGGTTCCCTTTATGAAAATCAGTATAATTTTGAAGTGTAATTTATATTAACCCTTTTCTTTCCAAATCCTCAATAATAGGCTCAATAAACAATAAAAATCGACTCAAATGTTTATCGTATTCTCGCTGATTGGTACAACCGGACTTTGAACACTTCAAAGTCCGGTTTTTATGTCAAATCGATGTTTTAAACTATTCCAACCTTGTCCAATGTGTCCTTACTATTGGGCAATCTGGTAAGGGGGAATAGGAGAATAGTTCTGAATTTGGCTTATTTTTTCTTGCCCACCTCTACTACACGCATATGATAAATGGTACGTCCTAACTTTATGGAATTAGGCTCTTTACAATAAATAAGTTTTATATACTTTGGAATTACTTATATTTTGTACTATTACAAGATTTATGTCAACATTGATTTAACCGCATGCATACAACGATTATAAATGCACAAAATCCCTTACTTAAAGATTTTATTCAATCCTATATTTTCTTTGATATCAATGGTCACCAGCCTGTCGAATACACAACATTTCCTAATACCAACCTTTGCCTGGCTTTATACAAAAATAATCAAATCAATTATTTAAGTGATGAGTATAACAATCGGTGCAGCGTTACGTACAGTGAAAAATATTTCCAAAGTCGCCTTTATGCCTTTCATCAAAGACCCTTTGAAGTCAATATTAATTCCGCTGTCGACCAAGTGTGTATCTTGTTTTATCCAGGAGCCTTAAGGGCATTTACCGGAGAAGCCTATCAATCAATTCTTGATACTGATCATGCATTTGAGGTAATCTTTCCCATGTGTGCTGGTTTCCTTTCAAGGTTATTCAATGAAGAAAGCATTTCTAAAAGAGTGTCTTTAATTGAAGGTCTGTTACTCGAGAAACTTACAAGAAAACCTAATTCAAGGATAATTGAATCGCTATTACTCATTAGTGCAAATGGAAAAAACGAATTTAGAGTGGAGCAATTGGCCAACAAAATGATGATGAACACATCAACATTGTATCGTTTGTTCTCTTCAGAATTAGGTATCAGCCCTAAAGCCTTTTTACAGACCTCGCGTTTCCGTGATGCATTAGGTCAATTGATATCGGCAAAATATGTAAATTTGAATGACGTTGCAAATGAAAATAACTACTACGATCTTTCACATTTTACCAAAGAAATCAAAAGCTTATCTGGCAAGTCTCCCAAAATCCTAAAAAAAGAAATATCGGTTGAGCAAAGCCAACTTGCATGGATTTATTATGGTGAAAAATAAAAACATCTGCAAGATTTTTACAATTTTTCCATTTCTGTACTTGTTAGTTTTGCTAACTAAGTATCAGACAAATGAATCTTAAATATTATTATCCGAAATTTATTTTTGCGGCAGTTATTGCAATAATCTATTTTACTTATTCTGGAAATATAGTTCTGGCTCAAAATAGTGCCGGACTAAATCTTAAAGATTCCCTTCAGGTTAAAAGGATTGCAGACCTTGGCAGGGTTTGGGGAGTGATCAACTATTTTCATCCTGAAGCTGGAAAGGGAAAATTAAATATCGACAGTTTGCTGCTACAAAACATAGCACCATTGATCTCTGGAGGTTCTTCCCTAGAATTTAGAACAGCATTAAATGCCATGTTAAAAAAATTGAACGATCCAGATACGAAAATTTTAGAACTTCAGGATATCCGAGAGCAAACCAGACATTATCCTTTAAAGACTAATTTCTATAAAACAAAACTAAAGGGAAGTGTTTCTTATCTGGCGGTGCCACAACAAGTATTCGAGAAGTCTTTTACGTTAGATTCTGCCTTGAATTTTAAGGAATTGCCAGGACGTTATGTAATAGACCTTAGAAACAGTGAGGAAAATAATCAACTTGGTATCAAACAATATACCCAATTTGTTCAGCCACTTTTAGCCGCTCTGATACAACAGGTTATGATATTGCCAACAGAACGCAGTTTTTATTATAAGGGATTGATGCGACAGGATTTTCCAAGCGACATTAATATATTACCAACTAATGTAAATGGTAAAATAAATGGCCACCTTCAGGTATTTCATGGCATAAGAAACATCTCACAAGGAAGTTATCTATTCCCTAAACGAAGTGATAAAATTGCTTCGGGAGCTAGAATTTGTTTCTTGGTGAACCAGTTTACAAACATCAATTCGATAAAAGCAATTATGGCTTTGCGTAATCGAAATCAATGCAAAGTAGTCTTTGACGGACCATTACCTGCTTATTTAACTGGAGACTTTTTCGAAATGACTGTGGCTGATGGTATCCGCTTAAAAATTAGGACTTCTGAAGTGATTTATGAGGATGGTACTATCGGAAAGAAGCCTGATGTAATTCTAGAGGGCAAAATAAGTTCAACTCACGATATTGATCCCGTACTATTAGGAGCTCAACTGATCAAATTAGCTGAAAAACTTCAGAAAAAAACGGCTCAGGAAAATACAGTGTACATTAGAAAACCCCAAGATCCTATGCTACTATCGGATTTCCAAATGCAAACTACCGCTTGCTTGGTCTATTCAATTTTTGGAATGCCGTACAGTATTTCTCTCCAAATAAGAAATTGATTGCTATGGATTGGGAAAATGCACTTTCTTACTTCATTCCTAAGTTTATAAATGCAAATACTGAAAATGATTATTTTCTTTCGCTCATGGAGCTCACGGCATCATTAAAAGATGGCCATAGTTTACTGATCAACAGAAAGACAGGTGTATCTCCAAATGGATTTTTTGATGGTAATCTGCCGATTGTAGCTTCTCCGTTAAATGGAAAATTATTTATTACCTCCATACTTCCAGACACTACGCAGGCTGGAATGCTTAATAAATTGGAGTTGGGCGACGAGATCATTAGCGTGGATGGGACCAATATTAAAGATCTTAGAACTTACTGGGAGCGATATCTTGTTGCTTCCAACAATGCTGGGTTCGAGAGAGAATACTATGCAACCTGGTTTGCCTCAGGAGCTGTTGGCAGTAGTTCGAATATACTAATAAGTAGAAATGGGACTGAACACGACATTTTACTCAAAAGAATTAAGAGAAATGACTATTATAATCTCCGAGGTAAAGTTGTTAGAAAAGTGGTTATTCCGCCGACCTATCCTCCTTATTGTAGGATATTGGACGGAAATATCGGTTATCTACGAATGAACCGATTATTTGTAAAAGAGTTGGATAGTTTAGCCAACATGCTGAAAGATTGTAAAAAAATTATTATTGATGCGAGGGGTTATCCAAGGGATGGTAAAATTGGAACTGAATTAGCTGGATACATTGCCGAAAAACAGTATATGGTAGCTTACAACGAGTTCCCATTTGTAACCAGCCCAGACCATAAGAAAAATAGCATTGTTACCGATTATGAGATTATTGTTCCCAATAAAAATAAGGTACTTAAAGGTAAAAAGTATTTTGTTCTGGTAGATGAGGGAAACCAAAGTCAGGGAGAATGGAACATCATTGCAATACAGGGTGTTACGAATGCTACAACAATTGGAACCACGACAGCTGGAACAAATGGAATGGCAGTAACGATTAATCTTCCAGGTGACTATTTTTCTTTCTTTTCCGGCTTTGCTGAATATTACCCCGATCATACGCCCAATCAGAAATTAGGTGTTAAAATTGATATCACAGTTCAAATAACACTTAAAGGAATGATTGAAGGCAAGGATGAAATTATGGAAAAAGCCTTGCAGGTAATCAAATAATAAGATAATCATACGCAGGAAATCGCTTTACGGAAATTTGCTGACGTAGTGCTGGGATGATATAAGATGGAATCTCCATACTAACGTCCGTTTTTGAACTAGAGATGTGCGTTAACGGACAGATTGTTTTAAAGTTTTTTCTAACCATTTCATTTATAGTTAGTTGACATCTGTTATTTAGCTGGCATGGCTTTCGCAGGATTTCAAGCGCTGCCAATGCTTGAGCTGGTATTTTTGATGATTATATGGAAAGAATAGTTTTTGTGCTGCTGTCGTTCTTGGCCTTGAAGGTTTATGGACAGCATAATCCTGAGTTAAAACAACTGGCTTCGGCACAGCTTAGAGATGATTTTGACCTTTGCGCACTTGCTATTTGACAGACTGTTAAGTGCCAAATGGACCTTATCAGTTATCCATATGTTAATTAAAAAACATCAAATACATAAACTACATCATGAATTCAATTTATTACCGTTTACAAAAAACAATCAAGTCACTTTTATTTCTTGGCATCATACCCTTTTATCAAGTTTCTGCGCAGTCAAAAATAGATAGCATTAGTTCATTTCTAAATCGTGAAATGATCAAACGAAACATTCCAGGCCTACAGGTAGCCATTATTCGAAATGGACAAATGGAGATGGTAAAATCGTTTGGGTTAGCAAACATCGAAAACAGAGTGCCGGTAAATGACAGCACTATATTTTCAATCAATTCAGCTACAAAAGCCTTTACCGGAGTAGCGATCATGCAATTGGTTGAAAGGGGAAAGATTGATCTTCAGGCCCCGATATCCCGATATCTTGATAGCCTGCCTAGCAATTGGAGAGCTTTAAAAGTGCGACAACTCCTAACTCACACCTCTGGACTGCCAGATTTTATCGATACCAAAAAAGGTGGGAATGTTGGGGGGCTGCCGTATCCAGAAGCCCTAAAAGCCATCCGGGAATATCCGATGGAATTTGAAGCAGGAAAACAGATGAGATACAATCAGACAAATTACGTACTACTTGGTCATATTATCGAAAAGCTGAGCGGGAAACCCTTTGAACAGTTTATCAAGTCCCAGCAATTTGATCCCGCAGGCATGAAGAAAACAGGCTTTGGCGATTCACGTGATGTTTATATGGACAAGGCGCCTACCTACAGGCTTTCCAAAACAACAGAGGGTAACTTTATAAAAGGAAAGACATTCGAACGCACCTGGGAGGAATTTCGGGAGCTTCGTTCCACAGCTGGTATAAATAGTTCAGCGGCTGAGCTCGCCAAGTGGATAATCGCTTTACAAAATGGGACTTTACTCAAACCACAGTCTTTGATAATGATGTGGGAGGCGGGAAAACTAAACAATGGTGATTATTCTGGATGGGCACAAGGCTGGGTGGCCCGTAGAAATACGGCACCTCGTGCAGTTGCTGGTATTGGTGGTGCACGTTCTTGGTTTTATGTTTACCCAGACCACAACCTTACGGTGATTATCCTAACAAACCTTTCCACGAACCAACCGGAAGATTTGGCTCCAGAAGTAGCGGGGTTTTATTATCCAGAACTGAAATCCATTAATGGCGGCAGTTTGCCAGAAACAGTTTTACCATTGAGAACACTATTGGAGAAAGAAGGATATACCAAGGCGATTGCCCTAAGTGAGCGAATTAAAAAGCGGGACGGCAAATTTTACCTTTCTCAAAAAGACCTGACCAACTGGGCCTACTATTTGCTGCTCATCCAGCATGAGAATAAAAAGGCTCTGGAAATTTTCAAACTATATATATACCTATACCCAACTGATGTAGATGCGCATGAGGGTTTGGCAGAAACATACGAGGCAAACGGAGATTTTAAAAATGCAATTAATACCTACAAAAAAGTTTTGGAGATAGAACCTAAGAATACAAATGCTAATAAAAAACTTAATGCTCTGCAAAACAAATAGGGCGAACATACCGATTAATGCTGAAAGAGAGGGTATTTCAGGAAATGGGCAATCTGTTTCTATGTAGTTATATTTAGATAGAATCATGGGCATGTAAAAGAAAGTTAGCAAGCCAATCAAAAGAACGCCTATTTATTAATGTCCAAACATTAGCAGCAGCAAATAATTAAATAGAGAAAATTGATCAGATATTGGCATAGATTTAAAATAACATATTCGAAGTATTTTTCGTTACTATAGGAAGATGATTATGTACAATTCGGTGAGTCAATTTTAACTATTTTGCCTTACTCACCAAAGTTTTGTGAGTTCATGCGAATTTTGGCAATTCCCTAAAACAAAAAACCTCCAAGCTTGAGGCTTGAAGGTTGTCTTGTGATCCCGCTGGGATTCGAACCCAGGACCACTACATTAAAAGTGTAATGCTCTACCAGCTGAGCTACGGAATCAACTTTGAATAAACGTTTAACCGTTTGTTTTAAAGTGGTGCAAATATAGGGTTATGCTCCTTTCAATGCAAGATTTTTTTTCGCGCATTGCGTACCCTGCTGATTTATAAGGGAATTAATTATAAAATCGTTAATTACAGGTTAAAAAATAGACCAAAAACAATACTGGTTTAATCTACAACATACGATTTTTGGTATTGCAAAGGACTTTTGCCCGTAATGCTTTTAAAGTATTGATGGAAACTGGCAAAATTATAGAAACCACTTTCGTAACACACTTGCTTTACGTTCATATCTCCTTCTATCAACAATTTGCAGGCATGGCTTACCCTGATCTCATTTAAAAAAGTAGAGTAGGTCTTTTTGCTCCTCGATTTAAAATATTTGCAAAAAGAATTGGTACTGATTCCTGCAATGGCGGCAATGGTAGTCAAACTGATTTTTTCTTTAAAGTTGGCAATGGTATATTCGTATATGGCATGGATCCTATCTTTCTCTAAAGCCTGAAAATGATACTTGAAACCTATAGAAACCAAGCTTTTCTTTTCTTTACAGTTTTGGATAGCAAGCAGGGCTTCCATTAAACAGATGATTTTTCTGCTGCCATTGCTGGCAACTACTTGACTGACCAGTTGGGCAATGACCTGTCTTTCTTCGCCCAATACCTGGATACCTAGCTTGGCCTGCTGTAAAATAGTCAACAGTTCCTTGTTTTCTGGCAGCTGCAGAAAATCACTTCCCCAAAAGTCTTCCTTAAAATGTACCACTTTTACATCTACTTCATTGGCTGTTTCGGCAGTAGCATCAAAACGCCAATAATGGGGTACATTACTGCCTACCAACATCACATCACCATCTTTAAAGGTTTGGATACTATCTCCAATAAATTGCATCCCACTTCCTTTTTCAAAATAGATCAGTTCTACCTCAGGGTGGTAATGCCAATGGCTATTTACATCGGCTATACAATCCCTACGGGCACTAAAAGAATGGATAAGGTCGGTAGCAACCTTTAACAGCTGGGGTTTCAAGATGAAGTCAATTAGTTAAACTTATAGTCAATTTTAAAATAAATTTAAGTAGAATAATACAATATCCCTTAATATTTAGACAAAATCTTTAAATGAAGTGTAAGGCCCATTCATTTTATTTGTATTGGAAAGGGGGTGCTAACTAATCTAAAAACTTGTATCTTTTATCCAATCTAACCAAACCGACCTAGCCATGATGAACCCTACCAAAGGTAAAAGCTACCGCTTTGCCTTGATCTTAGTAACCAGTCTCTTTTTTTTCTGGGGATTTGTGCACAACCTTGATCCTATTTTGATTCCTCATTTACGTAAGGCTTTTTTGCTGAACGACTTCGAGTCATCATTGGTAGATTCTGCTGTTTTTATTGCCTATTTTGTAATGGCTTTACCAGCGGGGTTCATCATGCGCCGGTATGGTTATAAATCGGGCATTATTATTGGCCTTTTGCTTTTTGGCTTAGGGTCTATTCTTTTTGTGCCCGCTGCAAATACTTTACAGTACGCCTTTTTTTTAGGTGCATTGTTTATTATTGCCTGTGGGTTAACCTTTTTAGAAACAGCAGCAAACCCTTATGTTACCGTTTTGGGTCCACCAGAAACCGCTACCCAACGCATCAATTTCTCACAATCGTTTAATGGTTTAGCTGCTTTTGTGGCACCTAATTATATTGGAAAATTGATTCTTTCGGGTAAGGAATTAACAAAGGCACAACAAGAAGCCATGTCGCCAGCACAATTAAATGCGTATCTGAGCAATGAGGCAGCAAGTGTAAAAGCACCTTACTTTATTTTAGGAGTCATTATCTTGATTGTAGCAGTGATATTTTACTTTACTAAACTACCCGACATCAAACATGAAGAAGAAGGGGAAACAGGAAGCGCAAGCTTTTCAGGCACGTTGAGTTCCATCAAGTTAAGATGGGGCATTGTTGCACAGTTCTTTTATGTAGGCGCACAGGTGTGTGTGGGTAGTTTTTTTATCAGAATGTGCACACATGCAGCAGGTATGGACGAAAAATCGGCAACTACTTACCTCGGATCTATGGATTGGCCTTTATGCTAGGACGTTTTTTCGGCACCTTTTTAATGCGTTACATCAATCCACGAAAACTTTTGATCAGTTATGCGATCATCTGTTCCATCTTTACTGTCGTAGCCATTTTTGCATCGGGCCTATTGGTGGTATATCTGCTGATCGGAATTGCTTTTTTCATGAGTATCATGTTCCCTACCATCTTTTCTATAGGTATCGAGGGTTTGGGCCACAATACCAAAATCGGTTCGTCGCTAATTGTAATGTCTATTGTTGGCGGTGCTGCTTTGCCACCTGTTTTAGGTCTCATTTCAGATTCCACACAAAACATCCAATATGGTTATATCGTACCTCTGGTTTGCTTTCTGGTTGTGTTCATGTTTGGCATCAACAACATCAAAACAAAAAGCAAATCGGATCAAACCTTGGCCAATGTATAAAATGAAACACCGGGTTTTAAAGATCAATCCAAAAGACAACGTATTGGTAGCCCTAAGCAATCTGGAAAAGGGTGATACCATCATGTTTGAAAACCAGAGTTATCTTTTACAAGAAGACATTCCGGCCAAGCATAAATTTTTTATGCAGAACATGCTACAGGGTGATGAGATCATCATGTATGGCGTTTTGGTGGGTAAAACACAGTTCAATGTAGCCAAAGGCAGCAGGATGACAGTAACAAATACCAAACACGCTGCAGAACCTTATGCTTACCGCAAAATTGATTACCATTGGTCGGCACCAGATGTAACTCCATTTGCCAACCGCACCTTTAAGGGTTATCACCGTAGCAATGGTGAAGTAGGCACGGCCAATTATTGGTTGTTTATTCCTACCGTTTTTTGCGAAAACCGTAACCTCGACATGATCAAAGAAGCCTTGCACAACGAATTGGGTTATGCCGTAGGCGATAAATACAAAAGCTATACCCATAACTTGGTTACAGCTTTTAAAAATAAAACCGACCTGAACGATCTGCCCTCAAGTACCATTAAAACAGAAAACAGATTATTTAAAAATGTAGATGGAATCAAATTCTTGAACCATCAAGGTGGCTGTGGAGGCACACGACAAGATTCAGAAACACTCAGTAAACTTTTGGCAGCTTATGCCGACCATCCAAATGTGGCAGGCGTTACGCTGTTGAGCTTGGGTTGTCAGCACTTGCAGATTGCCGATTTTAAAAAGGATCTGGCAGCCCGTAATCCAAATTTCGATAAACCTTTATTGATTTTTGAACAACAGACGGCACAAAGCGAAGAACAATTGATCAAAGCTGCCATTTACGAAACCTTTAATGGTTTAATAGCCATTAACCAGACGGAGCGCCAACCTGCACCTTTAAGCAAGCTTTGTGTAGGTGTAAAATGTGGGGGTAGCGATGGTTTTAGCGGTATTTCTGCCAATCCGGCTGTGGGGCATGCCGCTGATCTATTGGTGGCTTTAGGCGCAAAGGTGTTGTTGGCCGAATTTCCAGAACTCTGTGGTGTAGAACAAGAATTGATCGATCGTTGCGAAACAGAAACAGCTGCACGCAAATTTATCCAATTGATGACGGCTTACGATGAACTGGCCCACCAGATGGGCTCTGGTTTCCACATGAACCCTTCGCCAGGCAACATCAAAGATGGTTTGATTGACCGATGCCATCAAATCGGCCGGAGCAGCAAAAAAAGCAGGTGCCGCACCAGTTGTAGATGTATTGGATTATACCGAAGCCGCTACTAAAGCTGGTCTGAGCTTGGTATGTACACCAGGAAATGATGTAGAAGCCACTACTGGCAAAGCAGCAGCGGGAGCCACACTGATCTTGTTTACTACAGGCTTAGGAACCCCTACAGGCAACCCGGTATGCCCAACCATCAAAGTCGCCACCAATACCCAATTGGCACTTCGGATGGCAGATATCATCGATATAGATACAGGTCCAATCATTGCAGGAGAAAAAACAATAGCAGAAATGGGAGCAGATATTCTAGAATATTGCATACGTGTGGCCAGTGGCGATGAAATACCCAAAGCTGTGCAACTTAACCAAGATGATTTTATACCATGGAAACGAGGTGTAAGCCTTTAGCAGCCCACTAAAACCAACCAACTAATAACTAACAAACGAGGAACCAACCAACTAAAAAACTGTCTTTATACTTTGGTCTTAATACTTTGGTCTTAATACTTAATACTTGAAAAATGTTCAACCTACAATATAAAAAAGCAGTAGTTACCGGGGGTGGTAGCGGCATAGGTCAGGCCATTGCCATAGTCTTGGCCAAAAATGGCGCTGAAGTACATATCTTAGAACTCGACGCCCAAAATGCAGCAACAACCATTTCTATCATCGAAACCAATGGGGGCAAGGCCTTTGCCTACAGTTGTAATGTAGCTGAGCAAGAAGTTGTCGAAAACGTCTTTTCGCAAATTGGCGCCATCCATATCTTGGTCAATAATGCTGGTGTCGCCCATGTAGGTAAGGTAGAGACCACTGTAGAAGATGATTTTGATCGTTTAATGGCCGTAAACGTAAAAGGAGTTTACAACTGTATCAAAGCGGCTATTCCACAATTGCGCAAAAGCAAAGGTGGTGTGATCATCAACATGGCTTCGATTGCCGCATTGGTAGGTTTGGCCGATCGTTTTGCCTATTCAACCACCAAAGGTGCGGTAAAAGCAATGACCATGAGCGTAGCCAAGGATTACCTGCACGAAAATATCCGTTGCAACTCCATTTCGCCAGCACGTGTACATACGCCATTTGTGGATGGTTTTATTGCAAAGAACTATCCTGATCAAAAAGTAGAAATATTCGAAAAGCTATCCAAGTCACAACCAATAGGCCGGATGGCCCAACCAGAAGAAATAGGACATTTGGCCTTGTATTTATGTAGCGACGAAGCTTCGTTCATTACAGGTGTCGATTACCCAATTGATGGCGGATTTACCACCCTAAACAACTAAACTATGAAAAGAATTTTAATCATTTGTCTACTGGCTTTAACTGCACAAAACCTACAGGCACAATACAGCCCAACCAAAGAGAATCTGGCCGCCAGAAAAGAGTTTGATGCCATGCGTTTTGGGCTCTTTATCCATTGGGGACTTTTTAGTATTCCCGGAAGCGGCGAATGGGTAATGAATAACCGCGATATAAAGGTGAAAGATTATACCATTTTAAAGGATTCTTTCAATCCTACAGCTTTTAATGCGGCAGCATATGTCGACCTAGCCAAAAAAGCAGGAATGAAATACATTACGCTCATTACGCGCCACCACGATGGCTTTAGCCTATGGGACACCAAGTATTCTGATTTTAATATCATGAATACCCCCTACAAAAAGGACATTGTGAAACTCATTGCAGACGAATGCCATAAACAAAACATCAAACTATTTTTATATTACTCTTTATTAGATTGGCGCAGGGAAGATTACCCGCACGAAACAGGGCGAACTGGGCAAAAAACAGGCAGGACTGGAAAAGGAGATTATCCCGCTTACCTGCAGTTTATGAAAAACCAATTGACCGAACTGTTGACGAATTATGGCAAGATTGCAGGCATCTGGCTTGATGGTCATTGGGATCAAACGCCACCAGAGGGCGAAAAGGATAGGACATCACGCATTGATTGGAAATATGATGAATTGTATGGATTGATCCACAAACTCAAACCTTGGGCATTGATTGGCAACAACCACCATCTGAGTCCGATTGCTGGTGAAGATTTTCAGATGTTTGAAAGAGACCTGCCAGGAGAAAACAAAGGTGGACTGAGCTTTCAGCAACCATCAGATTGATCTACCCGTAGAAACTTGCGAAACCATGAATGAGTCTTGGGGTTATAACCGTACCGACAATAAATACAAATCGGCAAAGCAGGTGATCCATTATCTGGTCAATGCTGCAGGACGAAATGCCAACCTTTTGCTCAATGTAGGGCCTATGCCAAATGGCCAAATCCAAAAAGAATTTGTAGACACCTTAGTTGCAACAGGCAAATGGATGGATAAATACAGCGAAACCATTTATGGCACTACAGGCAATATAATCAAACCACAGCCATGGGGACTCATTACCCGAAAAGACAAGATTTTATATGTACATATCTTAAATGATACAGGTGCAGACCAGATTGATTTTACCAGATTTTAATCCTAAAATTAAAAATGCGGTTACATTTGATAGTGGAACAAAAATTCAATACAAACAAGAAACAGATGGTTTGCACTTGTGGGTTAAAAAAGAACCAGAAATGATAGACAAGATCGATTAAATTAGAACTACAATAAACAAAAAAAAGATAGAGATGAAACTGATTAGATTTGGCGAAATAGGAAAAGAAAAACCGGGCGTAATGATCAACAACGAATATTTTGATGTATCAACACTGGTAACAGACTATAACGAAGCATTTTTTGAAAATGATGGGCTGAACAAACTGCAACAGCAACTGAAAGATGCCAATCTGCAAAAAGTAGACCCTCAGGTACGCTTGGGATCTCCTGTAGCCAGACCTTCTAAACTACTTTGTATTGGATTGAACTACCTAGACCATGCCAAAGAAACCAATGCACCCATCCCTAAAGAGCCTATTCTATTCTTTAAATCTACCACGGCCATTGTTGGTCCAAATGATCATCTTGTTATTCCAAAAAATAGTATCAAAACCGATTGGGAGGTAGAACTGGCCATTGTGATCGGTAAAAAAGCATCTTACATTACAGCAGAAGAAGCTGAAGACTATATTGCAGGTTATTGTTTGCATAACGATTACAGTGAACGCGAGTTTCAGTTAGAGCGCAATGGGCAATGGGCAAAAGGCAAAGGTTGTGATACTTTTGCGCCGCTGGGCCCTTTTATGGCTACCAAAGACGAAATTGCAGACGTTCATAACCTTCGCCTGTGGTTAAGTGTAAACGGTAAGGTGATGCAAGATGGCAATACCGCTAATTTTATCTTCAATGTACCTACCATGGTTGCTTACCTCAGTCAGTTTATGACTTTGTTGCCTGGTGATGTAATCTCTACAGGTACGCCAGCAGGAGTGGGCTTGGGCCAAAAACCAGAACCTTGGTACCTTAAACCAGGCGATGTGATTGAATTGGGTATTGATGGTTTAGGAAGCAGTAAACAAACTGCAAAAGCTTACCAACCTTTACATTAGCTTAAAAAATAACCAAAGATGAAAAGATATTGTTTGGCCCTTGATCTAAAAGACAATCCAGAATTGATTGCCACCTATGAGGATTACCATAAAGCCGTATGGCCCGAAATTTTGGAAAGTATACGAACATCCGGTATTATTGACCTGAGCATTTACCGTACAGGCAATAGACTAATGATGATCATGGAAGTGGCCGACAATTTTTCTTTTGCCGATAAGGCCAAGGCAGATAACGAAAACCCAAAAGTACAAGAATGGGAAACTTTGATGTGGCAATACCAACAAGCGCTACCTTTTGCCCAACCGGGCGAGAAATGGGTATTGATGGATCAGATCTTTAAACTATGATAGACAGCCATCAACATTTTTGGCAATATGATCCGGTAAAAGATGCCTGGATCACCGATGAGATGGCTGTGATCAAACGTAGCTTTATGCCAACAGATCTGGATCCTATTTTGAAGGCCAATGGCGTACAAGGTTGTATAGCTGTACAAGCAGACCAAAGCGAAGCCGAAACCAACTTCTTGTTAAAGTTGGCACAACAAAACTCGTTTATCAAAGGTGTAGTGGGATGGGTAGACCTGCGCAACTCAAATCTTGACGAACGCCTACAACACTTTAGCCAGTTTAAACAATTGAAAGGTTGGCGACACCTTATCCAAGCAGAACCAGAGGGTTTTATGTTGCAAACTGATTTTTTGAATGGAATCAAAGCCTTAACAGCTTTTGGCTATACCTACGACATTTTGATCAAACAACAACAGCTGCCCGAAGCCATACAAATGGTAGCCGCCTGTGCCAACCAAGCTTTTGTGATAGACCACTGCGCCAAACCAGCCATTTCCAATGGAGAAATGGCCAATTGGAAAAGCCATATCCAAACCATGGCACAACATCCAAATGTGTATTGCAAACTATCGGGTCTGTTAACAGAAGCAGACTGGAAACATTGGGATGAGCAACAGTTATACAGCTACTTAGATGTAGTTGTTGAAAGTTTTGGTATAGCTCGATTAATGTTTGGTAGCGATTGGCCTGTAATTTTGTTGGCAGGCAGTTATAGCCAATGGAAAACCTTGTTGCAACGCTATGCGCAACAGTTCAGTTTGCAAGAACAACAACAGTTATTTAACGATAATGCCTTAAGATTTTATAAATTGTAACACCAAAGCTTAAAAGATGGATTTAAACCTAAGCAACAAGATCGTAATCGTTACGGGAGGCGCAAAAGGAATCGGTGCCGCTATAGTGAAGACATTGGCCATGGAGGGCGCATTACCAATCATTATTGGAAGAAACGAGACTGATAACCAACAATTGGCAATGGAAATCAATCAACTTGGTTTACAGGCAGCTTACGTAACTGCAGAATTGACCCAACCCGCAAACTGTAAAATGGTAATCGATACCGTAGTACAACGTTATGGAAAAATAGATGGTTTGATCAACAATGCTGGTGTTAACGATGGTGTAGGGCTTGAAAATGGCAACTACGACGATTTTATGGCCTCATTACATAAAAATGTAATCCATTATTACCTTTTGGCACATGATGCATTACCTGCACTAAAAGAAAGCAAGGGAGCCATCGTCAACATCAGCAGTAAAACCGCAGAAACAGGGCAGGGCGGAACCTCTGCCTATGCTGCTGCGAATGGTGCGCGTAATGCCTTGACCCGTGAATGGGCGGTAGAACTGTTACCATTCGGCATCCGTGTCAATGCTGTAGTCGTGGCCGAATCGTACACACCTTTATACCAAACCTGGATTGAAACCTTTGATCAGCCAGCAGAAAAGTTAAAAAGCATTACCGCTAAAATACCCCTAGAAAAAAGAATGACCACCACCCAAGAAATTGCTGATACCGTTGTTTTTCTATTGTCTGACCGCTCTAGTCACACTACCGGACAATTGATTCATGTAGATGGTGGTTATGTACACTTAGACAGAGCTTTATCTTAAAAAAATATCGTTATTTCATTTTGATAGATCAATGAAAAGAAACCTGATTCTACTGCTATTGATAGGTGCTGTTGCTCAGCTAAAAGCACAACAATTACCCTATCTTAATCCTAAACTACCATTGGAAACAAGGGTGCAAGACCTTTTAAAGCGAATGACATTAGAAGAAAAAGCATCGCAGATGAACAATGCTACTCCGGCCGTAGACCGTTTAAAGATACCCGCCTACGATTGGTGGAACGAAGCCCTACATGGTGTAGCCAGGGCAGGTTTGGCTACTTCTTTTCCACAGCCCATTGGCTTAGCGGCAACTTTTAACACTGCGGGCATGGCCACCATGGGTACCATGGTAAGTGATGAAGCAAGGGCCAAACACCATCAGTTTGTAAAAGAAGGCAACCGAAAAATATACACAGGTTTAACATTTTACTCACCAAACGTTAACATTTTCCGTGATCACGTTGGGGCCGTGGCCACGAAACTTTTGGTGAAGATCCTTATCTAACTGGTAAACTGGGTGTGGCTTTTGTAAAGAGCATGCAAGGCGATGATCCCCGATATTTCAAGACCATTACCACGGCCAAACATTTTGCCGTACACAGTGGCCCAGAACCTACACGACATGAATTTGATGCCAGGCCGATTAAAAAAATCTGTGGGAAACCTATCTACCCGCTTTTAAAATGTTGACACAAGAAGGCCATGTCTACTCATTTATGTGTGCCTATAACCGTTTATATGGCAAACCATGTTGCAGTGATGCTTTTTTACTGAACGATATCCTTCGCAACAAATGGGGTTTTAAAGGCTTTGTAGCTACAGATTGTGGTGCCGTTTACGATTTTTACATGTTCCATAAAACCGCTAAAGATAGTGTGGAAGGGGTAGCGCAAGCCATCAAGGCAGGTGCAGATAACCAATGTTATGGTTATGCAGAAGCGGTAATTCCTGCCATTAAACAAGGCTTATTGAAAGAAAGTGAATTGGATACCGCCGTTGCACGTTTGTTAAGGGCCAAGTTCAAATTGGGCGTATTTGATGCCGATGCTGATAATCCGTATTCAAAAATTCCTTATAGTGTGGTGAACAGTCAGGCACATCAAACACAGGCCCTGCAAATGGCAAGAGAATCCATTGTACTGTTAAAGAATTCAAAAAATACATTGCCTTTGCACAAACAGCTTAAAAATATAGCCGTAATTGGTCCGAATGCCAACGATGCCGAGTCTTATTGGGCAATTACAATGGAGACCCTCAACACATCGTTACGCCCTTAGAGGGTATCCAAAAGGCATTTGCACAGAGCACCATTAGCTATGCCAAGGGCTGTAATGTGATAGACACACCAAATTACAACCCGAAAAAGGATTTTGAGGCGGCTTTAAGCACTGCAGCAAAAGCTGAAGTCATCATATTTGTTGGAGGGATATCGCCTCGCTTAGAGGGCGAAGACCTTAAAGTAAAGGTACCTGGCTTTTTGGGTGGAGACAAAACAGACCTGAACCTGCCTACGGTGCAAACAGCTTTGTTAAAAGAGCTGAAAAAATTGGGCAAACCAATCGTACTCGTCTTGTTAAATGGTAGCGCTTTGGCGATCAATTGGGAAGAGGAAAACCTCGATGCCATTGTAGAAACCTGGTATGGTGGAGAAAGGGGTGGCGAGGCTTTGGCTGATGTATTGACCGGAAAATATAATCCTGCGGGCAGGTTACCTGTTACTTTTTACAGATCGATCAATGATATCCCTACTTTTGATGATTATAGCATGGTAGGAAAAACCTATCGTTATGTAAACAAACCTGTGCTTTATCCTTTTGGTTATGGTTTAAGTTATACAAATTTCAATTACAGTAACCTGCGACTATCCACAAATAAATTAGATAAAAACAACACTTTAAAGGTGAGTTTAACATTAATCAATACAGGAACTTACGATGGGGATGAAGTAGTACAACTTTATATCAAGCAAGAGGGTGAAGGAATGCCAATCAAAGAACTGAAAGGCTTTAAACGTGTGCATGTAAAAAAAGGCGAAAAGCGGGAAGTAAGTTTTGAATTAAAGGTTTCGGATATCCAACACTACAATGCTAAAATT
Source organism: Pedobacter sp. UC225_65 (assembly GCF_042698365.1). GTDB lineage: Bacteria > Bacteroidota > Bacteroidia > Sphingobacteriales > Sphingobacteriaceae > Pedobacter. Next base: position 1,141,867 of record NZ_CP170550.1, read on the forward strand.
GATGATCTGGCTACCGTTTCTGGCAAGGTTCAATTGATGATTGGTCCATCATCAGCCAAAGTAGCGCTGTTAGGTAGTTTTGACTTGAAATAACAATTCATCAACTGTCAGCTTGAGCCTGTGAAGACCTTATCAATAAACACTTCGACAAGCTCAGTGTGACAAAAAAAATATAAAACCTTACATTATGTGACCGCATCAATTGGCTTTTTTTGTCATTCTGAACGAAGTGAAGAATCTCTATTCAATGAATAAGATTCTTCGTTGCACTCAGAATGTAAATTAGCCTATAACTGTCAGTCTGGACCTGTCGAAGACAGCATCACAACTTATTTAAGACCAAGCCTAATCAATCTTGTCTTGTTTTTTGATACCAATATTGTACAGCACAAAGCCCATAAACAAGAAGAACAATACCCCTAAGATCTGGTAACCACCATCACCAAACCAACTGGTAAACAAAGGTTCGATGTTTACTTTGCTCAAATTGTCCCTTACAGCAGGGATAACCATTAAAATAGCCACAATTACACCCGCAATAGCACCTCCAGCTACCAAACCTGTAGCAAATAGGTTTCCAGGTGCAATCTCTTCCTCCTCGGCAGATTTAGCTTTCTGTTTTTCGCGCCAGTTGACCAAACCTTTAATGGCCCCACCTGCAAAGATCGGCAGGGTAGTAGACAAAGGCAAATAAGCACCTACAGCAAACGAAAGCGCATTGATGCCACACAACTCAATGGTGATGGCAATAAACACACCAACCAATACATATTGCCAATCTAGGTTAAAAGAAAGCATTCCTTTGATCAAGGTGGCCATTAAGGTAGCTTGTGGCGCTGCATAAGTTTCTGTACCAATGGCATGGTGAATACCTTGTTTCACCATTTCGGCAGTTGGCGTGTCCAATATCCTCACGGTAAGACCAATCACGATAGAAGAAACAATTGCACCTATAAATAAAGCGATTTGCTGATACTTTGGTGTAGCCCCAATCAGATAGCCAGTTTTAAGATCTTGTGATGTTGCACCTGCATTTGCAGCAGCGATACAGATTGATCCCACCTACCACCAAGGCCATAGGTTCGTAAACTTTACCCGTCCATCCAACGGCGATGAAAACCAAACAAGTACCCATAATGGTTGCAATGGTCATCCCAGAAATGGGATTGTTGCTCGAACCGATCAAACCAACAATACGGCTCGAAACCGTAACGAAAAATGCACCGAAGACAATCACCAATACACCAATCAATAATTTGTTAATGATGCTATCACCAGGAATTTGAGGAAGGATGGCCATTAAAAAGATCAACACCAAACTACCGATACCTACCAATTTAATAGAAAGGTCTCTATCTGTACGTTTAGTAACACCACCAGCTTTACCTTCTTTGATTGAGCTTACACTCTCTTTAAAAGATGAAATGATTGTTGGAATAGTCTTTAACAAAGTAATAAAACCACCAGCAGCAACGGCACCAGCACCAATCTGTTTCACAAAAGCCTGATAGATTGCCCTAGGATAATCGGCAAAGGTTAGGGTAGTTGGATCCCAGTTCCCTGCACCACCAGGTTTGGTGATATCGGCAAGCAACCCCAGTTTGACCAATTGTTTGGCCGCTACCAATGGGTCGATCAAAGTAGACAATAAAGGGATCAAGGCCAACCAGGCCAATACGCCCCCTGCAACCAAAACACCTGCGATCTTCGGACCAATAATATACCCCACACCCATATATTCAGGTGTAATCTCGCCACTGATCTGCGCAGAAGGCAAAAACTTGTTGGCCTGTTTACTGGCCCAAGTAGGAGCTTCGGCCACTACATGAAATACTTTTTGCATCATGGCATAAACCAAAGAAAATCCTAGGCCCCAAAATGCTGTTTTGGCAAAATTTCCACCTTTTTCGCCAGCTTGTAAAACCGATGCACAGGCCGTACCTTCAGGATATGGGAGATTTTCGTGTTCTTTTACAATCAACGACCTACGTAGGGGAATCATCATCAGTGTACCCAAGATACCACCTAAAATGGCCAAGATCAAAATCGTCATATAATTAAAAAAGGCTTCGCCAGAACTTTGCCCTCCAATACCTGTACTCAAGAAAAGAAATCCGGGAAGCGTAAATACCACACCAGCGGCAATCGATTCGCCAGCCGAACCCGTGGTCTGAATAATATTGTTTTCTAAAATGGTAGTCTTAAAGAATTTCTTACCCAATGTAATTGCCAATACTGCAATAGGAATGGAGGCCGATACTGTTAAACCTGCCTTTAAAGCCAGGTAAACTGTGGCTGCTCCAAAAATAATCCCCGCAATACAACCTAATAAAATAGATTTAATGGTAAACTCTGCAACATTGCTTTCTGCAGGTACAAAAGGCTTAAATTCTTCTTTACTCATCTGATTGAAATTAAAGTCTTAAAGTTAATTTATTTTGCGCAGTAGGCAAGGATTAAATTCCATAAGGCCAAGCTTCCATTTTTTACGAGGAGAGGTAAATGAAAATCCTATATTTGCCAGATGAAGAACAAGGCTATATTTTTAGATAGGGATGGCGTATTGAACCACGAAATCTATGATTACATCTGTAGGGTAGAAGACTTTGAAGTATTGCACTATCAGATACCGCCACTGAAACGCCTTTACGATGAAGGTTACTTGTTGATCATCATTACCAACCAAGGGGGCATTGCCTTAAAACGTTATACAGAAGAAGGTTTAGCCGTAATGCATCAGATCTTATTTGAGGCATTTGAGAAACAGGGTGCAAAGATTACACATGCCTACCATTGCCCACATCACCCAACGGTAAGTGAGCCCTGCAACTGTAGAAAACCTTTGTCTGGCATGTTGTTGGAAGCCATTGCTACTTATGATATTGACCCTGCCTTATCTGTAATGATAGGTGATAAGCCAAGAGACGTTGAAGCTGCCAATGGTGCTGGTGTAAAAGCCATATTGATTGAACCTGACCAACAAATCGACTACGACCAGGTGAAAGCCGTATTAGCAGGTTAATTTAACTCTTCTAAAATACCTGACCACATCTTAATACTTTTGCATTTCATACTAAAACGAACCAACCAAAACAAAAAAAGCCCCGAAATAATCGGGGCTTTTTAGTTATAATAGAATGTAAAAAGGCTTATTTCTTGCTAGCTTTCTCATGGTCAGCTAAGAAAGTAGCCAAACCACTATCAGTTAACGGGTGTTTCAATAAGGCAGTGATCGCTGCCAAAGGAGCTGTAATTACATCGGCCCCTAATTTAGCACAAGCTACAATATGTAATGGGCCACGGATTGAAGCTGCTAAAATTTCTGTTGGGTAACCATAATTGTCAAATATCAAACGGATGTCTTCGATCAATTGCAGACCATCAGTAGAGATATCATCTAAACGACCTAAAAATGGAGATACATAACTTGCACCAGCTTTTGCAGCCAGTAAAGCCTGTCCTGGAGAGAAGATCAATGTACAATTGGTTCTAATTCCTTTACCAGAGAAATATTTAATGGCTTTGATACCATCTTTGATGATCGGTACTTTTACAACGATCTTAGGGTTAAGTGCCGCCAAAGCTTCACCTTCTTTTACAATACCTTCAAAATCTGTAGCAATAACCTCAGCACTTACATTATCATCAACAATATCGCAAATGGTTTTATAATGTGCAATCACGTTTGCATCACCAGAAATACCTTCTTTGGCCATTAAACTTGGGTTAGTGGTTACACCATCCAAAATGCCTAGAGTCCTGTGCTTCTTTGATCTGATCAAGATTTGCTGTATCAATAAAAAATTTCATAATCCCTAAAATTCCGTGAGGAAACAATTAATATAAGAGAAACCCTGATTAGTTTAACATCGCCCCTTCAGGGGGTTAGGGGAAAAAAATGGGCAAGCAACTTTTATCGCACCGCTACAACCTTCTACCCTTGCTTCGTTCCCGCCCTGGGGGAGTTCAAAGGGAGCTGATCGTAAAAGACTTGCCCGGCACAAAGGTAGCAAAAGCACTCATTTTACAAAAAAAGAAATTGTTTATTTTCAGATATAAATATATCTGTTTGATTAGTAATGATTTGTAGAGGGCCTAATTTTGAAAAATGTGTTCAAAAGGAGAGTATCCCCCTAATTGAAGCTTTTTGAAACGACTAAAAACACCAATGTTATGCATAAATAACAAACTACAATATTGTCAAGTTCGTAATTGATAACGATATCTATTGTCAAATTGTAAATTTACCTCACATATTTTAACTAGAATATATTTATTTCCTAAAAATATTATTGATAATGTAATTTGACGTTCATTTTGTTTAACTTAGTGTTTCCTATACACTAACCTAATACCAAAGATGATTGACTTGAATGAACACCAAGGACTATACCGTAAAAGCTTCGAACATGATGCCTGTGGCATTGGTTTCGTTGCCCATGTGAAAGGGCGCAAATCGCACCAGATCATTTCAGATGCCATTACCATTCTCGAGAACCTAGACCACCGTGGCGCTTGTGGTGCAGAACCAAACACAGGCGATGGGGCAGGATGATGATCCAAGTGCCACACGAGTTTTTATTTGACGAATGTTTGAGAACAGGTTTCAGCTTACCTGCTTATGGCGATTATGGCGTAGGCCAACTTTTTTTACCCAAAGATCCGGGCAAGAGAAGAGTGCCGAGAAATCATCTATCGTACGGCAGAGAAATTGGGCCTAGAGATTTTGGGATTTAGAAAGGTACAGGTAAATACAACAGATATTGGTAACATGGCACTTTCTGTTGAACCAGAGATTGAGCAGGTATTTGTAGCCAGACCTTACAACATTGCCGAAGGAGCCGACTTTGAGCGTAAGCTTTTTGTACTGAAAACTTACCTGACCAAAACCATTTACAATACGGTTGCAGGGAGTAAGGAAGATTTTTATATCGTTTCCTTTTCTTCGCGCACCATTATCTATAAAGGACAATTAACTTCTTTACAACTCAGGACTTATTTTACAGAACTGAGTGATAAACGCATGGTATCGGCTTTTGGCTTGATCCACTCGCGTTTTGCTACCAACACTTTCCCGTCGTGGCGTTTGGCACAACCTTTTAGGTTTATCGCCCATAATGGCGAAATCAATACCCTACAGGGCAACCTGAACTGGTTCAGGTCTAGCGTCAAATCATTTGCCTCTCCATATTTTACACCAGAAGAACTGAACATGATCCTTCCGGTAATTGACGAGACCCAATCAGATTCTGGCTGTTTAGACAATGTGGTAGAACTTTTATTGCATGCAGGGCGTTCATTGCCTCATGTATTGATGATGTTGATCCCAGAAGCCTGGGATGGCAATGAAGACATGGACCCAATCAAAAAAGCCTTCTACCAATTCCATGCTTCCTTAATGGAGCCTTGGGATGGACCAGCGGCTATTGCTTTTACTGATGGAAGACTGATTGGTGCCACCTTAGACCGTAATGGACTACGCCCTTCGCGTTATGTTCTCACAAGTGACGACCGTGTGATCATGGCCTCAGAATCAGGTGCATTGGCCATAGACCAAAGTACCGTAATAGAAAAAGGAAGGTTAACACCAGGCAAAATGTTTGTGGTAGACATGCAACAAGGCCGAATCATCAGCGACCAAGAGATCAAACAACAGGTTTGCGGACGTAGACCTTATGCCGATTGGATTAACCAATACCAGATCAAACTAGAAGAACTGCCAGAGCCAAGGGTAATGTTTACCAACCTCGCTGCCGATTCTATCTTTAAGTACCAACAGGTTTTTGGCTACAGTACAGAAGACATCGATCTTTTACTAAAACCCATGGCCATCGAAGGCAAAGAAGCCATTGGATCAATGGGTACAGATACCCCATTGGCCATTCTATCTAAACAGCCACAACACCTTTCATCTTATTTCAAACAATTGTTTGCACAGGTCACCAATCCACCAATTGACCCGATAAGAGAAAAAGTGGTGATGAGTTTGGCCGGTTTTATGGGCAATAACGGCAACCTGCTCGAAGAAAATCAGATGCAATGCCATTGCGTAGGTATCAAACATCCCATCTTAACCAATTTAGAATTAGAGAAGCTTAGAAGTATAGATACAGGCCTGTTCCAATGTAAAACGCTACAGATGTATTTTAGAGCAGATGGTAAAGCTGGAGCCATGGCCAAAGCCTTAGATCGTTTGTGCCGTTATGCGGTAGATGCAGTTGAAGATGGTTTTCAGGTAATCGTACTTTCAGATCGGGCCATCGACTCAGAGCATGCAGCCATTCCATCGTTATTGGCTGTTTCTGCCGTACATCATCACTTGATCAGAAAAGGTTACCGTGGTGCAGTAGGCATCGTGGTAGAGGCCGGTGATGTTTGGGAAGTGCATCATTTTGCTACCTTGATCGGTTTCGGAGCAACAGCCGTGAACCCATATCTGGCTTTAGAGACCATTAGAGGTTTTGATCAAGAGAGCGGTCTGAAACCAGACAAGTTGATCGCCAATTATATTTATGCCGTTAACAGCGGCCTATTGAAGATCTTTCTAAAATGGGGATTTCTACCTTACAATCCTACCATGGAGCACAGATCTTCGAGATTTTGGGCATCAATGAGCAGGTAGTGAATACCCACTTTACAGGAGCGGTATCGCGTATTGGTGGTTTAGGATTGGATGAGATTGCCCATGAAACGCTCATCAAACACCGCCGGAGTTTTGGTCCAAAAACACAAGCCGAACCAATTTTAACAGCTGGAGGCACCTATAAATGGAGAAGACGTGGTGAAAAACACCTATTCAATCCAGAAACCATCCACTTGTTGCAAAACGCAACGAGAAGAAATGACTTTGCTACTTTTAAAAAATATTCGAAGCTGATCAATGAGCAAACTGCTCAGGCCTACACCATCCGTGGTTTATTAGAATTTAATTATACCCGCCCAGCAATAGGTTTAGATGAAGTTGAATCAACAGAATCAATCTTGAAAAGATTTGCTACAGGTGCCATGTCTTTTGGTTCCATTTCTCACGAAGCCCATTCTACCTTAGCCATCGCCATGAACCGCATTGGAGGAAAAAGCAATACAGGCGAAGGTGGTGAGGACGAAATGCGTTACCAAAAAATGGCCAATGGCGATTCGATGCGTTCGGCCATTAAACAGATTGCTTCTGCACGTTTTGGCGTAACCAGCTATTACCTGACCAACGCCGACGAACTACAGATCAAAATGGCACAAGGCGCCAAACCAGGCGAAGGTGGACAGTTACCTGGACATAAAGTAGACGATTGGATAGCCAAAGTTCGCCATGCTACACCAGGTGTAGGTTTAATCTCACCACCGCCACACCATGACATCTACTCGATCGAAGATCTGGCTCAATTGATCTTCGACCTTAAAAATGCGAACAGAGCCGCCAGGATCAATGTAAAATTAGTTTCTAAAGCAGGTGTAGGCACCATCGCTGCAGGCGTTGCCAAGGCACATGCCGATGTGATCCTCGTTTCTGGTTACGATGGTGGCACAGGGGCATCGCCTTTAACTTCGATCCAGCATGCAGGCTTACCTTGGGAACTTGGTTTGGCCGAGGCACACCAGACCTTGGTTAAAAACAGGTTGAGAAGTAGGGTGGTAGTACAAACCGACGGGCAATTAAAAACAGGCAGAGACATTGCCATTGCGGCTTTATTGGGGGCTGAAGAATGGGGTGTGGCTACAGCCGCCTTGGTAACTTCTGGCTGCATCATGATGCGCAAATGCCATTTAAATACTTGCCCTGTTGGCGTGGCTACCCAAGACCCAGAATTGAGAAAACTCTTTACCGGCGATGCAGACCATGTGGTAAACCTATTCCATTTCTTGGCAGAAGAACTGCGCGAGATCATGGCAGAACTGGGTTTCAGAACCGTAAATGAGATGATCGGCCAATCGCAGGTATTACAGATGAGAGCGATTGACGATGCCGATTGGAAATTGAAATATGTGAATTTAAAACCAATCTTACATAAAGAACCAGACAATGGTTTACCCTTATATCAAACTGAATTCCAAGACCATGGTTTAGAACAGGTTTTAGATGATCAGTTGATTGCCAAAGCACAATCAGCCATTTTAAACAACGAGCCAGTATTTGCCAATTTCGATGTTAAAAATACAGATAGGGCCATTGGCACGATGCTGTCTAACGAAATCTCTAAAGTGCACAAAGGCAGTGGACTTGCTCCAGACACCATCAACTTTAAGTGTTTTGGATCTGCTGGACAAAGTTTTGGTGCATTTGCGGCCAAAGGCTTAACCTTATCATTAGAAGGTGAAGGAAACGATTATGTGGGCAAAGGACTGTCTGGTGCCAAATTGGTCATCTATCCTTTCGGAGACATCAATTATGTGCCTGAACAGAATATCATTATCGGTAATGTAGCTTTATATGGAGCCACATCTGGCGAGTTGTATGTAAGAGGTAAAGCAGGCGAACGTTTTGCTGTGCGTAATTCTGGTGCAACTGCTGTGGTAGAAGGTGTAGGTCGATGATGGTTGCGAGTACATGACAGGAGGTGAAGTATTGGTAATTGGTGATACAGGAAGCAACTTTGCCGCCGGCATGAGCGGAGGTATAGCCTGGATCTACGATGTGAATGGCACCTTTGCCAAAAAATGCAATCCAGAGATGGTAGACCTTGATCCTTTACAAGCCGAAGATGAAGAAAGGATAACCACCTTATTGAAGAGCCATATCAGACTCACCAACAGTAGGGTAGCAGAGTTTATTTTAAGTGATTGGGAAACACAATCAGCACATTTTGTAAAGGTATTTCCTAAAGAGTACAAAGCAGTTTTATTACAACGTCAACAAGTTAAAATCAATTAAGATGGGAAAAGTGACAGGATTTTTTGAATACGAAAGAGTTTCGCCTTCAAAACAGGAACCAACAGAACGCATCCAACATTACAAAGAGTTTTTGGATTCCTTGCCAGCCGATCAATTGAACAAACAAGCTGCTCGCTGTATGGATTGTGGTGTACCTTTTTGCCAGTCGGGTTGTCCGTTGGGTAATGTCATTCCAGAATTTAACGATGCCGTTTACAAGGGAGATTGGCTAAATGCAGCCGAAATCTTGTTGAGCACCAACAATTTTCCGGAGTTTACAGGTAGAATCTGTCCCGCCCCCTGCGAAAGTGCCTGTGTATTGGGCATCAACAAATCGCCAGTGTCTATTGAGGAGATTGAAAAACATATCATTGAAATCGCATTTGATAAAGGTTACATCAAAGCCAATGCCCCTTTGATCAGAACAGGTAAAAAAGTGGCAATAATTGGTTCAGGTCCTGCAGGCTTAGCTGCTGCCGCACAACTCAATAAAGCTGGTCATGAGGTGGTAGTGTTCGAACGAGACGATGTACCTGGTGGCCTATTGCGTTATGGCATCCCAGATTTTAAACTGCAAAAAGATGTGGTTACAAGAAGGATAAATTTAATGGAAGAAGAAGGCATTACTTTTAAATGCAATGCCAATGTAGGCGAAAATGTAGAATTAAGTACGCTTTTAAGGGATTACCAAGCTATAGTATTGGCCGGAGGCTCTACTATTCCACGTAATTTAAACCTACCTGGAAGAGAATTAGATGGAATCCATTTTGCCATGGATTTTTTAAAACAACAGAATAAACGTGTAGGTGGAAGGGTAATAACTGAACAGGAATTGAAGGCAACGGATAAAAATGTCATCGTTATTGGTGGTGGTGATACAGGTTCTGACTGTATTGGTACCTCAAACCGTCAAGGCGCCAAATCTGTTACCCAGTTCGAGATCATGCCCATGCCACCGCAAAGCAGAACGGAACATATGCCTTGGCCGCAATATCCAATGTTATTAAAAGTGACTTCTTCGCATGAGGAAGGCGCACATCGAAATTGGGCAGTAAACACTCAAAGATTTAATGCAGATGAACACGGCAACTTAAAATCGCTCAGTGTAATTGAAGTGCAATGGGAAATTGATGCAAATGGTAAGGCTTTAGGTTTTAAGGAAATTCCAGGTACGGAGAAAGAATATCCTTGTGAACTGGTCTTATTGGCGATGGGTTTCTTACACCCTCAAAAAGAAGGTTTATTGGCCAAACTGGGAGTTGAATTAGATGAAAGAGGCAATGTGAAAGCGATTGAAGGAAACTACCAGACCAATATACCAAAGGTTTTTGCCGCTGGCGATATGCGTAGGGGACAATCTTTAGTAGTTTGGGCCATTTCTGAGGGGAGGGAAACTGCCCGTAAGGTAGATGAATATTTAATGGGTTATAGCAAGTTGCCATCTAAAGATGCGATTGCTTACGCTTAAATAAACTAAAGTATGGGTCGGGATTACAAATCCCGACCTTTTTTATACCACATAGAATTGACTTTTTAAATTAATAAAATGTCAGTCTGAGCCTGTCGAAGACTAGACCAACAAATACTTTGGAAAGCCCAACATGGTAATTTTTTTTTAAATAATCTAGGTCTTTATTGTCTAAATGTTTGACCACATAGATACATAGAACACATAGAATTGGTTTTTATTAAGATTTGTCATGCTGAGGAAAAAAGCATCTCCATTCGGGATAATTATAGAAGAAGATTTACTTCGTAGCTGCTTCGCGGTCTTCACTGCGTTCAGAATGACAAAAACTGACTATATAAAATGTCAGTCTGAGCCTGTCGAAGACCACCTCAACAAACGCTCCGACAAACCCAGCATAACAAATCTGTTTTTGTTTGTTTATTATCTAGTGCTGTATTTATATTTACATCACAAATCATGTCCAACCAGTTCGTCTTTCAATCTCTTGCCCCACCTCCAGAACTTTCTGATTTTGTAGAAAGCTTTTGGTTACTCAAAAACTTATCAGACCAAGAACAGGACATGGTGATCATGCCCGATGGAAGAGTAGACCTTTTCTTCACGTATTCTGATACAGAGCCCTTTCAAGCTATGCTGATGAACTTAGACCTCAGTCCATCACAAAATACAATGCCGGGCAAAACCGTCATTTTTGCCATCAGTTTAAAATTATTGGCTATCGAATATTTTTTAAACACATCCATTTCTGATCTTCCAGAGCATGTAAAAACATTACCTCAAAATTTTCTAGGTATCACCCTCAACGACCTAAGTACCCTCGAGCATTTCACTCAAAAAACAACATTGGCCATCACCGAACAATTAAAAACGAACATCGATGAAAGGAAAAGAAGATTATTTAGGTTATTGTACGCTTCAAATGGTTCAATTACAGTAAAAGAACTGGCAGATAAAGTCCATTGGACAAGCCGCCAAATCAACCGTTATTTCACACAACGTTTTGGTATTCCTTTAAAAACCTATGCCAACATCTTACGTTTCAAAGCTTCTTTTGAGCAGATCAAAGCTGGAAAACTCTTTCCAGAGCAAGATTTTGCAGACCAATCGCATTTTATCAAAGAAGTCAAAAAATATGCAGGTGTAAATCCTAAAAGTCTGGCCAAAAATCAAAACGACCGATTTATACAATTATTGAATTTGCCTAAGGACTAGTTTTGTAGTACAAAATTAGACCGTTATGTTACTTAAAAATAAAACAATAGCCATTGTAGGTGGCGGCCCAGGCGGATTGACGCTGACCAAGCTTTTACAGCTGAAAGGTGCCAATGTAAAAGTATATGAAAGAGATTTCAATAGCGATGTACGTGTTCAAGGTGCTACACTTGACCTACACGAAGAATCTGGACTGGAGGCGTTGCGCCAAGCAGGGCTGATTGATGAATTTTATGCCAATCATCGTCCTGAAGCTAGAAAATTAAGGATCATGGACAAACATGCTGCCATTAGATTAGATTTACATGAAGCTGCAGACCATGAAGAAAACCGTCCTGAAATAGACCGTGGACCACTAAGAACGATACTTTTAAATTCTTTGTCTCCCGAAACCGTGGTTTGGGACAGTCAATTTGTAAGTATGGTACCCTATAAGGATGGATGGCAATTAAATTTCAAGAATGGTACGAGCGCAACTGCAGTCTTGTAATTGCGGCAGATGGAGCTAAGTCTAAGACTCGTCCATACCTAAGTTCAACTAAACCGATCTATTCGGGTGTTACAGCCATGGAGGGGAATATCTATCATGCACAAAAACATGCCCCTCAACTAAATGAATTGCTAAAAGGAGGGAAAATCTTTGCTTTCGGGGATGAACAATCGTTGATCCTAAGTGCCAAAGGCGATGGAACACTTTCATTCTATACCGGATGTAAAGTTGATGAGAATTGGGCAACTACGAGTGGTATCGATTTTACCAACAAGGCACAGGTATTCAATTGGTTTAAGACGGCATTTGGTACATGGGATCCTGTTTACCGAGAATTATTTGAATTTGAGGAATTGGTATGCATCCCAAGACCACAATACTATTATCCATTAGACCAAAAATGGGAAACTTTACCCAACCTGACCATGATTGGTGATGCGGCCCACCTGATGCCTCCTTATGCTGGTGAAGGTGTAAATATGGCCATGCAGGATGCTTTGGAATTGAGCCAACAGCTAACCAGCGACACGTTTCCTGATCTTCAAACGGCCATTGCCGCTTTCGAAAAACAGATGCTGGTTAGAGCATCAGCTGTTACTCAAGATACTTTAGATTCAACAGCAATGCTACACTCCAAAGATGCCACCAACAGGATGATCAACATGTTTGAAGCGCATTGATTGAAATATTGTCATTCTGAAAGCTGGTCGGGATTTGCAATCTCGACCTTTTTTATGCAGAAACTAATAGTTGATTAGGATTTACAACTCCAATCTTTCATCATAGAATCCTTCTAAATTACCATTAACCTATGTAAACATATCCTATTATCACGATATTAGAACATTGTCCATTATTGTAATTAAATCTTTTGCACATGTCTAAGGTCGATGCCAATCCATCTGGTGATACCCGCCGTGATTTCTTAAAGAAAACATCGCTGTTCACCGCACTCTCTTTAACGCCATTAACGGTATTAAAGGCAGCAGATCAACACGTTGATGAACGTTTTGCTCAGCTTTTTGAGAAAATACCACTCAATCTAAAAGTGAATAATAAACCTTATGCACTCAAGATAGAACCAAGGGTTACCTTATTAGACCTGCTACGAGAGGAACTACATTTAACAGGCACCAAAAAAGGTTGTGACCACGGACAATGCGGGGCTTGTACGGTTCATGTTGATGGGCAAAGGATCAATTCTTGTTTAAGCTTAGCGGTAATGAACGAAGGCAAAAGCATTACCACCATAGAAGGTTTGGCCAAAGGCGATGAATTACATCCAATGCAGGCCGCCTTTATTAAACATGATGGTTTTCAATGTGGTTACTGCACACCCGGACAGATCGATGAGTGCTGTAGCGTGTATCAGAGAAGGACATGCCAATTCAAAGGACGAAATCAGAGAATACATGAGTGGCAATATCTGCAGGTGCGGAGCTTATCCAAATATTGTAGATGCCATACAAGAGGTTAAAGAAAAGGGGGCATCGATATGATCAATTTCCAATATGTAAGAACTTCAATAGTTAAAACTGCCTTAAGTTTGATCAATAAAGATCCCAAAGCAACTTTTATTGCTGGTGGCACCAACTTGGTAGATTTAATGAAAAGGGGAGTTACCGCACCCGAAAAGCTGATCGATATCAACCATCTACCTTTAAAGAAAATAGAGCTGGTTAACAATGTATTGCAGATTGGTGCTTTAACTGCGAATTCGGCAGTGGCCGAAAATGCCTTGGTCAAAGAAAAATTCCCTTTGCTAATGCTGGCGCTACAATCGGGTGCCTCTGCACAGTTGCGTAATGTGGCAACAGTTGGTGGCAACATGATGCAACGTACACGTTGTGGTTATTTTTACGACATTACCATGCCTTGCAATAAACGTGAGCCTGGTAGTGGTTGTGGAGCCATTGGTGGTTACAATAGAATGCATGCCATATTTGGCACTTCAGAGTCGTGCATTGCCGTACATCCCAGCGATATGTGCGTGGGTTTGGTAGCTTTAGATGCCAAAGTTGTAATTGCAGGGTCAAAAGGAGAAAGAAGGATTAATTTTATCGATTTCCACCGTTTGGCTGGCAACACACCAGAAAAGGACAATAACCTACAAAAAGGCGAATTGATCATGAGGGTAGATATTCCTACCAATAACCTGAATAAAAATTTCCATTATCTAAAGGTAAGAGACCGTTCATCGTATGCTTTTGCATTGGTTGCTGTTGCAGCTGCCTTAGACCTTAAAGATGGCAAAATTAACGATGTTCGCTTAGCCATGGGTGGTGTAGCACATAAACCTTGGCGTTTAACTGCCGCAGAAGCTTTTTTAAAAGGAAAAGAAGCCACAAAAGCAAATTTCGAAGCTGCTGCACAACTGGCCATGAAAGATGCCAAAGGTTATGGAGAAAATGATTTTAAACTGAAATTGGCTCCTAACACAATTGTCGAAGCATTAACCGTTGCTAAAGCTAAAGCCTAATGGAAGATTTATTTTTTATAGATGAAAACGACCGTGTAGACGGTATAGATAAAGTAACCGGAAAGGCCAAGTACTTTGCCGAGTTTCAATTGCCCGGACAAACTTATGGTGTATTGGTAACCAGCACCATTACCAAAGGGAAGATTACCGCCATAGATACCAAGGCTGCAAGCAATGCCCCAGGTGTTTTAGGGGTATTATCTCATCTCAACAAACCTTCTGCGGCTGGTTATGAGCAAACTGGTGGTTCGCCCATGAAGATTTTTTATACGGATAGATCTTCTTTAATGGACAGCCCATTGCCATTGTTGTAGCGGATACTTTTGAAAGGGCCACTTATGCAGCCTCATTGGTAAAGGTAAGTTATAAAAAAGCTGCCTTTAACACCAATTTTGAAGGCAGCATCAAGGATACAGGCGTAAAAAAGCTACAGGGACAACCTCCATATGTAAGGGGAATAGCCGATGCTTATAAAACTGCTGAGGTAAAACTAGAACAAACTTATACCATGCCTGTAGAAACCCATAATCCAATGGAACTACATGGCATTATTGCCGATTGGCGAGCAAATGACCAAGTTACTGTGTATGCCAAAACACAAGGAGTAAAAGCTACCCAAAGTACAATTGCCAATACATTCAAGATTCCTGCTGAAAACATACAGGTGAATTCTGAGTTTGTAGGTGGTGGTTTTGGAATGGCCTTGAGGACTTGGCCTTTGGAAATTGCCGCAATTATGGCATCAAAGCATTTAAAACGTCCAGTAAAGTTGGTGATTACCCGCGACCAAATGTTTACCATGGTAGGTAATCGACCTGCTGCACATCAGAAGATAGGCATAGGGGCTACAAAAGATGGGAAAATTACTGGTATTACCCATACGGCATTCGGACAGACGGCTACCTACGAGAATTTTAAGGAAGGTGTAGTCAACATGACCAAGTTCATGTACGATTCTGAAAACGTAAATACCAATTATTATGTCATCCCATTGGATATGGGCGTACCCATCTGGATGCGTGGACCTGGCGAGGCAACTGGAGCTTTTGCGTTGGAAAGTGCCATTGACGAAATGGCCAATGCTTTGGACATGGATCCTCTAGATTTTAGGATCAAAAATGACCCCGAGAAGGTACCCGCACAAAATAGACCTTTTTCTAGCAAATACATTAAGGAAGCTTATCGGTTAGGTTCGGCAAAGATTGGTTGGAGCAATAGAAAAAACAAACCTGGAAGTATAACTGAAGGCCCATGGCAAATTGGCTACGGCGTGAGTATCGGGGTATTTAATGCGGGTAGAGGTAGGGCAAGTGTAAAGGGGATTTTAAAGGCTGATGGCACATTAGTGCTACAAAGTGCAACCAGTGACATTGGGCCTGGCACTGGAACAGGGATGACTTTGATTGCCAGCAAATTGATGGGACTGCCTGTTAACAAAATCACTTTTGAATTGGGCGATTCTTCGCTCCCCCCGCACCAAGCCAGGGTGGTTCCGCTACTTTATCTACAGTAGGTTCTGCAGTTAACGATGTGTGCGTAGCCCTAAAAGCTACCATTGCAGAGTTAGCGGCCAATGCCAATATGGATGCTACAGCCAACTTTGTTGAGGTATTAAAGAAGAATAACCTACCCATGATTGAGAAAACCATCCAATCTTCTCAAAACAATCCGGATGCTAAAAATTATTCGATGTATTCTTTTTCCATCCATTTTGTACAGGTAAAAGTGCATCAATCAACAGGTGTTGTTAAAGTAAGTAAAATTGTATCGGTAGGCGATTCTGGAAAGATAGTTAGTCCTAAAACTGCCCGTAGCCAAATGGTAGGCGGTGCTGTTGGCGGTATTGGCATGGCATTAACAGAAGAAGCCATCTTAGATAACCGCTATGGCAGGTATGTAAACAACAATTTTGCCGATTACCATGTACCCGTAAATGCTGATGTACCTGATATTGATGTAATTTTCATCGACAAGCCTGATCCAATTGTTAATCCAATGGGAGCCAAAGGAATGGGAGAGATTGCCTTGATTGGTTTTGCTGGTGCTGTGGCCAATGCAGTATTTAACGCTACCGGTAAAAGAATCAGAAGTTTACCGATTACACCTGATAAGGTTTTAGCTGGGTAATTAATGATTTTGTCATGCTGAACTACGAAGCATCTCTATTGAGGAAGTAAGGAAGGAGATTGACTTCGTAGCTGCTTCTCGGTCTTCACTGCGTTCAGCATGACAAAGCTTTAAAAAATCAATTAAATGTCAGTCTGGGCCTGTCGAAGACCCAGGCCAACAATTATTTCAGACCTTAATTCTTTGATCTAACACGACTTTGTTCACTATCAGAGCTTTTAGAGCGTTCTCTAACAGCCTTGATTGAACTGCTACCAAAATTATAACTGAAACTTAACCTAAAAATCCTACTTTCTTCCTTTTGGTACAAACGATAATCCTGTAATGGAAGAGCACTACTGATATTTGCTTTTCTTAAATTGAATAGATCATTGGCAGCCAGTTTTACAGTTGCTTTTTTATTGGCAAAAGACTTGCTCACACCAAAATCAATTCCATACAAGGGTTTTACGGCATAAGTACCGTATACCTGTGCCGATTGATAGTCCATCGTCAATTCTGCATTGATAGAACTACTTACCGAAAAAGTTTGGGTGGTATTCAATAGATAACTTAATTTTCCGCTGCTAAATGGCAACCCCATTAAATTAGGTGATTTAAAATCGGTGTAGTACAAAGTGGCATCATTACTGGTATTCCACCATTTGGTAATGGCCAATGGGGCACCAATATTGAGGTTATAAGTATTTTGACTTGCTAAATTCTGCTCGAGTATAAATAGTGTTTTTTTAACGGATCATTGATCAAGGTTGTAGTAATTACATCTCTGGTGTGGCTATATCCCAATGTTGCATTGAGTTTTTCCTGAAAACTATAAGTAAATTCAAATGCATTGGTATATTGAGGATTTAAGTATGGGTTACCTTGCGAATAGGTATATAAATCAGCAAAATAGATAAATGGATTAAGCGATTGATAATCTGGCCGATCGATCCTTTTGTGATAAGACAAACCAAACTCATGTGCTTCGGCCACCATTTTACTTAAACTTATGCTTGGGAAAAAATCAATATAATTACGTTTTACCCTGCTTTGGGTAGCAGGCGAGTAGCCTTCAGAATTGGTCAGTTCGGCACGTAAGCCAACTTGAACCGTTAATGCACCAAATTTATGCTGTAAATTGGCATAAGCAGCACTAATAGTCTCTTTATAATTGAAATTATTACGTTTAGCAGCATCATTGATCCATTGTTGACCGATCAGATCCTCATGTCTGAAATCGTTTGTGGTATTGACATAGCTACTTTTTACACCGGTTTCCAATTTGGTCTGTGCAGAAAAGGGATAGGTATAATCAACCTTTCCAGACCATATCTTTACATTGGCAGGTGTGGCAGTTCTAAAGATCAAGGCTGGCTTGGAAATCGATCCATTGTTATTAAAAAAAGAATTATTATAGTTGATCTGATTGATGTTATAGAACTTGGCATAATCCAAATCGACATTTAGTTCTTGTCCCAAAGTATCTATTACCGATTTATAGTTAAGGTTATAAGTTTGGTTGGTGTATTTACTTTGGCCAAGATTGCTGGCTACAATTGATGAATCTTGCTGTGAAGGTTGCGCCCCCATTAAGGTATTGATCATCGAATTGATTTTGTTGTTATTGTGATAGCCATTTACCATCAATCCAATGGTGTTTTTTTCATCCAACTCGTAATCAAGCCCAATTTTATAACTGTTGTTCTTACTGGTATTGATATCCCTTCCTTGTTGGTTAAAATAGGTAGTTTCAGTAGCCGACTGATTACTTCTATTGAGGTAGAGGTCTTCAAAATCTTTATCGTTGGTATAGTCGTAACTCCCAAAAACATTGAGTTTTTTATTACGATGGTTAAAATTGACTCCAGCATTGCTTTTATAATTGCTGCCATAACCTGCACCCAACAGCAGAGTAACATTTGTACCATAGTTCTGGTTCTTTTTTAACTTGATATTGATGATACCACCACTACCAGCGGCATCGTATTTGGCCGAAGGACTATTGATCAACTCAATGGTTTCGATGGTATTTCCATTGGTATTGCGCAACAAAGTGGTTAGCTGTGCTGTAGACAGGTAGGTTAGTTTTCCATTGATCATTACACTTACACCAGGTTTTCCACGTAAACTGATATTTCCACTGTTGTCAATGCTTACACCCGGCGCCTTTGCCAAAATATCAAAGGCTGAATTTCCGATGGCTAAAATATTGCTGGCCACATTTAAAATGGTCTTATCGCTTTTTCTTTCAACTAAAGGTTTTTTCCTTACAATACTGATTTCTTTCAGTTGTTGTGCCTGCAAGTGTAAAACTAGCTTATCTATGGTAAATTGTGGTTTTTGATCGTTGATTATTATCGAACTGATGATGGATTCTTGATAACCAAACCCTTCGATTTTGAGGGTATAGCTCCCAAAGGGCAGTTGCTCAAAACTAAAATCTCCACTTTCTGAAGAAAGCGTGCCCTTGACTTGTACAGTATCCGTTTGTAGATACAAGCTTATGCTAGCAAATGGAATTGGTGTGTTTTTCTCATCTACCAACTTGCCGTTGATTTTACCAGGCAAAGTGTTGTTTTGTGCCCGACCTGTAAAAGCAAGAGAAAGGAGAATCGCTATAAAAATAGGTTTAGTAATGGTATAGGCCATGTTAAAATATAAAGTTCTGTTTAAAAGTCAATTCAAAATTAACCGACAATTAAATGCTCAAACTTATTTTAACATAGTTTAACCTGTTCTGTTAAATAGCGTTAAAACTGTTAAAATTTTATTTTTCTGTAGGATTTTTCTTTTGGGCAGCTAATTTTTCTACCGTTTTCTGTATACGGTCTAATCTGGTCTTTTCTTGTTTGGCACTCAATACCCACAATACATATTCTTTACGGTTAGAATAGGAGAGTTGCTCATAAAAGTCTAAAGCCGTACTGTTCTTTTCCAAAACTGTTTTTAAATCATCAGGCAGGTTTACTATTTTGCGCTTCACATCTACAAATTCGCCATACTCGTTCTGTTGGATTTCGGCATTGCCCATTCCCGATCTCTTGGTACTATCTACAGGTTTGATCCGAAGTGCAGTCCAAGTTTGGTCTATTGCCGCAGAGGCACATGGTGCTAACTGATACCGATTTAAATCTTCCCAACTCTGCATCAGGTTCAAGTCACTGGCCAATTTAGATTTCGCCTTTGGATACATGATCCAACAAATGGTCTGATCACCTATCGATTGATGTTTTGTAGCTAAAGCAGTTAACATTTCTGCTTTTGTAGTGGCAAAAATGAGCAACGCATTAAACGCAATGCTTTCATCCATTGAAACCTCAATATCATTTGGCAGCTCGTCAATAATTGCCAGAAAATTCTCTGGCGCATTTAGTACCAGAACTTTAAAACCAGGTTTAACCTGCAGCTTTTTTAAAAGTAGATTTTCCATCATCAGGTGATACTGAAAAGTTTTAGAGTTTCAATTTAGCAAAGAAATCCCAAAGCACAATACCTGCAGAAATTACAATGTTGAAAGAGTGTTTGGTGCCAAATTGAGGTATTTCGATACAGTTATCAATTTTCTGCATCGCCTCATCACTAACTCCATTTACCTCGTTGCCAAAAATCAATGCATATTTCTGAGCTGGATCTGGCTTAAACGTATTGAGCATGGTGCTGTTTTCTGCCTGCTCTATGGCAATGATCTGGTAGCCTTTTGCCCGCAAAGTATCAATGGCAACCAAAGTATCCTCAAAATGTATCCAATCTACAGACTGCGTTGCGCCTAATGCTGTTTTTTCGATTTCGCGATGCGGAGGTTGTGCCGTAATGCCACACAACACTACTTTTTCGATTGAGAAACCATCGGCCGTTCTAAAAACCGAACCCACATTGTGCATGCTCCTCACATTATCCAATACCACTACTACAGGTAGTTTTTCCTGTTCTTTAAATTCTTGTATATCTACACGATTAAGTTCATCGAGTTTTAATTTTCGCATGCTGCAAACTTAAAAATTATTATTGAAGCTTTAAACCGCCTTTACACCATCGCCAATCTGGTGGATATAGATAGCCGCTGGATAGCCAATTTCAGCTACATAGTAATCGGTCAGCTGCTTGGCGAAATCTTCTTCGTAACCTTTTTTAAGCAAGGCGATGGCACAACCACCAAAACCTGCACCCGTCATTCGGGCACCAATAACATGTTCATAGCCACTACAGAAGTCTACCACTGCATCCAGTTCCTTTCCAGAAACTTCATAAAGCTCTTTTAGCGATTGATGAGAAGCATACATCAACCTACCAAATTCTTCCAGTTCGCCAACATTTAAAGCTTTGGCTGCCAAGTGTACACGGTCGTTCTCTTTAACCACATGTGTAGCACGCTTTAAAATGGTTTCATCAGTAATCAGAGGGCTGTGTAAAGCCAGTTTTTCGGCAGTCAGCTCGCAAAGGTTATGGATATTGATGCCTTGTTTTAAGGCATTCAATGCTGTTTCACATTCCGCAAATCTTTCATTGTATTTCGATTCTTCGAGTTTTCTGGTCTTATTGGTATTGACAATAGCCAATTGGTAATCTCCAAGCGCACAATCTACCACTTTGTATTTTAAGGTATCGCAGTTTAGTACCAAGGCTTTGTCTGCCTCGCCAAAAGCAACGGCAAATTGGTCCATGATACCAGAATTTAATCCAATAAAGATGTTTTCTACTTTTTTAGACAATTTAACAAGTTCTAGTTTATCATGTCCCAGCTTAAATTGATCATTTAAAGCAAAAGCAGTCAACACCTCAATAGAGGCCGAAGAAGACAATCCAGCACCAATAGGGATATTGCCAAAAAACAAAAGATCTAGGCCAGTTGCATCCCAACCCAGTTGCTGAAGCTCATTGAAAACACCTAAGGGATAGTTGTACCATTCTTTACCTGTTTTGGTATAGCTTTTGGCGATGGATATTGTGGCTTCCTCTTCAAAATTTACACTCTTAAACCTCAGTACCCGATCAGTATTTGGAGCCAGTAGCAACCATGTACCCGCAGAAATGGCACAAGGCATTACCAAACCACCATTGTAATCGATATGCTCGCCAATTAAGTTCACCCTGCCCGGTGCAAAGTAGCTTGCCGTTGGATCCTGCTGGTATCTGCTCTGAAATACTTCTGCTAACTGCTCTTTCATAAAATGTGTTTTCTTGGTAGAATTTTGAGTTTAAATTGTAATTTAGCCTGTGGCTAAGATACAATTTATGACAGCAAAGCAGATACACACAGGAACTTTTATTGACGAAAAAGAGGTAGTTATCGTAGAACTAAAAAATGACAAAGGTAATTTTGTAAAACTCTTTAATTACGGTACGATCATCAACCAATTTGTGGTAACCAATGCCCATGGCGAGCAACAGGATATCGTATTAGGCTTCGATAAGTTTGAAGACTATATCAATCCGGCATATCTGGCAAACTATCCCTATTTTGGCGCCATTATTGGCCGTTATGCCAATAGGATAAAAGATGGCAAATTTGAGTTGGACAACGTTGAATATCAATTGGCCAAAAACAATGGCAATGATTGTTTGCACGGTGGTAAAATTGGTTTTGACAGAAAGGTTTGGGACATTACCCATATCAGTGAAGAACCACATGCCAGTGTAACCTTTCAATATTTTAGCCTCGATGGCGAAGAAAACTTTCCTGGCGACCTAGCCATACAACTCACTTTCGAGTTGACCAATAACGATGAACTGATCCTTACCTATCAGGCAGATACCGACGAGGCTACACCGATCAATTTGGCGCACCATAGTTATTTCAACCTTTCTCCAACAGGAGAGCAGGTAACAAACCACATCCATCAGATGAATGCCTCAAATTATCTAGAACAGGATAGCAATTTTGTAGTCACTGGTAAGTTGATTCCTGTAACAGATACAATCCACGATTTTACCAAACCAAAAGCCATTGGGGCAAATTGGGATAAGGAAAGTGGTTATGATCAGACCTATGTTTTGGACAAGGAATATGGCAGCTTAACCTTGGCCAGTAAAACAACCGAAACAAATAGCGGACTCTCTTTGTTGGTGTATACTACAGAGCCTGTTGCACACTTGTATACGGCCAAATATTTGGCTGTAAAGAATGGCAAGAATGGAAAGGAATATGGTGCCTTTGATGCTTTTTGTGTAGAAACCCAGCATCATCCAAATGCAGTGAACATTCCGCATTTTCCAAGTACCATCTTACAACCTGACGAAATTTATACGCAGACTACCATTTATAAAGTTTTAACATCTTAACCCAAGCCAATGTTTACAATTGAAGCCATACAACAAGCCGAAAGCAAGATCAAAACCGGAGCCGATTTTCCAAACTTCATTAAAGAAATCAAGGCAATGGGTGTAATCAGAAATGACGTATATGTAATGAATGGCATGTCCATCTATTTTGGTAATGACGACCATACGGTAGAAAGTGCACCAGTTTATGAAAACTTATTGATCGAAGAACAATCATCTGCGGAAGACTTCAAAACAGCTTTAAAGAGCCATCAACAAGGATCAACTGATTACCAGACCTTTTGTAGACAAGCAGCGGCGGCAGGGGTAGAGAAATGGGTAACAGACCTCGCAGCAATGACGGTAACTTATTTAGACATGAGTGGAAATGAGTTGGTAGTTGAACACATTCCTAATTGTTAATAAATGTTAAATCTTTTCTTTTGTAACAAAAAAATTATATATAATTATATATTTGTAGCGTTAGGTTAAACCAAGTATAAAATATCATTTTTTCGTGTCCTCTTTAAATAAAAAAGAGCCAAATCTATCTTTTTGGCAAAAAATCGTTCGTTTATTAAACAACGATAGATTTATTCTGGCTGTTTGGATTTTATTAGTAGTAGCTGTTGCGGTCAAGCAACTTTTCAAGCCATCGATCAACAACAACTATCTGATTTTTAAATATGCCTATTTCCATGCGGTAGATCATCTCAATCTATATATCGTACATCCCGAACATCTAGACACCAACCATTACGGACCATTCTTTAGCTTACTGATTGCTCCATTTGCAATCTTACCAAATTATTTGGGTATGTTTTTTTGGCAATTGGCCAATGTAATGTTCCTATATTTTGCCATTAAACAATTGCCAATCACTACCACCAAGGTCAATGCGGTTTATTGGATTGTAGCCCACGAAATGCTGACTTCCATGTTCAGCTTTCAATTTAACATTTCTATAGCTGCCATTATTATTTTGGCCTATGTGTTTATAGAACGGAAACAGAATTTTTGGGCAGCCTTTGTGATCATGTTGGGCACTTTTGTTAAGCTATATGGCATTGTTGGTCTGGCCTTTTTCTTTTTTGCCAAAGAGAAGCCCAAATTTATTGCCTATTGCTTTTTTTGGGCCATTGTTTTTCTTGTTGCACCAATGATCTTTTTTACGCCTAGTTACATCTTGCAATCTTATCACGACTGGTATATTTCGCTATCTGAAAAACAGATGTTAAATGCCTCGTTGACATCTATGCAAGACATATCAGTAATGGGAATGGTGAGGAGAATTGCCCAGGATGCAAGCATTCCAAATCTGCCTTTTTTACTAGGAGGCCTTATTTTATTCGCTTTACCATACCTACGTATCAAACAATATAAAGAACCTATATTCAGGTTGTTGTTTTTAGCCTCAACCTTAATATTCACTGTTATTTTTAGCAATTCTTCCGAGTCGCCAACCTATGTAATTGCCTTTGCAGGCGTAGCGATATGGTTTGTTGTACAAGAAAGACCAATAGATAAGGGAACAATAGCCCTATTTGTGCTTGCCTTGTTATTGACTACTTTATCTGCATCAGACCTCTTCCCTAGGATCCATAAGAGAAAATTATATCAAACCTTATTCTTTAAAAGCATTACCTTGCATTTTAATATGGCTCGTTCTAACCTATGAACTGTTGACTAAACAATTTGACTTAACACAGATTAAAGCCAAAAATGAATAGACTTGTCTCAATTGTCATCCCCGCGCATAACGAAGAGGATAACATTATTGTTATTGTAGACCGAATAGAAAAGGTTTTTGAAACATTGCCCTACGATTTTGAAATCTTAGTGGTAGATGATGGTGGAACAGATAGAACATTGGAAGTGATTGAAGACTTGGCGAAAGTTAAGAACAACTTCTTTTACATTGAATTTTCTAGAAATTTCGGACACCAACCTGCCTTAAAAGCTGGTTTAGATTATGCCAAGGGCGATTGCGTAATTTCATTAGATGCAGACCTTCAACATCCACCAGAATTGTTCAAGCAGATGTTAGAGAAGTGGGATGAAGGTTATGAAATTGTATATACCCGCAGAAAAGAAGACAAAAGATTATCCTATAAAAAAAGAGCGACTTCTAAGTATTTCTATAAACTGATGAATTCCTTGTCAGATATTGAGTTAGAACCCGGCACAGCAGATTTTAGGTTACTTGACAGAAAAACTGTGGATGTACTAAAACAGTTTAAGGAAAATGACCCATTTATTAGGGGTTTGGTCAAATGGCTTGGCTTTAAACAATATGCCATAGATTATATTCCAGACAAACGTTTTGCAGGTGCCAGTAAATACAACCTTAAAAAAATGCGCAAGTTGGCCATTCATGGCGTTACTTCGCTTAGCACTAAACCTTTACACACGGCTGTTTATCTCGGTTTCTTCTTTTCTTTTGTTTCCTTATTATATATTCCATATGTGTTATATGCTTATTATATTGGTAAACATGTAAGTGGCTGGGCTTCACTGATTACAACCATTGCTTTTTTTGGGGGACTACAATTGATCATCTTAGGCATTATCGGAATCTACATTGGAAAAATGTTTATGCAGGGCAAAAACAGGCCTAATTACATTATCCGTTCTAGCAACCTCAAAGACATTCTTTAATGGTATTGTTAAGTTTTGATATCGAGGAGTTTGACATGGCGTTTGAATATGGTAAAACCATTTCATTTGAAGACCAGATCAACATTTCCATTACTGGAACCACTATTATATTAGATTTATTAGCAAAGCATAAGTTTAAAGCTACTTTTTTTTCTACGGCCACTTTTGCCTTAAATGCGCCAGAAATCATCCGCAGAATTAAAAATGAAGGTCACGAATTGGCTTCTCATGGCTATTACCATTCTAAATTCGAGGTGAAGGACCTATTGGAATCCAAGCAGAAATTGGAAGAGCTTTCTGGTTTGCCTATTACTGGATACCGGATGCCAAGAATGATGCCAGTTGATGAAATAGAGATCGAAAAAGCAGGCTATCTTTATAACAGTTCCATCAATCCAACTTGGTTGCCAGGCCGTTACAATAACCTGCACATTTCCAGAACTTATTTTAAACAAGGCAAGGTATTACAATTACCGGCATCGGTAAGTCCCATGTTACGAATTCCTCTGTTCTGGTTGTCTTTCCATAATTTCCCATTGGGATTATATAAACATCTGGCCAAAAGGACCTTGAAAAAAGATGGTTACCTCAATATCTATTTCCATCCATGGGAATTTACAGACCTTAAAGACCAAGAGCGTTATGGTTTTCCAGGTTATGTAAGCAAAAATTCGGGCAAGGATATGGAAAATAGAATGGATCAACTGATGGACTGGTTCAATACAAATGGTTATGCCAATGGAACTATTGACCAGTTTGTTAAACCATTGATTTAATTATTACAATTTGGATTAAAAATCCACAATTAAGTGGTCGAGAAAGCATTTCTCGACCAACACCAATGTGCGATTCATCTATTTTCTATTCCTTATTTCCCTTCACAGTTTTAAACGAATAGTAAGTTTGGAAAAGGTAACTGAACAAAGATAAGATCACAATGATAAATGCCTGTGATGGGGTGGCCCACAAGCCAAAATAACCTACCAAGAGGTGCAAAAGCGAATAATCTAAAAATATATTTGTAACCGTTAAACTGGCATATCTGATAAACTGCGTACGTCCCAATAAGTTCGACTCTTGAAAAACCACATATTTATTGAGGCAGAAACCAACTGGAAAACTCACAGAAAGTGCCACCAAATAAGCGGCGATGTATCTGGTAATTGCAAAATCAAATAGATATACTACATCATTCACAAATAGATAATTGTAACTGATAAAGAAAATGATAAGGTTCAATAAGGCATTGCTTCCGCCACATGCGGCATACCTAAAAGTCTGTAACCCAATAAATTTCTTAAAAGGAGGATAAAAGAAATCGATCAATCTTAAAATAGAATCCTTAACCCGGTGTTGTATTGCCATTTTATTTAATTGCACAAACGCTCTAAAACCATTTTAATGGCCTTTTCTACTATTTTATTCGGTTCGCTGCTAAATTCGAATTTTACGCGACTGGCCAATATGGCATTTACTGATAAGGCTTTATGGCCTAATGCTTTTGCCAATGCATAGATACCTGCGGTTTCCATTTCTAGATTGGTCATCCTATGTTTTCCTGAAGTAAAACCATTGAGTTGACCAATAAAATCTGGCACTGCATTTTTTGCCCTTACCTGTCTACCTTGCGGTGCATAAAACCCTGGTGCCGTAGCTGTAATCCCTTGTTCCATGTCTTTTCCAATAGTTTGCAACAAACCCTGATCAGCAGCAGTAAGGTAAGGATTGATTCCTTTCACATGCGAAAAATGGGATTTGATGCTGTCCAACAAACTATGTTCATCACCAGATACCTGATGGATGTAATAGTTCATCAAGGCATCAAAACCCAACCCAAATGAAGAGGCTAGGATTGTACCCATGGGAATATCAGGTTGTACGGCCCCAGAAGTACCAATACGGATAATAGCTAAAGATTTAAGGTCTTTTTTAACTTCCCTCGCTCCGAAATCAATGTTTACCAAGGCATCCAGCTCATTAAAAACAATATCAATATTATCGGTACCAATCCCTGTAGAGAGTACAGTAATACGTTTCTTGCCAATATATCCAGTATGGGTAATAAATTCTCTTTTTCCTTTTTTTACTTCAATAGAATCGAAATGTTTACTGATTTCAGGTACACGGTCTAAATCGCCTACCGTAATTACTGTATCTGCAATATCTTCTGGTAAAAGATTGAGGTGGTAGATACTTCCATCTGGATTGATGATCAGATCAGCAGCCGATAATTTTTGCATAGGATTGAACGATTTGGTAAAAGAACAAATTTAACAGAAATGCTTCAATTTAAGTCAATATCGTATCAAATAGTATAGAGATATTTTATTTTAGCACCTTCAATTTTTTCCAGTTTCCCTAACACTGTATTGAGGTTGGCTTTTCTGACTTCGAATTGGATAGCACATTGCATGTCAAACTCTTGTTTGATGATTTCTAGCTGTTCATCTTTTATGATCCGCATGATCGGGTTCATTTCCAAATAGTCGAAATTGACCTCGTATACATCATTTACCGTTTTAGAGATAATGGTATTGGCATTTAGCGCTTCTATCGTGGCCGATTTATAAGCATTGATCAAGCCCGGCACACCTAACAAAGTACCACCAAAATATCGAACAACTACCACTAGGATATTGGTTACATCGGCAGAAAGTAGAGTGTTTAAGATGGGCCTTCCTGCTGTTCCAGAAGGTTCTCCATCGTCATTGAGCTTGAAAACGTTACGATCAGGCGTTAAACGGATAGCCCAACAAAAATGTCTGGCCTTGGCATGTTCTGCCTTGAGTTTAGTAATGATGTGTTTAACTTCCTGTTCATTTTTAATAGGGTAGGCATAACCAATAAACTTGCTGCCTTTATCCCTAAAAATGCCCTCAGAAGTGCTTGTTATGGTTTGGTAGGTATCATCGAACAGCATGCAGTTTGGATAAGGTAATTAAAACAATGGCAACCAGGGCCAATATTAGCCCAAAATAGTTCAGTTTGCTCAAGCGTTCTTTAAATAAAAAGATACCGATGATACTACCTGTAATGATCACTCCAATGTTCATGGCCGCAAATACCGTTGATGGATTTTCTGCCATTTCTCGATGGGCCTTCAAGTAAAATAGGATATTGCCAAAATTGAAAAAGCCCAATACACACCCGCAGATAAAATTGATCAATTGGAGTTTGGTCTGTTTAGTAACAGAAAGATAAAGGATATATGCCAACGAAAGTACAAATGCCAAACAGAAGATCAAAAACAAAGAAGTGGTGTAAGGGATGATGGTGACCTGGCTCACCAATTTAAAACATACATCAATCACACCAAAACCTACAAAAACAAACAAGAGGTATAACCAACCTTTTTTGGTAGACAGGCTATCTGTTTTGCGGTACATGGTAAATACAATGGCAACTAAACCAAATACCAAGCCTACGTATTTTAAGCGGTCAAAACTTTCGTTAAAAAGAAAATAGGCAGCACAAAGTGATATAAATAGGGATAAGCGTTGGGCAATGTCTGTTCTGGCCAAACCAGTTTGTTGTACCGCCCTGCCTTGTACCAAAAAGATCACTGGTAATAAGATTCCGATGATCAGGTAGACAGGAGAGAAGTCGGCGATACGAATGGCACCAAAATCTGGTTTAAAGAAGATCAAGCTCAAGCCAATCGCAAACAGGTAATTCCATGTAACTGCCTGCATAATATTGATCTGGTATCTTTTGGCCAGTTTTAACAATACGCCAACCGTTACACTACAAATAATACTTAAAACTAAAAAAATCATACGGTTATATTGCTGAGTAAATCGTTAATGTATCTGTTCCAATCTGTAGTTTCTCTATTACATTCCCTTTGATCAATGGAGCTTTAATTCCTGTTTCCCAGGTTGTTGGCGATGTAAATATTCGAGCCTCATCCCATAAACCAGCAGCAATGAAATGGTTCAAGGTTTGTACACCACCTTCGATCATTACCGATTGGATATCCATTAGGTAAAGTTGAAAAGCTATTTTTTGCGCCAGATAAAATTGCATGTCTTCCATCTGCACAAAGTGGACATTCTCCACAACATCGGTTTTCAGCTCATTAAAGATAATGGTCTTTGCCGCATCATTATAGATATGATGGCTTTCAGGAATGGTCAAGGTCCGATCAATTACAATTCGGGTTGGATTTTTGCCAATTGTATTTCTAGCGGTCAATTGAGGATTGTCGATCAAGGCGGTATTTTTTCCTACTAAGATTGCATCTTCTTCACTTCTCCACTGGTGTGCCAATTGTTTAGCCATTGGACCAGAAATCCACTGTTGTGTGGCCTCTATTGGGGCAAAATAACCGTTGGCAGTTTGTGCCCATTTTAATATAATAAAAGGCCTTTGCTTTTGTATTCTGGTAAAAAAACGACGATTGAATACCCAACATTTCTTTTCTAACACACCAGTAACAACAGTTATCCCTGCTGCTTTCAGTTTTTCAATTCCCTTGCCATTTACACCAGCAAATGGATCTGTATTGCCAATTACTACCTTTTTAAGCTGATGCTTAACCAATAGATCAGCACAGGGCGGAGTTTTACCAAAATGCGCACAAGGCTCTAGGTTTACATAGGCAGTGGCCTTTTTCAGCAGGGAAGCAGCTTGGTCGCCATGTTTGTTTAACACATCATTGATTGCATTGACTTCGGCATGGGCTTGGCCAATCTTTTGATGAAAGCCTTCGCCAATGATTTCACCTTCACACACAATTACACAGCCCACCATTGGATTTGGACTGACGTTGCCCATTCCCATTCTTGCCAATTCAAGGCAACGCTGCATATAAACCTCATCGTTCATTAGTGCAAAAGTAAGCTATATTTATCAATTACTATTTTAGATTTGTGATTTTAGATTGGCTATGCTAATGACTATTTTTACGGCAGATGGAATTGAAATACCTTGCCAACAGTTTTAAAACAACATTAAATAGCATTTACGATGAAGATGAGGCCCATGCTATCTTTTTAATGGCCATTGAAGAAGTATTGCAATACAGCAAGGGAGATTACCAGCTCAAAAAAGAAGAGGTTTTAAGTGAGACAAATACAATTAAACTGGAAGGCATCTTAACCGAATTGTCAACTGGCAGACCTGTGCAATATGTATTGGGCAAAAGCCATTTTTATGGGTTGACCTTTAAGGTAAACGAATCGGTACTGATTCCTCGCCCTGAGACGGAAGAATTGGTAGAATGGATAGTATCGGTTTGCAACATGCAATTTGCAGCTGATCAACAAAGCCTAAACATACTTGACATTGGCACAGGAAGTGGTTGTATTGCCATTGCATTGAAAAAACATTTACCAATGGCTCGGATATCTGCATTGGATATTGCCGAAGATAGTTTAGCGCTTGCCCAAGAAAATGCTTTATTAAACCAGGTTGATGTTGAGTTTATCCATGATGATATCTTAAATCCGCAACCTTCAACACTTCAACTCAAACCCACTATAATCGTTAGCAACCCACCTTACATCAAAGAAGATGAAAAGCAGGACATGCACCATAATGTGTTGGTACACGAACCACACCGTGCCTTGTTTGTGAGCAATGAACATCCATTGATTTTTTACCATGCAATTTCTGATTTTGCCTTAAAAAACCTTGCTGTTAACGGCTTCTTATTTTTCGAGATCAATGAATTTTTAGGTAAACAGACTATTGATTTGTTAGCATCTAAAGGATTCGAAAACATTGAGTTAAGAAAAGATATGCAGGGAAAAGACAGGATGATCCGTTGCATTAAGCCCTTGGGTGGAACTGCGTAATTACACTTTGTAGATAGGCTCGGTCTAAATGGGTATAGATCTCTGTGGTGGTAATACTTACATGGCCCAACATTTCTTGTACGGCACGCAGATCTGCACCGCCTTCAATTAAATGGGTAGCAAAAGAATGGCGTAGGGTATGGGGGCTGATATTTTTATGGACCCAGTTTGTTGGGCCAAAGATTTGATCAGGTTAAACACAGATATCCGCGATAATCTGCTTCCCAAACGGTTCAAAAAGATAAAATCCTCATGACCTTTTTTAATATCCAGATGAATCCTAACCTCGTTGATGTAGATTTTGAGCAATTTTAAGGCAGCAGCACCAATTGGAATGATGCGTTCTTTATTTCCCTTTCCAATTACCTTGATAAATTCTGTTTCCACATATACGTTAGAAATTCGTAATTCTATCAGTTCGGTAACACGCAAACCACAACCGTATAACATTTCTATGATTGCCTTATTGCGCATTCCTTCTGGTTTAGAGGCATCAATCGCATCAATGAGTTGGTTGATTTCGTAAATATTTAAGGTGTCTGGCAGTTTTCTGGTCAACTTTGGTGCTGCCAATAAAGCTGTAGGATCTTCTGCAATAAGCTCTTCCTGCATCAGATAGCTAAAAAATGCCTTCACACCAGAAATTACCCTTGCCTGTGTATTGGCCTGCATCCCGATTTCATTTAACCAAGTGATAAAAGCCCTGAGGTCTACTAATTGTACTTTGCTTAGTATCAATTCCTTATCTATAGCCAGGTAATATTGAATCAATTTATCTACATCGTTTAAATAGGCCCCAATAGAATGTTTAGCCAGCGAACGTTCTAACTTTAAGTAATCCTTAAATCCTTTGAGGTAAGATTGGGTATTCATTTTTATTTGGGCTATCCTTACAATTGCGTATTATTGTAATGATACAAATTTAAACAATCAATGAAGATACAAATTATAAATGGGCCAAATTTAAACTTGTTAGGCTTGCGTGAACCCTCTATCTATGGGTCTGAAGGATTTGAAACCTACATTTCGCAACTGCGGGAACTATATAGCATTATCGAAATTGATTATTACCAAAGTAATGTTGAAGGCGAGCTGATCAATAAGTTACATGAAGTGGGCTTTAGCTATGATGGTATCATTTTAAACGGTGGGGGCTATACACATACCTCTGTAGCCATTGCTGATGCTATTGCTGCTATCAAAACACCAGTAATTGAAGTACACATCTCTAATATCTACGCCAGAGAAGAATTTAGACATGTTTCTTTAACAGGCAAAAACTGTAAAGGCGTATTAACTGGTTTTGGTCTTGATGGTTACCGCCTAGCCTTAGAGGGTTTTCTGAAACAATAAGACACCTATCCTAACAAAGATATATGAAAAAATACCTCATTATTTTTCTGTTGTGCCTTGCTTTTAAAGGTTATGCCCAAGCACCTATAACAAAAGATAATCTAAATCAAAGCTCAATAGTTAAAGATGCTTCAGGCAAAGTTTATCCTTATGCTAGTTGGATGAAACTAATAGCAATGGGAGAATATGCCATTAAATCAATTCCAGGAAGCACAGAGTTTTTACTTTCGCCCTTAAGCCCTGAAGAAAAAGAAAAACGAGCAGAAAGAATTAAAGAATTGCTAAAAAACATGGATAAACCAGGAGGTAGCGATGTTTTTAAAGAAGGAGAAAAATTTAATGGAGAAAAACTAAACGATATCAATGGTAATAAATATGACCTTAGAACCATTAGCGATAAAATTTATGTGATTAACTTTTGGTTTATCAATTGTGCACCTTGTAGAGATGAAATGCCAGAATTAAACAAAATAGTTAAACAATATAAAGACAATAAAGAAATCGTTTTTCTGGCCATTGCACTTGATGAACGTTCTGAATTGAAAAACTTCTTAAAAACTACACCTTTTGAGTATAACATTGTAGGTGGAGGTAGGCCTCTTGCTCAAAAATATGGAGTTAAATTTTATCCAACACATGTAATTGTAGGTAAAGATGGATTAATCAAATTTAGTACTGCTGGTTTTGGGCCAAATACAGTTCATTCCATTGAAAAAACCATTAAAGATCAGTTGGGAAATTAACATATAACCTAACCTCCGCAAACCCTAACTCCACAATGAAAAAAAGAGAAAAATTAGCCCTTATCCGTCAATATTATCCAAATGCAGTAACAACGATCGATGGTTTTAACAGGATCATCGACTTTGTTGAGGAAGAGTTAGATCTTGAACCATCTCAGCTCATGCTGGCCGACAGTATCTGCAGTGATGATGTCAATAGCATCCAATATCCTATTAGGGCAACAGAATTTTTGGGCCCTTTTAAAATGGGTGGACTAGATGGATTTCCCTTTACGGGTTTAAGTGGGATGGGTGCTTTTGCAAGTCATGTACCAGACGATGGTGCTGTTTTTGTATACTATGGCCCACATATCGGTATTTCAAGAGATGGAGAAGTTGGAGAGATCCACAGAATGGGACAAAGTAAAAATTCAAGTTGCTGTGGAGCGGCACGAGGCGCACTGAACAAGTTGATTGACAATTTGATCAAACCGGGGCATATCAGCGAAATTGACCACCAGATGAATACCCTTGAGCAGATTCTATTGAAGGAAAAAGAGAGGTACCTTACTGCCAAAATTCCGATGATGGAAGCCACAGAAGTAATTTATGAGGCGATAGACAAGCGAATAAATGAGTTGATCAACATGACAGCATATCACTGCAAATATATTTTATTAATGGGCACTATCCATATCAACAGCGACACGGAAATAGGCTCTTTTACTGCTGTGAAGCGTTTTGACCTGATTGATTTGGCTACAAATGAACGAAAAAACCTGACTGTAGACTATTTCAGTTGAACATTTACCAACGCAACTGGCTAAACGCCTTGATCTTCTTGATAAAATACGCCCAAACAATACTTCCTTTATAAACGCCACTTAATGCAGTAATTGGAATTTGAACCGTGCCACGTTTTTTGGCAGTTTTACCCAATTGCTTAAAGAAATGAAAATGGGCCTTGCTAATGGCCAAAGTAAACTGTGGTTTACCTTTGATTAGAAACTGGAACCATGCTGAAAGGTCGAACCATAACCGCACAAAAATCCTCCAATAAGCATCGCCTAAGGGCAGGTTCTTTTGCATAATCACTAGATTATTCCTGAAATTGAGATAGGTTTTATAAGGATTATTGGCATTGAGTGTACCACCACCTACATGGTAGACCTCTGCATCAGGGCAACTTACAATGCGATAACCTAAGTTTTTTAATCGCCAACAAAGGTCGATCTCTTCCATATGGGCAAATAAGTCTTCATCTAGGCCATTTACCTGTTGCCAAGCCTTACTTTTGATGAAAAAAGCAGCTCCACTGGCCCAAAAAATATCAACAGGTGTATTGTATTGGCCCTCATCAGTTTCTACATGATCAAAAATACGACCTCTACAAAAAGGAAAGGCATAGGCATCTATAAAACCACCTCCAGCACCAGCATATTCAAATTGTGTTTTTTGCAACTGCCATTTGACCTTGGGTTGGGCAACTGCAATGCGGTCATCTTGCTGCATCTGTTCAATTACTGGTTTGATCCAGTTTTTTGGCACTTCTACATCTGAGTTGAGGAGCACAAAATAATCGGCCTCTACCTTTGCTAAAATATGGTTGTAACCGCCCGCAAAGCCATAATTCTGATCATTCTCAATAATGGCAACTTGTGGATAATGCTTTTTTATAAATGCAACGGAATCATCGGTAGAGGCATTGTCACCAACAATCAACTGAAGATTGGCATATTCAGTTTCAACAACACTAGGTAAAAACTGTTCCAATAGCTTTTTACCGTTCCAATTTAAAATAACAACTGCAACACTTGGTTCCATATTGATCAACAACAGTTTAATTTCCATCGCCTATGGCTCCAAAGCCAATAAGCCGGTTCTTTTTGAATGGTTTTTGCTAAAAATTTAAATAGCAGGTCTGTAATCTCATGCCCTTCAGTAGCAGCAGGGACAAGGCACAAAGGTAAACAATCCACTTCGTAATAGCCTCTTTTAACTGAAATCACATCAAAGTAAAATATAGGTCTATTGGTTTGTATGGCTATTTTCTCTAGCCCTAACAATACTGCTGTGGGCTGGTTTAAAAAGGCCAAAGTATATTGTGTTTCTTCGCGGGTGGGGGTTTGGTCGCTGGCAAAACAGAACATGGTCGGCGTGTCTTTGGTTGCTACTACCATTCTCAAAGTTTGGCGCATGGCTACAAATCTATTTCCAAAACGTGTTCTTATTTTCCGAAACCAATCTTCAAAGATATTGTTGTTCAATGGCTTATAAATTACATAGGCAGGAGCACTTAAGCTGGCACCTAAGGCCAACATACACAACTCCCAATTTCCATAATGCCCGGTGCAGGCCAAAACACTTTCTCCTTTGTTAAAATAGGCTTCAACACGATCCAAGTTTTTGAATTTCACCCTTTTCAATAGTTCTTTCTCAGAAATCGTATACATTTTGATGATTTCTACAATCAAGTCTGTAAGGTATTTATAAAAGGTTTTTTCGATCTTGATGATCTCTTTGAGTTCTTTTTCAGGGAAGGATTTCAGTAAGTTATCACGTACTACTTTTCTACGGTAACCAAACAGATAGTATAATGGATAATACATCAGCCTGGCAAAAAAATGTAATAGGACCAAGGGTAGCAGTGATATCAAATACAAAAAAAATATACTGATATACGAAAAGCCTTTTTTAATCATTAATTTGGTCGCTAGATTGCAAACATAAATTATCAGATGCAGAGTCCAGCTATATTCCCACTTTTTTATCTTCCGCCAGTTAGTTATTTCACTGCCTTAAAATCTCACGATTTTAATTTTTCACTAGAAAAACAAGAACATTTTCCAAAACAGACCTATAGAAACCGGGTTACCATATCCTCACCAAATGGCACTTTAGACCTCATTATCCCTGTGGTTAAGGGTGCCAAATTACATACAGCCACCAAAGATGTTAAGATCAGTTACGATTCAAAATGGCAACGTCTACATTGGTTAAGCTTGCAAACTTGTTACAGAAGCGCCGCCTATTTCGAATATTATGAAGATGGACTGGCACCTTTTTATCATAAAAAATATGATTTCTTATTTGATTATAACCTCGACCTGTTGAATTGGATGTTTAAACAATTAAAAGTAAATCCAACGGTGAATTTTACCGAAGTATACGAAAAAGAGATATCGGGAACTGACTATAGAAACCAGTTTGATAAAAAAACAATTCACGAATTTGAAACGAAAAGCTATTTTCAAGTGTTTAGCGATAGAAATGAATTTATTCCTAACCTAAGTATTGTTGATCTATTGTTTAACCAAGGTCCACAAACCAAATCATATCTTTAAGAGATGGGCAAACCCAATAAACATAAAAAAAGAAAGCATCGTTACGCTTTACCTATGCCTGGTTCCAGTCCAGGATTGGTCTATATCGATGAGCACTCTCTCGAACCTAAGGATCAGCTTACATACCTATGATGTAAATAGCTATAAAGTAGAGCAGATTTCGAGTTTAATGGGTTTAAAAAACAGGTTGAACGAAAACGGGATGAGTTATTGGGTTGAGGTTAAAGGTTTCAATTCTATAGCCATGTTCGAAACCCTGAGCAAAGAATATGGTATCAACAAACTCATTCTTGAAGACATTACCAGAACTTATCAACGTCCTAAGTATGAAGAATATGGTGCTTATGACTTTGCCATTAGCAGAATGCTCTATCTGGATGAAGAACAGAACCTGGAAAACGAACAGCTTTCTTTTATCTTGACCAGCAATGTATTGTTTACTTTTCAAGATAGATATGAAGATTGCTTAGAAGCTGTCCGTAAACGTTTAGAAATAGGGAAGGGCAATATCAGGATTGGTGGCAGTAGTTACCTCATGTATGCCTTGATGGATATGATGACAGACGAATATTTCTCTGTTTTGGGTAACTGGAGCGAACAATTAGACCTGATTGAGGATCGTTTGTTTGAAAAACCGGATAAAACGATCATGTTTGATACGCAATTGATCAAACGAAATCTGATTACCTTAAGACGGGTAGCATGGCCAGAAAGAGATAAGATGAACGATATTTTACGTTCGGATAGTCCATTGATTAACGAACAGACCAAAATCTATATCCGCGATGCCTATGATCGATTGTGTGCAGATCATTGATATGGTTGAGTCTTTGAAAGAGATTTCGGCCAGTAATATAGATATGTATCTCTCCATTATCAGCAACCGGATGAATGAGATCATGAAAGTGCTCACCATTATTTCTTCGATCTTCATTCCTTTGACTTTTATTGCAGGTATCTATGGGATGAATTTTAGTAGGGAAGACCCGGTTACGGGAAAAGTGCTTCCGCAAAACATGCCAGAACTCTATCAAGAACATGGTTATGTGTATACGATGATTGTAATGGGACTGATCGCAGTTGCACAAGTGATCTATTTTTGGCGTAAAGGTTGGTTCAAATAAGTTGGTTCATTGGTTCAATTGTTCATCAGTAACTGAGATTACGTTATTGTTAAATATGCTTTTATCAGCGTTCTAAATGCATATTTATGGCATTTCAAAAATAAATTATTTCTATCTTAGCATCTTATGCAGTCATTTGAATTGGACAAAACAGATGTATCCAAATTAAAGCAGGCCATAAGTGGTGATAATGAACTACTTAAAGCTACGCTTGAGGAATATCACGCATCTGAAATTGCCATTTTATTTGAAAGCATCAGCAGTGAAGACCAACAGCGGATGATCAACCTCTTAGATGTTGAAACAGCTTCTGAGGTAATTGCAGAAATGCACGAAGAGGCGCACCCAGAAGAATTACTGCTCCAATTACATCCAGATAAACGTACTGAAATTGTTGAAGAGCTCGACTATGATGATGCAACAGATATCATATCGCAATTAGAAGAGCACGAACAAAAAGAGGTCCTCGAAGACCTGAGTGAGGATGACGCATCGAGCATTCGTAACCTATTAAGTTACGACGAAGAAACTGCTGGTGGTTTGATGAATACGGAGGTGATCCGGATCAACATCAACATGACCAAAAAAGATGCCATTGACGAGATCATCCGCCAAAGCGAAGAAATAGAGGAGTTTTATACCGTTAACGTTGTTGACGACAACAATATTTTTAAAGGAATCGTATCCTTAAAAGAGATGATCAAGGCCAAAGGAAATGCTAAAATCGTTGATATGGTCAATCCTGATGCCGTTTATGTTAAAACAGATACGGATTAAGAAGAAGTGGCAAGGTTGATCTCTCAATATAACCTAACCAGTCTTCCAGTTGTAGATGAAGAAATGCGCTTGTTGGGTCGGGTTACCTTTGATGATGTGATCGATGTTTTAGAAGATGAGAATACGGAAGATTTCCTGAAAATATCAGGGGTATCTGAAGATGAGGAATTGAGCGGTAACTGGATCGAGGCTGTTAAATCCCGTTTACCTTGGTTGATCATCAATCTAGGGACTGCATTTTTAGCTTCAGCAGTAGTTCGGCATTATGGCAGTATCCTAAGTAACTTAACCGTACTTTCTGCCTACATGGTGATCATTGCTGGTATGGGCGGTAATGCAGCTACACAGGCATTAGCGGTAACTGTTAGACGTATTTCCTTATATGACCTGACCGATAACCAAGCTTACAGAACTGTATTAAAAGAGTTTACCGTTGGTTTGATCAATGGTGCCGTAACAGGCTTGATCGTATTCATTTTCGCTTATTTTTTCGATTCCAACCCAATGTTAGGTTTGGTGATCTTTTTGGCAATGACAGGTAACCTAGTGATTGCTGGAATTACTGGATCGAGTATTCCTTTGGTTTTAAAACGAGTTGGAATTGATCCAGCCATTGCATCTTCTATAATTATTACGACCTTTACAGACGTTTTTGGATTTTTACTTTTATTAGGATTAGCAAGCAAATTATTACTCTAAATATTATCTCAATTATATGCAAGTATTGAAACACGATTGGACAAGAGAAGAGATCATGGCAATTTATAATAAACCGTTTTTAGACCTGGTTTATGAAGCCGCAAGTATTCATCGTGAAAAGAAAGATTACAATGAAGTGCAAGATCAGCTCATTGATCTCTATCAAAACAGGTGGATGCGCAGAAGATTGTTCTTATTGCCCACAAGCTGCCCGTTACCATACAGATTTAACCGTACAGCCTTTGATGCAGATCGGTCAGGTAGTTAGTGCCGCGGTTAAGGCAAAAGAGGGTGGTGCATCACGTTTGTGCATGGGTGCAGCATGGCGCGAGGTTAGGGACAACCGTGATTTTGACCGTGTAATTGAAATGGTTAAGGCCGTAAATGATATGGATATGGAGGTTTGCTGTACCTTAGGTATGTTAACAGAGAGCCAAGCTCAACGTTTAGCTGATGCTGGGCTATATGCTTACAACCATAATATTGATACTTCTGAAGAAGATTACAAAAGAATTATCTCTACCCGTACCTATGATGACCGTTTAAATACCATCAAAAATGTACGTAAAGCCAAATTAACAGTTTGTAGTGGTGGGATCA
Source organism: Pedobacter sp. UC225_65 (assembly GCF_042698365.1). Lineage (GTDB taxonomy): Bacteria > Bacteroidota > Bacteroidia > Sphingobacteriales > Sphingobacteriaceae > Pedobacter. Next base: position 1,181,827 of record NZ_CP170550.1, read on the forward strand.
TTGGCTTGGGCGAAACACCTGAAGATAGGGTAGCCATGTTACAAACTTTAGCCAATATGCCACAACATCCAGAATCTGTTCCGGTAAATGCTTTGGTACCAGTGAAAGGTACACCTTTAGAAGACCAACCCCGTGTGCCAATCTGGGACATGGCTAGGATGATTGCAACTGCAAGGATTGTGATGCCAAATTCTGTAGTTCGTTTAAGTGCCGGAAGAAATGAAATGAGTACACTTGAACAAGCATTCTGTTTTATGGCAGGAGCAAGCTCTATTTTTGCTGGAGATAAATTGTTAACTACACCGAACCCTTCATTTATTGATGATATGGCGATGTTTGAATTGTTAGGACTAAAAACTAGAGAAGCTTTTAAAAACGGTAGACCTGAAAATACACAAAAGCAAGAAGTAGTTGCTTAAACACATTACATGTTTATAAAATTAGAAGAGGCTGTATCATAAATCATGATCAGCCTCTTCTATATAAAGGTATTTCAAAGATTGTTTAATTCCAACCAGGGTTTTGTTTAAGTACAGTTGGGTTCTTGTTGATTTCTGTTACTGGAACAGCCAATAAATAATCTCTATTTACCCTAAAACTATAGCCAGCATCTTTAATGCCGGCAATATTGCCATAAGGTTTGATGTAATCATTTTGATCAACAAAGACATTTGTACCTACTCTTAAATTAGGTATAGCACCTACAAATTCGGTAACTTTTGCTCCGAGTGGATGTTTACCTACAATTGTTTGTGGTGCGGCAGCCCACCTTACAATATCAAAAAAGCGATGACCTTCGCATGCCAGCTCAACACGTCTTTCTCTTCTCACTTCGTTAATGATAGGGGAAAGCGCCGGAAACAGCCACTTGCTATCGATTGCAATATCGCTAACATTAAGATTAGGCATGCCCACCCGTCTTCTGAGCAAGTTAATTGAGATGTCTGCATCATTTTGATTAAAAGTGCCCAATTCAGCTTTTGCTTCTGCATAAATCAATAAAATTTCCGCATAACGCATATAAATTACACCATCGGTTCCACCAAGACCATTGCGGCTATCTTGATAAAAATCAGTATTTAAACCTTTTTTGATTTGGAAGCCCGAAGTATTCGGTGAACCTGCAAGTAGAGCTGGATAGGTAAAGATTCTTGGATTATTTGTGCCGCCAACATTTCTCACTACCACATCGTTGTTAATAAAAATAGATTGTCTTAACCTTGGGTCTCTATTTTGGACAATATTGGCTAATGTAAGGTCTCCTTTATAATTGGCACTTACACTAATTGGCTTTCCATCAGTACATAAATAATCATCAACCAAGCTTTTGGATAGACCAATTGAACCACCGCCTGAAGAACCTTCTTGGTAGTAGTTTTGCCAGTTTGTAATAATACCTGCAGTTTGATTATAGGCTCCCCAAAACATAATTTCTCCACTTCCAGCATAACTAACCTGATTAAAGAGATTAAAATAACCATCAACAGCACCACTAGCTATATTATCCAATTGTAAAGAGTTTAAATCCATAATGGCTTTAGCTGTAGTTTGCGCCAAGTTCAAATATTTGTCGCCGTTACTATTGGCTACACCAAAAGCAGTACCAGCATGATATTTTTCCCAGGTTCCTTCGAAAAGACAAATTCTAGCCTTTAGACCCATTGCAAATTCCTTATGTATCCGCTGGCTTTCTGCATTTCTCTTCAATGGTAGATTTGTGATTGCCCGATCTAAGTCATTAACAATAGAATCGACAACTACATTACGAGGTAAACGTGGTGAATAGATAAACTGCTCATCATCTATATTCAGCGGTTTGTTGATCCATTGCAAGTCTCCTAAACTTCTTACGGCATTAAAGTATAAAAATGCCCTAAAAAAAATAGGCTTCGCCCAAATACTTGTTTATTTCTGTAGCATTACCTACTGCCTTTTTATAATTAGCTAAAAAATAGTTTGCATTTCTAATGTTTACCCAATCTGCACCTGCTGCACCATTATTCACAGTTAAGGCACCATTTAATCTTGCATTAGGCGACTGCGTAATCATGTTATCGCTGTTTCCATCTATACTATAGATACCAAGGTTACCAAAGCCGCCATATAGTGGAAATACAGAATAGAGATTGTTGACATAAAGCCTGAGGTCATTGGGCGTATTCCAGAAAGACTCTTGTGTTAAAGCAGTAGGTGGAATTTGATTTAATAAATCATTCTTTTTACAAGATGATATTATACCAGTTAAAATAATTAAACCAGTATATAATATATGTTTCGATTTCATAATAATAGCTATTTATACTTATTGAATGTTTACTCTTACCCCAAATGAAAATGTACGTTGCAAAGGATATATTTTTTGATCTGACTGTAACAGCTCTGGGTCAACATATTGATGTTTAAATACACCAGAAATGGTAAATAGGTTATCGGCACTTAGGTATAGCCTTAATCCACTAACATGGTATTTTTTAGTTAGTTTATCCGCAAAAGTATATCCAATTTGCGCATTTTTAACCCTCATATACGCTCTATTTAATAAATAGCCAGATTGTGTAATCTGATTTCTGCCACCATTATTTATATCTATCCTCGGAAAATAGCCAGCGGTATTGGTGGGAGTCCATCTATCTTCTAGTTTTGGAGTAACTGTTGACTGATAGAGTCCACCAGCTATGCCCCAAAAATAATTACTATTTGGTGCATAATCAGCATGTCCTATACCTTGTACAAAAACAGATAAATCTATTCCTTTCCAGTTGGCACCTAAATTGAACCCATAAGTAAAATCTGGAATTGAATTTCCTATGATCTTTTGATCTCCAGGATCAGCTAAATTCTGTCTTCCGTAACCAATTTTCCCATCATTATTCAAATCAGCATATTGGATATCGCCAGGTTGCCATGTGGCACCGCTAATTTCGCTTTGGCTTGGTGAGCTAGTAATTTGTTGAGGAGATTGGAATTTACCAACTGTTTCGAAGCCCCAAATTGCTCCAATTGGCCGCCCTACATAATTGCTATTAATGCTATTGGTAGAATTTCCATCGTTTTGGGTAATTACACCTGTATAACGGCCAACATTTAGCCTAGCATTTAAATTAAGCTGATTGTCAAAGGTGCGGTTCCAACCTAATGTAAAGTCAAATCCTTTGGTTACAGAGGCGGCCGCATTTACAGTAGGCGCACTGATACCCAACGTTGTTGGATAGTCTCTACTATTGGTATACTGATGGGTAATATTTCTTCTATACCAATCAAAAGTAAGGCTAAAGTGAGTTAAAAAATTAATGTCAGCACCAATATTTAACATACTCGGTTTTGCCCAAGAAAGTGTAGGACTTATCAATAAGCCAGGCTGCCTTACAAAAGGTTCTCTTGCACCAGATGCTGGATTAAATATCCAGGAACTTGAAGTTGGTGCTGCAGTAACCAGATTACTAAAATATGGGTAGTAATCACCACTGCCAATAGAACCAGAAACATCACCAGAACCGCCATAAGATGCTCTAAACTTAACATTAGAAAAAGTGTTAAGTAAGGATTTAAAGAAGTTCTCTTTAGATAGTACCCAGCCAACAGATCCCGAGCTAAACCAGTTATACCTAGTGTCTTCAGGATATAAAGAAGTACCCATATAACTTACATTACCTTCTGCCAGGTATTTTTCTTTATAATTATAGTTGATACGACCCATATTAGTATTCGTAGCAAAAGCAGATGATGGATCAGAAACTGAACGTGCATCGCCATAGGTTAAAGATAGGGAAGGCTGTAAAGGGTTAAATAGATTTATGTTAGAGCCGTTTAAATTTGAAATCGTTCTTTTCTCTGTTTGAAATCCTGCTTGTGCTTTAAAGTAATGGTCGCCCAATTGTTTTTCGTAATTGGCAAATACATTATAAACGTAATAGCTAACTGAAGTATGACGTTTGGATATTGACGATGTAGTGGTACTTAAAACTTCTGGATTTTGGGGAGTTGAATATTTATATGGCAATACAGAGTATGAACCATTAGAATCGTTAAAGTCGTAGTTATATCGTCCAGTTAAACTAAAACCATCAAATGGTTTAAAGGTTATATCAGCATTAATTCTAGCTAGGTCTTGTTTTTCGATATTTCGACCACCATTCTCGTTAAGTGGTACACGTGAAGCATCTTCATAACCACCATTAGGGGCAATTAATGGAACAATTGGCCATATTCTGGCAATTTCGTGGAACCAGTTGCCGCCGGTTGTACCACCTCCATTAAATGGATAATTATTGTTTTCTTGCTCAAAAGATGTTTTAAGACTGAAGCTCAAATATTTGTTAATCGTGGCATTAATATTAGCACGTACATTTTTACGGTCATAGCCATCGCTAGCATACCTGTACATACCAGTTCTGTTGCTTGTGCCTAAACCTACAAAATAACTTACTTTATCGCCCCCACCATCAATGCTAAGATTATGGCTTGAGCTTGCTGCCCAATCTTTTAAGAATATTTTGAACCAATCGTTATTTGCATTACCAAAATCGGGATCGTAACTGGCCCATCTATTGCCACCTAACGTAGGTATAGTGTTAGGTGTAGTAGCCGGATTTGCAATGTAGTTTTTAATTCGCTGCAATACCGCATCGCCAATATATGGAGCTAAGCCGGCATTAGTATAAGCTTCATTTATTGTATTGGCCCATACCAATGAATTAGACATTGTAGGTGCATTTAGTGGTTGAGCATAAGAAAAGTTGTTATTATAACTGAAACGAGCATCTTGATTTTTAGTACCTTGTTTAGTTGTAATGAGCAAAACGCCATTTGGTGCCCTAGAACCATAAATGGCAGTTGAAGCAATGTCCTTTAGTAAACTAATGCTTTCAATATCATTTACATTCACATTATTGATATCGGTTTCTACACCATCAACCAAAATAAGTGGACCGGCCAATGATGACATGCCTGTAAATCCCCTTACATTTATAGACTTTGTTGCACCAGGCGCACCTCCACCTCCATTGGTTGTGACATTTAAATTAGCCATTAGCCCTTGCAATGCGTCACCTAGGGTAGCTACCGGCCTGTCTACTAGGTTTTTACTGGTTATTTGATCAACAGCACCTGTTAAATTTGTTTTTTCTGCGTTCCAAAAGCCACTACTACTACTTCATTTAAATCTGTATTACTTGCCGTTAAACGAATGGTCATATTGGCTGAAGATGCTAGCACTTCTTTTGTATCAAAGCCAACATAAGAAATGACTAAAATATTTGCATTGCTAATATTCTTAAAGCTAAACTCGCCCTCATTGTTTGTTTGTACGGCCATAGCTGTTCCTTTCACTTTTACAGAAGCTCCAGCAATAGGCTTTCCTTTTTCATCAACTACTTTTCCCCTTATATCTAGTAGTTGGTTGCCAAATTGTAGTTTTACTTTTTCTACTTTAATTGTAGTTCGGTTTTCTCCTAAACGGTTTGTTCTTGTTACAAAACTAGCTGCGCTAATCTGCGTAACTGCCAAAAGGAAGAAGAGAATTGTGAGCTTGGTTATGCGCAAATTCCTATTGTTTGGCCAATAGAAATGGCTAAAACCTGATGTTTTTTTTTTCATAAAATTTGGTAGATGTTTATGGGTTATTAAAATTTTAAATCCTTATTTGGTTAATAACGGATTGATAAATCGATTTACTAATAGACTCAAAATTAAAGTGTGTAAAAATTTAACCTTAGGTTTTAAGATAAAAGAAGTGCACTATTTAATCTTTTAATAACTGATCTGAAAAGTAAATTGATAAGCCAAGTACTTTAGAAAGAATTATCTAAACTTGGCTGGCTTTGTACGTCACGTGTTTTTCTGTACATCACGCACTTTATTACTGAGTTGTAATTAATTCATAGGCTAATGATCCCTTTCTTTTACTTTAAATTGAAATTTTTAGTTAATTGACAATTTCGTGCTATCTCCTTTTTTTGAGGTTTCAAGCACAATATCAGTTACATCGGGTTTGATGCTAAAATGGCGTGCAATAGATACATATTCATGTATTACTTGCCTGCCTGATCATACTGATCATAACTGAAAGTAGGTTTTGGGGATGATTAATACTAGTTTAGGAAAATATTTTGGCTATAGTGTTTTGTAACATTATTTTTACATAAGTACATTGACTTCTGCAATGCCAGTTGTGTATGGTCTTCAAAAAGGTAAAATCTAAAAGATAGTCGCAAACTCAAATTATTAGACGTAAAAAAAGAGGCCGTATCATTTGAATTTTGATACAGCCTCTTTTTTATTGACCAATGGTAATCGAGAAATATTTTATTGATTAGTCTGGTTATAAATCCAGCTTAATTATTCTTTAAACTGCTGTAACCCTTACTTCAATATTGCCTCTTGTGGCTTTTGAGTATGGGCATGCACGATGCGCCTTATCTGCCAATGCTTGGGTCTCGTCATGCGGTAAACCTGGAATATGTACATCTAATTCTGCTGAAAGCATAAAACTATTCCCATCCTTATTAAACGAAACCTGTACATTTACGTTGGCCTCGCTCACATCTACACCATCATGTTCTGCTATGCTACCTAATGCACCTAAATAACAAGCGCCCCATGCGGCTGCAAATAATTGTTCTGGATTTGTTGCTCCACCTTGGCCAGCTAATTCTTTTGGTTTTCTTAGTTCTAGATCTAAAATCCCATCACTTGATTTGATATGTCCATCTCTACCACCTGTTGCGGTAACGGCTGCTGTATATAACTTTTCCATAACTAAACAACAAACGTAAAGGGAAGATGTTTGAAGGTTTATATCAATAACAAAAAAGGAGATTATATTTTCAGCTTCTCAGCAAGTTTGAAGATATCGTAAGCCACTTTTTGGATAAGGTCGAACTGCTCGGCAATGATCATGTTTTCATTTTCTACAGCCAACTCACTGATATTTTTCCTTCTGATCAAAGGTACATTGCTCATTTCTTCTTTATGTACCTTCAGGTTTTCGGCTGCCAGATCCAACAAGTAAATCGTGTTCTCAGAAACAGGTTTTAGTTCTTCAAAATTATGGTAGATAAAATCATGTTCCTTATTATACAAAGATAACGTGGCAATATAAGAAGACAATAAGTGGTTCAATACCGTAAACTGGTGCAACTCTTGGATATACAATTGTTTGCTTTTAGGCTCAGAGAACATCCTTTGGAACAAAGAAGCTAAGTTTGATGAGTTTACATAAACTTCTTTTCGGGCAACTTTATAATTGGTCAGGTTGTGTGTTTTTTCAAAGTACAGCAGCGTAACCTGTTTAAAATAGTTCTTATTGGCCATGATCACATCAACCATAGATTGTTTCAGTTTTTCATGCTCCCAATTTGGAAACAACGAGTAACTGGCCAATAGCGCAATACCAGACCCGATCAAGGTATCATAGATCCGCTCTCTGGCTACAGAAAGGCTACCCATACCCAAGAAATCAAACAACACTAAGATATAAGGTGTCATAAAAAGCACACTCACCACATAATTCTTACGTTGAAAACTGTAAGAACCAATCATGCAGACCAGCAAGATCACAAATAGGGTATGCTTATCATGGATATACACCAATATACCCATCCCAATAAAAGCACCAACCACTGTTCCAATCAATCTTTGGTAGTTCCGTTCTTTGGTTAAGCTAAAACCAGGTTTAGAGATCACCAGAATAGTTAATAAAATCCAATAACTATGGGCAAAATTCAAGCTCTTTGCCACCACAAAACCAATCAACATAACAATGGCTACCCGTAAAGAATGCCTAAAAGTAGAAGAGTTGAAACTTAAATTCTCTAACAAAAGCTTCGCATCAAATTTTTGTCTGGTTACAAATTTATCGACATCAATTTCACGTTTCTTTAAGTTTTTCTTTTCTTTCTTATTGAAATACCCATTGATGGTTTTTACCCTGCTTAAGATGTTTTCGATATTTACCTCAATGTTCTTTAATGCAATAAGGCCAAGGGTATTGTATTTTGCTTCATTATTGAGCTCCATCACGGTAATCTCTTCCTTCAATTTAGCTACATCACTTACCAAGGCATGGGCTAGGGTAGGTGTGCCTCCACTTTTTAGGGCAAAGGCGATGTTATCTAATGAAGAAGCGATTTTGTTGATCACCTGCTCGTATTGAGGTAAGATCCAGCCGAATCAAACTGTTCGTGCAATTGCTTGTAATTGTAATAGGTAGACATCACTTGTTCAAAAAGGTCAACCATGTCTACAAAAACCAGTAAAAGGAATCGTCCTTCCGGTGTTGATTCTCTTACAATTTCCCTTGTTTTAAATAAAATTTCCCTTACTTCATCTTGTTTTTCGTGTACATGTACCTGCAATTGAAGCAGTTCAGCATAGTTTTTTTCGTAATCGGTACCTTCATGATAGAATTTGGCCTTTGCCCTTAAAAACTCACTCACCTCATGTACCGAATCGCTTAAGGTTTGTTGCACCAATCGATAAGGTCGCAAACGATAAACAAAATAGCTCAATAAGGTATACCAAATACTTCCAGCAAGGATCAACAAGGTATAAAACATCACTTCACGCCAAGGCCTGATATCGTCTATGCTCAATACCATGACCAACAATACCGCGGTACCAATGGCCGCTGCTCTGGTACCATACAGGAAAAACATAGAAAAGATAAAGCTACAGACTACCAATAATGTACCTGTTACGTACACGTTTTTATTTGTAAGTCCAACAACGATAGAAATAACTGATAAGAGCACGGTGGTGATCAACATCGCATTTCTACGGTGTACGATCGGTCCAGGCGAATCTACCACGCTGATGCAGAGTGCACCCAAAGATAAAGTCATGCCATATTGCAACATACCAAACTGTGCCATGATCAACGAAGGGCAAAGCACACCAATGGTAATACGCAAGCCATCTGCAAAATAAGTACTTAACAAAAAATCTTGGATATTTCTGATTGGCCGGTTCAGCATACACAAATCTACATTTTTGGGGCTTAAAAAACACCTTAAAATAGCTATAAAAAAAATCTATTTAAAAGATGGTGATAGAAAAACAGGCAGAATTTAATTTCCAATAAACCAACTTATTTTAATTGATTGTGCATAAGCCAATTAACTAAAAATGTGGATAACCAAAAACAATCCTCCAAAAAAGCCAATCCCAAGTTATAATCAGGCATTTTTTCATCGTAAGTATGTTGATAAACAACAAAATAAGGTTCATAACTTGTTAAAAAAATAAATCGAATTTTCTTGACATGTATTGCTTTTGCTGCTAATTTAGATGATATCAATAACGAAGTACTTTGACAGTTCGATAGAATAATCCAAAACAGAAATAGAGGCCGCAAGGCGATATATTTTTGGGAATGTTCAAGAAGTTAAATTAAGCCGACCTACATTGAAAGATGTAAAGTGGTTTACAATCAGGAAGTTGAAAAACAGAATGAATGTAAAAATTTGAGTTGTACAAAAATCAGATCATTTGAAAGAACAGATGGATTTTATACAATTAAGGGTTGCAAAATCCAAAAAAATTATTAAATTTACTTTAGATATCGGACATTATTACTAATTGTGGCATTTTACGGAGTAAAACAAGGTGTAATGATTTATTAAGGTTTCAATATTCGAAAGAAAAAAGATAATCATAAATAGAGTTAAGTACGTTCAATTGATGCCTCATTTTTGACTACGGTTAAAGATAAGGTTAAACGGAGAGCCAAATCGAAAGAGGAGGGTCTCCGTTTTCATTTATAGCCAATTTATTGCCAAATAAACTATAATCTTTAAATGCTAAACGTTAATTTTAAGCATTATGGCAAAAAAAGAAGACCAGACCTTAAAAAAGATATTTGTACTAGACACATCCGTTATTTTATACGACCACGATGCCGTAAATAATTTTCAGGAACATGATGTTGCTGTGCCAATCCTAGTTTTAGAAGAACTCGATAATTTTAAGAGTGGCAATGATACCCGAAATTTCGAAGCTAGAAACTTTATCCGTTTAATAGACCTGGCCTCTAAAAATCACTTGATTAACAAATGGTTCACCCTAAAGAAAAATAGCTTAGGCAAGTTTAAAGTAGTTTTGGATGAAAATCCGAAAAAGATCAATGCCGAGAAACTTTTCGGTGATGGAAAGTTTGACAATCGTATCTTAAATTCTGCCCTTGTACTCAAAGAACAGCATAAAGACCGCAAGGTAATCCTTGTTTCAAAAGATATCTGTCTACGGCTAAAAGCCAAAGCGCTAGACCTACATGCAGAAGATTACGAAACAGGTAAAATCAAAAATGCAGATGAACTCTATACGGGAAAAACAGAATGGTTGGATTGTCCAACTGCAATTATAGATAATCTAAAGAAAAATGGTATCGTTGATGCTACTTCCTTCAACCTTCCTTATACCGATTCTAATCATTTTTATCTTTTAAAAAACAAGAAAAAAGTTACCAATGCCTTTTACAATGTAATTGATCAAACCTTAAGAATAGTAGACCAAAAAACCATTTTTAATATTTCTCCTCGCAATGCCGAACAATCTTTTGCCATTGATGCCCTTTTAAATCCCGATATTAAATTGGTAACCATACAGGGAAATGCAGGTACTGGGAAAACCTTATTGGCCTTGGCCAGCGCTTTAGAACAACGCAAGGATTTTAGACAGATCTACATTACCAGACCCATTGTACCCTTGAGTAATAAAGATATTGGTTTTTTACCTGGCGATGTAAAAGCAAAGGTTGATCCTACATGGCACCCATCTGGGACAACCTGAAGTTCATCAAAGAACAATTTGCGCAAGATGATAAAATGCTCTTTAAAATTGACGAACTGATCAGGACAGAGAAGATTGAGATTGCACCTTTGGCATTTATCAGGGGAAGAACTATCACGAAAGATCTTTTTATTATTGATGAAGCGCAGAACCTTACCCCACACGAAATCAAGACCATCATTTCGAGGGCAGGGGAGCATACCAAGATTGTATTTACTGGAGATATCTATCAGATAGATACACCTTATCTCGATTCGGAAAGTAACGGATTATCTTATCTAATTGAAAATGCCAAAAAACACCCGCTATATGCACACATCACTTTGCAAAAGGGAGAAAGAAGTGAATTGGCCAATCTGGCAACTGAGCTTTTGTAATTAGGAATGATGTTTTCTTAATGCTTGTCTACAAATGAGAATAGCGATACAAGTTAAAAATGCGCCCATCATAAATGGAGCTCCCGGAAAATAGATTGGGGCATTCTTTTGCGTAAAGAAGAAAAATAGGTAGCTCATCAATAAAGGACCAACGATACTGGCCAAACTCATAAAACCTGTCATGATGCCTTGCAGTTCGCCTTGCTCATTTGCTGCAACTTGAGTTGAGATGATTCCTTGTATAGCCGGTCCAGTAATCCCTGCTAAAGCATAAGGTACAATAAAAGCATACATCATCCACCCGTGACTGGCAAAGGCAAAAGAAATAAATCCAACAACATATAGAGTCAATCCGATAAGGATTGATTTTTTATTTCCAATTTTTGGGATGATCAGTCTAATTAATCCTCCCTGTACAATAGCCACTGTAACCCCAACAAAACCTATCGAATAACCTACATCTGTACTATTCCAACCAAATTTTTCTAAGGTATAATAAGACCAAACTGATTGTGTGGCCTGCGCTGCAACGTATAAAATGAATAAGGAAATCAATAAGCCCAATAAGGCAGGGTAACGTTTAACTTGCCTCAAGGCACCAACAGGATTTGCTCGTTTCCAATCAAAACTACGTCTGTTTTCTTTTTTCAATGATTCTGGTAGAATAAAATAACCATATAACCAATTTAAGAGAGACAGGCCTGCCGCGATCATAAAAGGAACACGAACACCATATTGGCTGAACAGACCGCCAATTACAGGTCCAATGATAAAACCAACACCAAAAGCTACCCCAATCAGTCCAAAGTTTTGCGCCCGTTTTTCTGGGGGACTAACATCTGCAACATAGGCGGAAGCAGTGGTGATACTTGCGCCAAGATCCCAGCAAATATCCTACCTACAAAAAGCCATATCATGGTAGGTGCAAAAGCAAGAAAAATATAATCGACACCTAGTCCGAAAAGCGAAATCAATAAAACTGGTCGTCGACCAAGTTGATCGCTTAAAGCACCCAAAATTGGCGCACAGATAAACTGCATTACCGAATAGGCAATCAATAACCATCCTCCATATTCAGCAGCTTGACTTAAAGTAACACCAGTCAATTCTCTGATTAGATCAGGCATAATCGGTATGATTACCCCAAAACCAATACAATCAATTAAAATGGTAACAAAAATAAAAGCGACGCCTGAGTTTTTCTTTCCTTCCATATTTCGAGATGGCAAATGTAAATTAATTTAAATGAATGGATACGAGTTGTTTAAAATAGTTCGGGGATTTGATCAATAATTGTCAACCCTGCTTTCAATTTGCCCAACCTAAACTCGTTCACGATTTCATGGGCAACCCTGGTGGGCTCAGGTATCCTATATTTTCCGATGCACTTTTTCATTATTGCTAAGCTTTTTGGTAGGCTAAACCCATAACCAGGAGAAATATAAACAGGCTTAGTCTGGTCTTTAGTGCGTAAGGCATAACCAATATGTGTATGTGTCTGTTTCTCAGTAATCGAACTGGTTGAATATTTGGCTACATCTGGTTCTTTAGACAAACCATACAACGAACTTTTGGCACAACCAATGGTAGGTATCTGGGTCAATACGCCAAAGTGGGAAGCAATGCCCATCCTTCGTGGATGTAAAATGCCTTGGCCATCCAGTACCACTAAATCTGGTTTTTCTAAGATAAGTTCCCAAGCCTTAAGCAGGACGGGAACTTCCCTGAAACCCAAAAATCCAGAAACATAAGGAAATTCAGTCTCTGCAGTAGCCAATGCATAACTTTTAAGTGCCATTTGTGGGTAACTTAAGATTACAATAGCTGCATATAAAGTATTGCTGTTTTTATTAAAAGAGATATCCGCACCAGCAATGGTTTGAATAGAGGCATTATCAGCAACTTCAAACTTCAACTGTTTGCGAAATTCTTCCTGAATCAAAATGGCTTCGGCAATGGTTGTTTTATTGTAATCTATCATCAGAATAAACTAAGTTGTTTAACAATCGGTGGTTTAGCTTTTCCAAATACTGTTCTTCCTTCATACTTCCATGAGTCTGCTCTTTCTTTTTCAATCAGTTCTTCAAAATTACCATTTGGCACAAAGTCCTTTTCTACACGTTCGGCAACTTGATATAGCGATTGGATTGCTTTTAATTTATCTGTATTACCCAATTTGGAGCGATGGATGGCATTTTGTAAGGTTCGGATAGTCTCATCATAAACTGTGATCGGAACAGGGAAGGGGTGGCCATCTTTTCCACCATGGGCAAAAGAAAATCGCGCCGGATCTTTAAATCTTGACGGATTTCCGTAAATCACTTCACTCACCAATGCTAGCGACCGCAATGTTCTTGGTCCCAAACCTTCTAGCAACAGCAATTCTTCAAAGCTGGAAACATTTTGGTCTTGTGCCAACCAAAGTATAGCACCTAAGCGTTTCATATCTATATTTTCTGCTCTTACATCGTGATGTGCAGGCATTTTGAGCTTCTTGATCTTCTGCGATCATCTGCTCTGGTTGAGCTGAAGTAACACTCAGCATCGAAGTTTTTAAAGGCTGGGCCTCTAGCGCTGTTAAATTCAATATCTGCCCTCGGTTTTGCCCATAGATAAAAGTATGTGGTTCTTCAGTAAATGATTTTAAGCTTGGAGAATGCCAATGGTAACGTCTTGCCGTAGCATTTACATTACTCATCCCTTGTTGGATCACTGTCCAATTGCCTTCGTTACTGATGATGAAATTATGCATATACAACTGAAAACCATCTTGAACCGCTGTATTGTCAACTTTTGCGCTTAGTTTACTGCATTTTACCAGATGAGCAGCATCTAAACCATTTAATTCAGAAAAACGGGTCAATTCTATCGGTGTCTGGGTAGATAGTTTTCCTTTGCCACCGCAGATAAAAATACCAAATTCTTTAGCACGAGGATTAACATTTCTTTTTAAGGCACCCATTACTGCTGTAGTGATGCCTGAAGAATGCCAATCCATGCCCATTACCACACCTAAACTTTGAAACCAAAATGGGTCACTAAATCGAGCTAAAAGTTCATTTTTCCCTTTACTTGATAAGATTTCCTCTACAATAGCCAAACCCAGCTTTCCCATTCGTTCAGAAAGCCACAACGGAACATGTCCATAATGGAGTGGGAGATGAGCCGTGCCAGATTGCTTCATAATACTAACAAATTTAGCAATTTATAACTTACCAGAAAAGAAAATTGTAATTATTTAGATTCTTAATATATTTAAAACGTACTTGTAATTATTATAGCAGAATCTAATGGTAAAGAAAACCTTATCTTATTTTTTATTAAGTTTCCTATTGTTAATATTTGGACCCGAAAAAGTTTTAATTGTTGATTCGATTTCTTCAGCAGATTGTGATAAATAGAATTATTGAAATTACAGCTCATTGAAGGCTTGTCAACTCTATTTATTGTTATTATAATTTGTCCTATAATTAATATTATGTTAAGTAATAAAAACATAATCCCCTATTCTAGGATCAATACTGTCTCATTTAAAACTCGTTAAGCTTTCTTTTTAAATCTTGAACTTTATCTAACCTATTTTTTCTGGTATAGATTTCTGTCAATAACTGAATGGTATTGCGGTCGTTGGGATTGATCTCCAATGCACGTAACATGGTAAATTCCGACCGGTTGATATATGAGGTAAATTTTTGTTTGTTCTTTTGTTTTAGTGCATCATTGGCATAATTGATATAAACCAGGCCTAATTGATAAAGTGCATCAAAATAATTTTGGTCAATATCTAGGGCTTTTTTATAAGCTTGTTCTGCTGCTGTGTTATTGTTAGATTGAGATTGCTGTAGATAACCAAATAAAAAATACAGTAATTTGCTTCGCTTTTCGGTGGCAATAGAAGTTTCTATGACTTTCATTGCTCTATCATATTTTTCATTGTCGAGCAATAAGTTGATGTAATCATTGGTCAAGAATGGATGATAAGGATTGGCTTTTAGTCCATCATCCAATACCTTCAGGGCGAGTTCACTTTCAAATTTAGAAGCATAGATATTGGCCATGTGCTGAAAAACAACTGGATCCTTGATCCCATTTTCTTTAGCTCTTTTGAAATAGTTCAGTGCTTCATCATAAGATTGGATATTTTGTGCGCATAAAGCCACATTAATGGCCAGCGTGGTATCTTTAGGCAGATAGTCGCTTACCTGTTTCAACAAATTAAATGCTGTAAAAAAATCGTTCTGTTGATATGCCCGATTGCCTTCTGCTTGTTTTTTGATATTGATATTGAAAGTAGATGCCTTAATCAATCCAGAATTGTCCTGAAATTTATCTAGCTTACTTGCCTTTTCAACTGCTTCTAAAGCCAAGTCATAATATTTGTCGGCATTGCTCTGGTTATCATCAATAATTGCTACATACGAGCTCAAGTAAGCTTTTATTGCCCAGGTTTCTGGCCAATTTTTAGTCTTCTTGTCATTTTGGGCCACTTCTATTGCCTTGACCCCTCTCCTATGATGCTCAACTGTTTTTTCAGGTCAGCTTTGGCCGCAATGCCTACTTGCAGTTTACCTACGCTATTTTGCGCCAACTGTACTTGCGATTTTTGTGCAAAAGCCTCAAAACCAAGCATAAAAACAAATAAAAGGGATATTCTATAGTTCATGTTCCAAGTGATTTCAAACAAAAATAGGCAAAAAAAAAGAGGGATAATAATTACCCCTCTTTTTTAAGTCGATTAGACGTGCTTAGTTTGCCGGAATTTCTGCAAGTCTTTTCTTAATATCGTCGTAATTAGCGGTATCGTTTTTAAAACCATAAATCTGTTTTAACGTTTCTAACGTTGGTACAAATTTAGGTTGAATCTCTAGAGATTTTTTATAGAAAGGAATAGATTGGTCAATAAGTTCGGTCATCTTTGCAGTTGCTGCATTAAATTCCTTTACTTTTTTAGGATCCAATTTTTTTCTTTCATCTTGCATATTAAGCGCTTGTTTGTAATAAGTATCGCCCATTAAATAATGGTAAACCGCTTTATTAGGATCTTTTGCAATGAGTTTATTCAAAGATGCTTGAGATTTAGCGATATCACCTTTTGAGATATAGATATCTGTTTGTATGCCTATAAAGTTAGCATCATCTGGATATTTGGCCAATGCCTCCGTTAATACAGCCATACCTGCAGTGGTATCTTTCAATTTGTCTAGTGTCATGCTCACAATCTCACTGTATAGATCTTTTGAATCAGGAGAGTTTAAGCTGATCACTTTTTTAAAGTGTTTGATAGATTTTGGATAATCATTAACCAATTTAGCTGTTACACCTGCATTTAAGTACATCCCTGTATCTTGTGGATTGATCACGATCAATTGCTCAAACACGGTTAAAGCAGTATTGTAATCTTTTCTTTTGTATGCTCTCATGCCTCTGGTAAGGATGGCATTTCTTACATTGATTTCGGCTGTTTCGATGTTGTCTTTTTCAGCTTTTTTGGCGTCCAATTCTTTCGCTTTGGCAATTGCTTCTTCAGCAATTTTTTGTTTTGCCAAAGAGTTGGCCTCATCAAGTGTATCGGTTACGGCAATTGCAGAAGAAAACAATGACCTGTATACCCAAGTTTCAGGAAGATCTTTAGATTTCTCGTTAGCAATCGCTTTCTCAGTATGTGCAAGACCCTCGTTTAAAGCAACCATCTTTTTGTCATTCGTCTGGTTTACACCAGTAAAAGCAAAAATATTCCACTTCTTTTTAGCTTCTGCAACTTCACTCTTTTGAGCATTGGCAAATGTAGCACTACCTACAATCAATATACTTAAAAGTAATTTTTTCATGTTCTTTTTAATTTTTTTTTCTAAATTATATTAATTCTCTTCAGTTTCTTCTTCGGTATCAGTATTGTTATCATCAGCAGGTTTTCCTTCATTTTCTGCAGCAGTTGGCTCTGTAGAACTTTCTGCACCTTCAATTAAACCTTCATCTTCTACTTCCTCGTCTTCGTGTTCAATTTTAGCTACAGAGGCGATTTCATCATTACCCTTTAAAGTAATCAAACGAACGCCTTGTGTTGCTCTTCCCATTACCCTCAATTCGCTCACAACAATCCTGATCACGATACCCGATTTGTTGATCATGATCAAATCATCAGCATCTGTTACATTTTTGATAGCAACTAATGCGCCAGTTTTTTCGGTAACGTTAATTGTTTTAACACCTTTACCACCTCTGTTGGTTACACGGTAGTCGTCAATATCGGTACGTTTACCATATCCTTTTTCAGATACTACCAAAACTGTGGCATCAGCATCGTTGATGGCGATCATGCCAACAACCTCATCCTGATCATGTGCCAAAGTAACACCCCTTACACCCGTAGCTGTTCTACCCATAGGTCTAACCGTACTTTCGTTAAAGCGAATTGCTCTACCAGAACGCAATGCCATTACAATTTCACTGTTACCAGTGGTTAAGCTTGCTTCCAATAATTGGTCGCCCTCGTTAATGTTGATTGCATTGATACCGTTAACACGCGGTCTAGAATAAGCTTCTAAAGAAGTTTTCTTAATGGTACCTTTTTTAGTACACATAATGATAAAGTTATTCTCTAAGTAATCTTGGTCTTTTAAGTTGACTACTTTGATATAAGCTTTAACTTTTTCTTCTTTCGGGATATTAATGATGTTTTGTAATGCTCTTCCTTTACTCAATCTGCTTCCTTCCGGAATTTCGTAAACCCTTAACCAGAAACAACGTCCGGCTTCGGTAAAGAACAGCATATAATTGTGGTTAGAAGCGATCAATAAGTGTTCAATAAAGTCTTCGTTTCTCGAATCACTTCCTTTTGAACCTTTACCGCCCCTACCTTGTGTACGGTATTCTGTAGCTGGTGTACGTTTGATATAGCCTTCGTGCGAGATGGTGATCACTACTTCTTCATCTTCGATGAAATCTTCCATGCTCATATCTTCAGCCGAGTGAACGATTGTCGTTCTACGCTCATCGCCATATTTCTCGATCATTTCTGCCAGTTCATCTTTGATGATCTGCATACGTAAACCTTCGTCGGCCAAAATAGATTTCAAGTATTCGATGGTTTTCATCAACTCTGCATACTCTTCTTTGATCTTATCGCGCTCTAGTCCTGTTAACCTACGTAAGGTCATATCCAAGATGGCTCTAGCCTGGATGTCGCTCAATCCGAATTTCTCCATCAAGCCTACCCTGGCTTCTTCTGGCGTATTTGATGCACGGATCAATTTGATCACTTCTTCAATATGATCTAAAGCAATCAATAATCCTTCTAAGATATGTGCACGTTTTTCGGCTTCGGCCAATTCAAACTTCGTTCTACGAACAATTACGTCATGTCTGTGGTCAACAAAATGACGGATTAAGTCTTTTAGGTTCAACATTTGCGGACGGCCATTAACCAAGGCAATGTTGTTTACACTGAAAGATGTCTGTAGGGCGGTTTGTTTGTATAAGTTATTTAAAACGATACTGGCATTGGCATCACGTTTGATTTCGTAAACGATACGTATACCATCCTTGTTCGATTCGTCTTTAATGTTAGAGATCCTTCAAGTTTTTTCTCGCCAACCAATTCAGCGGTACGCTCAATCATTTGGGCCTTGTTTACCTGATAAGGGATTTCGGTTACGATGATCGTCTCGCGGTCTTTTACAGTTTCTATTTCTGCTTTGGCACGCATTACGATACGACCTCTACCCGTTTCAAAAGCATCCTGTACACCAGTGTAGCCATAAATAATAGCTCCTGTCGGGAAATCAGGACCTTTTACATGTTTCATCAACTCGGCAATGGTGATTTCGTTGTTATCGATATAGGCTACAGTGGCGTTGATTACCTCGGTAATATTGTGAGGCGCCATATTGGTAGCCATACCTACTGCAATACCAGAAGAACCATTGATCAATAAGTTTGGTACTTTTGCTGGAAGAACCGTAGGCTCTTGCAACGAATCATCAAAGTTCAACTGAAAATCAACCGTGTCTTTATTGATATCGGCCAACATATCCTCGGCAATTTTTTGGAAACGTGCCTCCGTATAACGCATTGCTGCCGGAGAGTCGCCATCAACAGAACCATAGTTACCCTGTCCATCAACCATTAAATAACGTAAGCTCCACTCCTGTGCCATACGTACCATGGTCATATATACAGACGAATCACCGTGTGGGTGATACTTACCCAGTACTTCCCCAACAATACGTGCAGATTTTTTATAAGGTTTGCCCGCACCTAAACCCAAATCCAACATCCCGTATAAAACACGACGGTGTACTGGTTTCAAGCCGTCACGTACATCAGGCAATGCCCTACTTACGATAACCGACATCGAATAATCGATATAAGCAGATTTCATCTGCTCATCTATGTTTATTGAAATAATTTTGTCGTTCTCTTGATTTTCTAAATCTTCTGCCATAAATAATATTGTTCGCTAAAAAGCGAATTTAAATTAGGTTTTACTATAACCTTGCGAATTTAATAAAATATGCGCTAATATGCACCTTTATGTGGAAAAGTTTTGCCCTTGGGAATAATGATTTTTTAAGGGTAATTTTTTAGCAGAATGGTTTCTTAATTGTTCAATAATTTATCATTTTATGGCTAACAAAAAAGGCAATCTTTTTGAGCGCTTGCTAATCTATTTGTTATACGTTGTTGGAGCAAAATAGATTTTCACCATTCTGCTGTTTAGAAAAGCAATACCTGTTGTTCTTCTGTTGCGATAGCCCCGCTGTACGCTCTACTGCGTGCCGCTGCCATCGGGTTTAGCTTACAAAAGACAGTAGTCTTTTTGGTCAGTTTTCAATACGGGATTATCCATGATCGGTAATTTGGCAAATTTGAGCACCTCTACACTGGGTACACTAAAATCCATAACTACCTTGCCTAAGATCAGGTAACAGCCCTTACCCCTAAAAGGATAAACTGGCGAGCTGTTTGGGAAATGGGTGGTATCGAAAAAATTCCCTTCACAATCGATAAAGGTGCCAAACCACATCTTTGTATTTTTGATGGTATAAACCGTTTTATCGCATACAAAATTGCCTAACATCTTTACAATTTTACCTTCATGTTTATCTAGTTCATTGGCTAAAACATCCCCACGGTAATCGGTTTTAAGCAGGTCGAACATACTCAAACTCAGCGGAAAGCCCAAAAGCTCCAGCTCTTGGTAGGCATCTTCGATTAAATGGTTTTCTAAAATGGGCAATACATAGGTTTTGCTTGGCAGATGGAACAGTTCTTGCCCCATAACCGGTTTGGTGGTATTGCCGAGGTAATTATGCACTTCCCATAACAGTTCCTTTTTGCTTTTACCCGTAAAACGCAAAGCACCAATTCTAATCAAGATAAGTGATTGTTCTAAAGAAAGATAGGTCCTTTTGATTAAATCTTCTAGATCGATATATTTTCCATGTTGCCTTCGCTCTTGCGGAATGATTTCGATCAGTTTATGTTCCAATCCTTGGATTCCTATCAAGCCTAGGTAAGCTTCATTGCCGTTGATGTTGACCACGCTATCGCTATGGTTTACGCAAGGCAGATGTACCTTTGCTCCTGTTTGCTGTAAGGCATGCACATACACCCAACGTTGGTAAAAGCCTCCATAATTGTTGAGTACGGCCACCATAAACTCTTTGGGATAATACGTTTTGAGGTATAAACTTTGGTAGCTTTCTACGGCAAAACTGGCCGAATGGGCCTTGGAGAAGCTAAAACCAGCAAAGCTAAACACCTGTCGCCATACCTCCTTGGTTACTTCTTCGTCTCGCCCCTCTGCTTTTGCCGATGTAAAAAAACGTTTGGACAATTTCTCAAATTCAGTGTCCTTGGTACGGTATTTACCACTCATGCCTCGTCTTAAAATATCGGCATCTGCCAAATCTAGACCTGCGTAATGACAACAGATTTTAATTACATCTTCTTGGTAGACCATAATTCCAAAGGTTTCTTCCAATTGTTCTTTCATTACCTTATCCAAATACTTCACCCCCTCCGGGTTATGGTAACTTTGGATATACATTTTCATCATCCCAGAACTGGCTACACCGGGCCTGATGATAGAACTGGCAGCTACCAAGGTTTTGTAATCTTCGCACTGCAGTTTCTTTAACAGTTGCCGCATGGCTGGAGATTCGATGTAAAAGCAGCCAATTGGCGTACCAGCCCGTAATTGCGCATTGAGCTTTGGGTCGGTTTTAAAAGCATTAAAGTTATGGATGTCTATTGTGTTTCCTTTGTTCTTCTGGATCAATTGTACAGCTTCTCTGATGTGCCCAATACCTCTTTGACTTAAGATATCATACTTGTCCAACCCAATCTCTTCTGCTTCGTACATATCCCATTGTACGGTCGGAAATCCTTTTGGTGGCAGATCCAAGGCTGTATAATAAGTTAAAGGCTCTTCTCCTATCAAAATCCCCCCTGCATGTATCGAGCGTTGGTTGGGCATATCATCCATTAAACTATTGATGTGCATGATCTTGATGAAAGTTGGATTAGTGAGGTTCTGTTTTTCTTTTGTAGGATACTGTAAAATCGTCGATCTCGCTTTTTGGCAATCCCATTACCTTTCCAATCTCTCTGATGATCGCTCGGTTCTTAAAACTGCTCATGGTGCCCAATAAGGCGGTATTTGGATACTTCTTGAAAATATAGTTTTGGATGGATGGCCGTTCGTCCCAACTAAAGTCGATATCAAAATCTGGTGGAGAACTGCGTTTATGGTTTAAAAAACGTTCGAAATAAAGATCCAATGCAATGGGGTCTACATCGGTGATCTTGAGGCAATAGGCCACAATGCTATTGGCGCCAGAACCCCTGCCCACATGGTAATAACCCTTTTCTTCCATCGCATAACGAACCACATCCCAAGTAATAAGGAAATAGGCACAAAAGTTCAGTTCATCAATTACCTTCAGCTCTTTGTTAACCCTTTGTAAAGCAACTTGATGGTCAGGTCCATAACGATAGCTCAGTCCTTTCATGGCCAATTCGGTTAATAAAGCCAGGTCTTCTGCAGCACTCTCCTTAAAGTATTTTTTGTTCTTTTTGCCAAATACATAATCAGCTGTTGAGCAGGCATCTAATAGCTTTTGGGTATTGTCTAGGATAAAATCATAGGTACTAAACTTTTGCTTTAACTCCTCTTCATTGATAAACAACTCATCTGGTTGACAATGGTCTTTTTCGGTTAGCTTTCCTAATACCGTGTTTAAACCTATAGCTCTTAAGTATTTATGTAACCTGTGTTGTATTTTATCTTTAACTGTAACGGGATGAAATACAACCAACTTGTCTTTGATGGTCTGAAGTGGTTTGCCTGCAATCTTGTTCAGCTCGTTGACACGTATGCCGAGGTATTCGTTAGCCTTTAAAATCTTTTTTGTGCCATAGGGATAAATCACAAAAGCATGTTCAAAATGACAAGGTTCGGCTGGTAGCGGTAGTTCATTAAGGTTATGATGGGTCAAAAAATCGTTCAACTCTTTCATCCCTTCCTTATTTTTGGCAATACCGATATACAACAGTTGATGTTCTCTCCGAAATTCTATACCGATGATCGGTTTGATGTGGTAGGCAGGTTTAATATTCCCATCATTGTCTTCTTGATCAAAGCCTTCTTTGCGGCACAAGCGGATCAATTCCATACAACCTGTAGAATTGTTGATGTCTGTAAGTACCAATTGATGGATCTCTCTTTGCCCTTGCCTCAGCAATCAGGTCTTTGATCTTCATGGTACCATAGCGCAAGCTATAGTGTGAATGTACGTTTAAAAACATTGGCTTCTGCTTTAATCAGGCACACAAAAACACGGATAAAACCATTTAGATAAAAAACATAAACAACTATTTATTAATTATTTATATATACTTTTCTTTTCTTCTTTTGCCAGTAATACTGTAGCCAACCTTACCGCGTCTGCTCCATATCTATTGCGCATCTTATCCATACTTTGGTAAAGGTTATAGATTTTTTCTGAGGGACCATAGAGCGAAATCTGTTCATGTCCACTGACCAGATGTGATAGTTTCACACCAACCAATCGCAACAACATCCGTTTGATATATACCTTGTCAAAAAGCTCTTTGGCCTTGGCGATCAGGGTCGAATCGATAGAAGTATAAGGGATTTTGGCCTGCTGTGTAACCGTTTCAAAATTGGCATACCTGATGGTGACGGTAATACAAGCTGTTAGCTTTTGCTTCTGTCTCAGTTCAAAAGCCAGTTTGGTGATCATATCGGTTAAGATGATCTTCATACCGGCTACGTCCATACTGTCGCTATCAAAAGTGGTCTGTTTACCAATAGATTTCTGCTCACGATAAGGTACCACCGGAGAAAGGTCTATACCATTGGCT
Organism: Pedobacter sp. UC225_65; assembly: GCF_042698365.1. Lineage (GTDB taxonomy): Bacteria > Bacteroidota > Bacteroidia > Sphingobacteriales > Sphingobacteriaceae > Pedobacter. The sequence continues at coordinate 1,205,379 of NZ_CP170550.1, forward strand.
TTTTGCCAGATGCTGAGCCCATTTTGACCCAAGATCTTAAACATGAGGTCTTGAGGGATTTGGGTGAGTGTATGGATCTTTCTTACCCCCATCTCACTCAGTTTGATAAAAGTAGAATCGCCCAAACCAGGAATCTTTTTAATAGAAAGCGGATCTAAGAAAGGTTTCACCTCCAATTTTTCAATCTGTTTTTCTCCGTTTGGCTTATATTCATTGGTTACCATTTTGGATACGGTTTTATTGATGGATAGACCAAATGAAATCGGTAAGCCTATCTGCTGATGCACAGCCGACCGTAGTTCTTGGGCAAATTTCATGCAACCGAAAAAACGGTCCATACCCGTCATATCGATATAGTGTTCATCAATGCTTGCCTTCTCTAAAACCGGGACTCTTTCTTGCAATAGCTCTGTAATTTCATGCGATTTTTTGCTGTAATCTTCCATGCTACCTTTTACAAAAATTGCATGTGGGCAAAGCTGACGGGCCATACGGATAGGCATGGCCGAATGGACCCCATATTTACGTGCTTCGTAACTGCAAGAAGCTACTACGCCACGATCAGACAAACCGCCAATAATTACAGGTTGTCCTTTTAGACTGCTATTTTTGCTGATCTCTACAGACACAAAAAAAGCATCCTGGTCCATGTGAATGATATGTTTATCGCCGAAATCCATAATGATGACAGCAAATATAATACTAATTATTTTAGTATTTAGAAATTATTATTCAAAATAATAAACTAAATTAATTAGCAATTAAACATCAACATCCCTGGTTCGTGTGGACACGAACCAGGGATGGGGTATTAAACCCAATTAATGCCTTTTTTAAGTAAACTTAAGGTGTTTTCTTCTTCGCTATTGGCCAAAACTTGAGGATTATAGTTCCATTTGGCTGTAGGTGGCAAGCTCATCAAGATACTCTCAATTCTGCCATTGGTTTCTAGACCAAATTTGGTACCTGCATCATAAACGAGGTTAAATTCGGCATAACGGCTTCTACGAAGGTATTGCCATTCTTTTTCGTGTTCGGTATAAGATTGATTGCGGTTACGATCGATCAATTCGGTATAAACTGGCAAAAATGTATTGCCTACCGCTAAAGAAAAATCTAAAAGTTGGTCAAATTGCAGATTGGTATTTTCTGGTTTTAACCGATCGTAAAATATACCACCAACTCCCCTTGTTTCTTCACGGTGTTTGATGAAAAAGTAATCGTCGGCATGTGCCTTAAACTTTGGATAAAAAGACTGGTCGAAAAGATCACAAGTCTGTTTTAAACGGTGGTGAAAAAAACGCGCATCGGTTGGAATGATATAATGAGGTGTTAGATCAATCCCACCGCCAAACCAACGGGTCTGTTCGTCCATTTCAAAATACCTGATGTTCATGTGGATGATGGGCACAAAAGGATTTTCAGGATGCATTACGATAGAAACACCAGTTGCAAAAAAATCGTCGCTCTCTACATTAAAAGCTTTTTTAACAGCCTCTGGCAATTTACCATGTACAGCAGAGAAATTCACCCCTCCTTTTTCAATCACATTGCCTTGTTGCATCACTCTGGTTCGGCCACCACCTCCACCATCACGTTGCCAGATCTCTTCTTCAAAATTGGCTTTTCCATCTGCCTGAACCAAACCTTCACAAATACTATCTTGTATCTGCTGATACGCTGCCGCTACTTCGTCCCTAAACATCATCATTTAAATTAGAACCCAAAGTTAAGGCTAATCAAAGGTTTATGGTGAAGGAATAATTAGAATTACGTTTGTTTGACATATAACTTATTTTACTAATGAAAATTTTAGTAATATTTCAGTTACAAATAATATCTCCGAAAGTTATTTTATAGCTTTCACTAATTAATTAGTTGACTTTCAATATTTAAACCTAAAAAAATGAAAAAAGAAAATCTATTAAGCAAAAAAGAAATGAAAAAAATAACGGGTGGTGATCCAGACCCTAATGGTTTATGCTTCCCAGCATGGTATTGTATAGATGCATTAGGTGCATTAGTTCTGAAAAAGCCTGTTCCAGACTGCTCAACAGAAACTCTTTTTGGAGCTTGTTATATCTGGGACGAAATCAATGAAACGAGAACCGATGTTGATTTTAATCAATCTTATTGTGATTCTTGTAACTAATACTATCAAAACAAGCTGATAAACCACAAAACTGATTATATTTTAAATAAAAGGCTCGATTTTAAAATCGAGCCTTTTTATTTATCAATTTATACCTCAACATAATCTAAATCTTTATGAAAAGTTTCTTTCAGTTGGCTTAAAGCAACCAAAGCAATAATCAAACATACAAAACCAACAATCATGGCTCCTTGTAAAATGCCGTATTGTCCTTTTAGAAACTGGAATGAAAGTGTAACTGCCACCACAGAGCCACGTACAAAATTAGGTACCGTTGTGGTAACCGTAGCCCTGAGGTTGGTACCAAACTGCTCTGAGGCAATGGTAACAAATGTTGCCCAATAGCCAGAAGCAAAGCCCAAAAACAGACTTAACCATATAAATGTTTCAGGACTTAAACCTTTTGCATTCAAATAAACCAAAATCGCTACCGCAGTTAACAGCAAGAAAATCAGCATTACCTTTTTCCTAGATTTTAACATCTGACATAAAAATCCTGCTACAACATCGCCTACGGCAATACCGATGTAACAGTACATGATCCCTTACCTGCATTTAATATCCCTGTTGCATTGAGCGCTTTTCCGAACTCTGGAGAGAAAGTGATCAATACGCCCACTACAAACCAAAGTGGCAGACCGATTAAGATGCAGCATAGGTATTTTTTAAAACGCCCTGCATTGTTAAAAAGCATCCACATATTACCACGCTGAATGGTCGTTTCCTTTACTTCTTTAAACAATCCAGACTCTACTAAACCTACACGCAAAAACAATAACAAAAGCCCCATGCCCCCACCAATAAAATAACTGGTTTGCCAGGTATAATGCCCACCGATCAATGCGGCTGCAACGGCTCCAAACAGCCCTACTCCTGCTACAATCATGGTTCCATAACCTCTATTTTCCTTACCCATGCTTTCGGTAACCAATGTAATGCCGGCACCTAGCTCGCCTGCCAAACCTACACCTGCAATAAAACGGATAATGGTATAAGCAGTTACCGAACTCACAAAGCCATTGGCAATATTGGCCAAGGAGTAAACAATGATTGAACCGAACAATACGCTTAATCTTCCTTTTTTATCGCCCAAAATTCCCCATAAAATTCCGCCCAATAACATCCCGAACATCTGGCTGTTGATAATGGTGGCACCAACGCTTAACATGTCGGCATCTGGTACGCCCAGATCTTGAAGGCTTTTGATTCTCACTACAGAAAAAAGAATAAGGTCGTAGATATCAACAAAGTAGCCCAATGCCGCTACAATAATTATAAGCGTAACATTTCGCTTGTTAGAGGGGTTCATATAGTTTGTTTAATTTGGAGCCTTTAAACTACAATAAAAATATTATAGAATCAAAAAAGCCCTATCAATAAATGACAGGGCTTAAAACTAACTAACTATCTATGAACTTGTATTTTATTTTGGCATGGGTACAACATCAATAACATGTTGGTGTAATGCTATTTACGAGATAAATTCACTGATAGTTTTTAGATTCTGAAAAAAAATTGCTCAATGAGCTATCTTTAAATATGCTCAGACAACGATTATCTTCTTATTCATATTTGTCATTCTGAACGTTGTGAGTAATCTTTTGGCATAAGTTAAATTAATGTTTCTTATTCTACTTAAAGGTTATTCTTAACCACATAGGTACATAGCACACACAGGAAAAAAACATCCTCCTGTAGAATCGAGGAAACAAAAAGGTCGAGATTGCAAATCCCGACCAACTATAACTTCTATTTGTACAACACCAAAAATTCGACCTGTCTTTTGGCTTTTTCTAAACTCAGGCCCATGCTGTTCAATACTTTTGGTAAACTAGTCGGATCTTCTGGTTGAAAAGAGAATTTGATATCCAGCTTTTCTTTGTTACCCGTCTCATCAACGATCAATGATTTATAGGTACCAAAAGTTTCTAAAAAATCGGCAAAATCGAACATATCTATGCTTTGCTGGTCAATCTCCCCATGTCTCGAATAATAAGTTCGTTTGCCAGATTTGTTTCTCGGAATGGCATTGAATTTATCCATATCTGCAATTTTAAGCACATAGACTTCCTTTTCCTGTTTTTCTGTTTTGGCCTGCATATCAAATCGCTTGAGCAATTCTGCCTTTAAGGTTGGGATGAGGTCTTTTGGATCTTTTACAATAATGTCTAAACAATAGATCTTATTTTTATCCTGTCCAACCTTGTTGATTGTTCTTTGGTACCGAAAATCGCCAAAAGCTTTACTATACATCCCACTCAAAGTGGCATTTACAAAAGTAAGCCTTCTGCCTGCAAAAGCAGGTTGATCTAAAAAGGGAATCATCATGCCTGAGCCACCCTTAATCTCGGACTGTACCATCAACCTGTTTTGCACCGTATCGGCAGCATAAAAATACTCCTTGATATAATCTGTTGTAGGATTATCTTTCTTTTCTGCCAGATGTACCTCCTGTTTGGCCAGTAAGCTATCTATCACTTTCTCTGTAATGTTTTCTGGGGCTGTAGCAGCGATCAGCTTGCCATCTGTACCAATCAATACGCTATGTGGAATGAGTGAATAAGGGAAATGCTTTTGTAATGTATAACCCGTATCAACAGCGAACCAAAGATTAGATGGTCTGGCTTTTAAAAACTGTTTGGTCCGTGTAACGCTTTCGCTGGTTACGGTAATCACCTGTAACTTATCTTTGTATTTGGTTTGCAGCTGCTGCAGATGTGGCATTGCTATGATGCAACCACCACACCAGGTTGCCCAAAATTCAATCCATACCAATTTTCCTTTCAATTGGTTAAGTTCTATTCTTTTAACAGGGGCATTTAAAATAGTTTCCAGCTTAAAATCGGGCACTTGTTCTTTGTTCTTTACTTGTGCAAAGGCACAATTTGCCAGCAATAGGCAAACCAAGGTTATTCTTTTCATGTAGGTTTCGATTATTTATATAAAATGAGCATGTCTATTTTTCGTTCTGCCTTTTCTAATTTCAGGCCGATATCGCTTAAAGCTTTTGTTAAGCTGGCTGGGTTTTCTGGTTGATAAACCAATTGGATGTTAAATTTGGTATTGATTCCTGTTTCATCCACAACTGGAAGATTCACAATCCCAAAACTTTCTAAATAGTTGGCTATATCAGCAAAAATAACCCCTTCTCCAGAAAATGTACCAGAGCCTCCACCATAACCACCCTTGTCCATACTTTTATTCACCGCAATTCGATCCATTTTGGCCTGATCTTCAACTTTTAACACATATACAGTTTTAGGAAACTGTTCTATCTTGGCCTGCAGTTCGAATCTTTTTAACAACTCACTTTTCAAAGTTGGCAATAGCGCTTCTGGAGTTTGGGTAATGATATCTAAACAAAACCTTTCTTCTCCATTTTTTTCGGCATTAACACTGCTGTCAATTACCCTACCATAAGCATAATCACCATAAGCAATGCGGTACATATGCTGTAGTGATAAATTAATGAATGTCAAGCGCCTATTGACAAATGCAGGAACATCTCTAAATTGTCGCGACATGCTAGGTCCACCTTTGATTTCTGGTTGGATCAATAATCTCGACTTTACGGTATCAGCTGCAAAAAAGTACTCCTTTACAAAATCTGCGCTCATGTTATCAGCCTTCACCTTGAGATTTACTTTTTCCTTTTTGATCAGTTTTGCCATCACTTCTGCGGTTACTTCTTCAGAATTCGTGTTGGCAATCAATCTGCCTTCGGCGTCTATCAACACTACATGAGGGATAGTGCGATGCGGGAATAGGCCATTCAATGTTTCACCTTTATCTATCGCAAACCATAAATTTGATGGCCTTACCTTTAAAAAGAGCGCTACCCTTTTAACTGTTTCATCACTCACTGTGATCACCTGTAATTGGTTCTTAAATTTTTGCTGCAACTCTTGCAGATGTGGCATCGCTGCTACACAGGGTGAACACCAAGTGGCCCAAAAATCAATCAATACCACCTTGCCTTTCAATTGACTTAGTTTAACATTTTTTACAGATGAGTTCAAGATGGTCTTAAACTCGATATCCGGTACTTGTTCTCCATTTTTAACTTGTGCAAGGGCACAATTCCAAGTTAAAAAGGCAATTAGAATTATCTTTTTCATATGTTGGTTATTTTCAACAAAAATGGGGCAAAGTGTAGCCTACAAAAGTTAACTGCAGTTAAAGCTGAGTTAATTAGTGTTAACACCACTTGAATTCTCAGCAATGCACACTATGTTTGTACCATGCAGAAAAAGATAGTTTATGTTTTGGTTTTGATGACCTGTTGTGTTTTGGGCATAACCGGCCTACAACTTTACTGGAACTATCGAAACTATCAAACTACTGTACGTAATTATAAAACAGAGGTAAATAATGCCTTAGATCAAGCCGTAAATAAAGAAAGGTTGTTGAGACAAGGAGAAATCGTTTCCAAGGTAAAACATTGGTTAGCCGACACTTCATTTATCAATATAGAATGTAACATCAACAATAGAGACAGCAATACCGTTTTCACCATACAAGATGTCCATCCTCGCTTCTTGGAAGATACTGCTAGAAAAGTTAAGTTTTTTCAAGTCGGACTGTCCAAGTTTAAACAGAAGCTCAGAAAAATAACACCTGCTGCCAAAACCATTTTTATTGATCATTTTGCAGAGAATATGCTGAAGCGAGATTTAGAGGATGGCTCCATCTATTATTATACACAAGGTTTGGGCGATAGCATTAGCAAAGCATTTGAAGAAAGTAGACTAAACATCCATAACCTGACCATCTTGTATAAAAAGGAACTTCAGGAAAGGACAATCTATTCCGAATTTCAATTGAACCCCACAAATGTTCCACTGACTGGATATTTTCAAACTACAAAAATAAATACATCCTTGAGAAGACCTTTTGAGATACAATTGGTTTGGGCAAGATTGGAAAACCCCAATAATTACTATCTAAAGGAAATGAAATGGCTCATCATCACTTCATTACTATTGATTGGAATTACCTTATTCTGCTTCTATTATACCATCAAGACTTTGTTTAACCAAAACAAACTGGTGGCACTTAAAGACCAGTTCATCAGCAACATGACACATGAACTGCATACCCCTTTAGCGTCGATACAGATCACCACCGAAGCCTTGCAAAAATTCACACCAGATGCTGCTACGCAAGCCAACTATTTAGACATTATCCTCTACCAAACCAAAAAACTAACAGAACTGACCAAAGAAATCTTAACCAATGCGAAGTTAGAGGCCCTAGGTTTTACCAAAGATGAGCAAATAGATCTAGATGAGTTGGTCTTAGTTGCAATAACCGACCTAAAATTAGACGATAACATCAGCATCAAATATATGCCGAGCAATGAAAAGCACATCATCATTGGTAACAAGATGCATCTATCGCATGCCATTGGCAACATTATAGAGAATGCAGCAAAATACAACACAAATCCACAGCCTGTAATTGAGATCAATATCAACAAAAACCGAAAAGAAATGGAAATCAGCATCGCTGATAATGGCCCTGGTATAGCCGATGAGTTTAAGCAGAAGATATTTGACCAGTTTTACCGCATCTCAACTGGCAATGTGCATGATATCAAAGGATATGGGCTGGGTTTAAGCTACGTTAAAAAAGTGATAGACCAACACCATGGTAGCATCAGCGTGATAGACAAATATCCAACTGGCAGTGTTTTTTTGATTAATTTACCAAATGATGCAAAATAGAAACCTGTTATTGGTAGAGGACGAGCCTTTTTTGGCCAAGGTGATCGAAGATAGCCTCAAGCAAAAGGGTTATACCGTTACCTATGCAACTGATGGTAAAAAAGGGTATAACCTCTTTCTCAATGGTACTTTCAATTTACTGATCTTAGATGTGATGTTGCCACATACCGATGGATTTACATTGGCCAAACGGGTCAGAAAAGTAAATGAAGTTATTCCAATCCTTTTTTTAACTGCAAAGACAGCAACCGAGTACTAATTGAAGGGTATAAAAGTGGTGGAAACGATTACCTCAAAAAACCATTTAGCCTAGATGAGCTTTTCCTGCGAGTGGAAGAGCTCTTGAAAAGGACCCAGCAGCAAGAAATACCTAATTTAAGCGATATCAATATTGGCAATTATAACTTTAGCCATCATAAACAAGAATTGGTATTTAAGCAAGAAGTAATCAAACTTTCTAACAGAGAAAGCGAACTGTTGTTATTGTTGTACAAGAACAAAAACAACCTAACGGATAGAAAAATTGCCCTACTTTCCCTTTGGGGCGATGATAGCTTTTTCAACACCCGTACCATGGATGTTTTTATTACCAGACTACGCAAACACCTTAAAAAAGACGAACGGATAGAAATCTTAAACGTACGCGGAATGGGTTATAAATTGATCTGTTAAAGTTATCTTGATTGTTAATGCAAAACGCCTATGTGTGCTATGTACCTATGTGGTCAGATTTAATTACCCAAATCTCGACATTGACCTACCACACTAACTATCCAAATGCATCTTTAGTTTATCCAATAATTCTGGTGCTATATTTTCGGCATAAACACCATAAGCATCAATCAAAACGCCTTTTAGGTTACCAACCTGCGATGAAATGGCATAGATCACCGCACTATCTGCAGGGTCTGTCATCCCCTCAAAACGATAGAATTCATCAATCTCAAACTCCTCTGGCATCAACTGAAGGTCTAGAGATTTACATTCAATGTAATCTTGGGCCAAATTAAAATCATATTCATAACCTCTTTGCTCCAAATCGGTTACTGCAGCGCTTAATGTATCGTAGATATGCATAAAGCAATTTACCATTTTTTAGTTAGAAATTAAATATTTATTGTGTGTAAAATCAACTCCCAAAACTTTTAAACCTCAATTGTATTTCTGATATTTAACCATCATGATAGTTTCCGAGAAAACCCTTAAATGGGCGATGTGTCTTTATCCACCTTTATTATTTCAGCGCATATGGGTCAAAAAATTCCATTCTGGTTTTTTAGGGGTTGATGTAAAGATTAGCAATAGCTTTTTGAACCGGAACTATAACGGCTCCATTTTTGGTGGAACCATTTATGCGGCTACTGACCCTTTTTATGCGATCTTATTTGACCAATTGATGCAACGGCGGGGATTTAAAGTAAGAGTTTGGTTAAAAAGTGCATCTATTCAGTACCTCAAACCAGGTTTAACCAATTTATACTTTACCTTAAAGATCACTGATGAGATGATCGCAGAGGCTGAACATTCGCTAAAGGATACTGGCAAATTTGTAAAGTCTTATCCAATGGAGCTATTTAACAAACAAGGAGAATTGTGTGCTACCGTAATGAACGAAGTTTATCTACGCACCAAATTCCCTGGAGAAAAACAACGAGTTGCGATTTAATGAATCTAGGCTATGAACATCAAAAGACTAATTCTAGAAGGCGAAAATGTAAGCTTGGATTTTAAAAAGACCATTAGCAGCAGCGAAAAGATTGCCAAAACCTTGGTGGCATTTGCCAATAACCGAGGAGGTAAATTGTTGATCGGCGTAGCTGATGATGGCCACATCAAAGGCGTGAAATCTGAAGATGAAGAAAAATACATGATCACAAAGGCCGCCCATGTTTATTGCAAACCTGCAATAGAGCCTAAATTTGAAGAAGTTTACATTGATGATAAAGTGGTTTTAGTAGTAGATATCCCAAAAAGCGATACTAAACCTCACTATGCCATGGACGAAAATAAAAAATGGTGGGCCTATTTTAGGGTTAAGGACAAAAGTATATTGGCCAGTAAGATCATTGTAGATGTATTGAAAGAAAGCAATAACGAAACTGGGCAATTGATCTCTTACTCCGACCAAGAAAAAAAACTGCTGACCTATTTAGAAGAACATGGCCGGATCACTTTAAAAGAATACAGCAAGCTCACCAAAAGTGCTTATAAAAAGGCACAGAAAGTGATTGTCAGTTTGATACTTACCGGTGTAATTTTACCACACCTATCAGAAAAAGAAGAGTATTTTACGGCTGCTGAAGTAAAATAAATTCTTCATTATCCTAAGTTTTGCGGTATAAATACGCGATTTTTGCTACCTTATGTTACAGCGCCTATACACAAAATATAAACCGTATTATAAAGAAAATCTAATCCTGGCCGGACCAATTGTGGTTTCGCAGATTGGCCATATGGCCGTTCATATTGCCGATAGCATCATTGTCGGACAGTTTGCTGGTACCGCACAATTGGCGGCAGTTTCCTTGGTTAACAGCCTTTTTATGTTGACACTGGTATTGGGCATGGGTATCTCTTATGGCCTGACCCCTTTGATTGCTCAAGAAAATGGTAGAAAAAATTATGATGAGTGTGGCAAACTGCTGTCCAATAGTTTGATCATCAATATCATTACGGGTGCCTTTCTTTATGCCGTATTACATTTTGGAACCTTGTCTGTAATCGACCACTTAGGTCAATCTCCAGAAGTAGTGGCTTATGCCAAACCTTATTTAGGGCTATTGGCATTTTCTATTGTTCCGCTGATCATCTTCCAAACCTTTAAACAGTTTGCCGAAGGTTTAGGCTTTACCATGCAGGCCATGTTGATTCTTTATTTTTGGCAATATCCTAAACATCATCTTAGGTATCATTTTGGTGAAAGGTATGTTTGGCATTACGCCAATGGGTGTTAAAGGTGTTGGGATCAGCACATTGGTAGACCGAAGTCTGATGGCTTTGGTGATGTTCATCTATGTAATGCGCTCTAAAAACTTCAAGATTTATCTCCAAAAATTCAAGATCAATGCCATAGACAAGGTAAGAAGCATGCAAATCTTCAAGATTGGTGCTCCAGTTGCCATGCAATATATTTTCGAGATCAGTGCATTTAGTGGTGCTGCCATCTTGATAGGTACCATTGGTGCTGCACCTCAAGCCGCACATCAGATTGCCATTACCTTGGCAGCACTTACCTATATGGTGGCCAATGGTATTGCTTCATCAGCTACTATCAAAACAGGTAATTATTTAGGTCAAAGGAATTTTACCGACCTGCGTCGCTCTGCCATTGCCAGTTACCACGTGGTTTTGGCCTTTATGACCTGTACAGCACTCCTCTTTGTTTTTGCCAGCTCATTGCTACCCTATATCTATACCGATGACCTAAAAGTAGTTACCATTGCTGCGCAACTGTTGATCATTGCAGGTTTTTTCCAATTGTTTGATGGCACCCAAGTGGTTGGTCTAGGTGTTTTAAGAGGTATTGGTGATGTAAACATGCCCACCTTTATCACTTTTCTATCTTATTGGGTAATCGGAATTCCTTTGGGTTATTTCTTGGGGATCTATTTGGGCATGGGTGTAAAAGGAATTTGGTATGGTCTAACTTTTGGACTGTTAACAGCTTCTATCCTATTGTTTTTCAGGTTTCAACATCGAACACGTTTACTGATCAATAAGAATAATTAGTTATTAAAGTGCAAATCCAAATGGTTGCTCTAGGTTGATCAGTATCTGGACAAGCCACAATTTAAATCATTCATATTAGATAAGTTACATTTAAAACACCGGAAATTAATTAGAATTAGTCTAAATAGCTTGCTTATATAGTGCAATTTTCACACCTTTGCGCCAAATTAGAATTAGTCTAAATTGAAACACGGATATATATTTCTTTTATTTTTAATTATTGGTTCAAGTCTTAAGGCTCAAACTATAATAACTGTTACCGGTAAAATCGTAAATACAGCTGGTCAGCCAATAGCTGGTGTAAATATCAAGACACTGGAAACAAATCAGTATACCATTACAAATGAGAAGGGTGATTTTAAATTAAATATCACTGCAAATACCCAGCTCAACATTGAGCTAACTTATCTAGGTTATCAAAAGCAAACAAAAGAAATTAAACCAAGTTTAAGTAATGTTAATTTTGGGAACATTATCCTAAAAGAGCTAAATCTTAGCTTAGAGGGAATTGAAATTAATGCAAAAAGGAATTATGAGGGCAGTTCAAACTCTTCATTAATCATAGGCAGAGATATCATAGAACAAATACCTGCCCTAAGTCTTAGTGATCTCTTAAATCAAATTCCAAATAAAAAAATTGTTGCACCTAGTTTACAAAATGTACAAAACCTCACATTAAGATCTGCTTTTTCAGCAGTTAGTAGTGGCAGAAATGTATATGAAATGAGCAATGCTTTTGGTGTTGCTATTATTTTAGATGGAAATGTAATCACCAACAACCTCAACATGCAGAGCTACAATCCAGGTATCTCAGGGTCATCTGCTGCGAGTACAAATATCAGAGGAAACAGTTCTGGGCTAAACGGTACTACAGGTACGAGTTATTCTGGGGACTTTGCATTTGGTGGATTAGACCTAAGACAAATCCCTGCAGATAATATTGAAAGTATAGAAGTAATTGCTGGCGTACCATCGGCAAAATATGGCGACTTATCTGAAGGTGCAGTAGTCGTTGAACGCCAGGCAGGAAAATCACCTGCTTTTATTAGAATGCAATTGAGAGACAATGCTACTTCCTACGGTTTTTCTAAAGGGTTTGGATTGGGTGAAAAGGCTGGAAATCTAAATATCGGTGTAAACTATGTAAGCTCTTTTGCAGATAACAGAGATAAAATAAAAGCTTATAAACGTTTAAATCTAAGCTCAATGTACACCAATTATTTTGGAGTTGAGAAAAGGTTAAAAAATACCTTCAGTTTTGATTATGGCAGAAATTTGGATGGAATAAAACGGGACAATGATGATATCGCCAGTAAAATGGCCAAATTCGACAGCTGGAATCTAAGCCTTGCCAATAGAACTTCTTATCGTATCGACAATAATTTCTTAAAGAATATTGGTTTAAATCTAAGGTATGCAACTGGTCACCAAGTTAGTTATACAGAGGCATTCATCAATGATCCTTATGTTTTAGTATCAGACGCTACTTCTACTGGCATACACGAGGATCATATGAAAAAGGCATCTATACTTCCCAATCTTTAATTGATGGTAGACCTTTAAACATTTCGGCAAGATTAGATTTCAATAGCGAATTTAAGATTGGTAACATCAATAATTTTCTAAGTTATGGGGCTAGCTATAGTTATGGAGCAAATAATGGTTTGGGACAAGTTTTAGATCCCAGTAGACCAAGGGTTTTATCCAAAGCTTCTAGTAATTCTTTAAGCAGTAACAGGTCGGAAAGGTATTATGATTTTTCTTTAGCCATTGCCCAAAAAGACTTCGGAATTTATGCCGAAAATATGTTTACAGCCAAGATTTTTGATAGAAACCTTAATGTAAGAACTGGGATAAGGTATGATCTACAGAACAGTTTACCCTCATTCTCGCCAAGGGCAAATATTAATTACGAATTAAGTAAAACCGTAAGGTTGGGTTTTGCCTACGGTATTTCATATAAATCGCCAGCATTGGGACAGCGTTACCCCGGCCCTACTTATTTCGAAATCCCTGTGGTAAATGCTTATAATGGAAAAGCTGCTGAAAGTATCTATTTAGTTTACGTAAATAAATACGAAAACAGTGCCATTGGTTTAAAATCTGCCAGTAGCCAAACATTTGAGTTTTCTTCACAAATAAAACTCAAAAAGTATAACCTTTCTTTTAATGCTTTTGCTAAAGATTATAGAAATGGAATTGGGAATACAAGGGTAGACCAAACTGTTATATTACCTACTTACAGTGCCGTATTTCAAACGGGCACTGGTAAACAGCCTATTTTAACCCAAAATGGAACAAGGACGGTTAGAACACCAGTCTATAAATTTGACAATAACCTATCTTCTAAAAGCCAGGGCTTTGATCTAATTTTCACTACACCAGAATATAAAGCAATTGCTACTTCGTTTAACATTAGTGGGGGCTTGTTCAGAAGTCAAAGCAAATCTGAAAACCTAAGCTATGTAAATTACGACGCGACAAATACCAATCCTAACTACGCCTACACTGGAATATACCGAGCGAATAATTCAGTTAATTATAGCAGTAACGGCAGAATAACCTCAAGTACTCACATTCCAAAAATAAGTCTCTTTGTGCAGTTTATTGCAGAATTTACTTTATTACAAAGGACAGTTCTAAAAGAATTTGCAGGTGTGCCAATAGCTTATTACACACAAGATGGAAGATATGTTGAAGTAACAAGTTTTGATCACAACGACGTAAATATTGGCCACTTATTGAAAACAAAAGAAGAGCTGAATATAGATAATGTTCCTAAGATCATTCCGAATTTTCATTTAAGCATTGGCAAAGAAATCAAGAAACGTTTTAAATTTTCATTTAACGTTTATAATGTCTTCAATTATCAACCTTACTATCTTAATTCTGGTCAACAATACGTTTACCCTAATCAATCTCCAACATTTGGCGCAGAAATATCTTTAAAACTTTAAATATCATTATATGAAACAATTAATTTACATATTACTAATTGGCTTACTATTTAGTGCTTGCAAAAAAGACAAAACATCTGACATACAACCTATAAATTTAGGTGTTAAAGTAGCTTATAATCTTGAAAGCAGCGGTTATGCCCTACCCTTAAAAGACATTATCGTAAAAATAAAAAACGTAAATACAGGTACTACACAATCGTTAAATACTGATGATAAAGGCACAATTAATTTTAACTCGATAGCTGCAGGAACTTACGACATTGATGCTACCATTAAAATTCCAGCGGCTACCTACACACAGCTTACTGGCATAGCGACCACAAGTGATATTACATTTAATGCTGCTGTTAAAAGTAAACAGATCATAGTAGGTTTTACTGGTGCTATTGAACTAAAATTGGTTTCTGGAACCGTAGGAGATTGGGTAATTAAGCAGATTTATTATGCAGGCTCTCACAGAACTAATGGAGCTTTATATAGAGATCAATTTATTGAATTCTACAACAACAGCGATAAAACATTATATGCAGACAGTCTTTATTTTGCAGAGATAACAGGTGTAATTACCTCGGGTGCTACTTATAATACATTGCCTTCTGGACAAATGGATTGGAACAAAGCTGTGAACATGCCTACAAATATTGATGCCAACAACGATTATGTTTACGCAAGAGCACTGTTAATGATTCCAGGTACCGGAAAACAATATCCTGTTTTACCAGGAAAAAGTATCGTTGTTGCTCAAACTGGATTAAATCATAAAGCCCCTTTTACAGGTACTGACGGAAAAACTGTTACCGTTCTGGATCTTCTTTAACTGTAGATTTGAGTACTGCCGATTTTGAAGCTTATTATGCTCCCTTTTTAACCAAACCATTATCTTCGGATGTAGATACACCAGTACCAAACTTAGAAGTTCTTTCTTATTTTGGAACAGATATGATTTTTGACAATCCTGGAAGATATTCTTACATCTTGCTAAAATCTGATGGCAAAATCAATGTAAAGAATCTACCCCAATATAATTATCCAACACTTGTTCCACCAAGCTCTACGGCTACAAAATATTATCAGATACCAAATAAGTTGATTCTAGATGCTGTAGAGATCCAAGCCAATTTACCAGAAGATAGAAATCCAAAAAAACTAAATCCAGCTTTTGATGCAGGTTTCACATTTGTACCCGCAGGATCATATACTTCTCAATCGGTAATTAGAAAAACTGAAAAAACTGTAGATGGTCGTATCGTTTTAAAAGACACCAACAACAGTACAGAAGATTTTACTTTCTTTAACATCGCAACCCCAAGAGGTTTTAAATAAAATTTGATGCAGTAGTTGATGTTTTTATTCAGCTACTGCATTTCTATTATGAAAAAAATCCAGTTCACCTTCATTCTGTTAATTAGCTTTTGCGCTAATTTGTTTGCTCAAAAAGACTCTGTTCGTAATGTTGTACAGCAAAGGCAACTTTATTTTTCGGATTCTACAACAACCTTAACTTATAATTTCAGTAAGTTAAGCCCACTATTTATAAACAATCTCATGCCCAAACAGACCAGTAGAATTTCTATTGGACATCAATTGGAAAAGGGAAAATTTGTAGAAGCACAAGGTAGCACTCAAACAAATACAGCATTTTTAAGCTCTGAGGGTGTAACAGAACTAAAAGGCATCAGACTGTTTGGCTCTTTTTATTATAAAAAAGTATTTGAAGACAGCACCCGTTTTGCTCATCAAACCAGAAACAATACAACAACTCCATATTATTATGGTTCTCCCGCCAACAATCATTATGAAAGATCTATATATGATTTTAAGGTTCTTGGTGCCAAAAATATCTTATCTGATAAATTTACAGTTGGACTAGGTTTAGATTATCACATTGCAGACCATTTCTCCAATAATGACCCTAGAGGTTCTGTTAAAGAATATCAACTGAATACGAAAGCCTCATTAAGTTATAACTTTAACCAAAATATTAGACTAGGTTTAGGTTATCTATTAGGATATGGTCAGGAAAAGGTTACTATTGGCTATAAAAACAGAACATATTATGAAAGTCTAACTTCTCCAACCTATGTTAATTACCTGATCAATGGTTATGGAGAGCCTATACCTAAGACCAACAAAAGAAATTACAATGATTTTCAAAATCGCTCAGGTATGGAGGCTTCCTTTGAAATGGCAAATACAAAATTTGGATCATTTTATCTTCATGGCTCTCAGGTAGATGAAAAACAAGTTTATGACTATCGGACAGGTGAAGAAATAACCGAGCTATCACATTATAACCTTTCAAAATTGAACTTAAATCTGTTGTGGATAAAGCCTGTGGCCAAGGGAAAATTAAGTACACATCTCACTTATGAGAATTTAACAGGAGAAGACTATAACCTAAATTATTTAGCTAAAAACTATCTGTTTACTGGTAATGAGCTTAACCTTAACATCAACTATACTCTATCAAAAAGTAAAACCACTTATAACTACCTTATTGGTTCAACAATAGCTGATCAAGAAAGGATTGACGGTATTACCGGAAATAAGGTATACTTTAAGAATATCTTATTTAATGCTGGCTTCGGTTTTAATCATCAAATAGCTAATCATAAATCTTTTGGTTTAAGTTTAGGTGCAAATTATGGTCTACCACTAGCTGATAGTTTTATGGTAAGTCCGGCCAACGAAAGTTACTTTACCAAATATGTAATTTTCCATAACTATCTGTACAATACTGCAAGTAGATATGGTGGAACTTTTAGTGGAAATTATAGTTTCCCATTTTACAATACCATGCAGGCTGCTGTGGCATTTAACTTCACTTACAGTGAAAATAGTAAAATGAAAAACCTGCAACGTTCCTTGGTTACAACTCCTGGAAACGATAGATTTTTTAGTAATATCAGCTTTAATCTGTATTTTTGACCCAATGAATAAAGTATTGCCAAGTTTAGCTATCATTTTAGCTTTTTTACTATTTCTCTCTTTTCGGTCTACAGAATTTAAGATTGGCGATGACATTCCTGTCGATTCACTTCGCAAAATCTACTCCAAATCTCCAAACCAATGGCCAAAGCCAACGGTCGATTCAGGGGTTAACTACAAAGAGCTAGGCTTGCTCCCTCCTTCTCCTTTGGATTTAAAGGACGAATCAATCAAAAAGATTGTCAATCTGGGCAAAATATTGTTCTTTGATCCAAGGTTATCTTCTTCTGATCAGATTTCTTGTTCAAGTTGTCATGTGCCCGACCTCAATTGGGCCGATGGCAGGGAAGTATCCATTGGCCATGACCATGCCGTAAATACCCGTAATGCACCTTCTTTAGAAAATGTTTGGTTCTATAAACGTCTATTCTGGGATGGACGAGCAGAAAGCTTAGAAGACCAGGCACATGGTCCTTTAACTTCTTCAATAGAAATGCACCAGGACATGAAGGTGCTACCCAAAAAATTAAAAAAATCAAAGGTTATAGCGCATTGTTTACAGCAGCTTTTGGCGATGACAAAATCAATACAGAACGTATCTTTAAAAGTTTGGCAGATTATCAGCGTACGATCGTTAGCAGAAAATCTGACTTTGACCGTTTTTTAGAGGGCGACAAAAACAGCTTAACCGACCAACAGTTGGTAGGGCTACATTTGTTCAGAACCAAGGCCCGTTGTGTCAATTGCCACAATGGCCCTTTATTTACCGATAACGATTTCCATAATGTAGGGCTTACCTATTATGGCAGAAAATACGAGGACCTAGGTTTATATAACGTTACTAAAAAACCAGAAGATGTGGGTAAATTCAAAACGCCTGGACTACGCAATGTAATGCGTACAGGTCCTTGGTTCCATAATGGGCTATTTGGCGACATGGATGGCATTATGAACATGTACAATGTAGGTATGCCAGTACAAAGAGTAAAACCAGAGCAGGAAAAAGATCCATTGTTACCTAAAAACGATAAACTATTACGTGGTTTGAGGTTAAGCAAAGGCGAAAGAGAGGCAGTGATTGCCTTTCTCAATGCCATAACTACAGCTCCTTGGAAAGATAGACCTCCTGTTCTACCCAAATAATGACAATCACTAATCATTTAATTTCCTTCAAATCCATCTCTTTTCTTTAACAGAAAATTGCTTTATATTTAAGCCCATGAAAAAGCGCATATTGGTAGTAGAGAACAATAAGGACATCCTTGAATTGATCTCGTTGATTCTGACTGAGGAAGGATATGAACTGAGCTTATTTACAAATGAAACTGATATCTTTGAACATATCAAAACTTTTGAACCTGATGCTATCTTACTGGATATCGTTAAACCGACTTTAGAAGGAACTGAACTTTGTAGACAATTGAAAGAAGCTGAAGGAACCAGTCATATTCCTGTAATTGTTTTATCTACACACCCACATATCCAAAAAGTAAAAGAAATCTGCGCAGACGAAATTGTACCTAAGCCTTTTGATATTGATAGTTTATTAGAGGTGTTACAAGAACAATTGAAAAATGTAAGTTAGTGAAACCAAAGCCTGGTCACCTCTGTTGAACTTAATCATTTAATCAAACCTGTGGTTCATCATGCTTTTTAGGCATAACCTCTTTCTGGTTAAGCTCTTGCTCTAGATCTTTCTAATCCTTTCTATTGCGTTTCACTACAAAATATACAAAAGCGATTACGGCTACAACTACGATGGCTATAATTACGATATTGATCTTCATCTGTTATGATTTTACTTGAGTAGTTAATCTACTTTGCTAATAATTAAAAATAGAACTCTTTTGTTTACTTTAAATTAAATAAAGGTTAATTGTTAACTTTTTATTTAATAATGAGATGTTGATTCCAGATCATCTTCTTTCTGATATTTTCATTAGCCTCTCCCAAACAGACCTCATCCGTTGCACACTAAATGAGGGCTAATTCCAACACCTCGTCATTTGCACAAAAGAACAATCTTACAACTATCTAGTTGTATCAAAAGTAGTTATGGTATATTTACAGAAGATTAAACTAACATTAATCCATAGGGAACAACGATTGTTGATAGCCATCGAAGCGGTCTCTGATTTTCACTTCACCAAAATTGGAGAAACCTACGCCTAAAAGTCTTATTTTTTTTCCATCTAAGTCGAGGTGATGCAACAGTTTCTTTGTTTCTGTCAAAACTTCATCCAAATCTTTGATTGGGCTTGAAAAAGAAATACTTCTGGTTACCTGCTTAAAATCAGCAAATTTGATTTTGAGCGTAACCGTACGGCCATAAATCTGGTAGTGCTGCAAACGTTTAAAGGCAGATTTTGCAATCTGTTCTAACCAGTCGTTCAACTCTTCACCTTTATCCAGATCATAAGAAAATGTATCTTCGGCACTGATGGATTTGATTTCTTGATGCGCCTGTACCTGACGATTGTCTATCCCTCTTACAATATTGTAAAAGAACTTTCCTGTTTTACCGAATAGTTGCATCAACCTTTGTTCGCTCAACTTTTTCAGGTCGGCTCCAGTATGTAGCCCTTGTCGTTTCATCTTTTCGGCAGTAACCTTACCTACGCCAAAAAACTTCTCTACTGGCAGTTTTTCCATGAATTTTTCCATTTTAGATGGACCTATAAAAGTCAACCCATCAGGTTTGTTCATATCTGATGCAATTTTAGCCGCAAATTTATTGATAGAAACACCAGCCGAGGCAGTCAAGTGAAGTTCGTCTTTAATGGCCTGTTTGATCTGCTCTGCAATGGTTATGGCAGAACCTATACCCAATTTATCCTCACTCACATCCAAATAAGCTTCATCTAAAGAAAGTGGTTCTATGAGGTCAGTATATCGACCAAATATCTCCCTGATCTTCTCGATACTTCTTTATAGGCATCAAACCTTGGTCGTACAAAAATAGCATAGGGACAAAGCTGTTGTGCTTTTTTAGAAGTCATGGCCGATCGAATACCAAATTTACGCGCTTCGTAACTTGCCGTAGCCACTACCCCACCTCTACCCTCTGGCGAACCTCCAACCACCAAAGGCTTTCCTCGATATTCTGGAAAATCGCGTTGCTCTACAGACGCATAAAAGGCATCCATATCAATGTGGATGATCTTGCGGACTATATTTCTGCTTTCATTTTCCATGCTTATTGTAGGATGTATTGCTGATAAGCTCGATCCCGCCCAAAATTGATAATGTTGATTCTGAAACCTTGTACCCTTAAAAACCAATTCAATGAAGCCATTTTTCTCTACCAATACCGTATGATAAATCTTAGCTTCTGGGTTCTTGATCAAACAAAATGAAATCTGTTTATTTTTATCCTCCCAAGTTAATCTGTCTGCCAGCTCATGATTGCGTAGTTTAAAGCCAATCTTCAAATCTGTTGCCATTAACTTACTCCTATACCAGGTTCCTCCGGTTGGGGACACCAATGGTTTACCATTAAAAACAACCACACTATCATTATAGGCGATTATTTGTAAAGCATTCCCTTTAAACTTTAACCAGTCTTTGAGCTTGGTCAAATGTTTTTCACTCTCATAACCATAGGTAGCATCAAGAAATCCGATACGGTTAATCTCATGGTGAATCTGCTTTTGCGAATTGAGATAGCCGAAAATAAAGCTGCCACCACCACTGTGTCCACTTAACATTACCCTAGGGCGATAGCTTTTGTAATAACCCAACAGGTATTCGACCAACTTCCCTATTCTCGCATCGCTATCAATAAATTTCTTTCGCCATGCTGGCCAGCTTTTTAAATTGTTTGCCGCATAAACGACAATGTAATTGGTCTGTTGATCGGTATGACGGATAAAAGCAGTTTGCGAACCGATATGTTGGATATCAAAATGCCAATCTTCTCCTTCTTTTAATATTTTACCAAAGCTTTGCGCGGTGGTATTGCCATTTGGCAGGGCAAAAATAATCAGCTGGGTTGGTTTAGCGGGATTGAACTGAAGGGGTTCGTCAATAGTTAAGGTAATGCCACTATCAATTGCTATCGTTTTTAAAGCCTTCAAACGCGCATCAAAACTAGTTTGTGCCTTTAGGTTCGTATTTAAAAGGAATAGGTAAACGATCAATAAACTGTACCTCATACCTACAAATCTACAATATTCCCTTATTGTTTTTTAGGTGCTCTCCCTAAATTTACAACAGCACCAATACTGAACACAGAATTTCCCGCATTCAGAAATTTTCGACTTTTCAATCCGAAATTACTACCACTGGTGTACTGTAATTGTACCTGCTCGCTTAAAATCATGCGGGTAAAAAATACGGGTTCCAGAAAAATATTGTCTTCGTTTGCCTGTTGGATGCCATTTCGGTAAAAATCATTTGTTTTTACAAAACTCATCCGCAATGCGGTACCATAGTTTAAACCAAAATTGACACCAAATAAGCGGATATTGTCTCTCTTTTTGGAGCTATAGTTTACCTGGATAAATTTTTTATCGTATTTGGCTTCTTGAAAGTCAGTGCTGGTCAAGATCTTGTTTGAGTCAAACTCCCTGAACAACCTTTCACTTTTGCCACTTCCAATCCCTGCGTAGATTTCTAAGATCCTATTATTGTCTGGTCCGAAGGTATTGAAATAACCTGCGCCAAATTCTACCATCTTGTGCTTAACATCCTTTTTAGTGGCTTCATTTTTCAAATAGGCGCCATTGGCCAGCACAGCAACATGATTACTAACGGCATAGGCCGAATTGAAATTGGCATTCCCTTTTAATGAAATGTGTGCACCAGCCGCTATTTCACCCTTTGTGGTTAACATGGGTGTATTGGGTACACTTGGCATATAGATGGAAGAGCAGCCCGTTAACGTCACTAGTAAAATGGGCATGAAACGGAAATATTTGATCATAGGTTGATTGCTAAAACCTATGCTTAACAATTATTATGCTAAATATTGAAACCCATCATATCGGCCACCCTCCTAAACTCGTCCTGTATAGTAGCGTTTAACTTTATCTGTTTACCTGTTATTGGGTGATTAAAAGTAAGTTCTGATGCATGCAACAGCATGGTTGTCATTTCGAATTGTTCTTTAAAAAATTTATTCTGTTTGTTACAGCCATGCTTCCTATCGCCAATGATGGGATAAAAAATATGTGCGAAATGTCTACGCAACTGATGCATCCGTCCTGTTTTTGGAGTAGCTTCTACCAAAGAATAACGTGAGGTTTCATGTTTACCAAATGCCACTGCAATTTCTGCTTTCTGCAAAGTTCTAAATGAAGTAAAAGCTTCTTGCATATTCCCATTCTCTTTGGCCAGCGGATAGTCGATATCCAGTTGGTCTGGAGCATAACCACGTAAAATGGCCAGGTATTTTTTTTCTACCAAGCTCTCTTGAAATTGCTTGTGCATGGCTATTTCAACTTCTTTTTCGAAAGCGAACAACAAAAGTCCACTTGTTTTTCTGTCTAAACGATGTACTGGGCTAACATGACGACCAATTTGATCTCTGAGCAGCTGAAGTGCGAATTCAGTGGCATCATTGGCCATTTTTGAACGATGCACCAACAAACCATGTGGTTTATTGATCGCAATCAGGTCTTCATCTTGGTACACGATTTCTAACATGGGGCGAAGATACGGGAAAACGAGAAAGCTGAAAGCATAAAGCACAAGGCTTTTGTTAATTTCA
This sequence comes from Pedobacter sp. UC225_65, assembly GCF_042698365.1. Lineage (GTDB taxonomy): Bacteria > Bacteroidota > Bacteroidia > Sphingobacteriales > Sphingobacteriaceae > Pedobacter. The sequence continues at coordinate 1,228,584 of NZ_CP170550.1, forward strand.
ATACCAATCTGTTAAAAAAACAAATCTGTAGCTACCCTAAAAGTATTACAATGTGCATCTACAATGGTTTTAATAGCTGCAGAATAACCACCTCCCATACTTACCTGAACTGGAACCTGGTGTTTGATACAAGCCTCAAAGACCATGATGTCGCGTTGTTTGCAGGCAGATTTTGTCAAAGCCAATTTCCCTAGCTTATCGGTTTCCAATACATCAACACCAGACAGATAGAAAACAAAATCTGGCTTTTGCTTATCGAATATCAGGGCTAAAGCTTCTTCCAACTTGCCTAAAAATACTTCATCTGTAGTGCCATCTGCCAAAGGAATATCTAAATCAGACTGTTCTTTTCTGAAAGGGAAATTCTTATCACCGTGCATAGAAAAAGTAAATACCCTAGGCTCATGTTGAAAGATTTCTGCTGTTCCATTACCCTGATGAACATCTAAATCTATAATTAAGATACGTTGTGCTAAATTATTATTTAACAAATAGTTGGCAGCAATTGCTTGATCGTTCAATAGACAAAAACCTTCGCCCCAATGGCTACCTGCATGGTGCGTGCCACCGGCCACATTAAAAGCTACACCATATTGTTGTGCATACAAAGCACCATCAATTGTACCTTGTGCAATCCTGATTTCTCGTTCTACCAATTGTGCATTTAATGGGAAACCAATTCTGCGTTGCTCCTTTGCAGGCAATGTCAGATTTTTAAGTTGATGCCAATAGGCTTGCTCGTGCGTGGTTAGGATATGTTCTTCTGCCAATTGACCTGGTGCAAATAAATTCTCTTGTACAATTGTACCTTCATGCAGCAATTGCTCAGGATCAGTTCGTACTTGAGCATGGGAAAGCGATGCCCTTCTGGCAAAGGATGTGCATATAAAGGGTGGTACGCTATTTTTATCATTTCAAGTTAAGAAGTCAGAAATCTATAGTGAGAAGATTTTAGTTAGCTAGCCAAAAATTAACCTAAAATCTCCCCTACGTGTTTTTCGATGTTGTTACAGATCTCATCAACCGGCAGGTCATTGGCATCTGTATTAAATGGATTTTCAATCTCTTCTGCAATCAACTCTAAACTGGCCAATACATATAAGATAAATGGAACGATAGGTACCACAAAATAGCCTAAACTAAATACCCAGCCAAAAGGCAAGGTAATCACATAGATGAAGATGAACTTCTTGATAAAAGCACTATAAGAGTATGGTATGGGTGTATTCCTGATTCTTTCACAACCTCCACAGATATCTGTAAACTGGCTTACATCGGAACTTAAGATGATCAGTTGTTCTTGAGATATCTTATTGTCTTTTTGTAAGGTATAAATTCTGCTTACAATGCTCGTTGCTACCTGATTTGGAATGTGTTTACCCCCATCAATTTCTATCAGGAAGCTATCTTTACCAAAATATTGTTTCTCTCTCAAGTGTTCCTTTAAGGCAAAGGCATATTTAGGTATGGCGTATTTAAAAAAATCTACCTCAGCACTATCTAAATTTAAGGCCTTGATCTTAATGGCCAGGTTACGGCTTACATTGGTCAATGCACCTAATAATTTTCTGCCATCCCACCACCTGTCATAAGAAGTATTTGTTCTGAACACCAACAGCATAGAAATCACAAAACCCAAAAGGTTATGCATCATCCCTACATTTTTGATATAAGTGGTTTCTGCTAACCTTAGATAATTGAGCTCTACATAAGCAATGCCACCCGAAAAAACGGCAACACTGACCATTAAAGGCCATAACTTGATAATGGTATCGGCTTTATGTATGTGAAATATAAAACTGACCCATTCTTTAGGATTGTAATTTATCATTTTAGGGATTGACTGATGTTCAACAATAATTCTCCAGTTCTGTATACGTCTTCAAAACTGTTGTACATGGGTACCGGACTTAGACGAATCACATTCGGCTCACGCCAATCGCCAAGCACATTATGGACTACCAATTGATCAAAAACTTTTTTTCCATCTGCTTTGGCAATGATTGAAACCTGAGCACCTCTATCTTTTTCATTTGCAGGTGTAATTACCTTATATTGCTCTTCTCCTATTTGTTTATTTACCTCATTAATAATGTAAAATAGATAAGCAGTTAAAGTTTTACTTTTATCTCTTAGTGGATTGATAAATCCTGCTTTTTCAAACAATTGTAGCGATGCATGGTACAAGGCCATTGGCATTACCTGTGTGCAGCTCACCTGCCAGCCATCTGCTCCAAGCTCGGGCACAAAGCCTTTTTCCATCTTAAAACGTTGCTCTTCTTGGTAGCCCCACCATCCTGCAAAACGGTTCAAAGAGGTATCATCAAAGTGTTTTTCGTGTACAAAAATACCACTGATTCCACCTGGTCCGGCATTTTGATATTTATAAGAACACCAGCAAGCAAAGTCGATATCCCAATCGTGCAATTGCAAAGGCACATTACCTGCCGCATGGGCCAGATCAAAACCTACTATAGCTCCTGCTTCGTGACCTGCTTTGGTAATGGCTGGCATATCAAACCATTGTCCGGTAAAATAATTAACGCCCCCAAATAACACTAAGGCAATTTCGTCGGCATGATCTGCAATGGCTTGAACAATATCCTCAGTTTGCAAAGTATATGCACCATCTTTTGGATTTACCTCAATGATGGCTTCTTTTGGATCAAAGCCATGAAAACGCACTTGGCTCTCTATTGCATACTGATCCGAAGGAAAAGCTCCGCCTTCCATAATGATCTTGAAACGTTTACTTTTGGGCTGATAAAAGCTAACCATCAGTAAATGAAGGTTTACCGTTAAGGTATTCATTGGACAAACTTCTGCAGGTAATGCACCCACTAAAGGAGCCATTAGTTTTTTGAGTTCTTTATGGTAGTACATCCAAGGCGAATCTCCCTCAAACCAACCCTCTACAGCAAGGTTCTGCCAGTTGTTCAATTGGACATCCAATACCTGTTTTGCTACTTTAGGTTGCAACCCTAATGAATTACCACACAGATAGATAAATTGTTTTCCATTTTGTTGTGGAAATAGGTATTCATTTCGCATTTCTCTTAATGGATCCTGTTGGTCCAGTGCTTGTGCAAAAGTTAAATTATTCTCAAAATTCATGTTCCAATATTAACAAAAAAAAGCCTAACCAGATGGTTAAGCTTCCCATTTTCTTGATAAAATAACTAGGCTGAGATCGTAGATCTTTCTAAAACTTCATACTATCATGTTTACCTATATCTGGCGTATCGCCGGTTACAATGGCTTTGAGCATTTGAAAAGCCACCACCATCTTGCTCGCACTACCATCCCAATATTCTGCTATTGTTGGACTTACTTTGACCAATATCAACCTTGGATCATCCACACCATCAGGAAACCAAGCTTTAACTGCTGGCGAGAAATAAGCCTCTTTTCTAACTTTATCGTCAACAAGTTCAGCCTTGCCATTCACATAAATATAAGTATGATTGGAAGGGTCGCTATAACCCAAATTCACCTCATTTTCTTTAGAGATCTCTTTAGCTTTTGGCGCATACTCGTTGGTAAAAAACCATAAGCTTCCATCTTCTTCTATTTTAGCTGTAGCCATAGGGCGACTATGGAACTGACCTTTTTCATCTACTGTATTGAACATACAGATTCTTACCTTTTCTGCCATTTCTTTAAGTATGGCTATATTTTTTTCGTTTCTCATCGTACAATGTTTAAAAGATAAACATGAAATGAGTTCAAAAGGTTTTAATAATCAGTTCTTAGCTCATGAAGCGCTGACCCTAAAAACCTAACTAAGAATTGGGTTTGCTTACAAAAGGATTGCCCTTGATGTAAAATCGCCAAGGTAGCAAAGCATGGTCTTCAGCATAATCAACCCCAACACGTGGCGAGGCAACAATCTGTTCTGGTTTGAAATGGATGTCATTATCTTCTATCCAAATTTCATCTCCCAACAAATCTTTAGCATTGAGGTTTTTATCAATTCCCATGGCCTTGGCTAGGGCGCCTGGGCCTGCTGTAATACGTGGTGCCAGCTTTTGCATATTTCTACGCTCCAACATGGTCGACAAGCCTTCTATAGGCTCAATGCCTCTAATCAATACTGCATGCGGGTTATTTTCAACGGCGGTAACCACATTAAAAAGATGATGGATGCCATAACATAGGTAAACATAAGAAATTCCGCCAGCTTGGTACATTGGCGCTGTTCTAGGTGTAAAACGTCGGCCATAAGCATGGGAGGCTTTATCTGTTACACCATTATAAGCTTCGGTTTCCACTATGGTTCCACCTGTCAATTGACCATCGATCAACGTAAATAATTGCTTACCTAAAAGTTGGACGGCCAGATCTACTACATCTTCCTGTTGATAAAAAGAATAAGGCAGTTTAGGCATCCAATAACTTAATTATTTGATTAAGGTATTGGCTATCAACTTCATCAAAATGAGCAAGATATTCACTATCTACATCTAAAACACCTATGATTTTTCCACCTTGATAAAGTGGCAAAACGATTTCCGATTTCGAAGCAGACGCACAGGCAATATGTCCAGGAAACTCATCGACATTTGGAACAATCAGCGTTTCCGCTCTTTCCCAAGATGCTCCACAAACCCCCTTGCCTAATTTGATTCGGGTACAAGCAACTGGCCCTTGAAATGGTCCCAATACCAATTCGCCATCCTTAACCAGATAAAAACCGACCCAGAACCAACCAAACTGCTCTTTTAAGGCCGCACAAACATTAGCCAAATTCGCAATGAGATCGGTTTCTCCATAAAGTAAAGCTGTTATCTGAGGAATCAAAGATTGATATTGTTCTTCTTTTGTACCAGTTTTGGTAATCGTTAAGTCTTCGGCCATGATTGTGGTTTAAAATACAAAGTTACGAAATGAGCAAATCAACTGCGTGTATTTTAAATAGATTGACAATAAACAGATAGAAATTATGCGGAAAGCAGGTTTTTTCGCCCCATTACATAATAGAAGAGCAAGCCAAAAAATGGGAAAATTACCACAACATTAGTCCATACCAGTTTTCTAACCCTTTTTTGATGAGGATATTTAGAGATATCGATTACCGCCCAGATGCCCAGCGAAATCCAAATCAAAACAATCAGATAAATGAAAACCATATTTTTTTTCTTTAGACCTAAATATACAAAAAATCATTTAAAACTAACATTTACAAGACTATTCCACAATCTTCCTCTACTTTAAACAAAATACTTAGCTTTGGAATTTTATAAGCATAATACACAATCACATGAACAAAAAAACCTTATTCATTACTTTACTTTTCTTAGCAGGATGATCCAATTCGGATATCACCTACCTGAGGAAGGCATGTTTCCATTAAGTGAGATCCATAAATTAGATCTGAAAAAGGTAGGCCTTAAAATAGACCAAAACGAAGTCTACAATCCAAATGGAATCAGTTTAGTTGACGCCTTGGTTAACGTAGGTGGCTGTACAGGTTCTTTTGTTTCAAACGAAGGACTGATCATTACCAACCACCATTGTGCTTTTAGCGCCGTGCAATTGGCAAGTACACCAGAAAACGACTACCTAAACAACGGATTTGTAGCCAAAACACATGAACAAGAAATTGAAGCAAAAGGATTAACTTGTCGAATTACTGACAGTTATGAAGACGTTTCTGATAAAGTATTAGGTGCTGTAGCACAGGTTAGCGACCCAGCATCTAGGTTACAGCTCATCAACAATGCCATGAAAAACATTGTGATCGAAGCAGAAAAAAAAGACCCTAGCATCAAGGCTGAGGTATCTGAAATGTTTATCGGCAAAAGCTATGTACTGTTCAGATACAAAACAATATTAGATGTTCGTTTGGTTTATGTGCCCAACCGTAAAGTAGGCGAATTTGGCGGCGAAACAGACAATTGGGTTTGGCCACGTCATACAGGTGATTATTCTTTTATGAGGGCCTACGTAGCAAAAGATGGCTCTCCTGCCAAATATTCGAAAAACAATGTTCCTTATACCCCTAAAAAGTTCTTAAAAGTAAATGCATCAGGAACTACGGAAGAGGACTTTGTGTTCATCTTGGGTTATCCAGGCAAAACATTCCGTCATCGCCCTGCACAGTTTATCGACTACCAACAGAAATACCTGTTACCTTACACCTCAGAATTATACGATTTCCAGAACACTACCATGGAAAATGTAGGCAAAAGAGACAAGACGACCGAACTTAAATTAGCGACCAGGATCAAGAAAAATGCCAATGTGATGAAGAACTACAGAGGCAAGATGAAGGGAATCAGAGAGATTGATCTAGTTGCCCAAAAAAGGCAAGAAGACGCTGCTTTAGCTCAGTTCATCAATAACAATGTGGAGGTTAAGGCTCAATACGGCAACCTGATGAATGATATTGACCAACTGTACAAACAGATCAATGGTGATGCCTATAGAGACATGTGGCTAACACAAATCTATACTTCTACCAGTTTGTTGAACATTGCCAAACAGCTCAATACGTTCAGAACAGAGCTAGAAAGCCAACCGAGCGCCCAAAAAGAGGTTTATTTTAACAACAACATAGAGAAGCTCAAACAAGCACTAACCGTTACTTACGACGCTTACGACATTGATGTTGACCGCCGAATTTTAAAGAAAATGATGAGCGACGCGGCCCAATTCTCTGCCAACCAAAGAATAAGCAGTGTAGATAAGGTGATAGGGAGAGGCAGTAATAACGATGCCATCATCGACCGATTTTATTGGCGATACATTCGGCCTGAGCAAGTTAAAAGACAAAAACTATGTATTTGGCACCCTACTCAAATCGGGTAAGAGCATTAGCGATTATAATGATGGCCTATTGCTGTTTGAAAAGGATATCGCTAAACAAATTGCAGAACTCAAACCCGAAAAAGACCGTAGAGATGGCGTTTTAAACAAATTGATGGGTGATTATGTGAATGTGAAGGAAAAATTCCTGAAAAAAGATTTTGTTCCGGATGCCAATAGCACATTAAGACTAACCTATGGGCATGTACGTGGCTACTCTCCAGCAGATGCCAGTTATATGGCTCCATATACCAGCATCAAAGGTATCTTGGAAAAAGGTGCGACAGGAAACCCTGATTTTGCTTACCCACCTCAGATCAAAACGCTTTGGGAAGCCAAGGATTTCGGCCCTTTTGTTAAAAAGGAATTGAACGATGTTCCAGTAGCCTTTTTATATAATATGGATACCACAGGCGGAAATTCTGGTTCTCCGATCATGAATGCCTATGGCGAACTGATTGGTGTAAACTTCGACAGGGCTTACGGTGCAACCATTAACGACTACGCTTGGAACGAAAGCTATAGCCGTTCTATCGGTGTTGATATCCGTTATGTTTTATGGGTAGCTGCTAAGATAGACCATGCCGATTTCTTGTTAAAAGAGATGGGCGTTAACCTTTAAAAATTGATTTCCAGACCGTCATTTCAACCAAGTTTGAGGTGACGGTTTTAATATAAATGACATGAGAACAATTGCCGAACTGCCACACCCAGAATTTAAGATTACTTTGTTTAGTATGAACCAAAAATACATTGTAAAATTTGAACAGGGTCAACTAGAACAAAGCTATAAATTATCAGAACTCGACCTATCAGGAGGAGGGGCCAATGAAGTATTCCAGATACTTGATGATGATTTTTTGAATACCGTAACCGAGCGTTTTAAAACGATGAGAGCTGATTTTTCCGCAGCCTATAGAAGGCATCAGTAATTGTTAAGATAAATAACATAACTAACTGTAAAATAACTACTTTAAACTCAAAACAAAATAATGTTTTGAGTTTTTTGCTTTTTTAAACCTTCAACATATACCGTATATAAAATAAATATTTAATACAATAAATATAACTTATTGAAAAATAATAAGTTAAAAAAACTAACAAAATAACATTCTGTTCGGCATTTTAGCCAAATATTATGGAGGTTTTACCAATTTCACACCTAAAAGACCATTTCTGACTACAACCTTAAAAACTGCGATTTTAGCTCAAATCGCTTATTTATCCTTGCCTTAAATTTGGACCTTTAAAACAAAAGCCCAACTCCCACTGTTGTTGCTAGACAACCTATCGGAAATGAAAAAAGCAATTGTGACCTCGATCTTAGCTTGTAGTGTATTTCTGTTTTCAACAAAAATTACACAAGCCCAAAACACAACTACAAGACCTGATAAATTATATACCATGAGTGGGATCGGCTTCTCCTTCCCTGTTGGCGAAACTGGCGATTATTTGAAGCCGAAATTCTCTACCTCTTTGGGCTTAAATTTAGGTTTAGGCAACAAAGGATTATTCCTCTATCCAAAGGTGAGTTTGCATGCCTATGGCTACAACGAAATTAGACCAGATGCAGGTTATACCTACACCGTACAAAAGTCAAGAACAACAACCTACCTCTTAAACCTGGCCCTGGGTTACCGTAAGATTTCTGGAAAATTTGCGTGGTACGGATTTGCAGGAGGTGGTGGTGGAATTATCTTAAGCCCACGTGTTACGGTCAATCCTACAAGCTTGCAAGCTACCTTAGATAACAAAAGTAATGGTATGGGGATGATTGAAGCTGGCGCTGGTACAGAATACAACATTGGTGGGGCCTCTTTATTTATTGAAGCCAGTTATATGCATGGATTTAATAAAATGCAAGACCGTAGCTTTAATGCTGTTCCGATTGCCATTGGCATTAAACCTAACTTGAGTAAGCTTTTTAAGTAGATTAAGGAAGTATAAAGTACAAAGATTGAAGTATAAAGATTGGAGTACAAAGTACAAAGATTGGAGTATAAAGAGCAAAGATTAATGACTTCAGATTTGACCTAGGGTTTAGATCGGGATGAGGTCGATGTACCAATAGCCACTTGGAATTTCAGACTGATTTGGATTTGGAAAGGTTTTAAAGACTTTTTCTCCCAATTTAAAATTGATAGGTTTGTTGAGGATAGGCCCATCGAAAACAAAAGTATGGAACTCACCATTTTCACCACAAGGATCAACATCTGTAGGCAAATCGGCTAAAAAAGAATCATCAATGATTCTTCCACAAAAATCCTGTAAACCATCTTTGGTACAAACCACAATGGTCTGATAACCTAAATGGATAAATTCTTTGACCACTTCAAGACTATTCCTTTGCCATAAAGGAAAAACAGCTTTCATTCCAATCTTCGCTAATTGTTCTTCCCGATAAGCTTTAAGGTCGGCTAAAAAGATATCGCCAAAAATAGAATGGTTAATTCCTTCTGCTATCAGTTTTTTAAGTACCGAGTTGATTGCTGCTTCATAATTTGCCATATCAGGCATTTCTGGCAGGCGTACTTCAATTAAAGGAATATTTAAGGCATTGACCTGTTCTAGCAACAAAGTCGCTCTTACGCCATGCATAGCCACTCTATCAAAGCCATGATTTACAGTAGTAAGCAAATACCGCACATCAAACTGTTGCTGTTGCAAAACGTAATGTAAGGCCAGCATACTGTCTTTGCCTCCACTCCAATGGAATACTGCCGGAATCAACTCAGCCATTAGCTTTTTAATATAGCTGCAACTTCTTCCAATCCGGCGGTTGCCGATTTTTCTATTTTGATCACGTTTTTATAGCGATCTACCGAAGGTATTTTAGGGTCAATGATGTATTTTGGTGTTTGGTTTGGGACAAAATCAATCAGTCCCGCAGCAGGATAAACAGCTAGCGAGGTACCAACCAACATAAACAAATCTGCCGTTGCACAGATTGCGGCTGCAGTTTCAATTTCTGGTACCGCCTCTCCAAACCAGACCACATGTGGACGTAATTGCGAACCCAACTCACATCTTTCGCCCATCTTAATTTCATCGCCGTTTATTGGATAACGTAAATTGGGATCCAGAATCGGATTGGGAATAAGTGATGATACCGTGCAAATGTGTAATTTGGGTAGAGCCGGCGCGTTCATGCAGGTCGTCTATGTTTTGAGTAATGATGCGCACATCAAAATCGTCTTCCAACTTAGCCAAGGTTAAATGTGCGGTATTGGGTTTGGCCTGCAACACCTGTTTTCTTCTTTCGTTATAGAATTTTTGCACCAGCACTGGATCAGCCTGCCAAGCTTCTGGTGTGGCTACATCCATTACATTATAACCTTCCCATAAACCATCGGCATCTCTAAATGTTCTTAAACCACTTTCAGCACTCATGCCCGCACCAGTTAAAACAACCAATCTCTTCTTCATATCCAAATTTAAACAAAAAAACCCTTTTGTATTTCTACAAAAGGGTTATCTATATTTTCTATTTTTAATTATACTGTTCTGCTTACACTTAAAGCTGGGTATTTAGCTTTCAATGCCTCGAAGATACCAAACATTAATGCCGAGTAACCCAAAGTGCCGTATAAGAAATTTAATTCGAAAGGGATTGCAGCCACTAAACAGGCCCAAAAACCTGCAATGGTCTGTGCATAAAATGTAGAACCGTACCAAACACCAAAGTCTGCAACAATCCAATGGATCAAAACACCCGCTAAACCAGCGCCTAAAACATTTTGTACATTTACCTTATTGATGATCAATTTACCCACCAAAACCATTAAGATAAAGGCAATATAAGTGTAATACCAACCTTGGTAAAAGCCATAATCCATACCCATGGTTGCGGCAAGCCCTAGATCGACTAATCAACAACACCAACACTGGCAATAAAAATGCAGAGATTGTATTCTTAAAATAAGCGCCACCAAATAAAGCTACTGCACCTATTCCTGAGAAATTGGCGATCGACTTAAAGTCGGGAGAAAGTGGTGCAATTACCCTTAATCCAACAATAAGCAACATAAACAATAACAATACGGGGGTTCTATAATTCGACTTGGTTTCCATTTTTATTCATTTAATGTACAAAGCTAAGATTTTTGTTCAATAAAAATATAAATTTAAGTGCTGCATTTACCAATCGCAACTCCTTGTCCTCTATTCCCTATTTCCTACTTATCAAAACTTCTATTTAGGAAAAACAATATCAGTGATCCAACGACCAGCTTTCTTATATTCTTTTTTCACTTTCCCTGTCTGGTCAAAGATGTAAACATTGCTCCAGTTTTCATCCCCGCTAAATAAACCCGGACTATCGGCAATATAAAGTTCGCCAGTTTTAGGATTTACTTTCCAGGCTGTAGCAAAGCTGATTCCCACATTGGCATGGTCTACAAACTCGCTGGCTGTTTTGGTCAATGTATTGAACCTGCAGATTACTCCTCTCGAAGTTTCTTGCCAATAGATATATTCATCTTTACCTGATGAGGTTAGGATACCGTTGGCTGGCAATTTGTAAGTACTGCTCAATTCTACAGAATCTACCGCTTTTAGGTTTTGGTCTAGTTTAACAAATTTGGCCTTATTGGTAAATCCTTGTACCGCCACCCAAGTTGTTTTACCTACCGTGTTTAAGATGCCGGCAACATTTTCCTTGTAGGTATACAATACTTTTACCTTACCGTTATCCAACTGTACCAATTGTTTTCCTGCTCCAGCAACAATAGATTGACCGATGGTATTGATAGGAACCAAAGAGATTTCTTTCGTACCTTCAATTGGGTCCGCAGCAATGCTTTTGGCACTTAGGTCAGCTGCATATAGTCCTGGTTTTCTTCTATTGGTTACGTTAGCATAGCCTGTTTTTCCATCTGTAGTGGCAAAATAGGTGATACCGGTAATGCCAGACTGATTGACAACATACTTTAATTTTAATGTTTGGTCGTCTATAACACTTAAATGGTTGGGACCAGTTGATGAGGTGACATAATATTGATTGTTGAAATGGTAAAGGTTATTTGCAGATGAGGATAAAGATACACCTGGGTTCACTTTCGAGAACACATCTAGGCTCAACACACCTTGCTCATTGATATGAGAGATCTCGGCAGCGCCACTCCCAGTTTGATCTGTATAACTCAATAACAGTACCCCATCGCCGTACGTACCGAGCGTTTTGATGTGATAGGTTAAACTGCTGGTACCGGCTGCATTGGTAGCTTGAAAAACCAAGGTATATATTCCAGGATTTTCTCTGTTGAACTTATAAGTGGGTGTATTGGCAACTTCCTTACCATCTTCTAACCATTGGTAAACGGTTGCCTGGCCTGTTATTTTAGGGTTTAAGACCAAGTCCTGTTTCATCTTCACCGATAGGATGCTATCCCCAGCTTTCTCATGATCTAATGCGATGGTTGATATGCGTTCTTTTGTACAAGAAGTAGCCAAGGCCAAAACGAAAAGAACAGCAATGATAGCTTTTAAATTTGTGTGTTTCATAAATGTTATCCTACTCAGCTATAAAGAATAGCTGAGTTTTTAAATGGTAATCAAAATTTGTTTTTATAGATAGTTTGATGAGGGGTTTATTTGATGTTTAAATCAGATGCGCCTTTGATTTCTGTAGAGATTTCGCCTAACAAAGCATTTCCTTTATCATTCTGTGCCGTATATACTTTTACAAAGTCGATGGTTTTCAGGTCTACTTTTTTACCATTTTTATCAACTGCCCACGAAATGTCAAAACCATTGTAACGGTTGGTCTGGTAATCATCACCCAAAGACCAGCTATCTGTATAACCCCAAGAAAAGGCCTCGTTTACAAATATGCTTCCTACCTTACCAAAGCTAGGTCTCAACAGAGTTCCTTTAAAGGTTAAGGTTTCTTGATCTGGTGCAAACTCTGGATAGTAATTGTGCTTATGGAAAGTATTGGTTTCTACCGCTCCACTATTGCCTTTGTTGTCCTTCCAAGTTACATTGGCATAACCTTTAGGATTGGTATAGGTAATCTCGTAGTTTTTGATGGTTGCAGGATCATTGTATTCGCTTCCGGCCAATTCATACCATTCATCATCTGGCAGGCCATTTCCATTTTTATCTTGGCTCACCATCACAATTCCTGGTTCTGCCCATGGGGTTGTTCCACCTATAGGATTGCCATAAATAGCCAAGTCGTTACCATTTTGGTTAACTACCGAGTGATCAAAACCAAAAATAAGATAACCACCATAAGCACCTAAGGTTAATAGATTATTGGTATTACCGATCAGTTTTTGTGCTTGGGCCAAAGAACCTACAGCGGCCTCGTTAATGAACTGGCCAGGTGCAGGCAAATATTCGAATATTCTACTAATGTATTTGCTACTGGTTGGTGTTGCACCTACCACTGGTATTGGAACTTCTATTTTATAGGTATGCGTAAAAACGCCAGTAGTATTGCTGGCTTTATACATTAAGGTATAATTACCCGCAGTAGTTGGATTAAACACATAAAAATTGCTGGTGCTTACTGTTTTTCCATCCAATAACCATTCGTGGGTATAATTTATCTCGCCATTGGCACTGGATGTAAAAGGATACTTCGTATTTACTGCTACGGTAACATTGGCAGCATTAATAGACAATAGAGGTGCGGGTACCGGAACTTCTTCAGTTTTTTTACAAGAAAATAGGATTGTTGCTATTGCTAGCAAAAAAAGTGTAACGTATTTAAACTTCATTTGAGGGTATATTAAGATTATTTGTTTTTTTGTTGTTGGTATAACCTGATGTCGATTGCTCCTCCTATTTCGGTAGAGACTTCTCCGAGGTAACGTGAACGTGGATTATCTGTAACGGGATGATAAGGATTACCATTACAGTTCTGTGCGGTGTACACTTTTACGAAATCTACACTTGCCAAGGCTACTTTCTGACCACTTGCATTCACTGCCCAGTCAATATCAAAAGTATTATAGCCTCTGCCTAATTCATCTTGTAGTTTTAGATATTCGGCAGAACCACTATCGGTGTAACCAAAACCAAATGCGGTATTGGTAATGACACCACCCTCTTTTAAAGTGTTTTTAAGCAAAGTCCCTTCAAAAGAGATTTCATTTGTCGTATACCACAATGGATACCAACCTTGCAGGTGAAAACCATTCTTTAAAAGATAGCCGGTTTCTCCTTTGTTATCTGTCCATTTGATATCCTCGCCCGCAGTTGGCTTGTAATAGGTTATCTTGTAGTTTTTAACGGTTTCGCCACTTGCATATTCGCTTCCAGCAAGCTCAAGCCATTCGCCATCATCTGGCAAACCGTTTTTATTTAGGTCTTGCATTACGCAAACAATGCCTGGCTCACTCCATTCCATACCTACACCTATTAGCGGATTACCAAAAATTCCTAGATCGTGGCCACTTTCATTCTTGATCGGATGATCAAAGCCAAAAACCACATATCCACCAAAACCACCAAGAGAAAGTAAACCATTGTCTACCGTACCAATTAAAGTGTTGGCTTTGGCAAGCGTACCGTAACTTGGATCATTGATAAACTGGCCAGGTGCTGGTTTGTACTCAAATATTTTAGAAATGTATGGGCTTTGTTTTACTTCAGGCTCAGTTGTTGTGCTACCCTTCTTACAAGAAACTGCCACGACAATCAGCATTACTAATGCCAATCTTGTTTTAAATAAAGATTTCACCATTATTTATAGCTATAGTTAAAAACTGAATGTTGAGGTAGCCCTACTGTGGCGAAATCATATTTTTTCTTCCCATCCACAAAAACATAGGCTCTTCCAACACTACCATACCCTTCGGCATCGGCTACTACTACAGAATTATCAAATGGATTAACGGTTAAACCATATATTGTGGTAATGGTGCTTCCATCTGTAATCAGGTTACTTCCTAACTTTCCGGTACTCAAATTGATGGCTTTGATTTCGGCATTAATGCCAACCCAACCTTGATTTTTTGCAATCGTAATTGCGCTATAATAATCCCATTGCAATACTTCTTCTTTTTGTATTACTGCATCAGTAGTGCTGTTAATCCTTACCAATGATGGATTATTGGTCTCTCCTAACACATTCCATGTAATGGCATATAAATCGCCATTATCGGCCGCTGCAATCCTTACTGGATTATTGCCTACCTCTATGTCCTTTGTTTTGGTAAAACTGTTCAGGTCAATTACCGTCACTTTCGATCTTAATCCATTTGGATAATAGGGATGCCAAGAATTGGTTACATATAGTTTTCCATTAGTCACGGCCAAACCTTCAAGGCCAACTGCCTTATTGGTTCCGTTCATCAATTGGAGTTCTCCGTCTACGTTCATTGTAGCAGTATCAATACGACTGATCACCCCGTCATATCTAGAAACATAGGCCTTGTTTTTATAGAAAGCTACATAACGAGGCATAAAACCATCGTGGGCACTATTGAAAGGGATCCTTTTCAATGACTTGCAAGTGGCAATATCAATAATATCTAGAAATGATTTGGCTTCGCCCTGCGTACCACTAATTACACAATACATTTTACTG
The DNA here is from genome assembly GCF_042698365.1 of Pedobacter sp. UC225_65. Lineage (GTDB taxonomy): Bacteria > Bacteroidota > Bacteroidia > Sphingobacteriales > Sphingobacteriaceae > Pedobacter. The sequence continues at coordinate 1,243,930 of NZ_CP170550.1, forward strand.
CCATAGGCTTTCAGGTCATTCGCAGTCTCTCCCAAGTCAGTTTTGTTCACTTTCTTGTACATGTCTCTTTCAACCTTGTTGGTGACAATATCATAATAGGAAATGGCACTATTGTTCTGCCCCCATAAACCTTCGCACAGTACATAGATTCCTTTCGTTCCCGATATCTCTGGCACTTTTGGTTCTATCTCGCCGTCCTTTTCTTTTTTACATGAACCCAACAACATCACGGCCATTAAAAATGCAAGGCCAATGCTTTTGAAATAATTATTGAAGACCATATCAGTTTATTTATAGTTATAAGTAAAAACTGCACGTTGTGGTAATCCAGCGGTAGCGAAATCGAATTTCTTTTTACCATCTGTACCAAATACATAAACTTTTCCAGGTGTAGTACCATCGGTAGCCACTACGCTGTTGTCAAAAGGATTAATGGTTATGCCATAAGGCAAAGCAATTGTAGTTGCATCGGTAATTAGTGCATTGCCTAATTTACCTGTAGTCAAATTGATCGATCTGATACTTGGAGTGCTATAGATGTCTTTTGTAACCCAAGCTTGGTCTTTCACAATGACAATTGCACCCAAATCATATTCTTCTGTTTGTACCACAGCATCAGTAGTACTATTGATCCTCACCAAAGTTGGTTTATTGGTTTGGCCCCATACATTCCAGGTAATAGTATATAGATCTCCATTGCCAGCTGCCGTAATTCTTACTGGGTTACTACCTACTTCGATGTCTTTTGTTTTTTTGAACGTCGCCAAATCAACCACCGTAACTTTTGTTTTTAAGCTATTTGGATTGGCATAATCATTTACCGCATTGGTTACATAAAGTTTACCATTGGCTACTGCAATGCCCTCTAGTATAGCTGCTTTATTGGCACCATTCATCAATTGAAGCTCTGCATCTACGGTCATTGTAGCAGTATCGATACGACTGATCACCCCATCATATCGAGAAACATAGGCCTTATTTTGATAAAACGTTACATAACGTGGAATATCCAAATTGCTTGCTTCATTAAACGAAATCCTTTTTAAGGATTTACCAGTAGCGATGCTCATGATATCTACAAAAGAGTTGCTTTGGCCTTTGATCCCACTTACCACACAATACATTTTGCTGCCATAGGCCTGTAGGTCATTTGCGGTTTCACCTAATTTTGTGGTATTTACCTTGCTGTATATGTCTTGTACTACGGTATTCGTAGCAATGTCATAATAAGAAATTGCACTGTTGTTCTGTCCCCATGAACCCTCGCACAATACATAAATGCCTTTGGTACCAGAGATTTCTGGTGCTTTTGGTTCAAAGTTACGTTCCTTTGTACAGGAGCTAAATAACAAAGTTATTGCTAAAACTGCAGGGGCAATTGTTTTAAGGTAGTCGTTGTATTTCATATCTATATTTATTATTGGTTTACAAAAGCAATATGGGCCGGTATATCTCCAGTTGTTAACGACCATTTTAATTTCCCCAAGGCAGTATAGCAGTGTAGCTTGCCGGGCGTAACGTAATCTTTGGCATCAGTTACATACACATCCTTGTTGGCATGGTTTACTGCAATGCCATAAGGATCTTGATGTTCTTCTCTGTTCCATCTGTGATAAATTTCCGATCTAACAGTATTTCATTTTTGGTATCGATCATGTTATAGCTGATCTTGTTCTTTCCTTCTATATAATTCCATTCTGTACTGTACACATAAGCCAGATCATCATCAATGGTGAGGTTACTGGCTGCGATGTTAAAAACCTTTTTGACCTGGTCCGTCTGCGTGTCGAGTACCAATAGTTTAGATGGAATGGTATAATAATCGCCCCTAGATGTGATGTATAGATCACCATAACGATCTGCCTTGAGGCGATGGAGATTGATTGCGACTTCTATTCTTTTTATTTCTTTAAAGCTATCCAAATCAATTACAGAAACCGTGCTTTCGTAATTAGGCGGGCTATATCCTCCAGAATTGGCGATATATAATTTATTGTTTACGATGGCCATTTCTTCTGGTTGTCTACCTACTTCAACCGTACGGTTAATGGTTAGTTTGGTCGTATCAATTTCTGCGACGATACCATTTGGAGCGGTTGATCTCCAACTCTACCCAAATAAGCACTTACATAAGCCTTGCCTTTGTTAAAAGTAATGTACCTGCAATTAGTGATGTTGATCTGCCCTAAGCGTTTACCAGTTTTGGCGTTCAGCACCTCAACTTTGTTAGAAATATTAACCACTACATAAAGTTTAGCGCCATAAATGGCAATATCATTACCCACATCGCCCAAACCTTTGGTAGCTTCTGGATTAACCTGATTGTACAGATTTCTGGTATAAATCCCGTTTACAAGATCTAGGTAGTCCAATGAGGCTTTGTTCATGTTCATGTTGCCCTCATTTACCAGATAAAACCCTTTAATGGTAGAAGTTGGATCAGGTTCTATCTTACTGATTTCGGCAGGCAAAGGCTGTGGTTCTTTTCTGCAAGCGACCAGAACAACCAATAAAAAGACCATATATCTTAGTTTGTTCAAGCTCATATCGTAAAATTTAAAGTCAACCGATAATTCCTACCCGGCATCGGGAAATTCGGAATCACATCATAATATTGGTTAAGTAGGTTATTCACCTCTGCATTGATCCCCAGTTTCTGTTTCCTGAATTTAAAATCGTAACCAATGGCCGCATCGTGGGTATACCATGGCTCCATATAATTATAGATAATGTTTGCTTTTTGATTGTAACGCGCACCCGTGTAAATGAAACTATAATTGGCATGCCAGTTTTTATAGTCTAATTTGCCCAAAAAGGACCCACTATGTTTTGGAATGTAAGGAATCTGGTCTCTATAGCTTTCTTCTTCTTTTGAGGTAATGTCTATGGCTTTTTGATAGGTATAACTTAGACCAGCATTCAAGATCAAATTCGGGAACACCTCAAAAGCTGTTTTTGCATTAAGCTCTACACCACGGATATCAACCAAGCCAATGTTGTACATGATCCACCTGTAGAGGTTGGCCCCTGGTTGTGCCACAATCTTGTCCTTCACCCTATTGTAATAGGCATCTATCTGTACATCTACAAACTTGAACTTTTGGTTTTTGAAGTTTTTAAAATAGGTAAACCCAACATCATATTGTTTGGCATACTCTGGATTGAGCAGCGTATTCCCTATAAATGTGTAATAAAGGTCGTTAAAGGTGGGCATCCTGAAAATGTCCTTATAAAAAGCACGAAGCCTAAGGTCATTGTCTTTGAACAGTTTCGACGACAACATCACCGTTGGACTAAAAACCTGTTTATTTCCAGAAGAACTATAGACCCTTACCTTGTCTACCACTGTAGTGCTCAATATACTGGCCTGGATATTTAAACGGTTGATACTTAAAGAGGAGCTTAACACATTTAAAAATGTATTTCTATAGGGAAAAGCAAACCTGTAAATATTGGCTGATAAGGTCTGGTATTGATAATCCGAAACATAGGCAAACTCTAAAATTGAATTTACTTTATATTTTGAAGCCACTGAGATATAGGCTTCTTGTTCTTTAAAACGGTTATCGAGAAAACCATCTAGTGTAACATACTCAGGTACTAGATACCTTAAATAATCATAGGCATACTTAGCATTAACCAAGACAGAGAATTGATTATGCCACTGTTTTTCTACACTTCCCTGCACAAAGAAATTTCTGTCCCATATCCTTTGGGTATAATCAAATTTATTGGCCACAATAGCACCAGGTAGACCTCTATCGGATAGAAAAGAATAAGCCTGGGCATGCCATTTGCCATTTTTGAATTTCCCAAACAAAGCAGCCTGCAAGCGCATCCGTTCTACATCGCCATTATTCCTTACTGCAGTAGTATCATACACACCATTGGTATACCTAAATCTATATTTGCCATTGGCATGGATGTATTCGCCGCTTATATTGGCGTTTAGCTGATTGTTGATTTTTTGCTGGTAGACAAAACTTGGATTCAACAAGCCAAAATCACCCACCTTAAAATTGAGGTCTAGCTGTTTGTTTTGGTCTTTTTCAAATTCTGGGACTCTCGTTTTCAGATAGATGGAACTTGCAGAGGCGTACGCTTTAGCCGGAATTAACAATTCTGGTTTCTGCCCGCTGTACAAAGCAATCTCTTCTAGATTGTTCAAAGAGAATTTACCTAGGTCCACCTGTCCGTTTTGTGCATTGCCAATCTGTATGCCATCTAAAAAAACAGCGGTATGGTTGGTACCCAGACTGCGTACATTTACGGTCTTTAACCCTCCAATACCCCCATAATCTTTTAATTGTACCCCCGAAAAATACCGGATGGCATCGGCTACAGAAAGGCTATTGATCCTTTTTAGGTCGGCTGCGGTAAGGAGTTGGAGCGGAGTTGGGGATAGACTTTGTTTGGTAATCCGATATTCGTTCACTTCTACGGTCCTTAGCTGTTTTACTTTCTCTGCCGTATCTATTACTTGCGCATAACAAAGTTCGGGGAGCAGATAAACGCCCGTTACCATAGCAAAAAGTATAAAAGATCTAGGACCTTTAAAAAAGGTCAAACTTTTCTTTATCATTTTTTTGTTGTGAGTATTACCCACAGCAAACAGAAATTAAGGAGTATGTAAATACAAATAAGCAGCACCCACTCCTAGCTTCAATCCCCGAAAGCTATGAAATTATAATGCTTAGGCAGGTCTTCTGACTTACTCCCGGTTTCCAGCCTTCCCATTCGTTTACGAAAAGTGGCCATAGAATTGAAAACCGTTATAGAGCTTACAGCTGCGGGACAGTTGCGGATTTACACCGTATTCCCTTTTAATCCCAACCTTAAATCGGGAACCAAAAGCAAGGCAAAGGTAGCTAATTTAGCCTCATCTGCAAATAAACATATACATTGTTACAAGCAGCACCTATAGAAACAATAGAAAATCTTATCTTTAAACCTCACAATTTGGCTTATGCGTAAATTATCCCTTTGTCTATTTTTTCTGATCAGCAGCACTGCAATGGCACAACAAACCGATACTCTATTTTTAAAAAAACTGATGCAGGAAAAACCTGAGCTATTTGCTGGTATTTTGAACCATCCAAACAAAAACGAGGTACAGTTGATGTATACCCAAGTGAACCGCGACCAAAACAACAAGCCTAGTTTTAAGACTTTTAGCTATAATCTTAATCCAAGTAGATACTTCTACCCTGCCAGTACCGTAAAATTGGCGGGCGTCATTTTCGCCCTCGAAAAGGTAAACGAACTTAAAAGCAAGGGATTAACTACAAACCTGACCATGCTTACCGACAGCAGTTTTAAAGGACAGACCAAAGTAATAAAGGATGAAAGTGCTGCCAATGGCAAACCGTCTTTAGCACATTACATCAAAAAAGTTTTGCTAACCAGCGATAACGATGCTTTTAACAGGTTATTTGAATTTATCGGTCGTGCCGAAATCAATGCCAAACTTAAAAAGTATGGGATGACCGAAAGTAGGATTCTGAACCGTTTGGCCATAGGCGATGGCGGTGAAGCTTCAAAAAATACCAATCCAATTGATTTTTATGATGGGAATCAATTGGTCTACCATCAACCACCTCAATACGATGAAAAAGAATATCCGCTTGAACTGACCAATCTAATCGTGGGTATAGGTTATATGGATAGCAAAGACCAATTGGTGAACAAACCTTATAGTTTTGAGAACAAAAATGTGTTTACCATCGGCGACCAACAATCGTTGATGAAACGGTTGATCATGCCAGAGGCCTATAAAGCAAAAGATAGATTTAACCTGACACCTGAAGATTATCAGCTCATTTATACCTATATGAGCAAATTACCCACAGAAAGCGATTACCCAAAATATGATGCCAAGGAGTTTTGGCCAACCTATGCCAAGATGTTGTATTATGGCAGAGCGAAAAATGCGGTTATAGATCCGAATATCAGAATCTTTAACAAATACGGTGACAGCTATGGCTTCATTATCGACAATGCTTATTTCGTAGATTTTAAAAATAAGGTTGAATTCTTTTTAACTGCAGTTGTACAATCTAACGAAGATGGCATCTATAATGATGGAAAATACGAGTACGAAACGGTCTGTTATCCATTTATGAAAAACATTGGTGAAGAAATCTATAAATATGAGCTCGACCGTAAAAAAGCCAAGCTACCTAATTTGGATAAATTTAAGATGGATTATAAATAGATCTTTTTTAGCGAGATAACGGTTCCATCTCTTTACAATCCTGGCCAAGAGTACATCGCCACCACCATATAAAAAAACTGCTCCCATTGGTGGGTTAATGGTTGGCAGTACACCGCCAATTTTTGCTTCCCAAGCCCAACAACCAAACCAAGTGCCCCATAATTCAATGTAGATCACGCAAAGTGCAATCAGGAAATAAAGGTTCTGCCACTTTTTTCGATAGATCAACCAAAAGAACAGTACACCTAATATGCCCGAGAAATAATCTTCGAGACCAATAGCTACGCCCACAAACAACAGGATAAATGCAATGGAAAAAAACTTACGAAACGGTAGCTCATGCTTGATTACGGTTTTGTATCCGGCAACTACGTAGCCAGAGCCGTACACTATGGCATGCCCAAAAGGCACATACATTGGTATTTCTTCCAAACGGTAAGTATACCAACCAAACCATTTTGAAAAGATCCACTCACCCAGATATGACAAAGGCACCATCACCAACATCAATTTCCGCAATTGAAAATCAGAAACGTAATAAAATATACAAAAGAAGACCAGCACACTGATGTTAACCAGCCAGCGCAAATCAAAATAGGCTTTGGTAAAAGCGACAGAATCCAAGTATAAAGCAAATGGGGTGATCACCAAAAAGAATAAAGGAAACCACTTTAACAATGGCACACCAATATTACCATTCTCATAAAGATCAGCATTTGTCAGTTCAATTGATTTCATTCCGCAACGAAAGTACAATACATTTGGCTCATCCTCAAACCAACGGTTTCTATTTCTCGTTTAACAATTGCTGCTTACAGGCTGCCAATTGTGAGGCTTCTGTTTTTGGCAACACTGGAAATTTCAATTTCAAACTAGCTAATGTTTCTGCAATTACTTGGCTAACAGCAAGTCTTGTATACCATTTCTTATCAGCCGGAATAACATACCAAGGTGCATTTGTAGTGGAAGTTTCTGCAATGGCGTCTTCATAAGCCTTCATATAATCTGGCCACAAAGCCCTTTCTTTTAAATCGCCTACTGCAAATTTCCAGTTTTTGGCAGGATCGTCAATGCGATCTAAAAAACGTTGTTTTTGTTCGTCTTTAGACACATGCAAGAAAAATTTCAGCACAACTGTACCATTATCTGTTAATTGTTTTTCGAAGTTTCTGATGTTTTCATACCTGTTCTTCCAGAATTTCTTATCAATTTTTTTCACATCCGTATAACCTGGAATATTCTCACTCATGATATATTCTGGATGTACCTTACAAACCAATACATTTTCGTAATGTGACCGATTATGGATGCCTATCCTCCCTTTTTCTGGTAAAGCTTTGTAATGCCTCCATAAAAAATCGTGTTTATACTCTTCGCTATTTGGCGTTTTAAAACTATATACCTGACAGCCTTGTGGGTTTAGACCCGACATTACATGCTCAATTACACTATCTTTCCCTGCAGCATCCATAGCCTGAAAGATGATCAATATCGAATGTGTGCCAGCCGCATATAAAACTTCTTGGTAGGCATCAAGGTCTTCCTTCACTTTTTCTAGCTCTAACTTACCTGTATCTTTATCTAAATGACCATCATAAGTCGTATTAAAGTTTTTCAACAAGAATTTGGTATCAGGTGTTACCAGGTATTTTTTCGTATTGGTCTTCATTTAGGTATTTTTATTTTAAATATAGACGAAATTTAAGTAAATTAAATACGTTAATTTGTACTTAGAGTTTTAACACAATTTAACAGATAATATTTCACGATTTTTACATCTTTATCCCATGTTTAAAGAAATAAAAAATAGATACGTTCGTTATATCGCCTTTTTTATATTTTACATCATCATTTTCTTCTGCGCCTTACAGCTTAACTTTTTATGGCTTTTCGGCTATTCCCCAAGTTACAGCGACATCAAAAAACCTGCACAACGTGTTGGTTCAGAACTCTATACTTCCGATGGTAAATTAATTGGACGTTACTTTAAAGAAAACAGAACTCCTGTTAATTACGAAGAAATATCGCCAAGTGTAATCAAGGCTTTAGTAGCTACCGAAGACGTTCGTTTTTACAAACATTCGGGTATTGATGTACAGGCAGTTGGAAGAGCAGTAATTGGCATGGGAAAAGATGGTGGCGCCAGTACCATTACCCAGCAATTGGCCAAAAACCTTTACCGCACCAGATATAGCAAATCATCTGGATTGATCAAACACATACCAGTGTTACGCACATTGGTCTCTAAACTTAAAGAATGGATGACAGCCCTAAAGCTGGAATCGAACTATAATAAAAACGACATCATTACCATGTACCTCAATACGGTATCTTTTGGCAATAATACTTATGGAATCAAAACCGCATCCCGCATCTATTTTGACAAGGAAGCCAAAGAACTTTCTACTACCGAAGCCGCTTTGTTGGTAGGCATGCTTAAAGGTACAAACCTTTATAATCCACTAAAAAGTCCGGAAAGAGCCTTAGAGCGAAGAAATGTGGTATTGAGCCAGATGAACAAATACAACTATCTGAGCAAGGATAGTTTAGGCCTTTTGGTTAAACAACCCATACAATTGAAAGAAGGTAAGATGAAAGATGGCAGTGATGGCGATTCGTACCTGAGAGCAGCAGTAGACAAATACCTGGAAAAATGGTGTGAAGACAATAACCTCGACTTATATGAAGATGGTCTAAAAATATACACTACCATCGATTCTAAACTACAAGGTTATGCAGAAGACGCCGTAAAGGACCAAATGAAAACTTTACAGAAAAGGTTTTATAGTGTTTGGGGAAACGAAAGATCCTTGGGAAGATTCGGAACGTAAGAAAGTGGATTACCCTGAAAGGGCCAAACGCAACCTCCCTATCTATGCCCTCTTACAGAAAAAATACAACAACAATACCGATTCTGTAGATGCCTATTTTAATAAAAAGAAAAAGATGAAGATCTTTTCTTACAAAGGAGACCGTGATACCTTATTTTCTACTATGGATTCTATCCGTTACTACGGAAAGATCATGAATACAGGCATGATGACCATGGAACCAAAAACAGGTAAGATCAAGGTTTGGGTTGGTGGTATAGACCATAAATTCTTCAAATACGATCACGTTAACCAAGCCAAGCGACAAGCTGGCTCTACTTTTAAGCCATTTGCCTATTTAGCTGCCTTAGAAAGCGGCATGAGTCCATGTGATACTTTTGTAGACAAACCTGTTAAAATTGCTTACCAGAACAAAGGTAAAACCGAATATTGGGAACCTAAAAATGCAGATTGGAGCAACAGCTATCAAGAAATGTCGCTCCGTTGGGCAATGGCCAAATCTGTAAATACCATCACAGCCCAAGTAACTGAAAAAGTGGGTTGGGACAATGTAGTTAAATGGGCTAAGGAATGTGGTATCGAAAGTCATCTAGAATCTGTACCCTCTGTAAGTTTGGGTCCAAATGATGTAACCGTGTTCGAAATGGTTAAAGCCTATAGCACTTTTTTAAATGAAGGTGTAAAAACCGACCCAATTTTGGTAGAAAGGATCACAGACCAAAACGATAATGTGATCGAAGAGTTTACTGCAAAGACCAAACGCGTTTTAAGTGAAGAAATAGCCTGGCTGATGTTGTATATGTTTAGAGGTGGAATGGACGAGCCAGGAGGAACATCGAGGGCCTTATGGGAATGGGACCTATGGAAAAAGAACAATCAGATCGGTGGTAAAACCGGCACCTCTTCAGATTATGTGGATGCTTGGTATATGGGTATTACCAAAGATTTAGTAACTGGTGTTTGGGTAGGTTGTGATGAACGTACCGCACACTTTAAAAATGGAGAACAGGGAGAAGGATCTCGTACTGCCCTACCTATTTTCGCCAAGTTTATGGAAAAAGTTTACCAAGTCCCTAATTCTGGGTATACCTATGGTCCTTTCCCTAAAGCAAAGGTTGAAATTACCAGAAACATCAATTGCCCTACTCCTGTTCAACAAATTGATACAACTGCAGTAGATAGCGCGGCTATAGATTCTTTGGATATGAGCATTCCTGTTGTAGATGAACCACAAATACCTAAGACCGAGCAACCTGAGGTACAACCCAAACAAGAAGAAAAGAAAACTACTGAAACTCCAGTAAAACAAACACCTCCAGCAACTGTTCCGTTGACCAAAAAAGAAGAAAGAGAATTGAAGAGAAAACAAAAACAGGAGCAAAAAGAAAAAGAGAAACAACAAAGAAATGGAGGCCAATAACCTCCATACATCTAACACATATATTTTTCCGTAATTTAATATAAAATTGTTCTTAAAAATTCGACACATGAATAGAAACATTACCTTATCAAAAAAATCATTCCTGATTTTATTGCTCATCTTGGTATCATTTACAACTGTAAAGGCGCAATATTTTGGCCAGAACAGAGTGAGGTATAAAAATGAGGATTTCAAGGTTCTGCAAACTCCTCACTTTGAGATTTACTATTACATAAAAAATGAAAAGCTGCTGAAAAAGTTTGCTCAAGATGCTGAAACTTGGTACAAAATGCACCAAGAAGTATTTAGGGATACGTTTTTAAAGAAGAATCCAATCATTTTATACAGTAACCACCCTGATTTTCAACAAACAACCGCCTTAAATGGTGAGATTGGCGTAGGTACTGGTGGTGTTACCGAAGCTTTAAAGAACAGGGTGATCATGCCTGTGTTAGAACTGAATAGCCAAACACGACATGTTTTAGGCCACGAGCTTGTCCATGCCTTTCAATACCATTTATTACTTGAAAAGGATTCAATCAGTTTAGAAAACGTTGGCAATACTCCATTATGGATGGTTGAGGGTATGGCCGAATACTTGTCTGTAGGTAAAAAAGATGCCTTTACATCAATGTGGATGCGGGATGCCTTGCTCAATAGGGATATCCCTTCCTTAAAAGATCTGACCAACTCTAACAAATACTTCCCTTATCGTTATGGCCAAGCATTTTGGACCTTTATAGGCTCACTTTATGGCGATACAACGATTGTACCTTTATTTAAGGCCACAGCTAAATATGGTTATGAAAATGGAATAAGATATACTTTTGGTTATGACGATAGAACCTTATCTGGTTTATGGAAAAATTCGATTGAGCAGCACTACAGGCCTTTGTTAAAAGCAGATAGTTCTCAGATCAAAATCACTGGTACCAAAATCATAGACAATAAAAATGCTGGTAACATGAACGTTGCCCCTTCTATTAGTCCTGATGGCAAATACCTGGCTTTCCTATCAGAAAAAGATCTGTTTGGTATAGACCTCTTTCTAGCCGATGCCAAAACGGGCAAGATCATTCGAAAGCTAAGTAGTCAGATTGCCAATACCCATATTGATGATTTCAATTTCATCGAATCTGCTGGTACCTGGTCTCCAGACAGTAAGAAATTTGCTTTTAGTATTTTTGGAAAAGGAAGAAACCAGTTATTGGTTGTAGATGTAGCCAATGGCAATACCGTTCTGCAAACAGGTATGGGCAAGGTAGAACAGTTTGGCAACCTAACCTGGTCGCCAAGTGGCAATGAAATTGCTTTTTCGGGTATGGTAGAAGGTCAAAGTGATATCTTCTCTTATAACCTCACCACAAAAGAAGTAACGCAGATCACCAATGATGAATATTCTGACTATGCGCCTAACTTCTCCCCTGATGGAACCAAAATAGTTTTCTCTAGCGACAGGGCAGCCATGATGGCCGGAAACATCAATGCAGTTCATCCGATCAACTTAACGGTTTATGATATCGCCAGCAAAACATTGAGCAATATCCCTGTTTTCCAAGGTGCTAATAACTTAAATGCACAATTCTCTGGAGATAGCAAACGGATCTTCTTCTTGTCAAATAGAGATGGTTTCAGGAACCTGTACGAATATACCTTAGCAGATAATTCTGTAAAACAATTAACAGATTACTTTACAGGAATTAGTGGGATTACAGAGTTTTCTCCTGCAATTACTGTTTCCCGTAACGACGATATCATCTACAGTTATTACCGTTACCAGCGTTACACTTTATACAACTCGCCTTTGAGCAATTTTAAAGCAAAGGTTGTAAATGCAAATGAGGTGAATTTTGGTCCGGCCATTTTGCCTCCAATGGAAAATGTAGGCGTTAACATCGTCAACTCAAACCTTGGCAACTTTGACCGTTTCGAAAAGACAGGTCAGGATTCGATGAAAACCGTTCCTTATAGGCCTAAATTCCGCTTGGATTATTTAGCAAATAGCGGTGTAGGTGTTTCTACAAGCAGGTTCGGAACAGGCGTACAAGGGGGTATCATCGGTATGTTTAGCGATATATTAGGTCGAAACCAAATCATTGCCAACCTTTCTGTAAATGGCGAAATCTACGATTTTGGTGGACTGGTAGGCTATATCAACCAAAAAAGCAGGATCAATTGGGGAGTTGCAGCTTCTCACATTCCTTATGTAACTGGTTTCAGAACATTTGGTGCTTATAACCCTAATAAAGGTGGCGACCCAATTGATACGATCAGTACCAATATATTAAGGACGTTTGAAGATAAATTAGAAGTTTTTGGTTCTTATCCTTTCAATAAAGTACATCGTTTCGAATTAGGGACCGCACTATCACGTTATAGCTATCGTTTAGATCGATTCAACAACTATTACCAGGATGTAAATGGTTATCCTGCTTATTATTTAGGTGCAGACAGAGAAAAGGTTTCTAAAGCTGATGCAAGGAACGTATTAGGTATTCCACTTGAGTCTTTCACCATCTACCAAACAAATGCTTCATTTATTGGCGACAACTCCATATTTGGTATGACTGGGCCTCTAGATGGCTTTAGGTATAGGGTTGGTGCCGAACAATATTTTGGTGATTACAACTTCACGGCAATCTCTCTCGATGCCAGAAAGTACTTTAGGGCCAAACCCCTAACCTTTGCTGTAAGGGCCTATAATTACATGCGTTTGGGTAGAGATGGCGAAAACCTTTATCCGATGTTTATTGGCTATCCTTACCTGATCAGAGGTTATGAAGCAAATTCATTCTACAACAGTAAGAACCAAAATTCTGGCACATTCGATATCAACCAACTGTCTGGAAGTAAGATTGCTGTATTCAATTTTGAGATCAGGATACCATTTACCGGACCAAAAAAATTAGCGCAAATCGAATCTAGGTTTTTGTTCACAGACTTAAACTTCTTCTTTGATGCCGGTTTAGCGTGGACAGAAGATTCAAAAGTAGCTTTCAAAGGTCAGCCGAGCAGTGCATTATTACCGGATGGAACACCTTTAGAACGTGTTCCTGCATTAAGTGCTGGGGTTTCGTTGCGGGTAAATCTATTTAATGCATTTATATTAGAACCTTATTATGCTTTTCCTTTTCAACGTAAAGATGTTAAAGGTGGCGTATTTGGTTTAACATTTGCACCAGGCTGGTAAATTAAAACAGCTTAAAACCTAAAAAAGCGGCCAAGTTATCTTGACCGCTTTTTTTATTTATAGGTTGATATTAAGATAAAATGCTTAGTGGCAATGCTACCTGTGTATTCAGCTTTTGATGAGAAAGGATATTTTCAAAATCAAGGCCAATGGTCAGGTCAATCCAATCTGGATTGCAAGAACGTACAATCCTTTCTTTCTGTAGCCTAGTAAAGCGACTGATCAATTTAAAGCGACTCAAAGCTTGTGCTTCAGTTTTAAACTCTTCAAAATATACTAAACGTGTAAGTTGCTGAGCGCTATCAAAAAATAGATTTGGCATCTGCTTGTAGAAATCAAGCGTTTTAATAAGGTCTGCACTCATTCCTACGTGTAAACTTGTGCGATTTCTGTCGGTTACGATGTAAACAAATCTTCTCATGATTTCTCGGCTTTAAAGGGTAAAAACTAAATTAATTAGATTATTGCTTGTACTTTAAATAAATATTACTAACTTTATTGGCACAATAATACTAACAATTTTAGTAAAAACAAATTTATTTTAAAATTATTTTTTATGTCAAACATTTCATCCAACCTTAAGTACTTAAGAAAGAAAAAAGGTCATACACAGCAGCAATTTGCTGATGCTATGGAAATTAAGCGTTCATTAATTGGAGCCTATGAAGAAGACCGGGCTGAACCGAAATATGATTTACTAAAAAAAATAGCAGAGTATTTTGATTTGACCATTGATGAATTTATCAATGAAAACATAAATGACAATTGGAAACCGAAACCAAAAAGCCAAGGATCCAACCTTAGGGTTTTAAGCATTTCTGTTGATCAGCACGATAATGAAAACATAGAATTGGTACCTGTTAAAGCCAGCGCTGGATACCTGAATGGTTTTTCAGACCCACAATACATCCAAGACCTGCCAAAGTTCCAGCTTCCCCTACCCGCTTTAAGGCAGGGAACTTTTAGGGCTTTTGAAATCATGGGCGATTCAATGTTACCCATCCAACCCGGAAGTGTAATTATTGGAGAATATCTTGACAATTGGAGCGAAGTTAAAACTGGAGAAACCTATGTGATCATCAGCAAAAACGAAGGTGTGGTTTATAAAAGAGCCGGCAACCGTTTCAAAGAGAACAAAGAATTGAAACTGATTTCAGACAATAAAGTATATGATCCTTATTCAATTGATGCAGATGACATCTTAGAGATCTGGAAAGCGAAGGCCTACATTTCTACTTCATTACCAGATCCAACACCAGAACCAACAATCGAAACCTTATCAAGTATGATGGCGCAGATGCAAAAATCTATTTCTCAGCTCAATAAGAATTAACATATTTTAACAAACGCTAATTAAACTCTATCGTCGTTTTTTCATCTATCGTAATAAATAACAACATACAGATGAAAAAATTATTTTATACAATGGCTTTTGTGGTAATGGGAATTACTGCTAGCTACGCCCAAAAACCGGGTAAAGAAAGAGCAACTGCTGAGCAGAGGGCTGAAAAAATGGCAAATGCATTACAGCAAAAACTGAGTTTAACTGCCGACCAAAAACAAAAGATACAACAGATTGAATTGGATCGCATCAAGAAGAACGATGAATGGCGTACACAAGACCGAACAGCCATAAAAGGTAAAATGGAAGAGCGTAAAGCTTTTTTCAAAGCCAATCAAGAAAAGATAGATGCAATTTTAACTGCAGACCAGAAAAAAACATTAGCTGCATCTCGTGATGAAATGAGAGACAAAATGAAAGATAGAAAAGGTGGTAAAGGTCCGAGAGGACAACGACCAGGAAAAGGAACCCCTCCACCTCCACCTGCAAATAATTAAATAAAAAAAGTCTCCCGCAAAATTGGGAGACTTTTTATTTCAGAACAACTTATGTCACCTAAATAGTTTAAAATAGATCCGGATAATCAGTAATCACTCCATCTACCTTAAGCAACTTCAAACGATTGATATCTTCAGCAGTATTTACCGTCCACGGAATGACCTTCACACCATCGGCATGTGCTTTTTCGATTAAATTTGTGTCAACCATTCTCCACTCAGGACTTAAAATAAATGGTTTGAAACCTAAATCCGCCATATTTTCTTCGTATGTTTTTCTATTGGCTACCAAAAAAGACGTTTTCACTTTAGGATATTTTTGATGGATCAGCTGGATGGTCCTTTTATCAAACGATTGGATAACTACAAATGGTGTAACTTTCTTTTGCTCGATCACGTCCATCAACAGCTTTACAAAAACCTCAGGTGTTGGATTGGTAATCCCATCACCCTGTGGAGAACATTTTGTTTCAATATTATAAAATACTTGTTTTCTGTTTTTCTGCTTTACCTCACGCTGAACGTTATCAATTAAATCAGCCAACAAAGGGATAAAGGTTTTGATTTTCTTTTGTTCCGTAAAACCAACATTTATTTTTGTACCAATATCAAATGTTTTCAATATGCTGTAATCCATCTGGAAGACTGGATATTTCTTTTCATCAGTTTTTGGGATTTCATTTCCCTCTGGGGTCAACATAAAAGCAGGACTCAGGTAATCATCGTGCGTAACCACCACTTTACCATCTTTGGTAATGTGCGTATCCATTTCTAAAGTGGTTACATTTTGATACTTCATGGCATCCAACATGGCGATAATGGTATTTTCGGGCATCAAGCCTCTTCCACCACGATGGGCCTCTGCACTAAACGCTGGAAAATCGGTCTGCATATTTTTTTGTTGGTCGGCCACTTTAAATCCGGTGATTGAAATTACACCAAAAAAACCAAGAAAGATATATTTTTTCATATTAAATAAGATTAGATTTCAGTTGTAGCATTTACAGTAAAGTCACGTGCAAATAATCAACTTCCTTACCTTACAAAACTAGCAGGCCAGCGTTAAACTAACATTAACATGCGATTAATAGTATCCGAGAATTCGAATTGGCAATCACAAAACAAGTCGAAACAATTTGTTATACGATCGTAACTGTTACCCCCAGCCCTTCTAAATGGTTAACGATCTGTTGAGAAATGCCTTTATCGGTAATGATATGGTCGATATCTTCAAGCCCACATATCTTACCGAAACCTCTTTTACCAAATTTGGTAGAATCGGCCAAAACAATGGTCTTTTGGGCAACACCAATCATTTTACGGTTCAAATGTGCCTCCATGGCATTGGTAGTGGTCAAACCGTAATCTAGGTCTATACCGTCCACCCCTAAAAACAAGGTATTAAAATAAAAATCTTGTAATACCTGCTCTGCATAGGCACCCATTACCGATGATGAGCTTTTGCGCAATAGGCCGCCCAATTGGATTACTTCTATGCTAGGCTCGCGCATCAGCTCCAAAGCGATATTTAATGCAGAAGTAACAACCGTTAAACTTAAACCACTTGGAATATTCTTTACGAAATAAAGCAAAGTGGTTCCAGAAGCCACAACAATAGAGTCGTTTTCTTTTAAAAGTTGGGTTGCCGCAATACCAATTTTGTTTTTTTCTGTAGATTGTATCTTTTCTTTCTCATTCACAGGTCGATCTACCGTATAAGGATTGTTAACCGTAGCCCCACCATGTGTTCTAAAGAGCAAGTTCTTTTCTTCCAATAGTTTCAGATCTTTCTAATCGTAACAGACGAAACCTTCAATTCCTTGCACAACTCTACCACATTAATGTATTGGTCTTTTTGGATGCGATTAATTATAAACTGGTGCCTTTCAGCTAAATTCATCATCATGGTTTATCAACTTAGCTTGCAAAATAATAAATAAAACAAAAACTTAGTCCATTTTTAGCAATTTAAAAATATTTATAGACTGATTTTTATTATTTCGATTATGATTTCTTATACTTGTTTATTGTTTCGTTTTGTTATTTTTATCAATAATGCATAGGATACACAATTACCATCTTGCCGATCAATCCGAATGGGATGTCATCATTATTGGTGGTGGTGCCACAGGTCTGGGTACGGCACTTGATGCTGCCAGCAGGGGATTAAAAACATTACTTGTAGAACAATCAGATTTTGCCAAGGGTACATCCAGCCGAAGTACAAAATTGGTACATGGCGGTGTGCGTTATCTGGCACAAGGTGACATCGGTCTAGTTAAACATGCTTTAAAAGAAAGAGGGTTATTGGCACAAAATGCCCCACATCTTGTGCATAAAGAAGAATTTATCATTCCATGCTATGATTGGTTTTCAATCATAAAATACTTTACAGGCCTTACCTTATACGATTGGCTGGCTGGAAAGTTCAGTTTCGGAAACTCTAAATACTTATCTAAGCAAAAGACCTTAAATTTAATGCCAGGCATCAAAGCGGAAGGGCTTAAAGGGGCCATCAGTTATTTCGATGGCAAATTTGATGATGCCAGATTAGCGGTCAACATTGCGCAGACAGCAACTGAACAAGGCGCTACTCTGATCAATTACATGAAAGTTGTTAGACTACTGAAGCAAGGAGATGCTGTTGTAGGGGTAGAAACTGAAGACATGATCACAAAAGCAAGCTTTAAGTTAAATGCGAAAGTAGTGATCAATGCCACAGGTGTTTTTGTAGACGAAATCTTACAGATGAACAACCCTGATGCCAAAAAGATGGTCCGCCCCAGCCAAGGTGTGCATATTGTACTAAAAAAAGAGTTTCTGAATAGCGAATCTGCATTGATGATACCCAAAACTACCGATGGTCGGGTTTTATTTGCCGTGCCATGGCACAATCACCTGTTGGTCGGCACAACAGATACGCCATTAGACGAACATAGTTTAGAACCTAGGGCCTTAAAAGAAGAAACCGACTTTATCTTGAACACTGCAGGTGCTTATTTTAAGATAAAACCAATTGAAAAAGATATTTTAAGTGTATTTTCTGGTTTAAGACCGCTTGCAGCTCCTACAGATGCCAATGGCAACAGTACCAAAGAAATCAGCAGAGACCATAAATTGATGATATCTGCAAAGGGACTGATCACCATTACAGGTGGTAAATGGACCACCTATCGACGAATGGCCGAAGAAACGATTGATTTAGCTATTAAACATACGGGGCTGGCTTCAAAAGCTTGCCAAACGCAAAACCTAAAAATACATGGCGTGCTGATGGTAGATGATGACAATTACCTCAATATTTATGGTTCAGACCGCACCAACATCGAAGCCTTGGCCAAACAACAACCTGAACTACAGGAAAAACTACACCCAGATTTTCCTCACATCGCTGCTGAAGTAGTTTGGGCCATCAGAAATGAAATGGCCGAAACAGTAGAAGATATTTTGAGTAGAAGATTAAGGATCTTATTTATTGATGCCCATGCAGCGATACAAATGGCACCAAAAGTAGCCAAGCTGTTGGCAAAAGAATCTGGTGCAGATCAAAGTTGGGAGCAAGATCAAATCGAAATATTTGATACATTAGCTAACGGATATATTTATCACGCAGCAAAAAAAGAAACACAGGCGAGTTAAAATAACCTAACCAAATATAAACGTATGAGCAATTACATCTTAGCTCTTGATCAAGGAACCACAAGTTCGAGAGCGATTGTTTTTAACCATGATGGCGAAATCGTGGCCATTGCACAAAAAGAATTTACACAGACTTATCCGCATGCGGGATGGGTAGAACACGACCCTTTAGAAATCTGGTCTACACAGCTGTCTGTTGCTGCCGAAGTGATTGTAAAGGCCGGATTATCTGCAAAAGACATCAATTCTATCGGCATAACCAACCAAAGGGAAACCACCGTAGTTTGGGACAGAGAAACCGGACAACCCATCTACAATGCAATTGTATGGCAAGACAGACGTACATCAGCTTATTGCGATGAAATCAGAGGTCAGGGTCTATCAAAAAAAATACAGGACAAAACTGGCTTGATGATCGATTCTTATTTTTCAGCCACTAAGGCCAAATGGATCTTAGAAAATGTAGCGGGTGCCAAAGAAAAAGCAGAAGCGGGGAAACTGGCATTTGGCACGATCGACACTTGGTTGATTTGGAAACTCACCAACGGACAAACCCATGTTACGGATGTGAGCAACGCCTCGCGTACCATGATGTATAATATCCATACTTTAACCTGGGATGAACAATTATTGGAACTTTTCGGCATTCCAAAATCAATGTTACCGGAAGTAAAATCGTCGAGTGAAGTATATGGAGAAACAGCAGGAAATATCTTGGCTGCCAAATTACCTATCTCAGGTATCGCTGGCGACCAACAGTCTGCGTTATTTGGTCAAATGTGCATTGAACCGGGTATGGTTAAAAACACCTATGGTACTGGTTGTTTCATGTTGATGAACATTGGAAATACGGCAAAAATATCAGCCAATAATCTTTTGACCACCATCGCCTGGAAAATAAATGGAGAAGTTACCTATGCCTTAGAAGGCAGTATATTTATCGGTGGCGCTGTAGTGCAATGGCTTAGAGACGAATTAGGAATGATCTCTAAATCTGCTGATGTAGAAACATTGGCTTCAAAGGTAAAAGACACACAGGGTGTTTATATTGTACCTGCTTTTGCGGGTCTAGGCGCTCCACACTGGGACCAACATGCCCGTGGCACCATCACAGGTTTAACCAGAGGCACAAATAAATCCCATATCGCTAGAGCTGCCTTAGAGAGCATTGCCTACCAGACCATGGATGTTTTAAAAGCCATGGAAGCCGATGCAGGTGTTGGCATTGCCGAGCTAAGAGTTGATGGTGGTGCAACTGCAAACAATCTATTGATGCAATTCCAGGCAGATCTATTAAATTGTAAGGTGATCAGACCTGAAGTTACCGAAGTCACCGCTATCGGTGCTGCTTACCTTGCTGGTCTGGCCACAGGTTTCTGGGACAGCATTGACCAGATCAAGTCGCAGTGGAAAATCAACAAAACCTTTGTAGCAGAAAGTGGAATCGACAATAAAGACCGCATCAAAGGATGGAACAGAGCAGTTAAAGCCGCTCGTGTAAACGCAGAAAATTAATCAACCAACATAAACCAAACAAAATGACAGAATATCTTGCAGAATTTATAGGCACAGCGCTGTTGATCCTATTGGGGAATGGCGTAGTAGCCAACGTGGTGCTCAAAGGCACAAAAGGAAACAATAGTGGCTGGATCGTGATCACAACCGCTTGGGCACTAGCCGTATTTGTGGGTGTAGTAGTTGCAGGCCCATATAGTGGCGCGCACCTTAACCCAATTGTAACCTTGGCCGTAGCCATTGCCAAAGGATTTGATTGGGCAAAAGTACCTTTTTACATACTTGCACAACTCAGTGGTGCAATGGTGGGTTCTTTTTTGGTTTGGATCATCTACAAAGACCATTTTGATGCAACTGAAGATAAAGGTCTAAAAGCAGCTCCTTTTGCAACTGCCCCGGCAATCAGAAACAAGGTATCAAACTTATTCTCTGAAATTGTAGGAACTTTTGTACTCATCTTTGTGATCTTCTACATTACAGATGCCTCTTTAGCGACTACAGAAGTTACCAAAATTGGCTTGGGCTCTATCGGAGCAATTCCAGTTGCATTTTTGGTATGGGTAATTGGCTTGGCCTTGGGTGGAACTACAGGTTATGCCATCAATCCAGCCAGAGACTTAGGCCCTAGACTTGTACACGCTTTAATTCCAATGAAAGGAAAAGGTGATAGCGATTGGTCTTATGCTTGGATACCCATCATTGGTCCTATCATCGGATCTTCTTTGGCCGCATTCGTATTTTTGGCATTGAGCTCGAAATAACTGCGAATTAAAAATATAAACAGGAAAGCCCGATAATAAGCCAGGCTTTCTTTATTTTTGGCCTATCATGAATTCGGCTGAGCAATTTCTTCAAGATAGATTACAGGAAAGAACAACAAAAGGACTGTTCAGGCAATTGATCAATACTACCCTCCCATTTGATTTCTGCTCCAACGATTACTTGGGTTTTGCCAAGTCTCCTGCATTAAAACAACTCATCGAAGCACAGGTAAAAAACATTGCCAATTATAAAAATGGGTCGGGTGGCTCGAGGTTATTAAGCGGAAATCATCCTTATACTGAAGAAACGGAACAGTTTATAGCCAATTTTCACCAAGCAGCAGCTGGATTGATCTTTAATTCGGGTTATGATGCCAATGTTGGGCTATTATCAGCCGTACCGCAAAGGGGAGATACCATTATAACCGACGAGCTGATCCATGCAAGTTTGATTGATGGGGCTAGACTAAGCCATGCAGAACGATATAAATTCAGGCACAACGACCTAAATGACTTAGCGCAAAAACTCAAAAATGCAAAAGGGTTAATCTATGTGGTGGTAGAAAGCGTGTACTCCATGGATGGAGATACAGCCCCACTTAAAGAGATTGTTGATTTGTGTAAACAACACCAAGCGCACCTCATTGTAGATGAAGCTCATGCTACTGGTATTTTTGGCCATAAAGGTCGAGGCTTAACAGTACAACTTGGCTTAGAAAAGGATGTTTTTGCACGTATTGTAACTTTTGGTAAAGCTGTCGGAACACACGGGGCTATTATTTTAGGAAGCACTGCCCTACGCAATTATCTGATCAATTTTTCTCGTTCTTTTATCTACACCACTGCAGCACCAATTCATCACATTGTGGCGATCAATTGTGCCTACCAATTATTAACAACGAATGATTATCCAACTCAAATCGCTCATAAAATAATCCTTTACAACGAGCTGCTTCGTAATATAAATCTACCAATTATCAAAAGTTCAAGTGCAATACAGACTATTTTAGTCAAGGGCAATGCAAATGCCAGAAACGCTGCTGCCGGTTTGCAAGAAAAGGGTTTTGATGTAAAAGCTATCCTTAGTCCAACTGTAGCAGAAGGGAAAGAAAGACTAAGAATCTGCCTGCATACCTACAATAGCGATGAAGAAATCCGAAACCTAGCTGAGCAGCTCAAAACATTACAATAACAATGGCCGAAACATATTTTATAACCGGAATTGGCACTGGAATTGGTAAAACAATCACAAGTGCTGTACTTACAGAAAAGCTAAATGCAGATTATTGGAAGCCCATCCAATCTGGCGATCTGGACCAAAGTGATAGTTTGTCTATCGAAAACCTGATTACAAACACCACCAGCCAAATCCATCCAGAAACCTACCGTTTAAACCATCCACTCTCCCCTCATCTATCTGCTAAGATGGATGGAATAGAAATCGAACTGGAGAAATTCCATCTACCTAAAACCAATCATCCATTGATCGTAGAAGGTGCAGGCGGATTAATGGTTCCTTTAAACAACAAGGAATTGATCATAGACTTGATCAAGCACTTAAATATTCCTGTAATTGTGGTCTCTCAGAATTACCTAGGCAGCATCAATCATACCTTATTGACCATCAACACCTTAAAACAACACAACATCGATATCAAAGGAATCATCTTTAACGGTGAAACAAATACAGAAAGTGAAACCTACATTTTAAGATATACGCAAGTTCAATCTTTGGGCAATATCCCTTTGTTAGTTAATTTAGATAAAAATTCAATCAAAGCAGCCGGAAAAAATCTAGCTATCTAAAAGAATAGGCTTTACTAAGGTCGAAGGATATTTCCAAACCAACAAAACGGGCATAAAAAAGGGGAACAAATTGTTCCCCTTTTCCTTGATATGGTATTTCTTATTTTACTGCATCAATGATTGCTTTAAAAGCATCTTTATGGTTCATTGCTAAGTCTGCTAAAACTTTACGGTTTAAACCAATGTTTTTTGCAGCCAATTTACCAATTAATTGAGAGTAAGATACACCGTGTTCACGTGCTCCAGCGTTGATACGTTGGATCCACAATCCGCGGAATTCTCTTTTCTTAACTTTACGGTCACGGTAAGCATATTGCAAACCTTTTTCAACCGTGTTTTTAGCAATGGTAAATACCTTGCTTCTTGATCCCCAATAGCCTTTGGCCATATTTAGGACTTTTTTCCTTCTGCGTCTAGCAGCTACTGCGTTTACCGAACGTGGCATAGTGTGTTGTTTTTGATAAGCGGTGTTGCGTTTTACCTAAGGGTTCAGCAATCTTACAACCGAGTATCTGGTTAAAAATTAATTATTTACCGATGCAAAGCATACGTTTAACGTTGCCCATATCAGCGTCACTTACCAGACTTGTCTGGCCTAAATTACGCTTACGTTTAGTGCTCATTTTTGTTAAAATGTGACTTTTGTATGCGTTCTTTCTTGAGATTTTACCTGTTCCAGTAAGCGAAAAACGCTTTTTAGCACTGGAATTGGTTTTCATTTTTGGCATAACCCTGTTTTAATTTATATAATATATTACTTCTTTGCTACTTTAGGCGCAAGGGTCAAGAACATACGTTTACCCTCTAATTTAGGCAACAATTCTACCTTACCTATATCTTCTAATGCTTGGGCAAACTTCAACAATAAGATTTCACCCTGTTCTTTATAAACAATAGCTCTACCTTTAAAGTGTACATAAGCCCTCACTTTTTCGCCGTTTTCTAAAAAGCTAACTGCATGTTTTAATTTAAACTGAAAATCGTGGTCGTTGGTATTCGGTCCAAAACGGATTTCCTTAATTACAGTTTGTTTAGCATTTGCCTTGATCTCTTTTTGCTTTTTCTTTTGTTCGTAAACAAATTTGCTATAATCGATAATGCGGCAAACAGGTGGGACTGCATTTGGAGAGATTTCTACTAAATCCAGTTCCAACTCATCAGCAAGTGCCAAAGCTTTTGCCAAAGGGTAAATTCCTGGCTCAACATTATCTCCAGCTAATCTCACCTCCTGGGCTCTGATATACTGATTAATATTATGTTCTGCTTCTTTTTTCTTAAAAGGAGGACGTGGTCCCCTATTAAATCCTGGTCTTCCTAATGCCAAATGTAAATCCTATTTAAACTGTTATTTCTTTAATTATTAATGCGCTAAACTCTGCCAAAGTCATTTCTCCCAAATCTCCCTCACCATGCTTACGTACTGAAACTTTCCCTTCTTCCATCTCCTTTTCACCAATTATCAGCATATAAGGCAATTTTTTAACCTCAGCGTCTCTGATTTTCCTTCCAATTTTCTCATCTCGAAAGTCTATCAGCCCGCGAATATCGGAATTATTTAGTTCATCTGAAACTTTTTTTGCATATTCTTCATACTTTTCTGAGATTGGAAGAATAATATATTGTTCTGGTGATAACCATAATGGGAAATTACCAGCGCAATGTTCGATCAATACAGCCACAAAACGTTCCAATGAACCAAAAGGTGCACGGTGGATCATCACTGGGCGATGTTTCTGGTTATCACTACCAGTGTACTCCAATTCGAAACGCTCTGGCAAGTTATAATCTACTTGGATAGTACCCAATTGCCATTTACGACCTAGGGCATCTTTCACCATAAAATCTAACTTAGGACCATAAAAAGCAGCTTCACCAAGTTCTACCACAGTTGGAAGTCCCATTTCTTCGGCAGCTTCAATAATCGCAGTTTCCGCTAGTTTCCAGTTTTCATCACTACCAATATATTTTGCCTTGTTTTCTGGATCACGCAAAGAAACTTGGGCAATATAGTTGTCAAAACCCAAAGATTTGAACACATATAAAACCAGGTCAATTACTTTTTTAAATTCTTCTTTTACCTGATCAGGACGACAGAACAAATGCGCATCATCTTGAGTAAAACCACGAACACGGGTTAAACCATGTAGCTCCCCACTCTGTTCATAACGATATACGGTACCAAATTCGGCAAAACGAACCGGTAGGTCTTTGTACGAACGGGGTTTGAACTTGTACATTTCGCAGTGATGCGGACAGTTCATCGGTTTTAAGAAGAACTCCTCTCCTTCTTGTGGTGTTTTGATGGGTTGGAAACTATCCTTACCATATTTATCATAGTGACCAGAAGTTACATATAAGTTTTTATGACCAATATGTGGAGTGATCACCTGCTCATAACCAGACTTCACTTGTGCTTTGGTTAAGAATTGGGCCAAACGTTCGCGCAAAGCAGTTCCTTTTGGCAACCACATTGGTAAACCAGCGCCCACTTTTTCAGAGAACATGAACAACTCCAATTCTTTACCTAATTTACGGTGGTCGCGTTTTTTCGCTTCTTCGATCATTAACAGGTATTCTGTCAATTCACTAGCTTTTGGAAAAGTTACGCCGTAAATACGGGTCAATTGTTTTTTGGTTTCATCACCACGCCAGTAGGCACCAGCAACATTCATTAATTTAATGGCTTTGATAAAACCAGTATTTGGAATGTGTGGACCACGACAAAGATCTGTAAAAGCACCTTGGGTATAAAAAGTGATTTTTCCATCATCTAAACCTTCTAAAAGGTCTAGTTTATATTCGTCACCTTTTTCGGTGAAATATTTAATCGCATCAGCTTTTGAAACACTTTCTCTGCTAAAAACCTCTTTTTGTTTAGCAAGTTCCAACATTTTGGTTTCAATTGCTTTGAAATCGTCAGAAGAGAACTCTCTGTCGCCAAAATCTACATCGTAATAAAAACCAGTTTCGATCGCTGGTCCGATTCCGAACTTTGTACCTGGATACAATGCTTCTAAGGCTTCAGCCATCAAGTGGGCAGATGAATGCCAAAAAGTAGCTTTTCCAGCAGTGTCATTCCATGTTAATAATTTGAGACTAGAATCAGATTCGATGGGTCTTGAAGAATCCCAAACTTCTCCGTTTACTTCTGCTGCTAAAATGTTTCTTGCTAAGCCTTCTGAAATAGATAAGGCAATTTGATAGGCAGTTGTGCCTTTTTCGTACTGACGAACAGACCCGTCAGGTAAAGTAATGTTAATCATCTACAACTATGATTTAAAGTTTAAAAAAATGGTTTGATCAAATCACATACCACGTGATTTTTGAATTGCAAAGATACAGTTTTTGGAAATGATTTGGTTATAAATCACAAAAAAAGCCCTCGATAAATCGAAGGCTTTAAAAATTAAAAAGGGAAAAATTAATTAATATTTACTCTTACCGGAGCACCACCTTGTCTACCGCCTCCACTAAATCTTTTCATCATGGCTTCCATTTTTGTTTTATACTGATCGGCAGTAATCGGCAATGCTTTTTTAGGCGCAGTTACGTCTTTAGCACTCACACCTCTATATTCGATGCTTTTTGCAATGGTACTATTTCCTTTGTTTTCAATAGCCAATACAGTTCCTTCTGTCCATAAATTAGGATTTGGAGAAAAGCTAAAACCTAAATCATTGGTATACCAAACCGCTGTTTCGTCTACAATATCCTTATCCATATCTAAAACTTTTGCTTTACGGATAGATTTGATGATGACCTTATTGCAATTGAAACCTAATATTTTTTTGGTCTCGTCTGTTTTTACAACTTCCATCGTTGGCGGACCTGGTAAAAACTGAACTGCACCTGTATTTGCCTGCGCAGCATTTCCACCTTGTCTGTTGTTACCACCCATGTTAAAGTTTGGTTGAATATTTGGTGCAACAGTTAATTTGCTCTGCATTGCATAAGTGGTATCGCTTACATCAAACACTTCTACCAATTTTTGATCAGCGAAAGAATAATAATATTCTCTTGCACCACCAGCACCACCAAAACGCATCATCATACGGCCCATGCCACCGCCTCCGCCACCATTGCTATCTTCTGTTTCTTCAACAGGCATATAACTCGCATTTGTAGCTGTGAAAAGCAATTCGAAATTAGATTTTACCGCTTTTGGCATACGCGCTCTCATTTCTTCCGTCAACTGAACACCACTTGCTGATGCCATTGCAGCAGGATCCATGGTGGTTTCAAACTGGATGGCTCCAGATTTTTTTTGTGCCTGAGCTGTTAAAGCTATCGCAAATAAGCCTACAAAGGCCATCATTATTTTTTTCATTGATATATTCTTGTTTTGATACTACAAATTTATTGTAGTTTTTAGATTTCAAATGTTAAAAAAGGTTAATTCATCAAAACATAACCATTCTTTTACAATGTAAAGACTAATACTCTGTACTTTCTAGCCAACCGTTGGCAAGTACATCTGCGATGTGCATGGTTTTCAAGGGTATATTGTTCTTTTTGATATATCCTTCTAAATGCATTAGACAGGACAAATCTGTTGATATGATATAGTCTGCATCCATCTCTAAGGCATTGTTCACTTTCTGTTCGGCCATTGCCGATGAAATGGCATCGAACTTAACCGCAAAAGTACCACCAAAGCCACAGCACATATCTGTATCTTTCATCTCTACCATTTCAAGCCCATGTACTTTGGCCAATAATTGGCGAGGTTCATCCTTGATCTTGCACTCGCGCAAACCACTGCACGAATCGTGGTAAACTGCTTTTCCTTCTAGCTCAGCGCCAAAATAATCTTTGTTCAATACGTTGACCAAAAAATCTGAAAGTTCAAAGATATTAGCCTGCATGCTTCTACACTTGTTATGCACTATCGTATTGGTAAACAAGTCATTAAATCCATTTTTAACCATACCCACGCAGGAGGCCGATGGAGCTACAATATATTCGCTTTCAGAAAAATCATTTAAAAATTTATTGCCAATTTCCTTGGCCTGCTCCCAATACCCTGCATTATAAGCGGGCTGACCACAACACGTTTGTTTTGAATTATAGCTCACCACACACCCAGCCTTTTCCAAAACCTTAACGGTATTAAAAGCTGTTTCTGGGTATAGTTGGTCTACAAAACAAGGAACAAATAACTCTATCTTCATTGGTGGATGTTAAAATTTAAGACTGCTGTTCTTCAACAACAGTAACTGTTTTAGGTTCTACCCTTTTTAAAAGCAACAAAAATAGTAATCCTAAAACGAAAAACAGTGCTAATGCCAGTGTAGAATTTCGCATACTGCCCGTATATTCTTCAATATAGCCAAAACTGAACATCCCAAATACCAATGCCACTTTTTCTGCTACATCATAAAAACTAAAAAACGAGGTATGGTCTGGACTGTCTTGTGGCAGAAATTTAGAATAGGTAGAACGTGATAAAGATTGGATACCACCCATGATCAAACCTACAACAGCCGATAATGCATAAAATTGATACTCAGTTTGTACAAAATAAGCAGCAACGCAGGCACCGATCCAGATCAGTACCACACCGATCAGCACATTCACGTTACCATATTTTTTGGTGGACAAATAAGACATCAACATGGCACCAGGAATAGCTACAATCTGCAGTAATAAAATGGTAGCAATCAATTTACTCGTAGTCATGTGCAATTCTTTCTCTGCAAAAATCGTAGCCATCAACATGACAGTTTGTACGCCCATCGAGTAAAAAAAGAAAGAAAAAAGAAAGCGTTTCAAATAAGCCATTTGTTTCACTTGTCTCCAAACTTTTTGGAGTTCTTTAAAGCCACTGGTCATTACATTGTGTTGCCCAACTTTAAAATTCGGACTCCCCTTAGGCAGATATTTGAAAGGAATCTGCGCAAAACCTATCCACCATACCCCTACCAGAAAGAAAGAAAGACGCATCGGTAGCGAAGCATCCGTAATGCCAAACCATTCAGGTTTAAACACAAAAACAAAACAAATCAACTGCAAAATAACACTACCAATATAACCAAAGGTAAAGCCTTTAGCACTTACCCTATCTTGCTGATCAACTGTGGCAATTTCTGGCAGATAAGAGTTGTAAAACACCAAACTACCCCAAAAACCTATGGCTGCCAAAACAAAAAAGATCACACTGATTTGTAAGGTGTCGAGCTTAAAAAAGAAGAGTCCACAACAAGCCAAGGCACCAATATAGGTGAACATCTGCATAAAGATCTTCTTATTTCCTCTGGTATCGGCTATGGAAGATAAAATTGGAGAAATGACAGCGATGACCAAAAAGGCAAAGGCCATGGCGTAGCTGTATAAGGCCGAATTCACAAATTTTCTACCGAAAAAGGTTACATAATCAATGGTATTGTTATCCTTATCTGATGTAATTGCTGTAAAATAAGCTGGAAATATTGTTGAAGTAATTACCAAGTTATAAGCAGAGTTGGCCCAATCGAAAAAGGCCCATGAGCGAATAACTTTTTTGTCGTTTTTCTGTTGCATAATTTTATGAGAAACTAAAAGTAATTAAATTTCTATAAATAATATTTCTTTCCATCTGTTTTGATTTTTCCTGCATCCAATAACTCCCGGATCCGCTCAATTTTATCATGCTCTGTACCAGCATTTAGGCTTTGAACAAGGTCGTCCAAATTGTAATGTTCACTTTGCAGCAGGGTTACAATTTCGAAATCGATTTTATCTTTCAGTTCGGCCAGCTCTTCTATTTTTCGCTCTGCCAAACAAATATCACAAAAGCCACATTTGTCGGCATTCATCTCTCCAAAATAATGGAGCAGTTGTTGACTTCTACAAGTGTTGGCATTGGCATAAGCCAATACAGCCTTGATCTGGTCTTTCTGTATCTCTTGCCTAAATTTGATATATTTTACATCAATATCCAAATGCATGCGATCAGCCCTAGGTAGCACAAACTGCAACTGGGGTTGGTCTGTTTGTGGCAAATAAGACAATACTTCCAATTGCTGTAACCTGTTGAGGCTGGCAATCACTTCATTGTATGATATTTTCAATCGATTGGACAGGTCAGCCTCTTTGATCTTCACATAGCCATCAAACGCACCACCGTATGAACGCTGAATGGTTTTGATCAAAGGGTCGTACGCTGAGTTTTCTATCTGAAAACGGTATACATCTTCATGACTAGCTGTAAACATGAGCCGCGATTGCAAAAAGATATTCTCTGACAAGGTAATGTACCCATCTCGCTCCAAAAATTTGAGTGCTGCCAAAGTCTTCATTACACCAAGACTAAATTTCTTACAAAAATCAGCCACATCAAACTCAAAACTTAAGCCCTCCCCAGCACCATAGGCCAATTGAAAATAGCTACCCAGGTAATGATAGGTTATCTTGATTTCATCAACAGTTGGGAAACTATCAGCATATCTGCCATTCAAGATCAACTGATCAGATTTATTGGCCAACAACACTGCAAAAGCTCGTTTCTCATCTCTTCCGGCCCTGCCCGCTTCTTGGTAATAAGCTTCTAAACTATCTGGCAGATCCAAATGGATCACAAATCGGACATTGGGTTTGTCAATACCCATTCCAAAGGCATTGGTAGCCACCATGATCCTGATGGTGTCTTTTTTCCAGTCTTCCTGCTTTTTAAAACGCAGTTCTTTTTCTACCCCAGCATGGTAAAAATCGGCGGCTATTCCATTTCGTCTTAAAAAATTGGCAATTTCTGTAGTCTCTCTACGGTTGCGTACATATACCAATCCACAGCCTTTTACATTTCTGGCAACTTCCAACAGTTTTTTATGTTTGTCTTCCAGATCAAAAACAACATAACTCAAATTTCTGCGGGCAAAGCTCTTCACAAAAACCTGCGCATTTTTCATTTCAAGCTTCTCTACAATATCTTCCCTTACAAAAGGCGTAGCGGTGGCAGTTAGGGCTAAGACTGGTTTGCCAGGAAGGATTTCGCGTAAGTCCTTTACCTTTAAATAAGGTGGTCTAAAATCATAACCCCATTGCGAGATACAATGTGCTTCATCGATCGCAATCAAGTTGACGTTCATATAAGAGATGCGTGCCCTCACTTTTTCGGCCAATAACCTTTCTGGCGATAGGTAAAGGAATTTGATTTTGCCATAGATACAATTGTCCAAGAGAATATCAATTTCCCGCTTTCCCATCCCCGCATAAATGGCAATTGCCTCAATCCCTTTTGCCTTTAGGTTCTCCACTTGGTCCTTCATCAGGGCGATCAAAGGCGAAACCACAATACAGATCCCATCCATTAGCATTGCAGGTACCTGAAAACAAATTGATTTTCCGCCACCGGTGGGCAACAAAGCAAGCGTGTCGTTCCCATTTAAGACAGATTGTACGATCTCATCCTGCAATGGACGAAAATTGTCAAATCCCCAGTATTTTTTTAATATCTCCGCTGCTGTCATAAAAAAGGTATGGTCAAAACTAATAAAAACGGACTGATATTATTAAATTGCGCATTAATTAATCGCAAATAGCAAAATGGAGCCATTCTTCAATGCTATTCAAACAATTTTTGCCATGATGAAAAAATATTCCTTATTCCTTAGCTGTTTATTTACTGTTATTTCGGCCTCGGCCCAAGATAAAAAAGAAACTACAAAATGGGATGTAGAGAAATATAGAGGACAGACCAAAACCTTTACCATTAATACAGATGAGGGCACTTGGATGAACCTAGATGTAAGTCCAGATGGTACAGAGATCGTATTCGACCTATTGGGCGATATCTATAAAATGTCAATCAATGGTGGATCAGCAAAGCTGTTAAGTGGTGGAATTGCATTTGATGTGCAACCACGTTTTAGCCCCAATGGAAAATATATTTCTTATACCAGTGATAAAAATGGTGGCGATAACATCTGGATCATGGACCGTGAAGGCGGTAACAAGAAACAGATGACCAAAGAAACCTTCCGCTTGTTGAACAATGCCACGTGGATGCCAAATAGCGAATACCTCATTGCTCGTAAACATTTTACAGGCTCCCGCTCTTTGGGTGCTGGCGAGATGTGGATGTATAGCATTTATGGTGGTGATGGTGTACAGTTGACCAAAAGAAAAAATGACCAACAAGATGCGGGTGAGCCCAATGTATCGCCAGATGGCAAGTTCTTGTACTTTAGTGAAGATGTTTCTCCTGGTCCTAATTTCGAATATAGTAAGGATCCAAATGGCTTAATCTACGCCATCAGACAATTAAACCTGACCACTGGAAAACTGTCTAACTTAATTGCAGAACAAGGTGGATCAGCCCGCCCACAGATATCGCCAGATGGTAAATTGATGGCCTATGTAAAAAGGGTAAGGTTAAAATCTGCACTTTATATCCAAAATATTAAAACTGGTGAGGAATGGCCATTGTATGAAGATTTATCGCACGACCAGCAAGAAACATGGGCTGTTTTTGGGGTTTATCCCAATTTTGCATGGACTCCGGATTCTAAACGGATCATCTTTTATGCCAAGGGAAAAATCAAACAGATCGACCTTAATTCTTTAGCTGTTAGCGATATTCCTTTTGAAGT
This sequence comes from Pedobacter sp. UC225_65, assembly GCF_042698365.1. GTDB lineage: Bacteria > Bacteroidota > Bacteroidia > Sphingobacteriales > Sphingobacteriaceae > Pedobacter. Next base: position 1,276,711 of record NZ_CP170550.1, read on the forward strand.
GAACAGCCAACAGACCGTTCAACAGTCGTTACACTTTGAACATGAAGTCTTTAGTCCTGAATTTACGGTTAAAATGGTGCGTCAACTAACTACATCGCCTGATGGCAAATGGGTTATTTTTAATGCTGCTGGTTACCTATACAAAAAGGAATTACCCAATGGCATTCCCGAAAGGATCCAGCAATGGGATTGATTTTGAATTTGAACCTGAGTTTAGTCATGATGGTAAATTTGTGATCTATACCACCTGGAGTGATGAATTTAAAGGGGCTATCAAAAGAACTGACCTTAAAACAGGTAAAACCATTTCGTTAACAGACGAAAAAGGATATTATTATTCTCCATCCTATTCTAATAAAGGAGATAAGATTGTTTTCAGAAAGGGCGTTGGCAATGAAACCCTAGGTTTAACTTATGGCAAAAACACCGGAATCTTTATTATTCCGGCCAATGGTGGAGCCAAAACTTTGGTTAGTGAAAGTGGAATCAAGCCTATTTTCAATAGCGATGACAGCAGGATCTATTTTCAGGGATATGAAGCTGGTAAAAAGGCTTTTAAAAGTATGGACCTAAATGGAGGGAATGAAAGAACGCATTATACCTCGCAATATGCTACGCAGTTTGCACCAAGTCCGGATGGGAAATGGATGGCATTTACAGAACTCTTCAATGCCTACATTACGCCAATGGTTACTACAGGTATCCCCTTGGATCCTTCGGCAAACAACAAGTCTATCCCTTTGGCTAGGGTAACCAAAGATGCGGGTACCTTTTTACATTGGAGTGCCGACAGTAAAAAATTGTTATGGACTTTGGGCGAACAATATTACAATAGAGAAATCAAAAATACCTTTAGCTTTATTGAAGGTGCGCCACAGGTTTTGCCAGAACCAGATACAGCTGGCATTTCGTTGGGCTTAAAGTTAAAAACTGATGTTCCAACAGGTATTTTGGCCTTAAAAGGCGCCAGGATCATTACCATGAAAGGCGATGAGGTAATTGAAGAAGGTACCATCCTATTGGAGAACAATAAAATTACCGCGGTTGGCAAAGCTGCCGAAATTAATATTCCTGCTACTGCAAAAGTGGTAGATGTTACTGGAAAAACGATCATGCCGGGTATCATCGATGTGCATGCCCATTTACGTACGAGTCCGGATGGCATTAGCCCACAACAAGATTGGTCTTATTTGGCCAACCTATCCTTTGGTGTAACCACTTCTCACGATCCTTCGAGCAATACGGAAATGGTATTTAGCCAAAGCGAGATGTTAAAGGCTGGCCGAATGATTGGTCCACGCTTGTATTCTACAGGTTCTATCTTATATGGTGCCGATGGTGATTTTAAAGTGGTGATCAACAGTTTGGATGATGCCTTATCTCATTTAAAAAGATTGAAAGCAGTTGGTGCTTTTTCGGTAAAATCATATAATCAACCACGTAGAGACCAACGTCAACAAATATTAGAAGCCGCCAGACAACTCAAAATGGAAGTGGTACCAGAAGGTGGTTCAACATTTTTCCATAACATGAACATGGTGGCCGATGGCCATACAGGTATTGAACACAGTATTCCTGTAGCTCCTGTTTATAAGGATGTGGTCAACTTTTGGAACAATACCGCCGTTGCCTATACCCCTACCTTAATTGTAGCTTATGGAGGCCAATGGGGCGAAAACTATTGGTATGATAGAACCAATGTATGGGAAAACGAAAGATTGTTGAGTTTTACGCCTAGAGCGATAATTGATGCCAGATCGAGAAGAAGAACTACTTCTGAATATGGAGATTATGGCCATATTGAAGTTTCCAAAACAGTGAAACAGATTGCTGATGGAGGTACAAAGATCAATTTGGGTGCCCATGGTCAAATTCAAGGTTTAGGTGCACATTGGGAGCTGTGGATGTTTGTACAAGGTGGTGCAACTCCATTACAAGCCATCCGTTATGCCACGCTTAATGGGGCTGCTTATCTAGGAATGGACAAAGAAATAGGTTCATTGGAAGTTGGCAAATTGGGTGATCTTGTGGTGATGGATTCTAATCCTTTAGACGATATCAGAAACTCGGAAAAAATCAAATATGTAATGGTAAATGGTAGGTTATATGATAGTTTGACCATGAACGAAACCGGAAGCAGAGAAAAAGTACGCTCTAAACTATGGTTTGAATTAGATAGAGGAGTGGCTTTCTCTATCCCTTACAAAATGTCTGAAACTTGGACATTTACCGTTCCAAACTGCGACTAATCTTATAAATCCCTTGGTTCGTGAAGACACGAACCAAGGGATTTACATCTCTTTATAATTGTTGTGCTATTACATAACCACTTGCCCAAGCCCATTGAAAGTTGTAGCCACCAAGCCAACCTGTAACATCCATACATTCTCCGCCAAAGTATAAACCTGGTATTTTTTTGCATTCAAGCGTTTTAGAAGATAGCTCGTTGGTATCAATACCTCCGCGCATTACTTCTGCTTTATCATAACCTTTATCTCCTGCTGGTTTTACTTTAAACTCGTGGATAGTCCGATAGATCGCCTCCATTTCAACCTTACTCAAATCAGCCACTGTTTTGGTTAAGGGTAAGAATTTGTTTAAAGCATCGGTAAACTTTTTGGCATAAAAACGGTTCAACAAGGTCGACAAAAGTGTTTTTCCATTCGTTTTCCGTTCTTCTTCTATAATGTCAAGAATGTTTTGATGTGGCAGCAGGTTGATGTTAATAGTCTCTCCCCTACGCCAAAAAGAAGAAATCTGTAAAATGGCTGGTCCACTAAGACCCCAATGGGTAAATAATATATTCTCTTCAAAAGAGATCTGATCATTGCTTACTTCACAAAATATGGAGTTTCCAGACAACTGCGCATACCAATCTTCTTCTTTTCCGGTAATGGTTAAAGGGACTAAAGCGGGTGCAGTTTCAACAATATTCAAGCCTTGTTTACGGGCAAAACGCAAGGCAAAATCACTCGCTCCCATTTTTGGAATTGGCAATCCCCCACTGGCCACTACCACTTTCGCGGCCTTGATAGTCTTCGTCTTTTCTCCTGTGACATAACTAACGTGAAAAAGACCATCTATTTGTTCAACAGCTATCACATCTGCATTACACCTAATCTCTTGTCCCATCTCTGCGCAGAGCGATGTAAAGACCGCTACTACATCCTTTGCATTTTTGTCTTCTGGAAACAGTTGACCTAATGTTTTTTCTTTTCCTACAATGCCATACGTTTCAAAGAAATTAATGGTATCCTCAACCGTCCATTGTGTAAATGACGATTTTAAAAAATGTGGATTGGCAGAAATAAATTGTTCTGTAGTGGCCCATTGATTGGTAAAATTGCATCTACCACCACCAGAAATGAGAATTTTAGCGCCAGGTTTATTGTTTTTCTCTAACACAATCACACTTTTCCCTAAAAAACCTGCCTGCACCGCACACATCAATCCACAAGCTCCGGCACCAATAATTATCGCGTCTACCTCCATCAATTTGGTTTATATTGTTATTTTTGTGCAAAATAAGCATAAATTTATATTCGATAATGGCAAAACAGATCAGCGAGCTAAAATTAGGAATACTGGGTGGTGGCCAATTGGGCAGGATGCTCATACAGCAAGCCATCAATTATAATCTAACTACTTTAGTGCTAGACCCAGACCCAGATGCTCCTTGCAAAAACATTGCAAACAAATTTGAATGTGGTTCTATTACAGATTTTGACACCGTTTATAACTTTGGCAAAAAGGCAGATATCATTACCATAGAGATTGAAAAGGTAAACATTGAGGCCTTAGAGCAGTTAGAAAAAGAAGGAAAATTGGTATTCCCACAATCTAGGGTAATCCGATTGATCCAAGACAAAGGGGTACAAAAACAGTTCTTCAAAGAAAACGATATCCCTACTGCCCCATTTCAATTGGTCAATACCAAAGCCGACCTCAGCAATGGCAATTTTGCTTTTCCTTACATCTTAAAACAACGAAAAGATGGATATGATGGTAAAGGCGTGATGAAGATCAGCAACCTTTCTGATATCGACAAGGCTTTTGAAAGTCCATCATTAATTGAAGAATTGATTGATTTTGATAAAGAAATAGCGGTAATTGTGTCTAGAAATCCAAATGGGGACATGAAGACTTTCCCTATGGTAGAAATGGAATTCAATGCCGAGGCTAACTTAGTTGAGTTTTTGATCTCTCCATCAACCTATCCTGAAGAATCCAACATAAAGCAGAAAAGATTGCATTGAATATTGCTTCTGCCCTAAATATTACTGGAATTTTGGCCGTAGAAATGTTTGTCACAAAAGATGGCGATATCTTAGTCAATGAACTTGCACCACGCCCACACAACAGTGGTCACCATACCATTGAGGGCAATTATGTTTCTCAATTTGAGCAACACCTGCGGTCCATTTTCAATCTGCCATTGGGCGATACCCGCTCCATCAGCAATGCAGTAATGATCAATCTGTTAGGAGAAAAAGGTCATGATGGATTGGCCAAATACGATGGATTAGAAAAAATAATGGCGATAGATGGTGTTTACGTACATTTATATGGAAAGAAATACACCAAACCTTTCCGTAAGATGGGCCACATTACCATTGTAGACCAAAACAGAGAAAAAGCAATAGAAAAAGCAAGATACATCCAACAGACCTTGAAAGTCGTTTCATAGCGGAGTAAATAGAAAAGAACAAAATACTAGACTGGAAGCCAACCAGCTAAATAACCAATAACTAAACAACAAGAAAAATGAAAGTAGGTATAATAATGGGCAGCAAGTCTGATCTAAACATTATGAACGATGCAGCAGACATTTTAAAAGAGTTTGATGTAGATTTTGAAATGACCGTGGTATCAGCGCACCGTACACCAGAACGCATGTTTACCTATGCCAAAGAGGCTGCACAGAGAGGATTAAAAGTGATCATTGCAGGTGCTGGTGGCGCTGCACATTTACCAGGAATGGTGGCCTCTATCACTACCTTACCTGTAATTGGTGTTCCGGTTAAGTCTTCCAATTCTATTGATGGCTGGGATTCTATCCTATCTATCCTACAAATGCCAAATGGCATCCCTGTAGCTACAGTGGCACTAAATGCAGCTAAAAATGCAGGTTTATTAGCCGTACAGATCTTGTCAACTGCCGATGAATCTTTAGCTCAAAAAATGCAGGCCTACAAAGATGATTTAAGGAAAAAAGTTGAAGAAAGCGCACTAGATATGTAGGTCTAGAATTGCGAGTTATGGGCTATAAGTTAAATAAGCAATAAAACAATGCCCAAACTTCATTAAATCAAGGTAACTAATGAACCAATGAGACTAATGAACTAATTTCCTAATGAACCAATGAGACTAATGAACCAATGAAACTAATGAACCAATAATTAATTCAATCTTGGATCACTCGGAAAATTGCTGATATGTGCATATTTAGGCCCAAGGTCAATAATAACTTCCCTCCACAATTCTTCTTCATTGGCAGAGAATACAACATCAGGATGGTATTTATCTGAAACTATCCAGGTGTTTTCCTTAATTTCTTCGGCCAACTGACTTTCGCCCCAGCCAGAATATCCAAGAAAAAACTTCACTTCATTTTCTGAAATGCTATTGTTGTTGACTAATATTTTAAGGGTTTCGAAGTTGCCTCCCCAATAAATTCCATTTGCAATCTCCTCTCCGCTATTCAATTTATCGTAACAACGGTGAATAAAATGTACGGTATCTACCTCTACAGGACCACCGATAAATACAGGATAGTTGGCTTCCCACAGGTCTGGCACCAAATCTTTCAACAACAAACTGCTGGGTTGATTTAAGATAAATCCCACAGTTCCCTGCATTTCATGTTCCGCAATCAAAACAACCGAACGTTTAAAATTAGGGTCGCTTAAAAAGGGTTCTGAAATCAGTAATTTTCCAGCTGAAGGTGTGATGTTGCTTAACATTTGCGAAATTTAAGAAAAAATTAAAAGAACTAAAGCGTATTTTTGCGTTATGGAGCTTACAAAAGAAACAATACAGAATTTAAGACAAGATTATCGTGCGGCAGAACTCAATGAAAGCGATGTAGCTAAAAACCCGATCAAGCAGTTTGAGCTTTGGTTTGCTGATGCAATGAAAGCACAATTGTACGAGCCAAACGTAATGACCTTGGCTACGGCGGATAAATCTGGAAAACCGAATGCACGTATTGTGCTATTAAAAGGTTTTGATGAAAATGGCTTTAGTTTTTATACCAATTACCTTAGCCAAAAAGGTAAAGAAATGAAGAAAAACCCACAAGCTTGTTTGGTTTTCTTTTGGGCCGAACTAGAAAGACAGGTAAGAATTGAAGGAAAAGTAGAAAAATTAGATAAAGAAGCTTCAGAAAAATATTTCCATTCTAGACCAAAAGGAAGTCAGATTGGTGCCATTGCCTCTCCTCAAAGCCAAGTTATTGCCAACAGAGTGTTATTGGAAACAAAAGTTGAAGAATTGAATCAAACCTATCAGGACAAAACCATTCCAAAGCCAGCACATTGGGGAGGGTATATCGTTAAACCGACTTCAATAGAATTTTGGCAAGGAAGAAGTAGTCGTTTGCACGATCGGATCAAGTATGATTTGATCAACGGAAAATGGCAAACGACTAGATTGGCTCCTTAAAGTGAGTTGTAATAATTAACAATCTGTCTTAAACCTATTTCTGTTTTAGGATTAACATTGTTTTTATTGGCATAATCTATAATTGCAGCAGATTTTTGCGCATCAATTAGACTGGCAACAGTCTTGATGTCGTTCTTTTTAAGGGGAGCTGCATCACCTGCTTTTCCTATATAATACGCAACATTTTCATTGATTTCTTTTACTGAGGTTGCAGCATTGTATTCTTTAGTTTCGGTAATGGTTTTATTGCTTCTCTTCAACAACCTTACTTTTCCGTCAACCAAAACCTCATAAAATGATTTTTCAGTTAGGTTTTTTGAAGGTGTAAAACCATTGATAAATCTTTGTTTAACATCTCCTTGAGTTTTGGCATAACTGATATCAAATTCGCTAATGAGGTCGCTAAAATAATATTCTTCATTGTCTTTTCCCTTGAATAAAAGCTCATCCTTAACCTGGTCGTATTTAAGAGCGATGTTGGTCAGCACCCTACCATTTACAAATTTGACATTACCTTGGGCCCAGTTCTCCGTTAAAAAAGGTGATCCTTTTATTTCTGAATAGGTATTGGTCTTCATCACTGTACCGCTAATATCGGTCAGATTTTGAATTCCTTGTGCATTGGTAGAGAAGGAGATCCTAATGTTAGGGCAAATAACAGGCTAGTTAGAATAATTTGAGGTGTTTTCATGATAATTCGGTTAAAATAAAAAAGCTACGGAAAACACGAGATTTTCCGTAGCTTAATGTAGGTAAAATAAATTAAGATTGCGCTATTCTTATCGCAACTTTACTATAATTAACACTTGGTTTAACTTCCGAATTACCTACCAATTCCAATACCAGGTCTTTTGTGCCACTTGTAGCGCCTGGATTCTAGGATTTGGATGGTTACCTCCCCAAAGCTTGAATTAGCCGGGATGGTAAAAGTTCCACCAGTAGTGTAATGTGTACCACTAACAGCTGTAGTTACGGCAACATCGGCTCCAGTAGCATCTTTTTCTGTGGCAACTACACGGTACGCAATTACCTGAGCTGTAGATTGAACTTTGGTAATTAGATTTACCCTAAACTTGATCGTACCAGAAGTTCTGGTAATCAGTGGACCTGCTACTACACCAGTACTTGGAACCGACGTAGCAATCACACCTCTTCCATATCCAGGTACCCTGGTTAAGATCGGATAAGTTCTTGGACTTGTAACTGCGTTTAAAGAAGTTGCATCAAATTCAATTTGCGCAGGTCCATCATAAATAAACCTTGTCTCCTCTAACTTCTTACAAGAGAAGAGCATCAGTGTAGTTACAATAAATAATATTGATATTTTTAAGATTTTCATATGTATATTTTTAATAGCCAGGATTTTGTACAATTTTAGGATTAACATCAATTTGTCCCGTAGGATCTGTGCTAATATCCTTCTATCCGTATACTCTACTGGTGCAGTAGCATATAAGGCAGCTGGATCTTTGGTAATGCTAGATTTTGTTCTTACCAGATCATACCATCTGTGTCCTTCAAACGACAACTCTAATCTTCTTTGCAATAAGATTTCGGTTAAGGCATCAGCCGCGTTGGTTGATAAAGGTAATGCAGTTAATCCTGCTCTAGTTCTGATCACGTTCACATCATTGATGGCGTTAACTAAACTTCCAGCATCGCCTTTTCTGGCATAAGCTTCAGCTCTGTTCAACAAAATCTCTGAAGTTCTGAAAACAACAATGTCATCCAAACCATTCTCACCACCAGTACCATTGTATTTATTAGAATAATAAAGTCCAGTTTGACCCGATTTGCAATATGGTCCTTCAATCAATTGCGTTTTTCTGATATCATTGTTATCAAATAAAGCATAGAATGCTGGCGCCACACGAAGGTCGGCAAAACTAACTCTAGCTGGGTTACCATTTGCTCCACCAATTACACAAGTTGCATTTACTGGTTTAGGGAAGATACTGAACCAAGCCTGTATTGAACCAGTTTGCAAGTTATCCGGAGCGTTTTTGCTGATCTGCCAGATTGATTCTGATTTATCTTTGTAGGTACGCCACATGGTGATCAACTCAGTTCCTGTTTGCGCAACAGAAGTAGTTTTACCATTGATAGCATTCGTAGTTAATACAGCAGTTGCATTGCTGATGGTAGCATCTAAATCTAAGGTATAAAGAGAAACTCTACTTAACAACGCCTGTGCAGCAGCTTTAGATATATAAGCTTTACTTGTTCTGGCAGTATTGTTTAAAAGTCCAATGGCAGTTGTCAAGTCAGTTTTGATCTGATTGTAAACCTGTACATTGCTTGATCCTCTCGGGGAATTCTACCTGATCCAACGTTTTGGTTGGTTTTAAGATGATCGGCACTCCTTTGGTAAATCCAGCAACTTCATTTCCTGGGATATACGAATAAGAGATAGCCAGTTGAAAATAGGCAAGTGCTCTAAAAAACAAAGCTTCGCCTTTAAACATGCTTTTATTGGCATCACTTGCACCTTGTAGAATTCCATTATCAACTGCATCGATAACTAGATTTGCTCTATAGATCTGTCCATAGTTAGCATCCCAGTTTCCAAGCGTTGAACCCACTTGGTTCGCCTCTTGTGTACGGTAACTATTGTTATTGGTAGAAGTGTTGATTACGTTATCAGCCAATACTTCTGGAGATAAGATCCTTGCTAAGCCATAATTACCCGAACCTCCAAAACTTGTGTAGATGTTATTTAACAATGCATTTACACCCGTTGATGTGGTAAGCGCTATTTCTGGAGAAATTGATTGTTTTGGTTCCGTAACCAACATTTTCTTACAAGAAACTGTAGCAAACAGACCAACAATTATGAGTATGATATATTTATTTTTTTTCATGATTTTTAAATTATAGTCCAATTTGAATACCTGCTGTTAACATTTTTCCTTGTGGGAAAACTCCTAGATCTGCTCCTGTTAATTCAGGATCATATCCAGTATAGCCAGTTATTGTTGCAAGATTTACTGCTTGTAAGAATATTTTAGCATTTCTAACCTTGATCTTCGACAATAAATTATTGCTCAATGCGTAAGAAAGTGAAACTTGTTTTAACCTTACATAAGATGCATCTTCATAGTTTCTGCTAGAGAATGAGGCCATACCACGGTGGTTAGGCTCACTGCTAATGAATCTAGGCTGATCGGTGATCTGACCAGGTGTAGTCCATCTTCTATCATAAGAACGCAAAGTATAATTGGTTTCAGCAGCCCCTGCTCTCTCTACAAAGAAACCGTTGTTGTTAACTATTGTATTGCCAAATTGTGCTTGTAAGAAAACTGACAATTCAATTCCTTTATAAGAGAAGGTATTTGTTAAACCACCAAATCTGTTAGCTAAACCATAACCAATGATCTTCTTGCATCTGTAGCACCCGATTCGCTTGGTAAATAAGTTGGATTATTGTTTACATCATAGAAAAATCCTCTACCAGTAGCCGCATTTACACCTGCATATTCAACAATATAAATTGGCGACAACGATTTACCTAAAAATACCGTTGTACCGATTCTGTCTTGTCCATCCAATAATTTGGTTACTTTGTTTCTTAAGAATGTCCAGTTGAAATTAGTTCTCCATTTGAATTTTTTATCAAAATTCAAAAGACTAAGTTCCAATTCAATACCTTCGTTTCTAACCTCTCCAACGTTTTGTGAGATTGAACCAAAACCAGAAGTAGTTGGAAGGGGTTTGTTCAATAACAAGTTTTTAGAATCGCGTCTAAATACATCTACACTACCGGTTATTCTTCCTTTAAAAAGACCATAGTCTACACCAATGTTTTTAGAATGACTTTCTTCCCATGTCAATAGATCATTACCCAATTGGCTTGGATTGATACCGCCCACATTGTTATAGGCTCCTGTACCACCAAATAATGTTCTAGAAGCGAAGTTACCAATATCACTATTACCAGTTATACCATAAGATGCTCTAAGTTTCAACTCGCTAAGAAAATCGGCAGATTTTAAGAAATCTTCTTCAGATATTCTCCATGCAGCAGATGCAGATGGGAATAAACCATATCTTTTCTTATCTCCAAAACGTGAAGAACCATCATATCTTAAAGTTCCACTTAAAATGTATTTGCCTTTGTAGCTATAATTGGCACGCGTAAAATAACCTGCCAACCTCCAAGTGGTATAGTTTGCACTAACTGCTGTTGGTGTAGCTGCAGACTGCAAGGTGGTGAACAATTCATTTGGGAAACCTTGACCTGATGCCGTAATAGTTGTTGCAACTACATTTCTGTAACTGAAACCCAATAAAGCTGTAAAATCGTGGTCAGCGCCAAACTTCTTGTTATAGTTAAATACCTGATCGGTAGACCAGTTGATCTGTCTTGTATTTAAAGCACTTGCAGAGCCTTGAACAGATGAACCTCCTAATGTTCTAGGATCGGCATAAGAATCTTCTAAGATATCGGTATAATCTAAATAAAAACTCGTTTTAAATGTTAGACCATTGATGATTTTATAGGTAGCACTTGCACTTCCCAATAACTGATTGGTTGTACCTCTGTTGATGTTATAAGTTGCAGATTTAATAACATGCGTAGTTCTGGTACCAAGTATAGGTTCATCAACAAAAGAACCATCTGCCTTATAGATCGGTTGTACTGATGGTATAGTCAATGCAGACAACAACATACTACCACTACTGTTAGAACTTGGTACTGTGTTTTGGGTATAAGTTGCCAAGTTGATTTTTGCATCAAATTGCAATCGCTCAGAAACCTTATGGTTTAAGTTTGCTCTAAACGTACCTCTAACAAAATCAGTAGCGATCAATTGACCTTGCGTATTGTTATAAGAACCCGACAAGAAGAAAGTAGTGTTTTCGTTACCACCGTTGGCACTTAACTCTACAATGTTCGATTTCCCTGTTCTGGTTACTTCATCAATCCATTTATATGTTGGAGCTTTATCAAAATCACCATTTGCAAATCCATAAGCACCTACAAAGTTGGCATTGATGTTAGGTACCAATGAGGGAACTCTACCTGCATTGATACCTGCATTGGCTCTAGCCTCATAAATAGCAGCTAAGAATTGCGGACCATTTGTAAGTGGTATCTCTCTGATCATCTGGTTTACACCACTTTGGTAGCTTACATTGAACTGTGTTTTACCCGCTTTACCCTTCTTTGTAGTAATGATAATTACCCCATTTGCAGCCTGCGCACCATAAATTGCGGCTGCAGATGCATCTTTTAACACGTCGATAGATTCGATATCATTTGAGTTTAAACCGGCCAAAGAGTTTGAAGAGGTTAAACTTCTAGACAAATCTCCACCTTCAACCTGCACACCATCAATTACATATAATGGATTGTTACCCGCATTGATCGATCCCGTACCCCTGATACCTCACCTGTACCGCACCACCTGGATAACCATTGGCTCCTGATACCTGCACGCCAGACATTTGACCCTGCATTGCCCTATCAAAAGATTGGATAGGAATGTTCTCTATCGTAGCCCCTTTTAATTGAGTAACGGCACCAGATAGATCTCTTTTACGTTGTACACCGAAACCTGTAACTACAACTTCATTTAGTAGTTTAGGATCTGTTTTTAGAGTTACATTGATTACACTTCTACCTGCAATCTTTTCAATTGCTGGCTCATAACCGATAGAACTAAATTCTAAAGTGGTTGCTGAAGAAGGAACTGAAATTGAATACGTACCATCGTTACCTGATTGAACACCTAATGTTGTTCCGGCAACCTTGATTGATACAAGAGCTAAAGGTAGACCGTCGTCTGCGCCGGTTACCTTTCCTGTAATTGTCCTGTTTTGGGCCATAGCTGCGCTTAACGTCAGCAACCCCAGAACAAATAAACTGAGTAGTCTTTTTTTCATTTGCATTAATTTTAGGTTAATATTGAGTTATTTGTTCCGCAATATAATTATTCCTATCAATGCTAGAATACTTCAATGGGCATCAGAATTGCACTTTTTTACCAAAACTGTCCTTTTTAGTGTATAGCGTCCTTTTTTAAAGACATTAAATCACGAATATTACAATTTCATGACATTAAGAAGACAATATACAATTAAACCTTTTATATGTTAAATAGTCGTTACCAAACCAGGCCTACCGTGAAATACGGATAAAATATGCTATTTTCTAAAAAAATGCATGCCATAAAACTTCATTTTTTTCAAGATTTCTATCTCTTCATGATGAAAAAAACAGTTGGTTAATTTCTTTAAATTTGCTCAAGTACACATAATACTTCGCTTTGATTGGGGCTTTTTTGTAAGTTTGTTCTGTAAAAATTTCCAAATGGAAGTATAATGACCTTACCAATCAAACCATCGTGTATAGATCATTATCCATACTTGATCATTAAAGAATAAACATACGAATGAAAAACATTGCAGTAATAGGCTCAGGCACAATGGGCAACGGAATAGCACATACTTTTGCGCAATTTGGCTATCAGGTAAATTTGGTAGACATCAATATTGACGCCCTAGGTAAAGCGGTAGCTACCATTACCAAAAATCTTGAAAGACAAGTGGCCAAAGGCACTTTAACCGAGCAGGACAAAGAAAATACCTTGGCCAACATTACCACACATACCAACTTACAACAAGGCGTAGAAGACGTAGACCTTATTGTTGAGGCGGCCACCGAAAATATCGACCTTAAACTTAAGACTCTTTAAAGACCTGGATCAATTTGCCAAACCAGAAACCATTTTGGCAAGCAATACGTCTTCCATTTCCATTACCCAAATTGCTGCTGTAACCAACCGTGGCGACAAAGTGATCGGTATGCATTTCATGAACCCTGTTCCGGTAATGAAACTGGTTGAAGTGATCAGAGGTTATGCTACAAGTGATGAAACTACAACCCTGGTAATGGATCTATCCAAAAAACTGGCTAAATCTCCGGTAGAGGTAAATGATTACCCTGGCTTTGTGGCCAACAGGTCTTAATGCCGATGATCAACGAAGCCATCTATACTTTATACGAAAGCGTGGCCGGTGTTGAGGAAATCGATACAGTGATGAAACTCGGAATGGCACACCCAATGGGTCCTTTGCAGTTGGCAGATTTTATCGGACTGGATGTATGTCTTGCCATCTTAAATGTATTACACAATGGTTTCGGAAATCCAAAATATGCCCCTTGCCCCCTATTGGTAAACATGGTAATGGCTGGCAAAAAAGGAATAAAATCTGGCGAAGGCTTTTACGATTACAGCAATGGCGTAAAAGAAGCCAAAGTAGCAGCCAAATTTGCCTAACATAAATCCATGCGATAGCAATTGTCTAGTATAATTGCTATCGTATATCACAATATTTGATGTATTTTTGTATATAGCTTATTCGTATACAAAAATACTTTCTACGCTTTAAAGATGAACGAAAACCTTGACCCTTCTTCTGATCATTTAACTCCTACTGAACGTGATATTGAAAAAGTATTGCGCCCGCAGGAGTTTGAAGACTTTACCGGTCAAGACAAGATCTTAGAAAACCTAAAGATATTTGTAAAAGCGGCTAAACTTCGTGGCGAAGCTCTAGACCATGTATTGTTACATGGTCCTCCTGGATTAGGCAAAACAACCTTGTCTTATATCATCGCCAATGAAATGGGCGTAAATATCAAAGTTACTTCTGGTCCCGTTTTAGATAAACCAGGCGATCTGGCTGGTCTATTAACCAACCTAGAAACGGGTGATATCCTTTTCATAGACGAGATCCACCGTTTAAGCCCATTGGTTGAAGAATACCTTTATTCTGCCATGGAAGACTTTAAGATTGATATCATGTTAGAGAGCGGACCCAATGCCCGTTCGGTACAGATTGGTCTAAATCCCTTTACCCTTGTTGGGGCCACTACACGTTCTGGTTTATTAACAGCGCCCTTAAGAGCGAGGTTTGGCATCAATTCCCGTTTGGCCTATTATGATGCAAAAATACTGACAACCATCGTTTTACGTTCGTCGGAGATTTTAAAAACACCGATCACCGACGAAGGTGCTTATGAAATTGCCCGTAGAAGCCGTGGCACACCTCGTATTGCCAATGCGCTGCTCCGTAGAACCAGAGATTTTGCCCAGATCAAAGGCAATGGAAGTATTGACACCGAAATAGCAAGATATGCATTAACTGCTTTAAATGTAGATGAGCATGGGCTGGACGAGATGGACAATAAAATCTTGCTGGCCATTATCGATAAGTTCAAGGGCGGTCCGGTTGGCTTAAAGACCATTGCAACCGCTGTAGGTGAAGATGATGGCACCATTGAAGAAGTTTACGAACCATTTTTGATCCAAGAAGGTTATTTGATGCGTACTGCACGTGGCCGAGAGGTAACCGAAGCGGCTTATAAACACCTCAACCGAATTAAAATCGGTCAAACAGGCAAACTTTTCTAGGATTTCTCTTGTTGTTACTACAACAAACTAATTATGCTCAATGATATGGGCCTAAAATTCTTTTGCCCAACAATTTACTTTTATGAATATAGAAATACGAAAACTCACGATAGCTGATTACAAGGACCTACGTGAATCGATGGTGCAAGCTTATGATGCCAGTGGAAACGGCATTTGGAGCAAGGCAAATATCCAAAACCTACTCAATATTTTTCCAGAAGGACAACTATGTATTGCTGTAGACGACAAGGTGGTGGCCTGTTCTTTATCCATCATTGTTGATTACGACATCTTTGGAGACAACCATACCTACGAAGAGATTACTGGAAAGTATACCTTTTCTACCCATACCGCAAGCGGAAATGTACTATACGGTATAGAAGTTTTTGTCCACCCAGATTATCGCGGGCTGCGCTTGGCCAGACGATTATATGAGGCCAGAAAAGAATTATGCGAGCTTTTAAGTCTTGAGAGCATCATTGCTGGAGGTAGAATCCCAGGTTACCACGAATATGCAGCTACCTTATCGCCCAGAACATACATAGACAAGGTTAAAGCCAAAGAGATCTACGACCCTACCCTTACCTTCCAATTGTCTAACGATTTTCACGTGCGTAAGATCTTGAAAAACTATTTACCAGGCGATCTGGAATCCAAGGAGTTTGCCACCTTAATTGAATGGAACAACATCTATTACCAAGACAATGTATCGGCTAGGTCTGCCAAAACCATTAGGTTAGGTTTGGTACAATGGCAGATGCGTTTGTTTAATGATATTGAGGCTTTTTACGAGCAGGTAAAGTTTTTTGTAGATGCGGTGAGTGGTTACAAATCTGATTTCCTGATGTTTCCAGAGTTTTTCAATACCCCATTGTTGCAGCCTTACAATCATTTACCAGAAATGGAAGCGATGAGAAAATTGGCGGAAAGCACCGAAGAAATTGTGGGCAAGATCCAAGAGTATGCAGTTGCCTATAATGTAAACATCATTTCGGGCAGTATGCCGATCATCGATAATGGTAAACTTTACAACGCCACTTACCTATGTCACCGCAATGGTTTAACCGAAGAATATAGAAAGATACACATTACACCCAATGAGCAAAAATACTATGGCATGGTTGGTGGCGATAAAATCGGTGTTTTTGATACCGATTGTGGGAAGATCGGTATTTTGATCTGTTATGATGTGGAGTTTCCAGAATTGAGCAGAATCTATGCCGACCAAGGGATGCAGATCTTATTTGTGCCTTTTTTAACCGATACTCAAAATGGATATACCAGAGTAAGAAGATGTGCGCAGGCCAGGGCTATCGAAAACGAATGTTATGTGGCCATAGCAGGTTGTGTAGGTAACCTACCAAAGGTGAACAACATGGATATCCAGTTTGCACAATCGGCAGTTTTTACACCTTCTGATTTTGCCTTCCCTACCAATGCAGTTAAAGCAGAAACCACACCTAATACAGAAATGATGTTGGTGGTTGACGTAGACTTACACTTACTGGACGAACTGCATCATTTCGGAACCGTTAAGATACTCAAAGACAGGCGAAAAGACCTATATGAAGTTAAATTGCTAAAAAATTAAAAATTCTGATTCACAAATTTGGAATTATAAAAACTAACCCTTAAGTTTAACTACATAATTAGTTAAAATTAAGGGTATGAAAAACTATATCTACTTGGTCCTTATCAGCTTGACCTCCTTCAATTGTTCAGGTCAGGAAACCAAAAAAGGCTATGTTATTAAAGGAGATATTGCCAATTTGCCCGCAAAGTCCGTTTATCTAGTGATGATGAAACGTGATGCAAAAAATCAACCTGTATGGCCAGTTGTAGATTCTGCCAAGGTCATCAACAATAAATTCACCTTAAATAAAGATACGGTATTGGAGATTCCTGGTTGGGCTACTGGCCTTTTCTATATCGATACAATTTCTAAAAAAAGAGTAACCATCTCTTTTTTAGACAATAATCCATCTCCAGAAAGAAAAAACCAGTTATATGGAAATTTAATATTAGAAAATACAAACATCTCGATCAAAGGTGATTTAAAGGAACAAAAAGGAGTTAGGATAAGTGGTTCTAAGGAAACGGATTTTCAAATGAAATATGGATTGCTTGCAGGTCCTCCTACACAAAAGATAAATAGGCTTATCGATTCGTTAAAAAGTGTAAACAATATTACCCAATTAACACTAGCCAAAGAAAAGCAAAACAACATCATTAAAGCCTATAAAAGCAATTTTAAAAAAATAATTGCCGAAAACCCTGCTACATGGCTGGCTTTATTGAATCTTTACCAGAGTGCAGCTCATTTTACAACAGAAGAACTGCAAGAATTTGTAGGGATATTTGATAAACAACTGATGCAAAGCTCTACAGGTAAAAAATTGACCAATTACATTACACAAAGCAAATTGTTATTGGTTTCAAAACCTTTTATCGATTTCAACTATGCAGATGTTAACGATAAAAAGTTTACGCTGAACAGTGTAAAGGGCAAAAATGGCACATTGATCGTTTTTTGGGCCAGTTGGTGTGGCCCCTGCAGAGAAGAGATACCAGAACTGAAAGAATACTACAAAACCTATGCAGACAAAGGTATCGCAATTGTTAGCATCTCTGCAGACCACGACATCAATAGTTGGAAAAAAGCTTTAAAGGAAGAAAAAATGCCTTGGCCAAACCTCAATAGTCTTCCTGGCAACTTTAAAGAAATCACTGCTAAATATAATGTTTCTGCCATCCCAGCTATGTTCCTATTAGACAAAGAGAACAAGATTGTTTTGGCCGATCCCGACAATTTTGCATTGGTGAAACAAAAAACCAAGGACCTATTGAAATAGGATTAAGCCGAAGTATTATTCCTGAAGAAAATAAACCAAACAACCAATAAAACCACAATAACAATTGGAATGATCCACTTCATCGCTTGTCCGGCACCTGCATTATCAGGCTCATTTACTGTGGGTGCCGGCCCTGGGTTTTCTTTATGGGCTTCATAATTTGTTTCAATTGGTGGTGCTGGTTTATTCGGATCTTCTGTATGTTTTGATGTTGTATTTTCCATGACCTTGAGAATTAAATTTAGTAGCGAGGCAATAACCTTTATTGCGCTTTATTAACTAACAAAAATTGTCTTAAAAGGTTTTTATCGTAAAAGCTTATCTTTGCGCTGCGATGTACAACAATCCTGCAAAACATAGTCAAATGATTAAAAACGAGGCCTTAAGACTCGGTTTCATGGCTTGTGGTATCGCCAAGGCAGATTTTCTGGAAGAAGAAGCTCCCCGCTTAGCAAACTGGCTCAAAAATAATAACCATGGCCAAATGGCCTATATGGAAAACCATTTTGACAAACGACTTGACCCTCGGTTATTGGTTGAAGGTTCAAAATCTGTGGTATCTTTAACGCTCAACTACTTTACCGAGCACAAACAGGTTGATGACAATGCACCTAAGATATCCAAATATGCCTATGGTACAGATTACCACACGGTAATCAAAGAAAAACTGCAGGAATTGATGTTTTTCATCAACGAAAACATCGGGGAAGTTGGCGGTAGGTGTTTTGTAGATTCGGCACCGGTAATGGACAAAGTATGGGCGCAAAAATCTGGATTGGGCTGGCGTGGCAAAAACTCCAACCTGATCAGTAAAAATGCTGGTTCTTTCTTTTTTTTGGCAGAATTGATCATCGATTTGGAGTTGGAATATGATACTCCTTTTGCAGCAGACCATTGTGGCTCCTGTACCCGTTGTATCGATGCCTGTCCTACCGATGCAATCGTGGCGCCTTATGTTGTTGATGGTAGTAAATGTATCTCTTACTTAACGATAGAACTCAAAAATGAAATTCCAGCCGAGTTTAAGGGTAAAATGGAAAACTGGATGTTTGGTTGCGATATCTGTCAGGATGTTTGTCCTTGGAACCGCTTTGCCACACCTCACCAAGAACCTGCTTTTGCACCAGCACACGAATTGTTAAACCTGAAAAAGAATGAGTTGATCGACATGACGGATGAAGTGTTTAAACAGGTATTTAAAGGTTCGGCGGTGAAACGTACAAAGTTTACAGGTCTAAAAAGAAACATCGACTTCTTGCATCAAATCGGATGAAATACCTAGCACTCTTTCTTTTTTTACTCTGCGCTAATCATGTCAATGCCCAACATCTGAAATTAAAAGCGCGTAAGAGTAATGCTTTAACAGGCAATGAATTTGGCCAATCAATTGCCGATAGCAGTTTAACCCTGCAACAGCGAGAGTTATTGATCTTTAAGGAGATCAAAAGTGGAAATGTGCCCGATTTTTTGAGGACATTAAAAGAAATCAGTGATACACTGTCAGCTACTTCTCCTCAGCCCACCATACTAAAGTATCATGTATTGCCAGACTATCTTGCCATTGGTAGCAATGAGGATTATTTATATATCCCAATGACCCCTATCTTGGCCCAACGCGTTGCGGATCTTTTAAAATGTAGCCTGCCCACAAAAAAGATGGTAGAATTAGAATCTATAAAAATGCAACCATTAAACTCGCACCACAACCTATCCCTCCTACCAAGGCCATGACAACCGTTCCAGTATTTTTAGCACACAATGAATTGGTCAGGTTGCAATTAAATTCTTATGCCATAGCGCACAACAAGAGCGAGCTAACTGCTGGACATCAAAAAGATGTGATCATCAGCAACAAAATCTATGGCGAAACTACACCAAGAGTGGTGATTTATGGCTGGCATCAGCTTAATGGCGAAGCAATCCAACCAGTTTATAATAAACATACAAATACATGGGCCGATTATAGCCACGGCATCCGATTGATCCAAAACAAAGTATGGATAAATGGCAAAAAGACTACCATCAAAAAGATATTAGCCGACCCCTACCTGAACCAACTCTTAAGTGATGAGGGCGTGATCGAAAAAGCCTATTATCCAGTTTTTGAAACTTATTGATACCATGGTTATTTCTTTTTAGTTTTTGCTTCAAGGGCTGGTAACTCTTTCTTGTAAGCTTCCAGAGTCCAATTTAAGTCGAAATGTTTTAGATAATTAGCAATTGGCTCTAAACCAACAGTTGCCCTTCTATCATCCAAATGGTCTGGGTCAATAACTGGATATAGGTAATATTTTTTCGTCTCTTTATCAGTCGTGATCTGACTGCCGTAGATTTGGTTCTTTCCTTCTCTCATGGCCACACGGTCTTCTAAAAGTGCCAAATCATTAGGTAATGCGCTGCCTTTTTTCACTGCCGCTCTCATCATTGGCAAATATTTTTGTTGAACTGAAAGCCCCGCATGTTGTATCACCAAAAAGATAGTTTGACTACCTAAAAAACCTACTTGTTCTGGAGCTAACCAACCTTTTTGATCTAGCAAAGTCACGATTTTGGCCAGATTGATCGAATCGCTATGGTTGATTTTCTTCCACAATGCTTTTTCTTCATCAGAATTGACACCTTTGTCCCTTCTTATCGTATCTAATCGCAACCTTAAGCCTTGGTCTTCTTTTCTTACCACGGCCAATTCGGCAGCAAGTTTTTGATCAAGATTCGTTTCGAAAAGTGTTTTTCGCTTGGCAGAGGCTTCTACCACCTTCGCCCATCTTTTGTCTTTCTTCAGGTTTGCAAAATCAGTATCTTTAAGCAACATGTTGTGAAAATCCGTTGGATCATTCCAACCTTTGATCATCCCTTTATCCAACAGTATATTGTTTAACTCTTTAAAAGCGAGGTCGGGTTGATTGGCCAAAGCCCAAGAGCAAGCAGCATTGTAACGATTGGTTTGTGTATCTCTATCGCCATTGATTTTGGCTGCCTTAGCAAAATAGGTTCCTGCTTTAGCATATTGTTTGGTATCGTAAAAATGCATGGCACTGTCAATAGCTTGCTGATATTTTGTTTGTGCCATCAGCGAATTTGTAAGCAACAATAAACCAATAAAGGTTAAACCAGATAATTTAAGGAGCAGCTGTTTCATCACTTGATATTCTTATATAATTGTACAATTTGATATTTAGATCCTAATTCATTTTTGGCTCAAAAGCTTCCAAAAATGCCATTTATGGTAAGACGCAGCTTGTTAAAAAATGTTGCATGAAAAAGCCCTATCTAGATACAGATAGGGCTTTTTATTTAGTTTACCACAAAGGTATTGTCATTTCTGTTTTTATCAGGCACATGGCTGCTGCCCATTACGACCTTGGTTATTTTTTTGTTGGTTTTAACCGTAGATACAAAAGCCTTGTTGCCACTTTCCCAAACGCCAATGGTATGGTGTACTTTTCCAATAGAACCATCATCATAGCTAATGGTCAGGTCAATTGGTAGTGGTTTGTTGCTCTTGTTTTCGATGGTAATGGCAAAACCCTCATTAACTTTGTTTACCGATTTAATGGCCATATCAGTTACCCCATCTTCAAAAAACCAACGTTTCCAGAACCAATCCAAGTTTTTACCTGCCCCCGCATTCATGCTGTAGAAGAAATCGTATGGCATTGGATGTTTGCCATTCCATAATTTGATATAGTTATGCAAAGCTTTGGTAAATAGTTCATCACCTAGATAATCCTTAATAAAAAGATAACCTAAACCTGGTTTTGGATAAGAATTTGTAAAACTACCAATCCCTTTTAAGGCTGTGGTTAAGGTTACGATTGGGGTATCGTCCTTTTCACCCGACGAATTTCCAGTTGGGGCAATGCCGTATTCATCTACAATCGTATTGTCGATCATTGGAGAGATCAGCCACTCGCCTATGGTTGCCCATCCTTCATCCATCCAACCATATTTGGTCTCGTTGATCCCATATAAAATGGGAACATGGTATGGAATATTTCGTGGTCGGTCAATGTAATGGCATCTACCCGATTATCTACTGGGTTATCATTCACCATCATTGGATATTCCATCTGGTCTAAACCATCAAAAATGGTTTCATGACTGTAAGGAAATGGCCATTTCGGAAATTCATAACTCATCGCGTGAACGGTTTTGCGAGCAAAACCGATCACTTCATAATAATCTTTATGTTTAGGGTTGAAAACCGCATCTACCCTTGTCCTTCTTTTCGTTTTTGGATCCACCACCAAACTGGTCGATTTCCATAGGTAATGGTTACTGGTCGCAAAAGCAAAATCAACCACATTTTTAGCCTCAAATTTAAAGGTATTGAAGGCATTTTGGGCGGTTACTTTTTGTTGTGTCAACGCGGCACTATCTATCACATCAATCACCTGATCAGACTGTTGGGCCAATTCATATTTTTTAAATACACTTGGCGCAAATACCTCGGCACCATTCAACAAATCGCCAGTTGCCCAAACTGCATAATCTTTAGGTACGGTAATTTCAGTATCAAAATTGCAGAAATCATTATAAAATTCTTCAGAACCACTGTAAGGGATTTTATTCCAGCCATCTATATCGTCGTAAACTGCAATGCGGGGAAAGAAATAGGCTATAAAATGTGCGCCATCATCAACCTGACCGGTGCGGACATGTGAACCTTTGTTTAAGATGTAATTGTATTCAATTTTCAGGGTAAGACTTTTTCCAGGTGCCAACGCACTGATCTGGGTATGCATATTGGTACCCTCAATTACCAAGCTCGCTACATCTTTTTGGGTATTGTTCAATAAAACCGAAGTGATGCTCACCCCATCTCCCAAGTCTCTTTCGTTGATCTTAGATTTTACAGCAACGCCTTTTTTGTACAAGTTTGGATACAACTTAAACCAAAGCTCTTTTAAGGTATCAGTGCTGTTGTTAAAATATTGAACATCTACCGTACCTTTAATTAGCCTAGAGCTAGGATCAAAATTGATCTTCAGTTTATAATTGGCCGTATTTTGCCAATAGTTCTTACCTGGTTTACCACTAACATCCCTTGTTCCTTTTTGATAAGCATTTTTGAAGACCTGCTCTACAGGCAACTGTGCATTTGTGCTTATCGCTATCAAAAGCATTAAACACAATAATTTGATAGATTTCATAGTCAGGAACTAGGTTTTAGCGCTTATTTTCCAAATTTCATCTTCAGTTGTTCCAACATATCTGTGGTTACTACTGCAGCTGGTTTTTGTTTTTGTTGTACTGGCTTAGGTTTATTGCTATTTACCGAAGGATTAGGTTTTACCTGCTGGTTTTGTTGCTTGGCAATGCGTTGCTCGTCTTTCTTTTTGCTCCAACGGTTCCAGATCTCGTCCAATTTCTTTTTGGTGTACAAAGGAAAATCACCTTGTTTCATCCAAGCATAATAACTTGGTTCGATATCAAATACCTGCTCAACTAACTTTCCTTTATGTTTACCAAAGTTGATCACTTCTTCGCCGTTTTCATTGTATACCATTCTTCCTGCAAAATCTACAGGTTTACTCATGTTGGTAAAGTTGTGCAAGGCCTCAACATCGTTTTGTACAGGTTGCGAGATATTACCTTGTTTATCTTCAAAGTCTTTGTCTTTGTAACGGTCCAATTGGGCCAACAAAACTTGATAGGTTGCTCTGATATCGGCTTCTGCAGAGTGTGCATTAATGATATCTTCATTACAATAGAATTTGTAGGCCGCTTTTAGCGTACGTTGCTCCATCTGGTGGAAAATGTTCTGTACATCTACAAAGCGTCTGCCCTGCATGTCCAAATCTACGCCAGCTCTTAGAAATTCTTCCAATAGCATCGGGATATCAAATTTGTTGGAATTATATCCTGCAAGATCAGCATCACCAATAAAATCAGCTATTTCTTTAGCCACTTGGCCAAATGTAGGCTCATTTTTAATATCCTCATCATATATACCATGAATTAAAGAAGAAGCTAACGGAATTGGAATTTCGGGATTGATACGTTTAGTTTGTACTAGCTCTGATCCATCTGGCATTGCCTTTAAAATTGCAATCTCAACTATCCTATCTACTCCTACGTTAATTCCAGTTGCTTCAAGATCAAAAAATGCCAGTGGGCGTTTTAAATTTAATTTCATTTATATATAGTCCGATATTTCTGCATAAGTCTCAAAACTTATACCATTAATTATATTTTTCCAAAAATGCTAAAAAGGTTTGGTTAGTTTTGTAAAACAATACTATTAATTTAAAATTTAGTTATCAATTAATTTCCGAATTTTAAATTACAATTTACCACAATTCTAACCATGAAAACAATTTTATCTTTAATTATTGCACTCTTCATTATTTCCTTTTCTGCCTTTGCGCAAGACTTCAATTTTGGAAACCTTACTGAAAATGACCGTCAATTTAACAAAAACACTTTAGATAGCAATGCCAACGCCATGGTACTTAAAGAGTTCGGGAAATCAACAATCGAAATCAATGAAAGCACTGGTCAACCTGAACTTCATTTCGAATATCATGTGAGGATCAAGATCTTTAATAAAGACGGTTTTAGGCACTCAAATATTGTAATCCCCAGCTATAAAGACGACAAAAATATAGAAAGCATTAAAGTGATAAAGGCATCTACTTTTAACTTCGACCATGGTGTTGTTACGGAAACGGTATTGGATAAAAAATCGGTCTTTACAGAAGATCGTTCTAAATATACCTCACTTACCAAATTTACACTGCCCAATATCAAAGAAGGCTCCATTATCGAATACATCTATCATCTACAATCTCCCAACTTATTTAATTTCAAACAATGGGATTTCCAAAGTGACATTCCAAAAGTCTATAGCGAATACCAGGTCAATATCCCTGCGATATACAATTACAATGTTTCGCTTCGTGGTGTCTATAAATTAAGCGACCAAAAAACTGAACTCGTTAAAGAATGTTTGCGCATTGGCGGAGGTGTGATAGATTGTTCTAAGATCACCTACATGATGAAAGACATTCCGGCTTTTATAGAAGAAGATTATATGACTGCGGCCAGTAATTTCAAATCGGCCATCTATTTCGAACTTTCTGATGTACAATACCTCAATGGCGGCAAACAGAACATTACCAAAACCTGGAAAGATGTAGATTACGAGCTTACAACTGCAAAAAACCTGGGTTCGCAGATGAAACGTAAAGATGTTTTCAAAGATATATTACCAACGGTACTCAAAAACACTACCGACGACCTGAGCAAGGCCAAGGCCATTTACAACTACCTTAAAAAACAGATCAAATGGAACAATTACTATGGTAAATATAGTGAAGAGAACATTAAAAATGTGGTAGAGATGCGCTCTGGAAATGTTGCGGACATCAACCTGAGTTTAATTGCAGCTTTGTCTGCTGCTAACCTAGATGCAGAAGCCGTAATCTTATCCACCCGCGACAATGGAACAGTAAATAAGCTTTATCCGGTAATGTCTGATTTTAATTATATTGTAGCAAAGGTTAACATTGGCGACAAAAGTTACCTATTGGATGCCACTGAACCCTTATTGCCATTTGGATTGTTACCCCTACGTTGTATCAACGACCAAGGAAGGGTCATCAATCTTAAAAAACCATCTTATTGGATAGACCTAAGAGCAGAACAAAAAAACGTAACCAATTATATCCTGTTTGGCACCTTAACTGCCGATGGAAAGATAAAGGGTACCATTACTACTTACACCCTTGGTTACGCTGCATTAAATAGAAGAAAAGAGATTAAAAAATACAATTCTGTTGATGAGTTTGTAGAAAAATTGGATGAACAGATGCCCAAATTGAGCATTGTAAAACACGAGATCTTAAATATAGACGGTGTAGAAAATACGCTGACCGAAAAATACGATGTAGAATTTTCCGTATTTGATGGTAAGGTGACAGAACAGATACTATTTCAATCCATTTTTTATCAATAGGATTGCCAAAAACCCATTCAACCTCAATGAAAGGACATATCCGGTAGATCTGGGTGCCGCTGCTGACGAACGCATCAACATCAGCATCGTTTTACCAGAAAAATATGAACTGTTGGAGAAACCTAAAGACATGTCCATTGCCTTGCCTCAAAATGGTGGAAGATATTTATTGCAGACCGCTCTTTTAGAAGACAAACTCTCTGTTAGCCAGTAACTTCCAATTTAGCAATGCCATCTATCCTGCTGAAGATTACCTATCGTTAAAAGAGTTTTACAGTCGCATTATCCAAAACCAAAAGAAAGATCTTTTATTGAAAAAGGTAAAATAGATGAAACTAGCAGCTGCCCTTATCCTCGCCCTTTTTTCTTTGACACCTTGTATTGCGCAAGACAATTACGATGTTGACCTTATACCTTCTGCGCTGCGCAATAGGGCCAATGCGGTGATCAGAAACGAAGAAACTTCAGTAAACATGTTGACACCTAACAATGTGGTGTACACGGTTAAACAGGCCATCACCATCCTCAACAAAAATGGGGAGGACAATGCCAGATTGGTGCTTTTCTACGATAAGAATACGAACATCAAAAGTGTAAATGGAGAAATCTACAACGAGATTGGTAAACTGATTGGCAAGTTTAATGAGAGTGCTTTTAAAGATGAGAGTGCTGTAAACGACTTCTCTTTATTTGAAGATAATAGGGTAAAACATTACCTACCCAACATCAACGTTTATCCGTACACCGTGGTCTATAACTATACGATGCGGTACAAACAAAACCTGATCATTCCAGATTGGAGACCCAAACCAGCGAATGATATTTCTGTAGAAAAAAGCAGATATACCTTTATTTGCAAACCTACGGACCAATTGAGGATAAAGGTGCAGCAGATCGCCAACAAGGCAGAAGAACAGATCAATGAAAAACAAAAATCATTGACATGGAGCGTAAATAATCTGACCAGCCAAAAAAGTGAGCCTTATAGTCCTGATAAAGAAAGCTACCAACCCAGCATAAAAATAGCCCCTGAACAATTTACGTATTATAACTACAAAGGTACGTACACCAATTGGCAAGAGCTGGGTAAATGGTACTATGATAACCTGTTAAAAGGACGGGATGTTTTACCCATCAGCACGGTCGAGACCATTAAAACACTGGTAAAAGATATACCCACTGATAAAGAAAAAGCCAAAAAAATATACGAATACCTACAGACCAAAACAAGGTACATCAGCGTACAGATAGGCATTGGTGGCTTTCAGCCATTTACAGCAGCAGATGTTGACCGTTTGGGCTATGGCGACTGTAAAGCATTGGTCAACTACATGCAGAGTTTATTGAGTGTTGTAGGTATAGAATCTTATTACTGTGTAGTACAGGCAGGTAGTGAGAAAAAAAGTTTAGACCCTACTTATGCCAGCATGGACCAAGGCAATCACATTATTTTATGTTTGCCACTTAAAGGCGACACCACTTGGTTAGAGTGTACCAGTCAAAAAATACCTTTCGGCTTTTTGGGCGATTTTACCGACGACCGTTATGTATTGGCTTGTACGCCTGAGGGTGGTAAACTTTTAAAGACACCCAAATTAACCACAGCACATAACCTACAGGTACGTGAGGCCGAGCTGACATTGAGCACTGAAGGAAATATTACGGGAACAATAAAAACCATATTTTCTGGCGCACAATATGATAACCATGAACATATTGTTGGCAAACCCTTATCAGAGCAAGAAAAATTACTGAAAGCGGTTTATGCCATAGATAACATCAACTTTGACAAGATAGCTTATCGCCAGAAAAAAGATATAGAGCCTGAACTCAGTGAAACCTTGACCATCAACATCAGAAATTATGGCGTAGCGAACAACGACAAACTATTTTTACCACTTAATCCATTTAACATCCAGCGAACCGTACCAGAGGTGAAGAATAGAGTAATGCCAGTCTACATCAACCGTGGCTATACAGACATTGACCAAATCAGTTACCTACTCCCCGATAATTTTATGGGTAGCATAGAACCTTATGAAAAGGTAGTGAGCTGCGAATATGGCACTTATACGGCCACAGCAAAACTAGAAGGGAAAAAGTTAAATTACACCCGAAAGATTGTATTGAATGAAGGTACATTTCCGGCAGAGAGCTACGCAGTTTATAGTAAATTTATGGCCGATATCAATTCAGCAGACCATCAGAAATTGATCATTAACTTAAAAAAATAATCCCAAGTGTAATTCCGATTACCATGATCAGGTACATCAGGATTTCGGTAGTTGCAAAACGTTTGTACTTGGTCCAGAAAGAGTAATCTTGTTTTGGTTTAGACATAAAAAATCCCTAATCAATTTTTACAAAAGTAGGGATTTAGTTTTATATAAATTTAATCCATGGTTCATGTTGACACGAACCATGGATGAGCCATTTTAATCAGTTTTATTTACTGGCCGCCTCTTTTTTCCATTTGATGCTACAACCAATGGCTTTTGTACTGGTAATGGTTGGTTTTTTGCCCTCTAACAAAGCGTTGATTGCATTCTGAACATACATTGTTCTTGAAGCATTCACTTCCTCTTGGTCGTTATCTATCGCACCAATGTAAGCTACCTCGTTTCCTTTGGCTGTTTTTTGCAGTACAAAAACATGTGGGGTTTTATTGGCACCAAATTTTTTAGTGTATACATGGTTTGGATCTTCCAGATAGGCATAACTAAAGTTTTTCTCTTTGGCACGTTCCTGCATTTTGGCATAACTATCGCCAGGAGAAGCAACTGGATCATTGGTATTGATGGCAATAACAGGATAGCCTTTGGCAGCATAGGCTTTGTTCAGTGCCTCAACTCTATCTTGATAAGCTTTTGCCACAGGACAAGTGTTACAGGTAAATACCACAATGTATCCTTTGGCATTGGCATAAGAAGCTAAAGAAACATTTTTACCATCTACATTTTTCAAGTTGAAATCAGAAGCTACATCTCCAACCTGATAACCAGTTTGAGCTTTTGCCATTACGCCAAGCGTTAGCAGGCAAGCTATTAAAAATCTTTTCATCATTTTTTACTTTAAGGTTTCTATAGTTTTAGTCAATTCTTGCTCGGTAAATTCCTTTTCGTAAAACTGCCTTGCCTTGCGCTTTGTGTTTACAAAAAGTGTGGCAGGTAATGCACCAGACCATTTGGCGTCTACCCTTTCAATAAAGGCCTGTTGGTCGGGTTCGTTAATGACATACACTTCAGACTTGATTCTATTCTTTTTGACAAATGGAACAACTGCCGAGTTCAATTTAGATTTAAAATCCATACTTACCAATATGACCTTTACTGGTTGATTGGCACTTTTTAGATTGATCTTTTCAAAATTCGGAAGTTCTGCTACACATGGTCCGCACCATGTTGCCCAAAAGTTGATCACATAAGTGGTGTCTTTCCCTTTTGCTACCCTGCTTTCTAATTCACTTAAAGTTAGCAATTTAACTTGAGCATTTGCAACAAACACTACAAAAAACAACGATAGGGTCAACAGATACTTCATCAGCATTTTATATTTCTTGTTTGCTTATAACAATTTATCAACCTCTTGTTCTACAAACTTGTTTTTCGGTACTTTCTTTGCATTGGGTTCGTCATCTATCCTACCGATATATTTGATCAAGAAACCATTAGCTTTTTTCTGTAGTACAACAGCGGTTGGTGTAAGCGTAATGTTCAGCATCCAGGTATATTTAAAACCTTGGTCAGACAAGTAAGGGAAAGTAAAACCTTTGCTGGCGGCCAGTTTTTTCATTTCTGGCATAGCATCCAATGGATATTTGACAGGATCATCACCATAAGGGCCAATGGCCACTACAGGATAACCTTTGGTTTTATACTTTTTGTCGAGGGCCATGATCCTACTTTCGTAGGCGATACAATGATCACATGTTGGGGTCATAAAAACAACAACAAAACCTTTGGGGCCTTTTTGGGCTTTAAGGTCATAAACAGTTCCTTTGGTACTTAACAAGGAAATATTGGGCAATATCTGGCCCACCTTGTATACCTGCTGTGCATGTAAAGTGGTGGCTACAGTAGCCAATAGAAAGAGAGTGGCAATTATTTTACGCATAATTTTATTTTAAAGTTTTCAGAAAAGCCGTATAGATTTAAACAAGGCTGCTATAACATCAGAAACGATTTGTAACGATACTTATTGTTTTGCTTTACAATGTGCTTCCATTAGCTCATCACAAATATATAAAAGTATGCTTTACATCCCAAAATGATAGAAACGTTAGTAAAATTCAGTACCTACTATAAGTGTGCCATTAGCCATAGCTTTCTTTTCATTTCGTCTCTCGATTAATTGCTTCCAGTTGTTCTGTGAGTTCAATCACCTCAATAATGGCGTCCCTGTTTTTTGCACTAAAGTTTTCCATGTCTGTTACCCGAATTGCTGTCCCTGCCATACAAACCATAAGCATATTTGTACTGCCACTTCCAATTTCATTAAAGTCAATGTCTGTCGATATAATTGCGTTTCCACCCAGTCTTACACATTTAACGCGTAAGTCTGCTTTACACAAATTAGTCGCATAAGCAATTTTTTCGTTAGAAGCATTTGAGCCAGAACCAAAAAAGTCGTTAAATGACCTCGATAATTCTGTCACAAAACCCGTCCCAGATGTTGTCTGAGCTGTCACCATATCAAGAACTTCATATTCCCATTTCACTGGCGTGGGGCTTGTCATCACCGGAATGAAATGGATGATTTGTTTAAGTCGATTTTCTATGTCCCCTTTTTGTTTTCTAAAGTTGTCGGCAATTTTTGACAGTAATGGGCTTGAACAATTTGTGCAATATGCTTCTTTATTTTCCTTCAAATGTTTATTTATAAAGTCTACTTTAGATTGCACGACCAACTCTGTACTAAAAAAACCTTTTAATGATTTCCCACAGTTTGGGCATTTGTCATAATTGATATTACTCATTGTTGTATCGTTTGTTTGTAGTTAAGATTATAGTTATCGGTTTACTGATTCTTGATTTTACTTACAGTGATTATATTCTAACGTTCAATAAAAACTTCGTCTGCCAAATTACCAAATAGCTAGTGGTTAGGCTCTTTTTACCCATCGTTTTTTGTCCCATAAAATCCTGTCGCACATCCATAAAAGTATGAGTTAAAATTTGCTATCAGTCCAGTTTTAGCAAAAATTTCCTTGGCCTTTTCTGCATTCTCGAACTTTGTAATATATTGCCAAAGCATTTTATACTCTTCTGGATTCTCCAAGTAATAACCATCCTAAAATTGGTATGATTTTCCCAAGATAAAAGCCATAAAGTGATTTTAATATTTTGTTGTTGGGTTTAGAAACTTCTATAAATGAAAACTGTCCACCTTGTTTTAAAATTCGTTTTGTTTCCCAAGCCAAAACTTCTAATTGTTCTTGGTTAAAAGTTTTAAGTCCAAAAGCGCAAGTAACAAAGTCGTAATGATTACTTGGCAATTCATTGTTTAAAATGTCTTGTTGCATTACTATTACTTCATTGTTGAATTTTAATTTGCTTTTCTGCTTTGCATATTTCAACATTCCATCAGAAAAATCAAGAACTGTCAAGTTAGAATTTGGTAATTTATTTTTTGTCGAATTCCAAGTTTCGCCCATTCCAGTAAGCAAATCAATTATTTCAGCTTTATGATTTGTCTGATTGAAACTTTCCAGAAATTGCCTTCTCCAACGAATTGAAAAACCAAAAGAAGTTATAAAGTTCATTCTTTCATATGAACTACTCATTCTGTTGAACAGTCGTTTTACATATTCGGGATTGTAAATATTATTCTCCATTTAAAACGACTTTCCATTTTGCTGTTTCTGCATATTCTTTTATCAAAAATGTCATTCGTTATGTCTATTGTGTCGTCTTTAAGCATACCACAAAATACTGAAGCATTTACTGTTTTATCTTGATATGTATTTACCCAAACGTTATTTTAAAGTACCTGTTTTTACAATAGCTTTCTGATAAACAGGCAAAGTCAGATCATCAACAATTACCCCTCTGGTAGTTGATGCGTGGACAAAAAAATCGTTATTCAAGTAAACCCCAACATGGTCTACTTCATTGCCTCCAAATGAGAAAAAGATAAGGTCGCCTTCTTCCAGTTTGTTGATGTTTTTCTTTTTAACGGCTTCTGCCTGATCTTTAGACCTTCTTGGCAGGCTTAAGCCATAAATATTCTTTTCCAACAATAATGCAAAGCCCGAACAATCAATTCCTCTTTTATCCAAACCGCCCAGTTTGTAGCTTACCCCTGTCCAATCGGTAATGAAACGGTAAAGCTCCTTACTTTTTAGATTGGCCATTACCTCTGCTGCCCTAGCGGCTTTGGTATCGGTTTTAACCACATGTTTTCTTGAACTACAAGAAGCCAATGTAAGCACAAAAACCAGAACTATCCAAGTATATGATCTTTTAGGACTAAAAAAGTAAAGTGTCTTCATCATTTATATTTCTTAAAATTTTGCCGAAATGATGATCCTTTTAAATGGATACAATATCGGGGTCTTTACAAACCTTTTCCTGATCCGTTCTTTAAATTCTGCCACAAAATCGGCTTTGACCTCATCCTCTAATTTTTCAATATAAGGCAACAATGCCGTACCTGCAATAAACTCATATAGCGCATCAGGATCATCCACCACAATTGGATAGATCTTTCGTAGATGTTGATGTCCTTTCCGCCCTGCTCAAATACAAATTGCGCATAGCTTTCTGTACTTAAAACGGGCGAAGGTCTACTCCAATTGTTCAAAGCGGTAACATAAGGCTCTTCTGCAACAAGCACATTGAGCATTTTATTCAATAGATTTTCGGTTTGCGAAGGAAGCTGGATAACCATTTGTCCCCCAGCCTTAATACATGAGATGATTTTAGGAATCAGTTTCTCATGGTGATCAACCCATTGGATGGCTGCATTTGAAAAGACAAGGTCCCACAGTTTAGCCGTATCCAATTGTGCTTCAATGGTTTTTTGTTCAAATCGAAGTCTTTGGTTGGCATAAGCCTTTGCTTTGTCTAGCATTTCTGCCGATGAATTGATGCCAAGTATATTGGCATCTGGTAACACTTCGGCCAATTGATGGGTCAGTTCGCCAGTACCACAACCGAGATCAACGACATCAAGACCCGTTTTGATCTCAATCAGTTGGAGCAGGTCGTAAAATGGAGCATACCTTTCCGCTTTAAATTGATTGTATTGATCTGGGTTCCATGCCATGGTTAAATTTGATTAGGTTTTGATCAGCCTTTGTATTTCGTCTAACTTTAACAACGCTTCTACCGGCGTTAGCGTATTTACATCCAGGTTATTGAGCGTATCTCTCATCTTGACCAAAACCGGGTCATCAACGGCAAACATCTGTAACTGATAAGCTTGGTTCTGTACCTTTTTGATGCTGTCTTTAATGCTCTGCCCCTCTGTACGGTCAATTTCTAAACGTTTCAAAATCTCGTTGGCCCGATTGATCAATTTAGCTGGCATGCCCGCCATCTTGGCCACATGGATACCAAAACTATGTTCACTACCACCAGGCACCAATTTACGCAAGAAGATGACTTTGTTACCTACTTCTTTGATGGTTACATTATAATTTTTGATGCGCACCATCGTGTTCTCCAAATCGTTAAGCTCATGGTAATGCGTTGCAAACAATGTTTTAGGTCTTGCGGTTGGATGCTCATGCAAAAACTCGGCAATGGCCCAGGCAATGGAAATCCCATCGTAGGTACTGGTACCCCTTCCAATCTCGTCCAATAAGATCAAACTCCGATCCGAGATGTTGTTGAGGATACTGGCCGTTTCGTTCATCTCTACCATAAACGTACTTTCACCAGACGATAAATTATCCGAAGCACCTACCCTGGTAAAAATCTTGTCTACCAAGCCAATCTCTACCGCTTTTGCTGGCACAAAACAGCCCATCTGCGCCATCAGCACAATTAAGGCCGTCTGTCTGAGAATGGCCGATTTACCCGACATGTTGGGTCCAGTAATGATGATGATCTGCTGGGTATCGCTATCTAAAAACACATCATTGGTGATGTATTCCTGTCCAATAGGCAATCGTTTTTCAATTACTGGGTGACGGCCGCCTTTGATATCCAGGTCTTTTTTATTGTTTAATTGTGGTTTTACATAATGGTTTTTAACAGCCAGTTGCGCAAAACAAAGCAATACGTCTAATTGCGCTATTAAATAGGCATTCAGTTGGATAGGTTTGATGTAATGGCTTACCTGATACATCAACTCGTTGTACAAACGTACTTCTATGGCCTGTATCTTTTCTTCGGCACCTAAGATCTGTTCTTCGTATTCTTTCAGTTCTGGGGTAATGTAACGCTCTGCATTGACCAAGGTCTGTTTGCGGATCCAACTTTCTGGCACTTTGTCTTTATGGGTATGGGTAACCTCTAGGTAATAGCCAAAAACGTTGTTAAAAGATATCTTCAACGATGGGATACCCGTTGTATTGGCTTCTCTTTTCTGTATCTCTACCAAATATTCTTTACCTCCAAAGGCAATTTTGCGCAAACGGTCCAACTCTTCGTCTATCCCATCGGCAATGACGTTTCCTTTGATCAATAAGGCAGGAGGATCAGACTGTAACTCTCTTTCTAAGCGTTCTTTGATGCTGAGGCAAGAATTAAGCTGTGAAGCCAATACCGTTAAGAAAGGGTTTTGGGTATGATCAGCCAATCTTTTTACTTCTTCAATATGCGTAAGTGCTCTTTTTAGCTGTACCAATTCTCTTGGGCCAGCCTTTTGTAGACCAACCTTAGAGATCAATCTTTCCAAATCGCCAATAGGCTTAATATGTCCTAGAAATTCCTGTACCAGTTCATCATGGTTCACCAAATACTCTACCATGCCCAAACGCTCTTGTATAGGTTTGAGTTCCTTTAAAGGCATGATGATCCATTTGTGCAACATCCTGGCACCCATTGGGGTACAGGTTTCGTCCAACACTTCAAAAAGTGTTACACCCCCATCGTTGGCGGTACTTACCAGTTCCAAGTTACGGATCGTAAATCGGTCTAACCACATGTAACGTTCTTCTTCTAGCCTAGAAATGGCAGAAATATGCTGCAGGTTACGGTGTTCGGTTTCACCAAGGTAGTAAAGTACCACTCCGGCAGCGATAATACCCGATGGCAGTTTGTCTACCCCAAAGCCTTTGAGCGAGTTGACTTCAAAATGTTTGGTTAATATTTCGTTCGCATAATCGCTGGTAAAAGCCCAATCGTCAAGCGTATACGTATAAAACTTATCACCAAACAAGTTCAAGAACTCTTGGCGTCTACTTTTCTGAAAAACAACTTCGGTAGGCCTAAAACCTTGCAAGAGTTTGTCGATGTATTCTGCATTGCCCTGAGCCACCAAGAACTCACCAGTAGAGATATCGCAAAAGGCAACACCTATGCTTTGTTTGTCAAAATAGACCGCAGCGAGGTAGTTATTGGCCTTTTGGCTCAATATGTTATCATTGTAGGCAACTCCAGGCGTAACCAATTCGGTAACCCCACGTTTTACAATAGATTTGGTCATTTTGGGGTCTTCCAACTGATCACAGATGGCCACCCTTTGTCCTGCCCTAACCAGTTTAGACAGGTAATTTTCTAAAGAGTGGTGCGGAAAACCTGCCAATTCTAAAGCACCGTTTGGTCCGGTGCCACGTTTGGTTAAAACGATGCCCAATATATTGGCCGTTTTCACTGCGTCTTCGCCAAATGTTTCGTAAAAATCGCCTACTCTAAACAACAATAACGCACCAGGGTATTTAGCCTTGATGGTGTTGTATTGTTGCATTAATGGTGTTTCTGTCTGCTTTGCTTTGGCCAAAATCTTTCTAAATTACTAAGGTGTAAATATAGCATCTTGAGGCTTAGGGTTGAAGTTTTTGTTGAAATTTGTTGAACAGCTTGTCTCCACAAATTGTGAGTAATTTTTAGTCAGATTTTGATCATGGTATCCCTCACTATGCAGATTCGCCAAAACTACTGGATATGACCTATTCGCTAAAGTGCTTTAAATCTATCATATTTATAATAGATAGCTATGATTTAAGTTATTTTACTAATAGCAATGTTTTAATGAATTTTGTATCCACAAAACATCAATAGATTTTAAAACATTAAAAATGAACACTATATCGACTCCGATTTCAAGTACTGAAACCGATACACGTACCCAACAGCGCCAAAAAGGATTACCTGCCGCTTTGTGGGCACTAACCATTAGTGCATTTGCAATTGGCACCACTGAGTTTGTGATTGTAGGTTTATTGCCTACTGTAGCAACAGACCTCCGTATTTCCATACCTTCTGCAGGTTTATTGGTTAGTCTTTACGCCATTGGTGTGGCCATTGGCGCACCTATTTTAACAGCACTGACCAGTAAAATACCCAGAAAAAAACTATTGGTCTATCTCATGGTCTTATTTATTGTGGGTAACGGATTGGCATCTATTGCACCAGGCTTTGTTACACTTGTACTATCAAGGATACTTACTGGCTTTGCCCATGGGGTATATTTTTCTATCGGCGCTACCATTGCCGCAGCATTGGTACCCAAAGAAAAGAGAGGAACAGCCATTGCCATTATGTTTTCGGGCTTAACCATCGCCATTGTAACAGGCGTACCTTTAGGCACCTTTATCGGACAGCATTTTGGTTGGCGGGCTACTTTTATTGGTGTAGCCTTATTGGGATTGATCGGCCTAATTGCCAGTATGGTATTGGTGCCCTCAAATCTTAAGAATGAAAAACCAGCTTCTTTTAAATCACAATTGAGCGTATTGACCAATAAAAGGTTATTGTTGGCTTTTTTAATGACCATTTTAGGTTATGGTGGTACTTTTGTAGCCTTCACTTACCTCTCACCTATTTTACAAGAAATTACTGGCCTTTCCGAATCGGTAGTAAGTTTCATCTTATTGATCTACGGTGCTGCCATTGCCCTGGGCAATGTGATAGGTGGCAAAGTAGCCAACAAAAATCCTTTAAAAGCGCTGCTTTGGATGTTTATACTTCAAGCCCTGGTGCTATTGGTATTTACTTTTACCGTTCAACATACCATATTTGGCATCATCACCTTGTTTATTATGGGTGCCCTATCTTTTTCTAATGTACCTGGCCTACAGTTATTGGTGGTACAATTGGCCGAAAAAGAATTACCAGGTACTTCTGATGTAGCTTCGGCCTTTAATATCGCTTCTTTTAATGTCGGCATTGCGATTGGGGCGTATGCCGGTGGCTTAATTGTTGCCTCGCCATTAGGTTTAGGTGCTACACCTTGGGTAGGCGCCATCTTTGTGACACTTGCCGTATTGGTTACCTTAATCAGCATCAAACTGAGCAAAAAGTAAATAAAACATACCCTTTTATACAAACAGCAGTTGAAAATAAAAATCAACTGCTGTTTCTTGTAATTTGTTAGAAAGCTAAATTATTTGTGACCTCTTATGGGTTCACATGAATAAATTCTAAGATGGAAACTTTCTGGTAATTGGAATTTTTCTCGCTATAAAGCGACTGTATATATTCTTTGGTCAATAGGGCAATGCTCACCAAACCTGTTTCTTTGTGGTACATCACCTCATTACAAGTCATTTTAGCTTCATTTAACAGTATAATCTGGTTAACAGCCGTCTCATTTTTAACATGAAGATCATTGTATAAAGTTCTTAAGGTTTCAGCCTGTAGGTCTACCTGACCCGTTCCTTTTGCTGGAACGCTAGCTAAAAGTTTCACCTGTTGTGCCAAACTCTCTAACATATTATCGTAATAGGTCTGCAAGGATAAGTCTTGCTCGCTCGGCACATGGTCTTCGGCTGTCGTTTTTAACAACTCAAAAAAACGGCTCCTCAGTTTGGCCAAGGGTTCAAATGCAACCTCCCTTAGCATCATCGCATTGCTATAAGAGGGCAACAATGCATTCAATTGCTCAATTGCCTGATGTGCCGTGATGGCTTTGGCCTGGAGGTTTTCTAACCTCAGTGCCTGATTTTTTGGTTGGTAAGCTTTTCCATAGCTGCTTACCAAAGAGATAAGGGTTTCAAAGTTCGTCAGGTTTTTGACGTGCTTCATTTCGTAAATTGTTGACATAGGTTTTGTCGTTTAAGGGTGTATTTTTATTAACTGATTCTCAAAATAAGCAATAAAAATCATACAACCTACAAGAATATTATGCGTTTAAACATGTATTAGACTCGTTTTTTGGCAAAATTTAGAATACTGTTAAATAAGGTCTATCTTTGGGCCATGGCTATTTTACACAGAAAAGAAGAAAAGATACAGGCAGTACTGGGCAGATTGCCCCAAAACTATACCGACGAGGAGTTTGTGAACATGTTCATTAAACTATACTCAAAAGATTGGGGCAAGATCAAAGCAGCCTACATCAAGCAATCGCAAGATAAAGAGCCTGGAACAGTGATCAACATGCCAAAGCCCGATTTATATCTTAAACAGCTTGCAGAAATCTACATCAAGGCCAATCCGCCTAAAGCAACGGTTATAAAGAAAGCGCCTGAAGTTGTTGATACACCTACAGAAAAAGTAAAAAAACCTGCAGTTGTAGAATTGCCTCCTGCCGAGTTGAAGGCTAAAAAAACAACGGTTAAGAAAGAAGCTAAACCTGTAGAGGCTTCTGTAGAAAAGGTAAAAAAAGCAACCGTAAAAAAAACGATTACAGTTGAACAAACGCTTGCTGAACCAAAAGTCAGAAAAGTAGCGGTTAAAAAGAAAGCTGAAATTGCTGAAACACCTGCCGAGGAAGTTAAAAAAACCAAAGCCGTAACGAAAAAGAAAGCTACAGCTGAAGAAGTTGATACACCAAAGAAAAAAGCGGCGGTCAAAAAATAGTTTTGATCCAATCCATGCCAATGTTTTAAATAAAGGATAGGTCTATAAGGGCTTATCCTTTTTATTTAGCTTTTTTAATTAAAATAGCTGCCTTTTAGATAATACCAAATGCCATGCTCTTTTTTAAAGGTAGAGTTTTCGTGATGGATGTAAGTTGTACCCGCATTTAGGTAATAAGCTTTAAACTCTACTTTGTCTTGGTTGGCCATACAGATCTCTAGTTTTAGCCAATGGTTGCTCTTTGCCCAATGCTCAATTTCGTCTTTTTGATACTGTTTTCTGCTGGCAGGATGTGTGGTCTGTATCAGGTAATCAATCAAATGCAGGGCATAGGCACTATAGCGCGAGCGCATCAATATTTCTGGTGAAGCTGGTTTAGCCATACCTAAATGATAGGGTTTGCAACAATCGGCATAACTTAGGGTTGAACAACAAGGGCAAAGATCAGACATTGTTTTTGATTTGACAACTGCTAAATTAGGAGTTAAACCTAAGGAAGTCAATTTAATTGAAATATTAGGGTTAATCCTAATTGATCAACCATCTAAGACACCTGATAAAATCTTAGTAACTGTCTCTTAGCTTAACTAAGGTACCTGAGATGGTAATAACATAATCGTGTTAAACCATTAAGGCATTAAGTTTTCATCTATGTTCTCTATGCTTCTATGTGGTCAAAACCCTTATTTACCAACCATCTAAGACACCTGAGAAAATCTTAGTAACTGTCTCTTAGCTTAACTAATGTACCTAAGGTGGTAAAAACATAATCGTGTTAAACCATTAAGGCATTAAGTTTTCACCTATGTTCTCTATGCTTCTATGTGGTCAAAAAAACCAATTACTTCACGTTACTAAACAATGAGCTTGTACCCATGGCCCCTGATGTTGATGATCTCAATCGTAGGATCACCCTGTAAATGTTTACGGAGTTTGGTAATAAACACATCCATTGTTCTGGCATGAAAGGGATTATCGTCTCCCCATAATTTAAGTAAAGTTGCTCTTCTATCCAATACCTGGTTCTGATGTTTAACCAGTAGTGAAAGCAGCTCTGCTTCCTTATGCGATAACCGGATCTTTTGTTCATTAAACAACAATTCTTGTCGATTGGGAAAAAATTGAAATGCTCCTATCTTTAGCATATCTGTAGTAAACAAATTGAGACTATTTCTTTTTAAAAGTTCCTTCATCCTCAACACCAGTTCTTCGAGGCTGAATGGCTTTTTAAGATAATCGTTACCCCCTACACCATAGCCTTCAAACAGGTCTTTGTCTTGCGAGCGGGCGGTGAGGAACAGTACAGGCAATTGCTGATTGGTTTTACGCAGTTCGGTAACAAAGGTAAAACCATCCATAAAGGGCATCATCACATCTACCACACAGATATCAAAGTTCTGATACTGCAGTGCCTCTAAACCCAAACGACCATTGCTAAAGTGGCTTACCATAAAGCCCCTACTCTGCAGTGTTTCGCTTACGATTTTGGCCAACTGCAATTCGTCTTCTAAAAACAATACCCTAGCTGTCATATAATGGTAATTGGAGTATAAATGTTGTAAGTTGGTTGGCACTGGTAACTGTAAGCTGTCCATCATGTTGCTTTACGATATCGTTTACATAACTGAGCCCGAGACCATAACCTTTAACCTGATGTACATTACCCGTAGGTACCCTAAAAAATGGTTCAAAAATCCTAGCACTATATTCATCGGGTATCTCTTCCCCAGAATTGGTAATCCTAAGTACCGCTTTTTGTGCTTGTTGCAATAGGTCTATCCTAATTTCGGCCTCTTTGTTACCATATTTTACCGCATTGTCTAACAGGTTAGCTATGCTATTGCCCAAGTGGATCTGGTCTGCATTTACCCATAGTTTTTTTGCACTGAGGTTAAGGTTCAATTTGATGCTGGCCATTAAAAACTGCGGTTGATACTGCTGCAATACATGTTGCAACAGCTCATTGAGCAATACCTTCTTTTTGCTTAACCCTATAATGGCTTGTTGATTGACTAAATTGGTGAGGATTTGATCGATCAAATGGGTTAAATTGGCCGCTTGGTAACGGATAATGGAAAGGTACTCTGTTTTGGCCTGTGGATTAAGGTCGAATTGATCAATGGCCTCTGCCGCAATGCTAATGGTAGCTACTGGCGTCTTCAGTTCATGCGTCATGTTGTTTACAAAATCATCCTTCAACAAAGTCAGTTTCTTTTGCGACAGCATGGTTTTAATGGTGTAGATAAAACAACCTAAGGTAATGAAGACCAGCAACAAGGAGCTGAGCAAAACCCATTTCATTTTTTGCAGATAAATTACCTTTGGATTGGCAAATGAGGCGTTTAAAGCTATGGCACTACCGAAACCATACTCAAATTTACGGGTTAGGTATGTTTTACCTACCGAATCAGGGTTATTGGTGTCGAACTTATTGAATTGATATTTGAATGTATGGAGTTTAAAGGCTTCTTTAATGCCCCTATTGGCCAATGCCTGCCGATACAGTTTGCCCAATCTGATGGTATCGAGTTTATCCTCTGCAAATGCCTTTGCTAATAATTCGCCAAGTTTGGTAGTATGGTAATATACTTTAGCATCTCTTAAATCGTAGTAAACATAGTTTTTCACAAACGAATTGATAAAGAAAGTTTTAGCCTCAGGCGTAATCTGATCCAGTCGTTGTTTAAAATCCCGCATTGCTATTCTTGAAGGAGGTCGGGTATTCTTTAACGATGGATTCTTATCACTAAGGCTAAATATCATTTCCTTCGATTTTTCGTCATAGCTACAACTAATCACTATCAGATTGGTGTCGGCCATCCATTTTTTGTACTGCTGGGCAAATTCGTCCCTACGCAGGTTGGCCAATTTCTCTACCGATTCTTCTAGGGCATCGTTTGCGTCGCTCCTAAAAATCCTGTCGTTGTTTTGATAGACCTCGTAATTCCAATACAGTTGCAAGGCCAGCAATAATGCCGTACAGATGGTCATGAGGATAATGATCAGGTTGATCTTTCTTTTCATTTCAACTGCAAATTAAGGATTGCATTTGATGTAGCCCTAAAAAGTTAACACTAATTAACACTGTAGCGCCTTACTGCGAAGTAGTTTCGCAGTCTTAGCCACACTCAGCATGACAAAAAGGATTAAGAAGTGGTCAAAATTCTAATTCCTCAACCATCTGAGCCACCTAAGAAATCCTTAGCAACCACCCATTAGCTTAACTAAGGTGTCTAAGGTGTAAAAATACAGCGGTGTGCCTATGTGATCGATAATTAATCGACTCTTCAACAGAGATGCTTCGTTTCACTCAGCATGACAAAAAGAATTAAGAAGTAGTCCACTATGTGTTCTATCTTCCTATGTGGTCAAAATCCTAATCCTCAACCAGCTGAGACACCTAAGAAATCCTTAGCAACCATCCCTTAGCTTAACTAAGGTGTCTAAGGTGGTAAAAATCGAGGAATTTTATTTTATTTCCTGCTGATATTGATTGGTGATCTGGTAATCCGCATTTTTAATGACCAGCTGATAAGTCCCTTTGGCCAAGATCAAGTTGGCTACAGCCTCTTTATTGCTAACTTCAATGATATCGGCAGGGATGCCATTTTTCTCATGTTCATTTACCCTATAAGCCAACACCAAGGCCGGGTAAGTATTAATTTTAGCTTTCGGCACGGTATAACTTCTCCTTCGCACTCCTTGGCTTAACCAATCTGGCCTTCCCCCATTCAACTGTTCAACCGGATGGATTATCCTACAATCTGTTCTATCTGTACCCTCAGGACCATTAAATGTTTGTCCATCGGCAGCTACCATGATCAAGGGCATTTCTCCATGGGTCAAACTGATATAAGGGCTATTGTATTTTACCTCTCCCTTTGGGCTATACGCTACCTGATCTATGGTAAAAGGATCAATATGGGTATATTCTTTTAGTCTACCTGCCATGGCTTTTTCCCAACTCTTGTTGCCCGGCGTGCCCTCTATTACATGGTCAAAACCACAATGGATCAACACTTTTGCATTTGGATTTTTAGCCATTACCTTGGCGATGTTTTTGGCCTGTGCAATTTCTCTTTCCTTACCGTTTTTTCCCTCTTCTGCCTCATAGCCAAATACTGTAAAGCCAATTTTTAAAGCTTCTGCAATTAAATTAGCCATTTGAGGTTCTTGGGTATAGAAACCACTCTCTACTACCGCAAATCCACGTTTATTGATCAACGTATCGGCCAAGGCCTCTAAGCCTAAAAGTCGATACCCATTGTTATAAAGTCCCTGTAGCAGCCCAGTGGTAAATACACGATGTCTAGCCTCGTGATGAGCCTCATTAATGATGATCAGCCTTTCTTTTTTTGATCGGTTAATGATATAAGTCAAGGCATTCTCTGCCTTAAATTTTTTAAAGTAAAGGCTATCTGCACCGGTTATTTTAGGAACTGCTACCCCGTTTTTATCCCAAGTCTGTACTGCTTTTGCAAAATGTTGGCTAAAAGAATAGGCAGTAGCACCCATTTGGTATTTCCAGGCCAGGGTATCTTTCGCTATGGCCTTGTTGATATCGTTGGCAAACTGGTAGGTTTCTTTTTTTTGTTGGGCTTTTACTTTTACATGCACTAAGGCTAAAAGGCATAAAAACAAGGCAGTATTCTTCATTTATAAGGTATTATTTTGCAAATCGCGGTAGCAAACTGGGTGCAGCACCATTCAGTTTGATCTTGTAACGATAGCCGTTTTTAAAGGTATCTTCTTCTTTTAAAAGCTCTTTGTTCTTTTTGCTTAGCCAAAAGCGTTGGGCAAACTTGTTACCATTGTTTTCCGATTCGTTGAGCAAAATCCAGCAATCTACTTTTTGCAGATCGGTAGTGGTCAATACCTCGCTCCCTTCCACTTTGTACAGCACGTACTTAGGGGCTTGCGAGCCTGCATCGTAAAAATTAATGGCAAAGGTCTTTCCTTCGGCCAAGGGCAACATTTCAAAGGTTTCGATGTCTAAGTTCCAATTAAAACATGGAATTGCAAAATCCAATTTAAAATCCTTTTTGACATTCTGTGCTACCGTATCGGCTCCTTTGATCTGATTTTTGCTCCAGTTAAAAGCACTCGGTTTATTGCCAAGTTGTTCTGCATGGTAAATAGGGGCAAAATCTTTAACACTGTTGATAGAGTATACCTTACGATACATGGCGGTATCATTGCCATACCATTGCTGACTGATCGGCAAATACCTCCTGGCCATTCCTCATCTCCTTTTTGATCTCGCGAGACCATAAAAAAAGCATGAGGTTTTTGGGCTGTTTGCTCATTTGAAAATAAACCAGATACTGCCTTAAGCCCGGTTTTAATGCTGCGGTATTGAGCTTGTGTTTGTCAAAATTGATGGTGTCTATCTTTTGTGCGGCTGCAGGACTTAAAAAACAAAAGCTGCCAATGGTTAAAATGCTTAGGGTTAATAAATAGTTCAGATTTGGTCTTTTCATGTTTTGATGGTTTAAATGTAAATGGATGCCTTAAATTTTGGTTGATTTATAACCGCATCAAAAAAAAATCAACCAGTTGGCACCAATTTTTAATGTTTTGATTTTTTATTCAGAATCTCATTTTATGCTGGTCCATTGAAAATAATAGGCAAATGGTTTAAAGAAAATGGGTAGAAAGGAAGCAAATTGTATCTTTAAAAATGAATTTGTTAAAGCTCAAAAAAATAACCACCACTGAACTGCAGTGGTTGATGTGGCTTTTTGTCTTTTTCATTCTCTTTTCTTCTATGGTAACGGTTGATGGCTTGAGTTGGTCGTTTACCTTT
Source organism: Pedobacter sp. UC225_65 (assembly GCF_042698365.1). Classification (GTDB taxonomy): domain Bacteria; phylum Bacteroidota; class Bacteroidia; order Sphingobacteriales; family Sphingobacteriaceae; genus Pedobacter. The sequence goes on from NZ_CP170550.1 coordinate 1,321,323, forward strand.
AACCTCATCAATACCGGTTTTTACGCCATTATTGTATATGGAAACCTCAGTTGGTTATTCCCCATGTATTACGAACGCCATAAAAAGGTCACTTATGTGGTTTTGGTCGTGCTGTTCTTGATCCTATGTGGATTTGCCAAAGGGCATGTGGTTGGGTATGTGTACAATACTTTTTTTAACGACAAGGCACCGCAACATATAGAATGGTACAGAATGGTTTACCTGAGTATCAATGGCATCATTATTTTTATGCTCAGTTTTATGCTCAGAATCGTATTGGCCTATTTTACTTTAAAAAGGCAAACCGAAGAGATCTTGTTGCAAAAAACACAGGCCGAACTCAACCTATTGAAATCGCAGGTGCAACCCCATTTCCTGTTCAATACCTTAAACAACATCTATTACGAGGCTTACGTCGAAGCTCCAAAAACTGCCGAACTGATCGAACGTTTGGCCATTATGATGCGCTACTTTTTAGATGAAAGCCCAAAAACAGTAGTCAACATTTCTACTGAACTCCATTTTTTAGAAAATTATATCGAGCTGGAAAAGATCAGGATCAGGCACCAGATTTCGCTCAAGTTTACCAAAAACTATCAGGAAGACCATTTGATACCACCCATGTTAATGATGACCTTTGTAGAGAACATTTTTAAACATGGAATTGACAAGTTGAGCAATACCAATAAAATTGAAATCTCTTTGGTACAAGAAGACAATAACCTTATTTTTAAAACCACAAACAATTGTTTTACGGATACCGATGGTTCTAATGGTTTAGGTATCGAAAACCTCAAAAAGCGTTTAGTTATTTTATATGGCGACCGCTTTGAACTGCACACACAACGTACTGCAGATTTGTATGTAGCTTATTTTAAAATCCCTATGGCATGAACCTAAGCTGTATCATAATTGACGATGAACCCAATGCGGTAAGTTTGTTAGACGTACTGATCAAACAGACCACCAATTGGCACTTGGCAGCTACTTGTTACAATGCTTTAGAAGCCATTTCATTTTTAAAGGAAAACGAGGTTGATTTTATCTTTTTGGACATCAACATGCCCTTATTGAGTGGAATTGAGTTGGCTGAGCTTTTACCTCAGGTAAAGATTGTTTTTACCACGGCCTACTCTGAACATGCCGCTGATAGTTATAATTACCAGACCATAGATTACCTGCTCAAACCGATCACCTTGAAACGGTTTTTAGCGGCTATACAAAAAATCGAATACTATTTTAGCAAACCGCAAGCTGTTGCTACAGCTGAAAAAGACGACCTTAGCGATACTTATTTCTTTATCAAATCTGGAAAAGTATTAAATAAGGTATTGTTGGCCGATATTTTATATTTTGAAGGCGAAAAGGAATATGTAAGGGTAGTAACCAGCACCGAGCAGTTGTTGATCTATAGGCGGCTAAAAGATATTGAAACCCAGTTGCAATTGCCTTTTGTGAGGGTACACAATTCTTACATCGCCAACATCAAACAACTGGATAAGATACAGGACAATCATCTTTTCATTGGCGAGAAACAGATTCCGATCAGTGATAAATTTAGGGAGCATTTTATGGCCTTGATCAAAGAACGGATTTTTTAGGGGTTAAGCAATTTGCTTTGCTGACCATGACAAAAAAGATTAAGAAGTAGTTTACTATGTGCTCTATCTTTCTATGTGGTCAAAGTCTTAATTTATCAACCGACCTAAGGCAGCTAAGAAATCCTTAGCAATCATCACTTAGCCTAACCAAAGTATTTAAGGTGGTAAAAATACAGCGGTGTGCCTATGTGGTCAATAATTAATCAATTCTTCAATGGAGATGCTTCGCTAAGCTCAGCACGACAAAAAACTAATGCTTTTGGCTTTTTAACAGCTTAAAAACATACTCCTTGTAATTGGTGCCGATAGGGATTTCTTTCTTCCCTATTTCGATATCATTTACCGTAAAAGCGGTTATCTTTTTAGGATTAACAATAAACGAACGATGGATACGTATAAAATTGAAGGGTTTCAGTTCTATTTCTATATCGCTGATCTTGTATTTGGCGTTGATCTTTTGATTCACACCATGATCACCACATGGTCTTTAAGGCTTTCTACATATAAGATATCATCCGCATAAAGCTTATGGAACTTGCCACCTACCTTAACGTAGATAAACCCGGCAATACCTGCCTCGGGCAATACCCCTACTTGCGTTTGCACCGATCTCAAGTAACGGTCAATAGCCTTAAAAAAACGGTCGAAAGTAATAGGTTTCAAAAGATAATCTACAATATCCAGGTCATACCCATCAAGGGCAAATTCCCTATAAGCCGTGGTCATGATTACTGCAGGTGGGTTTTTAAGGGTCTTTAAAAAATCAATCCCCGTTAACTGGGGCATCTTAATGTCCAGAAACATCAAATCGATGGTTTTAGACCTCAGTACCTCCAACGCCTTTATCGCATTGCTACAAGTAGCTACCACTTCAAACAATTCCAATTGCTCCAAATGGTTTTTAACCAATTGTATGGCTAAAGGCTCATCATCTACTAAAAGACATCTTACTTTCATCAATGCGTTGGGCTTTACTGTTGATTGGGTTAGGCAGGTTAATGGTAAGCAAAGTTACAAAGCTGGTTCCATTAACAGTGGTACTAAATTCGTGGTTTTTTGGATAGATAAGCTCCAGTTGCTTTCGGATGTTACCTAAACCTATTTGATCCACCTCCTTGCTCTCTTTTGGCACACAGGTATTGGAAACCATAAAATAAAAACTGTTTTTGTTCAACCTAAGATCAATATTGATGGTGGGCGAACCAATATCTTCCCCTGCCCCATGTTTAAATGCATTTTCTACGATGGACAATAGGATCAATGGTGCAATCTCAAGGTCTTCGTCTATGGTATGGCTAAAATTTACCACTAAACGTTCGTCGTACCTCAATTTTTCGAGACTGATATAGTTTTGCAACAATGTAATTTCTGTAGATACAGGCACATAGGTGCTGTTGCAACGGTAAAGCACATGATCTAAGATCTCTGATAGACCAGCAATAGATTTAGAAGTGATGGGCGAGTTGACCAAAGACAGCGAATAGATGTTATTGAGTGTATTGAACAAAAAATGTGGATTAAGTTGTGCTTTTAAAATATTAAGCTCAGCCTCTGTTTTTTCTTTCTCTAACAACAAGGTCCGTTGTTTAACCAGGTATTGGTCTTTAACGAGTTTAATAAAACCAAATATCCAGGCCAATGAAAAATTCTGCAGAAAATAAACAACAATCAGCTTTCTGATATCCGTTAGAATCTCGAAGATAGACTCCTGCGCAAAGGGCGGCTGACGTGTAATCGGCTCTACCACATGCACCACCATGATTCTTGAAAATGCACTGATCACATAACTGCCAATGATAAAATAAAGGATAACGACAAAGTAATTATCATCCTTTAATAGTTTGGGGATGATAAAATAAGCTACGAAATAACAGGCCAACATGTAAAAACATACACAAAAGGCATTTTCGATCATCATATTTCGAAAGCTCATCCCTTCTTCATACTGAGGAACAATAAATACCACCAACCAAAACAAGATATGGCTAGAAACCCGATAAACGGTACTGTAACGAATTACCCTTTGTAAAATTGACATTTAACCTCAAATATACCATTCGTTTGGTTTAGTCATCAGCACTACAGCCGAATACTGGAAAAACACAGACGGATAAGCCAAAAACACCTACAAAACTGCTTTGAGCTGTGCGCTAACCTATTGAGCGGTATTCAATAGGTATTAAGCGTCTTTCTCTTTTTTGCATCGGTGTACCATGCATCTTCGGGCAAACAAACATGAGAACGATGAAAACCATACAAAAAATAACCTTGGTTATGCTGCTGCTTTGTACACTACAAAGTTTTGCACAAGAAACCAAAATGCTGAACATTAAAGGGAAAGTACTTGAAGCTAAAACCAAACAAGCGATAGCAAATGCTGGAGCAACCCTGTTATCTACAACTGACCAAAAGTTTGTTAAAGGTATAGCTACTGATAAAAATGGAGAGTTTGTACTCACCGTTGCACCTGGAAAATACCATATCAAAATTGAATTTATCTCTTTTAAGCCTATCCTATTGACAAACAAACAAGTTGATCAAGATCTGGATCTAGGTACTCTCTTATTGGTGGAAGATGTTAAGCTTTTAAAATCGGTAAATGTAGTGGGCGAAAAATCTACATTAGAGCTTAACCTAGATAAAAAAGTATTCAACGTGGGCAAAGACCTGATGTCTAAGGGTGGAAATGCCAACGACATCTTGAACAATGTACCGTCTGTAAATGTAGATGCCAATGGCACCATCAGTTTAAGAGGCAATACGGGTGTAAGGGTATTGATCAATGGCAAGCCCTCCATGATGTCGATGAACAAAGGGTTAGAACAGATTCCGGCAAGTACCATCGAAAAGGTAGAAGTGATGACCAATCCATCGGCCAGGTACGAAGCACAGGGCGGTGCAGGATGATCAATATCGTATTGAAGAAAAACAGTTCAACTGGCCTAAATGGATCTGTACAGGTGGGTGCAGGCCACCCCACCAATTACAATGGCAATGTCAATTTGAGCTACAAAACAGAAAAAATCAACCTATTTACCAATGTGGGCGTTCGTTTTAGGGATTTTGACATTCGTGAAGAAAGAACACAAACCACCTTGAACAATTCGGTAAAAAGTGTGCTGTACCAAAACAATTTGACCAATAGACGCGACGATTCGTACAACATCTATATTGGTGGCGATTATTACATCGATCCTAAAAACACCTTAACTGGCAGTTTTTACCATAGCACTTTAAACATCAACAACAAGATCGATTACAATTACAACTTTTTTAACGTCAATAACACCAAGGATAGCTCCATTTATCGTTTTGAGCATTACAAAGAACCTAAAAAATACAACCAGCTGGAACTGTACCATGTTAAAACTTTCGACAACAAGGACAAAAAATGGACCACTAGCCTACAGTACGATTTCTGGAATGATGATGAGAATCAATCTATCAATCAGGAAAAGATTTTCCCTGTCGGAAGCCCACGCTACAACCTGGTTACCAGAAACATAGAAAGTAGCAATGACATCTTTATCCAAAGTGATTTTGTAACTACTTTAGGCGAGAATGGTCGGTTTGAAACAGGAATCAGAAGTGACCTACGGGCCATCAGAAGCGATTATTGGGCCAAAGCCAATGGGGTGCAATTACCTACGTACGACAATAAGCTGGCCTACAACGAAAACCTGTTTAGTGCCTACCTACAATTGGGCAATAAAATAAACAAGTTGAACTACCTTTTGGGTTTAAGGGCCGAAATGTCGTTTATTGGCATTGCTGATCGAGTTGGCACTTTTGGCAACAACAAGGAGTATATCAATCTGTTCCCTACGGTACATCTGGTGTATAACCTGCAAAAAACGACCGACCTACAGCTCAGTTATAGCCGAAGGATCAATAGACCAGAGTTTTGGCAACTGAACCCTTTTGGTGGTCTTTCTGATACCCGTAACCTGACCATAGGCAACCCAGAACTTGACCCTACTTACACCCATTCGTTCGAATTTGCCCTATTGAAAAAGTGGACCAAGTTTACCCTTACTCCTTCTGTTTATTATGCACGTACCAAAAACTATTTCCAATATGTATTGAAACAAACGGACGAGGATATTTTTTTGCGTACGCCTGTAAATTTAGCTTACGAGGAAAGATATGGTTTAGAACTTTCCAGCACCTATAACCCCTTTAACTGGTGGCGTTTGGCCCTAAACTTTAACTACTATGGCTTTAAACAACAAGGCGAATTTGAGGGCAAACAGTATGCTACTGATGATCAAACATGGACTACCCAACTCAATAGCCGAATGAAATTGCCTAAAAACCTGGCCATCGAATCCATCTTTAGCTATCGGGGTAAATTTCAGGACATTCAATCGCTAAACAAAGCTACTTACCGTTTAAACGTTGCCCTAAGCAAAGATATCTGGAAAGAAAAAATGACGCTGAGTTTGGCTGTCAACAACATATTTGATTCGCTGATCGATAGGCAACAATTGAATACACCTACTTATCAACTACAATCTACCGCTTATGGAATTGGAAGGGTGGTTAATGCCACTGTTGTTTATCGTTTCAATAGAAAAAAAGGAGAAAAAGATCGTCTACCTGATGAAAATTAGTTTGTTTTTTAGTCACTTGGTAGTTAAAGGTTGGGTTTTATGGTCCCGACCTTTAATTGTTGTTTAGCGAAAGGTTTTAAAGTTGTTTGATGTAAGCTAAAAACAGTTCCAATGCTTTTCTTTTGTCGTCGGTTAAGTCGAAATCTAGTTTGTGGAGCAGGTAATCTTCTAGATCGATACCTGGGTGTGTAGGTAATTCTTTCAACAGTTCCTTTCGATACGCTAGACCTAATTTTAAGGCGGCATCAAAATCTGCGATAAAGTCTTGTGGAATTGGTTTATTAGCCACCCAAGCTGCATAAAGAAATGGCAGGCCTGTAAATTTCATCCACTCCTCGCCCATGTCGTAAGCATAGGCAAAATCAGCCTTACGCCCAAAAGTACGGTCGCCGATCAATACCAAGGCATCAGTTTCGGCATCCGGATCCGTAACCAGTTCTACCGCTACCTTGAAATGGAATTGGAGTAAAACTTTGGCCAGGTTATTAGAAGTACGCGATTGTGGATCTAGTTTTAAAGTTTTGATTTCGCTGGCAGGTACCTTAGAAAAAATAAACACCGAGTTTACTGCGCCAACAGAACCAATACAATAAGAACCGATGATGTTTGCATTGGGTACAAAGGGAATGGCGGCTACGGGGATCAGTCCTATGTCGACCTGACCATTGATCAGTTTTGCTGCACAATCTGAAGGGATATCTAAACTTAGCTCAATCTGGTGTTGCACCTCACTTTTTTGTATGCCGTAAATAAAGGGTTTGGTATTGGTATAAGAAACTGCCGAAATTTTAATCTTGTCCACGTATAATGTTTTATGCTAAATCTTTTAAATGGTCGGTATTGTTAAAGTCTATCACAGCAAACTGGCCATCTGTATAACTCATTTTATAAAGTGTTGTATTTTGGTGCGGAAAATCGCCCATTTCTGAAAGAGGCTTTTCAAGCAGTAAACAAAGCAGCAAGCGCATGGCCCTACCGTGCATGCAGATCAAAATCCGTTTTTCGCCGGTTCTGCTTTTGATCAATGCTACGGTTTCCTGCAAACGTAACGATACATCATTAGGGCTTTCGCCACCTTCAAACTTGGCTTCATAGTTTCCGCCTTGCCATAGCTCTACCATTTCCCTAAAGGCATGTCTGGCCGCTTCGGTATTGGGTTGTCCTTCCCAAAGCCCCCAAGCCAACTCGTCTAAACCCTCATGTTGCTCCCATGGTAGGCCCAGTTCGATAAACTGCCGAACGGTCTGGTGGGTGCGCTTCAGTGCCGAAGTATAGATCTTATCAAAGGCCACCGTCGAATAATGGTTAAAAAAAGCCGCGGCCTGTGCCCTACCTGTATCATTTAAATCGCTGTCTACTCCTCTGCCCTGTACAATACCCAATCTGTTCAATTCTGTTTCACCGTGTCGGATAATGTAGAGTTCTTTCATTTTTTAAGTAGTACGTGCTAAGTTTTAAGTAATAAGTTCTAAGTAGTAAGTTTTAAGTGATCAGTAACTTAGTTGATGACAGGTAATTTATAATATTGTGGTTTTACGTCTTCTTCAAAAACGACATCGGTATAATCCGTTACCACATTGTACAAGGTATCTCTTTCAATCGGTTGACGACCGACTTGTTTGATCAGGTTAACCAATTGTTGGGTACTCATCGCAGGGTTCTGCTCTTCGGCACCTGCCATTGAATAAGATCTTCGTGGTATCGTCTAAGGTTCCGTCAATATCATCCACGCCAAAGTTTAACGACATTTGTGCGGTTTCTCTACTGATCATTGCCCAATAGGCCTTTACATGGTCGAAATTATCCAGATAGATACGACCAATGGCATAATTCCTTAAATCTTCTATCACCGAAACTTCTGGCACATTGCTCATCTGGTTGTGTTGGTTCCTGAATTTTAAAGGAATAAAAGTCTGGAAGCCTCCAGTTTGATCCTGCAGCTGACGTAAGCGTTCCATATGATCGAACGCGATGTTCAAACTTTTCAATATGGCCATACAACATGGTGGCATTAGAACGCATGCCTAATTTATGCCATTCTTCATGTATAGCCAACCACTGGTCACCTGTACATTTATCTTTGGCAATCTGTTCCCTGATTTCTGGATGAAAGATTTCTGCTCCTCCTCCTGGTATCGATTCCAGTCCTGCTTCTTTCATCAATTTCATGCCTGTAGCATAATCTATCTTCGCTTTTTTAAAGATATAATGGTATTCTACCGGGGTTAATGCCTTCACATGCAGGTCGGGTCTGTGTTTTTTGATTGCGGTAAACAAGGCCGAATAAAAAGCCACATCATATTGTGGTAAAACCCCACCTACAATGTGTACTTCTGTAACGGGTTCATGGTCATACTTTTTAACCACATCCAACATTTCTTCCATCGTTAAGGCCCAGCCCTCTTCCTTTTGTTTGATCAGGCGCGAGTACGAACAGAATTTGCAATCGTACACGCAGAGATTGGTCGGTTCTAAATGGAAGTTGCGGTTGAAATAGGTTTTATCCCCATGTTTCTCTTCTCTGATATGGTTAGCCAAAACACCAAGGTAACCTAGTTCTGCATGCTCGTAGAGATACACACCCTCCTCAAATGTAATGCGTTGATGGGCGGCAACTTTCTGGGCAATCGCTTTTAATGGTGCTGAAAGGTTAGGGTTATTTAGAAGAATTGCTAAATCCTGCACAGTATTTGTTTTTAATTGTTTAGGCAAAAGTACAACAATGACCTAATTGAAAATCATTTTCTTGTAAAAATGGCTTATTTAGAAACAATAAAAGCCTCGATATGCTCGAGGCTTTTGTAGTATGATAGATTTGACAGTTGTTTAAATAGCTTTGTGCTTGGAACCAATTGACCACACCCAAGCCTACTCATCAATGGTAGTTGATGAACCTAAACAACAGCCTTATCGTTTTTATTTCGCTGCTTTGCTGAAGTTTAACACCACATAAGCTGTTCTGTTACCGTACTCAATTGGCGATTTGATCACCATATTGCTTCCATCTGTCGACGAAAGTATCAGTCTATAACCTTCAGTTACGTTTTTGGCTTTTTCTTTTTCGTATAGTTTTTTGAACTGGAAAGTTTCATCAGCCGGACTTACAGACCAGAATATGGTTTGTGTTTTTGCTGCACATGAGGCGCTCGATGGCAAACTGTAGCTTCCATTACCACTGTTTGTTAAACTCCATGTACTTCCTACAAAACACTTGTAAGATGTTTCGCCCAAGAAAGATTTTACCGCAAGTTCTGGAATACCATCAAAAGTAACGTCATTTAAAACCCAATTACCTGTTACATTTCCTCTTTTAAGTGCCACAGCACCACTTGTTGTTTTAGGTGAGCAGCTTTGTAACACTATTAATGAACTACAAATTAAAGCTGCTATTAAAAATATTCTTTTCATATACTTGTTTTTTGATATGCTATTTACACAAATCTTGCCAAAATCTGTTTTTTCGGAAGATTTAAATTTAGCTTTGTCGTAAATCCTTGTATTTTAATTTGTAAAAAAGATGAAACCAGAAACCACTGCCATCCATGCCTTAAATCTAGTAAAGAGTGCTACAGGCGATGTAACCATGCCTATCAGCTTATCTACCACTTTTTTACGCGATGAAACTGGTGGTTATCCTGGCGGACACATGTACAGTCGTGTCAGCAACCCGAACCGTTCGGCATTGGAAAATGTAATTACATCTTTAGAATCTGGTGCCGATACTTGTGCTTTTTCTTCTGGCAACACCGCTGGTATGTCTATTTTTCAGGCCTTAAAACCTGGAAGTCATATCATTGCACCCGACGACATGTACTGGGGTTTTAAAAAACAACTGCAGAGCATTTTTGCAGACACCTTGACTTTCGATTTCATCGACCTGACCGATATTGCGGCTATTGCCAACTATATCAAACCCAATACCGTAATGATTTGGGCCGAGACACCATCTAACCCGCTTTTAAAGATTACTGATATTGAGGCTGTAGCGAAGATCTGCAAGGCCAACAACTTGATCTTTGCCTGCGACAGTACTTTTGCTTCTCCTATTTTACAAAACCCAATTGAATTGGGTGCCGATATTGTGATGCACTCTACCACCAAATACATTGGTGGCCATAGCGATGTGCTAGGTGGCTCTTTAACTACAGCACACCGCAATGAGTTTTGGGAAAAGATCAGGAACATCCAACAGATTGGTGGTGCAGTACCTTCTCCATTTGATTGCTTTTTGTTATTGCGCAGCATCAAAACATTAGCCTACCGAATAAAAGGGCATTGCGAAAATGCGATGACGTTGGCCAAATACCTAGAAAAACATCCAAAAATTGAGGCGGTTTATTATCCAGGCCTGCCTTCTCACCAACAGCATGAAATTGCCAAAAAACAAATGAAGGATTTTGGTGGCATGTTGTCTATTTTGGTTAAGGGCGATGCCCTTGCTGCCCGTAAAGTGGTTAACAGTGTGCAAATTTTTGCACAGGCGACCAGTTTAGGTGGTGTAGAGAGTTTGATCGAACATCGTGCTTCTGTAGAAGGTCCAGACACCAAAACTCCACAGAATTTAATTCGGGTATCTGTAGGTCTGGAGCATATAGACGATTTGATTGCTGATTTTGATCAGGCATTGGCCACTGTTTAATTGATCAATCTGACATTTGACCAAGGTTAGTGGGGACACTAACCTTGGGTATGAAAAAATATTAAATTTATAACACTTATTTTCAGCTAGTTAACAATTAATCAGAATTTAATTTTGCGTAAATTAAAATACAATCCTATATTTGAAACATTATTTGGCGAAAGCTAGATTAAAGTCAACACCTCATTCAGGTTTTGATTTATAAAGAAGTGGCGAGAGACAGGCTCATTGACCCACTGGCAACCCTCCCTAACGGAGAAGGTGCCAATTCCTGACCAGATAACATGGTGTTGTTTGGAAATATAAATTAAGAAAATGAAAACATCACATTCAAATTCGCTACTTAGCGACAGTCTTAACTTAGAACCCAACAGGTCGACTTCTTTTAATGTAATTCAGCTTTGCTTTAAACTACAGGCAATGAACTGTATGTGCTGTCGCATATACTAGTTCAAAAATCTTCCTCTTTGTACTTTCAATTCGGAAGGCCCTGAAAGAATCAGGGTACGCTTGATGATTATGCTTGGAAAATCCTTAACTCCATGCAAAACAAACAGTTTAGCAATTCAACAATTTCAACATTAAAAAACATGTCAAATCTCCATAAATTCGAAACCCTACAACTACACGCTGGCCAAGAAATAGATCCAACAACAGGAGCTAGAGCAGTACCCATCTACCAAACCACTTCTTACGGTTTTAAAAATTCTGAGCATGGTGCCAATTTATTTGCACTCAAAGAATTCGGTAACATCTACACCCGCTTAACTAACCCTACAACAGACGTTTTTGAAAAAAGAATTGCTGCTTTAGAAGGTGGTGTGGCTGCCCTAGCTGTTGGTTCTGGCCAAGCAGCACAGTTTATTGCTTTAAACAATATTTTAGAATCTGGAGACAATTTTGTGTCTTCAAGTCATCTTTATGGTGGTTCTTACAATCAATTTAAGGTAGCTTTTAAACGCTTAGGCATCACCGTTAAGTTTGCAAATGGCGATGAACCCAATGATTTCGAGTCTAAAATAGACGAAAATACCAAAGCTATCTACCTAGAAACCATTGGCAATCCTGCATTTAGCATTATCGATTTTGAACAAATTGCAGCCATTGCCAAAAAACACGAGCTTCCTTTGATCGTCGACAATACTTTTGGTGCCGCTGGATATTTGTTCAGGCCATTGGAACATGGTGCACATATCGTTGTACAATCTGCTACCAAGTGGATTGGAGGACATGGTACCAGCATTGGAGGTGTAATCGTGGATGGTGGCAACTACAACTGGGGCAATGGAAAATTCTCGCAGTTTACCGCTCCTGCTGAAGGATACCATGGTTTGATCTTCAATGATGTATTTGGCGAGAAAGGACCTTTTGGTAACATCCAGTTTATCATCCGCGCCCGTGTAGAGGGATTAAGGGATTTTGGTCCTGCCATTTCTCCTTTCAATTCTTTCTTGTTGATCCAAGGCCTAGAAACGCTATCGCTACGCGTACAACGCCATGTTGACAATGCCTTGGCCCTAGCTACATGGTTAGCAAACCACCCTGCCGTGGCCAAAGTAAACTATCCAGGTTTAGAAAGCAGTCCTTACCATGCCAATGCCAAAAAGTATTTAAGGAATGGATTTGGTACTGTGCTTTCTTTCGAACTCAATGGTGACAAAGAGAGTGCTACCGCCTTGGTAGACCACCTTAAATTGGTTAGCCACTTGGCCAACGTAGGTGATGCGAAGACCTTGATTGATCCAACCCTCTGCCACTACACATCAACAATTAAGTGAAAGCGAACAACTTGCTGCCGGCGTAAGCCCTAATCAATTGAGGGTTTCGGTGGGCATTGAGCATATCGACGATATCAAAGCAGATTTTGAACAGGCATTTGCAGCCATTGAAACCTTGGTTGAATTGGCACTTTAATACATTACTACCATAAATACGACAACAAAAATGAGTACAGTATCTCTATATAAACACCCTAAGATTTTTAAGCTCGAAAACGGCAAAAAGCTACGTAACCTAGAAATTGCCTATCAAACTTTTGGAAAACTCAATGCTAAAAAAGACAATGTGATCTGGGCCTGCCATGCATTGACCGCAAATGCCGATATATTGGATTGGTGGAAAGGTCTATTTGGTTCTAGCGCCTTGTTCAACCCTGAAGAACATTTCATCATCTGTGCCAACATTTTAGGTTCAAATTATGGAACTACAAATCCTTTGAGCAATAATCCGGTTACCGGACAGCCTTATTATTTGTCGTTCCCTGAGTTTACCATTAGAGACCTGGCTACTGCTCATCATTTATTGGCCAACCATTTAGGTATCCACACCATCAAAGTGCTAATTGGAGGTTCTTTAGGTGGGCAACAGGCTTTAGAGTGGTCGCTAGCTAAAACACAGACCATTGAAAACCTGATCTTGGTAGCTACCAATGCAGTTCATTCGCCATGGGGGATTGCTTTTAACGAGAGTCAACGTTTAGCCATTAGTGCCGACCGTACTTTTTATGCCAACCAAGCAAACGGAGGTTTAAAAGGCTTAAAAGTTGCCCGAAGCATTGCCTTATTATCCTACCGTACTTACGAAGCTTATTCGGCTACCCAATTGGAAAGCGTAAATGATAAAACAGGTGGTTATAGAGCTGCTTCTTATCAGAATTATCAGGGCGAAAAATTGTGTAAACGCTTCAATGCCTACAGCTATTGGTATTTGAGCAAGGCGATGGATAGCCATAATGTTGGGCGTGGTAGAAAAAGTATCGTTGCCGCATTGGCTGAAGTAAAAGCGAATACTTTGGTGATCGGGATTGAGAATGATATCCTCTTCCCTATCAGTGAACAACAGTTTTTAGCCGAGCACATCAATAATGCCGAATTTAGCAGCATCAACTGTGCTTATGGCCACGATGGCTTTTTGATCGAAACAGATAAACTGACAAACATCATCAGTCATTTTTTAAAAGAAAGCATCAATAAAAAGATCGATCAAACTGCAACAGACAGCTTAAAAAATCTACGGTTTTCAGTTGACAGTTGACAGTTTTTAGTTAGCAGTTACCAATGACAAATGAACCATTGAACTGATGAACCAATGAACTAATAAACAATAAAATTTAACAACAAGAGTAAGTATAAATTATCATATGAGTAAGAAACTTAAGATCGGATTATTTGGGTTTGGCGTAGTTGGACAAGGGCTACATGATATCATCCGTGGACAGAACCTCAACTTAGAGGTAGTTAAAATAGCCATCAAAAATCCGGAAAAGAAACGCAGTTTAGATGCACATCTTTTTACCACAGACCATAACGAAATATTAAACAATCCTGAAATCAATACCATTGTTGAGCTGATCGATGATGCTGACGCAGCATTCAAAATTGTAAAAACAGCTTTGAGTAGTGGCAAAAATGTGGTGTCGGCCAATAAAAAAATGATTGCTACGCATTTAGAAGAATTGGTAAAACTACAGGCCCAGAATGGCACTTCTTTGTTGTATGAAGGTGCAGTATGTGGCAGTATCCCTATCATCAGAAACCTAGAAGAATATTACGACAATGAGTTGCTACATGGCATCAGCGGTATCTTTAATGGTTCGTCAAACTACATCCTTTCTAAGATATTTAACGAAGGTTTGGCTTATGACACTGCTTTAAAACAGGCCCAAGACCTAGGTTTTGCAGAAACAGACCCTATTTTAGACGTTGGAGGTTATGATCCTAAATTTAAACTGACCATTGCTACCGCACATGCCTATGGTCTGTTCATCAATCCGGATAAAATCTTGAATGTAGGTATACAGAATATCTCAGATGCTGATATCCAATATGCCAGAGAAAAGAACTTTAAGATCAAATTGGTGCCCACTGCCCGTAAAATCAGCACCAAACAAGTGGTTACCTATGTACTGCCCAAATTTGTAAAAGCAGACGATTTCCTTTACAATGTAGAGAACGAATACAATGGCGTAACGGTACAGGCCGCTTTTGCCGATAAACAGTTTTTCTTTGGTAAAGGTGCCGGCGGTCACCCAACTGGAGCTGCAGTATTGTCTGACATTGCCGCACTTCGTTACGATTACCGTTATGAATATAAAAAATACAACCAGCAAAATGGCCTGATCCATACAGATAAAGTAAGTATCGAGGTCTATTTACGCTACGTACATGAATACACAGTTGAAAAATTAGAGATTGAAAACATCTCTGAACGTTTCTCCCGTAATGATTATAAGTATGTAATTGGTAGCATCAGTTTAAAAAACCTAATCGCCAACCGCGATCTGCTTTTAAACAAAGATGTCTTCATCGCACAAACAGGTAAATTAAGCTATAGTCAACAAGACATAGCCGCCATTGCCGAAGAAGGTGTGCTCGTGAACTAATTAATTACTTTTTGTTTTGTTTTGATAGTAAAAAGCCTCGATGGATGTCGGGGCTTTTGCTATGATTGACCTGATGGTAATCAGGCTATCTATTGATAAGGTGTCCACAAAAAAGCCCCAACGTTAGTTGAGGCTCTTGCTCTTTACAAGCAATTATTTGTTGCGATGGGCAGCATGCGCTTTTCCATCCTTTACGCCCATTTTATAGATATCTAATGAAAGTTTGCATATAAAAGGCGACAGTACGATGATCAGGGTAGTGATGATACTTCTTTTGTTCTTCATCATTTCTTTTATTTAATGTTGTTCTAAATATACTAACTTATTTCTCTGTTGATATCCCAGTTTTCTAGATAATCTGCTACTCGGCGTACAAAAGATCCACCTAAAGCCCCATCCACTACCCTATGGTCGTAAGAAAGCGATAGGAACATCATGTGGCGGATGGCAATGACATCACCAAATTCTGTTTCCAGCACAGCTGGTTTCTTTTTGATGGCACCTACTGCCAAAATAGCTACTTGAGGTTGATTGATAATCGGCGTACCCATTACATTGCCAAAAGAACCCACATTGGTTAAGGTAAATGTACCATTTTGTGTTTCGTCTGGTTTTAATTTAAGTCACGGGCACGAGAAGCCAAGTCATTTACTGCTTTGGTTAAACCCAATAGGTTCAATTGATCAGCATTTTTAATTACAGGCACAATCAAGTTTCCACTAGGCAAAGCTGCTGCCATACCGATATTGATATCTCTTTTTTTGATAATCTGTGTTCCATTTACGGTTACATTGATGATCGGAAAATCTTTGATCGCTTTACTTACTGCCTCAATAAAGATCGGGGTAAAAGTGATCTTCTCATTTTCGCGTTGCTCAAATGATTTTTTCACTTTATCGCGCCATTTTACCATATTGGTTACGTCGGCCTCTACAAATGAGGTTACGTGTGGCGAAGTATGCTTGCTCATTACCATGTGTTCGGCAATCAGCTTGCGCATCCTATCCATTTCTATTATTTCATCACCACCACTTAAGCTTGGGGCCGGTGTTGCTGCTTTTACAGGTTCAGCAGGTTTCTGAGCTGGTGCAGGTGTTTCAGCTTTTGGTTGGGCAATGGTTGCTCCACCATTTTTAGCTTGAATATGGTTTAAAAGATCGTCTTTTGTTAAACGGCCTTCTGCCCCACTTCCCTTGATCTTGTCAAGTTCTGCCAATGAGATATTTTCTTGGGCAGCAATACTTTTTACCAAAGGTGAATAGAAACGATCCGAATTTTTAAAATCTTCGGTAGTAGGGATTTGTTTATCTTCAACAGGCAACTGGTTCAATCCAGGCATGTCTTTTTCTACTGAAGGTACTGGTATTTCTTCTTGTTGTACAGCAGTGGTTGATGTACTATCAGCTCCACCTTCTGTTTCTATAATGGCAATTACAGCCCCTACCTGAACCACATCGTCTGTTACAAAAAGTTGTTTGATCAATTTGCCCGCAACTGGCGAAGGTACTTCCGAATCGACTTTATCTGTTGCGATTTCCAATATGGTATCATCCAGTTGGATCATATCTCCTGGTTGCTTAGTCCATTTAATGATGGTTGCTTCTGCAACACTCTCTCCCATTTTTGGTAACAATAATTCGTATTGAGCCATATTGTTTTAATGCGTTTATAATTGGTATCTGCGCACAAAAGTACGCCTTTTTACCCATTTAATTCAAATCTTGTTTCAAGAGATTTAGCAACATTGTTAATGCAGCAGTTGCAGAACGTTCTATATTCTGTATTCTTTTCTCGCCAAAGGTGAATAATTTGGCCACGGTTTGATGCTGGCTTGCAATCGCAATCCAAACAGTACCAACGGGTTTGCCCGGCATTCCTCCATCCGGACCAGCAATTCCGCTAACCGCAATGGCATAGTCTGTTTTAAAATGGGCAATGGCGCCTTCGGCCATTTCCTTTACCGTTTGTTCACTTACTGCACCAAATTCAGTTAAGGTTTCATGTTTTACACCCAATATAGATTCCTTTAAATCGTACGAATACGCCACTGCACCACCTGCAAACACCGCCGATGATCCTGCATGCTGGGTAATCAAATGTGAGATATAGCCACCTGTACAGCTTTCGGCAGTAGACAGTGTAAGGTTTTTAGCCTTCATCTGGTCTAATATGGCTTTTTCTAAAGCTACATCTTCTTCTGCAGCTACATAAGGTCTAACTCGATCTACAATTTGTTGTACGTAACTGTTGATTTCGGCCTTTAAAGCGATTTCATCTTTCCCCATTGCACTTAAACGTAGCCTTACCTGCCCTAACTTAGGCAAATAGGCCAGTTTGATGTAGGCTGGCAAACTGTCTTCAATGTCTTCGATCTGTTGGGCCAGAAAAGATTCTCCTAAACCAGTTGTTAAAATTGTCTGGTGGATGATAGCTGGCAAGTCAAATGCACTTTTAAGACGTGGCAGGATTTCTTCTTCCATCAGGTACATCATTTCGAAAGGTACACCAGGCATGGAAACAAAGATCTTTCCCTCTACATCAAACCACATACAAGGTGCAGTACCATTTTTATTCTGGATAACTGTGCAGCCATCAGGCACATCTGCCTGTTTCCTGTTCATTTCGATCATTGGTCTATTCAAACGGTCGAAAATAGCGGTTACATGCGCTAAAGTAGCTTCATCACGGCGCAATGGCATGTTAAAATACTTAGATAAGGTAAGCTTGGTCACATCATCTTTTGTGGGACCAAGGCCACCGGTAATCAAAATAACATCAACCCTTTTCTTTGCTTCATCAAGCGCTTGTATGATATGCGTGGCATCATCAGAAACCGAGGTGATCTGTTTTACACTTACCCCTATTTTATTGAGTTCCCTACCCATCCATGCAGAATTGGTATCTACAATCTGACCAATTAGAATTTCATCTCCTATGGTAATAATTTCTGCCAGCATCTGATCGTATTTTTTTAGTAACGTGTATAATAGCCTTTACGTTTGCTCAATTTAAGGTCTTGCAGAATCGCAGCCTTAACTTTAATGGTAACCGAATAACTCTGATAAGCTCCTAGCGGAATCCAACTTGCACTCAAATCCCAACAGTGAAGATCTCTATAGATCGCAAAAGAGGTATAAGAAAGATCTTTGGCCTTAAAGTCGTATCCAGAATTAAACTGTATCTTCCATTTTGGAGTCAAACTAAAATCTCCATTAAAATTTAGCGTGTTGGAAACTGTTCTGGTTTCGCGTCTACTCAATGGGTTGGAATAAGAAAAACTGTAAGAAAATGCAAAGTTCCAAGGAATGTTAAAATCGACAAATGCATTTGGATCCCTACTAATTGCGGCCAGTTCCTCAATCTGCTCTGGGGTTCTTGCTGCAGAATTCTGGTTGCGCAATTCCTCCATATTCTGATTCTTCTTTTTTAGGGCCTCTGGATTTAAGCTATAATCGAAAGAGAAGTTAAAATTAACCAGACGAGGTAATTTTCCATCTCTCCACACGTAACGGTCAGACTCCCTATAATTTATCGTAGTTACTTCATTAACCCCTGTACCGGTTTTAACTTCATACTCTTCTACACCATAAGGATTAAGGGTACCTCCAAAATTAAAACCTAATTTATCGGTAAACTGCGACCTACCACTGAAATTAAGGAGACTTAATTTTTTAGCTGTGGGTTCAGCAAAATTATAAGAGCCACCAATGGTTAAACCCTGAATAATTGGAATTTTCTTTTCGCCACCATTTGTGGTATCTTTTTTAGACTTCAGTTTCAGCTCAACGTTATTATCTACAGAGAAACTTAGATTGGCCTGTTGTCCCATCGATGGTCCACCAAAGGCTGCGCCTTCAAAAATAGAATACTTCGGTTGTCTGCCTAAATAATCTACTTTAGGATATTCACCTGTAGGCACGCTTTTTCCCGGCCTGATGTCATTTGTATAATACTGTAAAGGTTTATAATACCCATAGTTGGATTTTGAAAAATCTGGCTTATAATTAAAGTTTAACGTAGGTGTTACCACATGTCTGATGGCCATAATTCTCCCAAGATTTTTAAATTGCTTGGTACCATAGATTTTGGTAGACATGTTCATCCCAACATTGTATTCACCTGCCCTTTTAAAACCACTCACTGTATCCGTCAATGTAACATCGCCACTGGTTGTTTTGATCGAATCGTTTTTCAATCGTCTGAAAATACCATTTTTCATTGTAACCTGCATTGGCATTGAAGTTAAAATACTTAAATAGGTTAAAGGCCATACTTACAGGTATATTATGGTTAAATCCATTTCTAAACCGTCGTAACCCACCTTTTTCAAAAAGCAGGTTTTCTTGTGTGCTTACGGTGTTGCTAGCCTGTAAACTATAACCAACCGTAATTTTCTGATACCATTTTTGTTTATCTACCCTCGTTTTCGAATCGAATGGGTTAATGGTAGCCATATTTAAACTGATCTGTGGTAAAGTTAAAGAGATTGTTTTGGTCTGTGTTTCTTGCGAGTGGTTCAACGATCCTGTAAAATTGAATAGGCCGTCACCAAAGACCTTTCCATAGGCAATACTGGAGCTCATGGTATTACTGGCAATCTTGCTAATGTCATAACTTTGATTGGCAGCAGTTACGTTGAAATAATCGGAAGTACCTGCATTAACCGAGGCCGTAAATGTAGTTCCTGGTTTGGCATTTGCATTTTGGCTGTGTGTCCATCCAATATTAAAATTTTTCAAAGGCTTGTATTGTGGTGTACCTTCAAGACCATTCCGCGTACTTGAAAAATTTAAATTGATATTTCCATTGTACTTATATTTCTTTATGTAATTAGAGACAAAAGTAAGATCATAACTACCATTGGTAAAAATATTACCGGTTAACCTGCCATCAAAATAGTCGTTAAAAGCCAAATAATATCCACCTCCATTTAAAGAGAAACCTCTTGTCTGATCCTGATTGGGTGTAGGCAATATAAAACCAGATGACTTTTTATTGGGCTTTGGAAAAAAGGCGAAGGGTAAAAAGAATGGGGGGATTGGAATGTCTTCGATCTTTAGGTAAACCGGACCTGTGATCGATCTGTGTTTCTGTAGCAATACCTTTTGAAATAAAGATACCATAGTGCGGATGTGGCAGGTTACAGGTACTAAATGTCTGACCTTTGATATGCACTTCGTTGTCTGGTTGTAATTTCCCCTTTCCACCAGAAAAATATCCTCCCTGTTGTTCTGTAAAAACTCCATGTACTAAACCACTCCCAGTTTTGGTATTGTAGGTTAATGAATCGGCAATGGAAGTGCCCTGACCAGCCATTTTAAAGATCGGTCTACCAACATACTTTCCATTTTTGTTTTTCACACCACTGGCAAAAATGACTTCATTTTTTGTATCGTATCGGATGTAGTCGGCATCTAGTTCAAAATCTTGGTAGAGTACCCTTGCATTGCCATACAGATACATAATACCTGTTTTCCTGTCGGTTCGGATGGAATCTAAAGCTTTATAAACTACTTTCGCAACTGCACCATTACCTTTTTTAGTTGTATCTGTTTGCTTAGTTGCTGTTTGCTTGGTTACTTGCAAAAATGAATAATTAGAAAAGGCTTTGGCGGTTTTACCAACAGTTGTTAGTAAAAGAACGGCAATAATAAAAATGATATTCGTTAAAAGTTTCAAATTCGTGTGTGAATGTTATTTTTGCAATAATGTTTATCCCAAAACGTTCAAAATTAATGAAAAATATACCATTGGTTAGACCAAATGCAATTTTGATGCTATTTATTTGCGCAGTAATTACATTAATTACTGATAATCAACTATTTGCACAAGAATATAAAATAAAAACAATTGTAATTGATGCCGGACACGGTGGTAAGGATGGCAGTACTAGAGGGCTATATTCTACTGAAAAGGATGTAGCCTTGAAAACAGCACTTCGTTTAGGAAAACTGATCCAAGACAATATGAAAGATGTAAAGGTCATCTTCACGAGGAGCGATGATACTTTTATTCCGCTGTATGAGCGCATCAAGATCGCCAATAATGCAAAGGCAGATATTTTTATTTCCATCCATTGTAATGATATGCCTGTAAAAGCCACCAGATACATTAGTGGTTATACAAAAAACAAAAAGGGTAAAAAAGTTCCTGTATATAAGACCAGATATGCCAAGAGTACTTCAACCAGAGGTGTAGAAACATTTGTTTCTGGTTTTGGCAGAGTTGATGAACAGGATGAAGCCATCAAAAGAGAAAATGCTTCCATCTTTTTAGAGGATAACTATAAGGAAAACTATGATGGCTTTAACCCTGACGACCCTGAAAGTGCCATTATCTTATCATTGATGAAGAATACTTTCAGAACACAGAGCTTAAAACTGGCTAAAATGATCCAAGATGAGTATGTAAGTGTTGGGCGTGTAAACCGTGGTGTTCAAGAAAAGAGTTTAGCGGTATTGGCCAGGGCAGGTATGCCTGCCATCTTAACCGAGATTGGCTTTATCAGCAATCCAGATGAAGAAAACTACATGAACTCTGAAGAAGGACAGGCTGAAATTACCAACTGCATCTATAAGGCGATATTGGCCTATAAACAAAGTGTAGAAATTTAGTTCATAATTATTTAATAAATTTGTGGCAAAACACAACAAATGAGATCAAAGACTTTCCTATTTCTATCACTTCTTTTTTTATATGCCCTTACTGGTCAAGCTCAAGGATACAAAATCAAAACAATTGTAATTGATGCAGGTCATGGTGGTGTAAAATCTGGTGCCGAAGGTTCTTTTTCGCTCGAAAAAAATGTGGCGCTACAAGTGGCCTTAAAATTGGAAAAAAAACTAGAGGAAGAATTGCCAGGAATCAAGATTGATCCAGACCAGAAGAACAGATGTAGACGTAGATTGGTACCGTAGGGCGCAAATTGCAAATGATGCAAAAGCCGACCTATTTATCTCTATACACTGTAATTCAATGCCCGACGACAAAGTATTAACAGGTTATGTTAAAGATAAAAAAGGAAAGAAAGTACCACAATATAAAACGGTAAAGAACAGAACTACCAAAGGAACTGAAACTTTTGTAGGCGCCTATCGTCGCATCAACGAAATGGATGCCGGGCTTAAGGAGAATGAAGAAATCATCAAAGAGAAAGACTATAAAAAGAAGGGCACCTATGATCGAACAGACCCAGAAGAATTAATTATGTTATCTTTGTACAAGTCTCTTTATCGCACTAAAAGTTTAGCTTTGGCCAAATTAGTTCAAAATAACTATACCACGCTAAACAAAAGGGTGAACAGAGGTGTTAAAGAACAAGGTTTATTGATCTTACAGAGAGCGGCAATGCCATCTATTCTTACAGAAATTGGATTTATTTCCAATCCAGAGGAAGAAGAATACATTAATTCGCCCGATGGACAAGAAGAGATGATTACTGCAATTTTTAAAGCAATCAAACAATACAAAAAGGAAATTGAGAATTAAACATCTAATTACGTGAAAATAAAAAACGAAACCAAAGTAGGCGTATTGGCAGCATTTGCTATTGCTTTATTAATTATCGGATATAATTTCTTGAAGGGAAATTCTATTTTTTCTAGCGAAACTGTATTGTTTGCTAGATATACACATGTGGATGGCTTAGGTGTTTCTAAACCAGTATTGATCAATGGATTTCAGATCGGCAGGGTTGACCAATTGACTTTACAGCCAAACGGATCCATTATCGCAACACTAAAAATAAAGGACAAATACGATATTCCAAAAAATACAATTGCACGCTTAGAAAGTACCGACCTTTTGGGTGGGAAAGCGATTGTAATGGATTCTAGGAAACAGTACTGAATATGCAAAAGATGGCGATACCTTAAACGCAAACGTTGAAAAAGGACTAATGGAAGCGGTACAGCCGGTTCAGAAAAAGCTGAATTGATCATTACCAAAATGGACTCGTACTTAACCAGTGTAAATTCGATCCTTAATCCAAACTTTCAGAAAAACGTAGATAAAAGCTTTACCAGCATCGCTTCAACCTTATCTTCATTAGAAGCAACATCTAAAAAAGTTGATGCTTTGGTGGGTTCTGAGAGTTCTAAATTATCTAGTATCTTATCTAACGTAGAGGTGATTACTGTTAATTTTAAAAACAATGGGGCTAAAATAGATGCGATCTTGACCAACCTGAACAGTGTAACGGATAAAGTTGCAGCATTAAACTTTAAACAGACCATTGACAACGCGAACAAAGCAATCGCCGATCTACAAGGCATTGTTACAGATGTTAAAAATGGAAAAGGTAGTTTAGGACAATTGATCAACGACAAACAGATGTATGATAACCTAACGAATGCGGCCAAGAACCTAGATAACTTGATGATTGACTTAAAGGCCAATCCTAAGCGTTATGTCCACTTCTCTGTATTTGGTGGAGGCAATAAAAAGGATAAATAAGAAAAATATAAGCC
Source organism: Pedobacter sp. UC225_65 (assembly GCF_042698365.1). Lineage (GTDB taxonomy): Bacteria > Bacteroidota > Bacteroidia > Sphingobacteriales > Sphingobacteriaceae > Pedobacter. Next base: position 1,345,025 of record NZ_CP170550.1, read on the forward strand.
TATTAAAAAGCTGCAGAAAAGCGTTTAAACAAACATTTTTCTGCAGCTTTCTATTTTAGAATAAATTAGATCTCGTAAGTATTTCCCTCTAAGGCTAGTTCTGTATCTGGGAATATGGTTCTCGCTTCATCTAAAAGCGCGCTTAGCGTCTTATAGCGAGATGAAAAATGTCCTATCAACAATTTCTTGGCACCTACAATTTCAGCCACCTGGGCAGCTTGTAATGCAGTGGTATGATGGGTTTCATTGGCTCTTTCTAACATTTCATGTAAAAAAGTAGCTTCGTGGTACAAGGTATCACAGTTTCTGATGCTATCGAAATAACTTTCATCATACAAAGTATCAGAGCAATAAGCATATGATCTTGGTGCTGCAGAATCAGTAGTGTAATCCGCATTCAACAATACATCGCCATTTGGCAAACTCAGGTCTACTCCTCTTTTTAGGAGCGGGTATAGTTCAATTGGAATATTTTCCTGCTCTAACTTATTGATCAGTAATTTCCTTAATCTTTTCTTTTCGGTAAACTTAAAGCCTGTACAGGGAATCCTATGATTTAAGATGATCGTTTCTACAGTTACATCACTATTCTGAAAAATAACTGCAGATTGGGTTGGATCGATATCAAAATAGACCAATTCATATTTTAACGAAGTTTCGGAATATCTGAACTGGAGCTCCAATATTTCTTTGATGGCCTTTGGAGCATAGATATACAAAGGTTTGATACGCCCATTTAAGTGCATACTTGATAGCAGACCTATTAAACCAAAATAATGATCCCCATGCAAGTGGCTGATAAAAACATAATCTATTTTAGATGCTTTAAGGCCGTATTTGATCAGCTGTTGCTGTGTGCCTTCGGCACAATCGATGAGGTAAAATTTTTCGTTACAATTTAATAACTGTGCTGTAGGATTTCTGTTGTAAACCGGAGTGGCAGAACTGCTACCCAAAATGGTTACTTCAAATTTCATTTAGCGTTATCCTTTATCTACACTGCCACGTAATTCTTTCTCTATTTCTTCCATAAAGATCAAATCTGTAGCTTCATCTAATTTATTAACAAAAGTAACTGATTGATGAAGATTAGATATTTTAATGATATTGGCTATGCTATTGTTTACGCCAGAAACAATAAAAACACCTCCTGCGCTTTTGCAAAGCCTATCTCCTACTAGTAAACAACTTAAATCTTGCGAATCATTACATTCTTTTACGGCCGATAGATCAAGTACGATATTGCGGTATCCTTCTGTATTCAATAAGATAAATTCGGATTTTAAAGCTGGTGTATTGTCATTGGTGAACTTGGGCTCGTCCAATTTTAAAACAACATATTTTTCGTGTTTATCGGTAGAAAATTTCATGGTCTTGTATTTTATATATTTTAACGAAAGTAGCGATTATTATTTTGATAATAAATCGTTAATCGAATTAATCACATTTTGTTCTATTCTGGCTACAATGCTTTCTGATGGATTTTTAACAAAAACTTCGCCTGTGATCTGCTCGTATAATTCGATATAGCGTTCGGATATCGAATCTACAATTTCTGGCGTCATTACTGGGATCTGTTGACCATCCTTGCCTTGAAAATTATTCTCGATCAACCATTTACGTACAAATTCTTTCGACAATTGTTTTTGTGGTTCTTGATTTTTTTGTCTTTCTGCATAGCCATCTGCATAAAAATAACGGGATGAGTCTGGCGTATGGATTTCGTCAATCAAATAGATGGTATCTCCAACTTTTCCAAATTCGTATTTGGTATCTACCAAAATCAAACCTCGTTCTGCGGCCATTTCTGTTCCGCGTTGATACAATGCCTGGGTATATGCTTCCAGTTGGGTATAATCAACCAAAGAAACGATGCCTTTGGCTAAAATGTCTTGTTTAGAAATATCTTCATCGTGACCCACAGCAGCTTTGGTAGTTGGTGTAATGATCGGTGTGGGCAATTTATCATTCTCGTTTAATCCATCAGGCAGCTCAACGCCACATACGCTTCTTTTACCAGCACTATACTCGCGCCACGCATGTCCGGCAAGGTAACCCCTAATTACCATTTCCACTTTAAAAGGTTCGCAAATTCTTCCAACAGTTACCATTTCATCAGGCGTAGCCAAAACCCAATTGGGTACAATGTCTTTGGTAGCAGCCAAAAACTTGGCAGCAATCTGGTTCAACACCTGTCCTTTAAAAGGGATGGCCTCTGGTAATACGACATCAAATGCGGATATCCTATCGGTTACTACCATGGCCATCAATTGATCGTCAATGGTATACACATCACGTACTTTACCTTTATAAAAATTGGTTTGTTGTGGAAAATTAAAATGGGTTTCTTTAATTGCTTTCATGAGGCTATAAAAATACGATTTTTAAATAAAAACCCTGTAGGTTTAGTAGCTACAGGGTTAAAATTATTGTAAATTATTTAAAATCTGTTCAAAATCTTTAGAAGAGACGAGGGCTATTGGCTTATTTTTAATATTTAGTTCTATGACATCGCCATGTTTGTTCAATTGTAACCTCCCTTTAAAGATATTCGCCTCTTCGAGCTTTAAAAAAGCCTGTAAATTTTTGACGGTTTCTTTTCTGCAGGCCAGTTCTTCGTCAATTGTAGCCACAATAAGCCTAACCTTTTTGTCAAAAGGTTCAAAAGACAGCGTTAGGCTATCATTTAAGGCTATTCTTTGCATTTTATCTGATCCGCTAGATTTAAACTTTATTGGATATCTCCGTAAGCTTTTAGGATTTGTTTTACCAATTTATGCCTTACCACATCTTCTCCTGTAAGATAAATCACATCAATTCCTTTAATATCTGTTAAAATACGCAGTGCATTATGTAGGCCAGACTGTGCTTTTTTAGGTAAATCGATCTGGGTAATATCTCCAGTTACAATAAATTTTGCAGTTGGTCCCATACGGGTCAAAAACATCTTCAACTGTAGGTCTGTTGAGTTTTGTGCTTCGTCTAATATTACAAAACAATTGTCTAAGGTACGTCCACGCATAAATGCCAACGGCGCAACTTCAATGGTTCTGTTTTCTAGGTACAGTTTTAACTTGTCTGGCGGAATCATATCATCCAGGGCGTCATAAAGTGGGCGTAAATATGATACTACCTTTTCTTTAAGGTCACCCGGCAAAAAGCCAAGGCTCTCTCCTGCTTCAACTGCGGGCCTGGTTAATATGATTCTTTTGATTTCTTTATTCTTCAGCGCCCTAACTGCCAATGCAACTGCGGTGTATGTTTTTCCTGTTCCGGCAGGGCCGATGGCGAACAATACATCGTTTTTACCGATACTGTCTACCATTTTACGTTGATTGGCGGTACGGGCCTTGATCATCAGGCCATGGTTACCAAAAACAATTACCTCACCAGTATTAACTGCTGCTGCAACTGGAGCTTCGTCTGTTTTTACGACCGTTTTTTTAGACCCTAAAATAAATTCCACATCATTGTGCGAAAGTGTTCTATACTTTTCTAGGTGTGCAACCAACTGTTCGAACTTTTGCTCAAAGGCCTTTAACTCAGCCTCATCCCCTAGTGCCTTAACGTCGTTTCCTCTTGCTACGATTTTCAACTTTGGGAAAGCACTTTTGATCAACTCGTAGTGTTCGTTGTTGGCGCCCCAAAATTGTACTTGATCTGTTGTTTCTAATGTTAGCTTTAGTTCGTTCAAAATATTGTATTTTTATTTAGAAGTGTATATTTTGATTTAAAAATTGAATATTTGTAGGCGAATTGCCCATACACAAGAATAAGAATAAATATTGAATTTTTAATGGCCATTATTACATTAACGACAGATTTAGGTTCCAAGGATTTTTACCAGGCTGCTTTAAAAGGAAGCATCTTGAGTATCTTGCCTACTGCCAATATTGTAGACATTACCCATGAGGTTCCATCGTTCAATATTTCTTATGCAGCTTTTGTTCTAAAGAACGCTTACCCCTATTTTCCAAAAAACACGGTACATTTGATTGGTATCGATTCCGTTTTTAATGAGAATACCAAATACATCGCACTGCGTTATAAAGACCACTATTTTGTTGGGGCCGACAATGGGATTTTCTCTTTGTTATTTGATGAGACCCCTGATGAACTGGTAGAATTAAACATCATGCAGGACCTCAAATATCTCCATTTTCCTTTGGTTGATATTTTTGTAAAAGCGGCTATACATTTGGCCAAAGGCGGTAAATTAAAGGACATTGGTTTACCTACAGGAGAAATTGAGCAACGCATGCTTTTGCACCCTGTAATAGAGCGTGATATCATTAGAGGAAGTGTCATCTACATCGATACTTTCAGCAATGTGATCACCAATATCACCAAAGACCTTTTCACCAAGATCCAACGCAATAGAGACTTCACTTTATACTTTAGAAAAAGCGAAACCATTACCCAATTGAGCTGGCATTATAATGAGGTACCTGAGGGAGAAAAACTTTGTCTGTTCGGGATCAGTAACCACTTGGAAATTGCGATCAACAAGGGCAAAGCCAGTGGCTTATTAGGCCTACACCTGAGCGATATTGTACGTGTAGAGTTCCATCCTTAGGGTTGAGGGTTCAAAGTCAAAAGTTCAAAGTTCAAAGTTGAAAGTTTAGAATTGGTTAAACAATGAATTGCAAAATTTAAGCTCCCGATACTCAAAACTCACGTCTCAAATCTTATACCCTAATAAACAATTTAAACAGTACCATTCTATGTTAGTCCGTGTTGTAAAAATGCATTTTGCTCCTCATTTTATCGAAGAATTCAAATCGCTTTTTAATGCTACAAAACCAAAAATTGCCAATTTTGAGGGTTGCAATGGCGTAAAGTTATTGCAACACGAAACTGATAATCAGTTATTTTTCACCATCAGTTATTGGGATAGTGCTGCGCATTTGGAACGATATCGTCAATCTGAATTATTTGTAAACACCTGGGCAAAGGTAAAACCAAATTTTTTAAGCAAAGCTGAGGCATGGAGTTTGCTTGAACAATAAAAAACACATTATGTTAAAAAAGATATTATTCCTATTGATCTGTTCTACTTCATTTTTATTTGATGCAGTTGCGCAAGACACTTCTGCATACGAGGCCCAACGTCTTAAAATCAATACGTTATTGGCAGAAAGAAGCACCAAATTTGGTCAATATGATGAGAGTTTAAATACAAAAACAGGCATTTTCGGTTTTCAGACCAAAAGGGACATTAGAAATTCGAACGAAATTTTGAGACAGATTGCGCTGAATGACAATGATATCTTTAAAGAACTGAAGGTATTGCTAGACTTTAAAGACCTACAGGTACAACAGGCCAAATCTACTTCGAGTACAAGTACCGAAAGCATCCAAAACTACAGAAGGACAATTAAAACCTTACAGGACCAGAACCAAAATTTCAGTAAAAATATAGACCAGATAGAAAAATCGAGGGACTTGGCCTATTTATTCATGACCTTGTTTTTAATAGGATGTGTTGTGCTAACTTATCTTTTCATTACCAAAAGCAAAGCATTGAAACGTTATGAAAAAGCAAATATTTAAGCTCTTGGTCAAATTAAATAAATTGATCTTACCAAGTCTCTATCAAAAAGACCCGATGAAACTAACAACTTTTGAGAAAGCTATTTTAGGGTTTAGGTATTGGGCTTTGACCAATTCTTTAAACTAAGTGCAAGGATATAAAGAGGCTATAAATCGCCTCTTTATCTTAATTAAAACTCGATGATGGGATCTGACATACAACGGTAAACGAAGTTGTCATTTTCATCAAATGTACTGCCACAATAAGAACCACAACAACACGGAACTTCGGTACATGATGTGATTGCCCCAGCCAACAAACAAGGTCTGTCTCGGTCATCTGGCGGAATGCAGCCAATACCTCCGGCTATTTTTCTCATTTCCGCACGACTTAATAAATTTAGTTTTTTCATACAAGTATAATTTTAGGTTATGATTAATACTTATAAATATAACGATAAACCGTATGATTCACAACAGCTTAACACCAAATCAAAACGCTTATACTTCTTAAAAGACCAACTATTTTTTGAAATAGTGCGACAATAGACCAACCAAAAACTTTGGTTCTACCCAAGTAGATTTCGGTGGCATAATGGCATTGGCATCAGCAACAGCTATCAATTGATCTAATGTTACTGGCCTCAATACAAAAGCAACTTCATTTATCCCATTGTTTACTTGCTTTTCCAATTCACTTAAAGGAGTTTTGCCTCCTTCGAAAGTAATCCTTGCATCTGTTCTTGGATCCTTGATTTTCAACAATGGAATTAGGATGTGGTTCTGCAGAATACTAACATCTAAAACGTCTACTGGATCGTTATGATAAGCAATTGGTTTGGCTACCAATTTATACCACCCAGATTTGAGATACATCCCAAAATGATGCAAAGCAGTGGGTTTAAACTGTCCATCCATTTTCTCAACCTCAAATAATTCTGAAATAGCTGTTAACAATTCTTCTTCAGTCTGTCCAGCCAAATCTCTTATCAAACGGTTATATTCCAACACTTTGACTTCTTCGGTATCCATGTATACCGTAGAAAAATAATTGAACTCAGCTGCTCCGTTATCTTTATACAATGCCCTTTTATGTAAACCCATTTTAGCCATAGAGGCTGCCCGGTGATGGCCATCGGCAATATAAACAGGCGGCATTTCCTCAAAAGCCTTGGTCAATATGGCTAGGTCTTCTTGTTGGTTAATGGTCCAGATGCGGTGTACTGTACCATCTACATAAGAGAAATCAACTTGTGGAGGTAAAGTGATGTATTGCTCAATTACCTGTTTAACAATGGCATTAGGCTGATAGGTAATAAGTACAGGGTTGGCATCTAAATTGGTCTGCTGGATATATTCGGCCAATAAAGTTTCTCTACGTTCTACAGTTAGTTCGTGCTTTTTGATGTTGCCTTGTAGGTAATCGTTGATGTGTGTCAATGTCCAGATGCCTGTTTGCAATAAACCATCGTGTTTAACCTGATAAATATAGATGGATGGCAGCTCTTCTGTTACCAAAACCTCTTTTTCTATAAAATCATCCATGTTTTCGCCAATTCTTTTATACACCAATTCTTGACGGGAACCACGCAGATAGGGATTGTCAAGTTCGGGATTGATGAGGTGCAAAAAACTATTGGGATTCTCTGAAGCAATTAACCTGGCCTCACCTATACCATAATTTTCAAGCGGACGGGTAACTACGGTACGCAACAAATGTGGCGCTGGTTTTAGGGCACAGAATGGTTTTATCGTAGGCATACTGATGTGATATTTGGCTAAGGCGAATATACTTTATTCCACTCTTTTTCAAGATAAATTACAAGTAATTTTCGCAACAAGAATTATGTAACCTATTAACAATACTTAAAAAACACCTTGTTCCCTAACGTTGGCTGCAAACAAAAAAACTCTAGTTGTAGCTAGAGTTTTTATATGGATCAATGGAAATGTCTATTTGGAAAAATGATCGATCATCAAGTTTGCCAATTCTGTTCCAATACGTTCTTGAGCTTCGTTGGTAGACGCACCGATGTGTGGTGTCAATGATATTTTTGGATGCGTTAAAATGGCTGCTAATGGGGTTGGCTCATTGTCGAAAACATCTAAGCCTGCAAAAGCAACTTTACCAGAATCCAAAGCATCGATCAAGGCCAATTCGTCTATGGTACCACCACGCGAACAGTTTACGATACCTACCCCATTTTTCATGGTTGCAAATTCTTCCGCCCCTAAAATTGGTTTGTCTGCAAATGGTGTGTGTAAAGAAATGAAATCACTTTGGGCAATTACTTCTGCCAAACTTACACTTTTTACAGGGATATCAACTTTAACACCACCTTGAAAAGTTAAAGGAATATGTCCATCAAAAGGAAATAAATCATAAGCCAATACGTTCATACCCAAACCTAAAGCAATGGTAGCAGTTTCTCTTCCTATTCTACCAAAACCAATGATACCTAAAGTTTTACCTCTTAGTTCTATGCCTTTGGCATAAGCTTTCTTCAAATTGTTAAACTGCGTAGCGCCATCTACTGGCATTTTACGATTAGAATCATGTAAAAACCTGATTCCAGTAAACAGGTGAGAGAAAACCAATTCGGCTACAGATAATGAAGAAGCTGCTGGTGTATTGACAACGGCAACTCCTTTACTTCTTGCATATTCAACATCTATATTGTCCATCCCTACACCACCTCTACCTATTAGTTTTAGGTTAGGGCAAGCATCGATCAGTTCTTTTCTAACTTTTGTTGCGCTTCTTACCGTTATGCCATCATAATTCAACAAAGCTGTTGCCAATTGGTCTTGAGCAATGGTTTGTGTATCTACGGTAAATCCAGCTTCTTCTAATAATTTTTTCCCAATTGGGTCAATGCCATCGTTGGCAAGTATCTTGATCATAACTATCTGTGTTTTTCTTCAAAAGTCTGCATTAAATCAATTAGCGCATGTACGCTGGTGATCGGCAAAGCATTATACATCGATGCCCTGAAACCACCTACGCTTCTATGGCCTTTTAGTCCTTCAAAACCGTTGTCATCGGCAAATTTTGCAAATGCTTTTTCTAGTTCTGGATTTTCCATTACAAAACAAACATTCATTCTAGAACGGTCTTCTACGGCACAAGTACCTTTAAAAAGCGGGTTTCTATCAATTTCGGTATACAATGCCTGTGCTTTAGCTTTATTCTCTTTTTCAATTTCGGCAATACCACCTTTAGATTTTAACCAGTTCAAGTTGAGCATCGCTACATAGATCGAAAATACTGGAGGTGTATTGTACATTGATCCACCTTCAATATGTACCTGATAATCTAACATCGAAGGGATTCCTCTTCCGGTTTTACCTAAAATCTCATCTTTTACGATGACAACAGTTAATCCAGCTGGGCCGATATTCTTTTGGGCACCTGCATAGATCAGGTCGTATTTAGACACATCTATTTCGCGGCTCATGATGTCTGAAGACATATCGCAAACCACAGGGACTTTAGTTACTGGTAAGGTAAACATCTCTGTGCCGTAAATGGTATTGTTAGAGGTACAGTGGAAATAAGCACTGTCTTCTGGAATGGTATAATCTTTTGGAATAAAGGTGTAATTGGCATCTTTTGAAGAAGCGACAATATTAGCTTTACCAAAGAATTTCACTTCTTTAATCGCCTTATTTGCCCAAACACCAGTTTCTAGATAAGCTGCTGTTTTACCTTGTGGCAATAAGTTCATCGGTACCATGGCAAATTGCAAACTTGCGCCACCTTGTAAAAATAAAACGGAGTATCCGGATGGTACATTTAAAAGTTCCTTTACCAATTTGGTCGCTTCTTCTACCACACCTTCAAATTCTGGAGTGCGATGCGAAATTTCTAAAATTGATAAACCGTCTTTAAAATCTAAAACTGCTCTAGAAGCCTGCTTAAATACTTCTTGCGGTAAAATACAGGGACCTGCACCAAAATTATGTCTCATTTTATTTAAGTTTTTTATTAGCGTAAATCTACCACTTTGGGATTAATTATTGATGATTTTTAAACTTTAAAATCAATTTAAAATTGAACTGTCGACCTGTTAAATAGTTGGGTATGGCATACTGCACATTGTCTACATCTTTCAACCACAAATAAGATACTGTGTTATTGATATTTAACAAATTAAAAACTTCAAAATAAGCGATAAACGAACTAAAATATTTATCTAATAATTTGGGTTTTCGCACGGCGATATCATCCAAAAAATCTTTAGAAAAACCAATATCTACTCGTTTATAGGCGGGGATATTAAAATCATCCGAATAACGTTCACTCAAAGGTGATCCAATGGGTAACCTCGATCCATACAGCATGTTCAAGTGTACTTTATAGGTAGGGCTTTTAAGTAATCTATCTTGAAAAAATACAGAAAAATTAACCCTTTGATCGGTCGGACGTCTTAAATAACCAGGGTAAACTGTCGTAAACTGTCCTGACGAATTTCTCTTCTGGTAAGAATCGCCAATAATATCTTGATCGGCACTCATAAAGGAAAGTCTAAAATAAGAAACCAGGTCTTTTACAAATTCGCCACCAATGCTAAAATCAGCACCATAAGTATGTCCTTTTGCCACCGAAGAAGAAAGATATTTGATCCTGACATTGTCAACCACATAAGGAATAAACCTCTGGTTGTATTTATAATAAGCCTCTGAGGTAAACTTTAAACGAGTACCTAAACCATCAAATGCATAATCGAAACCGGCAGACGCATTATAAGAACGTTGCGCCTTCTGATTGAGGTTGAGGCTTCCATCGTATGCCCTGATGCTCCGATAGGTTGGTGCCTGTTGATACACCCCTGCGGTAAAACGCCAGATCCTGTTGTTACTAGGTGGCCTGTAGGCCAATAATAATCTCGGACTGATCAAAATCTGATCGGTAAGGGTATTAAAACTACCCCTAACCCCAACCTGTAAATCGGTATTGTCTGTTAAGGAATAGCTGTCTTGCACATAGGCCGTATAATTATTGATATTGACCTCGTTCAACTTGTTAATGGACTGTTCCAAGTAGAACTTTTTCGAATCGTAAGGTAAGATGTAACCTGCAGAATCTGTGAGATGGTATTCACTTAACTGGTCTTTAAACTTGTTTCTTTCTAACCTAAAACCCCAAGAAAAAACATGGTTGTCAAAACTTTGGTCTGCTTTGATTTCTGTACTTATAGCTGTAGAATTTAGGTTGTTACGGGCATAGTTCAAATATTTCCCAATCCCTCTATTGATACGGACAGGCATAAAACCTGAAGAGTTGAAACCCGTCTCTAATTCGTCAAATACATAGTTTCCTTCAATATCAAACCGTTCTCGTTCTCTTGTGGTAAAGTAACTGCTGATCCATTTGACCACCAAGTTAGGTTGTGGACTAAAACTTGCGGTAATTGCTCCTCCAGCTGTACGGTAGCTATCAATCTCTTGACCAGTATAATCGACCCTTAACCTCAATTGTGTTTCTAGCGTGCCAAACTGGGTTTCTCTATCTTCTGGAACCAACTTAAACTGACCAATATTGAAACTGCCCAATGCACTTATATTAAATTTATTAGAGAAATTGTACTGGTAAAGTAGCTGAGCATCACCAAAATTTGGACTGTAACTTCCTTTATTGTCTTGTTTGTTCAAGATATTATTGTTGTTCTTATAACGTAGTCCGAGGAGTAAGAAACTCTTATTGGCTACATATTTAGAGCTCAATGAGGCACCTAAAAGCCCGCCTGTAAACACCAATTGGTTACTATCTGGCCGATCATATTTCACATCTAGCACAGAGGATAATTTATCGCCATATTTAGCCTCGAAACCACCTGCAGAAAATTTTGCCCTTGTTACAAAATCACTGTTGATAAAGCTCAGTCCTTCTTGTTGTGCATTTCTGATCAAAACTGGCCTACTGATCTCTATATCATTTACATAGATCAGGTTTTCATCAAAATTGCCCCCTCTTACACTGTATTGAGAACTCAGTTCATTGTTGGTAGATACTCCCGGAAGTGTTTTTAAAATACTTTCGAAATTTCCAGAAACGGAGGGCAATGAAGCCAGATCCGCAATATTGATGGTACTTGTATTACTGAGCTGGTTCTGCTTATTGGTAATGGTAACCTGCTCCAACTCATTGATATTCGGCACCAGTACCACATTTCGGGTAATCCTACCTGCAACTTTCTCATTTATCTTCAACAAGAAGGGCTTATAACCCAAAAAGTTGTATTTTAAGGTAAAAGATGTTGTTCGTGCATAAATGGTATAAGTACCATCAACGGCAGTCAAGGTAGATTCTTGTTGACCTAAAACGGTAATGGTCACATATTGTAAAGGATTATTACTTAGATCTAAAACGGTACCTGTTACCTTAACCAGAGGTTGAGCATTTACAAAAGTAAAGCCCAAAAAAATGGTGATGATCAACAGCCGAATTTTTAGCATGCAAACGTTTAAATTTGTTGTGAACTAGCATCTACATTTTTTAGATCAGTGATCATCTGTGTTGGACTATTGCTTGCAAAAATGGCATTGCCTGCTACAAAAGCATTTGCTCCAGCTTTGATCAGACTTTCAATATTCGAAATACCAACTCCCCCATCAACTTCAATGATGAGATTGGGATTGACCTCATTGGCCATCTTCCTTAGTTCTATGATCTTATTGATGGATTGTGGAATAAACTGCTGTCCACCAAAGCCTGGATTTACCGACATGATCAAAACCATATCCAGGATCCATCAGGATATCTTTCAACAAAGCAACTGGTGTATGCGGATTAAGGGCTACACAAGCCTTACAGCCTGTACTTTTTATTTGTTGGATTACCCGATGCAAATGCACGCAGGCTTCGTAATGCACGGTTAAAATAGCTGCTCCACCATCAACAAATTCCTGGATATACTTTTCGGGATTAACAATCATCAAATGTACGTCCAAAGGTTTTTTGGCATGTTCTTTAACGGCCTTTAATACAGGAAAACCAAAGGAGATATTGGGCACAAAAACGCCATCCATTACATCCACATGGAACCAATCAGCATCACTCTGGTTGATCATTTCAATATCGCGTTGTAGATTGGCAAAATCGGCAGAAAGTATAGATGGGGCAATGATGTGTTTCATGAGCTAAATATAATAAAAAGCTACAAAGAAAAAGCCTTCCGAAATCTCGGAAGGCTTTTTTATTCAATTTCTATTTTCTGAATTTGAATTATGCTTGTGTAGCTGCAGGTTTTTCTGGTCTAGGTAACAAAACCTTACGAGAAAGTTTCATTTTACCTTGTTTGTCTACATCTAACAATTTAACTTCTATTTTATCGCCTTCTTTAAGTACGCCATCCATTGTTTCTAAACGCTCCCAAGAGATTTCAGAAATATGTAATAGACCATCTTTACCTGGCATGATCTCTACGAATGCACCAAATGGCATGATAGATTTCACTTTACCTTGGTAGATTGCACCAATTTCTGGTTTAGCGGCAATGGCATTGATACGTGCAACAGCAGCATCAATTGCAGCTTTGTTGTCAGCAAAAATCTCAACGATACCTTTGTTACCTACTTCTTCGATAGAGATAGATGCACCAGTTTCGCGTTGCATTTCTTGGATAATTTTACCACCTGGGCCGATTACCGCACCAATAAATTCTTTATCGATACTTAATGAAACGATGCGAGGTGCATGTGGTTTCAAATCTGCATTAGGCTCAGCAATGGTTTTCTTCATCTCACCTAAAATGTGCAAACGACCTTCCTTAGCTTGTAACAATGCTTTGGTCAATACTTCGTATGATAAACCATTGATCTTTAAGTCCATCTGACAAGCAACAATACCTTTTTCAGTACCAGTTACTTTAAAGTCCATATCTCCCAAGTGATCTTCATCACCTAAAATATCAGAAAGGATGGCATATTTACCAGTTTTCTCATCAGTGATCAATCCCATTGCAATACCAGATACTGGTGCTTTGATTTTGATACCTGCATCCATTAATGCCAATGTACCAGCACAAACAGTTGCCATTGATGAAGAACCGTTTGATTCTAAAATATCAGAAACGATACGGATGGTATATGGATTTTCTTCACCTTGTGGCAATACTTTTTTCAAAGAACGCATGGCCAAAGCACCGTGACCAATTTCGCGGCGACCAGCACCTCTGTTTGGTCTAACTTCACCAGTTGAGAAACCAGGGAAATTATAGTGCAACAAGAATTTATTGTAACCATTAAAGAAAGCACCATCAATCATCTGCTCATCGTCTTTGCTACCTAAAGTAACCGATGTTAACGATTGGGTTTCGCCACGTGTAAATACGGCCGAACCGTGAGCTGCAGGCAAATAACCTACTTCACTCCAGATTGGACGGATCTGCGTAGTTGAACGACCATCTAAACGGATACCTTCGTCTAACAATAGATTTCTAATCGCATCATACTGTACATCATGGTAATAATGTTTAGCCATTGCTTTGGTCAAATCAGCTGTATCTTCAGGCATTGCCTCAAAAAACTCGTTGATGATCGCTGTAAATCCTTCTTTACGCTCGTCTTTATTTGAACCAGATTTTGCTACTGCATAAACTTTATCATAAGTATCAGCATAAACTTTAGCTTTTAGATCAGCATCATGGTCTTCGTGGTTGTACTCACGTTTCACAGTTTTGCCAGTAGCTTCAGTTAATTCTAATTGAATAGCACATTGAACTTTAATTGCATCGTGTGCAAATTTCAAAGCTTCTACCATTTCATCTTCCTGGATCTCATCGCACTCACCTTCAACCATGCCTATATCGTTAGCTGAACCAGCTACCATAAATTCTAAAGTTGCACGTTCTAGATCGCTGGCCAATGGATTGATGATCAATTTACCATCGATTTTTGCCACGCGTACTTCAGAAATTGGTCCGTTAAAAGGAATATCTGAAACAGCTAAAGCTGCAGATGCTGCTAAACCTGCCAAACAATCTGGCATTATATTTTTATCAGCAGAAATTAACGAAATCATTACCTGCGTATCTGAGTGATAATCGCTAGGGAACATTGGACGTAAGGCTCTATCTACCAAACGCGAGATCAAAACCTCATAGTCTGACAATCTAGCTTCACGACGCAAAAATCCACCTGGAATACGACCAGTAGCCGCATATTTTTCTTGATAATCTACCGATAAAGGTAAAAAATCCGTACCTGGTTTTGCACCAACTGTAGATACAACTGTTGCTAACAACATGGTATCTCCCATTTTAACTACAACAGCACCATCGGCTTGTTTAGCCAATTTACCTGTCTCAATTTCTACAATTCTTCCATCGCCCAAATCGAACGATTTTTTTATTACATTCATTTACAAATTATTGTGGTCTATTTTTCCTCTTTTTAATAGACCTTGTTTATATATTTATTTTTGAGTATTAAATTAAAAAAGCCACTCTAAAAGAATGGCTTTTAATGATAAAAGCTTTTTATTTGATGATATCTCTAAGCTGTAAAGCTTTGATGATAGCACGATAGCGCTCAATATCTTTTTTAAATAGATAAGCCAAAATACCGCGACGTTTACCTACTAATTTTTGAAGTGACAACTGAGTAGAGAAATCTTTACGATTTTTCTTTAAGTGTTCTGTTAAGTGCGCAATACGGTATGTAAATAACGCTACTTGACCTTCTGCAGAACCAGTGTTGGTTTCTACTTCGCCGTGTTGTTTAAAGATTTCGGCTTTCTTTTCTTTACTTAAATACATTCTTGAATGATACTAAAGTGTGAATAAATTAATTAATTATGGCGCAAAGATAAAGTATTTTTATGGATTAACAAAAGTAAAATTAAAGTGTTAAAGATTTGAAAATCAGCTTTTCTTGTTGATCCTTTCCAGTTCCTGTACAGCTAGCTGATTTTAGACACATTTGGCCTGCTGATGATCATACCTTTACCTTCTGGCTTTTTTAAGGGCTCACCGCCATTCATTTGAACAGAAATACGATTAAGTTTTAAGAGGGAAAGAATTTCTGCCCAGCAGAACGGTTTAAATACACCTGCTCTCGCTCTGCTACAATGCTTTCACGAGGGATATTAGTATCATATATTTTTAAACGCCCCATTACATATCAAATATCCTACAATTGATACAAATATGCTACATAAATAAGTCAAATAAACACCAATTTGATACAACATCAAATCTATTTCTTGCATAACCTTCAAATACTCTATCTGGTTTTCTACCTTTGTAAAAAAAATCAATCTTGGAAAAAAATCAATATAGCATATTCGAAAGTGAGTTAAATGTCCGTCCTGATGATATTGATATGTTCAACCATGTACATAACAGCAAATACCTCGATTATGTATTAGCTGCGCGTTATGAGCAAATGGACAAATATTACAACATGAGTTGGGAGAAATTTGCCGAACAGGGTTTTGGGTGGGTGGTGGCCAAAGTAGTCATCAATTTTAAACGACCGCTAAAGATGGGCGACAAAATGATCGTGAGGACTGGAATTTTGGAAATGAACGAAAAAGGCAGCAACGTACAGTTCGAGATGATCAATCGAACAACAGGTAAAGTATCTTCTGATGGCATTTTTGAATATGTGATGATTGATCTGAAAACCCAACGTTCTTGCAAGGTTAGCGAGGAAATGATCAAGGCTTACAGCATATAAACTTCTTTAAAGAGATAAATGGCTGCAGCCACTATCCCTACTACCCCTAAAACGATAAAGACAGTCTGTACATACCTTGATTTCTTTCCTACAATGATAAATTCAGGTAAGCTTTCATCTAAATAAACCACTTCTATTTCGTCTCCTTTTTGATATAAAGATGGGGATGTGCCAAGTGGATACTGCTCTTTAATTAATTTTCCGTTTAATGTTGAAAATGAAACTACGGGATAATAGAATTTGCCATCTGCAGTTTTATCTAAAATAATTTCTTCAATTATAGCTTTAACTTTTATGCCATACTTTTCAAATTTGTTTCTTCTAACATGTAGATATAATCCAAACGAAAGTGGAAAAAGACTAATGGCTAATACTATAAACGCTGTATTTTCTAACATATTTGGTTTAATGATCGTATCTATTTACGGTAATTAAGCAATTTCCTTTAAATCTAAAGTATTATACCTCCAAAAGAAAGTAGCCACAGCCAAAGGAATCAACAATAAACTGAATATCAAATAATAACTCGACAAAATAGCCAACATCCCTATAAAAAAGAAGAACAAGAGGAATTTCATGTAGCTTTCCATGTCTGCTTTTAACAGATACACAAACATCTGCAGCGCCAACATCATAGCCATACAGAAAAACAGACAATTGGCAAATTGCAATACTTTAAGGTTATTTAACCAAAACAACAGGCCAAATTCCGGCGTCAACAGCAATAAGAAAACCAATAGCCAACCCAACAATCTTTTGAAAGCAGTAATAGGCAGATTTTTGGCAAAGGCCATATAAAAAGCATCGAACTTAATGAGGTTGAATACCAATATGGCATGACTTAAAACTACTGCAAACAGTGCCGTTAAGCTAACCCGTATATCATTGCCAACATCTGCAAAAACCAATAGTATCAATTTAAAACTAATGATGGAAACCACTTTGCAGACCAGCAACATTACCCATTGCTCTTTTAGCAAATGATACAAAGGCCAGCTCCAAAAAGGCTTATTGACCTTAACTGAGGGAAGCTTGCCCCCTATCTTGGAGACCCTAAACTCAAAATTACTGAACCTATAAGTATAGCCTACTAAAAGCAAAATGATCAGGATAACACTTGTTATGGTCGCTAGAAAAGTGAGATAAAATTGATGTTTGACCGAAACCAACAACATCAAAACTGTATAAGCCAAAATGGGTAGAAGTAAAAATCCATACAGTTTTGTCCATAAAGTATATTGCCATTTTGGAGGCATTGAAGTAATGGATTTTGTGAACTGGTAGGTTGGTAAGGCTAATTTTTGTTTCACAAAAAAGGCACATTTAACTGCATACAAAAACCAAACTGCTAAAAGCATCAAGAAATTAAGCGGTGACGAACAAATGGAGACCAATAATGCAATATGGAAATCAATTAATGCATAACCTTGGATGATTCCGAACAACAAATAGAAAGCCACCAAAAATAACCCTACATGTTGCTGGTAAAATGTAAGCCCTAAAGTCTTGACCAATAACTTTAACATTTGATGAGTTGTTTATTTTTGATTTCAAAAACTGCATCGACGTTTAGCTTTTCGGAATTGATTTCCTGATGCGATGATAAAAGGAAGCTTTTCCCTTCTTTGGTTTTCTTTAAAATCAATTCATATAGTTTATCTGCAGATGCTACATCGATAGTGATCAACGGTTCGTCTAGGATATAGAGGTCAACATTACCAATAAAAGCACAGATCAAAGAAAGTTTTTTAAGCATTCCGCTAGAATAGCCTCCTATCTTCTGATCCAAAAAATCGCTGAGGTCAAAAATTGCAGCCAGTTCATTTATTTCGTCTTGTTTAGCTTGACGTACATCTTTATAAAAACCGAGCAGTTCCCTACCCGTAATAAACAATGGATATTGGGGCTCGGCTTCCGCATAACTGATTTTTGCACGAAATGAAATGGGGTTTTTATCTAGGTCTATCCCATCCAATAAGACCTGCCCTTTAAATGGGGTCTGTCCAGAAATGATACGAAATAATGTTGTTTTTCCAGTACCATTTCCTCCTTTTAGCCAATATACACCTGTATTGATCTTCCATTGATCAAATTGCAATACCGTATGGCTACCATACTTTTTATCTATGTGGTTTAAGGTTAAACTAGTCAAGTTTGGTTTTATAATTTTGATAAAAATAGAATGGATATGTTACAACAAGCGTAAACAAATGATGACTTAATTTTCTTTAAAATAAAATTTGAACTTTTATTTTTTTTCCTATTTTTGTTTTAATCAAATCTACAGAACCATGATAGTTTCGGTAGTCCGTATCCGCTAAATAGCTAGGACTCTATTCTCGATCTCAAATAACAGATGTAATTACTACATCTCATGGTTACTTCATTCAATTTTTTTATATGTCACAATCTACAAAGACAACAAACAGTCTTTCTAATTTTTTTATCGTTTTAAAACAGGCGCTCAAGGGCGAAGAAACAGATTATACCCGTATCAGTATCCGCAAGGCGATTGTGCTTTTAGCTATCCCTATGATGCTAGAAATGATGATGGAATCGGTATTTGCCTTGGTAGACCTTTATTTTGTGGGCCACTTACCAGACAGTAGCCATGCGATCCAAACTGTGGGTTTAACAGAATCCGTACTTACCATCATCTATTCATTGGCCATTGGGATGAGTATGGCTGCAACTGCTGTGGTTGCCCGTCGAATTGGAGAAAAAAATCCGGAAGCAGCTGCTAAAGCCGGCATGCAGACCATTGTAATCGCGATGTTCATCAATGTGATCATCAGCATTACTGGGGTGGTTTTTGCCAAAGAAATCCTATTGCTAATGGGCGCTTCAGAACAGACTGCCCTGCACGGAACAACTTTTGTGCGCATCATGATGGGCAGTAGTACGGTGATCATGCTACTTTTCTTGATCAATGGTATTTTTAGGGGTGCTGGAAATGCGGCCATCGCCATGCAAAGTTTGTGGATCGCCAACATTGCCAATATCATTTTCTGTCCGATATTTATCAATGGTTTCGGACCTATCCCAGCTTTTGGCTTAACCGGAGCAGCAATTGCTACTGCTTTAGGCCGTGGATTGGGTGTATGTTATCAGGTATTCCACTTGGTGAGAGGCAATAGTGCATTAAAAATCAAACTCTCTTATTTCAAACCACATTGGGAACAGATCAAAGCCATCGTTAAAATTGCAGCCCCAGGTATTTTACAATTTGTAATAGCTTCTTGTAGCTGGATATTTTTGGCCCAACTGGTGGCGACTACGGGTGGCGACCATGGCTCTGCAGGCTACCAAACCGCTTTAAGGTTGATGATGTTCTTTATGTTACCTGCTTGGGGCTTAAGTAA
Organism: Pedobacter sp. UC225_65; assembly: GCF_042698365.1. Taxonomy (GTDB): domain Bacteria; phylum Bacteroidota; class Bacteroidia; order Sphingobacteriales; family Sphingobacteriaceae; genus Pedobacter. The sequence continues at coordinate 1,364,602 of NZ_CP170550.1, forward strand.
TGCTGCCGCAACATTGGTTGGACAAAATATGGGTGCAGGGCATATGGACCGTGCTGAAAAATCCGTATTCGTGACCATGAAATACACCGTCATATTTATGGCCGTGGTTACCGTACTTTTTCTAACTTGTGGCTCCATTTTCGCCTCATTTTTTACCACAGATGAACAAATCAAGACAGTAGCCGTAGAAGCCTTACAGATTTTGAGTTATGGTTTTGTGCTGTACGGAATAGGAATGGTTTTGGTAAGTGCCTTTAATGGTGCGGGAGATACCTGGACACCTACCAAGATCAATGTAATTGCTTTTTGGACCTTCCAGATCCCTTTTGCCTATTTCTTGGCCAAATACATGGAATTAGGACCAACTGGTGTGTTTATAGCCATTCCAGTTGCAGAAGTAGGCATTACCATTGCTTCTTATATCTTATTCAAAAAGGGGAAATGGCAAAAAACAATGGTTTAAAAAAAGCCCCTAGATTTTAGATCTAGGGGCTTTTTTTTTATAAAATCTAAATCGCCTCTTCTATAACTTGGGTATAAAATTCTTTAAGTTCCATACCCATTGCCGCCACTTGTTGTGGAATAAAACTTGTAGCCGTTTGACCAGGAATGGTATTGATTTCGATGAAATAAAATTTACCTGTTTGGTGCTCCAAAAAGTAATCGATACGCACAATACCATTGCAGTCCAGTTTTTGATATACCGCTGTTACTACTTCTCCTACCCTATTTTTCTCCTCATCAGTCATCCGTCCAGGGGTAATTTCTTCGGTTGCACCAGGTGTATATTTTGCCTCAAAATCAAAAAACTCATTTGCAGGGATGACCTCGGTTGCAGGCAAGACTACAATTTCACCTTTGGTTTTAAATACACCAACGGAAAACTCCCTTCCTTCTACAAACTCTTCGATCAAAATCTGGTCATCTTCGTTAAAAGCCTTATCCAGTGCGCTTTGTAAATCGTCAGCATGTTTAACCTTACTCATACCAATGCTACTTCCACCACTATTTGGTTTCACAAAATAAGGCAACTTTAGTTCTTTTTTCATCTCTTCAATATCATATGCAGTATGTTTAAAGATCTGGATCGACTTTGCCACATTCAAATCTTTAATGCCATTTACTATGGCTTTTGTATAACCTTTGTTCATGGTAATGGCTGATGTTAAGGCATTACAGGTGGTATAAGGTATACCTACCATATCAAAATAACCCTGCAATTTGCCATCTTCACCAGGCGAACCATGGATAGCGATGAAAACACCGTCGAATTTAATTTTCCTGCCATTTAAGGTCAACGAAAAATCATTCTTATCAATATCTATTTTTACAGAATCGGCTGGCTCATAAAACCAACCATTTTCGGTAAGCATTATCTTATAAACCTCGTACTTAGTGGTATCGATATTTTGGGCAATGGTTGCGGCACTTTTTACAGATACCACCCACTCTCCTGTGGTACCACCAGTTAATAATGCAATTGTTTTTTTCATGGGGTTATTCCAAAAATTTTATGTTCAAAAATATAAATTAGTTGATGCAGATTTGATTTTAATTGAGATAAAATATTTTTTTAAGCTAAATTTGAAATATTATACATCCATCACATAGAAAAATAAATGGGCAACTTTATCGAGTACCTTAAAACAAAATCATTCAGAAACAATCTCATTGCTGCAATTAGTACTGTTGTAGTCCTATTATTGATCGCCTTTTTTAGTTTACGTTTTTATACCAAACATGGCGAGGGCCTAAATGTACCTGAAGTAAAAGGCCTAACATTGGCCCAAGCTGTAAGTAAATTAGAGGAATTGGGCTTGCGTTATGAGATTGATTCAGTTTATATCATGGACAAGCCGCCAGGTATAGTGACCGACCAAGACCCTGATGCCAACACCTTTGTGAAGGGAAATAGAACCATCTATCTAACCATTAATACTGCTCAGGCACCAAATGTTAAATTTCCGGATATCGAAAACAAATCGTTAAGAGAAGCACAATCCATTTTAGAAAGTTACAGGTTAAAAGTGGGTGATACCACTTATAAACCAGATGTAGCCAGAGATGTTGTTTTAGAAGCCTATTTTGGCGGACAATTGATCAAAAGTGGAGAAGTATTACCTACAGGATCTACTATTAACCTTGTACTTGGAGATGGACGGGGAAATGAAGAAGTAGAACTACCCAATTTAACCGGATTTACCCTTAATGAAGCTAAATTCTCTTTAAAAGGCCTAATGTTAAGTATAGGTACCATCACTTACGACGGTGTGATTACTGATACAGCCAATGCGATCATCACTACCCAATTCCCTTTACCAGCCGATACCGTTACAAAAGTTAAAATAGGTACACCGGTAAACATCACTATCACTAACAAACCAAAAAATTAAGTTCAAGAACAACATGAGCAACGAAAAAACACCAATAAAACAAAGTACAAAGATCATATTGATTATTGCGATCATCATCATTGCAGTAGCAGGTTTTTATGGTCTGAATATCTATAAGACCTATCTTGCCCCGAATGTAAACGGCAATGAAAAATACATCTATATCAAAACCAACGGCACATACGACGACCTATTAAACAGCTTAGAAAACAAGAACATCGTTAAAAATATAGGTTCGTTTAAAGCAGCAGCTGGCAAAATGAATTTGGGCAAAAACCTAAAACCAGGTCGTTATGCAGTTAAAGAAGGCATGAACAACCGTACTTTGATCAACAAGTTAAAATCTGGCAATCAGGATGCTGTTAAACTGAAGTTTCAAAATATTAGAAAAAAAGAAAATTTTGCCGCTTACTTAGCCAAAAATATGGAAGCCGATTCTTTGGCTTTCATTAAAGTATTGGATTCGGCAGGTTTGGTAGAAAAATATGGTTTTACTACCGAGAATGTTTATACCATGTTTATCCCAAATACCTATGAACTGTATTGGAACATTAGTCCTGTCGAGTTTTTTGAGAAGATGCAGAAACAATATGTGCAGTTTTGGAATGACGAGCGCAAACGTAAAGCCGCTGCATTGAACCTAACTCCAATCCAGGTAACCATTTTAGCTTCTATTGTAGACTCTGAGGCACTTTACGACAAAGAGATGCCAACAATTGCAGGTTTATATCTAAACCGCTTGAACCGCGGTATTTTATTACAGGCAGATCCAACAGTGATCTATGCCAATGATGATTTTACCGTAAAACGTGTAACCAATGCCTTGCTTAGCGTAAATTCTAAATATAATACCTACAAGTATGCAGGTTTGCCTCCAGGCCCTATTACCATGCCAAGCATCAATGCCATTGATGCGGTATTGAACAGAGAAGTGAACAATTACATCTATATGTGTGCAAAAGAGGATTTTTCTGGTTACCATAATTTTGCTGAAACCGTTGTACAACACGAGATCAATGCCAAAAAATATAGAGAAGCCTTGAACAAAAGAAACATCTACAAATAATGTTTGTATACGAAAGCAAAGTAAAAGTCCGCTATGTAGAGACTGATCAGATGGGTGTGGTACACCATAGCAACTATGCTCAATACTATGAACTGGCCAGAACAGAATGTTTTGAAGCCTGCTCTGGCATGAGTTACGAATCGATGGAAGCTGATGGCGTGATGCTCCCAATTTTGGAGCTACAATCCAAATTTTTAAAACCAGCTTTATATAATCAGGTTTTAACCATCAAATCTATTGTTAAAGATTTACCAACAGTAAGATTAAGGGTCGATTATGAAATCTATAATGAAGCCAACGAGTTAATCAATACAGGTCAAACTACCTTGGTTTTTGTAAATAAAGAGACCAGAAGACCTTGCCAACCACCTGAAAACTTCATGAAAAATGTAAGACAGTATTTTAATTGATTATGAATTGGTTACACAAACAATTGTTGAAACTTAAAATCTATTCGCTTTTTATCGAGTGGACAAAAGTTTGTGTATTGCCCGGTTTCAGTCCATTACCCATTTATACAGTCGCTACTTTTTTTTTTAAGGAAATAGGTAAAGACACCTTGGTCAACAAGGCTTCTTCATTGGCCTATAATTTCATGTTGGCTATTTTTCCTGCCATTATCTTTCTGTTTACGCTGATCCATATATTCCAAAAAGAATTGGTTTTCAAGAACAGTTGATGTCTTTATTGGCATTGGTGTTACCTAACAATGCCTTTATTGCATTAGAAACCACCATTAACGATATCGTAAACATCCAAAATGGAAGTTTGTTGTCTATCGGTTTTTTACTGTCCTTATTTTTTGCTACAAATGGTGTCCATAACTTGATGATGGCCTTCAATAAATCTTCACTTATCGTTGAAACCAGGACATGGCTTAAACGTCGCCTCGTAGCAGTGATTTTAACGGTCATCATTGCCTTTTCTGTGATCATCTGTATTGCAGCCATGGCTTTGGGAGAAATACTCTTAAACTATCTAAAAGACGAAATCAACTACAAAGGAAATCTCACCATCTATGTGATCCAGTTAACGAGATGGACCTTATTAGGTACTTTATATTTCATTACCGTGTCCATATTATACCGCTATGGACCTGCGCACGCCAAAAAATGGAAGTTCTTTAGTGCTGGTTCATGGTTAGCTACGATACTGGCCTTTTTAACCATCTGGGGATTTTCTTTCTACATTAATAATTTCAGCGCCTATAACAAGGTCTACTGACCTATCGGAACATTGATCGTCATCATGATCTGGTTATACTTAAACTCTTTGATTTTATTGGTAGGTTTTGAACTTAATGCCAGCGTTGATCTATCAAAACGTAGTGTAAAAATCATACGTCCGAATTTCAATATCTTTAAAAAATCGGCTCAAACAGAAGAAAAATTAGAGAAACCATAATTTTTTATTGCTCTGTTATAGGCGCTTAGCGTCTTTTTTCAAAAAATATCTATTCATAGTTTGCAGATTTAATCGGAGTTCGTACTTTTGCAGCGGAGAGCTGGCAGAGTGGTCGAATGCGGCAGTCTTGAAAACTGTTGACTGTCATAGGTCCGGGGGTTCGAATCCCTCGCTCTCCGCTGAAAAAAGCTACCTCAAAAAGGTAGCTTTTTTTATTTCTGAATAAAATTCAACACTTAAAAAAGGCTACTTACTAGATAATTTTTTTTCCAATTCAAGTTCCGACAATTCTCAAGCTGTAACTACATCATTTCTATTGCACATTCTAAAAATAACCGATTTTAGACCTAACGAACATGGAAGCCCTAAAAAAGAAGAAGCAAGAAGTATCCTCTTCAGACCATGATAAAATATCATCACAAAGGCTGAAGGCAATTTTTGGTGGCTCTATTGGTAATTTAGTTGAATGGTACGACTGGTATGCTTACTCAGCATTTGCCATTTATTTTTCATCTTCATTTTTCCCACAAGGAAATCCGACTGTACAGCTGCTCAATACCGCGGGTATATTTGCCCTAGGTTTTTTGATGCGACCATTGGGAGGATACATCTTTGGACGTATTGCCGACCGCATAGGTCGTAAACAGTCTATGACTCTATCTGTTTTGTTGATGTCTTTGGGTTCTTTATTGATCGCATTCACACCAACCTACCAAACGATTGGGGTCTTAGCCCCTATTTTATTACTTACTGCAAGGTTATTGCAGGGCTTGAGTGTAGGAGGCGAATATGGCGTGTCTGCTACCTACTTAAGTGAAATGGCTACCAAAAATCGACGCGGCTTCTATTCGAGCTTTCAATATGTAACCCTAATCGGCGGGCAACTTCTCGCATTGTCCATTCAATTATTCCTTCAGAAAGTTTTGCTTACCGATAGCGAACTTCATGAATGGGGCTGGCGCATTCCATTTGTATTTGGGGCTATCCTTTCTATTGTGGCGCTGTATCTGAGAAAGAACCTGCACGAGACTACAGCCTTTGAGAACCTGAAAGAGAAGAAATCGGAGAAAAAAGGGACATTAAAAGAACTGCTAAAACACCCAAAAGCATTAACCACCGTTATTGGACTAACTTTAGGAGGAACTCTTGCATTTTATACTTACACTACCTATATGCAGAAGTTTTTGGTCAATACTGTACATATGAGCAAGGAACAGTCTACATTGATTTCTCTTTTAACATTGTTCATTTTTGCCTGTTTACAACCGCTATTTGGTATGTTGTCGGATAAGATTGGCCGTCGACCATTATTGATTGCATTTGGAGTTTCAGGCACTATTTTTACAGTTCCATTATTGACCATGTTGAGCCATACAACCAGCCAATGGCAAGCATTCTTGATATTGATGTTCGCATTGGTTATTGTAAGCGGATATACCAGCATCAATGCAGTGGTTAAAGCAGAGCTATTTCCAGCAGAAGTACGTGCTTTAGGCGTGGGCCTACCCTATGCGATCACAGTAGCCATTTTTGGAGGTACGGCAGAATATATAGCACTATGGTTAAAGGATTGGGGACATGAATCTTATTACTATTGGTATATTACTTGCTGTATTTTCATTTCCTTAATGGTATATCTATTCATGAAGGATACAAAAAAGAATTCAAAATTGAATCAAGATAGTTAATCTTGGCAAAGTAGATTTCAATACGACATTTAATATTATCGGGGCAGAAAAGGGTCAAATGTTGCACACATAAAAGGTATTCGGCAACATATTCAAACATTAAACGCCAACAATTTTAATGTTCATGCCCACACTTTTGACCACATTCGAAAACTGCCCTGGCTCCTGCTCCAACAATATCCATGTCTTGATCAGGGCTACCTCCAGACGAAGCGATAACACCGATAACCCTACCCTGTAGATCTTTAATTGGTGCCGTTCCACCAATAGCCAACATATTTTTTGTGAAACCAAACATCCGCTGTCCATAGTTACTTGTCCGTACCGCCATTATTTCCAAGCGGTCGTCAACCTCTTCAAACAATAAGGCCGTTTTGGCTTTCTTAACGGCGAAATCAATCATATCGCCATTTCTGTCCAATCTTGCAAAAGCGACCAGATATCCATTGATATCTACTACGGCAAGGCTCACTGCAACACCTAAGGCAGTTGCCTTTTCTATAGATGCATCAATGGCTTTTATGGCATGCTGATAGCTGATACTCATTTTTTGATCTTGGCTAAGCTAATTTATCTATAGTCACATCTCGATTCTGCACCTTTTTGTAGGCTTATGGTCTAAAACATCGGGCGCTCTCTATCCTTTTGGTACTTGGAGGATCCAGTTCTCTAGTCTGTAGTTGTCCATCGCCTTCTCCAAGATATTGAAGATGTGAATTCAACTGTCGCTCTTCAATCACATCCAATAGTTCTGTTACGCCATAATAATCTATTGCTGCCATAATATCCACAGACATTAACAGCTCATGTACTTGTATTCCATCAATAACAATGTCTAAACAATAAGGCTTGGTAGATGGAACAATTTTGGCCGATTTGGCATTTTTTATCTTCAAACGCATCTTTAAAATTCTTTCTGTTGGTCTATTTGTAATGCACAACACTGAACCGTTTGTATCTATCTAATCTTTTTAATATGACCATGCAGCTATCACAGTTAAATGCTCTCCCTATTGTAATGCGCTATCTAACATGGCCAATATCTTTACACCATTATCCAATTTTCTCTTTATACGAGCACCTTTCTAATACATAACCAGAAAATGCCATTTGTATATCCATAAAATGTTGTTGTATTCTCTATTGATTTGTTGATTATAGTAGACCGCTAAAAATAACCACTCGAGTACAAAATAACACAGCATGCCAAGCATTATAACAACAACATGTTACGATATCCAAACAAATAACAAGAATTTGTGATTACAGCCAAAGGATTGCCTATCTGGAACTGGCCAATCGATACAAGACAGTAGCCTAGTTGTTATCAAATAACAGGCTTTGTCTTTTTTGCTTAGTTAACAGAAATGTTAAGTAGCAAAAATATGTTATTATAATACCAATAAGTAGCATTAATCAGCTATTGAAAGCCGAACACATCCCATAAAGGGTATATATAATTCTTTCTTTTCCTATATTCGGCACGTTTATGGGTAAAACTGAAGCTCTCGCAATTGTTTTTGATCATGATCTGCTATTTGCAGATTCCTTTTCTGCACTGATCGAGCGGTTGGAACTTTTTCGTTCTGTGCATCCTTTTAGTGAAGAACGTGAACTGGTTCATTTTTTGGTTAGGCATTCCGACACCCCCATCTACCTCTTTTTGGATTATTACCTCAAGAACAAAAATGGGCTTCCATTGATCAATGAGGCCAGAAGGTTGAATAAACACATGACCATCATTGTCATCAGTGCTGTAACTAGCCCAATGGCCATTACCAATATCTTAAGTTACAATCCACACGGTTTCATCAGCAAGTCATCAGGTTTCAACACCATACTGGAATGTCTCACCGCCATAGGTCGAGGTCAACAATATATTTCCACAGCCATCAACGATATTGTCTCCAACACCGAACTGACCAGAAAGATATTATTCACAGCACGTGAGCTAGAAGTATTACAACATTTTGCTCACGGTTTATCCATTATCCAAACAGCAGATCGTACCCACCTCAGCAAACACACAATTGTAGCGCATCGACGCAAGATGATGGCCAAGGTAAAAGTCAATTCCATTACCGAACTGTTGTCTTATGCTCGTGAACACGAACTGATCTGACCCTAATAAGAAGTTATTTATGCCCTATATCCCATGAACACCAAATCATCCCTGCTATCGAAGATATTTAACTTCCTTGCCCTCTTAACTATCTTAATAGCCACTCAAAGCCTAGACGCAGTTGCACAATCCAACAGCAATGCACAAAAGGAGTTCGACAAGTTGGCCAAGGCTTACCATTCGCAGAGCATATCAGCAGAACAATATTTCCTCAAGGCCGATTCACTTACACATCAACTCTTCTCTGAAGGGAAACATTTTGAAACCAAGCAACTGGTAGGTTTACTTGATCTGTATGAAGAAATTGCCTGGAGCAAACCCAAATATCACAGTGCCCGGATCAGTTACTTTTTTTTGTTTTTCAACAATGCACGAATGTTCAAAAAGAAAGGTGCATCCATGTATTATGCAGAAAAGATTACTGAGGAATATAAAAAAAATGGCGAAAAACATCCACTGGTAGAACAATTGCAAAAATGTAAGATCTATCAAGAATTTAGGCTCTATGATAAAGTCATCGCGATATTTGAGGGTGAAAAGAAGTACTTGACAAGCTTACCCGAACTTTTAGAAAATGGCAAGGTAGATCATCTGTAGGGCTGAACGCCATGTATATCCTATCACCAGCATTAATGGGATATGTAAAGCTAAAGGATAGTGCAGCTGTACAACAGACCGCACTTTTGGCTACAAGAATTGGTACGGCACTGCAACATAAATATCCGATTACCCGAAGCCGGATGCTCTACAACGACCTTTTGATGATAGATATCGAGCATTCTGTAGCCAATTTTGAACAAAATTATGAAAGGGCAAGAATGCTATTGAACCGAATGGCAAGTCTGAAGACGACTTATAAGGACCAAGCAACAAACTTTATCGACATCAATTTGGTCCGTATGCGCCTGGAGAACTACATCAACCTGAAGAAACCTGATAGCATAGCTGTTTATATCACCAAATATGTTTCCTCGCCAAACTTCGGTAAAAGCCAAAGTGCAGACCTCGACGAATTTAAAGGCAAGTTACTGGCCTTGAAGGGAGATTACAAAGGTGCTTATACTTCCCTTATCGATGCGCTAAAACATGAGCGGGACATGCAATCGAGCTTAATGGCAGAATCCAGCGACTTGCTCTATGCTTATACCCAGGCCGAACACAGTGGCATCGCCTTACAAAAAGCAGAAAAGGTTAAGCAAGGTCGCACCTTTTGGCTAGTGCTCATTTCGGTCTCCGCATCCATTCTCATCCTAATCATCTATCTGATCATGGTATATAGGGACAGAAAGGCTAAAGCACAAGTAGAAGCCCTCAACAGCCAGGCCAACATGCAGGTTATTGCCATGGAAGAAGCCAAATACCAAGCGGTAAGAGAAGAACAGCAACGACTTGGGCAAGACCTTCATGATGGGCTTTCTTCATCCATTGCCGCCATCAGACATCAGTTGGAAACCCTGTCTATGGATACCAACGACATTTCTTTAAAAAATAGACTTGCTGTATTGCAGGCAGAAACGGCCAATGCCTACGAAGCTGCCAGAAAAAAGAGCCATGAATGGTTCAGTGCCTCAGATGGGCAACAAGAACTGTCTTTTGAAAAACATGTCAGATTATTGATCGGTAGTGCATTGCCCGATGGCCGCTACAACAAAACCATCCATATCGATGACCGCTCATTGATTGGCGTAGGACCGGACACTCAGATTGCACTATTGCGTATCATCCAAGAAGCAGTTACCAACATCATCAAACATGCGAAAGCCAAGAATGTAGGTATCCTGATTCTACGAAGAAGGGAATAACCTGATTTTGACCATTCATGATGACGGAAAAGGCCTTGGTGAAAACAGACCTAATCATAAAAATACAACCATGGGCTTGACATCCATCCACCGAAGGGTGCAATACCTAAATGGCGAAATCCACATACAATCAAGCAACAAAGGCACAGAAATCATTGTATCTATCCCCTTGGGAGCTGCATAAGTAGTTCTAATCGTATCTCAATTAAAATGGAAACTTTCGAAATAAAATACGAATTTTATAGAAAGTGAAATCTAATGAAAAACGAAAATCCCATAAACTTAAACAACGGCGACCATTGTAAAGTGATAGCTGGAACGCACAAAGGCAAAGAAGGTAGCATTGCTGACCTTAAAATGAGTAAAACTGGCCATTTAACCCTTACTGTTGTGCAAGCTAATGGAGTTAGGTTTAAAACCCTTGGCAGGAATATAGTTTAACTTACATGTAGCTGATATCAGCTTTAACTGGTTGGTTAAAGCAGTACCAGTTCTATCCAAAGTAAAATATGGGAAATGTAGGTATCCATTTTTCATCAATTGCCTTTTTATCAGCAAGAAACTTCTTCTATTCAGATATTGTTCTGTATTTTCGTTAGGTATTATAACGCATTATGAAACAAGTTCTACTTTTTATGGTCTGCTGTTTAGTTTGGGGTTGTGTTAAATCCAACGACCAAAAGGCAAAAGAACTCGTCGAAAAAAAGCTCTTCACTACCATGAACGATTTTAAAAGTTATGAAGCAGTAGCGTTCGAAAAATTGGACTCTGCCTTTACCCGCTTCGACGTCATGAAATACAATCCGACTGGCACATTTGGTGATCTAATGCCTAAAGATGTTGTTCTTTTAATACAAAAGAGAAAGCAAGGTTTAAACCCAAATTTATTGGTTACCAAATGATACACACCTATAGACAGAAAAACGAATTTGGTGCTACGGTTTTAGAAAAAAGACTTTTCTTTTTTGACCGGTCTTTATCTAGAGTAGTAAGTGTAACAGATCCAGTAGAACGCAAGATGTTAATCGGTGACCTTGAAGAAATGACAAATCAATCCATAGCAAACAAGAACTATCCAGAAGATCAAGGCCAACTATAACCATATATATTTTTTTTAATTTTAAGTTTATTTATTTAACTTTCTAAACATCAAGCATACCCAACACTCAAAAATGAAAATAAACCTTATACTTTTCTTTTTGTGTATTACAGCTATTCTATCATCCTGCGATCGCATTAACCCTGTAGACAAAGGACATCCAGAATATTTTGATAAAATTATACAACATGGCGATTCTCTTGTCATTTCAAACTATCACAAAGCATCAAAATATCTCGACTCAGCATACAATGCATTTCCAAAAGCCAGTAAATTTGACTTTACTAGGAAATATAAATCATTGGCAGAAAACAATACCAATACTGAGCAGAGTATGGTCTATATCGATAGTGCCCTTGCGATTTTAGAAAAGCAGATCAAATCCCATCCCGAAGAGTTATTCTCTGCATATAATATCAAGGCTAATCTATATGCCGACAAAGACGACTATGATAATGCCTTCAAATATTTCTACAATGCCAAGGTACTTTCTGAAAAAATCAGTTTAGACAATGGCATGAAAGGTTTTATCAACATGAGCATAGGCAATGTTTTGTTTAAACAGAAAAAATATAACGAAGCATTGGGCTATTTTAGGACTTCAATTGGCTATTATCAAAAGACCACAGCCAAACCTTTTATCTCGTTTGGTAAAATACAATCTAACCTCAATAGCATTGGCTTATGTTACGAGCGGCTGAACAAGCCAGATAGCGCTACCATTGCTTATCAAAATGCATTGGCCTATGTAAATTCGGTAGATAAAAAATTTGCTAAACACTTGTCCTATATCAATGCTGCTAGAGGCGTTATCTATGGCAACATCGCCTCTAATTATGTCCGTTTAAAAGAATACCAAAAGGCCGAAGCCGCCTTTATCAAAAGTTTGGAACTTGATAAGATCTATCTGGAAGACATTCTGTTTAACCAGATCAAACTGGCCCAATTGTATCTGAATACCGGCAGAAAGGAAGAGGCCGCTGATCTGATCAACACCATCCGCAATAGAACTGATTCTTTAAGCAAGCCTTCTAAAGAAGTAAACCTGAGATTTAGCGCATTGGTATGGAACTATTATGAAGATGCCGGAAATGTTCCTCAAGCTTACAAAGCCTATAAAGCCTATCATAAACTGAAAGACTCTGCAGACCTTGTAGACAGCCAGATCAAAAGTAAGGACATCAATAAAGAATTTATCAAATATGCGCAGACACAAGAAATTGATGTTTTAAAGAAAAAGGATGAACTGAAAACAGTTTACCTCATATTTGCACTCAGCCTTACACTTCTTTCGGCTTTGGTCATCTTTTTGATCTGGAGAAACTATCGGATCACAAGGAAAAATAACAAGTCGTTAAAGGTATTAAATGCCAAGATCAGCGACCATAACTTGTTGATGGAAAAAACGCTCGAAGCCTTAGAGCAAAGTCAGGAAGAAAACACTCATATGATGCAAGTAGTTGCACATGATATGCGCACCCCAATTGCAGGTGTAATTGGTCTAACTTCCTTGATGCTGGAAGAGAACGACTTAACAGAAGACCAACGCGAGATCATCAGCATGATCAATACTTCAGGAGCCGATACCTTAAATTTCATCAATGATCTTTTGCAAGTACAATACAACAAGAGCAACCTGATCAAAGAACCTGTTGAGATGCATACGCTTTTAAAGTACTGTATTACGCTCTTGGATAGCAAAGCCAAAGAAAAAAATCAAGAACTAAAGATCTCTACCATCCCAATCGAGATCAACATCAGTAGAGAAAAGATTTGGAGGGTAATGAGCAACCTTATTTCCAATGCCATCAAATTTAGCCCACATGGCACTACAATCAATATTGTAATGGAAGAAAAGCCCTTAAGCATACTTATTGCTGTGAAAGACAATGGCATCGGAATCCCGCCAGAAATAGCGGAGAAATTATTTGCCATGAATGCAGATGTACAAAGGCAAGGCACAGATGGCGAGAAATCTTTTGGACTGGGCCTAGCCATCTCTAAACAGATCATTGAGGCACATAATGGCTCTATCTGGTTTGAAAGCATACCTGGTTTCGGAACTACATTTTTTGTAGAATTGCCAATTACAGAGAATTAAACCATGATCTACGCAAATAAAAAAGTAAATACCAAAATCAATACTGCCCAACAGACTGCATTGATTATTGCAAATGTTAAAGCATTGGAAAGCAAAAATCTAATACGCTTAGAAACCGACACCGTTTTTCTATATCCCGAAATTTGGAAAGATAAAACAATGGCCATCAATTGGATCAACTGCCTGCATCATTATTATTGTCTTAAAAAGCAGTTGAAAAGTTCACAAGCCCTCTATTTTAAAAACATTACCACAGCAGAACTGATAGGTTCCATCATCAATAAAAAACCTAAAGTGTTGATATTTGACTGATTGTTAAAGCTTAATCCACCCCAATCTGGAAGTTAAAACGGCAAGTAAACATTTTAATCCACATTTATTAGCTTTTGTTAATAATTAAAGGCAACTTATTACACAAATATTACGGCTAAGCTAACTTAATGGTTGTATTTTTGTTTCTTTGATAAGCAACAAATTTTATCGAAAAAACAGAACAGCTTATGCCAGTACAGACCAAGGTTCCAGCAGGCGATATTCTTTCCATAGACATCGGTGGCACCAATATCAAGGCTTGTTTATTAAGCCCCACAGGGAAATTATTAACTGATTTCAAAAAAACACCTACGCCTAAAAATTCAACACCTGAAGCAGTGCTAAAGGCCATCCAACAACTGACAGCAGATTTCAATTCATTTACAAAGATTTCAATCGGATTTCCGGGCTATGTAAAAGAAGGAATTGTACAGACTGCACCTAATTTGGCCGAAAACCAATGGGCAAATATGGACCTGGCACAGCAGGTAAGTAATCTTTTCGGTAAACCTGTACGTTTGATCAATGATGCAGACCAGCAAGGCTTGGGCATTGTGAGTGGAAAAGGATTTGAAATTGTGTTTACCCTGGGCACGGGTTTCGGTACAGCGCTACTATATGACGGCGAATTGCTTCCACACCTCGAACTTTCGCACCTACCCATCAATAAAACAGACGATTATGATGATTTTATTGGCGATAGAGGTTTCGAAAAGGTAGGCAAAAAGAAATGGAACAAACGCTTAAAGTACATCATCGAAATCTACAAAACCGTTTTCAATTATGACAAGCTCTACATTGGCGGTGGAAACTCCAATGAAATAAATTTCGAATTGGATAAAAACATCAAGTTGGTTTCTAATAAAGACGGGATCAAGGCGGAGCCAAACTATGGCTTGCCAAAGAAAAATACCATGTACACACTACCTATCCAAAAAAATAGATGAAAAACATTAAACTACTCTTTTTGGATATTGGAGGTGTATTGCTGAGTGATGGCTGGAACCATAAATCAAGGATGGAAGCCATCGATAAATTTGGTCTGGAACCTATTCAGTTCCAAAAAGACCATGCCGTGGCCTTCCCCCTATTCGAAAATGGAAAATTAAATTTAGCGCAATACTTGGATTCAGTAGTCTTTAACGTAGCGCGCTCATTCTCTAAAGAAGAGTTCAGCGCATTTATGTATTCCAGATTAGAACAGTTGCCACATTTTTTACCTTGGTTGATCGAATGGAAAAAGCAACAAGGCATCAAGATCTTTGCGATCAACAACGAGGGCAAGGAATTTAACGATTATCGCATCAAGAGATTTGGGTTGCACCAATGTTTTGATGCCTTCATTTCTTCCTGTGAAGTCGGTTTTTCGAAGCCAGACCCTTCCATCTTTAAACTGGCCCTGGGCATTGCCCAAGAAGAACCTCAAAACTGTCTGTATTTCGACGATAGGGCCATCCATGTGGCCATTGCCAAACAAATGGGCATCAATGCACATGTACACCACAGTTTTGAACAGAGTAAAACAATTTTAGAAAGTATAAATAAATCATCAAATGAATAACGATAGAAAAGCTCAATACGCCTTCGGGATGGTTGGTTTAGGTACCATGGGTCGTAATTTGCTATTGAATATGGCCGATAATGGTTTTGCAGTTACCGGTTACGATAAAAGCGAAAAAATGCTTCAGTTTTTTGAAGAAGAGGGAAAAGACCATCACCTTAAGGGATTTGCCGATATTAATGATTTTGTAAACAGTTTACAGTCGCCCCGTACCATTATCTTATTGGTGCCAGCAGGTGCAATTGTAGACAGTGTGATTTTAGAGCTACAACCTTTATTAGACAAAGGTGATATCATTATCGATAGTGGAAACTCGCACTTTACCGACACGAGCAGAAGAGCGATCGAGCTGAAGGAAAAAGGCATCCATTTCTTTGGAATGGGTATTTCTGGTGGCGAAGAAGGTGCTAGATTTGGACCAAGCATGATGCCGGGAGGCGATAAACAAGCTTATGCTGTTGTTAAAGAGATGTTAGAAGCCGTTTCGGCAAAAGTAAATGGTGAACCTTGTGTAACTTATATCGGGCCAGGTGCCTCTGGTCACTTTGTTAAAATGACACACAACGGTATCGAGTATGCCATTATGCAATTATTGGCCGAAACGTATGAAATCCTTAAAAATGGATTGGGCTACGACAACGACCAGGATCCAACAAGTATTTGAAAAGTGGAACAATGGCCGTTTAAAATCTTTCTTGATGGAAATTACCAAAGATGTTTTCTTATTCAAGGATGTGAAAACAGGCAATCTATTGGTTGATGAAATCAAGGATGAAGCCAAATCTAAAGGTACAGGCAAATGGACTTCACAAGTAGCAATGGATGTTGAATTGCCAATCCCAACCATAGATGCTGCTGTTTCTACCAGAAACCTTTCTAAACTTAAAAAGTTAAGGGTACAATTGAATGAAGCCTTTGGCTCATCGACAAAGATCAATGCAGGTGAAGATTTTATAGCCGACCTAGAAGAAGCCTTCTACTTTACCATGGCTGGAGCCTACGCACAAGGAATGCACCTGTTATGGCAAGCCTCAATCCAATATGAATACGAATTGAATTTGGCAGAAATTGCCAAAATTTGGCGTGGTGGTTGTATCATCAGGGCCGAATTTTTAGAAGATATTTATCAGGCCTATAAAAAAGAGCCGAGTTTAGAACATCTATTTGCCGATGCCAATGTGCAACAAAAGATCAAACAAAGCTTAAAAGGTACCAGAAATGTAGTGAGTTCGGCCGTTCAGGCTGGCATTGCCATTCCTTGTTATGCTGCTGCCCTCACTTATTTCGACACTTTAAAAACTGGCAGAATGCCATCTAATTTAACACAGGCACAAAGAGATTTCTTTGGTGCCCATACTTTTGAACGCATAGACAGCGAGGGAATTTTCCACGCAGATTGGAACCAAAAGAATTTATAAAAACAAATTATATTCTAATGAAAAAGAAGAGTAATCTTAATCCAACCATATTTGTAATTTTTGGTGGTACAGGCGATTTGAACAAACGCAAACTCGCTCCTGCCCTATATAACCTATTTACAGAAGGTTATATGCCAGAAAAATTTTCGATTATTGGAACTGGAAGAACAGAGTTTACCGATGCAAAATATCAGGAAGTAATTTTAGAAAACATTAACGAATTCTCTAGAAACGGTAAAGTAAAAAAAGACTCCTGGGAGCAGTTTGGTGCCAATATCAAATATTGCCCAACAGATATCAATACCCCTAAAACCTTTGAGAATTTAAAGGAAACGGTAGAAAAGCTACAAGGAGAATTTGGTAAGGAAACCCAAGTTATCTATTATTTGGCTGTTGCACCCAACTTTTTCCCATTGATTGCAGAAGCGTTGTGCAAATACAAACTAACTGAAGATGAAGATAACAGTCGCATTGTTATCGAAAAACCTTTTGGGCATGATTTAGAGAGTGCCAAAGAACTGAATCTGCTGTTGAGCAAGATTTTTTCTGAAAAGCAGATCTACCGCATAGACCATTATTTAGGTAAGGAAACGGTGCAAAACATGATGGCTTTCCGCTTTGCCAACTCGCTATTTGAACCTTTGTGGAACAGGACTTATATAGAACATATCCAGATTTCTGTTACCGAGCAATTAGGCGTAGGTGATCGTGGAGGTTATTATGAAGGTGCTGGTGCATTAAGAGACATGATCCAAAACCACTTGTTACAACTGTTATGTTTGGTAGGTATGGAAGCACCAATCACTTTCGATGCTGACGAAATCAGAGATAGGAAAGTTGAAGTACTCAAGGCCATGCGCCCTTTTAAACCAGAAGAGATCAGTGCAAATGCGGTACGCGGCCAATATAGCAAGGGTTGGGTAGAAGGAAAAGAAGTACCAGGCTACAGACATGAACAAGGTGTAGATCCACATTCAAATACCGAAACTTTTGCGGCAGTTAAATTCTTTATCGACAACTGGCGTTGGCAAGGTATTCCTTTTTACCTACGCACAGGCAAAAGGATGAACCAGACCTCATCAATCATTACCATCCAATTTAAAGATGTTCCGCATCATATCTTTGCTGCAGGTGCTACAGAAACTTGGCAACAAAACCGCTTGATCATTAGCATCCAGCCAGAAATGAGTATCCGTTTACAGGTGCAGGCCAAAAGACCAGGTCTAAAAATGGTACTTAATCCGGTAGACATGGTATTCGATTACAAAGGCACTTACGATACCGATACACCAGAGGCTTATGAGACTTTATTGTTAGATGCGATGAATGGCGACCAGACCTTATTTATGCGCGGCGACCAAGTGGAAGCAGCATGGGAATTGGTAATGCCGATCATCAACACCTGGGAAAACAAAAAATCGTTGAACTTCCCTAATTACCCTGCAGATAGCTGGGGACCAGAAGAAGCCGAGGCATTGATTGCCAGAGATGGTTTCCATTGGTTTACCCTACCCTTAAAGGACAAAGAATAAATTTTAAATCGGTTAAGATGAGTTTGTCGGAAATTTGCTCATTCTTTCGACAGGCTCATCCTAACCTCACTTTTACAGACCCCAATGAACCTACATATCTTTAAATCAGTAGCAGAACTGAACGAAAACCTAATTGCTTATGTGGTAGAGATTGCCACCAAGGCAATTGCAACAAAAGGCCGTTTTGATTTTGTGCTGACCGGAGGCAACTCTCCCAAACAGCTTTATAAAGAATTAGCTACCACTTATAAAGATAAAATTGACTGGACCAAGGTATATTTCTTCTTTGGTGATGAAAGAAATGTATTACCAGACCATAAAGATTACAATGGTTTAATGGCGAAAGAAAACCTCTTCGACCATTTACAAACTCCTGCCAACCATATCTTTTATATGGATACCACTTTGGGTCCAGAAGAAGCAGCAAAAGCCTATAAAAAAGCATTGGATATGCACTTTTCAGGTACTGAGATTGTATTCGATCTGATTTTGTTGGGCATGGGC
Organism: Pedobacter sp. UC225_65; assembly: GCF_042698365.1. Lineage (GTDB taxonomy): Bacteria > Bacteroidota > Bacteroidia > Sphingobacteriales > Sphingobacteriaceae > Pedobacter. Next base: position 1,383,604 of record NZ_CP170550.1, read on the forward strand.
GATGATGCACATACGGCCTCTATTTTTCCACATACCGACCTTGTTCAAAACCAGAGCGAGGATGTTGCAGCCGTTTGGGTAGAGAAATTAAGCACTTTCCGCATCAGTTTAACTGCTCCATTGATCAATAAAGCTAAAAATGTGGCCTTTATCACTTTTGGAGAAAACAAGGCCAATGCATTAAAACATGTAATTGGCGACGAACGGAAAGATTATGCAAATTATCCAGCCCAATTGATCAAACCTTTGGATGGACACCTGGATTGGTTTGTAGACGAGCAGGCAACCGGCTTTTTGGAGCTGTAAGCTTAGCAACTTTCGGGTTTGATGAGCTGTAGTGGTCAACTACCTTTGATGTATCAAAAACATTAAAATGAGTACACAAGAACAGTTAAATTACGATCGAATTGCAACAGCAATTGCTTATTTGCAACAGAATTTCAAAGTACAACCAGACCTAGACCAAATAGCCGAAAAAACAAATCTTAGTCCATTCCATTTTCAAAGATTATTTACAGAATGGGCAGGTGTAAGCCCCAAAAAGTTTTTACAATACCTCAGTCTGGCTTATGCAAAAGACATCTTAAGAGACCAACAATTGACCCTCTTTGATGCAGCTTACGAAATCGGCTTATCTGGAACAGGACGTTTGCACGACCTCTTTGTGAACATAGAAGGAATGACACCCGGCTAATTTAAAAATGGTGGCGAAAACCTCACGATCAACTACGATTTCACCTCCACTCCTTTTGGCAAATTGTTAATTGCTTCAACTACCAAGGGAATTTGCCACATGGCATTTGCTGATGATGAAGTTAAGGCATTCGAAGAGCTTCAACAACAATTCCCTCAGGCAAAGTTCCATCAACAAAAAGACGAACTGCAACAAGGTGCATTGCATATCTTTAACCAAAACTGGAATGAACCTAATGAAGTAAAACTCCATCTTAAAGGCACACCCTTTCAGTTAAAAGTTTGGGAAACACTGTTAAAAGTTCCAAAAGGCAATTTTACAACCTATGGAAAAATTGCGCAGGCTATTGGCAATCCCAATGCTTCAAGGGCAGTAGGTTCGGCCATTGGCGATAATCCGATTGCTTTTTTGATCCCTGCCATCGGGTCGATCCAGTCGACAGGCAATTTTGGGCAATACCACTGGGGTCAAGTGCGCAAATCGGCTATTTTAGGTTGGGAAGCCGCACAAGTCAATCTCATCAATAGTTAAAATATGCAGACTTTGATCACTGAACTGGCAAACCTCAATAAAGAACGTTTGGCAGAAGCCATGCACCAAAATGGTTATGCAATTGTACCGCAACTGTTAACAGCCGAACAATGTGATGAACTCGTAGCCAATTACCATCAACCAACCTTGTATAGAAAAACCGTGGTCATGGAACGCTATCGTTTCGGTGTGGGTGAATACAAATATTTCAATTATCCATTGCCCCTGATCATCCAAACCTTAAGAACCCATTTTTATCCTTTATTAGCTCCTATTGCCAACAATTGGATGAAGGTTTTAAATACTGGGCTTTCTTTTCCAGACCAACATCAAGAGCTGATTGCACTTTGTAACACCAATGGACAAAACAAAGCAACCCCTCTGATCTTAAAATATGGCAAAGGTGGTTTCAACACCCTCCACCAAGATCTATATGGCGATGTTTATTTCCCTATCCAAATGGTACTGTTTTTAAATGAACCAGGGTTAGATTATACCGGAGGTGAATTTGTGCTGACCCAACAAAATGTGAGGGCACAATCCAAAGCCATTGTATTGCAGCCTAAAAAGGGAGATGTTTTGGTCTTCACTACCAATTACAGACCCGTAAAAGGCACCAAGGGTTATTACAGGGCCAATATGAAACATGGGGTGAGTGAAGTGCACACGGGCCAAAGGCATACCCTAGGCATTATTTTCCACGATGCATTAACCTAAACGTATGATCTTACACACAGCATTAGGCACCTCGGTTTTTGGGGCCAATAGAAAATTGTTTCAACTCATTGTGGATCAACAAATCCGATTTGCAGGCAACAGCAAACTGAAAATATATGGCACTTTAAATTGTGCTTCGGGCAAAAGAATGAAAATGGCCAACCGTGTATTCTTTACATCAGCAAAGGAAGCCGTAGATTTGGGCTATCGACCCTGTGGGCATTGCCTTAAGGTCGTGTACAAAAAATGGAAGAATGGATCTATTTAGTAATAAATCACCTCAAGATATTAACCTATTGCCCAAAGATGGTACTGTAAATTATTATGGTAAGATCATGGCGCATCAACAAGCAGTTGATTATTATAACTGTTTGTTAAACACCATTGAATGGAAGAATGATGAAGCCATCATCTTTGGCAAACACATCTTAACCAAAAGAAAAGTAGCTTGGTATGGCGACCAACCCTTTGAGTATACCTACTCAAATACCACCAAACAAGCTTTGCCATGGACCAAAGAACTATTGGAACTTAAAATACTGGCGGAAGAAAAATCTGGTGAAACCTTCAATTCCTGTCTGCTGAACCTATACCATAATGGTAGCGAGGGAATGGCTTGGCATAGCGATGCAGAAAAAGACTTAAAGAAAAATGGAGCAATTGCCTCATTGAGTTTTGGCGCAGAACGAAAGTTTTCCTTCAAACACAAAGAAACCAAAGAAAGTATTTCGTTAACCTTAGAAAATGGCAGTTTATTGATTATGAAAGATACCACCCAAAGCCATTGGCTGCACCGCTTACCACCAACCAAAACAAACTTAAAACCAAGGATCAACCTTACATTTAGAACGATTGTAAGATAATCTGTTGGGCTCCCAAAATCTATACATTACCTTGAATTCAGTTGAGGGTCTAACTCGAGAAAGCTGCTGAATGAAGAATGAGCCTGACAGTTAAAACTTAGATTTCCAAATTCTCTTCAATCAACAGGTTAATGATCCCATCAACCATTCCTACTTTAGGCACATAAATCTGTTTGATTCCTGTCCATTTCATCAAAGTAAGGTAGATTTCGCAAGCAGGAATAATTACATCCGCTCTATCTTGGTTAAGTTTCATCAGGGTAATACGCTCTTTTAACGAATAGGCATTCAGCTCATTGTACATCGTTTTCAACTTCAAAAAAGAAAGTGGCATGTCTTCTTTTTCGCCCGACATGCGAAACAACTTATTGATATTTCCACCCGTACCAATTCCAGCTAGATTTTTCAGATCACGCGTATGCAATTTCACCCAATCTTTCATCTCTTCCCAGGTTTCATCCTTATCTTGGTTATCTAAGATCCTAATGGTCCCGATGTTAAATGACTTGGAAGCCACAGGCAGCTTATTTACAAATACCGAAAGTTCAGTACTTCCCCCACCCACATCAATATACAGATAGCTCTTTTTTGCATCCAGATTTTGTTCAATATGATTGGAATAGATAATATTCGCTTCTCTTTGTCCTTCGATCATCTCTAGGTCAATATCAGCTATCTTTTTTAGTCTCTTAATAATTTCCTTACCGTTATCCGCCTCACGCATGGCTGAGGTTGCACAGGCCAAGTATTTAGACACATGATAAACATCCATCAGGTTTTTGAAAGCGCTCATGGTCTTCACCAGTACCTCAATTTTTTTGGGCGATATTTTTTTGTCCAAAAAAGCATCATCACCAAGGCGCAGAGGTACCCTAACCAATGTATTCTTCTTAAAACCATATCCTTTTTCATTTTGGGTGATATCTGCAATTAACAAACGAACTGCATTAGAGCCTATATCTATGGCGGCGTATCGGAGCATTTTTAGTGGTGTTTATTTTTAAGGTAGTTATATGTCTGCACTTGAGCCCTTATCTTGGTAGTCAAGCGGTTTTTATGGTATTTATTATTGTTTAACCTATTGATATCTCGGGCCTTGACGTTGTCTTGAAGTTGAAATTCAATAATATCCCTGATTTCTTGTTTCACCAGTTCATCTAACACTGGGAAACCAACCTCCACTCGGTGTTCAAAATTCCGGCTCATTAGATCGGCAGAAGAAAGGAACATTTCTTCCTTACCATTATTTCCAAAAATGAAGACCCGGGCATGTTCCAAAAACTTATCGATAATGCTGATGACCGTAATATTTTCGCTAAAACCAGCCACACCAGGCACCAAACAGCAAATCCCCCTTACAATCAGTTTGATCTGTACGCCTGCATTGCTTGCCTCATACAATTTCTCTACAATGCCTTCATCGGCCAAACTATTCACCTTTAAAATCATATAGGCAGGTTTTTTAGCTTTGGCAAACTTGATCTCTCTATTGATCAATGCATAGATCTTGTTCCTAGAATCCAATGGAGAAACAATAAGATGTTTAAAATCTTTGGCTATTGTTTTTTTGTTGAGCGCATTGAACAACTTCAATAAATCGGAAGTGATTTCTTTTTTAGCTGTAAAAATACTGTGGTCGCAATAAATTCTGGCGGTTTTTTCATTGAAATTTCCAGTAGCCAGATTTGCATAATAAACGGCGCGTCCCTTTTCCATCCGTTTAACTAAACAGATCTTAGAATGCACCTTATAATCTGTTAGTCCATAATTTACATTTACACCTTCTTCCATCAATTTATTGGTCCAGAAGATATTGGCCTTTTCATCAAAACGGGCCTTTAGCTCTACCACACAATTTACCTTCTTCCCATTTTTTGCCGCATTGATCAAAGCATTGATCACTTTAGAATTTTCGGCCAAACGGTATAAGGTGATGTTGATCTCTGTCACTTTTGGATCTATAGCCGCCTCACGAAGAAATAAGATGATATAGTCATAAGATTGATATGGCAGATTCACAACATAATCCCGATGCACCAATTTGTTAAATATACTTTCTGTTCGGTGCAGTCCTTGAACTTTAAGTGGCTCAACCGGAGGATATTCTAAGTCTTTAGACCCTACATTCGGGAAGCTGATAAAATCCCCAAAACGATGGTAACGGTTACCGGGTATCAAACCTTCGGCCTCAATCTTCATTTTGGTAACCAGTACACTTAACATTTCAAATGGCATCTCCGTATCATACAGCAAACGCATTGGTTTACCCTTTTTGCGTTTGTCTAAACTGGTCTTCAGCTCTTCTATAAACTTATCGCTTACATTTTTATCGATATCCAGCTCTGCATCTCTGGTCAATTGGATAGAGAAAGCTTCAATATGGTCGTAGTTAAAAACATAAAAAATATCATCCAAACAATATTTGATAATGTCTTCGGCCAGGATGATAAACTTTAGTCCATTGGTTTCAGGTAATACCAAAAACCGCGGTAAATTATCTGGAAGCTCAATCAAAGCATATTTCTCGCTCTTTTTTATCTTTTTTGGTTAAACGAACAAAGAAATATAGAGTCCTATCTTTTGGCTCTGGGAAAGGTTTTTCTAGATCGATCATGATCGGCACTAGATTCGATAAGATCTTACCTCTAAAATGGTTACGTACAAACTCTCCCCTGGCCACGTTCAGCTGGGTATCATTTAAAATAAAGATACGGTTTTGTGCCAGTTCATTGATCAATGTAGCCTGAAACAGACTTTCGAACTTACGTTCGTGCTTAACTACAATGTTTTTGATCTCATTTAAAACCTTTTTTGGGTTAAAGCCTAACAAAGCCTTGGCACGATCATTTAAATTGACCAAACGGCTCAAAGTGGCTACCCTTACCCTATAAAATTCTTCAAGGTTGGACGAGAAAATGGAAAGAAACTTGATCCGCTCAATTAAGGGAACTGTTTCGTCAGCAGCTTCCTGTAATACCCTTTCATTAAAGTATAACCAACTTAATTCCCTATTTAAAAACGGTAGCTTCTTTTTAGCCATGGATAAAAATCAAAAAAATCTCCGGGGTAGTTCCGGAGATTTCCAAATCTGCAAATTTTAGTGTTAAGTTAGTGTTAATTATCAGCTAATTTGACACCTAAAATTTACTTTTTAGTAGTCGTATTTGTTTTGGTCGGTACAGCTTTAGCTGCAACCTTCTTTACAGGATTGTTTGCGACCGTCTTCACGGCTGCTGTTTTGGTATCTTTTGCATCAGCAGCACTTTTATTTTCCATTGTTGCTGCTTTAGGTGCTACCTTTTTAGCCGGTGCTCTTTTAACAGGAGCTTTTTTAATTGGTGCCTTGATGGCTGCTGCCGCTTTTTCTGCAGTTGCAATGCCTTCAACTTTTACACTTGTTGCTACTGGCTTAGCTTTAGACACTGCCTTTTTTACTACTTTACTTACGGTCTTGTCTACTTTTTTAACCAGCTTAGAAGCATCTTTCTTAGCTAATTTAACTTTTTTCGCAACTGGTTTTTTTGTAGCCTTTGCATCATCTATTTTATCTGACACAACTTGTTTAACCTCTTTAAACTTCTTAGAAAGCTTTTTAGCAGCCGCTTTACTCAATTTCGCTACATCATCAGCAATCAACTCGGCATTATGTCCCAAGCCTTTAACCGCTTCCAAAAATCTATCCGTTAAGCTTTGCTCAATCTGTTTTTTAACCGCTTTTTTAGTGGTTTTTTTCTGAGGTTTAGTTTTATTGGTTTTCATATATTTTTTAGCGTTTTTTGTATGGTAATTTTATAATTACTTAAATCTATTATTTTTTTTATCAATTAAAGCCAAAATCATGCCCACTTTCGATATCGTTAGCAAAGTAGACTCACAAACATTAGACAATGCGATCAACAATGCCAAAAAAGAGATTTTAAACCGTTATGATTTTAATGGTTCGAACAGTACAGTAGAATTGGATAAAAAAACCAATGTGATCACTATTGTAACTGAAGACGATATGCGTCTGAAAGCCATTACCGATTCGATCATCTCTCGTATGATGAAACAAAACTTAGACCCAAAAAGTTTGGATTTTGGAAAAGAACATAGTGCATCTGGCAATATGATCAGAAAAGAACTCAAGATCAAAGAAGGAATTGATAAAGAAGCAGCTAAAAAGATTATCGCCAAGATCAAAGACAGCAAATTAAAAGTACAAGCTTCTATGATGGATGACCAGGTTAGGGTGCAGAGCAAAAGTATAGACGACCTACAAAAAGTGATCTCGTTATGTAGAGGAGAAGATTTTGGACAACCTTTGCAGTTCATCAACATGCGTAACTAATCCGGTTCAATGGTTCATTCGTTTATTGGTTTGAGACGCCTATCTAATGAGTGAAGGAGAGAATGAAATTGAATGAACCAATAACCCAATGAACGAGTGAACCAATGAACAAGTGAACCAATGAACGAATGAACCAATGAACTAATATTTCAGATGGAAATTATCGAAAATGGCTTTGTTTTTTCTGACGACAGTAACTTGGTAGATGTCAATGCCGTTCACCATTATTTGAGTACAGAATCTTATTGGGCCAAGAATATCCCTTTAGCTTTGGTACAAAAATCCATTAGCAATTCTTTGTGTTTTGGTATTTATAAAGATGGAAAACAAGCAGGCTTTGCCCGTTGGGTAACCGATAGGGCCACTTATGCTTATTTATGTGATGTTTATGTAGAAACGGCCTACCGTGGCCAAGGTTTATCTAAAAAGCTAATGTCGTTGATGTTGTTCCATCCAGATTTACAGGGTTTAAGACGATACCATCTGGCTACACTTGATGCCCATGGTCTATATCAGCAATTTGGCTTTAAAGCATTAGAGAATCCGGAAAGGCAAATGGCAATTGTAGTAAAAGATATCTACGAGAAGGAAAGAGAATAAGGAATAGAAAATGATAAATAGGTTAACATCTGAAAACATCTCTATTACTATTCCCCTCTTACATCTTACACCACTTCATCTTCCATCTAAAGCTTGTTCTTTTTCACCCCTTCTTTTGTAATCTTAACGGGTTCGATTAGGCCATCTTTGTTAAAATGCATTTCATCAATACAGGTTACACGGTGGTTGCCATCTGTTTCTCCCAAAGGCCTGCGGTGATATATAATATAATAGCGGTCTTTTTTTGCGTCATGGATCACAGAATGATGTCCTGCGCCTGTAGCTATAGCAGCATCTTGCTTTAATATCTTTCCAATGCGTTTAAATGGGCCCAATGGCGAATCGGCAATGGCATAGGCGACTGAATAATCAGGACCTGTCCAACCACCTTCAGACCACATGAAATAATATTTACCATTACGGATAAACATAAACGGGCCCTCAACATAATTATCTGGTGTAATTTCTTTAAAGATACTGCCATCAGCATAAGGCACAAAACCCGTAAAATCTTGATTAAGCTTTGCCATATTACAATGCGACCAACCTCCATAGAATCAGGTAATACTGACCATCTTTATCTTTGAAAACAAATTGATCTATGGGTTGGGCCTTGTTATAGAACTTACCAACTAATGGTTTACCTAAATGGTCTTTGTATGGGCCTTCTGGACGATCGGCTACAGCTACACCTATCCCACCTAATTCTTGGTCACTTTGAATATCATTGGCGCCAAAAAACAGGTAATATTTTCCATCTTTTTGGGTAATTGATGGTGCCCACATCGCTTTTTTGGCCCATTTAATGGCAGCTGTATCTATAATTTTTTCGTGCTTTTTCCAAGTCAGCAGATCATCAGAAGAAAAAGCATCCATAAATACCTGCTCTCTATACTTGGCCGAATAGGTCGGATAGACCCAATAGGTCTTACCAAAGATGACAGCTTCTGGATCTGCATACCAACCCGGAAATATAGGATTACCAGAAGTTTGTGCTTGGACAAATAAGGGGAATGCTAGGAAGATCAGCAACCAAAGACGAAACAATTTCATACCACAAGATAAAGATTAGCCTACAAATAACAAAGGCTTTAACCCCAAGTGGCTTGTTGGTCTACAGTTAAGAAAGTCCAGGCTACAATTCTGGTTACCTTATTACCTGTACTCATGTTATTGGTTCTGGTCTCTGTAACCCCTGCCCTGGTTAACATGGCGTAAATAGCAGGTAGATTTTCACTTTTAGAAACCAAACTGGTAAACCAAAAACATTGATCTTTAAACAATTTGCTTTCTTCAATCATCTGCCCTACAAATGCAACCTCGCCTCCTTTTGTCCATAATTCGCTATGTTGCCCACCAAAATTGAGTACAGGCTTTGCATAGTTCTTGTGACCAAGGTTACGTACTTTTCTTTGCGACCCAGCTTGTGCTTCTGCTGCCGAAGCATGGAATGGAGGATTACAGATTGTCAGGTCAAAACGTTCTTCTTTATGGATGATGTGTTTGAATATTGCTGATTGATCTGGTTGTAATCTGATTTCTACTGCATTCTTCAAAGATGGGTTCACCTCCACTATATTTTTTGCAGAACGCACAGCCACTTCATCAATATCAGTACCTACAAAGACCCAACCATATTCCTGATATCCAATGATTGGGTATACGCAATTGGCACCCACACCAATGTCCAGTACTTTTATTTTTTTTCCAGTTGGGATAGCTTGTTCACGTGAAGACGCCAACAGATCCGCCGCATAATGAAGATAATCTGCCCTACCCGGAATTGGTGGACAAAGGTAGCCCGCTGGTATATCCCAAAAATCGATTTGATAAAAATGTTTGAGTAAAGCTTTATTTAAAGTTTTAACTGCAGCTGGATTGGCAAAATCTATAGATTCGTCGCCATATTTATTGACGCTTACAAAATCGGCAAGTTCGACACAAGCTTCAATCAAAGTCTTAAAATCGTATCTAGAACGATGTTTGTTCCGCTGATGTAAAGTGCTTTTCTCGTGCTTAGCCTTTTCCATTAGGCCGTTTTAACATCCTCTTCGCTATAATCCTTGATATCGGTAATGTAGCCATTGATCAACAAAAACTCGAATAAGGGTTTGGCATCTGCAGTTACAGGCATATTAGCGGTAGAGATCACCGTATTGCTCTTCTTATCCATAAAAGGATAGGCGAACAGCTTTACATTCTGCGTAAACATGTCACTTACATACGCCAACAACTGGCTCGAGTAATTTTCGCCAAAGTTTTTAGAATTGAATACAAATTTAAGGTTGTTGATGTTGGTTGAAATGCCCACACTTTTTGGCTTGCAACGCCCTAGATATTTGGCCAATCTGTTATGACGTGTAAAATTAGAAACGATAACCAAGTTGCCCGTTTTGCACATATCCTCGGCTCTTTTTGCTACTGCTTCCAGATCAATATCGTCAGGTGTTTCTTGCTCATCTGTTAAAACATTGGTCAACAAAACTTCGATCATTACACTTAGGTTGCCTGGCTCTACATTATTGGTACGGGTAAACTGTTCCGTGGCCTTGTTGAACAGGTTGAAATTCGGATTTGATTTTTGACCATACTTGGTACGCAAAATCATGATATCCTTTTTATATAACAAATCTTTAGCCTGACGTGGGTGCCCATCTTCATCGAAAATAGCTGCCGCCGAAAAATCTTTCATGATCAGGTAAAGGTTAAGCAGCGTATTGTTCACCTCTCCAAAAGCAGGTCCTTTTACAGAAATCAAATCAATCTCTACAGACCCAACGGTTAAGTTGTCTGCCAACGATTCTATCATCAATTTTGGATCTCCATGATGATAAAAGGCAGCATAAACCAAGTTTACTCCAATGATACCCAATACACGTTGTTGCATATTTACATCGGTATCTAACAAACGGACGTGGAAAAATATTTCGTTTGGTAAGCCCCCAGGTGTTGTCTGAAAACGGATACCTACCCAACCATGAGGTTCGTTGGTGCGTTTAAAGTTCAGCGTAGTTACGGTATCTGCAAAAGCAAAAAATGTTCTGCTATCGTATTTTTCTCCAGAAAGACGCTCATTCAACAAACCAAATTCATGGTCCAGCATGCGCAACAGCCTATTTTGGCTCACATATCTACCAGAAGCTTCGGCACCATAAATGGCATCACTAAAAGTCATGTCGTAAGCCGACATTGTTTTAGCCACAGTACCTGAAGCAGCACCAGCGGTAAAAAAATTACGGGCCACTTCCTGTCCGGCGCCAATTTCTGCAAATGTGCCGTAAATATGCTCGTTTAGATTTATTTTTAATGCCTTACGCTTGGTATCAAGGATTTCTCTTTCCATTTTGCAAAAGTACAAAAATGAAAGGACTGTTTAGGTTGGAAAAATATTATAGAATCAGTCTAAAAAAGATAAGGGCAACACCTTTCGATGCGCCCTTACCAACCTTAAACTCAAAATCAAACTTATTATCCTCTTATGAAACTACAATTTCTTTATGTGCATCTTTAGCTTCATCTTTTTTACCAATCGTGATCGTTAAGATACCATTGATGTATTCTGCACTGATTTTATCTGTATCTACACCTTCTGGCAATACAAATGACCTTGCAAATGAAGTGTATTCAAATTCTTTACGGGTAAAATCTTTCTGTACATCAGTTTCTTCTACTTTTTTCTCTACCCAAACAGAAAGGTTGTCTTTTTTAAGATCGATCTTAAAATCTTCTTTGCTTAAACCCGGTGCAGCCAATTCAATTTTATATTCGTTGGCACTTTCGTAAATGTTTACATTAGGTACTTTATTTACACCATAGTTTTTATTTAACGCATCACTAAACAAAGAATCGAAAACATTGTTAAAGTATGGTGCTGTGTTTCTGGTTTTGTTGTTGAATTTTACTAAAGTCATTTTATATTCCTCCGTTATTTTATTTTTTAAATTATAATTGTCCATGTTCAAACCTTATTCCAAAGTAAATATTTATGTTTTTTAAGACATTTTGGCGCAAAAAAGAAAAACAACAAGACAAAAAGTCAGTTTCAGTGGGTCACATCGACAGTTTTAAGTATAAAACGGCTATCGAAATGCGTTTTGCAGATCTAGACATGATGGGCCATGTTAACAACGCCATCTATTTTACCTATATGGAAATCGGCAGAACCAAATATTGGAAACATGCCATCAACTGGGACTGGAAAACAACAGGCGTCGTGATTGGTCAGGCGTCGATAGATTATATCGCCCCTATCTTTTTAGAAGACAAAGTGAGTATGTATGTACGCACCTCAAGGATTGGAAATACGAGTTTCGATCTGGAGTACATGATCGTAAAAGAAGTAAATGGTAAAGAGATCACTTGCAGCAAGGGCAAAACCGTATGTGTTGCTTACGATTACAGCACCAGAAAACCTGCAGCTATCCCCGAAAAAGAAAGAAACAAGATGTTGGTCTTTGAGCAATTACAAGCTTAAAATCATAATCCTGAAGATATAAGAAACTTGTCACACTAAACTTGTCGAAGTGCACTTGATCAACCATCTGGTCTTCGACAAGCTCATACAGACAGCTCTGAAAGTATTTTACACTTTGAAATAAAATACTTTCAGAGCCAGGAAAGAGGTTCTCAACTCAAAATAGCAGCTCTATTGGTTTGGTGTAATCTTACCAGGATTTAAAATTCCTTTGGGGTCAAAAACCTTTTTGATGTTACGCATCAGATCCAAATGGATTTGGCTGTATTTGATGGGCATATACTCTTTTTGCACCAGACCAATACCATGTTCGCCAGATATGGTGCCACCCAAAGCCGTAGTCAATTCGAAAATCTCCACAATACCATCTTTCAATTTATGTTTCCAATCTTCATCGCTCATGCCAGCTTTGATGATGTTGATATGCAGGTTACCATCGCCAGCGTGACCATAACATACACTTTCAAACCCATATTTGGCACCAATTTCTTTAATTCCATTGATCAGTTTGGGTAAGGCCGCCCTAGGTACAACTGTATCTTCTTCTTTATAAACAGAGTTAGATTTTACAGATTCGGCCATCGTTCTACGCATACGCCAAAGATCTTCCTTCTGCTGTGCAGTATCGGCAAAAAGCACTTCGGTACAACCAAATTCCTCCAATACCATATTCACTTTTTCACAGGCCGCAAAAATCGCATCCAGGTCATCGCCATCAAACTCGATCATCAAAAAGGCATTTACATCTGCTTTTAGATCAAACTTAATGTCGTCAAATTGGATTACCCATTCTACTCCTTTTCGCTCCATAAACTCTAGTGCCGAAGGTGTTATGCCTGCCCTAAAAATTGCAGAAACGGCCGCACAAGCTGCTTCGTTGGTTGCAAAAGAACCCAACATCAACACGCTTTGGCTTACTGCCGGAATAAGTTTGGTAACGATTTTGGTTACCACAGCCAAAGTACCTTCAGAACCAATCATCAATTGGGTAAGGTTATAACCAGAGGCATATTTTAAAGTATTTGCTCCAGTCCATATCACATCGCCATTGGCTAAAACAACTTCTAAATTCAATATGTATTCGCGAATGGTTCCATATTTCACCACCCTTGGACCACCCGAACCATGCGCCACATTGCCACCGATAAAACAAGAACCTTTACTGCTTGGATCTACCGGATAAAGTAATCCTTTTTCGGCAACGGCATTCATAAACTCTTCAGTGATCACGCCAGGCTCAACTGTAGCCTGCAAGTTTTCGGTATCAATATCAATGATGGCTTTAAACTTCTCCATCGACAATAAAACGCCACCATAAATCGGTAATGCTGCCCCACTCAATCCGGTACCACCACCTCTTGGCGTAACTGGAACGCAATATTGGTTACAGATCTTAAGCAAGGCCGAAACACTTGCCGTATCTAAAGGCTTTACTACAACTTCAGGGAAATAACGCAGATCTTCCGTTTCGTCATGCGCATAGTGCTGCAAAGATTCTTCATCAACAAAAACATTTTCGGTTCCAATAGCCGCTTTGATCTCAGCTAAAATAGTGCTCGTAATTTTAGTGTATTCCATTTTATTTTGGAGAGGTATAAGTAAGTTGTACAAAAGAATGCCCTATTTCGCCGGGCATTGGTGGATGCAGTTTTTTAATTCCGACAGCTGCAGTTAGTATAAAAGGATAAACTGCAATCAATTGATCAATGATATTTTTGATTACTGTTTCCAATAATTTTTGTGTCTGTTTCATTGCAGCCGTAACCACGGTATTGATCACCTCGTAATTCACGGTATGGCTTAGGTCTTCCGTATCGCCGTTTGGGATAAAAGTTACCTCAACATCTACCAAAAAATGATTTCCAGTGAATTGTTCTTCGGGATAAAAGCCATGAAAAGCGTAAAATTTAACCTCTCTTAAGGCTACAGTTTGTACAAACATTAGGTTTAAATTATTTAAAGCTACAATCTGCAGCAAAATTAATTTTTTGCACGGTTTTTACTAGTCATTACACTAAATTATTACCTTTGGTACTGTCACAACGTGTAACCAAATATAGTGTAAAACATGAACAAATCAGCTAAAAAAGACCTTTACGAAGCACCAGATTATTATCAATTAGACGAACTTTTATCTGAAGAACATCTTTTAATTCGTTCTACAGTAAGAGATTGGGTAAAAAAAGAAGTTAGTCCTGTTATAGAAGATTTTGCGCAAAGAGCAGAGTTTCCTAAACACTTGATCAAAGGTTTGGGAGAGATTGGTGCATTTGGACCAACCATTCCAGTTGAATATGGTGGTGCTGGTTTAGATTATACAGCATATGGTATCATTATGCAAGAAATTGAGCGTGGCGATTCGGGCATCCGTTCTACTGCCTCTGTTCAAGGTTCTTTGGTGATGTACCCAATATATGCCTATGGAACGGAAGAGCAACGCAAAAAATATCTGCCAAAATTAGCCACTGGCGAACTGATGGGTTGTTTTGGACTGACCGAGCCTGACCATGGTTCTAACCCGGGCGGTATGGTAACCAACATCAAAGACAAAGGTGACCATTACCTATTGAATGGCGCTAAAATGTGGATTTCTAACGCTCCTTTTGCAAATATCGCAGTAGTTTGGGCTAAGGATGAAGAAGGCAAGATCCGTGGAATGGTAATAGAACGTGGCATGGAAGGATTTACCACGCCAGAAACCCATGGCAAATGGAGTTTAAGAGCATCTGCTACTGGCGAGTTGGTTTTTGACAATGTGAAAGTTCCAAAAGAGAATATTTTCCCAAATATTAGTGGCTTAAAAGGCCCATTAGGTTGTTTGAACCAAGCCCGTTATGGTATTGCATGGGGCGCCTTAGGTGCAGCTATGGACTGTTACGATACTGCACTTCGTTATTCAAAAGAACGCATCCAGTTTGGCAAACCTATTGGTGGATTTCAATTACAACAAAAGAAATTGGCCGAAATGATTACTGAAATTACAAAAGGACAGCTTTTAGTTTGGCGTTTAGGCGTACTTAAAAGCGAGAACAGGGCAACTGCCGAACAGATTTCTATGGCCAAACGCAACAGTGTTGAAATTGCTTTGGATATTGCCCGCAATGCCCGTCAGATGCTGGGTGGAATGGGAATTACAGGCGAATACTCGATCATGCGCCATATGATGAACCTAGAATCTGTGGTAACTTACGAAGGTACACATGATGTACATTTATTGATTACAGGCATGGACGTAACTGGATTGAATGCATTTAAATAAAGGTCAGGATTGTAGGATTTAAGGATTTGCAAGAGCATAAATGGATATTGAAGAAATTACCTATAAAATAAATGGTTGTGCGATGAAAGTCCACAACACCTTAGGCAATGGTTTTCAAGAAGTGATTTATCAACGCTGTTTAGCAATAGAATTAAGCAAGGCTGGTTTAATATTTGGTAGAGAGATAGAACAAACTATATTTTACGAAGATATTGAAGTAGGCAAAAGAAGAGCAGATTTTATTGTTGAAAACATTGTTGTAGTTGAAATTAAAGCTGTTACCAATCTTGAAAATGTACATCTGGCACAAGCCAAAAATTATGTAGTCGCATATAAATTCCCTATTGGCTTATTAATTAATTTTGGAGCAACTAGCCTTCAGTTTAAAAAAGTTTACAACAACAACACTAAATACAATTAATGCTTATAAATTATTATTTTGCTTACTCATTATCCTTATTGATCCTAAAATCTTAAAATCCTGATGAAGAACTACAAAAAATATCTCCCACTTCCGGCACCTCCTGACGAGGTTTACCTAGGCTTAACCAAAGCACAAAGCATTCAGTTATGGACAGGTGCAGAAGCAGAATTTACAGAAGAGGTGGGTACGGAGTTTTCTTTTTGGGACGGCGATATCGTTGGAAAGAACATTGAATTGGTACCTGGTAAAAAAATCGTGCAACAGTGGTATTTTGGTGATGACAACGAGCCATCTATCGTTACCATTAAATTACACGAAGACAAAAAAGGAACCTCTTTAGAGTTTGTGCAAACCAATATACCTGATGAAGATTATGATGATTTTACAGCTGGTATTGAAGAATATTTTCTTGGTGGACTAGCTGATTTTTTCGAAGAAGAATAACAAGCCATGTTGAGCGACTTAGACCGTTTCTACCTCGAAAAAGAAGAACCACTAAGAGATTGCTTACTGGCATTGAGAGATATTATCCTCAGTTACGACGAACATATTACCAAAGAATGGAAGTACAAACTTCCATTCTTTTATTATAAGGGCAAAATGCTCTGTTATTTATGGATACATAAAAAATACAAAAAACCTTACATTGGCTTTGCCAATGGCTATCTGATCGAATGATCCGGATTTATTGATAGAGAAACGCTCACGGATGAAGATATTGTTGATCGATGAAAATGAAGATCTACCTATTGAAAAGATCAATACGATATTAAAAAAGGCCATTACCACATATTAGGCTATTCATTTTAATCATAAAGCAAACTTTAATCCTTTAAAAATGTTCTTTATTCAAATTATCATTTAAATAAAAGAACATGGGTAGATCAATAGGTATAATTTTAATCGTACTGGGTATAGTATTATTGGTTTGGACTGGCTTTACATATACCAAAAAAGAAAAAGTAATCGATGCTGGCCCGATACAGGTCTCTGCAGATAAAGAAAAATCTGTAAACTGGCCTCCTTATGCTGGTGGTATTGTTTTGATTGCTGGAGTAATCGTATTTTTAGGGTCAAGAAAGAAGTGACCTGAATTAGCAGAGAATGTTTAAACAGCAAAAAGATCGAGATGCATTTCTCGACCTTTTTGATTCTTATACTTGAGATTCTTTGCTACGCTCAGCATAGCAAGTCATTAAATATCTTCACTAGAAACTGCTTGTAGCTGCTCTCTCAAGTTATAATGTGAGGCCATGACTTCACCATAAGCTCCTGTACTTCTGATCGCAATCAGGTCATTTCTAAAAGTTTCTGGTAGTTGAACTTCTTTACCAAAGCAGTCGGTACTTTCGCAGATCGGTCCTACCACGTCGTACTTAACAGGGTTGGAAGTTTGCGAACCGTCAACCGACAATTGCTGACTGATATTTTCTATTTGATGATAGGCCTGGTACAATGCCGGACGCATCAATTCGGTCATACCAGCATCTAAAATGATAAAATTCTTTTTCTTGCCATTCTTCACATACAAAACCCTGCTGATCAACGATGCACATTGTCCTACCAATGCCCTGCCTAATTCAAAATGGACTTCTTGATAAGGCTTCACTTCCAAGAAATCGGCAAATATCTTAAAATAGGTCTCAAAATCTGGAATCTGGTGGTTTGGATGATGATAATCGATTCCTAAACCTCCACCCACATTTAATATTTTTACTTTAAATCCATGGTCTTCAAACCAAGTGGCAAATTCGTTTACACGAATACAAAGGTTTTTATACACCTCCATATTGGTAATCTGCGAACCAATGTGGAAATGGATTCCGATAAACTCAAGATTAGCAGAAATATTTAACACATCGGCACAGGCTGGCATGTCCCAAGAGTTTACGCCAAACTTGTTTTCATCCAAACCCGTGGTAATATTTGCATGGGTATGTGCATCAACATTCGGATTGATCCTGATGGCCACCTTTGCAACTTTCTGTTTCTTTTCTGCCAGTTCATTGATCACCGAAAGCTCCTGCACAGATTCTACATTGAAACAAAAGATATCGTTATCTAAAGCATCATTGATCTCTTTATCAGATTTGCCCACACCAGCAAAAACCACTTTATTTTTAGAAAAACCAATTTCGATGGCTTTTTTAACCTCATTTCCACTTACACAATCTGCACCGAATCCTATTTTTTCTATCTGCTTTAAAACCAATGGATTAAAATTGGCCTTCATGGCATAATGCACATGAAATTTATAGACATTAGCAGCTTTACTACAAGCGTCCAGCGTACTGTTCAGCAGATTTAGGTCGTAATAATAAAATGGGGTTTCTAATTTAGAAAAATGTGCTCTATCTTTATCGGAAAACATAACTTGAAATTTCTATTTATTATCTTCTTGGTCGTTATGACCGTTATTTATATCGGCAACTACATTGATTACAAAAATCAGCGCATTAGCCGAATGGAATTTGAAAGAAGGATTCGCCTCTCTCTACTCCTTTTCTTAATTATTATCTTTCTTTATTTCTATTTTAGAAAAAGATAACCTATTCAAAAATCCTATCGTGCAAACTTCTTAAAGCTTCTACTTTATTAGGCGTGCCTACCAATAAGGAAATATTATAGGCACTACCCCCATAAGAAATCATTCTTACCGGAATATGTTTGATCGAATCTAAAACTTTAGCGGCATAACCATGTTTCTCGGCACCAAAATCGCCAACTACACAGATGATTGTTTGGTCTTTATCTACCTCTACACTACCAAATGAGTTCAATTCTTTAATGATATCTTCCAGGTTATCTGTAAAATCAATGGTCAATGATACCGCTACCTCAGAAGTGGTGATCATATCAATTGGTGTTTTATATCTTTCGAAGATTTCGAAAATCCTTCTTAAAAAACCATAAGCTAACAACATTCGGCTCGATTGAATCTTGATAGCTGTAATTCCGTCTTTTGCAGCAATAGATTTGATCTTGCCTTTTTCACTTTCGGTGCTAATCACGGTGCCCAAAGCTTTAGGTTCCATGGTGTTCAACAAACGTACTGGAATTTTATATTTCTGGGCAGGAAAAACCGATTGCGGATGCAAGATTTTTGCTCCAAAATAGGCCAACTCAGCCGCTTCATCAAAAGACAAATGCGAAATCGGCTTGGTTCCTTTTACAATCCGTGGATCATTGTTGTGCATCCCATCAATATCTGTCCAGATCTGCACTTCTTCGGCCATAATTGCCGCACCCAATAAAGAAGCAGTATAATCACTCCCACCACGACGGAGGTTATCTACTTCGCCAAAACTGTTTCTACAGATAAAACCTTGGGTAATAAACAACTTGTTTTCGCTGTGCTGTGCCAATAAAGGCATCAAGTGTTCGGTTGTAAACAAGATATCAGGCTCGTTGTCTTCATCGATTTTCATAAAATCTAAAGCTGGCAACAAAACTGATGCTACACCGATAGATTTCAGGTAAATGTGATATAAAGTAGTTGAAAGCAATTCTCCTTGCGCCAAAACAACCTTTTCTTCAATATGCGTAAACATATCGTTAGCCAATGAAGCCAAAAAGTTGAAATGGTAATCCACTACCTCTTGTCCTTGTTCTCTAAAATCGCCTTCCGGCAAAAGCTCGATTACAAATTCGTTATATTTTTGATGTAAAACATTAATCAATTGGGCACCTTCCTTCTTCTCCTCCTTCAATAGCTTGGCTGAAATTTCTACTAGACTATTTGTAGTACCAGACACGGCCGATAATACAACGATTTGCTCTTCGGTTGGATCAATGATGTCCAACAATTTTTTCATGCGCTCTGGGCTACCTACAGATGTACCACCAAATTTTAATATTTTCATTTTTAATTTATAGAATTGGTATTTTTCTTATTATTGTAACGGGGCGTGAAATTAACGAAAAGAAGGCTAATTTCCGCTTTAATGGCAAAATAAAATTCTGAAACCGTTCTCGAAAAATGATTTGAACAATTTTTATTCTGTTTTGTTTCACATACCAACTTCAACCTGATTACATATGCAACTAGAACAATCGACCTTAACAACTATAAATCAATGGCTTAATGGTAATTACGACCAAGATACAAAAGCAAGTATCCAAAACTTATTGGATTCTGAAGCTTATACAGAACTGACCGATTCGTTTTATCGAAGCTTGGAGTTTGGTACAGGCGGTCTGCGTGGCATTATGGGTGCTGGCTCTAACCGCATCAACAAATATACCATCGGAACGGCTACTCAAGGCTTGGCCAATTACCTGAACAAGAAATACCCTGGTGAAAAAATCAGTGTAGCTATTGCGCACGACAGCAGAAACAATTCTGATTACTTTGCCCAGATCACTGCTGATGTATTTTCTGCAAATGGCATCCATGTGTATTTCTTTTCGGCCTTAAGACCAACACCTGAGCTTTCTTTTGCCATCCGCCATTTGGGTTGCAAAAGCGGGGTAATGTTAACGGCTTCACATAATCCAAAAGAATACAATGGCTATAAGGCCTATGGCAATGATGGTGGACAGTTTACTTCGCCAGACGACAAAATGGTAATGAATGAGGTTGCGGCCATTACCAGCATAGATGAGGTTAAATTTGGCCGTATCGAAAGCAACATCGAACTGATCGGTGAAGAAATAGACCAATTGTACTTGGATCAGATTACGGCACTTTCGGTATCGCCTGATGCCATTAAACGTGAGCATGACCTCAAGATTGTCTATTCTCCTATCCATGGTACAGGAATTACCTTGGTACCAAAAGCATTGACCCAATTTGGCTTTACCAATGTAACCATCGTAGAGGAGCAAAGTAAACCTGATGGTAATTTCCCAACGGTAGTCTATCCAAATCCTGAAGAAAAAGAAGCGCTAACACTTGCCCTAAAAAAGGCTGAAGAAATTGATGCAGACCTGGTTTTGGCAACAGACCCTGATGCAGATCGCGTAGGTATAGCTGTAAAAAACAATGATGGTGAATTTGTACTGCTTAATGGTAACCAAACCGGCAGTTTGCTGATCAATTACATTTTAACAGCCTGGGAAGAAAAAAGAAAGTTAACCGGCAACGAATATGTGGTATCTACCATTGTAACTACAAGTTTAATCAAAGCCATTTGCGATGCTAAAAATGTAGCGTACTTTAACACCTTAACTGGCTTTAAATGGATTGGGCAAGTAATGACCAATTTGCAAGGTAAAAAGACCTTTATTGCTGGTGGCGAAGAAAGTTACGGTTATTTGGTGGGTGATCTGGTGAGAGACAAGGATGCGGTAATTTCTTGTGCATTTATTGCAGAAATGACTGCTTTTTATAAAGATAAGGGCAGCAGCTTATATCAAGCGATGATTGATATGTATGTAACTTATGGCATGTATAAGGAAGATTTGGTTTCGATCACCAAAAAAGGTAAAACCGGAGCCGAAGAGATCAAGGCGATGATGGAACAATTTAGGAACAACCCACCTGCCAAATTGGGCGGTTCTGAGGTAGTTACCCTAAAAGATTACGAACTGAATAAAGAAACGAATATCAAAGCCAATTCAAGCAAAGAACTCGGTTTTCCTAAGTCTGATGTACTGCAGTTCATTACCGCTGATGGAAGCATCATATCGGCCCGCCCGAGTGGTACAGAGCCTAAGATCAAGTTCTATTGCAGTGTAAATACACCATTGGCAAGTGCTGCTGATTTTAAGGATACCGAGGTTAAACTTGCTGAAAAAATCAAAACGATTATGGAAGACCTACAGGCTTAAGAATCAATGGTTGAATTTCATATTAAATTTGATAAGAAAGAATATATAAAAGCAGAAAAGCTTAAAATTAGATTAGCGCTTAGGTCTTTTTATAAAAGGTTTTTGCTTTATTTATTTTTGACCATAGTCTGTATTTCAATGACTTTAATTGAAAAAGCTGGTTATACATCATGGCCTACAATGATGAGTATGTTTTTAGTTGGATTAACTTTAAGTTATATCTCAATTACGATAAGTACTCATAAAGAGTATTTTAAAAGAATAACAGCTCTTGCAGACAAGTATGAAAAAGAAAACATGGATTACAAATTCATCTTTTCTAATGAAGGTATAGCCTACGAAGATTCCCAAAAGGCAATGCAACATAAATGGAGAGCTTTCGATTCGTATGCCTTTTATAAAAACTATCTATTAATTTATAGAGGTCAAGATATCATCTATGTTGTAGATAAAGTATATCTGCCAGATTTTATTTCAGTACAGGACTTATTAAAATCAAAACTTATTTTGAGAAAGTAATTTGAATTAAAACCGTTAAAAATATAACAACAAGAGGTTGGTCTAATGACTGACCTTCTTTGTTTAAGATCAAGTAGATTAAAAATCCACTATTATTTAAGGTCGAGAAAGCATTTCTCGACCAACACAAGTTACTTTCCAATCACATTCCAAAGCGATTTGATCTTTATTGCAACTGTTTTTGTTTTCAGTGCTTTTTGGTCAAAAGTAATGACCTTTTCTTTACCTGCCTCTAGGTCAAAGTAATTGTCACTTAGTTTACCCGTATAACCAACCAGATCTACATATACATATTTGGCAAAAGCAGAAGATTTGAACACAAGTTTGTTCCCTATAATCTGATAAGTAATTTGAGGATTGGTCAATTTTAAATCTTTCGGTTTTACTACATCCCTTTCTGGCCTTACATCATCTCTATAAGCTTCTTTAACTGCGTACCAAGCGGCTTTGGGTGCCCGATCATAATAATCGGTAATGCTCCAGCTCGCCACTGGCCAACAGTCGTTCAGTTGCCAAAGCAAGGTACCCATGTTATAAGGTTCTTTACTGCGATGGATCAAGATCATATTTTTAAAACCATAATATTGCACACATTGCGTGAGGTAAGTATAGTCTGCAATAGAAAGCTTCTTTATCTTTTCCTCATCCAGCATATAACTTTTCAGATAGCCATCCAATTTCTGATAGCCATTGCCTGCCTTTTGATGGTTCTTCATCACATCGGAAGCCAAATATCGATCTTGTGGTTGTGTAAACTTTAAAATGCTCGAATAATTGGGCATGGCCTGCATCCCATATTCACTTACAAAACGTCCAGTTTTGTTTTCAAAGGCCTCAAAGTCCTCACCTCCCCACCAAACTCCCCAATAGTGGCTATCGCCTTCGGTAAAGCTATTTTTCACACCCCAACCATATCTAGGCGAAGTACTTACATAAGGTCTGCTACTGTCTACCTCATTCAGCCATTTCGGAATACTATCTCTAAACAACCTGGTATAATCGTTCCAAAGCTTGGCCGAATCTTTCTGTTTGATCCTGAATTGGTTTTGCCATCCCCATCGGTTAAAAGCCTCATCAATTTCATTGTTCCCACACCAAACCACAATACTTTTATGGTGCCTCAAGCGTTTCACCTGATATTTTACCTCTTCCTTTACATTGGCAAAAAAGGATTGATCGCCTGGCACCATTGTACCTGCAAACATAAAATCCTGCCAAACGTGTATACCCAAAGAATCGCACAGATCATAAAAAGCATCATCTTCGTAAATTCCACCTCCCCAAACCCTGAGCATGTTCATGTTGGCATCTTTGGCCATCATCAGCATTTTTCTGTAATCGTTTTTGGTCATTCGCGTTACAAAAGCATCAGAAGGAATATAATTGGCCCCTTTCATATAAGTTGGTTTTCCATTGATGTTGAAATAGAAAGAGCTGCCCTTTTCATCAGGTTGTTGAACCAGTTCTACTTTTATCGGTGGCACAAAGGTTTTTTCTATTGGTTTTTGGTTATAGGCTTCTAATCTTACTGCTTTCCAAATGCCACAACCTGTTAATTTCGGCCCCCAATCCCAACCAAAATGGAATTGCGCCTTGCGCACATAAGCTCTGGGGTTATCTGGAATGATATAAGGCACATCGGCCTTTGCCAAAGAATCGACTACGTTTTGCGCAGCACGAAACCTGACCAATAATTTATTGTCTTTTGGTTTGAGCAGGCTTTTAACTTCTACCTTCCATTGCCTAAACATATTGTCTGCCTTTAAGATCAGCTTACCGTTTAGATAAACATCTGCATAAGTGTCCAATCCATCAAATACAAGTTCAATATTGGCTTTTTGGTACACGTTTGGCAAAACTGAAAAAGTGGTCTTGTAATCCCAGTTTTCCTTTTCTATCCATTGTACTTTCTTTTCGTTATCGCGATAAAAAGGATTGGGAATCAATTTATTGGTCAAAAGGTCTACATGTACCTCGCCAGGAACTTTTGCGGGATACCATTTGGCTTCATCTTGCTCTTGGAATACCCAGTTTGTGGTGAGTTGTTGGCTTACAAGTTGTGCATCTACCTTAAAGATTAGACAAAATAAGCAGCTAAAGGTTAAAAGTATTTTATTGAACATGATAAAGTTTAATCGTTATTTGTTGTAAAACCACCAACTTGTAGGTACAGTCTGTTTTTTTAGGGTTGATGAGGCTACTTTTAATTCTAAGGCTCCATCTCCCGTGCCTTGAAAGAAAGAAAGCTTAACCTTATGAAATCCTTTTTTCAAGGCAAATATACCGGTCTGTTCTATATTTCCATGCGGACCATCATTGTCCAATACTTCATCGCCAATCCAAAGTTTACTACCATCGTCAGAAGACAGATAGAACTCATAAACGCCGTCAGCAGGGACTTTTATGAAACCATTGTAAACCATCCCTACATTCTCCTTTTTAGTGGTATCATTGATTGATACTTGTTTGGCAATCAAAGTTTTTATGGGTTTTACATGATCCAATGCAGCAACAGTCGACACTTCAGCTTCATAAACATTTAATGCAAGTCCTGCTATTAGTTTTGACGGTTGTATCGCTTTTTGCCATTGGTGCACTTTTACCGATGTGCTAACCATATTACTTGGGATCAACCCCTTCGAAAAGGCCGTTGCTTTCAACAATCCACTGTTTTTAATCGATATAGGTGTTTGATACAATAGGGAGTTTTCAGTTGGTATTGTTCCATCTAAAGTATACCTGATCTCGCTTTGTGGTGCAGCCGAAATACTAACTGTTGGACTGAGTGAACCACCCAAATAGTTTACGGTTACTTTTGGTTTTTTGGTAAATGCACCTGTATTGAAAATTTTCAGCACATAAGCATAATTGCTTTTAATCCGGTTTGGATCAAATTCGGGCAAGGTAATGACAACATCTGTTCCCTTTTGTTCCCATCTTAAACTTGCTTTTGTCTCTAACAATTCAATACGTGTATCTTTTTTAAGTACCAGATCCTGTAGTACAAATTGTTTGTTGGAAGGATACTTTGGTAATAAGGCATATAGATTATTGGTTGTAGGGTTATAGGTAAAAAAGCAGTTTTTAACTGCATAACCTGGATCTGGGTCAATAGTAACTTTAAGTAGATAATCTCCACTGCCATTTTTCGCCTTGTATTCTCGATTACCTTCAGACCATTGTGAAACCTTCATCCAACGTTCTGTATTATAGATGGCTTCTTTATTAATATCCATCCAATTACCAATCTGCAACAAGCGTTCTTGCATAATGGGTGGTATCTTGCCATGTTTATCAGGTCCGATATCCAATAAAAAATTACCACCACCACTTACCTTGTCAATCAACTGCAAAACCAAAGATTGTGTTGAATTGTAATCCCAAGCATCTTCTTCCCTATTGTAACCATACGAAAGGCCCATCCCCCTGCTTTCTTCCCAATAATGGTCTTCAAAATCGACGTTGGGCTGATATTCTGGTGTAAAAACTGCACCATGCTTAAAGCGTACTCCAGAACCCCAACGGTCATAGGTTACGATATTTTGTTTAACAGGACTTTCGTTGTATAACCAGGCCAAAAACTCTTCACTCTGCCATGCTTTAGCAGAGAGGTCCCAATCTCCATCGGTCCAAAAAACGTCGGGTTTATAGGTGTTGATCAGGTCTTTCATCTGTGGCCATTGGTGTTCTGCAACATATCTCTTTTTATCCTTTAACCAAAGTGGATTAAACCATTCATATAAAGAATAATACATACCCGGATGGACTGAAGTTTTACGGATGGCTTTAAACAAATCTCCAACCAGATCTCTGTGCGGCCCCGTAGTTACTGAGTTCCAAGGGAAGCCCCAAGTTTTGTCCGCTTCCTTACTTGGCCACAGTGCATATCCATCATGATGTTTAGTCGTCAACACCACATATTTGGCTCCAGATTTTTCAATCAGGTTGGCCCATTCGTCTGGCTTAAAAAGTTCTGCCTTAAACTGGTCTGCAAATTGGTAATAGGACTGATTGCCAAAATTGGTTTTGTGGTAATTGATCCTAGCGGTATCTCCACTATTCAATCCTTGTTGGTACCATTCGGCATAATTCCCCTTTGAGCAAAAGCCCGGTACGGAATAAACGCCCCAATGGATAAAAATTCCAAATTTACTGTCCTTAAACCATTGTGGAACTGGTCTGGTGTCTAAAGATTCCCAATTGGGTTGATAGATTTGGGCCGTAGCTGATGAAACAGCTAATGCCAATAAGATTAGTAGTTTTTTCATGGTAGTTGTTCGGTTAGATTAGTTTAATATTTGGTTGTTAAACACATGAACGGAAAGATATTCCATTCATATCAGTCAACTAAATTTGGAAATTAATATACAGTTTTTGCTGTAAACTCGACACAAAAATGTTTAGTTTTGCAGCGATGTCAATCTTTAGAAGACTTATTGCCCTATTTTTACTTTTTGGTATTCTTACCAATTGTTTCAATTATTGGGTGCTTTCCTCTTCCTATGCATTCAATAAGGCTTACATTTCATCAGTACTCTGTTCTAACAAAGACAAACCTGAACTTCATTGCGAGGGTAAATGTTTTATGGACATTAAACTGAAAGAATTGGAACAAAAAAACAAGCAGGACCAAGAGAACTTAAAAAGGATGATCGAGACAGTAGCACCCGTTACTGCCAGTTTACTCATTCCAGTTTACGAAATCGATCTATCACCTGTTTCTACGTTTTACCTACAGCAAAAACCGATCAACACGGCTATTGCAATCTTCCATCCGCCAAAACAGGCCTAATTACTTTTTATTTGAACTAAAATAGCTCTTTCTATAAAAGAGACTGGGCATACTTGTGCCTTTAGTTTAAAAATCCAACTTATTTATTCAAAAGATAATGCCGCTAACAAACCTATTGTTATTGGCTTTATTACACACTTTTTATTGCCCTAAACAAGGTTATAAAAACAGTTTGGTCCAAGTTGCCAGTGCTGATTTATACACCATGGGCAATAGAATCCGAACAATTATTAAAATTCATTCACATGAAAACATATATCAAAAATTTAAAATCGATTTTCCTATTAATAACCATTACCATTATAACTGCCGCCTGTTCTAAAAACAGCGAACCCGTACCAGCATTTAATGAAAGCAAACTTGCTCCACTTTCTGTAGAATTCGACAATATAATTGGTGATAGAACTTTGACCTTAAACAATACCACTACTCCTTATACCAATGCTGCTGGAGAACAATTTACCGTTTCTCAGCTACAGTATTTCATCAGCAACATAAAGCTTACTACAGCATCAGGAAAAACCTATACTGTAAAACAGGATGAGAGTTATTTTTTAATCAAATCTAGCGATAAGAGTACCCGTTTTGCCAAAGTAAATGTACCAGAGGCAGACTACACCAAACTTACCTTTACCATTGGTGTAGATAGTTTACGCAGTACGATGGATATCGCAGAACGAAAAGGGGTACTTGATCCTGCTGGAGGCATGACCGATGGAATGTACTGGGGATGGAATGCGGGATATATCTTCTTTAAGTTTGAGGGAAATTCAAACGTCATATCAGATGATGTAAATGGAGAATCCAACTGGAAAAAAAGCATTCAGGTACCATATTGGTGGCTTTGGTGGTTACAGTGCGCCAACCATCAATAACATTAAAACGGTTACCATAGACCTGAATGCAGCTGGTATAGCCAAAGTAAGGAAAGATAGACAGAGCAATATCCATCTTTTTGTTGATGTCATGAAGTTTTTTAACGGCAGCAACGGTTTCAGCATTGCTGCACACCCAACCGTAATGTTCAGTCAATACAGCACCAGTATTGCCAAAAACCTAACGGAAATGTTTAAACACGACCATACAGAAAATTAAGATCGATGAAGAGGAATCATTGGATAGCAGCATTAATTTGCTGCTTATTTATAATCGCCTGCAAAAAATCTGAGCAGCTGAATGATCAAGTTACATCATTCTTAGGGTTTCAGAAACCTGCTAATTTTCCAGAGCCTGTTTACAATTTTGCCAATAACAAGGTTACAAAAGAGGGTTTTGAATTGGGTAGAACACTTTTCTATGAAGGTCGACTCTCTAGGGACAATAGCATTTCTTGTGGTTCTTGCCATATCCAATCGTCGGCTTTTACACAACATGGACATGATGTGAGCCATGGCATTGATGATCGCTTGGGCACACGCAACTCTCCTCCCATCATGAACTTGGCTTGGAACAAAGCCTTTATGTGGGGCGGTGGTGTATTTGACCTCGATCTACAACCTATTGTGCCCATCACCGCACACGAGGAAATGGATGAAAATCTAGAAAATGTAATGGCCAAGCTTCGATTGATGCCTAAATACACTGCATTGTTCAAGAGTGCATTTGGAACTTCAGAGATCAATACGGCAAGGATGATGAAAGCCTTGTCCCAATTTATGTTGATGTGTGTAAGCAGTAATTCCAAATACGATAGGGTGATGCGAAAAGAGAACAATACCTCTTTTACTACGGAAGAACAGGAAGGTTATATGCTTTTTAAACAGCAATGTGCCGCCTGCCATACCGAACCTTTATTTACGGATGGATCGTTTAGAAACAATGGTTTGGCACCAAGCCCTGTAAATGACCTGGGTTTATATACTGCAACATTAATTGATAGCGACCGCTACAAATTCAAGGTCCCGTCGTTAAGAAACCTGCGTTATACTGCACCGTATATGCACGATGGCAGGCATTTTTCATTAACTGCCGTATTGGAACATTACAGTAGTCAGGTACAAGACCTTCCCAATTTAAGTCCCATATTGCAACAGAGTGGCAAATTAGGAATTACATTATCTGCTACAGATAAGACCAAGATACTGGCCTTTTTGAATACGTTGAACGACGAAACTTTTATCAACAACAGCAGTTTAGCTGAACAATAATTACAGATATGAAAATAAAGATCATCCTCAGTTTATGCCTCACCTTCCTTGTACTTTCTTCCAAGGCCTGCGATATTTGCGGTTGTGGCGTAGGGAGTTACTATGTGGGTATCCTCCCAGAATATAACAAAAGATTCTTGGGTCTACGCTATCAATATAAGACGCTCCAAACCCATTTGGGGCCATTTGGCGAACATACACCCTTAACCGCCAACGAAAGCTATCAAAGTGTTGAGCTTTGGGGTGGTTGGAACATTGGCAACAAATTCAGGGTGTTGGCCATCTTACCTTACAATTTAAATGAGCGTAAAAGTCAGGAAGGCAAGGGTACCAAAAATGGAATCGGCGATATAGCGCTGATGGGTTATTATAAATTGCTCAACCACGAAGGTATGTTGGGCAATAAACTGCTGATCCAATCGCTTTGGCTTGGGGCAGGTATCAAAGTACCAACTGGCAAATATGAGCAACAAGAAAGGTTGGCTGTTCAAGAGTCTCCAAACAACTTTCAATTGGGTACTGCCAGTGTCGATTTTACGATCAATGCCACTTACGATATCCGTTACCAGGACCTTGGGATCAATGCCAACGTCAACTATAAGATCAATACCGAAAACAAATATGCTTACCGCTATGGAAATAAGTTTTCGACCAATGTATTGGCGTATTACAAATTCCGCATTGCCCATTCATTTACAGTAGCACCCAATGCAGGTTTGTTATATGAAACTGCACAAAAGGATGTTGAAGACAAAAAATATGATGTTGCCGTATCAGGTGGACATTCTTTGTCGGCAGTAATGGGTGCAGAATTTGCGCTTACCGGATTTTCATTTGGCGCAAACTACCAAAATGTAAGGTCGCAAAACCTGGCGGGTGGTAGAGCCTACGCCGGAAACAGATTAATGGTCCATGTATCCATCCCATTTTAATTTTAAAATATGAAAAAAATAATCCAATGCCTATTTCTAATGGCAATGATGGTGTCTTGTACACCAAAAGAAAACAATGACAATGTACGCGCAGAGCTGATGCAATTTCACGACCAATTGATGATGGACAACGAAACCATTATCGGCAACCAGATGAAATTGGATACTTTACTGAGAGACATGAAAGGAATAAAAACTAAAAATCCAACCATAGATACAGTAAAGGAAAAAGAGCTCATCAACAAAATGTTGGTCCGTTTAACAAGGGCTGAAGATCAGATGAACGATTGGATGCACAATTTCAATGCAGATTTTAAGGACCCTTCTCCAGAAGCTACCCTACAGTACTTTAAAGCTGAGCGAGAAAAGATTGCTGCCATTGCC
The DNA here is from genome assembly GCF_042698365.1 of Pedobacter sp. UC225_65. Taxonomy (GTDB): domain Bacteria; phylum Bacteroidota; class Bacteroidia; order Sphingobacteriales; family Sphingobacteriaceae; genus Pedobacter. The sequence continues at coordinate 1,414,042 of NZ_CP170550.1, forward strand.
AAGGCTTATCAGCAAGAGATCAATTCGTCAAATGTTTATTTAAAACAAAGAAATAATGAAAAACCTAATTAAATACCTCCCTATCCTACTCATTTTTAGTTTTGGATGTAAGGATGAACCTAAACGCCTACCCTTTTTGCAAATGGAAACCACCCAAAAAACGGTTAATGGTAAAGTTGTTGAAGACACAATTTTTAGTACCATTCCAGCATTTAAACTGCTCAATCAGGATAGTGTGGAAGTAACCGATAAAGATTTCGACAATAGCATCTATGTGGCCGATTTCTTTTTTACTACTTGCCCTACCATTTGCCCCACCATGCACCGTAACTTGTTTAAGGTCTATCAAAAATTTGAGCACAACCCGAGCGTTAAGTTTGCCTCGCACACCATCGATGTCAAATACGATAAACCATCGGTCATGAAAGCCTATGCAAAAAAAATGGGCATTAAAGGTAAAAACTGGCAGTTTTTATGGGGAACCCGCGATCAGATCTACGCCTTAGCCGAAAGAAACTACTTGGTAGCAGTTACAGAAGACAATAAAGCACCTGGAGGTTTTGTACATCAGGGCTACCTGATTTTGGTCGACAAACAAAAACGCATCCGTGGTGCCTATGATGGTACAGTTGATGCCGAGGTACAAAAATTAATGACAGATATGGACATCCTTTTAAAAGAACAATAATCATGAGAACAATTTTAATCATTGGCGTATTGGCATTTGGCGTTCAACTTTCTACCGTTACCATTAACGAAAGTACCCAAGGCCAACAAAAAACAACAGACACTGTTAAAAAAGAATTGATCGATCCAGTCTGTAAAATGAAGATCAGGCCCAAATCTTCAACCAACGAAAATTACACTTACGAAAAGGCAAACTATACTTTTTGTTCGGCTACTTGTAAAAACAAGTTTGTTGCCCAACCAACTAAATATATCAAAAAGCCTAAAAATTAGGTAATGGATAGGCAATAAATATGAATCTCTATAACTCCAGTTGGTCAGTGTACCAGCTGGAGTTTATTAATTGGGCTGTCACAATGTATAGAATTTAAGGTGGCTAGCTAATTTTATATTACCTTTACAATTTGAAAATTATGAAACGAATTATTCTTCCAGCCTTAGCTTTACTAATTGGTATTGTTAGTGCTTGTAACAACAACAAAACCCTTCCCATTTATGGCAATCGTGAAGCCAAAGTGGTTACTGCCGCTGATGGAAGCCAGAAAGTAGACACAATCTATCAGACCATTCCTGCATTCAAGTTACTGAACCAGGATAGCACCTACATCACACAGGATAATTTCAAAGGAAAAGTTTATGTTGCCGATTTCTTTTTCACCTCTTGTACCACGATCTGTCCAACCATGCACAGAAACCTAAAGACGGTTTACGAACAATACAAAGACAATCCAGAGGTGATGTTTTTATCACATACCATCGATTTTAAATACGACAAACCATCTGTATTAAAGAAATATGTACAAAAACTAGGTGTTGATGGGGCCAAATGGCAATTCGCCTATGGTAGCAAAGAAGAAGTTTATCGTTTGGCAGAACACGATTACCTGGTAGCCGTACAAGAAGATAGTACCGCAAGAGATGGTTATATCCACCAAGGTTGGTTGGTGCTGATCGATAAAGAAAAAAGGATGCGTGGTGCTTACGATGGGACCAAAACAGACCAGGTAGAACAGCTTAAAAAAGATATTGCTACTTTATTGGCCGAAGAAAAGAAATAAACATGCGAAGAATGATCTTATTTGCCATTTTTTCGGCTACCGTCTGTTGCATCATCTATTCTTGCCAAAGTGAGGGAGAAATTGAACAGGCCAAATACTTGACCAGTGGCAAGGATATCTATATCAAGAATTGCCAGAACTGTCATGGCACCAATGGAGAAGGCTTAGGAGAATTGGCACCACCATTAACCGACACAGTGTTTTTAAAAACCAACAAAGCCCAATTGGCCTGTATCATTAAAAATGGGTCTAACAAAGGTGTGGTGATCCTGGTAAAAAGTATGAAGGTAAAATGCCCGAATTCGAAAAAATGCCTGATATTGATATAGCCCAGGTCATTGTTTATATCACCAATTCTTTTGGCAACAAACAAGGCATGTACACATACGAACAGGTTGCTTTAGACCTTAAGGAATGTAAATAGTCGTTAGTCTCTAGTCTTTAGTCAAGAGTAACTAATATAGAGTTTCAGTGTTACAAGACATTGATTCATAAAAATCTAATTCATATTCAATAAGGGATAGTCTGGAATATCACTTCCAGACTATTTCCTATCCTTCATTTACTCTAATCTACTTCCTTCGCACTACCGACTATAAATGCTATCTTTGGCAAAAATGCAAGCCATTCTATCGCCGTTCTGAGCAATCAGTAGGGAGGAAAGTCCGGGCAACATAGAGCATCTCGCTTCCTAACGGGAAGGAATTTGGGATTGAAGGCCTAAATGACGGAAAGTGCCACAGAAAATATACCGCTACAAGCAATTGGAGTAAGGGTGAAAACGTGAGGTAAGAGCTCACGAACTCGCTAAGTGATTAGTGTTTTGGTAAACCCCGGGAGTTGAAAGACCAAATAGGCTAACGCACGTAGGGCTGCTCGTCCGATGTTAGTGGGTAGGTCGTTAGAGATAAACGGCAACGTTTATACTAGATTAATGATAGAAGAGAACAGAACCCGGCTTATAGGCTTGCATTTTTTTACAGCCTTTCTCCACAATAATATAAACAATTAAACTTGGCGTTTTTAAATCGGCCAAAACCTTTTAGCTATTTTCCCGTTTATTGCGTAACAAATTGTACGAAAAACTATACATTCCATAAAAAATAATATATTAGTACCACTAAAAATTAAATGTATCCCATGGCAAAATTGCTAATAATAGATGATGAGCGAGCGATAAGAAGTACACTACGTGAAATCTTAGAATATGAGAGCTACGAAGTTGATGACATCGACAACGGTATAGATGGATTAGAGCTCATCAAAAAAAATAATTACGATCTGGTATTGTGCGATATCAAGATGAATAAAATGGATGGTATGGAGGTGCTTGAAAATGCATTGGTTCTAAAGCCAGGTCTTCCTTTTATCATGATATCTGGACATGGGACTGTAGAAACAGCCATCGAAGCCAGTAAAAAAGGAGCATTCGACTTTGTATCTAAACCACCAGATCTAAATAGGTTATTGATCACCGTTCGTAACGCTTTAGACCGCGGAACGTTGGTTACCGAAACCAAGGTTTTAAAAAGAAGGGTAAGTAAAACCCGTCATATTTTAGGAGAATCTGAAAGTATCGGAAAAATTAAGGAAACGATAGAACGCGTAGCCCCTACCGAAGCCCGTGTGTTGATTACCGGAGCCAACGGAAGTGGTAAAGAATTGGTAGCCCGTTGGATCCACGAAAAATCGAATAGGGCTGAAAGTGCATTGATAGAAGTAAACTGTGCAGCCATTCCTTCCGAATTGATAGAAAGTGAGCTTTTTGGTCACGAAAAAGGATCATTTACTTCTGCCGTAAAACAACGTATCGGAAAGTTTGAACTGGCCAATGGTGGTACTTTATTTTTGGATGAGATTGGCGACATGAGCCTTTCTGCTCAAGCCAAAGTATTACGTGCCCTACAAGAACATAAGATTACTCGTGTAGGTGGTGAAAAGGAATTGGATGTAAACGTACGTGTAATTGCCGCTACCAATAAAGATCTGTTGAAAGAGATCGAAGATGGCAATTTCAGGATGGATTTGTACCATCGTTTAAATGTGATCAACATCCATGTACCACACTTGACTGAACGTACAGACGATATCCCCGTAATTGCGCAAAGCTTTTTAGAAGATCTGTGGCGATTACGGCATGCCTGTTAAAAAAATCAGCGAAGGTGGTATGGAAGCTTTAAAAACCTTACCATGGACTGGGAATGTGCGTGAACTGCATAACATGATCGAGCGATTGATCATCCTGAGCGATAAAACCATTACCGAAAACGATGTGATCGCTTTTGCCAACCCAACTGGTGGAACAAATATTGGAGCTGCAAATGGACATGCAGCATTAGCTGCAACAAATGGAGCTGCAGTAAACTACGAGAAGTTTTCTAACTTTCAGGATTATAAAGATTATGCAGAGAAAGAGTTTATCAAATATAAACTAGAGAAAAACAATTGGAACGTTTCCAAAACTGCCGACGATATCGAAATCCAACGCAGTCATCTTTACAGCAAGATCGAAAAATTTGGTCTTAAAAGAGCAGAATAACATCATTGTTGTAGGTTGTGAAAAGCATAACCTACAACAATTTTAGTTCATATAATCAGCCTGTCTGCTCAACATAGCTCTATATTTATTAAAAATAGCTGTTTTGGAAACAAAGCCAATATAGGTATCATCTTCATCCACTACAGGCAAGATCCATACATTTTCTTTCTCCATCAATTGTAAAACTTCCTTCAATTCAGCATTGACATCAATTACCGCTGGCGCCAATTCCATTAACTGTTCTACGGTATCTGGCATTGCTGTTTGACTATTGAATGATTTCTTTAATAGCTCTTCTACATATACCAGACCTTTAAACTGCTGTTCCTCTCCTACTACTGGAAAAATATTTCGCTTAGACTGTAAAATCTCTGGCATTCGATCTTGGATCAGTTCGTTTTCATTTAACACCAAATAGTCCTTCTCGATCAGGTACCTCAACTTCATCATGTTCAATACCGTGGTGTCTTTATCTTCGTGATGAGACAATTGCCCTTTATCGGCCAATGGTTTTGTATAGATAGAATATTTATTTACACTTCTATTGATCAGGTAGGCAATCGCGGTAGTGATCATCAAAGGAACCATCAAGATATAACCACCTGTAATCTCGGCAATCAAAAAGATACCTGTTAAAGGGGCGTGCATGATCGAGCCCAAAGAAGCAGCCATGCCGGCTACAATAAAATTTGCCACATTAACCTGTGCAAAACCCAAGGTATTGATCGTGAATGCCACAATAAAACCCATTAAACCACCCACAATTAAACTGGGTGCAAAAATACCACCATTACCACCTGCACCCAAAGTAACCAAGGTAGCCACAGATTTGGCAAATATGGTAAACAGAGTAAATAGGATGATCAGTCCTGGCACACCGCTATAAGACGAGAAGATGCTATTACTGATCACTGCCGTAGTATCTCCCTTTAATAGGTTTTTGATGGTAATGTAACCTTCTCCATATAAAGTGGGGAAAAGAAAAACCAATGCACCAAGCATTAAACCACCTAAGATTACCTTTTTATAAGGATGTTTGATCTGATAGAAAAAGTTTTTGATGGCATAATTGGCCTTCCCGAAAAAGATGGAGAACAAGCCAACCAAACAAGCTAAGATAACGTAGTAGAAAATAGAGGAGGTTTTCCAGCCTTCGGTTACCAGATAGAACAACTGTTCGTTGTAAAAAAAACGTGCTACTACAGCAGCGGTGGCAGAAGAAAGCAACAGTGGGATAAAAGCTGGAATCGTAAATTCTGGCAATAAAATCTCGATGGCAAATACAATGCCCGCAATCGGACTGTTAAATGCACCAGCGATACCTGCAGCGGCACCACAGGCCAATAAGAGTGTAGTTTCTCTGTAGGATAAACCTAAAAATCGCCCTACAGAAGAGCCAATGGATGAACCACTGGTTACAATCGGGGCCTCCAATCCTGTAGAACCACCAAAACCTACCGTTAATGCCGCTGTAATGATCTGCGAATAGATGTTATGGGGTTCTACCTTGCTCGATTTCTTGGAAATGGTATACAACAAAGGGGTCAATCCCGTTTCAAACTTACCTTTACGGATAAACCTGCGCACATACATTACCGAAAGCAGGATACCAATTAATGGAAACAGCAGATACAAGTAATACTTATACTCCCAATGCAGGTCGGTCTGTAAAAATTCTTCGATGTGATGGGTTAAAGTTTTGAGCAAAGCTGCAGCGAGACCAGCTAAAACACCCACAATAAGCGCAGCAATGACCAGAAAATTCCGGTTAGAGATTTTTGTTTTTCGGTATAGATTTAGTTTATCAATGTAGTTTACCAATTTGATATACATTCATCATTTTATTTAGTGCAAAGAAAATCGAAAGCGTTCTCTTTAGGCATCAAATTTATCCAATAGCTTTAACAGCGTGGTAAAATCTTTTGGATAAGGTGCTTCAATATGGATATCCTGTTCGTCAAGTCCTTTAAAAACAATTTCTTTGGCATGGAGGGCAAATCTTTTCATGATCGGCTGCTCTTCTTCGTCTTTTGACAAACGATACCCCTTTTTAATGGCCGATAGATAAACTGGTTTACCCTTGTACATGTGGTCGCCACAAATGGCCGCACGTTGAGTAGCTAAGTGGATCCGGATCTGGTGCATCCTGCCTGTTACCGGCTTACACTCTACCAAAGTATAATGTTTATAGTATTTTAAGGAGTTGAAATAAGTTTCAGCGCGTTTACCTTCTACACGATCAATGGTTACATTTTTATTGCCATCGTTTAAGATGGGTAAATCCACAAAAAGATTGTCGAACTGATACTGACCATCTACCACAGCATGATAGATTTTTTCACCTTTCTTCTTTCAAATTGCATGGCCAGGTTACGATAGGCCTCTGGATTTTTGGCAATAACTATAGCTCCAGAAGTTTCCTTATCTAAACGGTGGCAAACCTGCGCATCAGCTGAATATTGCTTGGCCAAACGTAAGATATTGACCTCACCTGCAGCACCACGCTCGTCTAATGAGGCAATAAATGGAGGTTTGTTTACCACAATGTAATCATCGTTTTCGAATAGGATAAGGTCTTTAAAGTTTGGGTATTTCACGCTGTGTTCTTAAAATAAAGTACAAAAGTACAAATATTTAAGGGGATTGATGGAAAACAAGGAGGAAAATGGATTTCAGCTGATATGATAGCGGAAACAATGAAGTCAAGTAGATAACAATTGCACATTGAACAAAAAAAGTCTCGACAAATGCCGAGACTTTTTAATATTTTAAGATTTGAATTAACTCAGTTCAAACTTGTAACCCACACCTTTTACAGTGGCTACGTAGTTTTCTCCTAGTTTTTCGCGTAGTTTTCTGATGTGTACATCGATGGTACGGTTGGTTACCACTACCGAATCTTCCCAAATGTTTTTCAAGATCGATTCTCTGGTATAGACCTTGCCTGGTTTAGAAGCCAATAGGTACAATAGTTCAAATTCTTTTTTGGCCAAAACTACCTTTTCTCCATTTTGGAAAACCAGATAAGCTTCTCTATCAATTACCAAATCCCCTATTTCAACCTTGTTATCCGACACTTCTTCTCCACTTGAGTTTCTACGAAGAATGGCGTTTGATCCTACTTACCAATGCTCTTGGTTTAATTGGCTTAGCGATATAATCATCTGCTCCTACATTAAATCCAGCAATTTCAGAATACTCTTCACTTCTAGCAGTTAAAAACACCATAAATGTATTTTTAAACTCTGGAATTGCCCTCATTAAGCGGCAGGCCTCTATCCCATCCATTTTAGGCATCATAATGTCTAAAATAATTAAGTCGGGATGTACCTTTTTTGCAACTGAAATCCCATCCTGACCATTATTTGCTAAAAATACCTGATAACCTTCTTTTTTGAGATTGTACTCAATCAGCTCTAAAATATCTGGCTCGTCATCAACAATTAATATTTTCTGCTTGGCTGTGCTCATTGCTTTGTTTTATTTATTACGAAAGTAAGTATACAATTGCAATATTGGGTTAAAATCAGGTTAACAAATTGTTAAACCACTTAATTATTTTAACATTAAATATGTTTTAAGGTAAGGTTTTATTTAAAAAAGCATCCAAAGCCTCGCCCCTTAAATCTTTGGCAATGATTTTTCCGTTAGGATCGATCAAGAAAGAACTCGGAATGGCTTGCACTTGATAAAGTCTTACTGTAGTACCCTCAAAATCAGCCAATTCACCTGCATGGTTCCAAATCAAGCCATCTTGTTTAATGGCCTGCTCCCAAGCGTTTTTATCTTTATCCAAAGAAATTCCAAGAATGGTAAAATTTCTGTCTTTAAAGGTATTGTAGGCTTTAACCACATTAGGATTCTCTTGTCTACAAGGTCCACACCACGAAGCCCAAAAATCCAACAGCACATATTTACCTTTAAAATCTGTTAGTTTGATGGTTTTACCATCTAGACCATTGATGCTAAATTCTGGTGCTGGTTGTCCAACCTGTACCGCTTTTAATTTGGCAATACCTTCAACAAATGTTTTAACGGCTGTATTTTTCTTTAAATCATCACCTACTTTTTCTGCATAGGCTATCATTGCATCTTCATTACCTGAAGGATTGACCATGCTGATCGCGTAAAAACTAACCAAAGATTTGGTGTTGTCTTGTGCGAACTTGATCACCGCTTTGTTCAGGTCTTCCAGTGCTTTCATATAAACTGGTGAAAGTTGTGTTACCAATTGCTCGCGTTGCTCAGGATGTGCAGCTACCTTCTCATCAAAATCAGCTTTTATCTTTTCAATGTTCGAAGTATATTTAAATTTCAACGCATTAAACTCGGTCAGTTTATCTGCATCTTCTGCCCCACTGATCTGATAATCATGGTTTTTGTTATTGAGGTCGGCGGTTAATTTAACCACATCTCCATTTTTGGCAATCACCAAATATTCGTTCATGCCCACATTGATACGATAAAAATCGGCTTCTGGTGCCACCTTGGTAAATTTAAACTCTCCCTTTTCTGACAGTACCGTCGAATCTAACAACTGCATGTTGTTGCTTGCCATACCATATAAGTAAACTTTCTTTTCAGTGCCCGGGTTTTCAAATTTACCTTCAACAGTGAACTTTGATTTGTCTTTACAAGCTGCTAAAACCGCAACCAGTACAAGTAGATAACCTAATTTTCTCATGTAATCTGTATTTATTGTTTTTGATGGTGTAGCAACCTATTAAAGTAGGCAACTGTCATCTATTTTAATTTTTCTATCAACAAGTCATTAATTTTTTTCGCATCTGCCTTTCCTTTGGCCAACTTCATCACTTCGCCAACAAACAAGCCTAAAACGCCTTTTTTACCAGTTTTATAAGCTTGTACTTGTGCTTCGTATTTGGTCAATACTTCAGCTATAAATCCATCTAGTGCATCATTATCTTCAACGATCAATAAGTTCAACTGTTGCGCCAAAGCTGCTACATCATCTCCTACATACGTTATTAAGGCAGGCAACAGTTTTTGCAAAGCGATGGCCTGACTTATTTTTTTATCATCAACAAGGTTAATTACTGCAGCCAATTGGGCCGGTTTAACCTGATACCCGCTAATGGTGCTATTTTGTTCGTTCAACAATGCCCTGATCGGGCCAAGCAACCAATTGACCAAACTTTTCTGTGTTTTGATGGTGGCTTTTGCAACAGTAAAATACTGATAAAGCTCGGTATCTTCTGCCAACATATTTGCCTCTGCATGACTAATACCCAATTCTGTAACCAACTGTTTGGCCAGCTCTTTTGGCAAAGCAGGCATGGCAAGTCTTATTCGGCCAACCACTGGTCACTAATGGCAATGGGCTGTAAATCCGGAATCAGGAAAATAACGATAGTCATTGGCCTCTTCCTTGGTACGCATGGGCGATGTGGTGCCTTTATCTGCATCAAAGTTCAATGTGCTTTGGATGATCTTGCCACCTCCATCAATCACTTCAACCTGACGGTTAAATTCGAACTCCATTGCCCTGCGTACATTGCGAATAGAGTTGAGGTTTTTCACCTCGCAACGTGTACCAAATGCAGTACTTCCTTTTTCACGGATGGAGATGTTGGCATCGCAACGCAACGACCCTTCTTCCATATTCCCATCGCTCACATCCAAATGGCGTACCAATTGCCTGATTTCGGTCAACAAGGCCGATGCTTCTTCTGCACTACGGATATCTGGCTCTGTTACAATCTCGATCAAAGGAACGCCAGCCCTGTTCAGGTCTACATAAGAATATTTGGCATCTTGGTCATGTAGGCTTTTACCTGCATCTTCTTCTAGATGTATCCTATTGACCCAATCCGTTTTTCTTCGCCATTGGCCAAGGTTACGTTCAGGAAACCATTTTTGCAGATTGGACTATTGTCTTGGGTAATCTGATAGCCTTTTGGTAGATCGGCATAGAAATAGTTTTTTCGGTCGAAAAAGTTGTATTGGTTGATTTCGCAATTCAAGGCCAAACCAATTCTGATGGCTTTTGCGACTACTTCTTTGTTTAATTTGGGCAACGCACCGGGCAAAGCCAACGATACTGCAGAAATGTGTTCATTTGGTCCTGCACCAAAAGTAGCACTATCCGAAGAAAATATTTTTGATTGTGTATTTAACTGTACATGTATCTCTAAACCAGAAACCAGCTCATATTTTCTTTGGTCGGCACCTAAACTCATATCAAATGTTACCTTTTTAATTCTATTGTACAGGCAAAGATAGTTAAATAGTGTTAAAACAAGGTTAGCAATTAAACTACCAGTTAGGGCTATGGTCTATTTAAGTAATTCACAACAAAAGAAACCTTTTAATTACAACGACATGAAAAAGTTATTTTTATTTGCTTCAATATTGATGGTTTCATTATTTAGCATCAACAAAGTACAGGCACAAGTTAGTTTGAATATCAACATTGGTTCGCAACCCGTTTGGGGCCCAACAGGATATGACCATGTAGATTATTATTACTTACCGGCCATTAATGCCTACTATTATGTACCTACAGGACAATATATCTATTCAAATGGTGGGCGCTGGGTTTGGGTGAACAACCTACCTGCCCAATACAATAATTTTGATCTGTTTGGAGCCTATAAGGTAGTGATCAATAAACCTAGACCTTATCTGCACAATGATATCTACCTCAACAAATACAGTGGATATAAAAATTATGTGGGCAGACAAACGATCATTAGAGATAGCCGCGATGCCAAATATTATGTAGTAAAAGGCCATCCAAACTACAATGGCAACAACAATAGACCAGTGAAAGTAACACGCCCACGTAACCAACGTCCTGCACGTGCAGAGCAAAACAACGGAAACCATGGCCGCCCAGAAAGAGGCAACAGGTCTAATGATAAGCCAGAAAGAGGACATCATTAATTAGAAAAAACAGTGTTAAAAAAAGGGCTTTAATTTCAAATCTCTTTTTTTGTCTCTGTCCTTAGTAGTGTTCTGGCATGGTGTTTGAATTTATCTATACACACATTAAAACGAAATCTTATGAAAAAGTTCATCCTTTTAGCTGCGTTAGGAATCACAGCAGCTATGTATCAACCAGCAAAAGCCCAAGTTAGTGTAAACATCAACATCGGTTCGCAACCACAATGGGGACCTAGAGGTTATGACTATGTAGATTATTATTACCTACCAGAAGTACAAAGTTATTACCATGTACCTACAAAACAGTTTGTTTATCTAGACAGAAACAGATGGGTACACCGCAAAGCCTTACCTAGCAGGTACCGTCATTATAACCTTTACCAAGGTCAGAAAATTGTGATCAATAAACCTAGACCTTATCTTCAACATCATGTGTATCAAACCAATTACTCTAGGGTTGATAGACGTTATGAAGTAAAAAGTAGAGGCAGAGATAAACATTATTATTCAAAACGTGATAAACACGATAACCGAAGAGCAGACCATCGTTCTAGGCACTAAACAGAAAAGGCTCCTGATTGGGAGCCTTTTCTGTTTTAAAATCTTTTACCAATGGTAATACCTACCCTAGGGTAAGCTTCTATCAGCCTACGGCTACCAAATACACGGCCAACACCTGTATAAACTTCGCCTAAAAAGCCATTTCGTGTAAGGAACTTCGCTCCGGCAGCTGCACCAAGACCAAATTGTGTTTTGGTTTCCCAGTTACGCGAATGCATACCTCCACTTGGATAATAATCTGTGTAGTACAATTGTGTGTAATCCCTATTGCCCATCAGCGCTGCATTTCCTTCTATAAAAAAGCCATTTGCTTTTTTACCACCAAAATAAAGTCTGTAATGTGGCATAATGATATACTTGTAATCTACATCATCCTCAGAAATCGATACACCAGCAGTTAGCCCAAGGCCCATGTTGTCTCCTATCAAGCGCTCGTAGGTAATTTCTGGTGCGCCAATAATCGTCATCAATAAGTTGAGTTTTAACTCATTGTTACCACCGTGCCCAATGGCTTCGGATCTTTTCTGGATGCTTTTAGATAGGCTATCTGTTTGCGCCGATACGATTAAAGTAGAGGCTAACAATAAGCCTAAAAGTAAAATTTTCTTCATTTGTTATATTTGGTTAAATTATGGTTTATCTAAATAAGACGATTGAAATAGAAAAAACGCTACAATAAGCGGGTGTCTATTTTAAAAAGTCTTCTGCTTTAACCAATACTTGTGCTAAACCAGCCGCATTTTTACCACCTGCTGTGGCATAAAATGGTTGACCACCTCCACCTCCTTGAATTTCTTTACCTAGCTCACGCACAATTTTTGCCGCATTCAACTGCTCACTTACCTTATTCTCGGCAATCATTACCGTAATGCCTGGTTTATCATCAATTAGGGTCGTAAATACCAAATATAGATCTGGCACCAAAGCTTTAACCTCGAAAGCCAGGTTTTTAACTGCTTCAGCATTTGGAAGATCAACATGCGTGGCAATAAAATTGACCCCGTTTATGTTTGTTGCTGTTGCTGCGATGTCCTGCTTCATATCGCCAGCTTTGGCCAAGATGCTCTTTTCTACTTCTTTTTTAAGACGTGCATTTTCTTCGATCAAGGCTTGTACGGCTGCACTAATATTCTGGCTACCTTTTAACAAACCCTTCAACTGGCTTAGCTCATTGCTCTGATTGACAATAAATTGCTCTGCTTTATCTGCTGTAATTGCTTCGATACGGCGTACGCCTGCAGCCACGGCACTTTCTGATATAATCTTAAAATAACCAATCTGTCCGGTTGCTTTAACGTGAGTACCACCACAAAGTTCTTTCGAGAAATGGTCATCAAACGTGATCACACGCACAAAATCTCCATATTTCTCTCCAAACAATGCGGTTACACCCGAATTGATAGCCTCATCGTAAGGCACATTGCGTTGTTCTTTTAAACGGATATTGGCTCTGATCTTTTGGTTAACGATGTGTTCGATCTGTGCCAGGTCCTCATCACTGATCTTGGCAAAGTGCGAGAAGTCAAAACGCAGGTTGTCTGCATTGACCAAACTTCCTTTTTGGTTCACATGCGTACCCAACACTTTTTTCAATGCGGCATGCAACAAGTGGGTGGCTGAGTGGTTATCTTCTGTTAACACCCTTCTGTCTTCATCAATCACCGCCCAAAACTTACCCTCTACATCTGTAGGTAAAGTATCGGTATAGTGAACGATTACTCCATTTTCTTTTTTGGTATCGGTAATCTCTACCCAAAACTGACGGCTATGGTCTTCTAGGCGACCAGTATCACCTACCTGACCACCGCTTTCGGCATAAAATGGCGTTTGACGCAATACAATCTGGTATTGTTCTTTGCCTTTTGCACTTACTTTACGGTATTTTAAGATCTCCGTCTCTATTTCAGTATGGTCGTAACCTATAAATTCGGTATCGTTGTCTTCGTTTACAATCACCCAATCTCCAGTATCAATGGCCGTAGCAGCACGCGAACGGTTCTTTTGTTCGGCAAGGGCCTGATTAAAGCCATCCATATCTACTGTCCAGCCTTTCTCACGGGCCATTAATTCAGTTAGGTCTATCGGGAAACCGAAGGTATCATAGAGTTCAAAAGCGAAATTTCCGTCAATTGAACTTGTTGTCTCATATCTTTCAAAACGTTGTATACCTGTGGCTAAGGTCCTTAAAAAAGAAACCTCTTCTTCTAACACTACTTTTTGTACAAATTCCTTCTGTAGGTATAATTCATCAAAAACACCTTTAAATTGATCGGCCAAAACAGGCACCAATTGGTTTAAAAAAGGCTCTTTTAAGTTTAAGAAAGTATAGGCATAACGTACGGCCCTACGTAAAATACGACGGATCACATAACCAGCTTTATTGTTCGAAGGCAATTGGCCGTCGGCTATGACAAAAGAAATGGCCCTGATATCATCCGCCATTACACGCATCGCTACCGCTTCATTCCATCCTTTATCGCCCGGCTCAGCACTGCTGATGTATTCAAAACCAGATTTTTCGGCAATAAATTGGATCAATGGTTGGAAAACATCGCTATCATAGTTCGAGGTTTTGCCTTGCAGCACACGTACCAAACGCTCAAAACCCATTCCCGTATCCACATGTTGTGCTGGTAAAGGTTTCAAGGAACCATCTTTTACACGGTTGAACTGCATAAATACATTGTTCCAGATCTCAATTACCTGTGGGTGGTCTGCATTCACCAAATCTTTACCGCTTACGGCATTTCTTTCGGCCAAGGGGCGACAATCGACATGGATCTCTGAACAAGGTCCACAAGGGCCTGTATCGCCCATTTCCCAGAAATTGTCTTTTTTATTCCCTAAGATAATACGATCTTCGGGTACAAATTGTTTCCAAAGCTCAAAAGCTTCAGTATCTCTTGGCAAACCTTCTTTTTCGTCTCCTTCAAAGATGGAAACATATAATTGGTCTTTAGGGATTTGATACACTTCGGTCAATAATTCCCAACTCCAGGCAATGGCTTCTTTTTTAAAGTAATCGCCAAAGCTCCAGTTGCCCAACATCTCGAACATGGTATGGTGATAGGTATCGATTCCCACCTCTTCTAAATCGTTGTGTTTGCCCGAAACACGCAAACAACGTTGCGTATCGGCCACACGGGCATATTTAATGGCAGCTTCTCCTAAAAACAAATCTTTAAACTGGTTCATACCTGCATTGGTAAACATCAGCGTTGGGTCGTTCTTAACCACAATTGGTGCCGATGGTACGATATGATGTTGTTTACTTTTAAAAAAATCTAAATAGGTCTGTCTAATTTCTTTTGCTGTCATTCTGTTGGAAAATTAAGACAACAAAATTAAAATTTTATTGCGGTATTCTACTAAAATCCCTTTACATTTGAATACTTTAAGTAAAAGCTACAAACAATTCATAATCAGATTAGAACATGCCATACAAGGAAAGAGAAATTAATAAAATGTATTATACGATGGGCGAGGTTACCGAAATGTTTGGCGTAAATGCTTCACAGAATCAGATTTTATGAAAAAGAATTTGATGTACTCCAACCTAAGAAAAACAAAAAAGGAAATCGGCTTTTTACGCCAGAAGATATCGAAAACCTGAAGATCATTTTCCATTTGGTAGATGATAAAGGCTTTACCTTAAAAGGTGCTAAAGAACATTTAAAAAACAACAATAGTGAAGTAAAGGAAAACCAAAAAGTAATTGCTTCTTTAGAAAAACTAAAAGATTTCTTATTGAAACTAAACGAAGAAATCTGATCACATCTTATGACCAAATACATCTCTTGCATCCTAATAGGCCTGTGTCTGTCTTCTTGTTCAAATGCCCAAACCGACAAAGTTTTAGCTACCGATAGCTTACTTAAGATAAATGTATTGCAAAGTGACCTTGATAAGTATATCGGGTATAAAAAGTTTACGGATACAACAGGAAAAACAGCAGACTACCTAAAAATCATCCGAAATGCAAAAATAAGGATGTCTGGATATTTTATCAATGCAGAAGGCAAAGGCCTTACTTATGAAGATGCAATTAAAAGATCAGAAGCCTTCTTCGAATTGAAGAACATGGTCAACAAGGTATTGGTGGTTAAAAGTGAACGAAAAATGTACCTATTAAAGGATGGAAAAACTGTTAAAACATTTTCCATTGCCTTAGGTCCAAATCCGGTAGGGCAAAAACAATATGAGGGCGATGGCAGGACGCCAGAAGGCACCTATACTTTAGATTGGCAGAGATGGGAAACCCCTGTTTTTCATTCTTTTCATATCTCCTATCCCAATCAACAGGATATCGAACGCGCCAAAAGCAAAGGTTTGACACCTGGCAGCAACATTATGGTACATGGTACTTCGAAAGGCATTAAGAAAAAGAAAGATTGGACAAATGGTTGTATCGGCCTTAACAATACCGATATGATAGAATTTAGAAGAATTGTTTTTCAGGATACTCCAATCGAGATCACTAAATAACAATCCTTCCAATTCAACAATTTAAAATCATAGGTAAGTCTTAATGTTTTGATCGCTATAGGAAATCCTATGCTTATTTCTTTTCTTGTTCTGGATTTACAACTGCCAAATTCAGTTGGTTGTTCTTGAACAACAGGTTCATATCCAATTTAACCTCTGCATTGTCTTTTAAAACAGCTGAGCTAAATTTAGAATCTTTATTGTAATCTTTTAGTTTAATCGATTTTGTACCAAAAAGCGAAATGCTTTGATCTTCATTCACCGTAAAACTAAAATCAAGCTCTGTTCTGCTACTTACCCCACCTACATCAAGTATACCTACAATATGGATCAATCTCATGGTAGGCAAAACCATGACATGGGTCAACTCAAAACCGATGCTATCATTTGCCAATAATTCTCCCAAAGGCAGATTTGAATTGATCATTGGCATTCTTAGTTTAAAAGCAGTGATATCATCCAATGCTCCATCTTTAATGGTAAAGCTCCCTTCTGCATTGATGGCATTGGTACTTCCCATTGCTGTAAAGTTGTTTTTGGTAGAATCTACAGACACTTTGATCTGCGAATCTCCTTCTATCTTATAATTACTCTGGGCGCTAGCATGCTGCAGAACCATTGTACTGATCAAAGTCAAGAAAAACAGGGTAGTGCTTTTAAGGTAGGTTTTTCGTCTGGACGAAAATGTGTAATTGTTTTTCATATATTAATTTTAAGGGTGAGTATCTCGCTAGTATTCAATAAATATTTTTGCATTCCATTTATTGCGTGCCACAAATCTAATCTAGCATTATTATTTTATAATTTTCAAAATTTTTAAAAAAATATTTTTTCTTGTTGCGCACAAAATTAGCTAAACATTATAATAAACCAACTAATTATGAACACATTAGCTTTCATAAAGTTTTAAATATTTTTTTCAACATCTTAAATAATAATTTTTGGTATAAAAAATATTGAGTAATTATTTACTCAATATGTAGAATTATATACACGTTTTGTGGAATTATTTTCTCTGTATTAATTTACTGTTAAATAGCTGATACTACAAGGTTATCATTCCGGACCTTTATCAATTTAAGATTTCAGGTCAAACAATATGCATTGGTAGACTGTTTTTAAAAAATCAAATCAATAGACATGAGATCAATTTGGAAAGGTGCTATCGGTTTTGGACTGGTCAACATCCCTGTTAAACTTTTTTCTGCCGTACAGAGCAGTAACCTGGACTTAGACATGCTCGATGAGCGCGACCATGCAAAGATCAGGTTCCATCGGGTAAACGAAGACACCAATAAAGAGGTGCCTTATGAGAAGATTGTTCGTGGTTTTTTCTTGAAAGACAGATACATTGTGTTGGATGAACACGATTTTGAGGAAGCCGCACCCCGAAAAGAACAAGCTCATCTCCTTAGAAAACTTTGTAGACATCAAAGACATCAACCCTATCTATTACGAAACTTCTTATTATACACAACCAGAAAAACAGGGTGTTAAAGCCTATGCACTCCTATTAAAGGCCTTGACCAAATCTAAAAAGGCCGGCGTGGCAAGGTTTGTATTACGTAATACGGAAAATCTATGTGTGACCACCCTATGGACAATGTACTTGTGGTGACCAAAATCAGGTTTGAGCAAGAGATCCGCAACATCAACGAAATCAAAACTGATACGGCAAGCATTACCAAAAAGGAAATGGATGTAGGCTTGGCCCTGATCAAACAGTACAGTTCTGAATTTGACATCTCTTCATTCAAAGACGATTACAGTGCATCGCTTTTAAAAATCATCAAAGCAAAGGCGAAAGGCAAACGCACCATCGTTAAAAAAATGAAACCACAAAAGGCAACAAGCGACAACCTTTACGACCAATTGATGCAGAGTTTAGGTGGATCCCAAAAAGAGGGCTTGACCGTAAATTGATTTGGAGCCATTGTTGTTAAATCAACAAACTTAATTTAGGTTAAAGCTGTTTTAGCGGCATAGGCTTTGATTACCTTTTTAAGATCGATTCCTTTGCCCAATACGGGTTTAAAGATATCGCCCAAGGCTTCAATTCTTTCTAAAGCATTAAAAATGGTGAAATCTTTCATTTTCAGTCCTTTTTTTACCTCGTCCCACACTAAGGGCATAGATACGGTTGCGCCTGGTTTAGGCCTAACCGAATAAGGGGCTGCAATAGTGGCCTGAGTTCTATTTTGTAAAAAATCCAGGTATATCTTTCCTTTTCTATCTGCTACGGTTCTCTCTATACTGGTATATTTTGGCAGCTCCCTGTTTACCAAGGTTACAATGATCCTTGCAAACTCTTTCGATTGCTCATACGTGTATTTGGCACCTAAAGGGATATAGATATGCAGACCTGTAGAACCACTTGTTTTGCAATAAGATACCACGCCCATCTCATCTAAGATCTGTTTGGTTACCTGTGCTGTTTCTATCACTTTCTCAAATGAATTTTTAGCAGGATCTAGATCGATGATACACCATGTGGGATGGTCTGGTTTTTTCACCGTGCTGCTCCAAGGGTTGATTTCAATGCAACCTAAACTTGCCATATATAAAAGCGTAGCCTTATCGTTGCCTACCAGAAAATGCCTATCTTCCATACTTTCTTCGGTATGATACAGGTAAGTATCAATCCAATTGGGCACCTTGCCTGTTACATCTTTTTGATAAAAACCAGGTTCATTTATTCCATTAGGATGTCTATGAAGTGATTGTGGTCTATTTTTAAGGTAGGGTAATATATAGGGCGCCACCTTATCATAATAATTGATCAGTTCTCTTTTGGTGATTTTCTCTAGCGGCCAATAGATTTTGCTCAGGTTGGTAAATTTCACTTCTTCACCATCAATTTTCAAGACCTGCGTTTCATCGGTAGGGCCTAACAACAACTTGCTGTTTTTAGTTGATGCCGAATGGTCTTTCTTTGCGTTCCTTTCAACTTCTTTTGTACTGATTTTCTTTTCCATCACTACCTCCTTGGCTTTTTTATCTTCGCGCATTCCTTCAAACGAAGGATGTCGCATTACCCCATCGTTGGTCATTTCTGTAAAGCTTACCTCGCAGATCAGTTCTGGCTTTAACCATACTACCGTTGCATGTAAAGGTTTTGGTCTAAAACGGTTGGGTTTATCAATAACCGGGCTTGTAGCAAACGGATCTTGATCGATAACCAATGGCTTAAAAAGTGTCAACAGTTCTTGTTGTTTTTTAATGCTAAAGCCTGTCCCAACCTTACCCTTGTATATCAACTTTCCCTTGTCAAACACTCCAACCAACAAAGAACTAAAGGGCTTGCTGGTATCTTCATTTTTTGTATAACCTCCAATTACCATCTCTTGTCGTTGATTGGATTTAATCTTTAACCAATTACCCGTTCTTAATCCACTTTCGTACACGCTGTTTTTACGTTTGGCCATCACTCCTTCTAATCCCATTTTTTGAACAGCAGCTAACATTTCTTTTCCAGACACCTTAAAATCCATGCTCAACCTGATGATTGTATTTTTAGGAACCAACTGTTGTAAAATGGCTTTTCTTTCAACCAAGGGCAACTTTCTTAAGTCATAACCATCATACCACAACAGATCAAAAACATAGTACAACAACTCCCCATCAGCTTCACTTTTCCAGTTCTGTAATGCACCAAAATTGGCAATGCCCTTATCATCTACTACCACCATTTCTCCATCAACAATGGCATTGATGTCCCACTCTTCCAAAGCTTTGTAGACCGGAAAAAACTGTTCCTTAAAAGATTGGTCATTTCTAGATTTTAATGCAACCTTATGCTTGTTCATCAATGCGACAGCTCTATACCCATCCCATTTGATTTCATATAGCCACTCTTCGCCCTCAACGGGCTCATCAACCAATGTGGCCAACATGGGCTTTACCTTATCATAAAAAGCTATCTTATGCTGCCCTTTTAAAACAGTCTGTTGCTGCTCCGCTTTTTTGCTTTTGGTCTTTGGCTTATCTTTTATCTTCTTTTTTAGCTTTTGCGTCAATTCTTGCTGAGTTTGATCTGCTGCAGCTGCTACTTTTTCTATTTGGGCAATCGTTTTTTTAGATATAACCGACTTGTCTTTTTTAAGGATATCTGTATCCGCAGCATAACGGTCTTTATGTTTGATGAGCAACCAGGCATTCTCTGCCATTCCTTTGGTTTTCACCAACGCAAATTCGCCCTTTAGTTTTTTGCCATGCAAAACCACTTTAAGCGAGCCATCTTTTAATGCTGCAAGCAATTCTTTTTCTTGCGTCGCCCTACCTTCCATTTTTACAATGGGTTCATACGTCCCTTCATCCCAAACCATTACGGTACCTCCTCCATATTCGCCTTTGGGTATGGTTCCTTCAAAATCTTTATAATCATAAGGATGGTCTTCTACCATCATGGCCAGTCGTTTAACTTCAGGATCGGTTGATGGTCCTTTCGGAACTGCCCAGCTTTTCAATACCCCACCCATTTCTAGACGGAAATCGTAATGAAGATGAGATGCCGCATGTTTTTGGACCACAAAATGTAATTTTTCAGCTGTGCTTTTACCTCCAACAGGTTCTGCGGTTTTGGCAAACGACCTTTTCTTTTTATAGGTGGTTAAACTCATGGTTTTCTGATAAGGAGAATGACAATACCTGATTAACAATCTGCCATTTAAAAAGTTTGATCCATCAACTTTAAAACTATTTGTGCTGCAATTTTTTAGCAAGCTGCAAACATTTTCAAATCAACCCGTGTTTTGCTCCTATACTATCATCGCTATGGGAAAGATCAAAAAACAGGAAAAACCAAAACAGGCAGACCAAACTTATGCAGCACCACCATTTCCTAAACAGAAGAAGACAGCACCACCAGGAAAAGAACAAGACCTTAAACCCTTGGCCGACCATGGAGAAGAATCGTACCAAGGCAGTGGCAAACTGAAAGGCAAAAAAGCGATCATTACGGGTGGGGATTCGGGTATTGGGAAAGCAATAGCCATTGCATTTGCCCGAGAGGGTGCCGATGTGCTGATCAGCTATCTCAGCGATACTGAAACCAAAGATGCCGAAGATTCGGCCAGCTATGTTAAAAAGGCCGGACAAAAAGCCATCTTGATCAAAGGGGATATCAGAAAAGAAAGCCACTGCAAAAAGATCGTACAAAAAGCAGTAAAAGCCTTTGGACAGATAGATATTTTAGTGAACAATGCCGCTTTTCAGATGGCCAGAGAAACCTTGATGGAAATTCCGACTGAAGAATGGGTGAAAACTTTTGATACCAATATCCATCCGATGTTCTATTTATGTAAAGCAGCAGAACCTTATATGAAAAAAGGAAGTAGTATTATAAATACCACTTCGGTAAATGCGTATAACCCTACCCCTGTATTATTGCCCTATGCGGCAACAAAAGGAGCCATACAGAACTTTACGGCCAATTTAAGCCAAATCCTACTCACTGCCGGCAAGGGGATCAGGGTAAATGCAGTAGCACCGGGACCAATATGGACACCTTTGATTCCAACAACCCTACCCGATCCTGAAAAATTTGGACAAGATACCCCAATGGGTAGACCTGGACAACCTGTAGAGGTTGCTCCAGCATATGTATTTTTGGCATCTGATGCGGCAAGTTACATCTCTGGCGCAACCATACCAGTTACTGGTGGAAGGATAACCATTTAACCAACATCTTAGCTATTCAAACCCGATCATGATGGAAAATAAGAAAAAAACAAAAACCGACAACAACAAAACCATGGGCGATGCCAAGGGAAAAGCAACATTCGACCAAAATGGCAAAGGTGCCTCACCTACATATGGACAAGCTGGCCAAACGCCCAATGAATCTGGCGAAGGCATGAAAGAAAAAACCGACAAAACGATAGATAAATCTTAAACATGCTTTAAATTTTAAGCAAGTGCTCTACCCTTTGTAACAGGTCGTTGATATCGAAAGGTTTATTGATAAAATCGTCTGCCAGGCTTTCTTTGCCATCTTTAACCATATTGGCATTGGCCGACATTAACAATACAGGAATGTGTTGGGTTGATGCTGTAGATTTCAGCTCATTACCTACTGTAATGCCATTGCCATCCGGCAACATGACATCGAGAATAACCAGGTCAGGAAGCGTTATTGTTATTTGATCTTTAAAACTTGTGGCATTTTCAAAACTAGAAACTTTGAAGTTTTCGCTTTCTAAAAGGTAAACCACCATCTCTCTAACGGCCTCATTATCTTCTACTAGGTAAATATTTTTCTTCAAAATATAATCTGTTAATCTATAGTTACTAATATAGAGATTATTCAGGTTGGTTAGAATAAATCTAATCGCTTTCTCTACGTTAACGAACTTAAACTTAACAGTTGTAAAAAACATTTGTTTTGTATGAAATACATACTGCTATCAAATTGATTAACAAGCACTATGGGTCTACAAAGCAATATTTTTTAAAATTTTATCAAATTATCCTTTTGAAATTATATCTTTGCAAAAGAAATGAAAAAGGTATTTTATCTTTTCCATTACAGTTGCATCCATAGCTCAGCTGGATAGAGCACCGGTTTTCTAAACCGTAGGTCATAGGTTCGAATCCTATTGGGTGTACAAAAAGAGGCTTTTAACTTTACGTTAGAAGCCTTTTTTGTTTTAGTGCTATTGCAGATTGCAATTCTTTCATACATCCAACAGCCCAACATATTAAAATATTATCACAAAAAAGCCCTGGCTTTTAGCCAAGGCTTCTTATACTTTAAAAATTTAGCTATACTATCTACCCACCAATTTCTGAAAATGAGCTGGATAACGGTCGCCCTGTACGGTAATCTTTGCAGCGGCTTCGTTAATTTCACGAAGGTCATCTGCAGTAAGCACCACATTCACAGCCGAAATGTTCTCTTCCAAGCGGTGTAGTTTGGTGGTACCCGGTATAGGTACAATCCAAGGTTTTTGGGCCAATAACCAGGCCAAGGCAATTTGCGCAGGACTTGCCTCCTTGTTTTTGGCAATATTAGCTAACAACTCAATTAATACTTGATTGGCTTTTCTAGCTTCAGCCGAGAAACGTGGACCGATGTTACGGAAATCATTGCTTTCAAAAGTGGTGTTTTCGTCAATTTTACCAGTCAAGAATCCCTTTCCCAATGGACTAAACGGCACAAAACCGATACCCAATTCTTCTAAAGTTGGGATCATCTCTACCTCAGGTTCTCTCCACCATAACGAATATTCGCTTTGTAAGGCAGTAACAGGCTGCACGGCGTGGGCTTTGCGTATGGTCTGTGCACCAGCCTCCGAAAGACCGAAATGTTTAACCTTGCCTTCTTTGATCAGTTCGGCAACGGCTCCAGCCACATCTTCGATCGGCACATTTGGATCCACACGGTGTTGATAGAACAGATCGATCGCTTCTACTTTCAGTCTTTTCAGCGAAGCTTCGGCTACTTCTTTGATATGTGCTGGCCTACTGTCCAATTCGTGCCATTGACCACTCCCATCAGCATTGGCCTTGAAGCCAAATTTGGTGGCAATCGTCACCTCACCACGAAATGGCAAAAGCGCTTCTCCTACCAGTTCTTCGTTTACAAAAGGACCATATACTTCTGCGGTATCAAAAAAATCGACACCCTTTTCTACTGCGCTTCGGATCAGTGAAATCATTTCTTTAGGATCGGCAGCAGCACCAAGGCCCCAGCTCATCCCCATACAGCCCAAACCTAAGGCAGAAACTTCCAATCCGCTATTTCCAAGTTTATGTTTTTGCATTTTCATCTCCATCATTTTTATTGTGTATACAAAATTAGGTTTGCGCAGGAGCTCAGGCTAGCGAAAAAGAAACAATAACTTACAAAAATCAAACATTTTACAGGTCGATAACTATCCTTGATCTGCTCGAAGACCATTCGAACCTACCTCGAAGAAACCGTTTTTGACCTAAACAGCTATTACCTTACATAAAAACGATCATTTTCATTGTGCCCTAAGGGATTTAGACTGCACAAAATGATAACTTTACATTTCAATTTCCATCATGAAGAACGCATTTATCAAACTCCATATCGCCATCTTACTGGCTGGTTTTACAGGTGTATTTGGGCGCTTGATCACCTTAAACGAAAGTCTGCTTACCTGGTATCGGCTGCTCTTCTCTGGATTGATCTTATTGACCATCTTAGTCCTAAGCGGAAAATTGACCAAAATTCCATTCAAACACAAGTTGAACATTGCCTTAGCGGGTACCTTATTGGGGGTACACTGGATTTTCTTTTATGGCAGCATCAAATATTCGAACATCTCTGTAGGTGTGGTCTGTTTTTCGTTGTGTAGCTTCTTTACAGCTATCTTAGCCCCGATGATCAATCGCACAAAGTTCTCTATCCAAGAACTGGTATTGAGCAGTTTAACCTTGGTTGGCATTAGCCTGATCTTTGGGTTGGATGCTACTTATCGCACGGGCATTATCCTTGGTGTTGTTTCGGCCATTTTAGTGGCTTTATTTACCATCTACAATGAAAGGCTCACCAAAAAATTCGACAGCCAAACCATTACGCTTTATGAAATGTTGGGTGGTTGTTTAGGGCTAACCTTTATTTTACCAATCTACTTGTTCTTCTCTTCTGTTGAGCAATACCTGCCAAGTGCCGCAGACCTGGGTTGGCTCATTGTACTCTCTTTGGTGTGCACCGTACTGATGTATTTGTTATTGACACAGGCTTTACGGAAGATCTTTCTTTTACCGTGAACCTAAGTTTCAACCTTGAGCCTTTATATAGCATCATTTTGGCCATTATTATCTATAAGGAAAACAGAAGCCTTTCTACAGCCTTTTATGTAGGTCTATCGTTCATGATCCTTTCTCTTGCGCTACAGATGTACAGGGTGATCAGGGCCGAAAAGCACAAAACAAAGGCATCGGCCATCTAATCTATTGTAAGAAAAACGTATTTTATAATTGTGCAGTTAAGAGCTATCTTTATCAAAAACAAATACAGCAATGGCTTTTAATTGGTTTGACCTTATTGTATTGTTCGGTATTTTACAGGGACTGGTCTGTGCTGTATTATTGGCCAGAAAAAAACCTGTAGACATTAGCCAGAAGCTGTTGATTGCTGTTTTGCTGGTATTCTGCCTACTCAGTTTTAAAATAGAGCTGCATACCTTAGGCTTATGGGATACCCTTACCTTTCGCTATTTTCCTTTGGGCATAGATTTGTTGATCCAACCTTTGCTTTATTTCTACGTCGCCTCACTTACCCAACCTGGTTTTAAATTAAAGGGCAATCAATGGTTGCACTTTATCCCCCCATTCTTTTTCTTGGTCCATTCATTATTGATGTATTTCATTTTACTGCCTGTGGGCACTATAGGATTAAAAGATGCTATTGCCGATCAGCTATATTACAATGCTATCAAAAATTTCGAGGATATCTTATCAGTAGTTTCGGCCTTTATCTATGGCTATCTATGTTTAAGGAGTGTCAATCGTTATCAAAAGTGGTTGCACCAAACTGTTTCAGATAGCAGTTATGCCACCTTAGATTGGCTCAAACGTTTTTTGTTGTTGACCGGAATTTTAGGATTGATCCTTTTCATCAACATCTCGTTGGATAATTCTTCATCTACGCCCAATCAGTTTTTCAGGTGGCAGTTTTTTTACATCTATTTAGCCGTTGTGATCTATTATATTGGTATGCGGGGCCTAACCGCCAAACCTCTCCCAACCCAAGAACCACAAAAATTTGAGTTGACCATCTTAACAGCCAAGTATACAGATGACGAACTGAGTACTGCAACGCTAGCAATTATAAAAGCACTTGAAGAAAACCACATTTTTCTGGATAGCGAACTAACCTTACAAAAGTTTGCCTCCTGGCTTCAACTAAGCCCTGCATTGGTTTCTACAGCCATCAACAAAAATCTTTCAAAAAGTTTCCGCACCTTGGTAAATGCTTATCGGGTTGAGACCGTAAAACTGAAACTCCTAGACCCTCAACTGGCCCACTTGTCTTTATTGGGCATTGCTTTAGAGGCTGGTTTTAATTCTGAAGCCAGTTTTTATCGGATCTTTAGGTCTACTACAGGTTATTCGCCCAAAGGATATATCAAGGCCTTTTCATCAAGCCAAACTCCGGCTATCCATTAATATTTTTACGCTCAAAACGTGTTTTGAGAAGGCTCGACCACTGCAATTTCATTGTTTTACCAAAAAAACACAATGAAAACAGGATTTAAAATTTTATTGATCAGTACCTTGTTGATCGGTAGCGCATATTTGTTTATAGCTACCTCCTTCCCCTTTGTCAAGAACAAAAAATTAAAAGCAGATGATCCACTCACTAAAACCAAATGGCAACAGATGGGTGGCTTCGAAAGTTACACCCCCGACCATTTAAGGCTAGGTTGTTGGAGCACCGCATTGGCCCAAATTATGTATTACCATCAATTGAAACCTTTTGGAAAAGTAGCCTACATTTCTAGAAAAGGCTATCGGATCAATCAGTACATCGATAGTAACAGCATTGACTTTAACCAGCTTGTTTTAAAGATAGATAGCAGCACCAGCAAACTGACAATCGAGCAAACTGCCAGATACAATTATTATGCAGCTTTGGCCATACAAAAGGATTTTGGAACTGACAATTACATGCACAAACTTGCGCCAGCCTCTTTACTAGAACAACATTATAAAGTAAAGGTAGAACGTTACATTTCGTGGAAAGGTTTTCTTCCTTATACTACTGGCAAGTTGGAAAAGATAATCTGTAGCGAACTGGATTCAAAAAGACCCGTTTTCCTCCATTTTTCTAATCTTAAAAACTTTGGGCATTCAGTCGTAATCGATGGTTATTACTGGAAAAATGACGCATTGGTGGTTCACCTCAACCAAGGGCAAGGAGGACCGCAAGATGGTTGGTATCATTTCAACATGGATATTTTAAAGGAAAATGACCTGGCCTTAAGGGTAATCTATACATTTAAATCGCTTTAATTGGGATTGCAAATCCCATTGATAGTGATAGGCGAGCTTGTAATATTGACCAACCACAACAAGGTTACAAATCTCAATCAACAAAAAAGCTGCCCTAGGGCAGCTTTAAATATCCTTAAGAAACACTTTGGCACATCCAAACATCTCCATAATAGATCTGCCCTCCATATTCTCTAGAACAGATACAATTTCCCATTTCATTTGTAGAACAATTGGCAAACAATGTTCCCACATTTGGCTCCCCAGGTAGCCAACCTATAAAAACAGTACAGGTATTATCCACATTACATACAGGTGGCACTTTACCCCCATTTACTTTTTTCATTTCGGCTTTACTCAGTTGATTAAATTTTTTCATGGTATAGTAATTAATTTATATAAGGTTGCCGTATCATGCCTCGGCAACTTGGGCTGCAAATTGACCAACAACATCCAATCCATAGCAGTATAAGTACCAGATTCATTAAGCGCTGCAACTACCTTAATTAGATATTTTTTGATTTGAAAAGAAAAACTGCCTTGCATAAGGTAGCTTTTCATAAATATTAAGAAACAGACATACAACCACCAACATCGCCATAGATGGTAGCTCCATTATATTCTCTTGAACATGTGCAACTGCCCATGATATCAGAAGAACAATAAGCAAATAGATACCCAACATGCTGGATAAAAACGATACAAGTATTATCCACATTACATACAGGCGGGACTCCACCATTCACTTTTCTCATTTCGGCCTTACTTAACTGATTGAATTTTTTCATGATTTAGTAATTAATTTATGTAGGATTGCCGTATCACGCCTCGGCAACTTGGGCTGCATACTTACTAAAATACCGGTTCCATATCCGGATAAACACTAGACTATTAAGCCTTGCAACTGACTTAACAAGATTTAAATTAAGTGTTATTTTCTAAAAAATAAAAACTTCAACTAAAAAGTTACAGTTAACATACTGTTATTCAATCAATTTCACTCATTCTTCTTAAATAGTTTGATTTAATAAATCTTATACCTAAATTTATAGTAGATGGAAATTATTCCAGTACTGTCGCGAAAACTAAAAACTAAACAAATATGAAAACCTACATTTTTAAAGCACTTTCATTGCTAGGTCTATCTGTTGTTTCCCTCTACTTTAATGATGGAAAAAAAGAAACGGCCAGTAAAGCACCAGACCCTAATTATACAATCAATGGAACCATCCGTGGTCTAAAATCAGATTGGGTCTACATCGCACATCGTGATACGCTTAATAAATTCGCTAAGATCGATTCTGCAAAAGTGACCAATGAGAAGTTCAGCTTCTCTGGCAGTATTAGCAATCCTGAATTTTGCTATCTGGGTTTGAGGTCACTTGACAAAAATGGTAAAAAAAGTGGTTTGGTGTTTCAAGCGCTATTTGTATTGGCCAAGGGAAACCTGAACATCACCTGCCATAAAGATTCGATAAGCAAACTTAAGGCCAGCGGTACCATTGGACAAAACGAATTTGCCAGCTACAAACAAAAAACAGCCCTTCTTTCTAAAGAAATAAACAGTTTATTTGAAAAAAAAAATAGTGCAGAAAGAAAAAAAGACCAAAAACTGCTCATCGCGCTAACAAAGGAAAGTCAAATTAATCAGAAAAAAATGAACCTGATTACACTTGCACATGCCAAACAATACCCTAATTCTATCGTATCTGCCTATATTATCAATGAATATCTTTACAGCCCTGATGAATTTAACCTACAAACAGGCTATGCTGCCTTAACAGACGAGGTAAAAAATTCGCCCTATGGCAGATCGATACATAAAAGATTATTGGCCAGCAACAGAACAGGTTTAGGCAGGCAGGCACCCTATTTCGAAATACCTGATGCGACAGGTAAAGTAGTGTCTTTAAATGCCTTTAAGGGAAAAGTTACCTTGGTAGATTTTTGGGCCAGTTGGTGCGGACCTTGCAGGGCAGAAAACCCCAACCTAGTCAAAGCTTATAAAGAATTTAAGGGTAAAGGTTTTGACATTGTGAGCATCTCTATGGACAGCAGCAAAGAAAATTGGCTAAGTGCCGTGAAACAAGATGGTTTACCTTGGCAACAGCTCAGCGACCTTAAAGCCACAAAAAGTGAACTTAAGGAGCTATATGGCATCACAGCGATCCCGATGAACTTTTTGTTGGATGGCAACGGAAAGATCATTGCCAGAAATTTAAGAGGTATAGAACTGCAACAACAATTGGCCAAACAATTCAATTGACCTGGTAATTTCCAAGAACATAAAAAAGCCTTAGTAAATTGCTAAGGCTTTTTTGTGGAGCATCAATCATTAATAATTACCTGTTACACCAACTTCCAGACCTCTTAACTCGGCCAAGCCACGCAAACGACCAATGGCCGAATAACCTGGGTTGGTTACCTTGTTCAGATCATCCAACATCTGGTGTCCATGGTCTGGTCTAAAAGGAATTGGTGTTGCTCTTTTTGCATTCTCGGCCGTTACCACTTTCATTACCTCGTACATGTTTACGTCGCCACCTAAGTGGTCTGCTTCATAGAAATTGCCTTCTTCGTCTTTGGTTACATTGCGCAGGTGCAAGAAATAAACCCTTTCTTTTACCGCTTCAAAAATCTCTACCAAATTGTTGTCCATACCCGCACCTAAAGAGCCTGTACAATAACAGATACCATTAAAAGGCTGGTCAACACTATTTAAGATATATAAGAAATCTTCTTTATTGCTGGCTATGCGTGGTAGTCCTAAAATTGAATATGGTGGGTCATCAGGGTGGATAGTCATCTTGATCCCTCTTTGGTACAGGTTTCGGCTATTTCATTTAAAAACCAGGTCAAATTCGCTTTCAGTCCTTCCCTACCTATGTTTTGATATTCATCGATACTTGCCCTCAAAGCTTCTATTTCAATCTCTTTTTCGTTCGGGATGCCCATCAATACGTTGATGCGTAGTTCGTCCAACTCGGCTTCCGTCATCGATTCGTATCTGGCTTTGGCCTTGGCCAATATCTTTTCCGAATAATCTGCTTCGGCACCTGCTCTTTTGAAGATGTATAAATCAAAAACTGCCAGATCAGTCCAGTTGAAGTATAAGGCTTTAGAACCATCAGTCATGGTCAGGTCTAATTGGGTGCGCGTCCAATCTAACACGGGCATAAAATTATAGCAAATGGTCTTTAAGCCACAAGCCGACAGGTTTTTCAACGAGGTCTTATAGTTTTCTATGTATCTTCCAGCATCTGGCCTACGCGTCTTGATCGCTTCGTGAACGGGTACGCTTTCTACTACCGACCACTCTAGCCCAGCAGCTTCGATGATCGCTTTTCTTTCTTTAATGTCTTCCAAAGGCCATACTTCGCCATGTGGAATGTGGTGTAATGCAGAAACAATTCCAGTTGCACCTGCTTGTTTAACATCTTGTAAGCTTACTGGGTCTGTCGGACCATACCAGCGCCATGTTTGTAGTAATTTATGGTTGTTCGTGCTCATTTTGTTTATAATGGATAACCAATATTAAGGATTAAAAGATTTCTACCATCCAATACGTCCAAAAATAGTTACGGAAACGTTAGCGTAATTGGTTGTTAGTTTTGAGTTGAAAGTAAAAAGTTCAAAGTTGAAAACCCACCTTCCCTTTTACATTATCCCCTAGTTTCTCAACTCCAAATTTCCTTCCAATTTAATGGCATCTGATGAACCTCCAACCATGATTTTAAAATCTCCGGCTTCTGTTGTCCAACCTAGTTTTTCTTGATAAAAAGCTAATTTAGCAGGGGTGAGTTCAAAGGTAATTATCTTACTTTCTCCTGGGTTCAACTTCACTTTTGCAAAGTCTTTCAACTCTTTAACTGGCCTAACCACCGAAGCAAATTTATCGTGGATGTACAATTGGGCCACCTCTTCTCCAGCTACCTTACCCGTATTAGTTAAAGTAAAACTTACCTTCACTTTTTCTCCTTTATTGATGGCTGTTTGATCTAATTTCAGGTTGCTGTAGGCAAATGTGGTATAACTTAAGCCGTAACCAAATGCAAAACGTGGATCGTTGGGCGAATCGATATAGGCCGACCTGTACCTGATGTCGGTAGGTTTGGTAACCGGACGCCCTGTATTGTAATAATTATAAAAAATCGGGATCTGACCTACATTCCTCGGAAAACTCATTGGGAGTTTACCCGATGGATTGTAATCGCCGCTTAAAACATTGGCAATGGCATTTCCACCTTGGTCGCCCAAAAACCAAGCATATACAATGGCATCGGCCTTGTCTGCAATGCTGTTGAACACCAATGGCCTACCTGCCATGACCACTACAATCACCGGCTTCCCTGTAGCTTTAATGGCATTGAACAGCTCTTCCTGTTTACCCGGCAAACTGATGTCTGTACGCGATTTGGATTCACCGCTCATGTCCCAAGTTTCGCCCAATACCATCACTACAGCATCTGCTTTTTTGGCATTGGCAATGGCCGCACTAAATCCGGCAGTACTACTATCGCTTACCGTAGTCCCTTGGGCGTAGGTAAATTTAGTCTGGTCGCCAAACTTGTGCTGCAGGCCTTCGTATACACTCACAATGTTGGCTGTATCTGCATAAACTACCCAACTGCCCGCTTGATTCTTTTGGCGTTGACCATTGGTCCGATCAATGCGATGCTTTTGACACCCTTCTGTAAAGGCAGGGTATTGTTTGTGTTTTTAAGCAGTACGATAGATTTTTCGGCTGCTGCTAAGGCAACCTCCTTGTATCTAGGGTCGTTCATTACCTTGGCTTCCCGTTGCTCGTCTGAAAACTTGTAAGGATCATCAAACAGCCCTAATTCAAACTTTTTGTACAAGATCCTTTTTACGGCATCATCAATCAGTTTAACATTCACCTTACCGCTTTTAACCAGATTTTCGAGTTCTTTTTTATAGGCTTCGCTCTCCATGTCCATATCGCTACCTGCGATGATCGCTTTCTCAGCAGCTTGGTTATTGTCTTTTGCAAATCCCCAAGGTACCATCTCCCTGATCGACCCCCAATCGCTTACCACAAAGCCTTTATAGGCCCATGCTCCTTTTAAAATATCTCTTTGTAGATAGGCATTTCCGGTTGCAGGAACTCCATTCAGGGTATTGAATGAGTTCATAAAAGTGGCTACGTTGGCATCGGCGGCGGCCTTGAATGGTGGCAGATAGATTTCGTGCAGTTGCTGCTCGCTCATGTCTACCGGATTATAATCTCTACCGGCTATTGCGGCGCCATAAGCAGCAAAATGTTTGGCGCAGGCCATAATGGCATCAACTCCACCGAGTTTGTCGCCCTGAAAGCCTAAAACACGTGCCCTTGCAATGGCAGAACCCAGATAGGTATCTTCACCAGCGCCTTCCATTACACGGCCCCAACGTGGATCACGGGCAATATCTACCATGGGTGCAAATGTCCAATGGATACCAGATGCTGCCGCTTCTACCGCCGCTACATGGGCAGTCTCTCTAATGGCGGCCATATCCCATGATGCCGATTCGGCCAATGGAATAGGAAATACGGTTTTGTAACCATGGATTACATCCAAACTGAACAACAAGGGAATCTTTAACCGAGATTGAAGGGCAACCGCCTGAATCTCTCGGGTATCTTTTACCCCTTTAACATTGAGCATCGACCCCACCATCCCAGTTTTGATATCGTTGAGCAGGTAGGTTTTTCTATCGTTTGCCGGTCCGGTAACTTCTCTTCCTGAATATTGGTTCAGCTGACCTATCTTTTCTTTTAAGGTCATCAATTTCATGAGTGAATCTACACGTTGGTTGATCGATTTTTGCTGTGCATAAAGATTTGGACTAAACCCAATCAGGGTAAAGGCCAAAAGCTTGAGGGTTTTGTTCATCTAAGGTTAAAATTTAGGGATATCAATGCAAAGAGATTTGGTATGGATACAAATTATTTAAAGACCAGCAGTGAAATACTTCATCTATAGTAATGAATTATATAAAATTCATATACATCTGATTATAAATAGAATGAATATTAAATAAATTAAGAAGCGTTACACCATAAATGCCTTACCAAATTTAATATGGCATATAATCATCCATCAAATCATAGAGGAATATCATATCCCCTAACTGCGGTATACTATCAGGGATCTAACATTTACTTTTTATAGTTTTTGTATCTCAACAAAGCTTCTAGGTAATAATAATCTGCATAATTGATCGGCACATCTATCTCCGATTTAGCTGGACGATGGCCCGTGCTGTGCTCGAGGATAAAACCATAGTTCGCCCCTGGTTTGCTGGTATATTTTGTACTTAGGGAAGCCAAGATCTTATCGGCCGCTGCTTTGTATTTCTGGGTATTCTTTTTGCTGTATTTAGCCAATTCGTATAAGGCAGAAGCCGTAATTGCTGCAGCAGAAGCATCTCTTGATACATTTGGAATCTGTGGGTCATTGTAATCCCAATATGGAATACCATCGGCAGGGGTAATTTTGCTACTTAAAATAAAATTGGCAATACCATCAGCCTGAGCCAAATAAGCAGGATTTTTGGTATAACGGTAACATAAAGTGTAACCATACAGGCCCCAAGCCTGTCCCCTTGCCCATGCTGATTCGTTTGAATAGCCTTGTGCCGTTAACTTCTGGCGAACATTCCCGCTTAAGGTATCGTAGTCGATCACATGCCATGAACTAAAATCGGGTCTGAAGTGGTTTTTTATGGTGGTATTGGCATGCGTAACCGCAATCTTGTAAAAAGTAGAATCCTTGGTAAATTTGGTTGCTTCGAACAAAAGCTCCAAGTTCATCATATTATCAATGATCACGGGATATTTCCATTTATCGCCATTATGATCCGATGATTTGATTACCCCAGCTTTGGCATTGAACCTTGTTGACAAAGATTTGGCCGCCTGGATGATCGACCGAGCGATAAGCGGTGTCTTTGGTCAATTTATAACCATTGCCAAAGGGACAATAGATCATAAAGCCCAGATCATGTGTACCTTTATTGAACTGTTCTTTTTTGATATCTTCTGTATATTTCTTGGCCAGGTTAAGCCACTTTTTGTCTTTGGTGTATTCGTAGAAATACCATAGCTCTGCCGGAAAAAAACCACTGGTCCAATCTCTAGAGATTACCATTTTAAATTGTCCATTTTCTACCGTTCTTGGCGATACAAAAGTAGGTTTTACTACCCTTGCCGAATCTACATTTTTGATCAACACATCAGTTTGCTTGGCTGCAGCGGCAAAAGATTTCGGCACATTAACCTGTTGCGCATGACTTAAACCATAAGACAAAGCAAACAATGCTATTAAACTAATTTTCAACTTCATAACAATTTATTTTTTAATTATTTCCTTTACTTATTCTTTTCGTTTTTATAACCAGATCAATGGATGTCTGATCGGTACATTTCTGATTACTTCTTCAACCGTAGGCTTCAAATCCAGACTTTTCCAAGTGTTGAACCAGCTTTGGTTCTGATAGGTATTGGCACCAAACAAAAGGAAAGGCTGGGCCACTGGCCAGTTTTCCCAATACATTACATCTGGTTTTAAAGTCCATTTGTTCTTATCTGCTACAAAAGGATATAGATAGGTAATCCCTTTATAGATCGATTTTCCATCTGCCGTTTCAAATTTCCAAAGGTTGTCTTTTGGGGTAGATAAGATCTGGCAGATCATGGTCATGGCATCTAAGTTAAAGATAGAATAACCATAAGCTTTAGTACGTGCCAATTCTAATGGAAAACTACCATCGATAGCCATTTGTAAGGGCAAGAGTACATTTTTATACCTCAAGCGCAACGAATCTAGCATGGGTTGGTCATTACAGAGTTTGGCAAAAGAAGCCACCTGCATTACCCAACAAGCACTGTGGTTATTTTTC
The DNA here is from genome assembly GCF_042698365.1 of Pedobacter sp. UC225_65. Taxonomy (GTDB): domain Bacteria; phylum Bacteroidota; class Bacteroidia; order Sphingobacteriales; family Sphingobacteriaceae; genus Pedobacter. The sequence goes on from NZ_CP170550.1 coordinate 1,449,145, forward strand.
GATAGTTTTTCTGCTACTCCATTTTTACTAGTATCCAACCAAAGGATATAATCGGCAAACCATTGCTTGATCGATTTTAAGGACTGCTGGTCAAAGCTTTTTGCCTTTTGCATCACCAACACCCCTTGGGCCACTTCCATGAAATGAATGGTATCTATAATGCCCCAGCTCCTGCCTGTAGAAGAACCTTTAACCGCTTGCGCGAAAGAAAGGTTCGGATTCATTAAGGTTGCTGGATCTACAAACCAAGCTTTCAAGTGGACAAGGGACTGTTTTACATATTTTTCATCGCCAGTTAATTGATAGGCCGATGCCAATGCTCCAATGATCTGGCTAAAACGGATCATGGCCTTGCGGTGGGCTACAAAATTATTTGGATTGGTTTCGCCATCTCTGTTGATGTAAGGACCATCTGGATTGGCAGGATTTGGCCAAAAATAATCAGCTTCCGAGAAAAAATCGTGTTTACCACCCGCACTTCTAGGCGAGCTTTCGGCAGTTACCGTAACAGGGCTCTGTTTCATGGCCCAAGCCGCTTCTGTTAAAACCTGTTGTTTAAGTACGGCATTGGCCTGTTGTTTGATATTTCCTTGTGCAAAACAAACACATGACAACAGTACAAATAAGAAAGTCAGTTTGATATTTTTCATGGTTTATTGATTTAAAAACACAGTTGGAATACCTTTAGACTGCACCGACACTACACTTTTTGCACCATTGGTTTTCATCTTGATGATCGCCCTACCATTGTACAGCTGCACTTTGGCCGACCCAGTCGAAGTTCCCTGGTCCCTGATCAGTTCGCCATCGCCTACCAAACTGAACGATACCAGATTGATGGCGTCCAAACACAACACATTGTTGGCATCAAATAGCTTTACCTCTAAGGTGGCAATCCCGTCTTTTTCTTCCAACTTGGTTAAAGTCATTTGAGTTGCTTTGTCCCATTTTTCGGTCTGGTATTCTTGCGTAATTTCATCGGTAACGGTTACTTTTCCTTTTTTGGCTACTACCTTAAACGTGTATTTACCTTTTTGCATGGGTACTTGCCAACGCAGGCCCGCAGCAGGGAAATTTTGGCTATCTCTTTTTCTGATGCCATAACTCTTTCCATTTACAAACAGTTCTGCCTCATCGCAGTTAGAATAGACTTTCACCATTTTTTCTTCCCCTTCTTCTCCCCAACGCACTGGCCACGAATGACCATACAAATGCACCATTGGTGTGGTTGTCCAGTAGGACTGGAAGATATAGAAAGCCTCTTTTTTCGTAAAATCTCTTTCTACTACCCCTTTTTGGTTCACATAAGGAACTGGATTTTCTGGTCTGATGGGGGTAGAAAAATCCTTAAATGGCCAATATGCGGTTCCACTTAACCAAGGCATGGTTTCTTGTTCTTTTAAATGCCAGTCGATCAGATTTGCAATATAGCTCTCGCTCCAATCGCCATCTTTACTTACCCTTGCGGCACCGCCATATAGCGAAGCGTCTCCGGCCCTTTCATCGGCACCACCACCTTTTTTGATCTTGCTCAAGGCATTGTCAGGGTTTTCCGAATGTCGTCGGGCGTGACTGTCGCCACCCCATTCTACATGCAAGAAACGGTCTGATTTATTAAATTCGGCCAATGATACGTCTTTATATTCTGTATAATCACCACGGTACCAGCCCGCCCAAATAGAGGGCGAGTACACATCTACGATATCCCTACAGAAATCACATCGCCTGATGGCTGTACTTCTTGATGGATCTAACTGATGCGAAAGGTCGTTCAGTTCTTTCATAAAGGTCCTGATCTTTTGCTGGTCAAATTCCGTAAAATCTCCTGGCCAATCGTTCTCGTTACCCAAACCCCAAATAATAATGGATGGATGGTTGTAATGCTGCTCGATCATATTGGTCAACATCCTTTTGGCTTGTTGCTGATAAATCGGACCACCTAAACCACCTCTGCACCATGGAATTTCTTCCCACACCAAAATCCCTAAACTGTCGCATAGGTCAAGTACGATCTCGATTGTTGATAATGACCCAAACGGATAAAATTGACACCCATTTCCTTCATCATCTTCATCTCGGTGATGATCATTTCCTCGGTCATGGCCGCAGCTACACCCGCATGGTCTTCGTGTCGATGTGTACCACGTAACAACAAACGTTTGCCATTGAGCATAAACGGTCCCTTTTTTACAAATTCGAAATTCCTGAAACCCACTTTTTGGCTAAGGGTTGATGTAGTGCCATTGGCCGTAATGCTCAACGCCACTTGATATTGTTGCGGTAGTTCTGTTGACCATAATTTTGGCGACTTCAATGTCGTTTCCATCAACAATGAATCGCCTTTGAAACTTACAATTTCTTTGCTAAAATCAGCGATGCTTTTACCAGATGGATCGGCAACCTTGATCTGTACCGTAGCATTTTTTACCGCATCAGGATTCAATAACCTCGCACTGATGCTCAATTTACCTAAACTGCCTTTGGCATCAACAGTAGCTTTTGCAAACAATTTATCTACAGAAAGTTGTGGCGCATATATCAAGTTTAGGTAACGGTAGATTCCTCCGTATACATTAAAATCTGACAGGCTAGAAGGAATCATTTCTAAGTCTCTAGAGTTGTCGCACCTGATCACCACAGGATCTTCCCTTTGTATTGACTGTTAAAAACAGCTGTCTTCTTAAATGCAGCAACGGCGTCAGTAATGTCTGCCGTCCATTCGTCATAACCACCAACATGTTCAGCAACTTTAACGTTGTAGATGTAAACCTGTGTTTTTTGGCCAGCACCTTCAAAATGTAATAAAGTCCTCCCCTTTGCATAAGGATTTTCGATGTCGATGTAAGTTCTGTACCAACCCGGACCTTGGTAATAGTTTACATCTGGATCGAACGGCATCGGTGGCATTGAAACAATGTGGCAGGTTTACTTTTTGCCAAAACGGAAGTTCTTCAGGATTTCCTGCCTTAACTGGTCGCAATGCTTCCCAAACACCACCTAAGTCTTGTTTAACAAACTCCCAGTTGTTGTTTAAACGTTTACTGGTCTGTGCCTGTAAAAGCTGGTTAAAACCTAATAAAAGCAGTAAAATAGCGCTGATCTTCTTTGTCATTATTCCGTTGATTATTTAAAACTCTTGGTGATCTGGTTCAACAGATAACCTTTATTGTCCGAACTGTACTCCCAAAACATTACCCCACCCAATTGATGTTTCAACACATATTCACATTTATGGGCTACAGACCATTCGTTGTCGTAAGAAATGAATTGTTTGGTGGCTGCATTGAACAGATAAGGTGCTTTTGCATCCTGATCCTGATACTCGATAAAACCTTTCTTGTTGACCAAGCTATCTTTGGTAAAAGTATAACCCTTTCCATAACTGTTGGCCACAAGTACCGTATCGCCCAAGCCTTTCTGTGCATCTGGACTTAGCTTTGAGTTTCTGCCATAAAAGGCGATACCCATTACAATTTTTGAGGCCGGTACACCAGCATTGATGTAAGCAAGCACTGCCCTGTCTGCAGAATTACTTGAAGGATAACTTTTTGAATCGTATAAGTTGGTATGGTGTGCAGCCTGTTTTGAGGGATAATAGTCGTAGGTCATCAGGTTGATGTAATCTAAATATTTAGCGGCCTTGCCCATTTCGGTTTTATCCAAAAAGGAAACAAAACCACCTGTTGCTGTTGTGAGTAATTTCTTTTTGCCTGTTTCCTTTTCCAACACGTCGAGTTCTTTTCTAAGGGCTTCGAACATCAAGGTAAAATTCTGTTTGTCTTCTGGGCGATAGACATTACCCTCTTCGCCTGGCATGCCCGGATACTCCCAATCGATATCTACACCATCTAATTTATACTGACGGATCATCTGCACAGCGCTTGCCGCAAAACCTTTCCTTAAAGAATCGGTGAGCACCGCATTAGAGAAGTTCTCGCTCCAAGCCCATCCTCCAATCGATATTAAGACTGCAGGTTTGGATTTTTAAGCTTTAAGGCATTTAAACGGGCAAAATTTACGGTATCGGTCTTTAAGTTCTCTAGATGGGCCTTGTTGTCTTTTACATTTACAAAAGCATAATTGATATGGGTCAGTTTTTCTGCAGCAATGTAATCTGTATTGGTTAAACCATTGTAACCAGTTACATAACCAATTACCACTGGTTTTTTGGCAGGTATGTTAACTGCCGACAGTAGGCTTACTGCCGTTAACAAAAGAAAAAACTGCTTGATGTTACTATTTGATCTGATCATAGGGCTTAGATTTTTAAACGGATACTTTTCTTTTCCATAAAGGCCACCAGCCTGATCACTAAAAAGGCAATGAACAGCGACCTGATGATTCCACCAATGCCATAATTGAAATAGTGGGGGTAATTGAAATCTATCAAATTAAATACAGCATACAACACATAAGGCACTAAATAACAGGTTAAGGTACTGGTACCTGCAGGTTTGATCAGTTCAAACCAATTCTTCTTATCCTTTACATCAACAAGATAAATGAGCAATTCAAACATTAAAATGCTAATGCCCATACAGATCCATACCCAAGCTGGGGTTGAATATATCTTGGAAATTCCACCTGCATAAGGTCTGATCAACAAGCCAAAAACAATAGCCAAAGCTCCAGATAAGATAAGGATCAACCATAAGCTTTTGTCTTTCTGTTTAGCTACCAAAACCGAATACAGGGTAGAAATTACTGCTCCACCCAGCATCAACGTAATGGACGAAGCATCCCCTACCATCCACAGGTCTACGTGGACTAGTTGTGTATGGTTAGCGATATTGATCAATGCAAATGCGATAAAAGCAGTTATCAATGTTGTTAATTTACCTTTTGTGAAGAAATAGACCAAGGCCGAAAACAGATAAGCCCAACCAATAATTCCTAAAATGCCCCACCATTGTGGTTCCATGCCTTTGGGGGCAGCAGCAGTACCGCCTTTATATAAATAAGCCATTGCAGCTACCGTAAGGATGCCTAAAGCCATCAGAGCGGATTTTATAGTTTTGCCGATCTTTTCTGGATAATCCAACCAGATCAGGAAGAAACCTGCTGTCAACAAAATCACATATACTGGATAGCTGAGCAAGGCCAACTCACTGTTGTAACTTTCTAAGTTGACATGGAAAAAACCCATTACAATTAAGGCCAATGCCCTTAACAGAATATAACTGATCAATGCCTTGTTAGAATCTCCTTTTTTTAGTCTAGCTTGAATAGCGAAGGGTAAAGATAAGCCTACAATGAAAAGAAAAGCTGGAAAAATGAGATCGGAGAAACCCATACCATCCACATCTGCTGGGGTATGTTCAATCCATTTCGGAATTTGGGCTACACCAGCTACATCGTTCACAAAAATCATGAGCAACATGGTAATGGCCCTAAGTACATCTATGGATAAAATCCGTTTAGGTAGCGCTTTCATTCTTTATGGTTTAGTTTTAGTTAGCCAAAAGATAACATGAATTTTGATCAGCTTTACTTAAAATCTATTTTTAATTAATTTTTTTAACCTGTAAGGCATTCAAAACAGCTTTACCTTGACTATTCTTAAATAAAATCCGAATACCTTTCTCGTCTGTAACCACACATTCAAACCGCTTCTGTACACTATTGGCAATCCCATAAGTGGCTGCAATATTGATCTTCTTCACCACCAGTTTATCATTTAGGTAAACATCAAATATCCTTTGTTCAGGTACTTCCTTACTTACAGCAATCAAGCTGTCAAGATTGTAGGGTAAAACAGATTGGATGCCATTGCCCATCAATTCGGCAAAGTGTAAGGTTACTTCATATTTGCCTTTAGGTACATCCAGTTGATAACTGTCTAAGCCCACCAATTGGGTTTGGTAAACAGGATCATTAACAGTCCCTCTAATGTTTTTATCGGTGCCATAACTTTGGCGGCCACTGTTTTTGATTTTAAAGGCCTCGCCTCCTTTATGCCCCCAAGAGCCTGTTTGGTAAGCTTGACTAGGGAACCAGATTTCTTGTTTCTGCTCGTCTATAAATTGTCTTTGGCTACCCATAAGAATATTGATGGCTTTAAAATTGGCCATAGCAGCGGGTTGTAAGTTGAAATCGATCGTACTTTGATCTTCAATTTTAGTACCCCCAACAAACGAAACCGCTTTGATCTGGTTCTTGCCATTTTTAAAAGGCACTTCCCAATTGGTCAATCTTTCTACCACATTCTTTTTGCCCAAACTTTTGCCATTGGCCCAAAGTTCAACGCTGTCGGTATTACTGATTACCTGTAAAAGCTGGGTAGCTGTAGGTTCGTTCGCAAGTGCAAGACCGCCTCTAAATTTCCAAGTACCATCGCCGATTTTTAGAAATGGTTTGCTCTGAAAATTAGCTTTGTATAGATAATAGGTATTTTTTGGCTTTCTGGCCAAGGTCATTAACCCTTTATTGTTCACATGTGGCATGGTTTCTTCCCGGGTTTCTGAATTGAAATCAGAAAGGTTCCAAACCGCTGCACCTGCCACAAAAGGCCTTTTTAAAATATCTTTGATATAGATCTGGTGGTAAAGCATGGCATATTCCAAACTCTTATCAAACCTGATCGGTGTAAATGCATGGATCCTCGGATCGGCATCTGCCCCAAATTCTGTTACCAGAATAGGTTTATCGGGCATCAATTGATCGATCTTATCCAAGTTCGTCCCAAAATCTTCCGATTTCCCTCCATACCAACCTTGGTACAAGTTCCAACCCACCAACATGGGGATTCTTGGTTAAACCTGCCTTGGTATATCCATTGATATCGCCGTGATTGGCCATCATGGTATATCGTGTAGGGTCTGTTGCCCTTGTTAAATCTTCTAAGTTCTGCGCCAATGTGGCAATATTGGTTAAATATTTTTGTTTCCTTTCGGGATCATTGTTGAACTTCATCTTCAGCAACACCTCGTTCATATAGGCCCAGATGATCACACTTGGATGGTTATAGTTCTGTTTGATCATTTCCAGTTGCATCTGTTTGCTATTGCGGTAAAAATCTTCCGTTTCGGTCGATCTCGTTTACAATAGGGATTTCAACTGAGGTTAGGATTCCCATCCTGTCGCAGGCATCTAAAACGGCCTGATCTTGCGGATAATGTGCCACACGTAAAAAATTACCTCCCATCTCTTTCAATAGGGTAATGTCTTTTACCTGCAAGGCTGATGGTACGGCATTGCCCATACCTTCAAAATCTTGGTGGCGACTAGCGCCTATTAATTTGTACGGCTGTCCGTTTAGGAAAAAGCCTTTTTCTGCATCAAAACTAAAAAACCTCAAACCTACGTCTACCTTTACTTCATCCAATACTTTTCCGGTACCATTTTCTAACAAGCGGGTTTTGGCCTGATAGAGATAAGGATGTTCTGGCGACCATAAATTTGGCTGTTTAACCGATATCACTGGTTGTTTAAATGACACAAGTTCATTTAAACCTGCTGTAACAGCAGAACTCACCTCTTCAATTTGCTTTCCGTTTGCATCAGAAAACGTAGTAACAATGGTCAGTTTTTGCGTGCTTGATGAACTGTTGATCAAATTCCCGTTTACCATTACTGCTGCAGCAGTTTTAGAAACTTGTTCGGCATGTACATATACACCCTTTGAGGCGTATAGGTTATCTTCAAAGTGCACGGGTGTGAGTACCCATAAAGAAACATTGCGGTAAATGCCACCAAAAAAGGTGAAATCGGCGGTTAATGGGGCTATATTTTCATTGTAACTGTTGTCTACTTTTACTGCTATCTCGTCGGTACCATCAAATTTAAGGTTGCTCAAAGGCACACGAAAGGCATTGTAACCATCCACATGGTGGCCAGCTTTTTTACCGTTTAAATAAACTGTGGTTTCTTGGTTGGCCCCTTCAAAATAGAGGTAGAGTTTTTTTCCTTTCCATGCTGGTTTGAGTGCCAACTTTTTCTTGTACCAACCAATTCCACGGTAATAACCGGGCGTATCGTCCATTACGTCAAAAGCATTCCAGGTATGTGGAATCTGCACTGTAGCCCACTTTAAACCATTTAGATTTGCAGCAACATATTGTTTAGTCGGATCTTTGGCAAAAGACCAGTTCTGATTTAGGTTTACCGATGTTCTTGCTGGCAAAATGCTTTTTGATTGTTGGGCAATAGCGTTAAAGGAAGCAAAAAATAAAAGGAAGAGGAGGACCTCTTTTTCAAACAGGTAGATTGGTACATTATAAAAGTAAAAAATCAATTGACAGCTATTTGGTAGGCTATAACTGCATTGAAACCAAAAGATTCGGGTTAAAATTTAAGATTTAGCAATCAACAAAACCGGCCTACCCTACGCTATTTCTGGCAGGCCGATTTTAATGACTTGGATTATTTTGCCTATTTAACTTCTAAAAAACGTTTAAAGGCCTGCGAGAAATTACCTACGGTATACTCGCTGGTTTCATTTTTTACAATGTTGATTTCTATTTTACGTGTGCCGGCAATGCTGCTGTTCAATACCTTTACATAAATGGTATCGATCAAGGCTTTAGCTTGTGGAAATTTTAAAGAATAAACGCCATTATTTGCTTGGATCACGTTTCCGTTTTTGTCTACAAAGTTGAAATCCTGTCCAACTACTGCCGGATTGGCAATACCTGTAGTTACTAAAGTGTATTTCGCTTCTGCATCATAATTACGTACATAAGCCGAATGGAACTGTACTGGAAACTTCACCAAAGTGGTTTGGGTTCTGAATACAGATTCTGTACCTGTATTGTTCCATGGCAAGAAACCTGCATAATAGTAGTTTTCATACTCCGGTAAGCCAACGGGACCTGTTGGGTCATCTTTTTCACATGCTGCAAAAGCAAGTGACATGAGTGCTATGATTGATAAAACTATATTTGATTTTTTCATTAGAGTATATTTTATGGGTTGTGAAGCAATCAGGAACCTGCTATTGGTGAGCGCTTTGCTCCTGACCTGCTCATGTTCGTTTTTGTTTATTGCCACCCTGGGTTTTGTTTCACATTGTTATTGCTTAGTGCGATCTCGTTCAATGGCACTGGATATAGATAATCTCTTGCCGCATTGAATTTACGTTTGGTTGCATCTTCAACCACAAGTACACCATCTGCGTTAAGGTTCAATGCCGATGCATTTGTACCTACCCATTCGCTCGCAATGTATTTTCCACCAAGAATTGGTTTTGGCATTACAGTTTCGGCAGTTTTCCACCTGATCAAATCGCCAAATCTGAAATATTCTAACGAAAGCTCAACTGTTCTTTCTCTTCTGATCTCTTCGCGCATGCTTAAACCATTGGCCGTTACAAAAGCATTGCTTAGTCTTGGTGCAAAACCTGCACGTGTTCTCAATGCATTGATGGTCAAGTTAAGGTCGGCATCGCTAATGCTTTCAGTTAATTCGAACTTGGCTTCTGCATAGATCAACAATACTTCTGCATAACGGATAATGTTTCTTTGTACAGTTGCATTACCATTACTTGCCCAGTCTGCAGCATCGAAGCCTTTTTTACCTGCATAAGCAGTTCTAGAACCCAATGAAGTTTGTGGTACCCAAGCTCTTTGGTACGATTGTTCTCCTGCCCTATATACCAACGTAGAAATACGAGGATCGCGGTTATCTAAAATGGTATTGTAACTAGTTTCGCTGGCTTCTGGTACAAATAAAGTAGATCTTGTAGCCGATGGCGTCTGATCTGAGTTCCAAGCCGGAAGACCATCCGTATACAAGAACTGACGGATCAGGTTACGTGTTGGAGCAATTCTTCCGTTTTCCAAATCGCGTGAAGTATTGTGGGTAAGCACTGTTAACAGGTATTGTTTGATCAATAGGTTTTCAGTGTTCGACATGCCATCTCCCAAGTGGGTAAACTCACCCAGATAGTTGGCAAATAACGTATGTCCTTGTCCCATTACGGCAGTTGCTGCAGCTACGGCAATGTTCAAGTGGTCTTGCCAACCGGCTACGCCATGGAATTTCGACCTTGTACCTTCTTCAAGACCTACACGGGCCTTTAATGCCCAAGCAGTACTCTTGGTAATGCGACCGTATTGTGCTGCTGGTAATGCCGCTCTTGTTGGCAACCATGTAGAGGCAAAGTCCAGGTCATCATAAATGGCTTTAGCTACGGTTTCTCTAGCCGTTCTAGGCATTGATAGAATCAGGATGATCAACAGCCAATGTTTTAAGTACCAAAGGCACATCTCCATATTTCTCGATCAGCTGTGCGTAGGCGTAAGCTCTAAAGAAACGGGCTTCTGCAAAATAACGGTTCCTTACGCTTTCGGTCACTTTTGCCTTTACACCTTTTTCAAGGATGTTGTTGGCTGTAAAGATCATGTTGTATGGATTGTTCCAGTTGCCATCTGTACTTGGTACACTTCTGTTACCTGTACTGATCGCATCAATGTTCTGGTTGGTATTGTCGTCAGCACGATTATCTGGGCCATAACCACCCATCTGTTGGTATAACCTATTGGCTGCATTCATCAAGTCGACCTCTGTATTCCAAAAATCGGTATCAGAGAAATTTGTTTCGGGTGCTCTATCTAGCTTTGCGCAACTCCCTAACAGAATTAGGATGGCTAAAGCAGAGTTGATTAATATATTTTTTTTCATGATAATTAGAACTATAAAGTAACATTTAAACCAAATGCATATGACCTGTAGAATGGATAAGCTTGAGAGTTTACGCCATTGCTTACTTCTGGATCAAATACGCTCAACACTTTGGTACTCTCCCAAAGATCCTGTCCTGAGAAGTAGATCCTTACGTTTTGGATGTACTTTTTATTGAAAGGAACTTTATAACCAACTTGTAGGTTTTTTAAACGGATATAGCTTCCGTTTTGGGTCCATCTGTCTGAAGGTTTATAGTTGTGGTCACTGGTTTGGTACATGCGAGGGAAAAATGCATTCGGATTTTCTGGTGTCCAACGGTCCATGTGGATGGTCCATGGCATATTTGCTGTTCCGTTAAGTGGTGCCAAAGTTTCTGTAGCGATCAAAAAAGAACGTTTCAATGTCCCTTGGAAAGCCACAGAGAAATCAAAACCTTTCCAACTTGCGCCAACATCAAAACCATACGAATATCTTGCACTGGTATTACCCAAGTATACAAGGTCTCCAGGGTTTTCTGGTGTACCACCGCCGGCATTGATCACGCCATCTCCATTTAGATCCAAATATTTGATATCTCCAGCTGTAGGATTGGCAAAAAACGGATAGCTCACTTTTGCTTTGTAAGCATTGGCTTCATCTGCAGATTGGAAGATACCAGCTGTTCTGTAGCCCCAAACACTATTTAAAGGATAACCCTCTATTGCTTGAACTACGCCCCCTGTACCGATCAGGTTTTTACCCGCCATTTTGATCAACTTGTTTTGGTTGTCTGAAAAGTTAACACCTACGTTATAACCAAAATTTCCAATTCTATCTCTCCATTTCAGTTCAGCCTCCCAGCCCCAGCTTTTCAATTCGCCAGAATTGGTTTTTGAAACATCGATACCTATGATATTTGGCTTGTTCAATAAGATCAGCATGTTCTTGTTGCGGTTGTCATAAAACTCAACTGTAGAAGTCAAGCGCTCTTTGAACATCCCTAGATCGATACCAATGTTAGAAGATTGTACGGTTTCCCAAGTTTTATCTACTGAAGGCAATACACCTTGATAGAAATAATTGGTTTTTAAACCATTCAATACCAAATTACTTCCGCTTGATAGCGTAGCGATGTAATCGTAGTTACCAATATCGGTACCTACGGCATTACCTACCTGACCCCACGATGCTCTTAGTTTCAAGTTAGATACCACAGGCACATTGCTTTTAAAGAAGTTTTCTTCGCTTATTCTCCATCCTGCAGAGAATGAAGGGAACAAGTTCCAACGTGCGCTTGGCGACAAACGAGAGCTACCATCGTAACGCACAGTACTTTCAAATAGGTATTTTTCGTCGTAGTTATAGTTGAACCTACCAAATAACGAACCGAAAGCATACGCTTCAACGTTGTCACCATTTGTTCTGTTTAAAAGATCAGAGAAGTTTAAGCTGAATGAATCGTTACTGTACAAATTGGTTGCACCTGCACTAACTTCGTCTTTTCTGTATTGGTCATAAGCAGCTCCACCCAATACGGTAAAGTTGTGCTTGTTGCCTAATTTAAAATCGTAGGTAACCGTAGTTTGTAGATTGTCGTGGTAACCACGGTTTTTCGTTAAACTGATCCCGTTTGGTACGTTGGCACTGAAACGTGGTGCTTCTGTATTGCTACGGCCATACCAGTTTAAGCTCCTTCTGTCTTGCTCGTAGTTATAGTTATCTTGGTTTCTCCAAGCTACCGCATTGATCCTTAAACCTTTGATAAAATCTTTAACCGTCAAGTCTACTTTACCCGTAAAACTCTCGTAGATCGCTCTGGTAAAACCTGCATTCTTTTCAATGTCTACCGCATTGATCTGCAAGTCGCCATTGTAAGGCTGTCCTGTAGTATCTTCTGGTGGCGTGTATAATGATTGTCTGGTACGTACACGGTAAAGTGCACTTACAATATTACCTGTAGAGAATGAATTTGAATTGGTTACCTGACCAATATAACCAGCTACCAAACCCACACTTACGTATTTGTTCAGTTCTGTATTTAGGTTCAGTTTAAAGTTATATCTAGAGTTGTCATCTGGTCCATAACGTAAAACCCCATCTCTGGTCTGGAAACTTCCAGAAAGCAGGTAATTCAGCTCTTTAGAACCTCCACCAACAGAAACCGAATGGTTTTGGGCGTGGTTAACGGTACTCATACCGGCTTTGATCCAGTCTGTATTGTCAAAATATTCCCAACGGTTTGAGGTGAGGTTAGGACGATAGTTAAAGTTTGGATTTTTTAACCATTCGATCTGCTCTGGTGTAAATTCTCTAGCACCAGTGGCATTGAAACGAGCCTCATCAATCAAGGTCTGCTCATCCCATGAGTTCAAACGTTTTGGCTGTCTGGCGGTTACGTTGATACTGTAATAAGAGTTGAAGTTAACCCTTGTTTTTCCACTTGTACTTTTCTTTGTAGTTACCAATACTACCCCACCAGCAGCCCTAGCACCATAAATAGCCGATGCTGCAGCGTCTTTTAGGAAAGAGATGTTATCTACATCATCTGGGTTGATCAAGTTCAGGTCCATCTCAATTCCATCTACCAACACTAAAGCTGCAGAACCGTTAATTGAGTTGGTACCACGGATCCTTAAACCGTAGTTTTCTTGTCCTGGTTGACCATTATTTCTGGTGATTACCACACCCGATACTCTACCCTGCAAGGCAGAAGTTACGTTGGGTACTGGTCTGTTCATTAATTCAGCTCCACTAATTGCGGCTACAGCTCCGGTAAGGTTTACCTTCTTCTGTGTACCATAACCTACAACTACTACTTCGTTTAAGCCTTGGGCATCTTCTTCTAAACTTACTCTTATAGAAGTCTGTTCACCAACGGTAACCTCTTTTGGTTTAAAACCGATGCTTGTAAATACAAGTACAGCATCTTTGTCTACACCTTTGAGTGCAAATTTACCATCCTCGTCAGTAACTGCTACTTTTTGGGTGCCTTTAACCTTTACACCTACTCCAGGCAAAGCAAGGCCTTTGGCATCGGTTACTACCCCCGAAATATCTACAAACGATTTCACCAATAACCTATCTGCCTTATTCAAGTCAGGATTTGTTGAATTGGATAGATAGTTGGGTTTGCTTGTGCTTTTAGCAGAAATAGCTGAAGCATTGATTTGCAGAAAAAAACAACACAGTAATAGTGTGGGTAACTTCCGCAAAATTCTTTTAAATAGAATTTTCCTCATACAGTTTAAGTTGGTTTGTTAATGATCCAAAATATTTGGTGAGGTAAATATAGACGAATGCGATTTATATTTGCAAATGAAAAAACATCATAAATAACTGATATTTAGTTAGTTACAAAAATTTTGATACGCTTAATTCGCAAGCTATGCAATCGGTAATCAGTTGATTTACTGTGCAGTTAGCGACACAATTTGAAATTGTACGATACGCTTTAACCACATCGAAAAAAAATTAAAAAAAAGTTAAAAAATATTGCTTATAGCTTATAAAACGGGGATTTTTGGACATTATTTATCCAAAACCAGCTTGCTCCAGCCAGATTTACCTACACCTTTGAGGTCTTTTTTACGTTCTTCCATCACTTTTTTAACTTTGGAAGCGTAGGTCCAACAGGTGCTTTGTCTAATGCCGAGCTTTTCTGATAGCTTGTGCGATGATATGGCGCCTTTGTGGTTGTACATGAGATACACCAGATAAAAGGCTTTATTGATTGGAATACGGTTGTTTTCGAAAATGGTATGGTGCAGCACCGACTCTTCATAGGCGCATTTGGTGCACCTGCGGTTAAAAGGAACCTTACCATTACAATAGGTGGTATTGCTACATTTGATACAGGCATAACCATGCTCCCATTTCATATCTGCCAAAAACTTATAGCAAGAATCTCTGTCTGGGTATTTTTGACTAAACTCGTCAAAGTCTAGCTCGGTGGCATTTACCCTGGCATCGGTTACCTTTTCTATATTCGTTTTTAGGGTGATGTTGTCTTTTTCAAGTAAGATGTTCATCCGCGAGATCTTCGGCCTGATGCTCTAACAAAGTGTTTTTAGACAACAGTTCTTCATTCTGCTGCTCAATGGTGATGTTCTTTTGTTGCAGCTCTCTCGATTGCTGTTGTACCTCTTGGGTCCGCTCCTGCACCTTGATCTCTAAATCTCTATTGATACTGTCTTTCAGATCGGCATTGACCTGCATCTGTTTGATGATCTGTTTACGTGCATTTTCTTTTTTCCGTTTCAAGATCCTTACCTGATCCCCGATGGCAAAGGATAAAAACACCATTTCTAACAAGAAGCCAAAGGTTAAACTGTAATAACCTAAAGCTCCTGGAATATGCCTAGCCCAGCCTAAAATATGGATCACCTTGATGATGAACCCACTGAAAAGGAAAAAATAGCCCAATACAAAAAAGCGGGCAGGTCTGTATTCCTTGCGCCACCAGATATAGATCCTGTAAAAAAGCAGATCGACAAAGGAATAAACTCCAAAAACTTGTATTTGAACCAATCGTTGTTGTAGAACAAACAGGCCAAAAAGAACACCAAACGCAATACCAATACCACATTGATCAATTGGTTGATCTTGGGTGCCTTTATTTTTACGTGCAGCAGTTCTTTGGTGAAAATGAGCCCAAAAGTACTCAGAAAGTAAAGGGCAACACCATAAGCATACTCGTTCCATACCGGATGGTTTGGCCATAGATATTGAAAAGCAATACCATCTGTAGACATTTCGTAGATTCCCACACTTAAAATGTAAAGGATATAATAAAGGTATTGCCTACGTTTTACCGCAATGAACATCAACAGATTATGGAAACTGAAGATTACGATCATGCCATAGAAAAAGCCGAAGGTAAAATATTCGGTTAAACCATATTGGATAAACCGCTCTACCGTTCTGAACACAATGATCACATTGACCTGGTCTTTTGATTTTACCTTGAAATAATAGGTATGTTCTCCCTTTTGGGTACTGTTAACCAAAAACTCGAAGTTTTTATGTTGAAACAGACGGTCTTTGAAATTGAGGTCTGCCCCTGCCTTGCTATGGATGTAATTCCCTTTCTCATCTGGCAGGTAAGCTTCAATATCATCGGTGATCTGGTCAAAAAATTCGATCACAGCCGCGTGGTCTAGATCTTTAGGGAAATTTACCTTTACCCTGTACCAATAGGCAGAAGAACGGTTGTAGTTTTTGGGGTAATAATTGATGTTGGTGATAAACTTGTCCTGATACGCCGTGCTGCTGATCTGATCAAAGGTCAAGTTGCCATTAGGGTCTTCCAACCAAACTACTTCTTCCGATTTAAAGATATGTTCTGGCAGTTTACCATCTATAGGCACAATCTTTTGCGCATACGATAGGCTACCGGCAAATATAAAAAGCAGGAAGAGTAAAGATTTTGCTAACCTTTTTAACATCATTAACCAAAAAATATACTAGGATTAGTCACTACATCTAAATTCTTGATCATGCAGTTGGTTATGAAATACTGCAGAATTGACTTTGAATTTCAAAATTTAAAGATATTACAAATATTTAAGATTTCATTGTCATTTTATAAGCGGTATTAGCTTAAATTTAGAAAATAAACCATTTGGTAATGAAAAAAACAGTTTTATATTCCCTCTTCCTGATCTTACTTTCTGTAACTGCCAATGCACATACCTATCGGATCAATTCCGAAATGCAACTTAAAGCGATATTAGACAAATTGGTGGCTGGTGATGAGGTGATCATTGCCAATGGCACCTATACCAACTGGGGCATCATCATTGCCAACAAGGGTACCGAGGCCAAACCTATTGTAATCAAGGCAGAAACTGCCGGAAAGGTTGTTTTTTCTGGTGATGTAGACCAAACCCTATTTAAGGTTACTGGCGATTTCGTGGTGTTGAGTGGTTTTAGTTTCAACAACTGCAACCTGACCAAGACCAATGGAAAAACAGGCGTATTGATCGAATTTAAAGATACCAAAAACTGTCGCTTAACTGCCAGTACTTTTATCAAAAACAAAGTAAATGCACAGTTTATGCCGTTGGTCATGATTTCTGGTAAGGATCTAACAATCAGATAGACCATTGTACATTTAATGGCAATATCGATAACCAGGATGTACAAGTGAAGATCAGCAAAGAAGATTGTCCTTTATATACATTGATCACCGCCAATGTGTTTAGCGATAAAAACAAGGTAAGTTGGAAAAATGGCAATGGTGGCGAATGTGTGCAGATTGGCCAAGACCCTGTATTATTAGGTGTAATTGAAGCCAAATCGACGGTAAGCAACAACAAATTCATCAACTGCAATGGCGAAAACGAAGTGATCAGCAACAAGAGCAGTGGCAACCGTTACCTGAACAACTACTTTAAAGACAATGATGGCGAATTGGTAATGCGTGGTGGCCACGATTGCCTGATCGAGGGTAATGTTTTTGAGGGTGGCACAGGTGGTATCCGGATCAATGGCACAGGGCATACCATCATCAACAATAAAATAGACCACATCAAAACCGCCATCCGTTTAATGTATGGAATGGGGAAAGGTAAAGATGAGGTTGGCTTTTATATTGCGGCTAGCAATTGCACCATCAAAGGCAACCAGATTGCCAATGCTGATATTGGCATTTTGATCGGCGACAGCAAAAACGCAGATTGGACAGGCAAGTTTGATGTAACCCGATACCCATCACGCACCATGCAAGATGTAGCCCCATTTAACAATCAGGTTTCTGGTAATAGCTTTAGCCACACCAAAAACGAGCAGGTTACCCAGTAAGCAATTGTTTACGCAATAAAATGATACAGGAACATCACATCACCTGTATAAGCTGGTTTAGGTTGGTCTTTGATCTCCAAAACCACTTCGATAACTACTTTGGTGGTGCCTCTCAAATTGACAATAGATTTAAGTTTGGTTTTTAACCTTACTTCGCTATTTACCACTACCGCTTGTCCAAATTTAAAGCTCTCTATGCCATAATTGATCTCCATTTTAAGGTTGCGGATCTCGGCAATCTGTTTCCACAAGTAAGGAATCAAAGATAGGGTTAAATAACCATGGGCAATGGTAGCCTTAAACGGGCTTTCGGTTGCTGCACGTTCTTGATCAATATGTATCCATTGGTGGTCTAAAGTGGCATCGGCAAATTTGCTGATCTGTGCCTGGTCTATGGTATGCCATCCAGAGGTGCCTAACTCTTTACCCAAGTAAGCTTCAAACTCCTCGTAGTTACTAATGATTAACATATATATAATGCTTAAGGATTAACCAACAGCCCTTTCAAGTCTGCAGGAGAATAGTTAATTGATTTTAAGGTTTTGTGGTCGCCTTCGCGGTATACCAAGAACAAAGAATCTACCTCTTTATAATAGGCATCTACATTGCTATTGTTTTTATAGTGTGCAATGGTATCGTTGGCTTCTTCAACAGAAGTACAGGCCTTGCTCATGTTAGAGCGGTGTACCTCATCAAATAAAGATTTGAACTGACCGCCCAAACCAAATTCCAAAACAGCACCAGCAAGTACATATTGAAGGTCGCAAAGCGCATCAGCAATCTCAACCATGTTGCCATCGTTTACCGCTTCCTGTAATTCCTTTAGTTCTTCGGCCAACAGATCGATCCTCAACTGGCATCTTTCTTTGCTCGGAATAGTGGCCTGTGCCAAAATCGGATGTTTAAAGGTTTTATGAAATTCTGCTACTTGGCTTAATGCGTTTAAATCTTCCATCGTTTGTTTATTTGATACACGAAGGTTGCATTATTTATGCTGAAGGGCAAATTTTCTTATCAACAAAAAACCGATTTCCACAAAGCTGGACTTGTTTTAGCTATTAAAATCCATCACTTGGTCCAAGCCTCTTTTCAGTCCCTTAAACGAACCTACTTTTCTGATGGCCAGCAATGCGCCTTGTACATAAGGCTTTGCGCTTGCCCCAGCTTCGTGCTTAATGGTCAGTTTTTCGCTTTCCATCCCAAATATGGCTTCTAACGAGATCACAAAACCGGGTAACCTTACCGCATGTACCTGCATGCCATTGATATTGGCTCCTCTTGTTTCTTTAATTCCTTTGGTATCGGCAATGGGAACTGTAATGAGCGATGAATTGATCTTACCCAACCGATTGGCCAATTCTAAAGCACTGCCACTTGGCGAATCGACCTTGGTATTGCTGACGTAATCGATGATCTCCCATGATGGCATGTGTTTAGCCGCCATTTCGGCAAACTTGTTCAGCAGGACCACACTAATGGCAAAATTGCCCACCGCAAGCACAGCTTGGTTCTTTTGGCTGGCAATGGTGGCGATATACTCGTATTGGCTATCCGTTAGGCCCGAGGTACCTACCACCACATCTATCCCATTGTTAATGGCGGTAACTACATGATGTTCGGCTATGGTTGGAGAAGTATAATCCAATAATACATCGTAATGGATGTTTAAGGTTTCTTCTAAAGTGGCAAAAATGGGTATAGGGTTGTTGTGGCCTAATGCCAATACTTCGTTCAGGTCTTGTCCTGCACTTTTGCGTGCTACTGCACAAACCAATTCCAGATCTGAGGTGGCTACAATCCCTCTGCAAAGTTCTGATGCGGCCCAGCCCGTAGCACCGGCTACACAAACCCTTAATTTTTTATCGTTTTCCATCAATTGATATGTATATAAATGCCATTAAGTTTTAGGCAATATAGCCAGCCTGAGCTAAAACGATGTAATTGAAAAATCATTTAAGTAAATATGACCTGTGGCTATTTCTTTTTCATGCTGGCCGTTAATTGCTTAATGATGGCTGTTTTGTCTTTTTTCAATACTTCGCCATAGGCAAGTGCTTCTGGATCAACTGGCAGGTAAGCATCAGCCCAAAGGATCGAGCTCAACCAACACGAGCAACAGGTCAATCCCCTTATGGCTTAAACGATAGAAGATTTTGGCCTTACTTTCTGGATGCTCTTCTTTGACCAATATCCCTGCCGATTCGAGCATCACCAAACGATCGGCCAATACATTGGTAGCAATCTTCTCTTTCGACTTCAAAAACTCATTATAAGTGTTCTTGCCATGCATCATAATGTCGCGGATCATCGAGCAACGACCACTTGTCGCCAATTACATCAAGCGCCGAACTGACCGGACAACCAGACCTCTTTTTAATTTCTTTCACCTTACAAAAATGCAAAAACAACTTGCAAATAACAAGTTATTTATTTACGTTTGATCATCAAACCACTCCTTAAAAACCTAGATCATTATGCTTACAGCAATCAACCCGAAATTACCCATGCGCAACAAAGCCATTACCAGAGATTTTTATTTGAACAAATTGGGGTTTAAGGAATTTGGCAGTGCCGATTACGATGGTTACCTAATGGTAGAAAAAGACAACATCCAGATCCACTTTTTTGAGTTTGCCACACTCGACCCAAAAGAAAACTATGGTCAGGTTTATATCCGAACAGACGACATTGAAGCATTTTACGACCTGGTTAGAGATAAAGACGTAAACAGTACCGCACTGGAGCACAAACCTTGGATGCAAAGAGAATTTTCGGTGCTTGACCCAGATAGCAACCTGCTTACCTTTGGCCAACCTTTGTTTTAGTACTCAACAGAAATTCAATTCATAGGTACAAATACATCATAAAAAATTATATTTACAGCAATTAGTCGTTTTGACTGTTTCATCTCCCTATGGATATACCTTAACCGTATAACCAGCTTACTACAAAACGCCATGAGAATTTACATCAAGCCTGATGTGCCTTTAAAACTGTATGCATTTGCTTTTTTGTGTTTTGTATGTAGCATTAACCTCAAAGCACAAAAAGCGGTCAGTATTGATAAGCATACCAGCAAATACATCCTCAGCTATAATGAAATCGAATGTTTGGAAGACCCTTTGGGGCAATTCAGCATTGCTGATGTCACCTCGCCCGCTTTCAACAAACGTTTCAAGCCCAGCAAGGTATTTGTGCCTAAAAACGACAACCAAAAGAGCACCTATTGGTTCCGGAATCAAGGTAAGCAATGCACATCTAGACGACGAAGCAAGGGTAATTGAGTTTTACGACCAGACCATAGATAGCATTGCCTTTTACGAGCCGATCGGCAACCAGCAGTACAAACAGATTCTAGGCGGTTCTCGCTATCTTTTTAAGGATAGGCTCTATAAGCACAAAAACTTCACGATCAAACTCAACAGGAATTTTATTGGGGATCATGTCTATTATTTCTCCATCAAATCTAAACAACCTGCCAATGTAATGATGGCCTTAAAACCCATGAACTCGTTCATAGAATATGGTTTAAAGGAATACCTGTTGTTCGGGACTTTTTATGGGATGATCCTGATCTTTAGCTTTTACAACCTGATGATGTTCTTTGCCGTAAGGCAGGTACAATACCTCTATTATATCCTTTACAACATGAGCATTGCCATGTTTGAGATGAGCTCTAACGGCATTGCCTATCAATACTTATGGCCAAACTGGCCCGAATGGAACGAGATCGCCTTTGGCGTGGCCCTTTTCTTTGCCACCAGTGCATCGCTGTTGTTTACCAGAGAGTTTCTACAGGTAAAATCGAGGGTGCCCACGCTTAATAAGGTCATGCTCGGTGTGATCACCTTAAGGGCCCTGTTTTTTCTATATTGTTTGTTGATCGATGAAGATTGCTTCAATTATAAATACATCGAGATCCTGCCTTTAATGGTCTGTTATTATGCAGGTTGGCACATCTGGAGAAAAGGTTATCCTTATGCCCGTTTTTTTGTAGCCGGTTATTCTTTTCTCTTGTTGGGCGTAACGGTAAGGGTACTGCAAACCGTATTGTCTGTAAATCTACCCTTTGGCCCGGCAAATTTCTATATCCTTAGTTTCTGTTTCATCATCGAGATGCTCTTCTTATCGTTCGCTATTGGCGATAAGGTAAGGGTAATGAAGAAAAAGAAAGACAATGCCCAACAACAGATGATCCAACAGATGAAGAATCAGTCAAGAACTAAAGGACAACATCAATAAGGAACTGGAACAAAAGGTTTTTGAAAGGACCAAAGAAGTACTGCATAAATCAGACATCATTGAGAAACAGAACGAAGAACTGTTGCAACAAAACGAACTGCTCAATGCACAGGCCGAAGAATCAAGCGGATGAATGCCCTATTGGCCGAAGACAACCAGACCCTGCAGACCAATATCGAAGTGGTTACACAGGCCCGTGTGCTCTCTAAAAACGTCAATTTTGAAGAATTTAGCAAAACTTACCCAGATGACATTGCCTGTTTCAAATTCTTATCCGAACTGAAATGGAATGAGGGCTATCAATGCGATAAATGTGGAGGCACCCATTATTACAAAGGACGTGTGGCCTATAGCAGACGTTGTTCTACCTGTAACTACCAAGAATCGGTGATCATGAACACCATTTTCCAAAATACCAAAATACCCATCAACAAAGCCTTTTATATGGTGTTCTTGGTCTATTCTACCAAAGGCGAAATCTCTTCTTATAAACTCTCCGAAATGCTCTCGCTACGCCAAGGTACCTGCTGGACTTTTAGCGATAAGATCAAAAAGATGATCAAAGAAAAGCGAAAAGAACTGAAAAGTGCTGGCGAAATGGGCTGGAGCAAGCTCGTAATAGAGAAAAAAGCACAAAAAACAACATCTTTTTAAAGTGTATTAAAAAAAATTCACTAGACTAGGCAAAAGAAGCTTTGTGCCACATTTACAGGCATAAAGCTTCTTTTTTTGTCGAGACTAAAGCGTATTAAAATCATCATAACTACATGCATATCAGTATTTTATGTTATTTTTTATTTGCACAATGGATTTCTATCGTATAGATTTGCCTTAGTTAAAACCAAATAGATCAACCCAACCTTTATGTACTTTTTATTCCGCAGACTTTTTGTTGCTGTTTTATGGTGCAGCTGTTTACTGCAACAGGCCCATGCACAGACCGATTTGATTACCAATGTAGATGCACGCCGGGTAACCAGCCTCAATGGCAAGTGGCAATACATCATTGATAGCTATGAAACCGGCTTTTACGATTACCGTTATAAAGAACGGGCCGAAAATGACAAAGAGGCTTATTGGAACACAGACAAACCAACCGATAAGATGGACCGAAAGGAACATGGTTATAGCGATCGCAATACCCTGAATGTGCCGGGCGACTGGAACTCGCAGGATCCAAAATTCCTTTATTACGAAGGTACGGTGTGGTATAAAAAGTCTTTCGACTATGTAAAAGAAAGAGCGGCCAACAAACTCTACCTCTATTTTGGCGCAGTAAACTACAGCAGCCATGTGTACCTTAATGGCAAGAAACTGGGTAGCCATAAAGGAGGTTTCACCCCTTTCAACTTCGAAATCCCCGATTCGGTATTGAAGGCCAAAGACAATTTCTTGGTGGTAAAGGTAGACAACAAACGTTTTGCCAACGAAGTGCCCACCCTTAACACCGATTGGTGGAATTATGGGGGCATTAACCGCGATGTAAAACTGATTGAACTCACCGCAAACTACATTAGCGACTATGTGGTGCAATTGAAACCCAAATCGGCCAAAGAGGTACAAGGTTTTGTAAACCTGAAAGGTCCATCCCAGCAAAAAACGGTAACTGTAGAAATCCCTGAGCTGAATGTGAAGAAAACATTCCCTGTGGTGGCCAACAGGGCCGAAATTAACTTTATCCTGCCTACGTTTACACCGTGGTCTACAGAGAACCCCAAGCTTTATACCGTTACCTTAAAGACCGCAACAGAGACCCTAAGTGAGCGCATAGGCTTTAGAAACATAGAAACCCAAGGACCAAAACTCCTTTTAAATGGCAAACAGCTCTTTTTAAGAGGATCAGCATCCATGCCGAAATACCACAAGAAGGTAGACGTGCCTATAGTGACGCAGATGCCAGACAGTTATTGGGCTGGGCCAAAGAACTGGGCTGTAACATGGTCCGTTTGGCCCATTACCCACACGACGAACGCATGACCAGACTTGCCGACTCGCTCGGATTAGTGGTTTGGTCGGAAATACCCGTGTATTGGACCATCGATTTCAGCAGCAAGGAAGTACTGCAAAAGGCAGAACAACAGTTGGACGAAATGATTACCCGCGACCATAACCGGGCCAGTGTGATTGTTTGGTCGGTAGGTAATGAAACCCCAGTAAGTACCGTGCGCACCAATTTTATGCATTCGCTGTTAAACTATGCCCGTAAAAAAGACCCATCCAGATTGGTATCTGCAGCCTTAGAGGTCAATTACCATTCTAAAGAAAACATGCGCTCTATTGATGATCCATTGGGCGAGTTTGTAGACATTGTGGCCTTTAACCAATACCTGGGCTGGTATGGTGGCACACCAGAAAGCTGCCGAACAGCCAATTGGTCTACCAAATACAACAAACCACTTTTTATCAGCGAAACAGGTGCAGAAGCTGTGGGCGGTTTCCACGCCGACGACCATACCCTATGGTCTGAAGAGTTTCAAGAGTGGTATTACAAAGAACAGGTAGACATGCTCAAGCGCATGCCTGCAAATTACTCGGGGATCTCTCCCTGGATATTGGCCGACTTTAGATCGACCACGACGAAACAACCCCAGCTACCAGGATGGGTGGAACAACAAAGGGTTGATCGACCACAACGGCAACAAGAAAAAAGCCTTTTTTATACTAAAGGACTATTACCAACAAATGCAACAAAAATTTAAGTAAGAATGAAGAAATTAGGCTTAATCATCGCATGCCTTTGGTGTGTGGCAGGGCAGCTCATGGCCCAACAATCTAAATTTATGAAGGTAAAGGGACGGGACATTATCGGAACCGACGGCAAACCCTTTTTGATCAAAGGCACCAATTTGGGCAATTGGTTGGTACCAGAGGGTTATATGTTCAAGTTTCAGAACACCAACTCGCCAAAGATGATCACGAAACCTTTGCCCAACTGATCGGCCCATCAGAAGCCAAACTTTTCTGGAACAAGTTTCTAGACAATTACATCACCAATGCCGATATCAAATACCTTAAAAGCATTGGCGTTAATTCGGTAAGGGTACCTTTCAACTATCGTCTTTTTACCAACGAGGACTACTTGGGGCAAAATGATGCTTCTCGAGGTTTCGAATTGTTAGACAAAGTGATCAATTGGTGCAAAAAAGAAGACCTCTATGTCATTTTGGATATGCACTGCGCCCCTGCCGGACAAACAGGCGATAACATTGACGACAGCTATGGCTATCCTTTCCTTTTTGAAAGCGAAGATGCCCGTAAACTGACCAAAGACATTTGGAAAAGCATTGCCCGTAAATACAGCAATGAGCCTATTATTTTAGGTTACGACCTTTTAAACGAACCCATTGCGCACTATTTCAACAAAGATTCGCTCAACCACTTCTTAGTTCCTTTTTATAAAGAGCTGACCAAAGAGATAAGGTCGGTAGATCAAAACCACATCCTTTTTCTGGGTGGTGCCCAATGGAATACCAATTTTAGCGTATTCAATACCCCGATAGATCCTAATGTGGTCTATACCTTCCACTTGTACAAAGACCAGCCTGTAAAAGGCAGTATCCAACGCTTTTTAGATTTTAGGGACAAATACAATGCCCCGATCTATGCCGGAGAAACAGGCGAAAATACAGACGAATGGATCTTCAAGTTCCGCAGCCTTTTAGACGAGCACCAGATTGGTTGGCATTTTTGGCCCTACAAAAAAATGGACAGCCCAAAAAATATCGCCTCGGTTAAAATGCCCGAAAACTATAACCTCGTGATCGACTATGCCGAAAGCCCAAGAAACAGCTACAAGCACATGCGCGAACTAAAAATAGACCGACCGAAGATCAAAAAAGCACTAAACGATTACCTCGAACTGATCAAATTCGAAAACAACCAACAAAACGAGGGCTACATCAAAGCCTTAGGATTTAAATCAAAATAAACAAACCAAATGACTGCCCCATCAGTCGCCAAACCATTTATTAACCAATTATATAAACCGTATGATGAAGAAAAAACTTAAAAACTTAAGTGCCCTACTTTTGGTGGCCCTGTGTTTGTGTTGCTTTTCTGAACAGCTTGCTGCGCAGCAAAACCAAACCATAAAAGGGCTGGTAAAGGGCATGGAAGACAACCTTCCTATTCCTGGTGTAACCGTTCAGGTAAAAGGAAGCCCCACTGTTGCCGTATCAACCGATAAGGATGGCAAATTTCAGCTGGCTGTGGGTAACAATGCCACCACCCTCTTGTTCAAAAGCATAGGTTTTACTGAACTAGAAGTGGCAATCCCTAAAAGTGGCGACATGGAAGTACTGCTTAGCCCTACTGTATCCATATTGAACAGTGTGGTAGTAGTAGGTTATGGTACACAAAAGAAAAGCCTGGTTACAGGAGCCATTTCATCACTGAACAAAAAAGACCTCGAAGTTCCTGGACTGATGAGGGCCGACCAAGCCTTACAAGGCAAGGTAGCTGGTGTTACCGTAATGATGAACAGTGGGCAACCAGGTTCTGGGGTAAGCATCAGGATCAGGGGCGTAGGCACCAATGGTTCTAATGACCCACTTTTTATTGTAGATGGTTATCCCGTAGGTGACATCGAATCGCTCAACCCTAGAGATGTAGAAACCATGGACGTGCTTAAAGATGCCGCATCGGCAGCGATCTATGGTGCACGTGGAGCCAATGGTGTCATCATCATCACCACCAAAAAAGGCGTGGCGGGCAAACCAAGAATAGACTACGAATATTATTACGGGATGCAGAATGTACGCAAATACATCGATGTATTAGATGCTACCCAATATGCAAGGATCCAGAACGAAGCTTATTTCAACTCTAACCTACCCTTGCCCTTTTCTGAGGACGAAATCCTTAAAATGGGCAAAGGAACCGATTGGCAGCGAGAAGTTTCTTATCAAAATGCACCTGTACAGAGCCATCAGGTTTCCTTTTCGGGCGGATTAGATAAATCTACCTACAATACCTCTTTCTCTTACTTTACCCAAGATGGTACATTGGCCAAAGGCAAATCGAACTTCGAAAGATATACTGGCCGTGTAAATACCGAACAAAAACACTTGGATGGTCTTTTAACCACTGGTGTTAACCTCAACTTTACCAATGTAAAAAGAGCCTCGATCACGACCAATAGTGGTAATGCTGGCCCTATATTAAGTGCGATCAACATGGATCCAGTTACTAGGGTAATGAATGATGATGGTACCTTTGCCATCTCTAGGTATGTATCACAAGAGGTGGTTAACCCAGTTGCACGTACCTATTATAGTAATGGCAGTTCGGGTTATTCGCGCTTTAACGTAAACGCCTTTGGCGAACTTAACATCATCAAAGGCCTAAAACTACGCAGTACATTGGGTTATACGCTACAGTATGATGTGGGCGATGGATATACCCCAATCTATTACCTCAATGCCACCAATTTTACCTTGGCCTCTGGTGCAAGTAAATCATCGGCAGAGAGCAAGTACCTCAACTTCGAGAATACGTTAACCTATACCAAAACCCTGCAAAAGCACACTTTCTCTGCATTGATTGGTAATACCCTCAATACAGGTAAAGGCACTAACCTATTCGGTTCAAAAAATGGATTGTTGTACGATAATCCTGATTTTGCCTACCTCGACCTGGCCAAAGACAATTTGAGTGCAGCAGCTTCTGGTGGAGCTTTCCACAGTGCTTTTCTTTCTTACTTTGCCAGAGCCAATTACGATTACGATGGCAAATACATGGCCAGTGCCATTTTCAGGGCCGATGGTTCGTTCCGCTTTGGTCCTAAAAACAAGTTTGGCTACTTCCCTTCATTTTCTGCCGGATGGAATGCTAAAAAAGAAGATTTCTTACAAAATGTAAACTGGATCAATTTCTTAAAACTAAGAGCCAGTTGGGGTAGAACAGGTAACGATAACATTGGCGATTACCGCTTTGTATCGACCATCAATACCTACGCCAGAAACTACTATTTTGGTCCAAACACCCAATATGTGGGCGCATCGCCTAATGCCGTGGCCAATCCAGACCTGAAATGGGAAACCTCAGAGCAATCTAATATTGGTATAGATATGGAGTTTCTGAACAATTTCAGTGCTACCTTAGAACTCTATAACAAAAAAACAAAAGACCTATTGGTAACCATCCCGATCCCACTATACGTAGGTAATGGCGCACCAGTGGGCAACGCAGGCAATGTAACCAATAAGGGTATAGAACTCTCGTTGGGTTACCATAAAAAGTTTGGCGAATTGGATGTGAACCTGAACGTTAACGGTGCCTACAACAAAAACGAGGTAACCTATGTGGGTAATGCCAATGGCTTTATTACCGGAAGCTCGGCCAGCAACCAGATGACAGATGTAACCCGCATGGAAGCAGGCCAACCTATCGGCTACTTTTGGTTGTACAAAACAGCAGGCATTTTCCAGACCCAAAGCGAGGTAAACAATTACAAAGGCAAAGACGGAACGCTGATCCAACCGAATGCCGTACCAGGCGATTTCAGGTACGAAGACTTGAACGGCGATGGCAAGATCGACAACTTAGACCGTTCTAACGTGGGTAGTCCACACCCTAAATACAATTATGGCTTTAACCTGAGCATGAACTGGAAAAGCTTCGATTTCAACATCTTTTTCAGTGGATTGGCAGGCAACAAGATATTCAACAGCCTACACCGATGGGACCTACCAACAGCCAACTACCCTACTTCGGTAATGAACAGGTGGCATGGCGAGGGTACTTCCAATACTTTCCCAAGGGTTTCTACAGGCGATCTGAATGGCAACTTCTCTAAACCATCAGACTTCTTCTTGGAAGATGGCAGTTACCTGCGTTTGAAAAACATTTCTTTGGGTTATACACTCAGAAACCTAGAAAAGATCAAAGTCAAAACACTAAGGCTATACGCTACAGGTACCAACCTGTTTGTATTGACCAAGTATACTGGTTTTCGACCCCGAAGTTTCTGGTAGTGCCTTGGGCTTAGGCATAGACCGTGGCAACTACCCACAACCAAGAACATTCATTTTTGGTGCAACTGTTGGATTTTAATTTAAGAACACATGAAAACGATATATACTAAAATGAGTTTAATTGCAGGCGTACTGATCTTGATGTCGGTATCCTGCACCAAAAAAATTGACCTGTATCCAATTACTAGCGATGTGGAGACCAATTTTTACAAAGACCAAAAGGATTGTTTCCAAGGCTTAACCGCTGCGTATAACGTACTGCTCTGGGATGCACCTCAAAACCAGAACATCCCCTTTCAGCTGATCAGTGAAGTACTGGGCGACAACTGTTTTACCGGAGGGGCCAATGCCACCGACATCCCAGGAACCTTGCGCATAGACAGAGGACAGATCCGCGTAGACGACCTTGCACCAAAGGCATTTTGGTACAAGTACTACACCGGAATTTACCGCTGTAACCTCTTGTTGGAAAAGATTCCTGCCGCAACCTTCGATTCGCCAGAGTTGAGAACAAGGTATATTGCCGAAACCAAGTTTTTAAGGGCCTACTATTACTTTGATCTGGTAAGACTTTTCGGTAATGTGCCTTTATTGACCAAGACCATATCCTCATCAGAGTACAACCAGAAACAGAGCAGCCCAGAAGAGGTGTACAAACAAATCGCACAAGATCTTAACGATGCCATTGCGGTATTGCCATCGTACAAAAACATGCCTGCAACCGAGCTGGGAAGAGCAACTGCCGATGCCGCAAGAGGCCTGATGATGCGTGCTTGGTTATACTACACCGGTTATTACAACAAACCTGAGCTACCTGGGGTATCTGCCACTAAAATATTCAAGATCTCCGAGACTTTAATCAACAGCAGCGGACATGACTTGTTGCCTAACTTTGCCGATGCTTTTGTGAATACGCCACCCTACAATTTCAACAATAAGGAATCTGTATTCGAGAATCCAATATTCAAGCTTGGCCTATAGTGGTAACTTTAGCTACAGAGAAGAAGCCAATGGCAACCTGTCTACCATGTTATGGTCGATGAGGGACCCTTCTGCGGCCTCTATCTATGCGGCGGGTTGGTCATTTGCCCCTGTTGATGTGGAGTTTTACAATCAATTTCAGGCCAATGATGCCCGTAGGGCCACCACCTTTATCCTACCGCAGTCGCAATCAGTTTCTTATACCCCAGGTTATCAAGACTCGAAGATCTTCCCTAACAAATGGGCAGCTTTAAAGGTAAATAACTCTGCTAAAGGAAATGTCGCACTGAACTACCCTAACCACTTTATTGCCATCCGCTTTTCAGACATCTTATTGATGGCTGCCGAACTGCAATTGTTGCATGGTGGGAGTGCGGGCAAGGCACAGCAGTATTTTGAAAAGGTGGCCAAAAGACCAAGACCATCAGATTATGTTCCGCCAGTGGTAAGCTTAGATGTTATTTACGAAGAACGCGACTTGGAATTGGCCTTAGAAGGCGTACGTTACTGGGACTTGATGCGCCGTGGCAATGCCTATGCACAATCTAAAATAGACATTAACCGTGGCGAACCCTTCATCAGTAAGTTTAATGTAGGCGCCAATGGACTATTGCCTATACCAGACCAAAGATGATCGTGTCTAACCGTACATTGGTACAAAACAAAGGTTATTAAGCTTTCAATTAAATCAAAGAAAATGAAAAATACATTATATTTCGCGCTGATGGCCGTATTGCTAGGTTCTTGCAGCAAAGACACGCCATCGTTAACTGAACCATTTGCAGTAGACGATGTACAAATCATTGTACAGAAAACAGACGTACAGAACGTGTATCGTTTCATCAATGGCAAAAAAGGACAGACCGCCACCGCCAAATGGGACTTAGGCAACAGTGAAAAAGCCGTTGGCGACACGGTCATTGCCAAATATCCCTTTAAAGGAGATTATACCATTGCATTGACCGTATTTAATGGGGTTACGGCTGTTCAAAAGACCACCAAACTCTCTTTAGACCAAGACAATGTAAGTCTAGATCCTGTATACAACCTGTTAACGGGTGGTGCTGCCGCCGCCAATGGAAAAACCTGGGTATTGGATTCGTTGGTTGATGGCCATGTGAGGTTGATCAACAGCAGCTCCAATACACCATGGAACAAGTTGGCCAGAACCAACAAAGGTGTGTATGACGATGAGCTGAACTTTAAACTGAATGGAAGAGAATGTACCTACATCAACAACAACACTTCTTATGTACATGGAGGCACCATTGATGGGGTTACGCAATTCCGATTAAAAGAGCTGAATGCCGTATGGGGTGTAGCTACCAACGCAAAAGCCGATGGTGGCGATCTTACGATCAACTATACGCCTAAAAGTCCGGTACAGAGTTGGTCAATGGAGATCAGAAATGGCAAACATTACCTGAAGTTGAATGATGGGGCCTTCTTTTTCTTCTACAGAGGTTGTAGCAACGTGATCGAATACGAGATCACTGCCATCAATGAAAACGAAATGACGGTTACCCATTACGAAACCATCCCTGCTTCGAGAGCCTCTGCCAACTGGCGGGATGTGTATTCGCTGATTGTTAAAGGATACAAACGTTAAACCAAGCTATATTCCATAGATATGAAATTTTCGAAATTATTATTTTTAAGTGGTATCATGCTGACCTTAAGCTGTGCCAAAAGCAATGAATATGTACCTACAAAAGCCAAGATAAGCACTTTTGTGGCCACAGGTAAAAAAGGCGCAGCTTTTAGCACCAATACCACCAACGGTACTTGGTGGGGCAATACCATTAACCTGCAGAGCCATTGGTTCTATACCTGGGGCTTAAACGTTCCGGTAGAACTGGCACCTCAAAACTGTGAATTTGCCCCCATGTTTTGGGGCAAGACCACGGTAACAGACCCTAACCTACTTCAGGCCAAACAGCTAAAGGAACAGGGAAAAGCCAAATACATATTAACTTTTAACGAGCCAGACCTTGCCGATCAGGCCAATATGACTGTTGCCGAAGCATTGGCACTTTGGCCACAATTGGAAACCGTTGGCCTACCTTTGGGCAGCCCCGTAACCTCTTGGCCTACCAGACAATGGAGCTACGACTTTCTGGATCAGGCCATTGCCCAAGGTAAACGTGTTGATTTTATTCCGGTACACATGTACGTAGGCACGGATGATGTGGCCTTTGTTAAAGTATTACAGGATTACTATACGACAAGTACCATAAACCGATCTGGATCACAGAGTTTGCTACGGTTTCTGATGGGGCCAAGGTAATGACAGACAATCCTTATACCCCAGAAATGGTACTAGCCTTTATGCAGCGCTTACTGCCTAAGCTAGAGGCCCTACCCTTTGTAGAACGTTACTCTTGGTTCTCTGGCTCGCCTACCAGTGCCAGGTTATGGCCATCGGCCTTGGTAGATCAATTTGGCAACCTCACTACGCTAGGCAAATGGTATAGTGCCTACAAACCTAATGCCTCGGTTAAACGCTAATACCCATTTCATTTTACTCCTCACCAAGCCGATTGTATCATTTACAATCGGCTTGGTGCATTAGAGAAATACGTTTCTTTTTGGTTTATGCCTAATTGTTTATTGGTAACGTTTGCTTGATCTGTATAGACGATTGGGCCAAAAAATGATAGCCTATTAGCTATGGCTCAACGAGAAAGTAATAGAAGGTCGATATTTTGGTATATCTGGTAATGGACGAATAGTTGGATAGGCCTTTATTTGGAAATAAGGAATCAGGGAATTAACTTGGATACAACTACCTAAACCTAAGATATTTAATAGAAAGCAACTTTATACAATAAGAAAACAATTATCAAATAAGCTAAATATTTTGATCATCTATTATGAAAAACATTACCAATTACTTGAAACAAATTAAAATTTATTTCACTGCCACCTTTATAGTAACCATGATTTCTTGTTCTAAGGAAAAACTCAATGAAAAACCTAAACAGGATCAAGGATTAAAGGTTTACACATCACTTTCCAACATCAAAGATACAGAAGCAAGAAAGGTTGCATATAGTAGTTTAACAGGACAAGAACGATTTTTGTTCTGGCAGACAAGATTTTCTAAAAGCATCGAAAGTGGGTGGTACAATAATGCACAAATAGAAAAAATAAAAGAGTTGGCAGCTGCGCTTACATTGGAGTACTTTACTAATTCAGACAAGAAGGCAATTTTTAAGGCAATGTTTCTACCTAACTGGGTGACCTCCTGTAAAAACATTATCCCTAATGACAAGCTTTACGATATCTTTTTAAATATAAATTTTGAAACTCCAGTTTCTTCGAGCAAAACTGAAGAAACGTATGGTTCTAAAGGCAATCAAAAAGTACTACTTAGACCACCGCTGTTTTGTAATTGCGCTGTTGGATCTAATTTCACTTGCTGGATGTGGATACCATCAACATATCCTGGATATCCCGGAACTTTTGGTTCATGTACAGCACCTGTAGAGTGTGTCCAAGCTTCATCTGGATGTGGTGCCTTTAATGATGACGAGTGTGATGGTGCAAAATGTTCCTTTAGAGATAGCGGGCCAGTATAGTATAATTAATATTCCAAAAATTAATCCATATGAATCACCTAAACATCAATTTAAATCCTATCTATAATATCCTATTTGCGCCTAAAGTTGCATTCAAAGACATCTTTGATAGGAAAGATAAACACCTATTTATCTTAATCATTGTAGGGTGTATTTGGCATACCTTTAATAATGCGACTAACTATAATTCAAATGCCCGTCTTTGGACCTCGTTAATAGTTTCAATACTTATTTCTTGCCTAATTGGTTGGGTCTTTTTATTAGCCTATTCTGCTGTAATCTCTTGGTTAGCTAAACTAAACGGGGGAAGTGGAAGTGTAAGGTCTACTTTCACGGTTATGGCATGGTCCTTTTTCCCTGGGTTTATAGGCATCTTATTGTATTTACTTGTTATTTCAATCTTTGGCAGCGATGTGATAAAAAACAGTACAGCAATCGGCTACCTTGATGTAATTAGATCCATATTATTGATTATCAATGGACTACTTAATATTTGGTCATTATTCATATTGGTCACAGGCATAATTTATGTCCATCAAATCTCGGTTTGGAGGGCAATATTAGTAATCGCAATTCCCTTTGTAGCTATGCTATTAATATTTTCCTTACTGACACTGATTTAACATTTGTTTCTTTTTAAAAAGAAAACCAATATCAACAACCACCTTGTTGATATAATAAGTTTATTCTCATATACCATAAAATAATGGAGTATGGATATTCTTTGTTAATTATCATTGAAACCAATAAATCAATCTAAATATGAAAAAAAATATCAAAACCGTATGTTTATTAGCATTGGGGCTTTTAATTATGTCCTGTTCTAAAGATAAACAAGCTACCCATAATGATGTTATTATGAGCTATGGAAAGCAGCTTTTAAAAAAAATAACTTCAATAAATGATGAAGAAGCTAAAAAATTGGCCTATTCAGCTTTATCTAATAATGAGAGATACAATTTATGGGCGGCTAAACTTGCTATAAAACTACTATCAAATGATTTATCTTCGATTCAAAAAGAAAAACTATCAGAATTAAAAAACTACCTTAAACCAGAGATTTTTCAAAAAGGTGATGCCCGTGAAATTTTTCACGCGGTGTGGTTTCCAAATTGGGCAAAAAATGCTGAAAATATTTTCAATCCCGAGGACATTTACAATTTAGTCCTTTCGATAAATTCAGATGACATAACTTTTGCTCAGACCAATAACAATAAGGATGTAAAAGTTTTAGCACTTCCTCCTCATGCTTGTATATGTGCGTTAAATTCTAATTACACCTGTGGGTATTGGAGCATATCATGGCCTCCGGGTTATATATTTGGAACATGTAAAAAGTCTGCTCAGGGTTGCTTAACAAATCCAGAAACTGGTTGTGGTGCACTTTATGATAATGAGTGTGATGGGGATAAATGTGATAAAACAGTAACTGTAGATTAGTATGAACAGGTATAAATTACTATTTGGACTTGTAGTTCTTCTTACTGCATGTAAAAGTAATCAAAAAGAAAGCAATGCTGTCGCTGATAATACTACAACTATTCAAATCAATGAAAGAAGCTATTCATTTGGAAAACTAAAACAATCAGACTCTACTGAACATGTATTTACCATTAAAAATACAGGCGATATTCCATTAATAATAAAATCTGCAAAAGCAGCCTGTGGATGTACTGTTCCTAAATGGTCGACTGAACCGGTACTTCCTAATAAAAATGCAATGATACGTGTTAAATTCAAGCCAAATCCGGGCTTCGAGGGCATTATTAGTAAATCTGTTGTAATACAAGCAAATACTGATAGTACTTTTCATGTTTTATACATGAAAGGTGAAGTTGTAAAATAGATGTTTTTTAGACAAATAATATTTTTAAATTAATTGTATAAAGAAAGCCCCTCTAATGAGGGGCTTTGTCGTCAATAGCATTTCCAGCGTCTTTAGCTTTTTCTTTACGGGTGTACCCCCGCTTTTCCTTGACCTGATAATTGAATAGTCAACTCTAATCACTATTGCTATGATCAATGCTATTGCTTCCTTATATCGTTTTAAGAAGCACCAATGGCTATACTACCATATGCTGTAATGCCTAGCAGGCATAGGGCTTTATTGACATCCGCTTGTTTTTAGTTTTCTGCCAATTGGCCTCTTCTATGACCTTGATGTAAGGGTCAGACTTTTTTGTTTACTCCTGAATGTTCATCAGTAACATTTATTTAATCTATGCATTTTATTGGGCCAGAAAATGATAGCTTATTAGTTATGGATCAATAAAAAGGTAACAACAAGTCGATATTTTGGCATATCTGGTAATATCGATGAATAGTTGGATAAACCTTTATTTGGAAATATAAGATCACGGCACTAACTTGGATACAGCAACTTAAATTATTTTTTTGTCCTGAAAATAATGGTCTTCGTCCCGGCCCAGAACAATTCTGTATAAAATACTTGTACAAAACTCAGGAGCTGCTACCTTTACATAAATAAGTTCGGAACACATCTAAATAATAGTTATCATCCCTTTAATTATTAAATGTACACCAGCAATTATTTAATATTTAAAGTTAACCAAAACATGAAAAAACAGATTACGCTCAAACATCTGCTTTTAATAGCAGCTTTAGGCTTTGCATTGCTTTTTATTGGCTCATGCAAAAAGGAACTCCTAACAGGCAATAGCCCCAATAGTTTCGAGCCCATTCCAAGCACAAAACTTACCGCGGTAAAACAAT
Organism: Pedobacter sp. UC225_65; assembly: GCF_042698365.1. Classification (GTDB taxonomy): domain Bacteria; phylum Bacteroidota; class Bacteroidia; order Sphingobacteriales; family Sphingobacteriaceae; genus Pedobacter. Next base: position 1,485,059 of record NZ_CP170550.1, read on the forward strand.
GGTACTCTCGAAATGAAGGCCTGATTACAAGCGAATTTAACTGGCTGAATAGCCTTTCTCCAAAATGGGATAGCGTACGCGTCCAAAACAACGAAAAGGGAAGCGTCTATGAGGCAGTGCTCCACAATCCCGATAAGATATTTGCAACAGACGGCAAGGTCAACCTAAAAGATTCCAGGAAGAAGTATGCACCGAAAAGCAGTATAAGGCTCCTGATCTTTAGGGACGAACTTGGGCAAAGCTATAGATCTTGTTTTATGGAAATCATCGCGACAGGCGAAAGCGAGTTGCCACAGCAGCTGAGCTATAAGAACTATGGCAACCTTATCGGTTTGGTTAGCTTTTATGAGCTTGATGGCAGGTTGGCCAACAGCTGGGTGTACAGCAATGGAAAGGCAGTGATGTCAACATCCTCAAATAATTCGCTAAAGGTTGGAAGTAGTGCCAGATCCAAAAGTGGAGCCAATGGCCGTATCATGTTTGAGGATGGCCCACCAGAGGGTTATATAGACTGCGGAAACAGGTTGGTTGCACATACGCGCGAGGTATGTGGCGAGGTTGGTGGTCTTGAAGGTGGTGGCTATGATGGTGGCGAAGGCAGTGGTAAGATATGTAGGGAGGAGATGTATTTTGTTTCCGAGCGCATCTATTGTCCAATTCCATCAGGAGGGTCTGGAAATGGAGAATACAACCCGCCAAATCCTACAACACCGGGTGCAGGAGGAGGGACAGAGCCGCAATATATTTGTAATTGCGCATGTCCTGAAGATAATGAAACAATCGATGCTTCTTTATCTTACGAGCCTAAATGGGGCCAACTAGGAAATGCAAAAAGCATAAAGGATGAAGTAAATAAATTAATTAGCCAAACCCAAAATTTTAATTCGTTATCACTGCAAAATAGACTACAAAATTTAAGAAACTATTTTGATGCGAATAGAAACTTTGTGAGAACAGCAAATGGAGAACTTATAGAAGCGCCAGGCTCAAAATTAATAGACAGGTATATCTATACAGAGAATAGTGGTTGGATAGATATGCATCATTTTTTCTATGCTGCTTTTTTAACCGAGGCCCATTCTATAGCTTATGCATTTAGCTATACAACCGGGGCTGAGTATATCCAAGCAAAATTGAATGAACAACAGGCTTCCGCATTCTCTTATGAAGATTTACCATCTAACTATGCAGGAATTAACTTTTGGAAACAATATGGAGCAAGTATTGCTAATGGTACAAATGATTTTAATTCGGCACTAACAGGCTACTTTAATCAACTTAATGCAAGAGAACCATCTGAAGCACCAAACTATGATTATATTCCACATGTTATTGATAATCTAGCTCCAAAGAATACAACTTCAAAAGGCTTGGTTGGGGATACATTGCGAAATGCTGCTAAAGAGAGTTTTTGTAAAAAATCGGTGGCACGTCAAAATGCTATAAAAGAGGCACACACTAAATTTAAACATTCATCCCATTAAATCATGAAATCTAAAGTTATTTGTATTCTCGGGTTTATAATACCAATTGTGTCAATCCATATTTGGCATAACAATGAAGATAGATTTCCGACAGCCTTGAATTTGGCCATCATATTTGCTTTAATCTATTTGATTTGTTTCTTGATAGGCATTTTCAAAAAGAAAAAATATCTTATCATCTCATTTCCTGTTTATATTTTAAGTTTTATCTTGTTATTTCAACTTATTAATTTTCAAACAGATAGAAATGAACGCAAGGCAGAAGTATTGATCAAGTCATTGGAGAAATACAAAGTAAAAACGGGCAGATACCCTGATTCGTTAGTTGAGTTAAAACCAGATTATATACCAACGATGCCAAAAGCTTGGTTTGGTTTGTTTTCGCATGATTATAATTACCTATTGATAAAGGATGATAATAGTTATATCTTAACTATACAGACTGGTAACAAACCATATACGATGTGGTCGAGCGGCTTAAAAGAATGGCAATTTTTAGATTAAGGTAAATTGATATAAAATAACGAAAAGCAACCTTTATGAGCGGAATAGCATGCTCAAAAGTCATGCCCTGGACATAGCCTCTATACTAAACAAGGTAAACCTAGGCTTTTGGTGTTATTCAATTGAAGATTTTCACATCGTTTCCATCACCACAATCATCCCAACAATAACAGCTACAGTGATTCCTAAAAAAAGCAGATTGGCCTTTAATCTTGAATGATGATTCGCTTGCAGTGCCAAGTAAGCCCCTCTCCCATATAGATAGAGTGGTCTGGGTGCCAATAGCAGTAAGATGATATAAACAATTGTCATCGCTTTTTTTATCAGTTATGGATAGAGCAGATACTTTGCCCGTATGGCCTTAAACTTCTGCAAGCCAGGTTCCCAACTTTTTCTGATGTCTGCTTCCGATACGCCGGCGATAATCTGTTTTCTCAATTGATCCGTACCAATGCGCAGGTCAAAGGCCGATATATCTTGGTTCGCTCTACCAGGCGTAAAGAAACGAGCTTTGTCCGGATAAGCTTTGTACAATTCAATCACCAATTTGAGGTCAAGCTGGCGACTTTTACGCAACTTGGCCACATCATAATTGCGAAGATCCAACCCATAACAAACCGAGTCTTTGTGTTTTGGTTTCTCGCTCATGCCCGGAATACCTACTGGTTTGTACGAAAATGCATATTTACCTTTCAATGCAGGGGCACCCAATATAGTAAATGGCATATAGGTTCCTCGGCCCTCGTTGATCTCTGTACCTTCAAACATACATAAGCTCGGGAAAAGCAATACAGCCTGTTGGGTATTCAAATTAGGCGATGGATTAATTGGCAATACATAAGACATGTCGTGGTCGTAGTTGGCCACTTTGATGATTTTTATTTTGCATTGTTTTTTAAGATAACCTTCGCCATTAAGGTACTGTGCAAATTCGCCAATGGTCATGCCATGGGTCATGGGTGTATAATGGATCCCAATGCCCGATTTAAATCGATCATCGGTCATTACCGGTCCATCCACTACATAACCGTTAGGGTTAGGTCTGTCGAGAATAAGCAGCTCTTTGTTGTTTTCTGCACAAGCTTCCATTACATATTGCAGCGTATTGATATTGGTATAATAGCGACAGCCTACATCTTGTATATCAAATACCACAAGATCTACATCCGCCAATTGTTCTTTGGTCGGTTTTTCGTTTTTACCGTATAGCGAGATGATCGGAATACCAGTTTTGGCATCTATCTCGTTGCCCACCACAGCACCATTACTGGCATTGCCTCTAAAACCATGCTCAGGTCCAAATACTTTTACAATTTTAACCCCAAGGCTTACCAAACTGTCTACACTGCTTTTTTTGCCGATGATCGAACTCTGGTTGGCCACTAAACCAATCCTTTTGCCTTTGAGGTAAGGTAAATATTTTTCAGTTTGGTCGGCACCGGTAACAATACCCGATTTATGGGCTACAACTGGGTTGGCCGATGCGGTTTGAGTGGTACATTTAATGTTGCTGATCGCCAACAGCAGTAAACAACACATGGCAGTAAGTCTCGTCATTTTTATAAGGTTTATCGTTTCTTTATCAACAGTGCTCTACAGGATATCTCCAAGCCACAAGGCTAAATTAATAAATTTGGTTAAAGTATTGCGTACCAAACTTGATATGCCCCGCTCAGACTTGCCAGCATGGCAAACAAAACATTTGCTTTATAGTAAGAATAAGCACCAAATCATTAGCTTATAGTTAAATTACAACTTGCTATAAGCACACCCAATTAACTAAAAATCAATTTGTTAAATTTAATTTTTCAAGTGAATTTTTATTTATAAGTTCTTATAATTTTAAAGGTATAAATGAGCTTCGCTATCGCTACGGTTTTGCATATTTTTTTCAGCTGAAGGAAACCTGAGCTTGCGAAAGCATGAAGACCAATGAAAACAACATACATCTCCCTGAATAAAAGTTTGTCCGCGAAGCGACAGAACCATTGATCAAAGCAAAACATTAGCTATTAAGCAAAAATACCTTCTTATCTCAAAATCAACCCTCAACACCCAAACATTTGCCATAGGCTATTGGTTTTATGTGTATCAAATGGCTGTTCCATTTGTCACCTTTGCCCCTACAAATTGTCGTATATGTAACCTACAACCTATAGCTAATCTTTAGAGATTTGTAATGAACAAATAGCAAACACAATGAGCAAATTAAGTGTATTCAATTTTATTAGCCTAGATGGGTATTACAAAGACCTCAACAATGGCATAGACTGGCACCAGCATGGGCAGGAAGAAGGCGATTTCAGCGCCAAAAGCTTAGGACAGGACAACATTTTGCTCTTTGGTCGGATCACCTACCAAATGATGGCCTCGTGGTGGCCAACGCAACTAGCTATCGATACCATGCCCGAGGTAGCCAAGGGTATGAATACCGCCGAAAAGATCGTGTGCTCTAACACGCTGCAAACGGCCGACTGGCAAAATACCCGCATCATGAGTGGTGATGTATGGACACAATTGGCCGCGCTGAAACAAACAGCGACCAAAAACATAACCATTTTGGGCAGTGGCAACCTGACCAAACAACTGGCCGAGGCTGGCTTGATCGACCACTACCAGATCATGATCGATCCTGTGGCGATTGGTAAGGGTACGGCTATTTTTAAAGATATACAGCAACAATTAAAGCTCAAACTAACCAATATGCAATCATTTAAAAGTGGTACGGTATTGTTAAGTTATGATGCCATTTCCAATTAATATTTAAATCTATTGATCATGAAAATACAGATATGGGCCAATTTAGGCGTTAAAGATGTAGAAAGAACCAGGGCGTTTTATACCCAACTGGGTTTTAAAAAAAATGCGGGAAAAGAAAGTACCGAGTTGGCCAGCTTTTTATTTGGCGACGATGGTTTTGTAATCCACTTTTTTGAGGAAGCGCGTTTAAAACAAGGCATGAAGGGTGAATTATCAGACCTGAGCCAAGGCAATGAAGTGATTTTCTCTATCTCGGCCGAAACCGAGGCAGAGGTTAACGAATGGGCAGCTAAGGTAAAGGATGCGGGTGGTAAGGTGTTTAGCCCACCTGAAGCTTTTCAGGGCATGTATGGCTGTGCCTTTAGCGACCCTGATGGGCATAAGTTTAATATTTTGAAGTGGAAGTGAGGAGATCGTTAATAACCACCAAGCATTTCAGTAAAAATATCTACTTTTTGTCCCAAACCATACACTCAAATAGAGAATATCATTTTTAGAGCCACATCCACTCACTATACTTCCTTAGTTCTAGAAGAAATACCCTCGTCAATTTCATTTTACTTCGAAAAAGGTAATGAAAGACATTTTTAAATCACAAAATATCGACCGCAACAGTCAGCTCATCTCAAAAATCTAAATCATGTTTTTTTAATAGATTTAAAGCTCTTAGATTCTTTATCATAACAGGTGGTTACTGTGCAAAAAAAAAGATTTGGCCACTTTTTAATAACATCCACTTAATTTGGCAAAGGGAAATGCCTGTTCGCATTAGGCATATCACTCTCTGTCCCAAAATTTTCTTTTTGTACTTGTTTAATATAATTTCCACGCTGAAAACTTAAAAAACAATTATGAAAAAACCACAAACAAAATTTTGGTGGGACGCAAAAAAGTTTCTTTTTTTTGTTCTTGCCTTATCAATTTCAACCAGCATTCTTACTGGATGCAAAAAAGACAATAATGAATTTAGAAAAGAGGTCACAGTTAGTACTGCTAAAAGAGCTGAAGTAATTGCTCAAGCAAGAAAGTGGTACGAAGCACAGGAAAATAATAGGAAGATTACGATTGGAATCAAACAAGAGCATGAAGCCACCCTAATTCTTAAGCCTGATTGGGAAAACGCTAAGGTTATAGAGGTCGATGAGATTATTTCAATTGCAGCGCCTATCCATACAAATTTAATTAATTATGGTGTTGATAAATTTTACGTCCTAGCAATTAAAATGGACGGCACTAAGTTTGATTCAAAAATATTGGATATAAGCTCTAACCATGACAAAAGCAAAAACGAAGTGCTCAGTGCGTTACAAATGTATCAAAGTGCATTTACCTCCGAAGATCTTTCTAGTGGTGGAAAATTAGAAGTGCAAATAAAGGTTTTCAATTCTCATTTTAAAAACCAGTCCAATATCGTATATTCGGAAAGTGGCAAAAGCACCTTGCCTTTGTTAAACAAAGTAATTGCAAAAGATAAGCAAATTATGCAGGAGACGGGACAGCAATGTTATGATGCATATATGGTTACCAGGGTCTATGACTATTATGGGAATTTAATAGATATCTATCAGGAGTATATGGGATTTGAGATATGTTATGACAATTTGTATCTAAACCCTAATACACCTCCTAATGGAGAGTCAGGAGAAACAGCCATTAATATTGGCAGTCCTTCAAGTAGTGATTTGCCATCCGCTCCAGAATCAGATTATTTCAATGGGATTGACTCGTTTAAAGTTAAAGATGTAAGTTGGAAATATCACGATGCAATTACATGGAGCGCAAATAGTAAAGAACACGGTGTGGTAAAAATTAAAAATGGCGAACGTACTTGGTATAGTTTAGCACATGTATCGAATGATGAAGATGGTGGATGGGTTCTTGGCACTATGGCGATAGATGGTGTTCCAAAATTTAGATCGTCTTCAATGGGGGGAAATACAGCATATATGGAAGTTGATTATCAGATAAAATGGCAAGTAGGAATAAGTGTTGGGCAATGGACAGTAGGCCTTCCACCTTGGAAAACAAAAAAATTATGGAGTGCAAAAACATGGGACAAATATTTCATCGGCCAATAATGCGACTAAGTATTGTAATATATTTGTTTTTCTCTATTGGGTGTATGGTCGGGATTGACCATACACCCAAAATTAAAATTATTGATATTAATACCAGCAATCAATTTTTTTCTCCTGAAAAAAGGCTTGAACTCATGGAAAATACGATACGAATTGTATTTAAGGATAATCAAAGATTGTATATAATACCTAGGATAAAGGTAGATGTGCAGGATGTCCTTGATGAAAATGGCAAGAAAATTGGAGAGAAGGGTGTTTACACTGACACCAGCTATATTGCATATGCTTGGAACATAGGGGATAAAAAAGGACTACAATACAAACTGGAGAAATTTCAGACCGATAGCGCCATTATCGTACCCACAGATAGTATACTTCAGGATTTCGGGTTTACTGATAAGGATTTTGCATCTTTCGATATAGACCTGCCTCCGCCAGAAAGTGTAATTAAAAATGGCACAAAAAAGATTGAAAAATATCCGCTCCAAAAAAAACATTTTTCTGGGGTGGATAGTATCTATAGATATTATGATACTGATTTGAAACATGTTGATTTCAGCTTTTCAAAAAAAAATGATGAGCAGAACAATAGTAAGCTGTATAAAATCGCATTTATATTTAATAAGATTCCGAAAGGTGTTTTTCTACCTGATATGGAGGTGCCCAGAAGAGAAAGTTTTTATGAAATGGTTATTGGATCAGACAAAGACATGGACAGACTAGAGAAACTCTTCAAAAAGGCTAAAAGTGATAGGGCCCTAAAATTAGGCTTTCAATAAATTGGCTTTTTGATTTTATTGGGCACAAAAGAACGTTATTACCCTAGCTTTTAGCATGTATCTCAACATGTTTTATGGGGCAATAAAGTAAATGGAGCAACCCTCCATTTACTTTATTATAATTTGATATAATTTCAAGAAACTTACCAATTATAAATATTACATTCCATAATTACTATCGTACATATAACCTGACCTGGTAGCAATTAGCCCTTGATTAAACGAGATTGGATCTTATCCATAAAGTCGTTTTTATAAAGTTCCCCAAAAGGAAGCGCAACTCCATTCAGCATCGTAATCGTATTGCCCTCTACCGACCTTATGTGTTCAATGTTTACCACATAGCTTCGATGGATACGGACAAATATTGAAGCGGGCAACTTTGAACATATATTTTTGATGCTAATCCTTGATGTGTAATTTTCTTGGTTTGTATATATGCAAATGACATTCTTTAATGCCCCTAAATAGAGTATTTCAGTGATGACAACCTGGGTGATTTTACCTTTTGTTCCCGAATTTATAAATATCGTGTCCTGCCCTTTATTGTCGTTATGCTTATCGGCTTTCTGGACCCTAGCCTTGACCTTCTCTATACACATAATGAACATATGATACGAGAAAGGCTTCAACAGGTAACCAACAGCATCTTTTTCGATAGCTTCAATCGCATATTTTGAATGTGAGGTGATAAAGACGATATAGGCGTCCTCTGGAAGCAGGCCAGCCACTTCCAGGCCCGAAAGCTCTGGCATCTCGATATCAAGGAATACAATTTGAGGTTTTTGGGCCTTTATCTCCTCAAGTGCTATTATTGGATCAGTATTGTACCCTATACACCTAAGCCCAGGAGTTTTTTCGATATTCTTAACTGTTGCATCTACAGCATGTCCATCGTCATCTATTACATAGCAGGTTAGGGTCATCAATGGTTATTCAAAGGCGTATTAGGTAAATTAACGAATTAATTTATAGGTTTCAAAAAAACAAAGAGAGTTTAAAGAAGTAATAAACAAGATTCTTCAATCTACTATTGAAGCTTATCCTTAAAGAGGATAGTAATTTTTCTATACCTGATTCTAACGATTTTACCAAACTTTAAAAATTTTATCGATTCTGCACTTACCATCAGAGTATGCGAAAAGTAGTCATCTCATTTTAGTTAAAATGATCATTTGTGGTATTGCCCAACTTAAGTCGATATTTAAAATCTTTAATTTTTAAAGTTATTTAAGCATATTTGGATATGCCTAATGAAAACCTACCATCTGATTATCAACCACTATTGCGTGTTTTTAATGCAATTTTTCCGCTTAGTGAAGAATTAGAAAAAGCGATCATCCAGCAAAGCGAAATTATTCATGTAAAGAAAAAGACTCTTCTCCTGAGAGCAGAAGAAACAAATAACACTATTTATTTTATCAATTCTGGTGCAGCCAGAGTATATTATCTGAATAAAGAAGGTGTAGAAACTACTTCTTGGTTTATATTCGAAAATGAACTGCTCATTTCTGTGTTTAGCTTTTTTACAGGACAGCCAGGATTTGAATATTTGGAAACATTAGAAGACTGTACATTCGTTGCACTTAATAGAGAAAAGTTAAACATGTTATACGAAAAATACATGGAGCTGAACTTTATTGGCCGAAAACTTACGGAGTATTATTATATCCGCAATGAAATACAAGCCAATGAGCTTAGGATGCTAACGGCTAAACAACGTTACTTAAAGTTGATGGCACAAAGTCCTCAGCTGATCAATAGGGTATCCTTAGGCCATATTGCATCTTATTTGGGCATATCACAAGAAACATTGAGCAGAATTCGCAAACAGGTTTGATCTTTTTGACAAATGTCAAAAATTCTGTGGGTTTGAAGTTTCTATCTTGGTGCGATATAGAAACACCATGAAAATAAACGCCACATTGATTTTTGTACTGTTATTAATGATTTTGAGCAGTCTATTTACAGAAGCATCAATTAAAGGTTGGATTTTCCTGTATGAATTTGAATTGGACCTGTTCAAATCCTTATTTATGCCTAAAAGTAAATTTGTAATTGCATTGCTTGCCATTTTTATTATCACCTCGCACTTAGTTGTATGCTTATTGCCATTCTTAACCAACAACCGTAATTTCAAAAGACTACTGATCATAGCACCTATGGTTTTTGTAGGTAGTTTTTCAATTGTTTCGGGCCTTATTTTTTTATTGTTGATTCCTTTTATTTTCTTTTGGCTAATTGCGTTATTGGTCAATAGAAATAATTCATTAACATGAAATCAGATATTACCTTAGGTCTAGAACAATTTAAAAAACCTTTGCTTATTCTTAATGGCATATCGTTTATAATGAGTGTTTGGTTCACCTATAAATATTATTTTAGCAATGATGGAAAAGGAATAGATGAAATCTTTTATGCTTTCTCACTTTTTACGTTACAAAGCTTTTTTGGATTAGTTGCACTAACCAAAATAGATAATATACAAGCCTGCAAGAAATGGTTGTTGATAGGGATAGTTTATATTGTTTTAGCAGCTGTGTTTGTGGAGATAGAACTTTTCAAGAGCATTTATTTTGTTGCAGTTATTCCATTTGTTTTTTATTTGATTCCTATGTTTTTAAAGAGCCCTACACAAATATTCAATTCTGTGAAAGGTGCATTTATTTTTGGATTTATACCTTCAGCACTTCCTGCTTATGCTTTTGTGATGTTTATAATTACTCTTATTGCTAATATACTGGTTAATTCTTAGTTGAAGACTTTAAAAGAATCTTAATTGATGCTCCATACAAACGGCCTGTAACTACTTGCAGGCCATTTTTTTGATTTGTTTCTTGTTAGCCTTCCTATAAATGAGTCTACTTTAGTTTTTATCTTTAATTACACGTTCATCTATAATGATATTCTTAATGTGTTGTAAACCAAGTGTGACCTTGTTCTTCATAAACTTACCATTTGGAAGCACTTCTACAATATGCAGTTCATAAAGACCGTCAAAATGATTTGCATGCTTGGCAAACAGATCAGATAACTCCTGCCACGAAATATATTTTAGCGCTGGTTTTTTATCAAAAAAATCTTTCTTTTCTGGTTCCTTTTTATAATAGAAGTTTACATATTCTTTGTACGAGGGCATGCACTTGCAGAAAAACTCATAGGAAGCAAATTTCTGGCCTTCAGGCACAATCCTCAATATTCTGTTTTCCTTTGCTACGTTTATGGTATCTGCCAAGAAATATAGGGTTTTTACACCTCCAGACTGTGCTGATGAGGATTTGGCACTAAATATCACCGTTAGAACAATAAACAACATCATTTTGATTAGATTATTCATAATTAACATCCTGTAGTAGGTAATTTTTTGTTTGCAGGTACATTTCTTACTTGACTTTTTTGCAATGCATCGACGATACTTGGATTTTGCATAAGTTAGTTTTAGGTTTAGTATAAAACTGATGATAAAAAAGATAAATTTCCACAATGTATTTATTATGTATCGCGTCAACAAATATTTTATTACAGAACTATGCTGGCACTTGGTTCTTCTTATCTAAAGATGTAGCTAAAATTGTTGGATAGGATCAATTCCTTTATCATGATGTCCGTTTCTCAATCATTAATAGCTTGTTGTGCTACTGCTTTGACGCAATAACCCTGATCAAGCAACAGGAGCTGATCGCTACAGCTTTCCTTTTTAAAAAAAAGAATCTTTAGATGCAACATTAAGCAAACTCAGCTTGTCTCTTAAAAAAGCAACCTAAAAAACTATCATGAAAACTAGATTTCTACTCAAACTCCATGAATTTTACACGAATAAATCTACGAAACTATTCGTATGTCTAATGACTGTTCTACTCCTTGCATCCTCTGCTAATGCACAAGAAAAAATCAAATTTAAGGGATTGGTTAAAGACAGTACCAATCAGCAAAAGCTTGCCTATGCAGCCATAGCCTTTACAAAAGTGTATCCCTCAAAAAAGGCAATTACCCAAACTTTAGCAGATACCACTGGTCTGTTTGCCCTTGATCTGGATACCGGAATGTACGACATAAGCATCCAGCTGATTGGTTACCACAAACTGATGCAAAAGATCAGGATAGACCAACAGCCTGCACAGGTTAAAACATTTTTGCTGCAAGCACAGGTACACCTCTTGCAGCAATTGAACATTGTGGGCAAAAAATCACTGATATCGCAACAGCGGGACAGATTGGTTTATGATGTAGAACAGGATCCAATGGCCCAAAGCGAAGCCTTGAGCGAGGTGATGAAACGGGTGCCCATGTTAAGTATGGATGGTGAAGGAAATATACAACTGAATGGCCAGCGCAATTACAAAGTATTATTGAATGGGCGCGAAACAGCCATGCTGGCACAGAATACCACCGAGGCTCTTCGTGGCTTTCCGGGTGCTGCAGTGGCCAAGATCGAGGTGATTACCCTACCCCCTGCCAAATACGATGCAGAAGGAATCGGCGGACTGATCAATATCATTACCAAAAAAGCAGTAGTAGGTTACAATGGCTTTGTGTATGCTTATTATTCGAACCTCAATTACCAGGCTGGTACAAACCTTAACCTACGGGCTGGCAAATTTACCCTTACAGGCCTGTATTCGTTAAGCGGTATCTATAACAACAAAGCCAATATCCATACCACAACACAACCCTTACAGGCTGCGCTTTTTCAACAACGCAACCTGATCGGCCAACAAAACGTCGACCGTTTCTCTAACAGTGGCAACTTTGAGATGAGTTATGAGATCGATAGCCTGCAAGCCCTGATCGTTTATGGTAACGTAGGCGGCGGCAACAACAAAAGTAAACTGGAACAACAGATCCGTACCGATTTTGCTTCCTCGCCATCGCAATATGGTCTCTTTAGCCAAAACATCCGCAACAGTTTCCCTAATTATGGAATTGGAAGCGATTTCATCAAAAAATTTAGGAGCAGCAGAGAAAAAGAACTGAGTTTTCGTTTCAATGCACAGTTCAGTAAAAACGATGGACTGAACAACAGTTTAATGGCCATGAGCACCAGCGACCTGTTTAGGCAAAATGAAAGTTATTCGAACAATAAGGAATATACCTTACAGACCGATTTTGCACAGCCCTTTGGTTCGAACCTAAAATTAGAAACTGGTGCCAAAGTAATCTTAAGGCATGCCAATTCTGATTATTTGAGCCTGAGCAAAAATGCAGAAGAACAACCTTACCTACCCGACTATTCCAATTCGGATAATTTTGCCTACCAACAGCAGGTATATGGTGGTTATGGTTCATTGACCTTCAGCATTCAAAAAATCAATTTCAGAACAGGCTTACGTGCAGAACATACTGTAATAAAAGGCGATTTTTATAGTTCGGCCACGCAGGTAAACCAAAACTACACCTCTTTGGTTCCCGATTTTTTGGTAAACACACAACTGGGCAAAAACTATACGATAACCTTGGGTTATACCAAGCGCCTGCAAAGGCCTTACATCAATACGCTTAATCCTTTCATCAATAATAACGATTCCTTAAATATTTCTTTCGGTAATCCCGAGCTTGGTCCACAAACCATACATACCCTCTCCTTTCAAAACCGCTTGCTGCAAGGGCCTAATTTTTTCTCGCTGACCTTCAATGCTTCCTATTCAGGCGATATGATTGCGCAGTACGCTACATTTGACCAGGCTACAGGAATCAGCACTACACAATATGGTAATGTGGGTCGCAACCGTGAGGTGGCCGCCTTGCTGAGCTTTTCTACCAATCGCAAAAAGTTCAATGGCGGCGTTAATGCTACTGTACGCTACAACAAGGTAGAAAACACTTTGGTAACCAGTCAGCACGAGGAAGGATTTAGTGGCACAGTGGGTATTTATTTTAACGTTCCGATATACAGAACATTCTCCATCAGTGGCAGTGGCGGCATCAACAGACCTAGCCTTACCCTAGTAAACAGTTTAAGGGCCATCCATTATTACCAGGTCAATTTTGGGTATAAACTCTTTAACCAGAAATTGAGCGCTACCATGAACGTGAACAATTTCTTTAACAAATGGCGTACAAACAAGTCGTTTACCAACGATGTCAACTTCACTACCAATACTATTTCCTTAACCCCATTCCGTGCCATTTATGTGGGCCTTACCTATAATTTTGGTCAGTTGAAGGAGCAACAATCGAAGAAAAAAGGAGTGAAAAACGACGACTTGATCAATAATTAAAGGCCACCAGATCAAGTGCAATGAACAACATGTAGTGGTCAATAACAACCAGAAGTAGCGTCAATACAACCAAAAGTATTCGTGTTTTTTCGATTTGCATAGTGCAGACCAATACCTTTGTTGTATCAAAAATAAATAGATACGCCCATGTTACATACCAAAGTAGTAGGAACGAAAATTGCCGAAGCAAGAAAAAAAATCAACTTATCTCAAGCCCAGTTGGCAGAATTGCTATTCATCAGTCCTCAGGCTGTTGGAAAATGGGAACGTGGAGAATCAATGCCAGACATCATCACCCTTAATCGTCTTGCGGAAATTTTGGGTGTTGATCTGAATTATTTTTCGGGTAGTTTCCCATCAGCGACAAAAGAGACCAAACCAATAGCACCAAACGATGAACTGGATGCTTCAAATCCAACGCAATTATCATCCGAAAAGCAAGATCGTAAACTCGGCTGGAACATGTCATTCGGAAACTGGGTAGATGCAGATTTTTCCGGTTTAAAAAACTTAAATGAGAAATTCAGTTCTTCCAACATGCAACGCTGTAAATTTATTGGCTCGGATTTGTCAGGACTTATGCTAAGGAGCAATAACGTTGATAGTTGTGACTTCTCTGGTTCCAACATGAGCAATAGTAAGATCCAGAACTCACATTTTGTTAAAAATATTTATAGGGATTGTTCCATGAAAGCAGCTCAATTCTCAGGAAGTTATATTAAAGATTGCGATTTCACTGGTGCCGATTTTACAGGGGCCATATTTAAATCTGGAGGCTTTGAGCACAATACCATTGCAAATGCAGTTTGGAAACATACCTCTTTTATCGGGATGGCGTTGGACAATGTCATCTTCAACGGCACATTGGAAGACTGTTATTTTGAAAACTGTGGTTTTAACTGGGTAAAATTCGAAAATTCGACACTGATGAATATTTTCTTTAAAAACAACAAGATCAGTAGGTTTAAAAGGATCAGGTTTGTTGACTGTCAGGCAGACCGGATTACCTATGAGTTCTTGAAGATCGGGAAAGCGGATTTAGCAGGTATCACCTTAATGACGCCCTAAAAAACACAGGCCATTGATCCTCAAAAATGGAGCAACATCTATTGTGCTAATTATAAGAGTTTTGTCTATGTCTTCAACTCCACCCTTCAAGCAGAACTTGGTGCGGGATTATTTGTCGGGATGGCAGGATAGGCTTCGCTGATTCTGATAATGGATTATTGGAAATAAACTTAAGCCACCACTTCTCTTGCGTCGAAGCTCATTGCTTTATTTCCAGTTTAAGTCCCATAACATTAATATTTAATTAGGTTAATTTATAGATTACAACTTATTTATTTTCAAACTTGCCTTCTCATCCTTTAAAGCCTACTCTTATGTAGGATTTCTAGATCGTTTTTGAACAGACCGATAAAGGAGTTATTATTCCAATTGTTTAAGACAGATGCATGCTGGATGGAATAACGTTTAAAAAAGTTATTTTCGTCCAACGTTTTGTATGGACTATGGAGAAAATGCAATCAACTCTTCCTTTTTACACAGAGATCAATGATTTCCTGGCCTCTATCCCTTGGCCAAGCAGAACCGAGAACCCTGATTTTTATTGTCTGAGGTTAAAGCCCTTGGATGGGCCTAAAGTGTCCGTATACAGGCCACCATTCAAGCGTGCTTTTTATTTTTTTGCATTGCTGTTCAATTCAGGAAAGGTCAATATCAGTTATGGTCAGGAACTCGTGGAAGACCCGGATTCCTATCTGGTGTTCCACTCACCCAATCTAGTGTATAGCTTTGCACATAATAATGCATTGGAGGGTTATATCATTTATTTTAAGCCCGAGGCCTTCTCTTTTTTCAGGCCAGGCTTCCATCAACAATTTACCCTTTTTGACCAACTCCGCACCAATCTGTTCAGGTTTAATCATGATACCTTTAACCGGCTGGCTCCACATTTTGAAACCGTTTTTTCGGCTTACGAACAGTCCAGCAAAGATGCTCACCTGGAAGCAAGACTGAAACTTTTGGGACTATTATGTCACCTAGAGGAGTTTGCACAGGAAACAAACCAAAAAGCGCTACCCACTGGCAGACAGCAGGTGTTGATGCGGGACTTTATCCAGCTGATTGAAAGTCATTATATCCAGAAACGCAGTGTAAAGGAATACGCCGACCTGCTTTCTGTTACAGCCAATTACCTTTCCCAGAGCGTTAAACAAGCTTCGGGACGCAATGCGCTGAGTTTTATTACCGAACGTGTGGCCACCGAAGCCAAATCGTTAATCCGGTACACCGATATGGAGATTTCTGGGATCGCCTATCAGCTGGAGTTTTCCGACCCTAACAATTTTGGAAAATTCTTTAAAAAACATACAGGGCTCTCCCCTTCCGAATTCCGTAGAAAGCACAGGTAATTAAATTGACCCGAAAATCCAAGATTTTAACCGACTTATTTTCTTAGATTCTAGCTTTATTTGCGGTATCAATTTAAATTCAGAAATGGAGAATTCGAACTACGACCCGGCTATAGATGCCTATATTGAAAAGGCAGAAAATTTTGCGAAACCAATTCTTGAACACTGGCGCAGGCTAGTCCACGAAAATTGTCCAAATGTGGAAGAGGCCATTAAATGGGGCATCCCCCACTTCGATTATAAAGGTGATCATATGTGTGTAATGGCATCACATAAGGCCCACTGCGCATTTACCTTTTTAAAGGGCGAGCTGATGAGCGACCCTCGGTTGAAAGCAACAAAAGACCTCAAGCCTATCAAACGGTTATTGGGTAAAATAACGCAGTCAAGCGAACTACTTCCGGATGAGGAATTTATCGCCATGATCAAAGAGGCAGTACAGCTCAACGAAAAAGGCCTAAAGGTCCAAAGGGAAAAACCCCTAACAGAAAAGCCCAAGATATTAGAAACTCCCGACTATCTCCAAAATGCACTGGAAGGCAATCCAAAAGCGAAAGCAGTTTTTGAAAGCAAATCAAATTCTTTCCGTAAGGAATACATCATTTGGATCAGTGATGCCAAGACCGATCAGACCAGACAAAAACGAATAGATGAGGCTATGGAATGGATTGCCGAGGGAAAGGGGCGGTTCTGGAAGCACCAGAAATAAACCCCGCTTCTCCTGCATCGAAGCTCACTGTTTTATTTCCAGTTTGCGCTTCAAGCGAGCTTGGTATTTCCTGAAAATAAAAAAGCCCCGATAAATCGGGGCTTTTGTTTGTCGACTTCCCTGTACAAATTTAGAACCTTTTTCTACATAATTTGAGGTTATTGGCGAATTTGGTGCTTCCAAAACAAAAATAAAAAATTTCAATCATTTGATATCTGTAACAAAACTTTGGTTTGATACAATGAGCGAATTAAATGTCAGGGTTCAAACCGCAACCTCGTTTTAAAATCGGATGAATGCTTGGCAGGGTTTCGATGAAGCTTTCCAGGTTCAGGGGCGTAAATCCCGTGAGTTTGGAACGGATCTTTTTCGCGGAGCGATGATGATCTTTTTGATTTTTGGGTAATGTTTGCCGTTGAATTCACGGCCTGGTTTTATTGCATAATTGTTCATGGCTCAATGGTTTTGATTGGGCCAAACGTGGGAAGGTATGAAATGGGTTTATGGGGAGTAAGTTGGGGAGTTGCCAAAGATTTAATCTATCAAACTATGATTTGTTGTTGTCGACGGTAAGGGACGTCGAAAGATATAATTCAATACCTACAGGAACTTTTAAGAACTATCATGGAAGATAATGGATAATTTAAGGGGCAATGACCGAATATAAATTTGACCTCTGGTTATTTTAAGGCATATTTTTCTTTGGAAATGCCTAGTAGATATTTTTATGTTTTCGCTTGTAGTTATTAAAATTCCACCGTCAATTGCATTTTGTAATTGTGGAAATTTGTCTGTCAAGTCATTAAGAATTTTAGCATTTACATATTAACTTCGTAAGTTAAAACCAAAATTTTATGAATGGAAAGAAAGTGTTCATCTCCTATAGTTGGAGCAACCCAACACATGAATTATGGGTATTACAATTAGCTCAACGATTGGTACATGACGGAGTAGATGTAATACTTGATAAATGGAATTTGAAGGAAGGCCATGACAAATATGCCTTCATGGAAAGTATGGTACATGCTGTTGATATTGATAAGGTATTGGTTGTTCTGGATCAGATTTACTGTGAAAAAGCAAACGATCGTTCCGGTGGCGTTGGCACTGAAACCACAATAATAAGCGCTAAAGTCTATGGCAGTGCAACCCAAGAAAAATTTATACCGATCGTCGCTCAACGGGATGACTCAGGCAATGCTTGTTTGCCTATCTATCTTGAAGGAAAAATCTATATTGATCTATCTGAAGAAGAGCATTTTGAAATAAATTACGAAAAGTTATTGCGCAATATTTATCAGCTTCCACTTCTTTCCAAACCAAAATTGGGCAGCCCTCCAAAGTATCTGCTTGAGGAATCGCCTATAAGTTATAAGACAACAACAATTGTACGAGGCTTTGAGTCTCAAGTTGATAAAAATCCGAAAAGGATAAATGGTATTGTCAGAGATTTTTTGGATGAGTTTTTTAATAATTTAAGTGATTTTTCAATACCACAAGGGTCTTGTACAAAACCGGATTTTGGGGAGATACTCTACAACAATTTAAATAAATACAAACCGTTGCGTGATGACTTTATTGATTTTCTAATAGTTTTGAATAAGTATGAAGCTGAGGTGGACATGGACATAATCTCTCATTTTTTTGAACGATTGCCTAGCCTATTGTATCCAAATACGTCGACATCCAGCTGGTATGATGCAGACTTCAACAACTATAGGTTTATCATCAATGAGTTATTCATTTACTCAATCACAATAGGTCTTAAAAAAGAAAATTATCGTTTGCTAGCACATCTTCTTCACTCACGTTATTTCATTATCGATAGATATAAAAACGATAATGAACCAAAGACTTTTCAGGCTTTTTATCTGAATGCAGAAGGTATCGAAGAATATTATAAAACATTAGGCAAGAGTGTAGTCAATCCACAAGCTGATCTTTTGATAGTTAGACTACCTGAAAACATAAATAAAACGGATTTGACAGATGCTGATATTCTTTGCAGCTTCGTTGCAGATCTGGAAAATTGGAGGTGGTTTCCTAGAACATATATCTACAAAAATGAAGATACCCACCTGTTTCCAATTCTTAACCGCTTAGTATCAATACGGCATTTTGAAAAAGTAAAATCTATCTTTGATGTAGATACTATAGAAAGTCTTAAAAGTAAAATCCAAGTACTGAAAAATAGGAATCAGGATTCTAGAGGATATTCCAACTCCTGGACAAGAATGCCAAAATTGGAACAATTCATTGACCCGGAAAAGATCGGGACAATTAAGTAAAGAGCTTGCTCACCTCCAACGCTCTTAACGAGGCCAAACGGGAGTTGGAATGGTCTTATTGAAAACAGATGGTCTTGACTCATTTAAGAGTTTCCTTTGCATTTACTGCCTCTTACATTAGGGGTTTTGATTTTTCGAGTATTGATTTTGCAATTTTCCAATGTGTTCGATTAGTGTCCTTTCCTGGCTCAAATTGTCGTTGTGGCAAAATTGTAAAAAATGAAAGAGGAGCGTAATTTAGTAGGGAATCATTTTAGGAACGAGATGATTTATCAACATATAGTACATAATGTCAATCACTTATTATCTTTATATTATAAACAGAGGATTATGTTTGAAAAAGTACTTAAAGAATTAGAAAAACTCCAAAATGAACAGATATCTATTCCCATAGCAGTTGATAATGAAGGTTATTGGGATCGTGAATGTCCAAATACAGACTGTGAATTTCAATTCAAAATTCACCAAGATGATTGGAGAGATATTTGCCGTGATGAACAAATATTTTGTCCTCTTTGCCGTCATGAGGCTGAATCCGATGCATGGTGGACGCAGGAACAACTGGCTAATGCTACTGAGCAGGGATTAGCACACCTTGCAGGTAGAATTGACCATGCATTTGCAAAAAGTGCAAAAAATTTTAATTCCAGTCAATCCCGAAACTCCTTTCTTCAGATCAAAATGAAGATTTCTTCCCCTCGACCATATCACATTATTTTGCCAATTCCTTCATCAGAAGAAATGGTCTTAAAAGTGACCTGTGAAGTTTGTCACACTCGATATTCAGTAGTTGGTAGTGCATTTTTTTGCCCATCATGCGGCCATAATTCAGCAGGAGAAACCTTTGATAGCTCAGTAAAAAAAATAGAAGACAAGATTAAAAATCTTCCACTAATCCATAAAGCAGTAGCAACAGTAAGTAAAGATGAAGCTGAAACCACCTGTCGCTCGCTTATCGAAACGGGCTTAAATGAAGGAGTAGTTGCATTTCAAAGGTTTTGCGAGGTAACTTATACTAAAGCATTACCAGGTCAAAAAGTAAAGTTCAATGCATTTCAAAATCTTGATACAGGATCTGATTATTGGAAAATTCTCTTAGGCGAGGGCTATACTGATTGGATAACTAAATCCGATTTTAATAAACTCAACATACTTTTTCAAAGAAGGCATTTACTTTCACATACCGAGGGAATTGTAGATCAAAAATATGTAGACCGCTCTGGTGACCTTAGTTATAAAGCTGGTCAGCGCTTAGTGATTAAAGAAGCAGATGTTTATGACCTTACTCGAATAATAAAGACAATTGCGACAACTATTCGTTTAAAGATTTCTTAGGATTAGGTAATTATGAACGTAAATGAAGTAATCCATAGACTTGATAATGCTATTCACCAATTACTCGAGCGCGAGCATAATATATTAAAACGAGGACTTAATGAGTTAAACCTGAATGGTCACCTTACAAAATATTTATCCCCGCTTTTTGATGAATATGATGTTGATCCAGAATATA
Source organism: Pedobacter sp. UC225_65 (assembly GCF_042698365.1). GTDB lineage: Bacteria > Bacteroidota > Bacteroidia > Sphingobacteriales > Sphingobacteriaceae > Pedobacter. The sequence goes on from NZ_CP170550.1 coordinate 1,505,806, forward strand.
ATGGGGATATCGCAAAAATACATGACCGTAAGGAGTTGGATATTGCAAATAACCGGATGCGCGAGATTGGTATCAATCCCAGTCATGATGATAGATACAAATTAACTCCTGATATTATTATTCATACCCGGAATACAAATGATAATAATCTTCTGGCATTAGAAATAAAAAAGGATTCCAATTCAGCTAAAAATAAGGAGTTTGATTTGTTAAAACTAGAACACATGACTATTGATTACCAAGGCAACCATTATAACTATAAATTAGGTGCCGCCCTCGTATTCGGAACAAAAGATAAGGCAGGTGACTATACAATACGATTTTTTCAAAACGGTATTGAGTGCGACCGAGAGTATTTAAAATAGCATCCTAATCTGTGCCTTCATACGTGGCTTACGTTCAGGTTTCTCTACGCTTCAGGTTAATTCCAACTATTTTTCTACCATCAAAGATCCGTTCATGTTTTATTTCGCCTCTTGCTTTGTCAACTATTTTACTAATTCACTTTCTCCTCTGAAGTCGGGATGGCAGGATGAGCTTCGTCGATCCTTATAATGGATTATTGGAGAAAAACTAAAGCCACTTCTTCTCCTTCGTCAAAGCTCACTGTTTTATTTCCAGTTCGTGCTTCAAGCAAGCTTGGCATTTCCTGAAAATAAAAAAGCCCCGATAAATCGGGGCTTTCGTTTGTCGGGGTGGCAGGATTCGAACCTACGACCTCCTGCTCCCAAAGCAGGCGCGATACCGGGCTACGCTACACCCCGAAAATTGGTATCACCTTTTGTTAATTTTGTTAACGGCTGCAAATGTAGCATAAAAAACAAGGATATGAAATGGTTGGGGAAATATTTTTATTAATCTGCTAAAAATGAGGGTTATTAAAATTAAAAATCTGCCACAATTATTTTTATAACAGCAGAAATCACCTGCTACGTTACCCTTTACACCAGCCCCCAACCTTTTTACTTTAACAGAAACCTATCTCGGTAAGCCATTTCTAACATTTCGCTATGATCAGGATGGGCAATGCCTATCAATGCCTTAGCCCTTTGTTTCAGGTTCATGCCAAACAGGTTTACCATACCGTATTCGGTAACTACCCAATGCACGTGTCCTCTTGTGGTTACTACACCCGCACCTTCTTTTAAAAACGGAACAATCCTGCTGATACCTTTATTGGTTTGAGAAGGCATTGCAATGATCGGTTTACCCCCATCTGAGAGCGATGCACCATGAATAAAATCCATCTGACCACCAATACCTGAATACTGAAAAGTACCGATAGAATCTGAGCAGACCTGTCCGGTAAGGTCTATTTCTATGGCACTGTTAATGGCGGTAACCTTTGGATTTTGCCTTATGATGCTGGTATCGTTTACATAGCCGATATCCATTACACGGATAGATGGGTTATCGTCTACAAAGTTGTACAACTTACGTGTTCCTGTAATAAATGAGGTAACCGACTTGCCAACATTCAGTTTCTTTTTGGTATTGTTGATGACCCCACTTTCAATTAAGGGGATGACCCCATCGGCAAACATTTCGGTGTGTATGCCAAGATCTTTATGGGTAGTTAGGTTTTTAAGTACCTGATCAGGAATACCGCCAATACCCATCTGCAGTGTTGCACCATCTTCAACGAGCGAGGCTACATTGAAGCCAATCTTCTCTATAACCTCGGTCAATTGGCTGTGGTAGTCTACTTCGGGAAGAGCTGTGTTATACCATACCATCGAATTGATCTTGCTTACATGTACAAAACCATCGCCATGTGTACGTGGCATTAAAGGATTAACTTGGGCTATTACATGTTTGGCCATTTCTACAGCCGATCTTGCAATATCTACAGAAGTACCCAATGAGCAATAGCCATGCAGGTCTGGTGGCGATACTTGAATTAAGGCCACATCAATTGGCAAAATATTTCTACGGAAGAGTTGAGGATCTGGCTCAAAAAAATCGGCACATAATCTCCATCTTCACTGTTGGCCATATTCCTCGTAGCTGCCGAAACAAAAAGTGAATTTAAAAAGAATGAACCCTTAAACTCAGGTTTGTTAAAATCAACCGCACCCAAGGTGGTAATGCTCACCAATTCAACATTTTTAAGTTGACGATATCTTCTTTGAAGTGCCGTAACCAAACAAGTGGGCGTTGCGGCTCCACCATGTATAAATACACGGTCACCAGATTTTACAGCCTGTAAAGCCTGGTCTTCAGCAACATAAGTTACACTGATCATACTTTACCTCCTTCTACCAACGCAAAAAGGTCTTTTTTGATCAATTGACTGGTACTGAGCAGCAATTTGATCTCCTTGCCAATGGCTGTATTTTGTTCGATGAGTGCTAAACCAACCTGCTGTTTTTCATCTTTTAAAATACTGGTTATCAATTGCTGGTGTGTTACCGTTAGTTTTTCTAAGGCTGCTATCTTTTGGCGAAGTAACAGCAGGCTGTCGCCGATCATCAGCACCTGTTCTACACTGTGTTTTCTTTCGGCTACCTGCTCTGAATCGAACAGCTTGATAAAAAATCGATACTCATCCTTTAGAAATTGTAGTTGAGCGATCCATTCTTTGTTTTCAAGGTACAGCTCCTGAAGTTCTGAGGATAACTGCAAATCTGGGTTGGTATTCATTTTGATAAGTTAAATCGTTAAAAAATCAGATGGATAAACAAGGGTTAAATGACCGATTCCATTTTTAGAACAAAGGCTACACTGAGCTGGTCTTTTGCCAAGATCAGCTTGCCCATCCTTTTTGGTGGATCGAGCTTAAAGTCAGAAAAATTGATGGTCTGGTTGCCAACAAGCACCATGGTATTTTTATCTCTGCTCAATTGATAACAGATCTCAAATTGTTTGGTTACCCCTGTTATGGTAAGGGCTACAAAACCTTTAACAAAATCTTTCTTTTGTTTGAGCAATGGCGTTTCTTTTAAGGATAAAAACCTGACCTGAAAAGCAGGGAACTGATCTTCCTTTAGTGTTTTTCTAAGCTGTCTGGTCATCATCAGGTTTTGGCAATCAAAATGTTTGACTTCGATATTGAGCACACCAGAAAGCAGCATATTGTTGTTTTGGTCTGCCGTAACCATTACTGTATCGGTTTTTGGATATTGATCAATGGCGCAAGAAAACCTGTTTACATTTGTATTGCCTTTTACCACTAGGCTACTGTTTTGGCTAATCACCCATTTAGATGAGCGAAGCATAGGTGCAGGGAAATCGGCCTTACCGAAATCTGCCAACAGCAGCAACAAAAGCAAGATGATCAACCGTTTCATCTCTTTATTTTTAGGTAATGGCAGGAACACCTTGCTCCTGCCTGTTCATATAAACCTTAAAACCCAACTACGGCCTGGATCACATAACCTTTAAATTTTCCGGCATTTCGGTAATCGGTGCCAGGAAAATCTTTATATTTTTGGGTTACATATTCGCCTTTCAACAAAATGTTTTTGGTCATGAACCAACCCGCAGCAAAAGCAATACGGTCAACCTTTACATCTCCAGTATAAATAATTGCGGGTGTTGTACCAACAGCAGCCACATCGGCCAATGCAGCAGTAACCACATTGTATTTTGCACCGATAAAGAAGTCTTCTGTTTCGCCAAATCGATACACACCATCAATGGCCATCTGCTCTGCCCCTCTCACATTGCTTTCTGTTTTTGACCTGCCTTTGGCATTTTCATAAGTTGCAAACAGCTCCAATCCTTTTAGTTTTACAAAGGCGTTTAGCTGCAAAGCATTAACTTTTTTGGTAAAACCAGGATTGAATCTTCCTGAGAAAGCATTGGTTGTACTGGTGGCACCAATTTTTTCCATCACCATAAAATAATTGGAACCCGTTCTGTCGCCACCATATAACGTTTGTCCGCCAGAGCTGTTGTTGCTATAAAATGAAGCCGCAAAACGCAGTCTGAGGTCTTGGTTCAGTTGTTTATCGAACCCACCCTTTAGATAGATTGCTGGCGATTTATGGACATTCGCATCTTGTGGGGTGGCGATCAAACTGTCAATGTTTCCTTTGATCGATTCCATTAGATACGCCAACCATACCGAACAAGGCATTTTTTCTTACCAAGATCTCTCCACCAATTTCGGTAGTGAAACCATCCATGATGTAGTTTTCGATAAATGGGTTATAGATGGTCTGTCCACCATCAGACCTGCGAAAGTGCTGGTCGCCATAGTTGATTTCCATGTGGCCGATCTTGATCGTAGTAACCGACATGATATCTTTCCACAAGGTGCCTTTAAACGGAAGTTTATCAAATTGGATATAACCACCCTTTACCCAGGTTTCGTTATGGTGACGGGAAGACAGGTAGCTGGTAAGGTTTAACCTGATACCATCAGCCAATTGCACATCCATAAACAGGTTGGCATTGGCAGTATTGAAACCTGGTGTCATCTTATATAAGCCACCAACTGCATTTTCATGCTTTAAGCCTTGAAAAGACTGGGTAAAACCAGCGCCGAACTGGACTTTTAGCTTATTGAAAACAGCACTGCTGTCTTTTGGGGCTTCGAATACATTGATACCAGATTTATCGTAAGGACGAAGATTGGAAACCTGTGCGTTTGCATTTAAACAGAAAAAGGTGATCAGCAATACAGCAATTGCTGTAAAGTGTAGGGGTGTAAATTTATGTTTCATGATGAGACTATTTAATAGTTAAGGATTTGAAAAACTGATAAAGAGCGTTATGTTGTGGTTTAAGGCTTATTGTAATTGAGATCGAACTTAATGCCTAGCTCATTCCCTACCTTCATTGCGCCGAGCATAAAACTTGGTGAATCTATCTTATAATCCGTTAGTTTCAATTTTTCCGTACCTGTACAGGTAATGGACTGATCAGCATTTACAAGGGCTGTTACAGTTAATGTAACGGGCTGTGTAGCGCCTGCAATAGAAAGATTTCCAGTAGCCAAGATCTGAAACCTATTGGCCGAAAGCGGATTGACAACCGCCGATTTCAAGACAAAAACAATCTTTGGAAACTCATCGGCCAGTATACTTTTATAGGTTCTATTGTCCATAGAAGATTTTCCACTTTTTAAACTTTTTGCCAGAACCGTAAAACTGAAGGCTGATAACCCAGTAAGTTCATTTTTTGAATTGAGCTTAAAAACACCCTGGCTCTCAATGCCAGTACTGGTCATTGTCCAGTCGTGAACATTAGAAGTACCGTTTACAGTAACCAGAACATTTTTTGCAGGGGTTAATTTATAGAGCGACTGTGCCATTATCCCCAAGGGAGACAAAATGATAAGCAGGATCGTGGTTTTGATGATGGGCCAAATGCTTGGGCCTCGTTGTACTTTTTTCATGATGATTTATCTAAGTGGATCGATAAATCAAAAGTACCGGAGAAGTGTTGTTTGCTAACTGATGGGCAACAGGTTCAAAACTGATGTTCATCAGACATGCCGATTGCAGTGTATAGCGCTATCTTGCAATACTTTTTGCAACGCTTACTATTCCATTTGGGCTAAATAAGCGGTAGGTAATCCATAAAAAACTGTAGGGGTTTACTGTTTCACCTTCCGCAAGCTTTCAATGGAAAGGATCCTCTATTGCGGTTCCATTTTTCTCAATGAGTTTTTCGTCCTTAAAATCGGCCAGCATACGACTAACCGTTTCACTGGAGGCTCCAACCAACGCAGCAAGCTCATCTCTCGATATTCTTAAGGTACATTGATCTGAATTGGGCTCTCCAAACTTAACCGCTACCTGTACAAGGGTATCTGCCACACGTTTTCTGACAGAAAAATAGGCCAGCCTGAGCATCTGCTCTTCTTTTTCCTGTACATTACCAGACAGCATGTTGATAAAAGCATTGGAAATTTCTTGATGGCTGAACAGGTATTCCATAAAATCTGCCTTAGCGATCAAAGTAAGTTCAGAATCGCCTAATGTTGCCGCATTTTCGGTATAAGTTGATGACCTGCATAAACTTTCATAGCCAAAAAAATCACCCTTACCATATAAGGTAGAAGAAAATTCTCTTCCATCTTGGGCGCGTTTATAGCTTTTAACTTGTCCTTTTTTAACAAAATACAAATGAGCGGGCTCGTCATTTTCTATGTAGATGACCTGTTTGCCGACAAATGACCTGGTCTTTCCCTTTGCTATTAATGACTCGAACAGGGAATTTTTATCTGCACCTTGAAATTTAAATCCAATTGGTTTACTTCTTTTTTTGAGTCTGCTTTCGATCGCTCTAAAAAGTTCCACATCATCAAAAGGTTTGATAAGGTAATCATCGGCCCCCATCTCCATGCCTTTGCGCAGATCAGCACGTTCGGACTTAGCGGTCATAAAGATGAAGGGAATATCAACGGTCTGTAGATTTTTCTGCAATAAGTACAATACCCCATAACCATCCAGTTCCGGCATCATAATGTCACATAAGATGACATCTGGAAGATGTCTAATGGCTAAGTCAACACCTATCCTACCATTTTTTGCGGTAAAAGTTTCATAACCAGCAAGTGTTAATATTTCGGCAGCCCCTTCCCTGATATCGTCATTATCCTCAATGATCAATGCTTTTTTCATACGTCTATTGGTTAAGATCTAGTAATGATACCACGCATGCGTCCTGGATAATTGCGAAACATATTCTTTTCGTTCCATTGCCAAGCCTTCCATCCAAATATAGTGCTAATTTAACTTAGAAGCTCAAATGTTTTCAATGGAAAACCACTCATGCAATTGCTCATTAAAAAACTGTCTATCAAATATTTGATATTGACCAAGGCAATAACTGTGAGCTTGGGTGGCCAGACGATCTAAATAAAATGACTTTGGTCACTTTTTCTACTTCAAACTTCGAAACTAAGCCCTTTACCAAGTACAATTGGATTTTTTGCTGAGTTGACAATCACTTAAAGAAGTGACAACCATCAGGCTTTCAAAACACAGGTTTATAGAACTTTACACCATAAACTTCAAAACATGAAAACAAATAACAGGGCTTTGTCTACCACAACGAAAGACCAGACCAAAGTGATTCTGATCACTGGTATCATTATCTTGTTACTTCAGCTTACTTTCCATCTTGCTGTAGATGCAAAGTCTTTACCGCATTTTCAATCATCAACACCAGATTCTATACAAATCGAATTGAGCAAACAGCTCAATAGCCCTACAGTGCTCAAACAATTGAACTTTCCAAATACGGTGAAGCGTTTTTATCTATCGAATACTTTTGAAGCCAGTTGGTTAAGGCCAGCGCAAGATATAGCACCAACAGTTTCGGCCATGTTACTGCTAGATTGCGTTAGGCAATATGGTTTGCAACCTACAACTTACCATCCACAGCTGCTCGATTATGCACAACTGTATGCGGTACTAAGCACCGAAAAACGTTTGTCGGCCCAACAAAAGGTAGAATTTGAATTGATGCTTACCGATGCCATGATCAGCATGATCAACCACCTCCATTTTGGTGCATACAATCCATATCTCAGCAGTTTAGCTATTGATCAGGGAATTGCGGGTCAATTGAAAGCCGACGATTTCCTTCGAAATGCCATCAACAGTTCAAACCTGATGGATACCATCTTAACCGTACAGCCCAAATTTGAACAATACCAACAATTGCAAAGTTACATGAGGTTGATCGCTGGGCAATATACCTGCGATTCGTATGAAACACCCGAGCGGGAAGTTAGGTCTATTGCTTTGAATATGGAAAGGTTAAGATGGATAAATTGGACCAGTGGCTCATTTGTACATATCAATATTCCATCGTTTACCTTAACCTATCAACAAGCAGACACCACATATGGGTTTAAGGTAGTAGTAGGAAAAGAAAAAACACCTAGCCCAACGCTACAAAGCCAGATCAACTATTTAGAAACTGCACCAGATTGGAAAGTACCTAAAAGCATCTTTGTGAAAGAACTTATTCCAAAAGCCCTAAAAGACAGCACTTATTTTGACCAAAACCATATAGCCGTTTATGACCGCCAAGAAAATTTGGTAACCATTGGTAAGAGTAGTTTGAACAGCATAAAACTACATCCTGAGCATTACCACGCCAAACAAACTGCTGGTTGCGACAATGCCTTGGGCAAAGTGGTATTTCGTTTTCCAAATGCTTTTGACATTTATCTACATGATAGTCCGGAACAGCAGCTCTTTAAAAACACAAACAGGGCCTATAGCCATGGCTGCATCAGGGTAGAAAAGGCAGCGCTATTGGCCGAATTATTACTAAAGGCCGATGGGCAGCCATCAAAAACAGCTAACCTACAAACTGCAATGAAAGGTTATGTAAAGAAGAATTTTCCACTCAAAAACCCTATTCCTATTATCATTACCTATTTAACCTGTACGGTAAGAGAGGGTATGCTGCAATTCCATAACGACCTCTATCAATTAGATAACGACCTCATGATAAAAATATACGGTAAGCCTGAACAATTGACCAAAAACTAAAATAAATAACAATGAAAACAATACTTGTCCCTATAGATTATTCGCCATGTGCCGATAATGCTGTACGCTATGCCATCCAAATTGCCAAAACAATTAAAGCCTCTGTCCATTTATGTCACAGTCTGTTAATTCCAGAATTGATCCCAATGGCTGGAGCCGTAGTTTGGCCAGTGCAAGATTATAGCCATTTAGGGGAAGATGCCGAGCGTGCACTAAGTGCTTATGTAGAAAAGATAAGCAAGGACGAAGAATTAAACAAACCTTATCTGCCTACCATTACCCATAGCTACAACTTAAGTTCGGTAAAAGAAATGGTAGATCAAATTGTGGAAACACAACAGATAGACCTTATTGTAATGGGAACATCTGGAGCTGGCAATGTGGAGCGTTTGTTATTAGGCAGCAATAGCAGAGCTGTAGTAGAAAAAACCAATGTTCCACTGCTGCTAATCCCAAAAGAAGCTGCTTATACAGCCATTGATAAAATTGCCTTTGCTACAGATCTGAGCGAAAGCGACCTTAATTCTATCCAAGCTGTAGCTAGGCTTTTCTGTCTTTTTAATCCAGAAATACTGCTTACCCATGTACATGAAGAACCGTCTGATCTTTACGACCCAAGCACCAAGGCCAACCAATTTTTAAATAGGGTTACCTGCAATATCAATTATGCCAAGATCTATTACAGGCATCTCATCGAAACCGACATAGACAAAGGTCTTAAATGGATCATCGAACATGGGCAGATAGATGTACTGGCCATGACCATCGCCATACTGGTTTCTTATCAAGGATTTTAATAGGTAGCCATACTCAAAAAATGGTCAGACTAACTACACTCCCATTGTTGGTACTGCCCGAAGATAAACAACCGATCGGATGGTAATTTCTCTTTAACAAATAATCAGCGCATCATCATCAATACTTAACCAAGCCCCAAGGGATACAACTACGTCGACTATGTCTAATGACCTGTTAACAGCAACAACTTTAAAGCTTACAGATAAAGACAATGAGCAAGTTTTTTTAGAAGGGCCAAGATCCAGATTTAGAGAATTTGTCTTTTCATTAAAGGTGATGTTCGAATTCATCTCTGGTTTTAGGGTGCTCCATTTTTTAGAATCTTGTGTGGCCGTTTTTGGATCAGCAAGAATAAAGGAAGATTCGCCCTATTACGAAAGCGCTAGAAAAATTGGAGGCGGACTGGCCAAATTGGGCTTTACCACCATTACGGGTGGAGGACCCGGCCTTATGGAAGCAGCCAACCGCGGCGCAAAAGAAAACAATGGTGTATCTGTAGGCTGTAATATCTTATTGCCCAAAGAACAACAACCCAACCCCTATCTAGATAAATGGTTTAGTTGTAACTATTTTTTTGTGCGCAAGGTATTGATGTTTAAATATTCTGATGCCTTTATCATTATGCCTGGAGGCATTGGTACTTTGGACGAGTTTTTTGAAGCCTTAACATTGGTCCAAACCAAAAAAATACTCGATTTTCCAATTGTACTTTTTGGCAAAGCGTTTTGGGAACCTCTACAACCCCTATTCAACTCGATGATCAAGGCAGGAACAATAGCCGCAGAAGACCTTAATCTGGTTCTTTTTACCGATTCTATTGACGAAACATTGGCACACATCGAGCGCATAGCCTTAAAGAAACACATGGAAAAACGTAGACAACGTTTCCGTCGTTTCCGAATTTTAGGAGAATAACAAAGAAACTGGCAGTTTTTGATGGAACAATTGACACGTTAAAAGCAAAGGCCAATAGCGGTATTTGTGCACAGTCAGATAACTTGTTTACATTGGCAACCAATAAAAGTAAAAACCATCAAAAAGTATGTTGAGACATTTTGGAGAGAGACGGACTACCACCCACAACCTAAGGTTGGCTATATTGTTATGTTTAACTGCCGGATTTGTTAATGCCGCAGGCTTTTTGGGCTTTTCGGCCCTAACAACAAATGTTACTGGGCATGCTGCGTTATTGGCAGAACGTATCGCCCTGAGAGATTGGAGTGATGCAGGGGTAATCGCCATTTGGATGTTACTGTTTCTAGCAGGCGCATTCAGTTCCAGTCTGATCATTAGCAGAACAGGTAAAGATCAAAGATTTTCTTATGTCATCCCTATCCTTATAGAGATTGTTATCTTATTAGCCTGCGCTATGAGGGGTTTTAATGGACATTTTTTTATATGCTGATAGGGCATTTGCCGGCAGTCTGCTTTTTGCCATGGGGCTTCAGAATGCACTGGTGTCTGTTATTTCTGGTTCAGTAGTAAGAACCACCCACCTTACCGGAACATTCACCGATCTTGGTATCGACCTGGCACAGCTGAAGTTTAGTTCCTTGGCCCAAGATCAAACGCTTTTTTCGCGGATAAAGCTGAGATTGGCCATTATCTTCTGTTTTATTATGGGTGCACTTGTTGGCGCATATCTTTTTGGCCTCATCAATTTCATCGCCTTCCTTGTCCCAATCTTATTGCTACTGTTTGCTCTAGGCTATGATATCTTTAGATTGAACATCAAACGCTACTATGCTAACCTCTTTCGCATGGTTAAAGATCATAGTGATAAAGATGGGCTTTAAAAAACCAAACGCTCATTAGGAGGAAATACAAGTAAAGGTATTTGTGTACGTCGAGCAAGTTTTTGCGTATGGCTACCATTAAAGATCCTATCAATCAGCAAGTGCTGGTGATGCACTATGCCCATCATGTCAACATCTTTTTGTTGGGCTACCCAAGCCAGGCCATTGTCCAGATTGGTATTCCAAACATATTCGTACCTCACTTTTGGATAGTTGATTTTTGCACTTACCTTATCAAAAAAACTTTCGAGCACCTGTTGGTCTTCTTCATTTTTTTGGGTTTCGAAATCAGTAATATGCATTACAACAATTGTTGCATCGCAACTGGCTGCAATATTGATCAAATACTTAAGGGGCTTTAGATCATCCGAGCTAAGGTCTGTTGCAAAAACTATCTTCCTGATTTTTTTAAAAGATGCTTCATAAGGTACAAAAAGTACAGGATAGCACAACCGTTCGATCATTGCCCGGCTATTGCTACCCAAAATAAATTGAACCAGTCCGCCTGCACCAGCCATGCCCATTACCACTAGATCTATTTGTTTTTCCTTTACCAAAACATCAACTACATCACATACAGTTCCTAATGCACTCTGGTAACTCAACGCCGGACAATACACATCTGCCTTATTTTCGCATAAAGGGTCAGTAAGTTTTTCGATCTGCTTATCCAACTCGCTGGTAGAAAAGGATTGCATATCGGTATAATCTAACAAAGGCCATGCTACCTGCCCAGCCATAGGTGCATCTGCTGGAACTTTAAAAGCATTGCAGAGCATCACTTCGGCTTTGAGCACTTTTGCCAATGCAATGGCATAATGCGCCGCATTTTCTGCAGGTGCCGAAAAATCTGTAGGGACTAATATCTTTTTCATCATCTTATGGATTGGCAATTTCAAGTACAACCCTTCCTTCAATTTCTCCTTTTTTAAGCTGATCGAATACCAGGTTAATGTCTTCGAGCTTAGCCACGCTTACCGTTGCTTTCACTTTTCCTTCTACGGCAAAACCAATGGCTTCTTGCATGTCTTTTCTTGTACCTACTATTGAACCTCTAATGGTATATCTATTGAGTACAGTATCAAAAATTGGCAGGTCGAAACTTCCAGGAGGTAATCCATTTAAAGAGATGGTACCTTTTCTTCTCAAAGCAGCTAACGATTGGCTAAATGCGATTGGAGAAACCGCTGTAACCAAAACGCCATGCATTCCGCCGGTTTGCTTTTTAAGAAATTCTCCTGGGGCTGTAGTTAAAGCATTAACCGTTAAATCAGCACCAAGCGCTTTGGCTAAGGCTAATTTATCATCAGAAACATCAATGGCCGCTACATGTAGGCCCATGGCTTTTGCGTATTGGACCGCCAGATGCCCTAGTCCGCCTATACCAGAAATGGCTACCCATTCTCCTGGCTTAGTATCTGTTTCCTTTAAACCTTTATACACTGTTACCCCTGCGCAGGTAATTGGTGCCATTTCAACAAAATTTATCCCAGACGGGAAACGAGCCATGTAACGGGCGTCGGCAACCACATATTCTGCATAGCCGCCATCAACACTATAACCTCCATTCTGCTGGGTTTCGCAAAGGGTTTCCCATCTGTAATACAAAATTCGCAACAACCACAGGCACTAAATAACCATGGTGCGCCAACAATATCTCCCTCTTTAACATTTTTAACTCCTTTTCCAAGTGCAACTACATATCCTATAGCCTCATGGCCTGGTATCAAAGGAAGTTTAGGTTTTATTGGCCAGTCGCCCATACAGGCATGTAGATCAGTATGACAAACGCCACTGGTAATTACTTTTATCAGCACCTGATTTTCTTTTGGTTCTTTTACCGCTACTTGTTCTATGCTTAAAGGTTGGCCAAACTCATGGAGCACGGCGGCTTTCATTGTTTTAGGATCATAACTCTCGATTTAATAGGATAAATCTATTGGTTATTCACTACTTAAATAATGATGCCCATCATTTATAAAAATGATACTATGCTGAAAATTAATTTCTTACGGATTTTTTATTGAAATCGTATTGCCTTTACGAAAAGTGATTAAACAAAAAAGAGGCCTAAGCCTCTTTTTACATTTTAAGTCGGGGTGGCAGGATTCGAACCTACGACCTCCTGCTCCCAAAGCAGGCGCGATACCGGGCTACGCTACACCCCGAACTGGTATCTTTTATTTCCCTTTTGCGAAGGGATTGCAAAGTTACGGCTTTTATCTGTTAAAACCTATTACTTCGACTTTTAATTTGAGCGGAGAGGGCGGGATTCGAACCCGCGGTACCGTTACCAGTACGACAGTTTAGCAAACTGTTCCTTTCGGCCACTCAGGCACCTCTCCTTTTCTTCGCAAAACATCCGTTTTGAGGTTGCAAATATAGCAATTCATTGATGTTTGCAAAAAAAAATTACGTAGTTTGTAAATAATCTATTCGAACATGATAGATGCTCATGAGCATTGTCTTGAATATCAGCTTTATAGTTTCTAAATCTTTTAACGTCAAATCGCAATTATCTAATTGGTTTTGTTCCAATTTGTAGTTAATTATCCTTTCAACCAGATCATTTATGTTCTGGGCATCCGGATTTTTAAGACTTCTCGACGCTGCTTCTACCGAATCGGCCAACATCAACACACCTGTTTCTTTAGAAAAAGGAATAGGCCCTGGATAACGGAAAATATTCTCGTCGACGAATTTTTCTGGAGAGTTTTTTAAGAACGACTGGTAAAAGTAATCGACCCTTGTATTGCCATGGTGCGTTCTGATGAAATCAATTACATTTTCTGGCAACTTATGCTTACGGGTAATCTCTATGCCCTTGTGTACGTGTTTAATGATGATCTGGGCACTTTGTTCGTAAGGTAGCTTATCGTGCGGACTAACCGCCGTATTTTGGTTCTCGATGAAATACTGCGGGTTCTCCATCTTACCGATATCGTGGTACAATGCCCCTGCCCTTACCAACAAAGAATTACCTCCTATTTTAAAGATGGCTGCTTCGGCCAAGTTGGCCACCTGCAAGGAATGCTGGAAAGTTCCTGGGGCTTTAAAGGCCAATTCTCTAAGTAGTTTGTTGTTGGTATTGGTCAGCTCGATCAACGCTACATCGGATGTGATGCCAAAAACCCTTTCAAAGGCATAGATCAATGGATAGGCCAATAAAGAAAGCAGTACGCTAAATACAAAAGGCAAGAAGTTGGCCCATTCTATTTGTTTAAATGACCCTTCTCTTAACAAGGCAATACCGACAAAGGCCACAAAATAAGAAGCCAAGATAAATGAGGCAGAAATGAGCAATTGCTCTCTTTTGATCAGGTTTTTGATGCTATAGATGGCCACCATACCAGCGGTGACCTGATAAAATACAAATTCGAAACTGTTGGGCACAAAAAAGCCTGCCACCAAAATAACGAGCAAATGCAGGTTCAGCGCCAAACGGGTATCGAACAAGATCCTAATAATGATCGGTACAATACAAAACGGAATGTAGTATAAACTTGGCAGGTTAAGTTTGATGGCCCAAGTTAAAGCCAACAACATGGAAGTGATCACCAACAAAAGCAGGGAAAGCTGTCTGTTGTCAGCAAAAATATCCTTCCTAAATAGGAAAAGGAAAACCATTAACAAGGTGATGATAAAGCCTACTAAAAGCACTTGGCCTAAATAAACAAGCCTGTTATCGCCTATGGTTTTGGTCTGTGCCTCATAGGTTTCCTTAAAAGAAAGTAGTTTCTGGTAAACCTCATCATCTACATAACTTCCTTTGGCTACGATCAGTTCGCCCTTTTGCACCATCCCTTTGGTGGTAGAAAGACTGTTGACCGTGCTGTTCTGTACCATTGCGGTTAACCGTTCGTCGAAAACAAGGTTGGGTTTCAAGTGGCTTTCTACCAGATTAACCACCACATCTCTTATTTTCAGGTTGGTAGACCTAAAGTTGTTCTTAAAATAGTCTAAGGCACTCTCTGTGGTAAAAACATCCTGCGAATTGGTCTTTGTAGATACGTTGTTGTCTACCAAAGAAAAATCATAATGTTTATCGTCTTTTTGGTGTTTGGCAGTAAGGCCAATGACCCCCTTCTTATAAACCAGTTCCAACATTCTCAATGCAGCTTGCCTAGTCTGCTCTTTATCATTTTCTACCAAGGCAGCTGATTTCCACTTCACATCAAACTCATTCAAAAATGCCTCACTTTGTCCTTTAAACACATCTTCATTGTACCTGTAGATGGGCAATACATTATTGAGGGCCTCACTTTTATCGGTATTGAGCTGTGGGTTTGTTTTAAGGATGGCAAAACTAAATGGCGAGATCAAATCTTTGTTCAGCCAAATCTTTCCTTTTTCAAATTCGTACCTGAAACGTGGCTGTTTGGGCAGATAAAGGGTAATGACGAATACACAAACCACCATCATCACATATTTGATGTTAGATGAATATTTGCGGTAAAGGACTTTAGGATTTTTTCTGATTTTGGCCAAAGCTGTACAAATTGATTAACCCAAAATTAAGATTAATTTCTTCAATAGCCTAAAACATAAATATTTCGACGATTTTATTTGCTTATCTCAGAATTTATATTTCAATTTGTGATATCAAATCAATATCAATTATGTATCAGGAAAAAATTATCAACCCACCATCTGGGTATTTAGCATTAACCTTATTTTTAGGGCTTTTGGGCGCCGCAATTGCATGCTTTGCCTTTGAGAGCTTTGTTTTGGGCGGCCTTACCTTAACCGTCAACCTTGTTCTGGTTGCTCCAGGATTGATCATTGTAAATCCAAACGAATCCAAGATATTGACCTTGTTCGGCAAATATGTAGGCACCGTAAAATCTGATGGTTTTTTCTGGGTAAATCCCTTAACTACTAAAAAGAAATTGTCGTTACGTGCGCGCAACCTAAACGGACAACAATTAAAAGTAAACGACAAAATGGGTAACCCTATTGAAATTGCAGCTGTAATTGTTTGGCAGGTAAACGAAACTGCCAAGGCTACTTTTGCGGTAGAGAATTACCTCCAATACGTAAATATACAGAGCGAGGCTGCTGTTAGGCATTTGGCCAACAGTTTTGCCTATGATAACATGGAAGATGAAAGTGCTGAAATTACCTTGAAAGATGGTGCTGAAAAAGTAAGTGTGCTTTTAGAGGAAGAATTGAACGAGCGTTTGTCTAGAGCAGGATCGAAGTGATCGAAGCAAGGTATCTCGCACTTGGCCTATGCGCAAGAAATTGCGAGTGCTATGTTGCAACGTCAACAGGCTACAGCAGTAATCTCGGCCAGAAAATTAATTGTTGAAGGCGCAGTAGGCATGGTAGAAATGGCGTTAGACAGGTTATCTGAAAAAGGCATAGTTGAATTGGACGAAGAACGCAAAGCGGCCATGGTAAGCAATTTATTAGTGGTACTTTGTGGCGATAGAAATGTGCAACCTGTAGTTAATACTGGTACTTTATACAACTAATGGAGTTTGAAGAAACACAACAGTTAAAATTATGGTGGTTATATATCCTCTTGGGTATAGAAACCATCATTGTTTGTAGTGTCTTATTTTTGGGCAAACACAAAATGGGTTGGGAAGAGCTAAAAAATGTTTATTTCCTACCCATCCTGTCCATCGCACTACCTTATATCATTATTTATATCGTTACCAAAAACAGATTGACCTTAAAGATCGACCAATATGGGATCAGCTATCATTATTGGCCATTTGTAAGGAAAAAACATATCTCGTGGACTGCAGTTAAAAAGGCCTACATCAGAAAATACGATGCCTTAAGCGAATATGGTGGCTGGGGCTTACGTACCGGCCTCTGGTTTAAATTTAATGACAAAGCCTATATCTTTAACGACAAGACATTAGGCCTGCAGTTGGAATTAGACCCTAAAAAAGTACTTTTTAGTACCGAAAAACCAGATGAGTTGGCACTTTTCCTCATCAACTTAAAAAGACAATACAACATAACAGCTATAGAAACCGATGTCAGAGAAAGATAAAAAAGCGTTTGTGTTAAGGATAAACCCAGCTTTATTGAAAGAAATAGAGCAATGGGCAGCAAGTGAGTTTCGAAGCACCAATGGGCAGATCGAATACCTGCTCAACGAAGCCATTAAATCGAAGAAAAAGGGCAAAAGCAAAAAAGAAAATTTGGGCTAGCTTCCTATTCGCCATATTATCCTTGCTTTGCTTCAAAAAAGGTTTTAAAAATCATAAAACCATCACATTTACCAAATCTAGCCCTAGATAATTAGCCAAAAATCAAACATTTTTGCGGTAATATGTGGTCAATTGCCTAAATTGCGCCCACCAAATATTTAAAAATATCATATGAGAGACGTAGTAATTGTAGCTGCCGTTAGAACACCGGTTGGTAGTTTTGGCGGTTCATTATCAGGATTTTCTGCTACCCAATTGGGTGGTTTTGCCATTAAAGCGGCAGTAGCAAAAGCTGGTTTAGCTCCAGAGCATATTCAGGAAGTTTACATGGGCAATGTATTGTCTGCCAATTTGGGACAAGCCCCTGCCACACAGGCCGCTAAGTTTGCCGGTTTACCAGATCTACCTGCCACAACGGTTAATAAAGTATGTGCATCTGGCACCAAAGCTATTATGTTGGCTGCACAGAGCATTGCCTTAGGCCAGAACGAGATTGTAGTAGCTGGTGGTATGGAAAGCATGAGCAATGTGCCTTACTATTTAGATAAAGCCCGCAATGGCTACCGTTTAGGTCATGGACAGATTACCGATGGCTTGATCAAAGATGGTTTGTGGGATGTATACAATGATTACCACATGGGATCTGCTGCAGAACTTTGTGCCGAAACCTGCAACATCAGCAGAGAAGCGCAAGATAATTTTGCCATCGAATCTTATAAAAGAGCACAAGCGGCACAAGCTGCTGGTAAATTTAGCGAAGAGATTGTTGCTGTAGAAATCAAAGACCGCAAGGGAGAAATTACCTTGTTTAGCAATGATGAAGAACCAGCTGCCGTAAAATTTGACAAAATCCCTGGTTTAAGACCAGTATTTAAAAAAGATGGTACCGTTACGGCTGCCAATGCCTCTACCCTAAACGATGGTGCTGCTGCACTGGTTTTGATGAGTGCAGATAAAGCAAAAGAATTGGGCATTAAACCATTGGCTAAGGTTTTAGCTTATGCTGATGCACAACAAGCACCAGAATGGTTTACTACTGCTCCTTCTAAAGCCATTCCTTTGGCATTGGACAGAGCTGGCCTTACTACTGCAGATGTGGATTTCTTCGAGATCAACGAGGCATTCGCTGTAGTTTCTTTAGCCAACAACCAAGAGTTGAACTTAAAAGAGAGTCAAGTTAACGTAAATGGTGGCGCTGTAGCCATCGGACACCCGCTTGGTGCTTCTGGAGCTAGAATTGTAGTTACCTTACTTTCTGTTTTGGCACAAAACAATGCTAAAATTGGCGTTGCCGGTATCTGTAATGGCGGTGGTGGTGCAAGTGCAATAGTTATCGAGAATTTACGTTAAGCAAAATAAAATCTTTGATGATTAAAACCTTCAATAGCAAGCTATTACTTTTGTTGATCATCTGTTGTGCATATACAAAGTTAAATGCACAACAGACGACTACACTCAACAACAATCCACAGCTAACCGCTTATCAGGATTCGCTGCTTTTGCTAAGTGAAGAAACCTTTAATGCCAAAGACAATCTTTCGCGGTTTGAGAAAAATGCCCAGTTTGTTAAAAAACTGGTTACTGCATTAAAGGTCAATGGCTCATTTAATTATGGCTTCGATTCTTTGAAACGGATTTCGGTCTTAAAATCACCAGATAACTCTTTCCGGATCATTACCTGGTTTATCCCAACCGACGAAGGTAGCTACCGTTATTATGGTACGATCCAAATGGCTACGCCAAATGGCAGCTTAAAATTATTTCCCTTAACAGACAATACTTCTAACCTTACAGATGTAAATGCTGTAACAGATGCCAAAAATTGGCTTGGCGCACGTTATTACGAAGTCCTTCCCGTAATTGTAAATGGTAAACAACCCTACTTTATCCTTTTGGGCTGGAAGGGCAACGACCACAAAACCACCAAAAAAGTAATAGAGGTATTATCTTTTGAAAAGGGAGAACCTGTTTTTGGAAAGAACATCTTCGAGACGGCCAAAAACATACCTTTAAAAAACCGAGTGGTATTCGAGTACAATAAACTGAATGCCATGACCTTAACTTTCGACAAAAAGGTGAACATGATTGTTTTTGACCATCTTGTACCTTATGACCCAAAAATGGTAGGCAACTTTGAATTTTATGCCTCAGACCTCAGTTTTGATGGGTATAAACTCGTTTATGGTAAATTGTCGCTCTCAGAAAACGTACAATTAAAAAACGATGCTTCTGTTAACGACGAAATGTATGGAAGGCCCGTTAAAGCATCTACTGTTATCACAAATCAAAATCACTAAATATTCAGATATGGACATTATTTGGTACTCTCCATTGGTGTCTTTATATTGCAAATTGTTTGAAGCCAAAAAATATGTCAAAATCAATCTCTACTAAGCATCCTAAAGGATTAAAATTTCTTTTTTTATCAGAAATGTGGGAACGTTTCGGTTACTACCTGATGATCGGAATCTTTACCCTTTACCTTAAAGATGTAAAGTCTGGATTTGCAATGACGGAAGCAGAATCGGCCGATCTATACGGTACATTTATCGCTTTGGTGTTCTTGACCCCTTTTTTGGGTGGCTTAATTGCCGACCGTTATTTAGGTTATGCCAAATCAATCATTATTGGTGGGATCATGATGGGCGTTGGTTACTGTCTAATGGGTATACATAGTTTAACCATGTTATATGTGGCCATGACCTTGGTTATTTTAGGTAATGGATTTTTTAAACCCAATATCTCTACCCTACTGGGCAACATCTACTCTACACCAGAACATGAGGAGAAAAAGGACGATGGTTACAACATCTTCTATATGGGGATCAACGTAGGTGCCTTTATCTGTAACTTCTTTGGTGCCGCGCTGTATATCATGCTGGGTTGGGAATATGCCTTTTTTGCTGCAGGTATCGGTATGTTTATCGGTGTGGTGGTATTTATCAGTGGCCTGAAACATTACCGGGCCTTTGATGTAAAAAAAGGAGTAACCAAAGATGATATGCCATTTTTGAAAATCATCTTATTGATCCTTTTGCCCTCTGTAATTGCTGGGGTAATTGGTTGGGTGTTGCCAAGTAAGTTATTGGGACATCCATTGGTAGGTTCTACCTCTACCGATGCCTTTATTTTTGCCTGTTTACCAGTCATCTATTTCTACAGTACCTTGTTCTTCAAGGCCAATAAAGAAGAAAAACGACCTATTGCTGCCCTACTCACCATTTTTGCGGTGGTAATTTTATTTTGGGCAGTATTTAAACAAAACGGAACTGCCCTAACCACTTGGGCCGATCGTTATACAGATAGAGAATTGACCAATCCGGTAGCAAAAAACACTTTCTCTGGCCTAAGTCTATCGCAAAATGTAACCTATCAAAAAGACAGCATCGCATTGTACGACAATGCATTCCGTTTGCAGAAACAAGATGGAGTTGTGTTAAAAGAGTTCAATTATCCTACCTATTTCAAAAATGTGCCTGCTGCCAAACTACCTCAAGAAGGTGGAAAAGTAGAACTTTGGGCAACCAACTTGAGCCAGTCCATCAACCCAGCCTGGGTAATTTTACTTACACCTTTAGTAGTCGCCTTTTTTAGCTGGCTAAGACGCCGAGAAAAAGAACCGAGCACTGCTACAAAAATCATTTTCGGTCTATTGATATCTGCAGTGTCTGTGCTGGTAATGGTAGCCGCTGTTTATGCTGGCAGCAATGGCTCTGAAAAGGTTTCGGTATTATGGTTAATGGCAAGTTATGGGATCATTACAATTGGGGAATTGTTCTTAAGTCCGATGGGTCTTTCATTGGTTTCTAAACTAAGTCCTACCAGGATCACTTCATTGATGATGGGTGGCTGGTTTTTGGCCACCTCAATCGGCAATAAACTTTCAGGTGTACTATCTACCTTATGGGACACTTATAGTGATAAATCGAACTTCTTCTGGGTAAACTTCACTTTATTGATGTGCTCGGCCGTTATCGGTTTCGTACTCTTAAAATGGCTAAATGGCATTATGAGAGAGAAGGGGATAAAATAGTTACAAAGAATATAAATAAACTTACTTAATTTGCAATTTAAACTAAACACACAAAACTCGAAACTAAAAATATGGCAATAGAAACTTCTTCTAACCTAGGCCAAGACCAGGTCTTAGACCTACACCTAGAAAATAGTGGTGTAGCAACCGACAAACTTATCAATCATCCTGTAGGGCTATTTGTATTGTTCTTCACAGAAATGTGGGAAAGGTTTAGCTATTATGGAATGAGGGCCTTATTGGTGCTCTTTTTAGTGAGTGAAGCTAGTAAAGGTGGTTGGGCATGGACAAGACCAGAAGCTTTAAGCTTATATGCATGGTATACTGGTTTAGTTTATCTAACGCCAATTATCGGTGGTTTAATTGCTGATAAGTTAACTGGATACCGAAAAGCGGTTATTTTGGGCGCATTGATCATGACACTTGGCCATGCAGCGATGGCAATGGAAGGACTAAATGCAAATTTCTTTTATCTAGGCCTTGTTTTGATGATGGCTGGAAATGGTTTATTCAAACCAAATATCTCTTCAATGGTTGGACAATTATACCCAGCTATTAGTGATAAAAAAGATGCCGCTTATACAATCTTCTATATGGGTATCAACTCTGGTGCATTTTTGGGTATTTTGATGTGTGGTTATGTTGGAGAAAAAATTGGCTGGCATTGGGGCTTTGGTCTGGCTGGTATCTTTATGTTCTTTGGCATGTTACAGTTCTATTTTGGACAAAAAATATTTGGTGTAATTGGATCGGCACTAAACACCGTAACTAAAAAAGTTGAAAACAAAGTAGAGGAATTGCCTAAAAAGGTGGTTAACGAACGTTTATTGGTGATTTTTGTATTATCAATCTTTACCATTTTCTTTTGGATGGTTTTTGAACAAGCTGGTGGATCGATGACCATCTTTGCGAAAGATTATACGTTAAGAAATTTAGAAGGTAGCACTGGTACCATTTTTAGATGGGCAGATGCAGCTTTAACTATTTTCCCGCTCTTGGCAGTTTCTGTAGTACTTTTTGGACTAGCCCAAAAAATCTTCAAAAAATATCCTGCAACCATTATTTTTACAACTTTAAGCTTTATTATTATTTGGGGTTTGGCCATTTGGAAAGTGCAAAAAGAATTCACTGCAGTTAGTACTGAAGTTCCTGCCTCTTGGTTTGGTATTTTAAACTCCTTCTTCATCGTTTCTTTGGCTCCGTTTTTCTCTAAACTGTGGGAAACTAAATTTAACCCAAGTGGACCAGTTAAATTTGGCTTAGGATTGATTTTTGTCGGTTTAGGTTTTGCAGGCCTGGCATATGGCGGACGTGATATTGCTGCAGGTGCATCAGTGGCACAAGTGAGTATGTTTTGGTTAATTTTCGCTTATTTCTTCCATACTGTTGGCGAACTTTGTGTTTCTCCTGTAGGTTTATCATACGTGAGTAAATTGGCACCAGCTAAATTGGTTGGACTAATGTTTGGCGTTTGGTTTACGTGTACAGCTATTGGAAATTGGTTGGCTGGAAAAACTGGTGGTTTAATCGACAAAATAAGCACTGAATATTCTATCTCTACTTTCTTTTTAATATTCACCATTATTCCAGTTGTAGCAGGATTACTTTTATTCTTACTCAACCCATTATTACGTAAATGGATGAACGGAGTTCATTAATAAAAATTTAACATCATTTAACCAAAAGCCCGCAAAGAAATTTCGGGCTTTTGGTTTTTAATACCTAATTTTGTTTATCCGTATCCAATGGACACAAGCCATGGTGATGGTCCATTAACATAACAAACCTGTGTCAGATAGCTTAGTCATTATCCCTACTTATAACGAGAAAGAGAACATTGAGAAGATCATACGTAAAGTTTTCTCTTTAAATTATACTTTCGACCTACTGATCATAGATGATGGTTCTCCTGACGGCACAGCGGACATCGTTAAAGCACTGCAATTAGAATTCCCTAAACAATTACACTTAGAAGAACGCAAGGGCAAGCTGGGCCTCGGAACAGCCTATATCCATGGTTTTAAATGGGCCTTATCCAGAAACTATGAATACATTTTTGAGATGGATGCCGATTTTTCACATAATCCAGAAGACCTGTTGAAATTACGCGATGCCTGTGTAAATGGAGCAGATGTGGCCATTGGCTCTAGGTATGTTAAAGGGGTGAATGTAGTAAATTGGCCTATGGGCAGGGTATTGATGTCTTATTTCGCCTCTATGTATGTGCGCCTGATCACCAGAATCGACATCCAAGATGCAACTGCAGGTTTTAAATGTTACCGCAGACTGGTGCTGGAAACCATTCCAATGCATAAGATCAAATTTGTAGGTTATGCCTTTCAGATCGAAATGAAATTTACGGCCATTAAATATGGTTTTAACGTAGTTGAAGTGCCTATCATTTTTACAGACCGCACAGAAGGAACTTCTAAAATGAGTACCCGTATTTTTAGGGAAGCATTTTTAGGGGTGATCCAAATGAAGATCAATAGTTGGTTCCGTACTTATAGTCGTTAGTTTTTAGTGCCGAGTCGACAGTAGTAAGTCTAGAGTCAACTCTTATCAATTTTGCCTCCTCAAGAGACTCAAGACAATATACTCCAAACCCCTACTCAAGACTAAAGACTAAAGACTATCGACTCAAGACTATGTATTCCCGATTTAAAGACTAAGCCCTAGCTGCTCTAACCATTTGCCCGAAGTCATATTTTTTAGCCATGGCATTGACGATCATCACCAGTCTTTTGGTTCTTGTTACTTCTGTTTTAGCGGTGTTTAGCCAATTGATGAAATAGTTTTGGTGCGATTTTGGCATCGACAGGAATTGTTTCAGCAATACCTCTTCGTCTGCCAGGCAGATTTCTAGATCATCAGGCATTTCGATCTTAAAATCGGCATCAAAGCTCAGGTTCAACTCAACCTTTGCGCCCGCCTCTTTCCTGAGTTTTTTGCGCAGTTCTTTATTGAGTGCCATGATAAAATCTCCCTGCCCCATTGGCATTAAACCTATACCACTGATTTCTACCTGATCTATGGTTCCCTTAACCCGTATACTTCTTCTCTCGCCGGGTTTGATCTGATCGGCAATGGCATTCGGAATAAAAATATAAGTCCAACCCGTTTTTTCGCCGTTGGTTTCAAATCTTTCTATTTCAGCTTTAAGGTGAATCATATTTTAAAGATAATAGAAGAAAGATAAAGGAACAAAGATAAAGGATAAAAACCTCCTTGGTTGGTGTCCACACGAACCCAAGCATTGCTAACCTCGTTTTTCAGAAATTTTATAGCCAATTCAATTGTTTATGAGCTACCCTATCTGTTTCCTATTCCAACCTTTAAAACTTCTCCTCAATCCCCAAACCAAACAGCGCAAAATCGTACTTTACAGGGTCGTTAGGATCAAAAGCTTTCAATTTATCGGTGAGTTCTACCGCGGTTAGCCAATCTGTTTGTTTACGATTGATCATTTTTAATTTTCTGGCCACACGATCCACGTGTACATCGCAAGGGCAAACCAATGCCGACATCGGGATGGTATTCCAAACTCCAAAATCTACTCCGCAATCATCTTTCCTTACCATCCATCTCAAAAACATATTCAGTCGTTTACAAGTCGATTTTTGTAAAGGGGAAGAAATATGTTTAATGGTTCGTCTGGGAAAATCGGGAAGTCCAAAAAAATAGGACCTAAAATGGTTCAAGGCTTTTTCTGCCGTAAAACCCTCCACCTTAACCTCGCCCAACATACAAGCAGAAGAAGAAAGTTCTATATCGGGTTCATCAAACTCAGGCAAGTAAGCCGCATTGAAAGTTTGTGGAGGTAAAAAAGCCGTTTCTAAACTATTTGACCTCGAATAATGGTAGTTGAAAAAAGAGACAAAGTACAATAGATCGGTATCGTTAAATGTACGGTGTTTAAAACCTAGCAAGCCCTTCAGGTCATTATCACTATGGTTAAGCATAAACTGATAAGGTTGGTTATTCATCCTTAAAAACAACTCATTACATTTATTGATAATGGTTTTACGTTGCCCCCAAGCTAAAATTGCTGCAAAAAATGCAGCAATTTCGATGTCTTGTTTCAATGTATATTGGTGCGGGATACAGATGGGATCATTGGTTATAAAACCGGGTTGGTTATATTGCGCCACTTTAGCGTCCAAAAAATCCTTTAAATCTGTAAAATGCATATTTTATTGGTTAATTGTACAAATTGGTTAATCGTTTGCCATACGCTCAAGCTGTTTAAATTTTTATTTATCAGTCTAAGCTTGTCGAAGACTTTGTTAAGTTAATGTTTCGACAGGCTCAACATGACATTGATGTGGTGAAATCTAAACAACCGATCAATTAACCGATTTAAACAGTTACACGATTAATCTGCTAGCGCTTGTTCCAGATCGGCCAATAGATCGTCGATATCTTCAACACCTACACTTAAACGCAATAGGTTATCGGTTACACCAACTTTTTCTCGCTCGGCTTTCGGAATCGAACCATGTGTCATTGTAGTTGGATGGTTAACCAAAGACTCCACTCCTCCTAATGATTCGGCCAAAGAGAAAACCTTAAATCGAGAGGCAACTCTAAAAGTTTCTTGTAGATCCGCATCTTTTAAGGTAATGGAAACCATGCCTCCAAAGCCACGCATCTGTTTTTTAGCAATATCATGGTTAGGATGGTCTTCAAATCCTGGCCAGTAGATCTTATCGATTTTTGGATGTTTCTTTAAATAATGAGCCACTTTTTCACCGTTTTCGCAATGTGCTTTCATTCTCAAGTGCAAGGTTTTGATCCTCTTAACACCAAGAACGAATCTTGCGGACCAGGTGTAGCCCCACAAGCATTATATACAAAGAACAGGTCTTTGTATAAAGCTTCGCTGTTGGTTAACAAAGCACCCATTACCACATCAGAGTGACCTCCTATGTATTTGGTTACCGAATGCATTACGATGTCTGCGCCTAGATCAATCGGGTTTTGCAGATATGGAGAAGCAAATGTATTGTCGACAGTTAAAAGAATCTTCTTTTCTTTGGTGATTTTGGCCACCCCTTCAATATCGATGATACGCATGGTTGGGTTGGTAGGTGTTTCTATCCAAACCAATTTGGTATTTTCATTGATGTAGGGAATGATATTTTCTGGGCTCGACAGAATCCAAAAAGTGGAATTTGACCCATATTTTTCATATACTTTTGTAAAGATACGGTAAGAACCACCGTAAAGGTCATTTCCTGTGATGACTTCATCGCCAGGCTTCAACAACCTCAAAACTGCATCGGTTGCCCCCATTCCGCTACTAAAAGCAAGACCATACTTACAATTCTCTAAAGCTGCCAAACAATCTTCCAAGGCCTTACGTGTAGGGTTTGTGCCTCTTGAATATTCATAACCTTTATGTTCTCCTGGCGATTTTTGCCAGTAGGTTGAGGTTTGATAGAATCGGTGTCATTACGGCACCAGTTGTTGGATCTGGCTCTTGACCAGCATGAATCGCTTTTGTTGCAAATTTCATATGATATGGGTATTGAGATGTGAATATGTGAAGCTAATGTTAAACTTTCAACTTCATTTATTTTCTAATTCTGCTTTAAATTGATAGCCCAAACGTTTGCCTGTTGGGTACCCACTTGCCGCTACTATGGATTGTTTTTGGTGTAAGGTTACGTCTTTGATCTGCGCAAATGGTGGCAATACCAAATCGGTATCCAAGCACAAAAGAATCGACTTCTTTAAAATATTGGTCAGGTTTTCTTCGTTGATGATATTTGCGCCAAAATCTTCATACAAAAATCCCAGTGCGCCATCACCTTCAACCATAAAGTGGTTTTCTTTGTTCACTAAAATGCGGGCAATCAACGAACCCTCGTCGGCCAAACGATTGTACTTTATAGAATCTGCCAAAAAGTTATGTACATAAATCACGCCACAATAGCTCAAGGTAGGTATCAGCTTTTACATAACTAGTCTGAAAGATAGAATGCCCTTCATCAAAATTAAAGATATTGCTATGCATGGAAATCATCAGCATATCGCCAGAGAATTTCAATTGTGCTTCAAATTGATTGTTCTCTTGATAGTTGACTTCTACCGAAGGGTCTTTTTGCGTATAATCTGCATGCAGTTTTCCCGCTATTTTAGAAAGAATGGTTTTGGTTAAACCAAAAACTTCGGCCGTACTGCGGTAAATTGCCTGTTTTAAAGAGGCCTTACTTTCTAATTTGCTCAGTATTTCTTTATAGTTATCTTCTTGCATATTTTTTTGATATGAGACCTGGGATATGAGATTTGAGAACTTGCTATGAGCCTATGTAAAGTCTCAAATCTCACATCTCTATACACAGATTTTAGTAAGCTCTGGCAAAAAGCACCCTTTGTGTAGATGGTTTGCCTGTAACCATACAAACACCATCTTCTTGTTTATTGTTTAAAGGAATACATCTGATGGTTGCCTTGGTCTCCTCTTTGATCAGTTTTTCCGTTTCAGCGGTTCCATCCCAATGGGCAGAAATAAAGCCTGTTTTACCATCTAACAATGCTTTAAATTCTTCGTAAGAATTAGCCTCGGTAATGTGCTCTTCTCTAAATTGATAAGCCTTATTGTAAATGTTCTCTTGGATTTCGTTCAACAAGTTTGCAATGTAGATATCCAGACCTTCTTGTGGTACGGTAGATTTCTCTTTGGTGTCTCTCCTTGCCAACTCAACAGTTCCATTTTCCATATCCCTGCCACCAATGGCTAAACGGATTGGCACTCCTTTGAGTTCGTACTCAGCAAACTTAAATCCAGGACGTTGACTGTCTCTATCATCATATTTTACTGAAATGCCTAAGCCTTTCAATTTCGGTGTCAATTCTGCTACAAAAGTTGAGATTTTAGCCAAGTCTTCCTCACCTTTATAAATCGGTACAATCACTACTTGGATTGGCGCTAATTTTGGAGGTAAAACCAAACCGGCATCATCGCTATGCGACATGATCAAGGCACCCATTAAACGGGTTGATACGCCCCAAGAAGTTGCCCAAACATGTTCTTGTTTACCTTCTTTACTGGTAAATTTCACATCAAAGGCCTTGGCAAAATTCTGTCCCAAAAAGTGCGAAGTACCCGCTTGTAACGCTTTACCATCCTGCATCAATGCTTCAATACAATAGGTATCTAAAGCACCAGCAAAACGTTCTGTAGGTGTTTTCTTTCCTTTAACCACTGGAACTGCCATCCAATTTTCGGCAAAATCTGCATAAACGTCTAACATTCTTTCGGTCTCTTCGATCGCTTCTTGAGAAGTAGCATGGGCTGTATGCCCCTCTTGCCATAAAAACTCTGTGGTACGTAAAAACAACCTCGTTCTCATTTCCCAACGCACTACGTTTGCCCATTGGTTGATCAATAAAGGCAGATCACGATAAGATTCTATCCAACCCCTATAGGTATTCCAAATGATGGTTTCTGAAGTAGGACGAACAATCAATTCTTCTTCTAATTTGGCAGTTTCGTCTACC
Organism: Pedobacter sp. UC225_65; assembly: GCF_042698365.1. GTDB lineage: Bacteria > Bacteroidota > Bacteroidia > Sphingobacteriales > Sphingobacteriaceae > Pedobacter. Next base: position 1,534,571 of record NZ_CP170550.1, read on the forward strand.
ACGATGTTGCCATTCCCGTCATTTTTTAGACGATAATGGGTTACCACAGCACATTCTGTCGCAAAACCTTCTACGTGTGCCGCTTCTTTAGAAAAATATGACTTGGGGATGAACAAAGGAAAATAAGCATTGCTGTGACCTGTATCTTTGAATTTTTGGTCTAAAACCGCTTGGATTTTCTCCCAAATGGAGTAACCATATGGCTTAATTACCATACAGCCCTTCACAGACGAATGCTCTGCAAGGTCGGCTTTTATAACAATATCGTTATACCACTGCGAATAATCCTCATTTTTGCTTGTAATACCTTTGCTCATAACTGTTTGGAACGTTTTTTGTGTTAAATTTGTTGTAATATCGTTTACAAAGCTATAAATTTATAGCTACAATTTAATTGCACACACAAACAAAACACACATATCATGAAACCTAATCAATTATTCACCAGTTTGCTAGCGGTAACAGCTTTGTTTGTTGCCTCTTGCTCCGCCCCTAGGATGGCGCAGAACAACGCTATTCAGGACGATGTGTATAACTCTACTGCCCAAGCTAAGGAATATATAGCGCAGGCACCACAACAACAATATGCACAAACGGATTCTGTTGGCGACAGCTATTATGGCAAAAGCGATCCTTATTACGATATGGATTACTCTTCTCGTATAGACAGATTTTATTATGCAAGTCCATGGAGATCGTACTTCAATAATTATTACGACTACTATGGTTACAACAACTTTTACAGTCCCTATAGTTTTGGCTTTGGCATAGGCTTGGGCAGTTATTTTGGTAGTTATTACAACAATTGGTCTAACCCATATTTTAACTGGGGTTTTTATGGTGCACCTTACTATAGCAATTTCTGGGGACCATATTCTTACAACTATCCTTACTATGGTGGCGGCTACTACGGTGGTGGTTATTATGGTGGTGGATATTATGGCGGCGGTTATGTAGTTAGAAATCGCAACAACAACCCTAGACCAGTTAGAGGTAGCGAAAACGGGGTTGGTAGAGCTAACGGATCTTATATTGGTGGTACACCTTCAAGAGCTAACAATGGTGCCAATGGCAATGCGAATACAGGTACCAGAAGCAGGGCAGAAATGTATAACCCAACCAACGGAACAGGCAATACAACCAGACCAACCAGCGATGCTAGACCAAGTCGTGGTACAGAAACCCAATCTAGACCAAGTCGTGGCAATGATTCTCCTCCACCTTCTAGACCAGTCTACACTCCTCCTCCAGTGCAAAACACTCCACCTCCATCAAGTAGCGGTGGCGGTAGCAGAGGTGAAAGCGGCGGCGGTGGCGGCGGTAGACCAACAAGAGGCGGTAGATAATCTAAATTAGCAAAAACACATGAAAAGAATTTTAACCATATTAGTGGTAGCTATGGTAGCTACCACCAGTAATACTTACGCTCAATATGCGAGCGATGCCTTGAGGTTTTCTCAGACAAATTACGGAAGTTCAGCTCGATTTAAAGGACTTGGCAATGCCCAAATAGGCGTTGGTGGTGACATGAGTTCGTTAGGCGGTAACCCTGCTGGTTTGGGTCTGTTTACTAAATCTGAATTTAGTTTAACTCCTGAATTTAACCAAACAGGAGCTAATTCGCTTTACCTTGGACAAAACACAAATTCAACTAAAAATCAACTGAATCTTAATCAGCTTGGCATTGTTTTTTATGCCCCTACCTACAAGCAAAAAGGTCAGGATGTTAAAAGAGGTCTAATTAGCACTGTATTTGGATTAGGTTATAACAGAAACAACGATTTTAGTTCAGAAATAACTTATGGTGGCCTCAACAATTCAACATCGATAGCGGATTACTTTGCTCAGATTGCAGGTAACCAGGTTCCAAATACCTTGGTAGAAGGCAGCCTAGAACGCATGGCTTACGATAATTACCTGATCAGTTATGATGGAGCTACCGGAACATATTTCCCTGAAACTTTTGCGCAAGCAAGTCAAGGTAATATCCAACGTAAAAACGAGGTTAGAACTGGCTCTACATCAGAATTCAATTTTTCTGGGGCTGCAAATATTTCAAACCAGGTATACATTGGTGCCAGCATCAATTTGGTCGACATCAGATACAATAGCGATGCTATTTATGAAGAAAGTGGAAAAGCTAGAGAGTTTGATGCAAATGGCAACCTAACGGGCAACAATACCAATTATAAGTTGGCTTTCACTCAAAATCAACAGACTAAGGATCTGGAGTAAATGGAAGATTAGGTGTAATCTTTAGACCGGTGGGTAATTTTAGATTGGGCTTGACTTTACAAACACCAACTTGGTTTGTAATTGACGACACTTATACAGAGGGTTTAGATAATAGAGGCACGGCTAGAGGCAGATCTGATAGCAAAACTTATGATTTTACCTATAATTTACGTACTCCACTAAAAGGTTCATTGGGCGCAAGTTATATCATTGCCGGACAAGCATTGATTTCTGCTGATGTAGATTTTGTGGATTATAGCAGCATCAGGTTCTCAGCTAATGAAGGTTTTAACGGTGTGAATGATATGACTACCATCAATAACAACAATAGAAACGTTAAGGATAATTATAAAAGTGCGGTCAACTATAGGGTTGGTGCCGAGTATAAAATCAATACGGTGAGCTTAAGAGCAGGTTATGGAGTAAATGGCAGCCCTTATAAAACTGGTGATGCAGATCTTTTGGATACAAAAATGTATAGTGGAGGTATTGGCTATCGCGTAAGCAACTACTATTTAGATTTGGCTTACCAAAGAGTTGAAGTAAACAACACTTCTACCCCTTATACTTTGGCAGATAAATCAGAGCCTATTGCTGATACTAAACTTACCAAAAACAATGTATTCTTAACTTTTGGAATAAGATTTTAAGAAAAATAATCAAACAAAAAAGGCCAGATAGATATCTGGCCTTTTTTTGTTACTAAATTCCGTGTAATGCCCCACCCTTTTCCCAAAAACGATCAATCTTGCGTTCTACTATTTCGTCTTTGATCAACTCAGGTGCATGATGTGGTTTTTTACGTGCATCAATGATCAGTGGACCTTTACAGCCCCAATGTTTGTTTACCATAAAATCTCCTACCCCATTGATGTCTGCTGCTGGATTACTTCTGGTAAAGGTTACCCAAACCAAGTTGTTGATATTTGCGGCTGTAAATACAGCATCATCGCAAACCACCATCAAAGGCAGGGTGGCTAAATCCCAATCTTTCAATTGGTGCTTTAAGTTTTCTATTTCTTGTGCTGCTTTTGTGGCATCTATATAAGGATTAGCTTGAATGGCCAACACACCAGGAATAGCGATTTTTATTTGGCTAAACTCAGTTGAAAGTTTGAAACCATCAGGCAGATTCTGCATCAATGTTCTTCTTTTTTCACCAGCTGCTGCAAAAACCACTTTCGAACCTGTATTTAAACCATCGCCCGAATAATCTAAAGTATCAATGGTGGTATTGGTATAAAAATGTAGGTCGCTGCTCAGGTCTATCCTTTCCAATATGTGCTGAAAAAATGGAGCTATGTTATTCGTGCTTAAGTTTTCATCATCTTCTCTTGCCGCAATAAATAGGTATTTGGCCAAACTCAACTGGTTTTTACCCAAAATGTGGTTGGCGATCGTTAAAATTTCTTGCGGTTTACGCTCTTTTAAATAAGGGGTATATCTTTCGCTTCCAATGGCAAACAATAAAGGATGCACACCTGCTGCGTCAACTGCATTTACCTCTTTTAAACCTGAAATTTCTTGAGGGATTGCAGCACCAGTAATCTCGTGAATAAGTGCTCCAAAGCTGGTATCTTCCTGTGGTGGTCGACCCACTACCGTAAACGACCAAATGGCATCTTTTTTATGATATACATTGTGTACTTTCATTAAAGGAAAGGGATGGGTTAAACTGTAATAGCCTAAGTGATCCCAAACGGACCTTCTGGTTTATTGTCTTGCGGATAAACGGTCCCAGTGATTACAAAATCAGCATCTGCTGAAATCGTAAATCCTTCTTCGTCATAAAAATATCGAAACCTTCGATTACCCAGAGCACCGGCAAAGGTAAGCTCAGACAGTCCCTCTGGCAGGGGCATTACTGCAGCTAAAGGATGAGATGGTGGTCCACCAACAAAAATACTTACTTTTAAAGGCTGGCCCTTAGCATTGGCTTTGGTTTGGTGTACGCCTATCCCCCTGTGGATCTGGTAATGCAGGCCAATTTCTTTATCGTTGACATATTCATTACCAGCCAACTGTATCCGATACATGCCCAAATTACCATTCATCACTCCCGGACGATCAATATCTTCAGTAAAAACCTGTGGCATGGTAATAAACGGACCTCCATCCATTGGCCAATTAACAATTTGAGGCAAACTACTGATTGTTGTTTTTTCGAATGTGCTTTTGAACAACGATTGCTTTAAAGGCAAAGCTGATAGTGCAGTTAAAGCTGTACCCGCATATTTAATTGGATTTTTTAGGGCTTTAATTGGGTCTGAACGCAATGCGACTAATTGTTCTACCTTGGCCAAACTATCACGGAACATAAATTTAGATCTTTCTAATGTTCCGAAGAGGTTCGATACTGCTTGAAACTTGCTTCCCTTAACGTTTTCGAACAACAATGCCGGGCCTTGGTTTTCATAGACACGCAAATGGATAGCTGCCATTTCTAGATATGGATCTACTTCTTCTTTAATACGAACTAAATGACCATGTTTTTCAAGGTCGGCCACACATGCTGCCAAGTTTTTATATCCCATTGGCACAAAAGTAAGAAATAGAGTTAACAGTTCTCGGTTAGAAGTTTTCAGTCAGGGCTGTTTATGGAAAAATCACAATTATTTATAGAATTGTGATGCTGAGCCTGTCGAATCATTTTTTATGCGGGTCTTCGACAAGCTCAGACTGACATTTATAATAGGTTGGTCTCAGTTTGTAATTCCAATCATTTGGAGAATTGTCATGCTGAGCCTGTCGAAGCATTTTTTATATAGGTCTTCGATAAACTCAGACTGACATTTACAATAGGTTGGTCCGGATTACAAATCTCGACTAACATGAACTCATTAAACAAAAAAATCCCCACCTTTTGAGTGAGGGTCTTCCGTTAAACAAATATTCTATTTTTTACCTGCGAATGAGCGCAACATCCAGGTGGTTTTTTCTTTGAACTGCATAAAGCGATTAACCATATCGTTAGAGCCATCATCACCAGCTTCATCAGTAGCGTCCAATAATTCGCGCTCCATTTCAATCAATTTCGCCATATCATCTAACACTGCATCAACCATGGTCAGATCACTCATTCCAATTGTATCAATTTCTTTGATTTTAGATTCTTTGATGTAATCTGCAAATCGGCTATGTGGTGGTTTACCCAATGTCAACACACGCTCTGCAATTTCATCAATGGTCAGTTGGGCATTGGTATATAATTCTTCAAACTTGATGTGTAATGTAAAAAAGTTCTGCCCTTTAATGTTCCAATGGCAACCTCTTAATTTTTGATAGTGGATATGATAATTTGCCAGGTAGTCGTTCAACATGTCAACAATTGGCTTTACTTTTTTTTCACTTAGACTGATTTCTTTTGCGTCCATGATAATTAATTTTGATGGTTTTTTAAATTCTATGTAAAGAACAAACGATGTTCCAAATGGTTTTTCTAAAATAGAACTTTAGAACAATACATATGTCATAATATCGTTTTACATACATATTTTCCGTAAAATATATTATTCGTATAATTGTGTTTCCAAATATCTCAAGAATTTAATGCATAAAATATATATCATCCTTCTGGCAAGCTTGTTCATCAATATCTCAACCTATGCCAACAGCACCATAGATTCTATAGGTGTAGAAAACAACAAGGGAAAAAAGGTTATCATTTATCAGGTTGAAGCTAAGGAAACCTATTACTCCATCGCTAAAAAGTACAACGTTAACTATAAAGACGTGATGGAATTTAACGACAGCAAGTTTTTACAGATTGGTGTAACCTTAAAAATACCGACCAATATTCCTTTTACTACTGCTGTTGCTACACCAAGTAAAGCAATTGCAGGTAATATCGTTGAGCATACCGTTATTGCCAAAGATAACCTGAACATGTTGGCAGAAAAGTATGGTACTACTGTAAACGACATCAAGAAAGCGAACAATCTATCATCTATCAATTTGCGGATTGGTCAAGTTTTAAAAATCCCTTCTTCAGGGCAAGTGGCCGAAACACCAACGGAGACTGCACCAAGTGCCGTATATAAAGCAACTACAGCCTCTACAAGCGACAATACAAGTACCATTGAGCATACCATCAAAGCCAAAGAGAACCTTAACCTTTTGGCCCAAAAGTACAATACCACAATAGACGAAATCAAACGGTTAAATGGACTTTCTTCCAATAATCTACAGATTGGTCAGGTTTTAATGATTCCTTCTGCAAATGGAGAAGCGGCTGAGGTACCAGCAGAAAAACCGGTAGAACAACCTGCTCCAAAAATCAGCAAAAAAATAGCTGCAGAAAAACCAGCAGCCAGTGTTACTACTCCTGAACCTACAAATAATGAGGGCAGCATTGAACACGTCGTAGTAGCGAGCGAAACCATCTATTCTATTGCTAAAAAATACAATTCGACCACCTATCAGATCAAGACCGCAAATAACCTAACCAGTAACGACCTAACGGTTGGGCAGAAATTAATCATCAAAAACGCCAAACCAAGTACTACAGCTGCAACAGAAGAAGAAGACACTGAAGAGGGCACCTCTACAATGAAAAACCCTGCCTTAAAACTTCCTGCAAGCAGATATGGTTTAAGCCAGATCGAAGAAAAAGGAACTGCAGTTTGGATTGCTGATCAAGACCTGGATCCAACAAAAATGCTGGTCTTACACCGTACTGTTCCAGTTGGAACCATTATCAAAATTACCAACCCTATGACCAATAGATCAACTTTTGCAAAGGTTGTTGGTAAATTTACAGAGAATGAAACCACAAAAGATGTTATCATTGTAATTACAAAAGCAGTAGCAGATGCTGTTGGTGCTTTAGATAAACGATTTTTTTGTAATATAAGTTACGGCGCTCTAGAGAATGAACAATAAAAGTCCATTAATTATTGGTATTGCTGGTGGAAGTGGTTCTGGCAAAACTTTTTTTTTGAATAGTTTTTTACACCATTTTAAAAACGATGAGGTAACTCTTTTATCTCAAGATGACTATTATATCCCCGCTGGGGAAATGACACAGGAAGAAAACAAATTATATAATTTCGACCTTCCATCAACCATAGATGACGAACAGTTTTTGATTGATATCAAAAAGCTCATCAAGGGTGATGTAGTTTATAAAAAAGAATACAATTTCAATAATCCTTTAGCAGTTGTAAAGATTTTAGAGATCAATCCTGCACCAATTATCATTGTGGAAGGACTTTTTATCTTACACTTTAAGGAAATCGCAGAATTGTTAAATCTTCGTCTTTTTATTGAAGCAGATGAAGATGTAGCGCTGCAACGTCGGATCAAACGTGATGGAATGGAGCGTGGTTATCCTGAAGACGATGTTTTATACAAATGGACCAACCATGTAGTACCAGCCTATAAAGAGTTCTTATTACCTTATAGAGAAAGTTGCGATAAGATCGTGGTGAACAATAACGATACTCCTGATGATATCATCAGGATTACAGAGGAAATTACTGAAGAATTAAAAGCCAAATTCTGCAAATAGTATTAAGTCTTTGCATTGCATATAAAAAAAGGTCAGAAAACATTTTCCGACCTTTTTCATTCAATGCTATTTTTTAATCGATCACCATTTCAGGCACATCGTCATCGGCAAAGAGTTTGCCTAATGTTGCATTTCTGATAAAGTCTACACTTACACCAGGTGCTCTCTCAATCAATTTAAAACCTCCTTCTGGCAACACATCCAATACTGCCAACTCGGTCACGATCTTTTTGATACAGTTTACACCTGTTAATGGCAACGTACAAGAAGGCAACAATTTACTTTCGCCAGCCTTGTTTACATGTTGCATAGCTACAATGATGTTTTTGGCTGAAGCTACCAAATCCATGGCTCCTCCCATTCCTTTAACCATTTTACCTGGGATTTTCCAGTTGGCGATGTCACCGTTTTCAGAAACTTCCATCGCCCCTAAAATGGTCAGGTCTATTTTTTGCGCCCTGATCATTCCAAAACTCATTGCCGAGTCGAATATAGAAGAACCGGGTAAAGTAGTAATGGTCTGTTTGCCTGCATTGATCAGATAAGGATCTTCCTCCCCTTCAAAAGGGAAAGGCCCCATACCCAATAAACCATTTTCTGATTGTAAAACTACATTTATCCCTTCGGGAATGTAATTGGCTACCAATGTTGGAATACCTATTCCAAGATTTACGTAGTAACCATCTTTTATTTCTTTTGAGAATCCGTTTGGCGATCCTTCTTTTGATAATGCCATGTTATTTATTTTTTCCAATAATGCCCAAATGTGTATGGTTAAAGGCATTAAAATATTTTAGACCATAACCTAGTGCCCTATCCATGCTGGAATGTGCAAATAGGATGATACCAGTAAGTTGAAGTGTTGATGAGGATAAATAAAATCCCAAAATGAAAATTACAATAGCAAGGGCCTTGTGATGTACGATATTGTATAAGATAGCTCCAAGCTTAGGATTGATGAAGTAACCCACCATACTTAGATGAGGGGCGAGCAATAGCGCAGGAAAGACCCACCATGAAAATGGCAGGTAACAAAAACCAAAAAGTGCCAGTAAAAACATGGCAACTTCTTCTATTGCAATTGTTGTTTTCATTAGGCTTTGCTTCTTACCGTTCTTTGTTCAATTCTTTTCTCGTAAGCTTTTCCCTGAAATATGCGATGCACATACACCCCTGGGGTATGGATCTGATTCTGGGTCTAATGCTCCAGCTTCTACCAATTCTTCTACCTCGGCTATCGTAGTTTTACCTGCCATTGCCATTACCGGATTAAAATTTCTACTGGTAGAACGGAAGATCAAGTTGCCCGCTGTATCGCCTTTCCAAGCTTTTACCAAAGCAAAATCCGCATCAAAGGCATATTCCATCAAGTAGTCTTTTCCGTTAAAATTGCGGACTTCTTTTCCTTCTGCTACTTCGGTACCTACGCCTGCTGGTGTAAAAATAGCTGGCATACCGTAACCAGCGGCCAAACAACGGGTAGCCAAAGTTCCTTGAGGATCAGTTCTACTTCCAATTCGCCACTTAATAACTGACGCTCAAACTCCGCATTTTCTCCTACGTAAGAAGATGATCTTTTTTACCTGACGTGTTTGTAGCATCAGGCCAATTCCAAAATCGTCTACCCCTGCATTGTTCGCAATACAAGTTAAATCCTTTACCCCCTTTTTAACCAGGGCTGCAATACAATTTTCTGGAATACCACATAAGCCAAAACCACCCAGCATCAAGGTCTGTCCATCGTTGATATCTTTAATAGCCTCGTCTGCACCGGCTACAACTTTATTGATCATATACTCTGTTTTAGGGCTAAATTATAAAGTTATTGCACCGCTTCCAAATCGATTTTTGAACAATGATAATGTAGATCTTACACTAAGCCAGCGCAGAAATAGCCTTTAAAAATGTTTAAAGACTACTTTTATAGGAATTTGTTAAAATAAAAACTCAAAAGCTTATTTTGTGATTTCAATGATTTTATCGTTACTACCATTGCTGGTACAGATATAGATCTTTCCTTCTGGCGATTGACAAACAGCTCTCAACCTGCCAAAACCATTCACATAGAAATCTTTTGTACCCATAATCTTCGATTGTGTATCATCTAATTTTAACTGCATTAGTTTTGACCCCTTTAAAACAGCCAGTAACAATGAGTTTTTAAACTGTGGAATATAATTTGAATTGTAATAAGTTAGACCACTTGGCGCAATGGTAGGTGTCCAATTGATCAGGGGTTCTACGATATTATTTTGGGTACAAAAAGCTTGTTCGTTGGTTTCATTGCAAAAGCCTTTTACATTTGGCCAGCCATAATTTCTTCCTTTTTGAATGATGTTGATCTCATCATCAGAATCCGGGCCGTGCTCTGAAGAAAATAGTTTATTACCTACCAGTACCAAACCTTGTGGATTGCGATGTCCTGAGGTCCAAACAGGGCTATTGGGAATTGGATTATCAGCAGGGATTGTACCATCTAGGTTAATCCTTAATATTTTACCAGAAATAGAGCTGTTGTTTTGCGGAGTTAAGGTATCAGATGCATCACCAGTGCTAATAAACAATTTGTCACCATTGATCAACAACCGCGAACCATTATGGATAGAAGCTGCTGGAATTTGATCCAAGAGTACTTGAGGATTGCCCAAAGTACCTGATGCATAGGTAAAACGTACAACCTTTGCTTTATAAGTTGTGCCATAATCGTAAACAACATATACATAAGGGTTGACTGCAAAATCTGGATGCAGTACCATTCCCAATAAACCACCTTCTCCATTTACACGAACTTCGCTAATGGTCAATAATGGACTTACTGTACCCGTTTGTGGGTTTAAGCGACTAATTTTTCCGCTTTTTTCAGTAAACCAAATAAAGTTATCTGGACCATAAACTATTTCCCAAGGATTACTTAGGTTAGCCACAAGCACATTTGTTTTGAGCTCAACATCTGGCAAGTTTGCAGTTTCTTCATTTTCGGAACTACTCTTTTTACAGCTGAAGCATGAAACTGCGATTAAAAGGAAAAATAAGATTGTTTTCATCACCCTAACGTTTCAATAAAAACAACGTTAGGGTATTTTAGTTTTAAACTTTAGTTCAGATAAACATAGGTGATGCCATCTCCTCCTCTATCTGCATGCTCATCTTCAACCTTGGTTACTTCCTTAAATTTTTTCAGGTAATCTCTGATCAGTTTCCTTAAAATGCCATCACCTTTGCCATGGATCAGTTTAACCGAAGGAAAACCCAACATAATCGCTTTGTCTAGGTAATTTTCTACCTCTTGTAAGGCGTTCTCTCCACGCATGCCACGTAGATCCAATTCTGGTTTAAAATTGGTAATGGCTTCAGAGATCCTGCCAGAAAAAGAGTTGCTTTGCACCACCTTTTTAGCTTGTCGGTTACTGATCTTCTGCACCCTATTTTTCTTTACCACCGAACGCAGATCGCCCAAGGCCAATACCAAGTTGTCTCTATTGATCTCTAATACCTGACCACTTGTTTCTGAATTTACCAATTGCACCCAATCGCCAACTTCTATCGTCGAATTGTCTATCTTCACCACAGGCTTGCGCTCTTCTTTCACTTCGTTCTTAGCCAAGCTTTTTTGCAAATTCTGCCTCAATTCTTTGGTTACCACCTTATCTGCCTGTTTTTCTTTGATCTGGGCAATTGTATTTTCAACCAACTTATTGGCATCACGTACAATATTCTGTGCCTCTAGTTTAGCTTCCTTGATCAGTACTTTTTTGTTTTCTTCTAAAAACAGTTTCAGTTTTTCATTCTCGGCAACCAGGTTTTTAACCTTGTTCTGTTGGTTGGCCAGATTGATCTTGGTTTCGTGGATTCTGTCTTTTTTCTTTCTCCAGATCAACCAATAAACTGTCTATGCTATTCTGATTGGTACCTGTTTTTTCTTTGGCCAACTGCAGTACTTCTTTTTGCAGACCTATATTTTGGGCAATCTCAAAGGCGTAAGAACTTCCGGGTTTGCCGATATCCAAAATATACAAAGGTTTCATCTTGGCATTGTCAAATAACATGGATGCATTTTCAAGACCATCTGTATTTCCAGCAAATAATTTTAGGTTGGAATAGTGGGTGGTAATTACTCCACGAACTTTTTTATTGTTCAATACTTCCAATACCGCTTCGGCCATTGGCCCACCAAACTGCGGATCGGTTCCTGTACCAAACTCATCTATCAAAACCAATGTTTTTGGTGAGGCATGTTCCACAAAATAACGCATCTTGGTCAAATGGGCACTGTAGGTACTCAAATCGGATTCTATCGATTGATCATCGCCAATATCTGCAAAGATCTGGTCGAAAATACCCATCTCACTGCTTTCATCAACCGGCACCAGCAAACCTGTTTGCAACATCATCTGCAACAGGCCAACTGTTTTCATACAAACAGATTTTCCTCCAGCATTTGGGCCTGAAACCAAAACTATCCTCAAATTTTCATTGATATGGATATTTAAAGGCACTACTGTTTTCTTTTCTAAGGCGAAAGAAAGCAACAACAATGGATGGCGTGCATTGGTTAACCTTGTTTTAGGTTCTTTTAACAGCACGGGCATATTCGCTTGGATATCAATCGCAAATAATGCTTTTGCCCTTACAAAATCCAATTTGGTCAGAAACCCATGATAGGATAACAATAAAGGAGTATAAGGTCTCAATTCGCTGGTCAAGGCAATCAAGATCTTAATGATCTCCCTGCGTTTATCAAATTCAAGGTCCCGAAGTTTATTGTTCAGGGTAAAAACTTCTTCCGGTTCTAGGTAAACGGTTTGTCCGCTGGCAGATTCATCATGGATAAAGCCTTTCAGTTTTCTTTTGTTCTCTGCCAATATCGGGATACACATCCTTCCATCGCGAATGGTTAAGCTCCCATCGGCCACCCAATTTTTACCAACGGCCATTTTATAGATGGAGTCCATTCTTTTGCGAACTTCCTGTTCGCCTTTGGCAATGGCGGCTGTAATTTCTTGTAGTTCTGGCGAAGCATTGGGTTTCAGTTTCCCTTTGGCATCTAAAACCCCTTCTATTTTTTTAAGGATGTTTCTTTCTATGGGCAAATGTTCAAACAATGCCTCAAGGTTCGGATAGATCTCTTTTCTTTCGTCAAAAAATCTGATCACCGAAAATACAGTCTGCAGGGAAGCATAGATCTGGAAGATTTCTTCCTCCATCAGATAGGTTCCTTCCACCCTGATCTTATCTGCTAATACTTTGATGTCGAAAAAAGTACTGATCTGTAGTGGCTCCTGATTTTCTAAAATACTTTTAAACTCGTGGGTCTGGCGCAGAAATTTATTGATCTGGTCATATTTGGTCATCACCTGCATCTTATTGACCAATGCTTGGCCCATTGTACTTAAACAATGTTGATGTACCATTTGCCTCACCTCATTAAAACCCAACCGCTCTTGGCAATTTTCTGGATATAACATATACTATTTGTGTATTAATTCGTTAAAGCCATCCTAAATGGATTGGAATCCATAGGTGGCTCTGTTCGTTTAGGCTGCAAGTATTCGGCGCTTAAAAACCTCAAGACCATACTTGGATTGTCGCGGGCTAATTTTGTTGCTTGTTCTCTTGCAGAATCTGATTCTGCCTCTTTGTCATTTTTTGCTCTCACCTTTACAAAGTTTTTTTCTACTTCTGTGTAGATCTTTTCCATAACGTCTGGATGGTTATAATAATAATCCATACTCTTGGCATACAATGCAGAATCGATACTGAATTTTTTATAGATACCTTTATAAAAAGATGAGGCAACTATTTTTGCCGAATCTCTGTTCGAAATTGTTGTAATGTAGCCATCAACTACGTGTATATCAAACAATACCTTACTCATCTGATCCTGGCTGTATCATTCTTTCGGAATACCTGGTCTGCAACCATATAGCACTATACAAGATATCATGATGGCAAAAAATCTTTTCATTATTTATAAAACCTTTCTTATTTCTTAGTCAAATTGAGCTAAGGTTGTTAATTTTACCAAAAATACTGATAAATGAGCATTGCAGATAACTTATTGAAATATAAAAATGAATTAGATACGGCTGGGGTTAAATTGGTGGCCGTTTCCAAAAACCATCCGGCAGAGGCCGTACTAGAAGCTTATGAGGCTGGACAAAGGGTTTTCGGTGAAAATCTGGTGCAGGAAATGGTTGAAAAACAAGCACAACTTCCACAAGACATCGAATGGCATTTAATAGGACACCTGCAAAGCAATAAAGTAAAATATATTGCTCCTTTTATCAAACTGATCGAATCTGTAGATAGCTTAAAACTTTTAAAAGAAATTGATAAACAAGCGACCAAGAACAATAGGATCATCCACTGTTTGTTACAGATCTATATTGCCGATGAAGAAACCAAGTTTGGCTTAGGTTTTGACGAGGCCATAGAACTTCTACGTTCAGAAGAGTTCGAAGCATTGAAAAATGTAAGGATCGTAGGTTTGATGGGCATTGCCACCAATACGGCACTTGAGGGACAAACAAAAGCAGAATTTCAAGAGCTGAAAGTACTTTTTGATGGCATTAAACTTAGTTTCTTTAGAAAAGAAGATAGCTTTAAAGAAATTTCTATGGGCATGTCTTCGGATTACCAGATTGCCATTGAACAAGGAAGTACCATGGTTAGGATTGGAAGTAATATATTTGGCAAAAGGGTAATTAAACACTGGAAAGCATAAAATGGACATTAATTTAAGAGTTGCAGTTGAAAAAGATTGCGTGCGTTTATTAGAGCTGATCAATGAGTTGGCCTTATACGAAAAAGCACCCGAAGAAGTTACTGTTACTTTGGCCGAATTTGTGGATGCAGGTTTTGGAGAAAAACCCGTATGGAAAGCTTTTGTGGCCGAAGAAAATGAGGTAATCATCGGTTTTGCCTTATTTTATACCAGATACTCAACCTGGAAAGGTTGTCGTTTATACCTTGAAGATTTTATTGTAACCGAAGCCTACAGAGGCAAAGGCGTGGGCAAGATCTTATTTGAAAAAGTAATTGAAGAAGCCAGAGACAATAATTATAATGGAATGACCTGGCAAGTATTAGATTGGAATGAACCTGCCATCAATTTCTATAACAAATACAACGCTTACATAGAAAGTGGCTGGTTAAATGCTACATTTTCTAAAGCACAAACAAAAAACTTATGATAAAGAAACTGACCTTGTTTATTGTTGCCGCCAGCATGTTGATTGCTTGTCGCAATGAAAAAAAAGACACCAATGCTTCAACCGACACGAAAGTTGATACGTTGACCTATACCTACGATTCTGTAAAGGTTTACAGTAAAAACATCATCAAGGACAATAAAAACAGTGATACGGCAAAAGCCAGCATCAAATATCCAATCTTTAAAAACCAATCGCTGAACACTTACGTGAACAGACAGGTGCTTGATTATTTTTCAAAAGAAGACCCATCGGTTAGTTCTTACCAAGAAATTGTAAATAGCTTTATTAAAGGTTACGATAGTTTTTATACCGAAAATAAGGATACCCACCAATGGTGGTTTTTACAGATCGACATTAAGGTGTTGAGACAGACCCCAGATTACATTGCCATGCAATACATGCACTCTGATTATGCGGGTGGTGCACATGGCATTACCACTATTTCTTATCTCAATTACAATCCAAAAACAAATCAAGCCATCACCTTAGACTCATTGATTGATGTCAATCAAAAACCTAAGTTATTGAGCATTGCAGAAGGCATTTTCAGGAAGAATGAAAAATTAACTGCAACAGAACCATTGGCAGACAAATACTTTTTCGACAAAGGCATATTTGCCTTGGCACAGAGTTTTTATGTAAGCGATAAAGGGCTTGTGTTTCTTTACAATCCTTACGAAATTAAGGCCTATGCCTTCGGCACAACCGAATTGGTTATTCCTTTTTCGGCTTTAAAAGAGATCGCTAAACCAAATACCATTTTAACATCATCAAATTAATGCAAGTATTTAAGTTCGGAGGTGCATCGGTTAAGGATGCAGAAGGTGTTAAAAATTTAGCGAAGATTGTTCAAAAATACCCTGCCAACAATTTATTGATCGTGATTTCTGCCATGGGGAAAATGACCAATAAATTAGAGGAATTAACATGGGCACACGTCAATGGAGATGCCAAGGCACATCAGTTGTTTGAAGAGGTAAAAGCTTACCATTTCGAGATCATCACCGCTTTGTTCGAAGACCATAAAAATCCCATTTATGATGATGTAGCTAATACATTTGTAGAAATTGAATGGCTTTTGGAAGAAGAAGCCAGCGATAGTGCAGATTACCTATATGATCAGATCGTATCGATTGGCGAATTGGTCTCTACAAAAATTGTAGCGGCTTATCTAAATCTGGTTGGCAGTTTTACCATCTGGGCCGATGCCAGAAGCTACATCAAAACTGATAACAATTACCGTGAAGCCAACGTAATTTGGGACAAAACAGAACAAGAGATCCAAAAACATCTTCCTACTTATCTAGACAAAGGAATTGTGGTTACCCAAGGCTTTATTGGTGGCACTAGCGAAAACTTTACCAGCACATTGGGCAGAGAAGGTTCCGATTATTCTGCGGCCATTTTCTGCGCTTGTTTAAATGCTGCTTCAATGACCATCTGGAAAGATGTACCAGGTGTACTCAATGCCGACCCTAAATGGTTTGACGAAACCGAGAAAATTGCTGAACTGTCTTATCACGATGCCATTGAGCTGACCTATTATGGAGCAACGGTAATCCATCCTAAGACAATCAAACCTATTCAAAATAAAAACATTCCACTTTATGTGCGTTCTTTTCTTCAACCCGATATAGAAGGAACTGCCATTACCGGAATTGCAACACCCCTACCCGTACCTTCCTTTATCTTTAAGGTAGAATCAGGTATTGATTTCGATCTTTCCTAAAGATTTCTCTTTTATCATTGAAGAAAACTTGAGCCATATCTTCAACATCCTTCACAAAAACAAAGTAAAGGTAAATACCATGTTGAACTCTGCCATCAGCTTCTCGGTAAGTGTAGACAACGATGAAACGAAAGATCAAACAGTTGATAGAAGACCTCTCTGAAACCTTTAAAGTGAAATACAATAAGGGATTGGAATTGGTTACTATCCGTTATTACAACCAACAAACCATTGACCGCGTGATTGTAAACAAAGATGTATTGCTGGAAGTAAAAAGTAGACATACTTGCCAAATTGTAATGAAAGATAAGACCCAGACAGTCAACTAAGTGAATTTGGATGAATGAAGAACTTTTAGCTAGACCGATACAAGAATATATCAACACAAACTTGAATGTTGATGTAAACAAAATCGCTTTGGCTAAATCAATCTTCGAAGGTATAAGTGCGGCTGAACTGGCAGGGCAGATTGCCGCCAAGAAAAAATCCATCCATAAACTACCAACTTGGTTCAATCAAGAAGGATCTATTACCCTGCACTTTTATCGATAGAGCAATGTTCTTCTGAACCTACAGCAGCTTATAAGGCAGGTTTAGCCATTGGCAATACATTGATAGACCTGACCGCAGGTTTTGGCGTCGACAGTTATTTTTTCTCTAAAAAGGTCGACGAAGTATACAGTTGTGAAATCAATTCTGAATTATCTTCAATTTCGGCACATAATGTACGTGTATTCAATACCAACAATATACATTGCCTAGCAGAAGATGGCATCGCCTTCCTTAAAAGCACTAGTTTAAAGTTTGACACCATCTACATAGACCCCGCTAGGAGGAGCAATAGCAATAAGGTTTTCAGGTTAAAAGATTGCACACCGGATGTTACCGAACATTTGGATCTATTTTTAGCCAAGGCACAGCGGATCATCATCAAAACTGCACCACTTTTAGATATCAGTGCGGGTTTAAGTGAACTCAAAAATGTAAGCGAAATCCATATTGTAAGTGTGAAGAATGAGTGCAAAGAACTGCTTTGGGTAATTGATAAAGATTACGATGGCGAAACCCAAATCATTTGTGCTACCATTAATGAGGATATCAAGACCTTTTCCTTCCCGATCAGCGAACTCAAAACAAAGATCAAGCTCAGCACAAACGAACCTACAGGATATTTATATGAGCCTGATGTTGCGCTTTTAAAAAGTGGTGCTTTTAACCTCATCGCTGCACGCTTTGGATTAGAAAAACTACACCAACAAAGTCAACTATATTGCTCAACTGAGATTAAACCAGATTTTTTGGGCAGGATTCTTTAAAATCGAATCTTTGATCAGCTTAAACGAACTAAAAAAGGAAAAGGACCTAAAAGGAAATGTAATTGTTCGAAATTTTCCAGAAAAAGCTGAAAACTTGGTCAAAAAATACAAAATCGGCCCAAGTAAAGACCATTTTATCCTCTTTACTCAAACCATTAACGGCTATTTGGCAATCAAAGCCAAGATCATCCAATATTATTGATTTTCATTTCTTTGGCTTTTCTTTTTTAACATTCTTTAACATCTTTTAACAGCATAGCAGTAAGCGATGAGGTATTTTTGAGTAGACCCTAAAACTCATCTCATGAAGAAATTCAACCGCATCAACACCATTTCTGGTTTTGTAATCTTTTTCTTTGCCACCATTGTGTATTGGTTGTGCATGGAACCCACACTCAGTTTCTGGGATTGTGGAGAATTTATAGCTGCTGCTTTCAAGCTAGAAGTTGGTCACCAACCTGGTGCGCCATTGTTCTTGATGATCGGTAAATTATTTTCGCTCCTGGCGGGAAACAATACCGCTAAGATTGCCTATTGGGTAAATTTTGTTTCTGTAATTTCTAGTGCGGCTACGGTGCTATTCTTATTTTGGAGCATCAATGCCATTGCGCTTAAAATTGTAAAAAGAACTACAGAAAACCTATCTGCCTTAAATAGCTGGAGCATCATTGCCGCTGGTACTGTTGGTGCGCTTGCTTACACCTTCTCCGATACCTTTTGGTTTTCGGCGGTTGAGGCCGAAGTTTATGCCATTTCTACTTTATGTACCGCCATTGTATTCTGGGCCATTCTAAAATGGGAGGAACAGATGAACGATAGGTGGCTATTGTTTATCGCTTTGGTCATCGGACTTTCCATTGGCATGCACCTTTTAAGCTTATTGGTCATTCCGGCCATTAGCTTGGTCTACTATTTCAGAAAAACGAATCAGCCCACATTTTGGGGTACAACAAAAGCCTTTTTAATAGGTTGTTTCTTATTAGGTATCGTACAATTTGGGGTAATCCAATATGTCGTTTTATTTGCCGCAAAAACAGACCTGTTGTTTGTCAACTCATTCGGAATGGACTTTGGCACTGGCGCCCTCCTATTCCTTTTGGTGCTATTTGCAGGCTTTGGCTATGCTATCTATTATAGCATCAAAAAGAAATTATATCGTCTAAACTTGGGTCTATTGTGTTTCGCTTTGGTACTATTTGGCTTTAGTTCTTATTTTATGATCATTATCCGATCTAATGCCAAACCCAACATCAATCTTTCTAGTCCAGATACCCCAATGTCTTTATACGGTTACTTAAGTAGGGAGCAATATGAGGAAAAACCATTGTTATATGGTCAGTTTTTCGATTCGAAAGTAGTAGATAGCAAAGAAACGGGTTTAACTTATCGCAAAGAGGGCAATAAATATGAAATCAATGGAAAGACCTATAAAGCGATATATGATAACAATACATTTTTCCCTAGAACCTATAGCGACAAACAACCACATATAGATTTTTATAAAAGCTGGAT
This sequence comes from Pedobacter sp. UC225_65, assembly GCF_042698365.1. GTDB lineage: Bacteria > Bacteroidota > Bacteroidia > Sphingobacteriales > Sphingobacteriaceae > Pedobacter. The sequence continues at coordinate 1,554,086 of NZ_CP170550.1, forward strand.
GGGATTAGGTGACGAACAAACCCCTACTTTTTGGCAAAACGTTGGATTTTTTAACAGCTACCAAATGGGGTTTATGTATTGGAGGTACTTTTCTTGGAATTTTATAGGCCGACAAAATGACGAACAGGGACAAGGTGCCATCCATCAAGGAAACTGGGTAAGTGGTATCAAACCTATCGATGCCCTGCATTTAGGTAACCAAAGCAAATTACCAGAAAGCATTACCAAAAATGCAGGTAATAATTTATTTTATGGTCTTCCTTTTATCTTAGGTCTTTTAGGTATTGGTTACCTCTTTAGAAAAAACAGAAAAGACGCATTGGTGGTAGCTACACTTTTCTTTTGCACTGGTATAGCGATTATTTTATATATCAACCAAGATCCTTGCAGGTTAGAGAGCGCGATTATGCCTATGTAGGTTCTTTTTATGCCTTTGCCATTGTGATTGGAATTGGGGTATTGGCGGTGAAAGAGTCTTATGGCTCGTATCTCTTCAAATAAAATGAGCCTAGTGGTTGCCTCGGCTACCTGCTTATTGATTGCCCCTGTATTGATGGCTGTACAAGGTTGGGACGACCATAACAGAAGCGGAAAGACGACTGCCTTAGATATGGCCAAAAACTACCTCAATAGCTGTGAGCCTAATGCGATCTTGTTTACAAATGCTGATAATGATACCTACCCATTATGGTATGCCCAAGAAGTTGAAGGATCCGTACCGATGTTAGGGTAGTATGTTTGCAGTTCCTTTCTTCCAGCGCTTATATCGATCAGATGAAAAGACAGCAAAACCTTTCGGCTCCATTACCTATTAGCATGAAACATAGCCAATACAAAGATGGAACCAGAGATTATCTGCCTTATTACGATTATGGGATCAAGGACAGTGTAGAGCTTGGTGATCTGCTTGCTGTACTTACTTCAGATAACCGTGAAGACAAGATACAGATGAATGATGGTAGTTTCGAGAACTTTATGCCTGCCCAAAAACTAAAACTAAGCATCAATGCAGACCAGATCATTGCCACCAAAACAGTTGACATTGTAAATAAAGATAAAATAGCAACGCAACTGGAATGGAACTTTAAGAAAAAACACCTATTTAAAAGTGAGTTGGCCATGCTTGATATCATCGCTACCAATAATTGGAAGAGACCCATCTATTTTTCAGTAGGTGTTTCTGAAGATACTTACATCGGACTAGAAAAATATCTATATCAAGAAGGTTTTGCTTACCGCTTACTTCCACTCAAACCAGAGTCCTAAAGTTGATAAAATAGATAAGACCAATACAGCTTTGGCTTATCAGCATTATCAAGATTTTGAATTGGATGGTTTTAAAACTGCGAAATACCTAGGATCCGGAAAGCAGACGTGTTTTACAGGGTACGTGGAACTATGCCAATACGTTAAGTTCAAACCTGATCCAAAGCAACCAACTTGACAAGGCTAAAGAAGTAATCAATAAAAGTTTAAAAAAATTGCCCCTTACCAACTCATCCATTTCTGATACGCTAGGTAAGATTTCTCTGGCGCAGAACCTTTTTTATCTGAAAGATGAAAGTAGGGCAACCCAGATTGTTAAGAACACCTCTGCCTATCTTGCACAAGAATTTGATTATATTCTGTCCTTAGAGCCTACACAACAACGTGCTTTTATCAACGACATCAGAAGAGGACTTTATGTGCTGCAAAGCTTAGATCAAGTAGCAGATATCAACAATCAGCAGGCTTTAAGTAAAACACTAAAAGAACAACTTAAAGTTTACGAAACACGGTTCACCAATAGCTTAGGTTAGGTTAGGTTGAACTAAAAAGCCCTAGATATAAAATCTAGGGCTTTTTTATTTGAAATTTGATGTATACCGAATTAAGCTTTTCTAACTTTTACTGCTTGTAGGCCTTTTTTACCCTCGGCGGTTTCAAATTCTACTTCATCATTCTCTTTAATCCCTTCAATTCCGCCTTCTACATCTTTAAAGTGAACAAAAATTTCTTTATTGCCATCATAAACAATAAAACCATAACCTTTTTGGGTGTTGAACCATTTAACTTTTCCGGTATTCATAAAACTGTAATTGTATTGATAATTTATTTAACTGTTACTTAATTAAAGTTAATTACAAAAAATTTGAAATGAAATAATTATTTAAAATTACTTATTGGGCTGAGGTGTGGTTCTTAAATAAGGCTTGATTACCGTATGTCCTTTTGGAAAACGCTCAGGGATATCTTCTGTTTTGATGCTATTCATGACGATTACATCTTCGCCATCTTTCCAATCAGCAGGTGTTGCTACACTATATTGTGCTGTTAACTGTAACGAATCAATCACTCTCAAGATCTCAACAAAATTTCTTCCTGTAGAAGCTGGATAGGTCATGATCAACTTGATCTTCTTGTCGGGAGAGATCACGAACAATGAACGAACGGTCATTGTTTCCGATGCATTTGGATGAATCATATCATAGGCATCAGCGATTTTTTTATCCTCATCTGCGATGATTGGAAATTCTACATTGGTCTGTTGTGTTTCGTTGATATCACTGATCCAACCCTGATGTGATTCGGCAGAATCGACACTCAATGCCAAAACCTTCACATTTCTTTTGTCAAACTCAGGTTTTAAAGAGGCTGTACGTCCTAATTCTGTGGTGCAAACAGGGGTATAATCTGCAGGATGCGAAAATAATACGCCCCAACTGTCGCCCAGATAATCGTAAAAATCTATTTCTCCGATAGAAGTTATAGCTTTAAAGTTTGGTGCGGTATCTCCAAGTCTTAAACTCATGGTCAATTGTTTTAAATAATAAAATTTATAGATAGTTTGAAGTTACAAAAACTCGATTAGAATAATCCCTTATCTGGTGTAATAAAATTTATCCGTGACAAATCGCTACCTAAATGTTTGTTGAATTCTTGGATGGTATAATCAGCGATCAATGGTGTATCCGCTTCATCATGTTGGTGCAAAAAGAAATATACTTGTTCTAGCCCCCTCTCTAACCATTCTTTGATTCCAACCACCCATTCGTCAACTCTAGCTTTATCAGAATCTAAATATTTACCGCCATTCCCTACAAACCTTACAAATGCTGCTGGTGTTGGCAATTCCATATGTACGCAATCCCTTCTACCGCTGGCATCAGTGATGGCAGCTCCTTTCCCAACTTCGCCAATAAGCTAAAAAGTTGTTTTTTGTTTTCGCCAATAAACCAATCCTTATGGCGTACCTCTACAAATACCTTTAAGTCTTTCGGCAGTTTTTCGAGGTAGTTTTCCAAAATGGCTATGTTATTTGGTCCAAAGTTATCACTCACTTGCAAAAAGCATGGGCCCAGATATTCACCAAAAGCAGAAATGGCCTTGATGTATTCGTCTGTCAAATAATCGGTGTCCTTTAACCGTTTGATATGGGTAATGGTCCTTGAAAATTTAGGACAGAAAATAAAATCAGCCTTGGTATTGGTTGCCACCATTTCTTTCCATTTTAAGATCTGCTCTTCCTTTGGTATACTGTAAAATACCGCATTCAACTCGATCGAATTAAAGTGCTTTACATATTCACCTAAAAAATCTGCTTCTTTGGTCTTCTTTGGATAAATCAGGTCTTTCCATTCCTTTCTGCCCCATTTGGCACAACCTACATAATATGCTGGTTGAGCTACAGGTTTGAGTCCTTTTAAAGTTAAGGTTGTTTGTTCGCCATCAGCAGGCAAGGTAAAATCAATATTTTTGATTTCTTCTTCGGCAACTCTACCAAATTCCATATTAAAGTATTTATAAATGAAAAACCCCAAAACTTAGTTAAAGTTTCAGGGCTTTCAAATTTATAATTATTTAGAGTTAATTATATACTTTAACCATAAAAACGTAATCCTGTATTTTCTCTACCTGTTTATTACGTTTTAAACCTTGTAAAGAGCTTCTTTTGCCATAGGCTACTCTTTTACTTAGCGAATCTTGAGGAATTGCATTTAAAGCCTCCATGATGTATCTTGATTTTACCGCAAAAGCAGCACCATCTGTTTTATTCTCTTTGCCGTTGATGACCCCTACAATGTTACCATTGTTATCTAACAATGGGCCACCACTGTTACCAGGGTTTACAGGAATAGCAACCTGATAAGCTAAAGTATCACCATTGATGCCTGTTTTAGAACTTACATAACCATCTCCTAAAACTACATCATCCTTTGGATAACCTAAGGTATATACAGCCTCGCCAATTCCAGCGCTTGTTCTTTTGATACCATAAGGCAGGGTACCTAGGTTACGGAAGCCAAGATCAACAACCTTTAAGATGGCAATATCGTTAACAGCATCTGAATAGATCATCCTAACCTTGAAAGAAAGACCTTTGCTATTTTGGATATATATAGAATCTGCACCTTTAATGACATGGAAATTGGTTAACACATAACCATTGCTTGAAATGGCAAAACCAGAACCCCCGTATTTTGCTGGGGTGATGTTTGTTTTCTGCGAATTGGCCTTAATATCTCTGATCAAACTACTTTGCGATTTTTTAATTCTGAGATACATCTCTATTTAAGGCTTCGAAACTACCTTCTTGTTTATTCTGGTTTAAAACCACTAAACTTACCAAGATCAAAAATGAAGCAGCCACAGCAATAGCCGATCGGCTGTTTTGCCAAAACCTAACAATTCTTGATGAATGTGGTTTAACCTGCGCGCTTAACGAGGCCACATCAATTCCATCATGTGCTGCATCCATTTGTTGTTTCAACACTAAAACATCGGCATATTGTTTCATCGATTCTAGAAACACCTTATGGGCAACTACTTTATGGTCAACAATTGGGTCATTATTTCTCAATTGCTCAAAAGCCGCTTGCTCAGCAGGATTAAGCTTACCATTTAAGTAATCTTCAATAATCGCTTCTAATTGTATCTCGTTCCTCATTTTATGATTGAAAAAATAACTTCTTTAATCTTTGTAAACATTTGTATTTCTGTGTTTTGGCATTATCTGTATTGGTATAGCCAAACTTTTCACAGATGTCCTGCATCGATAGGTTATGGATATAAAAATCCTGTATTATCGTTTTGCAAGGTTCGCCCAAACTTTCTAAGGCCACCTTCATCTTGTCAAACTGCATGTCTTTTTGTTCATGCTGCTCTACATCTTCATCAACGGCCAAAACATCTTCAAAATCGGCGATGTTATTAGTTTTTTTACTCTGCTGTGCTAATTTTTTTAACCAGATGCGTCGGCTTACCGAATACAAATAGGTTTTTAATTTACTGCTGAGCTCAAAATTGCCGCTTTTTATTTTGTTATATAATACAATGATGGCTTCTTGATACACATCTTTTGCATCGTCTTCATCACCGTTATTATTCAATATAAATTGTAAAACCATCGGAAAATACCCCGTATACAACTTATTTAGCGCTTCTTCTGAGTTGTTAAGTATACCTAATACTACTTCTCTATCTGTTGGAACTGAACTGCTTAACTTAATACTCACCAATTAATACATTTAAACGTGAATGGTAACCCAATGATAGGCAAAAAAAATATTTTTTGTTTTAAAATGACGTTTTCTATGATTGTTTCCTTTTGCGATACCACAAAAATAGTTCCGTTAATTCAATCCTCTTCCCTACAAAAATATCACCCGTTAATACCTCAAAACGGCAAATGGTAACCTCTAAAAATTAAATATATATTTCAGGTCACCTTTTTATTTTTTCTGCATTAAGTTAAAAACGACAATCATCAATTTAAAATCTTAAAACACAGAACTTATGAAAAACTTATTCAGGTTTAGCCTTTTGGCACTTACATTTATGCTAACTTTATCGTCATGTCAATTTTTTGGTGGAAGCCCCAAAGCAGTGGTAATAGATTCGAATAAAGTAGACTCTTTGACCTTAGATACCTTAAAAAGAGACACTTCGGCAATAAATAAAACCATTAAAAAGACCGATTCAGTACAGCAAAAGCACTAAACGAAAATTATTTTAACTTTTTTTCACATTTGCGGGTTACCTTTTTAACTTTGCAGTATTAACATGTAAAATTAATTAATTATTTAAACAGAAAATTAAAATGAAAAATTTCTTCAAATTAGGCTTTGTAGCTTTAGCATTATCTTTATCAGTTGTAGCTTGTAACTCTGAGAAAAAAGCAGACGCAGCAGATTCAGCAGCAATCGATTCAGCTAACATGGCAGTAGATTCAGCTAAAGCAGCAGTTGATACAGCTAAAGCAGCAGTAGATTCAGCTAAAACAGCAGCAGATTCAACTAAAGCAGCAGCAAAACACTAGTTAATAGTAAAACTTATAAAAAAGTCTCAGCAATTTGTTGGGACTTTTTTGTTTCCTACCCTTTTTATCAGGGTTTAACTACCATAAATGCCTGATAAATGTTAACTTTGCGGCTGTATCAATTTCAATCCAATGAACTTATCCCCGCTCCAAGCTATCTCTCCAGTAGATGGCCGTTATAGAAAGACAACTGCAAAACTTGCCGACTACTTTTCTGAATCTGCTTTGATCAAATATCGGGTTTTTGTAGAAATCGAATATTTCATCGCACTTTGTGAAGCACAAATTCCAGGATTGGAGTCTTTTGATAAAAACCTATACAGCCAGCTTAGGGCCATTCACCAAAATTTTAACGATACTGATGCACAACAGGTAAAAGACACCGAAAGCATTACCAATCATGATGTAAAAGCTGTAGAATATTTCATCAAGACAAAATTTGATGAACTGAACCTACAGCCTTATAAAGAGTTTATCCATTTTGGCTTAACTTCTCAAGATATCAACAACACAGCGATCCTTATACCTTTAAGCTTTCGCTCGAAGAATGTTATTATCCTGCCATTACAGAACTGATTGCAAAAATAACCGAACTAGCCAAAGAATGGGAAAATGTACCTTTATTGGCGCATACACATGGCCAACCGGCATCGCCAACCAAATTGGGTAAAGAATTTATGGTTTTTGCCGAACGTTTAAACGTCCAATTGCAAAACTTAAAAAACATTCCCAATAGTGCTAAATTTGGCGGGGCAACAGGAAACTTTAATGCACACCATATTGCCTATCCTCAAACCAATTGGGTAGATTTTTCGAACAACTTTGTAAATAACATTTTAGGTTTAAGTCGTGCGCAATACACTACCCAGATAGAACATTACGATCAGTTTGCGGCACAATGTGATGCCTTAAAACGGATCAATAACATCATTATCGATTTAGATAGGGACATTTGGGCCTATATTTCTAAAAACTATTTCAAACAAAAAATAAAAGAAGGTGAAGTTGGTTCTTCGGCCATGCCACATAAAGTAAACCCTATCGATTTTGAAAATGCGGAAGGAAATGCTGGAATTGCCAATGCCTTGTTTGAATTCTTCGCTGCCAAATTGCCAATTTCTCGTTTACAAAGAGACCTCACAGATTCGACTGTATTAAGAAATGTTGGCGTTCCAATGGCGCATACGGTTATTGCAATAAGCTCTACTTTAAAAGGTCTGAACAAGATCATCTTGAATAATGAAGCCATTGCAGCAGATCTTGAAAATAACTGGGCTGTGGTTGCTGAAGCCATCCAAACAGTATTGAGACGTGAAGCTTATCCAAATCCTTACGAGGCGTTAAAAGCATTGACACGTACCAATCAAAAAATTACGGCACAGACCATGGCTGTTTTTATTGATGAATTGGATGTGAACGAGCAAATTAAAGCAGAGTTGAAACTAATCACTCCATTTAATTATACGGGAATATTTTAAGTTGTAAGTAATAAGTTCTAAGTATCAAGTTTTAAGTTGTAAATGATGGGTTTGAAGGGCATCATTTTATAAATGACCTAAAACAGACAACCCTTAGCTACATTTGGCAATTGAATTAATTATTTTTGTAGCATAAAATTAGAGACATGACGATTAACGTATATACAGAACTAACCCCTAATCCTGCTACCATGAAGTTTATGGTCAATAAACTTTTGATCAATGGCAGTGAGGATTTTGCAACGAAAGAAAGTGCCGAGCACTCTCCTTTTGCTAAAGAACTGTTCAAATTCAACTTTGTAAATGGCGTTTTTTTTGCCAGTAACTTTGTTACGGTTACCAAAACTGAAGATGCAGAATGGGCTGATATCGAAGCCATCTTAAAGGAATTTGTAAAGGGTGCAGTCGAATCAGAGTTAAAGATAAAAGAAAATACAGCTGAGGAAGCTCCAAATTTTGAAGGTAGCGACCTAGAAATTAAAATACAGCAGATCCTACATGACTACGTGCGTCCAGCAGTAGAACAAGATGGTGGAGCAATCAGCTATAAATCATTTGATGAGGGTGTAGTAACGGTAGAATTGAGAGGTTCTTGCAGTGGTTGTCCTTCATCTACCATCACCTTAAAATCAGGCATCCAGAATTTATTACAAAGAATGGTACCAGAGGTGAAAGAAGTAGTTTCTGAAGCACTTTAGTTGAGTGGTTCAATTGTTCATTAGTTCATTAGTTCATTAGTTCATTAGTTCAATTGAAATAAAAAAAGTCATAACCGTTGGTTATGACTTTTTTTATTGATTTTGTCCTTGGTTCGTGTAAACACGAACCAAGGCAATTAAAAATATTTTTTGATTGTCGCTAAAATCTCGTCGGTAACCAAACTATTGGTCGCTAAAACCTCCCGAGTTTCTAAAAATTCTTCACCACCAGCAAAATTTAAAATGGTACCACCGGCCTGCTGTACCAGATAAGCCCCAGCAGCAACATCGTAAGCGTTTAAGTTGTATTCGAAGTAAGCATCGAAACGGCCACAGGCCACATAAGCCAAATCTACGGCCGCTGAGCCAATGCGCCTTAATCCATGACACTTCTGCATCATTTCTGTAAACAATTGAATGTACTGCGGTTGTTTATCGAATTGGTAGTAAGGAAATCCGGTAGCCAGCAAACATTGCGAAAGATCTGTTGCTTTTGAAACACGGATCTCTTTGTTATTCAAGTAGGCCGCTCCTCCCTTATAGGTAAAAAACATTTCGCCTCTGTTGATTTCGTACACTACACCAATCACAGGTTGCCCCTCTTCATATAATGCAATACTGATCGAATAGGTTGGAATACCATGGATAAAATTAGTAGTTCCATCCAAAGGGTCAATGATCCAGGTAAAAGTTTTGCCGATCACATTGGCCGTTTCTTCTTCGGTAATGAATCCAGCTTCTGGCAACAATTTGGTCAGGTTTCTTACCAATTGCTTTTCCGCATTTTTATCTACGTACGACACCAGGTCGTTTAAACCTTTATATTCTATCGATTTAGCCTCAAAAGACATCGATTCCTTGCGGATAAAATTACCCGTTAAGCGGGTAATCGCGATTACTTTTGAGCATAATAATTCGTAATTCATCGGCTAGTAGTTTGCATGCTTCTCTTTGTTCTTGATCGAAAATACAACAAGCAATAGTCCACAAATGAATAAGATGGTAGAAATCAGCTCTGCTTGTGTAAATGGGATGCCTGCTACTACATATTTTGAGTTTACACGTATCAATTCGATAAAGAAACGCTCCACACCATTCATCATCAGATAGATACCGAACATCATACCTGGCAAATTGATCTGACGACGGATCTTCCATAAAATCAGGAACAAGATAAAGGCAACGATGACTTCGTAAATTGGTGTTGGATATACCGGTTGTGGCAGTTCATTACAAAATTTACCTACACAATTGGCCATCCGAACACCTTCATTGGCCACGTTATTTGGATAGGTATAAGCCCATAACCAATCTGGCAACCAACTAAATGGTTTTGGATTAAGGTTTACGATACCCCAGTCTCCATCTCCAGACAAATGACAGCCGATACGGCCCACACTGTAAGCTAACATCATTCCCGGTCCGCCTACATCTAACATGTGTAATGGCTTTATTCCATTTTTCTTGGCGATATAAAGAACAGCAGCTCCACCACAGATCAAACCTCCATAAAAAGTCAGACCGCTAAATGAAAGTAGTCCTCCGATCGGGTCTTGGATAAAACTATCCCAATGTTCAAGATTGTCAAAAATTTTAGCCCCTAAAAAGCCCCAAACTGCTGCCCAAACAATCAAATTGCTCATCAATTCGTGTGGACGAATGGTAACTTCTACTGTTTTAGGTTTAGGAAGTTTAGCTTTTTCTTTTTCTCTGTATTCCCAATAGGCAAACAATGCAGCTAAGGCGATACCTCCTAATATATTTCCCTTTGTTGACAACAATACCGTTTGCGCATCATTTACAAACAGTTTATAGTTCAGCAAGGCATAAATCAATTTATAACCTACAATAAACCCAAAAAAAGCATTGGTCAACAAACTAACAATATGTGCTGGTTCGCCGATGGTTACTTTTCTTTTTGTAGGATGCAAGACTCCCAATGCTTCTTTTCTTTTTAGTTCTTCAGAGAAAGCCCAATAACCAGCCACAAAGGCCAAGGCAACAAAAACACCAAAGGTGTTAAATGGAAGTGGCACATCAATGCCGAAAAGATAGTTTAAGAAATGGGAAACGGTAGGAAACATAGTAAAAAGTTTAGGCGAAGATAGGAAAGAAAGCTGAAAGGAAAAAGTTGAGAGTCTTAAGTCAAAAGTTCAGAGTTTGGAGTTGATGGTAATGAATAATCAAGCCTAAAGATCAATGGCTATGTACCAAGGTCTCTAGTTCGGCCACTTCAACTTCTCCATCTGCCAAAAGCTCAACCAATTTCACCTCTTTAAGCTCATTGACCATGATTGGATCATATTTGGCCTTCACTTTCACATAGTTTTTGGTAAAACCATGCATAAATCCATTTTTCTGGTCGTCTTCAAACAGTACTTGTGCAGTAGTTCCAATCTGCGATTGATAAAAGGCTCTTCTCTTTTTATCGGAAAGGATATGCAACATTTTGTTTCGGTCAAACCGTGTACTTCCAGCAACTTTGCCTTTCATTTCTGCGGCTTCGGTCTGCTCACGTTCTGAATAGGTAAACACATGTAGATAAGAGATATCCAATTCGTTTAAGAATTGATAAGTATCCAAGAAGTCGTCGTGTGTTTCGCCTGGGAAACCAACAATTACATCTACGCCTATGCAGCAATTGGGCATTACAGCCTTGATCTTTGCCACACGTTCGGTATACAATTCGCGTTGGTAACGTCTTTTCATCAAGCCCAAAATCTTGTTAAGATCCAGACTGTAATGGGATATGAAAATGAGGTACGAATCTTTTAGAAGTAGCTACAAACTCGATAATCTCGTTGCTCAACAAGTTGGGTTCAATAGAAGAAATCCGGATCCCTTTCAATGCCTTCAACTTCATCCAATGCTTTAACCAAATCAAAAAACTTGTCTTGTCTTTTACCTTCACGGATACCGAAATCGCCAAGGTTTACGCCTGTAAGTACGATTTCCTTCACCCCACTTGCGGCAATCTGCGTAGCGCGATTGACCACATTTTCAATGGTATCGCTCCTACTTCCACCACGTGCCAAAGGAATGGTACAATAGGTACATGGGTAATCGCAACCATCCTGAACTTTCAAAAAAGTACGGGTCCTATCGCCAATAGAATAGGCCGCAATAAAATTATGGTTTACTTTTTCAATGTTTTGTTGGTGAACAACTGCCTTCGGATTTTTGGTCAGGTCTGAAATAAATTCGACAATCCTAAATTTTTCGGCAGCGCCTAAAACCATGTCAACACCTTCTATTTCGGCAATTTCTGTAGGTTTCAACTGTGCATAACAACCCACAATGGTAATGTAGGCATTAGGCGAATATTTCAGTGCTTCTTTTACTACTTTTCGACATTTTTTGTCGGCGTGGTCTGTTACAGAACAAGTATTGATCACATATACATCTGCAGCAGCTGTAAATTCAACCACAGCATAACCTGCATCGGTAAACAAACGACCAATGGTTGAGGTTTCTGAGAAGTTCAGCTTACAGCCAAGTGTATAAAATGCAACTTTTTTCATTGAGGATGCAAAGATAAGAATTTGCTACGAGTATTAAGACAGTAGATTTGAGCGGAACTGGAAACCTTACAAGAATATTAGAATTGGTTGTTAGTTGCTAGTTTTTCGTTATTAGCGAATAGACACCGTAAAATCGATAGTTTGATAGCCCAATAAACTATTAAACTAACATCTTGTCAGTTTGAGCCTGTCGAAGACACTTTCTAAAAACATCATTTCTAAAACTTCTCAAAACTACCCTTCGACAAGCTCAGGGTGACATACCTAGGAACATTGGAAAATGAATTAGCAGTCTGAACTTATCCAGTCTAATGAACAAATGACTAATGAACCAATGACGAATAAACTCACATCTTGTCAGTCTGAGCCTGTCGAAGACATTTTCTAAAAACATCATTTCTAAAACTTCTCAAAACTACCCTTCGCTCAGGGTGACATACCTAGGAACATTGAAAAATGAATTAGCAGTCTGAACTTATCCAGTCTAATGAACAAATGACTAATGAACCAATGACGAATAAACTCACATCTTGTCAGTCTGAGCCTGTCGAAGACATTTTCTAAAAACATCATTTCTAAAACTTCTCAAAACTACCCTTCGCTCAGGGTGACATACCTAGGAACATTGGAAAATGAATTAGCAGTCTGAACTTATCCAAGACAATGAACAAATGACTAATGAACCAATGAACTATTCTTCATTCCAACGATAGCTGTCTTGCTCTAATCCTGCTAGGTCAATTGCTCTGTTCACTACCGTTTGGGCTACTTCTTCAATTGTTTTGGGCAAACTATAAAAAGATGGACTTGCTGGGCAGATGACCCCACCAGCTTCGGCAACTGTTTTAAGGTTATTGATGTGGATCAAGTTAAATGGTGTATCTCTTACTACGGCAATCAGTTTTCTACGTTCTTTTAAAATAACATCTGCTGCACGCGAAATCAAGTCGTTGGATATGCCGTGGGCAATGCGTCCCAAAGTTCCCATTGAGCAAGGGATGATGATCATGGTATCAAACTTGGCCGAACCCGAGGCAAAGGGTGCATTGAAATCCATTTTATGATAAAAAGTAAATGGATAGTTGTCATATTCTTCGTTACCAAGTTCATATCTCCATACTTCTTTGGCATTATCAGACATCACTACCCCAACTTTTTCAATCTGGTCGGTGAGTTTCAACAAATTATCCAATAAGAGTTTGGCATAGATTGCGCCACTGGCGCCCGTGATTGCAACGATGATTTTTTTCTTGTTTCCCATGATATGTTACAAAGATACGAAGCTTAAAACAAAAAAGGGCCAGAAACAAGTTTCTGACCCTACATCTACCTATGAAAAACATACCCCCGAAAGGGTAAGCTCAAATGTAACTAAAATTGTAAAAAAAAGAAAGTTTAAACACTCTTTTTTTTTATATAGTGTAAATGTGACACAACAAAATTCAAAATGTGGCTTAAAACGCACTTCTGAGGGTTTAAAATAAATATTTGGTACTTAAAAAATTTGAACTATTGCTATCGATCATCTCATTTAGCAAATGTTTATTGTTCTCATTTAGTTTTGTGGCCACCAAAGATCGGATAGAAAATGAGCGCAAAGCATCAACTACAGATAAAGTTCCTTCGGCACTGTCTTTTCTTCCGGTAAATGGAAACACATCTGGTCCTCTTTGACACTGACAATTGATGTTTACACGACTTACCTGATTGACCAAAGGATCGATCAGGGCAGCTACCTCCTGATCATCATTACTAAAGATACTTACTTGTTGGCCATGTGTCGATTCGATCAAATATTCAATCGTTTCTTCCAAGTTATCAAAAGGCACCACAGGCACTACAGGGCCAAATTGTTCTTCCGTATATAATTTCATTGCTGAGTTTACCGGATAGACAATTGCAGGAAATACAAATGATTCGTTGGTGGCACCACCATTTTCGTTGATGATCCTGGCACCTTTTGCCACAGCGTCATCTAAACACTCCTTTAAATAAGCAGGTTTATGTGGTTCTGGCAGTGGGGTTAAAGAAACTCCATCAACCCAAGGCATTCCAAATTTCAGTTTTGAAACCGCCTCATCCAGTTGTTTCAAAAATTCATCGGCCAAACTACGGTGTACAAAAATGATCTTTAAGGCCGTGCATCTTTGTCCGTTAAAAGAAAGCGAACCCAAAACAGTTTCCTGTACGGCCAGTTTCAGATCGGCATGCGCAGTAATGATGGCCGCATTTTTAGCATCCAAACCTAAAATAGCACGTAAACGGTTTACTTTAGGGTGCATCTTTTTTAGTTCGTTAGCTACCTTGCTCGAACCGATCAAAGTCAATACATTGATCTTTCCCGATTCCATTAAACCTGGAATGATCTTATTGCCACGACCATAAATGGTATTGACCACACCTTTTGGGAAACAGTTTTTAAAGGCCTGCAACAAAGGGTAGAACAATAAAGTACCATGTTTAGGTGGTTTAAACAAAATGGTGTTGCCCATGATCAGGGCGGGAATCAATGTGGTAAAAGTTTCATTCAACGGATAATTGAATGGCCCCATGCACAAAACCACACCCAAAGGCGAGCGACGAGTACTGCGCCACAATGCCCTGTTCAATGGTAAAACCAGAAGATTGTCTGTCCAGGTCTTTCAATGCATCGATAGTAGCTTGGATGTACTCTATCGTACGGTCGAACTCTTTGGTCGAATCGGCAAATGTTTTACCGATTTCCCACATGATGAGTTTCACTACTTCCTGCTTCTTCTCTATGATCTCTCGCGTAAACTTCTCTACACTTTCAATCCTTTGGGCCACGCTCATGGTAGGCCACTCGCCTCTTCCATTATCGTAAGCTTTAACCGCCGCATCTAAAGCAGCATTGGCTTCTTCTTTGTCACATAGCGGATAAGTACCAATTACCTTACGTTTTAGTCCATCGGCAGTTTGGATACAGATTGGCGACAAGACCGTATGTACTTCTCCATGCCATGGCAACATTTCGCCGTTGGATAAATATGTTCTTTGATTAACCTCTTCTGTCAATCTGAAAGTCGCAGGTATCTGCTCCTCCCTTGGGAAAAGCGTATCTAACTGTTCTTGAAAGCTCATTATAGGTCTGTAATCTTTTTATATTTAGGAACCAATAATTTCATAACAGACCACGCTATTAAATAAGCAACAGCACAAAATGCGAACATAATGGTGTAGGCAATGGTCATATTCGATTGTACCAATGGTTTTTGGATTTCTAACAACTGGGTAAACAGGTTGGCATCTATGGCTTTCAATTTGTCTGCCACTTCTACAGGTAATTTACTCAATGCCATTACGTTCAGGTTTACCTTATCGCCGTATTTACTGGCCAAGTCCATTGAGTTGATCTGATTGATAAAACTACTGTTACCCAATTCGTTAAACTTGGCAAACGATTCTGCAATTCCTTGGTGTGCATAGCTATCGAAGATCCAGCCTCCAACTTTTGTAACCAAAACTCCACCCATACCGCCAGCCATACCACCAATACCTACCACCGAACCGATAGCCCTTTTAGGAAACATATCTGAAACCGTAGTAAAGATATTTGCAGACCAAGCCTGGTGGGCAGAAGCGCCAACACCAATCAAGATTACTGGAATCCAGAAAGAATAATGACCTAAAGGCTGCGCCAGTAAAACAATCAATGGGAAAAGTGCAATTAAAAACATCGCTTTCATTCTGCCATCGTAAACTGCATAACCTTTATCTGCAAAATATTTAGGTAACCAACCACCACCAATGCTACCAATCATCGTCATGCTATACAACACAGATAAGGGAAGCATGATATCTGAACCTGTCATAGCGTATTGGTCTTTCAAATAACCTGGTAACCAGAACAAGAAAAACCACCAAACGCCATCGGTCATAAATTTACCAAATGTAAAAGCCCACGTTTGTCTGTAGCCCAACAGCTTAAACCATGATACTTTGTCTACATTGGCTTTATCTGCAATTTCATCTTCATCACTGTTGATGTAAGCCAATTCACCTGCAGATAGTCTCTTTTGTTTTTCTGGGGGATTCATAAAATACCAACCAAAAGAACAACCATAAAAAGCCAATTGCACCAACCAATTCAAATGCTTTTTCCCATCCCCAGTGGGTAGCAATCCAAGGCACAGTAATTGGTGCCAAAATAGCCCCAACATTGGCTCCAGAATTAAAGATTCCTGTAGCAAACGAGCGTTCTTTTTTAGGATGATATTCTGCGGTAGCTTTAATTGCTGCCGGAAAATTCCCTGATTCGCCAATGGCTAAAACCGCTCTCGAAAACATAAAGCCCAATATTGAAACCGGAATAGCTGCAATGCCAAAAGTAGTTAAGATAGAAGCAATACCGGTACCGATCGTAATGGAATAAGCATGGATGATTGCACCAATAGACCAGATGATGATCGCAAGGCCATAACCCCATTTCGTACCTAACTTGTCGACAAAACGACCTGCAAACAACATGGCAATGGCATAAGTAAATTGAAATACAGCGGCAATATCCGCATAATCACTATTTGACCAACCAAACTGCTCTTCTAGTGTGGGTTTCAGTAAGCTCAACACCTGTCTGTCGAGGTAGTTTACAGTAGTTGCAAAAAACAGAAGTGCACAAATTGTCCATCTGTAATTGCCGATTTTGGCTTGGTTCATCATTTTAAGTTTATATTTTGGTTGGTTTGTATATTGGTTATGGTTTTACTTTGTTGATAATTTCAAATGTTTTCGTGGTCAGTGAAAACAAGGTATCGTAATCTTTATGGTCTAAAATCTGTTTACTGATCAATTTACTGCCCATGCCAACAGCACAAACTCCTGCTTTGAACCAAGTATCGATATTGGTTTCGTCAATCTCTACCCCACCAGTTGGCACAAACAGCTGACCTTGGAAAAGTTCTTTGATCGAGGATAAGTAACTTGGTCCAAGGATATTTGCCGGAAACAACTTGATGATTCCTGCTTGGTTTTGATGGGCCAGGTTGATTTCTGTTGGCGTCATACAGCCAGGAATCCATAATAAACCGGCATCGTGCGTTAGCTTTCCCACTTCAAGGTCTACTACCGGACAAACGATGAAATCGGCACCCGCAGCTAAAAAAGCTTTTGCTTCTGTTGTATTTTTGATGGTACCGATTCCTAAAAACAGGTCTTGCATCTCGGTTTTTTGTGCAGCCTTGATCAACTTAAAGTTATCCAATGCTGCTTTGCCCCTATTGGTATATTCGAAAACACGAACACCAGCACGGTACAGTGTACGTATCACATCCAAGCTTACTTGTGCATCATCGGTATAAAAAAGAGGCAAAAAACCTTGCGTTTTGATGGCCTCGATGGCGGTTTCTTTATTTTTAATCATTTTCTGCTAAGGTTTGTTTTACTGCTGCAACTGTTGCCGTCGTACAATCGCTGGGTATAAATAATTTGTTAAATGCAGCTGCCGTGGCAAAATTCAAAGTGTCTAAAGGTTGATTTTTTTGATATAAACCATAGATCAACCCTGCCATAAAACAATCACCACTGCCTACTTTATCCAATATTTTTTCTGCGTTAAATTCTTTTGACATCAATAATTCCTGATCGGTATAAAGTGTCGTATAGTATTTGATGCCTTGTTGTTGGTCAAAACGAAATGTATTTGCAACCCATTTGCATTTAGGATATTGTTCGACAATTGCTTGCGAAGTTTTTTTGGCCTGTTCAAGATAGGTAGCTTGGTCATCAACTGTTGTGATGTTTTCTGCTACAGCAATACCCAACATTTTTTCGGCGGCCCAGATATTTCCCATCACTAAATCTGCGTACTGCACCAATTGTGGGATGATCGCTATGGGCTGTTTACCATATTGCCACAACTTTGCCCTATAGTTTAAATCGATAGAAATGGTAATGCCCTTTGCACTTGCCGCTTTAACCGCTTCTAAACAAACATCTGCCACAGCTTGGTTCAATGCCGGACAAATGGCACTGAAATGAAACCAAGTAATTCCATCCAATACTTTATCCCAATCAATACTTCCAGTTTGCAGACTGGCAAAAGCCGAATTTGCACGATCGTAGATCACGCCTGCGTTTTTTAAGTCCTTTCCTTTTGGCAGGTAATATAAGCCGATACGATCGCCACCATGATGGATCCTAGAAGTATCAATCTTACAACCCTTTAAGTAACCAACCAGCTGCTCGGCCATGAAATTCTCTGGCAAAGCAGTAAAATAGGCCGAAGGAATATCCCATAATGCCAATGCAGTTGCCACATTTAATTCAGCACCACCTACATAAAATGGCAATTTATTTTCCTTTAGCCATACTCCATCGCCATCTGGACAAATCCGCAATAAAAGCTCACCAAAATTTAAGACTTTGCCCATGTTAAAAATTGAAATAGGTTTTGGCGTTGTTGTAGCAAATATCTTGGATTACTTTTCCAAGCCACTCTTTATCATAAGGAATTTCCCCATTTTCAACGTCAGTTCCAAATAGATCACATAAAATGCGCCTAAAATATTCGTGACGTGGGAAAGAAAGGAAACTTCTCGAGTCAGTCAACATTCCTACAAAACGGCTCAACAAGCCCATGTTCGACAAGGTATTCAACTGTTTGATCATACCGTCTTTTTGATCTTAGAAACCACCATGCAGAACCCCACTGTACTTTTCCGGCAATGGTACCATCATTGTAGTTACCTATCATGGTGGCCATTAATTCGTTGTCTGCAGGATTTAGGTTATATAAAATCGTTTTTGCCAAAGTGTTTCCAGAATCCAATCTATTTAAAAACTTGGCCAATTGTTTTCCTTGTACAAAATCTCCAATTGAATCGAAACCAGTGTCGGGGCCTAAAGTAGATAATAAACGATTATTGTTATTGCGCAAGGCACCTAGGTGAAATTGTTGAACCCAGCCTTTTTGATGGTCCCAAAGGGCAAAGTTGAAAAGCATGGCTGATTTGAACTTCAAGTTCTCTACTAAGGTGATAGCCTCTTTTGCTCTGATTTTAAGGAAGATGTTTCTTACTTCTTCTTCTGTATAATCTTCAGCATAGATCTGCTCTAAACCATGATCGGAAACTGATGCTCCATTTTTGGCAAAATAATCGTGACGCGATTTCAATGCGCTCAAATAAGCATCGTAAGTTGAGATGGCTATCCCCATTAAACTAGATAGTTTATCGATATATTGGTTTAAACCAACAACATCATCTGAATTCATAGCTTTATCTGGTCTAAATGCAGGCAAAACCTTAAGTACCGTTCCGCTGCTTTTAAGCTGTTGGTGGTATTCCAAATTATCTAGAAGATGATCGGTAGTGCATAATGTTTTCACGTTCATTTTACGCAATAAACCTTGTACACTATATTCCTTGGTCTGTAATTTGGCATTACATTCGTCGTAGATTTTTTTGGCATTGGCACCTGATAAAACCTCACGTATACCAAAATAACGTTGCAACTCTAGGTGGGTCCAATGGTAAAGTGGGTTTCTTAAGGTATAAGGGACAGTTTCTGCCCATTTTTCAAACTTTTCAAAATCAGATGCGCCACCTGTGATATAATATTCGTCTACCCCATTTGCACGCATGGCTCTCCATTTATAGTGATCACCATACAGCCAAACCTGGGTAATATTTTCGAAATTTTTATCTTCAGCAATCTGCTCAGGCATCAAATGGTTATGGTAATCGATGATAGGCATCTGTGCTGCAAATTCATGATACAGCATTTGTGCTGTTTTGGTCTGCAATAAAAAGTTTTCGTCTAAAAATTCTTTCACGTATTCTTACTTTATGTTTTTTATTAGGAAATAGATTGGATGCTTAGGCAAATTGTCTATTTCTTATTCCTTCTATGTTAAACACCACTAAAAATCGAAAATCCACCATCTACACAGATGATGGCTCCGGTTACAAATTGCGAAGCATCGCTCAATAGCCAAACCAAGGCGCCTTTCAATTCGTCTGGATCACCAAAACGTTTAAAAGGAGTTTGTTTGATTACGGATTGTCCGCGAGGTGTAAAACCACCATCTGGTGTAGTCAATAGATTTCTGTTCTGTTCGGTTAAAAAGAAACCTGGTGCCAAGGCATTCATCCTAATTTTATCTCCATAACGGTTGGCCAACTCTACTGCAAACCATTGTGTATAGCAGTCTACCGCAGCTTTGCCCATATTGTATCCCAATACTTTGGTCACTGCTTTTTTCGAGTTCATGGATGAAATATTAACGATACTGCCTTTCCCTGTTTCGGCAATTGCAGCGCCAAAAACCTGTGTTGGAATCAGTGTTCCCCATAAATTAAGGTCGAGCACTTTTTTCATCCCATCCATTTTCATTTCAAAAATGCTTTCTTCTGGTTGCAACACCCCATCGGGCATGTTACCGCCTGCTGCATTGACCAAACCATCAATTTTGCCAAATGCGGCTAGTATTTTTGTGCGGGCAGCAATCAATTGTTCCTCATCCATGGCATCTGCAATTAAGGCAATTGCTCTACCTCCATTTTTGTTGATCGCATCAGCTCTTTCGTTAGCGATTTCGACATTTCTACCCAAAATACCCACAGCGCCACCTGCCTCTACAATTGCATTTACAAACGAGTTGCCCAAAATACCTGTGCCACCAGTTACTACGATTACTTTATCTTTTAAAGAGAATGATTGTTCCATTATTTAAGTTCTTTTACGCCAAATGTGTCCATGTCTGCATAATCCAAGTTTTCGCCTGCCATGCCCCAAATAAAACTGTAATTTTTGGTCCCACTGCCTGCGTGGATACTCCATGTCGGAGATAAAACCGCTTCGTGGTTGGCTACAATAATGTGACGAGTTTCTTGTGGTTCGCCCATGTAATGGAAAACGCGGTGTTCTTCATCTACATCAAAATAGAAATAAACTTCCATTCTACGATCGTGTGTATGTGGCGGAATGGTGTTCCAAACGCTGCCTGTAGAAAGGATGGTCAATCCCATTACCAATTGGCAACTTTGGATTCCATCTTTGTGGATGTATCTTACGATTTTACGTTCGTTTGCCGTTTCTAAACTCCCCAATTGGGCAGAAAAAGCATCGGCATGTTGTAAATAGGCAGTTGGGTAAGTATGGTGCGCTGGTGTAGACAAAGCATAAAATATTGCAGGTTCATCAGCATTTTTGCTACTGAACTTCACTTCTTTTACCCCTTTACCCATATATAGGCAATCCATTTTTGCCAATTCATAAATAGTGCCATCAGCTTCAATAGTACCAGCACCACCTACATTGATTACACCCATTTCTCTTCTTTCTAAAAAGAAATCGGCACGTAAGATATCGTAGGTACCTAAGGTAAGTACTTCAGTTGTTGGAGTAATCAACCCTGTAACCATTCTATCGTAGTGGGCATAAACGAAATTGGCTTTATTTTTTTCTTTTAAACCATCTAATAAAAATCGCTCTCTGATCTTATCGGTCTGATACGTTTTAAAGTCTTCTGAATGTACAGCTTGTATTATTTTCATCGGTTTGTATTATTTATTTTTTATTTCAGTCTTTACATTTTGTTATTCAAGTTGCAAAGGCCTGTTTATAAAGATACTCCTCTTTTCCATGGAATAAAATCATCTTGGTTCAGCAGCACAGATTTTGGGATTACTTCTCCGCTAGCAGCCTTGATGCAATATTCTAAGATGTCTTCCCCCATTTCTTCGATGGTCTTTTCTCCTTCTATTACTGGTCCTGTATTGATATCGATGATATCGCCCATCCGTTTGGTTAATGCGTTGTTGGTGGCTACTTTAATCACAGGGCATACTGGATTGCCTGTAGGGGTCCCTAGGCCTGTTGTAAACAAAATCAGGGTTGCACCACTCGCTGCCTTACCTGTAGTGGCTTCTACATCGTTACCTGGGGTACACACCAAGTTGAGCCCACTTTTGATGGCTGGTTCTGTATAATCCAACACATCTTCAAT
Organism: Pedobacter sp. UC225_65; assembly: GCF_042698365.1. Taxonomy (GTDB): domain Bacteria; phylum Bacteroidota; class Bacteroidia; order Sphingobacteriales; family Sphingobacteriaceae; genus Pedobacter. The sequence continues at coordinate 1,576,048 of NZ_CP170550.1, forward strand.
GGGCGATGTCCCTCCTTTTTTGGCCGCGCCATTGCTTTTGATGGCATCAGTAATCAAACCATCCTTGATGTTTCCCGGCGAAGGGTTCATGTGAAAACCAGAACCTGCATTTTCTGCAGCCTGACTGTAGGCACCCATTAGTTTGATGAACTTTTTTGCAGCAGCCTCATCCTTGGTGCGATCGATCATGTTCTGCTCTGCACCGCACAATTCTGGAAACTCGGCCAACAATACGGTTGCGCCTAAAGCCACCAACAGATCAGAACAATAACCTACTGCTGGATTTGCAGAAATACCACTAAAGCCATCGCTACCACCACATTTTACGCCCACATTCATTTGGCTTAATGGTGCGGGTTTACGTTCAATTTTATTGGCTTCTACCAAACCTTCGAAGGTTTTTTTAATGGCTTCGGCAATCATGTTCTCTTCGCTCTGCGATTGCTGTTGCTCAAAAATGTAAAGTGGCTTATCAAAATTTGGGTTTCGCTCCTTCAGGTCGTGCATAAAATCCTGCACCTGCAAATTCTGACAGCCTAAGCTCAACATGGTTACGCCTGCTACGTTTGGATCGATCAGCATAAGCAGCCAATAGTTTGCTTAACACTGCCGCATCTTGTCTAATGCCTCCGCATCCACCTTGATGGTTCAAAAACTTGATTCCATCTATATTTTTAAAAGGACGGTCATTTCTTATGCCTTCAAAAGACATTGGGGCAGTTAAAGTTGAAATGTCAACTCCGTTCTTAAAAGCTTCTACCAGTTCGTGTGTATAGGCTTTATATTTTGCTGTTACAGCATAGCCCAATTCATTGTGTAATGCCTCCCGAATCACATCTAGGTTTCTATTTTCACAGAATACGGTTGGGATAAAAAGCCAATAGTTGGCCGTGCCTACCTTGCCATCTGAACGGTGGTAACCGTTAAACGTACGACCAGCATATTTAGATACATCTGGTGCTTGCCATTGGTAATGATAAGGGCGATATTGGTATGGGGCAGCGGCATGTTTAAGGTTATCCGTAGTCATTAAAGTTCCGGCCTTTAAGGCATACTGTACTTTGCCTACCAATGTACCATACATCAAAACTTCATCACCCTCATTCATATCGGTGGTATAAAATTTATGTTTTGCCTGAATGTCATCCACCAACACATAGTCGTTCCCTTGATACTGCACTGTTTCTCCAGCTTTTAGATCAGCTAGGGCAACCAATACATTGTCATTCGGGTGGACTTTTAAAACTTTCTGCTTCATGCTTTACAATACGTTTATTTTTGATGTGGTCAATTCTGCCAAAGCTTCCATCATTCCATCTTTGGCAATGGCCTTATATTTTTCTTCTACCGTGGCTACAAAACCCTCCAATAGACTAAGGTCTGTTCCCCAGAAAGCCACATCGCTCAATATGCTGACTACATCGGTTTTGCCATTGAAATAAGCAGCGCTATCGTCTGTGATCAGATAATCGATATCATTATAATTACCATAAAACTTCTCTCCTTCTTTACGCTTAACCTGCATAAAGGTTAGATAGGCCGCAAAACCAAAACTGATCTGCTCTGGAACGGTATTGAATAATCTATAATAGTTTAACAGCAATGGCAATATCCGGATCTTCATTTTCATGGTATATTGAAAAGTGATATTGATCCACAAATGTTCTATGGATGGATTTGCAAAACGGTCTTTTACCGTAGCTGCAAATGCCGTAGTCTGTTCTTTTGTAACGGCATAAGGTATGGCAGGACCAATTTCTGTGGCCATTACACCTTCTATATAAGTTTTGATCAGCTCGTCTGTCATTGCATTTTTTACTGTATCAATACCTGATAAAAAAGCGATGCCTGAACTCAGCGTATGCGTACCGTTTAGCAAACGTACTTTTAGTTCTCTGTACACTTCTATGTCGTTGGCAATGATTACCCCGGCATCGGCCTTTGCAAAAGAAAGTACAGCTGCTACTTTTTCATCCCCTTCGATGGCCCATAAGCGATAAGGTTCTGTCATGGCCAATAAATGGTCGGTATAACCTAGCTCTTCTTCTAGATTAGCTAAGGTTGCTGCATCTGGTTTGCCCGGAACGATCCGATCCACCAACGAATTGCAGAATCTGTTTTCTTCTTGCAACCATAACATAAAATCGGCTTCTAATTGGTTAAACTTGGCCAACGCTATAACGATAGATTCTAATTTTTTGCCATTGTCAGGAATCAATTCTGTTGCAATGATTACCAAACCACTATCCTTCGCCCCTTTAAACATTTTAAATCGGTGGTGCAAAACGGCCAATACCTTGGCGGGAAAAGAAAGTGGTGGGTTTTGGTCGATACGTTCATTGACCAATTGTATACCAACTTCTGTTGTGTTAGATACGATGAGCTGAAGATTTTCACTTGCAGCAATTGATAAGATGGCATCCCAATCTTGGTCTGCGGAAATTACCCTGCTAATGGAGGATGAAATGATATTTTCTGATACGGGCTGACCATTTTCAAGGCCTCGTACGCAAAGTGTATATAAAGAATCTTGGGCTTCAAATTCGGCAGTAGCTCCTTTAGTCGATTTTACCACTGCAACCCTGCCATTAAATAGGCCAAGACGGTTTGCTTTATCTATGAAAAAATCTGGAAGGCCACGCAACAAAACTCCGGTTCCGAATTGGAGTACCTTTTCTGGAAGTTCGAAGCTACTTTCTCTTGGCACAATCAGCTTTTCTTTTGGAATAAGACTTAGATTTTTTTGAGATAAAATCATTCTATTATATCAACTTTTCAATTTTAAAATTCGCTGATTGCTAGAGCACAAAGCCCTTTCCCAGCATTTGGTTAAAGCAATTATACCTATTAATTGCTAGTAAAAACCCGATTTGAATGCAAATATTTGCGCAATCGTTCCCGAGAACGTGAGCGGAGGTTTTGTTGGTTTATTGCTTAAATTGGACTTTTTCTATACCGATCCAATTGACAAGATCGGGGATATCGTAATAACTCAGGATGTTATTGACCACAGCTCCATACCTATCTTTTGCCAATGGCTGATTTAACACCTCTTGGTAGGTAGAGATACATTGATATAAATTGATCTTATCAATATTAGGATCTAAAAAACCTGCATGTAAAACAGATAGACCAACCAAACCGATTGAATTGATTTCTATAGGCAGATCTTTAAGATTTACCTCCTTTTTTATAAACTTGATCAGGTTTAAAATATCGCTTGTGCGTTGCCCTACCAGCGGTTTACCTAGGTGTAAAGCCAGTATGGCATTCCGGTAGTCTTTGCTGAAATATTTTGGATCGTTCAGTTCTGGTTTATCGGTCGTTTCTCCGGTTCCTCTTAGTCTGCAAAAACAAGGGCATCATCTGTACCCTTACCTGAATAGTACGAACGGATGCTATCCATTTTCTTTTGATCGTCACCAATCCAGATTACAATTTTTTGATCCCTCTTTTTAGGATAAGAAATCTCTAATGGCAAAGGCAATTCGTTTTTTTGACGAAGAATAAGACGATCAAAACCGAGGTTGACCTGTCCGTATTTAATTTTGCCTACGCTTTTAATTTCAAGCGGACTTGGATTTGGAATGATGCCCAATAGGTTTTCTACCTTTTGTTTCCGTTGAGTAGGGTCTAATTGTCCAAATACTTGTCGTTCTGCCGCCTTTTCATTAAACAGTTGTAGGTTCTTTTGAACGATATTGATTTCGTTAGGATAGCTTAGGTTGACCTTTTCTTTAACACTTGCGAATAAATCTTTATCCCTCAAATCTGTTATCTCCTCTTCTTTAACTGGACTATTATCTTGGTAAAACCATTTGCGGAACCACTGTACGGCAACTTCTCTTTTTGGTTTTGAAATTCCATGGCCATCATCATACGTAAAAAGCGAGAGCCGATCTGATGTCTTTAAACTTTTATAAACCTTTTTTAGGTCATCGAATGATTCGAGTGTTCCATTGTAATCGATAAAATCATAGCGCCCTGCCAATACCAACATCGGTTTAGGTGCTGCCGCAATTAGATAATCGCTCATTTCGAGTTGTGCTGTCCCTTCGTTTGGAATTTGTGCACAACCATCTGCAGCCCCAGTTGTAGCCAATGTTTTTTCTCTGCTGGCCAAATAACTACAAGGAGCAATGATTTTTACCCTGTCATCAAAAGCAGCAAAATAAATAGCCTGCATGGCACCTCCACTATTGCCGATACACCCAATTTTATGAGAATCTACTTCAGGTCTGGTTACCAGATAATCCAATCCTCTTGCATTATCAAATAATTCATACGCTGCTACGGATATACCCAAAAGATTGGAGGAGAGATTTAACAACGTATGTTCTGTAGTAGCACCTCGTGTTAGTGCTTTTCCACTCTCATCTGTTAATTGCACCCTTTCACTTTGGGAAATGGGATCGATTACAAAAACAACGAAACCATTTTTGGCAAACAGCATTGCAGTTTGTTGGTAAGACTCGGTTGCTTTGGCCAAATCTTCATGACCACAAAAAAGTAATACAGCTGGAAATTTTCCTTTTCCATCTGGCACATACAGATTTGCGGTAACATGATGGTTTTTGAAACTTTGGTAAACAATCTTTTCAATCCGATAACCTGATTTTTGGATGGTTCCAGTTTGTTGGACTGCTAAATTGGCTTTTTGAGGCAATGTGCCTAACAGGGTTTTGAATTTTTGTTTTACAGTTTGGATATAAGCTAAAGTATTGGTTTTTGTAGTTAATGCTCTGGCAAATTCAACTCTTCTTGCATCATATTTTAAATGCAATTGTTGTACTAAATAGGTGTTTAAACTTACATCTGTTTTCCAATCGAGGATATTGGCTTCTTTTTGGGCATAAGTTGGAAGGGCAAAACCTAATAAAAGGAGATAGACTAAAAGATGAGATATCGATTTATGATTAGTCATTCGTTTATTTGTTCAATAGTTCATTAGGCATTGGTTCATTGGTTCATTGTCAAGACATCTTTGTCATCCTGAACATAGCGAAAAATCCCATTCCTTTGGCCAGCTAAAAAGAGATGCTTCGTTCCTCAGCATGACAAAATTGTTGGTCAATAGTTTATTGGTTCAATAGTTCATTCGGCATTGGTTCATTGGTTCATTGGGCATCAAGCTCTATAACCATTTTACCTTTTCCATTTTCTATAAAAACTGAGCTAGCCATTGCTTTTTAGCCATTTTTGATATTCCTTATTGATCAAGTTGTTTGCCCATGTACCGTACCAGGCATAACCGTTTCTACGTTCGAAACTGATATCGGCTACATTTTTATAAACGGCATTGTCACGGTCGCCAAAGATAGGTTGATTGGTCTTCAGATCGTAAAACCTAGCCCATATTACTGAATTAGGATCGGCAATTAAACCTCTATCTTTTCCATCTGGAAATTTATCAAATTTATAACCTGTAATCTTGGTAGCATTGAACCAATCAATTGCGTTGTTAATGGCTGTTTGAAGTTCTGGAGTTGGATTTTTAATGCGCATCAGAAACCTTACGATATTGACAGATTCTGACGTACTTAAAGAAGCAGGTTCAAATGCTCTTGCCTTAGCTGGCTGTAAGGTGTTTTGATCATATTGTGCTGCCCAAATGCTTCCTTTTCCATTTTGGATAACCTGGGTCTTCAAAATACAATCCAAACCTCTTTTTACGGCATCTTCTGCTTTGGCAATGTAGGACTGATCTACCACTTCAAAGCCATTACTTTTGGTGGCGATATCCATCATGATGTTCAATACATTCACTATTGCATCATCATTATAGGTAATTTCTGCCCTATAGCTACTTTTATCAGGATAATATTGTGGCCAACCACCATTTTTGTATTGGGCCTTTAAAAGGTAGTCTAAACCTTTTTCTGCCGCCTGTAAATAAGCTTTGTTGTGCGTGGTCTGATAAGCTTTAACCAATGCGTTTATCTCTTTGCTGGTTGCCCTATTGTCAATCGTAGCGTGCATGTAAGTTGTGGCTTTGATCTTGGCCATCAAAGCATCATCTATGGGTGTCTCATATTTCACTACGCTTTTATCCTCTAGCTGTTTTGGCCATGCTCCATTGCTCAATTGGTACACCAACATCCTTTCGGCAATTGGACCTGTTTGCACAGTGGCTTGGTTGGTTTGTTGGGCAGTAGCACATGAACTTAAACCCAGAACCACCAACATTGAGAATATTTGACCTTGCTTTTTCATCTACTTTTTGTTTTTCTTATTACCCAACTCACTTATTTACTTTACTTTTTTAACCAAGATCTTTTTGCTTACCCAATCGACTAAATCGTTAGCTGCTTTAAAATTATCGTAAGAAGCTGGCAGTTTTCTACCGTCAACATATTCATTATACAACCAAGGGTCACCGATTACATACACCATTCCTTTTCCATATGGAGTTGATCGACATTACATCGTCTCCATCTTTATCTTTTAAAATTGATTTGGCTGCACCTGATAATTTCAAACTGCTGTATTCTTTGATAAAAAGATTGGTCGAGTTTTTAAATATTTCATTTCCCGTCGGAACAACAACTTTTGCAGTTTCAAAATTTGTGGCTACGGGTACAGTTCCTTTGCTATCTCCATTAAAAAACACCCCAAACTGACCTGCCAATTCATTAAAGTGTTTCAACTCTACATTTGGTGCATCGTTACCCATCAACAATAAAATACCTCCTGCTTTTACCCATTCGGTAATAACCTTGATATGAGTAGGTTCTATAAAATTTGGTTTTGGGTTTTCCTTTTCGAAATCAGGATCAACAATGATATAAACAGCTGCATTTTTTAGATTGGCCAAGGTTGGTGCTTGATACAAGGTTTTAGTCTGAAAACCTTTGTTGTTGAACAGGTCTCCCCAGAAAGAGAATCCACCATTTGCTCGTTCCTCCCATTTGTAATGCCACGAAACATTGTTATTGCTTTGGTCTATTTTGGTTTCGTTGTTAAAATATGAGTCCAATAGTACGGTTTCACCAAATTTCGATTTGGGCAAGGCCGCTATTTCCATTTCGTTCGCGGCCAACAAAAATGCACCAACACCTTTTGGATCATTGGTAATTACCTTTTCACTTAAATAATAGGCATAACTACCATCGCGATAAGGCTTGCCACCAAGACCAGAAACACTCACAGTTCCTTTTAGGTTCACTTTACCATCGCCTGCAGGCTCAATAAATTCTGTTTTAATGCCATGGTAACCTTTTTGGGCCACTGCTAAATAATTGGATGGTAAATAACCCATCCGAACAGCTTTGGCCAAGGTATAAACGAACATACTCGATGCAGAAGCTTCATGGTAATTGCCCTTGCCTTGTGGTTGATCTAAAATATCATACCATAATCCCGATTTTGGGTCTTGTACTTTTTGTACGGCAATTGCAAAGCGGCTTAAGATGGCCAATAATGCTGCACGTTTAGGGTGGTGCTGTGGAAAATTATCTAACACATCAACTAATGCCATACCATACCAACCCATTGCTCTACCCCAAAAGTTCGGCGATTTACCTGTGGTTTTATTGGCCCATTGCTCGGTTTTGGATTCATCCCAGCCATGGTATAACAATCCAGTTTTTGCATCTCTGGCATTTTTCTCCATCCAAACAAATTGGTTGGCGATATCATCAAAAGCTTTTTCATTTTTAACCAGGGCTGCATATTCTGCATAAAAAGGTTGGCCCATGTACAATCCATCCAACCACATCTGGTTGGGATAGATTTTTTTATGCCAAAAACCACCTTCTTTGGTACGTGGTTGTTGTTGCAACTGATCCCACAACAAAGTAGCAGCCTTGAAATATTTTTGCTGACCGGTTACTTTATACAAAGTCAATAAAATACGGCCATTTTTGATGTTGTCGATGTTATAATCCGCTTGTTTATAGCGATTGATTGTTCCTTCTTTGGTTACAAAAAAATCCATGCTCTTTTGCATGTATTTGAAATATTCGTTATCGGCAGTCCTTTTCCAAATGCCATCAATACCCTCTAAAATCACACCTTGATCATAGGCCCATTTCACAGGTTTGGGATTGGCTGGATCCAGATTTAACGAATCTTTCCAGATTTCCATTACCGTTGTGGCTATCTGTTGCGACAGGGGTTTGTTTTGTGCTTTAACCTGCAATGTTAAACCTGCAAAAACGGCAAGTATACTATATTTAAAAAAAGATGTTTTCATGATTACTTGTTGATCTGTAATGATTTTTCTTCTGCACCTGCTAAAAATTCTGTTTTTACTTTTGCCTTCGATGCATCGAGCCCAACCGTTTTGATGTTGCTATTTCTATCTCCACTGATCCTAAACAATAATTGGGCATTGTTATAATTGATGTTCTTGAAACTGATGTCATTTCCATTTTGGATATTGATCAAGGGATTGACCTCTTTTGCAATCAGATTTACATTGGTTAAACTTACATTTTTTGCTTCTTGGAGATCTATACCTTCATGTGCTTTAATGCTCAAATCGGCCAAAGTGATGTTGCTGATGCTCAACTCTGGAAGCCCTCTGATAAATACAGCTTTCGAAGCACCGTCACAAACTACATTACTGATATGAAAATCTCTAAAAACAGGCGTTTCTTCGGTTACAGGCAACAATTGGATTTTCGGTGCATCTCTCTTTTCGCCAGTTAAAGGTACAGGATCAACAGCAGCGTAATACATGTCGAATAAGATAGCTTCGCCTACAATATCTTTCATGTTGATGTTCTTTACAAAGATCTTTTCTACTACTCCACCTCTACCTCTTGTGGTTTTAAAACGTAATCCGATGTCTGTTCCGATAAACGAACAATCGTATACAAAAATATTTTTTGCTCCACCAGACATCTCACTCCCAATTACAAATCCACCATGGGCATGGTAAACCGTGCTGTTGCGGATAATTACATTTTCTGTTGGCATGCCACGTTTTCTGCCTGCTGCATCGCGGCCAGATTTGATACAGATTCCATCATCGCCAACATCAAAGGTACTGCCTTCAATCAACACATTTTTACACGATTCGATATCGATACCATCACCATTTTGGGCATACCAAGGATTTTTGGCGTATACATTTCTAACGGTCAAATCTTCACACATCAGTGGATGGATATTCCAGGCTGGAGAATTTTGGAAAGTAACTCCTTCTAGCAAAATCCTTTTACAGGCGGTAAAAACCAACAGATTTGGACGGAGAAAATCTTTGATTGATTTATAGAATTCAGGGGTTTTATCACTGGTAATTTCACCAGGATTTTTCATCTTCGAAGCATTGAAGGTCTTCTCCGTTGGATACCATGTTTTTTTATCTTCGCTGGTCATGCCACCAGAAGCGACCAATTTTTTCCACTGGCTTTCGGTTAGTTTGTCTTTTTTAACCATTCGCCAAGCATCACCTGCACCATCTATGATCCAAAACCTGTAACAGCTATATTTTGTTGGTTGGTTGCCCATATCGGCGATTGGTTACGCATCTGTGGTAAACCTTCCCAATTGCTGGCTACTAAAGGATATTGGTCGAAGTCTTTGGTAAACTGAAGGATTGCATTTTTTTGTAAGTGCAGGTTGACATTGCTTTTTAATTCGATCGGACCCGTAAGCCATAAGCCTTTTGGAATCAAGACTACGCCACCTCCTTTTTTATTACAGGCAATAATGGCATCATTGATACTTTTGGTATTGAGGGTAACCCCATCGTTTTTAGCACCAAACTTGATAATATTTAAAGTATCTGCCTTAAATGATGTTTTAGCAACAACTGGCAGGTTACTGAACGAATAGGGTTGTTTTTGGGCTTTAGCTAAAAAAAGATTGGTAAGTAAGAGCAGCGTGAAGATAGTTGGAACTATTTTTTTCATGTTCATATGTACGGCTTATATTGGTTAAAAAACAGCTTTGCTAATTAATTTGACTAGCAATACCGATTATTCGTTTAACAAGTCTACATAGTTTTAAAGAGGAATGGAACTAAAAGCCAGAAAATAACTATGCAATCGTTACCATTTTTTTGTTATTCGTTGTTGGTTTGTTCGCTGTGAGTAAGAATTAGGTTCAGGTTTGGATCAATTGATACGGAACCAATCAAAATCAGCATAACCAGCATCATTTGTTTGCTGCGTTCTTACACAGAACAAACCTACTTTAGCACCAATCCACTTCCCTGGTTCGGCCTGAAAAACATCCTTGACGTTGATAAATGTAAGCCCATCTAGGCTGTAACTAAATTGGCATTGTGCGCCTTTGTTTACCGTAACCCTAAGCTGAACATCTTTTGTATTTAGCTTCACCACTACCTCCTCTTTTTCGGCCTTACCCTTATCTGCAGCACTGCAAGTAGTATACACAAGATAGAGCCCATCTTTTTTACTTTTTACAGCAATATTGGCATAACTCAACCCTGCAATGATCAGTCCTGCTTTCTCGTTTTCTAGCTTGGTATTTGGCGTAAAAGTCAGTTTTGTGGTTACGGTAAATTGTTCTGTTGGGAATTTCTGGAGCAATAGATTAGGTACTTCCCAATAGTTTTTGGCACTATCTGGCATTTTTACTGAATACAAACGCAAGCTTCCATTTGTAGGGTTTAAAAAAGACCATGTAGCCGATGGATTGGCCTGCCATTGCCATTGTAAGCCTAAATTTGTACTATTGAACTCATCAGATTCGGCAGGGGTAACAATGGCTGTTGGCTTTATTATTTTTGGTTTTTGATACGTCAAAACTGGCTCGCCTATCCCATCACCATCTGCATCTACCCCAATCACTGGCCAATTGTTAATCCATTTCATCGGTTGCAAATGCATTACTCTGCCATAAGCTTCTTTATCTTGAAAATGCAAGAACCAGTCTTCGCCTGTTGGTGTATCCACCCAAGCGCCCTGATGTGGACCATTGATGGGAGATTTGCCCTGATCCATTACTACTTTACGCTCATAGGGGCCATATACATTTTTGGAACGCAATACCAATTGCCAGCCAGTGGCTACACCACCTGCAGGTGCAAAGATGTAATAATAACCATTGCGTTTATAAAATTTGGGACCTTCTATGGTTGGGTCTAGCTCATGTCCATCGTAAACCAATTTACCTTCATCCATCACCTTATCGCCTGCTGCATTGAGCTTTTTCACTACAATGATACTTTTAATTCCGGCCCTACTCCCTGCATAAGCATGTACGAGATAAACCTTTCCATCTTCATCCCAAAGTGGACAAGGATCGATCAGACCTTTTCCAGCCTCTACCAAAACCGGTTCAGACCAAGGTCCTGTGGCACTTTTGGCTTTTGTTAAATAGATGCCAAAATCTGGATCCGGATAATAGATATAAAACTCACCTTTATAAAAACGGATGGCTGGTGCCCAAACGCCATTGCCATGTTGGGTTTTGGAAAAATGCTCGAACGGGATTTGTCTTTTTAAGGCATGGCTGATAATGGTCCAGTTGACCAGATCTTTTGAATGTAAGATGGGCAATCCGGGTACTGCATCAAAACTTGAAGAAACCATATAAAAATCATCACCTACCCTTATGGCATCGGGATCAGAATAATCCGCATCCAACACTGGGTTTTTATATTTTCCATTACCCAGATCGGCTACCCAAACTTTAGACACATCAGGTTTTTGTGCTGCTATAGTTAAACTACACAATAAAAGAAAGGCTATGGTTGTTATTTTCATGATTTGATCAGTGGGATTCTTTATTTGGGCATCCAAGCAGTCCTGCCTGCAAAAATATTTTTAAGGGTATAGGTCTTGGCTTCTTTTTTGGTCAACTGTTTTGACCAATCTACTCTACTTTCTTTTACAAAGCCGGGGCCAGAAGAACCATATTCTGCATAAAAAGTAGTTTCATGGTTTTTATTCTCGTTCCATACATGCCATCCTGCTGGTAAAATATGAGGGCCCATTTCGGTATTGATGAATACGGTTTTGGCATAAGGTCGCCATGGTCGGCCCAAGTAAACTTTTTGAAATGCTGGATCAGCAGTTAATTTGCAATTAAAGAATATAAAACCATAAGGTTGGGCTTGGGTTGTTGAGGCTGCTGTGATGTACGAATTCTTTTTGCTATGGATATGGCAACGTTCAAAAACTACGGTTGCCGCACCAAAAATGAAATCGGTGGTACCTTCGATATAACAATCTACATAGTACTGTCTGCTGGTATCTGCAGATGGGAAAAGCGTATCCTGATTGCCCAAGATCTTGCAATTCTTAATCACTACCCGATCTGCTTCTACATGTAAAGCTACCGCTTGCCCAACCGGACCCGCAGCATTTTCAAAAGTGAGGTTTTCTGCCTTGAAATCATTTCCCTGTACCAATACCGTATGCGATGTATACGTATTTATGGCACCTTTTCCTGAATAATCATCATAGGTAATAATGGTTTTGTCTTTGTCTTCGCCAATTAACGAAATCTTAGATTTTTGCGCTGGCACAATCAATTTCTCTTTATAAACCCCATTTTTGATATAAATCGGTACTTGTACCTCAGATAGATCTCTCACCGCATTTACAGCTTCCTGAATGGTTTGATAATCACCACTGCCATCTTTTGCTACCGTTAAAGACTTGGGGTAAGTTTGGGCATTGACTGAAGTTATGCTGGCGAGAAATAGGATCAAGGTAAATATTTTCATGTGGGTTAGTTGGGAATGGTAAATGGGTATTTTATCTAATGATTGACTAAAGACTCGCGACTGTAGACTAAGGACGATCGGCTACTCCTTCGGATTCCATCCATTTAAAATCTTAACCAAAGTGTATTCCTGAATTGTTGTTTCATTTAACTGATGCGACCAAGCCACACGTCCTTTTGGATCTGCGCCTGGTCCAGTATTTTTATACTCTGCATAAAAAGCAGTCTGTTCGTTACTGGTTTTGCCCCAATTGTCCCATCCTTCTGCTTTGATCATTTTACCCAAGTCGCAATTGATAAATACCGTCTTGGCATAAGGTCTCCATGGTCGGCCTAAATAATAAGAGTTTGCTGGAGCATCTCCAATAATCTTGCTATTGATAAACACATAACCATATTTTGAAGTATCAGGAGCGGAAGAAGCCGTTACATATCCAGCCTTTTTACAGAAGATCTCGCACTCATCAAATACTGCGGTTGATGAACCAAAAATAAAATCTACGGTACCTTCGATATAACATTTATAGTAATATTGGCGACTGGCATAACCATAGGTATAAAGGGTATCCTGAAAGCCCAACATCCTACAATTGGTAAACTTGGCTTGATCTCCTGCTACAAACAAAGCCACTGCCTGCCCTACCGGACCTGCTGTATTTTGAAACGTTATATTTTCTGCCGAAAACTTGCTGCCGTAGATATAAAAGCTGGAAGAACCAGAAGTACCTTTCTCTTCACCAAATGCATTTTTTCTTTGCGCCCAATCATCAAAGGTTAAAATGGTCTTTTCTACATTCTCTCCAATCATTTTTACCATCTGCTTAGAAGCCGAAAGATTTAACTTCTCTTTATATATTCCATTTTTGATGAATATTGTTGTTGTAGTTTTCCTAAAATCTGGAACGGCATTGATCGCCTCTTGAACAGTCTTAAAATTACCTGAACCATCGGCTGCAACAACAAAGTCGTAAGCAAATTTTTGAGGTGAGCTACTTGATGCATTTGCACTAGCATCATTCAACAATAAAACAATCAAACTATAAAACAACACGAATAACCCCTTTTTCATCTCTATAGTTTTTTCATTGCATTAAACACCAATTGTGCAACAGCTATTGCACCTTCTTTTTGAAAATGGGTATTGTCTTTTTGTCCATCTGGATAGCCAGGATAAAGCCCTTTTTCAAAATTCATAAAATATTTGGAAGTTACCTCAGCTTGGCCCTTTGCCGTAAACGCATCAATTGAGAGTTGCGTTAGATCAATCAATTGCACGTTCAATTCTTTGGCCACTGCCTTTACCGCATTTGGATATTCGCCATGCACATTGCTCAGCTTGCCCTCTTTCCATGGATAATTTCTATTTACTGGAGTAATCAGAATGGGTATCGCCCCCTTTTCTCTGGTCTGGTTAACATATAACCTCAGATATTCTTTATAACCCGTAATGTTCACATAACGTTCTGGTTTATCAACCGCTGCATCATTGTGCCCAAACTGCATCATTACAATATCGTTCTTTTTTAAAGCTTTGTACACTTCTGCCCATCTGCCTTCTTCAAAAAAAGTACGTGTACTTCTTCCTCCTCTGGCTTTATCAATTACCAGAACACTATCTGCTTTGATCAATTTTTTAACCAGACTTAAACTATCTCTTTTAAAGAAAGGCTGAAAAACCTGCCCCCAACCATTTAGTGGAAATTTCTTTTCCAGATACCCAGAATCTAAGGTATAATCTGCCACAGTCGAATCTCCTATTAAAAAAAGCTGTACCGGTTTTTGAGGAACCTGAAATGCGAAAAGTGCTATGGCAACAATTAAAAACAGGGGTTTAAAAATGGTATTCATTTCGTTTTCTTTATTTTTTCCGTACTAGTAGTACATATCTTACTTACCAATCAAGTATTTGGCCAATGGACTTTTTATCTCTTTAAGGCCCTCGGCTACTAGGCCAGCTACCTGTTTTGCGCCTTCCGGATTTAAATGGGTATCATCCTTTTTTCCTGTTGGATAATTTACATGACCAGAATCAACATATAGAAATAGTTTTTTTGAGGGTTCGTCTCCCAGTCCAATGATCAGTTTTTCGGTTTTACGTTGCATATCAATCAATGGAATATGCAAAGAATCCGCCAATTTCCTCACCACATCAGGGTAACCTTTATGGGTATCGCTAAAAACACCATTTTTAAAACTGCGACGTGCAATGGGTGTCAATAAAATTGGATTGGCTTTTTTAGCTTGGGTTTCTGCAATGTATTTGATCAGATTGGTCTTGTATTCGGCCAATGAGGTTCCAACTTCTGGTTTATCGATTTTCTCATCGTTATGCCCAAACTCAATCAACACATAATCTCCTGCTTTTAATTCTTTTAAAACTGCTTCCCATCTTTTTTCATTGAGAAAAGATTTGGTACTTCTTCCATTCAATGCCCTATTGTCAATTTTAACCTCTTTATTAAAAAAAGCGCCAATTTCCATCCCCCATCCAGTTTCTGGATAGGCTTTGGGCTGTTTATCTGCCGCAGTAGAATCGCCAACAATAAATAGGGTTACCATTTCCTTTTTGATCAAGGTAAAAGACATCAGGGTTAAAAAACAAAGGAAAAATAAGTATTTGATTGTTTTTAATGGCATGGTTTTCATTTTAAAGCAAAAAAGATGAGGCTTAAGCCCCATCTTTTTTATTTCGTTCTATTAATAGGCCCATCTTGGATCGCCCAAGGCAATGCTTGTGCTACTTGCAGTCCTTAAGCTAGATCCTGCTGGCAAAGTAAATGAACTTGTTGCCGCTGTCCAGCCAAGATCTATGGTTTGATTTGCTGTTTGGCTTACCGTTGACGGGAATGTCAGACCAACATTCCCTGTCAAGGCGTTATACAAACCAAATGTATTGTTATAAGAAAAAGTTGTAGTTACACCTGCACCACTTGAGCGCAAAGCCGCCGCTTGTACAGTACCAGATTTTGGCGTGTTTGCTACAATACTGTTCTGTAGGCTAAAATTAACCGGATTGGCATTGGCATCTAACAAGGCATATTTAGCATTGCCACCAAAACCATTAAAGGTAGAGTAGCTGATGTTAACCGTAGGTACAACTGCACCCGTGTAGGTAGTACTTGCAGTAACCAAACCAGGGCCAGCATTATAAAAAGTAGATTTAGAAACCGTTAAAGTATTAAATTCCAATTTATTTAAGTGGAAGGTATAATAGTTGGACCCGCCATTTGCCCCCATGTCGAATACGATAGAATTGTTTACCGTAATATTGCCAATTTTGAAATCTCTGGCAGCAGTACCCCTATCAGCACGTAAAAAGGCTGTGGTAGCGCCATGTACAATACAGTTGTCTACTACGATATTGGTAAATGTAGCCGCCGATCCATTGGCTGCCTGAGAACCGATCAGGTTTAGGAAATAAAGTGCCGCACCTGCTGTTCCATCTAACTCAATTCCAGATAAAGTGATGCCCGCACCAGTTCCTTCTAAATCTATTTCTTTATAGTTCACCTTGGTATCTTCTGGATTGCCTGAGGTAGATTTAATCGTGATTGTTTTTCCTGTAATAAAAGTGCTTAAGGCGGTTAAATTATACGTCCCAGGATTTAAACCGATCACAGCACCATTTGCAGCGCCCGCAATTGTTGCAGCCAGATCATCTGTAGGCGAAATCTTAACCGTATAAGCAGTTACCGGACTTGTAGTAAAGGTAACATTACCTTTATTCTTGGTACCAGCCAACAATTCTGCAGTGTATTTTACACCACCTGTTAAGCCTGTAATTGTTTTTAATCCTGCGCTTAGATCACCAGCACTTAAGGTTGATGTAATGGCTGTACCTGTTTCTGGCGTCAGTTTGATACTGCTCAAACCTGCTTCTGCTGTAAAACGAAGCGTAATGCTGTTTTCTTTGATATCTGCATCACGGACAGTTAAAAACAGCTGTGTACCTGTTAAGGTAAAGGATGAGCTCACCACATATTTCGATTCTGGTTGGTCTTCGAAAGCATTGGCTTTGATACGGACAAAATATGGGGTCCTTACTTCAATGTTATCATCGGTTACCGTAATGCCTGCGGTATCTACAACTTTTGAAAAAGCAATAGTACCAAAAGCTTGGTCTTTCGAAAAATCTACGGTGTATTTTAAGGCCTTACCTGAAGCAAAGAGTGGAACTGCCCATTTGATCTTGGCCGAATTTGCACCAGCTGCAATACTGATGTCACTGGCCTTAAAGATTCTTGGTGCTGGTAAAGTCTCTTCCTTATTTTTTTCACAAGCGGCCAACAGCAATACTACTGCCAATAGCAGGAATATTTTAGTACTTGTTTGATGGATTATATTTTTCATCTTAATATTTTTTAGATAGTTAATAACCAGCATTCTGAACCATATTTGGGTTCTCGTTCAATGCAGTTTTTGGATAAGGCAACAACTCTTTTTTATTGGCTTCGAAGTAGAATGCAAATCCGGTTGCTATACTGGTCAACATGTTCTCTTCTGTTAATGCTTTTCTCCAATTTTTAACTGTATAACCTGTTGGCGCTGTTGAAGAGCCTAAGCCTGGAGCAAACAATACCGTTGATGGTAAGCCACCATACAGGTCTAAACTGGCTACTTCTGTTACGCTTGGGGTAAGGTTATAATTAGATTCTTTGGCGTAAACATATAAAGGCACATTGGCATACACACCTTCACCATTGATCAACTGGCGAAGTTTGGTACGGGTTTCTGCAAATTTACTGTCGATCAAGTTCCATCTGATCAGATCGAATTTTCTGATGGCTTCACCACCAAATTCCAATAATCTTTCTTTAACAATTGCATTAAAGAAACCTGCTTTGTCCGTAGGTGTAACTGGAATATCATTTTCGTAACCTGCATAGGCACGTTTCTGTATTTCTTGTAAGGCACTTTTTGCGGTTGCCGATGGACCATTGTTGATTTCGTTATCTGCTTCTGCATACATCAATAAGATATCTGCGAAGCGCAATATTGGCCAGTTAACGGCAAAGTTCTGTGAAGATGATTTGCCATCAAATGCAGTCCATGATTTTCTGAACTTTGCATCTGTAAAGTTGTTCAATGTATTGATCATCTTTTTTGAAGTCCCTGTAATTTCAAATACACCAATGGTTACATCTCTGCGGCAATCTTTTATTGGATCAATTCGTAAAAATAAGTAGGAATGGCATTCATCCCACCACCACCAGTACCATAAGTAGAGGCTGCAGCAAAACGAATTCCGTTATAATAACCCAATTTACTATCTGTAGATGCATTACTTCCGTAAGCAGCCACTTCTAACATCAGTTCATGGGCATCGTCCATACGCGTACTGTGTAAGGTTTTGAACACATTTTCGTATACTGGATTTAGCGAATGCTGCGCACGGTTGTCCATGATCTCTTTGCACTCGTCCATTGCTATTTTATAATAGGTTAAATAGTCTGCTCTTCTTTCCATTTGGTGGGTATTTGATCTTAAAGAATAGCCCCCTCTAAACAAAGCAATCCGAGCTCTTAAGCCTTTGATCGCACCCTTGGTAAAACGGAAACTACCATAATCGCCAGCTGCACTTCTCCATGGCACCAAGTCTGCTGCTGTTTTTAGATCTGCAATGATCTGATCGTAGGTTTTATCTCTATCTGCATTTGCAGGGAAAAGGGTTTCGGCAAAAGCGGCAGGCACAAATCTTTGTGGTACATCACCCCAGTTGCGGATCAGCTCGAAATAAAATTGTGCCCTCAAAGCCAAGGCCTCCCCATAATAGCGTTTCATTAAAGCCTAATCTGCGGCCGACCCAGTGGTATACAGTTTTGATTCTGGGATGTATTTGATACAGATATTTGCACGCTCGATCCTTGGTATAGTTGCGCAAATGGATTGATCAGGTCGGTATTGTCCGAACTTGCACCATACATGCTGATTCCACGTCTGTCTGAAGAAGCATAACTTCCCGAGGTTTTAAAATCTTCGGCTGTTAGGCCAAACAAGGTAGATAAACGGCTACCATAACCATTGTCTCCAATTAGTTTATTGTAAACACCAATCAATGCAGAGTTGGTATAAGTAGTACTTTCAAAAACAGTTGCTTCTGTTGAAGAAGAATCTGACTCGAAATCCAACACCTTTTTACAAGATGGCGTAATGATCATCGCTCCAATAGCTAACACTAAAAAAGCAGAATTTATGAGTTTATTTTTCATTTTTTTTAAGGCTAAAAGGATTAAAATATTAAGTTGATACCTGCTAATACATATCTGCTACGTGGGTATGCCGCGTAATCGATACCTGGAGTAAGCGGGTTAGACCTACGTGTATTTGCTTCTGGATCGTAACCTGTGTATTTGGTAAAGGTGTACAAGTTGTTTACGGTACCATATACTCTAAGTTTAGAAATAAAGCCTGTTTTTTTAACCAAACTTTGTGGCAAGGTATAGCCTAAGGTTACATTGCTGATGCGCAAGAAAGAACCATCTTCAATGGCATAAGAAGTTAAGGCATAGTTACCTGTTGTTGGTGTCCATAAGGTGGTATTGGCATTCATTGCCGTTAACAATGCTGGATCGGTAACCTTCACGCCATTTTCGTTGAAGTTTTTCCACCTGTCGTTCATCGTTGCCAAAAGGTTGTTGTCTTTTACATTGTATTGTGAGGTAAACTCTATTTTATTGGCGTTGTAAACTTTATTGCCTACAGAGAAGTTCATAAATACACTTAGATCGAAGTTTTTATAGGCAAACTGATTGTTAAATCCACCAGTAAATTTAGGTTGAGAAGTACCCAAAACCGTTTTATCATCATCGCTGATAACCATGCTTGTAGCGTTAGATAGTTTTTTAACTTTCATGTCGCCTGGTTGTGGCTCTCTGTTGCCCAATAATACCCTACTGTTGGCAATACCTGGTTTAAGGGTATACGTATACACACCTGTAGAAGTATTGAGTACTGAGGTAAAATCATCAACAGTATATCTTCCGTCTGATACGAAACCATAGAACTGACCAACAGGTTTACCAACTTCTATTTTAAAATCAGCTAAACTATTAACCCAGCCCGATTGTGCCACATAAGATTGTACATTGTTCTGTAGTTCTAAAATCTTGTTCTTGTTAAACGAGAAGTTCAAACCCACGTTGTAGGTAAAGTCTCTTGTTCTAACTGCAACACCATTCAACTGCACCTCAATTCCTCTATTCTGTGTTTTACCCACATTTTGTTGTTGAGTGTTGTAACCGTTAATTGGAGGAATATTGGCATTTAGCAATAAATCTTTTGTACGGTTATCATATAAGTCTAAAGCAATAGATACACGGCTTTTGAACAGGTCGATATCAAATCCTAAGTTGCCCGAGATATTTTTTTCCCATGTAATGTTCGGATTGGCCAATACGTTACCTGCAATCAAACCAGTGGTAACCGAGCCATCAGATGCAGCATACCCCCCTGCAGTAGAGTTTGCAGAGAACAAGGTCCTAAACAGATCCTGTCCAATTCTATTGTTACCCGCAATACCGTAACTGGCACGTACCTTAAAGTTGTTCAACCAGTTCCAGTTTAGGTTTTTCATGAAATCTTCTTCAGAAGCACGCCATGCCAATTGTGCAGAAGGGAAATTACCCCATCTCTGCCCTTTGGCAAAGAATGAAGATCCATCTCTACGGAAGTTTAAGGTAGCCAAGTATTTTCCAGCAAATGAATAAGATGCCCTTGCAAAGAATGACAATTGACGAGAACCACCAACCAATGACGTCGGTTTATCTTGTATTGATCCTACAGGTGGCTCTGCTTTTTGGATACTCGCAAAGGCTTCATCGGCCGTAATGTTCATCGGGAACCACTTAATGGTACTGCTGTTCGATTTGATGTCGTATTTATTTAACTCTTCACCAACCAATAGGTCTAAACTATGTTGATTACCCAAGTTAGGTTTATAGTTAAGCGTATTGGTATTGATCAAGGTGGTAGCACTAGAGTTATCCAACGTAATGGCTGGCAAACCTGCGTTGTTTCTTGCCAAACCACTTAAAGGACCATTAAAACCATTGGTTTTTCTATCGCTAAAGTTTAAACCTAAAGTAGATCTGAAACTTAGGTTCTTTAAGATCTGGTAGCTGGCATAACCACTGCTGATCAAATCGTTACGGTAATCGTATTTGAGCTCTTGGTGCGCCAAAGAGATGGGGTTTGAAAGTTGCGTAGTCAGGTAATCTGCATCAAACAAATCACCAGAATCGCCCCCCACCCGAATAAGGTTGGTAACGCACCGAGTTTCTTAAACGGTTGGTACCCTGAGAACCTGTACTTGTTGTACCCACTCCTTCAATACGTTGTCTGCTGTAACGTACGTTAACGCCAGCCCTGATCTTATCAGAAATTTTATGATCGAAACGGAAAGAGGCAAAAGTACGGCGGAAACCAGACTCCAACATAATTCCATCTTCGTTGGTATTGTTTAGGGTAAAATTAAAAGTAGTTGTTTTAGTACCCCCTGATAAGCTTAATACTTGGGTATTTGAAAAGGCTTGGCGACCAAAAACGCGGTCTTGCCAATCGATGTTCGGTACGTTTTTATAGATGTCTAAATCTTCAAAGGTACCATATCTTTTTGTGAAGGTATTTTTTACTTCATCAGATGTATTGTTGTTATAAAGCTCATATTGGTACATTACATACTCGTATGGGTTCATTACCGGAAGTTTATTTACAATTTGCCTAACACCTGCATAGGTATCGAAGGAAACGACAGTTTTACCATCTTTACCCCCTTTGGTGGTGATGATCACTACGCCGTTTGCACCACGACTACCATAAATAGCAGTAGAAGCCACATCTTTTAAAACATCGATGGATTGGATCTCGTTAGGAGATAAAATTGACAATGCATTTTCAACCTGTATTCCATCTACGATATATAATGGCGAGTTATCTCCTGTTAATGAGCTTCCGCCCCTAACTCTGATCCTGGATTTCAGCACCTGGGCTACCCTCTGTAGTTGTAGCAGTAACACCTGCGAGTTTTCCTGCCAAGGCTTCGGCAGCAGTACCTACCGGAAAATCTGCCAGGTCTTTTGCACCAATTGAAGATACAGACCCTGTTAATGCTTCTTTACGCACAGTGCCATAACCAATGTTAACCACCACTTCGTTAAGGCTGGTCGAACTTTCGTCTAAAGCCGCATTGATCTGCTTTTTATCACCCACTTCAATTTCCTTATCCATAAAGCCAATAAACTTAAAAACAAGAGTGTGGTTACCAGTAGTAGGGACAGCAATGGTATAAGCACCTTTTTCATTTGTACTTACAGCAATCTTGGTGCCTTTGATCGTTACAGCTACACCAGGTAGTACTTCGCCATTAGCTTTTTCGGTTACCGTGCCCGTTACTTGTCTGGTTTGTGCCTTGGCTAGATTTATGCCCATAGCAAGCACACAAAAGAACAGTAAAAAATTTTTCATACATTAAGGTTATATTTTGGTTTTTTAGGTCAACGTCTGAAGTCTTCCATTAACAAGTCTACATTGTTTTTTTTATAAAATAATTCATATCAGGGTATAAATTTGTGCAATCGTTCCCGACAACGTTGCCGAAATAGCGTTAAAAAAGTTATCTTTAAGCCTATCAAAAATTATCGTTATAATTAAAAGATTTTTTTCCATTCAAAAACTATCCAAACCATAGCTTTGAACCATGTTTGAGCCCGTTACCATAAAAGATATAGCTAAGGCTTTAGGCCTATCCACCTCTACTGTTTCAAGAGCATTAAGAGATACACACGAAATCAGTGCGGCTACCAAAAAGATTGTTTTGGCCTATGCCAAAGAGATTGGTTATCAGCCAAATCCAATTGCCTTAAGCTTAAAAGAACGGAGAAGTAAATCTATTGGTGTGGTAGTGAGCGAGGTAGCCAACAGCTTTTTCTCTCAAGCCATAAATGGCATCGAATCTATTGCATACGACAGGGGTTACCATGTTATCATTTCGCAAACCCACGAATCGTATGAGCGTGAGGTGGTAAACGTACAACATTTGGCCTCAAGATCTGTTGATGGCCTATTGGTTTCTTTATCCTCTCAAACCGAAGATATTTCGCACCTCACCTATCTGCACGATAAAGGTCTGCCCATTGTATTTTTTGATCGCGTAGCCGATGAAATCAATACACACAAAGTAATTGCTAATAATGAGAAAGGTGCTTTTGATGCAACCGAACACTTGATCAAATCTGGTTACAAACGAATTGCCCATCTAACCAGTTCTAGCTTTTTGTCTATCAGTATAGAACGTTTATCTGGTTATGAAGCTGCACTAAGGGCAAATGGATTGACCGTTAACCCTAATTATATCAAACATTGCCCACATGGTGGGATGTTATACGAAGAAACCGAAACTGCCATTAAAGAGTTGTTGGCCCTACCCGAAAAGCCTGATGCGATTTTTGTAGCAGGCGATCGTTTAAGTACGGGTTGTTTAAGTGTTTTTAAAAACCTTAAAATTGCCGTACCAAAGGATATGGCCATTGCCGGCTTTAGTAATTCTGATGTATTAGATCTTTTTAACCCTTCTTTAACCTCTGTACGTCAGCCTGCATTTGAAATTGGCCAATTGGCTACCCAAATGTTATTGCAATTGATAGAGGCCAAATATCCGGTAGAGGAATTTGAAAAAAGGGTACTGGACACCGACCTATTCGTTAGAAATAGCTGATTACCAAAACCTTAAAATAAAACCTAATTATTCTTAAAACCAGTTGCCAACTGTTGTAACTCTTCTTTGGAGATTAACGTGGGGTTGTTGTACTGTTTTTCGAGCATAGATAAACCAACCTTAATATGTCCCGTGGTGGTATTGATCAAACATTCACCATTGTCTATGGTGCTGGAGATGTACTTTCCAATTTCGCGATTGATATCCGAAAATCTAAGTACTAATTCATGGAATATAAAAACTGGATAATTCATGGGTTAAAAGTAGCAGCCCAATGTTAAGCCAGTATTACCAAAATATTATTTTTGCTTAACATTAAGTTAACATTACCGATGGATTGATGTAAAATACACTCTAAATCATGTTTTTTAGATGGTTAATTAGTCATCAACCATTGTGTTGTGATTTTGTCATTTCGTGTTGGAAAGGAAGCGCATTGGCAGATTTGCATGAGAAAAGATTTGAAACATTAAGAAATGAAGAAAAATGAAGTTAACAGCCTTAATCAACCTTAACTTCTTAATGTTTCAACTAATTCAGCATCACGCGCCTATTAGAAAGCAATTTAACTAAGGTAATTTATAGGCCTGCCTACCCAATAGTTTCCAGTTTTTACCCTGTTTTTGCCAAACTAAAAGTATTCCTAGGCGTACCTCCCCTGGTTTTCCTCCATCATTTGTTTTGGCGTCCAACTGATGGCGAACCAATGCGGTTTTCCCAGTTACTTTAATCGTCTGGTTTTTAAAATCGATGGTTACAAAATCTGATTTACCACTGGCTATAGACTCTACAAAGGCCGCCTTATCTTCTAGTTTACCACTAGAATGTCCATAACTCAGATCAGTTGCAGCTATGTGATCTAATGCAGCCCTTTCGCCACTGATCATGGCTAACCTGAGTTGTTCTACTGCAACAGCCACTTCTTTTTCTGCTGCTGATTGTGCTTTGGCCATTAGATTAATACTTATGAACAAGATAAAGATGCCTAGTTTTTTCATTTTTTTAAAAGATAATATGGCCAATATACATGTTAAGCCGTTCACAAAAAATATAATGCACAAAAAAAATCCCTCCAATACTGAAGGGATTTTTAAAACTAATGTAATTTTTAAACGAATTATATAACAGGGTTTAATGAGTATTTATTTAAAGGTTTTGGAA
Organism: Pedobacter sp. UC225_65; assembly: GCF_042698365.1. Taxonomy (GTDB): domain Bacteria; phylum Bacteroidota; class Bacteroidia; order Sphingobacteriales; family Sphingobacteriaceae; genus Pedobacter. Next base: position 1,600,565 of record NZ_CP170550.1, read on the forward strand.
TTAAGGTAAGTACATTGGGATGTGACCTCATCTGTTCTATATCCGACAACACATCAGATGCCGTTAATACTACAATTCTACAAGCGTCCTTAAGGCCATCTGCAAATTGGTTGAATTTGTTTAAAAACCCGATACCATTCATAATGGGCATATCCAGATCCAATAAAATTAGATTTGGCAATAATTCGGGTTTGTTAATGTTTTCATTGAGATAGGCTAATGCCTGTGCCGCGCTTTCCATCAGGATAATTTCTTCTTCGGCATAACTTGTTTTCAAAACGCGTACGGTAATCATCTGATCAATCAAGTTATCATCAACAACCATTATTCTATTTTTACGCTCCATTCGTTTTAGTTTTCTTAATTTCTAATCATACCCCATTACAACTATCCACATTACTTATGTAGATCGCAGTAGGTGCCTATTATTGTATTGAGTGACCATAAACAATAACAATAGGCCTTGGGATCTTATCTGTTGGTTATAAACAATCGGGATGTAGCTTAAAATGACATTAAAAATCGACCTAATCATACAAATCAAAAGCCAAATTTTAGCGCCACCGAAAGAATGGGTTCTTGCATCGCTGTAAATATCTCTCGCAACCTATTGGTGAGCTTTCTAAAGGCGTGTACAAGACTACAACAATAACACTTTTAAGAATTTAGTAGAATATTTTCTACACAATAAGCGAAAACATTCCACATTATGGGCAATAAAATTCCCGCAAAACCAATTTACACTGTAAAATGATTGAATTTTAGGAAAAAACAGTTTATAATTTGGAATTTAGACCTCATAAAAAAATGGCCAATCTTTATGGTATTACCATCAATAGATCAGCCATCAATAAAGTCAATTATTTAAAAAGCAATGCTAAAATAAGTCTGTTAGAGTTAGGCGAGCAATAACATGTGAATAAAATCCTTAAACTTATTGACGTTTAAAGGTTTAGACAAGAGATAATCAATTCCGGTATCTCTTCTCAATTCTTCTTCGCCGATCGCTGCTGTAGAAATTACAATGATGGGCGTATCTTTTGAAATGGCCTTTATTCTTCTCGATGCTTCAAATCCATCCATTTCGGGCATATAAAGGTCCATGATGACCAAATCAATGCTTTCGTTCTTGAATTTTTTAATTGCATCTAGACCGTTCACCGCAATAACCAGGTCAAAGGCATATGGTTTAAGAATTTTTTCCATAACCATTACGCTCATCGGCTCATCCTCAACGATCAGTATTTTTTTCTTATCAGTGGATTTTTTAATAAAAGGTAGTTTCACTTGTTTTTCTGTTTATGGTCGATGTAAATATAAATAATGGAAAAGCTATTCGCAAAAATTACTTAAATCGTATTTAGATATGCAATCGATAGCAAAACAAATATAGACAATATTACAGCCTCATGCCCATGTTGGTAACATCATTTATACGCTAGACAATTTAATTTTTTTTCTAATCGTAAAATGACATTATTTTTAAAAAATGAACAACATGACCAACTTATTAACCAAATAGAGCTGACCAAAAACAAATCCTTTCTTTTGGGCCATAAACACAAATAAATGACCAATACTACCAAAGTATAGGATATCACAAAGTTATCGTAAACCTAAACCTCACTCCCATTGCGTTCTTTTTGTTCAATAGAAAGCTGCAATAATTTATTACGAGAACCAATCTGGAATATCGGTTAAATTGCCTTTACACTTTCTTAATCCTTACTGTTTTGTACTTTGATATAGTACATCTTTTCTATTCCATCTTTATCAAAAAGTTTTGCCTGCTCTGGTTTCAATACCAAGCTTTGCAAGGTGGTATTTGGTACAAGTCGTAGAGATTGATTTCCATTTTTGAGCGCTAATGGCAAGTTGAAGCCCTTTACACAGTTTACATATTGATAAAACAGTTTTCCATTTTCGATATAATAATTGAATGTAGGTATCTGTGTGGTCCTGAGATACTGGTCAAATACTTTACTGTAATCAAATTTAGCCGTTGCTGAGATATAGTTTTCGACCTGGGCCGAAGTAACAGTCTGGTGATAGAACTTGGCATTTAAACCCCGTAAGATATTTCTAAAAAGCACATCGTTGTTTAAACCATGACGGATGGAATGGAGCAGGTTCCCTCCTTTTGGATACATATCGCCACTGCCCTGTGCATTAACGTTGTAGGGTGGGATGATCGGTTTATCGTTTCTTATTCCTTTACGGATGCCAAAATTGTATTCGTTACCTGCTTGTGTTCCATAATGGTAATCTACAAACAGCGTTTCGCTATAATTGGTAAAACCTTCGTGCACCCACATATCGGCCAGAATCTTTGTGGTGATGTTATTGCCAAACCATTCGTGTCCACTTTCGTGGATGATGATAAAATCCCACTTCATGCCCCAACCATAACCAGAAGCATCTCTACCGCCATAACCAAATTTGTATTTATTGCCATACGATACTGCAGATTGGTGCTCCATCCCAGTATGCGAGGCATCAATCAGCTGGTAACCGTCTTCGTAAAAAGGATAAGGCCCAAACCAATATTCTAAAGCTTTGAACATTTTATGCACCTGATCAGGCATATAGGTCTTTGCTTTGTTTAGGTTGTAGTCCAACACCCAATAATTTACATCCAATGGGCCTTTTTCTCCAGCATATTTTTCTTTAAAGTTTACGTATTTACCAATGTATGGGATGATGCAATAATTGCTGATGGGATTAACCACATTGTATTTGTAGGTGGCTGTTCCATCTTTATTGTCTTTTTTAAACACCAAACGACCATTGCCAACCGCCACTAGGCTATCTGGCACGGTCATGGTCAATGAAGCACCTTTGTTGGGTTCATCACTCTGATGGTCTTTGTTCGGGTACCAAACCGATGCACCCAAACCTTGGCAGGCCACTGTCATCCATGGTCTGGAGAGCGAGTCTGTGGTAAAGATAAATCCTCCATCCCATGGCGCCCTTTTGGCCTGATGAACTTTACCATGATAAAATATCTGCACCTTATTTAAACTGGCCATTTTTTGTGCAGGCACGGTGATCAACCAAATGCTCTCTTTTTTGTTAAAACGGAGTTTGTTTTTGCCATTGTACAAAACACTATCAATAACCAATGGTTCCTGCAGATCAATCTGCATTTTTAAACTTCCATTATTTGGCTTCACCACTTTGTAGGCAATCTCGTTTGACCCCGTTATGCTCTTATCATTAAAATCTGGCTTAAATGCAACTTCATAACGCTGTACATCCCACCAGGTACGTTCTGGTGTTAGGGTGCCCCTTAATGTATCAGCTTTGGTAAAAGCTTTAGGTACTACCGGTTTTGTCTGCGCTAATGCAGTTAAACCAGAACAAGTAATGCTAAACAGCAAAATAGATCTGACCAATGTTTTCATAAAAATTTTAATATGGTTAGACAAATATGTCTATTTTTTGCCCTACTTCTCAATTTGGTTAAAATAGGATAAGTTTTGGTGAATTGATGACCAAACATCTGAGTTAATTTTAATGGCCATTTGATAGCCAAACCGAATAAATATGACCTCAAGTACATTTATATTAACTTTTTTTTATACTTTCGCCGCCCCCATTCAACAGCACCTTTTAATTATTAAGCCCTTTTGCCATGAGTAAGTTTCTATACGGAATAGATTTTGGAACGACGAATTCAGCCCTGTCCATTTATGATGAGGAGAAAAAAGAGTCTTAAATACCATCATTATTCCTTCGTTGATCTATTTTCCATCTACCACGGCAATCAATGAAGCTAAATATGTAATTGGCGAAAATGCCATCAAATCTTACCTAAGTGATGGGATGAAAGGTCGTTTTATCAAATCGATCAAGCAGATCCTGTCTAGAAGTAGTTTTACCGAAACCAGGATCCAAAACAAAAGATACAATGCCTCTGATCTGGTTACCTTGATCTTAAAAGAACTAAAAGAAAGGGCAGACAAAATTATTGGTCAGGATTGCCAAAAAGCGGTAATCGGTAGACCTGTTTTTTTTGATGACGACAACACCATGAAAGACACCTTGGCACAAAACCGATTAAGTAAAGCCGCCGAAAATGCTGGTTTTAGTGAAGTCCGTTTTCAGTTTGAACCCATAGGTGCAGCTTTTGCCTACGAAAAAACCATTACACACAAAGAAAAAGTATTGGTTGCCGATTTAGGTGGGGGTACTACAGATTTCACCTACTTGATCCTTGACCCTGCAAAAGTAGGTAGTAAGGACAGGAAAAACGATATGATGGCTACAGGTGGTATCTATATTGGTGGAGATAGTTTCGACTCGGCCTTTATGTGGGAAAAAGGCACACCTTATTTTGGGAAAAACACAATTTACGAAGCTACACCCGGCAAGCCTTTAACCGTTCCTAAATCGCTGTTTGCCAATATCTGCTCATGGGACAAAATGAATTTCTTTAATGGGCTACGCATCCAAAAAGACATTGAGGATTATTACTACTACTCTGGAAAGGATGCCCAGTTCAAGAACCTGATTGACCTTGATCGAAAACAATTTGGGCTATTCTGTCTTCCAAGCGATAGAAAAAACAAAGATTGGTTTATCCAGTGAAACAACAGCTAACTTTACCTATCGCAATATGGGCATAACAATCGATGAGGAAATCAGCTTGGCCACTTACAATGGCATTATAGAAAAGGACATCACAAGGATCAACGCCTACCTGAATGAGTTTTTGACTACCAACAACATCAATCCTTTAGAGATTGACAGTCTATTTTTGACGGGAGGTACTTCAATGGTCAGTGCGGTACAGGGCTTGTTCAAGACAAAATTTCCACACCTGAAGATCAACTCTGGCGACAATTTCAAGAGTGTGGCCAAAGGTTTGGCCTATAGTGGTTATCTTTTCGAAACGGAAGATTAAAATAACATCAAGAGCAGGTACAATACCCACCCTTGATGTTGAAAAGGAATTTATTTTGTTTTCAGTTCTTTTCCGGCAATGTCTTCCCAACGGTAGTAATGGAAGGTTTTATTGTCGCTCATCACTACAAAAAGGCCATGTTTAAAGATATCGTTCAAGGGTACATTGACCACATCAGAGTCCATCGCTTTGTGTGGCGCTTACGTTGACCACTTTTAACAATTTATGCTCGAATGGATTAGCTTTTGTACCTTCTCGGCTAAAGATCTGGAAACGGTTGGCTCCTTGGTCTGAAACCTGTATGTATCCAGTCGTATCGGTTAGTTTATAGATAGAGATCCTTCGTGGTCGGCATTGAAACCTTTGGTGCCAAATATGGCCAATTGCTGATTACCTTTGCTAGGATCTGCATAATATTGACGTACACCTATTTGCTCATCCGAATAATAGATGTAGCCCAATTCATTGTCTACTGCAATGGCTTCTATTTCTTTTTTGCCACTGTACTCACCAAATTTACGCACCAAGGTTGCTTTTACATTACCTTTTCCATCGTCTGCTAATACATATTGCCACAGGTAACCTCCGGTTTTAGGTCCGTTTTTACGGCCTACTACAGCATACATCTTGCCATCTTTTGCGGTATAAATTGCAATACCCATTAAATCGCGGTAACCTTCGCCAGTTTCTCCAACAAACATATCAAGGCCACCATTGTCTACTGGTTTCATGTCTGGCAAAGAAAAAATACGGAGTTTATGGGTCATCCTTTCGGTAGTAATGGCAATATCAGTAGGCTTGCCATTTAACATCAGACCATAAGCCAAATCAACGTTGTTTGGTCGTTTTAACCCTTTTACTACTTTATCCTTTATAATTTTTCCGTTCAGGTCAAATACATATAAAGCACCATCTGCATCTTTATCAGTACCAATCACCAAACTTTTTGTTGGATCGGCTTTGTTCACCCAAATTGCAGGATCATCTGTATCGTGTACAACAGCTTCGGTAATAATTACAGGTTTAACGTCAGCAGCATCCACTGGTGCACCAGATTTGCATCCATTGGCCAAAAGAAACAGCGCAAGGGCAGCAAGGTTTGTTAGTCTAATTTTGTTCATCAATTTATTATAGTTTAGTACCATAAGCACCTACAAATAAAGCAGGTTCTGGTGATACGTAGGTTAATCCGTTAGCAGTTGTCAATCCGCCTTTGTGGTGACGGGTAAATGTAGTGATCCCTTTAGTTAAGGCAGGTGAATTGCCTTGCAGGTGAAAATCCCAAGTGGTATTGTATGAAGCATTGTTTACCGAAGTATTTAAAGGATAGTTCACAAACTTAGGGTCATTTTCGCCTGCTGTTTTACCAATGACATCGTTTACACCAGCTACAATTTCGCTATTGGGCTGAAACTGGTTAACAGTAGCTTGGTCAAAACCATAATACCAGTTATTGCTGTATTTAGAACGGCTATCTTCTGGTTTTTTGGTATCTCTTTTTACCCCAAAACGGGTATTGGCAAAAAGGTTATTGTAAAGGTCGGCACGTACGGTTGCTTCTAACCATACCGAACCTCCTTTTGCTGTTGGTCTTCTCCAACCTGTATTGACCATGGTATTGTTGTACACAATGATATAGGCCTGTGGATTTCTATCGCCACTGTTTGATAGTTTTAAGGCATTGGTGTTGGTACTGTACACCAAATTATAGGCTACATCGGCCAAACAGCCCGATTTAAAGTTCATGGCCTCGCCACCAGTTACCCCAGTAGTATAAAATACGTTATTGGCGAAGATGATCTTACCTCCTTCAATATAGGTACAATCTTCCTGAAAGTTACGGATGATGCTGTTTTGAACAATCAATTTACCATTTACATTAGAAAACCATAGTGCAGGCAGATTTTCTCCGGCTACCGCTTTGTATAATCCCTGTTTTACCGAAGTGGAAGCATCGGAAGTGGTTGAACCACCATATTCGATAATGGTATGGTCTAATACCAGTTCGGCACAGGTTGGGCCAGCCAATATCCCACCCCAAAGTTTACCAAATTTCTTTTCTTCAGTTTTGTAAAAATCGTTTACAGTAAACTTGATTGGGTTTTCAGCCGTACCTAAGGCATATAAATTGCCTTTAACAATGATTTCTGGTTTGGCTATGGTATCCATCAATACAGTTACCCCTTCTTCAATGGTCAACGATTTTCCTTCTGGGATTACAATATCTCCCTTGATAATCTGGGTACTACCTTTTGCCCATACACCTGATACTTCGCCTATGGCCGAGCCATTGATCGGTGTAGTATCTACATCAATGTTCGCCTTTTCGCAGGCACTAAAAAATAGAACCGAAAGTGAACATGCGACTAAAATTTGTTTGAATCTCATCTGTTTAAATTTTGAAATAATGTTTAGCATTAGTTGAATTTATATCTTACACCCAATAAATAGGTCTGTTCGTAATAATCGCTACGGATCAGGGTCCGGCCATTTGACACCAAGTTTTCTTGACTCTTTGCATTCTCTGGGTTTGTACCTTTGATAAATAACTTGGTTGGTGTATTTAGGATATTACCAGCCTTGGCAAATACGCTCAGCCCACTTTTGAACCTTTTTTCGGCCGATGCATCCATTTGGATAAAGCCTTGCTGCCACAGGTCGTTGTTCAGGAACTGCGATACCGTATTGATCCTAGGACCGGTGTAAGCACCTGCCAATTGCAGGTCCCAACCTTTTTTAGTATCTTTATAAAGCAACGACATATTGGCAATATGCTCTGACTGTCCATATAGTGGTCTCGATTGGTCAACCAAAAATGCTTCCACATCTCCAGTAATCGAATTGATTCTTCTTGAGGTTTTTGGTGTAGTGATACGCGAGTGTGTATAGGTATAGTTGGCTTTAACTCCTATTTTATTAAAGAACTTGATGTAATCTAACTCTGCACCAAAGTTATTTGCCGTACCAAAATTACCTGCACTGTAATAGATATCCTGACCACGAACGGCATCTGCCTGAAAAGTATATTCTATCGGATTTTTGATCCTTTTGTAGAAGGCACCTACCAATAATTGTTCTGATGCCCCAGGGAAAAGTTCATAACGCAAGTCAAAGTTATCGGCAATGGCTCTCTTTAAGTTCGGATTACCACGTTCTTGGTATTCTTCGTTTACTACTTTACCAGGTACAATCTCGTAAAAACCAGGGCGGTTAAGCGCCTTGTAGTACGAACCATGTAATTGGGCTTTAGCAGTTAAGTTATATTTCAAGGTCAAACTTGGCAATACGTCAGTATAGACTTGGCTACCTTTAGGATTGGTCTCTCCGGCAGGAAACAATAGATTGTAGCCTTGATTGGTATGTTCTACCCTAGCCCCACCTGTTACCTGTAAATTGTTGATCGCAAATTTAACCATACCGTAACCAGCAGTCGTTTTCTCAGAAGCATCATAGGTTAAAGGGTTGCTCACTGCGCCGGTAGGATTACTTACCACTAAATTCAAGTCTGTATAGTTCTGGAAATCTACACCATACAAAAATCCTGCGTTTGCAGCTTTTGGCGCAAGGGTGTAATTATTGAAAAAACTACTTCTTTCTTTGTCACGGTACAATCCACCCACAGTGAAATCAACATTGACTTTACCCACCGGAACAGTATAGGTCAGGTCTAGGTAACCCGCTTTATCTTCGTCTGTATTACGTTCCCAACGGTGGTTTACAGGAGCAGTATTGACCAACGAGGTACGGGTATCTTGGAAGTTTTTACGGAGACCATTTAAACTGATCGTGGTATTGTCAGGTACATCATTTTTAGCAGATGAGTATACCGCCGACCATTGGATCTTCAATCGGTTATTAAACAATTGATGGTCGCCATGTAAAGTACTGTTATAGATCTGCTGTTCGGTTAAACGGCTACGTGTGGTGTAAGTCAGCTCTGCATTACCAGCTACGGGATTATAAACCCCATTATAGGTAGTGCCAACGGCATCTCGCAATTGTTGATTTTTTAGATCCACATATACATTGTATAAACTTAATCTATTGTTCTTATCAAACACGTAATCGATCTTACCGTGTAAGCCCAAACGTTTTTGTTGTTCAGAATATTCGCGGTAACTTTTACTGGTGATCACAGCATAGGCATCGGTGCCATTCACTGCCGAGTTGTAAAAAGTACTGTTGCTTCCCCTATAGGTATTTTGATAGCTACCTGCCACAATTACTCCTAATTTGCTATTGAAAAAGCGTTGTCCGACAGACAAATTGCCTACCAGATTTGGTGCTGGTTTTTTATACGTATAATCAAGTGTTCCCTTGGTAAAATCGGCCTGTGTAGCATTGTAATTGCGACCATTGATTTCGTAAGGTGATTTATAACTGATATTTGAAGCATTGTAACTGGCAAAATCGCGACCAAAAAACAATTGGCTATATCCAGTAGAGACATTGGCGTTGACCTGAAAATGGTCTGGTGCATTTTTCATCACCATGTTTACTGCACCACCTACTGCATCACCTTCCAAGTTTGGGGTCAGGGTTTTATATACTTCCAGTCGATCCAACAAATCGGATGGAAAAAATCTAGTGGTACATAACGGTATTTATTATCTGGACTAGGGATTTTCACTCCATTAACCAACGTGTAATTGTATCGTTTGTCCATCCCTCTTAAAATCGCATACTGTCCGTCGCCATTGCTGTTACGCTCTACCGAAACACCAGAAACCCTTTGGATTACATTGGCAACAGTTAGATCTGGCGACACTTCAATTGCCCTGCCTGATACGATATTCATTACTTGTGTTGCATTTTGCTCTAAACGGCGGGCATCGCGCTCGTTCGAACCACTGGCAGTTGCCCTTACCACTACTTCATTCAGGTCTTTTCCGGCCGATTCCATGTAGATCTTTACATGTGGATTGTCTTCTTTTAAGACATTGATCTGTTGAACAACCGTTTGGTAAGTAACATAGGTAATCCGAAGTGTGGCTGCCCCTTCGGCTACATTTTTAAGTTCGAATGAGCCATCTAAACCTGTAGTGGTAGCTTGGCCTGTTTTTTCAAGTACAACTGTTGCACCTACTAAGGCTTCGCCAGATTGCCGATCATATACATGACCTTTTAGCTTACTTGCATTGGCTACTGTAACTGAAAAAAGTAGCACTAAGAGAGTTTGTAAAAGTTTATTCATTTTTAAGATTGCTTTTGCGGTAACGTTCAATTTTTGTTTCGATGTCGCAAAGGTGTGCTACATTCAATTACAAATAAAATCTGGACAGTTACATAAAGGCAACAGCGTTACAAATGCTGTATACACAAAAGCAACATAAATACACAAATAACTATAAATCAAATATTTACAACAACACTCAACCTCCGTTATCTTTCTATTACCGTTACATTAACTTAATATTAAGCCCTTAAAAACAGTAAAAATGGATGAAAATTTTACGCCTTTGTAACGCTTTTACAAAGCCTGTATAAATGCGGTAAGGTTCTCTCCTTGCTCAATATTGAGCTTTTTGCGCAAACGGTAACGTGATACCCTCAAGCTATCGGTAGAAATACCCAATAAAGTGGCAATATCTGTTGATGGAAGATTGATCCTTAGCAAAGCAATCAACCGGATGTCTGCCGAAGTGAGTTCGCTACTGTATTTTTTGATGCTGTCGAAAAAGCTTTGGTGCACCTGTTCAAAGGCCGTGGTAAATTCTTTCCAGTGTTGTTCGTGGTTAAAACTTTCGTTGATCTGCAGGATGATCTGCTGCATCTGTTTCTTCTGGTCGCGTTTTTCTTCTTTAACCATGGCCTGCAGGGTGCCCCTCAAATGTTCTAACAATTGGTTGTTCCGGATCAGGTTTAAGGTATGGGTAGACAGTTCTCGGTCTTTTGTTTCCAACTGCTGTTTCAATCTTTCATCTTCCAAGGCTCTATTCTTCAATTCGAGCTGTACCAATTCGTGCTGTGCCTCTTTTTGTCGGGCCAAGGCTTTTTGGTCTTTGATCTTCAATCTTTGCCTACTGAAGATCGACAATACCCAAAATGATCACGAGAATCACCACCGATACGCCTGCAATGGCGATGATGTTGTTGATCTTCCGACTGTTATTCAATCGGGTAATTTCACTACTCTTTTTATCTATATCATACAAAACCTGTAAAAATGCCGTTTGCTCAACTCCATCTTTCGAATACACGTCAAGTGAATATTTGCGACTCAGTTCGGCATAATAATAGGCACTGTCCATTCGGTTCATCAGTTCGTAGGCTTTACCCATGTCTCTGCTGCTGGCCGCCAACTGATAGGTATTTCCGGTTTGTTGGGCCAAGTTAAAGGCTTTTCGGGTCTGTACAATACTGGCTTCATACTTGCCTGTTTTGCGCAATACATCGCCTAGGTTGTTCACCACTTCAATAGAAGCGATCTGGTTATGGTCTTCGTTATAAAGCTTTAGGGAACGGTCAAAGTTGACATAGGCCGAATCATATTGGGCGAGGTCTTCATAGATGCTACCTAAATTCTCATAGATTTTGGCTGCACCTTGTTTATAGTTTGCTGCCGTATAATTGGCCAAGGCCAAATGTTGGTAATAAAAGGCGCTATCGTATTGCTGTTGTTTTTCGTATAAATGGCCAATGTTACCAAATATCTCTGCTTGTCCCTTTTTGTTATGGGTCTGTTTGTAAATGGCCAATGCCTTATTGTATTGGACTCTAGATTTGTCCAATTGTTTATTGTAATAGTAAAAAACACCCATTTCGCCCATGTTTGCGGCTGCAAGGTCTTTGTTCTGCTGCGTAGCGAATATTTTATCAGCATGGAGATAAAACTCGAGTGCCTTGGCATAATGCCCTTGGTTGTAACAGATCTGCCCCATCTGTTGTAGACATAGACCTGCGGTGGCGGCATCATCCTTTTCTGTAGCCAGCACATGCATTTTCTTCAATAGGATCAACGCCGAATCAGGGTGCTTCTGGATCAATGAACGGACAACAGCCATCTGGTCTGTTTGGGCCTGCACAGTAACTTTCGATACCAATAAACTAAAGACGAGCAGTAAAAAATAAGTTTGTTTGACCATGTATCAACCAGCTATTTAGATGGAAACTAATAGACACAAATCAATGGTTTTAATATTAACTCAATGTTAACAGCTTTTGCTAAGGCACTGTGGCTCATCATCCGTTTGGATTCCTTGAAAAAGAAATTAATTTTACAGACTGGCTAACTGCAACATTGAATAGCCCGGTTGATTACAAAAGCATAACTCATGGATAATTACGCTGTCATTATTTTCATTTTGGCCATTATGATCGGTCTTTCGGCAATTGCCGATAAAATCAAACTCCCTTATCCGATCATCTTAATTGTTGCTGGTATTGCTGTGGGTTTCGTCCCTTCTTTGCCTGTAATTGATATCAACCCAGAGATCATCTTCCTGATTTTTCTTCCACCCCTACTCTACGATGCGGCATTTAACATCTCCTTTAAAGAGTTCAAAACCAATATCAATACCATTTCTACCTTGGCCATCTCTTTGGTGTTTATCACTACATTAGGCATCGCGGTAGTGGCACATTACATGATTCCGGGTATGACTTGGCCGCTTTCTTTTGTTTTAGGTGCCATTTTATCGGCCACTGATGCCGTAGCAGCCATGAGCATTACCAAGGGGCTTGGTCTATCGCATAAAACCAATACAATATTAGAGGGCGAGAGTTTGGTGAATGATGCCTCGGCCCTAGTGGCCTATCGTTTTGCCGTGGCTGCAGTTACAGGAACTGCATTTGTTTTTTGGAAAGCCAGTTTAACTTTTGCCATTTTAATGGTTGGTGGTGCACTTGTGGGGTTTGTGATGAGTAGAATACTGGCCATGATTGTCAAAAGAATACACGAAAACAGTTTGGTTACCATCAGCTTGATGTTATTGATGCCTTTTGTAACTTATCTAATTGCCGAAGAGCTACATGTTTCGGGGGTGATCGCAGTAGTGATCTTGGGCTTGGGTATTGCAAGGTTCAGCAGAATGGTGTTTCCTACCAAGCTAAAAGAACAATCAAGGAACATTTGGGACATCATCATTTTTTTATTGAACGGTCTTATTTTTATCCTGATCGGATTAGAATTTCCTTATATCTATAAACACATCAACCAAGCTGATATTCTTCCCTACATTGGTTATGCACTGATCATTACCATTATTGCTTTGCTATTGAGGATTGGCAGGGTCTTTCTACAAAAGATCAATTTACAAAGGGCTTTTCAAAAAGGTAAACACCGCATCACTGAAGATGCCCTGCTTGATTTCAAGAACAGTTTGATCATCAGCTGGTCTGGAATGCGGGGCATTGTTTCTTTGGCCATCGCTATTGGGCTACCTTTAACCTTAGAAGATAAAAGTCCATTTCCAGAAAGGAATGAAATCATTTTCATCTCGGTAGCCGTAGTGTTGTTTACGTTGATCGGACAAGGCCTTACCCTTCCATGGTTAGTGAAACGATTGAAAATCGACTAAATCAAGAAACGATTTGATAACGGGTATAAACATCAAAAATTAATTTCAAAAAAATAGCTACTTTGCTTAAAACAATAGCTATAAATGGTTATTTTGCTCCTCTTTTTTACAAAACGCTCATCTTGATCCGCATTTAATGAACCAATTGTGCATTCGTTTTTTCTTCTGCCTTCTGCTTTTAATGGGAGTCAACAGTTTATATGCACAAAAAAACTTAACTGACAACAGTGCCTATCAAGCCATCTTAAAAATAAAAAACGATACGGTAAGGATCAAAAAAACGGTTGAGTATGCCAATTCGTTGATTATAAAAAAAAATCCACTGGGTGGCGAAGTTGCCAGCTTGGCGATCAAGGATGCGATTGCTTCAAAAAACAACCACAGTTTAGGTATTGCTTATTTAGCAATCGGTTACTCTTATGTCTTAACTGGCGAATATACATTAGCTTATCCAAATTATATCCAGGCCTTAAATATCTATCAAAAAATAAATGAACCCAAAAATTTGTGGCGGGCCTATTTAGACCTAACGTGGATCCAAATACAGTTTAACGAATATAAAAATGCAGAAAACTATATTCAAAATGCCCTAAACATTGCCAAGCAAGAGAACCTGATTTTAGAAGAGGCTACCACTTATAATTACATGGGTATCCTAAATGATAGTCAGTCTAAATATGATATAGCCATTGGTTATTATAAACAGGCATTGGCCCTAAACGAGAAAAAGGGCACAGAGTTTAACCAAATCAGTACCTTAACCAATTTGGGATCAGCCAGCGTAGGTCTAAACGTTATAAGGAAGCCTACGATTCTTTCTTAAAGGCCAAAACATTGGTCGATAAAGGAAACGTGGGTTATTTCAAACAATCAATCTACCAGAACCTCGCCGAGCTTACGTTTCAAATGAATGATTATGAAAATGCGGAGACCTATATCTTACAGGCTTTGGCATTTTCTAACGGCAACAATGAAATGGTATTGAAAAGAGGTTTATTTACCAATCTCTACGAAGTTTACAAAAGAAAGGGGGAGTTTGAAAAAGCATTGAAATATGCCGATTCTGCCAGAGATTTAGATGTTAAGGTTTTTTCTAAGGATAAAGTTGCGGAGATCTTAAACCTACAAACCAAATACGACACCAAACTAAAGGACGAACAGATTGCTAAGCAAAATGTACTGAACCTACAGCAACATCAATTGTTAGAGATCAACAAGAAACAGCTAGAGCTGACTTTAGAACAGAAAAAAAATGCGGAACTGACTTTCGCCAAACGTCAAAATGAATTGCAGAATGAAAAAGCACTGCAAGAATCAGTGATCCAAAAAGATCGTTTACAGGCGAAATTAGATAAACAGGCCAGTGAGCAACAGATTTCTTTACAGCAGGGAAAAATTGAAACCAATAAAAAATTCCAGTTCTTTCTTGCGGTTGTAGCCTTAATGGCCATATCGATATCCATCTTGATTTTTTACAACCAAAGAAAAACCAGAAGACTTAATGAGCTCATTACCCAACAAAAAAAGGACCTAGAGAATATCAATGGAGTAAAGGACCGCATTTTTACAATCATCAGCCACGATATGCGCGCACCGGTAAACACTTTGATCTCTTTCAACCATTTATTGGAAGACCACGACCTGTCTTCGGAAAAGATCAAGCGTTATGCCAAAGAATCAACAAAACATTAGACCATACCTCTATTTTAATGGAAAACCTGTTGAATTGGAGCAGGAGCCAGTTGCAAGGCTATAAACCCAACAGCCATAGCCACTCGTTGAAAAATATTTCCAATCAGGTGATCCAAACCTTAAGTGCACAGGCTGCTCAAAAAGGAATTAATCTAATCGACCATATTGCCCCAGATGCAACTGTGTATGCAGATGCCGACATGACCGAGTTGATCATGAGGAACATTGTTGCCAACGCCATTAAATTTACACCCAACAATGGTGTAATTGAATTGAATACCTCTTTAACCGAAAACCAAACTACCTTTTCTGTTTCTGACAATGGTGTTGGTATTACCGCACAATTGGTAGAACAACTTAACAGTACCGACACTTCTCAGCATACTCCTACCCAGCTTGGCACCAACAAGGAAAAAGGTACAGGCTTAGGCTTAATGCTCTGCAAAGCGTTTACTACGTTAATGAAAGGCGAAATATTGGTAACGAGCGAAGTAGGAAAAGGAAGTGTGATCTTTGTTACGCTACCTAAATTGGCTTCATAAAGAAGTTGATATTTTTATTTGGATAATTTGTTATCGGGTTTTGTAATCCCAACTAACTGTGTTAAAGTTAATAAATTGTCAGCCTGAGCCTGTCGAAGACCAATACAAAAATGCTTCAACAGACTCAGCATGACAATTCTCTACTAACCTAATTTGCTTCCGGTATTGATTACTTTAACACCATTGAAACGTGTGGTAGCACTACCATGCGATACAGCACTCACCTGACTAGGCTGCCCCTTCCCATCAGAAAAGGTTCCACCTAAACGGTAATCATTTTTATCGCAAAGTTGGGCACATGAGTTCCAAAATTCTTGTGTATTGGATTGATAGGCGGCATCTTTAAACATACCCACAATCTTACCTTCTTTAACCTCATAGGCCAATTGGGCACTGAACTGGAAATTATAACGCTGTTGATCAATCGAATACGAATTTCGACCAAACATATAAATACCTTTTTCTACGTTTTTAACCATGTCTGCTGCTGATAAAGCAGCCTCACCTGGCGCTAACGATACATTAGGCATACGTTGGAATTGGATACTATCCCAACTGTCTGCATAACAACAACCTTGCGATTCTTTTAAACCTAAGATATGTGCCTGGTCGCGGATCGTCTGGTAATTGACCAAGATACCATCTTTGATGATGTCCCATTTGCCACATTTCACACCTTCATCGTCATAACCTACGGCACCTAATGAGCCTTTTTCTGTTTTATCGGCAATGATGTTGACCTGTTTACTGCCAAAATTGAATTTCTTGGTTTCCCATTTGTCCAAAGTCAGGAAGCTTGTACCTGCATAATTGGCTTCATAGCCCAATACACGATCTAATTCTGTAGGATGGCCAACTGATTCGTGGATGGTTAAAAACAGGTGCGAAGGATCCAAGATCAAATCGTACTTACCAGCCGGAACTGGTTTGGCTTTTAATTTCTCCGATACATGTACGGTAGCTTCCTTCACATCTTCAAACATGTCGTAGCGTTTTTTGTACATGGTAACAGGTCCACCTTTTATTTTTTCTTCATCCTTTGGCGTAAGGTATTCAAAACCCATACCCATAGGCGCACTCAATGCATTTCTAGTTTCAAACTTCCCACTAGTTTCATCAATCTTGGTTACCGTAAAATTAGGCCAGATCCTGTGGATATCCTGATCAATATACGAACCATCTGTTGAAGCGAAATACTTTTGCTCATTGATCATAAACAAGTTGGAGTTCACATATTTGGCACCTCCTTTAAGCGCTTCGTTGTTTACACTCAACAGCAGTTCTACCTTATCAGGAATAGGAACACTAAAAGCATTGACCTCTACCGGAGTTTTCCAGCTTACTTCTCCATAACCTTTTTGCGCAGCCAATTGTACAGGCTCGCTCATCAGTTTGGAGTTGCCTTTGGCAATGGCCACTGCCATTTCTGCAGCTTTGGCTATGCTATCATTGTCTAATTTATTGGTAGCTGCAAAACCCCAAGAGCCTCCAGCCAATACCCTTACACCCAAACCATAAGATTCGCTGTTCGAAATATTCTCAACGCGGGTCTCTTTTGTGGCTACCACTTGGTTAAGGTATCTACCAATGCGTACGTCTGCATAACTTGCTCCTTTAGACTTGGCTGCATTTAAAGCAACATCAGCCATCTGTTTTTTCAGCTTTACATCTACAGGTGTCAATGCTTCTTCAACTGTAATTATTCTTCCAAAGGTATTCAGACTTGGGAGCATGGCCGTACCAACACCTAAACCTGTCATATACAGGAAATCTCTTCTTCTCAATTCTAATTAAATTTAAAGGTTAAAAAAACGGCGATGAAATCTCATCGCCTGTTTGTTTTTAAATAGCATCTGATAATGAGGTGAAAGTGAAATCTCTTATTTTCATAGGAGGATCATTCCACTACCCGTTCTTACAGGTTTGCCTAGTGCTTCTACGTTGTTCAACATAATTACCGGACTTTCGTTAAACCTAAAGTTTTTGATCGGGAACTTGATTTCACCATTCTCGATATAGAAAGTACCATCACGTGTCAACCCTGTTAACAATAGGGTTTGAGGATTTACCGACCTGATGTACCAGAAACGGGTAACCAAAATTCCTTTTTCGGTACTTTTGATCAGATCTTGTAAAGATTGTGTTCCGCCTTCCAATACAATACTTCTATTGAACGGAAGTGGTTCAACGCCTTTTTTATTGGCCCAAAATCTAGAATAAGATAGATTTTTGACTACACCATCTTTTACCCATTGCGTTCTTTTCACTGGTAAACCGTCACCTGTCCATGTTGAAGATGGCATATCAGGGTTCATTGGATCCGAATAGATGTTTACGTTTTCTGAAAACAACTGTTCTCCCAAGCGGGTTCCTCCACCTTTTTTGCTCATAAAGCTTCTACCTTCATCCGCACTACGGGCATCAAAACCCCTAAACATATTGCCTAAGATATCACTTGCCGCTAATGGTTCTAAAATAACTGTATATTTTCCAGGCTCGATCGCTTTTGCACCTGCAGAACCTGTAGCCTTACCTGCAGCAATTTTGCTGAGTGCCAGCACATCCATTTTGCCTAGGTCGTTAAAGTCTTGCTCTACATATCCAGAACCTGTTCCCTCTTTGTTTCTGATCGTTACAGAAAAGGATACGTTTGTAGATTTGTTATAGGCAAATAAACCTTTTGAATTCATTACCGAATTGAAACGGGTCGAGTTTTCTAAGAAACCAGCTGCATCCAGATTGGCTGCTTTAGCTACACTTAAACTTTTGCCCACCATTTCGGCCCTCGTATCTGGGGTCATGGCAGCCGTTTTTTCGTTATAAGTGGTCGATTCTGCGAATGTCTGTCCACCCAATAATGGCATCGACTCCGGATTTTCTGGGGCCAACATCGCCAATTCTTCTGCTCTTTTTACTACTTTTTGTAGAGAAGCATCGTCAAATTCATTGATTGATGCCGAACCTGTCTTTTTACCAAAGGTAGAGTTGACCGATAGGCTCATTACGCTGATCTGGCCAGCAGTTGATACTGCATTTCGGGCATAGCGGATGTTACCACCATCAGATCCATTCAAACTGATCTCGCAGGCATCTGCTTTCGAAAAGCTGAGTACTTTTTTTAATATTGCTTGGGCTTCTTCTTTACTTAATATGGCCATAATTATATTTTTCTAGCTGTATTGATAACATTAACTCCATTAAAACGTGCTGTTGAGCTTCCATGAGAAACGGCACTACTTTGTGACGGTTGGCCTTTTCCATCATTAAATGAACCCCCTAAGCGGTAATCACTTTCGTCACAAACTGCTGAACAAGAATTCCAGAACTCTTGTGTATTAGACTGATAAGATACATCATTCAACATGCCAACGATCTTACCATTTTTGATCTCGTAGAACAACTGTCCACCAAATTGAAAATTGTAACGTTGTTGATCGATCGAATAACTTCCATCACCGATAATGTACACGCCTTTTTCTACGTTTTTGATCATGTCGTCAACGCTGAGTTTTTCTTTACCGGCTTCTAACGATACGTTTGGCATACGCTGGAACTGGATATCGTCCCAACCTTGGGCATAACAACAACCTTGTGATTCTTTTAAACCGATAATATGCGCCTGATCACGGATAGCTTGGTAATTTACCAATACGCCATTTTTGATCAAGTCCCATTTCTTGCAGGCCACTCCTTCGTCATCATAACCTACAGCACCTAATGAACCAACTTGTTTTTTATCAGCAACAATATTTACTTTATCACTTCCAAACTTGAATTTTTTAAATTCCCATTTATCCAAAGTCAAGAAACTTGTACCTGCATAATTGGCTTCATAACCTAAAACACGGTCTAATTCGGTTGGGTGCCCTACCGATTCGTGGATGGTTAACCACAAGTGCGAAGGATCCAAAACCAAATCGTATTTACCTGGCTCTACAGATTTTGCAGTAATTTTTTCTTTGGCTACACGTGTAGCCTCTTTCACATCACCTAAAATGTCATATCTACCTTTGTAACGGGTAATTACGCCACTTACTTTATCTTCAGGACGAGCATTCATATACTCAAAACCCATACCCATTGGCGAGCTTAGGGCAGATTGTGTCTTGAACTTTCCTGATTCCCTATCAATAATAGTTACACCAAATGTTGGATAGATACGGTGGATGTCTTGATCAATGTACGAACCATCTGTAGAGGCGAAATATTTTTGTTCGTTCACTGCAAATAGTGCCGCATTTACAAAATTGGCTCCATTCTGTATGGCAATGTCATTTACATTCAGCAATAGGTCTACCTTATCTTTTACGGGTACTTCAAAAGCATTGATTTCTATTGGTGTTTTCCAACTTACCTCGCCATAGCCTTTTTGAGGCGCTAACTGTACGGCTTCGCCTTGTATCTTGGCATTTGCTTTGGCTACTGCAACTGCTTGTTCTGCAGCTTTGGCAATGGCATCTTTGGTTACATTATTGGTTGCTGCAAAACCCCAACAGCCGTTGGCCAGCACCCTGATGCCCACGCCATAAGATTCGGTATTGGCAACGCCTTGTACACGTTTATCTCTGGTAGAAACAAATTGGTTTAGATAACGGCCAATGCGTACATCGGCATAACTTGCACCTTTTGATTTGGCCGCATTTAAGGCAACATCGGCAAGTTCTTTTTTGATTTTAACGTCTACACGGTCTAGTGCCTGTAAAGGGTCGATCGGAGTTGCAAACGCAGAAAGATCTGGAAGCAACAATGCGCCGGCACCCATTCCAGATAAGTAGAGGAAGTCTTTTCTTTTCAAAACGGTTCGGTTTTAGTTAGTGGTTGATTAGCTCAAGATAGTAATTTTAGCAGGCAAACCTCTTTAAAGAATATAACATTTTAGTTTCAATTGTTATTTGTTCTCCAAAACCCTTAATTCGTACCATAAGAAGAAGGCTGCCGATAAAAAAAATGCTAAAAACCACCATTTGGAAATCTCTTTTTTCACCAAACTGTTGTTTTGTACGAGTGCTGTCTTTTTTTTCTGTTGCTTCGCTACAAATTGAAGGTTATTTTTTAGTTTTTCGGCATTTTGAAGATTTTGCCAATCAGACTTTTGGTAAACATAAAAAGTTGATGTTTTTTGGTTGATGTTGAATTGGTTCCAACCTGTTTGGTTTGGCCAAAAGATAACATCCCATTCAAAAGGTAACTCCATATTTTGTCGGGGACTCAACCTCAGATTCTTAAGCTCAATTGAAGGTGCTTTATCAGTTGTTGTATTTAAGATCAGCCTATTTCTCTGATTAACGGTAGTCAATCGGGGTACCAGTTGGATCGTTTGTTCAACTACCACAGGTTTTGAGGCCTTGTTTAATAAAGTTGTCCAAAAGGTTGTATAATCTGTGTTTTTTCCGGCAAGTTGCCATTGATAGGTAGCAGAAACAGTAGAACCTAATATCTGACCCATTCCCCTAAGTTGTGTACTTACTACTGTCCTCCCTTTGGCATCTACTACTAAAGTTTGGTCATTTGTAGCTGTTTTTAAAAATAAAGTCTGTGCAAAAGGTAATGTATTTAAATTGGCGTTTTCTCCAATTAATTTAAAAGGCACTGGTTTTTCTGATGTAGCCGGAATTTCATATCGATCGAAGCTTTTGAATGGGTTGCTTTGTTTCGGATCAATCAACCTGATCATTAATCCCATCCCAGTTCCACTCTGCTGATCAATTGCAGCGCTTTCTGTAGCAGTTAGTGCTTTCAGTTCTTCCTCATCAGCGATGAGTACATCTATATTTTTTAATGTAGCTTGATCGATCCGTTCTAAATTGATTTCTTTCCTGTTCAGAAAATCTATGCTGTACTTATTCTTACTGATCCTGCTTCTCAGGGCAACTGAATATTGGTTTTCGTACAACCATTTTTTCAGGAATTTGTACTCAAAATCTGGAAAAGAGGCCAAAACCAATAAGTTCATCTCTTCTTTTTTTGTTACCATAAATGGAACAGGTTCTTTGCTCAATGTATCTTTTCCCTGTAAAGCAGTTAAGTAATAAACTGCCTTTCCAATTTGTTTAGGAATGGTTTTAAAAGAAAAATCAGCACGGGTTTTAGCTTTGACAGTTAACGAATCCAAGTTTTTTCCTAGACCAAAAAGCAACAGTTTTATAGGTTGGTCATTTTCATTATGGTAATGGCCTTGAACAATCAAAGGTACCGTAGCTTTGAGTTCGGGTTGCCAATTGCCAGCAATTACACCAGATGGTGTTGCAACTGAATCAAAAGTAAGCACATGGTTACCTAATTTTTTCAATTCCTCATTTTCTAACCCATAGCCATAAACATGGATATTGTTGATTTCTGGATGTAATTGCAGATGATATGATAAATCGGGCAGGTAATTGATCTTGCTATTTGGGTGTGCATTCATCACTGCAGAATCCAAAGTATAGCTTTTGCCTTTGATCATTGAGATGTTTTCTTTAGTGGCCCCAACTGTAATCAAGTTCAATGCATTGGCGGTCTCCACCTTTTTCACGGTATAGGTAACTGGAAGAACAAGCGCAGCAAAGGCTCCCACCATTACGACACTTGCAATGATACGCCAAAGCAAGCGTGCCTTATTTACCCTTTTCACTTCTTTGTAGATAAGAAATAGCACAAAAATGAAGCAGACCAGAAGTAGAGTATATTTAAATTCCATAGCTATCTGTTGTGCTTTTTAAGGTAATTGAAATAGTTTTTGGATAAACTGTTGGCTGGTCCAACATTTCGGGTCTGTGGTTTTACGGTTTGTTGGCCAATTATTCTTTGAACTGCTTGTTGTACCAATTCAATGTCTTCCAGATTGACCTTATCGGTCATGCTGATCTTTCTCAAACTTTTTAAAGCCACAAGATAGATGCCCGGCTGCCCGGCTGCAGCACCAATCAGTTGGCCTTCTGCTTCATGCAACAATTGACGGTCTGCTGCATCAAAAGACTTTCCGGTTTTTCTATTTTCCAATAAGGAAAGTAAAATCTTCAAGTGCTCAGTAGTTTGGTCTTTCTTTTCAAAAGCTGTTATTTGTAGCGGCGACAAAATTTTATCCAACTCGCCAGACAAACGCTTCTTGGGTTTCAAAGTCGTTGTTTTAACAGTTGTTTTTGCCACATAGGCCCTTGATTTTTGTTGGAGGTCTTTGAGCAAGCGCAATGCCTTATATTCAAATGGCAGGGCTGCCTGTGGCTTGTAGGTCCTTAATTGCAGCTCCGACTTCCACATTTCAGTCAATACCGTTTTTAATTGGGCCTTCAATTCTGGTTCAAAGAAAGTAGCATCTTCGGCAATGTCATGTTTGTGTGCATATCTGTCCATGATGGCCTGTACATCTCCAAATTTTGCCTCAGGTTCGCCTTTATCATGGTCATCATCATGGTCGTGGTCTCCACCAATTTCAGTCTCGGCCTCTTCACCCAAAAATTTCCCATATCTTAAACGCAACAATTTTTGGTCGATACCCAATGCATTACTTCTATTCTTAAATTCTTCTGTCGATAGACCTTCCTGTTCTTTCAACAGTTTTTCGGTATCGATAATGATCTGGCGTTGACTTCTAAAATATTCTGGCACCAGATCCACACCATTCGTCATTCCAGCCATACTCATCAGCTCTGCTGGATCTACGATAGACACAAAATAAACATCGGATCTACTCACCTGCCCATGGTTATCCGTGGCCTGTATAAAAAAGTAAAGTTCATCTCCAGGTTTCATACCCAAAGCTTTGAGTTCCAACAGTTGATGGAGTTTGATTTCTTTTTGATTGTTAAAACTGGCATTGAACGGCAATTTCTTTTCTGTAAAACTTACGCCCTCACCTTTACCACTGGCCATGGTTAACGAAATAAAGGCGTCTTTTATCCCATAATCATCAATTAGGTTAACATTTAGGTTTACTTTTTGGGGCTGCCCGATATCTATAACGGTACGTTGTTTAGGTTGGATCATCTTTGATCTGTACAGGCAGGTCTGGAATAACCTCTACTTGGTAAAGATCAGATTTCTGTCCATCTAACACCAGTTGATAAAACCCAGCTTGGTTGATCGTTTTGGAGAAACCCCATTCGGTAGAATCAGCAGCCAAGGGTTTCAGCTGATCAATTTCTTTATCGTTGAAAATTATTTTAAAGCTTTTGAGGCTGCTATTTGTTTTAAATCGCCAATCTACTTTTGCATTGGCTTCTACCCGCAATAGCAATTGCTTTTGTGTACGTTGGTTGTTTTTGGTATAAGCAGGCGGTGTAATGGTTACTTTAAAAGATTCGAGCTGGGCTGGGAACTGTTCTTTGACTACTGCAGCATTGCTCGTTTTTGTACTTAAAGAATCGCCACGAAGTGAAGAAGGTAGCTGATGAATCAAAAAACTAAAACCAATACTGCCTAACAACAGGACTAGACTAAGCCCAACCTTTTTCAAAATTGGGTTTAAACTGTTGGCAATGGGCAAATGTTGACCTATCTTTTCAAGCTGCAGATGTTCTAGCAAGCTCATTTCTGTTTGGGGCCTCAAGAACAAGGTGGTACTTTCTTCCAGCACTGGGTATTTGGCATCAAGGTAACGAGAAATGGCCAATGTGCTGATCTTCCAAATCGGTTTGAGCCATAACTGCACTGCGCCTACCAATAAAACAAGGGGCAGCAGGATCCAAGTAGAAAAAGCGAAAAAACGTACTGCACTAACGGTCAGTAACATAGAGATGGCCAGATTTAACAACGTAGCCTGCAACCAATAAAGTGAAATCCACTTTATCCGCAATTGTTGTATCCATTTTTCTCCTTCAGCTTTTAACATGGTCCAATTTTGTTTGCTTTCTGAATGATAAAATCCGTTCTATGATCAAAACCAAAAAGGCCAACATCCAAAACAACTGATCAAGTGATGTTGTCGAACTGCTTTTTGCCACTACAGATGATGATTGAAGCTGTATCAATTGATTTTGCGCTTGTGCCAATTCTCGTTGGTCTGAAGGATGGTCTTCAAAACCAAAATCTATTGCTTCTTGATGGGCATATACCATCGGCATCAATGCTTTCACAAATTGCTCACTCCATACTAAATCTGTCCATTGTGCATTAAATCTACTATAGAAACGATATTCCTGATAATTTTCGTTTGGTGTTTTACTTAAAATCGGGCGACCAAAGCCATCGCTCCAAATCACTTCTCCACTTGGTTGTATTGGAATTATACTTTGATATACATCAACATTAGTATAATTACCCCATGCCGTGGTGCTTAAATTGATTGTGGTGATTGTAGTTCTGGTTTTACCTTTGGCATAAGCAAATAGATTGGCACCGTTTTTCAATTTAATGAGGTGTTTTTGGCCTATTGTTTGGTCTGAAAGCCAAAACCCAACATCTGCCTTAAGATCAGCTTCACCATCCCAGGTTTTGATCACTATTTTTCTTTTGGTAAAATCGGCAATGGCATTTATGGCGGCTTCTACATATTTTCTATCCGTGCCGTTTGGATGATAGATCAATACTTCAATCTGTGGTATATTTGTTCCATCTGCTATGGCCGTATAACTTGTTAGGGATGGGCTTGATTCTGCTTGATAATTTTTACCAGCAAATTGACTTGTCCAACGTTTTAAAGTATCTGTCGAAACAGGTGTTTTCCATTTCAGGTCAAAAGCGATGGAAGGCAAAGCACCATCGAAATGCCGCAGTTGTTGATCGGCAAAAAGATAAACGGGAAAATGGGCGGGCAATTGGCTATTCAGTTGTTTAAACAGAGCAGTATAACTGAGTTGTTGTTCTTCAACCGAAGCTACCGTATCTTTAAGGCTAATTAATGGAAAACCAAGGTTAAAGCCATGTAGTTCAAAACCTAAGTTCATTAACGAATCAATGGTCTGTTTTTGGGCATGGTAAATCTGTTTGAGCTGAACTTTTTCAAGCAAAACCCATCCCTGCTGTTTTTTTGATCCATCTACCTTTTTAAAATAGGGCTGCGACAATAAAATGGCAATCAAAATTAACAACAGGCAACGTAAAATAAACAATAGCCAATCTTTAATGTGCCAACTTTTAGAACTTGCCTTGGCACTTTCGCCCAATAATGAAATACTCCCAATTTTTAGGGTTTTACCTCTCTTTACATTCCACAGGTGGACAATTACAGGAATAATCAATCCTGCAAGTGCAAACAAACCTATGGGATATAACAACTGCACAGCCTAAATTCTAAGTTTGTTACGTTGTTTTAAAAAATCGCGCAGGGCCTGGTCTAACGATTGGTCGGTAGAGATGGTCTGGTAATAGATTTTCCGATTCTAGCAATTGCATCCTGGTTTCTTCTAGATAAAGCGCCAGCTTTTCTTGATAGGCTGCCCTTGCCTTGGTCTGGTCTAGCTGTATGGTTTCGCCAGTTTCCAGATCTTCAAAAGTTGTATATCCTTTAAAATCGAGCTCCTGCTCATTTCTGGCCAGTACATGAAAAACCACAATTTCATGTCGTAAGGTATTTAAAGTATCCAACAGGTTAAAGATTTCGTTATGGGTCTGATAAAAATCGGTTACAAAAACAAGCAACTCTCTTTTTTGTGTACCTGCAAAAATCTCTTTGTAATGGATGGGTTTGGTGAAAGTACCTTCAGGTTTGATCTGCTCTAATTGGTAGAACAACCTGGTCAAATGCTGGAAATCCTGCTTGGCAGCCATGGTATAAATGCCTGCATCTTTAAATACATACAGCCCAATGGCATCACCCTGCAAATTGGCCAGATATGCCAATGAAGCGACGAGGTATCTCGCATATTCAATTTTGGTCATTTCACCATCGATATGGTTCATAGAGGCACTGGCATCTACCAAAAAACGGACGGCAATGTTGGTTTCTATTTCCGATTCGCGGATATAATAACGATCTGATCGGGCAAACATCTTCCAGTCTAACGAACGGAGGTCGTCTCCAGGCTGGTAACTTCTATATTGGCTAAACTCTAAACCTTGTCCCTTTACCGTACTTTTATTGATACCGCTCATGAAACCATCAATGGTGGCCTTTGCCGCCAAATTGAGGTCTTTGATGGCCACCAATATTTTGGGATCAAGCAGTCTGCTCATTAAATGTTAACTTTTGGTCTAGCAATTGTTTTAATCAGTTCGGTGGTTACCTGATCGGCCGAAATGTTTTCGGCTTCTGCCTTAAAGTTCATCAGAACCCTATGACGCAATACAGGATATGCCATAACCTGTAAATCTTCCATTACTACGGCATATCTGCCATGGAACAATGCCCTGGCCTTGGCCGTTAAGATCAAAGCCTGCCCTGCCCTTGGACCTGCTCCCCAACGTACCCACTCTTTCACAAATGCTACTGTGGTGGTATCTGGACGGGTAGCACGGATAAATTCGCTTACATAAGCCACCAGATCATCGCTGATGCTTACCTCTCTGGTCAAAGCCTGTAATTGTTTGATCTCTTCGGCTCCAATAATAGGATTGACTTTATTTTTTTGTGTACCTGTGGTACTGCTCAATATCCTGGTTTCTTCGGCTGCTGTTGGATAACCTATTTTGATGTACAATAAAAAACGGTCCAATTGTGCTTCGGGCAAAGGATAAGTACCAGCTTGCTCAATCGGATTTTGTGTGGCCAAGATAAAAAACGGACGGTCTAATGGATAGGTCTGCCCGCCGTAGGTAACCTCAAATTCCTGCATGGCCTCTAAAAGCGCCGATTGCGTTTTTGGCGGCGTACGGTTGATCTCATCGGCCAAAATGATATTGGCAAATAAAGGTCCTTTGTTAAACTTAAAAAAGCGTTTACCAGTAGCGTGGTCTTCTTCTAAAATCTCTGTTCCTACAATATCTGTTGGCATTAGGTCGGGCGTAAACTGTATCCTTCTAAAAGATAGGTCTAGGGCCTGCGACATGGTCCTTACCATTAAGGTTTTGGCCAAACCGGGTACACCTTCCAATAAACAATGGCCACCAGCCATTAAAGCGATCAGCATCTCTTCAATAATGACATCTTGACCTACAATTACTTTCTGGATTTCGTTTTTTAACAGGGAGATCTTCTCGATCAATATTTTCAGGTTACTTTCTGGGCGCTCCAAAACTTTATTTTTTTAGGTGTTACGATATTGTGCTTCAATATAGAACATATTGCCCCAATTTTTTGTTCTCAACAAAACAATATCAAAAAATTTACAAGTTATCTTGGCTAAAAATCTTGATTATTAAAAAATGGAGCTAATTTAGAACAATGCAAAGCGCTAAGTTTACTTTTGCGAGGTTAAAGTATAATTCTGGAGATTGGGATACCGACCAACGTATGCCTTCCAACCTGCTCAACTCTTTATTGGAATATACCACCATCCCTCTGGATCCGGTAGAAAAAATTGTAGACTTGAGCAGCAATGACCTGTTCAGCTATCCATTCTGTTATTTAAGTGGGCATAAACTGGTACAGTTTACCCAGCAAGAAGCACATAACTTTAAACAATATGTAAACAATGGTGGATTTGTATTTGTAGACGATTGCAACCATGATATTGATGGCTTGTTTGCCAAATCTTTCGAGACGCAGATGGGCAACCTGTTTGGGGCACAGGCATTGAAGAAAATTGCCAATACCCATCCCATCTATAATTCCTTTTTTAAATTTGAAAAGGGACCTCCTCCTACTTCTTTCGAACTGAATGGTTGGGGCGACGACCTGATTCACGATTACCTAAAAGCTATTACCATTAACGGGAGGATTGGGGTATTGTACAGCAATAAAGATTATGGTTGTGAGTGGGACTATGATTTCAAGAACAAACGTTTTTTGGCCGAAGACAACACCAAATTTGGGGTAAATATCATCCTGTATGCTATGGGCATCAATGCTTAAGTATTGAACAATAAAAGCATTTTTTTTCACCTAAATCTTTACTTTTGATACATGAGCACGGGGATTGTTTTTCTGTTATCATTGATTTTGATTGGTGCCATCCAAGGACTGATCATTGTTTGCTTATTGCTAAATGCTGCAAAGCAGTTCAAAGCCTTAAGATATTTAAGTGGGCTTGTCTTTTTGATTGCCTTAGCCAATTTAAATGCCTACTTTCTACCACAACAACTTTCCCCATTTTGGCAGCGCATTGGCAATGTATTCCCCTTGGTGGTTTTTATGCCTATCGGTCCCTTGTTATGGTTGTATATTCGGGCATGCGCTAGTGGCACCTATCTTAACAAAAGAGAATGGATACATTTTCTACCTATCCTATTTGATCTTTTCCCTTATGCTTTGGCAACTGGGTTTTACCTTGGCTTTTTTCAGCAACAAGGTGCGTTGTTTGGGTTGATAGACCACTATAACATCTACGTTGATATCTTACGCTGGTTATCCCTGAGTACTTATCTATGGCTTTGTTATCGGATCTTATCCAATGCCCAAAAGAAAGAACCCAAAAACCCATTACTTCTCCATGTCAAAAAAGTGCTGTTCTGTTTTATATGCTTCCAATTGGTATGGTTTGTTTTCCTTGTTCCCTACAGTATTCCGCAGTTCAGTGATCAATTGATCAATGCGATGGGGTGGTTCCCTGTGTATATTCCCTTATCAATGTTGATTTATGCCATAGGAATCCTCAGTTATCAGCTTTTGAGGTTCAATAGAAATAGGCAAAGCCTCCGTACACTTGAGCCATCAACTGTAGATACAACCATCAACCTATTGACCAAAGCGATGGAAATCGACCAACTTTACCTTAAGCCCAATATTGACCTGGCCATGGTGATGGACCATACCGGACTTGCCCAAAAAACAATTTCGGCGGTACTGAACCAACATTACCATAAAAGTTTTAACGAATTTGTAAACCATTACAGGATCGAAGCCGTGAAGCAAAAACTAAAAGAGGGAAAAAACTTAAACTATACCCTTAATGGTATTGCCGCCGATTGTGGTTTTAACTCTCAGGCTACTTTTCAACGGACATTTAAACAGATGGTGGGCATCACCCCATCGCAATACCTACAAAAAATGCAGGAAATCTAACTCATATCTAGATTTGAGCAATCCTTGATTAGACAAACTAGCCACAAATATGAATTTTTGCACAAAAAAAAACGATGTACCCTAAATTGCTTTTAACGATTGGGACCTGCTTGGCTTTGACTTTTTCTGCCGCTGCCCAAAATCCAAAATCACTACAAATCCAAAATGTAGAAAACAACTTAGACCCCCAATTGCTTAAAAATGGGGCGAATAAAATTAATGGCCAACCTATTTTAAAACGCATGCAGGCCAGAAAAGTAAATGGCTTGAGCATTGCCGTGATTGATAAAGGTGAACTGGCCTGGGCAAAAGGTTATGGCATCAACGATGCATCGGCGCCTACTCAGCTGGTAGATACCACTACCCTCTTCCAGTGTGCCTCAATAGGCAAGGTCATTACTGCTATTGCCGCCCTGCAGTTGGTACAAGATCAAAAAATTGGCTTGGATGACGATGTCAATCAAAAGTTGGTGAGTTGGAAAATCCCAGAGAACAACTTTACGGCACAAAAAAAGATAACTTTAAGGATGCTGCTTTCGCATACTGCGGGATTGATGGACGGTTATGGTTTTGAGGGTTATTATCCAAATACTACCCTCCCTTCACTCGTCCAGATTCTAAATGCACAAAGTCCTGCCAACAACAGAAAGAAAATTGTTGTTGCAGCAATACCTGGAAGCGCAGAACATTATTCTGGAGCAGGTTATCTCATTATCCAACAATTGATCGAAGATCTGAGCGGTATTTCTTTTGCCGATTATACCGACAAGATGATTTTCAAACCTTTGGGCATGTTGCATACCACCTATGCTAATTATCCTGATTCATCATTAACCTTTACCATTGCCCGTGGACACGAAGACAATGGAAAGATCGATCCTAAACGCAAAAACAATGTTTATCCAGAACAAGGAGCGGCAGGACCTTGGACAACTCCTTCTGATCTGGCCAAGCTGGTGATCGAAGATCCAAAAAATCAAACAAGGTAAAAACACTAACTTTTTAAGTACAACATTGGTACAATTGATGCTTAAACCTCAATTCAATGCCATGGGATTGGGCTTTCACCTCAAAGGGGCCAGCAAAGTATTGGGTTTTTGGCACTCGGGCAATACTGCTGGATATACCGGTGTATTGTTCGGATTAACCGAAACTGGACATGGTGCCATTGTTTTGACCAATTCGAATGCTGGCGAATGGTTGGCTATAGAAGTGATACGCAGTATTGCCGAAACCTACAATTGGCCAATCATGAAGCATATTGTCTCTTTAAATAATATCGAACAGGAAAAATATGTAGGCAACTACCTATCTAATAGAAAAAACGGACTTGGTATTGGTTTAGAAAAAGAGCAACTCTATTTTAAGCAAGCTGGAACATCAAAAAGGTATAACCTTTATCCTATCGGGAACAACAGTTTTGCCATGGTAGAAAAACCAGACAATATCAGTTTTGTATTTGAAGAACAGCAAGGCAAAATGTTACTAACAGTATATGAAAACGGTGGACATGCCACTTCCCTAACCAAACAATGAGATGGTTTGATCCTCTAGAGAAATTAACTTTCTTTTCCATCAGCTAAATCCATAACTTTAAAACATGAGGATTGTACCCGTTTTTAAATGTCTGGATATGCCGAAAGCGATTGCTTTTTATACAGTGATTCTCGATTTTAAGTTGAAATACCCAGAAGAAGCATCAATGAATGACTGGGTAATTGATTTGATCAATGATAACATCGAATTACAACTGACTGTTTTAGAAGGAGATTATCTTTTCGGATCCGTGGCCAATATTTGGGTTGACCAAGTAGATTCACTTTTTCAGCAGTACATCCAACGAGGTTTGGACATTACCGATAAAAAAGACTCTCCAGTTCATCAAGGGCCAACTGACCAAACTTGGGGCACACGCGAATTTTATGTAACTGACCAAGATGGAAATACTTTAAGGTTTTGCCAAAGTTTAACTTAAATGCAAATAAAAAAGCAGCCTCTTCAGACTGCTTTTTTTTGTTAGGATACCATTGCCTGGTACTTTTTCCAATTGTCTCCGATCATCCAAAGGTTGATCAATAACATTACACCCGCAATCGATAAGCCTGATGGCATGTACACCACATTATGGATTACAATACCCACCATTACTGGCAAGATCACAATAGCACCCAAAGCCCTAGTTTTAGGAAAAATGAAAAGCAGTCCTCCCAAAATTTCGATGAAACCTACTAAAGGCATCAGCCATTTAATCGTTCCGAATGCTTCGCCTGCCTTTATCATCTCTGCCGACATAGGGTCTTTGGGCATGGGCATATAGTGCAAAAATTTATCAAGGCCCGCATTGATAAACATTAGCCCAAAAAGGGCACAAAGAATTAGTTTTACAATTTTCATGTTTTTAAGTTTAGTAACTTAAATTTAATAAAAAATATAGCTTATATCATTACATAAATTTAGATGGTGCAACAAATTTTTTCAACCCCTATTCGCTATACCTTAAAATTGTTTAGTTCTTTAACTTAATAAATTCCAATGCCTTTTTTAACAAGGATCCTGTTGGTTAACGATGTCTAAAACTGTATAAGTAACAGGAACATCTACTTTAATTCCAATCCGCTGTGTTTCTGTTCCATTTGGATAGTAGATGCCCAGTCCTGAAAAATTAATCCGATAACCTCCAGGTAAAATGGTACGGGTTACATTACCATCTGCTCCAGCAGTTTGATCACCGATAACGGTAACATTATCTGCTGTTTTTAAGGTCATGCAGGCCCATTCAGCAGCACTCTGTGTTCTATTGTCTACCAATAAAATGATTTTACCTTTATAAGGATTTGGGTTATGCTTTCCTACTTGTGCATAAGCTGTTTCTTTATTTGCCACCTCATATATAAATGTTCCTGGCAAACTGAAATCAGGACGTGTCAAGCGGCTATAGTATTGAGGTGCTTTGAGTAGATACTCAGGCACAAGATAGGTACCACTCCCATTTGCGGGATAGTTCCTCATATCGAAAATAATGGCCTTGGTCTGCATTAAAGACAACATAATGCTGTCTAAATTTTTACGATTGATATTGCTAAAGAACACATAACCTACACTATCTGCTAGCATTTTATAGGTGATCGGGCTTTCCATTCCAAAAAAATTATGATAACCTTTTAACAAGTCGCGTTTTTTCAGGTCAACGATAAGTTCAAATCTTTCCCCATCTGGATGATAGCCAGAAAGCATCGCAGTTTGCTTGTTGCTGTTTAATAGAATATAATGTAGGCTTTTGGTCTTACCTCCATTGTTTGATGCCGGAATATAATCCCAATAGGCTTGCATTTTTTGATAGAGTTCAATCCCATCTATCTTTTCAATAACACTACCCATTCTCAGCTTTGATAATCGATCTGCACTGTCTATTCTAGTAACAATAGCCACCTTATCAATGATCCGAAAATCAAATGAAGGACTATATTTACCTGTAATTGTATCAAATACCTGTGGCCATAGTCCACCATGCGAATCGTTGATGGAAGCAGCCATCTTGGCCAGCGATTTGTGATAAGAAAGCGTATCGTTTGCTTTGATCATTTCTGGGATCATTTCTTCCAATACCTTGCCCCAAGGTTTACCTATGGTATATTTATAAGGATAAAAGTAATTGATTACATTCCAAAACCTAAATAGGCTCAACAACCTATAATTGACATTCGGTAATAACATTTCAGGATAGGGCTTTTCATTTGGCGTATACACAGTGCTATCATTTTGCGGATTGGGCTGTGCATAATAGTTTAACCCACTGTATGGATGTTCAGTGATGAAAGTCAAGGCCTTTTGATGTGCTAAGGTTAACATATTATCCTTCAACCAATTATGGTCAAGATTGCGCACATTGATATTTTCTTTTGCCAATGGAGAATAGGCTTTTGCTGTATTTTCGCCAGCAATAACCATCATTTGCTGCACTTCTTTATTGAGTTGCTGCTGGTTACTTGACTTCGATAAACGAGCTAAAGCGGTAACCAATACAGAATCCCAATCTTGTTTACCTGTTGCCACCCCTGGATGATAATACTTTAACAACCCCCATGTTTTACAAAGGATAGCAAATTGTTGGGTTTGGTCTTTAGTTTGTGCCTTTAGGCAAAATGAGCTTAAGATAAAAACAGAAAAATAAATGAGCTTAAAGGCAATGGTATTTCTCATAAAAATGGTGGCTAGTAATAACGGTTAATTACAAGACACCTTTCTAAGCTGTTTGTTGCAGATTATTATTAGGATAATGCAGGAGAAATAGTTCTTATTGGGTCACTCTCGGTACCGTTTCCTACCAGAAAGGCAGCCTCTTGGGCTGCCTTTACGTATGTTATTCTGATTTCTTTCTTTTATTTTGATAGGTTAACCCTGAGGTTGAGTTCGAAGCTGCCGTTGGTGTATCCGCTGAGCTTTGAGGTCTGTGTGGTGTACATGCCCGACACCAGGTACCTTCTGGCGATGTCCATGCCCAGCCCGAAGGTGGCGCTCTGGTTGCTGTGGTACATGCCCATGAGCATGAAGCGCTTCTGGGAGAGGGACAGCTGTGTGCCGACGTCCACCATGTTGTCGAAGTTCCTCACCCCCCTGTAGGCCACCTTGGGCTCCAGCTCCATGCCGTCCCCCAGCTGGAAGGCGTAGCCCACCGCGGTGAAGAAGGTCACGATGTCGGCCAGCTTCACCACGTCCTTCTTGAAGAAGCTCTTCAGGTTGGGATCGAGGCCTGTACGGTCAGCCCCCCCGATACGAAGGCCGCACCGAAGTCCCCGTCGAGGTAGGTCCGCTGCCCGTTGTACTCCCCAACGGCGATGTCGCCGGGATTGCCCGAGTACTCCTGCTCCTGTACCCGCTGGCTCATCATCCCCAGCGAGAGCCCGAAGCTCAGGTGGTTGCGCCCGCTGTCCAGCGGAAGGTGGTAGGCATAGCTGGCCACCGCACGGGTCTGCCGGAGCAGCCCGGAGCTCTCGTTGTTCACGTTCAGCCCAAGGCCCACCTTGCCCAGCCCGTAGTCCACCGTCACGTTCTGGGTCAGCGGCGAGCCCGGTATCCCGCTCCACAGCTTGCGGTAGGCAGCGTTCACCTTCAGCCCACGGCCCTCCCCGGCAAAGGCCGGGTTGACGATGTACTGGTTGTTGTAGTACTGGGAGCCCAGCGGGTTCAGCTGTGCCATGGCCCCCTGGCCAAGGGCCGCCAGCAGCACCACCGCCGCCAGCCTCATATATCTCTTGTTGTCCATGTCGTTCCTTTTTCTTGTCCGTTGTTGGTTAGTTCTTGTTCAGTATGGTGATGAAGCCCTTCTTCACCGTCTTGCCGTCACCGTTGTAGTCGATGATGTAGTAGTAGGTGCCCTCGCCCAGCGGAAGCCCCCTGAGGGTCGCGTCCCAGCTGTTGTCGTAGCCCTTCTTCTCGTAGACCACCCGGCCACCGCGGTCGAACACCTTCACCAGGTTGTTCGGGTACAGCTCCAGGTTCTCCACGACCCACCTGTCGTTCACCCCGTCGCCGTTGGGCGACATGATGTTGGTCGCCTTCACCTGTACCGCCTGGTCGGTGACCGTGATGGCGATCGTGGCCGTGCTGCTGCAGCCGCCCGCATTGGTCGCGGTAACCGTATAGGTGGTGTTCTGGACAGGCCTGATGGTCAGCTGGGCCGTGTTCTGCCCCGAGACGATGCCGCTGGCCGTGGCCCATACGTAGCTGGTGCCACCGCTGGCGGTCAGTACCACCTGCTCCCCCCTGTCAACCATAGTCCCCTTGTCAGAGGCGATGGCAACCGTAGGAAGCGCGTTGACGGTGATGGTGAAGGTCCTTGAATAGGTATCGGTACCTCCGTTGGCCACCCCGCCGTTGTCCCTCACCGTCACGGTGACGGTCGCCGTGCCCACCGCACCTGCCCTTGGCTGGTAGCTGATCCCGCCAGGGGATACCGAAAGGTCCTGGAACAGCGCTGCGTTGCCGCTGGACACCGAGACGGTGGCCGTCTGGCCGGCCTCGGGTCCGGCACTGATGCCCGACAGCGGTACCGTGCGTACCGCGGTGGACGAACAGATGGCCTGGTCGGCCACGGCGTCCAGTGTCGGCGCCTCGTTCACGTCACCGATGGTGATGGTGAGGGCCTTCTCCAGGCTGAAGCCCAGCTGGTTGGTGGCCCGCACCCTGACCGCGTACACCGGCCTGGCCTCGAAGTCGAGGACCGCCGTGGCCACAAGGCCCTCGCCGCTGATGGCGAACAGCCCGTTGTCCGTATCGCCCGCCCCCTGTACAAGGGCATAGGTGGTGTTCCCCGTAATGCCCCCCGGCACCGAGAGCGTGCCTGCCGGTGTGCCCACCGGCCTGTTCTCATAGAGTCCGGCCGCCGTCAGCACGATGTCCGAAGGTGCCCCCGCCCTTACCGTCAGTGTACCGTTCACGTACACCGGGGCATAGTTGGCCGCCACCGCCCCAGATGGGACGATCGCATAGGTGCCCACCGGACTGGCCGTGGTGGCCGTGGTGGTGGCCGTGGCCGGCACCGACAGTACCGATACGGTCTCCCCGTTCACAAAGCCGCTGTAGGCCACCGTAAACGCAGGGTTGGCCGTGCCGGCAAACCTTTCCCTGTCCTGGGCGGTAATCCGGAGCTGGGCCCTGCCGATGACAAGGTCCGCCCCGCTATAGTTCAGTATGTAGTTGTTGTTCAGTGAAAGGGTGCCCCTGCCGATGGCATAGCTGCCCACGCCCTCACCAGGTGCCCTCGACAGGTTCCCGGTGAAGAAGTCCGTCCCGATCAGCGCCGGGGAGACCGTATAGGTGAGTGCCGGATCGGCACCGCCATAGGTCTTGGTCCTGGCAACGGCACTGACGGCCACCGCCAGCGGCGTGATGGTGAACTCGGCGCCCACATAGGCCAGCTGGTAGTTCGTGCCCGCGTCCAGCGTGCCCCGTCCGATGGCATAGGTGCCGACGTCCTCGCCGGCCGCCCTTGCCAGCTTCCCGCTGAAGGCGTCACCGCCCACAAGGGCCGGCGCGAAGGTATAGGCCAACAACGGGTCCGTATCGCCGAACACCCTGGTCCTGGCCGCTGCCGTTACCGTAAGCGGCCTTGGCGTGATGGTCAGCTCGGCCGCCGTATAGGCCAGCGTATAGTTGCCGCCCAGGGCAAGGGTGCCCTGCCCGATGGCATAGCTGCCCACGCCGGACCCGGGCGCCCTGGCAAGCCCGCCGCTGAAGGCGTCACCGCCCACAAGGGCCGGGGTATAGGTATAGGTCAACAACGGGTCCGCATCGCCATAGACCTTGGTCCCGGCCTCGGCCACAACGGCTATCGTCCTGGTGTTCACGTGCAGGTCCCTGGCCACCGCCACCGCCGCGTTGTAGTTGGCGTTGCCGGCCTGGCTGGCCGTGATGGTCGTGGTGCCCCTGCCAACGATGGTCGCCGTAGCCCCCGAGACGGTGGCCACCAGCGGACCTGAACTGGTATAGACCACCGCACTGCCGGAGGCCCCGCCCGTAGCGCCAAGCACGAACGGCGCATCGCCATAGGTCCTGTCGGCCGGTGCGGCGAAGGTCGATCGTCTGGTCGCCCTTGGCCACATCGATATGGAACACCGATGTCGCCGATATGCCGGTACAGGTGTTGTCGGTAGCGGTGATGGAAATATCGAAACTGCCCGCAGTGGCCGGTATGCCCGACAGGGTGCCGTTGGCCGCAAGGACAAGCCCTGCGGGAAGAGGACCGGAGCTGTAGCTATAGCTTCCGCTGGCCCCGCCTGCAGCCACCGTTTGGGTGTAGGCAACGCCCACCTTGCCCCCGGAAAGCGCAGCCCCGGCAAGGGTCACCGCAGTTGGCTGGGTAAGGGTAAAGCCCTGTGTGGTGCTACAGCCGTTGGCATCGGTCACCGTTACCGTATAGGTCCCTGCCGTTAGGCCAGTGGCCGTGGCAGCGGTGCCGCCGCTGGGCGACCATGAATAGGTATAGCCGCCCGTTCCACCGGTAACCGATACCGTGGCAGAACCGTTGCTGCCCCCGTTGCAGCCCACGTTGGTGACGGTGCCCTGGCTGGCCACAAGTGGCGCAGGCTGGGTAATGGTAAAGCCCTGGGTGGTGGTACAGCCGTTGGCATCGGTAACGGTCACCACATAGGTGCCCGCCGCTAGGCCGCTGGCCGTGGCCGCAGTGCCGCCAGAAGGCGACCATGAATAGGTATAGCCGCCCGTGCCGCCGGTAACCGATACCGTGGCAGAGCCGTTGCTGCCGCCGTTGCACGATACGTTGGTCTGGGCAGAGGCCGTCGCCACAAGGGCCGCCGGTTGGGTAAGGGTAAAGCCCTGTGTCGCTGTACAGCCGTTCGCATCGGTCACCGTGACCGTATAGGTGCCCGCAGACAGGCCGGTGGCCGTGGCCCCGGTACCGCCAGAAGGCGACCATGAATAGGTATAGGGGGCCGTGCCGCCGGTAACCGATACCGTGGCAGAGCCCGTGGCGCTGCCGTTGCAGGCGATGTTGGTCTGGGCAGAGGCCATGGCCACAAGGGCCGCAGGCTGGGTGATGGTAAAGTTCTGGGTAGTGGTACAGCCGTTGGCATCGGTCACCGTTACCGTATAGGTACCGGCCGAAAGGCCGCTGGCCGTGGCCGCAGTGCCGCCGCTAGGTGACCATGAATAGGTATAGCCGCCCGTCCCGCCGGTAACCGATACCGTGGCAGAGCCGTTGCTGCCCCCGTTGCACGATACGTTGGTGACAGCGCCCGCAGTGGCCACAAGGGCCGCAGGCTGTGTGATCGTGAAGCCCTGGGTGGTGGTACAGCCGTTGGCATCGGTAACGGTCACTACATAGCTGCCCGCCGTTAGGCCACTGGCCGTGGCCGCAGTGCCCCCGCTAGGTGACCATGAATAGGTATATGCCCCCGTACCGCCGGTCACGTTGACCTTGGCAGAGGCATTGCTGCCCCCGTTGCACGATACGTTGGTGACGGTGCCCTGGCTGGCCACAAGTGGCGCAGGCTGGGTAATGGTAAAGCCCTGGGTGGTGGTACAGCCGTTGGCATCGGTAACGGTGACCACATAGGTGCCCGCCGCAAGGCCGGTGGCCGTGGCAGCGGTGCCGCCGCTTGGCGACCATGAATAGGTATAGGCGCCCGTTCCGCCGGTAACCGATACCGTGGCAGAGCCGTTGCTGCCGCCGTTGCAGCTCACGTTGGTGACGGTGCCCTGGCTGGCCACAAGGGCCGCCGGTTGGGTAAGGGTAAAGCCCTGTGTCGCTGTACAGCCGTTCGCATCGGTAACGGTCACCACATAGGTGCCCGCAGTTAGGCCGGTGGCCGTGGCCCCGGTACCGCCAGAAGGCGACCATGAATAGGTATAGGCACCCGTCCCGCCGGTAACCGATACCGTGGCAGAGCCCGTGGCGCTGCCGCTGCAGGCGATGTTGGTCTGGGCAGAGGCCATGGCCACCAGGGCCGCAGGCTGTGTGATGGTAAAGCCCTGGGTCGTGGTACAGCCGTTGGCATCGGTAACCGTGACCGTATAGGTACCGGCCGCTAGGCCGCTGGCCGTGGCCCCGGTACCGCCAGAAGGCGACCATGAATAGGTATAGCCGCCCGTCCCGCCGGTAACCGATACCGTGGCCGAGCCGTTGGTCCCGCCGTTGCAGCTGACGTTGGTGACAGCGCCCGCAGTGGCCACTAGGGCCGCAGGTTGGGTAATGGTAAAGCCCTGGGTGGTGGTACAGCCGTTGGCATCGGTCACCGTTACCGTATAGGTGCCCGCCGTCAGGCCACTGGCCGTGGCAGCCGTACCGCCCGTAGGCGACCATGAATAGGTATAGCCGCCCGTACCGCCGGTCACGTTGACCTTGGCAGAGGCATTGCTGCCGCCGTTGCAGCTCACGTTGGTGACGGTGCCCTGGCTGGCCACTAGGGCCGCAGGCTGGGTGATGGTAAAGCCCTGGGTGGTGGTACAGCCGTTGGCATCGGTAACGGTCACCACATAGGTGCCGGCCGCTAGGCCGGTGGCCGTGGCAGCCGTGCCGCCACTTGGCGACCAGGAATAGGTATAGCCGCCCATGCCGCCGGTAACGTCGACCTTGGCAGAGCCGTTGCTGCCCCCGTTGCAGCTCACGTTGGTGACGGTGCCCTGGCTGGCCACTAGGGCCGCAGGCTGCGTGATCGTGAAGCTCTGGGTGGCCGTGCCGCTGGCGCCGGTAACGGTCACCACATAGGTGCCCGCCGCTAGGCCGGTGGCCGTGGCAGCCGTGCCACCGCTAGGTGACCATGAATAGGTATAGGGACCGGTGCCCACGGTGATGCCCACCGTGGCCGAACCCGTGGCGCTGCCGTTGCAGGCCACGTTGGTCTGCCCCTGGGCGAATACCACCAGCGTAGGCTGGGTGATGGTCACGCTCTGGGTAGTGGTACATGCGTTCGCATCGGTAACGGTCACCGTATAGGTGCCCGCCGTTAGGCCACTGGCCGTGGCCGCCGTGCCACCACTTGGTGACCATGAATAGGTATAGCCCGGGGTACCACCTGTAGCGGTAACCGTGGCCGAACCGGTAGTACCGCCGTATGTCGTATTGTTCGTCTGTGAGGTGATGCCTGCCGATAGTGCCGAGGCCGGCTCGACAATGGTATAGCTCCTGGTAAGCTGGCAGCCGTTGGCATCGGTAACGGTAACCGTATAGGTGCCCGCCGTCAGGCCAGTGGCCGTGGCAGCCGTGCCACCACTTGGCGACCAGGAATAGGTATAAGGGGCCGTACCACCGGTAACGTTCACCGAGGCGGCACCGGTACTGCCCCCAAAGCAGGCGATATTGGTCCAGCTACGGGTTGCGCCCAACGCACTCGGCTGGGTAATGGTAAAGCTCCGGGTCGCCTGGCAGCCGTTGGCATCGGTAACGGTAACCGTGTACACCCCCACCCCAAGGCCGGTGGCCGTGGCAGCGGTACCGCCAGAAGGCGACCATGAATAGGTATAGGGACCCGTACCGCCCGTTGGGGCGACCGTGGCCGTGCCGTTGTTGCCCCCGTTGCAGCTCACGTTGGTCTTGCCCCCGCCCACGGCCGCATTGAGCGCCGCCGCAGGTTGGCCGATGGTAAAGCTGCGCGTGGTCTGGCAGGCATTGGCATCGGTGACGGTAACCGTGTAGGTGCCCGCCGCTAGGCCCGTGGCCGTGGCCGCAGTGCCCCCACTTGGGGACCATGAATAGGTATAGCCCGGTGTGCCGCCGGTTGGGGAAACGGTAGCGGTACCGTTGGTCCCGCCAAAACAGCTCACATTGGTACTGCCACCGCCCGTAGCGGCCGAAAGTGCAGCCGCGGGCTGGCCGATGGCAAAGCTGCGCGTGGTCTGGCAGCCCTTGGCATCGGTAACGGTAACCGTATAGGTGCCCGCCGCAAGGCCGGTGGCCGTGGCAGCGGTGCCACCGCTAGGTGCCCATGAATAGCTGTAGGGACCGGTACCGCCCGTAGGGGAAACGGTGGCCGTACCGTTGCCTCCGCCAAAACAGCTCACGTCGGTCTTGCCGCCGCCACTGGCAGCAGAAAGTGCCGCTGCAGGCTGGCTAATGGTAAAGCTCTGGGTCGCCGTGCCGCTGGCACCGCTACCGGTAACGGTAACGGTATAGGTGCCCGCAGACAGCCCAGTGGCCGTGGCCGCAGTACCGCCACTCGGTGACCAGGAATAGGTATAGGGGCCCGTACCACTGCTGATGCCAACAGTGGCACTGCCGTTGTTGCCGCCGAAACAGCTCACGTTGATCCGCGACTGCGCGAAGAGCTCCAGCGTAGGCTGGGTGATGGTAGCGCTGGCCGTGGCCGTGCAGCCATTGGCATCGGTGATGGTCACCACATAGGTGCCTGCTGTCAGGTTAGAGGCCGTGGCCGCCGTACCGCCAGCCGGTGACCATGAATAGGTATAGCCAGGCGTACCACCGGCCGGGGTAACCGTGGCAGAACCCGCAGAGCCGCCAAAGGTGCTGTTGTTGGTCTGGGCAGTGATGCTGCCGGAAAGTGCCGTGGCAGGTTCGTTTATGGTAAAACTGCGTGTGGCCGTACAGCCGATGTTGTCGGTAACGGTAACCGTATAGGTGCCCGCAGCAAGGCCCGAGGCCGTGGCCGCAGTGCCCCCGCTAGGGGACCATGAATAGGTATAGGGGGCGATACCGCCGCTGGGGACAACCGTGGCAGAACCCGTAGACCCGCCCTTGCAGGCAATGTTCGTCTGGGAAAAGTTCGATGTGCTGATCGCCGAAACGGAAAGCGTTGCAGCATTGGAGGTCGCATTGCCCCCGCTGCTGACCGCACGGCAACGGTAGGTCCAGCCGTTCATCCCTCCGGTAGCACCTGTGATCATCAAGGTCGAAGTGGTCGCATTGCTGTAGACACCGCCATTGGTGATGTCAACGAAGCCGCTGCCGCTGTTCACCTGCCACTGGTAGCCGGTAGCATTAGTAGCCGTAACCCCAAAGGTCGTACTACCTGCAGCACAGATCGTACGGTTAGGCGGATTGCCCGTAATAGCTGCAGCAGGGACTGCTGTTTCGAAAAGCCGAAAATTATCAATTGCAAACTCTTGGGTAGCACCAGCATCTGCACTTGCCAAAAAACGAAGCGACATCGTTGTTCCAGTACCGGTAATCGGCCATGTAAATTCTTGAAAAGTTTTGGAAAGTTTAATAGTTCCATCTCCAATTTTATCATCATTTGTATCCTCACATAAAGAACCTGCATTAGTTGCTGATACATCACCAACAAATGAGCCTACTCTGGTCCATGGCCCCCCATCGATACTGTACTCTACTCTTAAAAAATCGTAGGTAGGACCGAAAACTATGTTTTGCCAGCCTTGATTTAAGTTTGCAGCAAACAAACCTTTAAAGCTTAGTCCAGTTTTTCCACTGATATTGATGCCTGTCCATTCAATCTGCTGAATTTTATCGGTAGTAACATTTGCTCCTGTTCTCACGCGATCGGTATCTTCACCTGCCCAAAATTTACTTCCTTGAAAATTTTGGTAGGTTGTAAACGGATCACCAAGAGCAGGGAAAGGTGCTTGTAAAGCAAGGTTAGTTCCATCCGTTCTCATAAAATAATAAGCATATGGAGTTGCTCCCCATCCTTGATCTAAAGAAGGTGTACGTGTTGTTCCAGCACTTGGTGCTCCGGTATCTTCAAAAGTATCACTCCAAAATTGAGTTTGTGCATTCACATTCGTTATTGTAAATAGCGTAAGGATAAATGTTGCTAATAACTGCAACGGCAGTCTTTTCAACAACTTTAACATTGAAGGATTGGGTGCTGTACAGTTAACAGCTGGTGAGGTCGTATTCATAGCGATAATTTAATTCAGTATTCTTGGTTAGCGCAGATTAACGATGGTCATTCTGCTAAAACCTAGTATAAATTCAGTTTGTATTTGTAGGGTTTGATCAAGTAAAATTTTCGGCAACTTTATAAACAATATTAGTCTATACCAATATTAGTATATCAAGCTATACCGTGGCTGAACTTGTTTAAGGATAGACATTCAGGAAAGAAATCAGTTAAAAGATACCTGAGACTTGATGTCTTACATTTTTGAAAATTAAAGAAATCTTCAATTTGGAGAGAGAGAGAAGCGTTCATGATGGAGAGAATTAACTTTTTATTAAATGTTTAACCAAAAATATAATTATTATCATAAAAAGCAATGTTCAATTTGTTCTCATTCTTGTTACATGGCTACAAACTCTCTTTTTCATCCTCAAGCATAATTTTTTCCTGAAAAACACTAAAATTTTTCAACTATCTGTATATCTTATTGTTCAGTTTTTTTTATACCTATTCATTTTGATCGAATCATAAACTGAAGCAATAATTATATACCCAAACAGACCAATGTATAATGTGGAAAAGAAGATTTCCATGGCAGTTACAATTGGCTTAATTTAGTAATCCGAACAAACCAAATATCCATGCCTAAATTCGAATGCCTCTTCTTTCTTGAAAACTTTTACCTGCAGCTCATTGAGGTTAAACGAATTGACCTGCCTGAAGACGCAGATATCTCGGAGAAATTCAAATGGCTATGGATTGATAAGGAGACAATACAGATCTCTCCGCTGAACTTTACCGCTATGGATTCAGCTGGCGAGATTGAGGAACGTTATTTCGAAGAAGGCTACCTGAAATTCAACAACAGCACCGGAACCTTTATTGAAAAATACAACTCGGCCCAACACCCACTCGACAGAAGAATGGATTTCAGGATTGGTACTGCCCTTGAAAATGCAATTACAGAATTCCTGCAAAATCCAACACTGTTTTCTACTGGTCGCTA
Organism: Pedobacter sp. UC225_65; assembly: GCF_042698365.1. Taxonomy (GTDB): domain Bacteria; phylum Bacteroidota; class Bacteroidia; order Sphingobacteriales; family Sphingobacteriaceae; genus Pedobacter. The sequence goes on from NZ_CP170550.1 coordinate 1,644,563, forward strand.
AAGCCAAATATCGATTACATTATTTTCATCTACCCAACTTCTAATGACTCTGGATCCGCTGCATAAGCTTATTATCGACTTTATTGAAAAAACCAATCAACCTATCTTTATGACGGGAAAGGCTGGAACAGGGAAAACCACTTTTCTGCGTTATATCCGCTCCAATACCCAAAAAAACCTTGCTGTTGTTGCGCCCACAGCTGTAGCAGCCATCAATGCAGGTGGAGTGACCATCCACTCTTTTTTCCAGGTACCGTTCGGGCCTATCTTACCAACGCCTACTGCAAATGCTTTTACCGAATTCTCCGGGAAAAGTTTTGGGCCGGAAAAATCAAAACTCATCAAGTGCCTTGACTTGCTGATCATAGACGAAATTAGTATGGTGAGGGCAGATACGATGGACTATATTGACAGGGTATTGAGGTTTGTAAAAGGAAATGCAATTCCATTCGGTGGTGTACAATTATTAATGATTGGTGACCTTTACCAATTACCTCCTGTTTTCCAAAATGATTGGCACTTGCTTGCTAAGTTTTATAAAGGTCCTTATTTCTTTGATAGTCTAATTTTCAGGGAATATCCGCTACTGGTTTTCGAACTCACAAAGGTACATAGACAGAATGACCCTACTTTTATCGAAATATTGAACAATATCCGCAATGGCTCAATCAGTGAAGATTTGCTCAAAAAACTCAACCAACATTACCAACCGAAGCCTGGAAATGATGAACTTACTGACCACGTTACCCTAACTACGCATAATCCACTGGTTAAAAAAATCAACGAAGAAAGATTGGAACAACTTCCGGGAGAAACCCATCGTTTTGTGGCAAAGGTTACGGGCGAATTTCCAAAGGAAGCCTTCCCTACTGAAGAAGAACTTGTACTTAAGGCTGGAGCTATGGTCATGTTCATCAAAAACGACAGTTCTGGAAAGAAACAGTTCTATAACGGTAGGACCGCCAAAATTGAAAGTATTAGTGGAGAAAGCATTAGACTGACCTTTCTAGATGATGGGTCGACTTTCGAAGCCAACCAAGAAATATGGGAAAACACCAAATTCGCACTTTCTGAAACCGGCCAAAAGGTTACTCAAAGTAGCGCGGGCTCCTTTACCCAATTTCCACTCAGACTGGCTTGGGCCATTACCATCCACAAGAGCCAAGGATTAACCTTCGACAAAGCTGTAGTAGATGTTGGTGCTGCCTTTGCCCACGGACAGACTTATGTGGCATTGAGCCGTTGCAGAAGCCTAGACGGATTAATTTTGAAGGAAAAAGTAGATGCCAAGAATATCATTACAGATCCATCGGTATCAGCTTTTATGAAAAAAGCGCAGACCCAAATCCCAGGTCAGGATACACTCAAAGATTCGTTAATAGCGATTGAAATAGAAACCTTGGTTGAAAGCTTTGATTTCTCGTCAATTGCTGCAGCTTTTACCCATCTAAAAATGGTATTGTTAACACTATTTCCACTAGAAGTTGTCCTAAACGAAAAGATAAGCGCAACACAATTGATCCTTGAAACAAAGGTGCTCCCAATTGGCGAACGTTTCATCAGACAGGAAATCAAAACGATAGTAGGCAGTCATTCTGCACTGGAACATCTTAAAGTACGACTGACAAAAGCTACTGGTTATTTTCTACCAAACCTGATTGAACTGCATCAAAAGGTGATTGACCTACACCTATTGGCTACAGGCGCACCTTTCCATACAGATTATTTTCCAACGCTCAACTTCCTATTGGAATTGTTGGAAGCAAAGACAGAAATATTCAAACTTTTTCCAAACATCAAACAAACTGGTGAGATCAGCAAAGCAATCCGAACAACAGCAACAACCTATAAATTTATTGACAGTTGGAAACAAAAACCATCAGCTACTGAAATCGCTATCGAAAACCCAATACTCTATGCCCAATTAATGGACTGGCGACAGCAAACAGCTGAGCTTAAAAAAGTACTCAGTTATCATGTCATTTCAGATCAGGCCTTGGCTGATATTTCAGCAAAATTACCCAAAACGTTGACACAACTGTCAAAAATCAAGAATGTAGGTGAAGGAAAAACCACTCAATATGGCGAGCATATCCTAAAACTCATCCGACAGTATTTGGGTGAGAATGAACCCTTGTTTTAATTGACAAGTGATTTAAATGATTTGAAACCATAATATCCAAACCACTTATCTTAAAAATTTACCAGTTATACCGTAATCACTAACGATAAATACTTCTCAATTTATAAAAATTGAATATGCAATAACTTTGGAGGAATTAGATTTTTATCAATCTACAAATACTCCATGAAAAAATTTGCATTAGTCTTAACCAGCTGTATAATTTCCATTTGCAGTTTTGGCAAGGTTGGTTGTAGAGTTGGTGGGGATTTTATCTATTCTACCGTTAAAAGCACTGTACCTTTAGTTTATTATGATTCTGATGTTAAAAAAATAGATTATGGGTCAATTGGATGCGGTCCAATAAATGTAAGCAATTTCAGTCCTTATACGAGCTGTACCAATGAAAGTAACATTCCTGGGGGATATTTAGTTAATTATGATGAACCTACGCCATGTCCGATTGACACCAATCTATTGCCAATTGTCCTTTTGAGCTCGTTTGTTTTTTCCTTTATTCTTAGAAAGCAAATAATAGACAAAAAGCTCACAAGACTTTTTACCGAATAAAAATCTTTTTTAAAAGCAATTAATTTAAATACTAAATACATCTTAATACACCCTACAACTACCTACCTACGAATGCCTATTGGACAAGTGTTTACTTTTATGAAAACCGAATGCTATAATTACTATAGTTTCATAACAGATAAACATTTGTCCATTTTTATGTATAGCACATATACGCATCACAAAATGTAATGGTTGTAATGTTCAGATATGTTTTCAAGTGTAACTATAAAGCTTTTCAACACACCTTGTTATATTCCTATCTTACCCATATAGGTTCCCTATAAATTTTAGGCACTCTATTTTAGTTAAATAACCGTCCTAATCCTGCAAAACCGGAAGTATTGGCAAGTGCCTAATATTCAATCAAATTTTAAAGGGAAAGAACAACTTTCTAAAACAGTAATATTTTATTTTTTATATTTAATTGATGTAAATAAGCGTCCTTATGTTTTCCCGATTATCAATATGCCTTTTACTGTTTTCAGTCCAATTATTTGGACAAGAACTTGTATTGAAAGAAGTGGAGATCAAGAATGGAGCTAATTCTTATCTGATTACCAGTGCCGCTTTTATTGATAAGGACAGATTTGTTTGGTACTCAACAAACAGAGATGGAGAGTTTTATCGATTTGATGGCAACCACAAACTGCGATATAGTTATTTTAAGGATAAGGCGCCTCATGCAAATAGCTATTATATTTCCCATTTATCTTGGGCGCAGGACCATATAGGTAATATATGGGCTGCCGAACCTGAATATGCCTATATTATCAGCCCCGATTCGATGAGGGTTCGTCGCATTAACTATCCAACAGAAAAACCGGGAGCCGAAACAGCTATCGGAATAGATGGATCGCAAAATGTGTGGGTCAGCAATGGCTCCAATTACCTGATCAAGATTGGCCCAAATGGAAAAACAACAAAAATCAGCCATCCTATTTTAGCGCAAACAAAATTAACGATTGCCATTATTAAAGTAACCACTGATCAAAAGATACTTGCCCGGGCAGGTGACGATCTTTTTGTAATTGACAACAATGGATTTCATTTCTTCGCCAATCTTAAAAAGCTAGACAAGCTTTTGAGTCCTGTTTTTGGAATTATAGAGAATGGCGAAATATTCAAAAAAAATAGCACAGGATACTATAAACACAATACTATTCCTTACAGGTATACTTATATCAAATCATTGAACCTACATTTTTTCGATTATCCTGGTCTCGACTATAGTAACTATCAAAGGAACTATGGAAACAATAATTTTCTGGCAATAGGCTCCAAGTTGCTAACAGCCAATGGTAAAAACATCTACGTCAATAAAATTGACACGCAAAAGAACGAAATAGTCTCGACAGACACCATTCGCTTTAAAATACCAATTGCCATCAATGCCCATAAGGATTATAATAATATGGTATGGATCTCTGGTTACGATGAATTATATAAGCTAATGGTTACACCAAGCATTTTTACTAGAATGCTGCAGCTAAAAGATAAAAAACTTAGTACACGAGGCATAACTGCTGATGCACGGGACAACTTATATGTAGGCACCTATGATGGTCTGTACATTGTTGGACCTGATAAAAAGGTAAGAAAAGACCTCTTCTTAACTGATAAACCCAATGATTTTTATGATTGTTTGTTACAGGAAAAGGATAGTCCAGTATTGTGGGCATTTTTTAGTGGTAATAAGCTCAGGAGAATAGACTTGATTACACACAAAAGTAGTGTTTTTGACCTGCGTCAATATATGGATCTAAATTGCCTGAAAGAAAAATCGCAAAATGAACTTTGGCTCGGAACAAATAAAGGGCTGTTTGTTTTCAATAAAAAAAATGGCGGTCTAAAAGCTTATAGCAATGTGAATGATCCTTTGGCTAAGCTCCCCGTTTTTGATGTTTTACAATCAAAACTGGGCACCATACCGATCGCTACCAATATAGGGCTATTCTTTAAAAAAAATAATGGAAGTACAACAAGATACAAGACTACAAATCAGCCACTAAACCATGCATCCATACTCACTATTCACGAGGATACTGATGGTAATTTATGGATGGGCACTTTCAATAATGGGGTTATCTTTTTAAATGTTGGCACTGGCCAAATCAAAACCTATAATACGATTAATGGACTTTCGAACAATATTGTATGTGGAATATTGGAAAGCAAAAAGGCCCTATGGTTTTCTACGTATTATGGACTTTCTCGTTTCGACAAGCAAAAAGCAGCATTTACCTTATTTTACAAGGAAGATGGGCTTCCCGACAACGAATTTAACCTTAGGTCTGTTTACAGAAAGAATGACAACTCCTTTTACTTTGGAGGACTGAACGGTCTTGTAGAGTTCGATCCAGAAAAAATAAATCATCGGCCAGCTCATCCACATCATATTTTTTTATTTAGTGCGAGCTACTTCTCCAAAGAAAAAAACAGCAATATTACCAAGTATCTGGATATTGGAAAAAATGTTATCGAACTGCCCTATAATAAAAACTATTTTTCTGCAAAATTCTCCATTAATGAGCTATTCTATAATGAAAAGAGTACCTTCAGTTATAAGATAGATGGCCTTACCAATGGCTGGATAGATGTGGGAACACTTGGTGAAATTGAACTTTTTGGCCTACCCTATGGAAGCCATGTTTTACAAGTGAAGGCCAAGGATGCCAAAGGAATTGAAACAGCAAACGAGATACGCATAACTATTGATGTAGACCAAGTATTTTTTCAAACATTCCTTTTCAAAGCATTTGTTTTTTTGATTACTATAGGCATGATAACCTCTTTTTTTATCTGGAAAAGTAGAAAACAAAAAAAGATATTCGAAAGGGAAACGGAAATCATTAAGTTGAGGACAAGCGCACTGAAAGCCCAAATGAACCCTCACTTTTTATTCAATATCTTAAACAATATGCAGAGCGTACTTATTTTGAAAGGCGAGCGTGAGGTAAACAGGTACTTTGCTGCATTTTCCAAACTATTGAGGCTTACGCTTGACATGTCAAAACAAGACTTGGTTAGCCTAAATGACGAATTAGACTATATCAAGAGTTACCTTTTACTCAATAACCTGCAGTTAAATAACGAGCTGGACTATTCGGTTGTTGTTGAAAGTAGTATTGGAGAATTCATCAGCTATTTTTTTACCGGGAATGCTATTACAACCATTTGTAGAAAATGCAATTATCCATGGGCTCGGTACAAAAAAAGAGAAAAAACTGAATATCAGGTGTAAGATAGACCAATCTTATCTGGTGGTAGAAATAGAAGATAATGGAATTGGAAGAGCAGCTGCTGCACAACTGGCAAAAAATAAAAAAGACACGCACAGATCTTGGGCAACCCACATTGTTAGTGAGCGTATTAGTATATTAGGGAGTAACTTTAAGGATAAAAAAGCGGTTACATTAGAGATTCAGGATTCTGGAAAATGATGGACAGCCAACTGGAACAATCGTTACGCTAAGGTTTATGCTACAAATATGAGATTCAAAAATAACAAGAGATGAACAGTTATAAGATTTTTATTGTAGATGATGAGGTAAATAATATTGCCCTATTGGAACATTTCATTAGCAAGTACTGTTTAAATGTTGAACTAGTGGGTAATGCTACATCGGTAGAGATGGCCATTCCAGCCATCAATACCATACAACCAGATATCCTTTTTTTAGATATCCGGTTAAATGGTAGCAATGCTTTTGAAATCTTAGACCAGATAAGGTTTACGCAGATGCAGATCATTTTTGTGACTTCATATGATGAATATGCACTGAAAGCTTTCAAGTATAATGCTATTGACTACATCCTTAAGCCGGTTGTGTTGGACGAGCTTATTCTTTCAATAAACAAAGCCATAAAAAATATTGAGCAGCAAAAATATATTGATCTACAGAAGATAATTTCATTAGATACTTTAGCACCCACTGTTGTAGAAAGTGGCGAGTATCTTGCAATACCATCAATGGATAAGGTTGATTTTATAAAAACCGACAAAATAGTATATATTGAAGCCGATAGTAAATATACAATTTTCAGAACCAGCGACGACAAGAAATACATATCCAGTAAAAATCTTCTACATTTTGAACGTATCGTAGATAAGAAACGTTTTTTCAGGATACACCACTCCTACATGATCAACTTAGAACATATGGTTAAGGTTATTAAAAAAGATGGAAATTACTGTGAAATGGATACAGGAATATTGCTGCCTATTTCAAAAAGAAAACAAGAAGACTTTAACAGATTCCTCAAAATCAAAGAATAGGCATATTCATAAGCTTTTAAATCGGTTGTATCAGTTGCAAAGTATTGATTACTTCTGCCATAGAAGTCGATTTAGAGAGTAAGGCATCTGCCCCTATATTTAAAAGGTGCTTAACCCTTGTATTTGTATGCTGATGCTCGGAAACGATAATAATTCGGGTATAATTAACTGCTTGACATATAAAACTCTCTAACTTTTCATTCCCCTGCATTTCTGTATCTATAACCAATAAGTCAAAATTCTTCTCAAAAATGCTTTCCATCATTTCATCAAAGTTACTTACTTCATCCACCAGGGCGTCGGTCCATACATCATAAATGATTGCTTTAAGACCAAACCTATATATTCCAAGATTATCGGCAATTAAAATATTCATTTCTCTAACCTATTATTTTCATTGTTGATGTAATTTTTCCTAGCCTTGGCAAATAACCAACAAACCACTACAGAACCTATCAATGGAACAATAAAGCCATTAAACGGACACTCAACAATTGTTAGAAATACTTCTTTATATTTTGTTTTGCGACCATTAATAAAACAGGCTCCTGTAACAGACAATCGATAACAGACTTCTGGGCTTTCGGTAACCTCTGCATAGTTTTCATATACCGTTATACCATTTTTATGATTTGCATTTCTCACGATTTGAAAAATACTCCCTTTGTCATCCATACAACCTTTACCATCTTTTGCCTGAATGGCAAGGACGTTCAGGGTAAGCGTACATGCTACGGCAAGTATTATCAATTTTTTAACCATGAGCAGCTACATAAGCAGTTGGAAAACACGCCTAAATATGTGCATTTGACTGATAAGTGTTAATGAATAATCAACAGAAGGCAGTTATTTGAGAATAACTGGGTTGATGCGCAAATAAATGTTTCAGGAATTTGAGCACATAGCAGCTTAAAGTGAAAAATCGAACGATGACCAACTTTCAACTCAGCCGATGTGTAAGTAGTTTTATCAGGTGTAAGATAGATTTTGTTTTTTACTGTTAATGAAGTAAATCAATATATCCGATTAAACAGCTTGTTAAAGAGCAAACTACTTCATAAACCTAATGGCTGGCTGATAAAAAACTTTGCCTGTGTTATAGCTCCGAATGGCATTGATAATAATAAAGATAAAATTATAAGGGTACAATATACTGGGAACAATCAATAACATAATTTCTGCACTACCCATTCCTGCAAAACCACCAAAATCTGGAAGAATACTAAAAGCCATTGAACCCATTAAAAACGTGTACCAAGTAAAGATCAACAAGCACCAGGTAATCTGAAAATTCAGCAGCTTTTTACCAACTGAATCTATGTCTTTGATTTTGTCTTTTTTCAAAACCCAAAGTGCCAGTGGCACGATAAGACCCAACAATGGGAAAACAATAAAACTTAAAGCTGATACATTCAAGCAAGCCATAAATCCGCGATCTTCTTTTTCAACCCATTCAATCAGATCATTTGGAGTAACATCCAAAGCACTGGCCAACTTGATCAAAGTATCACCTCTAGGTTCCGTTTCTCCATTCTCAATCCGTTGAACAGTTCTCAAACTCAGTTCGGTTAAATTAGCCAATTGTTCTTGGCTATATCCTCTTTTTGCACGAAGTGTTTTGATCTTTTTGGCAAGGTCTATATTCTTCATTCTTTTTGTGTTTAAATTGCACACAAATGTATTTTCACTAGTTTAATTTCCTTGCGTCTTGTTTACGACATCTTTGCGCCATTGATGTCAAGCGCTCCATTAAACTATTTAAAAGCAGAAATGAGTTAATGGTTATTGCCATTCTGCTCAAAGAAGTAGATGATCAACATGATGGCCTTTGTTTTACCACTGTTTTTGGGCGTGTGGGCTAAACGTCCATCAAAAAGCATCGAATCGCCTTCTGAAAGATGGAAGCTCTGTTCCTCAAACACATATTCTACTTCTCCAGAAAGAATGTACTTGTATTCGAACGCTTCTGTTACAACCATTGGTCTAACAGCATCTGGTTCCAGTTCTAACAGTACAATATCTACGGTTGAGTTACTGATATTTTTGGTAAAGATACGCTGGTATAAAAACCCAATAGCTTGTTCCTTTTCAAAAGATTGGTACTCATCTTTTCTTTTGATGATCACAGGGTTAGGCTGATTAGAATTAGTGATGTGTTTAAAGAACTGGTTCAGGTCTACATCCAAGGCATTGATGATGCTGATCAACACCATCAATGAAGGAATAGTTCGATTGTTTTCTATTTGAGAGATCAAGCCTTTGCTTACGCCAGCCAAATCCGCTAGTTCTTGTACCGTAATACTTTTATCTTTTCGTATTTCTTTTATCCTTGTACTGATCTTAAGTATCGTATTTTCTTCCATGAGCATATTAATACTCAAACTTAAGAAAATTCTACACCGTTAATGGTCTTTAGCCAAAGATTTGTTGAATACTGGCCTCAGTATAACCAGCACTGGCAGTCATGCCCTTTCCACCAATACAGGTACGGATATGGATACGGTTGTCTATGTCATATTCTACAATGTGTTTTTCAGGGTGTTGCGGATAAAACCCGGCCCAGGTACTGGCAATCTGATTTACATCAAAATTGACGATTCGGCCTGCCTCTTTCAGCATCAATTGGTTGATATATAAGTTGAGATTGAAACCTAAATCATCAAAATTATCTACACCCGCATATTCATGAGAATCGCCAATGATCACACTACCATCGGGTGCGGTTTTAAACAACAGATGGATGCCCCAATGCTGCAGTTCTTCGTAATGGGCAGGCGTATGGATCGATTTGAACGATGGGCAATAAGCCTCAAAGCTCTCGTACCTACGAATGGTTAGTCCAGTTAGGATATTTCCTTGCAGACCGATGTTCTTAATAGGCAAGGTACACATCATCTGTAGTTTGCTGATTCTTGTCCACTTTGGTTAAAAAGCTCTTGAAACAACAGTTTAAACTCGTAACCATTGCATAAAATAGCCTTATCTGCCTTAAACTTATCGCCTTTGGCCAAACAAACCTCAACCCCGTCTTCCTTGCTGGCACAATCAACCACGGGTGCATTAAACAAAATGGTATAATGTTCAAACTTTGCCTGCATGTATTCTTGCAATCTATAGATCATCAAGTTTGGCTCTACACTAACTTCTTGGTCAAAAAACAGAGCCTCTTTGGCATAACTGGCTTTGATGGATGGGTATTTATCAACTATGGCCTTGGTATCCATCAGGTTTTGCGAATAACCCAAAGTATCGTAATGAGATTTGAGTTCGTGTAGCAATGTCTGTTCATCCTCATCTGAAGCAATGTAGACACTTCCATTTTTCCGTACCGAAATATCAAATTCGGCTTGTATTTCTTGATAGATCTGCAAAGAGCGACAACCGTATTTAAACCAGTCGCCAGTCATGCCCGAAGGCACCACCTGCCCAAAATTTCTAACCGTTGCACCAACAGGAAAGTTGTCCTTTTCCAATTGAAGTACACTTTTGCCCAATTTTAAGGCATGGTAGGCATGGAAAGTTCCTAAAATGCCCCCACCAATTACAATCAAATCGTATTTATCTTTCATTCGAATATAAGTTTCATGATTTTATAATTTTAATATTCAGCAGCACTCAGCTTTACCGTAAATTTTTCTTCTTGGGCTGGTTGAGTTGGGCTTGCTTTATTCTTTTTTTTTATGGCAGCTGTTTTATTCACAAAATAAATGAGCGAAATCAAACCACAAACCATGCCCGTAGCCGAAACCACATACACCGTTTGCCTGAAATAAGAGCCCCAACTGATTTCTATCGGGTTCAGTTCTTTAAAGATCAGGATAGAGATACTTCCTAGGTAACCGATAGAATCTGAAAGATAGATGAGGAAGCCGATATTGCTCTTTACATGGAAGTTGGCAATCATCCTTTCAAAGAAAATAGCATTATAAGGGATGTAGGCCATATAAAGACCCAAACCAACCAAGCACATCCAAGTAATGCCATTGATGTAATGCTGATCAAATATAAAGGTGGCCAAACCTGCCAATACACAACCAGAGATGATGATGAGATGGATCACTTTAAAGGCTTTGAGGTTGTCTTTGATCAGGAATAAAAAACTGATCAACACCAGTACAAAAATAGAAACAATGATGTCTATTTTGGTATAGATATGGTTATCATGTACATTCAATGTCTTCCAGATTTCTACTTCAAAGTTATCCCGCATATCCCTTAAAACAGTTAAGGTTACATAGATGATGATTGTTACCACTATTCCGGGCAAAAAGCTCAAGAAGAAACGTTTTCGCTCTGTAGCATCCATCGGAGTTCTTTTGGTACGCAGTTGCTGGTCTTCACGTGAAGGAGGGGGAATTAACTCCAAACACCATACACTGAATAAAAAGGGAAAAATAAAGAGCAATCCTGTACAAAACGGCATCCAATATTCGTTAATGGGCAATATAGCCATTAGAGTTCTGGCTACCGTTTTCACAAAACCAGAGGCAAAAATCATACTGATGGACATCACTGCCCCCATAAATTCTGTCGTTTTTCGACCTTCTAAATAACTGAACACCAAACCCCATACCATGCCCAATGGAAAACCATTGATCAATAAGAACACAAAGTTCCAAGGTGCAGGTACCAATGCAAAGCCCAGTAGGCCCAGCCAAGAGATACCGATCAACCTGATCAGATAAACCCCACGTTTTTGATGTGAGGATTCGGAGATGAACTTTATCCCGTAGAACTTACTTAAGGTATAACCAATCATCTGGGTAATTACAAGGCATATCTTGTAATCGATATGTAGAAACTGCTCATGCTCAAAAGTACCTGCGGCAAAAGCTTTTCTAAATGCATACATGCTTGTATAACAACTAAATGCAGCCAATGCGGCTAGTATAGAAATACTGCCATAGCCCCAAGTGCTTACCTTTTTTTTAGCTGCATCCAGTAGTTTCATAAAAACTAGGCATTAATGATTTCAAAGATTTCGGAAATATCATCGATGATGTGCGTAGGCTTATAAGGTTCTAGCTCTTGTCTGGTAAACGAACCTGTGGTAATACCAATCACATATTTGCAACCTGCGTTATGTCCCTCATTAATATCTACCTCCGTATCACCAACCTTGGCTACTTGCTTACTATCTGTTATCTGAAGCTCGCTCATCATTTTTTGGATCATATAAGGATAAGGGCGACCTTTACTTACCTCATCGCTGGCCACCATACAATCTATTTGATCATGCCAGTCCAAACGATCTAGGATCAGGTCGGCAATATCTTTAGAGAAACCCGTATCCAATCCAATCTTAATGCCTTGTGCCTTTAATTTCTTAAAGGTGTCTTCAACATTTGGCAGAGGATAGATATCTTTTGAATTGCGGTAAAAGTCAAGCATGATCTTCACAAACTCTTCGTGGATGGCTGTAATCAGCTCATTTGTTATCTTAGCTGTGGTTGGCTCTAGCTTTTCCAACATCATTTTGATAGCGATAGGCTTCTCGTAACCCATAATTGGATTAACCTCTTCTATTTTTGGTGCATAGCCATATTTTTGCATGGCCTTAGTAAAGGCAGCACCTACATAATTTTCGTCACTGACCGCTGTTCCGGCCATATCAAACACTACTAATTTTATTGACATTCAGTTATAGATTTTATTGTTTACAATTATAGAATATTGTTTAGTATATATAAACAAACGGAAGGTTATATAATTGTTAACTTTTTGTTTACTTATTGTTTAAAAGCTTCAAATACAGGTTTTCCCCTCCAACTTTGAGGTTCTTTTAGGCCTAGCAACCAGGCAATGGTAGCAGCAGTATCATAGGTAATGGTAACGCCTTTGATCTCGTGGTTGGGTACTACACCTGCCCCACTGGCGATCCATGGAATTTCTACTTCTGCCAACGATTTGCCACCATGGCCTTTACCCACACCACCATGGTCAGCACTTAAAATGATCACGGTTTCCTTTTCAATGCCCGCAGCTTTAACCGCAGCCAAGATCTTTCCAATCCGTATATCCAATTTTTCAAGTTCGGCGTAATAGGCAGGTGTATGATGACCAATGCCATGACCAGTATTATCTGGCTCTGAAAAATGGACAAAAGTCAACATCGGCTTCTCTTTTCTGATGATTGCCGCTGTAGTATCAGCACAGAAACCTTCATTATAACCTTTGGTACCAGGCACTACAAAATTGATAGCTTCTTTTTCTATCAAAGGCCCAATACCTTCCCAGCTATAAATTACGGCTGTTTTAGCTTTTGGCTTTTGATCTTGATCACACTAAATATGGAAGGAAATAAACCATATTTAGTCTTTGTTGCCGATGGGATTTCGGGCACCTTGCTTCCCCATTCGGTATAACCATGTTCGGTTGGGCCTGCCCCCATCATGATCGAAGCCCAGTTCACCGCACTTGAAGAAGGCAATACTGACCTGGTCTTTAACGACCAAGCCCCCGTTTTCATCATTTGCTTGAGGTTTGGCATATTTGCCTGCGGTACGGCATAGGCACCAAATCCATCTACCCCGATCAGGATCACATGTTTAATCTGCTTTGGTTGTGCTTTAACGTTAAAGGTTAAACCTGCCAACAATACAGACATTAATATATATTTCTTCATATCGTTATAATTTAATGGTTTTTAAATAGTGTTTTACAGCGGTCTCAGCAGTGCCATCCTCATAAAGATCAATGATCGAATAAACAGGTGGAAATTCGTCCAACGACCAATTTCCACCCCACCAGTTGCCAGAAACAGCACCTCCACAGAAATATTTTACACCTAAGTATTCCACATCGTCAATGTAGTGTACATGTCCACTTAAGCATACCTTTACATTTTTATGCTTGAAGAAAAGGTCTTTTAATGGCTTTACATCAATGTGTTGGTCGCCACCAGGAAACTTAACATTTGCAATTGGGCTGCGTTGTGCCGCATACATATAAGCAGTAACCGTGATGATCGGTACATGAGAGAAGACACAGATATTGGTACTTGCTGGTGTTGTTTCCAATATTTTGGTCAACCACTGCAACTGTTCATCGTCTATTTTATAACCATGATCATAGGTAATGCTATCTAAGGCAATAAATTTCCAGCCGTTAAGTACTGGTGTTTCATAGTATCGGTTGGGCAATTTCAATTCGTTAATGGCCCAAGCTTTACCATATCGTTTATCTCTTTTATATTCTTGGTCTAACGCATCGTTTTTGCCATACCAAACATCATGGTTGCCCAAACAACTGTACATCTTGATCTTATTCACTTGGTTGACCTCGTGCCAGGCACTCCAAAGTTTGGTATTTGTTTCGGCATCTTTGCCATTCATATCCATTACCGTATCGCCAGTGTTGATGATCAGATCAGGCCTATCTTTCATGTTGTTGATTTCTTGCAACACCTTTTTAAAGGCCAGCTTTGGCTTTTCTTCTGCAGGTAAATGCACATCAGTAATGTGTGCGATCCTCAATACTTTTTTTCTTTCATTTGGAGCCGAAAAAGCATCGGACATGGTTGGGTTTAACATACTGCCTACGCCTACTGTGCCTAGGGTTAAACCTATTTTTTTGATAAAGTCTCTTCTCTTGTCCATATTTTTGATTAGTTAATTGTTCTATCTGATATTTGAGGTACTGTTGGATAACCATTATAGGCCGATTCGGCATATTTTGCATTACCGTTTACATAACTCGAGCTTTTGCCCTTGATTTTTATCGTTCCGTTGCTATAAAGGGTAACCAAGGCCCAAATGGGTTCTTTGGTATGTGCAAACTCATAACTGTTTCTGGTACGTCCAAATTGGTAAGCGATGCTATTGATCTGGATATAGTTGATACCGTTGTAAACGTTATGGTAATCTTCATGATGATGGCCACTAAAAACGGCTTTCACTTTTTGAAAACCTGCTTTTTTGTTGACTCTTTCAAACAATATCCTGATGATGTTACCTTCTTTCAAGCCATCTAGGTCGTTGTCTATGCCTTGGTGGCAGAACACGATCACAGGTAACTTTGTAGAATCGAGGTCTTGTTGAAGCCAGTTGTACTGTTCATCTAAAATAGAACGGGGATAAGCTTTAGAAGTATCATTAAGCGGCCGCTCATTGCCGTTTAAGATAACAAAATGATAAGAATGCAGATCAAAAGAATAGTATTTTCCTCTTGCCTTCCAAAAATCAACAACCTGATCATGCGTAAAACCACCATCTGTATCATGGTTACCGATTACATGGTGTTTATCTCCTTCAAAGCTGTTCCATACCTCCATCAGTGTTTTGTTGGCTGGTTTAGGAGTGCAAAAATCGCCCATCTGCAAAATGAAATCGGGCTTGAGCTGCTTCATTTCGGTAATAAATGCCGCTACCCTTTGTTGGCCATCCTTGATCAAGTCGTGGTGTAGGTCTGCAAAAACACCAAACCTTACCAATTCTTTGGTTGGCTTTGGTTGGCTGGCTGCTGCCAAGGCCACAAATGGTTTGGCCACTAACGTTGATGCACCCAGCAACAGGCCTTGTTTCAGAAAATTGCGTCTTTTCTCCATCTTCAATTTATTTAATAGCCCAGGTTACTCCATTTTGATTGTCTGCCCCACCAAACTGACGCTGCAATGCCTCTTTTAAATTCACTGTGTTAACGGTGTATTCATTGGTTGGATAGGCCCATCTAACCGGAATTTGGTTATTATTGGCATTAGCTGGACCGATATCAAATTTGGGAATGCCTGTTCTTCTGTAATTGTAAAAAGCTTGTCGACCAGAGTTCTGGAAAAAGGCAACGTACTTTTGCTCCAAGATTTGGGTAAGACCATCTACCGTGTTACCAGCATAAGCATTCTGAGTTAAAAAGTTAGCAATCGTTGTGGCATTGTTTATGCCATAAAACTTTAAGGATTCAGTAATTCCCTGCTGAAAATAGGTAGCTGCATTACCTGCAACCCAGCCTCTGTTAATGGCTTCTGCAATGTTAAAATTGGTTTCGGAAGCACCCAACTGTACACAAGGAATACCTGAAGGCGAAGCCAGCCAATAATCGAAATTGATCATACTCAACTTGCCTGCAATGGCCTGATCTTTTAAAGTGGTCTGCAATTCGCCTGTTTTACCTCCCTTAAAGGAAGTAAATTTGGTTGCATAATTTGGGTCACCACTTAATTTAGACTCTTCTGTTGGCAAGGCCACTACAAAAACACGTGGATCCATTGTTCTGGTCAAGATATCCATATAAGTTGCACCAAGGTTATTGCGCAGGTCATTTTTTAGCACAATTCCATTTGATGGCCATAAAGGATAATTATTAGAGACGTTTGAAGTATTGTAGACCAATTGAAAATTATCTGCATTGGTTAAGATCAATGGATATTTGGTTGGGTTATTTACAATTGCAGCAAACTGTTCTTTGATGTTCAGGTCTGGATTGTCGTCTGCTCTTTTGCTCAAACTGTTCAATACCCTTAACCTAAAAGAGTTGACCAATTTTTGCCATTTGGCCAAATCGCCATTGTAAAAGAAATCACCATCAACTTTGGTTTGACTGGCCACTAAAGGCGTAAGATCTGTATTTGCGGCCTCCAGTAATTGCAAGCATTGGGCATAGACCTCTTTTTGGCTATCATATTTTGGAAGAAACATGCCATCGCTTGCGCCTTTTAAGGCTTGGCTCATTGGAATATCGCCAAACATCTCGGTAGCTGAAATAAAGAAATAGGCCCTAAAAAATTTAGCCAAGGCCAAATATGCAGTAGCCGGAGCACCTACTTTTTGTGCTTCTACTTCCATACGCACCACATTTCTCAATTGTGTATAGGCCGAAAAATCACTTGTTGTCCAACTATAGGCTTGGTTGCCATAATAGGCTTCGTTCATTACCATATATTGATTATGGCGCTGGTCTGTACTCCATGGTGCTTGAGAACTGTTCAGCAACAACCCTGTAAAAATAAGTTTGGGTGCTGCACTTAAGATGGCAGCGGGATCTTTTTGCAGAGTCTCGGTCTTTTTGCACGAGAAAGTCGAAACCATTAACGTGCACAATAAGATGATATTTAGTATTCTTTTCATGATCTTTTGATTTTAAAAGGTAACATTGAGGTTTAGTCCAAAACTTTTTACAGAAGGTGTCTGTAATCCTGCACCAGCAATAAACTGGTCTAAGTCCATATTCTTGGTTCCTTTACCCGTAAAATAAAGTAGGTTTCTGCCAACCAGGGACAGGTTTGCAGCGTTGATCGATCTTGGTCCTTTCTAAGAAACTTTTAGGAAAAGTATAAGTCAACACAACCTCTCTTAGCTTTACAAAGGTCCTGCTGCGCATCAGTTCATAATTGGAGCGGTTATAGTTTCTGGCCCAAGTCTGGTACAATACCCTTACATCGTTTGGCGCAAATACCCTGGTATCAGAAATTACTTTACCATCTTGGTCTGTACTTAATGCACCGCTCACGATCTTCAGCCCATCGGTCATTACGCTTCCTTTCCATGCTGCATTGTTTCTGTTTTCCCAATCCAACAATCGGTAAGGGTTGTCTGATGCTGGTGCCGTACCCGAATTCCACTGCGAGTCATCAACCACATTGGCGATCTTTCCGCCAAACCTGCCATCAATCTGAAAACTTAAACCAAATGCTTTATATCTGAAGGAGTTATTGATACCTGCCACAAAATCATTATCGCTATAGCCCACCTTGCTTCTATACGGGTTTAAAGCAGGTAACCCATTTGTACCTACAATCAGTTTACCAGTTTCGTCGCGTTGAAAATCGGTGATGAAATAACCATCGGCCCTATCGCCCACTTTGATGAATCCATCACGGTTTAAAACGCCGTCAATCTTATTTAACCAACGGTGACTGGTAGACCAATTACCTATAATGTTCCAAGTGAAATTGCTGGTTTTGATTGGGCTACCATCTAGGGTAAACTCCAAACCTTTCCTTACATAGGTGAAGGCGTTTTTCTGGGTAGAGGTTACACCAGAGGTTGCACTTACCTCTAGATTTACAATCCCAGGACCTTCAATATTGTAGAAAGCCGCTGCATCAAATCCAATTCTATTGTTCAAGAAACGTGCTTCTAAACCTACCTCTGTTGTTTTTACCCTTGCAGCCAAAATATCTGGATTGGTCAATACACCACTATAAGTTACACCTGTATTGTTGTTCCAACGGGTACTATAAGGGGTATAGGTTGAATTGAGTTTATAGATATCGTAAGGTGCATTCTCGTTTACCAGATCCGATGCTACATTGGCATAAGATGCCCTCGCTTTTAGAAAGGAAATCGCTTTGGGTAAAGTGAGCATCTCTGAAAATACCGCACTTAAGGAAGCCGAAGGATAGAAATAAGCATTGTGCTTGGTTGGAAGCGTTGACGAGCGATCGTACCTTCCGGTAAAGTTCAAGAAAATATAGTTTTTATAGTCTAGATCGATCAATCCATACACACTGCCTACCTGGCGTTGTCCATAATCGTTAACTGGGATCGATGGTAAAACGGTATTCGACAAATCATACACACCTGGTACGATCAATCCACCATTGGTACTTGCACTTAACGATTTTAAATTTACCGTTCTCAGGTTTCCAAAAACAGAAGTCTTAAAACCAACATTCTTAAACCGGTCTGCATAACTCAAAGAGGCTTCGGTATTGTTCTCCCAAAATTTATCATACACTTCCTGATAGCCACCAACAAGGTTAACCCCATCGTTGTAAAAGTTACCGGATACAGGAATCTGTTTTGTTCTGGTCCTGCTCCATGTACTTACATTGGTCCTCAGGTTAAAGTTCAGTTTATCGGTAAGGTTGTACTTCATCTGTACATAGCCATAAATATCGTCTTTGGCATAACTGTGTAGGTTTTCGTATGCTGTAAAGTAAGGGTTGTTGTAAATGGTATACTCCCTATTGTATTGTTGGATATTTTCCTGACCAGGTTTCCAATAGTTCTTCAGGTCTCTTACATCATAATCGGCACCACCCCAGATATTCATTAGGTACACATAACTGTTAGGCCCGTAATTGGCATCTGGA
Organism: Pedobacter sp. UC225_65; assembly: GCF_042698365.1. Taxonomy (GTDB): domain Bacteria; phylum Bacteroidota; class Bacteroidia; order Sphingobacteriales; family Sphingobacteriaceae; genus Pedobacter. The sequence continues at coordinate 1,663,565 of NZ_CP170550.1, forward strand.
TAATTAGGTGTGATCTGTTTATTGTAGTTAACTGCCGCTTCAAACCTTACTTTTTTACCCGCATTTAAACCACCAGAGAAATTAAAATTGGTGCTTCCTAGCTTGGTGTTAGGTACAGTACCTCTTTGAAACAATTGCGAAATAGATAAACGCATATCGCCTACCTCACTTTTGGTAGAGATGGCTACATTATTGGTACTTAATAATCCATCACGTAAAAAATTCTTCAGGTTATCTTTTCCTCTTGCCAACCACGGAATTGGCACCAATGCTTTGGTAACTGGATCAATCGGACTATTGTATTGGGTAATCAATTGACCTTCAAAACGAGGACCCCAAACAAAATAATCGTTGTCATTTACACCACCACCTTTGCCATCTTTAAAGGCGTATTTAAAATTATCACCAGCACCATAAGAAGTCTGGTAATCTGGAATGGCGTTGTAACCTGTTTGTAATTGCGTACTGGAGTTAAACTCTACCGTAAATCCTTTATTGGCCGAACTTCCTTTTCTTGTGGTAATTAAAATCGCCCCTCTTTGTCCCCTGCTACCATATAATGCAGCTGCATTGGCACCTTTTAAGATAGAGTAGGTTTCAATATCATCTGGACTGAGGTTCCACGAATCAGAACTGATGGGCACACCATCTACCACGATCAATACTCCACTCTGTCCCCTTAGATAGATGCCTGGATCGCCAAACAAGTTTGCACTTGGCGTAATCGTCAATCCGGCAACCTTACCTGTAAGTGAGTTGATCCCATTTGGCTCTCTTGCTTTGACCAAGTCTTTCCCTCCTATTTCTTGTACTGCATAACCTACTGCTTTTTTCTCTTTTTTAATACCCAGTGCAGTTACCACCACTTCATTTAAAGCTTTTGCATCGCTTAACAATACTACATTTAAACTATCGGCAGCACCAACCTTAAGTTGTTGTGTGATATAGCCTAATGACCTGAATTCAAGTATATCATCGGCTGTTGCCAGGATTGTAAACCTTCCGCTTAGATCGGTAGCGGTTCCTTTACCTGTAGCCTTGTTGATCACACTCGCACCTGGAATTGCTCCAGATTGGTCCGATACTTTTCCTGTTCGCTTGGTTTGTCCAAAAACCTGTAACGAACAAAACAGAATGAATGCAAAAAGCACCGTCCTTATTTTTAGTAAATTATGTTTCATAAAATTTGCCATTTTTGTTTAGCAAACATAAACTCTGTTTATTATTTGTATACTAAACATTTGTTAAGTATTTGTAAACAAAGATAAATAACAGGCTGATTTATTTTAATATTGGGTTAATACAAATGCCCTAAAGTCTAATTAAAGCGGGTTAAGAAAGGAGTTTAGCATAATTAAACTTTCATCTACAAAGTAGTTAGGTGCATGGAAAATGTTTATAGATTATATTTTGTATTTTTATAATCATCTAAATCAGCTCGGGTAAATGAAAAAATATTTATTGTTTCTTTTTACTTCTTTTGCGGCAACTGTAAGCTGCTATGCGCAGTCTTTAGAACTCGACCGTTTGAAGGCTTCGCTTCCTACTCTTAAAGAAGGTCCTGGTTATGTTGATGTATTGAACCGAATGGCAATGCTACTTTATGAAAAAAATATAGACAGCACTTTTTACTATACCGTAAAGGCACGTGAAATAGCCAACAAGCTTCAGTATGAAAAAGGAAAGGCCGATGCCACCAATAATCTTGGCATTTTTTTCGATATTAAAGGCAATCTACAATTGGCACTACGTTATTATGATGAAGCTAATTTAGCTTATACTAAATTGAACGATTCGACCAATCGGATACAGACCTTGATGAACATTGCGATGGTCTATAAACAGATGGGCAAAGATCAACGTGCCATACAAAGGTTCAATGGCGCACTTAATCTGGGCAAAAAACTAAGCAAGGATTCGATCATGTCTTTGGCACTCTATAACTATGTGCTTCAGTTCCCTACTCAATTTAGCAAAGAGGTCAACAACCAGTACATCAACAAAGCCAAACAGATTGCCAGTAAATATAAAGACGACCGTACTTTGTTAGCGATAGACCAATTGATCGCCGACGAGATGATCAGTAATGGTAAGCGAGATGAAGGGCTGGCCTTATTGCAACAGGCCATTGATAAGGCTATTGAAAAAAAACTTTATTATGTGAGCATGGACATCTTTATCGATATGGGCGACCAGTTGATGAGTGATGATCCCACAAGAGCTGTAGCTTATTATCAGCAGGCATTAGACTTGGCCAACAAGAATACCTATTTGATCTACAGCAAGCTCCTGACCAGAAAATTGTTCGATTTTTATTCTTCCCGTTACAACAGCGCCAAGGCCAACGAATATGCTACCCAACTGATCGATATTACAGATGAACAGGAAAAACTCAATAACCAATCGGGTATTGATTACCTAGATTATGTTTTAAAAGACCAACAAGTGAATGCATTATTGATCGATCCTAACTATCAAAATGCATTATTGATTCTGTTGGTTGTGATCTGTTTAATGGCAGTGGTCATGATCATCTCGATCAGACAAAACCTTAGACGTACCAAAAAACTAAACAAGCTCATCTCTAAACAAAATATTGCCATGAAACGGACATTGCATGCTTTAGAGCAGAGTCAGGCCGACAATACCCGGATGATGAAGATTGCTGCTCACGACCTTAGAAATCCGATAGGTGGAATCTATTCTCTCATGTCGCTGATGTTGGCCGAACCCGACCGTTCAGCAGATGACATTGAAATTTTGCAGACCATCAAAACATCTGCACAAAATTCACTCGATCTTGTTAACGATTTATTAGAAGCACAGTTCAATACCGAAAACTTTAAAAAGGAACCGATAGACATTTCAGAGATCTTACAGTACTGTGTATCGTTACTGCTCAATAAGGCCGAGGCCAAACACCAACAGCTCAAACTGCAGAGTGAAGAACTGATCATTCCTGCCAATCGCGAAAAATTATGGAGGGTAATCAGCAACCTCATTTCTAATGCCATTAAGTTCAGTCCATCGGGTGCTAAGATTGATGTAAAGATGGAAACTGACGCCGATAGTGTATTGATCAAGGTAAGGGATGAAGGAATCGGCATCCCACCTGAAATGCACGACAAAATATTCGATATGTTTACCCAAGCCAAAAGACCTGGCACCGATGGTGAACAAGCTTTTGGTTTGGGATTGGCCATCTGCAAGCAAATTGTAGAAGGCCATGGTGGAAAAATCTGGTTCGAAAGCAAACCAGACAAAGGCACTACTTTTTATGTAAGGTTACCCACAGTATAGATTATCAAAAATTAGGAGATAAACCACTTCAGTTATTTAGCTGTAGCTGTTTCTAATTGTTGCGCAATTGCTTTGATCTGCGCTACACTGATGCTGGTAAAATCTGGTACTGTAGCTGCTGTTAAAGGTGCCAATTCTGCTGGGGTATGTGTGGTGGTTACCCCAATTACATGCATACCTGCACTTTTGGCCGATTGAATGCCTGAAAACGAATCTTCAAATACAACGCAATGGGTTACATCAACCCCTAATTTGTCTGCCGTTTTTAAATAGATTTCTGGATGTGGCTTAGAATGTTGTATTTGCGATGCATCGGTTATGGTGGTAAAAAGTGAAGTTGTTCCGGCCATTTCCATTACCACCTTAACATTCTGACTTGGCGAAGAAGTAGCAATGGCAATCTTGATACCATCGGCTAATAGTTTTTCTACAAAAGCTTTAAAACCTGGAACAATGACACCTTGTTGTTGATATTTTTCCCAAACACCTTCTTCTACTTTTTTAAGATGTGCGGCAATTTGGGGCTCTGTTAAGTCTTCTCCAAAAACCAAACGCAAAGTATCCTTGCCCATTCTACCAAAAACATAATGATTGAGCTGATCATCGCTCAATTCAATGCCATGTGTTGCAAAAAAGGCCTTCCAAGTGGCCGTAATTAAAGGATTGCTATCTACGATTACGCCGTCCATGTCAAAGATTACGGCGATTTGAGTGTGAGTATTCATATGTGTGAAGTTTAATATTGCAACAATTTGCAATATTTATCTACAAATATAGCATAAAATAGCATCAATATTGCAATATAATTGCAATTATTTTTACTAATATTGCATGAGTATGCAAAGTTTAAGCAAGGAAGAACGCCAGCAATTGATTTTGAACCACATTTCGGAAGTGGGCAAAGTGGATATGAAATCGTTGAGTCAAAAGCTATCGGTTTCTACAGACACCATTAGAAGAGATATTAAGGAGATGGCCGATCAGGGTTTATTAAAGGCTACCCGTGGTGGTGCTATTGCACATTCGCCTATTCCCCTCCATTTCCGTGACCGTGAAAAATATGATGTAAGTGGAAAGCAACAAATTGCCTTGAAAGCACTTTCTCAGTTAAAAGATGGTCAAGTGGTGCTCTTTGATGGTGGAACTTCGACCTTGGCCATTGCCATGAACCTGCCCAAAGAACTACAGATTACGGTAGTAACCAATAGTTTTCCAGTGGCCAATGTATTGGAAGACCATCCGAATGTGGAAGTGATCTTTGCAGGTGGTCGTTTATCTAAATTCGGCTTTAATACCTCTGGACCAGAAACCATGCAAGCTTTCGAAAACACCAGAGCCGATATCTGCTTCCTTTCGATCTATGCCATCCACCCTACAGTTGGTATCACAACCCGACAGTATGAAGATGCGCTGATGAAGAAAACGATGGTAAAAACAGCCAGAAGAATCATCGGCCTTGCTACTTTAAATAAGGTAAATACTGCCGAAGCCTTTTACATCTGTCCGGTTACCGATCTGGATATGTTGCTTACCGATGCTACCGACGATCATGAACAGCTGACGGCAAACCTAAAAAACATGGGTATCGACGTGAGATAAAGCACAAGAACCATTAAAAATGAAGATGTTTCAAATTAAAAACCAGTATATTTTACCTAAATCAGGTCGAGCAGGTCTTTTTTGGTCAACGATTTAAAGATAGATTCTTCTGTTTTAATGAGGTCGCTGGCCAAGTCTTTTTTGGTCGCCTGCATCAACATGATCTTTTCTTCAATGGTATCTGGGCAGATCAAACGCACGGCCATTACATTTTGATGTTGCCCAATGCGATAGGCACGATCGATGGCCTGATTTTCTACAGCAGGATTCCACCATGGATCAATCAGGTAAACGTAATCGGCCTTGGTAAGGTTTAAGCCTACCCCTCCTGCTTTAAGACTGATCAGAAACACTCGGATATCATCACGGTTCTGGAATGAATCGACTACAGCTTCCCTATTTTTAGTCTGACCAGTAAGATAGGCATAAGATACTTTTCTTTCTTCCAATTGGGCCTTTACCAGATCCAACATGCTCACAAACTGCGAGAAGACCAGAATTTTATGGTATGGCGATTTGCTTTCGATCTGTTCCATCAATACATCCATCTTTGCCGAAGCGTCGCCATAATACTTTTCGTTGCCCAATATGGCTGGAGAATTACAGAGTCTGCCTCAATTTGGTAATGCCCTGCAATACATGCATGCTGCTTTTGGTCAGTTCGTCTTCAGCTGTGCCCATTAAATAGTCCCTGATCTCGGTGCGGCAGCTTTCATAAATCTCACGCTGTTGTGTGCCCATTTCGCAATAGATCGACCATTTCGGTCTTATCAGGAAGCTCGCTGGCCACTTGTTCTTTGGTTCGTCTGAGTACAAAAGGATTGATCCGTTTTTGCAGCTCTGCAGCACGCCTTGAATCCTTAAACTGATCAATAGGAACAGAATACAGCCGTTTGAACTGTTCCCTATTGCCCAACAAACCCGGACAGGCAAAAGAAAGCTGACCATAAAGATCGAAGGTATTGTTTTCGATTGGCGTACCTGTCATCACCACCTTATTGCGCGATTGGAGTAAACGAACCGCTTTATAGCGTTGCGAATCTGGGTTCTTTATCGTTTGCGATTCGTCGAGGAAGATATAATTGAACCGATAGTCTTTTAACCATCTGATGTCTGACAATAAAGTTCCATACGAAGTCAATATCACTTCATATTGGTCAAAACCTGTTAAGATCTTCGCCCTTTCCGAACCGTAGATTGTTTTGAGTTTGAGCGTTGGGGCAAACTTTTTGATCTCTTGCTGCCAGTTGAAAACCAGAGAAGCTGGTACCACCACTAAATTGATATTCTTCTCTACCTTTCCACGCTGCGACAGGATAAAAGCTAACACCTGTATGGTTTTACCCAATCCCATATCATCAGCCAAACAGCCACCAAAGTTGAAACCATCCAGAAAATTGAGCCAATTTAGTCCTTCCTTTTGATAACCCCTCAATGTGGCATTTAGGTCTTTTGGTATAACCACATCCTCAATGGCTTCAAAAGCAGAAAGTTTGGATCGGTACAAGGCCAAACGCGCTTTGCTCTCTCGATCCAACAGCTCTTCCTCGTACAATTCTTCAACTGTAGCATAATTGATATTGGGTGTATGTAAACGGTCTTCTATAATTTCGCCAGCACCAAAATAACCTTCAAACTTTTCTAACCACTCGTCGGGCAGGACCCGCTCGTTCCATCATCCAATTGTACAAACTTGCTTTTATTGCGGATTGATTTGTGCAAGTGTTTCAGCGAAACTGTCTGTTTATTGAATTTGACTTTAATAGCCGTTTCAAACCAATCTATACCACTGATTACATTAATGGCAATTTCGGCTTTGTACGGACTCAGTTTATTTTCTTTCAACGCATTGAAACCCAAAATGGCAATCCCCTTGCTTCGCCAAGCTTCAAAGGCATCCAGGAACCAACCTGGTTCCAAAAAACGTTTGCGGTGCATATAAAAACAATCAGCATGTCGCTGATCTGAGAACTCAATTACCTGCTCCTCAAAAAACGGATGCATCTTGGCAATGGTGGTAATAAACTGTAGCTCTCTTTCTTTGTCGCGATCTAAGGTAAATAGCTTGCCTCGTTTATCTTTTGCTTGAATTTGTTTTTGTGAGATGACAGGAATTTCAAGTCCCCCGTACCTCATTACGGGTGTAAGGAGTACAAAATCTTCAGATTCTGAGAGGTAGATCAATTGCTCATTCTCCAGATCAAAACCCTGTTCGATCACCTGCATCCGCGTGGCACGTTTCAAGTAAGAATAATTGATCTTGATCTTCTCTTCCAGCACAGCTAGAATATTTTGCTGAAAATCCTCATACTCCGTTCGATCAATCACCAGGTTATTTTGTTGGTGCTTAAAAAAATCGATCACACTCAAAAAATAAGGGTTATCAATCAGGTAAAGCTGATTTCCTGCTTTTACGAAATAATGGTAGCGAAGTTCGATGTCTTCTAGCGCATAAGATTTTCCTGCCAGATGGAGCAATCCAGAAATCTCGAAATTATCTCCCCTTTCGTCTACACTAAGCTCAAGGTCTGGTTTCAATACCGAAACTTTGGTCAACTTTAACGAAGCTGCATTCACTGTTGCCGACACTTGTTCATCGTGCACATAAAAATCAAGGTTTAAGGGATTGTTCACCACTGCTTTCAGTGCATCTAGGTCAGCATCTGCCTTAGCTTCATTGTAATTGTTCTTAAACTGCGATACCCCTGCATAAAACTTCAGCTCCTCCTGTTTTTGGGTTTTCCATACCAACGTTAAGGAGTCTAAAAACAAAAGGGGATTTTTGAGCTTCCCATTCTGGCTCCGGTTGGCATTGGCAAGTTCAACTACCAGGTGTCTATAATAACGGTGACGGCTAAGCACCACCACCATTTCTGCAGGTTGATGATTGGTTAAAGGCAAGCCAGAAGTCTTGTCTGCCTTTAAGATTGGCGACAATTTTCCAAAGTCTAGTTTTTCCTTAGCGTAATCATCGTTTTCCTTCATCCGTTCGTTTTTTGATCAGGTGTTAAAGATAAAACAAATCAAATAACTTCAATTAAAAACACTGGTCAAGTAGTTAAAGAAACCTAAATGCACTGACTTTCATCACATTTTTTTCACTATTCATCACATTTTATTTGCACAAATAAAAATTTTACGTATCCTTGTGTATTAATTCACTAATACACTAATGAAATGATGAAAACATTACTTATTATACTTTGCTGCCTCATGTTGGGCCTAAATGCAAATAGTCAAAATCAACCTTCTTTACAGATCAGCGGAAAAGTAACCGATTCGCTAGATAAAAAACCAATAGACTTTGCTACCGTTTTATTAAAAAACGACAAAAAGGTAGTCATCAAATCAGTGGTCACTGAAAAGGATGGCACATTTATACTTAAAGGTCTCTCGGCAGGCAACTATGCGATGAGCATCGTCTATGTAGGCTACCAGACCAAAGTAGTTGCTGTAATACTAGGTACTACTGCTAAAGTATTCGACAACATCTCTTTAATGCCATCGGCTACACAATTAAAAGGTGTAGAAGTTACTGGCGACCGACCTTTGATCAAACAAGAAATAGATCGGATTGCCTATGATGTTAAAGCTGACCCTGAAAGTAAGGTGAACAATGTATTGGAGATGATGCGGAAAGTACCTTTGTTATCTGTTGACGCAGACGACAATATCCAATTACAAGGAAATAGCAATTACAAGATACCTGATCAATGGAAAACCTTCGGGAATGATGGAAAGAAATCCAAAAGACATTTTAAAAAGCATGCCTGCTTCGAGCATCGAGAAAATTGAAGTGATCACCACACCCCCAGCAAAATATGATGGAGAGGGTTTGGCAGGCATCATCAATATCATCACGCATAAAAAGGCAGACAATGGATCCAATGGCAGTATCAACTTCAACGAACGTTTTCCTGTAGGTGGTCCTGGTTTAGGAGGTTCGTTTACGGTAAAGTCTGGAAAGTTTGGGATTTCTACAAATGCAGGTGGAAGCTTAAACAGCTCTCCCTTATTGAACAATAGCAACAGCAGACTTACCCAAGGCAACAACCCAACCAGTTTATTGCAAAATGGAACAAGAGATTTTTCTGGAAAAAGCGGTTATGCAGGTGTAGAATTGAGTTTTGAGATTGACAGTTTGAACTTAATTTCGGGGCAATTGAATTACAATGCAAATACCAACGAAAGTTTGAATACCCAATATTCGGCCCTCCATAGTGCTACTGCTTTAATGCAAAGCTACCAATTGATCAACAACCTTGAAGGTTCTGGAAATGGCGTAGATGCAGCACTGAACTATCAATTGGGTTTCAAAAAAGATAAAAACCGTTTATTGACCTTCTCTTACCGGTACTACCGCTTTAGCAATAACCAGTTTAACAGAGTTGACATCCTTAATCCTATAGCTTACAACTTACCAAATTACCAACAAGACAATACAGGTGGATCGGCAGAGCAGACTGTACAGATCGATTATGTATATCCATTGAAAAAAGTAACGATCGAGGCAGGTTTCAAAGCTATTTTTAGGAACAACACCAGCGATTTCCAGTTTTTGGCTCTTAATTCTTCGGGTGCATTCGTTGCAGATCCTCTAAGAAGCAATGGATTTGACAACCAGCAAAATGTATATGGTGTATATAATACCTATCAATTCAACATTAAGAATTGGGGTGTAAAAGCAGGTGTTAGGGTTGAACAGACCGAAATCGATGCCACTTTTGCCGGCACCACCCTAAACCTTAACAGCAGCTCGTTGAATTTGATTCCTTCTATTTCCATCAACCGTAAGTTTAAAGATATGAGTAGCATCAACTTTGGTTTTACCTCAAGAATCCAACGTCCAGGCATTGGCCAATTGAACCCTTTTGTTGACCGTTCCAATCCTAATTTCGAATCGTCGGGCAATCCAGACCTTAAACCTACGGATGGGCAAAGTATAGAGGTTAATTATAGCCGTTTTAAAAAGATATCGTTAAACATAGGTATGCGGGCAATGTTCATCAATAACATGGTGATGCCACAAATTGTAACCGACCCTGTAACCAACATTACACGCAGTACTTTTGCCAATACAGGTAATGCAACCTTAGTTGGTTTAAATGTAAATATCAACTACCCTATCAACAATAAATTGAGGGCCAATATCAGCGGCATGGTCAGCTATGGTATGGTAAAAGGTAAAATCAATGGGGCAACAATAGACAACAAGGGTTTCATGAACCGTGCTTTTACCTCGTTGAGCTACCGCCCTACCAAAACTTGGCAAACTTCTGCAAGCATGAACTACAATGGACCAAACCTCTCTTTGCAGGGCACTACCAATGCTTTTGTTGGTTCTTCATTTAGTGTAAGTAAAGATTTGTTCAACAATAAAATTTCTCTTTCTTTTGCCGCCAATAATGTATTTGCCAAATATAGAAACGCAATCAACTTTACCAACGGACCAAACTTTAGCCAGGAAAGTTACAACCAGAACTATCAACGCAACTTTACCACCAGCATCAATTACCGTTTTGGCAGGTTAAAAGAAAGCATCAAAAAGAACAAAAAAGGCATCAATAATAATGATGTTTCTGAAGGATCTAATCTTTAAGAGTTAGTGCCAACAAAAAAGCCTTAGTGAATGCTAAGGCTTTTTTGTTGTTTATTGTGGCAACGAAACCAAAGGTATCAAAACAAAAAAGCTGGAGCCCTGCCCTATCTTACTTTCAAAGCCGATCTGTCCACCTTGTCGTTCAATGTATTCCTTGCATAAAACCAGGCCCAAACCAATACCTCTCTCATTATTGGTGCCAAATGAAGCTTCGGCTTTAATGGAAAAAATCTTTTCCTGCTTATCTAATGGAATGCCCTGTCCATTGTCACGAACGGTTATTTTACATTGATCGGCTACCGTTTGTGCATCCACATTGATCGAATCCTCCATATGGGGTAAATTTAATGGCATTGCTGATCAGGTTGCGCACCACCAGCTGTAGCATATCTACATCGGCCAACACCATCATCTGGGCTGGAATATCATAATGTAGCGATATTTCTTTTTTTAGGGCATGTGTCTCTTCCATTTCCAATGTACCAAACAATATGGTAAGCAGGTTCACTTCCAACAATTTAACGGAAGGACCTTCCATTTGCGATTTTGACCAATGCAAAAGATTGGAAAGCATTTCTACAGCACTATTGGTAGAGTTGAGCAAACCTTTTTCCAAGGCAGGCCGATCTGTGTTATCTACCTCATTGGCATTCAGCAGCTCTAGGTAATTCTGTATGTTCATCAATGGCATCCGCAGGTCGTGCGATATAATGGACATGAGTTTGTTCTTTTCGATATTGCTATGTTCCAACTGATCTTTCTGCAACAAGATCTGCTCCTTGCTCATTTCTACAGCTATTGTTTTTTCTTCAGTAATTTTTCGTTCATTGTCATAGTTCCTCCTCATAAACTTGATGATCAGATAGGTAACAATAACTGGTAATGGAAATATGGTAATACGATCAATAAACCGACCTTTACCCTCGCTAAAAGGATACTCTACCAAAGCGGGATAACGATATTCAATAATGTGTAAGATTAAAAAGCACAGCAAATAAAGGATCAACCATGTCATATGTTGTTGATAGGGCGAAATTGCCAATAATATCAACAGATAGGCTGGCCATATCAGATCGGTAGAGCCATTGATACCTCCATTAGAAAAATAATTGACACTAAAAATAACGATGCCGACCAAGGCAAATAAAGTATTGTTATGTGGTTTGCCCCTAAACCTTGAATAATAATATTGCTGACAGAAGAAAAGGCAAAATAAAAGTGCAGAAATGGATGCTACATATAAGCCTGCATAGAGATTATAGGGTGCATATAATGCAGAGAGTACAATCAAACCGGCACTGATGGAATGAAATATCCTATTCTCTAAGGGAAACATTGATGGACTGCCTATCAGTTCTAACCAAAAGTTGTTTCTCTTTTTAAAAAAGTGATCATTAAAAATACCGAAGTTGAATTTAGGCATGAATAAGTTTAAAGGCCCTCTGTCTTACACAAGGAGCTAAAATAAATAGGATGATGCAACATAGGTCAAATGGCAATCAAATTTAAGGTTATTAGTTTTAAAAATCTATAGATCATAGGCTAGTTTATTAGAAATGTGCGATTGTTATAGACATAGCGGCAGTTATTGATGTCTAATTGTTACGATCTGACTTCTCTTTCTATAGGTGATATTTGACCCATTAAAAAATTGTCACACTGAGCTTGGTTTAATAGTATCATTTGTTCATTGGTGTTATTTGTTCATTAGTGTCATTTGTTCATTGGTCATTAGTTCATTCGTAGTATTCGCTTAACTTCTTAATGGTAAACAAACATTAAGGAATGAAGCTTTATCTTGATTGCCTTAACTTTTGAATTAAAAAATTGTCATACTGAGCTTGTCGAAGTGCTTTGTCAATTGGTCTTCGACAGGCTCAGACTGGCATCTTTAGTTTAATAGTATCATTAGTTCATTGGTCATTAGTTCATTGGTAGTATTCGCTTAACTTCTTAATGGTAAACAAATATTAAGGAATGAAGAAGAGTGAAGCTTGATGTTAACTTCTTAATGGTAAAAACCGATAAATGATGGTTTAACCAAATCGTACAATTAAAAAAATTTCAATCGCTATCCTCTCCTAAATCAAAATAACTGTACTTTTAGCAAATAAATTCGTCTTATGAAAAAGTTTTTTTTTGTCGCAGGTTTAATACTGTTTCTTTTTAACCTAAGTTTTGCTCAGCAACTGAAATCACCTAATGGAAAGTTGACCTTGACCTTTGCCCTCTTGGCAGACGGCACCCCAAGTTACCAGTTGTCTTATCAAAACAAGGAAGTGATCAAAAGTAGTAAACTTGGGCTGGAACTGAAGAAAGACAAAAAATCGCTCTTGAACGATTTCACGATAGCCGATACCAAAACTTCGACCTTTGATGAAAACTGGAAACCAGTTTGGGGAGAGGTGAAAAGCATCAGGAACCATTACAACGAACTGGCCGTTACCCTTAGCCAAAAAGAAACGAACAGACAACTTTTGGTGCGTTTCCGCTTGTTTGACGAAGGCTTGGGTTTCAGGTACGAATTTCCGACCCAAAAGAACTTCACCTATTTTGTGATCAAAGAAGAACGGACACAGTTTGCCATGGCAGGAGACCATACCGCTTTTTGGATCGCTGGCGATTATGATACACAAGAATACGATTATACCACTTCTAAACTTTCGGAAATCAGGGGCTTTGCAACAAAGGCCAGAACAGAAAACCTTTCTCAAACTGCATTTTCGCCTACAGGTGTACAAACCTCATTGATGATGAAATCAAACGATGGACTTTACATCAACCTGCACGAAGCGGCTTTGATCAACTATCCTTGCATGCATCTTAATCTAGACGACAAGAATATGATCTTCGAATCGTGGTTGACCCCAGATGCCAAAGGCGACAAAGGTTATATCCAAGTTCCCTTTAATACCCCTTGGCGTACCATTATGGTAAGTGATGATGCCCGCGATATTTTGGCTTCAAAAATGACCTATAACCTTAACGAGCCTAACAAGATCAAAGATACTTCATGGATCAAACCGATCAAGTATATCGGTGTTTGGTGGGAAATGATCACCGGCAAAAGTTCTTGGGCCTATACAGATGATTATCCATCGGTTCAATTGGGCATTACCGATTACAGTAAGGCCAAACCAAATGGTAAACATGGGGCTACCACTGCCAATGTGAAAAAGTATATCGATTTTGCAGCACAAAATGGTTTTGGTGGGGTATTGGTTGAAGGATGGAATGTAGGTTGGGAAGATTGGTATGGCAATTCAAAAGATTATGTGTTTGATTTTGTAACCCCTTACCCAGATTTCAACATGGCAGAGATCAGAGATTATGCCAAATCGAAAGGCATCAAGATGATCATGCACCACGAAACATCGTCTTCTGTGCGCAATTACGAACGTCATTTAGATACGGCCTATAAATACATGAGGGCCAACAATTACGATGCGGTAAAAAGTGGATATGTAGGCGATATCCTGCCACGTGGCGAAAACCATTACAGCCAATGGATCATCAACCACTATCAATATGCCGTAGAAAAAGCTGCTGATTATCACATTATGGTGAATGCCCACGAAGCGGTTAGGCCAACTGGTATTGCCCGCACCTACCCTAACCTGATCGGCAACGAATCGGCAAGGGGAACAGAATATCAGGCTTTTGGCGGATCTAAACCTAACCATGTCACCATTTTACCTTTTACCCGTTTATTGGGTGGACCAATGGATTATACACCTGGTATCTTCGAGATGGACATCAGCAAGCTGAACCCGAACAACAATTCTCATGTCAACAGCACCTTGGCCAATCAACTAGCCTTGTACCTCACCATGTACAGTCCTTTGCAAATGGCTGCCGACCTGCCAGAAAACTACAACAGGTTTCCTGATGCCTTCCAATTTATCAAAGATGTAGCGGTAGATTGGGATGAAAGCAAATACGTCGAGGCAGAACCTGGTCAATACATTACCGTAGCCCGTAAGGCCAAAGGCACAGGAAAATGGTTTTTGGGCAGTGTAAATGGCGAAAGCCCGCGTACCGCAACCTTTAAGCTCGACTTTTTAGTACCTAACAAGTCTTATATCGCCACCATTTATGCCGATGCAAAAGATGCACATTACAAAACCAATCCACAGGCTTATGTGATCACCAAAGTAGCGGTAACCAATCAGTCGAAACTGGCGCAGTTTGCAGCACCAGGTGGTGGTTTTGCCATTAGTTTTGTTGAAGCCGACAAAAGCCAACTGAAAGGTTTGCCACGTCTTTAAGCTAACTGTTAAGGCAACGAAGGATTGCTTTTGCCCAATTTAGGTTTGGTTCTGGGGGTGGATTGACAAAAAAATAGTATTTTCAGTCAACCAAATCTAAACACTTACCTCAATGGAACAAAACGCCATCTTAACGCTATTTCTACCTATTGCATTGGGCATCATCATGCTGGGCTTAGGTCTAAACCTTTTGGTTGACGATTTTAAATGGGTAGTGCTTTATCCAAAAGCCATGCTAATTGGGCTATTGTGCCAAATGGTGCTTTTGCCCCTGCTTTGTTTTGGCATCTGCATTTTATTTGACCTACCCGCGGCATTGGCTGTTGGCCTAATGCTGTTATCGGCTTCGCCCGGTGGCGCAACCGCCAATCTTTATAGCCATTTGGCCAAGGGCGATGTAGCCCTTAATATTTCGCTAACGGCAGTAAACAGTATTCTTACCCTATTTACTTTACCTTTTATCGTCAATTTTGCCATTGATTATTTTATGCAAGGTGGACAGGTTGTACCCATGCAATTTAAAAAAGTGATAGAAGTATTTGCCATTGTATTGGTTCCAGTTGCTATTGGTATGTTGGTCAATTATTTCTCGCCTGAAACCTCAAAAAAACTAGAAAAACCAGTCAAGATCATCTCCGCCCTTTTTTTGGTGTTGATCATTGTGGGCGCCATCATTAAGGAAAAAGAGCAGTTTGCAACCTATTTCCAACAAGTAGGGTTGGCCTGTTTAGCCTTTAATGTGATCAGCATGGCCATTGGTTATTACATCCCTACCCTATTCAAAGTAAACAAAAAACAATCCATCGCCATCGGCATGGAAATTGGCATCCACAATGGCACATTGGCCATTTATATTGCCTTAAATGTAATCGGCAACAGCATGATGAGTATCCCTCCGGCTGTTTATGGACTGATCATGTTTTTTACCGCAGCTTTATTTGGCTATCTGGTTAGCAGGAAGAAACAAAATGCCGAACTATAGCTCAACAGCACTTTATTTAAACAGGTGATGTTTGATCCATCAATTGTATACCGTAAAAATTAAGATAGACAATGGCCACTTCGCTTTTTGCAGTTGCAGATTCTCTATCTTAGCTTTACTTACCCAAACACAAAAACCATGACTAATCTTTACCTCAAAACAAACAAGGCCATACTCTTATCGCTGTTCTTGTTTTTATCGCTATTCTCGGCCATTGCCCAAGAAAAGGCCAAACCCGTTTTTAAAGACGGAGAAGCACAGATTGTACCCGCATTTGACACACCCGATAAATGGATCCGACACGACCTGTGGGTAGAAACCACATTTGACACGGATGGCGATGGCAAATTAGACCGTATGCACGTGAGTGTAACCCGTCCTTTCCAAACAGAAACCGAAGGCTTAAAACTGCCTGTGATCTACGAAACAAGCCCTTATTATGCCGGAACTGCAGGTACTGCACCGGGCACCTTTTGGGATGTGAAACATGAAGTTGGCGAAAAACCACCAATTGCACGGATACACCCTACGGTAACCAGAACTGGTACCAGACCCATCATCTCCAATTCATTGATCAGAGAATGGGTAAGAAGAGGTTTTATCATTGTCCATTCTTCTTCGCCAGGTACAGGCCTTTCGCAAGGCTCACCAACCGTTGGCGGGATCAACGAATCATTGGCCCCTAAAGCCGTGATCGAGTGGCTTTCTGGAAAAGCCAATGGCTATACCACTCCTGACGGAAATGAAAAAGTGATGGCCTATTGGAGCACCGGAAGTGTAGGTATGACAGGTACCTCTTACAATGGCACTTTGCCTGTTGCTGCAGCTACTACAGGTGTTGAAGGTTTAAAAGCGATCATCCCTGTGGCACCAAACACTTCTTATTACCATTATTACCGCTCTAACGGTTTGATCAGAAACCCAGGTGGATATTTAGGCGAAGATGTGGATGTGTTATACGACTATATCCATAGTGGCGCTGAAGATAAAAGAGCCTATGCCGACAAAACCATCAGAGATGGCGAAATGGCCAAAGGAATGGACCGTGTAACAGGCGACTATAACGATTTTTGGGCGGGCAGGGATTACCTGAATGCCATTAAACCCATGAAAGCGGCCTTACTGATGTCGCATGGTTTTAACGATTGGAATGTAATGCCAGAGCATAGCTACCGCATCTATAAGGCTGCTGAAGCCAAAGGATTGCCTGTACAGATCTATTACCACCAAGGTGGGCACGGTGGACCACCGCCGATCAAAATGATGAACCGCTGGTTTACCCGTTTCTTGTTTGGGATAGAAAACGGTGTTGAAAAGGAACCTAAAGCTTGGGATCGTAGAGAAAAAGACCAAAATGCCAATCCTACGCCTTATGCCGATTATCCAAATCCTGAAGCCAGCGATGTAAAACTCTACCTCGGTGCTGGAGGCGCAAGCAAGGGACAACTTTTAACTGCCAAACCAGAAAAACAGGCTACAGAAAAATTAGTGGATGATGTGGCTTTTTCTGGAAGCGATCTGGCCAAAGCCGAAAAATCTGAGCATCGCTTGCTTTACATCAGTCCGGTTTTAAAAGAAGCCGTTCACCTATCGGGTCTGGCACAAGTTACCGTTAAACTGGCCAGCAGTAAACCTGCCACCAACTTTTCGGTTTGGTTGGTAGCCCTGCCCTGGAGCGAAGGTACTGGCACCAAATTGATGGACAACGTGATGACCCGCGGATGGGCCGATCACAGAATTATAAATCATTGACCAAAAGCGCACCTTTGGTTCCTGGTAAATTCTACGACTTGAAGTTTAACCTTCAACCCGACGACCAGATTGATCCCTGCAGGTAAACAGCTTGCTTTGATGATCTTTGCCAGTGATAAGGAATTTACTTTATGGCCAAAACCTGGAACAGAAATTACCATTGACCTAAATGGCACTACCCTTACTTTACCCGTTGTTGGTGGAGCAAGTGCTTTAGAGAAAGCCATCAAATAATTTAGGTTTATCATCTTTAACACATACATTAAAGCCACTTATTTAGGTAAGTGGCTTTTTTGATTTTAATGACAATATTGTTGACTAAAACTATCCTCAATTGGAAACACTCCCTTAACAATCAACAAATCAAAAGCAGTCTGTATTCACCATCGTTTTCAATAGGCGCCCGATGCACACAAGGTAAAACCTGTTGCTCAGGATGGTCTACTGCCAATTTCCAAAGATGGCCTACCCCTAAATTTAAAGGATGAGCATGGGGTTTAGGTTGATAGTGCAAATCGAAAGAATAATCTTTCAAAAAGTCTTCAAATTCTGCTGCTGGACCATCGTATAAGTCTTGAAGTTTTTGCCTGATTTCAGGAATTAAAACCTTTTGTTCTACCTGATCATTAGGAATCATCTCGCTTGCAGCGCCATAATAGGTACATAAAAAAGTATCGGCAGCAATAGGCGAACGATCTACATGATAAGAATAGACATCCGTTGAAATGAAATCTAACTCTTCATCCCTTTCGTAACTTTTAAGTAAATTGAGTACCGGCAATGCACCCAGATCTGTCAATAACTGTAGATCGTTTAAGATTGTCTCTCTAGCCATTGCACCTGCAGGTGTTAAAGACAGCGCTAAAAGCTCTTCCCTGGCAATATCTGTTACATTTTCTCTTAATTGAAGCTTAGCCACAATTTCTTTGAAATCTCCGACCAGATTTCTATTCCAGCAAATGGCATTCATTGGGCCTTGAAATCCTATATGTATCAATTCATCAAATGTTGAAACTAGGCCAACTTGGTCGTGATTGGAGAATTTGCTGTTCATATTTTTAATTCAACAAATTAACCAATTAATTTAAACACGCAAGTACTTGATCTTGCGAAAAAGATCATATTTTCTATTCAAAACTCAGATTTTTAAATTGACATTGATAAAGTGAAACTAAAATGAATAGATTTAATTAGGTTATTAAATACGATTTAAGAATTATTTACAAAATTTACATTTTAATTTACAATCCAAATCACGCAGTCCGAAAAATATCAAACTAGATTTGCTCCATCAATTTGAAAGGAGATTAAACATATGAAAAAAACAATCTATGTCCTGATTTTACCACTGGTTGTGGTGAGCGGAATGGTATTTGCCAATCGTGAAACTAAAAATGAAACGAAGCCAACTCCAAAGACTTTGTCTGTTGCTGAGCGGAAAGCCCGCATTGTAGAAGACAAGAAAAAATGGGAGGCTTCTCCAGATGGTATCAAGTACAAAAAATGGGAGCTTTCTCCCGCAGGTAAAAAGGTACATGCCAGTTATGATAAAATAGAGCAGCGTATAAAGGCTTTCCGCAACATGGAAGCAGTAGTCACCTCTACAACTTTTCAGCGCGAAAACGCGAAATCATCAGGACCAAAATGGCTTATCGTTAAGATTGATGGTGAGGATTACATGATGCAATTTAGCCTGAAGGAATTTCAGCAGTTAAATAGCCTGAAAGTTAACGACAAAATAATGGTAAGAAGCCACAGCGCAGGGTATTCGCCTAATCATCCTTATTTGATTGTATCAGGCGACTACATTGCGCAAAATGACAAGGTGATTTTTAAACGTGACTTTAGCAAAAATAACCGTTGCTGAGGATTAGGGGCCTCTCCATCTAGCGACAATTGCATTGAATCAAATCATCGAAAAATATTTAAAAACCCAAAAGCCATGCAGAAATGTGTGGCTTTTTGTTTACTTGCCAGCGATGAATTTTAATTGCAAACCGGTTTACTTGTTTATAAAGCGCATCCTAAACAATTGGATCAATATCATCCTTGCGAATAGATCTTAAAAAATGAAATAAAGTTTGAACTTTAAGGTGAATGGGCTATTTTAGAAAACATTACGGCTTCTTCTCTTGCCAACAACTTAAACCCATTTAAATGATTGATGAACGTTTCGAATGTGAAATTTTAAGAGCTAGCAGAACTAGGTTGTTGCATTTGATTGAAACAAGTAGTGACGAAATATTATTTAAAATTCCATCAGGCTTTAACAACAATATAATTTGGCAGATTGGTCATTGTATCACTTCTCAACAGCGGCATATGTATATGCGTAGTGGATTACCGATGTACATTTCTAAAGAATTCATGGAGTCCTTCAAAATTGGATCATCTCCAGCTTCTTGGAAAATTACTCCTGATGTTAATGAAGTAAAACATTTATTGATTGATACAGTTAACCACCTTGAAGCAGATCTGGAATCCGGATTATTTGTCAACTATGAACCTTTTGTGTTACCCATGGGGTTTCAGGTAAAAAATCATATCCAGGCATTACAAGCCGCTAACTATCACGAAGCAGAGCATAGTGGAAAGATTTTTACCTATTTGAAGCTGCTATAGTTTTCGAACCGTGATGAGCAATTATAATTTATCCCTTTCCTTCGTGTCTTATTTCCGGATTTGGATTGCAATTTTAGCTTTCTAATAAGAATTAATCAGCTTTCTAAAGTGAATCACTATCTTAATCAGAAAAATGAATTGGAAATTATTTGCAATAATAAAAAACCAAGCCTGCCTCATTTGTGTTTATTTGTGAATAAAAACGAAATCATTTGGACGAAAGAACATATAATGACAAGAAAGAAGCTGGAGCAAAACTCGATTTAGAGCTGCTTTCTAAGGTAATGGATGCTACCAATACTGGTATTGTAATTACCGACAATCTGCTACCAGACAATCCTATTATTTATTGCAACCCCGCCTTTGAAACACTATCAGGCTATAAGCGTAAAGAGATCATTGGCCATAACTGCCGATTTTTACAGGGCAAAGACCGCTCACAGCAACAGCGTAAGGAGATTGCAACTGCCCTTAAAAATGGAGAAGCATGCCATGTAGAAATCCGAAATTATACCAAAAAAGGAAATCTATTTTGGAACGAGCTCTATATTTCGCCAGTAAAGGATGAAAATGGTAAGATCACCAACTTCATCGGTGTACAGAATGATGTCACCTTAAGAAAAAAATCGCAGCTCGCTCTAGAAATGAACCAGCGTGACATGGAGCTTCAGATTGAAGAACGTACGCAACTCTACAAAGAAAGCCAAGAATACCTCACATCTATTGTAGAAACGCTACGTGAAAGCCTATTGGTGATGGATAAAGAATATAGGATTTTAAGCGCAAATAACCATTTTCTAAATACCTTTAAAGTTTCGCTCAACGAAACCATTGGAAGACCATTATATGAACTAGGCAATGGGCAGTGGAATATCCCAGAGCTTAAAAAAATGATGGAAGAAATTCTGCCAACCAACAATCCTGTTCTTGATTATGAAGTAGAACACGAATTTCCTCATATCGGAAAAAAATTGATGCTGCTCAACGCCCATCGAATTGAGCTTGAGGGCCAATATAAGGATTGGATATTACTTGCCATTGAAGACATTACAGAACGCAGGGCCATACAGCAGCGCAAAGACGATTTTCTTTCTATCGCTAGCCACGAACTCAAAACACCTTTGACTACCATTGTGGGCTATATGCAACTCATGGACAAGCTCATGCCAGATAATGCCAGCGAAAAATTTAAAGGAGTAGTAGAAAAGACAGGAAAGTATGTTAAACGCCTTAACCAACTTTTAGGTGAACTGCTAGATGTATCACGTATCCAAACGGGTAACATCGAACTTCATCGTGAGCCTTTCGACTTTGATCGCATGATTGTAGAAACGATTGATGCGATCCGCGCTGCCACACCAAAAAGAAAAATCGAGGTAAATGGAAAGACTGGCAGAGATTTTAACGGTGACGAATCGCATCTTGTGCAGGTGCTTTCAAACCTGCTGAGCAATGCCATTAAATATTCTCCCGAGAATAGTACCGTTGAGGTACAGGTTAGTACGATCAGTGATTTTATGAAAGTGTCTGTTATAGATAAGGGGATGGGAATTGCTATTGATGAACAGGCAAAAGTCTTCGACCGTTTCTACCGTGTAGGTGAAGTACAGCGGCAATATCCTGGCATGGGCATCGGTCTTTACATCTGCCAACAGATCATTACCAATCATGGTGGCACCATCTGGGTAGAGAGCGAAAAGTCAAAAGGTTCGGTATTCAGTTTCACTCTTCCCATTAACTCTTAATTAGCAGTCCTATATGAAAAACAAAAAAATATTGGTCTGCGACGATGACCAAGGCATACTTGAGATGCTGGAACTGATTCTTGAGGACGAATATGAGGTAGTGCTTGAGCCTAATAGTGTTAATGCGTTAACCACCATCCAACGGGAATCTCCTGACCTTGTTTTACTTGACATCTGGATGCCTGTAATTTCGGGAGACCAAATTCTTGGCCAGCTTCGGACAAATCCCGCTACCACTTCAATTCCGGTATTGATGTACTCGGCAAGCACCGAGGGAAAATCAATTGCACAAGTTGCAGGTGCAAATGCCTTTCTCGCCAAGCCATTTGATATTACCCAATTGTTAGACAGTATAGCCTCACTTTTGGAAGATCAATCGAACCCACAGCCAGCTTAAGAAAAATATGAAGCTTCCAGGAGAGCGCCTGGTCTAACTTGAGCGCAACAGTTAAAGAAGGGTTAGTTTGAAGCTCATTAATTAACCCTCATAAAGATTGCTGTGTCCTTCTAAAATTGGCTTGTAAAAAGTACCGATGAACATATATCAAAAAAGCCACTCATTTTCATAAGTGGCTTTCTCTTAAATTGACAATCGTGTTGAAAAGCAATAAACAATTTGTGCCCGCAGAAAAATCAAATTCGAACCAATTATTGGAAGATTTAAGGCTTTTGGCTTTCTTTTGAGCAATTTGAGTCTAACCCAGTAAGATAGTTTTGGAACCAAATAAAGTGTAAATCTCATATTGAAAACAATGAAATCAAATCACCATATTTGTTTGAATTAACATCTACACTGTACATTGTAAACTCGATCAAAAACTTACTATGAATGCTTCACAAATTTCTCCAAAATATCTAATGGGCATTATTACCGAAATTGACGCCGCACTTTGGAATTTTTTAATAGTAGTAAATATAAGAATGTAAAGTTTTACATTCAGAGATGGCATGAATACGACGAGCGGGGGGATTGGGAAAATTTCCACATCTTTACAAAAGATAACGGAGATATTTTATTGTTAGAAACCTTGCACACAATGCCAGGTGATCTACTATTAAAAATAGCCGTAGACTTAGGCGTCCAAACGCCCGACTTTATTCCCGCTGTTGCTACCTTTAGAAACGATATCAAGTCTAATCATAGCTCATCTATCATAGCTTTCGAGAAGGCATTTAAGGATATTGAGGACCACCCGGATTTATCCATTGGTTTAGCAAACACCACCCTTGAAGGCATTATTAAGGATATTCTTAAGGATGATAGAATTAAAGTTCAATATGATAAGACCAAAACTTTGTATGATTTAGTACAAGATATACTAAAGGCGTTTTGCCTTTATCCCAACTCTGAAATGCCGATGGAAGTTAAGCAAATTGGAAGTGGTCTATTAAAAGTGAATCAAAGCATAGAAAAGCTAAGAAGCGAGCAGACAGCAATGCATGGAAAAGCTCAAGAAGAGTTAACAATTAAAGACCCACTCTACGCATACTTCGTTATAAATTCTGTTACAACTATTGGTTTATTCTTTAAGTCCTATTATAAATTAAAGTTTCCTCCAGTTTATGAACCACCTGTCTTCGATTTTGATGAGGATGATAGCTTGCCATTTTAGGAACGAAGTGAAGCAGACTGCGAATTTCGCTATAAACAAAGCTATATATAAAAGCAAAACAATTTTTTACTACCGAACTCTCTAAATCATTTAATATTATTTCCCATGTGGCGTCGAACTTAACACTTGCGCTAGTGTGGGAAAAATAACTAAAAATATACATGAAAGAAAACGTAATAAAAACAACAGCCAATGGTGATGAAATTAATTTGTATACTTCCTTAGGAGAAGCCCTACTAAAAACTCAAGTAGTTGAACAAGCTTTGAGTCATTCAATAACCCTTAAAATGAACTCTAATGAAACAAAAGAACAAGCTGAGGAATTCTTAAAACAGCAACAGAATTATACATTAGGAAAAGCCATTAGAATTGCAGAAAAAGAAAAACTATATAATTTGCCATTGCAAAATGAATTAAATGCCTTTCTAAATCAAAGAAATTGGCTAATTCACAAAGTTATCATTGGGAACGAAGAGGATTTTAATACGGGAATTATAAAAGAAGACTTACTAGTCAAGATTCATTCTATTTCGGACAAAGCGGAAAATATTCATCGCAAAATAGAATATGATTTGATAGACTTTTGCTCTTCCAAAGGAAAAGATATGTCAAAAATTAGATCGTTATTAGAATTACAAGAACAAAGGATTAGGACCCGAAAGTAACCTGATGTCCATAAATCAATGATTTTAGTCCTCTCATACTCGCAAGGATTAAGGCCTGTTGCAGACCTTACAGAGAAGTTTCAGACATGACATTTCGGGATTCACTACCATAGTATATTGAAGGAAAATACGTTCCCAGTACACGTGTCAAATATGAACCTAAGCCGAGTTAAATTAAAAATAAAAGCCACTCATCTCTTAGTAGCTTTCATTTTTTTTGACAACCCCAAAGGGAGGGTTAACAATTTGTACTCCCAAGAGAATCAAAACCGAACCAATTGTTAGAAGATTTGAGGGTTCTAGCTTCATTCGAGCAATTTGAGGATGACCCAGAAGTAAAGTTTTCGAACCATTAATTTTTTAGTTGATCTCAGCGTTCGCAGGAAGTGCGAAACAAAATCTACTACCTTCCTCTTTTGGCGCAAGTTTTATACAAAGCGTGACTTGTACTATAATTATATTTGGAGCGAAAATCAAATTCTTAAGCAAAAGCCTACGCACATCAGACTTTCTCTTGTATAAACGCTAATAATGTAAGATAAACATCAAAATAATATTATTGACTAGATCTTATTGATATCGAATATGAGCTCAAAATATTTTTGTTTCAATGCAGCCGAACTCCTCTTTGCCGAAGTATACTGCACACCAGATAGTGTTGCTGAATTGTTAGCTCCCCTCACTCCAGTAAGCGTACGTCTAAACAGCCTGATTGAAGTCCGTATTGGTTGCGCATCTACCAATTTGCAATGACTGGCCATAATCAGATTTTCAATCAAATGGAGGTTCTCATTTAGCAGCTTGATGTCATGTGCCATAGTCTGGATTGAGTAAGTTCTAGCATCAATATAGTTATTAATGCCGTCAAGCAATTTAATCGACTCTCGGACCTCTCCAATAAGCAGTTGCTTTTCGCTATTTTCCTTGTTAAATATTCGACCCAATCTTACAGTGATGTATATCCCAAGCACAGTTGTAATCGACAAACTGAAGAGATCAAAGTAGCTGATTTCCTTTTCGAATGTAAAGTAAGTGTAGTTGCAAAGGAAAACACCGATTATTGCTCCAAGGGCAACCAGTCCAACAAAAAGGAAAGTATTACTCAGCTTCATCGATATAACTGGCAATTTCCTCTATCCAATCCGGTTCCTCGTTGGAAACTATACGTATGTACTTTTTTACTTTAGCTTTACCAAATTCTTGAACGAGTCTGACGAAGGCCTCATCCAAAAAAGAGGTGGCGTACCCTTCCGTATCGTCAAGGTCAACAACTAGGACAGCATTTTCGGCAACAGCCTTAGCGAATGCGTCCTTCAGGCATTTGTCAAAAAATTCTTGGCCCGAATCGTCTCCATCTTCGTAATACCTTGCACCAGGCGTTTCGGAGAACGCAGTGCTGATTTTTAAAATGTGCTCATTCATGATGTGCAGTTTTTATCTAAAATCCAAGAATAGAATGTTCCCATAAATGGGGTTCTAAGTTTTGTTGTAGTTCCAGTTTCAAAATCCAAAACTACATTATTTGTAATTACCTTTAGTCCTGTAACGGTAAATTTGTCAAAATTCTTCTTAATTACAATCAAACCACGTCCCCGGTTTTTTTGTTTGGTGCGAGAGCGAAATTCCCCCTCAAAAGCCCTCTCTAAGATTTCCTCAGGTGATAAAAGAAGACGTTTGCCAAGCCTAACATGAATTGTATTGATAATACCATCACCATTGTCCACAAAACAAAATTCGACCTTGGCGTTTACCGTGTCGTGCCTGGTCGAAATATACCAACTCTTTTCCCTTTTCTTCTTAGATTGGTTGAGATAGGCATGATTCACTGAATTCGTCATCAGTTCGATAAGCATCCCCTGTAACCGTTGATTCTTTTTGTCGACGCCGAATACCGTTTTCATTGCCTTATGAATGATCGGAACAGTATCTTTCTGCAAAATAGTAGTCTTACCTTTTTTTAAGGTAGTGTTGAGATTATCTTTATTTTGAACATATCCTTGAAAGAACTGTCTAAAGCCGATATGTTCGAAGAATTTCCTTGCATCGGGGTCCGAAGGTTTGTTAACGCTTACTGACCTTTTCAACTTGGCAATATCATGGCAGAGTGATAATAGGATTGTTGCAGCACCATCGTCAAGGTCTGTGACTTTAGAAAAATCGAAGTCAAAGTACCTGATATTGGCATTCTCGAGTAGCTTTTTCGTCCTGTAAATGATTTCCAAAACACCTTCTACATTATTGTCAATTGAAAATTCTGATGGAAGGTGTATCCTGATACGTTTGTTTTGGGTGTTGTATAAACTACTATTTCCAGATCTATCCCTTGTGTAACGTTTAGACCTTCGCCTTATGTATCTATTCTGGTTTTTGGTGAAATCATTAAACCTTCTGCGCTGTTTTAATGATCTGAGCTGTTTGGAGGCGGAAAGTTTTCTTTTCTTTTGTCTTTTCTGCATTATCTAGTCTGACGTCTTTCTGAAAGAAAATTCCAATTTTTATACAGAAGACGTTTAGTTTGAGTGGTTAATATTAAATTAAAGTTAGCTATTTAAAATAACAGTTTTCAAAAAGTAAAAATTATGAACATTCCTTTCACTGGTACAGATGGAACCCAAACTAGCGCGGAGTCTTAAGCACAGCGTGACTTGTGCTTTTTAAAAATCTAAAAAATATTTAAAATCAAAAAGCCACTCATTTTCATAAGTGGCTTTCTCTTAACTGGACAATCCCGTTCAAAAGCAATAAACAATTTGTACTCTCAATAGAATTCGAACCCATAACTTGAAGTTCTCTAAGCTCATAGCTGAAACCAAGTCTGATTGTAAATCTACAATTGATTAAGTCTTATCTTATTGCATATCGTTTCGCTTAGATTTCAACTCTTGTAAAATCTCTCGTAAGATTTTGGTCTGAAGAGCGCTATTTCTACTGATAATATACAGTGCATAAAACAAAGTAACAATCATCACAAAATAGATGATAAAGGGAAGGAGGAGGAAAAAGTCCATAAGGGTTTGGTTTAGTGTAAGCCTAAAATAGGATATTTATCCTTAACCTTTAGCAATTGGGGAACGCTATCCATAAAAAAATGCGTTGCAACGCCATTTACATTTCATATTGATCAGCATTTTTATATTTTTACTGTACAAGGTATACAATCAAAAGCTGCAACCATCCCTATGCAGTTTTATTGATCACCTAGATTGCCGATACCAAAAAATTTCCAGTTGATGAGGCTGGGCATTTATTTTCAAAAAAGATAGACCTTGTAACCTTTACAAACCGCTTATACCGCTATTTGAATGCACAGCATCTTACCTTTTTTACTGGCCATGGTTGCCGCCATCGTACTTTTGCAAATGTTAGCTACCAAACTGAGGGTGGCCTACCCTATCCTATTGGTGGTGGCAGGTCTGCTCGTTAGTTTTATTCCGGGTTTGCCTGTGGTCAAGATCAATCCCGACCTTATCTTTTTCATTTTCCTACCTCCCTTATTGTTTGAAGCCGCTTGGTCTATCTCATTTAAGGAAATGAAAAAATGGTGGCGGATCATCAGCAGTTTTGCTTTTCTGGTTGTATTTTTCTCGGCACTATCGGTCGCCTTGTTTACCAATTATTTTATCCCTGGGTTTTCATTGGCCCTCGGTTTTTTACTGGGTGGTATTGTATCTCCGCCCGATGCGGTAAGTACTGGAGCCATCACTAAATTTGTGAAGATCCCCAAATCTACCGCAGCCATCTTAGAAGGAGAAAGTCTGTTGAACGATGCCTCTTCCTTGATCATCTTCCGCTTTGCGCTGGTAGCCGTAGGCACGGGTCAGTTCATTTGGCAGGAAGCTACCCTTACCTTCTTATGGATGGTGATTGGCGGTATAGCCATTGGGCTGTTATCGGCCTGGTTATTTGTACAGGCGCATAAAAAGTTGCCTACCGATGCCCCTTCTGATATTGCACTAACACTGATCGAACCTTATTTTATGTATTGGATCGCTGAGCAATGCCATAGCTCTGGCGTATTGGCCGTTGTTGCAGGTGGACTGTTCATGTCGTCAAAGCGCTTGATATTTTTGAACAGCAGCAGCCGGGTCAAAGGTTATAGCGTTTGGGAGAGTTTTGTATTTATACTCAATGGCATTGTATTCTTGATCATTGGGCTTGAACTGCCAGAGATCACTGCCGGCTTAAAAACCCGTGGCATTCCGCTCAGTACCGCCATTGGTTATGGGGTAATGGTGACGGGGGTGCTCGATCTTGGCCAGGATCATCAGCTCTTATGCGGCATTGATCACCACCATGATCTTTAGGCCAAGTGTAATGCCTAGCGCTACCAATACCAGAAGAAGATTGCTGATGCCACTTTTGCTGGGCTGGACAGGCATGCGTGGTGTAGTCTCATTGGCTGCCGCCCTTGCTATTCCAGTTACCTTTGACAATGGTCTGTTATTTCCACACCGAAACCTGATCCTGTTCATCACTTTTGTGGTGATATTGCTCACACTATTGATACAAGGCCTTACCTTGCCTTACCTGATCAAACGTACCCAGCTATTTAATGGACTTTACGAAGAAAAGGAAGGGGAAATGAGCCACAAGATCAAACAACAGCTGAGGCAGCACATCTACCAGTTCCTTAAAAACAAACACGAAAACGAACTGAACGACCGAAAGGCGATGGAGAAGATTTTACACCATTGGGAGGAAAAAACCAAAGCGGCAGATGATGATTGGATGAACGAAAAAACCAAACTCATCTTTATCGAGATGTTGGAAAGCCAACGGCAATTCCTGAGTGAACTGAACAAAGACCCCAGCATCAATGAAGAGGATATCCGCCAACAGTTGTATCAGATCGATCTGGAAGAAGAACGCTTGAAGATGATCTAATCTTACAAAAACAAGAACTTACTTTACATACCTTGCCATAAAATCCTTGCGGGGAATCATGTGCAGATACGCATAGGCTCCAGAAAGTTGGCTTCGTTGTTTGAGCTGATATAAAAAGTAACCGCCCAAATCAAATATCAATGGGCATTGGGCCGCATACCATACCTTGTGTGGATGGCGCCAGGTAAAAGAATACAAATGCGAAGTTAGGGGAATATTGCGCAGTTCTGGATGGTGAAAAGTGAGCACCCTTGGCTTGGGCATACCTTGTAACACCTCTAGCTTGCGGACCATGGTGAGGTTTGCCGTATGCGAAAATTCAAATCCATCCAACCTAGGATCATCAACTTCTGGTAGGTGTTTGAGAATTTTAAATCCTTTGAACTTTTTGCCATTGATTACCCAAACCAAGTTGGGATAAAAGGTTTCCCTGCTCTGCAGTTCGGCCAATGTGATGGGCGAATTCTGGAATTCGATGGTCGTTCCGCAAGGAGTATGTACATCGGCGCGATGGTAATAACCTTCAGCCTTGTTCAGAAAGGTCTTTTCCCTATACGATGCAGGAAATGCATTTTTCCATCCACTATGCCATTCGCTTTCTCCGTTAAAAACCCGAAGTGATTTTGCAACAGCTGGATCAGCAACACTTTCCAATACACTTAAAGAAGACGGGGATTGCAATGGCATGTTACAAAAATAACACATTGTCGCCTCATCTGATGCAAAAAATTGAAGTTGAAACATTCATTTTTCCATGAGGCTTAATGATGCGTTTAAAGGCATTCGACCTAACAAATCCTAATCAATTTTTAACTTACATTCCCAATCAATGCGAGTGCTTGCTGTAAGGATAAACTGTAGGCTAAGCAATCATCGAGCACTACCAATACCTGAAGTCCGTCGTATTGTTGATACGCAGATGTAGACGTTTTCCCTTCCAACCATTCGTTAAAAGCCTGCACAATTCCATCAGGATCCTGCGGAACAATCAATAAAGCAGTTACGGTTTTCCCATTAATGGTACTCCCCAAAGGCACTACCTGCATATTGATCAACCTACAAGCTTGGTGATAGTTCATCCCCAGCTCTTCTTTTTCATTAACTTCAACTGTCATTTGACAAATAAATTTATCCAAAATTAATGCACAACCAACCATAAATCTTGTGTAAACAACTGAAAAACAATGGGCAAACAACTGTTTTTACATTGTAACTACATCTAACAGATTGAAGCTGCTAAAATTGGCGTACAACCAAAAATCCACACTTTACTGCGTGGATTTTTGGTTGTTAACTGTAATAAATTTAAGCAATAGCCTTATTTCCTCTGTTTTTCAATGCCTTCTATATGGCCAAGGTGTGCTTTAAGGGTTGGTAAGGTTTTAACAATAAAAGCCTTTACATCTGGATCTTTAACCTTGTTCATGGCTTCTTCAAATTCCTTCACATCGTTTTTATGGTCTTTGATCATCAGGTCTACATAAGCCTTGTCGAAATCCTTTCCTATTTTTTTCGAAAGGTCGTCTTTGAGCTGTTGTTTGTCTTTGCTCAGTGTAGTTGGAAGTGTAATTTTCTTGCTTTGTGCAAGTGTTTTTAGTTCTTCGTTGATTTTGGAATGGTCATCTACCATCATTTTTCCAAACTCTTTAACCTTTGCATCTAATGCCTTTGTTTGGGTAAGTGTGCCCAACTCAACTTCCAATAGGCCACCATCGGCCGCATCTGTAGCAAATTCGGCATCTTCCTCGCCAACTGCAATGGCAGAGAGCTGTGCGGTATCACTTTCTACCGAATCAACTTTGGCCTCATTTACACTATCTGCAAGGTCTTTACTATCTGTTTGGGCGTTATTGCCACAAGACGACAACATACCTAGTACGATTGCCGCAATGAAGTAATTTGATTTTTTCATAGGTTTAATATTTTTCGTAAAAAGAAAACAGCTCAAACTGTATTTAGTTTTACATCATACAATTTTAGTCTGTCCCGATGGCACACCGCAGCTCTAGCCATAAGGCAACTAAGCTTTAGCAGCCAACAACCGCTTCAAGGTGTGCAGATTGGCATAGGCATCACCCATGGTATTATTGAAATAAACGAACACTTTTTTCCTTTCCTCTAACCATCCCTTGATGTATTCGGCATATCCACCGAGTTCTTCCTCACTGTAACTTCCTTTGTAATCGCCTTCGGGCCCATGGAAACGCAGGTACACAAAATCCGTCCATGGATCAATAACGGGACTATGTTCTGGATACTTGTCGTGGATGACCAAGCCCATGTTGTAGGTTTGCAAAAGTTCCAATACAGGTTCTGCATATAGCGAATGGTGACGAAATTCGAAGGCAATCCTCCAATGCCTATCGGGATCATTTGCCCTTAATGCCGACAGCAATACACGCAATTGAGAAAGGTTTCCAATCCTGATGCTACGGGGAAGCTGTACGAGTAGACAACCTTTTTTTTGACCCACATGAGCAATCACCTGCATAAATTTGGCCAACAGCTTTGGATCAAACGCAAGGTCTTTGTTATGGGTAATTTCTCTAAAAGCCTTAAAAGTAAAAAGAAATTCTTTGGGTACGTCTGCTGCCCATCTTTTCATTGTTACACTTTGTGGCAGCTTATAAAATGAACTGTTGACCTCTATGGTGTCCATTAACGAGGCATAATAATGTAACCTGCTCTTGTCCTGAAATTCTTCTGGATAAAAAAGCTTATTGGGCACAGGAAGCACAAGGCCACTGGTACCTAAATGATAAGAAGTTGATTTCATCATGATCAGCAGCTTAGGGGTAACCATTCGTTCATTTACAACTATGTTGACAAGAAATAGTTTTTGGAAAAACAAAAAAATTGACCTTAAAGCCTGCTCATACCTATCTGTTCAGGCACTTATTGTGTATATTTATGTTGAACAATCTCACCTATTAAAAACACAAACACAATGGAAAAATCAATGGAGGCCAACCAAGAACGCGATCTACAACAGTTCTATCATGGTACAAAAGCCAACTTAAAACTAGGCGATTTGATTGAAGCTGGTTTCAATTCAAACTATGGCAAGCAGAAAAAAGCAGCCTTTGTGTATTTAACCGCCACCTTAGAGGCTGCTACATGGGGTGCCGAATTGGCCTTGGGCGAAGGACCTGGCAGAATCTATATTGTAGAACCCATTGGCCAGATTGAAGACGACCCCAATCTGACCGATAAGAAATTTCCAGGCAATCCCACAAAGTCGTACCGCACGCGTGAGCCACTTCGGGTGATTGGAGAAGTTACCTCTTGGCAAGGACATACCCCAGCGCAGCTCAAAGCCATGAAAGACCACCTCGAACAATTGAAACAACTTGGAATAGAAGCCATTGAGGATTAAGAAGAGAATGAAATAAAAAAAGCAGCCTTTTCAGTACTGCTTTTAAACTCAGGAGATAAAGACTTGAATTACCAAACCTAATCCTCTACATAGTGTAAGGCAAATTCTACCCAGTCTTCAACAGAATAGTCTAGATAAACATCTGGTTGGATGCCAATATTATCTATTGGATAGTCTGGCAAACGCATTGCCCGATAGGTAGGCATAAATACTTGATAGCCTGGACATCCGAAATCTACCAGATAGGCATTGCCATAATCCAACGCACCATAACTGGGCCTACCTAACAACTTAACTTTTTTGCTTTGTTTTGCGATGAACAAAAAGTATTCTGCCGAACTTCCTGTTGCCTTATCTGCAAGGATAATAATTTGTCGAGGGCTTTTGGTCGCCAATTCGACATTTTCAATATAAACAGGTTTACCAGTATCGGTAAAGGTGACAAACTTGCCGAGGTTTTCTTTTAGTTTCTTTATTTGTTTATCTATTCCATCTGTTGAGGTATTCTTATCGAGGCTTTTTTTGTAGGTCTCCAAATTTTCAATATAAGTCTGGGTAGCCAGAAATTCTGCTCTCGTGTTCCGTATCGATTTTCCAGAAATGTATGGTAGTAGTTTTTGATAGGCGTCAGTTGTTCCTCCAGGATTGCCACGAAGGTCGATGATCAGGTTCTCGCTGTTTTCGAATCTGTGTGCTGTGCTGCGAGATCAACTCATCAATTTTCCCCAAATACTGGTATTCAAAACTTGGTAGCTTAAGCATCGACGTCTTAGCAGATAGTTTTTTGAAATAAAAACCTGTAAGTTCCTTTAGTTTCTCTTCCTGTTGAGCTGCACTTACTGATGGCAGGGGAAGCGTCTTTACAAGTGCCACACCAACTGCATCCAGAAATAGAATTCCCTCTTTATAAGTACTGTAATGTCCACTTTTTTTCGACCTGTCTAAAAGCGCGTACTCAAAAGTTCCATTCTTGAACAACCTAAACTTGATGTCGCCAGCTTTCCATAGGGTTGATTTTGCCTCGATGATGAAACCTGTGTATTCATTTTCATTCAACTTTTTGATTCCAATTTGATATCCTTCTGTTAACCATACTCCTTCTAATGTATCTTGTGAAGTCTTTACCTTATTTTGGAAATCCTGCATATTGAACGTCACAGATTCTGCAGCACCACTACTGCCAGAAGCGAAAGGAGGTCCATTGGAACCGACCCATAAATGTGGATCTTTGAAAAAATCTGTGTATGCTTTCAGCACTTTTTCGCAGGTGCCCTTAGCTGTATTTTTGGCTGCACGGGTTAGTCTTTGTTTTAGTTCTTGATAAGGAAGCACTTCCTTTGTCTTTGTGGCAAAACCTGGGTATTCAGTTTCCACTTTTTTGATCAGTTTTTCTAGTACCACCGCACAGTTACAGCCTGGTTGTTGTGCATTCATCGAAAATGAAAACATGGTAAAAACGAGGCCGAGTAATAATCTTTTCATATGAGATATTGATTGATTGAGCTGCAAACATAGCAACGTCAATACCGCAAAAATTGTAAAAATGTAAACCGCTAGATAAATAACCAAATGGATGCACTGCTGGTATCCACATTTTTAAAGAAAGCATAAGGGTTAACATTGGTCAGTTGTTTAAAATCCCTGATCAGATGTGATTGATCATAAAAAAGGCTCTCATAAGACAGTTCAGTAAGGTTTCGGATATTTTTCTGTTGGTTGATCACTTTCCTGAACCGATGGATCCTATAAAATTCTGAGGGCGATTTACCCACATTTCTGGTAAAGAGCCGATTGAGGTATTGTCTCGAAAAGTTATTTTGTAAGGCAATGTCGCTTATCTTCATCCCAGATTCGATATCGGCGATAACACGCTCCATCAAGCCTGCTGCACTGGCCTTAAGTTTTGAGAGCCAGTAGTCCTCCAGATTTTGTCGCTGAAGGTTCCTATCTCCTTCTTGCAATAGCGCTTTCATTGTTGGTATAAAATCTTCAAAAGGATTAAAATCTAAGGCATTGCCTTGTTTCAAAAGCTCATGCACATTATCCAAAAAATAATTGATGGCCAAAGGCTTGAAGTAGATTGTGAGCTCATTAAGTTCACCTTCAACCAGCACCTCGATTGGCGAAGTATAGCGCGACACAAAATTAGCCATGATATTTTCTTGCCGAGCTGGCCTAACGGTGATTTTGTGTTGCTGCGTTTCAATCTCCACATCCTTACTCACAGACACGATAAAGAAATTATTTGGAAATGTCCAATAATGTAGGCTTTCAGCATTTTCATCCGGAGAGATAAAATAATAACCTTCTATGTATCTTTTCAAAACCTCATTGATAGGTCTATAAAATTCCATTTTCATCTTCCAATTCTGCTTTATCGTTTCCTTGTACAACACTTTTAACGGAGATGCAAATATAACAATATCGATCAACGAACCCGTACAAGAAAGCCCATTATAAGAGCTGAGATGGTTTATTGATCGATACGATAGCGAAGCGATACCAAGCCAGATTCATACGTTTTGCTTGCTAACATCGTAAGTTTAGTTCGGCTATCACTTCCGCGAAAAAGAAGCTTACCGCTACCCAGCAGAATAGGGTGCACAGACAGCCATAACTCATCTACCAAGCCTTCTTTCATAAAGGCGTCGGTAAGCGATGCCCCGCCGTATAACCAGATATCTTTACCAGGTTGTGCTTTGATCCTCTTCGCTTCATTGAGGCTATCTTCTGATACCAATATGGCACCTTTCTTTACCGAAGTTAATGTGGTAGAAAACACATATTCAATCATTGGAGGCATACCTGGCACCATTTGACCATGATTGCTATCGGCATATTGTTGTGCCATCTCGTAACTTTTACGACCAATAAAGATAGCATCCACTCGGGTAAAAAATTCATTTAAACCATAATCCTGATCTGTAAAACACCAGTCGTATTCACCATTTGGTCCTTCAATGTAGCCATCCAAAGTAACGGCCAGCCCTAAAATTAATTTTCGCATGTCGTTTTTGTTTTTTGTACTTCAAAATTGCGGAAACACCATCATTTCAAATTGTACAAAACGGACATCAATACAAAATATGTGGTGCTTGGACCACTTGGCCAGGCGTGTGCCCTGTAAAAGTCTTATAATCTCGAGTAAAATGGGCCTGATCATAATAACCACTTTGGTAGGCTACCTCGGTTAGCGACAGTAAAGGATATTTTTTGAGCTGATCAAGCGATCTGATGAACCTATACATACGCAGGTATACCTTGGGCGACAGACCTACCAACTGCTGAAACTTTCGAGAAAGATGGCGTTGGCCAATACCCAAACTGTTGGTGAGCTCACTTACAGGCAGGTAAGCAGCTGATTGTTGAATCAGTTTTAAGCAATAGCCCAACTGTTGGTCGTATTCATGTTGTGCCAATTGTTGCAGTAAATATTGCTGTACAATAACTGCACGTGTTTGATGATCGCCGGCATGAGCTAACTTGTCCTCTATTTCTGTAGCTATATCTTGCCATAGCTCAGCCAGTGCCAAAGTTTGATCGGCCAATACATGCATTGGTAGTTGAAAGAATCTGTAGGCCATACCGGGATAAAAACAAATGGCCATGCAACCAGCACCCTTGCGCAGCTGTACATCGGCATGTCGACTCATCCGAAAGGTAACGATGCTACGTTGATGTAACTCATTGCCAATAATAGCCACGGGCGTACTGGTATAATTTATAAATAGCTCTATGCAAGTATCAGGTAGTACACGGATATGAGTGGTATCTACATCGTCTTCGCAGTCCATGGTACAGATCAGTTTTACATAGGGCTGCAAGTCAGGGATTACTTCAAACTGCTGAATAAACATATGGATAAATATAAGTCTTGTGAACGAATTGCTAAGCTGAAATTTTCCAACAATTGATCAACAATCAACTACGATCCGCTTTTTATTTGATAAGCCTTTTATTTCGCCGATCACTTAAATATTTCCTTACAGGGATATCATAAATGACCATAACCAAATATGCCGCACCAATCAATAGGATTAGTCCAGCGATGATAATGAAAGTGAGTTGCATTGTGCCTGGCTTATGACTGGTGTAATAATTACCGAACATCCACAACACGGCATAATGTGTCATGTATAAGGGATACAAGATCTTTCCCGAAAATACGCAGAGTCTTTTTAGGCCCGATGTCAACGTCGCCCCTGCGCCCAAAGCGATCAGCAAGGGAAAGTAGAACAGCACCACAAAAGGTTCAGATAACCAATTCCATTTGGAGAAGGGCATGATAAAGGCTAGGAACAATAATATCGCTATACCGATAAAGCCCAACTTGTTTTTGATGATCCAGTTAGAACGGTAGATCAGCAGCCCTGCCATGAATGAATAAGAGATCCGGGCAGCCCCATCCCAAAAAGTAGGACCACTCCAACCGCCCAATAAATTACCCGAACGATAAGCTACCCAACAGATCGCCATACCAGAAAGTATAGTGAACAGCAGCAGGTAGTTTCGGCGAAGCTTATACAATACCAGTGCATACACCATATTGGCGATATACTCCCAAAACAACGACCAGGAAGGCGCATTGAAACTGAACAAATTAAAGGCGCGATCGGCAATTACAGGTAAGGGAATAAGCAATGCCGAACACACAAATGTGAGGATGATCTTACCCGTGCTGTACAATTCTGGATGGCCACCAAAGGGATCGAACAAAAATGCCAGCAACCCTAATACTGAACCTGCAATTACCAAGGGATGTAACCTGATGATCGTCGATTTAAAAAACTCGAGCATACCCATTTTGGCGATGCGGTCATCATAGGCATAGCCGATCGACAAAGCCCGAAAGGCAGAAGAAAAAATCGACCGCTAAAAAACCATGCCCGATAAAGTTCTTGCTGGCATCGGTATAGGCCCATTCCATAAAATGGAATACCACAACAGACAGGGCGGCAATGCCCCTTAATCCATCGAGGATTTCGAAATGTTTTTTCGGTTGTAGATTTATGGTAGTGGTGTTATTCGTATCCATTAATGATGACTTATCGGGTGCTGTTTAGGTAGTAGAATCCCGAATTTGTTGTTTCACCAAGGTATCTAAAATTAATAAGCCACGCAAATTAATAGCGCAATCGTTTTGCTCAAATGACTAGCGCTAAGCTCAACTTTTTTTGAGGATGCCTTTTTTTACGCTATCTTCTATTAAGCTTTCCGCATAGTCCCAAACGGTTTCAGCACCCTCTTTGATGACCTTTTTTTTGTCATAAACCTTTTGGTAAGGAACATTAAATTCGGTCCAGGTGCCCCCGTTATTTGAGGTGTTTTGTAGCAGAGGTTCAAACCTGTCCATTGACCTGGCAAATTTAGCTTCGGCTGTTATCCCCTCTTCAAATTCTTTCCAGATCAAAATCAATTCTTGGGCCTGTGCTTCTGGTAAGATTCCGAAAATGCGTTGGGCCGCTAAGAGTTCTTCATCCGTATTGGTATGGTTCTTTTGGGTATCATAGATGAAGGTGTCGCCGGCATCAATTTCCACAACATCGTGGATCAACACCATTTTAACTACTTTGAGCAGATCGATGGGTTGGTTGCTATGTGCTGCCAAAACAATGGCCATCATGGCCAAATGCCAGCTATGTTCTGCGTCATTTTCTGGCCTGTCGCTATTCAGCAACTTGGTTTTGCGCTGGATATATTTTAGCTTATCAATTTCTTTGATAAATTCTACTTGTTTTAATAAATCGCTGCTTGTCATGGTTTGCAAAGGTACGCATCCTCTGTCGGAACATGATAGAATCTTAACCCCCTGTTAAACGTGCAATATCCACCTTACATCAAAAGCATCTGTAATTTCGATCAACTTTTCCTCATCATTACCTGCAAAAGGAACTTTTTTGTTCAATTGCAGTTTTTCAATGAGCGTTCTTCTCCCATCAATAGTTGTACACTGTATCAAAATCGCCATATGGTTTCCGAGTATCCTTCCCTCGTTGTGTACCAAATCAGGTCCATGGATCACGATGGTATCAGCAACCAGCGACCCACTTACAACAGGCGTTTCTGTATATCCTGGTAATCGTTTTTCGAAAGTTTCAAATCGCAATGTACCACCAAAGCAGCTTTGGTAAAATGTGAGTGCCTCCTTACAATTTCCAGAAAAAGTAAGGAAAACCGCACTCACAAATTGATCACAGTTAGGGCCAGTCATAGCAACAGTGTTAGGCATCAGGAATTTCAGGTTCTACCAACTTCATCAATTTCTCTAATGATTCCTGCCAACCTAAATAACACATTTCGGCAGGATCACTGCAGGAATTCCTTCCTGTACCACTTTCAATTCGGTACCACATAATACCTTATTGAACCATACCGTGGTTGTCATTTCGCCAGGTAAATTGGATGATCGAAAGTATCGGTGTATTTAATAAACGAATTTGGCTTGATTTCGAGATATGTTCCACCAAAAGAATGGCCATTGCCTGTACTGAAATTGGTAAACGTCATCTTAAATTGACCCCCTTCTTTAAAATCCATTTGCTGTACGGTACATATAAAACCATACGGTGGCAGCCAAGTTGAGTGGGCTAATGGACCTGCAAATGCCCGAAAGACCTTTTCAGGGCTCGCCTTGATCACCCTGTGTAAAGAAACTGAGTTATTTTCCATGGTTATTGAAATTTAGTTTACGATTATAAATGTAAGAAACAACAAGTATGCCCAATACGACCAATGGCATAAGCATGTACGCAATGTTTTGATCTACACAGGCATGGCTGATGAAGGCAAAGACCAAATTAAATGTAAGCCCTGCATATGCCCATTCTTTTAACCTGTTTGGTGTTTTAGGATAAACGATTGCCAATGCGCCCAGTGCTTTACAGATGATCAATGCATAGGCAAAGTAATCAGGATAGCCTAAGGGTTTAGTACCAGCCGTTACATACTCGGGTGAAAATAGAATGGTACTTAATGGCATTACACCTTCCCAAAGTACAATGATGACCGTTGCCACCCAAAAGATAATTTTATTCGTTTTCATCTGTTTTGATAAATTAATTTGATTCGACATATTTTACAAAGTTGTTCAAGATCGATTGCCATCCCTGTTTCTGAAATTCAGGATCGTTTTGTGTTTCAGGATCAAAAGTGGTGGCCATATGGGTTTTACCGCCTTGCTCAGTAAATAAGGTAGTGGCCTGTCTACCATCGCCCATGGTATAGGTAATTTCCTGATATAATACCACGCTGTCATAAATCCCCTCAAAGTCAAAACCAAAACTTCCGTCTTTGGCTTCCATCCTATTCTTAAATTTACCGCCAACCTTGAGGTCGTTCTCGCTGCTTGGGGTATGCCAACTCGGATCAGGGGTATTCCATTGCATAATGTCGCTTGGCGTATTCCAAGCC
Organism: Pedobacter sp. UC225_65; assembly: GCF_042698365.1. GTDB lineage: Bacteria > Bacteroidota > Bacteroidia > Sphingobacteriales > Sphingobacteriaceae > Pedobacter. Next base: position 1,703,380 of record NZ_CP170550.1, read on the forward strand.
TTCCATACTTTTGCTACGGGAGCATTCACTGTTGCTTTTACCGTAATTCGTTTCAATTGTTCCATTCTTTTTTTGGGTTGATTTTACAATTCAAAACTACACCAGAACTTAAAGCTAAGGCTGTTGTGAAAACGACAAATAAGGGGTGGATTATGACAAAATAATTTTTACCTTGTGGTTCAATAAGATGTATTGATATGCAGATTTCTGTCTTTGTACCTGAATATGGGGTAATTGAAGCCGTTACACCACCATTCAGAACCTTCCATACCGCCAATGAGTTTTTAACCGCATTTGGCAAAAAACCTATTTTCAAGGTTGAATATGTAGGCCTAAATGAATATGTACCTGCCAACAATGGCGAATACATGATCAAAACTGACCGATTGCTCAAAGATGTGGCTGAAACAGACCTACTGATCATTCCACCTACCTTTGGCGATACCACCAAAGGCATTCAAGCCAATGCAGAAGCCATACCCTATTTTAAAAAGTTACATCACGGTGGGTCAAGCTTGGCCAGTTTATGCATTGGTGCTTTTCTTTTAGCCGAAACAGGTCTACTTGATGGCAAAAAATGCTCTACCCATTGGGCCTATATCAATGAGTTTAAAGAAAGATATCCAAATGTGGGTGTAGAAGATGGGGCCATCATTACAGAACACGATAACATCTACAGCAGTGGCGGTGCCAGTAGTTTGTGGAATTTAATATTGTACTTGGTCGAAAAGTTTTCGGACAGGGAAATTGCGATCATGGTTTCGAAATACTTTGCCTTGGATATTGGCAGAGATAGCCAATCTCAATTCGCCATATTCAAAGGTCAAAGAAATCATGGTGATGATGATATTCAAAAAGTGCAGGATTACATCGAAAAAAACTATAGTGATAAACTATCCATCGAAACTTTGGCCAAGTTGATCAACTCAGGTCGTAGAACTTTTGAGAGAAGGTTTAAAGAAGCGACCAACAATACTCCACTTGAATATATACAAAGGGTAAGGATAGAAGCGGCCAAAACTTTCTTTGAAGCGTCCAGAAAAAATGTGACCGAGATCATGTTTGATGTGGGTTACACGGATACGAAATCATTTAGGGACATCTTTAAAAAACTGACGGGCCTTACGCCAATTGAGTACAGAAATAAGTTTGCAAGACTAGTGAATGAGGTGTAAGCTAGAAAGCAAGAGTTGCACAGTATTGCATTCGTAAATTTCACTCCTAAAAAATATCTTTTCAGCGTTGCTTTAAAATTCGGTTCAGTATCAGTGCATCATTCAAACCATTGTGTCTATGAATGATGCCGTTTCCTTTTTTAATGATATGGTTATATGAAGCTTACCCTGATCAAGGAGTAATTAACTGTAAAAACAATTGCATATTGTTGTCGCATATACTATATTTGCGACAACAATAAATAAACAACATGAGAAAATTAGATTTTGCTTCCCTTCAAGTTAGGGATTTAGACGTTTCAAAAGACTTTTACACTAACAAAATGGGATTTGAAATATCTGTATTGACACCAGAAGCCTGTGTTTTTAGCTACAAACAGGGCGAGGCCAGCTTTGCCATCAGAAAACCCATGGCAAACCTAGAGGGAAAAGAACTTGGTATCGGCACATCGTTATGGTTTGCCATTGATGGAAATATCAAGGACCTTCATCAAGAGCTTACTTCTATGGAAGTTGCAATTCTGGGATCAATCAATACCACCCCATTTGGAAAAACCCTGATTGTTAAAGACCCCGATGGATACAACATCACTTTTTTGCAACCAAACTAACAAAACGACATCATGGAAAATGAAAGCACTAAATATTGGATGATCGTAGCATCCAAAGACCACGTTAAAAATGGCATCGCTGAGGGAATTGCACAGGCATGTCATGGGAAAGCTTCCCCGCTGAGAAGAATGCACAAGGGTGATTTTATCATCTATTATTCGGGCAAACAGACCATGGGACAGTCACAGCAATGCCAACAGTTCACCGCTATCGGCAAGGTGGCAGATGAGCAGACCTATGAGTTTCAGGTTTCGGAAGATTTCTGCCCCTCAAGACGAAATATCGATTTTTTGCCGAGCAAAGATATTTCTATCCTACCTTTGATAGCTGAACTCGATTTTATCCGCAACAAAAAAAGTTGGGGCTATCCTTTCCGTTTTGGCTTTTTCGAAATCAAAAGACACGACTTTGAATTGATATCCTCGCAAATGCTCATACAAGATTATGCCTAAAAAAATAGAATTTCATTTCAAGAGCCCACTAGATAGCCCAGGTTACCTGCTTGGACAGCTGACCATGTTATGGCAACGCAAGCTCAAGCGTGTACTCGATCCTTTAGACCTAACCCATACTCAGTTTGCATTGCTCTGTGCGCTGGCCTGGCTCTCTAGAGAAAGCGACAATGTTACACAAGTCGACATCGCCAACCAAGGCAATGCCGATCGGATGATGGTATCAAAGGTATTGCGCACTTTGGAAGAAAAAAAATTCATTACCCGAAAAGCGCATCAAACCGATACGCGAGCAAAAACCATCAGCCTGACCGAGGCTGGAGAAACCGTACTCCAAAAGGCAATTATCAGTGTAGAAACCGCCGACTTAGATTTCTTCGCTATGTTACACAAAGATCTCCCTAACTTTAATTCTAACATGGCCTCATTGATAGAAATGAATAAAAACGACTGATCGGTAAGGCTACAAAATTAGAGTTGATTAGATTCTTCGTTTCATTCAGAAAGCCATAATACAAATTTAATTTATTGGTTTTCTCATCATTATTAAGCTTAAAAATATAGTTGTTGTCACGTTTTTATTTTTTGTACGTCGTTTAGCTGAATTGCTCAGGGACAAGGTATCTGTTGCAATTCACATTAACCATAAAACAACTGATATGATGAAACAGCTATTAACCTTATCACTCGTTGTTTTCTTGTGCAGTAGTGCAGCAGCACAAGAAAACAATGTATCGACCAACATTAGGATAGACAGCCTTATCAAAAAATGGATGGAAGATACGCATACACCTGGGCTTGCCTTGGGCATCCTCCAACGTGGACATCAGGCAAAAGTTAAAACTTATGGAATAGCCGATGTAGAAAATAGTGTACCTGTTACCGATGAAAGTGTTTTCATGGTCGCTTCGCTCAGCAAGCAATTTATTTCATTTGCAATCTTGCTGCTCGAACAAGAGAAACGGCTTTCACTAGAAGATCCTGCGGTTAAATATATAACCGAACTTCCTGAGCCTTTAAATAAAATCACCATCTATCAACTCTTAAACCATACTTCTGGCTTGGTCAGAGATCCAGAAAACTACCATCCTTATGATCGGCAAGGAGTTATGGAGGTGATCAAATCCATGTATACTGTCCCCCTAGTTGCGCAACCTGGGGATAAATGGCTTTATTCAAACGCAGGTTATTTTATATTGGCCGAAATCATCACCCGCGTAAGTGGTAACGCTTGGGATACCTTCATTACCAATAAATTATTTATCCCTGCCGGAATGAGCAAAACGCGAACGGGTACGTTTTCCGAAATCATTCCTGGCCGCGTTGCAGGATACAATTATACCAAGCAAGGATTGATCAATACAGAAAGATGGATTGCTGTTCGCCCTAGTGGTGCATTTGTATCCACCATCACCGATATGGTTAAATGGGACAATTTTCTTGACACTACCCATATACTGTCTCCAGAGCGTAAGGACTTACTTTGTAAGCCCACTAAGCTGAACAATGGAACACCCCTTCATTATGCCCTTGGCTGGTATGCCGAGCCCTTTCTCGGAACACCACGTATTCATCACGATGGGCAATACCCAGGTTTCCGTTCAGACTATGAACGCTTTCCAGCTGAAGGACTGACCTTGATCATTCTAAGCAATTTGGATAACAGACCACTAGAATCGCTGGCAATAAAAGCAGCCGGTATCTTGACCCCGAAATTGACATTGCCGCCATTCAAGATCCGAGTTACGGTGCCGGAAAAAGTTGTGGTTGGAGACCAGAAAATTCCGATTGACATTACTATAACTGATGAAGGCAAAGACATCGTGAATAGCCTTGTAGAAATGGAAATATGGGACGAAAGTGGTAAAAGTGTATATAAGCAAAATGCAGAAGGCTTGAATTTCAACGCTACCGAACCCAAACAGCTCCACTTCTCTTGGTCACCACAAAAAGCGGGTCGTTATACGGTAAACATTGGCATTTATGGACCACGCTGGGCATTTAGCTATGCTTGGCTAACGAATTTAGTGACCATCAAGGTGCAATAATAGTTTAAACGAAAAAGCAGTTCTTTTCAGAACTGCTTTCAAATTCTAGGTAAGTCGCAGTGCGTAATTCAAACCATTTTATGGACGAATTATCAACTACTTCGTTTTTTTAAACTTTTCATTTCTGGAACCGCGATGGTATTCCAATTCAACAACTTTGCCTTCTGCATCCTTTATAAAGGTAATCCCAACAGGGAATTCTCTCGAAAAGAAATCATTTTCGGCACTCGCATACAATTCAAATCCATCCCAACCCGGCTCTGAATAAAAAAACCGCCCATTCACAAAGCTAATTTTGATATAAAATTTATCATCGGCCTTCCGCTTATATTCGCCCACATAGTTGGCCAAGATAGTTTGTGGAACGGTAATGATCTTTGGCCTTTGCAGTGGATTGTAAAAACCTTTCCAGTCGTAAACGCTTGCAACACTATTGATGATTTCTTCTGTAATGGCTCCATTATCACTATTTACCATCACCACTACGCCATTGCCACCTTCCATACTGCCATAATATTGACTGACAAATCCTTCATCAGCCCCAGTATGCTGGAAGAAGGTTTGCTCGCCTCTTTTCATTATGAATACACCCAAGGCTGAAGATTTGTCAACATATGGTGTGAGCCTTAATTTGGTCATTTCTTGTGAAAGCACTTTGTTAGATTTCCCCTGTAAGGCCAACTGTGTTTCTATAATGTAATAAGCCAGATCTGTTGGGTTTGTCCATAATCCTGCAGCAGCTTGTTCTGGATAAATATGATATTTCCCCTTTACAGCTTTTCCATCAGTGTAATATCCAGCTGCCAAAAGTTTTTGTTTATCTCTTGTTGGGGGCTGGGTATAAAAACTATTTTTCAGCCCCATGGGCTTTAATACATTTTCCCACATAAATGCATCATAAGGTTTTTGGGTGATGTCTTGTACAATCAATTGAGCAATCGTAGTTCCCCCACCTGAGTATTGATATTTCAATCCAGGTTCAAATACCGAACGAACTGCACCTGTATTAGTAGGTTTTTCGCCATTCAATATTTGTATCATTGATGGAATGGTGTCTCCCCTTTCATACCCAGGAAAACCATGCACACTTAAACCTGCGGTATGGCTAAGCAGGTGGGCGAGGGTTATTTTCTTGTTTTTTGCTAATGAATCATAGGGGAACTTCCATGTAGTTAGGTAATCGTTGACATCAGCATAGAGGTTTAATCTCTTATCCTGCACCACTTTTAAAACACCAACACCATTCAGGGATTTACTGATAGAGCCTGCTTGAAATAAGGTACCTGTGGTAACACGACGTTGCTCAACACTATCGGCCCAGCCATAAGCTCTTGCCCATTCTATTTTATAGTCTTTAATCACAGCAATAGTGACACCCTTGACATGATAAAAATCCATTCTTTCCTTCAGCGTAGGATTAGGCTCACCTTCAATGCGGATTTGAAGACCAAGGTTCTTTTCTACTGCTTTTATTTTTAGCTCAATTTCAGGAGCATATTTCTTTTCTTGAGCGTAAAGTTTCGAGAACGTTCCTTGACAAAGGAAAATCAGCGACAAAGTGTACAGGGATTTCATCATGAGTTTAATTTATGGATATTAACATTTAAAAAGATTTCATCAAGGCAAACCTATACCCTATACAGATTGATACAGTGTAAAACCTTGTAAATAAAAATGTAAACTTTGTAAATAATGTACTCTATAGAAAACGTAAGTGCTGTACGGGGTAGAAGATGAAGCTTTAATTACCATTCTTTCTTTGTAGTCAATTGAAAGCATTTGATCAAAGTGCTTTTTTTTAACCCAGCTAGTGAGCCTAAACATCAAAACTAATATCACTATATTTGATGAAGCTCAACAACAGATGATCAGCGAACACCAACAATACGACTTATTTGGCAAGACACTATTAGAAGTTTTGGTCTTAAAGCCACCTTTTATCTACCAGATGCCTGCAGCAGAAAATGCCTGTTTTCATTATATGTTAGAAAACGAAATGCAGTACAAAATTGATGAGAAGCAGGTAAATGTAGGTCACAAAGAATCGGTATTGCTCAATTGCAGAACCGTTGGCAATCAAATGACCAGTATGAGTTCTGCCAGCCAAAACAAGTTGATCATTGTACATTTCCATCCAGCTATTTTAAAAAAAATATACGATAGGGAATTGCCTAGGCTTTTGCAACAGCCCAAAAATGCTGTTTCGAACAAAACCAGCGAAAGAATTAACAACGACTTTTTAATTCAGAAATACATAGAAGGATTGCTGTTCTATTTCGAAAATCCCCTGTTGGTTAATGAGGATATCCTAGTGCTGAAATTAAAGGAGATCATCATTTTACTTTCGCAGACTAAAAATGCCGAAGCAGTTCAAATGATCTTGGCGCAGTTGTTCTCTCCTACCATTTATTCTTTCAAACAAATTATTGAGGCCAACCTGTTCTCAGCCATTACGCTCAATGAACTGGCCGATTATTGCAACCTGAGTTTATCATCCTTTAAAAGAGAGTTTGCCAAACACTACAATGATACTCCTGCCAATTACATTAAAAGCAAGCGACTAGAAAAAGCAGCTGAACTTTTAACGGTTTCCAATATGCGGATTACGGATATTGCTTTTGAATGTGGTTTTAACGAATTGGCTAATTTTACCAAGAGTTTTCATGATAGATTTGGCATTACACCCAGCAATTACAGGTTGAACCAAATTGCCAAATAATTGAACCAAATCGCAAAAAGCTTTTTTGTTTTCTACCCCATATTTGCATTGTCAATAACGACAAAACATTTAAAAAATAGAAAACATGAAACGTACAGCAAAAGCACATTGGTCTGGTAACCTAAAAGAAGGTAAAGGCGACATCACTACACAAAGTGGAATTTTAAACCACACCAACTACAGTTTTAAAACTCGCTTTGTAGGCGAAGAAACAGGAACCAATCCGGAAGAATTATTAGCAGCCGCACATGCGGGATGTTTTACCATGGCGGTAGGTGCGATCTTAACCGAGAAGGGCTTAAATCCACAAGCTTTAGACACAGAAGCAACGGTACAAATGGAAGGTTTGTCCATCACCAATGTGCATCTTTACATTACCGGACAAGTAGATGGTTTAAGTGCTGCAGACTTTGAATCGATTACCAAAGATGCCGAAAAAAATTGCTTGATCTCTAAAGTATTGAGTATTCCAATCAGCTCTGAAGCACATCTTTTAGCTTAATTAAAAGAGAAAGATCATGGGATTATCATCATTAGGAATATTTCATACCATTATAGGGGTGGCGGCCATTGCTGCCGCAATCACCTCTTACCTTAAATATGGAAAAATCAATTTAGCAGAAACATCAGGCAAAATATATGCTTATAGCACCATCATCACTTCATTAACTGCGCTAGGCATTTCAAAACACGGCGGCTTTAACATAGGTCATGTATTCTCCATATTTATCCTGATTTTGGTTGTTGTAGCTTATTTCCTTTTCAGCCGTAAACAAGGCAATAACAGCAATCGATACATAGAGAATTTCCTACTCTCCTTCAGTTTTTTTCTATCGTGGGTACCTACCATTAACGAAACCTTTACCCGTGTGCCGCTTGGGCAACCCTTAGCAAAAGGTCCTACGGATCCAATTATTGGTCAAACGTTATTGGTACTCTTAGTTTTATTTATTGCAGGTTCCATTTTACAATTTTCGAAACAAAGGAAAATAAACAGAACCGTTAACCTTTAAAACTTCGGGCAAACGAAATTTACCATTCAAATTCCTGTTCAAATATGTGGGCAGGAATTTTTGAATGATCATTGAAATTCATACTCCATGGCTATCGGTGAATCTTATCCATATAGATAGCATAGTTTAATAGCATATAGATCAACAACTGCGCAAAATGTAAACCATTTTGTGATCGAATTGGTTGAAATAGGCGGTTTTTCAAAAATTTTGGAAGAATAAAGGTTATAGACCTTATGTGTGTATTTCAGTGAGCTATCCTATACTTGCTGGTACATTTATGCAATTTGGAGACTAAGGTTGCTTTCTTTTGATATACAACACCCCAACAATAGATAAAATAGGCATCAAATAACCAAGGTAATTATCTACTGGACACTCAATTAGCGTTATAATAATTCCACATTGAGTTCCAACTACACAGTTTCTCCATTTAGGCGGGGATGCATTACCTAACGGATTGGTATAACAAATTGTGTTTATAGGACCAGTTGAAGGACTTGAATTAAAAATCTCTACATCATAGCCATTACATTTTGTATAACCCCCAGTTCCTGAAGTATATATATTACCGCCCAAGCGTGGTGCACCCGAATCTTCGAAGATTACGCACCCTGTAATGTCTGCCTGAGCTTGATAACTAAAACATAAAATGATAATAGCTAATATTAGATATCTTTTGACCGAAACAGCTATAGCCATTTTACAAAATTTTGACATGATTTTATATTGATTAGAAACGATTATTCTGTGAATTTTTAAATAAAAATGCTCATTAGTTTAATGAGAACCCACATAAAGGTAGTTGTAGGGTGTATTTAAGAATAACTGGTCGTATTTTCAGATATCTGTTCTAAAATCAGATAAATATAGAGCTCAAAACCATGATAAATAATACAATCGATTACTCACTGGAGCTCAAAGCATAAATCGGTCTCTACTTTCTCAATTCAACGATTTGAAAAATCGTCTAAACAAAAAAAGCAGCGCTGTTCAGAACTGCTTTCAAATTAACGGGTCAGTGAAGGTGCGTAATTCGAACCATTTTGTGAACGAATTGATTGAAATAGGCGATTTTTGTAAAATTTTGAAATAATCTAAGTAGTCGACCAACTAAATGATCCTTATCCAGTTCGTGTGCTTTCTAGAAATTTGCTTGACGACTTGGTTAGAAGTTAAAAGAGCAATAGAGATGATCATTTCTTAGTTCTCGCTTAAAGCACTCCTTTGCCTTTCCTCTTCTGCGCCATTGCTCTTCTTTGTATTTTTTACCGTACCTCCAAAATTATAGCTAAAATTTAGCTTCACCATCCTGGTTTCAAACTGGTTTCGCCACAGCTGCTGCAAGGAACCGCTATTCTGACTATACTCATTGCGGTACGATTTAAAAATATCCATTGCATTCAGCTGTATAGAAGCCCTTTTATTTAAAAATTGCTGGCGAATACCTGCTGTAACATAAGTAAAAGCTCGATTGGTAATTGTCCTGTCTACACTTTTACCGCGGTAATTGAAAAGGAACATAACAGAGAAATTTTTGCTAAGCGAGAAACTGTTATACGAAGTTGCAGAAAAGCTGGCTATCCCATCACTCTCTAGCAAAGCCCCATTAAATTCTCCCTTAAATGAACGTCTGGATAAAATGGCATTTGAGCTGGTATACCACCATGGTAATACCTGTTTGCCATACATTGCCTGAAGGGTGAAATAGTCCCCATAATCTGCATTTCCAGGGAGCGTTGATATGATACCATCCGCCAGTGGAACAGAGATACTGGTAAAATCATCAATGCTATGGCTATAAGTTAGTCCAAAGAAAAATGCATTTTTATAACCATACCATAAATCGGCATTGTAGGCGACCAAAGGTTTAAGTGCCGGATTTCCCTGCTGCAGGTTGTTGCTGCTGATAATTCGCACGAGCGGATTTAGGTTTTCATAGCCGGGGCGTTCTACCCTTTTATTCATCCCTAAACTAAGGCTGTGGTTTTTAGTAAACTTATAGTCAAGATGTACAGATGGAAATGGCTGGAAATAGCTTCTTGTAAAACGATTTGTCCCAATTTCCTGTTCACCTTGTCCATTGGTATATTCGCCCCTGATACCCAGTTGATAAGAAAATTTCTCGCCAGTGTGTGCATAAGTTAAATAAAGTGCTGAAATACTTTCTTTGTAGTCAAATAAATCGGTTTGCTGCCTACCAAAATCACGATATAGGTTAGAATTTATAGCACTAACATAGCTCGTTTTCATACCCATTTCTAATTGATGCCCTTTGGCTAAAGGATGCGTGTAATCCATTTTGAAAGAATAAACATCAAATACTCTGTTTTGCTCTACTACACTGGGAAGAGCTGATGAGGAATTTAAATTGATGGTTAGGTTATCTTGATCGTTGTAATTGCCATAACGCAAATAATCTAAATCGATAGTCAAATCTCTTCCCAAGCTATCTATTTGATGTTGTAAACGAAGTCCGGATGAGAAATTAGTAGCACGAATATTAACCAGATTAATAAACTGCGATTGCGCAACAACATTATCGATAATGGCAGTACTATTACGACCAAAAGTCTGAAATCCAGGTTTAACCGAAGCAGACAGTGTAGTGCGCTTCGAAAGATAAAAATCCATTCCTAAATTTGGTGTGTAATTCGCATTGGTTCTGGTACTTTTGATAGCAGTAGTTGATTGACTTAATCCTATTCCCTTGGCATTGAGAAAAGCAGAAGCGATGTAACTATCGTAGAAGTATTTGTTGTAATTATAATCCAAATTAAGCAGCAGGTTATATACCTTTCCTTTGTAGTTAAGGTTAAGGCCTCCATTCGCTTTTCCAAATGTCCCTTTCCCCCCTCCTACATAAACATTTCCATTCAGCCCGGCTTTATAATTACGTTTACGGATAATGTTGATAATGGCTCCATTCCCGGCAGCATCATATTTTGCAGAGGGCTGGGCAATCAGTTCTACCTTTTGGATGGCAGACGAAGAAATCCCTTTCAACATACCAGCCAATGCCTCTGATGAAAGTGTAGTGGCCTTGCCATCAATATAAATCTGAACCGATTTACCGTTTAGGCTGATCCGGTCATCTGGGGTAACACTTACACCAGGTAATTGGTTCATCACTTCCATAATTGGTGCACCAGAACCTAAACCGTTGAGATTTACAATAAGCTTGTCTGCCCGCCTTTCCACAAAAGGAAGTGTTGCCGAGACATTTACGACAGCCAATTGTGTTACTGTTGGCGATATCTGAATGGCACCGAGAGATTGGGTTTGTGCATTAGCGATGTCAAAAACTCTCGAGTACACTGTGCCGTAGCCCATCATCCTCAACTCAATAAAATATTTGCCATCAGGAATTTCGAAACTAAACTTTCCCTTATCATCGGCAAGTATAGCTTTAACGACGCTAGAGTCTGCATTTCTTTTTAAAAGAATCTGTGCAAATGGGAGCTCAACAAACTTTTCATCCACAACATTCCCAGTAATTTTACCCAACTTTTGTTGAGCATTAACAAGCATGGTGCTGAAAAACAAAATGAAAACTAAACCATAGTAAGAAGGGGCGGATTTAAGTTGACTAAAAAGCATAACGTTTGAATTAATTTGAACAATCCAAACATATAACTAATAAACTAGTCAAACAACTAATTTATTAGCTATGATAACTAATTAATTAAATAATAGCGCATCTATCTGATTATCAGACTAAAAATTTATACCAATTTGATAAGCCGAACGTACTTTTTTCCCATTTTGTAATGCAGGTTCCCATTTTTGGCTAGATTTAATAAGCCTTAACGCTTCTTTATCACTGGCTTGGTCTAAACTTTTTTCAATTTTTTCGCTACTGATCGTTCCATCGATTTCCACAACGAAACTCACCACCGCTCTTCCATTTTTATTGGAAACCTTTTTTGCATTGCTGATCAAATATTTGCTAAACGCATCAAATCCACCAGGGAAACTCGCTGCCTTATCCACTTTGTGATTACTAGTGAAATCTGAGGTATTAAAGGCGCACAAAAGCGCAAGCAGAGGCAAGCATAAAACATACTTCCATAGCCTGTGGCGGCTAGATTTTTTCTGTTGCAACATCTTTATCCTCGATTCGAGCAAGGAGGCATTATTGAATGTATTTGCCAATACTGGTCCCGCATTTAGGTTCTGTAGAAAAAGTAACATGGCGTATTGCTTCTTGCTTTCTGTAAAGTTACATGCATATTCATCGGCCAAATATTCGTGGATAAGCTTAAGGCTTTTACGATAGCCATAAATAATAGGATTAAACCAAAAAAATACACCTATTATTTCAAGTAGTATAAGATCGAGTGTATGTAATTGTTTGACGTGTATATTTTCGTGCGCATTAATTACAGATAGGCCGGAAAGTTTTTGATCGATCACCTTTGTTTTCCAAAAAGTAAATGCATCTCCATCTTTGGGTAGCCTTATTTGTTTTTTTACACGGACTATTTTGATTAACAGTATGATGGCACTAATTACTACCCCTATCCAATAGGCAAAGGCTACCCAATTTAATTCTTTCCCAATAGTTTTCCCTAATTTCTCTACCCCTACAAATGCTAGCGTAGTGGTTACTAGTTCTACCTTTGGTAATACCATTACCAAAGACAAATCCAAAAATGGCATTAATATCGATAAGCAGAGTGAAACAAGCAGGTAAATCCTGTTAAAGACAAAAAAAGTTTCTCGTCTAAGCAACAGCAGATAAAAGAGATAAAACATAACTAGCGAAACACTAGACCAGAGAAAGTAATATTCAAGTCCCATTGTTAATCTTTTATCTGATCTATCATTTTAAGCAACTGTTCGGCGTCTTTCATATCTATTTTCTTTTCCTGCACAAAAAAAGAGAACATGTCTTGTACTGAATTGGAAAAATAACTGCCCAAAAATTTATCCGCCTCATAACGCACGTATTGTTCTTTGCTAATTAAGGGAAAGTAGCGATGGGTTTTACCAAAAGCTTCATAGCCGATTACTCCTTTACTCTCTAAAATCCTGATGATGGTTGAAACAGTGCTGTATGCAGGTTTTGGATCTGGCAACTCACCTATAATTTCCTTTACAAATGCTTTTTCCAATTTCCAGAGCACCTGCATTAATTGGCTTTCAACTCTCGTTAAATCTTTGATGTCCATGGCATGTTTATTTAGATACAAATATCAGCTAAAAAATTAGTTGCCACAACTTAGAATAACAATCGAATGAATTTAGCAAATTGGTTATAACAATATAGGTAAACATCGAACTGCTTTTCGCAGATCAGTTTAGATTTTTCCTCGCTACACTGCATTCGAAATGACGATGGGGATAAACAAAAAAAGCAGCTCTTTTCAGAACTGCTTTCAAATTAACGGGTCAGTGGCGGTGTGCAATTCGAACCATTTTGTAGATGAATTGATTGAAATAGGCGGTCTTTCAAAAATTTTGGAAGAAAAAAGCTTTCAGCATATCTAATTTATTAAAAATACTTGGATTGAATCTCAGTAAACCAACTACTCTATTTTCTTCCAGTTAAATATTCCATTTTGATTAACAATAAATTTTAGCACTTTATCATTTTGAACTATAAATTCACATTTGGCATCATAAATATCTTTAAACTCAAATTTTAGACGGATTGAAAAACAAGTGGATAAAATTCTTTTTCTGAAATATAGGCAACAAGAGGATCCATTTTCTTTTGCGATTTTTATTTTTCTTTTAGAATTACTGGTCAGTGCGTATACCCCTATGTATTTATTTAAAACAACATCTGTTTGCTTAAATTCCGTTTGTGATGATTTACCTATTACTATGCCCGAAATAGCTGTAAACAACTCTTCTGTTCTTGTACAATCACAATTGCCCAAAACTACAATATAAATCCCTTGCTCTGGATAATACACTTCGATTGTTCTATACCCTGTTATTGCACCTCCATGTGAAATCCCCAACGAGCCATTTATTGTGTTGATCATCCACCCATATCCATAGTTTATTTTGGTGCCATCATTCAAACTAAAAGGCATAAAGGCTTTTTCTAAGGTTTGCTTCTTAAGCAATTTCCCATCAAGCAATCCGTTCTGCCAGATTAATAAATCTTCAGTATTAGAAATAAGTGTACCTGCTGCATAAGGAATGCTTGCTCCCCAATAATCTGCCTTTTCATAATTGGTAGATTTTTTATAGCCATAGGTACGATTCGGAAAAATCCTGCTCGAATTATCGCAATACGTATTTTTTAAGCCTAATACATTAAAAATATTTTCTTGCAAATAGTTTTCATACGTTTTACCCGTTATTATTTCAATTATATAACCCAACAAAATATAATTAGAATTGCTATACATATATCTTGTTCCAGGATTAAATTCAAGTAATTCATTTTTAAAATATTCGATTATTTCCTTTGGTTCGAAATCTCTACGAATCATATAAGGATCGCTATAATTCATTTGTAGATAATCTTTTAATCCTGAAGTATGTGTCAAAAGATTTTCGATACTGATTTTATGTGGTTTTGATGAAAAGTTAGGAATGTATTTTTGGATGCTATCCTGTAAAGATAATCTACCCTGCTCCATTAATTGTAAGATAGCTACTGCAGTAAATTGTTTGGTGATAGAACCAAGATTGAATAGCATATCTGCTTTCATTGGTACATTTAATTCTAGATTCGCACTACCAAAAGCCTTATTATAAATAACATTACCGTCCTTAGCCACCAATACACTTATACCAGGGGCATTGAGTACATATTTAGTCGACAATAAATTATCAATTGAAGTACTAATAGATGTTCTTGGTCCAGTTTGTGCAATAACTGATGTATTGAATAACAATGTGTAAAGGAGGATTAATAGTTTTCTCATTGCATTTGTGTTTAGGTCACAAAATTCTACAATAAGATGGAAAAGAATTTAATTTTACATTTCTCAAATCATAATTTGAGAAGTTTTTAGTCTATCAAACTATCATTTTACGAAACTTAGATGGAGATAAACCTGTAGACTCTTTAAAAACCCGTTGAAATGTTGCTTGTGAATTAAAACCACACTCCAGCGCAATTCCTGTTATTGTTAAATGATCAAATTCTGAACTGCTAAACTTTTTCTTAAATTCTTCTACACGGTAGCCATTAACAAATTCGTTAAAACTCTTATGAAAATGTTGATTTAAAACAGCAGATGCAATTCTTGGGGAAGAATGCACATGCTTAGCCAGAGTATTTAAATTCATATTGGGATTCAAATATAATTTTTCAATCTCCATAGCTGTTTGAAGAGATTTTGCTATAGTAATCAGATCATCATCAGATAATAGATTTTTAATATCTCTAACTCTTTTGATTTCCAAATATTGAGTGTGCGAAATCATATATCCTTTTATTCCCAACCAGTAAACAAGGATAGCAAGCGGAAGATAGATAGGGTACCAACCGAAAGCATTTAATATTTTATTAGTGTAGCTTGGAATAACATAGGGAATAAGATAAAGCAGCCATATCCCTTGAAAGCAAGTAAAAACATTAATAAATTGCTTTAGCCAATTAAGATTTGTTTCTGAAATAGAAGTCAATCCTAATTTGGCTGTCGACAAATATTTTGAAGCTAAGCCTACATATATTGTCATAGAAGCCCATCTAGGAATATCAGCGTAAACATTAAATTGTTCTATAAAATTAACCCAAGGTTTAGGATTGCGATTCAGTAGACCAGAGTATAATCCAATAATATAAATAATTATGGTAAACGATGGAATAAGATCGACAAGAACTGGATAAAAATGATATTTAAATCTTTTTTCTATTTTAAAGTTAGGCTCGATAAAAGATCTCATATAAAAATACAGCAGCGGGCCCAATGGCATAATTACAACCATTGGCAATAGTTGGGTAAAAAACTGCAAAAATTTTATGTCAAACCAATTTACATAGCTACCATATAAATTTATGCTCGCTAATACTATCACGAAGATTAAAGCTGCTAACAACCGATTAGTTAATTTGTTTTTCTTCAAAAAAAACAACAAGATACTCGTTATAAAGCCTTGTAAACAACCAAAAAGTATAACCGTATTTAGAATATCATTTAATTTCATTTACATGCAAAATAGAAATTTCTTTGTGCTTTTTTAAGTTTAAATAAGACAGTAATATTTATTTCTCTTTGAACTAAGAAATCCGAGAATCAGGCACTCAGAGATAGCTTTTTATCGTGCTTTCAGAAAGCGTTCAATTGACACGAATATATTATAAGTAATCTAAAATACTAAATAAGGATAATCCCTATCTGGCTTCATTAAAAAAGCCAATAAAAATACAGGACGCTAAAAAACACCCTTAAACAAAAAAAGCAGCTCTTTTCAGAACTGCTTTCAAATTAACGGGTGGCTGATGGGGCTCGAACCCACGACCCTCGGCACCACAAACCAATACTCTAACCAACTGAGCTACAACCACCGTATTTTTTAGTGTCACAAAAGTACGATTTTTCTATTTCCCTGCAAATATTTTTATCATTTCTCTATTAAAAACACCTAATCATTTAACTTACAATAGATTTAATAAAAAATTAAGCTATTTTACAAATGCAACTTTGTGTATTTAACATTTTATCCATTACTTTGTGTATGCGATAGAAATCTAGCTTGAACGCAGCTTAAGCCCAAGTAAACGATCATAAAAAGTAAGACTTAGGCTAGCGAACAAGTTTTATTTAAACTAATATAAAAGCTATTTTTACAATCAGATAACAACCTAAAACTAATGAAGAAACTATTGACCCTATCACTTGGTCTTTTTTTGCATACCACCATCATGGCGCAAGAAAAACCACAATGGATGCGATATCCAACGATTTCGCCCGATGGTACAACCATTGCATTCACCTATAAAGGCGACCTGTACCGTGTAGCCAGCACTGGCGGAAATGCACAACAACTCACCTACCACGAAGCGCATGATTACATGCCACAATGGAGCAAAGATGGCAAACAGATTGCCTTTGCTTCAGACCGATATGGCAATTTCGATGTATTTGTAATGGATGCCAATGGTGGTCCTGCCAAACGCCTCACCTACCACTCTACCAATGAAGTTCCATTTAGCTTTTCTGCCGACAACAAATCGGTCATTTTTGGAGGGGTTAGACAAGATGCGGTAAACCACCGTCAGTTTCCTACCGCCTCACAACCGGAGCTTTATAGTGTCCCCGTTAATGGTGGCGGCATTACACAGGTATTCACCATTCCGGCCGAAGCCGTACAAAGCAGTAAAGATGGAAGCAAAATGGTTTACCACGATAAAAAGGGTGGAGAAAATGAATGGCGCAAACACCATCAATCGGCTATTGCCCGTAACATTTGGTTATACGATAAAAAAACAGATAAACATACCCAGCTCACCAGTTTTTATGGGGAAAACAGAAATCCTGTTTTTACCGACAATGAGCAGAGCATCTATTATTTAAGTGAGGAAAGTGGCAATTTCAACATCCACAAAATGCCTTTAAAAGAAAAGGCCAAGAGCGAACAAATCACCAAATTCAAGACTTTCCCAGTTCGCTTTTTGAGTGCGGCCAACAATGGTACCTTGTCTTTCGGTTATGATGGCGAATTGTACACGCTTAAACCAGGTGCTGGTCCACAAAAATTGAATGTGCTGATCAATACCCAAGAAAAATCGAACAACGATGCATTTGTAACCATTAATGGTGGCGTGAGGGAAATGTCGATATCTCCTGATGGCAAGGAAGTAGCCTTTATTGCCCGTGGCGAGGTGTTCGTAACCTCAGTAGACGGCAAAATGACCAAAAGATTGACCAATACACCAGCACAGGAACGTTTCGTAGAATTTGCACCTGATGGTAAATCGGTAGTCTATGCCAGCGAACGTGAGGGCAAATGGCGTATTTTCGAAACCAGAAAAGTACGCAAGGAAGAACCTTACTTTTTCGCTGCTACCCTATTGGAAGAAAAACCTTTGGTCAGCAATAACAACGACAACTACATGCCAACGCTATCGCCAGATGGTAAAAAAATTGCCTTTATTGAAAACCGCCGTACCTTAAAAGTAATGGAGATTGGCAATAAACAGACTGTAACCCTATTAACACCAGACCAGCTTTTTTACATGCAAGATGGCGACCAATACTTTACCTGGAGCCCAGATAGCAAATGGTTATTGGCCACTTACAAACCAACCATGTCTAACGGCGAAGTGGTTTTATTGGATGCCAATGGCAAAGAGCCGATGAAAAACCTGACCAAAAGTGGCTATGGCGATGGCAATGCAAAATGGGTAAATGGTGGCAAACAATTGATCTGGTTCAGCAACCGCGATGGAATGAAAGCACATGCCAATAGTGGTTCTTCGCAAAGGGACGTGTACAGTATGTTCTTGACCAAAGACAGCTGGGACCGTTTTAACCTGAGCAAAGATGATTTTGCACTTTTAAAAGATGTAGAAGCTGCCGAGAAAAAAGCCAAGGAAGAAGCCGCCAAAAAGGAGGCCAAAGATCCAAAAGCAAAACCTGTAAAACCAGATTCGACCATTGTATTTGATTGGGATGGCTTGGAGAACAGAAAATCAAGGTTGACCATCCATTCTTCTTCACTGAGTGATGCCGCCTTATCAAAAGATGGCGAAAAACTTTACTATTTGGCCAGTTTCGAGAAAGGCAGTAATTTATGGAGCACCAATTTGCGCACCAAAGAAACCAAAATGGAAATTCCTTTAGATGGCATGGGCGGTAGCTTGGTATGGGATAAAGCACAGAAAAACCTATATCTATTGAGTGGTGGTCGCATTGCCAAAATAAACATGGACAACAACAAACGCGATCAGATCAATATTGAGGGCGAAGTACAGATCGATGCCGCAGCTGAAAGAGCTTACATGTTTGAACACGTTTGGTTACGCAATAAGGGGATGTTCTATACCCCGGATATGCATGGTGCCGATTGGGATGCCTTAAAACCTGCTTATGCCAAATACCTTCCACACATTGGCAACAGCTACGAATTTGCCGAAATGCTTTCTGAACTATTGGGCGAACTGAATGTATCCCATTCTGGAGCTCGTTACAGCAGAAGTATTCCAAATGCAGATGCCACAGCATCCTTGGGTATCATTGCCAGCTACAAACATCAAAATGATGGAATCTTGATCGATGAAATTCTTTCTGGAGGACCATTAGACAGGGCAAACTTGAAGGTAAAAACCGGGATGATCATCGAAAAAATCGACGGGCAATTGATCGAAGCCAACCAAGATGTGGCCAAATACTTGAACAGAAAAGCAGACCAGTTTACCTTAATAGAGGTATTGGACCCAAAAACCAAAGAAAGACAACAGGTTACCATCAAACCAATCAGTTTGGGTGCAGAAAATCAATTGCTCTACAAACGTTGGGTAAAAAGTAATCAAGCCGAGGTAGACAGTTTAAGCAAAGGACAACTCGGTTATGTGCATATTCCTGGGATGAGCGATGGGCCTTACCGCAGTGTATATGAAGAAATGATGGGTAAGTTTTCAGACCGCAAAGCTGTAATTGTCGATACCCGTTTTAACGGTGGTGGCGATCTGGTATCGGATCTGGCGATGTTCTTTACTGGTCAGAAATTCTTGGATTATGCTACGGCACAACGTTCGGTAGGTTTCGAACCAACCTTTAGGTGGACCAAACCAACCTTGGCCATGTTCAATGAAGCCAATTATAGCGATGGACATTGTTTCTCTTGTGGTTATACTGATTTAGGTATCGGAAAAACCGTAGGCATGCCCGTACCTGGCACCTGTAGTTTTGCAGGTTGGGAAGGATTACCTGATGGTACTACTTGGGGTTCAGTGCCGATCAGTGCCAAAAACAAAGCTGGCCAATGGTTAGAAAACAACGAAACCAAACCAGATATACAGGTTAAAAATATGCCTGGGCAAATTGACAATGGAAAAGACCAACAATTACAGGTAGCCATTGCCGAATTATTGAAAACAGTAAAATAATACATATTAACATGCAAAAAGAAAAGCCTGGATCATCAAAATTCGGGCTTTTTGGTTTGATCTTTTCCACATCGCTACGCGAGTATGCCCAATAAAACTTAGCTTTGCCAGCAGTTATGATACAAATCTATACAGACGGTGCAGCAAGTGGCAATCCAGGCCCAGGTGGTTATGGAGTGATCTTGCGTGCCGGTGCCCATTATAAAGAATTGAGTGGTGGTTTTAGGATGACGACCAATAACCGCATGGAGCTACTCGCCGTAATTGAAGGGCTAAAGGCCATTAAAAAACCTGGCCAGCAGGTTACCATATACTCGGATTCTAAATATGTGGTCGATTCTGTAGAAAAAGGTTGGGTATTTGGCTGGGTAAAAAAAGGATTTCAGGGCAAAAAGAACAAAGACTTTTGGAATCCAATACTTGGCCTTACATAAGCTACATCAGATCAAATTCATTTGGATCAAAGGCCATAACGACCATCCCGAAAACGAACGGTGCGACCGCTTGGCCGTAGCTGCGTCCCAAAACAAAGCAGAACTGGGCATAGATGCCTTTTTTGAAGCAGAGCGTGCTTAAAGTAAAGTGATTAGTTTTTCGTTGATAGTTGTTAGTCACCAGACTATCCCCTATTTACTATTTCCAAAAAAGTCTGAAGTTTAGAGTTGGGAAGTCCGGAAGTTGACGGGGCTCGATTCTCAAATCTCAATAAACAATTAACCAGTTTTCAGTTGTTAGTTTTCAGTACCAATGAACTATTGAACAAATGAACCAATGCACTATTGAACCAATTTTGTCAGTCTGAGCCTGTCGAAGACAGTGAACAAATGAACCAATGAACTATTGAACCAATGAACCAAAAAAAGCCATGCCAATGTAGCACAGCTTTTCTAACTTATATCTTGCTTTTTACTTGATGCTAACCGGTACCGAGATTTTGTCCCAATCTAAGGTAAAACCATTTTTAGTAAACTTGTATTCCAATCTTTCTTGTGTTGCTGGCAAAGCTTTGGTCTTTACATCAACACGCAACTGATCTTTGGCCTCTTCATATTTAAAGGCACCCCATTGTTTGGCTTCTTTGTTAAAAATAGCCGTCCATGTACCACTTTCTCTAGGATCAAAAAGAAACTATATTTTCCGGCAGGTAAGGTTTTACCTTCAACTTTAATGTCTTTATCCGTTTCGAAAGTAGTGGCATCATTTGCGCCTGCACGCCAAACTTTGTCGTAAGGCTCTAAACCGCCCCAAATTTTACGTTCTTTAACTGCCGGACTACTGTAATTAATGGTAATCGTAGCATCTTTAATTTTGCCAGTAGCGGTAGCCGCTGGACTAGGTTTTGGCTTCGCTGCATCTTGTGCCATTGCATTGACCGAAATGCAAACTGCAAAAAGCATGGTGATTGATCTGATAATTGCTTTCATAATTTAATAGTTTTCTATCTACTAATTTAATCATTATATCTGAGATCTGAGCATAAAGCGCAATCAGTTAGCAGTAAAACAATTGTCAGTTTTTATAGCTTAAGATTTTTTAAACCTACTTATTTACTATTCCCCAATAAACCAATGACCAATAAACCAATGACCAATGAACCAATGACCAGTGAACCAATGAACTATTGAACCAATGAACTATTGAACTGATCAATCAATCCCTCCAACCACACCTAGTTGTTCCAACTTCACATCGGTAGTTTGTAATGGAGCAACAGGCGAATGTTCTGCCATTAGTTCTTCGGCCATTTTTACCATTTTCGCTGATCCAATAAATATAGAGGTCCGTTGGTGCAATGCGGTAGGTTCAATGTCCAAGATCCTGTTCAAACCATCAGAGGCAATGCCCCCTGCCTGCTCAATGATAAAAGCCATTGGGTTACATTCGTACAGCAACCTCAACTTTCCATTTGGCGAAGCCGCTGTGGTCGGATACATATAGATACCGCCTTTGATCAGGTTCCTGTGGATATCAGCCACCATAGAACCGATATATCTTGACGTATAGGGTCTTTTGGTAGACAAATCTTCTACCTGAGCGTATTTGAGATATTTTTTAACACCATCAGGGAAATGCACATAATTACCCTCATTGATAGAGTAGATTGTTCCATCTTCTGGGATCTTCATATTTGGATGCGAAAGACAGAACTCGCCAATTGAAAGAGTCTAAAGTAAAACCGTTTACCCCTTTTCCAGTGGTATATACCAACATGGTAGATGATCCATAGATCACATAACCTGCCGCAACCTGTTGGGTTCCCTTTTGTAGTACATCTGTTAAAGTAGCATTTCCTTCAACCGATTTACGGCGATAGATAGAAAAGATTGTACCTACGGCAACATTACAATCGATGTTAGACGAGCCATCCAAAGGATCGATGCACACTATATATTTGGCATTTTTAGATACGGGCGAATCGATGGGCACAAAATCGTCTTCCTCTTCTGTAGCCACGATACAACACTCGCCACCACTGGTCAGTGCTGCGATAAACTGTTCATTGGCATAAACATCCAATTTCTTTTGGCCTTCACCTTGGATATTGGTGGTGCCTGCATCACCTAAAATATCAACCAGACCAGCTTTGTTAACCTCTCTGTTTACAATTTTCGATGCAATCCCGATGTCTCTTAACAACCTAGAGAGTTCGCCTTTGGCGTAAGGAAAGTCTAATTGTTTTTCGATGATGAACTGACCTAATGTTTTTATACCTGACATATTTACTTAGTGTACTTTTTACGTTATCTATTCCCTAATTCTATGGCCTCAAAGTTATGTATTTTTTCTTCCGAAATACGAAAACGAATCAAAGTTCTTACTTTATGCCACCCATGTTTTCCAGCTGCACCGGGGTTTATGTGTAAACAATTTATTTTTTTATCGAAAATTACTTTTAAAATATGCGAATGACCGCTGATAAACAGCATTGGGGGCTTAGTGTAAATTTCTTTCTTCACCTGCGGGCTATAATGGCCTGGATATCCACCAATGTGTGTCATCCAAACATCGACCTCTTCGCATTTGAACCTCAAATGTTCGGGAAAGGTTGCCCTGATGTCCTTGTCGTCGATATTTCCGTACACGCCACGCAAAGGTTTAAAGGCTGCCAAAGGCTCGGCCACGTTTGGTCCAAAATCTCCAGCGTGCCATATTTCATCACATTCGTCGAAATATTTAAAAACAGCATCGTCTAAATAACCATGTGTATCAGAAAGTAGCCCTATTCTTTTCAATTTTATTGGTTTATTGGTTCAATAGTTCATTAAAGTAAATAGTAAAAGGAGAAATAGTTTAAGAGCTCTTACTTTTTATTTTACTCCTTCCGTCTTCGACAAGCTCAGATTGACATTTTTAATAGGAGTAAATAAAGAATAGGAAATGCCAAATGGTTTCTTAGCAGGACAAATCGCACTATCCATAGCTCATGCCTCAAATCTCACTACTCCTATCTTTACTTGTACTAGTTCTTCTTAACTGCCTTAAATACGCCATTAGGCTGTATAAAAGACATCGAGCTTACCTTTTGGTCTGCTCCAACATCGAACTTCACGCTAAAACCTTTCAAAGCCTTTAATATAAACGTGTGGTCATCACCAACTGTAGTTTCGTACTCAGGTTGCCCAGGAACAAACACGACTAATGTATTTCCCTTTAAAAATACCTTAACCGTAGCTTGGCCCATGCTGTATTCGCCAACATATTTTTCAAGTTCCTTTAGGGATAACACTTTTAGCTCTGGTTTAATGTCGAATGCGACAGGTTTTTCACTACCATCCAACAAGATGCCGATGCTTTGGATCCTTCCATCCTGACCACTGGCAAAATTGAACAATAAATTACTCTCTGTAGTATCAGCTACCCCATTTTTATCAATTGACCTTGGATCAAAAACATCATAATACATATGTTTAAGCAATACCTTTTCATCGCCCAATACTGTGTATAGTGCATTCTTTTCCAGCGACACCTTGATTACGCCATAGGCTGGGTTATCAAAAGTGCCTGTATAATCTTTAAGCGGATGTGATGGCGTTGTATTTAAGATCGGCGTTTTTTTGATCGATTTTTTACTCAAATTAGCAGCTAATGCTTCGGCAGTAGCTTTTTTAGCATCGCCATTCCAATCAATTGTTTTGAGGTTAAAGAGACGATCTGCAATCGAATTGCGCACCACATCAGGCACTTGCGATTGATTTTGGTTGGTCAATACTACAATTCCTATCTTATCCGTTGGGAAAAAAGCCACATTGGCAGAGAAACCATTGATATTGCCCCCATGTTCTACCATATAATGACCTCGGTATGAGCTCAACATCCACCCTAAACCATAATTTTCAAAGTACACATCTTTTTGTGCACTAGGTAGTCCACCATCCATTACCATTTGAGAGCTGGCCGCTTCGGCAATATAAGAACTTGGCAAGATTTCCTTTTTTTGATAACGGCCACCACTAATCCATACTTTTAACCAATTGGCCATATCGTTTACACTACTGTTGATGCTACCTGCAGGGCCCATGCCATTGATATTGTAATAATCAACTTTTTTGATTTCATTACCTTTTACGGTTGTATATGGCAATGAGGCATCGCTATCATTCTGGAAAGCTTTGATATCCGTATTGGAACGATTCATGTCTAATGGAATAAAAAACTTCTCTTTGATGTTCTGTTCCCATGTTTTACCACTCAATCGCTCTACAATCATGCCCTGTGCCAGGTACATAAAGTTATTGTAGTACCATTTCTGGCGAACCGCTGCCGTTGGCTTCATGTACTTTACTCTAGTAATAATGCTGTCTCTATTGGCGGTATTGAACAAAAGCCACGAAAAATCATACCTGGAAAGTCCGGTTCGATGTGCCATCAGGTCTCTCAATGTGATTTGACTATTCATTTCTTCAGTATAAAAGCGCAATTGCGGGAGCAGGCCAACAGCCTTGTCCTCAAATGTCAGTTTACCATCTTTTTGGAGTAGTCCCAATAAAGAGGCCGTAAATGCCTTGGAGCTAGAGCCAATGGCAAAAAGTGTATTTGGGGTTACTGGCTTTTTATTTGCTACATCGCGATAGCCAAAACCATTGCTATAAATCACTTCATCACCTTTTACAATCGCTACTGCAAAACCTGCTACGTTCTGGTCTTTTAGGATCCTGTTTCAACAATGAGTCGATGCCAGGTATCAGATCGGTAATTAATGTTGGCTTTTTTTCTTGTGCAACAACCGAGATTGAAATAAAGAAAAACAACAAATAGGATAAGGTTGATTTCATCTTTTAAATAGGTTAATGTTAAGGGGTCTAAATTACAAATTATAGCCAGATAAGTAGCTTAAAGTTCCAATTTACTAATACCCTAAAAAGAAGTCTTTTAGCAATGTTTGGTAAGCTTTGGTATAAACCTTCTCAGCTTCATAAATGTAAAAGTGTTCGGGTTTTAACTCCATTTTCTTTTGACCCAGGCTCACTATCCTTCTAAATGCTGGTTTAGATTGGTCTGAATGTAAATGGATGAGTTGTTGTTCAAATAGCCCATGTGCTTTCCCCTTTTCTACCAACTGTTCCGCCTGTTTAATGGGCAATATAAACCAAAACTGTCCGTCCTCATTTAAGAGCGCAGCCACTTTTGCGATCAGTTCATCGAAAAAAATCGCATCGGTGTGTCGTGCTATCCCTTTCTTTTCTTCTGTATTCTTTAAATCGTTTACAAAAAAGGGTGGATTAGACACAATGAGATCAAATTGGGCAGTGAGATTATATTGTTCTATGGCTATGTGCTTAGCTTTTAACCTGTCTGCAAAAACTGATAACTCAAAATTCTTTTTGGCCGTAGTCGCTGCCTGTTCGTCAATTTCTACAGCCTCTACCTTCGCCAAAGCAAAACGTTGGGCCAACATCAAGGCAATTACACCCGTACCTGTGCCAATATCCAGTATTCGTTTCGGAGCATGGCTCTTTACCATGGCGGCCAACAATACGCCATCGGTATTGATCTTCATGGCGCACCCACTTTGGTCTACCTCAAATTGTTTGAACCTGAAAATACTGCCCATTATTAACGTTGATAAATTTCTAATGGTAGGCCATCAGGGTCTGTAAAAAAAGTAAACTGTTTACCTGTAAACTCATCTATGCGAATAGGTTCTGTTGTGATTCCCTTTTCGTTCAACTCCGTACTTACCTGCAGTACATCATCCACCTCAAAGGCCAAATGCCTTAAACCTGCAGCCTCTGGCCTCGAAGGTCTGGCTATCGGATTTTCAAAAGAAAAAAGCTCTATCTGGTAAGTTCCGTTTACCGCCAGGTCGAGTTTATACGATTTCCTTTCGGCCCGATAAACTTCTGCTATAATTTTAAAACCCAATTTCTCTACATAAAAGTGTTTGGACACTTCATAATCTGTACAGATAATGGCAATATGGTGTATCCGATTGAACATAGGTATTTGTTTCCATCAAAAGTAATAAAACCCGAATATATTATACGTTAAGATGGCATTTTTAACCTACCGATCAAGAATTTAACGAAGAAACAGTGGTTTGGCCTCACAAATTGCATTTTCTGAATGCTTATCACAGTTTGCTTAACCACCATGCCAAACAAACTTTAATGTTTGCATAAACTTACCGATTACGCATCCGGCATAGCAGCATTTCGCAGGATAGCTCATCAGAATTCTTGCACAGTCCTTAATTATCCGAATAACCAAGGGAACATGCAGCGGGGCTAGGACTGTGATTTGGGTCAAGCCTTAATATTACCGCCATCAGGATTCTGATGTTGCTATTCAAGAAAGGATGCAGGCCTTGACTTTTGGGTACCTTTTTGTTAAGAAAAAGGTACAAAGCCCGTCTGGCTAAGACAATAATAATTATTGAGGTTTAAAAGCGAAATCCGTGGCATTTTTAAAATTTTAACACTAAATTTGCATCTTCAAAAAACAAGCATGATTCATTTCTTCCTAAGTCAATCTGAGGCGGTTTTTGTTTTGCAAACAGAACAACCCCTTTCTGCAACTGATATTACAAAACTTGAATGGTTATTCGGCGGCGCCAAACTTCAAAATGAAAAACACCTTAATGGCTTTTTTGTTGGCCCACGTGCAGCAATGATCACTCCTTGGAGTACAAATGCGGTAGAGATTACGCAGAACATGAGCATGACGGGATGATCCGGATCGAAGAGTTTCAAAAGGTAACAGAAGATTTCTCGGCCTTCGACCCTATGCTTTCGCAAAAATACAATCAGCTAGATCAAGATGTTTACACCATCAACATCAAACCAGAAGCGATTTTGGAAATTACAGATATAGCTGGCTACAATAAACAAGAAGGTCTTTCTTTAAGTGATGAAGAGGTGGATTACCTTAACAATTTGGCTACTAAACTTGGAAGACCTTTAACAGATTCTGAAGTTTTTGGTTTCTCTCAGGTCAACTCAGAGCACTGTCGCCATAAAATATTCAATGGCAAATTTGTAATTGATGGAGTTGAGCAACCTACTTCACTATTCAAACTGATCAGAAAAACCTCTGAAGAAAATCCAAACGATATTGTTTCGGCTTACAAAGATAATGTAGCCTTTATCAAAGGCCCAGTGGTACAGCAGTTTGCACCCAAACGTGCAGACGAACCTGATTATTATGCGACTAGCGATTTCGAATCAGTGATTTCGTTAAAAGCAGAAACCCACAACTTCCCTACCACTGTTGAGCCTTTTAATGGAGCTGCAACAGGTTCTGGGGGCGAAATCAGGGACAGGCTGGCTGGCGGACAAGGTTCATTGCCATTGGCAGGTACAGCGGTTTACATGACAGCGCTTTCTCGTTTAGAAGAAAATCGTCCATGGGAAAAAGGCGTTGAAGAAAGAAAATGGTTATACCAAACTCCAATGGACATCTTGATCAAAGCTTCTAATGGAGCTACAGATTTTGGAAACAAATTTGGACAACCATTGATCACCGGCTCTGTTTTAACCTTCGAGCACGAAGAGCACTCGCGTAAGCTTGGCTTCGACAAAGTGATCATGTTAGCTGGTGGTATCGGTTACGGTAAAGCCAGTCAGGCACAAAAACAAAAACCACAAGAAGGAGACAACATCGTTATCCTTGGTGGCGAAAATTATAGGATTGGAATGGGTGGCGCAGCGGTTTCTTCTGCCGATACTGGCGAACATGGAACAGGTATCGAATTGAATGCGATCCAACGTTCAAATCCAGAAATGCAAAAAAGAGCAGCCAATGCCGTTCGTGGCATGGTAGAAAGCGACCACAATACCATCATTTCTATTCACGATCATGGTGCAGGTGGACATTTAAACTGTCTTTCTGAATTGGTCGAAGAAACCGGTGGTAAAATAGATTTGGATAAACTTCCAGTTGGCGACCCTACCCTTTCGGCGAAAGAAATCATCGGCAACGAATCTCAAGAACGCATGGGCTTAGTGATCAGCGAAGAACACATCCAAACCTTACAAAAGATTGCCGACCGCGAACGTTCTCCAATGTATACGGTAGGTAAAGTAACTGGCGATCATCGTTTTACTTTCCAATCGGCAAAAACAGGTGTCAAACCAATGGACCTTGAACTGAAAGATATGTTTGGCAGTTCGCCAAAGGTGGTAATGGAAGATCAAACCATCAACAGGCCATACGCAGCTGTAGCCTACAATCAAAACCAATTTAACACCTACCTAGAGCAGGTATTGCAATTAGAGGCCGTAGCCAGTAAAGATTGGCTAACCAATAAAGTAGATAGATGTGTTGGCGGACGAGTTGCCAAACAACAATGTGCCGGTCCTTTACAATTGCCGTTAAACAATTGTGGGGTAATGGCATTAGATTTTCAGGGTAAAGAGGGTATTGCCACTTCGGTTGGTCATGCTCCCCTATCTGCGTTGATCGATGCAGGTGCTGGAAGTAGGATTGCTATTGCCGAATCGCTTTCAAACATTGTTTGGGCACCTTTAAAAGATGGCTTAAAAAGTGTATCACTTTCTGCCAACTGGATGTGGGCCTGTAAAAACGAGGGCGAGGACGCCAGGTTATACGAAGCCGTTAAAGCTTGTTCTGATTTTGCGATCGAATTAGGAATCAACATCCCAACGGGAAAAGATTCGTTGTCGATGAAACAGAAATACAAAGATGGTGATGTAATTGCCCCAGGAACTGTCATCATTTCGGCAGGTGCCAATTGCGACGACATTACCAAAGTAGTAGAACCTGTATTGCAAAAAGATGGTGGTTCGATCTATTACATCAACCTTTCTAACGATAGCTACAAATTGGGTGGTTCTTCTTTTGCACAGATCTTGAACAAAATTGGCAATGAAACGCCAGACGTTAAAGATGCTGCACAATTGAAAAATGCATTTAATGTAATCCAACAATTGATCAAGGACGAAAAGATCCAAGCAGGCCATGATATAGGCAGTGGTGGTTTGATCACTACCTTATTGGAACTTTGTTTTGCCGACCGCGAATTGGGCGCCAACCTAGATCTGAGCACTTTAGGTGAACAGGATAGCATCAAATTGTTATTTGCAGAGAACATTGGTGTGGTATTCCAAGCAGATGCCAGTGTTGAAGCTACTTTTAAGGCCAACAACATCGCCTACCATAAATTGGGCGAGGTAAGTTCGACAGCTACCTTAAGCTTGAAAAACTTTGACACCAACTTTAACCTTGATATTGATTATCTACGTGATGTTTGGTTCAAGACTTCTTATTTATTAGATCAAAAGCAAAGTGGTCCTGTTAAAGCAAAAGAACGTTTTGACAACTATAAAAACCAATTGCTAACCTATACTTTCCCTAGCCAATTTGATGGAAAGAAACCTGTAATCGACAACTCAAAACCAAGACCAAAAGCAGCCATCATCCGCGAAAAAGGAAGCAACTCTGAGCGCGAACTGGCCAATGCCATGTACCTGGCAGGTTTTGACGTGAAGGATGTACACATGACAGAATCTGATCTCTGGTAGAGAAACCTTAGCAGACATCCAGTTTATTGGTGCAGTTGGTGGCTTCTCTAATTCTGATGTTTTAGGATCGGCCAAAGGTTGGGCAGGTGCATTCATGTACAATGAAAAAGCAAGAATTGCTTTAGAGAAATTCTTCAGCCGCGAGGATACACTTTCTGTTGGTGTTTGTAACGGTTGTCAGCTTTTTGTAGAGCTTGGCCTGATCAATAAAGACCATGAAGACAAGCCAAAGATGTTGCACAATGCCAGCCATAAACACGAGAGCATCTTTACCTCTTTAACTTTACAAGAGAACAACTCGGTAATGCTTTCTACCTTAGCAGGCAGTACCTTAGGTGTATGGGTGTCGCATGGCGAAGGAAGATTCCATTTGCCATATGGCGAAGAAAAATACAACATCGTAGCCAAATATGCTTACGAGAGCTATCCGGCAAGTCCTAATGGTTCTGATTACAATACAGCGATGTTATGTGATACCACAGGCCGCCACTTGGTGATGATGCCACACATTGAACGTTCATTGTTCCAATGGCACTGGGCAAACTATCCAAAAGGACGCAATGACGAAGTTAGTCCATGGATGGAAGCCTTTGTAAATGCCAGAAAATGGGTTGAAAAACAAAATAAATAAAATTAAAAAAGCCATCTCCTTTACAGAGATGGCTTTTTTAATTGGTTCAATTGTTCAATTGTTCAATTGTTCATTTGTTCATTGGTGGAGCTAAGACCATATGATCCACTTCCATAACCATCTTATCTATTTCCATTTTACCTCTCCCGTCTTACCTCTTCCCTCAAATCCCCTTCACATCCTTCCTCACTTCTTTTCTCCATTGTTTACCAAAGGTCTGGTCTAGGTATTTGGCAACGGTAGCATTATAATCTTCGATACAGATATCATTCGGCATCACGCAACCAAAATCGAAATACTTCAATTTATATTTCTGCTCAAATACCTCTTGCCCTTTTACATGTGTGGAAACGATGCCTCCTAAGATTAGAAAGTTGACCTTACCTTTCTGAAGGTCTGCTTTGGCCTTTGTCTTGCTATTTTCACATCTGTTATCGGCAACTGCTTTTCCTTCCACATTTGTTAGGAAAAAAAAGCAGAGCATCAAAATTGAGATTATCCTTGTCTTCATTGTGCTTGTTTTTAAAAAAGATGCAGTTTTGATGGCTATTCCATAAGAAAAAGATAAAATTCTCCAAACTATAGTTACCGGATTCAGACCTTACTGTGTAAAGCTTTTGTGGGTTAATTATTTAAATATTTGTATGTTTGATATTCAGAAAAACCTAAGTTAGCCTCACTTCGTATCTATATCCAAACTATATGCTGATATTAAAGCTATAGGCCTACTTAGTTATTAACCAAGTATAGACCAGCGTTATTTTTATATATGCTACAACTTAATTCAGTTCTATTATGTGCGGCATAACCGGATTTATTGACCACAACCACATTATAAATGAGCAAGACCTAAAAAATGCTTCTTCAACTATACAGCATAGGGGCGGCAATGGCAATGGCTTGATCTTAGACCAAAAAGAACACTATACCCTTGGTATCGCAAACGAACGCTTGGCTACCATAGACCTAAGCGCAAAAGGTCAACAACCACTTACCTCTACTTGTGGCAATTATAGCATTACTTTTAACGGTACGATCTATAATTACCCTGAGCTTAGGGAATCGCTCATCAAATACGGCATCATCTTTTCTACTTTAACCGATACCGAGGTGATCTTGGAAAGTTATAAGAAATGGGGCAACAGTGCGTTTGAGAAACTGGATGGCTCTTTCTCTTTTGTGATCTTAGACCGCAAGCTGAACCAGTTGATCATTGCCAGAGATGAAATTGGTACCAAACCTTTATATTATTACAAAACAAAGGGCTTTTACGCCTTCGCTTCAGAGATCAGGGCTTTGTTCGCCTACCCGGTTATCGAGAAAAAAATCAATAAAAATGCCATGTCTACTTATTTTAGGTATGGTTATTTTAAAGGAGAGGAAACCATCTACGAAAATATATTCAGGTTCAAGAAAGGCTACCTTACAATCCTAGACATCCACAGTGGCAACAGTTACGATGTACCGATCATCCGCAACAGGGCGCAACAACCTATTGCCATTGCCACCAAAGAAACCGAAGAACAAATCTTAGGTAAGATCGAAGAACTTTTAACGGAATCCATCTTAAAAAGAAATGTTGCCGATGTGCCGATCGGCGTGTTGCTAAGTGGTGGTTACGATAGTGCAACAGTAGCGGCCATCTTGCAGAAAAACCAGACCAAAAGGATCAAGACATTTACAGTTGGCTTTGAAGGCGAAAAATTGGATGAGGCCCCACAGGCCCGTAAAATTGCCGAACACCTTAAAACCAACCATCAAGAGTTCCACCTCGAAAAAGAGATGGCCTATTCGATCTTAAAAAAACTACCCGAAATCTTCGAAGAACCTATTGGAGATAGTGGTGCCATTGCCCTCTTGTTCATCTCAGAAAAAGTAAACAAAGAAGTAAAGGTACTCTTAAGTGCTGAAGGTGGCGATGAACTGTTTGGTGGTTATCGAACTTATGCCAAAGCACTCAAGTTCGATTCTTTTGAGCAAAGGAAAATGCCGAAGTTCTTAAAAAATATCGTGATCGGTACGCTTAAAAAAAGCAATACAAAAACCAAGGCCGTAATTGAGGCCAATGGGCTTTTGAACAAGTATCTAGAAATCAACGCCTGTTTTACCGACCTACAGCTGGGCAAGCTGTTGCGTACCGAACCAATGGTGAATGGCAAAGCCAACCATGAGGTACAGAACATCAAAGACTTGTTGATCTACGACCTGCACAACTACCTGCCCAACGACCTCTTATATAAAAGCGACAAGTGTTTCATGAGCTTTGGTGTAGACAACAGGGATGCCCTTTTAAAAACAGAGCTGGTCAACTATCTTAAAACACTGGATTCTGAATGGTTTATCAAAGATGGGCAGCAAAAATACCTGTTGAAAAAGATGACCAATAAATATGTACCTGCCCATTTAATGGACAAGCCTAAAAAAGGTTTTGTTATTCCATTGGCAACATGGTTGAAAACAACATTCAAACCTCTGGTAGATGTTTACCTAACGCCAGAAAAACTAAATGCACATCATTTACTTAATGTTGACGAGGTATTAAAGATCAAAGCCAATTTCAAAAAAAATGCATCCGATTATAATGCACAGAAAGTTTGGCTATTGCTGCAATTCCAGATGTGGTATGAGCGTTGGATGAATTGACCATTAGCACAGCCAAAATCCCTTCCAAATAAAAAAAGCGATGAACAAAACTGTCCATCGCTTTTAAACAGGCTATTGATTTGCCTATTGCGTAATGGTATAATTGATAGGTAAAGAATAACGCACCCTTACGGTCTGGCTATTCTGCATACCTGGTTTCCATTTTGGTGATTTTTTGATTACCCTAACTGCTTCTTCATCACAACCAGAGCCAATACCTCTGGTTACACTCACATCGCTGATCGAACCATCTTTTTCAACCACAAAGCTCAGATATACCTTACCTTGTATACCATTATCCTGCGCCATGCTAGGATAGTTCAGGTTTCTTTGGATAAACTTTGCCAAACCAGCCATCCCACCCGGAAATTCTGGATACACTTCTACACCTGCAACATTATGTATAGAGTTGTCAATGGCGCCTTCTGTTGCCGTTCCTCCCCCACCACCACTACCTGGTTGTACCACTGGTATTGCATTCTCTTTACCTGTCACGCCTTCTTGCGTAGTGCTTGCCACAACGGCTTCTTCTAACTGACGGGTGGTTACCGGTGGGATTTCTTCGGCAGGCGCCTCTACCACCTTAATGTTACTGGTAAAGTTTACCGTTTTTATTTTTGGTTTGATCGGCTCTGCTTTTACAGGTTCTTCTTTTTTAGGTTCCTCTTTCTTCAGCTGATGGATGACCTCTGGATTGGCAATATTAATGGTGGTTTCAACAACACGATCAGGTACAGGCTGAAAATGTGCATACACCATTGGCACAACAAAAAGGGCAATAAATACCGAACCAGCAATAAACAATGCTTTTGTTAAGATTGAGGCAGATTGCATCCTCAACGCATAAGCTCCGTAGGTTTTGTTTCTGTTACTGAATACGAGAGCGAGCCACTCGCTACCGTACAAATTTGATGAGTTGTTGAACATAGCTTTAAGTTTTTATACAACTATGATGTTAGTTATTTGATTATTCCATAAAATATTTAAAAAATATTTTTTTCAAGCAGCCAAAACACCTAAAGCTAGCGCTAACTAGACACTATAAAGTTCGAGCCAAGCTGATATAAGTAATGATAAAATATCCAAATCAAATTCACACTGCGCTTAATTTTCCTACTTTACTCTTAGTTTTCAACATAAAAAATCAAGTTTTAATAAAAAACATAGGAAATTTTATAAGTTTTGATAAAAATTGATTGAAAAAGCAGATTAAAAATTATATTTTTGGATAAAATTTAAACAAATCAATGAAAAGTCTAAGAACAATTGCGCTAAACGAGGCTCAAAACAGAATTTCACCTGAAGTTAAGGCCCCTTCATCTAAAATTTCTGAATTTTTCGGATCAAATGTTTTTGATAAGAAAAAAATGAGAGATTTCTTATCTAAAGAAGTTTATGAAAAACTAATTTCTACCATTGATCAAGGAGAATTAATTAATCAGGAAGACGCTAATCAGATTGCTTCTGCCATGAAAACATGGGCAATGGCTAAAGGTGCTACGCATTATACACATTGGTTTCAACCTTTAACTGGTTCTACTGCCGAAAAACATGATTCGTTTTTTGAACCTAGCAGCGATGGTCCTATCGAAAAATTTGCTGGTAGCGCATTAGTTCAACAAGAACCAGATGCTTCAAGTTTCCCTAACGGTGGTATCCGTAATACTTTTGAGGCACGTGGTTATACCGCTTGGGATCCTTCTTCTCCAGCATTTATCATGGAAAGCAAAGCTGGTAAAACACTTTGTATCCCAACTGTATTTGTTTCTTATACTGGTGAGGCTTTAGACTACAAAGCACCACTTCTAAAAGCATTGGCTGCTATGGATAAAGCAGCTGTTGATGTTTGTCAATATTTTGATAAAGGTATCACCAGAGTTACTGCATCTTTGGGTATCGAACAAGAATATTTCTTGGTAGATCTTGCCTTGTTCAATGCACGTCCAGACTTGGTTTTAACAGGCCGTGCCTTATTTGGTCACATGTCTGCAAAAGGACAACAATTAGAAGACCACTATTTCGGTTCTATTCCTGAGCGTGTTTATGCGTACATGGTAGATTTCGAAAACGAAGCGCTTAAATTGGGTATCCCATTAAAAACCCGCCACAACGAGGTTGCACCTTCTCAATTTGAATGTGCACCGATCTACGAAGAGATCAACTTGGCCATCGACCACAACCAATTGTTGATGGTACTGATGGAAAAAGTTGCCCGTAGACATAATTTCAAAGTTTTATTACACGAAAAACCATACGCCGGCATCAATGGGTACTGGAAAACACAACAACTGGTCGTTAATTACCGATACTGGCAAAAACTTGTTGGCGCCTGGTAAAACGCCAAAAAACAACCTGATGTTCTTGACCTTCTTTGTAAATACGATCAAAGCGGTACATGAGCATGCTGATCTATTAAGAGCAAGTATTACTTCGGTAAGCAACGACCACCGTTTAGGTGCAAACGAAGCGCCACCCGCGATCATCTCTATCTTCTTGGGTCAACAGTTGGACGAAATCTTAGACGAGATCGAGCACTCTCGCATCAGCAAAAAAATCAAAGAAGACAATGGGCTTTGGTTGGGTATCCCTAAGATTCCTCAAATCTTGTTAGACAATACCGACCGTAACCGTACTTCGCCTTTTGCTTTTACAGGAAACAAGTTCGAGTTAAGAGCTGTAGGTTCTTCTGCCAACTCTTCTGCACCAATGACTGTTCTGAATGCTATTGTTGCTGATCAGTTGACTAAATTTAAGGTAGAAGTAGACAAATTGATCAAAAAAGGCGACAAAAAAGATGTGGCTTTATTAACTGTGATCAAAAAATACATCAAAGAATCTAAAGACATCCGTTTTGAAGGTAATGGTTATAGTCAAGAGTGGGCTGATGAAGCTGCTAAACGTGGCTTATCTAACATCAAAACTACGCCTAAAGCTTTAGATGCTTACGTAAGTGATAAAACTACAGAGTTGTTTACCAAAACAAACATCTTTAGCAAACGTGAGCTACATGCCCGTCATGAGATCTTATTAGAAAGTTTCTATAAAAAACTACAGATCGAGGCACGTGTAATGGGCGAAGTTACCAATAGCCAGATTTTACCAGCAGCTATCCATTATCAAAATACTTTGATAGAGAATGCCAAAGGCCTAAAAGAATTGGGTTTAAGCAAAGAAGCGATTGCTACGCCATTGGCGATGATCAACGCACTTTCTGAGCACATTGGCATTATCAAAACCAACATAGATGCGATGTTAGAGCAACGCAAAAAAACCAACACTATTGAAGATACCCGCGACAAAGCGATTGGTTATGACGAAAAGGTTAAGGTTTACTTTGACACCATCCGTTACCATACTGATAAACTGGAGCAGATTGTTGACGACAGTGTTTGGCCTTTGCCAAAATTCAGAGAATTACTATTTTTAAAATAGACTTTTTTTATCTTAAGGTTAAAAGGTGTCCCGATCAATCGGGATGCCTTTTTTTGTTTATTGGTTCGTGAGCGCACTAACCAATAATTTACAAGAAAGCTTCCTAACCAACTTTAACAAATTGTCATCCTGAGCCTGTCGAAGGACATTCTATAAACACGTCATTAGTTTGTATCCCACGAACCAATTCCCTTAACCAAACCTGTCTCTATAAACGGGATGGAAATGGAAAGCCCACAGGCGAGGCAAGAGCCGAGGACTTGCAATGTACAGCCCGAGTGTCATTGATCGAAGCCACTGTTTTTGCTTTTCAAAAAAAATCATGTTAAATACGAAAACCTTTTACCTTTTACCTTCCACCTTTTAACCTTGAATACTTATCTTTGCAAGCATATGAGCGATAACAGGTATAACCAGCGTGGCGTTTCTGCATCAAAGGAAGATGTACATGCCGCGATCAAAAATATTGACAAAGGCATTTTTCCACAAGCATTTTGTAAGATCATTCCAGATATTTTAGGCAATGATGAAGCTTATTGCAACATTATGCATGCTGATGGGGCTGGCACCAAATCTTCTTTGGCCTATACCTATTGGAAAGAGACTGGTGATATTTCTGTTTGGAAAGGTATTGCTCAGGATGCGATCATCATGAATCTGGACGATCTGATCTGTGTAGGTGCTACTGAAAACATCTTGTTATCGTCTACCATTGGTCGCAACAAAAACCTGATTCCTGGCGAAGTGATTGCGGCCATTATCAATGGTACGGAAGAAATCTTGGCCGACCTAAGGGCATTGGGCATCTCAATCTATTCTACAGGCGGCGAAACTGCAGATGTAGGCGATCTGGTAAGAACGATCATTGTCGATTCTACAGTTACCTGTCGCTTAAAACGCGAAGAGGTAATCAGCAACCATACCATCCAAGAGGGAGATCTGATTGTTGGACTGGCTTCTTATGGTCAAGCAACCTACGAAACCGAATACAATGGCGGCATGGGCTCTAATGGCCTAACTTCTGCCCGTCATGACGTGTTTGAAAAATCCATCGCCAACAACTACCCTGAAAGTTTTGACCCTGCCGTACCTTTTGATCTGGTATTTTCTGGCGGTAAAAAACTAACAGACCCTGTTCAGCTTGATGAGCAGGCCAGTATCACAGCTGGCAAGTTAGTGCTTTCTCCTACCCGCACCTATGCTCCTGTTATCAAAAAGGTATTAGATTTACATAGAAAAGATATCCATGGTTTGGTACATTGCAGTGGTGGCGCACAAACCAAGGTACTGCACTTTATCAACGATGATGTACACGTGATCAAAGACAACCTGTTCCCTATTCCACCACTATTTAAGCTGATCCAAGAACAATCTCGTACCGAGTGGAAGGAAATGTACAAAGTATTTAACATGGGCCACAGAATGGAGCTTTATGTGCCTGCTGCCATTGCCGAAAGTATCATTGCCATCTCTAAAAGTTTTAATATAGATGCACAGGTAATTGGCCGTGTAGAAAGAGGAAGTCAAAAACAGGTTACTTTAAGTAGCGAGTTTGGGACTTTTGTTTACCAATAAGGCAATTAATCAAAAATTAAGCTGGATTTAGTAGTCAATTGTACTGATCAATCGTCTACTTTAACATCCTGCTCAGTACTTAATATAGTTCCATATTCTTTCTCTTTGATTTTAGTTCGAGATAAAACACTAAATTCAAAAGTTTTATAATCTGTTACCACCTTCATAGTGGAAGACTTGATTTGATAAGTAGCCTTAAACGAGATGTCTCCTCCTGGAACAATGTTTGCAGTACCGTCGGACTTTACGCGCAACACCCACATCCCTCCATACATACTCGTAGTAGGTTTCGGATCAATCTGAAGAAATTCCTTATCCATATTGATTACCAATTTTTCTTTTTTACATCCCAAAAAGGAACTTAAAAGAAGAGATAGGAGAAACACACCTAAATATCTCAAATAATTATTTTTTAGTTTCATCTTCTATTTAAAATTTGATTAATAATTAGCCAATCTTCGCTTTAAACAAGTCGATGGTTCTTTGCCATGCTAGTTTAGCTGCTGCTTCATTGTATCTTGTTGGTGAGGTATCATTATTAAAAGCATGGTTTACGCCCTCATAGATGAAAAGCTGATAATCGACCTTATTTTGTTTTAAAGCAGCCTCATAAGCTGGAATACCAGCATTGATCCGCTCATCTAAACCACCGTAATGCAACATCACACTAGCCTTGATTTTAGATACGTCTTCTGCCTTAACCTGTGCACCATAATAAGCTACAGCGGCATTCAACTTAGGGTCGTTTACAGCCAGCTTATTGGCCATACCACCACCCCAACAAAAACCTACACAGGCAGTTTTTCCATTGCCATCTTTATGGTTGCGTAAATATTCCAATCCTTTTAAGTAGTTCTGGAGGTTCTTCTCTGGATCCAATTTACCAATCAGTTCTCTTCCTTTGTCTTCATCTGTTGGTGTACCTCCTAATGGCGATAATGCATCGATACCTAGTGCTAAAAATCCTTCGGCAGCCACTCTTTTGGTTACTTCGATAATATGTGGATTTAGTCCTCTATTTTCGTGGATCACCACTACAGTACCTAGTTTCTTTTTACCTTTCGGTTTAACCAATACCCCCTTCATCTCTCCTTCTACACCCGCATAGGTAATGTTTTCTATAGAAAGGTTATCGTCGTTGATGGTCGCTGCTGCTACATAATTGTTTTCTAACAAAGGTAATATGGTTAAAGCCATGGCTGTACCACCTGTTAAGATGGCCAGTTTTTTCATAAAGTCTTTTCTGCTCAGTTTACTATGGGTATAAGAGTCGTACAGGTTAATGATCTTTTGGTCCATCGGATGTTATCTTTAATTAAAATTCAACAATGAGTTTTCGGTATATTGAAGATAAGGAATAAAATCTGTTTCGGAATGTATTTTATGTGTTAGAGAGAACTCTTTCTTTACTTTGCACAAGTACACTAAAAAATTATCCAAAAGTCATTTATCAATTGATAAGATGACTTTTGGATAATAATTAAATTAGTTATTTAAGGATATGTAGTCCAATAATACTCAGTATTTAGATTTACTTGATATCCAGAGGTATTATCTAAGGTTAATGTTCCAAATTCCCACTCTCTATCAACCGTATAATTACCTATATACAAAGATGTCACGCCATTTGGCACTAACCAGTAATCATAAAAACTGCTTCCAGCCCAATATGAAGTCAACTTTAAAACAAGTGAGCCAGCTGTTGTATAGGGTATGGTGCCAGCCGCATCTTGATAAAATTCAACTCGGCCATCATAAGATCTTTTATCATAATCATTATATGTCGTGTAATAAGAATTATCATAAATAAGATCCAAATCTGCTTTACATAAATCCCTCGGTTATAAGAATACATTTGTTTCAATGCTATAATATCAGAGCCCGTAAATGGGCGATCTGTATAATCAATACAAGCAAGCATCCAAGAATTACTTATCGGAACTGAAGGTGTACCAGGTATGTGATTAGCACCTGCACCACCTGCACTACCTTCA
The DNA here is from genome assembly GCF_042698365.1 of Pedobacter sp. UC225_65. GTDB lineage: Bacteria > Bacteroidota > Bacteroidia > Sphingobacteriales > Sphingobacteriaceae > Pedobacter. The sequence goes on from NZ_CP170550.1 coordinate 1,743,676, forward strand.
TCATTACCCGGCTTAACGGCTCCACAGCTAAATGCCCTGTTCATATAATCTGTATGTCTAAAACCAATTGTGTGACCAATTTCATGTGCTATCGTACTAATTGCGTCTGGCATATTATACGAAGAATTATAATAATAGGTATTGATAAAAATTTGATGATAAGGATTACCTCCTGAAGGAAATCCAGCTAGCATTAAATAGGCATTATTAGGATCAACAGCAGGATCGATATACACATCTGAAATCACAATATCAGCTGAGGTAGAGCTGGTTGTCCTACTAAAAATGAGACTCAAATCAAGATCATTATACCTTGCTATTGCCGCATCTAAAGAATTTTGCATGTAAGTACCAAAAATAGGATTCATGTAAATACTTATCGTCCTCCTAGAAGAACTTAAACTTAAAAGATTATTTGTTACATAATGGCTTGTTGGATCTTTTGAACCAGCACCTATTCTTGACCTAGAAATCTTAACTTCTGAAGCCACCTTCACTTTAGACTCGTTTCCAAGATTATTAATTTGTTCTTCTGTTAGAAAGACATCTTTTTCAACGATATATCCATTTTTATATTTACTGAAGCCCTGAGATAAGTCAAAACCAGCAGCTTTTAGTTTTTCCTCAATACTCTTCGAAATATTAGTATCATCTTGTGATATAATTTCTGTTTTCCTACAACTCGCAAAAAGCAAGATTAAAATAGCGAATACAATGAGCGAAAAATTGCTCAACGATCTGAAAAACGAAATCAATGACCTCTTTTGATAGTTTTTTACTTTCATAACAATAATTTGTTTGGTTAAAAATTAAATAATTTTCTTTCGAAATCACCAATATCAAAATTGGCAATCCCTTATCTATTACTAATTTTATCATTAACCAAGACCAAATCAAATTTCTAGGACAGAAAGGTCTAATTCCGGGACAGAACGGTTAATTCTCAGGACAAACCCCTTTTGGGAATAAAAATCTGTTTTAACCATCTACCTATTTATGAGCATAAAAAAGCCCCCTAGTAAAAACTAGGGGGCTTTCAATATTAATGGTATTGGATATTAGTTAAAGTTATAACGTACACCAAATTGCATGTAATAAGTAGAAGAAATAGTCTGATTATCACTAAATGAGCTTCTAACTAAATCATTATTGAAACTTGCCAACCTATATTTAGGTGCTGCAGTACCTCCAACAACAATATGGTTGGTATTACTTGACCCAGATGTGTTACCATTTACTGGTGCAGGATTCCAAGGTACTAAGATACTTTGAGTATTGATACGTTTTAATGTACCCCAATTTTTATTCAATAAATTGGTAAAGTTTAATATATCAGCAGTAAATTGGAATGAATTCTTTTTACCACCAATGTTTTTAAATACTTCTTGTACGATCTTCAAATCCACACGGTGTAACCATGGCATTTTTGCACCATTACGTTCTGCATATTCACCTTGGTGTGAGCTCAGATATTTATCTTGTGCTACGTAGTTAAAGAATGCATCTTTTTGCTCTTGAGCAGTATAGGCTCTTCCATATCCACTTTGTCCTGCAGGAATATCAACGAAATCAATCTCTGATCTATCTTTTGGAATATAAATCAAATCATTTGTTTGACCATCTCTATTGAAATCACTTGAATAAGTATAAGAGAAACGATCTTGTATAGACCCTACATAAAATGCGCTAATCGTAGTGGCCAAGTTTTTAAGATATTCTTTTCTATATGATAAAGAAGCAATAAATCTATCAGGAATAATATTTCCTGTATAGCTCAAAGTTGGACTGTTCGGATTAGATGATGTTTGAGGAATTGACCATAAATTGATCAATTGATCCCTGCTCCATCTCCATAATTACGGCCATCACTATGTGTATAAGCTACCATTGCAGAGAAACCATTAGACCATTGCTTACTCAACTGTGCAGTTGCTGACCAATAATAACCACCTTTAGCATTATCAAGTACAGTAGCATTTAATGCTCCTGATCCAGCTGTAGAACCATTTGCAACTGGTAATCCTGCAGAAGTAAGTGGGTTTATGAATTTATCTCTATTAGCTGAAGGGTAAAAAGGTCTATTATCTGCGTACCCTGTAATGCCTAGAGGTTTTGGATCCACCAAGTTTGCATTTCTAGCAATAGCCGCATTGATATCTTTATTATAAATACCCTCAACAGTTGCAACAACGCCACCAGGCAATTTGAAATCAACGGCCAAATTACTTTTCCAAGTTTGAGGTGCTTTAAAGTTTGGAGAGATTACACTCAAAGGATTTGGAATAGCTGTACCCGCTGCAGGAGGTGTTGCAGGTAAATAAGCTCTTGGATCTGGATTAAATGGTCCAGGCGTATTTGCTTGTCCAACATATGTTTGTGTAAACTGTATTAATCCCGCATCACCAGATTGTGCTACTACCCAAACAAATGGCACAGTTCCTCTGAAGAGACCTGAACCACCTCTCAATTGTAAAGAACGATCTCCTTTTACATCATAATTGAAACCGAAACGTGGTGACCAAATGATTTTTGATTCAGGTAAAACACCTGTATTTAGCTTCTCTCCATTGGCAAATGTTAAAGGCGTTACCAAAGGATGTGATTTGATTTCAGGAACACTTGGGTAATTAAACTGTTCAGCTCTTACTCCAAAAGTTAATTTCAACTTATCCGAAACCGTAAATTCATCTTGAAGATATGCTGAGAACTGATTGAATTTAAATGTTGGGAATGCTTGCTCATATCCCGGAGATAGTGAATAAGTAATTCCAAAATCACGAGGTTTAGCACCATTTACAAAATCACTCCATGAGTTGAAAGTATAATAACTTGTTCCAAAACGTTGGAAACCATTTTTGGTGGTGTTAAATTCTAATTGAGCACCTAAGGTTACATTATGTTTTCCTAAAGCCATTGTAAAATTATCTGTGATGAATAATTTTTAACGTCTCTTAAGTTACCATAAGTAAATGGTTCGTATCCAAAGGTTGTTAGAGGAACTCCAGAACCATCTAAGATATCAACCAATGGAAAAATAGAACTTTCTGAACTTCTAGGGTCATTTTGATGAGAATAACTTCCTCTCAAAACGTTAGAGAATTTACTTCCGAAAGATGAGTTCAACTCAGCAGACCATGAATACAAGTTTGCTTCTTGGAAATAATTTGAATTTGAAAACCAAAGCGCTGTTTTATCAGTTCTACCTGCCCCAGTTGCATAACTAGACATTGGACTTCTTGAGGTAGAAACGAAACTAGGCGATTTACTTTCAACTTGATTGTATCTTATGTTAAAACGATGGTTTTTAGAAATGTTCCAATCCAAACGAACCAATAGTTTATCGTTATTAGACAATTGAGAATAACCTTGGTAAACACCAGGATCATAATTATACTTAGAAAGCAAATATGATTTAACCTCATCTAAAAATGCAGCAGTAGGGCGTGCCACAGCATCTCCACCAACAGCACCATAAGGCAATTCTGGCGTAGAAGCAATACGTGATTGACCTGGTGCCTCTTGTTTGCTAAATTCAGCATTTGCAAAAAAGAACAATTTATTCTTGATGATTGGACCACCAATACTTAGTCCATATTGTTTTTGAGTAAAGCGTTGAACGTTATCAATTTTAAAATCACCAATCTTTGTACCTTGTTCGTCTTGTCCACGCATCAAATAAAATGCTGTAGCAGTAAAAGCATTGCTACCTGAACGTGTTACTGCATTAACAGCACCACCAGTAAAACCAGATTGACGAACATCATAAGGAGTAACATTTACAGAAATCTGCTCTAACGCATCAATAGAGATTGGCGCACCATTGGCAGGCACGTTAGCACCAATACCAAACATATTGTTAAAGTTAGACCCATCAACTGTAAAGTTGTTTGAACGGTAGTTACCACCACCAATACTTGTACCATTAGCTTGAGGTGTTAAACGGGTAATATCGTTCACACTACGAGATATGGTTGGTAGGTTTTGGATCTGTTGTCTGTTTACTACTGTAGATAATCCACTTTTATTTGAATTTAAGATTGGGTTTGAACCAGTTCCAACAACCGTTATGGCATTTAAACTAGAACTATTATCAACCAAAGTAACATTCAATACAAATGGCTCACCTAATTTCAGCATTACATCTTCGATCTTCTCAGTTTTGTAACCTAAAAAGGTAACTTCAATGGTATAAGGACCACCTACACGCATGTTTCCAATTGTATAGCGACCATTTTCATTGGTTGTTACGCCATATACCGTACCGGTTGGCGTGTGTGTAGCTTTGATGCTAGCACCAGGCATTACATCTTTTGAGTCTTTTACAGTCCCCGTCAAAGAAGATGTGGTTACCTGCGCCTCAGCAACAGAAATAAAGCCAACAAATGCAAAGACAATTACTACAATTTTTAATAGTAAAGATTTCTTCATACTCTTTTAATTAAATTTTTGTTTTGTTAAGATATGTTAAAATATCACGACAAAGGTAAATATTAATTTAATATACAATCTTATTTCCAATGTTAAATAATTATTAATTATCGCGAAACTTATCCACACTTAACATCAATAACGGAGTGCTTAATCCTCAGTTTATCAATCGCTTGTTAACTATTATGCAATTGGTTTTAAGGTTCGTTTTCAAGGTTAAATCACCATTAAATGTCAAAAGCATGTGATGTAACATCATTTAGCATATTTTAACCAACATTTTTTTTAATTTTGACCTCATTATTCAATTAGTATTCCTTTTAATAAAGATATGAACTACGATTTAATTGTTATAGGCAGCGGTCCAGGTGGATATGTAACTGCAATAAGAGCTTCTCAATTGGGTTTAAAAACAGCAATTGTTGAACGCGAATCTTTAGGTGGTATATGCCTTAACTGGGGATGTATACCTACCAAAGCCCTTTTAAAAAGCGCACAAGTATTCGAATATATTAACCATGCTGCCGACTATGGAATTAATGCTCCTGAAGCTACCGCAGACTTTGCAGCTGTGATCAAACGCAGCCGTGGTGTAGCCGATGGCATGAGCAAAGGTGTTCAGTTTCTGATGAAGAAAAACAAGATCGATGTGATCATGGGTACTGGTAAAGTAAAACCGGGCAATAAAGTTGAGGTTAAAGGTGCTGATGGAACACAACAAGAACTTACGGCAAAAAATATTGTGATCGCTACTGGTGCTCGTTCTAGAGAATTGCCTAACTTGAAACAAGATGGCAAAAAAATAATCGGTTACCGTCAAGCAATGGTGCTTCCTGAGCAACCTAAATCAATGGTTGTGGTAGGTTCTGGCGCTATTGGTGTAGAGTTTGCTTATTTTTATGCCACCATGGGAACCAAGGTTACCATTGTTGAGTTTATGGAAAACATTGTTCCGGTAGAGGATGAAGATGTATCTAAGCAATTGTTACGCAGCTTGAAAAAAACAGGTATCGACATCATGACTTCTTCAAGTGTTGAATCTGTTGATACGAGCGGTGCTGGTTGCAAGGTACAGGTTAAAACTGCTGCGGGTATGCAGACCATTGAGTGCGACATTGTACTTTCTGCGGCTGGTATTGTAGCTAACATCGAAAATATTGGTTTAGAAGAAACTGGCATCAAAACAGAAAAAGGAAAAGTAGTGGTAGATGAGTTCTACAACACTTCAGTAAAAGGATATTATGCCATTGGCGATATTGTTGGTGGTCAGTCTTTGGCACACGTTGCTTCTGCAGAGGGTATCCTTTGTGTAGAGAAAATTGCTGGCCTACATGTAGAACCTTTAGATTACAACAACATTCCAGGCTGTACGTACTGTACTCCAGAAATTGCTTCTGTTGGTTATACCGAAAAAGCCGCAAAAGCAGCTGGTTATGAATTAAAGATTGGTAAATTCCCATTTTCAGCTTCTGGTAAGGCAAGTGCTGCTGGCGCTAAAGATGGTTTTGTAAAATTGATCTTTGATGCCAAATACGGCGAATTGCTAGGCGCACACATGATTGGTGCAAATGTTACCGAAATGATTGCAGAGATCGTAGTTGCCCGTAAATTAGAGACTACTGGCCACGAAATGATCAAATCTGTACATCCACACCCAACCATGAGCGAAGCCATCATGGAGGCTGCTGCTGATGCATACGGAGAGGTAATCCATCTATAAGTTTAATTGTTAAACTATTGAAATTGGTTAATTGTGTAAAACAGTTAACCAATTTTAGTTTACAGCTAAATAACTACATGTAAATTGATAAATTGCAACAAACAATTAAACGATTTAAACTATTAACCTACAATGAAACTACATACCATAGATACCGGCTTATTTAAATTAGATGGTGGCGCCATGTTTGGTGTGGTTCCCAAATCTATCTGGCAAAAAAGCAATCCAGCAGACCAAAACAACATGTGTACCTGGGCCATGCGTTGTTTGTTGATCGAAGATGGTGGTAGGCTGATACTGGTTGACAATGGGATTGGCAACAAACAGAATGAAAAGTTTTTAGGGCATTATTTTTTGCATGGCGATGACACTTTAGACAAATCTTTGGCAGCCAAAGGCTTTAACCGAGACGACATTACCGATGTATTTTTAACGCACCTGCATTTTGACCATTGTGGAGGTTCTATTGAAAGGAATGGCGACCAACTTCGTCCAGCATTTAAAAATGCGATCTACTGGACCAACCAACAACATTGGGACTGGGCCATTCACCCCAATGCACGAGAAAAAGCTTCATTCTTAAAAGAGAATATCATTCCCATACAAGAAAGTGGGCAATTGCGTTTTATTCCCTCTCAAGATGGAGTTGTTTTTCATCAGGGCATCAATATCCGTTTTGCCTATGGACATACCGATGCGATGATGCTTCCTCAATTGAGCTACAAGGACAAAACCATTGTTTACATGGCCGATTTGTTACCTTCTGTTGGGCATATCCCCCTACCCTATGTAATGGCTTATGATATGTTCCCCCTACAGACCTTAAAAGAGAAAAAAGACTTTTTAGAAGAAGCCGCTGCCAATGAATACATCCTTTATCTAGAACACGACCCAATCAATGAATGCTGTACGGTACAACAAACCGAAAAAGGCATTAGATTGAAAGATACTTTTAAACTTGTTGAAATATTGTAAAGTTCGGTTTCGCATAAACTTTTTAGGAATAAATGCGTTTTAATTGAATGAAGAAAATTTTATTTTACAGTGTGTTGCTTCTATTTGTGTTTGGCTGTAATTCTGATGAATATAGTCCGAACCAGGTATTCAATAGAAATACCGAAAAAGATGTGAATGCAAGAGAAATTGCAGCTCTTCCCAAAAAAACTATAGGCACCCCCATTAAAATCGTAATTTCTGGCGACACTCAAAGAAGTTATAAAGAAGCGATTGCATTTGTTAATCATGTGAATGCTAGAAATGATATCGATTTTGTAATTTTAAATGGAGACATTTCAGATTTTGGATTGTTACTGGAATTTGAAGGCATTTTAAAAATATATGAAGGCCTAAAAGTTCCGTTTATCAGCGTAATCGGCAATCACGACCTTGTAGCCAACGGCAGGGCCATTTACGAAAGGATGTTTGGACCATTAAATTTCACCTTCAATTATGCTGGAGTTCGGTTTGTTTGTCATGACACCAATGGCAGGGAATATAATTTTAACAGTACAACACCTAATTTAACATGGCTTAAAGATAACTTTAAGTTAAATTCTGAAACTACTCATTTGGTGGCCATCTCTCATGTACCCCCAATTGATGCAGATTTTGATCCAAATCTGGTTAACCCATACGAAAATCTTTTTAACCAAACTCCTGGTCTGATTGCTTCTATCCATTCTCATCGACATGGCAAATTAGAAACCTATTACCAAAATGGAAAGGGGATACCATTTCTGATTGACCAATGCCATAGTTAACAGTGCTTACACCATATTAGACATCAAAAATGGGCAGATCCATGCTGAGGAAATCAATTTTTAGTAGCTTGGCCATCGCATTGCTCGCTACAACACAATTACACGCACAATCTTCGTTTTTTAGCCGTTTAAAACCGGACCAAGTTAGCCTTCAATATGCGGGCAGTATTGGCTTTATCAGTGCCGGTGCAGGATATCAACTAGGCCCGAAAGAAAAAACTTTTTTGAGCCTGCATGTAGGCTACATTCCCGAAAGCCTAGGTGGTGAAATGACCATTGTTGCAGTAAAATTCGAATACAAACCTTTTGCCATTAAGATAAAAGACAAGATTATCATCCACCCTATCAACCCGACCATTTTTCCTTCGTATACCTTGGGTCAAAACTTTGATTTTAAATTCGAAAAGCCTCAATACAGAAAAGGTTATTATTTTTGGTCTTCTGCCTTAAGGTTACATTTGGCCTTTGGCTCAGAAATTAAATTATTAACCAACAAAACATCGAAAATTAAGGCCCTAAGCTTATATGCGGAAGCAAATACCAACGACCTCTATATGATCAGTTGGTTTAAGAATAGAGCGCTCACTCCTTTTCACGATATTTTTAAAATGGGTTATGGAGTACGTATGTATTTCTAAGAAAGCATAAAAGATGATCAGAAGAGCGATAAAAGAAGATGCAAAAGCAATTGCGGTCCTAATGGTAGCGGCAATGGAAGACCTGGCCAAAGCCTTTGTTGGGTCTACAGACATTGATGATGCCTTAAAACTTTTTGAATATTTCTGTGGGGAGACACAAAATCAATATAGTTTTGAAAACACCTTGGTCTATGTAGTTGACAAGCGCATTGCGGGATCGATCACTGTTTACGATGGGGCACTGATTGAAGAACTGCGTCGTCCGTTTTTTGAACATATTAAAACAAACTACCGTACCAGCCATTTTGAAATGGAACTGGAAAGTGGTGCTGGCGAGCTTTACATTGATACGCTAAGTGTCAATCCCAGCTATCAGGGCAAAGGAATTGGGCAACAGTTGATCAAAGCAGCAATTGATTGGGGGAAAAACACTAGGTCATCAAAAAATTGGTTTATTGGTAGACCGAGCTAATCCCAATGCCAAGAGACTATACGAACGTTTAGGTTTTATGAAAGAAGATGACAAGATTTTACTTGGAAAGCCTCATGAGCATTTGACATATATCTTAAAAGATTAATCCCTGTACTCTAAAATGTCGCCTGGCTGGCATTCCAATACTTTACAGATGATTTCTAAAGTCTCTATCCTTATGGCCTTGGCCTTTCCGGTTTTGAGGATGGAAAGATTGGACATGGTAATGCCAACCCGCTCACTAAGCTCGGTCAAGGACATTTTCCGTCTGGCCAACATTACATCTAAGTTTACGATGATTGGCATACTGTAAATAAATCTATCTTTTCCCTAAACTGTTTCCGCATAACTAAATAAATACCAATCTAAAAATGCAAATATCAAACAATTGTTATCTCAAAAAAGTTAAATAACGTTTATTCAGTATTTTCTACAAATTAAATCGTTAAATCTCTTTCTTGTTGTAGTTCCATGCCCCGCTTAAAGGCAATATAGATCAGATAGATAATTGCCGAACCAACCAACCAATAACAACCGCGTTCCCAAAATGAATAGTTAAAAAGTATTCCAGCATTACCATAGTTCAATACAAATATTAAATAAGTAATGCCTTCTATTAATAATGGGAAAAATGCTAAAATAAAAAGGGCGTATGAAATCCTCTTTAATCTATTTACATTTTTCAAATCAAATATTTCATTTTTCGAGATTGCCGACAAAAAAGATAGGAACACATAAATTACAAATAGGAGCAAGAATATATCAAAACCAATTAAAATAAAACTTACACAAGGAACAGTAAGTTTAGCAATTGTTGAATTGAGCTGTATCGCAATCATACCTTGCTTTGAGAAATACTTAAATCCTACTTTTTGGTCTACATAAACTACACTATCTGCTTCTTTTCGCTTTATAAATTTCAATCTTGACAAGTAGCCTTGTCCTTTTTCGGTATAATACTGTAGATAATGTTTCGAAACATTCTCACTCAAGTCGAGTTTAATAGCTTTTGTGATTAGAAACATATTGTCTTTTGATTCGTTTCCACTCAGTTTCCCATACCCTAAGGAACTACCAGATGTCCATGAAAAATCTTCATTCCCATCAACATATTTATAACGTCTATTTTCAAGTTGATTTAGTTTTTGTCGGGCTTCTTGCAAAGAATCATTTAACAGATCTATTTTAGACCGATTTATTTGGTAATATCCATTATAAAAATCATCTTTTGGATAATTGAAGGTAAAGGTCTTTATCACAAAAATGAATATAACAATAAGTAAACATGCCAATTGAATTAGTTTCTGATTAATCTTCATCTTAAATAGTTAAATCTTGTTCTTGTTTTAATTTTTGGGCATGGCTTAAAACCAATAAGAATACCCACACAATAGCAATCGCAATGATCAGGTCTTTATGGGGTTGCAACCTGAAGAGCTTCGTGGCCAAGTCATAACCTAAACGCTCTGCCAGAACTGCATCTGTAGCCTTTGGCAGTACATATTTCACGATGATGACACTGAAAATGATCTTCGTCAACAATAGACAGATCAGGGTTGATAATAATTTCGAGATCTGTTTGATACCATCAGTCGATAACAAGTTGATAAATTTCCCTTTTTGATGATACAACAACTTAAACAGTATCCAACTGATATAGGTATAAAAACAGCTCACCACCAATCTTTTCAGTCCATCATTAAAAGCAAGCGAATAAAAACCATCATTCGCCACCTGATAAAACTCGAATAAGTACCCTTAGCAAAGGACGTTAAAACTGCAATAAACCATACCACCAATACAACCTTTTGGAGTATCGTTAAATCTGTTCTTTCATTCATTTTAATCAAATTGACATTGTTATACCCTATGTGCTTTCGACAGTTAAAATATCCAGTAAAGTAAAATCCGATTTCTAATTTTTTGACTGTACGCAAACAATTAATTTCTATTGCAAACTAAAACATTAATTATTACAAATCAAAATATATTTATTGATTTACAATAATTAATAGCCTTGAAACAACTAATTACACTAAGTACTGACAAATTTAATTTGGAATGATTTTTGTTGTGAAGTATTTGTTAAAAAATGTGGCGTAAAGCATAACATTTTCAGCAATTTACCCTTTCTTTCTGTACAAAATTTCATACTTTTGCAGAATCAAAATTATAAAGAGGACTAAAACATATAAATGAGACAACTCAAAATTACCCAATCCATCACCAACCGCGAAAGTCAATCATTAGACAAATACTTGCACGAGATTGGAAAAGTAGATTTAATTACCGCAGAAGAAGAAGTAATCTTAGCCCGTAAAATCCGCGAAGGCGACCAAGCCGCGTTAGAGCGTTTAACAAAAACCAACTTACGTTTCGTGGTATCGGTAGCTAAACAATACCAAAATCAAGGTTTAACTTTAGGTGATCTAATTAACGAAGGTAACTTAGGTTTGATCAAAGCAGCTAAACGTTTTGATGAGACCAAAGGTTTCAAATTCATTTCATATGCTGTTTGGTGGATCCGTCAGTCAATTTTGCAGGCCATTGCCGAGCAAAGCCGTATTGTACGTTTGCCACTTAATCAGGTGGGTTCATTGAGCAAGATCAGTAAAGCGTTCTCTAAATTAGAGCAGGAATATGAGCGTGAGCCTTCTCCTGAAGAATTGGCAGACATCTTAGAAACAACCGTTGATAAAATCTCTGACACTTTGAGTAACTCTGGTCGTCACGTATCCATGGATGCACCATTTGTACAAGGTGAAGAAAACACTTTGTTAGATGTTCTTGAAAACCACGAGCCAAATACAGACAGTAACCTGATTAACGAATCGCTTTCTGAAGAGATCAAACGTTCTTTATCTACCTTAACAGAACGTGAGCGTGAAATTATCGTATTGTTCTTTGGTCTAAGTACTAATCACCCACTTTCATTAGAAGAAATTGGAGAGAAGTTTAACCTAACCCGCGAGCGTGTACGTCAGATCAAGGACAAAGCTTTGCAACGTTTACGTCATACTTCACGTAGTAAAATCTTAAAATCTTACTTAGGTTAAGTTTTAGATACATAGCGATTAAAATCGCACATAATAATTAGAAAAAGATTGGGTACTCGCCCGATTTTTTACTTTTGTGCCATTCTAACCAAATTAATTTATTGTATGTTGAACAAATATCAATCAGAGTTTCAAAACTGGATTGAAAAGGAAAAGAAAGCACTTGAGCTCATCAGTGTAGTTGGACAATTATGGTTCGATCGCTCTATCGAATTGGTCCTTTTTCGTAAACCCCTATTCGATGTTGGCAGTAGCGAAATATTAGCTTACCACCAATATGCCAAAGAAGTAAGTGAAAAAGACATTTCTATTTACGAAACGCTAGAGCTTGCAGCTACCATTGCAAAATCTAACATTGCCCCTTCTCGTATTGATATTGGCCGATTGGCCGCAGAATGGTTGGATGAAAGCAATACCTATGCCTCGATGCACGATTTTGTGATCAGCAAACTCAGCAAACACATTGGAAAAGACAAAATCAATCTTAAACCTAAAGATGTGGTTTTATTTGGTTTTGGAAGGATTGGAAGGATTGCTGCTCGCGAATTGATCGTACAAGCCGGAAAAGGAGAACAATTGCGTTTAAGAGCTATTGTAACCCGCTCTTATAGTGATGATGAATTGACCAAACGTGCCGAACTTTTGCGCACAGACTCGATCCATGGGCCTTTTAACGGCACCATTATAGAAGACTTCGAAAACAAGGCCTTGGTGATCAATGGACAGACGATCTATTTCATTGTTGCCAAAAATCCAGAAGATGCAGACTATACCAGTTATGGCATTGAAGATGCTTTGTTGATCGACAATACAGGCGTATATCGTGATCGTGAGGGCTTATCAAGACATTTAAATGCAAAAGGGGTCAGTAAAGTCTTATTAACAGCACCTGCCAAAGGTGATATTCCAAATATCGTAACGGGCATTAATGATGCTGATTTTGATTACCAAACTGAAACTATTTTCTCTAACGCGTCCTGTACCACCAATGCAATTGTTCCGGTTTTAAAAGTGATCGATTCTGCATTTGGTATAGACAAGGGACATATTGAAACGGTGCATTCTTACACCAATGACCAAAATCTCTTAGACAATTACCATAAAAAATATAGAAGAGGCCGTTCTGCTGCCCTGAATCTGGTAATTACAGAAACCGGAGCCGATAAGGCGGTGGCAAAGGTAATTCCACATCTGGCAGGAAAACTGACAGGGAACGCAGTTCGTGTACCTACACCAAATGTATCCTTGGCCATTTTAAACCTATCCCTTGATCAAATTACTACAAAAGAAGATGTTCAGGCTGTTTTAAAACAAGCCTCGTTATTTGGAGACTTATCTGAGCAATTGGAGTATTCTATCTCTAATGAACTGGTAAGTACCGACCTGATTGGCAATAGCCACGCTTCAATTGTAGATGGGCCTGCTACCATCATCTCTAAAGACAGCAAATCTGTTGTTTTATATGCATGGTACGATAACGAATATGGTTATACCCGTCAAGTGATCAGATTGGCTAAAAAACTAGCTGGCGTAGTCAGATTAACTTATTACTAGATTTTATAAAAAGCCACTAAGTATTGTTTAGTGGCTTTTTTGTTTTAAAATGATATCTTGGTTAAAATTGTGGCAATTCAGGTTTTGTGCCCATAATTTCATCAATTTTGGCCATTACCTTATCCGTTAATAAAGGCACCACTTCGAAAACGGTCAGGTTTTCTTTCAGTTGTGCAGTTTTAGAGGCTCCTAAAATCACTGTACTTACATTTGGATTTTTAAGGCACCAGGCAATAGAGAGCTTGGCCAATGGTAAATTCATCTGATCGGCCAATTTTTGTAACTTGGTTACTTTTTTCATCTTTTCTTCTGCCAATACCTTATCCTTTAACCAATCCATACCTTGTAATTCCAAACGGGTATTTTTGGTATCGCCAGTAGTGTATTTTCCAGATAATAATCCAGATGCCAATGGCGACCAAATGGTGGTACCCAAACCATGTTCTTTAAACAAGTGCAGGTATTCATTCTCCAATTTATTACGCTCAACCAAATTATACTGAGGCTGTTCCATTGTTGGACCGATCAGGCTATATTGTTTGGCAATTGCTATGGCTTCCATCAGCTCTGCCGCACTCCACTCTGAAGTACCCCAATACAATATCTTACCCTGTTGCAACAAAGTATTCATTGCCCAAACCGTTTCTTCAATTGGGGTATTTTTATCAGGTCTGTGGCAAAAATAAAGACCTAAATAATCTACCTGTAAACGCTTCAGCGCAGCATTACAAGCCTCAATTACATGTTTACGGGACAAACCTACCCTATTTGGGCCTTTATTTTCTGTTCCGAAGAATACCTTGCTCGACACCACAAAAGATTCTCTCTCCCATTTCTGGTCCTTCAAGATTTTGCCCATTACGATTTCTGATTTACCTTCAGCATAACCTTCTGCATTATCAAAAAAGTTTACGCCGGCATCATAGGCGATACCCATCAGTTCGTCAGCCATTTTATCACTGATCTGATTTCCAAAAGTTAACCAACTGCCAAAAGAAAGTGCACTTACCTGTAAACCCGATTTTCCTAAACGTCTATATTCCATTTTTTCTATATTGGGTACTGAACCACACCAACAGCAATGCTCCAATCGAACATCAAAAGTCCGTTCTAGTCAGTACGAATTAATAATACTCCAAATTAAGCCTAAAAATAATAACATCAAGATTGTTTGCTAAGTTTTTACAAAATTTACACGCTTATTCTATAAAACTATATCTTTACCTATATTTTAAAGTAAACGACATCTAAATGAAAAGAATATTTCTGATCCCATTGGCTTTGTTGATGAGCTGTGGCTCGGTAAAAACGACTAGCACTACACAAACAACAAGCGAACAACTACTCAAAGACGTAGAGACCCTCTCTTCTGATGCCTACGAAGGCCGTAAAACAGGCACAAAAGGTGGAGAGATGGCTAGAACCTATTTAACAGGAAGATTGAAAGAGATAGGCTTGAAACCTTATCCAGGCAAAACCAGTTATGAGCAAAGCTTTGAAATCAAAGGCAGAAATGGAGCAGCTGCAATACAAGGCAAAAACCTGATTGCCTATATCCCTGGCAAAACGGAGAATGTAATTGTGATCTTGCACATTACGACCACATTGGTGTGATCAAAGATGAAGTTTACAATGGTGCCGACGACAATGCTTCGGGTGTGGCAGGCCTATTACAGTTTGCCAAATATTTTGCGAAGAACAAACCAAACAACACCTTGATATTTGCCATTTTTGATGCAGAAGAAATGGGATTACAAGGAGCAAAAGCTTTTGTAGCCAATCCACCAGTTGCATTGGATAAAATTAAACTGAACATCAATATGGATATGATCAGCCATAATGACAAAGGTGAGCTTTACGCAGTGGGCACATTCAAGTATCCGATGTTAAAACCATATTTTACAACAACCAACCCAAACATCAAAGTATTATTTGGACATGACGATCCTAAACTTGGTCGTGATGATTGGACCAACCAAAGTGACCAAGGCGCTTTTAATGCCAAGAACATCCCTTTTATCTATTTCGGCGTTGAAGACCACAAAGACTACCATAAGGCAACAGACGAATTCAAGAACATCAACAAAACGTTCTTTGTAGATGCTGCAAATGCCATTCAGGAAATCATTGTCAATATCGACAAACAAAGAGATATACAAGCCATATTCAGAGAAACATTGCAGCTAAAGAAGCAGTAGGTTTCTATTTAAAACTCAAAATCCCAGTTTACTCGGTAAACTGGGATTTTTTTTGATTAAAAATCAATATCTACAATACACTTGATTGGGATATGGATATTGTTTTTGAGTTGGATATATTTTTCGGTAACCGACCAAACGGTTGTGGTTACCCGCTTGTAACCCGCTGTAGTATTAAATGTTATCGTAGCCTTTGCTTTAAACTCGTTGCCCAAACGTTGGGTGGCCATTAATCTGTTTTTTAGTTCTTCAGAAAGTTGGGTATCAGCAGGTATGATTTTACTAACATCTATTTCTTCTTTTTCTATCAATTCGGCAGTCATAGTTATTCTTATTTGTTAAACAAGCTTAACTAATTTTTACGTATTCAGCAAAAAACAGATTGTAAATTTTATGATCTAAATGTAAAAATCAAAACGATGCCAATAAAAAAGGCCGCTGATCGCGGCCTCTTATTTTATTTTTTGATGGTATGCTTGGTATCAATCATCCCCACAAATTCTTTATTCATTAGGTCCTCATTAAGAACATTCGAGGTATTAACTGCAGTAGATAAAGTCTTTGTAGACATGGTTTTGTTCAAGCTGGTAGTAATAGTACCTGGTTGCAAAATATTTACAGCAGTTTTAAGGTAAAAATCATTTGTATTCCCAAAATCATACATCACTGTACCTGTTGGCACTTCACTTAATTCATAGTCAGGTATCATTCCACTAAAATATCCACCTTGGCTCAACGAGTTTTTGGTTTCGAACAATGAATAATAAACATCGTATTTGTTTTCGATGGTGATTGGGAAAAACCCAATAGGCTTGCCATAGGTTTTGGTACCCACCAATTTCACATTCATGTGAGGTTTTAAGGAATTGATGACCAACTCGCTCGCAGAAGCAGTACTACCAGAAACGATGAACACGATGTTCTGTACATTGTTCAGGTTCCCCCTTTTAGAAAAAGATGTGGTGTTATCTGCTACTGAATAAGAAACATCCGCATAAGTCAACATTTTTCCATTGTTATAACGGATTTTGCCGCTAGCATCCAACAAAGGTTGTTTGGCCAAAATCGTAGCGGCTCCACTTTGCATGGTAGCATTGTAATATTCGGTAAACATGACACCACTAGCTTTGCTTGCAGGCACAATCAGATTAATTAAGTATTCTGCTGTATTTACATAACCACCACCGTTATACCTTAAATCAACTACTAGGTCGGTAACGCCGTTTGTAGCAAAATCATTAAATATATTCGTCAATTCAGCATTAGAATTTTCGGCACTAGAGAACCTTGCGTAAGCTACATAGCCTATCTTTTTTGAACCAGCAGGAATGATCTTGCTTTTATAAATCGGACTGCTTTTGTATGAGTTTTTAACTAAAGAAAATAGAAAACTGCTACCATCAACACCCCTTATGCCTTCAATGGTCACATTGCCATCAACAGCATTTGCTACTGTAAGTGCTTTTTCTAAGGTATAATCGGTTCCATAAGCTACACCATTTACCTTAGTGATCCTATCTCCTCTTACCAATCCTGCCGCTGCAGCTGCCGAATTGTTATATACAGCCGTTATATAGATCACATAATTAGCAGTTGTTCCATAAAAACCAACCCTAAGGCCCACATCACTCCCGTTTCCTTCAAGACTTACAGAACTTTTAGCTGCCGGAACATAGGCTACCGCATTTTTATTCGCTTTATCAAATATGTAAGAATATTTGGTATCGGTATTATTGCTCACAGATTCATAACCTATTCCTGTTGCAGGATTGATTGCAGAATTTGCCAACGCAATCAACTCATTTTCATAATTTTTAAAGTCAGTTGCTAAAGTTGTGAATTTTCTTGGATTGAAGGCTTCGTAAGTTGGCAGCGCATTATTCCAGTAATAGACCTGTTTAGCATATAAAAAGATAGAATCTCTTGATAAATCTGCTCTACTTGTTGTAGTTGGGGGTTGAGGTGTTGGTGTTCCTCCACCTTTTTTACAAGCGGTTAAAGCTGTAACAGCCAATACAATAAGTGTTAAGGTAGCGTGTTTTAATTTCATTTGAATTAATAGATTGATAATGCGAATTAACGAAAAAAATTCTACAATAGTTTTGTTACAGACAAATAATCTATAGCTGCAGCCGACGCGATTGCCTCTTGTTGAGCTGTTACACCAACCATCAGCATTTCTTCTTTATTTAACTGATGCTGATCGACCACAAATTGCAGGCTTTTTATTGAAGGTTCAACTTCAAATTCTTCAGTAAAATATAGTTTTAAATATTGCTCCAAACCATGCCATTCTACCTGTTTGATCTTGTTGAGCTGTTGCAAGGGATTTCCATCTACCAATAGATAGATCTCTTTGCGTTCTAGCACAACTTCTTGCAGAAACGACAATACCTGTTGGTACAACAATAATTTCAAGGGCAAGCGTGCATTTTGATGCAATAGCGCAAAATTAGCTGCATATTTTTCGGGGATATCAAACTTTGCGGCCGTTTTTTCGAAAATAGCTGTAGCGCCATCGGCTGCAAATTCGGCCTGCATAAAGGCAATCATTTCTTTCGAATCCAATTGCAATGAATAGGCCATAAATTCTGAAAACAAGTAATACACCTGCAACAGATAATCCTTTTCTGGATACAAAACATCATCCAAGCCAAACACAAAGGCTTTTTTAGGTTCAATATATGGTTCGAATGCCACTAGATGGGAAAATTAAATGGTTATTAGACTTAGGTTTGGTTCTTGATCAGTAGCATCAAAGTAATAAGCACCACTTAGTTGATTGGTCTGTGCTTTGTGGACTAACATTTCATTTGGTTGTGTCATGAAAATAGTTTCTCCCTGATTAAATACTGCCCAGTTTTCTGTTTTGCCCAAATTAGAATATTGTGCCAACGCTGCATGATTTGGCAATAACACCTCAATATCGAACTCTT
Source organism: Pedobacter sp. UC225_65 (assembly GCF_042698365.1). Lineage (GTDB taxonomy): Bacteria > Bacteroidota > Bacteroidia > Sphingobacteriales > Sphingobacteriaceae > Pedobacter. Next base: position 1,762,438 of record NZ_CP170550.1, read on the forward strand.
TGAACAACACGGCACTTTTGGCAACTGGCACTAGCTCAAAATGATGTAGCGGTAAGATCGCTTCTACATTTTCGTCCAAACAATAGTTCAGTAAAGTATGGGCCAAAGTATCTTCATTTTTGGCACCAAGACTGATCATGCGATAAGCTGCAGAGGAAAAAGCGGGAACCTCGCCATAATCTGCCAACACCACTTGGTGTCCGGTAAAAGCTTTTAACAATTTTAAGGCCGTAGCTGATGTACCGCCGGTAATTAATATCTTCAAATTTCTTATTTATATGATAAAACCATCTTTCATGGTCACTACCCTATCGCTGATCTTTGCCAGATCTTCATTATGGGTTACAATTACAAAGGTCTGGTTAAAATTATCCCTCAAGTCAATGAACAATTGATGAAGGGCATTGGCATTTGCCGAATCAAGATTGCCCGAAGGTTCATCTGCCAAAACAATAGCCGGATCATTGATCAAAGCTCTAGCAACCGCAATACGTTGTTGTTCACCTCCAGATAATTGATTTGGCTTATGTTGTGCCCTGTCTTTTAACCCTAAAAGGTCCAGCAACTCGTAGGCCCTTTTTTCTGCATCTTTTTTGCTTCTTTTAGCAATATAGGCAGGAATACAGATATTTTCTAAGGCAGTAAATTCTGGCAAGAGGTGGTGGAACTGAAAGATGAAACCAATATTCTTATTCCTAAAGACACTTAACAATTCGCCAGAAAGCTTATTGACAACCGTACCTTTGAGCTCAACTGTGCCTTCGTCTGGTTTGTCCAACGTACCCAAAATATGTAGCAACGTACTTTTACCAGCGCCAGATGCACCGATAATGCTCACAATTTCTCCTTTGGCCACTTCAAAATCTACGCCTTTTAGTATGGACAGCGTTCCGTAAGCTTTTTTAATTCCTGTAGCTTTTAGCATTTGGTAAAGTTACACAATTGTTAAATTGTTAAGATTGTTAAATTAACATTTTGTGCCGTCTTATTTTCTGCCATACATCCCTTCTTGATTTTACATACACACAGCCTTAAAATAAGCCCCACAAAGCTTGCGCATAACTTCAATTGTTCATCGACTATTGTTTGGGTATTTACCGAACAATTCCCGAAGCGGAGTCGAAGCGGACTCGAACAACTCCCGAAGCGGAGTCGAAGAAGAGTCGAAGCGGGCTCGAACAAGTGTCGAAGAAAACTCGAATGTTTCTCCATAAATAAACAATCAATTAAGGTATAGCATGACCTTGCCTAGTAAGTGTAGTTTTAAGCTATATCTTCCAATCTGCTATGCAGAGAAAAATTATTTGACAATAATTTAGATGGTTCCTTTGTTTTTTAAAATTCTTATGTAACTTTGAGAAACAAAGCACTTTCTATATGAGCAAACAAGAAGAACAGTTAAATGCATTGAACGACATCAGGAAAATGATGGACCGTTCATCTAGGTTTATTTCTTTAAGCGGATTATCGGGCGTTTTTGCTGGGGTCGATCGCATTGATTGGTGCTTATCTTGCCCATACCGAAATTGTCAAATACCTAAATGGAAATTACGGTTATGGTGTTGATGCCGATCTGGATATCGAATTTAACCTACTTAAAATAGGCCTCAGCGTATTGATCGTAGCGCTTGCTGGTGGTTCGTTGTTCACTTATCGTCAAAGCAAAAAGAAACAACTTCCAATTTGGGACAAAACATCCAAAAATCTGCTCATCAACCTGGCTATCCCATTAATTGCCGGAGGGCTGTTTATTTTATCTTTGATTTTTGTACATCCTAATAGTTACGGCCTAATTGCGCCCTCTTGTTTGGTGTTCTATGGCTTGGCCTTGATCAATGCAGGCAAATACACCTATACAGACGTCCGATACTTGGGTATCTGCGAGGCTATACTAGGTATCATCGCCATGTTTAACATAGGTTATGGTTTGTATTTTTGGGCATTTGGATTTGGCGTACTGCATATTTTTTATGGTTTGTTGATGTATTTCAAATACGAAAGGGCCAAATAAGATGAAAAATCCAATAGCGGCACTTAATAAGATATTCGACAGCAGGATAAGGCTTGGCGTAATGTCTATCCTTATTGTAAATGACAGTGTGAGCTTTAATGAGCTGAAACAGATGCTGCAACTTACTGATGGCAACTTGGCCTCCCACCTCAATACCCTGGAGCAGGGCGAATACTTAAAGGTGCAAAAGGCATTTATTGGCCGCAAGACAAATACCACCTATACCATAACCCCTTTAGGCAAACAGGCATTTAAAGCACACCTAGATGCTTTAGAAAAAATGATCAAGAGCATCTAATTTTTTTTATCCATTTACTTTGTAATTCAAAGCACTTTCAAAAAATCAAACAACTTAAAATTAATATCAATGAAAAAACAAATAGACCTACAACTCCTTGCTGCCATTGGTGGTGGGGTACTCTTCAACTTTCTTTTTTGGGTAGATTGGCTTGCGCTTAATCTTCTCCTCTACTCCATTTTTATCATTGCACTTTTGTTGTTGGACAAAGACATTGTTAAAAGCCGGAAATTCTTTTGGTTTGGCGCAGCTCATTTGTTGGCAGGCACCTTGGTAGTCATTAACAATTCAGCACTGTCTATCGTTTCTTGGTACATTAGTTTGGCTCTTTTTGTTGGATTTGCACATTATCAACTCCTGAGAAGTATTTTCACCGCTTTATTGGCCTTCTTTTTACAAATGGTCACTGCCCCATTTAACCTTATCAAAAGAGCTTTAAATGCCCGATTTGGTAATTTTTCGCTCAAGCCCATCCTCAAACCGATCAAGTACATCATTATTCCAATCATTGCATTGACTTTATTTAGCGTTTTATATCGCATTGCCAACCCTGTATTTGATGGCTACCTCAGCCAGATCAGTTCTCAAATAGCAAACTTTTTCGATGCCATTTTCAGCTTTCTTTTTGCCGACCTGAGTCTTATCCGTTTCCTCCACATCATCTTCGGAATCATTGTTACAGCCGCCATCTTGATCAAACATCAAAATAATAGCCTCGAAAAGATAGAGCTGGGCTTTAAGGAACAATTGATCCGTAGCAGAAAGAAAAAATCCAGTTTTCATGTAGTTTATGATATTGTGGCAATTTTCGCTGGAAATCTACTCACCAGAAAAACTGCGCTCAAGACCGAAAATGTAATCGGTATCATCTCTTTTACCGCCTTAAACCTGCTGCTATTGTTTTTGAACTGCATTGATATTGTTAAACTATGGTTGCCACAGCCTGCAGGGACTATTTTAGTTAATTATTCGGAAGAACTACATGGAGGCACCAATGCTTTGATCATCAGCATCATTATGGCCATGTTGGTTATCCTTTATTTCTTTAATGGTAATCTTAACTTTTACAGCAAAAACAAAACCATCCGTTTATTGGCCTACATCTGGATCATCCAAAATGCATTTCTGGTCTTATCGGTATTGCTTAGGGATTACTACTACATTGATGTAAATGGGCTAACTTATAAGAGGATCGGGGTTTTGGTTTTCTTGCTGCTGTGTACCATCGGCCTAATTACCGTTTATATCAAGGTAGCTCAACGAAAAACATTCTTCTACTTGTGCAAAACAAATGGAATAATCTGGTATATCCTACTGTTGGCAACCAGTTTTGTCAATTGGGATGTCTTTATTGCCAGTTACAACATCAATCATAGAAACCGCATCGCCTTGGATGTTGAACATCTGATGGAACTATCGGACAAAACCCTACCGCTGATAGATGAGAACAGAGCCATACTTGAAAAATATGCCTATTCTTCTTCAGCTGAGCTCAGCGAAAACATCATTGAACCTAAACCTACAGATTCCATAAAAATCGATACTACCCAAATACCATTTGACAAAAACAAATTCATTTTGGAACGACAGCGACGTCAGATTGAAAAATTCAACAAACTTATTGACCGAAGAATAGACCGTTTCAATGAAAAATGGGGAGAAGGTTCATGGCTTTCGTGGAATTACAACGATTGGCGTACACATCTTTATCTTAAGGCTAGAAACAAAACAGAACAACAATAGATGTCTAGGAACGACCTCTTAATACACGGCTCAAGATAATTAATCAATAGCTAGAATATCTTTTTACTTTCTATCAGGTACTTTATACTTTAAAAGTAAATACTTTGTGTTAAAATGCAGGTTGCTATTTGTATAAAGCTTTTGAAATTGTAGATTTGAGCAAATTTTTGAGCAAATGAATATCCACGAATATCAAGGTAAACAAATTTTAAAGAGTTTTGGCGTTGCTGTACAAGAAGGCATTGTTGCTGATACTGTTGACCAAGCTGTAGAAGCGGCTAAGAAAATGAAAACTGACTATAACTCTGATTGGGTTGTGATCAAAGCACAAATCCATGCGGGTGGTAGAGGTAAAGGCGGAGGTGTAAAGCTAGCTAAAAACTTAGACGAAGTTAAACAAAGAGCTACCGACATTTTAGGTATGCAATTGGTTACGCCACAAACTGGTGCTGAAGGTAAAAAAGTAAACAAAATTTTGGTTGCCCAAGATGTATATTACCCAGGTCCTTCTGAAACCAAAGAATTTTATGTGAGTGTTTTGTTGAACCGTGCCAACGGAACCAACATTATCATGTACAGTACTGAAGGTGGTATGGATATTGAAGAGGTTGCAGAACACACGCCTCATTTGATCTTCAAAGAAGAAATTGATCCAAGAGTAGGTCTACAAGGTTTCCAAGCACGTAAAATTGCTTTCAACCTAGGTTTATCTGGTGCAGCCCATAAAGAAATGGTAAAGTTTATTACTGCGCTTTATAAAGCTTATGACGCTACAGATTCTTCAATGTTCGAAATCAATCCGGTTCTAAAAACCAGTGACGATAAGATCATCGCTGTTGATGCAAAAGTTGACTTAGACGAAAACGCATTGTTCCGTCATCCTGATTATGCAGCAATGCGTGATAAACTGGAAGAAGACCCAACTGATGTTGAAGCTAGCGAAAGCAATTTGAACTATGTTAAGCTTGATGGTAACGTTGGCTGTATGGTGAATGGTGCTGGTTTAGCAATGGCTACGATGGATATCATCAAGATTGCTGGTGGCGAGCCTGCCAACTTCTTAGACGTAGGTGGTACAGCTAATGCAACTACGGTAAAAGCAGGTTTCAATATCATTTTGAAAGACCCTAATGTTAAAGCCATATTGATCAACATTTTTGGTGGTATTGTACGTTGCGACAGAGTTGCGCAAGGTGTGATTGATGCTTATAAAGAGATTGGTAACGTTCCAGTTCCTATCATCTGTCGTTTACAAGGTACAAATGCTGTAGAAGCTAAACAACTGATCGACGATTCTGGCTTGAAAGTTTATTCGGCAATTGCGTTGAAAGATGCAGCTGACCTGGTAAGCAAAGTATTGGCATAAGGATTAAAATAGAAAAAGAAAGCTTAACCGCTTTAAAATAGATAAGACCAGTCGAAATTCGGCTGGTCTTTTTTTATAGTTGAAGTTTGGGTTATTATAATCAAGCAAAATCAAGGCCCATCTCTATTTTAATTTATTTAAGAAATGAAAAAGCTCTGGCCATCCAACCAGAGCTTTAATCAAACCAAATATAAATGTACTTTTTTGTATGAACAGTTCAAATATAAACATATTTTATTAAAAAAACACATAAATATATTTTTTTTTAAGATTTTTAATAACAAAATACACATATTTTATACTAAAAATCTATTTTTAATTAAAAAATACCGAATAAACTGACTTAAAAACATATATAATTATCAATAATTTGAATTTAAACTAAAAAATAACGACACAAAACATAAAATAAACACATAAATCTAAATAATTAGAAGTTTTTACTTAAAAAAATAAGAATTTTACATAAAAAACAAAAATAACCGAAAAAACCATCACAAAAAAAAGTTCACCGCATTACGTTATATTTGTTCGTCAAAAATAGATGTAGATATATGAGCAGCTTCCAGTTTCCAAGTTCTTTAATTCCGACAAACGAAGAAGATCGAATCCATAAGCTCCATAGCTACGATATTTTGGATACTCCTGCCGAACATACTTTTGATAAAATCGCAATTCTTGCCGCGCAGATATTCGATACACCCATTGCCCAAGTAACTTTTGTAGACCGTGAACGTGTTTTCTTTAAAACCAATATCAGTCCTTTGGCGGCCACCGAAATTGCCAGAAGAGACAGTTTTTGTTCGGTTGCGATCTTAAATGAAAACGTCACATTGATCGAGAATACACTAGACATACCAGAGTTAATAGACAATCCTTTTGTAGCCATGGAAAACGGGGTAAGATTTTATGCCGGGGCACCATTGCGGACAACCGAAGGCCTGCAGCTAGGTACACTTTGCGTTTTAGATACACAACCAAGGGATGTAAGTCCGCAGCAACTCAAAATGCTGGAGACTTTATCTTCTATTGTAATGGACGAACTGGAGCTCCGTTTGGCATCGCGCAAAGCCCTACGTACGCAAACCGACATGATGAACAGGATTGTACACGACCTTAAAAATCCAAATACCACCATCTCTCTTTCTGCCGAGCTGATCAAACGAAAGGCCGATGACCCTAAAATTGTTGCGGATTTTGCAGACAGGATCAAGACCGCAGCCAACAACGTATTGACCAACCTAAACAACCTGCTAGACCTCTCTCAAATTGAAAATGGTAGTTTTAGGCTGAACATGAGCGAAGTAGACATCTTGGAGACCTTAACTACGGTGAAAAAGAATTTTGAATTGATTGCCAATCAGAAAAAACAAAACATCAAGACTCCTGCAATTGCCGCTCCCTCATTTTGGCCGATGCCACCAGGCTACAAGATGCTTTTGGAAATTTGCTCAGTAATGCCTTAAAATATGCAAATCCTGACACAGCAGTTCACATCTACGTAAAGGAAACCGAAAATAAAGAGGTATTGATCGAATTTAAAGATCAGGGACAAGGTCTACTCCCTGAAGACATGGACAGGTTATTCGTTAAGTTTGCCAAATTAAGTGCCACACCTACGGGCAAAGAACACTCAAATGGTATTGGATTATCTATTGTTAAAATGCTGATCGAACTACACCATGGAAAGGTTTGGGCAGAGAGCGAAGGAAAAGACAAAGGCGCTTCGTTTTTTATCTTATTACCGATCAACTGAATGGATTAGGCAAGCTTAAAAGAAAGGAAAAAGGTCGACCCTTCATTTACCCTACTTTCAAACCAGATCTTACCATCTTGCAGATCTGTATATTCTTTACACAACAACAAACCTAAGCCAATACCTTTTTCGTTATGGGTACCAAATGTTGAGGATGCTTTGAGCTTAAACAGTTGTTCTTGTTGTTTCGTTTCAATTCCTTTCCCGTTATCCTTCACCATGACACAGCAATAGCCATCTTCTTCTGATGTACTTACCGTAATCAAACCACCAGGTTGCGTAAACTTAATGGCATTGCTTACCAGGTTACGCAATACCAATTGAAACATATTTTGATCGGCTATAATCGATAATTGTTGATTATTGACCACATTAAGCGTCACTCCTTTTCTAACGGCAATGCTTTTTTCAATACTTAAACCTGTATTTAATGCTTCCGTTACTGATAAAACCGTTAGCTCAACATGCGCCCCCTCCATTTGGGTTTTAGACCACGACAATACATTGGTTAACATATCTGAAGTATCTCTAGTGATCTGAAGCAGTTGTTGTTCTAAACTTATACGTTCTGCCTGACTTAAATCATGTTCGGTTAAGATTTCCAAATAGCTTTGTATAGAACTTAAAGGTGATCTTATATCGTGCGTAACAATAGAGAACAGTTTATCTTTTTCTATATGTAACCTTTCTAGCTCACTATTTTGTTCGATGATCTTGGTGTTCTGTGTTTCTATGGCAATGTTCTTTTTCAGTACCGAAACCCTTTCATAGTCGTAATTTTCTCGGATGTAGCTGATTGCAAAATAGATCAATACCACTACAACGAGATAGGTCGTACCAAAATCTATGGCTTTATTCAACGGATTGGCGTATGCGTTTGGAATCAATTGAGGATCAAGATATTCAGCAATCAAGATCGCAAATACCAAAATGACATTCATTGGTAGCCATATCTTGAAATGGGCTTTAGGGATGATGGCCACAATCATTAAAAACACCAGCGCGAACAATAACAGGTTAGGACCATATATACCCGAATTATAAAAATAATTGATGGCAAAACAGATGTTGCAGACAATACAGAATACCTTGATGCCTAAAGAAGACTTTCTTTTAAAGCGTGAAAGATAATAGAGGAAGGCAGAGAAGAGTACACCAAAAACACACAGAAAGCCTGGCACAACTAAACCTATGAAAAAATTAAAAGGCACTTCAAAGCACATCGTAATGAAGGCAATGATACAAACGGTGTTGAATATCCTCTCTTCTAAAGAAAATAAATTAGGGTCGCCAATAAGTTTTTTTCCGTTTAGTTTTTTTCCGAGAACTAACACAATCAACAATAGGGTTTAGGAAAAACAAACTTAATCATATTAGCTGGTAAAGAAAAAATGATTTAATAAAAACTTAGGGCCAAACAAATAAGGTTTTTTAGGTTTAAATCCTTATTTTTGACGCCCTTATAAAGCTATTGAGCATGATCAAGAGAGAAAAAATAAAAGACCTGCTGGATTCTACAGCATTTGATACAGAAGTTAAAGTAATGGGTTGGGTTCGTACCTTTCGCAACAACCAATTTATAGCATTGAATGATGGATCTTGCATGGGCAATATCCAAATTGTAGTAGATTTTGCCAATACGCCAGAAGAACTTTTAAAAAGATCACCACTGGTGCTGCCATTGCCGTTGTAGGTACTTTGGTAGAGTCGTTGGGCAAAGGGCAAAAGGTTGATGTGAAAGCAAAAACGATAGAAATCCTTGGTGATAGCAATGCTGAAGAATATCCTTTACAACCAAAAAAACATAGTTTAGAGTTTTTAAGGGAGAAAGCGCATCTGCGTTTCCGTACCAATACATTTAATGCAGTTTTTAAGGTTCGTCATGCTTTGGCTTTTGCCATCCATCAATTTTATAACGAGCGTGGTTTTGTTTACATGCATACACCAGTAATTACTGCAAGTGATGCAGAAGGTGCTGGCGAAATGTTTAAGGTAACTACTTTAGATTTCGACAATACACCACGTACAGAAGATGGAAAAGTAGATTTCTCTGCTGATTTCTTTGGCCGCGCCACCAACTTAACGGTTTCTGGTCAGCTAGAAGGCGAATTGGCTGCCATGGCTTTTGGCCAGACTTATACTTTCGGTCCTACGTTTAGAGCAGAAAACTCTAATACCACACGCCACTTGGCCGAGTTTTGGATGATTGAGCCTGAAGTTGCTTTTGCAGATTTGGAGAACAACATGCAATTGGCAGAAGACATGATGAAATATGTAATCAACTATGCTTTGGCCAACTGTAAGGATGAAATCGCATTTTTGAACGAGCGTTTGTTGGACGAAGAAAAGACTAAACCACAACAAGAGCGAAGTGAGTTATCATTGATCGAAAAGTTAAACTTCTGTTTGGACAATGAATTTCAACGTTTAACTTATACAGAAGCCATACAGATCTTAAAACATTCTAAACCTAACCAGAAAAAACAATTCAAATATTTGATTGATGAGTGGGGAGCTGACTTGCAAAGTGAGCATGAGCGTTATTTGGTAGAGAAACATTTCAAAAAACCTGTTATTTTAACAGATTACCCTAAAGACATCAAATCATTTTATATGCGTATGAATGATGATGGCAAAACTGTAGCGGCAATGGATATCCTTTTCCCTGGTATTGGCGAAATGATTGGTGGTTCGCAACGTGAAGAGCGTATGGATAAATTAACTCAACGAATGGAAGAAATGAACATCCCACAAGAAGAGTTATGGTGGTATTTGGATACCCGTCGTTTCGGTACTGCACCGCATGCTGGCTTTGGCTTAGGTTTTGAGCGTTTGGTACTATTTGTTACCGGAATGACCAATATCAGAGATGTAATCGCCTTCCCTAGGTTCCCGAAAAGTGCGGAGTTTTAAAAAGACCGAAAGTTAGAAAGATATAATTTCAAAAAAGGTCGCTTAGTGTAATGCTAAGCGACCTTTTTATGTATCATGTTTTTAGTGGCTTTTATTTTAATTCATTTACATCATCCAGAAGAAAACAATACTCGAATTGTTTCATCCCTGTTTTTGGATAATAGTTGATCGCTTTTGGCGCAGCCAACAAAATAAGTTTCGCTTCTGGCGTAGCTAATTTTGTCTGTCTGATCGAGCTCCTTCCCTATGCCTTGTTTTTGGTAGGCTTCATCAACAGCTAAATCCGATAAATACGTACAAAAAGCAAAATCCGTCAACGAACGAGACACACCGATCAATTTCCCTTCAATTCTAGCTGTCACAATCAGGTTTCCATGCGCCAACATCTTTGCAATTCTTTCTGGCTCATCGATGGGCCTTCTTTCGCCTAAGGTTGAATTTGAAAGCACGGCTACAAATTCTTCCGCATCTAAGTTGTTTTCTATTTGATAGGTAATCATTTCGTATGGTGGTTGATTGTTATTGGTGCGGGTTTGCGTGTTGATAATCGACCAATGAAACCTTATAATCTGTAGGGGCAAAACTAGCAGAAGTACTTAAGGTCATTCCCAGTTCGTGTTGCGAAGGATAAGGTGTCTGCAATAAACTTCCTTCTGGTATGTAAGGAAAGGTTTCCATGTAAGATTGCATCACATTTTGGCCTATCCTGCGGTTGATATAGGCTCTTGTCAACTGATGAGGATGACGCAGACCTGCAGCACCCAATAGTTCTACCGCACTTTGAACGGTTAAACGATGGAAATTGAAAACCCTCACTGTTTTGTCTTCTACAACAAGGCCCTTCATTAAACTTGCATCTTGTGTGGCCACGCCCGTTGGACAGGTATTGCTGTTACATTCTAATGCTTGTATGCAACCTAGGGCAAACATCATCCCTCTGGCCGAATTACATAAATCTGCACCCAGTGCAATGTTTTTAACCAGATCAAATCCTGATGATACTTTACCTGAAGCAATGATCTTGATGTGTTTCTTTAGATTGAAACCTGTTAAAACATCGTATACAAAGGCCACGCCTTCTCTTAAAGGCATACCTACCGCATTTGAAAATTCCTGTGGTGCCGCACCCGTACCGCCTTCTCCCCCATCTACGGTAATGAAATCGACATAGATACCCGTTTCTACCATGGCTTTACAAATGGCAAAGAACTCGCTTCGGCGACCGATGCATAATTTAAAACCTATAGGTTTACCTCCCGAAAGTTCTCTTAATTTTTTCACAAAGTCCATCATTTCTAATGGTGTAGAAAATGCGGCATGTGCCGGCGGAGAAATGACATCAAAACCTTCTTTTACCAAACGTATCCTAGCAATTTCTGGCGTTACTTTTTTAGCCGGCAAAATACCCCCGTGGCCAGGTTTAGCACCTTGCGATAGCTTGATTTCAATCATTCTTACATTTGGCGTTTGTGATCGTTCTGCAAAAGCTTCGTAATTGAAGGAACCATCATGGTGCCTGCATCCAAAATAACCAGTTCCGATCTGCCAGATCAAGTCGCCACCAGGTCCTGCATGGTAATCGCTGATGCCACCTTCTCCAGTATTATGGGCAAAACCTCCCATTTTGGCGCCACCGTTCAGCGCAAGGATTGCATTTTGACTAAGTGAGCCGAAACTCATGGCCGAAATGTTGTAAATACTGGCAGCATAAGGTTGTTTGCAATCGGGGCCACCTACCATTACCCTTGGGCTTAGGTCAAGCTCATGGTGACTGATGGCAGCAATGCTATGGCTTAACCACTCGTATCCATTTTCATAGACATCCAATTGGGTACCAAAGGGAATGGTATCGTTATCCTTTTTGGCTCTTTGATAGATCAATGAGCGGTTTAATCTGCTAAATGGCTTGCCATTGGTATCACTTTCTACAAAATATTGATAGATTTTAGGCCTCAGCTCTTCCATAAAATACCTCAATCTACCAAATACAGGATAATTTCTTACGATACTGTGTTTGGGCTGATACAGATCATAGATCCCCAACAAAACAAATGGACCAGTAAATAAAAAAGTCCACCATAAAAATGGTTGATACAGGCCTAACATTACGGTTAGTGCAATTAAAAATGCAGCAATGGCAACAAACGCTTTTCTCATATCTTATAAATGTTTAACAAGTTGTACTTATCGTATAGAGCTGATAATTTATTTTATTAAATGAGTTTTTAAATAAAGGGATGCCGATTTTATCTAAACCCAAAATTAAACATACCCTTATTGGAGAACAAGTTTTCGATCATATTAAATGTAATTATAATCTAATGATATTAAACAAGTAGCGGCTTATTTTTGTTATTTTTGAGTATGCTAATCAAGACTTACCCAGAAAATCCGAACCCTAAAGCCATTGAACAGGTTGTAGAAGTGTTAAAAAAAGGAGGCCTCATCATCTATCCTACCGACACTGTTTATGGGCTGGGCTGCGACATCACCAACCAAAAGGCGATCGAAAGATCTGCCGCATACGTGGCATCAAACCTGAAAAAGCTAATTTTTCTTTCATCTGCTCTGACTTGAGGCATATTTCCGATTTCATCAAACCGATAGACACCACTGTTTTTAGGGTATTAAAAAAGGCTTTACCAGGCCCATTTACCTTTATTTTTAATGCCAACAACAATGTGCCGAAATTGCTGAGCTCCAATAAAAAAACAGTTGGTATCCGTGTACCTGATAATGTAATTGCGAGAAGTATTGTAGAGGCTTTGGGCAATCCGATCATCTCTACATCTATCAAAGATGAGGATGAACTGGTAGAATATTCTACTGACCCTGAATTGATCTACGAGAAATATCAGGAATTGGTTGACGTAGTAGTTGATGGCGGTTATGGCGACAATGAAGCTTCAACAGTAATCGATTGTACATCTGGCGATTTTGAGGTTATCCGTGAGGGTAAAGGAAATCTTGAAGATTTTCTATAACCACTGCCACCAAAATATCATTAATCTAGTACAAAGGACCTGAAGGATGTCGGCGATTTAATAATTGCCTCCTATCACATATTTCCCTATTTTTAGCACATGGCGAATAAAATCAACTTCACTGTTTTTAAGAAATTCTTCGAATCTGGAAAAATTGGAGGCTTATTGCTTTTGATCTGTGTTGTAATTTCTTTACTTATTGCAAACTCTGCCAGCGCCAATGGCTTCTCTAGTTTCTTAGCGAAAGAACTTGGTTTTAATATAGGTTCTGTTGCTGTAAGCTACAGTATTTCTGCTTGGATCAACGATGGTTTAATGGCTGTCTTTTTCTTGTTGGTTGGCTTAGAGATCAAGCGAGAGTTATTAGAAGGAGAACTATCTAGCATAAAAAAAGCTTCTTTACCAGTTTTAGCCGCATTTGGCGGAATGATTGTTCCTTCGCTGATCTTTTTCTTTTTTAACAAAGGCGAGGCCACTGCTGCTGGATGGGGAATTCCGATGGCCACTGATATCGCTTTTGCTTTGGCGATCATTGTGATGTTGGGTAAAAGCGTTCCGGCTTCTTTAAAAATATTTCTAGCTGCCTTGGCCATTGCTGACGATCTTGGCGCTATTTTAGTCATTGCTGTTTTTTATACTGCCCAGATCCACTGGGATTACCTGTTAATGGCTGGTGGCGTATTTGCCTTATTGTTGGCCTTAAATTATTTGAAGGTCAAATCTTTATGGTTTTACCTGATATCTGGTATTTTTCTGTGGTATTTTGTGCATCATTCGGGTATCCATGCCACCATTGCAGGGGTTTTATTGGCTTTTACCATCCCTACCAACACTACGGCCGTCGAATCTCCTTTAGAAAAATTAGAGCATGCTTTGACCTTTCCTGTAAATTACTTGATCATGCCAATTTTTGCATTGGCCAATACCAACATTACCTTTCAACGTGAAATGGTTGATGGTCTGACCTCGCCACTTGCTTTGGGTATTATTGCAGGTCTGTTTTTGGGTAAAACTTTAGGTGTTACGTTTTTCTCTTGGTTTGCCGTAAAAATAAAATTGGCCAAACTTCCTTCTGGTGCCAACTGGAAACATATTATTGGGGTAGGCATGTTGGCAGGAATTGGTTTTACGATGTCGATATTTATCGCCTTGCTTTCTTTTAACGATGTAGACCATATCCTTGAAGCCAAGTTTGCCATCCTTTGTGCTTCTGTCATCTCTGGAGTAATAGGGTTTGTCTATTTGAAGAGCATTGGTATCAAAAAATCGGTTCGTCCCATCAACTGATCTAGTTCTAACATTTTTTTCACCACATGGAATAACAATTAATTCTATATGGCCTATCTTTCTATGTGGTGTATTTATTAATCATATCACTAACCTGTCCTAACATTTCTGACCACATAGAGACATAATACGCATAGGAATAAACTGATTAAAATAGCATTGTACCACACTAGTAAATCTATGTGGCCTATCTTCCTATGTGGTGTATTTATTAATCATATCACTAACCTGTCCTAACATTTTCTGACCACATTGAGACATAGTACACATAGGAATAAACTGATTAAAATAGCATTATCTATATGGTGTAATCTATTGATGACTATGTTAAGTTATTATATTTTGATCAACCTCTAAAAGCTTTCATAAATGTTTTCACATTTTCTTCAAGGTCTCCTTGGGCTAAACATTTTACAAAAGCACTCCCAATAATAGCGCCACTCGCATATTCGTTGGCGGCATCGAAGGTCTGTTTATCAGAAATCCCAAAACCAATCATCAGTGGATTTTTTAGGTTCATCGCTTGAATACGACTAAAATAAATCCTTGCATTTGCAGAAACATCTAGGTTTTGCCCTGTGGTAGCCGCAGAAGACAACAGGTAGATAAAGGCATTGCTGAGGCTATCGATTTTACGGATCCTCTCTTCAGACGTTTGTGGTGTAACCAAAAAGATATTACTCATCCCGTTGGCCTCAAATACAGGTTGGTACAGCTCCTCATACTCGTACATAGGAAGATCTGGAATGATACACCCATCTATACCCACTTCTTTACAGGCTTTACAAAAATTCTCGACACCAAATTGCAACACCGGATTAACATAACCCATTAATAATATGGGAATCTTTACCGTTCGACGGAGGTCTTTCAAATGTTCAAAAAGCAGATGCAAGGTCATTCCATTATCTAATGCTTGTTTACTGCTGGCCTGGATAGTCGGTCCATCTGCCACAGGATCTGAATAGGGGAAGCCAATTTCCAGAAAATCTGCTCCTGCTTTTTCTAGGGCTTCTGCAATTTGCATGGTATTGTCCAAGTTTGGATAACCTGCGGTATAATAGATAGAAAGGATATCTTTCTTTTTATGGTTGAAGAGTTCTTGTAATCGGTTCATATTTTGAGATGTAAGATGGAGGTTGTAAAATGTAAGATGGGAGATGTAAGACGTGAGATGTAATAATTATGCATTCTAATGGCTCAAGTCTTGTATCTCACATCTCGATACGCAATTATAAATTAAAGTGTTTCATATAGGTTTCCATGTCTTTGTCTCCCCTACCTGATAAACACACCACCACATTTTCGTTGGCCTTAAACTTCATGTGTTCTAAATAAGCCAAGGCATGGGCACTTTCTATGGCGGGGATCATCCTTCTAGTTGGGTAAGTAATAGTCCGGCGTTTAATGACTCGTCATCAGTAATGGAAACGTACTGTCCACGACCAGTTTTAAACAAGTGTGCATGCTGTGGACCAATGCCCGGATAATCTAGACCAGCAGAAACCGAATGCGGCTCTACCACTTGTCCATCTGGAGTTTGCATCAAGATGCTTCTGCTTCCATGCAAAACACCTTCTTTACCCAATAAAGTGGTAGCGGCCGAAAACCCAGAGCTTACACCTTTACCCGCAGCTTCAACGGCAATCAGTTTTACAGCTTCGTCATTGATGAAATGATAGAACATTCCCATGGCATTACTGCCACCGCCTACACAGGCCAATACATAATCTGGTGTAGATTTACCTGTCTGTTCTAGCAATTGTTTTTTGGTCTCTTCAGAAATGATGGATTGGAAAATGGCTACCATATCAGGATATGGATGTGGCCCTACTACTGAGCCGATAATATAATGGGTATCTACAGGATTATTGATCCAGTCTCTCATCGCCTCGTTGGTTGCATCTTTTAAGGTTTTACTTCCTGATGTTGCGGGAACAACCTTAGCGCCCAGCATTTTCATACGGGCCACATTTGGCGCTTGGCGTTTGATATCTACTTCGCCCATATAAACTACACATTCTAAACCACGCAAGGCACATACCGTAGCTGTTGCTACACCATGCTGTCCAGCTCCCGTTTCGGCGATGATCGTTTTTTACCTAATCGCTCTGCCAGTAAGATCTGTCCAATGGTATTGTTGATCTTGTGCGCTCCGGTATGGTTCAAGTCTTCTCTTTTAAGGAAGATGTTTGCTCCATATTTTTGCGATAAACGTGTGGCCAGGTACAAAGGAGATGGGCGACCAACATAATCTTTCAATAAAGCCTTAAATTCTTGTTGAAAACTTTCATCGTGGATAATGGATAGGTATTGCTGTCTAAGCTCCTCTACATTTGGATATAACATTTCGGGAATGTAGGCTCCTCCAAAATCTCCGTAATATCCTCTTTCGTTTACAAAATATTCCATAGTTTATCTTTTTTTCCCATTAGATTGAAATGTTTCAATTTTCAATTGGGATTTGTTTTTTAATTCAATACTGTTATAAATTCTCTCAGTTTCTCTACATCTTTTAATCCCGGCTCTAGCTCAAACCTACTATTTACGTCGATCGCATAAAGCCTAGGGTACCTTAATTTCATTAATGGTGCTTGCATGTACCAAGTCTATTCCTCCACTTAAAAAATAAGGTTGGTTAAAAGGATAGGCTGCCAACAAGGTCCAATCGAAAACTTTCCCTGACCCACCATGTGCAGGGGTTTGGGCATCGAACAAAAATGCATCTACTACATCTACATAAGGTGCCAATTGTTGAAAATCGAAATCCTGATCGATACCAAAAGCTTTGATGACTTCAACCCCACTTGTTTTGAGGGCTGCACAATAGTCAACGGTTTCCTTACCATGTAGTTGCACAGCCTTTAAATTGTATTTAATGATGTAAGCTTTAACTATTTCCAATTCTTCGTCTACAAAAACACCTGTAGTTTGAATAGATGGAGGTACATATTTAATTAGCTCTGCCGAAATCTCGCTAATGAAACGTGGCGATTTAGGGTAAAAAATAAAACCCATGTAATCTGGCTCCAAGGCAGCTACTGCTGCAATATTCGAAGCTTGTTTCATTCCGCAGATTTTCAGTTTCAATTTCATTTTTATTCTTTTTAACATTAGCACTTGAGATTACTATTTAGGTTTTATTTTCCTAGTTCAATCTCTAAGCTTTTCTTAGGTGTCTTAGATGGTAATTTTTTTTTTTTAAGTTATACATTATCTTTTCACCACCTTACCTTAGTTAATCTAAGTACTTATTATTTCTTAAGGCTTTAATTATTAATCATCTTTATGATTGCACATTTATCAGTTTATTAAAACTATCTAATGCCCTTTTACTCACCAAGGCTTCTTCTGCTTCGTAAAAACAATCTGCAAAAGAAACGTCTTGTTTGATGGTCTGGATGGCCAAAGCCGCATTGCAAAGCACTACATTGGTCTGTGCATCGGTGCCTGTTCCATTTAAGATATTGGTAAAGATCTTGGCTGAAGATTCTACCGTATCGCCACCCTGGATCTCTTTTTCACTCACCTCTTCAAAACCCAGATCGGCTATGCGATTGAGTGCTTCTCCTTTTTTACTAAAGGTTTTAAAATCGCAGGTAAGAGAAACTTCATCAAAACCATCAACCGCATGGATAATGGTATAGTTTTTATCTGTCTGTTGATAGAGATAGGCATATAAACGGGCCAATTCTAAACTAAATACGCCAACAATCTGATTTTTGGGCTGTGCTGGATTGACCATTGGTCCCAACATATTGAAAAAGGTCTTCACCCCTAGTTCTTTACGGATAGGCGCTACGGTTTTCATGGCAGGATTAAACAAAGGTGCATGTAAAAAACAGATACCCGCATGGTCTAAACTGCGTTTCAACAGAGCTTCGTTGTTGGTAAAAGTATAACCTAGGTACTCCATTACATTAGAAGAACCACAACCAGAAGAAACACCATAATTGCCATGTTTAGCAACTTTATGGCCTGCCCCAGCCACTACAAAAGAGGCCAAGGTAGAAATGTTGAACGTATCTTTACCATCACCACCTGTGCCGCAAGAGTCTACGAGTTCAAAGTCTGTAAAATCAACTTTCAAACAGAGTTCTAACATCGAATCCCTAAAACCCTGCAGTTCTTCTACGGTAATGTTCCGCATCCCATAAGCGGTAATAAAGGCGGCAATCTGCGAGCTGTTAAATTCGCCCAAAGAGATTGAAGTCAGGTACTTTCTGTGCTTCTTCCCTGCTAAAGGTTTTATTTTCAAAAAGGTGGTTCAGTATTTTCTTCATGGCTTTAAAACAAAAAAGGGCTGCTTTATCAAGCAACCCTCTAAAATATTTTTATAAAAAAATAAACGTATACAAAAGGATCACATCACGCTATTGCGTTATGCCACCACCAGTTTTTATTTACGTTTACTTGTATCATTCTTCAACAAATATGGAATACTTTTTTATTATTTGCAAAATGTTTCTCAAAAATAATTTTGGATTATGGCATTCAGCAAACGAAAAGTACATCATGGTGATCATCTAGGCTTTGGCAACCGCCCGATGGGCAAAGACCAAAGAATGATGAATGCGGATGGAACTTCGAACATTAAACGTATCGGCCTACCCTTTTTTCGTTCTGCAGACACTT
Organism: Pedobacter sp. UC225_65; assembly: GCF_042698365.1. Classification (GTDB taxonomy): domain Bacteria; phylum Bacteroidota; class Bacteroidia; order Sphingobacteriales; family Sphingobacteriaceae; genus Pedobacter. The sequence goes on from NZ_CP170550.1 coordinate 1,781,431, forward strand.
ATAATTGGTTGATTTCGATGTCATGGACAAAGTTTATGTCTATTATTGTGATTGCCTACCTTATTGTAAACATCTTATTTGCTGGGATCTATGTAGGTGTAGGTATCGAAAACCTAAAAGGTGCCGAAGGTGTTACCTTTCGCGACCAGTTTTTTAGTGCTTTTTTCTTTTCGGCGCAAACCATCTCTACGGTGGGTTATGGACATATCAGTCCGAGTGGTTTTATAACGAGCTGTATTGCCGCTTTTGAATCGATGCTGGGGCTATTGGCTTTTGCTTTGGCCACAGGTTTACTGTACGGTCGTTTTTCTAGACCAAATGCCAAGGTCTTCTACAGTAAAAACATGGTGGTGGCACCATATAAAGATATTACTGCACTGATGTTCAGACTGGCCAATGGGCGAAACAACCAATTGATCGAAATTTCTGTGCAGGTGGTATTTACAATAAATGAGTTGGTAAATGGCGTTAAAAAGCGGACATTTTTGCCCCTGGATTTGGAAAGGAGTAAAATTGGGCTGTTAAGTTTGAGCTGGACCGTGGTGCACCCGATAGACGAAAACAGTCCATTGTTTGGAATAACCAGCGAAGAACTGATCAATGGTGAAGCCGAAATCATTGTCTTGTTACAGGCATTTGATGATACTTTCTCGCAAACGGTACACAGTAGGGCCTCTTATTTGGATGAGAACATTATCTACAATGCCAGGTTTGCTCCTGCCTTTTTCCATGATGAGGATGGCACTACGGTTTTAGACTTGTCCAGATTGAGCGCCATCGAAACAATTTAAAAGAGCTGAACTACGTTTTACGTTTTTTATATTTGTACCACTACCCTGATCTATGAAGAAACATTTATCAAAATTAGCCTTATTTTTTGTGCTGACCAGCACGCTGCTTGCTTGCGAGAAGGACCATAACAACGAGACATTTACATATTATCGCCTTAGGATCAACCATTACAAACAGGCTGTGAACAATAAGTTTGTTTATGTAACGCAAGAAAAAGAAACCATTGGTGGCAATACCTGGGAAAACAAGGATTTTTACATTGATGATTTCGTTTATGAACCTGGTTATATCTACGACATTGATGTCATGAACCTTTATCAGCGTGATGCCGCACTGAGCAGTGGACTAAAACTGAGAAAGATCGTTTCTAAAACAAAAGTGGCAGACAATACCAGCTTTGAAGTAAACTTGCGAGCCAATGGAACAAACCTATTTACTGGAAATATAGGTGTTGGTGATTATGTAATCTTAAATAAGATCAAATTTGATTGTGGCACCTTGTGTACTGAATTTGCACAACTCGTAGCCTCTACTAACCAAAACATTATTGGCGAGTTTGTAAGGAATACAGATGGCAGTTATGTTTTAAAGAGTTTAAAAGTTAAATAGACCCCTGGTTCGTGTCGACACGAACCAGGGGCAGTCGAACACTTTATTTAGTTTCTGCCAAAAAACCTAGGATACTTTTATAAAGCCTATTGCCTCCAAAAATCATTTGACTGATCATACCCACATGTTTTTTACCTTCAATGATTTCTAGTTTTACCGGAACATTTTGGGTCTGTAAGGTTTTGTAAATCCGCTCTGATTGAAGCTGTATGGCCTGATAGGTCTTGCTTCCATAAAAAATTAGATGCGGATTGTTTATATTTTTCACATAATATAGCGGCGAACCCAATTGCCAGTTTTGTTGCGTTGTGCTAAAGGTCCTTAAAAAGTCTGTGTAGTTATCGTCCCTTTCGGCCTTGGTCAGGTATTCGTCCATGTCCAGTCCAAAAGCATCGTCTAAAACCACTCCTTTGATGGGGTTTTCCATCCCAAGTGCTTGAAAATATTGTGGATCCGCATTGATCAATTCGCAGAGGTGACCACCAGCCGAGTGACCCATTAAAAAGATACGGTTAGGATTACCTCCATAAGCCTTAATATTAGCTGTTACCCATTTAACGGCTATTGCACTTGCCGCAGCCATTTCTTTGTAGGTGGCATTGGGTGCCAATGGATAGTTGATCACAGCGGTTACGATGTTCTTTTTGGCCAGATTTCTACCCAACCACCAATAGGTCTCTTTTTTACCGCTACTCCATGAGCCGCCATGGATAAAAACAATGACATCCTGATTTTGTACATCACCTTTTTTATGATAAATGTTTAATGTATTTGCGATTTCGGTATTACCGGCATAATTGATATTTTTCTCTACCCTAACCTGGGCCGAGCCAGAAAGACCTGTCCTAAAAAAGCAAAAACCATAAAGATAATTTTGAAACGCATACAAGTTTTGAGTTGGCTGTTGTGGGTTGGCAGTTGCAAACTATTTCCTATTGAACCAATGAACGGATGAACTAATGAACCAATAAACTACCGAATCAATGGGTTTTTCTCTTTGGCAAACAACTCAAATACTTTTTTATCTGTAAATGCAGGGAAGAGTTTATTCATCCAAACGGCTAGTTTTCCTTGTCTTGTCATGATCAAAGTGCGTTTTCTTTTTAATATCCCATCACTAATGCGTACAGCCACCTCTTCGGCACTCATCATTTTACCTTCTTCCATACTTGTTTCGCCATGTGCAGCGCCATCTTTCGACAAAGCGGCTACTCGTATGTTTGAAGTGGTAAAACCCGGACAGGCCACCATCACGTGTACACCTGTTTTAAGGAGTTCGGTACGTAACGATTCCATAAAACCATTCATTGCAAATTTGGATGAAGAATAACCTGTTCTGCCAGGTAAACCTCTATAACCTGCAATAGAAGATACGCCAATGATACTGCCTTTGGTTTTTAGGATTTCTGGTAAAGCATATTTTGTACAATAAACCGTTCCCCAGAAGTTCACATCCATTAGGTTTTTGATCACCGACAAATCCAGGTCATTAAACAAAGCCCGCATAGAAAGACCCGCATTGTTGATCAATACATCTATTTTACCAAAAGTAACCAAGGTCTGTTTGACCAACTGTTCGCAATCTTCTTCTTTGCTTACATCTGCTTGTACAGCCAATGCCTTGATCTGGTATTTTGTTTCAAGCGCTGCAGTGATCTCGCAAAGTGTTACATATTGACGCGCACCTAAAACCAGGTTTGCCCCTCTTTTGGCCAATTCTTCGGCCAGTGCCTTACCTATCCCTGATGAGGCACCTGTAATGACAACTACTTTATCTTTAAAGTCCATTTATCTTTAATTTGTTGCAAAATAAGCTTTGTGTGCTTGTATTTTAGTCGATTTGTTATGATGGTGAGCTAAAGAAATGACGAACAATGGCTCAGCACCTAGAATTGATTTCTTCATCATGGCCAGCTTATTTGATAAAAGAACCTTCGTAAGGAACCCTGGTAATGATAGAGCGACCCAAGGTGATTTCGTCTGCATATTCCAATTCGCCACCAAAAGCAATACCTCTGGCAATGGTAGTGATCGGCACCTGAAAATCTTTTAACCTTTTATGAAGATAGAAAAGAGTGGTATCGCCTTCCATGTTTGCACTTAAGGCCAGTATGATCTCTTTACGGGTGTGGTGGCCACACGTTGCACCAAAGTATCTACAAATAGGTCTGATGGACCGATGCCATCCATTGGCGAAATTAGCCCACCCAATACATGGTACACGCCAAAATACTGGTTGGTGTTTTCTATCGCCATCACATCTCGTGTATCTTCTACTACGCAAATCGTTTCTTTATCACGTTTTACGGCGATACAGATGCTACAGGTCTGATCATCGGAAATATTGTGGCAAACATTGCAGTGTTTGATCTCTGCTTTTAAGCGGATCGAGCGTATTGCCAAAATGCGAAACTTCTTCTTGCTCTTTGTTCAATAGATGCAGTACCAAACGTAAAGCCGTTTTTTGCCCCACACCTGGTAATTTTGCAAATTCGTTTACTGCGTCTTCTAGCAGTTGAGAAGAAAAATTCATTTGACAAATTTAATAAAAAAGCACAATACAACATAGCTAATAGTTGAGGGCATAGACAGAGGGATATTGGCTTGCTGATCAATTTATTTTCCCCTAGGCAATTGATTTAAAATTGGAATTTCTTACATTTAACAGCTAAATATAAATTATGAGCCCAACCATACTACTTTCGTTTTTAATCGGATATTTCCTACTGCTGATCATCATCGCATTTGCTACCTCTAAAAAGTCATCTGATAATTCTACCTTCTTTTTGGCCAACAGAAATTCTAAATGGTACCTGGTCGCATTCGGAATGATCGGAACCGCGCTTTCTGGTGTTACTTTCATTTCTGTACCCGGAGAAGTTGGCGCCCCTGCGGGCAACCAGTTCCAGTACTTTCAGTTTGTACTGGGCAATGCCATTGGTTTTATCATCATTGCTACGGTATTGCTGCCCTTGTACTACAGGATGCAGTTGACTTCCATTTATAGTTATATAGAAAAGCGATTAGGTTATTACAGTTACAAAACCGCTGCTTCTATCTTTTTGATCAGCCGTACCATTGGCTCTGCTTTTAGGTTATATCTGGTTGTGATTGTTTTACAACGTTTTATCTTCGATTCATATGGTGTGCCTTTTTGGGTAACTGTATTGATTTCTTTAGGTTTGATATGGTCTTATACCTTTAAGGGTGGATTAAAAACCATCATCATTACCGATACCTTGCAGACTTTCTTTTTGGTTTTGTCTGTGTTTTTGACCATCTATTTTATCTGTAATAGTTTAGACCTGAGCATACCTCAAGCCTTTGAAACCATCAAAAATAGTGGTTATTCTAAGACTTTCTTCTACGAAGACTTTTTAACCAATGGTTTCCACGTTAGTAAAGCTTTATTGGGTGGTATTTTTGTAACGATCGCCATGACTGGTCTAGACCAAGACTTGATGCAAAAAAACCTGAGTATGAAAACCATTGGCGAGGCACAAAAAAACATGTTCACCTTTACAGGGGTATTTGTAATATTGAACATCTTCTTTTTAAGTGTAGGTGCTTTGTTATATGTTTTTGCAACAAAAAATGGCATCGAAATTCCATTAGATCATGTTACCGGAAAACCACGTACAGATTTTCTATTCCCAGAAATTGCGCTGAACCATTTAACCACCATCCCCGCAATTGTATTTATGTTGGGCTTAACCGCAGCCACTTTTGCAACTACTGATAGTGCCTTAACTGCTTTAACGACTTCTTTCTGTGTAGACTTTTTGGGCATGGATAAAAAAGAAAACCTACATAAAGAAAATGCAGTGAAAAGGAGACATCTGGTACACGTAGGCTTCTCGTTATTGATGTTTTTTGTGATCGTGCTGTTCAATGCCGTAAACGACGAATCGGTAGTTAAAGGCATATTTAAAGTAGCCTCTTATACTTACGGTCCACTTTTGGGGTTATATAGTTTTGGTCTATTTGTAAAGAACCGTGGCATACACGACAAATTGGTGCCGATTGTATGTTTACTATCGCCTGCGGTTTGTTATTTCTTAAATATGTATTCTACAACTTTGTTGGGAGGTTATGTATTTAGTGTAGAACTGATTTTGGTCAATGGATTGATTACCTTTATCGGCTTGTTACTGATCAGCAAGAAAACAGATCAACAAACCAAGTTTTAAATAATATTATATACATGACAAGTGAAGAAAAGATAAGAAGCGCTTTTGCGAATAAAGATTGGCAAGAAATTAAAGTTACCGATAGCTGGCAGATTTTTAAGATCATGGCAGAATTTGTGGATGGGTTTGAGAAATTGGCCAAAATTGGTCCCTGTGTAAGTATTTTTGGACTTGCCCGTACGGCAGAAACCAACCCCTATTACGAGATTGCTGTAGAATGTGGTCGTTTGTTAACAGAACGCGGCTATGGTGTAATTACAGGCGGTGGCCCGGGCATTATGGAAGCCGGTAACAAGGGTGCGCACATGAATGGTGGTAAATCTGTAGGTTTAAATATCGACCTGCCTTTTGAGCAGTTCCACAATAAATATATCGACCACAATAAATTGTTGGAGTTTGATTATTTCTTTATCAGAAAGGTAATGTTTATGAAATACTCTCAAGGTTTTGTGGTATTGCCTGGCGGAATGGGCACAATGGACGAGCTGTTTGAGGCGATTACCTTGATCCAAACAGGTAAAATTGCCCGCTTCCCTATTGTACTGGTGGGTAAATCTTATTGGGGCGGCTTGGTAGATTGGATCAAATCGACCATGTTAGAGAAAGAGCATAACATCCATGCCGAAGATCTTAACCTGTTTAGATTAGTAGATACGGCCGAAGATGCTGCAGAACACATCTTTAGGTTCTATGACAAATATGTACTGAAACCCAACTTTTAATCTGGTTTTAGACCTTAATTCAAATATCAAGATAGCTAGCTGAACGTTAGCTATTTTTTTTGCATCAAGATTTCAAATGTTGGTTCTAAAATAGTTTTTATTGGTTTTTGTTGATTTAAAATGACATTCAGGCTGTAACGAAACGATTGTAGGGCAGTCTATATGTTAATCAATAAGCAAAGCCATGGAACGTCGTTTAAATTGGACAAAAGGTATTTTTGAAAGCAGTTACCAACTTTTTGAAGGTGGCGAAATCAAGCATACCTTATTTTTCGATACTTGGAGAAATGAAGCAAGGGCCATCAGTCAACAAAGCACCTACTTCTTTAAAAGCAATGGCTTCATGAATTCGAGCATCCAATTGTTCGACGATAAAAACAACCTGATCGCCATGATCAATTACCAGCCGTGGCAAAGTAAAGCTATTGTTTCCCTAACTTCTGGAGAGGTTTACCATTGGGCTTTTACCAACAACTGGCATTCGAAATGGGCAATTACCGATCTGAAAGCAAAACATGTCAACTATGATTCTGACCTTTCTTCTGGAACGATCAGTGCCAATACAGATGATGAGATCATGCTTTTAATAGGCTTATATATCAGAGAATACTTTAATAAGATCATCTATCTGATCTTCTTCATCCTATTCGTAACCATTGTTTGTGGCAATGGCTTTTAAAAATGGCTTACCCCACCACTTACCACTAATTTCATGGCATCGGCAGCGCTCATATTCAATGGCTTGATCTTGTCTTTGCCCACCACATAAACCTGACCGGCAAAGGAATAAGAAAAAGGAAAATAAACAATCACATCTCCAGGCAGGTCTATTTTAGAGAGGTCGTTCTGTGTTAAAAAACCGATTCTTTTAAGGTTTCCTTCAACTTCTACCAAAACAGGGTTGTTGAATTTCTTTTCATCGCCTACAAAAGCCTCGGTTAAGATCTTTGATTGAAGAAAATATGAAATTGAGCAAGGGCAACTTGTTCATGGTACGCTGGAACCAATTGTACATTGGTTCGGTTACAAAGTTGGTGACGATGATCCCGCTACCAAAATGATGGCAATTACCAGTCCCAAGCCCAAGCCCGGAATGTTACGGTTGGCTCCGGTAAAAGGATCAACTCCTAAAATGTTATTGATGTTTAACCAACTGTCAACAGTGGTTACTGCCCATACCACAATAAAAATACTTAGGGCAATTGGCACTACGATCAACAATCCTTTGATCAGGTAATTTAATATCGCTCTTCCTATCCTATTCATGCTGCAAAATTAGACAAAAATTTACAGTTCTCGGTTTGTAGTTTACAAATGGAGCGATTTCACTTCAACCTGTTTATTCGTAAAAATAATCCGTTTTACCCTTTGTGATACGTTGGTTAGGATTTCGTAGGGAATGGTATCAATCTGTGCTGCCAAATCTACAATGGTGTATTGTCCATTAAACACAATTACTTCATCGCCCGTTTTCACGTTTAGGCCAGTCACATTGAGCATGCACATGTCCATACAAATAGAACCAATCGTAGGCACCAATTGACCATTGACCAACATTTCCCCTACCCCATTACCAAATCTGCGGCTGTAACCATCTGCATATCCAATTTTTACTGTAGCGATCTTGCCACCTTCTGGCAATACCCCTTTGCGGCTGTAGCCAACTGTTTCGCCAGCTTTAAGGTTCTTTACCTGCGTAACCGTTGTTTTAAGCACGGCTACCGTATGTAGGCCTCTGTTCTCTTTTAAGGCACCATCAAAGCCATACAGGCCAATACCAATGCGTACCATATCCATTTGGGCATCTGGCCATCGTGTAATGCCAGAGGTATTTAAAGCATGCTTGATTGGCATATACTTCAATTGTTCGGTCAATTGATCATATAAATGGGAGAACTCCTGCAATTGCTGGTTCGTAAAACCATCGTGTTCAGGGCTATCGGTAGCTACTAAATGGGTAAAAATAGACATCACCTTTAATTTGTCGGTTGTTGCCAAAACAGCCAGCAATTCTGGCAGGTCTGCACTTTCAAAACCCAATCGGTGCATCCCTGTATCCATTTTTAGGTGGATCGGATAAGCCGTTTCGTGAGCTGGTAAGAAATTCAGAAAGCTCTTCAGCACATTTACACTATAGATCTCTGGTTCCAACTGGTGTTTCACCATGGCCTCAAAAGCCGATGGTTCTGGGCTCATTACCATGATCGGCAAACTTATTCCGGCTTTGCGCAAGGCAATTCCTTCATCTGCATAAGCTACCGCAAGGTAATCTACTTTATGGTATTGCAACAAGTTGGCAATCTCGAAACTTCCGCTGCCATAAGAAAAGGCTTTAACCATGGCCATTGTTTTAACACCTGGCTTTAATTTGGCCCTGTAAAACTGTAGGTTGGCGGCTAAGGCATTGAGGTTGATCTCTAAAATGGTATCGTGTATTTTCTGGGTCAGCAGTTTACTGATCCGTCCAAACTCGAACCTACGTGCGCCTTTTACCAAAATGGTTTCATTGGCAAAATGGATGGCAGGTAACTGTTCTATAAATGCTTGCGTGCTTTCGTAAAATGTGCTTTCTAGGTCAAACAGCTCAGCAAATGCCGAAATGTTTGGTCCAATACCGATCAAACGGTTCAAGTTCTTCTGCGCCAATAGGGCCGCAATTTCTGCATACAATACCTCGTTGGCTTTACCTGTTTCGTAGATATCTGATAAGATCAACGTCTTTTTTGGATGTTGGTTCTGTAGGTTCAGAAAATCTAGGGCAATGGCCAAAGAAGAGATATCTGCACTGTACGAATCGTCGATGACAGAACAGTTCTCTATGCCATTAATCAGTTCTAAACGCATACTTACCTGCGTCAGTTTTTCTAAACGGAGGTCTGCCTCTTCGGGCGTATAGCCCATGGCCAATAAGGTTGCCCAGCAGATCATCCATTTTCTACAGCAGCTTTATCGCTAAAAGGGATCAAACATTCAATCTCTTTGTTCTGGTAAATCCCACGGATGTAGTTCCTACCCTCTATGGGTTCTATAAAAGAAACCTGTAGATCTGCAGGACCACTGGTACTCCATGAAAACTTTTGTTTGCCGGGCAGGTCTGCCAAGGCGATATCAGTAACATAGTTTGGCGAATACACCAAAAGTTCTACATCCTTAAATAGTTTGAGCTTCTCTTCGAGTTTTTCCTTTTTGCTTTCAAAACCTTCGGCATGGGCCTCGCCTATATTGGTCAATACACCAATGGTTGGACAGATGATATCGGCCAAAGTTTCCATTTCATCTTTGGTAGAAATGCCTGCCTCAAAAATGCCCAAGGTATGGTCTGCAGTGATCTGCCAAACCGATAAGGGCACTCCTATTTGCGAATTGAAGCTTTTTGGGCTTCTAATGATGTTAAAGTCTGCAGCCAACAACTGATACAACCACTCTTTCACAATGGTTTTGCCGTTACTTCCAGTAATGCCAATCACTTTCAGTTCATTTGCCTTGCGATTATACGTTGCCAAGGCTTGTAGGGCCTGCAACACCTCATCAACCAGTATAAAATTAGCCGATGGATATTGTTCGGCATAACTTGGGTCTGAAACTACAAAATTACGGATGCCGTTTTGATAGGCATCTTTGATAAATTGATGTCCATCTCTTTTTGCTTTTACCGCAAAGAACAATGAGCCTTCTGGATCGATCACCGTTCTGCTATCTGTCAACAATTTTCTGATAATAGCTTCAGGACTTGGCAAAAGTGCTTTTGCTTTTAAGATTTGGGCAATATGCTCGATGGAATAGGTTTCTTGGTTCATTGTGAAAGAAAAATACAGGATAGCTGCTAATTTTTTACGAATTTCAGCAATTAATTATCAATAAGTAGCATTTGTAGGTAATAAGTTTTAAGTTGTGCGTTATAAGTTCCAAGTAGTAAGTCATAAGTTTTTTATGGCCTAACACGTACAAATTATCGATACCCGACCATCAAATTTAAATATGTTCAACACGAAACCGCCTCTAATTTTAGATAAAAAAACAGCACTTGTTAAGGCAGAGAGCTGGTGTGCCTATCAAGAACGTGCCCAACAAGAGGTTAGGGATAAACTTTACGAATGGAATTTAAAGCCCAATGAGGTGGAAGAACTGATCACGGAACTGATCACCACCAATTTTTTAAATGAGGAAAGATTTGCGATGGCCTATGTTTCTGGTAAGAGCAATATCAAGAAATGGGGCAAGATCAAAATCAAACAAGGACTAAAACTTAAAAAAGTTCCAGAAAAATTGATCCAAAAAGCATTGAACAGTATTGATGGCGACCAGTATTTGGCAAATCTACTGGCAACAGCCGAAAAAAAATCGGCGGTTTTGAATGAGAAAGATCCCTAAAAAGAAAATATAAGCTGGTTAGCTACCTTCAGGGTAAAGGTTTTGAAAATGATTTAATTTTTCTTGTGCTGAAAGCCAATAACTTAAGTTAATTCCTTAATTATTTATTAAATTTTTCTTGGCAGAAATATAAATCTGTGTATATTTGCAAACCCAAACGGAAAGAGGTTCTTTAAAAAACACACCGAAAAGGGAATACATCGGATGATGTTAACAATGCGAAAGTAGCTCAGTTGGTAGAGCACGACCTTGCCAAGGTCGGGGTCGCGAGTTCGAATCTCGTCTTTCGCTCTAAATGCCTTCCTACCAGGAGGCATTTAATTTTAAAAGCAGAAATGCTTTTAAGCTCGGATGGTGGAACTGGTAGACACGCAGGACTTAAAATCCTGTGCCCTCAACAGGCGTGCGGGTTCGATTCCCGCTCCGAGTACAATTAAAAATCGAATAGAAAGCCATCAGAAATGATGGCTTTTTTTATGCAAAAATAATTCCTTGAATGTGATTAAACATTAAGGGATTAAGAAGATTTCCCTAGCATTTTGATCATTTGACAAGTTAATCCTTTTCGCTACAACAGTTTATTTCTTTTACAGATTAATATATTAACTTGGAGATAGCGATAAACGAGGTTTGAAAAGACAAAGCTGCTAACCCATAATTTACCATTTTATATGGACATACAAGAACAGATCAAAGCATACATCACTAGCCAGCCTGAACCTAAGCTGAGTGACATGCAGCAGTTGCATCAGCTTATCCTTCAAGTATTACCGACATGTAGGTTATGGTTCGATGAGGGTAAAAACGCTGAAAATAAAACGGTCAGCAACCCTACGATTGGATATGGCTTTTACACGATCAAATATGCCGATGGAAAAACCAGAGACTTTTTTCAAATTGGGATGAGTGCAAACACAACTGGAATCTCTATCTATATCCTTGGCATCGAGGATAAGACCTACTTGGCCCAAACATTTGGAAAAGATTTAGGGAAAGCCAATGTAACCGGATATTGCATCCGGTTCAAAAAACTAAAGGACATCAACATCGATGTACTTGAAGCGGCCATACGATATGGGTTTGAGGCTACAAATGAAAATTAAATTTCCAAATTTAAATTACTCAAATCGCCTACTCATAGCATTTCTACCCTTATTTTCAGTCGTCTTTTGCTGTGCTTGATGAAATTATTTTCATTAAATTACAATTGTAGTTGAATAATTACAAAATTAATTATATCATTGTATCATGAAACGTAGACTTAGCGAAAAAGAGGAAGCCTTAATGCAAATCACTTGGGATAAGAAGCATGTTTTTGCCAAAGAGGTTAGAGAAGCGCTTCCAGACCCAAAACCACACATCAGTACCGTATCGACCATGATGAGAAGGCTGGCTGAAAAAGGTTTTTTAAAGATTGAAGATTTTGGTTCTACCCATCGTTACTCGGCTGCGATCTCGATGAAAGAATATACCAATACCTTTGTAAAGCCACTGTTGGCAGGCTTATTTGGTAACTCGATCAAAAATGCGGTTACCTTTTTTGCAGAACAAGAAGAAATTTCGGTGGCAGAACTAAAAAGATGATGGAGCTGATAGAAAAGAAAAATAAATAGCTATGGAAAATCTGGCCGTCTATTTCTTTAAAGTAAACATCGTTTTTTCGGTGGTTTTCCTTTTTTACTATTTAGGTTTACGACGACACAAGTTTTTAAAAACCAATAGGCTATTGCTAATGCTTAGCATTGTTGTCAGTTTTTTGCTCCCCTTAAGTCCAGCTTTAGCAACAATAGATTTTTTACCAAAGGTTGTTGAACATCAAAAACCAATTTTCGCAGATAAGGCATCAAAATCTGTAATGCCTATTGATGGCACAGTCGATTTTGAACAGGTAAACTCTGCTCCAAAATCCAACTCCACTCCTATCAATTATTTATTCATTGGCACAAGTTTATATAGCTTAGTGATCTTAGTATTGTTACTCAATTTTATGTTGAGGTTATGGAAAATCGGCAAACTGATTGCCAACAGTACGAGGAGAAAAGTAGATGGTTTCATTTATTGTGAGCCGAAATCGACCAGTGCTCCATTTTCTTTTTTCAACTTCATTATGCTACCCATCCAAAACGATGATCAGGAGTGCAACCGCGAAATTAGGATACATGAACAGGCACATGCCCAACAGTTGCATACAATTGATGTTTTGGCTTCAGAACTGCTTACTGCCCTACTCTGGATCAATCCGTTGGTGTATATCTTTAACCGACAGGTAAAACTCAATCTAGAGTTCCTTGCAGATCAAGCTACCCTAGCCACAGGTGTGGATGTTAAAGGTTATCAATTGAGCCTACTTTTATATAGCCAAAAGCCCATGGCCAATCTGCCTGCAAATGCCTTCTTTTCATCAAAAATCAAGGAAAGAGTGATCATGATGAACAAAGAGAAACCAAAAGCCATACAACTACTCAGCTACCTGTTGTTCTTACCGATATTGGCTTTATTGAGTTTGCTTGTTGGCTTTAAAAGTGAGCCGAGAAAGGTGTACAAGCCCATAGAAATAGCAAATGCGCAACCCAAACAAAATATCGGCCCAAGCCTTTCGCTAGAAAAGTTGCCCTCAGAACTAACTCAAATTAAAAAGGTAGACAAAAGACTTGTTGCAAAAAAAGCCGATTCTAGCATCTACATCGATGCCAGAACAGATACGGTTAAAATCAATCTTGTACCTAACCAATCGAATAGTAAAAGCAAATCTTTTGAAGGCATTTATGCGATCGAAAATGAAATCTTTTCGCCTAAAGAACTTCGAAAGGCATTGCAACATAAAAAACAGTTAACATTTATCTTGGCCAAACGACCCATTATTGGTGTGCATAGCAACAATGATTCGACTGCCATCAAAACCTGGGGCAAGCGGGCCAGTAAAGGTGTCATATTTGTAAAATCAAAATAACCAAACGCTAACTTAATTAGATCAACATGAAAAATTTCCAAAAACCATGGAAGGTGGCTCTGCTATGCGCTATACTTTTGCACAGCATGAGCACTTTCGCGCAGCAAAAAATTGCCCAGTTTACCATTCATGGGCAGCTTAATGGCGCAAAAGATGGAACAATTGTTAAGCTTCACGACATCGACAAGGCAAAGACCATCGATTCGGCCCAGGTCATCAATGGCAAGTTTGTGTTAACAGGCCATGTAGATGAACCTACAACTTGTTGGTTAAGGTGTGGTGAAGAATACACCACCATACAGGTAGAAAACGTGCGCATGAACTTTAGCTCGCCTTTAAAGGACATGAAATTAAACAGCATTACGAGCGGGGGAAAAGAACAAAGCCTACAGACTGAACTGGACCGATTGTTACGCCCTTATGAAAAAGTGTATACGCCACTTTACGACAGCCTTAACAAGAAACTCTATCAAGATACCACACAGCGCAAACAGATGGTCAAAACTTTTAATGCAGCCATTGATGCCTATCAAAATGTTTATGTGGCCTTTGGCAAGAGAAACATCAACTCTTATCTGGGTTTGGATATCGTTTATAGAAACCGAAAAGCAATACCCAAAGATTCGGTACTGCTATTGTTCAACAGCTTAACCCATCAATTGAAGGCAACGGATAAGGCCAAAGCCTTAAGTATCTATGCCAAAGAGATTTTGGCCAAAAAAGGACACAAATACCTCGATTTTAGCGCTGTTGGTATCAATGGGGAACCATTTCAACTTTCAACATTAAAGGACAAATACATTTATCTAGCTTTTGGAAGTTTCGGTTGCGTCCCCTGCAGGATAGAAAACAGAGAAATCAGTAAGAATTATGAGCTGTTATCCAAATCGTTGCATATTGTTAATTTTTCTTTAGATGTGAATAGAAAGGAATGGGAACTTGCAGCCAAACAGGATGGGATCAAATGGTATAACGTTTCGGATATGGCTGGCATGGCTGGAAAGATCAAAACACTGTACGATGTGCAAGCCATGCCGACTTCTTTTCTGATTGACAAAAATGGAATAATTGTAGAACGGTTTGATGGTTATAGCGAAGAAAACCTGAACAGGATCAAGAAAATCATAGGGCTCAATTAAAAATGTTGGTTGCCAATTCGCTTTGGCTTAAATGCCTCTTTTTTTGTCGCGCATTGACCTTGCAATGCTAATCACCAGACCTTAAATTTGATAGTTACCTAAAAACCTGTATATGAGAAATGTAATTTATGGGATGAACATCAGTATTGATGGCAACTGCGACCATACCAACGCTACGCCTGATGAGGAAATCTATGATTACTTTACCTATCAAATGCAGGATATAGACCTCATCGTTTATGGTCGTAAAACCTACGAGTTAATGGTACCTTATTGGCCTGATGTTGCAAAAGCACAATCGGGCACAAAAGCGCAGAATGAATTTGCTGAAAAACTCACCGCTATCGACAAAATTGTTTTTTCTCAAACATTGGAAAGTGCTGATGGCAATACCCGTATTGTTCGCGACCATCTGGCAGAAGAAATACTTAAACTGAAACAAGGGCCGGGCAAAAAGATTTCAATTGGCGGGGTTAGTCTACGTTCGCAATTGATGGCGTTGGGCTTGGTTGATGAATATTATTTTGTGATACACCCGATTATTGCTGGCGAGGGAAAACGCTTGTTAGAAGGCCTTCCACTCCAAGAAAAGATAAAATTAAAACTGGTTGATGTAAAGATTTTTAAATCGGGCTGTGTGGGGCTGCATTATTTAAAACAGTGATAGAGAAGCTTCAAACTGAATGGAAAAGTCACTTAAAGATAAGTGGCTTTTTTTGCATTGATAATTCTTTGAGTGTGATTAAACATTAAGGAATTAAGAAGGGTTTTCAATTAATCTTTAATCTTGCAGTGCATAGGTTAAAGATTGTCATTTATTAATTTATAAGATTCATAGATGCTATCTAGGGCTTCCCGAAACTAACATATTCCTTCGCCTCCATTCCTATGCAACTATCTCCATCATCTACTCGTCTTGTGATAAACCTGATAAGTATGAGCAAGATAAAAATATGTGTTAGTTTATTGATCTGGATAGGTATCCATCCCATCGCTTTTTCGCAAGAGAAAGAAGATTGCAATTGCGCATCCGTATTAAAAGAGGTGATTTTAGACGTAGAGAACAACTATCCTGGATATCAATTGAAGACAAAAGGCGAAAACTTGTCCAATTATACAAAAGTAAAGCAAACTGCTTTGACCAAATCGCTCGCTACAACAGATAGAGTTCAATGTTTTTATATCATAGAAAGTTATCTGCATTTTTTTAAGGATAACCACCTTATTTTTACCGATTGGAAATCAAAACCCCAACAAATCCTTAAATTAAATCTCCCCAACACTAAAGAATCTGTTCAGCAGCAAAATCAATTAATGGGTACTTGGCGTAGGATTAGTGATTCGCTTACCGTTAAAATAATTTCTGCAACACTTAACAAAACCCCTGTTTATAGGGCCTATATTATCCAAACTAAAGATAGCACACTTCAAAAAGGGAATATCTATTTTGATCTATATGGTGATAGCAATACATTCAGGATCAGGAAATATACTGGAGCTTTAACCACCGATCTGCTTCGTGGTCGCCGGTTAAAAAATTTGTTGTTAGAACCAAATGGGATTTGGGAAAAAGTAAATACCAAACAACAACATCAACCATTGGTACTTTCTGAGTATGCTTATAACAAAAAGTTTAGGCACAAAGCTATTTCTTCAGCTATCTATTATATAGGTATTCCAGAGTTTAACATGAACGCGACAAAATTTGACTCACTGATTGTTCATCAAATCTTACCCGCACTCAATGCCAACAAGACCAAACATTTAATTGTTGACCTTAGGAATAATCAAGGTGGAAATAGCTCTTTTGGATCTTTAGCAAGGTTTACCTACCAACAACCGATCGTGTTACCGGGAGATTACGTCTATTCAACACCTCAAATGATCAAACGATACCAACAGTCTGCCAAAGAAGGTTCAAGCCATTATCAAAACATGTTGCCTAAACTGATGGCTAACCCCGGTGCATTTGTTCAAAGGGATTCGCTAAGGATAGCACTAAAGGAAAGATATACCTATCCAGAAACAGTAATTTTCATTACCAACGAAAATTGCGCCAGTAGTACAGAGTATCTTTTAATCCTAGTTAAATCAAGCAAAAAGGTTAAGGTTTATGGACGTCATACTGCTGGTACTTTAGATTATAGTGAACTATACGAACCTGAAAAACTGACCTGTAATGGCTATGGATATTTAAGGCCTACTACAAAATCTTTTTGGGTAAGATCAACATCCGATTGATCAAAAGGGCATACAACCCGATATAGACCTTAGTCAATATCCTGATCATGAATGGGTAGATCGGATTGTAGAAAGCCTAAAGAGAAAGTAATGAGTTTTCCAAGAATCTATTTTTTTAATTATCAACTCTATTGACCCAGCCTTAAGAGCATTATATTCATCAAGATGTAAATGATAATTTGTAGGAACAGCATCTTGCGCTAATGCAAGAAACTGCTTTACCAAAAGAAATCAATCCGGCCTTATTTGCTGAAATTAGAAACTCTCCATCAATGATTTAAAACAGAATTATTATTCATTTTATAAAGTAATCATTTTTATAAAAAAATATATGATAATACCTCCCGTAAGAATGGTTATAGGAAAATTGATATACCAAAATTTACTAACCCAGTTTCTGAAAAGAAACATGTTCAAAATACTTATAGCAAAAATTCCACAAACTAAACTAATCAAAGCGTAAGTCCCTAATGCAAATGGAATCTGTGCACTAGAATGTTCATTAGCACTTAAAAATGGAATAACTAATACAAATACTAAACATAGGATTATCCAGAATAGATACAGTTTAAAAGGATTAAAAGTAAAATTTTTCATAATTTACCCTTTAAAAAAACTTCCATTTCCAGCAAGTATTTATCGGCATTTTCAATAGTGACGCTATCTCCTTTAGTAGCATTTAAAATCTCTAAAGGAGCCCAATATTCATACCACTGCTCAATTAGCTCTTGGTCTTTAAACTCGCCAGCATGTAAAGCTCCTTCTAATTCACCAATCAAATCAAAATAATGAAGATTTCCTTCACGAAAATCATTAATTGATTTAAGCATCCTGTTCCAAAGTCTCGATTGATGTTCGTTCAATTGTATTAATTCTTAGTTTTTATACACTAATTACTCGTAGTCTATTAAAGATTTTGAACTACTTAACTTTTCTACCCTATTTCTTCCTCTTTGGCTTCGGCATAGGCAATTCTTTTACCGTAACCCTTACCAATTCGCTTAACCATTCACGGTCTTCAATTTTGTCTTCAATTAAAAAACTCGGTTTGGCACCAGGGTATGGAGGAGCTTCCACCACCTCGCCAATAAATGTCCGTCCGGCTTCGGTTGGTTTGATGAACAGCTTATTGTCGCTGATCAATGCGAATATTTTCTCATCTGCATAGATACCATATTCGCCGAACATCTTTTTAGCGCTAAGGTTTCCTACATTTTCGAGTTGTTCTAAAACAAAATCTACAAATTTTTGGTCTGAAGCCATTTGATTTGGTCATTAGGTAAATAGAAGGTATCGTTTTTATTTTAATGCAGCTACCGCTGCCTCAACAGAAGTCACAAAGTTAACCTGCTTTCCATTGTTGCTTTCGTAAATAAAGTCTTTTAAACTTTTGCTGGTAAATGCTGAGAAATCGCCTACAATAGCCAAACGGACACGATAAGTAGAAAACTTTTGGAGGATCTCTCCCGCCATTTTATTCTTTAGGTCGAAAAAGTCTATAGTGATGTTCTTTTGGTGGAGAATCATCCTATCGAAACCTTGGTAATAAACATTCCCCAGCAGGTCTAAGGCATCTTCAACATTCTGGATGATGATTTGGTCTGAGGTTATCTCTGCAATTTCTGTATCGTTGATGTTATGGGTCTGGATGTTCATTCGCTATAATTTGTTATGTACTAACAATTGAGCACAAAATATCCAAAAGTTTCTTCACACACAAATAATGAAATAGTTTTTCTCCCCAATAAAAGCGGCTTTACCTAGGGCTTAATTTAACAGGTGGATCTCTGCAATTTTCTTTTGGATAAACTGTGCTTCTAATGGGCTAACCTGACAATGGAGGGCCTGCTGGTAACTCCTTAATGCTTTTGCAAGCTCATGTTGGTCTTTGTACACTTTTGCCCAAAAACAATGGAGCAAATGATGATTCTTAAAGAATTTGTTGGCGCTCAATTGTTCAAGTAGGCGGATGGCGTCTTCATGTTTTTTACCAAGGTATAGGGCCGCAGCATGGTTCAACAACGTAAACGGCGAAGGATTCAATTGTTGTAGTTTGGCATACAGCACTGCGATCTGCGACCAGTTGATGGCGTCGAATGTTGCTGCAGTGGTATGTAAGTAGGCAATGGCCGCTTCAATCTGATAGGGAGTCTCTTTTTGAGCTTCTCTTTTCGATTCCAATAGGTAGGTATTGGCTACGGCAATCATTTCTTTGTTCCAACAGGATCGGTCTTGCTGCGCCAGCTCTACCAGTTCGTCTATATCATTGAGCCTTGAGCATGCCCGTGCCAAATGATAGAGCATCAATGCATATAGGGCCTTCACTTCGCCAGCTGCTTTTACCTTCATCTTAATCAAGGTCTGCAAAATACTCAACGCATCTTCGCACAGGGCCTGATCGGTAAGAGCTCCCTTTGCAGAGAGCCTAAATCCTTCGGTAAACATTACATACACGATCTTGAGTACCATCTTTAACTGTGGTTCGTTGTTAAAGTCTACTTCTTGGTCAAAATTCCATTGATGGTTTTTGCTTTGGGACCGCCAACGGTACAATATCTTAGAGATTGTATCTTCATCTGTACCCAATAAGGCTGCTATGCGTTTTACCTGAAGGCCATTGATATACCTCAGAGCCACCACCAATTGGATCTTGGGCGAAAATGCGGATCTGATACATACATAAAGCACTTTGAGCAACTGTTGTTCATTATCTACCTCTAGATCGGCAATTTGGTAGGTTTCTTCAAACAAGCGTTTTCGGTCTGCATTCTTTAGGCTGGTATAGGCCATGTTTCTAATGGTCTTATACAACCAGGCTTCTGGATGCGTTGGCAGTTCTTGGGGCCATTTTTCGGCAGCAATGGCAAAAGCTTCTTGCACAATATCTTCGCATACCGCAATATCCTTGATTCCCGTATGGTAGATCAAGTTACTGAGCAGCTTACCAAAATGGTTTCGGTAGAGTTTGGCCAATATTGCTGTAGTTCCGTTGTCCATTGCCCACAAATATCCTACTTATCGTAATAAGTAGCGTCACTGATGATCTTTCCATCTTTGAAAGTGAGAATGGTGCTGATCGGTAATATCCATTGATGCCCTTCGGTTGTGCCACTAGAGGTAAACTGTATACTCACTTTGTCATCGCCCGCAAATATGGCGCTGATTTGGTCTTTGATATCTGGCGAAACCTTTTGCATTGCTGCATAATTGGCCATCAGCTCTGTTTTGTTTTTCTTTACCCAATCTATGCCATAGGCCGGATCCAGAAATTTGGCATCTGCGGCATAAAAGCTCGCCATCTTGTTCCAATCGTGCTGGTTAAAGGCATCGAACATTGCGGTTGCTGTTTTAAGATTAGCGCTGGTAATTGCTGTCTGTGGGTCTTTTTTTTCTGCGCAGCCCAATAGCAAAAGCAGGCCCATTAACAGGCCTGCAAAATAAGGTATCTTCATCATTGCTTAGTTTTCAATGTTCATGATCGGACGCACTTCTATGCTTATCTTTTGCTGCAATACATGTGGACATTGACCAGCCAACATTGCTGCTTGCTCAAGATCTTTGGCCATGATGATCAGGTAACCACTAATACCTTCTCTGGCTTCTAAGAATGGTCCATCTGTTGCAACCTGCCCTACCAGTTTCGATTCATTTTCTAAGGGTTCTCCGCTAACAAAAAGATCCTGTTTGGCCAATTCTTCAACCCAGGTATTCATTTCTGCAATGTCTTGTTCCATTTCTTGTTCAGATAGTTGTTGTAAGCGGGCAATGTCCTCGCGGATTCAGTAATAAAAATTTTTTCATGCTTTTGTTTTTGGTATAGTAGCTAAAGTTCAACGTTTCCGGACATCTTCCTCAAATTTATTTTCAACAATTTCCATTTCAGTTACAAATCTTAACACGGGGTTAAAAAAGGACAGTTTTGGCCCCTATAAATGTCGCATTTAGCCTGCTGCGTTTTAAAAAGTTGCTTTACCTTTAGGTTATTGATTAAACATTGAAATATGGAAACTAAAAATAGAACCGCCATTACGGTACAAGCAACTATAAATGCACCAATCGCCACTGTTTGGGAGGCATGGACCAATCCTGAACACATTACCAAATGGACCAATGCTTCTGATGATTGGCATGCACCTTATGCCGACAATGACCTACGTAAAGATGGAAAGTTTAAAACCACCATGGCCGCCAAAGATGGTAGTTTTAGCTTTGACTTTGAGGGAGTATACACCGCGGTTGAAGAACACCAGACGATTGCCTATGTAATGGCTGATGGAAGAACGGTAAAGATTTCTTTTACCAGCAACGGGGATACAACAGCTATTGTTGAAACTTTTGATGCTGAAGACCAAAACCCTATTGAAATGCAACAAGGTGGATGGCAATCTATCTTGAACAATTTTAAAAAATACGCAGAGAACCTTTAGTTAATCCACACAAAAGCGAAGTCTTATTTAAAACAATAGGCCCCGATTACCATTTGAGGTATTCAGCGCCTATGCTTTTGCATGTTGAGGTTGGTCTATTTAATGGTCTGGATGTTGTCTGCCAAATTTCCATCCAACAGGTAGCCGTAAGGGTCAATAGCCACGGCCTTTGGTTTTTTATCCAATACAATGCTCAACTTTGTTTCTTGTTGATCAAAGCGGATCTTTTTGAAGTAGATGGGTTTGGTGTTTTTGTTCCAATCTAAGTCTGCTTGATCAAAAAAAGCCAAGTCTATATCCATATCTGGCTTTAGCAGTTTGTCTACACCTTGTTTATGCTCGGCTGACCCTACCTGTAGGTCTACTTTGTACTTGCCATTTTCAATTGCTTTGCAGGCCAGTACCTTCACATTCAGTTGATAGGTAACTACCTGATGAAAACTATCGTCTATAAACTTTTTCTGGTTGGCAGGTGCCAATTGATAGAGTGCTGCAATCAGGTCTTCGGGTTTGGCTTTTGGATTCGGATTTTCATGTTGCGCAATCAGATTGCGCAAAGTCTGGTTCACAGCTTCTTCTCCTAAGATTTCTTTTGCTGCATACATTGCCAGCCCTCCTTTTTGGTAATGTACATGATTTTGTTGATAGGTCTGTGCCAATGGAAATTCCTTTTCATTGGGATCTTGGTTTAAGAAATAGATGTTATTGTCGTCTTTTAGGTAATTGCTCAGGTACATTTTACCAAAGTTCTTTTCTAATAGCACAGCCTCGGTATACTTGGCCAATGATTCTGTCAACATCGGGGCTCCTGGTCCATCAACAGGTGCCAGTTGATTTGCCCACCACTGGTGTGCTACTTCGTGTGCAGTAATGGCATAACTCTGATTTACCTTATTTTCATCGCTAAAATCAGTTAGGTAATTGATCCTTTCTGCATTGAAAACCACGCCCATGTAAGCTGTTGCTGCTCCTTTGTATTGTGGGATCTCTGCCAAGGCGAATTGTTTTAAAGGATAAGGACTAAAATTGTCACTCCCATAGTCCAAGGCATCTTTAATGGCCCTAAACATGGTCTTTACATTTTGTTCGTGCCCAGCTTGGTAATACACACGTAGGGTAATCCCTTTGTGGTTTTCTGTTTTAACTTGGTAACGTGCCGAACTCAATGCAAACATAAACCTGATAGGCTTGTCGGTTTGATAGGTAAAATAGCAACGGTTATTGGCTATCCACGATTTTTGCAATGTACCTACGGTAACCACTTGTTGATCTGGAGCAGTAGAAATGGTAGTTTCCAAATTGACCAAATGATAGTCGCGGTCTGTTGATTCGGTAATAGAGAAAGGAGGTAATCCAGCTGTTTTTCTTAATCGTTCATCCTCGATTCTCCAATCCATAGTTGTAGCCAAAACGGGGCACAAACTTCTCCATTTCGATGTATGAACCATTAGACACCACAGAATTTTCGCTGTCAAAAGGAACAAAGCCAGACCTGACTACCTCAAACGAGAAGTCCATTTTTAGTTCTGCACCCGGCTGTAATGGGCTTTTCAGGTTAATGAATTGTTGGTTATAGGTCTGGTCTATCGCTTGTTTTTCGGCATTGGCAATTTCAATATCAAAATAGGTAACTGCAGGGTTTAAACTGATCCATAACTTGCTAATAGGTTGTCCACTTTCATTTTTGAGCTGGTAGGTTCCTTTTACCTGATATTTTCCTTCGTCGGTAAATAGGTCTACCTGTGTTTTAATGCTTTTGACCATGGGTTGTGGCAGTTCGGCAAAACGTTTGTATTTCTTTTCATAATCGATTTTCCATTGGAGTGCTGTTTGTTTGTTCTGATATTTGCCGATAACATTGGTCTGCTGGTAAATAAATGCACCACAAGCGACCCAGATGATGGCTCCAATGAGTACCACAAATTTTGATCTCCAAATGGATTGAGGTACGAATCTTAAACGATCTAAAAATGTGCGTTGTGTGCTACTTTGCCACATGCCAATGGTCAATACAGCAAGAATGACTGCAAAACCTGTCCAATATAACATGTACCAATCAAATGCCTTGGCATAGTGCCCAAAGTTGTTAAAAGACGAGAACTGAAGATCAGGCACGGTAGCAAACCTTAAAAGATAGTGTTCTATGCCAAGTCTAGGTGCAAACAAAAATAGAAAAACTACCACCATGCTCAACATCATGCCTACATATTTATTGGCGGTTAGGTTTTGTACAAAAATAATTAGGATGATAAACAGCAGTAGCGGAAATGCACTATAGTAGTAGAGCGAAAGGTATTGGGGCAGCTCAATATCGAAATATCCATTAAATACCTGCAGGCAAACGCCAATACCAATATTTGCAGTTACCAGTACAAGTACCAGTACACCCAAGGTTAAACATTTGGCACCCCATAATACACTATTCTTAACGGGCGTACTGTAAACCAGCCCTTGGATGTTGGCGGTTCTTTCTCTGCCGATCAGTTCTGCTGCATAAAATATAAGCAATACCAATCCGAATTTCATGGAGCGCATCTCTTCGATGATCGCAGCTGTTGTTGGGTAATATTTAATACCATACGGGCCATGTAGAATGGAGTCTTTCAGTTCTACAGCAAAAATGAAGATCCATAACAACAGCATCACCATAAATGGGATATGTTTGAATAGCGAGATCACTTCTAACTTAAATTGCGACCTAAATGCGGCAAAGTTATAAGCAAAACCTGCTGGGGAAACATTAAAATGTTTAAATGCAACTATTTTAATTTCCTTTTGGGCTTTTGTTTTTTGTTTGGTTTGACCTTGGGTCTGCAACCTAAAGTTAAACAGCCGATAACTGATGGTTATGACCAAACCACTAAAGGATAACCACAACAGGCGATTGGCCAAGAAAACTTCTTTAATGGGAAAGAGTTGTTGGTTGCGTTGCAGGTCTGACCATTTTCTTGTATCGCTAAAGAAAGAAGCCAAACCAAATGGATCGATCAAAAAGGGCAACATACTTGGATCGTTGGTCTTTACAGAGCTGGCCAATAATGGCGAATTACCCAAAATAGAGGCCACCATATACAAAATGTACAACAATACACCTGCTGCATAAATGGCCCGAACGTTTTTGGTGATAATGGCTGTACAAAAGATCAAACTTGTTGCAAAAAGCACATTTGGCAGACCAAAAATAAGTAAAGGGTACACGTAATCGATCAGCTTAAATGGGCCTAACAGACTACCATCTACAAAAAATGTTCCTATCCATATACCAATCACCGTAATCACCAATAGCGAAAAAACGGCAATCAGCAAACCCAAAAACCTAACGGTAAAATAAGGAAAGCGTTTAACCGAGGTAGTGAATATCACTGAGTCCATTTTGTAGATTACATCTCTTAACACCACATTGGCACCAAAAAGTGTTCCAGCAAAAATGGAGAGTAAAGAAAATAGGGCTACGATATTGTTGATCACATAGGGTGCATTTTTATGGATTTCGCTTCCTCCAAAACCTCCCTGAACGGCTGCGAAACAACCCAACACCAAAAACAATAGCGCTGCGATGATATAAGAAAGCTGACCAAAATGATATTTTAGCTCGAATTTCAGCATTGAACTTAACATGATGCGGCCTCCTTTGCTCTGTTCTGCACACCAAACAATGCAGCAAAATACACTTCTTCCAATCCAGGATAAAACGGCTGGAAACCTTCGCCTGGGTTATGTTCTGCCAATACATAGACTTGGATCTTACCTGCAACAATCCTTGTAGAAATGACATTAAATGAGGATTGGTAATTGCTCAAGGTGGCTTTTTCGATTTCCTTGCGCCAAACCTGTCCTTTTAACTTTTCGGTTAGCGCTGCTGGTTTGCCTTGCAGGATCAATTTGCCATTGGCCAAAATGGCGGTTTCTGGACAAAGGTCGTTTACGTCTTCTACAATATGTGTAGAGAGCATTACCACTCTTTGTTCGCCAATTTCGTTCAACAGGTCGTGGAAGCGGTTGCGTTCTAAAGGATCTAATCCGGCAGTTGGTTCATCCACTATGATCAATTGGGGGTTGCCCAATAAGGCTTGTGCGATCCCAAAGCGTTGTCTCATCCCGCCAGAAAAGGTACTTACCGACCTTTTCCGTACTTCGTACAGATTGGTCTGTTGCAACAGGGCCTTTACTTGCTCGTTCCTTTCGTTCTTGTTTTGCAAACCTTTTAAAATGGCCATGTGGTTAAGCAGGTCTGTTGCCGATATTTTAGGATACACACCAAAATCTTGTGGCAGATAACCCAATTGTGCACGCATCTGCTGTGGATTTTGAAGCACATCGTTTCCGTCAAAAAATATTTTACCAGCATCAGGTAATTGTAAGGTAGCAAGCGTACGCATCAAGGTCGATTTTCCCGCACCATTGGGTCCAAGCAGGCCAAACATTCCATTAGTAATGGCCAAAGAAACATTATCGAGTGCTTTTACACCATTGTTATAGTTTTTGCTAAGGTTTTGTATGATCAGTCTTTCCATGTTTATTTTTATTATGATGGCGCAAATTAGGCTGCAGACTTGGGCTGGATAAATTTAAGTGATGAAGGAAAGGAAAATAGTGACGAACGGCGGGAAGGTTTGATGGAAGATGTAAAAGGGAAAATGTAAGATGGGTTATTTTACCAATGACTAATAAACAATTGAACCAATGACTGATGACTAATGAACGATTGAACCAATGACTAATGAACAATTGAACCAATGACTAATTTCAATCTGAGCCCGTTGAAGACAATAAACCTTTCATCATCATTATCGCTACTTTCATCATTTAGATTTCGTGGCTTCGCATTTTTGTTGTTCTTTTATTATTTTAACATGATGAATACTTCTTTTAGTCTGTCTAAGTTTGTACTTAAGTATACCGATTTTTTGGCTTTTGTGGGGCTGTGGTTGTGGTTTGGTATCTTTCAGGTGCAGGAAAAGGATGCCGTTTCTTGGACGACCTACCTTACAACGTTATTGGTTCTTCTACCAACACAACTTACAGGGCTTGTTTTTTCCTGGCATAAGCCTAATCGTTTGGCCAACTTTAACAAAAGCAGGTTTTTGCTGTACTGGGTTGGTTCGTTTTTGGTAGCGCTGCCTCTATTAACGGTGGCCAGTATCTTCTTATTTTCTGGTTATGATTCTATGCTCTTTATTGGTGCTGCTCTTTGCAGTTTCTTATTGGAAGTGGTTTTATTGGGCAATTATTTTTATGTAAAGAGGGTACAACACATCAAATGGATCAAAAAAATAGGTTTGGAGAATGCTGTACTGGTGAGCCTTATCTTATTTGCACTCATTATTTCGACCATGGCGGTATCAAGTATTGGCAACCCAGAATATGATACCAAAGATAGGCTGTTGGTAGGTTTTGTATTTGTGCCTACAAGGTTAATTACCCATTTCTGGACTTTCTTGGGGTTCATGATCCAATTTTTATTGATGTACTTGGCAGGTTACCTGTTCTTTTTATTGAACAGCAGGATATTGGTGTCTAAAATATTAAAGCAAAAAGGATTGGTGCTTTATATCTTAAGTGCATTGGCTGCCGTTGCGATATTATACCCGATTGTAGGGCAGTTATTGATCTTGATGCCGATCAATCAGGTTTTTGGTCGTGACATTTTTTCGCTCAACCCTTTCTTGTTGGAGAATGGTTTCGGTGCCATGGTGATCATTGCCTTAAGCTTGCCTATTGTTCTGGCTTTGCAATGGGGCAAACAGAATACGCATATCCTGAGCTTGGAAAGGGAGAAATCGCGGACGGAATTAGATCTATTGAAACAACAGCTCAATCCTCATTTCTTTTTCAATACCTTAAACAATCTGTATGCCTTGAGTTTGCAGAAGTCTGAGAAAACCTCTGAAAGTATCCTACAGCTTTCGGAATTGATGCGTTATACCATTTATAAAGGACAGGAAGACAGGGTAAGTATTGCGCAAGAGCTTAAATACCTGGAAGATTATATCGACCTGCAACAAATCCGTTTAAAAAAGCCTTTGCGGTTGGAGTTTAATAAACAGATTGAAAATGAGCGGGTACAACTAGCGCCTTTGTTATTCATTGTATTGGTAGAAAATGCTTTTAAACATGGCATTGAACCTGCCGAAGAGGTTGCTTTTCTAAATCTGTCGTTGACCTGCACTGATCAGGAACTTAGGTTTGTTTGCGAAAATTCGATAGAACCTGAAGAAACTAAACAAAAACCTGGGATAGGTTTGGATAACTTAAAGAAAAGGTTGGAACTCCTATATCCAAAGGCCTATACATTGGATATCAGCTCAAATAATACTATTTTTAAGGCAGTACTATATTTGAAATTAGCATGAGCTTACGTTGTTTAATTATAGATGATGAACCTTTGGCACATGAGGTGATCTTAGAGTATAGTAAGGATATTCCCTTTTTGGAAATATGTGGTCAATGTTACCGAGCAACAGAGGCTTTCGAATTTTTAAGCAGTACCGAAATTGACTTGATCTTTTTGGACATCAGGATGCCCAAACTTACGGGTCTGGATTTTTTAAGGACGTTGAAACATCAGCCATTGGTGATGATCACTTCTGCTTATGAAGAGTATGCTTTAGAAAGTTTCGACCTTGCTGTTTGTGATTACTTGTTGAAACCTTTTAGATTTGATCGTTTTTTAAAGGCAGTTAACAGAGCGTTGGAAAGTCACGAACTGAAGAGTAAGGCCGGAAATGCTTCTTCTGGCGCTAACAATGAGGGTGAACAGATTTCGATCAAGTCTGATAAACGACATGTGTTGGTGAAACTTGCCGACCTCCAATATCTGGAAAGTTTGGGTAATTATGTAAAGGTTTGGGGCGACACTGAGTTTCTTTTAACACCCAGAACGCTAAGCAGCTTTGAAGAGCAATTACCTCGTGATACCTTTATTCGAATCCATAAGTCTTTTATCTTGAACAAAAAGTTTGTCCATTACATGGAAGGTAACGTAATCTTTTTAAAGAATGGTAATCAAGTGCCCATTGGCAAAAACTATAAGCCAATTATTAAACAATTGTTGGACATTGAGGAATAACTTATTGTTTTGATCTTTTGTGGTTCGTGCCCTCACGAACCACATTATATGACAACACATTACATTACAATGGTCAGTTCTTTTTATCAAACCATTCTACCCATTAACGGATCAGTTTTAGTTACTTCGCCTGTTTCAACGTGTCCGGCAAATCTTTCTTCAAAATCGTGGTAGTCTTTTAGCTTGATGCTGAAATCGTACCAGTTATGGTTTTTGCTGAGGTTAAGTACCACACTCATTTTTGTGCCTGCGGCAATAATTTTTGTCTGACTCCCAGTGTTGTAACTATTGTCGTTAATGCTAATGGCGTGCGACTTCTTATCTTTATTTACAATGCTAACCAATACATTTCCGGTTGCTTTTGTGGCATTGAGTCTACTTCTTTCCAGATCGCAGGTAATCTGTAGCAAAGGGTTATTGGCATCGCCTTTAAACTCTCTAAAGAAACCATTCGGGCCATAAACCTTTAAGTGGTATTTACCATTCTCGAAATCGTTGAGGTTCCAATCATCTGTCAAGGTATCGCCCGCGGCTACACTGTAATCCCATGCCCTTAGTTTTTCGTGCTGATAAGGATTGCTTGCATACACCCTAAACGGCGACCCTACAGCTTTATCTCCAAAAATAATCCTACCTGCTTTAAAGGCAAGCGCTACCTGTTTCTTTTTTTTGTTGAAACTGGCATTTACATACATTTCGTAAGGTAAGGCGCAGGCCGAACGGATCCTTTTTCTTGTTGCGGCAAATAGGGTGAAGTTGTTTGGTCTTTATTGATCTGTTCAACTTCTGCTGGTGTTAGTTTTTTAAAGTTTGCAGGTACTTGTTTAAACTGCGCCTGATGAATCCCTTCGATAAAGGTTTTCCTATCCAAAAACTCAGGACCGTTTATCTTTTCGCCATTATATGGTCTAAATGCAGAACTCAGATCTCCACAAATGGTACGACGCCATTGGGTAATGTTTTCTTCTTTGATTTTTTTGTTCAGTTTCTTTTCTAGAAAGTTCTCTAAAAACTGTAATGATGAGGTATGGTCGAATATTTCTGAGCATACAAAACCACCACGTGTCCACGGAGAAGCAATGATCATGGGAACTCTATAGCCTAGTCCAATGGCACTTTCTCTAATATTGTTTTCGTTGGCCGATGGATTGTGCTGTTGGGCCTTGGTTACAAAATCAAGCTTTGGATCAATGCCTGAAGATACTTTACCTGTATTTTCTTTGTAAGGGTTTGGTACTACGTAAGGTGGCATGTGATCAAAGTAACCATCATTCTCATCATAGGTAATGATAAAGATCGTCTTTTTCCATACCTCTGGGTTCTGCAACAAAATCTCCATTGCCTCACTCACATACCAAGGTCCAAACCAAGGTTGCCCCGGATGGTCTGAAAAATGTGCAGGTGGCATCAACCAAGAAACAGTGGGTAAAGTTCCGTTTTTTACATCCGCCCTAAACTGATGGAAAACATCTCCTTTCGGTACTTTTAATTCTCTTTCTGTACCCTTATCATTGTATTTCAGGCTATCTAGTTCGTGGTAATCTGGATCATTTACATTGGTGGTAAATGCTCTATCGTTTAAGGCCTTATCGTGTTTTGATAAACTATCGAAACTATCTTTGGTGTATTTGCCTTGTGCGATCTCTATATTGGCCAATACTTTTTTGGCGGCTGTTAGTCTTTGTGTTGTTTTATCGTCTACAGGTTGTTTTTCAAGATCGGCAATCTGTTTAAGGATATTTTCTCTTTTGGTCTGCAGATTGGCGATACCACCTTCGTGCAAGCGCACATTATATTGTTTAAAATACTCTAGTACATTGGTGCCGAAATTGCTCAACCAAGCACTCTCCTCTCCTTTTAGTCCATAGCCCATGCTCAGCTCATTCTGGTAAACCTTCCACGAAACTCCATTTTCTTCTAAACGCTCTGGATAAGTGGTCCAATCCAATTCTGGATAGTCGTAATTGCTTACATTCCACAAGTGTGCCATTGCGGCCACTTCATTTCGATCACGTACGGTACCCGTCATCCAATAATGGCGGTTTGGGTGTGTACCTGTGATGCTCGAACAGAAATTATGGTCGCAAACGGTAAAAGCATCTGCTAGCGAGTAGTAAAAAGGGAAATCAGAACGGTCGCAATAACCCATGGTCAAAGGCATATTTGCATATGCTTTGTTACGTGCTTTTTTGGTGTCGAGCCATTTGTCGTATTTACCATTGTTCATGGCATCGGTCTGATCGCTCCATCCATGCGGTAAAGAGCCCATCCAAGCTACCTTGGTATCTTTAACATCCAAATGAAAAGGGCCAAAGGTTTCGCCTTCTTTGTTGGTCTGTAGCCAAACCTTATTGTTGTCGGGCAGGCTGATCGCCCTTGGATCATTAAATCCGCGTACCCCCTGTAATGTCCCTAATTGATGGTCAAATGAGCGGTTTTCCTGCATTAAAAAAACAATGTGTTCTGCATCGTAAAAAGTACTGC
Source organism: Pedobacter sp. UC225_65 (assembly GCF_042698365.1). GTDB lineage: Bacteria > Bacteroidota > Bacteroidia > Sphingobacteriales > Sphingobacteriaceae > Pedobacter. The sequence continues at coordinate 1,812,425 of NZ_CP170550.1, forward strand.
CAAGCGCTGGATTAATGGCCAATGCTTTTTGGATAACTGGTGGCAACATGTTCATCATTGCTGCGCTACCTGATAACAATGCCGCTTTCTTTAAAAATTCTCTTCTTGAATCCATCATTTCTATTTAACTGGGTAAACCGTGGTATTTTCGAAATCAAATATCTCGACGCCCGTTAAATTTGATGTTAGCTCTAAATTAACATAAAGGTAGTTTATGGTATTATCGATGTTACAGCTCATCAACGGATAGAGCCAGCAGGATTTTATTTCTTTTTCCTATCTTCCCTCAATGAAATCTTTGACGGCCATCTTCTTTTTATTGTTTTGCACCACTGCTTTTGCACAACAAGATTCTTTATACTTGTTAAAACCTGCCCAGGTTTTTGATGGTGAAAACATGCACCAAAATTGGGTGGTGCTGATCAAGGGCAACAAGATTGAAGCGATTGGGGCCATGACTTTTAAGCTACCAGCCAAAACAAAGGTTATCGAAATGCCCGGAACTACCTTATTACCGGGTTTGATCGAAGGACATTCGCACTTGTTTTTGCATCCTTATAATGAAACACCATGGAATGACCAAGTTGTTAAAGAAAGCAGGGCCGAACGAACCGCAAGAGCCGTAATGCATGCCCAAGCTACCTTATTGGCAGGTTTTACAACTGTAAGGATCTTGGAACCGAGGGTGCTGATTATGATGATGTGGGCCTCAAACAAGCCATAGAGAAAGGAATCATCAAAGGACCAAGAATGATTGTGGCTACCAAAGCGATTGTTGCCAAAGGTAGTTATGGGCCCAATTATAAAAACGCAGACCTCGACCTACCTCAAGGTGCTGCAGAAGTTGGCAACTTGAACGAGATGAGTACTGAGGTGTATAGCCAAATTGGCAAAGGTGCCGACCTGATCAAACTGTATGCCGATTACCGTTGGGGATTAGGCGGTGTGGCCGCCCCTACTTTTAGTATTGATGCCATTGCACTGGCCAGCGCTATCGCCAAAAGCAGTGGTCGACAAACTGTTGCCCATGCTTCGACCAAAGAGGGCATGCGCAGAGCCGTTATGGGTGGCGTAGCTACCATTGAACATGGTGATGCGGGCGATGAGGAGATCTTTAAATTGATGAAAGAACGAGGCGTAGCATTTTGCCCTACATTGGCGGCAAGCGATGCTACCTTACAATACGATGGCTGGAAAAAAGGTATAGACCCAGAGCCAGCAAGGATCACCGCCAAAAAGAAAAGTTTTGCAGCAGCCATGCGAAGTGGGGTTGTCATTTTAATGGGAGGTGATGTTGGTGTTTTTACACACGGAACAAACGGACGCGAGATGGAACTGATGGTTGAATATGGTATGAAACCCATCAATGTATTGCGCTCGGCTACTGCTGTAAATGCAGGCGTTTTTGGTTATGGCGATCAAATAGGCCGTTTACGTGAAGGGATGCTGGCCGACCTGATTGCTGTAACAGGCGATCCTTCTACAGATATCAAAAAGGTAAATGCAGTTGTATTTGTGATGAAGGACGGGAAAATCTATAAATCCAATTGATCATCCACCCACTTTTAGCCAACCTGTAATGCTCATCCTGGGTACATGGGTCAACAACACTTCGTGCAAGAGGTCGGTGCTTTTAAAAAAAACCGATTTGCCATTTTCTGGTGCAATGTTTTGCTGGCTATCTTCGTGGTAGATACACAACTCTCCTCCATCAGACAATTTCCAATCTGCATTGAGATACATCACCATCGAATAGGCCCTACTCCCATTTTGTTGAAACTGATCAATGTGTTTTTGATAGAAACTCCCTTTTTCGTAAAGGGTATAATGAAATTCGTAACCCGTAATCCCAGTATAACAGGTAAGGTTTAAATGGGCCACAAAGCTATCCATCAGTTCAAAAAATGCATTTTCGTGTTGGTCGTTGTGTTGTCGGTCTAACCAATAGATCACATCGCTTCTTACCAACTTATTGTGCACAACTGTATTTTTATTGCCGGTTCCTGCAGCCAGCAACAATTTGTCTTTGTATAAATTAATGAGGTTGTTTTTCAAATGACCCGCAAGTGGGGCATCTAAAAAGTCATTTGCTATCCCAACTTTGTTTGCAATGAAACTATCGATGAGGGTATTAAAGATTTTTTCCAATAAAATGGATTAATTTGGCCAATTGCCTATTGGTGAAGGTAGACTAAATTAAGTACAAATCATTTTATTATTTGCAGCGTGGATTTACGCCCAATACCCAATTGCGGATTACTTCTATGTCTTTGGCACTTTGAGCACCTTTAAAGCCACTGATATCGGCATAAGTGATTTGTTTTACATAAGCCTTTAAATAGTTTTTAGACAAAGGCACGTAGCTCCAATGCCATTTCTCTTCTTGATAGCCACTTGGTCTATTGGCACTAAAAGGTTGTTCAAAACCAAATTTTGGGGCATTGTTGAGCAACCAGTTGTATAGTTTTTTACCTGCAGGGGTATGGTAATACGCCGGCTTCATGTTGTTCAGGTCGAGGTCCGTTCCCCAATGATGCCTGGAGGTACCTGGCATAGACCACCACCTCAATAGTTGAATCACTTTTTGTTGGGGCACTTTGATATTGGCAAATTGACTTGCAGTCCATTTGGATTCCCATTTGGCGCATTGATCTTTAAATGAGCGAGTACCTGAAATGATCTGCAAATCGATACCTGCTTGGAGCGCTGCTGTTCTCATTTTTACAAAAGCCCTGTAAGTTTCCTTTTTTACATAGACATTGTTTCTTGCAAATTGGGTGGGCACCTTGATCAATGAAGTGTCTCTGGTGTAATCATACCTTCCCATTAAAAAATCTTTGCTCTGACCATAGGTATTGTTGATGCAGAGTTGCACCGTTATAAATGCCAATAATAGCTTAATAAAGTTGATTGTTTTCATTCGTGCTACAGTTAAACTCTATAAACATAGAGTTTATTCTACAATTGTAGAATAAAACAATACTAAAATTTTAGTTACAGTTAGGCTGTAAATCGAAAAACAGGTTAAAAAGCTATTATTTTAAGAATTTGGACTTGGGCTTATATACCAATCCATCCATTGCTTGATGACTCCAACTCGCTGTTTTAGATATTTGGGACCAAAGAAGATGCTTGACCAATCGTCGAAATTCTCATATTGGAAACGGAGGTAGAAGATCCAAAACGCAAAACCAAAATAAGGAATGGCTTTGAGTTCTTCCTCACTTAAAGGTTTTACAGTACGGTAACTTTCTACAAATACAGCAAAAGCTCGATCTGCTTCTTGTTGGGTCAGCTTACCGCTCCATACTTCCATAAAATAATGGACATAAAATGAGGAAATATCGTTGATGAGGTATCCTTTCCCAGCAAAGTCGAAATCGAAAAAAGTGAGGCTTCTCTCATTTTCGAAATGGAAGTTCTTTGGTAAAAAGTCGTAGTGACAATATCCATAGCTAAACTTGCTGAGGTCAAGTTTTTCTATTTCAATTACTACTTGAACTACCGCTGTTGTTAAATAAGCATATTCTTCTTCCAAGCCTTCGAAAGCAGGCTTAAAAACAGCTAAGGGCTGCAATAACATTGTATCAATGGTAAATTCTTTTCGTGGGTATTTAAGCACTACAGTTGAGGAAACCTGATGAACAAGGGCCATTTCCCTGCCTAGTGTTTTTAGGTGTTCATCAGTCAGGTCTTGTACTACCGCTCCTTTGGCGAAAGTAAACAGCACCCCATATCTGATACCTTCGGCTGCATTAAATGATTGGATCTGTGCTCCATCCATCGCTTTGATAGGATAAGAAACCTTAGCACCATTGGCTTGGTAAATATCCAACAATTCTACCTCGGCCTTGATCTCTTCAAGCTTACGGTGCGCATCTCTGTAGTCTTAAAAATGTATTTGTCGCGTGCAGTTTCTAAGAGATAAGTATCACTTACATTATGGATGAGCAATTTGCAGTTGATGGCATCTAGGCCATATTTTTCGGATAAAAAATCTTTTAATGCAACAGCAGAGAGTGTAGAATATTGGGTAGGAAAAATGGCCATAGCCTACAAATATAGTCAAAGCCTATACGTTTAGCTACGAAAAGGTAATTTTGAAATGTTTACAGCTTAAGCAGGTTCTTCTGCTTTGAGCTTTTTATCCACAATAAAAGGAGCAAATGGCAATAAAGAAGCCAAAAAGATCATTACGGCCTTACCAAATTTCCATTTTGTTTCTTGCCAGGCAAGCACCAAACAAGCTGCATACAATACAAACAACAGTCCATGGGCCCAACCCGTATACTTAACGGCCAATGGCATATCTGCCAAATATTTTAAAGGCATGGCAATAAACAATAATAAAAGATAGGAAATTCCTTCTGCAACGGCTACTTTTCTGAATAAGTTTAATGAGGTCATACGAGCTACTTTGCCGTAAAAGTAAACAAAGCAATCTTTTATTATGGTTGTATCTTTCTTTTTTACAATCTACTAACTTAGTGCTGCCGGTTAAAATTCGAAACTGTCCAAATACTTATAGCAAGAGCCTGTATTTAGTAAAAGCACCTTTGCTGTGGTATGATCTGGCCATTTTTTAACAATCGCTTTAGGGCCGCTAATAACGCTGCCCCTTCTGGTGCCACCAACATGCCTTCTGTTGCGGCAATCTCTCTTACACACATACTGATCTCTGCTTCCGAAATTGCCAATGCCAACCCCTTAGATTCTTCCAAAACCGCTAGCATCATCTTTTCTGCAAAAGGTTGTGGCACGGCCAGACCATTGGCAATAGTTGGCGATCCTTTATAGGTACCACAGTTTGCTTGTAGACCTGTAAAGGTATCCACAAGTGGCCTGCAGTTTTCTGCCTGTACGGCAATCATTTTTGTGGGGATCTGTTTAACCCAACCCATCTTCTGCATTTCTTTAAAAGCTTTCCAGATACCGATCAAACCTGTACCCCCACCAGCTGGATACAGGATCACATCCGGCAATTCCCAATTCAGCTGTTCAGCAATTTCATAACCCAAAGTTTTTTTACCTTCTAAACGGTAGGGTTCTTTCATGGTAGAGATATCGAAATAATCGCGCTCCTTTTTGATTTCGGCCACCACTTTTGCACAGTCGTTGATCAAGCCATCAACCAAAACAAGTTCTGCGCCAAAGGCCTTACATTCTTTTTTAAAGGCTTCGGGGGTATGTCTGGGCATGACCACAATTGATTTCATGCCTGCTTTTGCACAGTAGGCACTTAATGCTCCACCTGCATTACCGGCCGTTGGCACAATACAACCTTCTACATCCAGCTCTTTGGCTTTTGATACTGCCATACTTAAACCTCTTGCTTTAAAGGATCCAGTAGGGTTAAAAGATTCATCTTTGATCAGCAAATTGTCCAAACCCAAACGATCAGCAGTCCTGTCCATGTTCAGGATTGGAGTCCAGCCCTCTCCTAACGATACCCTATTGCTTTGGTGCAACAAAGGCAATAGCTTTGCATAACGCCACATTGACCTTTCGCCTTGGATCATGACCTCTTTTGGAATTAAAGGGCTTAATTGGAATTGAACTTCAATGGGCGATTTCCCACATTGCACACAGTAGCTGTTCAGTTGGTATTTATTATAGGGATGACGGCAAGCATTGCAGTTCAGCTCATAATCAATGGTTATAGCTGAAGCGTCGATATTTAAAAGTTCGGTTATCATATGGCTAAATTAATGTGTTAAACATTACATAGCCAATACCGTTTTCGAATAACCTATAACAATAAGTTATAATGATTTTTAGCAAATTTGATAAACGCCTTGTTGATTCCGCTGTTTTCTTCACCAATGCGTTGGATAAAGTAAAAATGCCGATCGATGTTCAGGTCTTCAATCTCAAGCTGTACAAGGTCTCCTCTTTCCAATTCTTTTGCTACGGCCTTTAAAGGTAGAAATCCTAAACTGTCATCGGCCAGAATAAAATTCTTTAAAGCTTCAGTGCCACCTAACCTCATACAAACGTTCAGGTCGGCAATTTTGATGTCGTGGCTTGACAAGGCTTGTCCAATGGCAACGAGTGTACCAGAGCCTCTTTCTCTAAGCGAAATTGGGATTTCTTTAAGCTCTGCAATGGTATATTTGTTTTTTGCTGCCAGATAGCTTTTTGGGGCACATACCGGAACTACTTTTTCAGTGAGGAAATACTGACTATTTACGTTTGCCATCTTCTCTTTTCCTTCAATAATGGCCAAGTCAATTTCGTGATGGACCAAAGCCTCCATTACATTCTCGGAATTTCGGTTCACCAAACTGATCTTAACTGCTGTATTTTGTTTGCGGAATGCGGAAAGTACAGCCGGAATAACATACAAGGCAATGGTTGTACTTGCACCAAGTTTCAGCTCGCCATTAAGCAGTTGTTTATTATGGATACTACCAATTTCGAACTCGATCTGTTTGCTCAACGCGCTTGCGGTCAACAGGTGCTGCTGCAGTACAATACCAGCTTCGGTAAGCAATACAGCTCCCTTTTTACGTTCGAAAAGTGGTGTTTTGTAATGTTCTTCTAGGTTTCGGATGTGTTTACTAATGGCTGGCTGACTGATAAATAGGATTTCGCTTGCTTTGGTAAAGCTTAAATGTTTAGCAACTTCTATAAAAACAAGATGATTAAAAGATAGCATATCTTAAACATTTTCAATAAATTATTGTCAAACCTTAAAAGCAATATTGGTCAATTGCTATTTTGCAAGCTTTTTTAGACTTTCTTTGATTCGCCACAGGTATTTATTTCGGTAATAAATATCTTTCACTGCTTTTAAAATCTCTTCTTGATTTGCATCACCCTGATCAAAAGTTGTGGTGAGCGATTTTAATTCGTTATCGAGTTCTTTAGCAATCTGTTCGGTCTGACTTGTTACGGCTTCCAGTTTTGTAGGATCAGCATCAAACTCCATTTCCATCAAGGCTTCGTTCACATCCATCATGTCCATCAAAAAGCTTTGAGGGAGGGCATAATTCTCTCCTTCTACCAATTGGCCTTTCAACTCAAGGATATAATGTAATCGTTTTTGTGGGTCTTTTAAAACCTGAAAAGCTTTGTTGTTAAGCGTAGAAAGCTCCAATACCTCTTGTTGTTTCTCTTCGCTCTCGTTAATGTAAAAGTCTGGGTGAAACTTCTTACTCAATTCATAAAACTTCTGTTTTACCAATTGTTGGTCTGGATCAAAACTAACGGGCAGCTCATAGAGCTCAAAGTAATTCATTTTTTCTATTTATTGAACAACTTCAGGATATCATTACCAAAAGCAAATACCATTAAACTCAATAGGATCACAAAACCTACTACTTGTGCACGTTCCATAAATTTATCGCCCAATGGTTTACCCTTGATCATCTCGATGATCAAAAATACCACATGTCCACCATCTAAAGCTGGGATGGGTAATAAATTCATAAAGGCCAATGCCATTGAAATCAATCCGGTTAAGCGCCAAAAGTTTGCCCAATCAAATTCACTACCATATACTTTTGCGATACCGATAGGACTGCTGATGTTTCTGGCACTTACCTTACCTGTGATCATTTTCCAAATCCCTTTTCCATTGTCGGCAAAGGTTGTCCATGCTTTGGTTGTACCTACAGAGAACGATTCGAAGAAACTATAATCAATATGGGTGGTTGGTAATTTGCCACGACCAATGGCCACACCAATTGTACCTTCTTTGCTTACTTTTGGACTTAAAGTTAATGGACTTCCATTACGCAGAACCTCAATGGCAATTGTTTTCCCAGCAGATTTTTCAACTTCGTCTGTAAATTCATTTAAAAAACGAACGGGTTTATGATTAATTGCAATGATACTATCTCCCACTTTAATTCCCGCCTCTAAAGCTGGTGCAGGTTCTGGAGCAACCGGTTTAGGTTTTACAAAAAACTCTTTGATTTTGGCAAATACGCTTTTTGATTTTTTTTCTTTGGCGGGATCATAAACACCTGATATTTTTTCTGCTACGAAGCGAGGGGTAACAAATTCTTCAATCCCGTGCTCACTGATGCTATTTAAAACACTCTCTGGAACTTTTAGGTCTATCGCTTTTCCATCACGAGAGATAGTCAATTTAGGGCTTCCCAATAAAACTTTAGAACTGATCAGCTCTTCGAAACGCACAACTTTTTGTCCGTTGATGGCCAAGATGCGGTCACCGTTTTTAAGTCCGATTTCTTTACCTATAATACCAGGATTTACACCATTTACCAATTGGTCATTCGTAATATAGGTTTCGCCATATTTAAAGGTCAGCATCCAAAAGATCACGATACCTACAATAACATTTACGATGATACCGCCCAACATTACGATCAAACGTTGCCAAGCTGGTTTCGACCTAAATTCCCATGGTTCTGGTGGCAATGCCATTTGTTCGGTATCCATCGATTCATCGATCATACCCGAAATCTTTACATAACCACCCAATGGCAACCAACCTACACCGTATTCTGTATCGCCAACTTTAAAGCTAAAAAGTTTAAATCCCCAAGCGTCAAAGAAAAGATAGAATTTTTCAACTTTGATCCCGAAAGCACGAGCTGCTAAAAAATGTCCTAATTCGTGTAAAATCACTAGTATCGATAATCCCAGCAAAAGCTGGCCCGCCATGATCAGTCCGTCCATATATGTAGTATGTGTATTGTTCTTAGATTTATTAAAATTTAATTTGTTACGTGTTGACTTGCAAATATACGTGTCTGCTTGTCGGTTTCTAAATAATTATTGAGTGTAGGCTGCGCAATAAAATCCATTTGCTCCATACATTTTTCAATCACCTCACTCATTTGTAAAAAGCCTATTTTGTCTTTCAGAAATGCTTCTACCACCACTTCGTTGGCCGCATTTAGGATACAAGGCATGTTACCTCCTTTTTCCATTGCCGTAAAGGCAAGCTCAAGGTTACGAAAACTTTTTGTATCTGCTTGCGTAAATGTCAATTCTGGATAGTTTAAAAAGTTAAATCTTTCAAAATTGCTGTTTACCCGTTGCGGGTAGGCCAATGCATAATGGATAGGCAGTTTCATATCTGGCAGGCCCAATTGTGCTTTAATCGATCCATCCGTAAACTGTACCATAGAGTGGATAATGGATTGTGGATGTACCACTACTTCGATCTGTGCTGTGGTTAACCCAAATAACCATTTGGCCTCAATAGCTTCCAGGCCTTTGTTCATCAACGAGGCCGAGTCGATGGTGATCTTAGCCCCCATTACCCAATTGGGATGTTTTAAGGCTTCGTTTTTGGTTACATTGGCCAGAAATGACAGATCTTTTCCTCTGAAAGGACCACCAGACGCCGTTAAAAATATTTTTTCAATGGGATTGTTTTCTTCGCCTACCAAACATTGGAAGATGGCCGAATGCTCTGAATCGACAGGAATGATCTTTACACCATGTGATGCAGCCAATTTCATCACCAATTCGCCCGCAACTACCAAAGTCTCTTTATTGGCCAAACCAATGTCCTTTTTTGCTTCAATAGCAGCAATGGTCGGTTTTAGGCCTACTGAGCCCATAATGGCAGTGAGTACCAATTGTGTTTGTGGCAATTGTACCGCAGCGATCAATGCATCTTCGCCACTTAATACTTGTATACCTGGCAATGCATTTTTTACGGTCTGATAGTGTTCTTCTGCAGTAATCACTACCATTTCTGGCTTAAACTCCAATGCCTGTTGGATCAACAGTTCGGCATTGTTCTGTGCGGTTAAAGCATCAATTCGGTATAAATTAGGATTGGCACGCACTACTTCTAATGCTTGGGTCCCAACGGAGCCTGTACTTCCTAAAATGGATATATTTTTAATATTGATCAATTGTTCTATTGTTATATTGCTGTTTTAAGTTAAACCACATATTGTATTAAAACCTCAGCAATTTTCCTATCGTTGCTTAATCTTGGAACTTTATTTTGTCCACCTAGTTTACCTTCTGCACGCATATAGTTCACGAATGCATCTTTTTGTAAAGAGCGGATGATCAGTTTTTGTAAGACTTTCCCTTCAATGAGGTCAAAATAGTAAATATTTTTCTTTTGCAAAGCCATGTCTACCTTTTCGCTAAATGCAGCCATGTCTTTAGGCGCCGATGCAAATTCTACAAACCACTCGTGGTAAGGCAGTTCACCTGCTGGTGCATTTACTTGTGGGGCTACGGTAAATTCTGTAATTTCTACTCCTTCTTCATTGGCCACCGATAAAATGGCATGTTCTACTTCTTCCCCAATCACATGCTCGCCAAAGGCAGATATAAAATGTTTGATCCTTCCTGTTACCAATATCTTATAAGGATCTTTAGACACAAATTTAATCGTATCGCCAATACTATATCCCCATAAACCCGCATTGGTATTCAGGATCAGGGCATAGTTCTTTTCTAGCTCTACCTCTGCCAGACTTAAACGTGTAGGGTTTTCATTATAGTACTCATCCGCAGGAATAAATTCGTAGAAAATCCCCGCTTTTGTAAGCAATAACAAACTTTTATCTTCTTGTGTATCTTGATAGGCGATAAATCCTTCTGAAGCTGGATAGGTTTCAATGGTATCTACTTTTCTGCCGATGCTTGCTTCTATTTTAGCCCGATAAGGTTCGTAATTTACCCCACCATATACAAAAAGGCTAAAGTTCTTGAAGATATCCTTGATTTTCTTGCCGCCAGTCTTTTCGCTCAACTTGTCAAAATACATCTGTACCCAAGGTGGTATACCAGAGATCAAGGTCATGTCTTGGTGTAGTGTTTCGGAAACAATGGCATCAACCTTTTCCTCCCAATCTTCTATACAATTGGTGGCATAAGACGGCAATCTGTTTTTTTGCAGATAAGCAGGCACCAAATGTGCTACAATACCAGATAAACGGCCTACATTGACCCATTCTTTTTGGTCAGGATCGGACTACCTTGTAAAAAGATCATTTTGCCATTTACAAAATTGGTCTTGCCTGTTTCGTTGATATAGGTCAACAGGGCATTACGCGCAGCTTTGATATGTTCTGGCATTGATTCTTTTGAAATCGGTATATATTTAACGCCAGAGGTAGTGCCAGAGGTTTTGGCAAAATAAGCTGGTTTGCCTTTCCATAGAATATCTCTTTCTCCTGCAACTACCCTATCGATATAAGGTCTTAAGCCTTCATAGTCTCTTATTGGAACGTTGGCCTTAAAGTCTTCGTAATTTTTAATGGATGAAAAGTTGTGGTCTTTACCAAAAACCGTAGCTGCCGCAGACTTTAACAACAATTGAAAAGTTTGGTCTTGCGCTTTTAAAGAGTGTTCTTTCCACTTCCGGATGCCTTTTACAACCCATGCCGCAAATGGTTTACTTAGTGCTGCTTTTAGTCCCATTTTTTCAGTTACCAGTTGTTAGTTTCCAGTTGTTAGTTATCAGTTTTTAGTTGTTAGTAAACCGCATTAAACGATATTATGGATAATATCTGGATGCTCGTCTCCTTTATATTCGCTCATGATCTTTCTGTAGGCAACGGCAAAAAAGGCTGTTGTAAAAGGTACAATGACAAACGAACTAAAAACAACAACAATTAAGGAAACATATTGATTGATATCGTAATCGAAAAAGTAATTGACCAAACGGAAACCTGTTAATACCACCACATAAAAGAAACCAAAGACAACTGCCTGTACCAATACAAGGCCAACCAAGATAAACAACAGTTTGATAAAGTTGCCTTTTGTAGTGGCCAAACTCAGCTTGATGGATTCGAAAGGTTTGCAATGTTTATCGATGATAAAGAAGGGAAAGAAAACAATCCTGATGAACGTAAAAAAGATACTTAACATGGCAATGGCTACTGCAATATTAACAATAATCTTTCCGGCCTGGGTAAAGTTATCGATCAAGCCTTGGCTAACCGCAAATTTCAAGATAGATTCTAAAATGTACAGCACTGGCATCAATAAAATTCCTACCAAGAAAATGCTCAGGCCAAAATAAACGGTTCCGATCAAAAAGCGGATGACTCTCTTCTAGTAGGCAGCGTTTCTACGATGGTAATGTCTTCTTCACTTTCGTGGTCCAACAGTCTAAAGATGTACTTGATCAAGCAAAGCTCTACGATGCAATAACTCATTACAAAGATCAACAACATCACGATCCTGATCCCAACGTTTAGTTCGCCCATAAAAAAGGCCATAAAGGTTGATGTGGATGCCGTAATGAAGATCAAAAAACATAAGGTGGCGATGGAAAAGTAATTGTCGCGTGTTACTTTCCATGCCTGCATGATCACATCTTTGACGGCGAACGTACTTTCTTTTAAATAATCTATCATGATTGTTTAAATATTACTCTTTTAAATAGATCTTGTATAAAACCCAAACCATAGGCGGTGAGTTGGATAAAAGATGCAATGACACTCAAAAATGCAATTTTAATTGATTTGTTGACCTGCCATGCGTGAAAAAATATCAACAAAAAATATAGGCCTACGATAAAATTGCAGACATAGGCCAAAGGCCAATAAAAGATGTTGAACAATATGGTCAGCATCATTCCAACGGTGGCAACCGCTGGGAAGAAGTGGATCAGCTTCAGCTCTTTTGGAAAATGTTTGTAAATATTGATACGCGCCCTGCCAAAAAAATGCAGTTGTTTATAAAACTGCGAAAAACTTGTCCTTCTTTTATGATAAACTTTAGCTGCTGGGATCAAACCAATCTTAAAGCCATTTTCGTGGATACGGATACTATATTCGATATCCTCTCCTAAACGCGTTAGGATAAAACCACCAACTTTTTCCCAAACTTTTCTGGAAACACCCATGTTAAAACTACGTGGATGAAACTGTCCCACATGTTTTTTGTTACCTCGGATCCCACCTGTAGTAAAAGGCGAAGTCATGGCATAACTGATTGCTTTTTGCACGGGTGTAAAGGTCTGGTGTGCCGCATCTGGACCGCCATAAGCATCTAATTGATGCTCGAAAAGATAGGCAGATACAATTTCCAAGTAATCTTCCGGAATCAGGCAATCTGAATCAAAAATAACGAAGTAATCTCCTTTGGCCCTCTCAAAACCAAAATTTCGGGTAAAACCCTGACCTTCGTTTGGCTTGAAGAAGTACTTTACATCCAATCGATCGGCATAAGAAGCCACAATTTCTTTGGCATCATTTACAGAACCATCTTCAATCACCAAAACCTCAAACTGTGTATAGGTCTGTTTGGTCAAAGTGGTCAATAGCTCATCAATTTCTTGTGGGCGGTTGTAAAGTGGAATGATGATGGAGAAAAACATGTTTGAGGATGTAAAATATAAAACGGATCATGGAAGGTGGATAGTTTAGCACTTCCATCTTATTCTTCCATTTTACATTAAATTATTTCTTTTTCTATTAAATACTGGTTTCTTTCTGGCGCATTACGAGTTACCAACTCTGCCACAAAACCTGTTAAAAACATTTGTGAACCTACAATGATCGCCACCAATGCGATATAAAATAAGGGTTGGTCTGTAATTTCTCTTTTGTATGGAATATGAGCCGCGATATGGTATAGTTTTACAGCAATCATCCAAATGGCCATGATACTACCAATCAAAAAGCTCAGTACACCCAAGGAACCAAAAAAGTGCATGGGACGTTTGCCAAATTTACCTACAAAGAAGATAGACAACAGATCCAAAAAACCATTGATGAACCTGCTAAAGCCAAATTTGGTTGTTCCATATTTTCTGGCCCTATGTTCTACCACCTGTTCTCCGATCTTACTAAAACCGGCCCATTTGGCAATTACAGGAATGTAACGGTGCATTTCGCCATATACTTCTATGGTTTTGATCACATCTTTACGGTAAGCTTTTAGTCCACAGTTAAAATCGTTCAGTTTAATACCACTCATTTTACGCGTAGCGGCATTGAACAATTTTGTAGGGATAGTTTTGGTAATAGGATCATATCTTTTCTTTTTCCAACCTGAAACGATATCGTATTTTTCTTCTATGATCCTTCTGTACAGTTCCGGAATTTCGTCTGGGCTATCTTGCAGGTCGGCATCCATTGTAATGATCACCTCCCCTTGTGCTGCTTCAAAAGCCACATTCAATGCTGCAGATTTACCATAGTTCCTTCTAAACTTTATGGCTTTGATACTTCCATAAGTTTCTTTTAAAGCTGTAAGTACTGCCCATGAGGTATCTGTACTGCCATCATCAACAAACACGGCTTCATAAGAAAAATTGTTCTCTACCATTACTTTGTCTATCCAGGCAATGAGTTCTGGGAGCGATTCTTCTTCGTTATATAAAGGTACTACAACTGATATATCCATTTTTTAGTCTTATCGTCTTTACGAGAGAAATGACGAAGCAATCTTTTCAGTTAGATTGCCCTACACTTAGCGTTACCCTGCCCTTCGTTCGCAATGACGTATTATTAGAAACGTGCAAATTTCATCAAATTATATGATAAAACCTGCACGTTGATAAATTTATATTAATTAGGGTTTATTGTACCCCAAACTTTTCGTCTTCTTGCCCTTGCCAAGGATTAGGATTGCTTTTTTTGAAGATCAAAGCAAAGATCAAAGCAAAGATGAAATAGAAAATCGCCGCAATACCAAAACCAATAACCGCTTGGCTAAATGTTGGGGTAAATTGTTTGTCCAAACTTTCTGAAGCTGCCTGTATGGCCTTATTCATGTCGTCTTCAGCCATACCCATAGATTTGTACATCGATTCCATTTTCTCCATTGAAAGTTCTTTCATCTTTACTGGATAGGTTGGATCAATAAATTTCCCAAACAAGTTCGTACATATATATACGATAGCCATTGCTGTTAAAAACATCGCAAAAATAGGCCAAAGCGCTTCTCCAAAGCTCCAATAACCACCTGCTTTTTTTCTTAGGTCAATACAGAAAAATACGGCCAAGGTTATTCCTATTACGACAGTTATTACCACATAGACGTAAGAACTCATTAAACTTGGCATCAGGTACCAGGTTACCAGGAAAATAACCAGATTGATCGCACCCCAAATAGCACCGTTTTTTAGGGCTTCGGTTCTTAAATTCACTTTTGTAGTTGTTGTTTCCATTTTAGTTTGATTTTGGTTTATCTATTTTTATTGAAGTTAGTAATTAATGTATAGACTGCAACATCAAAACTTTTGTTACTGCTAAATTTAATTAGTTCTTGCTGTGTCGCCTCACTGGTGTTTGGCTGTAAGAAGAAGGTCATGAAAGGCACAAAAAGATCTTCCATTTCTTCACTCAGTTCTAATAGATTGGCATTGTTACAGATATCTTCTACACTGCTTTCGGCCAATTGTTGGTTACTGATCAGGTCTTCATAGATATGGAACTCATCTTGGAATTCGTCTTCTTCAACCAATAAAAACTCTTTCAAGAAGTCTTCCAAGCCTGGTTTGATCTCTTCATCATGACATTCGTTGATGTAAAGCAACAAGTTCAATAATTCTGTTCCACGCTCAATGGTCTCTTCTTCTATATTTTCCCATTCTTTCGATTCCAAGTAATCCTCTTCCAGTTTGTTCACATCACTGGTAAAGAAATTGATCATCAACAGATCAAAATATACTTCCCTCAATTCTTCAAATTTCGGATGTTCATCAAAAACCTCGTCAAATTCGGCAACCTTCTCCAGGAAGTTCATGTCTTTTCCAAAAACCTCAACTAATCTTTGCTCAATTGCAATTGAGTCTATTTCGTTTGCAGCAGCAAATTGGTCCAATGATGCAATTAACGCTTGTTCTACACTACTATTCATAAGTTTGATATTGTTTGTTGTTGTATACCAATTGTACTTTTCCTTTTAGGGTTTTGCCCAACAAAGGCGAGTTACTTGATTTTGATAAATTAGTTGATGCATTGTATAACCATTCCTGACCTGGGTTATAGACCGTAAAGTTTGCTTCAGCTCCCTTTTCAATCACAGGAATAGGTAAGTTAAGTAATTTTCTAGGATTAATGGCCAATTTCTCTGCAATCAATGCTGAGTCCAAGCCTACCTGCAACAATAAAGGTAGAACGGTTTGCAGGGTGATGATGCCATAAGCTGCAATCTCAAACTCTACATCCTTAAATTCGATTTCGTGCGGGCGATGTTGTGATGAAACCGCATCAATTGTCCCGTCTTTTAATCCGGCAACCAATGCTTTGTTGTCAGTTTTGCTTCTTAATGGTGGTTTAACCTTATAGTTGCTGTCAAAATCGTTCAACAGTTCTTCGGTAAATACCAGTTGGTGTGCAGCTACATCGCAGGTAATTTTAACCCCATCTTTTTTCGCCTTTTTGATCAGGGCAACTGACCCTGCAGTTGAGATGTTACTGATGTGGATGGGTGCATTGTGATAGGTCGCTAAAAATATGTCCCTAGAGATTTGCATCTCTTCGGCCAATGCCGGAACACCTTTCATACCCAACAATACATTGTTCTTACTTTCGTTTACTTGGGCTTTACCAGCGATAGATTTGTTTTCTGGATAAACGATCAATAAGGCACCAAATCCTAAACCATATTGTAAAGCACGACTCATAAAACCATCATCACTAATGGCTTTGCTACCATCAGAAAAAGCAACAGCTCCGGCATTTTTCATGTCAAACAGCTCTGCCATTTCCTTTCCTTCCAGATCACGACTAATTGCGCCTATCGGGTAAACATCAACCAAGTTATTTTTTGCTCGGTTAAGGATATATTCTACTTCGCCCTTAGACTGTACTACAGGTTTGGTATTGGGCAAAACTGCCAGTCCGGTAAATCCACCTGCCTTTGCGGCCGCAGTTCCGGTTTGGATATCTTCTTTGGTTTCCAGACCAGGATCACCAATCATACAGTTCAGGTCAAAAAAACCGGGCGAAAGCACAGCACCTTTAGCTTCAAACACAGTTTCGCCCTTTTGAGGGGTCAATTGCGCTGAAATGGCTGTAATTTTTCCTTGTTCAACGCGTAGGTCGCAGGTTTTCTGATTAAACTCGCTGTTAGGATCAGCAATGGTAATTCCCTTAACTAAGAGGTTCATGAATTTTTATGTTATTGATTAGCTTATATATATTTATTTGCATCAATGAGCTCGCAAGCTCGGTTTTTGGATAGGATAAAATCGGACCAATACTATTTCAATCGCTATAAAAACTAAGCTCAAAATTAGGCAAAGTTTCCATAACTCGGTTCCATTATTTTTAGCGGAAACAGCAGAGGCGATACTGTCAGATTTTGGATCTAAAAACACAACCTCTTGTTTACCAAATAATTTCTGCAGCTCTGTTTGCGCTGTATAGTGCATATCAGATTCTGTTCTATTGTCGTTAAATGCCACTACGGCCAATGTCGAATCTGCCTTTTTTAGATCGTAAAAGCCAGCTCTTTTTACCTGGTCTGCAATGTACAACAAGGTTTTACCATTGGTTTGGCGCAATTCTGGTATCACTTCAAACTGATCAGCCACTAACTTTAAAGATTGATTGGCACCTAGATTGATCTTTTGGCTCTCCAATACATTGTCTTTCATTGCCGTATAATAGATAGGTTGCTCTTTGGCGCTTGCAAAGGCAATCTTATACATCAAGGGTACAAAAACAGGATGTTTCGCAAAATTGCTGTCTTCATTCTCCAGATCTGTGGCCGAAAGATAAACCTGTCCATTGCCAATTGTATAACGGGCAAAAAATAGTTTGTTGGCTGGCAACTGCAATAGGTTTTCTTTATTGCTGTTGTTGCTTTCGTTAAAATCCAAATACCGGTTCACTTGTGGCAGATTCAGGTTTTGGGGCAAGCTCTCAAACACATCCTTAAACAAGGGATGGCCCAACTCGATCTTACTTACCTTAGCCGGCACTTTATTTAAGGCAGTAATGGCAGGCAGGTTCAATGCAGTTAGAAATTGGCTGTAAATCGTCACGTCTGCATCTAGATCCGGAAAGACCACCACCGCGCCACCGTTGGCAATATAAGTTTTCAGTTCTTGTGCCAAACCACTAGAGGGGTTGGCCAAACCATTTAAAACAATAAGGCTATAAGAAGAAAATGCGGCATAGTTGATGTTCGCCTCCGGCATTTCGGTCAACTTAAAATATCGATCCGCCCCAAACAAGGCTTTGATGTATTTACCGTCTTGCTTGCCATTAATGCTCAGTACCTTTTGCTCTGCACTGACCTTAAAACTAAAATTAAGTTGATCATCGAACGTTAGCGGAAAATCTTTGATGCTGATGGTTCCCTTTTGCCAGCCTAAGGCTAAGCCACTGTATGAAAGTGTATCAATTGTGGTTTTACCTGCCGGAACATTTAAGCTACTGATCGCTTTTTGCTGGGCATTGATATTGAGTTTTACGGCGATATTTTTAGCATCCTCATCTCCATAATTGCGCAACTGTACGACCAATTTTTCTGTGGCATTGGCCTGATGAACTGGCGACAATAACCAAACACTGTCTACCGCAACATTTGGCAGGTCGTTGGCATTTAATTTGACCAAGGATAGGTTTGTATTGCCATCGGCCTGAATAGGCTCATTACCTGCAAAACCATTTTGGAAGTCTGAGATCACGTAGATAAAACGGTTACTCGCCCCAGTAAAAACACTTTGCTGCCTGTTGATTGACCTGTTGCAATCGACGACTCGCAGAAGATCTTCACCTCATCTACTGCCTGTAGCAATTCGTCTCCATTTAACAGCCTTTGGTGCTTGCCTTCAAAATCATTGGTCAGCAACTGAAAACGATCATTGATCTGAAACGCTTTTACGATTTCTTTGGCCTTGCGTTTGGCTTCATCTAACAGACTTCCTTCTTTGTTTACAGCTTCCATGCTGTAAGAATTGTCGATATAGATGCTGACGATGTTACCTCTATTTTGGTCTATCTTACTGCCAGAAGGCAAAAATGGACGCGCAAAAGCCAATACCAAAAATACAATGGCCAATATCCTACATAAAAGAATCAATAGGTTTTTAACTTTTTCTCTCGAAGAATTTTGCTCTTTAACCTCTTTTAAGAAAGCAACATTACTGAAATAGACTTTTTTAAATTTCCGGAAATTGAATAAATGGATAATGACCGGGATAGCGACCGTTAAAAGTGCAAAAAGAAAGCCCGGATAAAGGAAATTCATTAAAAACCAAAGATAGAAAAATTATGGAAAATAGCGAATTGGTAAATGAAAACTTACTTAATATGCCTCCTACATTCTTATAAAGGAACAATACATGTTTAAACATCAATATAGATATTTGACAAGAATGACTGTATTATCTACTGAATAATTCCATATTATAGAATAAAAGTCATTTTTAATTAATAAATTATGAATATTATTCTTTTAATACATAGATTTATAGAATTAAAACCAAAAAAAACATGACTTTAGACAAAATTGACCTGGCCATTTTAAGGTTGATGCAGGAAAATTCACGGATATCGAACATCCATATGGCCAAAGAACTAGAGATGGCGCCATCGGCGGTTCTGGAACGTGTAAAAAAACTGGAACAGAAAAACGTAATCATGCAGTACACCGCAAGGATCGATCCTGTTGCCGTAGACCTGAAACTATTGGCTTTTATCTCTATGCGTACCTCAAATACGGTTGGCTGTACCACTACAGCAGATGAGCTGGCACAGATCAAAGAAGTACAAGAGGTACATATCGTTGCAGGCGAAGATTGTTACCTGGTAAAGGTAAGGACAACCGATTCTGCTTCATTAATGGCTTTAATGCGCGATTCTTTCAGCAAAATCTCAAACATCCTATCTGTTCGTACCACTATCGTACTCGAAACGGTTAAAGAACAACAACAATTGATCATTCCCGAAAACCCTACTAAATAACCCCTATTATGGCAAATGTAAAAAAACCAGCCCCTTTAATTATCGTATACCTAGCCTTTGCCATTGTTTATGTTGTATGGGGCTCTACCTATTTTTTCATTCAAAAAGCACTTGCTGGGTTCCCACCATTTATATTGGGCACTTTTAGATTTATCGTAGCAGGCCTATTGCTGATTGACCTGGTGCAAGTTTACCGGAAAAGAGATATTCAACAAACAGACCATTAAACATGCTGCAGTAAGCGGCATCTTGATGTTAGGCGTTGGAAACGGAATTGTGATCTGGGTAGAACAGTTCATTCCAAGCGGACTTGTGGCCATTATGGTGGCCTCTGCAGCCATTTGGTTTGTGATCTTGGACAAACCTAAATGGAAAGAGAACCTGAGCAGCACCTCTACGGTTACGGGCTTGATTGTTGGTTTTATTGGTGTAATCTTGTTATTTGGCGAGCAGCTATTGCACATCCTCAGCACCAACCAAAGCACTACACAGATTGTTGGTATGATCTTGTTGATCTTAGGCCCTATTGCATGGGCAGGCGGCTCACTTTATTCAAAATACAAGTCTGACCCTAACAGCTCTGTTTCGGTTAATACGGCATGGCAGATGATCGCAGCAGGTATTGCCTTTATACCTGGCAGTTTGTTCAGTTCAGAATTTAAACATTTCAATTGGCAGCACATCCCATTGGATGCCTGGCTTTCTATCATCTACTTGATCATTTTTGGCTCGATTGCCGCTTTTAGCGCTTATGTTTGGCTGTTAAAAGTTCGTCCGGCAACACAGGTAAGTACCTATGCTTATGTCAATCCGGTAGTGGCCGTTTTATTGAGCTTATGCTTTACCAGCGAAAAGATTACCCTCATCCAACTTTTAGGTCTGGTGGTGATTTTGGGAAGCGTACTGCTGATCAATTTGGCCAAGTACAGAAAAAGCAAGGAAGTGGCACTGCAGGCCTAAACTATTTTGTCTTTTCAAGTTCTTTAGCCAATGCTTTGGCCACTTGAACCTCATCTGGTAATACATCGACCAAAATACCTTCTTTATTGATCAAAAAATGGGTCGGGTAAGCGGTTACATTCAGCTTATCGTTCATATATGTCCCTTGGTTAGGAACTGTAGCATAATCAAACGTTATCCTCGTTAAAAACTGTTGCAGTTCCTTTTTAGAATCTGATGCCAAACTGATAAAAAGGATATCTTTTCGGTCTTTGTATTTTTTCACCATTTCATTCAATGCAGGCATTTCTTTAACACAGGCTACGCAACCAATAAACCAACATTTTAATAAAACAATTTTTCCTTTGATGTTTGTGGGAGTATAAACTTTTCCATTTACATCCGTAAAACTGAAATTAGGAATCGGCTTCCCCTTCATCTGATGGAACTTCAATTCTTCTTTAGCAAATTGTTTCATGTAGGCACCGATAAATGAATTTGCTTTTGGACTGATCTTTTCCAATCTATAAACAAGTTCAGTACCTGTGGCATTGATCACCAAAGGAAAATAAAGTCCCGAGCCTAATTCTTTCAAGAAATTTTGTTTGCTGATCTGCTGGCCTTTTGCATTTAAAGGGGTAAAATCTTCATATAAAGCAACATTTCGAGTATAATAATCCCAAAAATTATCAAAACTTGCCAAGATAGACCTTACCGGCATCAAAGGCAGACCTAGTTTCGATTCGGTCAATATGAGCTTTTCAACTTTAGCACGACCTGGTGTCTCATCACCAGCTACTTTTGGATGTTGAATGCAAGAAAAAAATAGACCTGTACATAACAGGCCATAGTAATAAACACTTTTCATATCTTTAGTTTAAAGTTCAATACAAGATAAGTATTATTAACTAAAAACTTAGTAGAAAGAATTTATTTTACATATATTTTTTCAGGGCCTCCCATAAAGTCCCGTCATAATCGTATACATCAGGTCTGAATTGAACTTTTCCATGCTCAACCCATGCGGTATAATAACCGATTACAACAGCGATATTCTTTCTGGTGGCAAACCAGGCTGGCTTTAATTGAAAGACTTTTACCGTATCTGTTCTTTTGGCCAGTTTCTTTTTGTACAATGACATCCTTGTGGTATCAAGTGGAGGCAGGTTTACCTCCATGCGCAGGTCATCGTACTGGTTTTTGCTTTTTACGATCAGTTGGGCAAATTCCAATGGTTTTTCGATACGCACACAGCCATGGCTGATCGCCCTGTTTGCCAACCTAAAGCCATTCTTATTATTGGTATCGTGCAGATAGATGCTCGAACTATTGTCGAAAATAAACTTGAACTTACCTAATGCATTACCTTCTCCAGAACCTTGTTTAAATTGAAAAGGGAGCTTCTCTCTCGAGTATTTGTTCCATTGGATGGTATCTGGGTCATTCACCAATCTTCCTTTAAAGTAGACTTTGATGTTGTTGTTCGACAAATAATAAGGGTACCTTAATGGCCTGATAATAGATTTCACTCTGGGCAATACTTACAGGGATATTCCAGATCGGATTAACCTGTATGGCATTAAAAACACTGAACAATTGTGGTGTTTCATGGTTCTTCGGTTTATCATCTAAACTACCAGATTTTAGATACAGCTTCATCTTTTCCGCATAGGTAGCTTCTCTCTTACTGCCCACACAAACGTTCATATGGGTCAAGGTATCTTGTTTATCGAGCCAGGTCAAAGAAAAATCGGGGATATTGACCATAACTACCTCGTCGGTTTTCATGGGCAGCTGCCAACGCATGCGCTCCATGTTCAATTTGATGGATCTTATTGCGGGGTTATTGTCTGTCTTTAGGCTATCACGATAAAAAGCCAAAGCCTGCTTTAATGCTAAATAGTTTTTTGAAGTCTGCTGGGCATCTTTTAAAACAGCGAAAATATCTTCGCTGTTCAATAGCGAATCCATGGCCAAGCTATCGGGGCGTTTGTTGGCAATATAATAACGGTTAAATATTTTGCGTGGGTTTACCGCTCCATACCTAATGGCGTTGTGATATTTTAGTAAAGCATCTGCAGTTCGTATTTCCAGCGCTGCAATTACGGGATATACTTCTTCGATCGTTTTAAATTGATTGGCATTTAATGTACCCAAAAGGTCTGTCAACTCATTTACCTTAAAAGCTTCCGGATTAAAACCATCAGCTTTGCTGGCTTCGATATAACTTCTCAAACTATCCAATCCACCATTGGTATAAAAACGGGTAATCAATATCGGATTGTTCTGGTGCGAATCGTAAAAGGCGGTAATTACTTTAGGATTGGATAGTTTTTTGCTCAACTCGTCCAGTTTTTTGTTAAAAACAAGATCGTAGGCAACGGTGTCAAATTTTTTATAGAGTTTATTATCGAAATGTTTGGTCAGCACCGTGGCTATTTCAGGTTCTGTATTAAACCATCCACAAGAACTTAAAAGCAAACATAAAGCGAAAAAGAGTAGCGTTTTCTTCAATTTTTTATTGGTTTAGATGATAGTTTTTCTAAGATAAATCACGTAACTACTTCAAATTAAATGCCATATTTTTTTGATTTCACATTTACTAAGCTATATTTGCATCATCTTCTCGCCAAAATTACGGAAAGAAAGTAATATATGATCCAAGTTTTAAACCATCACGTACATTTACATCATCGCCATTGTGGCGATAGATAGATTAATGTTTTGTACGCAAAACGGTTTTTAAAACAGATTCAATATTCTTATTCCTAATTTTATATCAAGTGAAAACACTTAAGATTGCCATCCAAAAATCGGGTAGGCTAAACGAAAAATCAGTAGAAATTCTTAAAAATTGTGGCTTATCTTTCGAGAACTACAAAAGCTCATTAATATCAACCGTAACTAATTTCCCATTAGAAATCTTGTTTTTAAGGGATGATGACATTCCAGAATATGTTCAGGATGGCATTGCAGACTTGGGCATTGTTGGCGAAAATGTCATGATCGAAGCCGGCGCAGATGTTTCTTATCTACAACAATTGGGCTTTGGTAAATGCACCTTAAAGATCGCTGTCCAGAGTACCGATAACATTACCGAACTTTCGCAATTGAACGGCAAGGCTATTGCTACTTCCTACCCTGTAATCCTCCAAAAATACCTCTCAGCAAACAACGTCAATGCACAGATCAGAAACATCTCTGGCTCAGTAGAGATTGGTCCGGGTCTGGGCTTAAGCGATGCCATATTTGACATCGTTTCTACCGGCGCTACCTTGAAGAGCAACGGGCTAAAACCATTTAAAAATGTAATGGATTCTGAAGCCGTGTTGATCTGCAGTAAAGGTATTGAACTGGCACCAGAAGTACTGGAGCTTTTGCAACGGATCCAATCTGTATTAAGGGCAAAAGCCACCAAATATGTAGTTTTAAACGTAGAGAAAAAGAACCTACAGGCGGTGGTAGATTTATTGCCAGGCGTAAAAAGTCCTACCATAGTTCCATTGTTTGAAGAAGATTGGGTTGCTGTTCATTCTGTAATAGCCGAGCAAGATTTTTGGGAAAAGATCAACAGCCTTAAATTGGCAGGTGCCCAAGGAATTGTGGTGATGCCAATTGAAAAAATCATTACCTAAAAGTGCTAAATCCTAGCAAAAAGATGATATTTTATATTAACTATTAGTTAAATTAAAAACATAACAAATTGAAAATCTATAATTATAAAGATTTAACTCAACAAAAAATAGAGGAATTGTGCTCACGCCAGGCAGAAGATGACAAACTGATCTTTTCGAGGGTAGAAACCATCATTTCTACGGTAAAAGCTGAGGGTGATGCCGCGCTATTTTCATTTACCGAACAGTTTGACAAGGTTAAATTGAATACGCTTTTTATCGGCAAAGATGAGTTGGAACAACTGGCAAAGGCAATTCCAGCACCAGTAAAAAATGCCATTGATATAGCCTACCAAAACATCTATACTTTCCATGCTGCCCAGCTCAAAACAGAGGCAGAAATAGAGACGATGCCAGGGGTAACCTGCTGGCGCGAAGCAAGGGCAATTGAAAAAGTTGGGCTATACATTCCGGGAGGAACAGCCGTACTACCCAGTACTTTTTTAATGTTGGGCATACCCGCAAAAATTGCAGGTTGCAAAGAAATTGTAGTCTGCTCTCCACCGCAGCAAGATGGCAAGATCAATACCTACATTGCTTATGTAGCCACCTTGTTGAACATCGAAAAAATCTATCTTGTGGGTGGTGCGCAGGCCGTGGCCGCAATGGCCTACGGTACGGCAAGCATCCCTAAGGTTGACAAGATTTTTGGCCCAGGGAACCGCTATGTAACCGAAGCCAAAAAACAGGTGCAAAATACAATTGCCATAGATATGCCTGCAGGCCCATCAGAAGTTTTGGTGGTTGCAGATGATACTGCCAATCCATCATTTGTTGCCGCCGACCTTCTTGCACAGGCAGAACATGGGACTGATAGTCAGGCAATATTGGTGGCTACTTCAGCACAAATCATAAGCGAAACGATTTCAGCACTTGAAAAACAGTTACTTGAGCTTACCAGAAAGGATATTGCAGCGAAGGCAATTGACAATTCTTACATCATTTATGCCGAAAATCTGGACTCAGCGATGGATTTTAGCAATAAGTATGCCCCTGAACACCTCATTTTAGCAACTGAAAACTTTAAGCCACTTATTCCATTGATTATCAATGCGGGCTCTGTATTCTTAGGCAACCTCACTCCAGAAAGTGCGGGCGATTATGCCTCTGGCACCAACCATACGTTACCCACAAGTGGCTTTGCCAAAGCCTTTTCGGGTGTTTCAGTTGATGCTTTTTTGAAGAAGATGACCTTTCAGCATTTAACAGCCAAGGGCTTAAACAACATCGGACCAACCGTTGAGGTATTGGCCACAGCAGAAGGACTACAAGCACATAAAAACGCAATTACCATTAGATTAAATTCGAGCAATGGATATTAAAGACCTACAAAGAGAAAACATCAAAACCCTACGCCCCTACTCTACCGCTAGAGATGAGTTTAAAGGCGAGGCGAGTATATTTTTAGATGCCAATGAGAACAGTTTCGGTTCTCCATTGCCAGCCAACTACAACCGTTACCCTGACCCCTTACAGTTAGACCTGAAAGACGCCATCAGTAAAATCAAAGGTGTGCCGATTGAAAATACATTTTTGGGCAATGGCAGCGATGAGGCCATCGACCTTTTATACCGAGCATTCTGTAACCCAGGCAAAGACAATGTCATTATCCTTCCACCAACCTATGGCATGTACGAGGTCTCAGCCAACATCAACGATGTTGAAGTGAGAAAAGTTGACCTCTTGCCTAACTTCCAATTAGATCTGGAAAAGATTGCAGAGACCATTGATGCCAACACCAAACTGATCTTCATCTGCTCGCCCAATAACCCTACTGGCAATTCCATTATCAGGACTGACATAGAGACCATCCTAGCCAATTTCAAAGGCTTGGTGGTGATAGATGAAGCTTACATCAATTTCGCGAAGCAGAAGACTTTTATTCAAGAATTAACAGAATATGCTAATCTAGTGGTCTTACAAACTTTCTCCAAAGCTTGGGGTTTGGCCGCTTTGCGTTTGGGCATGGCCTTTTCTTCACGCCCTGTTATCGATATCCTTAACAAGGTGAAACCACCTTATAACATCAACCAAGCTACACAAGACCTTGCCTTGGCTGCATTAAACAACATCCAACAGGTTAACCAATGGATCACCATTACAGTTGCAGAGCGAGAAAGGCTGCGTACCGAATTGGCCCAACTGCCTATGGTCAAAAAAGTCTACCCATCAGATGCCAACTTTATATTGGTTGAAGTTGAAGATGCTATAAACACCTATAATACGTTGATGGATAAAGGAATTATTGTACGCGACCGCTCAAAAGTAACGCTTTGTGAAGGCTGTTTAAGAATTACAGTGGGTACAGTGGCTGAAAACACAGAATTGATAAGGATAATGGGTGGTTAGTTATAAGTTGTAGTTGGTTCGTTATTAGTTTTTAGTCCCCGATTTGACTAACAATGGAGCAATTGGACAACAAGGCAAAAGCCATTGACAATCAAACACCCATGAACAAATGACCAATGAACGAACAATCGTATTTTAAGCTTTAAGCTTCATTAGAATTTAAAAAAATGAAAAAAATATTATTTATAGACCGTGATGGCACTTTGAACATCGAACCTGAAGACGAACAGGTAGATAGTTTTGCCAAGCTGAAATTCTATCCAAGAGCATTATATTATTTATCCAAAATTGCCAGAGAACTGGATTTTGAATTGGTAATGGTAACCAATCAGGATGGATTAGGTACCCCATCAAACCCTGAAGAAAACTTTTGGCCAGTGCATAACTTTATGATCGATACTTATGCCAATGAAGGTGTAGTATTTAGTGAAGTGGTGATCGACAAAACTTTTGCCAAAGACAATGCCCCTACCCGTAAACCCCAAACTGGTTTATTGACCAAATATTTTGGCGAAGAATACGACCTCCAACATTCTTTTGTAATTGGCGACCGATTAAATGATGTGCTTCTTGCTAAAAACCTGGGCGCCAAAGCTATATTTCTACGTCAGAATGATAGTTTAGGTGCTGGTGAGGGTTTGGCCAAAGCAGAAACCCTAATCGACATCATTGCGTTAGAAACCAGAAACTGGGAAGACATCTATACTTTTTTAAGGGCTGGGGCAAGAAAGGTAAGCCACCAACGGAAGACAAACGAAACCGACATTACCATTAACCTAGACCTAGATGGGACGGGCAAGGCAAACATCGAAACAGGTTTAAATTTCTTCGACCATATGTTAGACCAGATTGCCAGACATGGTAGTATGGACCTGGACATATTGGCCAAAGGCGACCTACATATTGACGAACACCATACCATTGAAGATACTGGCATTGCCCTAGGCGAAGCTTTTGCACAGGCCTTGGGCAATAAACTAGGGATTGAACGTTATGGTTTTTGCCTACCCATGGACGATTGTTTGGCCCAGGTAGCCATTGATTTTGGGGGAAGGAACTGGATCGTTTGGGAAGCTGATTTTAAACGTGAAAAGGTTGGAGATATGCCTACCGAGATGTTCTTCCACTTTTTTAAATCTTTTAGCGATGCCGCTAAATGCAACCTGAACATCAAAGCAGAAGGCGATAACGAACACCATAAAATAGAAGCAATCTTTAAGGCTTTTGCCAAGGCAATTAAAATGGCCGTTAAAAGAGATGCAGAAAAATTGGTTTTACCGAGCACAAAAGGGATTTTGTAAGATGGGAAAGGGAAAATGTAAGATGGGTATTCACAGTTTGTAAACAGACCTTTGTAAGCTAAACCTGATGGCAGTGGAAATGTTTTTATTGTCAGGCTGAGCTTGTCGAAGACCAATAAAAACATTGCAACGAATAGCAGGGCTACAGTACCCATAAAAAACTGACAATCATTTGCTAACAAAAACACAAGAATGGAAGAAAGCAATATAAAAGATAGCACTACATCTGCCGGAAAAGTTGGCATTGTAAACTACGGGGCAGGCAACATCTTCTCTCTTACTGCGGCATTGGAGCGGCAAAGCATTGCCTATGGCATGGTCAATACCGAAGCTGATTTGGGAAAATATGAACGGATCATTATCCCAGGAGTTGGGCATGCTGGTGCAGCCATGCGCAAACTGGAACAAACCGGACTGGTCAATGCCATCAAAGCTTTAAAAAAACCTGTATTGGGCATCTGCGTAGGCATGCAGCTGTTAACCTCACATTCGGAGGAAGGAAATGCTGACCTACTGAATATCATCCCTTTACAAACCAAACTTTTTGATAAGATCTAGGATCAAAATCCCACATATGGGATGGAACACTGTAGATTTTAAAAACAATTTGTTGTTTAAGGATGTTCAATTGCATACACAATTTTACTTTGTACATTCTTATTTTATTGAATATAACCCTATTTTTGATATTGCCTCCGTTAATTATGGAAACAGGTTTTCGGCAGCGATACAAAAAGATAATTTTTATGGCGTTCAGTTCCACCCAGAAAAATCTGGTGCAGCTGGAGAGCTTTTATTGAAAAACTTCTCAAACCTAAGTTTATAAAATGTACATAATACCTGCAATAGATATTTTAGATGGAAAAGTTGTCCGCCTACGGGAAGGTGACTATAACCAAAAAACAGAGTACGATGTTTCTATCCAAGAAATGATCGAACGTTACCGCTCTAATGGTACAGATTTTATCCATATTATTGACTTAAATGGCGCTAAGGGAGATTTTAGCAATCAAAAAGCATTGTTCGACATCATCAAAAAAACCGATATGCGGGTGCAATATGGTGGTGGAATCAGAACCATTGACCAGGTAAACAATCTTTTGGATTCGGGCATACATAGAGTGATTGTTGGTACACAAGCGATCAGCAATCCCGATTTTTTACCCGAATTAAGCAAGGCCTTTGTTAAAAAAGAAGGTTATGCCAATAGGATTGTAATTGCCATTGATGTATTGGACGAAGTGATCAAGTACTCTGGTTGGATGGAAAGTTCTCCGATCAAACTAATGGATTATGTTGACAAGTGTCTGCAACTGGGTTTCTTCCGTTTCTTATGTACCGACATCAACAAAGATGGTAAACTTGAGGGTGCCGCAGTTGATCTATATAAGAAGCTGTTAGACCACTCTCCTTTTATCAAATTAATTGCTTCTGGTGGTGTAAGTTCAATGGACGACATTAAAGAACTGGCCAAACTGGACATTAGAAGTGTGGTGGTGGGAAAAGCGATCTATGAGGAGCGGATTTCTATTGAAGAGATCAAAGAATGGAATTTGAAGGCGCTTTCTTCCATATAGATGGAAAATGTAAAAGGTGAAATGGAAAATAGTGTCTCATCACTTTCTAAGCGAATAATCCCTTGTTTAGATGTTAAAGATGGCCGTACGGTAAAGGGCATCAACTTTGTTGACTTACGTGATGCGGGTGACCCTGTTGAACTGGCTGCACAATATGCACAGCAAGGTGCGGATGAACTTGTTTTTTTAGACATCACGGCTACGCATGAGCGACGTAAAACCATGATCGAAATGGTAAAGGCAGTGGCCAGGCAACTGAACATCCCTTTTACGATTGGTGGGGGGATCAGCGAAATTGCAGATGCTGAAGCGCTGTTAAATGCAGGTGCAGACAAAATCAGCATCAACTCGGCTGCAGTTAAAAATCCACAATTTATTGAGGATTTGGCGAAGGCATTTGGGGTACAATTTGTAGTTTTGGCAGTTGACACCAAACACATTGATGGTAAAAATATCGTACACTTAAATGGTGGTAGGCTAATTACAGCATTGGAAACAGAAAGCTGGATCAAACGAGCAACTGAACTGGGTGCAGGCGAAATTCTGTTAACTTCTATGGACCACGACGGCACTAAACAGGGCTTTGATTGCAATCTACTTGCAAAGATCAACAAGATGGTCAACATCCCCATCATTGCTTCTGGTGGAGCTGGAAAAATGGAGCACTTTACCGAAGTTTTTCAAAAGGCTGGTGTTGATGCAGCATTGGCAGCTTCTGTATTTCATTACGGTGAAATATTGATTCCAGACCTCAAACACGAATTAAGAAAACACAATATCCCGGTAAGGCTGTAGAAAGATATGAGATGTTAGATTTGAGTACCAAGACCTTATGCCTTATACCCTAAACCTTTAACCCCTTTACCAAAGAACAAACGAATGAATATAGATAGCTCATCCCTTGACTGGGAGAAAACAAATGGTCTGATTCCCGTAATTGTGCAGGACAACAAAACGTTGGAAGTTTTGATGTTAGGCTATATGAATGCCGAAGCTTTTGAAAAAACACAGGCTGAGGGCAAAGTAACTTTCTTTTCTCGCTCTAAAAACCGTTTATGGACCAAAGGTGAAGAAAGTGGCAATTTCCTCTTTGTAAAAGCTATACATATTGATTGTGACAACGATACCATATTGGTTAAAGCTAGCCCTGTTGGACCAACCTGCCATACCGGAAGCAGAAGCTGTTTCAAAACCAATTATAACCAAAACTTTATTTTTGAGTTAGAAAACATCATTAATGACAGGTATGAAAACCCAATTGAGGGCTCATACATCAATAAGATGCGTCAAAAAGGACTGAACAAAATTGCCCAGAAAGTAGGTGAAGAAGGTGTAGAAACTGTCATCGCAGCTTTGGCAGAAACTGAAGAAGAGTTTATTGGCGAGGCATCAGATCTTTCTTTTCATTTGATGTTCTTATTAAAGGAAAAGGGATTATCAATTCAAGATATTGCCTTAAATTTGGAAAAAAGACACAAACCCAGTTAAAAGTTAAAGGTTAAAAGTTTGCCACTATTCAACTTTTCACTTTAAACTTTTCACTTTAAACTTCAACATGCTCAAACACCACAAAACATTTGCCGGACACCAAAACCCAGTTTATGCCTTGGCCAACACTGATCAGCCAGAGCTATTTTTGAGTGCAGGCAATGACAAGGGCGTAGTAGAGTGGTCGTTAAAAGAAATGGCCTTTGTAAAGGTAAAAGTACCTGTTCAAAGTTCAGTTTACTGCTTACACCGATATAACAATCAACTTTTTATAGGCGAAAGAAGCGGTGCTTTTAGTGTGTACGACCTAACTACGCAAACCATTATTACACGTGTAAATGCACATACCAAACCTATTTTTGATATCCAAACCGTTAAAGGGAAAAATGAATTGTTAACTACTGGTGAGGATGGCACGGTAGCTGTATGGTCGCTAGTAGATTTTAAAGAAATCTATCGGTTTCAAGTTGCTTATGATACCGTGCGCTGCATTGCCGTATCTCCAGACGAATCCGAAATCGCTTTTGGCTGTAAAGACCATTTGATCCGCATCTATAACCTGGCCGATTACAGTTTAAAACAAGCCTTAGAAGGGCATTCGTTGCCTGTAACTTCTTTAGCTTATCATCCCAAAAACAGTTATCTGATTTCTGGCAGTAGGGATGCACAGTTAAAAATTTGGGGATTGCCGCATTACCAGCTTTTACAGACCATCCCTGCCCATATGTTTACCATCTACAATATTGTTTTTCACCCTAGCCTACCCTATTTTGCAACTAGCAGTCAGGATAAGAGCATTAAACTTTGGGATGCAGAAAATTTCAAGTTATACAAGATTCTAAGTCTAGAAAAAGCTGGCATTGGCCATACGCATTCTATAAACAAAATCATTTGGTCTACTGATGGAAAATACCTGATCTCTACAGGTGACGACAGAAAAGTAATGGTTTGGGAATTTAGCGAAATTTAGAAAGGGTTTTTTATAAAATTCATCATTCGTTTCAAAAAAGAAGGTTTACGAGAAGTAATAACAACTACTCCTCCCAGAATAACAGGCTCTCTAACTATGCCATCTGTGACCAACTCTATCTTTAAATCTTCGGTTTTTTCTGGTAAGATTACAATTTCTTTAGTTAAATAACCGAAATAGCTAAATATCAAAACCACTTCCTGATTACGCTTTGTTTGAATTTTAAATCTGCCAAGCCAATCTGTAAAAACACGTTGCTCAGTACCTTTTATAAACACCTTTACGCCAAGCAGGTCAGTTTGTCCAATACTATCTTTAACTTTACCATTGATCACTATACTATCTTGTAAATGCTCCAATGATAGTTTTTTCTTAATGGAATCTTTATCCTCATAAATGGCATGACCAGATTTAGACTGCGTACTAGACCAAACTTTAGTGCTTGTAAAAAGTGTCAAACAGGAAGCCAATATTATTTTCGAGCTGAATGTCCAAGTTCTTCTTCTAACTTCATCTTTTTGAACAGCATCAAGTTGGGAAGATTTAAAATGTCCACATACCTTTTGATCAGCTTTACTAAACCAATCTACCAGTTCATCCATACTCCATGTCCTGAAATCGACCACTTCTTTTTCACAAAAACTACAAAAGCGCCCATCTTTGGCAGGTTGCATTTGGGCCCATTGTTGGGTACAAGGTTGAGGAACGGAAATCTTAAGTTTTGGCATATAAAAGTTGGTCAAGTGTTTTAATAAAGATAACTTTTTACCATAAATTCCATATCCCATACGAAATTATATTGCTTTTCATTTCAGATTTTGGGCAAATCATTTACCTTTAACGCATGGACACGACGAAATTACCTGTATTAGATGCTGCACAGATCAGAGTATTGGGCGCCTTAATGGAAAAATGCAAAACCACACCTGATTATTACCCAATGACTTTAAATGGCCTAGCGGCTGCCTGTAATCAAAAAACATCTCGTAAACCTGTAGTACAGTACGACGATTCTACCATCACTTCGGCACTTAATGCTTTAAAGATTGCCGGATTGATTTCTACGGCTACAGGAGGGTCGATCAGGAACATCAAATACAAACATAATTTTGCCATTGTTTTTCCGGTTCTACCTGCCGAAGTTGCTATCATGTGCCTTTTGTTTTTACGTGGCCCACAAACCCCAGGCGAAATCAATACCAATTCTGGAAGATTATATGAGTTTGAGACTTTAGAAGAAGTACAACAAGTATTAGAGAAACTAGCTAACGAAGAACCGGCCTATATTAAACAACTCCCACGCAAACCAGGACAAAAAGAGGTCCGTTACATGCACCTTTTCTCGGGCAACATCGAAGCTTTTGAAGAAGAATACATTGCAGAAGAAAGCCCGAAAGCAAATAACGGATTGGAAGAGCGCTTAAGTAAAGTAGAAGAAGAACTGGCCGAACTTAAGACCAATTTCGACAAGCTGATGAAAGAATTGATGGGATAGAGAGTAGCAAGTTTTAAGTTGAAAGTGAAAACTATTCATAAAACTTACAACATAAAACTCATTAAACAAACCTTTTGATGATCGTCAGTTTATGGGTATACCTGCCTAACTCTGCGTTATAAATGCCTTGATCATCAATTGGATCTATTCTTACCTTACCTGCCGAGTGGATGATTTGGTCATTGCTTAGCATTAAACCCACATGTGTGATTTTTCCTTCTTCATTGTCAAAGAAAGCTAAATCGCCCAAGGTGGCAGCAGCTAAAAAGTCTACCAACTCGCCTTGTTCTGCTTGCTGCGAGGCATCTCTTCTCAATTCAATCCCATTTAATTTATAAACAATCTGTACAAAACCAGAGCAGTCTATCCCGAATAAAGTTCTTCCTCCCCATAAGTAAGGTGTATTTTCGTAAAACTTTGCCGTCTTTTCTACCTCGGTTTTAAACTTAGTGCGATCAGGGATGATTGGAGTAGATTTTACCTCAAAGCGTTGTTCACCCAAATAACAAAAGCCATCTTCAAAATAAGGCAAGGTACTGCCCGGACTTAAGTAGTAAGCCGTTCCATTATTGGCAATCAACGTATTATCTAACTGAATTGGTGTAACATAACCATAGCCATTATCATCGGCAAACTGTAGGTCAGAAATCCGTTCCAGTTGTTTGTGGTCCATCCATGCGTGATATTGATCATGATGCGTAACCACCAAACACCATTTCTCGGTCTTTTCTAAAACCTTAACCCGAATCTCCAAAAAGTAATTGAGATACAATCTCACTCCGGTCTGATGGTTCTTTTCTTAAAGGTGCTACGGCAACTCGACAAATGTGGTAGATTTCCATATTCTAAATGTATGCCCTAAAAATAATGATAAACCATTAGAACCAAACATTTATGGCCAAAATTTGTTATTTTTATATCATTAAATCTAAATGCTTGCATCATGAACTTCAAAAAGATATTAATTGCTGTAGACAATAGTACTTGTTCTGAAAAAGCAGCAAAAACAGGCTATGAAATGGCGGCTAAATTTGATGCAGAAATAGCCTTATTAAACATCATCGAGCCTGCACCCACTACCGTAAATCCCGATTTTACCTTGGCTCCTGTTTTTATGGAAATGTACGACAACAGTGAAGAAAATAGTCATATGTTGTTAAAGGAAATGGAAGGCAAATATGGTCATGGTATAGCTACCACTTACCTAACGGTTTTGGATACAGCAAGTCATGGTATTTTACAACAAGCTGAAGAGTGGGGTGCCGAGTTGATTGTGATTGGTACACATGGTAGAACTGGTCTATACCACTTTTTAATGGGTAGTGTTGCCGAACATGTGGCCAGAAAATCTGCTTGCCCTGTCTTAATTGTTCCAAACAAAAGCGAGATTTAACAAACACTTTAAATGAAAGGTTTAGATTTTGATTAATTTTGAAATCTATGAAGATTCATATTTTTGGCGCGTCTGGTTCGGGTGTCACCACGTTAGGCAATGCCTTGGCCAACCAACTCAATATTCCTTATTTTGATAGCGACCATTACTTTTGGGAAGCCTCCAATCCACCCTTTACGAAAAGACGCAAACCTATTGAACGTAATCAATTGGTACAAACAGCACTACAGCAACAGGAAGATTGGATCTTAGGTGGTTCCATCATCAATTGGGGAGCTGAAGTATTCCCAACCTTTGACCTGATTGTATTTTTATGGATTCCATCGGCCATTAGAATGGAAAGATTAAAAAAGCGGGAATTGGAACGATATGGGGATATCATTTTTACCGACCTTGAAAGAAATCGACTATTCAACGAATTTATAGCATGGGCCAAAGATTACGATGAGGATACGGGTGTTGCAACCCGAACCTTAAATGCACATCAAAACTGGATAGCCAAACAAACCACTCCGATATTAACTCTTAAAGGCGATCATAGCACTACGCAAAGAATGGAAATGATATTAGCGCAATTGTCCGACAAACTTTAAATATAAAAAAACTGATGCTGGTCGAGATTTGCAATCTGACAATCTATCCTTTAGCGAAATACGTTTTCGTTGTTCGAAAATTTTGAAGTTTGGTAAATGAGGATTGTAAATCCTCAGGGATTAAAGTCGGGATTACAAATCCCGACTAACTCTATAAAATGTCAGTCTGAGCTTGTCGAAGACCCATACAAAAAATATTTAGGCAGATTCAGCATGACAATTCTTTTTACCAAATAGCGCGACTAAACCTATGTCTTCTATGTACCTATGTGTTAAGAAATACTATAGTCGAGCTTACAAATCCAAACCAACCGCAAATTCTGACTAACAAAAAAAGAGATGTAAAATTTACATCTCTTTTTCATGGGCTTATCGTTTAACTCGATAAATCCTATTATCCTTCTTGGTGTAACCAAGCTTTTTTAGCCAATAATTCTTCTTCCGTCTCTCTGATGTCTTCATCATCCACACAACAATCTACTGGGCATACTGCCGCACATTGAGGTTCGTCATGAAAGCCTTTACATTCGGTGCATTTATCTGAAACGATATAATAAACCTCATCAGAAACTGCTTCTTGGGCAGCACCTGCATCAATTTGTTGATCACCAAAGTCAATGATACCATCTAAATTGGTACCATCAGAAAATCTCCAGGCAGTACCTGCGTCATATATTGCATTATTTGGGCATTCTGGCTCACATGCTCCACAATTTATGCATTCGTCTGTTATTTTAATTGCCATGTCTTCGTCTATATCTATTGCTAAGTTTAACTTTGCAGCTGCAAATATAACACATATTCATTTATAATAGTTCTAAATATGTCATCACTTACCAAAGGAAGATTAATTATTGCGTTACAAAAGCTGAGCGAATTTATGGCCAACCCCAGCGATGCGTTCAAAAATGTAGCCCAATCCGCCCAGCACCATAATGCCTGGTTTACCGAAGCAGAGGTAAATAAAGCATTGCTTTCCTTAAGTAAGATGCTGAACACCCAAGACCTAGACACATGGTTTGAGCAGATCAACATCAACCCTTCCCCTAAAAAAGTGGGCCTGATCTTAGCAGGAAATATCCCTTTGGTAGGTTTTCACGATGTACTTTGTGTGTTGGCTACTGGTAATATTGCATTAATCAAGATGTCATCAGCTGACGATAAATTATTACCCGCTCTATTGAAACAACTCGTAGCTTTTGAGCCTGAATTGGCCACCCATATCAATTATGTAGAACGCTTAAAAGATTTCGATGCCATTATTGCTACCGGCAGCAACAATACCTCTCGTTATTTCGATTATTATTTTGGCAAAGTCCCCAATATTATCCGCAAGAACAGAAACAGTATTGCAGTTTTGAGTGGTGAAGAAACCACAGCAGACCTTGAAAACCTTGGACACGATATTTTCGATTATTTTGGTCTAGGCTGCAGAAATGTATCTAAGACTTACGTTCCTGAAAATTATGACATGAAGAATTTCTTCGAGCCCATTGAACAGTACCAAAAAATAATCGACCACTTTAAATACAACAACAACTACGATTACAACAAATCCATTTATCTAGTTAATGGTGTAAAACATTTAGACAATGGTTTTATCCTGGTTAAAGAAGATGAAAATTTTGTCTCGCCTTTGGCCGTATTGTTTTACGAAGAATATAATACCATCGAGCAGATAGAGGCTAAATTAAATGAGCAGGACGAACAGATCCAATGCGTGGTCTCTAATCTTCCTTTAAAAATCAACAAAGAAAAGGTAGGTTTTGGAGACAGTCAAAATCCTAAACTTTGGGATTATGCCGACAACGTAAATACGATAGATTTTCTACAAAGTTTATAAATCAATACTACATCATACCACAACATAAGCACAACAAAGTCCTTCCAAACCTAACAAACCATAAAAAATTGCTACTTTGTGGATCATTCTCATCCAATGTATCCATTAACTATCAGTTTAAGAACTTTCGGGCTTGTTATATTGCTATTGTTTTCGGCAATAAAGATTAACGCGCAGATATGTAAAGGTGCTTTGGGTTAATCTGTGATCAATATCGATTTTGGTAGAGGCAGTAATACAGTGGGACCACCTATTACAGAAACCAACTACATCTACAATAGTGGCAACCCAGAAGATGGACAATATACCATCGTCAAAACCACCGCTGGTTTAAATCCTGGCTGGCATCAAAATATAGTTAACCATACACCCAACGACCCTAATGGTTATTTTATGGTGGTCAATGCCGATTATAACAAAGGAGTTTTCTACCAAAAAAGCATTAATGTTTGTCCAAATACTACTTATGAGTTTGCCGCCTACATCATCAATATCCTAAAAAACCCAGGATCAAGCCAAATATCAAATTCTCTATCCAATACAATTCAACCAGTGTCGACCTTCTTACCAACGACATCAACGAGGGCGGTCCAAATGATTGGATCAAATACGGAACGGTTTTTACCACACCGGGAAATGTAACCACCGTAACCTTAAAAATGACCAATGAAAACCCTGGGGGCATCGGTAACGACCTTGCACTAGACGATATTACTTTTAGGCCATGCGGACCAAGATCAAACCGATCATCAATAACAATGTCGTTTCGGTGGCCGATCTATGCGAAGGCCAAAACAGTGCAGTCAATTTATCTGCACAAGTTTCCAATGCTTATACCAACCCGGCCTATCAATGGCAAGAAAGATCAAATGGCATATGGAAAGATATTGCAGGACAGGACAAAATCCAAACCACGATCAATTTTGCCAATGCCCAATTGGGCAGCTACCAATATCGGATTTTAATAGCTGAGCAACAGAACATCAACTCTCCAAGCTGTAGGGTTGCCTCTAGCGACTTCACGATCAATGTAGTTGCCTACCCTAATCCTAAAGCCTCCTTTAGTGGTACACTCTGTGTAGGCAGTGATATTCAGTTGCAGGTAAATGGCAATCCCAGCGACACCTTTAAATGGACTGGACCAAATGCCTTTTCATCCAATTTACAAAACCCTAGCATCAATAAGGTAAGCGCCAATGTTAACGGCCTTTATACGGTTGAAGTAAAAAATGCGGCCGGATGTGCCAAAACAACACAGATCAATATTCAGGTTTTACCCCAAGTAAATGCAAAAATCAACATCGCCAGTTCTGATGTATGTGCCGGAAGCAGCATCCAGCTTTCGGCTTCGGGTGGCACATCCTACCGTTGGCTGCCTGTTGAAGGTTTATCTGATCCAAACATTGCCAACCCTATTGCTACTCCCCTACAAAACACCAATTATACGGTTACCGTTTCTAATGGCAATTGTGCGGCTACGGCCTCGGTTCAATTAAACGTGCTTAAATTGGCGCTAGCTGATGCCGGAGAAGACAAAAAACTACTTTTCGGTCAATCTGTTGCCTTGAATGGCAAAGCCACTGGCGATAATGTAACCTATTCTTGGAGTCCGACTACCTTTTTAGATGACCCAACCAAGCTCCATCCTATAGCTTCGCCCCCAAAAGACATCACTTATACCCTTACCGTAAAATCTGGCTGCAACGTAGCTGTTGATGAGGTGTTTGTAAAAGTGTATCCCAAAATAGAGATCCTAATACTTTTACACCAAATGGAGATGGAGTTAACGATAAATGGAACATTCCGGCTGCCGAAGCATTTGCCGATCCTCAATTAAAGGTCTTTAACCGAGATGGACAGCTCATCTACGAAAGCAAAGGCCCTTTTAAACCTTGGGATGGTAAATTTAAGAGCAAAGACCTGCCCACAGCGACCTATTATTATACACTTTACCTCAACGAAGATTTTAAACCATTTACGGGCTGGGTGTTTTTAACAAGATAAAATCGATTATTTCAGTTCGATTATCAGCTAGAAATGCTATTTTTGAACAAATGTATATCATCAAAGTAAAAGGCATTGCCAAAATACCCGACTACGTACAACTAAGGGACGAGAAGTTTACGCTTTTGGCTTATTTTAGGGTAAGTCGCCCCGACAAATCTTTGGATAAACTGGGCTTTGGTGATAAATTGGATTACATCATGAACATTATTAATGACCTTCCTTTTGGGCAGGTTACTAAATTAGATATCTAAACATGGCAGAAAACATAGTGATCAACTTGCAGAACGTTGATGTTTTTCAACAAAAACACTTGGTATTATCGAACGTAAACCTAGATATTGCCAAAAGCGAATTTGTTTTTTTGATTGGCCAGACCGGCTCTGGAAAAAGTAGTTTATTGAAGATAATTTATGGCGACCTGCATATCGGAAATGGCAATGGAAAAGTTGCTGGTTTCGACCTTAAGAACCTGGCCGATAAAGATGTACCTTACCTACGTAGAAAACTGGGTATTGTGTTCCAAGATTTCCAGTTGTTAAGCGATAGGACCATCGAACAAAACCTTGAATTTGTTTTAAAGGCAACTGGATGGACAGATAAAAACCTGATCGAACGAACGCATTAAAGATGTATTGGAAAAAGTTGGATTGCGCTCTAAGATTAAAAAAATGCCACATGAGCTTTCTGGTGGCGAGCAACAACGTGTGGTAATTGCAAGGGCATTGCTGAACAACCCAGAAATTATTCTTGCTGATGAGCCGACAGGCAACTTAGACCCTGATACTTCAGAAGAAATCGTTTTGTTATTGAAACAGATCAGTCAAAGTGGAACTGCCGTTTTAATGGCCACCCACGATTATCATATCATCCGCACTTTCCCTTCGCGCATCATCAAATGTGAGGGTGGTGTGGTGCATGAAGATGCGCAGATTGCCTAGTCCAATTCTGACAAAAATTTAGATTTCAGCCATTCTGTTAGGTAATTATTAATTTTAGCTGACAGCATGGCTGATTTTCGTTATTGGCAAAACTTTTGCGTTCGAACACAGAAAACACGAGTATACAACATGTTTAATAAGAAGAAAAAGGAAGAAGAACCGATTATCGAAAATAATCAGGCTGAGCAAGAAATAGAAAATGCACAGAACGAAGAAAACGTTCCTACAGAACCTACGGTAGAACTTAGTGCTGAAGAAAAACTACAACAAGAAAACGCTGCCTTGAACGACAAGTACCTGCGTTTATTTGCTGAGTTTGATAATTATAAACGTCGTACCCAAAAAGAACGTATCGAATTGTTACAAACTGCGGGCAAAGATGTTGTAGTGTCGTTACTACCTGTTTTGGACGATTTTGAACGTGCTTTAAAAGCTACCGAAAACACAACAGAAGTAAGTGCCATTCGTGATGGTATTATGTTGGTTCAAAACAAACTGAAAAGCATTTTAAGTCAAAAAGGATTAAAAGAGCTAGAAAGCATCAATACGGTTTTCGATACAGATATACACGAAGCAATTACCAATATACCTGCTCCATCTGATGATTTAAAAGGTAAAGTAGTTGACGAATTAGAAAAAGGATATACCTTAAACGACAAAGTGATCCGCTTTGCAAAAGTAGTAGTAGGTAGTTAATACAATGAGCAAAAGAGATTTTTACGACATACTTGGCGTAGCTAAAAACGCATCGGCGGAAGAGATAAAAAAAGCTTACCGCAAATTGGCTATTAAATACCATCCGGATAAAAATCCTGATGATAAAGCTGCTGAAGAAAAATTCAAGGAAGCTGCCGAAGCTTACGAAGTATTGAGCAACCCTGAGAAAAAACAACGTTATGACCAATATGGCCATGCCGGTGTAGGTAGTGCAGCTGGTGGCGGTGGCTACGGCGGTGGCGGCATGAACATGGAAGATATCTTTAGCCAGTTTGGAGATATTTTTGGTGGCGGTGGTAGCCCGTTCGACAGCTTTTTTGGTGGCGGCGGACAATCTCGTGGCGGCGGTGGTCGTAGAGTAGCGAAAGGGAGCAACCTGCGCATCAAGGTGAAATTGACTTTAGAGGAAATTGCACACGGTGCCGAGAAAAAAATCAAAGTAAATAAACAGATCACCTGTAAAACCTGTGATGGTACAGGTGCCAAAGATAAATCGTCTGTAAGTACCTGTAAAACTTGTGGTGGTAGTGGTGCAGTACGTAGAGTAACCAATACCATTTTAGGTCAGATGCAGACTACCGCAACCTGCCCTACCTGTCATGGTAGCGGGCAACAGATCACTGCTAAATGTGGTGCCTGTCATGGCGATGGAACAGTTCGTGGTGAAGAAACAATTACCATTAACATTCCAGCTGGTGTAAGCGAAGGTATGCAGTTGAGCATGGCTGGTAAAGGAAATGCAGCACCAAATGGTGGCGTACCTGGAGATTTGATCATCTTGATTGAAGAATTACCACACGAAACCTTAAAACGCGAAGGAAACAACATTGTTTACGACCTACATGTAAGCATTATAGACGCAGCCTTGGGATACAGTGCAGAAGTGCCAACCATTGACGGAAAGGCGAAAATCAAAATTGAGCCAGGTACTCAAAGTGGAAAACTATTGCGCTTAAAAGGTAAAGGTATTCCAGAGATCAACTCGTACCACCGTGGTGACGAAATTATCCATGTAAACATTTGGACACCTAAAGTGTTAAATGCAGAAGAAAGAGACATTTTAGAAAGATTAAGAGAATCTCCAAACTTTAAACCGCAGCCCGGTAAAAACGACAAGAGCTTCTTCGATAAAATGAAAGAATATTTCGAATAAAAAGAAAGCCTTCCAAAATTTGGAAGGCTTTCTTTTTACAATTAACTAGCTGCAAAATGCAAGCTTAAGTCTTCATGGCATAAATGGTATTCACATAGTTGCTGTTAGTTGTGCCATTAATTTCAAGTGGCGCTTCTTGTTGATCAATCAGCAATTTTTCTAGTTTCGAATTGTTGAACTTTAGGTTAAGTTCGTATAACTTATCATCACCTAGTTTTAGATAAAAAGTATCGCTAATACTTTTTGCCAATACTCCTATTTCTAAAGAAATTAACTGGTTGTAGTTAAACAACTGGTTGGTACCATAAGAAAAAGGCGGTCTGATGCCAAAATCAATCTGTTTGATTGCTCCATTTGCATCTTTTAGATAAAGCTGTATCTTTTCTTTGGTAAAAGCACCAGCAGTAGTGGCACTTAATAAATCTTCTCCATTGTTATTTTTAATCACCAAACTTAAATAAGAAGCATTAGAAATTGGCGAACAGGCACAAAGCCGATCCACATCACTCATCTTTTTACAGCCTAGGTTGATAACAAACAATGCAATAAATGCAATCAGAACTTTTTTCATACTATTTTTATTTGGTTCATGAGCTTAAACGAGCAAAGCATTACATACGCTACATGACCGGAAAAAAAAGCCCGCTTACTCTTTGATCATCTTAAAAAAGTCTTCACGGTAGGTTTCCCCAATAGGGATAGATTGATCCGCTAGGGTGATGTTATTGCCATCAATTACCCTAATGTGTTCTGTTGATACAATATATGAGCGATGCACCCGATAAAAGGGAGGTTGTGGCAACTGTTCTTCCAACTCCCTTAAAGTTTGGTAGGTAATGATGCGTTGTGCTGTTGTGGTATAAATGGAAACATAGTTCTTCAAACCTTCTACATATAAAATCTCATTGTAGTTGATCTTGATAAATTTATTTTTCGTATCTCCTTTGATAAACATGAAATCGTTGCTTGCATTGGCAACAGGTATATTTTCCTTTACACCAGTTTCAATGGCAGTTGGCATCAACAATTGCTGTGCTTTTAAGGCTGCTTTGTAAAAACGTTCGTAAGAAACTGGTTTTAGCAAATAATCAACCACATCTAGGTCAAAACCCTCTAAAGCATATTCAGAATAAGCGGTAGTTAAAATCACCTTGCATTTACCTCCGGTAATCTTCAAAAACTGGATTCCCGTAAGCTCAGGCATTTGGATATCCAAAAAAACCAGGTCTACCTTACCCTCTTGTACCAGATTTAAGGCTTCGAAAGCACTCGTTGTGGTACCAACCAATGTTAAAAAAGGTGTTTTATTAATATAGGTAGCAATAATTTCTGAAGCATAAGCCTCATCATCCACAGCAATACAACGGATCATATCTTATTCGTTCTGTTAAAGTTCACGTCCAATTTTGGCAATAAATCCATTAAAGTATAAGTTCTTTTTCGGATAATCTCCCATTCTAACAATGATAACATTATTATCAGGATTTACATAAACGATCTGTCCTAAAATTCCTTCTGCCCGATAATCATTCGATTTAAATCTAACAGCATAAGTGCCATTGCTCATTTTTTTGATAGGTGCTACCATTTTCAGTTTATTCAATGTTTGTACGGCACTTACCGAATCTTTAAAATAACTGGTATTGCTATTGGCCCACCATTGGTTTTTATAACCTAATTTAGCCAACACATCGGCATTGGTAGTGGCATTTACCCATTGTGTGCTTACCAATTGTTTGCCCTGCCAGTTTCCTTTTTTAAGGTAAAGTCTACCCAATTTGGCAAAGTCGACAGCCGTAGCATTTAAACAGCAAAATGCTTTTACCGTTTTCTGGTCGTCCAAACTCCAGATGGCATCAGATTCTGCACCCAAAGGGTTCCATAAATATTTTGACAACAACACAGGTACCTTTTCTCCACTGGCACGTTCCAATATGGCAGCCAACAATTGCGTATTGATGCTCTGGTATTCGAAAGCTAATCCAGGTTCTCGCTTCATCTTCAACTTGGCGATCTGATTTTTTAGTGATGATCGATAATACAGTTTCGCTATACCGGCAAAAGGTGTCTCCTTGTCTTCATCAAAATCCAAACCCGAGCGCATGTCCAACACATGTTGAATCGTCAGTTTGCCAAAACGTGCATCATTCTTCTCTAATTCTGGCAGGTATTTGATCACCAGATACCTCTGCACTATTAATTATACCTTTATCTATGGCAATACCTACCAACGTACCTATGTACGATTTAGCCACAGAGAAACTAGGATGTAAGGTATTTGCATTGCGTTTCTCAGCATAATGCTCGTAAATGATACTGTCATTTTTAATCACCAAAAATGCATTGGTATTGGTATTTGGCAGCATCGAATCTAAATATTTGCTCAGTTTTTGGTATTTGACCAAACCTGTTGCAGCTGCAAACCGAAATGGTGTGGCAGCATGTTCAATCTTACTTTTGGCAAATTTTGCACTATCGCTAAGGTCGGGTTGCCACCATCTTATTGCCCTAATAGGCGCGCAACTGCACCATATGCCAATTGCAATCAAGCCTAAACATAATTTTTTCATATCAATTTATTTATTGAGGTTTTATGGATCAATTAATTTAACCACCACATTAGGGTCTTGTTGCATAATGGCTGCTTTTAAACCCACCACATGACCAGCACCAACCACTACCACGTTTTT
Source organism: Pedobacter sp. UC225_65 (assembly GCF_042698365.1). GTDB lineage: Bacteria > Bacteroidota > Bacteroidia > Sphingobacteriales > Sphingobacteriaceae > Pedobacter. The sequence continues at coordinate 1,857,381 of NZ_CP170550.1, forward strand.
AACATAGGGATTTTTGGCTACTTGTGTTACAATATTTTTGGCCATCCGGTAATTCCTTTCATTCCAATATTTGGTGGCCAAAGCACAAGGTTCGTTTTGGTTCAACACATAACTAAAAGAATTCAATTGATGCATCCGCTCCAAGGCCGCTTTGCTATTGGTATGTCTTCCTAACCTGCCCAATAATGCAGGCACAATAGAACGTTTATAATCTTTTCTGTTGAGTTTATTGTTCAGCTCATTGTCGCCATTCTTTGCACCAAGCTTTACACAAGCCTGCCAGGCTGCATGGTATTCTTTATTGGTCTGTTGGTCGTCCATGTTAAACAGCCTACCGATCCCAAGTTGTAGTGCCAATTTATAGCTGAGGTCTTCATCTTCATTCCTTAATGGTTTTTTGGCGCCTTTAACACCATACTTTTTCAGATAACTGTACAGTTCGTAATTGGCATTGTCCCTTAAATAAGCAAATGAATTGATCAATATTGTCAAATCTGCCGGGCTAAGGTCTTCAAACTTTTTTTGCTGCAAACGTTCTACAGTCCGTGCTTCAAAATGGTAATTCCTTTTTAATGAATCAGACAGTTGATAAAGCTTTTTATAGGCATTAGACCATCCGTTTTTTAGATATTCCCAACTGATGTTGTCTTCTGGCATTGGGCTTTCTACATAAATAGCTTCAGGTTGATATTTCAATGCCATCTTTAATAGCGGTTTGTAACTGTTTTTTACAATTTTGGGCAAGGTATGCATGGTACCGATAATAAAGACCTCTTTTTTCTGCCCTTGCCCAAATGCCAACGAGGTACATAAAAACAAGAAGAAAGTTAGGATTTTCATTTCTTTGATTTGCTTTTTGATAGATTGATGATCAAGGTAGTTTTGTAGGTGTTTCCGTTATTAGAGATCAATAGCTCATGTTGGTCTGGATAGAATCAAATCTAATCTTCGGTGTACATTGACCAGACCTACCCCACTAGAATGGTCTTTTTGTGCATGACTGATTTTGTTACTCACTTCAAAAACCAAACGTTTATCACGTACTGACAGTAAGATTTTAACAGGCTGCGATGGGTCGTTGATTACCCCATGTTTAAATGCATTTTCTACAAAGGGGATCATTACCAGTGCAGCAATTTCATGTTCTTCCTCCAATCCTTCAGTTTTAAAGTCTACATAAAAGTTAGGTTCAAAACGCATCTGGAACAAGGCGATGTAACTTTCGAGGTATTCTACCTCCTTAACCAACCTTACTTTGCCATCTGGGCTTTCTGTTAAGGTATACCGCATCAGATCAGACAGCCGCAAAACTGCATTGGCCAATTTATCAGAAACCGGAATGGCCAATGAATACACATAGTTTAAGGTATTGTATAAAAAATGTGGGTTGATCTGCGATTTGAGAAAAGCAAGCTCGGCCTTAACCGCCTCATCTTTTAGCTTGCGGTTGGTTACCTCATCTCTAAAGTTCTGTTGCACACTGTATACACCTAAGGCAATGGCAATATAAGAAGAACCAAAGTAGATATTATCTGCAATATAATAGGTAAAGCTTGTACCCTTTGCATAATTATGGAAACCTAACCACTCGGGATAAAGTACTTCTTCAATCAGGTAACGGAGTAGGATAAATGAAGCCATTGCGACTATAATACCCATGATTAATTGTGGAATCTTATTGCGTTTTAGATAATTCGGGTACACCCATAAAAAACAGATATAAAACTCTACCAATTGTATGAAGGACATAGAGGTATCAAGTGCGATGTAAAAAAAACTTGGTTTTTTTAATAGATAGCCTCCATATTGATAGCTCAGTATAATTAGCCAACAAAGGACGTGAATTAAAACGATTGGAATTCTTTTCATGCAATAAAACTATAAAAAGGTTTGGCAACAGCATAGTATTTGATGCCAACCCCGCCAAAAATTATCCCAACACCTCAGTTTTAAGGACGAACCCCTTTTTGATCAAAAATTTAGGTTGGGATAATATTCTGGGGGCTTCGTATCATTTAATTGCCTCAAATTAATGGATTGTGAACCTTTGGACAACAAATCAAAAACAGCATGAAAAAGTTAATCATCCTCATTCTTGTCCAAGTCTTATTTACTTTAGGTTTCTTCTCCATTTCAAATGCACAGGCACCTAAGAAGAAACAAATCTTACTGATCGGCACTTTCCATTTCAACAACCCTGGGGCTGATGCCGTTAAAACAGACGATTTTGATGTGACTACTATAGCAGCACAACAAGAATTGGAAAAAATAACCAACCAGATCAAAAAATTCAATCCCAACAAAATATTTGTAGAGTGGGAATATTATGATCAGAAAAACCTTGATTCTCTATATCAATTGTACATCCATAACCAATACGAGAGCTATGTAGAGAAGAACTTCAAGAACAAGGGAAATTATGACATGTACGTTCAAAACGAAATCTTCCAATTGGCATTTAGGGCTGCCAAGAAAACTGGGTTGAAGCAGGTTAATGGTATGGATTATCCCCTACCAATGCCTTTCGATACAGTAATGAATGCCATTCACGCAGCTAAACAAGACGATGTAATGGCCGAAATCTCTGCCTATACCTCTGGCATGGCCAAAGAAGCCAACCTCAAACGTAAAACAATGGGATTAACCGCATTGATCGTCGACCTCAACACCGAGAAAGCCAGAAAGATCAATAGTGGCTTTTACATCAAAACCTTAAACAGGGCTGGTCAAACAGACAATTTTGGTGGCGCATTTTCTGTGGCCGAATGGTATAAAAGAAACCTGTACATGTACAGTATTGTCCAAAAACAAATCCAATCCTCAGATCAAAGAGCAGTAATCCTGCTGGGTTCTGGTCATGTGGCCATTATCAAAAAATTTATTGAAGATGAGGGCCTATATGAAGTCGTCGAGCTCAAAGACATTATGAAAATTAAATAACCATTATGCAACTTTTTGCGCCAAAGAACCGTCATTTCCCCTAACCACAAAAAAACCTATTATCATGAAGATACTTTTAAAACCGTCTTTAATCTTATTCTTATTGCTTTGTTTCAAACTTACACAGGCCCAAACCTTTAAGGTTAATGGCACTATAGTAGACCAAAGTAAAAAACAGGCCCTAGAATATGCTTCGGTAGCCCTGATCCATTTACCAGACTCGAATGCTGTGGGCAATCAGGTAACCAACCAACAGGGGTTTTATGAATTTAAGAATGTAAAACCTGGCCAATACCTTATCAAAGCCATTATGATGGGCTATGAAAAACAAGCATCGGCCCTATTCGAAGTAAAAGATAGCGACCATAAAGTACCAACCATTAGTTTACAAGGCAAAACACAAAGCCTAAAAGAAATAGCCGTAGTATCGAAAATGCCTGTAATTGACCAAAAGGCAGACCGTACCATTGTCAATGTAGAGCAGATGAATACCACAGGTGATAATGCACTAGAGGTTTTAAGTCGCGCACCAGGCATTAAACTGGATAAAGACGATAACCTGATCTTAAAAGGCAAAAAAGGGATTACTGTAATGATTGATGGTAAAATGAGCTACATGAGTGGTGGTGAGTTGACTACCTACCTCAAATCGTTGCCAGGCTCTGTATTGAGCAAAATCGAATTGATCTCAAACCCACCCTCTTCTTTTGATGCCGCAGGCACAGGTGGCTTCATCAACATCAAACTGAAAAGAAACAGGATGCAGGGCATTAACGGCAATGCGAATCTGGGCGGAGGTTATGGCCGATACGAGAAAGTATATGGTGGTACCAACCTGAACTACAACATTGGCAAGATCAGCAGTTACGTACGTTTCAATGCCGGAAGATACAATTCCTTTAACCGTTTAACCCTTAACAGACAAATTGGCGACGAACAGTTCAATCAGGTTAATTTTTGGCACCCTATTACCCGTAGCCTCAACTACTCTGCAGGTGCAGATTATTTCATGAATGATAAACACACCATTGGTGTAATGTTTAAAGGTTTCAATTCGCCAGACGAAACAGATGTAACCAGCAACTCTCCCAATTACAATGCACAGGGCGTAAAAGCTGGTTCTGTAGCCATGCATAATCCACAAAGCAATAAATCTGGCAATCATGCACTTAATTTAAACTATCGTTTTAAAATAGACACCTTAGGTAAAGAATTGGGTTTTGACGCCGATTATGTGTTTTATCAAAATGATAAAAATGAAGATTTTACCAATACCTATTTTGATGCCAACGACCAATTGAAAGGCCCTCCAGTCTATTTACGTAACCTTGGCTCTGGCGATATCTCCATCTATGCCCTAAAGCTGGATTACATCCATCCGATTACCAAAAAAATGAAACTGGAAGCAGGCTGGAAAAGCAGTTGGGTAAGTGCCAGTAGCGATGTACGCTTCGATTCGCTAAAAACCGCAGGTTGGATGAACGATCCTAAACGTACCAACCGTTTTTTATATAACGAAAACATCAATGCAGGTTATGTTTCACTAGAACAGTCCTTCAAAAAACTAGAGCTTAAAGTTGGTTTTAGGGTAGAACAGACTTTGGGCGATGGTTTCTCTTCTGGTACCAGTACCAACATCGAACGTAAGTATTGGAAACTGTTCCCTACTGTTGCTGCATCGTTTAAGGCAAGTGAAAACAACCAACTTACGGCTTCTTACCGTAAAAGCATCAATCGTCCATCGTATAGAAGCCTAAATCCTTTTGCGTTCTATTCAGACCCCTACACTGCTTTACAAGGAAATCCATTGTTACAAGCTTCTTATGCAGACAATTATGAGTTCAATTATAACTATAACAATTATAGGATATTGACCGTTAGCTATGCCGTTACCAATGGCTCAGAATCTGAAGTCATCTACCAAAACAACGAGACTAAAGAAAGCATCAGTCGTCCAGAAAACCTGAACAGAGAAACCAGTTTCTATATGGCTACAGGTAATCCCTTCGACGTTGTAAAGTGGTGGAACAACAATACAGAACTTTATACCCAATACAACAAAACAAGCTCTCCACTGCAAGGCTCTGGTTACAATGCATCGCAATGGAACTGGGGCATCAGCACCGACAACAACATTACACTACCAAAAGATGTGGTATTTAATGTGTATGCCTATTACCAATCGCCTTCTGTTTCTGGCTTATACCACAACCTAGAGAGTTATGGTGTTAATGTAGGCGTTAAAAAAACTTTCTGGAAAAAGAATGCGACCATTGCCTTAAAACTAAATGATGTGTTTGCAACTGGAATGTTTAGGGCTAGACTTAACTACAACAACATCAATACGTATTGGCAAAACGAATGGGAAAACCGTAAAATCTCTCTAAACCTTACCTACAAGTTTGGTAACATGAAAATCAAAACTGCCCGCAACCGCAGAACTGGTACAGGAGAAGAAGAAGGTCGAGTTGGTGGAAATTAATAGACCAAATACTTGGTTAGATCAAAACTTCGTTGGTCGGGATTTATAATCTCGACCAATCTTATTAAAATGTCAGTCTGAGCTTTTCGAAGACCGATGTAAAAAATCTATAGTTAGTTGGGAAATGTTTTCTCGACCAAAGTACTGTGGATTTAAAATCCACAATCATTAAAATCGGGATTACAAATCCCGACTAACCCTATTAAAATTAATAATGTCAGTCTGAGCTTAGTTTATACTGAGTTTACCGAAGTATCGAAGACCAATAGAAAGAATGCTTTTTGCTTAATGGGGTAACTAAATCTATGTTTTCTACGTTTCCATGTGTTAAGAAATCATATTCAATTGGAATGACAATCTATCATAGTTGGACTTACGAATCCTCACTAACCCTATTGAAATCAATCAAATGTCAGTCTGAGCTTGTCGAAGACCAATAGAAAGAATGCTTCGACGGGCTCAGCATGACAATGCTTTTTACTCAATAGAGTAACTAAATCTATGTTTTCTATGTTCCTATGTATTAAGAGACCACAATTCTATAAATAATCAGATCAACGCTAATTAAACATCATTATCCTTTAGTTTCAAAAAAACAGTAACATATTTATCGTTCCAGCATCTTATATTTACTAAACAAAAAACAAATCAAAAATGCTTAGCGTAAAAAATATTGTAAAGCAATATGCTACGCACCGCGCTTTAGACCAAGTAAGCTTGGAAGTTCAAAGTGGAAAAATATTTGGCCTTTTGGGGCCCAATGGTGCTGGCAAGACATCTTTAATTAGAATTATCACCCAAATTACAGCCCCAGACAGCGGCGAAGTACTTTTTAATGGTCAACGTTTAAATGCCGACCATATTTCTCAGATTGGCTACCTGCCCGAAGAACGTGGGCTGTACAAAAAAATGGAAATAGGCGAACAAGTGTTGTACCTATCTAAACTTAAAGGTTTAAGCACTGCCGAAGCTACCAAACGCATTAAATTCTGGTTCGAGAAACTAGAGATGAAAGATTGGTGGAGCAAAAAGGTAGAAGACCTAAGTAAAGGGATGCAACAAAAAGTACAATTTGTGGCTACCGTATTGCACCAACCAGAGTTGATCATCCTTGACGAACCTTTTTCTGGTTTCGACCCTGTTAATGCCGACATCATTAAAAACGAGATTTTAGAACTGAACAAACAAGGCGCAACCTTTATCTTCTCTACCCACCGTATGGAAAGTGTTGAAGAACTTTGCGACCACATTGCTTTGATTGACCGTTCGAAGAAAATATTGGATGGCAGCGTTGACGAAATCAAAGCCACTTACCGTAACAACACCTATTGGATCGAGTACCAAGGCGACTATAATGTAGCAAGTGCCAAAGGCGTTTTTGAGGTATTACAAACTGAAAATGTAAAGGGCAAAACCCTGATCAAAATACAACTACAGCCAGAAAAAACAGTCAATGAGGTTTTATCCATCCTGTTGCCACATGTTTCCATTAGCCGCTTGGATGAAGTGATTCCAACCATGAACGATATTTTTATTGATAAAGTTAAAAGACAAGACTATGAATAAGATTTTACTCATTATACGCAGAGAATATTTATCGAGGGTAAAGAAAAAATCGTTCATTATCATGACGTTTTTAACTCCGCTCCTCATTGCCGGAATTTATGGCCTGATTGGTTATTTCACTTACAAAGGCATTAGCGATACGCACGATAAGATTGCTGTAGTAAGCACCAATACCACCTTAACAGAGAAACTGGCTTCGAATAAAAACACCGAATACGTTTATGTAAAACAGTCGTTGAACGAGATGAAAAGTAGCATCAAAAGTTCTGATTACGACTATGTACTGTATCTACCCGAGTTTACCTTAAAAGAACCAAAAGGTATTGAACTATTTGGCGTTAAACAAGCAGGTCTATCTTTAAACAATCGCATTTCAGATGACATTGAAGAGTTGATCCGCAACCAAAAACTAAAAGAATCTGGCATTGCCCAAAGCGATCTTGACCAATTGAAGACCTCAGTAGATATTGAGACCAAAAAGATTGCGACAGAAACTGGCAAAGAAGAATCGAGCAGTGCAGGTGCCAGTACCATAATCGCTTTTATTGCAGGTATATTGATGTTCATGTTCATCATGTTATATGGTATCCAAGTAATGCGTGGAGTAATTGAAGAAAAAACAAGTAGAATCATTGAGGTCATGATTTCGTCGGTTAAGCCTTTTCAGTTGATGATGGGCAAGATCATTGGTATTGCTTTGGTTGGTCTAACCCAATTTATCTTATGGATCGTACTAACCTTTACCATTAGCACCGTTGCCGTAACTGTTTTTACAAGCAAAGGTGGTGATGTAAAGAAAATTGCAGCTTCGGCACAGGCCAATAGCCAACTATCAACAGGTACACAAGTCGCCACACCGGCACAAGGGCCAATGGCTGATATACAAAAAAGCTTGGCAGGATTGGATTTTGGCAAGATTGTAACCGTATTTATCTTCTTTTTCTTAGGTGGATATCTATTCTATAGTGCCTTATATGCCGCTATCGGTTCTGCTGTAGACAGTGAAACGGAAACTCAACAATTTATGATGCCCGTGATGATGCCGCTTTTATTGGGCTATGCCCTATCGTTAAGTGTGGTTACCAATGATCCTTATGGCAATGTAGCCTTTTGGTTATCGATGATCCTTTTACCTCTCCTATAGCCATGGTGGTACGTTTGCCTTATGGTGTTCCGGGCTGGGAACTAGCCTTGTCTATGATCATTTTGGTACTAGGCTTTGTCGGAACCGTTTGGATAGCCAGCAGAATCTACCGCGTAGGTATTTTAATGTATGGCAAAAAAACCACTTTCAAAGAGATGTTCAGGTGGTTTACTTATAAGAACTAAATTTCAACTCACCCAAATACAAGGCACTTCAAAATATCCTTGTATTTGGGTAGTTACTATACACATGCAAAAAGCAATTGTTGTTGGCGGCACTTCTGGTATTGGCAGAGCTTTAGCTTTGTTGTTGGCCGATCATCACTATCAAGTTGGTGTTACGGGTAGAAGAGCAGATCTTTGGCCGAATTAAAGCATGAAAATCCAACAAACATCTATACTGCCACATTTGATGTAACTGATTTTGAGCATAACGAAACACACCTTATGCAATTGGTTGATCAACTGGGTGGAATTGACCTCTTGATCTATTGCGCTGGTATCGGCGAACTCAATGAACAGCTCAACATTGCTTTAGAGCTACCTACAATTGAAGTGAATGTAAAGGCATTTAATCAAATAGTAGTTTGGGCCTATAAACATTTCGAACAACAAAAAGCTGGGCAGATCGCTGTAATCACCTCTATTGCAGGTTTAAGAGGAGGCGCCATTGCTCCGGCCTACAATGCCAGCAAAGCTTATCAGCTCAACTACCTAGAAGGGTTAAGACAAAAAGCACGAAAACAAAAACTACCCATTACCATTACAGACTTAAGACCTGGCTTTGTAGATACCCCAATGGCCAAAGGCGACCAACAGTTTTGGGTAGCTTCGCCACAAAAGGCAGCTTTACAGATCTTCAATGCAATTAAAGCCAACAAAAACGTTAGTTATATCACCAAACGATGGCAGATCATTGCTTGGATTTTAAACCTCATGCCTAGATTTTTATACGAAAGATCATGAAGATAGCCGTTATCGACCTCGGGACCAATACCTTTCATCTTCTTATCGCCGTGCAGAATGGTGATGAAATGCAAGTCGTCTACAAAACCAACCAACCTGTTAAACTGGGCGAAGACATTACCAAAAACAACCTCATCATCCCTTCGGCTTTTAGCAGGGGGATTGTTTGCCTGCAAGAGTTTAAAGCCGAAATAGACAAACACGAAGTAGACTTGGTTAAGGCAACAGCAACCTCTGGTGTACGCAGTGCCAAAAACGGTTTAGATTTTGTTGAGACAGCCCAAAAAGAAGCAGGGATAACCATAAACATTATAGATGGCGATGAGGAAGCACAATACATCTACGAAGGTGTAAAATGGAGTGGTGCCATTACCGGTAAGTCGTTGATCATGGATATTGGAGGCGGAAGTACCGAATTTATCCTCTGTGATGAGCAACAACTAATTCTGGAAAAAGAGCTATAACATTGGGGCAGCAAGGCTGATGCAGGCCTTTTTTAAATCAGACCCTATCAATAAATCAGATCAAGATGCCATCACCCATCATTTAACGGAAGAACTGAAAGCATTGCTGATCATCTGCAAAGAATATCAGCCCAAAACATTGATCGGTTCTGCCGGAGCTTTCGAAACCTTTGCAGGGATGATCGCACCTGAGCTAAACATTAAAGAAATAAGCACAGCTGATATTTCATTAACAGCTTATCGTGAATTGGCTGGGCAGTTGGTTTCAGCCACACACCAAGAAAGGGAGCAAATGGAAGGATTGATCCCACTACGTGTAGACATGATCGTAATGGCCTGTATGCTGACCAATTATATCATTGACGAACTAAGTATCAAACACCTCAAACTCTCTACCTACGACTTGAAAATGGGTGTATTGCAAAGTCTAAAAGCATAAGCTTAGACTAACTCTGCCAAAGCTTGATATAATCTTTCGGTAGGTAAACCCATTACATTGGTATAAGAACCTTTAATGCTTTTTACAACAACTAAGCCCCACCAATCTTGCACACCATAAGCTCCAGCCTTATCGTAGGGTTGGTAAGTGTCGATATAAAAATCGATTTCTTCTTGGGTTACAGTTCTGCAATGTACTTCAGTAAGATCGTAAAATGAAACCAATTTTTTATCCTTGATCAGCGTAACACCTGTATATACTTCATGTTTAGTACCCGATAGTTTAGCCAACATCTCTTGCGCCTGTGCCCTATCTCTTGGTTTGCCTAATATTTCTCCGGCTATGGCTACAATGGTATCTGCCGTAACTACAATCTTATTTTCGGCATTACCAAAAGCATTGGCCTTAAGTTCTGATATATAAATAGCAATTTCTGCAGGGCTTAAACCTTCAGGATAGGTTTCGTCTACCTCTTTCAATTCAACGGTAAAATCCAAACCCAATAATTTCATCAATTCTTGTCTGCGGGGCGATTTTGAAGCCAGGATAATGGGTTGCTGTTGTTGGTACATCTCTTAAAATTTTCGCTAAAATAACAAAGCAAAAGGTAATATAACAACAAAAGCGACCATCAGTCGCTTTTGTTGTTATCAAAATGGGAGGTTAATTATTTACCACCGCCACCACCTTGTCTTTCTTTCATTGCTTTTTCTCTAGCAGCTTTTAATTCATCTTGCCAAGCTTTGTAAGCTTTTTTCTGATCATCGTTTAAAAGTGCAGTGATTTTAGCATCAGTATCAGCTGTCATTTTAGTCATTTTCTCTCTCATTGCAGCCATATCACCGCCACCACCTTGCATTTCTTCACGCATTTTTTTCTGAGCTTCAGCAGCCTCAGCATAAACTGCAGTTGCTTTTGTTTTCTGCTCGTCAGTTAATTTGATTTTTTCGTCTAATTGTTTTACTCTTTCTTCTGGAGTAGCTTGAGGACGACGTTGACCGCCTTGTTGTGCATTAGCGAAAGTTACTACACTGAATAATAATCCGCAGATAATCATTAATTTTTTCATGTTGTTTTTGTTTTTTTAAGTGTTTTTGAAGCGTTTTGGTTTTTATTTGAGCTCCAATGGTTTTGTTTTTGTCGTTATTAGAGTATAAATAACTACTAAGGTTTAATGATTTGCAGTAACTTAATTGTTGCAAATTTAAACACCTAAAAAACAGGAAGATAAAATTTTATTTGCTCGAATCGGCAGCAGAAGGATTAGGATCGAACCAGTTCAATTGAACTTTCAATACCTTTTCAATTACATCTCTCACAGCGGTTTCTCCCCCTTTTTTGGGCGAGATATAATGAGAGATCTGTTTGATCTCGTCAATGGCATCAATTGGGCAAGTGGCAATGCCTACCAATTGCATTACATGGTAATCGGGCATGTCATCGCCCATGTACAATACCTGTTCTGGCCTAATGTTGTTTTGGACCAGATAGTTTTCAAATATCTCAACTTTGTTAGCTACACCTAAAAATACATCTGCCACGCCTAAACCATCAAAACGTTTGTTCATGGCCATGCCCTTACCTCCAGAAATGATGCATATCTTGTATCCTTTTTTGGCTGCAAGCTGTAAAGCATAACCATCCTTAATGTTAAAAGTACGCAGCAACTCACCAGATTCTGAAGCAATAACAGTTCCATTGGTCAAAACGCCATCCACATCAAATATAAAAGTGGTAATATTTTTAAGGTTTTCTAGGAACATTCTTGAGTTTTAGATTCAGAGTTGTAAGTTATACGTTTTAAGTTCAAGGTTTAAAGTTAAGGAGTTTCATATTATACTTTACACTTTTAACTTTACACTTAATCCTGATTATCTCTCCATTCGTAAACCCAAGCAGACTGGATCTGTTCTAAATGGCCTTCATTGCTTTCTTCACGTGTACCTTTAAAGTTTGGCAACGAGAGTACCCAATCTAACAGTTCTGTAAATCTGATACGGTAGACTTTGCTTCATTAAATTCATCCCCAAACTTCTCGTAAAGCTCTTGCGCAATATCCTCATGGTCGTTCCAGTAGATTGGTAATGCAAATTTATCGTTGTTCATCTGTTGTTTTTTCTAATTGTTTCTATTATCAAGTACTAAGTATCGCCAGGCCTTGGTTTTCCGACATCTGACTTTTTACTTCTAACTGCCTAGTGCCCTAAAAATTCAGATTGGTCTGGTATAGTTACTTCAATGTCACCATCTATAATGATGCATTGGCAAGCTAAACGCGATGTAATCTTAGGTCTAACCGCTCTATCTATAAAATCTTCTTCCTTATCAGATATCTCTTGGATATTGTCCATTCCCTTGTTCACATAGATATGACAGGTACTACATCCGCAAACCCCACCACAATTGTGTTGTAGTTCTATCCCATTGTCCAAACAAACATCTAAAACATCTTCTCCGGCAGCAATAGGTAACTCAACAGGCGCTTTGCCTTCTTCTTCAAAATTTATTTTTAGTTTAAAAATACTCATAATCAAATGCAAAAGTAAGTAGCTAAAACCGCAATCCGATAATTATCTCGTTTTTTTAATGCTATTACTTAATGTTTTATATATTTCCAATAATTGTGGCTGTTGCAATAGCAACTCCTCGTGTTTTTTTAGGGTCTGTTCATCATTTCTAATGGCAGGACCTGTTTGCACATCCAAAGGTAATGCATGTTCAACTTTAGCCGCAGTTTCGCTGATCAATGGTCTTAAAATAGCAAAATCCAAGTCGTTTGCCTTTAAAAGTTCTGCAGACAAGGCATAGAGGTGATTGGTAAAATTACAGGCAAAAACAGCTGCCAGATGTAGGATTTTACGTTTTTCGCTATTTACTTCGGTACTATTGCTGCTTAACTTTCCAGCTAATTCTTTTAAAGTATGTAAAGCCGATGTATCATTTGCTTCTAAGCACAGCGGAACATCGGCAAAGTTTAATATTTTATGTTTAGAAAAGGTCTGCAAAGGATAAAAAACTCCATAATGTTCAGCAACCCCACTCAACACCTCCATATTTACCGCACCAGAAGTATGCGCAATTAAGCCTTTAAAGCCTTTCAGTTGTTGGGCAATTTCGGCAATCGCATCGTCCTTTACAACAATCAGACATACATCTGCCTGCTGATCAATCTCCTTTAGGCTTTCAATTGCTTTGGCATTTACTTCGTTTGCTAAAGTTAAGGCATTTTGATAATGATAGGACCAGACCTGGGCAACCTGCACATGTTTGGCGTGCAGCGCTTTGGCCAAATGTGTAGCCACATTTCCAGCTCCTATAATTACAACCTTCATTACGGTGTTTTCAGTTCTTTTTTCCTTCTAATAATAGACATTACAAAACCAACTACCATTACAATGGTACCTACCCAATATAAATTGATATAAGGGAACTCGATTGATTTGAATACCAACCAATCTTTGGCCGCTTCTGGTTTTTCGTAGACCATTACTTCAAACTTATGCTCATCCGGGAAAATCTTTGTAAATCTTACCCTTAAGCTCAACTCGTCAATTTTTCTGGCAAAATCAAAAGTATTGTTACCTTTTACCAAAAACAAAGGCTCAGTTTTATAGATCTTACCACTTACATCTATTTCCATTGGCAAACCTACAGCTAAATCGCCAGGTGCAATTTTAAGGTCTCTCACTACTGGTTTGCTATTTAAAGGCTTAACCGTTAAAACTCCACTGCTGGTATGGATCGTATCGCCAACCGCTAATTTCAAAATTCGTGGCTCTTTATAGTTTTCGTCTTCAGAATGCCCCTCATGCGCTTCGTGCTCTTCCTTTTTCTGTGCAGCACTGGTAATGTGTGTATAGATGTCAGTTGTTAAATAGTGTTTGGTATCTGGCGATGCGATCAAGCCCATCTTGCCATTTTCCTGTATACTAGGGTTAACAATAAAATCTTCTTTAACCTTTCCAGTTTGCGGATCAACTACTTTAAAATTAAGCTTGTAATAAGTATTTGGTGCAATGGTGGTATCGCTGATATAGGTTACTGTATACTTGCCCATCTTTTTAGGCTCGTTTTTATACAGCATGATGTTTTCTCCAGGTTTTTGGTTCTTTTCAAAATCCTTAACAGGAATAAAATTGGTCTCGTTAACGGAAATCGGATTACTAGTTGCCGCAGCTACCAAAGCACCCAATAACAATAAGGCAAAACCGATGTGTGCAACTGCCGAACCTGCCAATTTATTTCCTTTACCAGCAAATGCATTGGTTAACAATCTTGCATTGCTTAAAACCGCAAATATGCAGCTGAAGGTTAGGATCACATACATCAAATTGGTATAAACTCCAGTTAGCCACACAAATCCTCCGGTGATGACCAATGCAAATACAATAGAAGAAATCAGGCTGCTATAAAATTTACGTGGGTCTGTCCTTTTATATTTCAGAAACTGTGAGAAACCAGAGATCAATGCAATTAACACCGCAAATGGTGCCTGCCATTTGTTGTAGAACTTGATCGCATCTATTGGTGGCGAGAAAGTAGTACCAAAGGCTCTGTTAAATACAGGTACCGAAGTAGCAAATATAATGTGGATACAAGAAACGGTAACTACCAAAGCACCGATAAACATCCAAAATTCGCGAGAATAGGTTTCTTCGTCTTTATGCGTGATCGGTAATTCGTTCCATCTTACTACAATGAAATAAACAGCGATGGCCAAGAATACTACATTATACAAGATCAAGTGACCAAACATGCCCAGATCGGTAAACGAGTGTACCGAAGTTTCGCCAAGGATGCCACTTCTGGTTAAAAAAGAAGCGTAGAGTACCAATAAGAAACTAACTAAGATAAGGGCGATGGCCGTAAAATAAGCATGGCCTGTATTTTTATAGGCGATCATGACGTGTACTCCGCCAATTAATGTTAACCAAGGAATGATAGATGCATTTTCTACTGGATCCCATGCCCAGAAACCACCAAAGTTAAGCGCCTCATAAGCCCAGAACGACCCCATGATGATACCTGTACCTAAGATCGATTACCGCAAACAAAGCCCAAGGCAATACGGGTTTAACCCACTCTTTATAACGTTTTTGCCATAAAGCAGCAATACCATAAGCAAATGGAACCACCATACTGGCAAAACCTAAAAACAAGGTTGGTGGGTGAATCACCATCCAATAGTTTTGCAACAAAGGATTTAGTCCATTGCCATCTGTAATAAATTTAAGATAGTTTTTAAAGTTTTCTGGATCGTTGAAAACAACCGGAGCCATTGCCTTTAGGTCTTTTACCTCTCTTAACAAGATAAAAGGCGAACTACCAATGCGCTCTCCAAAGACCTGTACGCCCAATAACATGGAAGCCAAGAACATCTGCGAAAATGCGATAACCGTCATTACCCCGTTTTCCCAGCTTTTTGCTCTCCAGATCAAAATAGCACCTAAAACAGATTGCCAAAAAGCCCACAACCAGAAACTTCCCTCCTGTCCTTCCCAAAAAGCAGAAATGATATAGTAAACAGGTAATTGTTTTGACGAATGCGCCCAAACATAATAATACTCGTTATAATGGTTCAAGATCAGGTAAAACAAAGTTACCCCAATCCCGATAATGCTCAATACGTTTATAAAAAAGGCATAACGGCCAATATTTACCCAAGATCTGTCTTGTTCGTTCTTGTTTTTAACAGCAAAAAAATAAGCGACTGTAGATAATAAAGACGCTACGAATGCTAGGACAATAAAGAACTGTCCTATTTTACCTGGAAGAAGATTCTCTCCAATAAACTGAATATGATCCATTAAGATTTTTTGTATTGTTTTACTTGGCCATCCTGTTGTATTTCTACCAGGTTGTCTTTGTATTTAGAAGGGCATTTCATTAATATTTTTGATGCATAAAAGGTATCATTCTCCATTTTACCAATCAACACCAATTTTTCTGAACGTTCAAAATCTTGTGGCTTAGTACCATTAAGTACTACTTTTTTCACCTCACCTTTTTCATCTTTCATAAAGAAGGCAAAGTGGTTTGGATCTTTAACAGCATCGTAATGCATGCCTTTGCTTTTTTCCCAATGGCCCATTACATGCTCTTCTTTGTTAGAAGTTGCAGCCTGTGTAAAGTTAGAATAAGTATCGGTATCTGCATTTAAGCTCACCAAAAAACCAATACAGATGGCAATTGTAATTAAACCAATGATTGCACTCTTTCTCATTTACCTTAAAATTAAAAATCTTGACAACAAAGATAAAAAAACAATGCTACCTAAGGTATTTTAGGCAGCTAGTTATGTGTATCGTGACAATTAATTGATAGTTCTCTGAATAAAATGAGATAGTTTTTATTCAGTCTATATAAGTATTTGAGTATGTGGAAAATAATGGCTGTGCTTACTTATACTTATCTTGAAGTAATTGGGGCACCGCTTTCCTAAGTTTTAGCACTTTTGCGCCACATACATTGGCCACATAACTCTCGTTGGGGTGTAAGCGATAATAATTCTGATGATAAGCTTCAGCGGGATAAAAAGCATCAAATGCCTTTATTTCGGTAACGATAGCTCCGCCATAGATCTTGTTCCTGTTAAACTTCAATATTGCCGCTTCGATCTGTTTTTTCTCTTCCGCATTGCGGTAAAAAGCTATCGAACGGTAACTGGTACCAATATCCGGCCCCTGTCTGTTGAGCTCTGTAGGATCGTGCATGTAGAAAAAGGCTTCCAACAGTTGCGCAAAGCTGATCACATTGGATGATAGATCACCTGCACTGCTTCTGCATGACCAGTTCGTTCTGAACCTACTTGCTCGTATGTTGGGTTTTTGGTGGTACCACCTGCATAACCACTTGTGGCCTTGATTACTCCTTTTAATTCACTAAAACCTTCTTGAACCGACCAAAAACATCCTGCAGCAAAGGTTGCGGTCTGTTCTCCTACTTTAGCTTTTGGCAAAACTGCTTTGGTTTGGGCATCACCGCTTCCACAAGAAGCCAACAAAAATAAGGTGATGATTAAAAATAGTCTATTCATAACATTGATCGTTTGATACAATATACGTTGAAAAGCCAACAATGTTTTTCTACAATTGTCATGATAATTACAGATTATCTTGACCCACAAAAAAAGCCCTGCATCTTTGCAGATGCAGGGCTTTTTAATTGATGTTTTAACTTATGGCCAGATACCTAAGTTCATGTATGAAATCGCAATTTTATCGATTGAGTTTACAAATGCCGCAGTTCTCAATGTTTTGATTGCAGGTTTGTTCATCAATGTCTCTCTGATCTCGCGGTAAGAATGGATCATCGTGTCTTCTAGACCAGAATTTACCAATTCCATTTCAGACGCACCTTTAACGATCATCAAACGGTTTTCGGCAGGAATGCTTTTTCCGGTTAAGCTCTCTAAGGTATTGATCAAGTTTGCATTTGAGTTTTCTGCGTAACGGCTTTCCATACGACCGAAAGCTACGTGAGAAAGGTTTTTCAACCACTCGAAATAAGAAACAGTTACACCACCGGCGTTACAATACATATCTGGGATAATGATACCACCCATTTCAGTGAAGATTTCTTCAGCTTCTGGTGTACATGGTCCGTTTGCACCTTCAGCAATGATTTTTGCTTTGATCCTGCGGATATTGTCGCCAGTGATCTGGTTTTCCAATGCAGCAGGCACCAAGATATCGCATTCTTGCTCTAAACCTTCCATTGAATTTTTAAAGTCAGTTGCACCTGGGAAACCTAAAATTGAACCCGTGTTTTTACGGTGAGCAAAAACCTCATCGATATTTAAACCATTGGCATTGTAGATTGCACCTTCAAACTCGCAAATACCAACAATGATACCACCAAATTCTGCCAAGAATTTAGCTGAGTGGTAACCTACGTTACCTAAACCTTGTACAATTATTTTTTTATTTTCTAAACCAGCGGTTAAGCCAATTTTAGCCATGTCTTCTCCAAAAGAAACACACTCGCGTACCGCATAAGCAACACCACGACCAGTAGCTTCTTTTCTACCACGGATACCATGTAAAGCAATTGGTTTACCAGTAACACAACCCAAGGCATCTAAAGAACCAGGGTTCATGGTCATATATGTATCAGCGATCCAGCTCATTTCACGCTCGCCAGATCCATAATCAGGAGCAGGAACGTCAATACCAGGACCAATAAAATTCTTTTTAATCAATTCTGTGGTGTAACGACGAGTAATTGTTTCTAACTCTGCAACAGAATAATTTTTAGGATTGATGCAAATACCACCTTTAGCACCACCAAAAGGAACGTTTACAATGGCACATTTGTAGGTCATCAAAGCTGCAAGAGCCATCACCTCGTCTTCATTAACCATTTCGCTATAGCGTATACCACCTTTTGTCGGACTCATGTGGTGAGAGTGTTCTACACGCCATGCGTCAATCACTTCAAAACCGTTTCCTCTACGGATAGGGAATTGAAAACGGTATACACTGTTACATGCTTTTATTTGAGCCAATAGACCTTCTGGATGATTGGTAAATTGGGCGGCGCTATCAAAGTTCTTACAAACATCTGTAAAGAAACTTGTCTCGTTTGCTGTATTAGCCATTATTTGTTATTTTATAATTGGTTTTCTTCTTTTACGGGTGCAAAATTGCATTAAAATAAACCATTAATGCAAGTGAAATTTTGCTTAGTGTAAGATAAACACCATAATAAAAGCCCTAAAAGATTAGGTCTATGAGGTTTAAAATTAGTTTTTGTCAGATTTTTTTTTTTCTAACATTTTTAATCTTCTATCAAGCGTAAACAGATAGATCAATAAACCTACCAGAATGATCACAACGCAGATCACTACGATATATATTTTCCCATTGCTACGCAATGCATCGGCCATTTCAATATCGTTATTTTGGGCAAACAGGTTTAATGAAGTAATTAACATCATTAAGGTAAAGGCAAACTTCTTCATAATTATTGTTGTTTATAAACTAATGAACTAATTCTGAAACGGATGGTATATACCCAATAACCGATCAGGATCCATCCCAAACAGGCTGGGTAAAAAACCATACGCATCCTACTGTCCAGATCATACATGTTAAAACCTGGATTACCGCCATTACCCGGGTGTAACGAATCTTTTAAACGCGGCAGTACAAAGATGAGTACAATCATCATCGGGAAGGCAAAAATGTTGTAGATAGCCGAAATCTTGGCTCTTTTCTGCTCTTCGTCAATCGCATTCCTTAAAACCAAGTAGGCAAAATATAACAAAAGCGAGATGGCTGAAAAGTTCTGCTTAGGATCAAAGCTCCAAAACTCGCCCCAGGCAAACTTGGCCCATACCATACCCGTAAGCAGACCTAGAATACCAAACAATACACCAGCTTTGATACTCTCTACAGCCTTTAGATCATCCACTTCACTTTGTGTAGACAAAGACCTAACACTATAAAAAATAGAATTAGAGAACAGTACGATCATGGCAAACCACATCGGTACATGGAAATAAAGGTTTCTGATCGATTCATGTAAGATGGCCAAACGTGGCACACCTATTAAAAAGCCAGCAATTGTTGAGTAAAGTACCAGAACGGCACCTAAAATTTTCCACCAATTTTTTTTCATTCTATTTATTAGTATTGAGATTTGAGTATCAAGACTTCGTGCCTCATTGTTTAATTGCTCAATTGTTTCGTGGCCAACCGATAACTGGTTAATTGTTTAACCCCTTAACTGTAAATCGCCACATTTATTCATTTTATAGACTACTGTCTTTTATCCTTAATCCCTGCTCCCTAATCACGCCACAAATATGGGAATAATATTAAAGACACCGCCATTACCATTACATTTATCACCACTAAAAGGCCTATATCATCTAAACTTACGCTTCTGTCCAATCCATCTATCGCATTTTTAGCCAGCTTGATCAGCACGATCAAAACCGGAATAATGATCGGAAAACTCAAAATCGCCATCAACATACCGCCGTTACCCGCCTTTGAAGCAATGGCCGAAACCATGGTAAAAACCGTGGCAAAACTTAAACTACCTAGTACGGCGGCTACAAAATACATCAACAGATCCGTTTCCTTTGGCGCCGGAAAAACGATGCAATAGAACAGCAAGGCAATTAATGTTAAACCAATCATCAACAAGCCATTATAAATAGTTTTGGCAATGATCAATGCCGTAGGGCTAACCAAAGTATAGATATATAAATGTCTACCCCTGCTTTCTTGTAAAAAACTTTTGGCAATGGCATTAATGGAAGCAAAAAGCATAATGATCCAGAACAGGGCATTCCATGTCAGTTTCTCTACCGTTACAAAAGAGAGGAAACAGACAAAAACAGTAGAAACCACATAAAGTAAAACACCATTAAGGGCATATTTCGAACGCCACTCTAATAGCACTTCCTTTTTGATCAAATGTTTAACCTGATTTGCAATTTGCATGGCGACAAAGATAATCAAAAGCTTGGTTTAGGCACTTGAATATTAAAAGTTGAAGGTTAAATGACTTTTTAGAAGATAAGATGGCTTGATGGAAGATGTAAAAGGGAAAATGGAAGATAGATGATGGCCAATGATGAAATAGAAAGGAAATCAATTTACAAACCTATTGAACCAATGACAAATGAACTATTGAACTAATGAACCAATGACAAATGAACTAATGACCAATGAACCAATCTCTATACTTTATACTAACTACTTTATACTACCTAACTATTTCGTAATATTGTGTTGTGGAGCCTATCTATTGTAGCATTTTAAAAAGCCCTATCGGGGAGCTTGTCATTTTAGCTGATGATACGGCAGTATATGAAGTTACTTTTGGCAAAAGAAACACAGAGGAGCTATCCGAGAACGACATTAGCAAAACTGCCAAAGAACAACTGCAGGCTTATTTTGATGGGAAATCAAAAGAGTTTACCTTTAAAATGGCACAAAAAGGCACTGCGTTTCAACAATCGGTTTGGGAAGCATTGTGTACCATTGGTTATGGCGATACCTTGTCCTACCTTAAATTTTCTGAGCAGCTGAACAATCCTTTGGCCATTAGGGCAATTGCAGCAGCCAACGGAAAAAATAACCTGGCTATTGTGGTACCCTGCCATAGGGTAATTGGCAGCGATGGCAAATTGGTAGGTTATGCGGGCGAGCTATGGCGCAAGCAATGGTTATTGGAACATGAAAAAGAGATCAGCGGCAAAGGACAAATGACTTTAAAGTTTTAAAAAATGAACCCATATTTAGATATCGCCCTGCGTAGTTTGGCCGTTTATGCCTTTATGTTGGTTGCCATTCGCCTAACTGGCAAAAAGGAACTTTCGCAATTGAATACCATCGATGTGGTGTTGATCTTATTGATCAGTAATGCAGTACAAAACGCCATGGTAGGCAACAACACCAGTTTATTGGGCGGTTTGGCTGCCGCTGCCGTGCTTTTTATCCTCAATTTTCTTTTAAAGAAGATAACCTTTAAGAACAAGAAACTAAGAGAACTGATCTTCGAACATCCAGAGATCTTCATCCATGATGGCAAATTGAATTTCGAAAAATTGAGCCATTTGGGAATTACAGATGAGGAACTGAAGGAAGCCATGCGCGAACATGGTGTTGAATATTATAAGGATGTAAAACTGGCCATTTTTGAGGTTGATGGCAACATCAGCATCATTACCGGAACCAAAGAACTTAAGCACACCAGTTTTAAACGCAAAAAAGTACACAAAACCTTAGGGCTAAACATGTAAGGCAGCAAAACCGTTCTTGGTTTTAATTCGTAAATACTTTAAAAAGTAGTTTATGAGAGCCTTAACCGTACTTTTATTGGTCTGCCTAAGCAGTTTTTCTGCAGAAAAAAACACACCAGTTGCCAAAATAGAATTAAAAAAATATGCTGGCACTTGGTATTCCCTTTACTCTATCCCTACCATATTTGATAAAGGAAGCAGGGAAACCACCACTAGATATACACTCAATAGCGAAGGCTATTATGATGTGTTGACCACCTATAAAAAACCAGGTGACGAATCCGTTTATTCGAGAAAATCGAAGATGTTCCCTTCAGAAAAAGGACAAAACGGAGAACTGAAAGCCCAATTTATCTGGCCCATTAAAGTAGATTATTGGATCATTGAACTAGCCAACGACTATTCTTATGTCGTAGTAGGCCACCCTGAGCACAAATTTTTGTTTATCATGAGCCGCAGCCAAAAAATGCCCAAAAACACGTATGATGAGATTGTAGCGAGATGTAAAGCAAAAGGTTATGAAGTAAGTAAGCTTACCTCACAACAACATTAATTTGCGTTTAAGTTCTCCCCTTTTCTAACACTGGTTACCAACAAGATCACAGCTACCAACAACACGATCCAACCCCATTGATAGTGGATCGTTTTTGCCAATACTTTATCAAAAAATTTGGAGTTGAAATAATGGTTTGTTTTAAAATATACTGCCGCAGCCATTAATAAGGCCCAAGCAAACAGCACAAAAGACAACAACCTAAAAGCCCTTAACTGCCTAACAAACAAACACAATGAAGTTAATGCGATCAAAGCCAGGGTAATAAAGAACAACCTACTGTCCGTTTGGTATAAATTCCAATTTCCCTTAAATGGCACCTTGATAATCGGCGAGATGGTGATGCCTATGATGGCTAACAAAAGACCGATATAAGCGTTTACTTTTTTGATGATCAACATATGGATGGAGTTGAAAGTTAAAAGTTTAAAAATTGTTAACGGAAAGCGGTCAGCTGCCAACCGAAAACTGTTAACTGATCTATTTCCTTGGGTCGATACCCATTTTATCTGCAAAATGTGCACAATAATCGCGAAGGTCTTCCACGATATTCTCTTCACCTGTGGCTTTTAAGAAACTATCGCCCATGGTCTGTAAGGTTTCATAAAAAAAACGTTTCATCTCATCTACAGGCATATCTTTTGTCCAAAGGTCAATGCGCATAGAGTTTTTATAATTGTGGTCCCATAAGGCCAAAATCATCGATTTTACAGGCACCTGATCTTGCGTTTCAGCATCTGTACTTTCCCAGAGGATGTTCTCTGGCATGTTCTGGTTATCTAATTCTACAGTTATCTTTATTTCTGCTTTTCTCATGTTAAGGATAATTTCACCGATTTAACGATATCACCTGTGGGTGCGATCCAATCAATTCACTAAGTTATTTTTTCGGTTGCAAATATGCTGATTTTACGAGGCATATTTCAACCTGCTTCGTTTTACTTTTGTAATATTAAAAAAAGGATGATGGTGAGGATAATAAATACCATTTCTACCAGCCAAATGCGTTTCAGTTCCTTTAAGGTAAACCTAAAGATCAAATCGCTAATAATGGTAACCACGATCAATGCTGCAAAGATCAATTGATAAAATGTTCCCATCTGCACATGCCCAACACTGGTAGTTTTTGGCTGAAAAAAACTGACCGCTAAAAAGGCAATGCCCAAGGCTGTTACAATGTTTAAAGGTGTTAATCGCAGTTTCATTTGTTATAAATTAATTATGACTATTGGAGGTACCCCATCAGTTGCAATGTAATAACACAAAAAAAGAAAAAAATTAAGGCTACAATGGTCAAGAGTATTTCTTCAGCGATACTCGCTTTTTTTAAGTCTTTAAAAAAAATCTGATAAGCAAACGAATACTGAATAGCCCAAAAGCGAGAACAAAACAAATTAAAGCAAATAATGGATTTAAATTAAGTCTATCTGTTCGCAATGCACCGATTGTAAAGAAAGTTGCCCCAGCTAAAAGCAGCGCGATAAACACATTAAAAACAGTAAATTTAACTTGTTTAAACATATAGTTTACTTCTTTTTATCAAATCGTTTTTTCTTTTTAAATACCTTTTGTTTGTGTGCATTTGCACGTGCTTTGTCACGCTCCCTTTCTTCGATCTGTTTAGCATTTTTCTTTTCGTGGAAAGCACCTTTAAAATCGGGATTTTCCTTACGTTTCTGGTTATCGATCTCTCTGGCAATATGTTGGCGTTCATCGTAAGGTGTTTCTTCTATGAAAACCTCTTCTGGTATAGGCAGCACTGGAATATATTGGCGGATCAGTTTTTCGATCTTACGGATATAATACTTCTCGGCCTCCGTGCAAAAGGTAATGGCATCGCCAGTGGCAAAAGCCCTACCCGTACGGCCAATCCTGTGTACATAATCTTCAATAATAATAGGTACATCAAAATTGATCACATGGCTTACATCGGTTACATCAATTCCTCTAGAGGCCACATCCGTTGCTACCAAAACCCTGATATTTCCTTCTTTAAAGCTGTTGATCGAGTTGATACGGGTATTCTGACCTTTATTGGCATGGATCACACGAACTGATTCTTCGCCAAACCTACGCACAATAAAACTAGTGATGTTATCAGCAACCGTTTTGGTCTTACAGAAGATGATCAGCCTATTAAATGCTTCATCGTCTTTAAGTAAGTGCTGCAATAAGTTGATTTTTGTTTTAAAGTTGGGCACTTCGTACAGCGCCTGTGTTACCGTTTGCGCAGGTGTAGCCTGTTCTGATGCCTCTATAATGGTAGGGTGTTTCAAGAAATCACCGGCAATTTTTTGTACCAAATCGCTCATGGTAGCCGAAAAAAGCAGGTTCTGACGTTTGCGGGGCACAACTTCTAAAATACGGTGGATAGACCCGATAAAACCCATGTCCATCATTTTATCAGCTTCATCCAACACCAAAAACTGTAGGTATTTGGTGTTGATGTCTCCTGATAGATAAATATCTAAAAAACGACCTGGTGTGGCGATGATGATGTCTACGCCGGCCTTGAGCTGTTCTTTTTGTGCTTTTGGACCTATGCCTCCAAAAATAACGACAGAGCGCAGATCCGTATAAGCAGAGAAGATCTTTACCTGTTCGGCGATCTGCATGGCCAATTCTCTGGTGGGTGCCAAGATCAAAGCCCTTGCGGCATCGCCTTGCGCATACTTTAGCTTCATGAGCATGGGCAGCACATAAGCAGCTGTTTTTCCGGTTCCGGTTTCTGCAATGCCACAAATATCCTGACCAGATAAAACTGGTGCAATTACTTTTTCCTGAATAGGTGTTGCAACTGTATAACCCGCATCGGCAACTGCGTTTAGGATCTGCCTATTTAAATTAAATTCTTCGAACGATTTTGCCATAGCGCACAAAGATACGGAATAAGGTTGAGGGTTTGAAAGCATAAGGATAAAGCTTTAACATACACCATAGGTTCGTATCACCACGAACCTATGACAAGAAATATCTCGTTACTTAGACCATACTTCTTGCAACTTAGACTATACTTCTCGCTACTCAGACCATATTTCTCGCTACTCAGACCATACTTCTTGCTACTTAGACCATACTTCTTGCTACTTAGACTATACTTCTTGCTACTTAGACTATATTTCTCGCTACTTAGACTATACTTCTTGCAACTTAGACTATACTTCTTGCAACTTAGACTATACTTCTTGCAACTTAGACTATATTTCTCGCTACTTAGACTATACTTCTTGCAACTTAGATCATACTTCTTCCACTCTGCAACTATTTTTTCATTTCACCTTGGTTCGTGTCCCACGAACCAAGTATAACCCACAAATCATCAACATCCTTCATTCTTTCTACTTTCTATTCAGTTTTTTCTACTAAAACACTAACTTTATGGCCATGAATACTTATCTGATCAAAGGCGCTACTTTAGTGAATGAGGGCAAACAGTTTATAGCTGATGTTTTGGTGAAAAATGGAAGGATTGAGCAAATTGGCGAAGGTTTATCAGCTCCAACGGCACAAGAATCAATGCCGAAGGACTTTACCTTTTACCAGGCATGATAGACGACCAAGTCCATTTTAGAGAGCCTGGCCTAACCCATAAAGCAGATATCTTTACAGAAAGTATGGCAGCCGTTGCAGGTGGCATTACCTCTTTTATGGAAATGCCCAACACCGTACCCAACACTTTAACCCAAGCGTTATTGGCCGATAAATACGCCATTGCCGCAGAAACCTCGCTGGCCAATTATTCATTTTATATGGGTGCCAGTAACGACAACATAGAAGAAGTTTTAAAAACCAATGCAAAGGATGTTTGCGGCATTAAGGTGTTTATGGGTTCTTCAACTGGAAACATGTTGGTAGACAATGAAAAAACTTTAGAGAACATCTTTAGCAAAGCACCGATCTTAGTGGCTACCCACTGTGAAGATGAACAAACGATCAGAGAGAATTTGGCCACTTTTAAAGCCAAATATGGTGAAGACCTGACCATAGAGATGCACCCTTTGATTCGTAGTGCTGAAGCTTGTTATAAATCTTCATCCTTGGCAGTCGAATTGGCTAAGCGTTACCAAACACGTCTACACATCCTCCATATTTCTACGGCTAAAGAAATTACCTTGTTCGACAACAGCATACCTTTGGCGCAGAAAAGAATTACTGCCGAAGCCTGTGTGCATCACCTTTGGTTCAATGATACAGATTATGCCAAAAAAGGGAATTTCATTAAATGGAACCCAGCCGTAAAAACAGCGGCAGACCAGGCTGGTATTTTAAATGGTGTTTTAAATGACAATATCGATGTAATTGCCACCGACCATGCTCCGCATACTTTGGCAGAGAAACAACAACCTTATGCCTCAGCTCCATCTGGTGGTCCATTGGTACAACATGCCTTACCTGCTTTGTTAGAAATGCACCTACAAGGCAAAATATCTTTAGAAAAGATTGTAGAAAAAACCGCACATAATGTGGCTATCTGTTTCGACATTGAGCAGCGTGGCTTTATCCGTGAAGGTTATTGGGCGGATCTGGTTCTGGTTAATTTAAATGATCCTTTTAAAGTAACCCCTATCAACGTCTTCTATAAATGTGGCTGGTCTCCTTTTGATGGGGATACTTTCCAAGCCAGCATTACACATACATTTGTTTCGGGCAACCTAGCTTATCAAAATGGAAGGTTTGTTACTAGAGAACTTGGAAAAAGATTGAGTTTTACCAGATAAGTTTCTTTTATTATTTGAAATCAGGCAAACATACCCAACAAATCGATTAAGTTTGTTGCAACAGATTATGCAAGCAACACCACTCCGTAAGCTTCTCGTACAAACATCCATCATATTTGGAATCACTATTTTATTGTTCATTTTTGAATTGTATCCAAACTTGGTACTTAGCTATTATTCCAATGGCTTCTACCCTATTGTTACCACAGTTTTAAGATGGATTTCTTCTATTTTTCCTTTTGCATTGGGCGATATTTTATATGTGATACTGATTTTATTTTCATTGAGGAAGTTGGTGCTGTTATTCAAAAAAAGAAAATCGTTGACCAAAGCCGATAGATGGGCTGTTCCATTAAAGTTTTTTAACATTATCCTTATCCTATCCATCAGTTTTAAATTGCTTTGGGGCTTAAACTATTCCAGACCCAGCATTACCCAGCAATTAAACATCAGTAACCAAAAGTATAGCGTTAAAGAATTGGTGCTATTGGGCGATTATTTTATTGGAAAGTTAAATGCACTTCAAGCTCAAACTACACCTCAGCTGAGTTATACCATTAAAGCGCTTAGCGCCCAGGCAGTGATCGACTATCAGCGGATGGCAGCAAAAAATCCATTCTTTACTTACAATGCCCCATCGGTAAAGCCTGTGTTAAATGGTTGGGCCATCAGTAAGATCGGTATTGAGGGTTATTACAATCCCTTAAGTGGCGAGGCCAACCTGAACATGAAAATGCCAGCATGGGTATTGCCTTTTGTAACCTGCCATGAAATTTCGCACCAATTGGGTGTGGCCAGAGAAGACGAAGCCAATTTGGTAGCTTATCTGGTAGGCATCAATAGCAAAAACCCAGATTTCCTCTATTCAGTTAACTATAACATGTTGCGGTACATCTTGCTAGAGGTGAGGGTAAAATCGCCAGAAGATTATACGATCATGCTCAATAAGATTGACCCTAAAGTGCTGGCCAATTTCAAAGCAGAAAACGAGTTCTGGGCAAAATACAACGGAGAAATGTCTGCCTACATGGGTTTTGCCTTTGATAAATTCCTTAAGCTGAACAAGCAAAAAAGTGGCATCAACAGCTACCAGAACATTGTAATCTGGCTATGGAACCTGCATAAGAATGAATTGGTTCATTAGTTCATCGGTTCAATTGTAAATTAGCTAAACGCAAATGAACTAATGACAAATGAACTATCACCATTCCCTATTTGGGCTAGATAAATGAACTAATGACGAGTGAACTATCACCATTCCCCGTCTGGGTTACACAAATGAACTAATGACCAATGAACTATCATCATTCCCTATTTGAGCTACACAAATGAACTAATGACGAATGAACCAATGAACTACTACCTACCCATGTATCGCTTCTTTCTTTCCAAAAGTCTGGATCAATTCACCTTCAAAAGCTAACCATTCTTTCCAGCGTTTATCTACATCAACATCAATGGTATATTTACGGGCGAAGTTTAAAAAAGTAGTATAATGTCCGGCTTCAGAAACCATCAGTTCGTGATAGAATTTTGCCAAAGCAGCATCTTTGATATTTAACGAAAGTACGCGAAAACGTTCACAACTTCGGGCCTCGATCATTGCTGCAAACAATAACCTTTCAATAAATGCCGTATTTCGGCTCCCGTCTTTTTTGCAGAACTTCATCAACTGTCCTACGTAATCATCCTTCCGGCCACGACCTAAAGTATAGCCACGCTCTCTAATGATATCAACCACTTGTTGAAAATGCTGCATCTCCTCTAATGCAATCACCGTGAGCTCTTGCACCAGCTCGATATGCTCACAATTGTCGGCAATAAGGTTGATGGCATTGGTAGCTGCTTTTTGTTCGCACCAGGCATGGTCGGTTAAAATCTCTTCTAAATTAGATTCGGCAATATCTGCCCAACGTGGGTCTGTTAATAATTTTAGTCCTAACATAAGCCCAAAATTAAGAAATTAGTATGGAAGTTGATTTGGAAGAACATAAATAACCAGAGTTTGTTTATTGCCCTTGGTTCGTGTCGACACGAACCAAGATTTGAGTAGATATGAACTAAAGGCTAAGATTTCCATTTTACATCTTCCATTTTACCTTTTTCAACTACTTTTTACATCTTTTGGACTTTAACCTTATAACATTATTGTAAATTTGCCCTGTTATGGCAAAAATCTCCATCAACCTGGCTACAGGTTCATTACAACAAGAAGAAATTATAGTTGGTATAGATCTAGGCACTACCAATAGTTTGGTTGCTTTTATCAATCCTGATAAAAACCCACAAGTGATCAACGATACTGGCAAAGGGCTTTTGGTACCATCTGTAGTGCATTTTAATGAACATGGCGATGCTGAGGTTGGCAACGAGGCCAAAGCCTATTTAACTACCGACCCTGCAAACACGATTTTTTCTGTAAAGCGTTTATTGGGCCGTTCTTATAAAGATGTAGCCAGTCATCAAGATATTTTCAGCTACAAAGTGATTGATGATGATACCGATGCTTTGGTAAAGATCAAAGCCGGAAATAGATTTTATACACCTATTGAGCTTTCGGCAGAGATCCTAAAAGAACTAAAGGCCAGAGCCGAACATGCACTGAAAACACCTGTAAACAGAGCAGTAATTACGGTTCCTGCCTATTTTAATGATAGTCAGAGACAAGCTACCCGCGATGCTGGTAAACTGGCAGGATTGGATGTACTGCGTATTGTGAATGAGCCAACGGCTGCCAGCTTGGCCTATGGTTTAGGTTTAGACCCTACACAACAAAAAACAATAGCCGTTTATGATCTTGGTGGTGGTACTTTTGATGTATCGATCTTACAAATCCAAAATGGGATCTTCGAAGTGCTTTCTACCAATGGCAATACATTTTTAGGTGGCGATGATTTTGATAGGGCCATTTTAAACTATTGGATAGAAAAAAACAAACTCGACATTGCCAAAGTAGCACAAGACAATATCTTGATGCAAACTTTGCGTTTACAAGCAGAAGCTGCTAAAAAAGCATTATCTACCCAAAATCTATATAACGAACAGGTAGGTGATATCTGGTGTACTTTAGACAAACAGACTTTTGAGCAATTGATTGCTGATAAAGTTGCCGAAACCTTAACCTGTTGTAAACAGGCATTAACTGATGCCAATTTGAGCATTGCCGAAATCGATGAGGTAGTTTTAGTGGGTGGATCAACGCGTACACCTTACGTAAAACAAGCAGTAAGTACGTTTTTTAACCGTCAACCACACGATCAGATCAATCCAGATGAAGTTGTTGCTTTGGGTGCCGCCATACAAGCCGATATATTGGCAGGTAACCGTTCTGATATTTTATTGTTGGATGTGACGCCACTTTCTTTAGGTATAGAAACCATGGGCGGCTTAATGGATGTGATCATTGCACGCAACAGCAAAGTACCTACCAAAGCTGGTCGCCAGTATACCACTTCTATTGATGGTCAGGTAAACATGAAGATTTCTGTTTACCAAGGCGAACGCGACCTGGTTAAAGAAAACCGTAAATTGGCAGAGTTTGATCTAAAAGGGATTCCGGCCATGCCTGCAGGTTTGCCAAAGGTAGACATCAACTTTTTGCTGAATGCTGATGGGATTTTAACGGTTCAGGCCATCGAACTGCGTTCTGGTGTAAAGCAAGAAATAGATATTGTACCAAGTTATGGTTTAAGTGATGATACGGTTGAAAAAATGTTGATCGACAGTATTGAAAATGCCAAAAGTGATGTGGAACAGCGCATGTTGATCGAAGCGAAAAGTGAAGGAGAGCAATTGGTTTATACCGCAGAGCGGTTCATCAAAAAAAATGGCAACATCTTAAACGAGCAAGAACTTACTTTAACCATTGTGATCATTGCCGAACTTAAGGATGCCTTAGACAGTGGTGACAAGGACCGTATCCTTAAAAAAGCTGATGAACTGAACGAGTTTACACGTCCCTTTGCAGAACGCTTAATGGACATGGCTGTTGGCCAGGCCATGAAAGGCAAAAGCATAGACAAACCTTAATATTTATTCTTTCTACCAAATAGGCGCCTACAAAACATAGATAGACCAAAGACTATGTGAATTATATTTCTATGTGTTGAATTAATAACCCACCTATCTTTTTGACCACATAGGCACAGAGAAAACATAGATAGGCCAAAGACTATGTGACCTATGTTTCTATGTGTTGAATTAATAACCAACCTATCTTTTGACCACATAGGCACAGAGAAAACATAGATAGACCAAAGACTATGTGACCTATATTTCTATGTGTTGAATTAATAACCCACCTATCTTTTGACCACATAGGCACAGAAAAAACATAGATAGACCAAAAACTATGTGACCTATGTTCCTATGTGTTAAATTAATAATCCACCTATCTTTTTGACCACATAGGCACAGAGAAAACATAGATAGACCAAAGACTATGTGACATATATTTCTATGTGTTGAATTAATAACCCACCTATCTTTTGACCACATAGGCACAGAAAAAACATAGATAGACCAAAAACTATGTGACCTATGTTCCTATGTGTTAAATTAATAATCCACCTATCTTTTTGACCACATAGGCACAGAAAAAACATAGATAGACCAAAGACTATGTGACCTATGTTTCTATGTGTTGAATTAGTAACCCACCTATCTTTTGACCACATAGACACAGAAAAAACATAGATAGGCCAAAGACTATGTGACCTATGTTTCTATGTGGTTGAAGGAATTAATAACCCGCCTACCTTTTGACCACATCCGCACAGAGAAAACATAGGACAAATAAATCATCCTATGTTTTCAAGTATCAATAACTATTGTTCGTAAACTGATAAGGAAGCACCAGCTACGGGTTGTGCACCGCTGGCACCCAGTTGGCTAAAAGAGAAACTGGCACCCATATCTGTGTTGGTTTCCACCACACAATAATAAGTGCTGGTTACCCATGAGCAACCACTCAAATCCGCATCATCAACTTTAATATAATGTACACCCGTATTGATGTATTTATATTCAGCTCTTGGTTTGCTTAATTTAAAAGCACTCTGGGTAAACATAATTGCTACACCAAGTACCAAGGTTAAAATCATTAAATTGTTTCTCTTTAGTGTTTTCATGTAATTGATTGCTATTTTACGATTGAAAAAGCAAACGAAAAAGGATAGGTGAATAAAATAAGGTTGATTGGATTGCCGTAACTGAGGTATACAACATCACCAGTTAAGAGCAGACATTCCAGTCTTTCAATTAACTATTTGTTTTAGGTTATCCTAAATTAACAGATTAAAAAATATAAATCCTGTTCATTTTATCAATTAAAATGGAGGGTAATATTTTTTAACTGAACAAAAAAAACGAAAAAGCAAAGCTTAACTAATTTCTTTTTAATCGCTATTTTAGTATTCAGATCAAAGTATAATGAAAATAATTAGCTTCTCAGTTTTCACGTTTCTTTCAGCAGTTCTATTTTGTGGTTGCAGACAGAATCAGCAAACAACCGAAACCAAAACCTACCCTACCGTAAGTTATCTCGATATCAAATTGGATTCAGCTGGCAGGCTACCCTCCAATCCTTATGTTTTAACCTTTAAAAATGAAAAGAAGGAAATCATCTTCTGCGGCGTAAATCACCTCACTGATGATAGCGACATTACCAATCCTATGTTTGCTGGTATTGAACAACAATTTTTTGCCTTTAAACCCGAAGTCTGTGTAAATGAAGGTGGTGATCTTTCTAAAAAAATATACACTTCTAGAAAAGAAGCACTATTACAAGATGGAGAAATTGGCTTGGTTAAAACCCTGGCCGATAGCCTTAAAATCAAAACTGTGAATGGCGATATTCAAGATAGCTTAGAATTTAAGTCGCTCTTAACACATTATACCAAAGGTGAGTTTTTAGCCTATATTGTAACCGAACGTTTAATGTGGGGATTAAAGGGTGCACATGTTAGTGATAGTATTTCTGTAGCAGAAAAGTATGATGGTTTTATCAAAAACTACATTATGAAAAAAGGCGCTGTTCAATTGAACAAGGAAGAGCAATCCTTAGCTTTTTTTAAGAAAAATTACGAACAACTACTGAATAGGCCTTTTAGTCTGGAAACATTGGCCCCAACTAATCCATTTGATCCTAAAGGAAAGTTCCAGCAGATTGGTCGAAAGTCGAAAGAATGAGGGACCAATATCTGCTACAAACCATAGATCGTTTATTGGATAAACAAGATAAAGTATTTGTTGTATTTGGTGGTTGGCACCTTTTAACCTGCGAACCTGGCCTAAAAGCCATCATTGAAAGAAAAAGATAACATCAATTGTCTGTTGTTTTCGTCAGTAAATGATAAAAAGAATAGATATAACAACCTACACAAATAGCGAACACACTTTCTAGCAAAGCGAAGACAATCAATAAAATTGATAAAGCCATGGCAAGGTTAGGGAAATCGAGTAGATATACAGCACTGATCAACAGACAGAAAACGAAACCCATGGTAGCAGCAAATTTTTTAGGGGCCAAGTCTTTCATTTTTTGAGGAAGGGAAAACAACTTAGAAAGCTGATGGGCTATCATCCTTAAGCTGCTCCATTGACCAGAAGTAAATGCCCTTGTTCCGAAATCTATAGCCAGAAAAACCATCGCCCAATAATTACCAGATAAGATACAAGAAACGGTAATTAATGCAGCCATCATCGCGATCACTCTCACTACATTTTCATTCACTCTTTCGGCAGAAATTGGGCAGGTAATATCCATTTGATCAATATTTTGCTTTAAAGATATTAGTTGTGCCTTAGGGAATAAAGATATTTTGTGATTATGACATTAGGAATAGGATGTAATCTATATGTTTAAACAATTAATATTCGAAGTATTGTATTATATTTAGCTGATAAACCATTATAAGCATACTGTTCACAGACAGTAATATACAATGTTTACAATGGCTTCTTCAACTTAAACACAAACGACATATTAATGAAAAAAGTAGCGTTCTTCTCTCTTCTTATTCCTGCTTTAGTTATCGCCCTGATCTTATATATAGGCAAGGCTAATTATCTGGATTCTGGTGTAGATGTCAACTTGTTTGACACCTCGATCCAACTCACTTATTGGATGTTGGCCATCCCCTATTTACTGATCTCGTTTTTCCTGTTTAGCTTATTGTCGGCCATTGCCACCAAATTCAGGGTAAGTGCTTTTAACGGTCTTTTATTTATCAGTTCTTTAGGCATTGTACTGATCAGCATCCAACTGTTGATCATATTTTTATAACAACTGCTGTATTAAACCAAAAAAGCCTCTTGAAAATTATCCAAGAGGCTTTTTTGATATTTCACTATCTATTATACGTTGAAACGGAAGTGCATAATGTCTCCATCCTCAACCACATAGGTTTTACCTTCTACGCCCAGTTTACCAGCTTCTTTACAAGCAGCTTCTGAACCCAAGGTGATAAAGTCGTTATATTTGATCGACCTCGGCACGGATAAAACCTTTTTCAAAATCTGTGTGGATCACACCTGCTGCTTGTGGCGCCGTAAAACCTTTCGTAATGGTCCAAGCTCTTACTTCTTGTACACCTGCAGTAAAATAGGTGTAAAGATCAGATAAGCGATAAGCTGCCCTGATCAACTTATTTACACCCGATTCTGTTAAACCTAGATCTCCTAAAAACTCTTGTCTTTCTTCATAAGATTCCAATTCGGCAATTTCAGATTCTATTTTCGCCGAAATGATCAACACTTCTGCATTTTCGTTCTTCACTGCTTCTTTTACCCTTTCTGTGTAGGCATTACCGTTGATTACCGATCCTTCTTCTACATTACAAACGTACATTACCGGCTTTTGGGTCAACAGGCCCATATCTTGGATAAACTCAAAATCTTCTAGTGCTACAGCTGCAGTACGGGCAGAATTACCAGTTTCCAATTGGGCTTTAATAACACTTAAAATCTCAAAAGTTCTTTTGGCATCTTTATCGGTTTTAGCCATTTTCTCTACCTTCTGGATTCTTTTGGTTACCGTATCCAGATCTTTCAATTGTAGCTCTGTATCGATCATCTCTTTATCGCGGATAGGATCCACAGAACCATCAACGTGGATTACATTACCATCATCAAAACAACGCAATACGTGGATAATGGCATTGGTAGCTCTAATGTTTCCTAAGAACTGGTTACCTAAACCCTCTCCTTTAGAGGCACCTTTTACCAAACCTGCAATATCTACGATCTCGATGGTATTTGGTTGTACTTTATTGGGCTTTACAAGCTCAGCCAATTTGGTCAAACGATCATCAGGTACGGTAATTACACCAATATTTGGTTCGATTGTACAGAATGGAAAATTTGCCGCTTGTGCTTTTGCGTTTGATAAACAGTTAAATAAGGTTGATTTACCAACGTTGGGTAACCCAACTATACCACATTGTAATGCCATGTTTCTTTTAAATTATGCTTGTTTAAGCCATATCAAAAGGCTTAATTATTGTTTGCTATTTTGCGCAAAGATATTAATTTTTAAGGCCTTTGCCTAGTAAATAATAAGCGACGTAAATAATATTTGATACACCTGCTAAAATGGCGCAAAAAAAGAGGCCCCGATATTTCGGGGCGCCTAAAAAAGAAATTTAATGAATTAAGTCTAGCTTATTTTTTGCTATCTAAAGCAGCTTCGATACGATCAGAAAGATCTAACAAATGATATTTGCTCAATGAATCTGACTGGCCGTTAGACGCAGACTTAACTTTATCTTGTAATTGACGCAATTGTCCTTTAACTACCGAAAGTACATCACTTTGTGCAGCACTTAAACCGCTAGCACCACCTGCACCGCCTCTACCGCCACCGCCTGGAATGGCAGCTGCTGCTGGAGCTGGAGCTGGCTTAACGATTGAAATCAATCTTTCTACGTAAGCTTTTTGTAAGTTACGACGATATACATCAATTGCCGAACCTGAACCTAGTTCTGTAAATATCGCACCATTTAGGTCAGTGAAAAGATCAGAGATCTTATAAGCTGTAGCACCATCAGTTGCTTCTGCAGCTACCAATTTACCTAAGGTATTGTTGCTCAATAAACGGCTTAAAGTACTTCCTTGTAATCTAGAAATAACTTCTAATGGATTTTGATCAATGTTATCCAAAATTGGTTGGTTGATCAACCATTTAGGCGTAGTGAACAATTGTTTGTTTAAGAAATCCATTGCTTCTTTTTGGGTAGCCGCTGGAGTACGCTCATAAATAGGACCTGCTTGGTCTACTGTTTTAGGGTTTTCGTAGATACCACCAATGTTTTTGGTTACATGGCCCATATAACGACCAAATTGAGTAGTCAATTGACCGTACATGTTGTTCAAGTTGTCATAACCTTCACCTGGTTCTTTAGTCCAAACTGGCAAGTTGGTCAAGATCACTTTTAAGTTTTTGATACCATACTCACTTGCTTTCATTGCGTTATCACTCAAATCTTCATTTTGTGAATGTGGATCATCAGAGTTGGTTTCAGTACCGAACCATAAACGTCTGTTTTTAGCCGACTCTAAAGTCATTTTATCCAATATCTTCATATCAGATTCAACAGTTTTGCTATCTGGGAAGTATCTGTATCCCCACTCGATTGCCCATTTATCATAGTCACCAATACGAGGATATAAACCTTTAGAAGAGATGTTATCTTCTGGTTGTGCTACGTAGTTAAAGCGGGCATAATCCATAATAGATGGTGTGTGTCCGTTTTCTTCAACCCATTTTTTGTTGCGTAGATTTTCTACAGGAACAGTAGAACTTGAACCATAATTGTGACGAAGACCTAAAGTGTGACCAACCTCGTGAGAAGATACAAAACGGATCAAATCACCCATCAACTCATCGCTGAAAGTCATTTTACGTGCTCTTGGATCTACAGCAGCAGTTTGGATCATGTACCAATCGTGTACTAACTTTTGTACATTGTGGAACCAGTTGATATGGCTTTCCATCAATCTCGCCACTACGTGATTCTGAGATACTTGGACCACTTGCGTTAGCAATTTCTGATGGTTTATAAACAATAGCCGAGTGACGAGCATCATCTAAGCTCCAAGTTGAATCTTGTGCTTTTGTAGGTGCTTCTTTAGCCATTACCGCATTTTTGAAACCTGCTTTTTCAAAAGCTTTTGCCCAATCGTCAACACCTGCTTTTAAATATGGAACCCATTTTTTAGGGGTCGCTGGATCGATATAAAAAATGATCGGTTTTTGAGGCTCTACCAATTCACCACGTTTGTATTTAGCCAAATCTTGTGGTTTTGGCTCTAAACGCCATCTTTTTACCAATTCGATTTCTTTTACACCTTGTGGGTTAAGATCGAAATCGGTATAACCAACTGCAAAATAACCTACACGTGGATCAAAATAACGTGCTTTCATTGGCACTTTAGGTAAAATAACCAACGATGCGTTTAACTCGACAGTTGCAGAACCCGTAGAACCACCACCGCCACCACCAGCAGGTGCGCCACCAAATGGAGAAGCAGCTGCAGCTGATAAGCTATACGTTTTAACCGAGGTAATCTCTACGTTGGTAGGGAAACTTCTAACACTGGTAATGTAGCTACGATCCGCCAATTGGTTACCCAATCTGAAACGGGTTTTAGCAGCAGGAGAACTGAAGTAAAAAATATCGTTATCGCTATTGATATAGTCGGTCATGTCGATCACACTTCCCTGTTTATCTGTAGTATAAGCTGCAATGTTAAATGAAGCAGCAATAGCTTGGATATTTGAGTTTTTTAACGATTGGTACATTGAAGCTGTACTATCAGGACTGTAAGTTCTGTAACTTACCTTACGCATAAAAATACGGTTGTTTGGTCCTTTTTCGAAACGGATCACAGAACTACCAATCTGATCACCTGCGTAACCTTGTGCAGCACGTACATCTGCACCAGATTTAGAGATACGACTTACCACCAAAATGTCTCTTCCTAAAGTGGTATCAGCAATTTCGAAGAAAAATTTGTCGTCTAATTTATGGGTAGTGATCATCCCTCTGTGCGTTACTGCCTTATCAGTAATAACTTGGGCGTATGGTCTAGGCTGGGCTCTTGGGCCTCCTACAGCAGCACCAGGAGCTCTCCTCGTCGTATCCGCCGCTGCTGCTCCCCCACCTGGTCTAACTTGCGCTTGTGCTATTGTAATCGCACCTGCAGCAAGTAAAATGGTTAGTAATTTTTTTTTCATGAACATTATAAGTTAATTGTTGAGTAAATATATAAGTAGAGACTACAAAAAAAGGGCTATGGCGCATAACTTTGTAGTTACAAACAAAAAAAAACCAAACAATAACTTACATATAACTGTATTCTGAAAATTTAATGGATCATTTTAAACAACATTTCCTTTAATAATTCGCCATCCGTTGTATTGCCAGTACTATCTAAACCTTTGCTTTTTAGATTGATACTCTCGTAATAAACTGATGATATCAAAGGTCTTTGCATCACTAAAAGTTCTGGCTGCGGTTTCGTAATCTTTGATAAAATACGGACTTACGCCAAGCTCTTTGGCTGCATCGTTTTTATTGGGCAGGTAATGATATTTTAAGATCTTGGTAAAATAAGAATTTAGATTAGCCATAACCATTACCATGGGGTTAGCTTTTGGGTTATCTGCAAAGTAGTTGATGATCTGGTTACACTTTAATATATTTCTGGTAGCCAATGCCTTTTGCAGTTCAAATACATTGTATTCCTTACTGATTCCTATATTTTTCTGGATATGATCCGTTTGGATGACTGTATCCTTACTGATGTTCAAACAAAGTTTTTCTACTTCATTGGCAATTTTAGAAAGATCTGTACCCAGATACTCTGCCATTAGGGCTGCAGCTTGTGGGGCAATCTTATAGCCTTTTTCTTTGATGTGCTCTTCGATCCAAGGCATCAATTTATAATCCCTTACCGGATCCGATTGAAATACTACTCCATTATTGGAAATGGCCTTATAGATTTTTTGCGCTTATCGAAGTTTGCATATTTATAGGCCAATACCAAAATGGTGCTGGGTAAAGGTTTCTCGAAATAATTCAGTACCACCTCGGCATCTTTACTACTTCCTTCTGTTTCTTTTGCCCATTTCAGATCCTGCGCCTCTTTCACTACGATCAGTTGGTATTCCGACATCATCGGGTAGCGCTTGGCCGCATTGAGGATAGTGGCCATATCTGTATCCTTACCGTACAAAACAGTTTGGTTAAATCCTTTTTCACCATCGTTAAGCACATGGTTTTCCATGTAATCAACCACTTGATCAATGTAATAAGGTTCTTCGCCCTGCAACAAATACAAGGGTTTAAACTTTCTGGCCTTTAAATCTTTTATTATCTCTACAGCGCTCATATAATTATCCAAATGTAACGGCTAAAAACTAAATATTAAAGGTTATTTTTGCACAAATGGCATTTGAACCCACCGCTTTAAACTTACCTACGTATCCTTTTAAAATTACACAAAAGGGCGACCAGTATTTTATATTCGACGAAATCCGCAAAAAACACCTGGTACTGACTCCCGAAGAATGGGTAAGGCAACATTTTATCCAATACTTGATCCTTGAAAAGAAATTTCCGAAATCGCTGATCCAAATTGAGGGTGGACTGAACCTCAACAAACTTCAAAAAAGAACGGATGTAGTGATCTTCAATACCCAAGGTGAAAGAATGATGGTGATAGAGTGCAAAGCTCCTGCCGTAAAAATCAACCAATCGGTATTTGATCAAGCAGCAAGGTACAATTCTGTCCATAAAACCAAATGGCTAGTGGTAACCAATGGACTTATGCATTGTTATGCGAGTATAAATCATCAGGCAGAACAATTTGTCTTTGTAGAGAATTTGCCTAACTATAAAGAATTGTAGGTAATTACAATGGTTTAAAACCTGTAATCAGAAAAGTATATTTGCCCAGATCGTAACCATTAAAATCTGCTACGTGGATAAACTTCACATCGGCCCTTTTACCCTGTTTGTAAAGCGTACCGGTTATGATATAGTTTTTCTGAACCGGAAGTTTTGCCAATTGCGCATCCGAAACGATGCCAGAAACCTGTAACTGCATATAATTTAACAACGAACTTTTGTTTCTGCTGGTATCTCCATAAGCTTTAAAGATTGCCATTTTTGTTTCTTGTTCGTTGATGACCGTATCCTTAACGGCTTCGAGTTTCAAAGGCATATCTTTCAGAAAATCTGCTTCGTTGCTCAAATTGATCATTTTGTGCTTGAATTTTTCAGTGATCTCTTTTTCCTTGGCCTCGTCTTTTGTCCAATCAGGATTTGAGGCAATAAAATCTTTCAATTGATCTTCCAAAAAGATACCTGTACTTACTTCCTTAGGTTTTTCGTTTGAACAAGAGGCAAAGGCGATCGCTAAAAATAAAAATGCAAGTTTCTTCATGGTATTATCGTTTGGAATTAATGATCAGTTTTTTAACTACGGGGTCGTAGATCTTAAAGGCCACGTGGTTTGATTGCACAATATTAGGTGTTAAGATTTCAGATACTTCTTTTGGATAGGATTTCATTTTCGGCAATTCGAAAACGGCCCTGATGCATGGAATTTGCGTAAGGAGGTTTCCTCCATTAAAATTCATCAAAGTTCCTGCATTTTGTCCTGAGAAACCAATCAACATAAATGACTTTCCATTTAATTTATTGACCAAAGACATTGGACTGCCTAATTTGATCCCGTTTTGGGTAACATAGGTCGAACCTGCCACATCAATGATGATATTTTGGATGGTTTTGTAAGGCTGTTCACTTTCTTGCCAATTGATTGTAATTTCACCGGCTGTACCTTTCCATACTTTGGTGGCAAAAGTATGTTGAAAAACGCCTTTTACAAAAACAGAATCCTGTTTTAGGTTTGCTTTCCCTGCTTTACGTTCAACATCCTGATAGGTATCACCAATATTGATCTTACCAACGGCATCACAGCTGACCAAAATAGCATTCGGGTTGGCCAATAAACCAGTAGTTGTTTTAGTTGTTACAACACTCGAATCTACAGTTGGCGCATGGATTGCCGTATCTACTTCTTCAGTTAAGGTATCTTGCGCTTCGGCTTCCTTTTTCTCATTATTGCTGCAAGCAGCAAGCATTACAACGGTCAGAAACAAAAAGGCTTTAAAAATCTTCATGGCTATCCTAATAGGGCTAAACTCTCGGTAATCATCTTGATTTTAGATTCCGCATCCGCCTTTTTATTGCGCTCGTTGGTGATCATCTCTGGTTTTGCATTTTGTACAAAACGTTCATTGCTCAATTTGGCATCAACAGATTTCAAGAAACCCTGTAGGTATTCCAATTCTTTGGTTAAACGCTCTTTTTCTGCATCCAAATCTACATTTTCGTTCAACACGATAAAAAATTCGTCCTTACCTACCATAAAACTGGCTGCGCCAGGGATTTTATCATTAACCAAGGCTACCTCGCTGATGTTGGCCAGCTTAAATACAATATTGATCCATTGCTCATAATCTAGGTCTGAGTTAGATTTAATGCTTAATGGCAGGGCATCTTTTGGCGAGATCTGACGTGTATTTCTTACATTCCTGATTTCCGAAATCAACTCTTTGATCAGTTCTGCATCTTTCAATAATTTTTCATCTATCGCTCCAATTGTTGGATATTGGGCTACAATACAACAATCCATTTCATTTCTTTCGCCAAACAGTTCATCGTGATATAGCTCTTCTGTTAAGAAAGGCATAAAAGGATGCAACAGTTTTAAGATCTGCTCGAAATAATGGATGCTTATTTTTTTGGTTGCCGCATCAATGGGTTGTTGATAAGCAGGCTTAACCATTTCTAGGTACCAGGCACAGAAATCGTCCCAAACCAATTTATAGGTAGCCATTAAGGCTTCAGATAAACGATATTGCTTAAAGTTGGCCTCAATCTCAGCTAAAGTTTCGCTAAAGCGGTTTTCGAACCAAGCAATGGCTTGTTGGTTAGGGTTTTCCAGATTTTCATCCACTTCCCAGCCTTTAACCAAACGGAAGGCATTCCATATTTTATTGGCAAAGTTTCTACCTTGCTCACAATACGATTCATCAAACATCAAATCGTTCCCAGCTGGCGACGACATCAACATCCCTACTCTTACCCCATCAGCACCATATTTCTCGATCAGCCCAATGGGATCAGGAGAATTACCCAACGATTTAGACATCTTTCTGCCTAATTTATCACGAACGATCCTGTTAAATACACATTGTTAAAAGGCTTTTGACCTCTAAACTCATGTCCGGCCATGATCATCCTGGCTACCCAAAAGAACAAGATCTCTGGAGCCGTTACCAGATCATTGGTAGGATAATAATAATTGATGTCTTTATTGTCTGGATTTTTAAAACCATCAAAAACAGAAATTGGCCACAACCACGAAGAGAACCAAGTGTCCATTACATCTTCATCCTGTTTTACAAAAGGTGCCAATTGGTTTTTAAATCCAGCTTTATCAGCTTCGGCACAATCCTCTTCCAAGTGTTTCTTTTTCCAGAACTCCTCTAAAGCTTCGTCTTTGGTTTTGGCCACTACCCAATTTCCTTTGGCATCGTACCAAGCAGGGATTTGTTGCCCCCACCACAATTGGCGAGAGATATTCCAGTCGCGAACATTCTCCATCCAATGACGATAAGTATTCTCGAACTTATTTGGGATTAGGTTTACTTCGCCGTTCAGCACATCATCCAATGCTGGTTGTGCCATCTCTTTCATTTTCACAAACCACTGCATTGATAATTTAGGCTCAATTGCCGCATCTGTACGCTCAGAGAAACCAACTTGCGATTTATAGTCTTCTACTTTTTCTAAATGACCAGCCTCATCCAACATTTTGGCAATTTTTTTACGGGCAACAAACCTGTCCTCGCCAACCAAAATAACAGCCAACTCATTTAAGGTACCATCATCATTTAAGATATCGGTTACTGGTAAATGATGTTTTACACCCAATTCATAATCATTTAGATCATGTGCAGGGGTCACTTTTAAACAACCTGTACCAAATTCAATATCTACATATTCGTCTTCAATAACCGGAATTTCGTGATTAACCAAAGGCACAAATACTTTTTTGCCTTTTAGGTGTGTAAACCGTTCATCATTAGGGTTGATACAGATGGCTGCATCGGCCATAATGGTTTCTGGACGTGTGGTAGCAATCGTCAATGAATTTTCAGCTGTTAATGCCGATTGGTCTGTTCCTGCAATCCGATATTTGATATAGTATAACTTTTGGTTTACTTCTTTGCGGATTGACTTCCTCATCAGAAACTGCTGTTTTACCAGCAGGATCCCAGTTTACCATTCTGATTCCACGATAGAGTCCATCCTTTTTTGTACAAATGGATAAAACTGTCGATCACCGCTTCAGAAAGATCGTCTTCCATGGTAAAACGTGTCCTGTCCCAATCGCAGCTTGCACCCAATTTCTTTAATTGGTCTAAAATAATACCACCGTATTTCTCTTTCCACTCCCAGGCATATTTCAAAAACTCTTCACGAGAAATGTCTTTTTTATTGATTCCTCTTTCTTTTAGCATCGCCACCAC
The DNA here is from genome assembly GCF_042698365.1 of Pedobacter sp. UC225_65. Taxonomy (GTDB): domain Bacteria; phylum Bacteroidota; class Bacteroidia; order Sphingobacteriales; family Sphingobacteriaceae; genus Pedobacter. The sequence goes on from NZ_CP170550.1 coordinate 1,901,019, forward strand.
CTTTGCTTCGGTAGCAATAGAAGCATGGTCTGTTCCAGGTACCCAACAAGCGTTTTTACCTTGCATACGGGCCTTACGGATCAATACATCCTGAATGGTGTTGTTTAACATGTGCCCCATGTGCAATACCCCAGTTACGTTTGGCGGTGGAATTACAATTGTATAAGGCTCACGCTCATCTGGCTCAGAGTGAAAGAATTTCTTCTCAAGCCAGTAACTATACCATTTATCTTCGGTTTCTGCAGGATTGTATTTAGTAGATATGCTCATTTATATTTTGGTGTCGAATTTAGCTGGTAAAAATACGTTTTTAGGCGCAAAACTTAAAGCCTAAAAATTTGAAAAGCAGAGACAGTGCGTTGATCAGGTGTTGGTCCCGCACTCCATTACAATCTTTTGCGGGCACCCTGTCCAAATGCCCAAGCCAAGCCGCAAAAGGATTTTCGTTGCGTTCGGGTTTAGTTTGCAGGGTACAGTACCTTATTTAAAGAACCATAGTTACCATCAAAAATGCCTACAAATATCACAGGTAAACATTTGTAAGGCAATTGGTTAAATAAACAATTATCCTAGCGTACCCCGTTGTAACTTTAAGCTTAAAGTAGCATCTAAAAATGGCGAACCACGCCTATACCAACCAACAAATTAACTGATCTAACCCTAAAAAAAATGCTTTCAAACCAAACCAAAAAAAGCAAGCTTCAAGATTTTACGATCAATATCAAGCTTCAATTGGCTGCATTATGGACAGCCCTAATGTTCTGTTATGTGTATGGAGATTTTTTCTCCTTGTTTGTTCCCGGTCGTATCCAAGGTTTAATGGAAGGAAGTTCTGGTGTAGGTACCACCACTCCTTACGCCTTGCTTTCGTTTGCCATCATGATGACCATCCCGAGCCTGATATCTTCTTATCCTTAGTGTTTAAACCCCAGCTCAACCGTTGGGCCAACGTAGTTGCGGGCATTTTATTTACGTTGATCATGGCGCTGATCATCACAAAATCAATCAGCGAGTGGAAAATATTCTATGTTTATCTGGCCTGCGTAGAAATTATCCTAACCAGCGTTATTGCTTGGCGGGCTTGGAACTGGCCACAAGAAAAAGGCGGACACTAAAAAAACTATCCATCAACAGCTCATCAAAAAAGATAAAAATGTACTCTAATAAAAAAACAGCACGAATAGCAGGTCTACTCTACCTAGTGGTGGTGGTAACTGGCATGTTTAGTCTAGCTTATGTTCCTTCAAAACTCATCGTATGGAACGATGCGGCACAAACCGTTAACAATATTACAAGCAACGAGCTATTGTTTAGACTTGGTATCGTAAGCAGTTTGGTCTGTTATACCTTCTTTTTGTTTTTACCAATTGTATTGTACCAATTGCTCAAATCGGTCAATAAAACCCATGCCAAAGTAATGGTCATTCTGGCAATTGTAAGTGTACCTATTTCCTTTGCCAACATGATCAACAAATTTGCAGTGCTTTCGCTCATTAGCAGTTCTACAACACTTAAAGGGTTAGCAATTGACCAAATGCATACGCAAGTGATGTTTTATTTGGATCTTTATAATTCAGGGATTTTAATTGTTCAGATATTTTGGGGGCTTTGGTTATTTCCTTTGGGTTATCTGATATTCAGGATCAGGTTTTCTTCCAAAATTTTTGGGCGTACTGTTAATGGCAGGTTGTTTCGGTTACCTGTTAAACTTCTTGGGCAATTCGCTATGGACAGGCTACAGCGAACTGGGTATTTCTTCTTATGTAAGGCTCCCTGCAAGTTTGGGCGAAATAGGGACCTGCTTGTGGCTCTTGATGATGGGGGCCAAAGAAAAAAAGACAGCTATTTAAAGGAAAAGATTACATCTCTTCAAAAACATCATCAAGGTTCAATACAAAGCCGGGTAAAACCGAAGACGTAATCTGCTCACTTAAAGTAAAAAGCTTAGAAGGCTGAAACCTACCTATATCGTCAAGGGTATAAGATCAGTATGGTTTGGTCGCTTTGGCTAACTACCCAATACTCTTTTACCCCAAATTCTTGGTAGATCTTGTATTTATGAAGCAGTTCTTTTTTGTTATTGCCCGGAGATAAAACTTCAACGACCAGATCTGGAGCGCCAATGCATCCTCGAGCATCGAGTTTGGTTAGATCACAAACCACACAGATATCTGGCTGTAGAACGGTGAACACATCTTTGTCGGCTTTGCTCTCTTTTGGAAAGCGGACATCAAATGGTGCACCATAAACTTTGCAGGGTTTGTTTTTTAAAAAATTACCAAGCGCCATGAAAATTGTTCCAAAAACTTCTTGATGAAACCTAGATGGCACAGGGCTCATTTTAAAGATTTTCCCTTTAATTAATTCTACTCTTTCTTCAAAAAGCCAGTTTAAATAATGGGCATAACTATAAGTTCGAGATTCGTCGATATCATGGAGGAGATAGACTTTCTCATCAGTTAAATCTTTATAGGGAGTTTCGGCCGCCATACCACTAATATACTCATTTTTAGCGGGATATTAAAATTTCATTCGTTGGATTCTGATTGCATTTAGGATGGCTAAAAACGCCACACCCACATCGGCAAAAACAGCTTCCCACATGGTGGCCAAACCACCCGCCCCTAAGATCAAAACGATGGCTTTTACCCCAAAGGCCAAACTGATGTTTTGGTAAACAACCTTTTTAGTAGCCTTACCTATTTTAATGGCCGTTACAATTCTACTTGGTTGGTCGTTCTGGATCACCACATCGGCTGTTTCAATCGCAACATCGCTGCCCATGGCCCCCATGGCCATGCCTAGGTCGCTTAAGGCCAGTACAGGCGCATCGTTAATCCCATCACCCACAAAAGCGACGATGGCATTTTTATCCTTTTTGATGTTTTCCAATCGGGCAACTTTATCTTCAGGCAAAAGATCACCATAGGCTTGATCAATGTTCAGTTCTTTGGCCAGCTTTGCTGTAATGGCAGTTTTATCACCACTCAACATTATTACTTGTGTGATGCCGTTGGCATGGAGGTCCGTTACGGCCTGTTTGGCATCTGCCTTAACCTCATCGGCAATGATCACGTAACCTGCATATTGATCATCAACTGCCAACAATACAATGGTTTCTACTTGTTCATCAATGGTTGTAGGATAAGCAATATTGGCTTTCTTAAACAATTTGGCATTACCTGCAGCTACTTTCTGGTTTGCAATTACAGCCGTTAAGCCATGTCCAGCAATTTCTTTAACCTCCGTAACGTCTAAAAGCTTTTCGTCTCCATAATGGTTAACGATGGCCTTTGCTATGGGATGTGTAGATTGACTTTCTATGGCCGCCAACAAAGCCATAAATTTAGCTTCGTCTATTTCGCTTTGGATCTGTTTAACTTTGAATACACCATGAGTCAATGTTCCGGTTTTATCCATCACAACCGTATTGACTTGGGTGATTACATCTAAAAAGTTAGAACCTTTAAATAAGATTCCATTGGCTGAGGCAGCTCCAATTCCGCCAAAATAGCCTAATGGAATAGAAATAACCAAGGCACATGGGCAAGAAATCACCAAGAAAACCAAGGCTCGATATAACCAGGTCTGGAATTGGTAATCAGCTACGATAAAATAAGGTAGGATAACTAAAGCAACAGCTAGAAAAAATACAATTGGGGTATAAATCTTTGCAAATTTCCTGATGAACAACTCGGTTTTCGCCTTACGCGAAGTAGCCGATTGTACCATTTCCAAAATTCGAGATAGTGCACTATCAGCAAATTTCTTGCTTACTTTTAAGGTAACTACCTGATCAAGATTTAACATTCCAGCCAGTACCGCTTCACCCTTACGGATGGTCCTTGGCGTACTTTCGCCTGTTAATGCGGCCGTATTGAAACTGGCACTTTCGCTCAACAATTCTCCATCTAAAGGGGCCTTTTCGCCAGCTTTTAACTGAATGGTCTCTCCTATAGCTACCGTTTCTGGTTTTACGGTTTCAAATTTTTCATTTCTAAGTACACTCGCTACATCTGGTCGCACATCCAATAAGGCTTTGATATTTCGTTTTGCTCCAGCCACTGCAGCGCCCTGAAAAAGTTCGCCAACGGTATAGAACAGCATTACCGCAACCGCTTCAGGATATTCTCCCAAGGCTAATGCGCCAATGGTAGCCAAAGCCATCAATAAAAATTCTGTAAATATTTCGCCCTTGGCAATGGTTGCTCCCGCTTCTTTGATCACAGGATAGGCTACTGGAACATAAGCCAGCACATACCATCCCATGCGGATATAGTTGACAAAGAATTCGATCTTCAAATAATCTAATGCAATACCAGCTAATAATAAAACCAAGCTAAAAGCAGCAGGGAGGTAGGTTTTAAATGACGATGCATCGCCATGGTCGTGATCATGGTCATCGCCACTACCATGCTGATGGCCGTGGTTATGGCTACAGCACCCATCTTCTTGAGCTACATGCGAATGTTTTTCTTTTTCCATTGTAATTTAGAATTATTCAAAATTATGGTTTTTGCTATGAATTATCCGTGTCGACACAATAATATATGTTAAAATATGTTAATACTTATACAAAATGTAAAACATGAAAGCATTCAGGTTGTCCATATTTAACGTTGGTATTTTTCGGAGAATTGGTTTGAGTAAATTGTATTACTGGTTTAACAAGTAATATTTCTATTAACTTTCTATAGTTTAATAGGTATTTCTTAATTTTCATCTTTAAATATTTTTAAAGCATGAAATCTGCATAGTGCATCCCTATCAAATTTCTTTATCAGTCTGTGCAGACATTATCACTATTAAACAAATCATAACTAATGAAAGTTAACCAATTCAAAAATTATTTTGCGATTTTAGGTATCATGGCAGGAAGCTTTTCGGCCTATGCGCAAAACGTCCCTAAAAAATATATAGATCCTGCAAACATGGACCTGAGCGTTAAACCTGGCGATGATTTTTATCAATACGCAAGTGGAACATGGATCAAGAAAAACCCTGTACCTGCCAAAGAAACACGTTGGGGTTCATTTAACGAACTTCGCGAGTTTAATGCACAGGCTGTAAGAAGCTTGGTAGAAAAAGCAGCGGCTGACAAAACTGCGCCTGCAGGTTCTGTAAGCAGACGCGTAGGCGATTTTTATGCAGCAGCGATGGATAGCTTGACCATCGAAAAATTGGGTTATACACCAATCAAAGCGGATTCTAGAAAGAGTAAAAAAATCAATAGCGTACAAGGGCTATTAGACCAGATCGCTTACATGCGTACTTCTGGCGTGGGCGGTGGCCTATTTGGTTTAGGTGTTGGACAAGACAGAAAAAATGTAACCAAATACGTAGTTAACATTTCTCAAGGTGGAACATCTTTAAGCGACCGAGATTATTACCTAAAAGACGACCCTCAGAGCCAAAGGATCAGAGCTGCTTACAATACCTACATGGTAAAATTGTTTACCTTAACCGGAAGTAGCGAAGCTGAGGCCAAACAAAAGGCAACCACCGTATTCAATTTAGAAAAAGCATTGGCCGAAGCGCAGATGAGCAGGATTGAAATGCGTGACCCTTATAAAACTTATAACAAATTAACCGTTGCTGAATTTAACAAGGTTACACCTAACATTAACTGGACAACCTTGATGCCTAAGTTTAAGATCAATGGTCAAGATACAGTTTTAGTCAACTCTATCTCTTTCTTTAAAAGTTTAGATGGCATGTTAACCAGGGTACCCTTAACAGATTGGAAGACCTATTTGGAGTGGAACATCTTAAGAGGTTCTGCAAATAACCTAAGCTCTCCTTTTGTTAACGCAAGCTTTGCATTTACGCAAGCTCAAACTGGTCAAAAAGTACAAACACCACGTTGGCAACGCATGTCTGCATTAACTGATGGAACAATAGGTGAACTATTAGGTCAACTGTATGTAGCCAAATATTTCAAACCAGATGCAAAAGTACGCATGGATCAAATGATTGTTAACCTACGCAAGGCTTTCGAAATCAGGATCAATGGTTTAGAGTGGATGAGCGATGCCACTAAAAAAAGAGCATTAGAAAAACTACATGCTTTTACACCAAAAGTAGGTTATACTACCAAATGGCAAACTTATACAGGCTTAGAGATCAACAAAGGAACTTATTTCCAAAATCTACGCAATGCCAGTATCTGGAACTATAACGAAAATGTGAGCAGATTAGGAAAACCTTTAGACCGTACACGTTTCGGAATGACACCTCCAACTGTAAATGCATCTTATAGCCCAACCATGAACGAAATTGTTTTCCCGGCTGGGATTTTACAGTTTCCTTTCTTTGATCCAAACGCAGATGATGCCGTGAACTATGGTGGTATTGGTGCCGTAATCGGTCATGAAATGAGCCACGGTTTTGACGATACAGGTAGCCAATATGATAAAGATGGCAACCTTAAAAATTGGTGGACAGATGAAGACCGCGCTAAATTTAATGATAAAACAAAGGCCTTGGGCGAACAGTTCAGTGCTTATACCGTTGTTGATACCATCCACGTATTGGGTAAGTTGACCATGGGCGAAAATATTGGCGATCTAGGTGGATTGAATGCTGCTTATACTGCCTTTAAGATGACTAAACAAGGTCAAAGCAATGAGAAGATAGACGGTTTTACACCTGACCAACGTTTCTTCTTATCCTGGGCACAAGTTTGGAGAGGTAATATTTTACCAGAAGCTGCAGCTCAATTGATCAAAACAGACTCACACTCTCCTGGTCCTTACAGAACCATTGGCGCTCCGGTAAATATGGATGCCTGGTACCAGGCCTTTGACGTGAAACCTGGCGACAAACTCTATAAGAAACCTGAAGACCGAATTAGGTTGTGGTAAACATCAACTCATAAAAAAAGCCATCCGGATTAGGATGGCTTTTTTATTTAGAAATCATTTGGAAATGGATTTGATTACCAATAGATTTGAAACTATTCTTTTCGTTTAAAGAATAATTATACAGTAGTCTTTTATATGTCTATAAATTCTGTTAAAGTTTCTGCCAATTTTAAAAAAATGGCTACTAAAGCCATTTTCTCTATTTTACTTTTTACGCTATTGTATTTATTCTTAATTGCAATGGCTATAGGTTTAACATTAATCTGTGGATATTTGGGTGCTATTTTAATTTTAGGCGGACATTCAATTATATTAATATTAGGCGCAGCACTTATTTGCTTTGGATTCTTGATTTTGGCTTTTTTAATCAAGTTTATATTTACTGTAAATAAAATTGACAGAAACCATTTAACAGAACTAACAAGAAAGAAACAACCTAAACTGTTTGAATTTATAACAGAGATTGCAAAAGAAACCAATACAAATTTTCCGAAAAAAATTTATTTATCTACCGAAGTAAATGCTTCTGTATTTTATGATTCTAGTTTTTGGAGCATGTTCTTGCCAGTTAAAAAAAACCTACAGATTGGTTTAGGCTTGGTCAATACTATTTCAATAACCGAATTTAAAGCAATATTGGCACATGAATTTGGTCATTTTTCGCAAAAGACCATGAAAGTTGGAAGTTATGTCTACAATGTAAACAAAGTAATCTATAACATGCTTTACGAAAATGATTCTTATCAAAAACTGACAGACAAACTTTCAAATATCAATGGCTATTTCTCGTTGTTTGTAAATCTTGCTTTGTTAATCAACAAAGGAATTCAATGGGTTTTAAAACAGGCTTATGACGTAATCAATCTTAACTACATGGCCTTATCGCGGGAAATGGAGTTTCATGCAGATGCCGTTGCAGCAAAAGTTGCAGGCTCAAAACCTTTGATCAATTCACTATTAAGGCTCGATTTAGCTAACTATTCCTTTGACACTGTAATTAACTATTACAACAATAAAATTCCTGATGCCATTAGAACAAAGAACATTTATTCTCAACAACATTTGGTCATGAATTTTTATGCACAAGAAGGAAGATTAAAAATTGAGAATGATTTACCTCAGGTACCCTTATCAAATTTAAGCAGATACAATAAATCGAAATTATTCATTAAAGACCAATGGTCGTCTCATCCGAGTACTGCTAATAGAGTTAAAGAACTGGAAAGAATCAATAAGGAAACTAACAATGAAAATTTTTCTCTTGCGATTACATTATTTAATGATTTTGAATCATTGAACTCCCAAATAACAGATACCCTATTTACTAATGTAGAATATAAAACATCCCCAAGTTTAATAGATGATGTTGATTTCTTTAAAGATTTCACTAAAGATTATATTTCAAATTCTTTTAACAACCTATATAATGCTTATTATGACAATAAAAATCCGATTTATAATATTGATACCGACATTGATGAGCAGACAATTTATCAAGATGTAGATGCTTCTTTCTTTTTCAACAATGATAAAGTTGATATGGTCTACAATCTCATAGCATTAGAAAATGATATTTCACTACTAAGCCAGCTATCCGAAAATGATGAAATTAAAACATTCGATTATGATGGTGAAAAATACAATATCAAAGATGCTCAGGTATTGATTGTTAAACTGGAAGCTGAGGTTGTAACGATAAAAAATACAATAGCCAAAAATGACTGTGAGATTTTAAACTATTTTTATTTTATTGCTAAAAAACTAGGAAGAGAAGAAGAATTGTTAGTTCATTATAAAAAACTAACGACAGTTGATGAACAGTATATTCAAAAAATACAGCATTATATAGAACTCAATAATGACTTGACATTCGTTAGTCAAACAACCCCTTTTAGTAAAATCATAGATAATTTTATTAAGATAAAGCCAAAAGAAGACCGATTTAAAGAGGAAATTGCATTTCTTTTGGGGGAAGAGATTTACCAAAGGGCCATTACGTCAGAAATGAGAGCCGATTTTGAAAAGTATATGGCTAAGGACTTAGAATATTTTTGGAAATTCACTAATGAATACAATGATAAAATTTTGAACATTTTGTTCACCGCATTAAGAAATTACCAACACATATTAGCAATGGGTTATTTTTATGCAAAAAAGGACTTACTTGATTTTCAGGTAACCCTAGAGCAACAAAAACTCGAGTTCAAGTCTTAACGGTACTTTTCCTGCACCTTTTTCGGCAGTTTGGCCAATACCAATGCCCTAGAAGTTTCTACTCTCTTTTTCAGTTCTGCTATACTTAATACGTCTAGGTTTTCAATCTTTACCCATTGTTTTTTGGCCATATGTGGGGCTTGACTAATGCCATCCCTAGCTGTTAGTTCATCAAATTCTTCAGGTGTACATTTTGTAGAAAAGCTGTTTCCTTCGTCAATGGCAATGATGATGAACAGCTTTTCTTCAATCATAAAACAAAGGTGTTCCCACTTCATCCCTTCGGTGGTGCCTGGCAAACCCAGACAATATTCTCTAAAACTCTCGATATCCATAATTAACAAGATGAAGACACAAAGATAAAATACAAATGCAAGTTTAATGCTTTAATTTTACGGCATGAATATTCTTACGCAAACAGCCGACGGTTCAAATACTTTATACAACCAGACCATTGGAGAGCATTACCATTCATCGCACGGCGCCTTACAAGAAAGCAGGCATGTATTTTTGGACGCAGGATTGAAATTTGCCATCGATCAAACAACAGAAAAAGAAATCAGCGTATTGGAAGTCGGTTTTGGCACTGGCTTAAATTTCATTTTAAGTTATGCGCATTGCGAAGCTGAAAATATCAGATTGAACTATACCGGAATTGAGGCCTTTCCACTTCCCCAAGAAACCATTGGGCAAACAAATTACGAAGAATATGTACCACCAAAGGTTTGGGAAAGTTTTATGGCGCAGTACGAAGCTACTTTGACAAAAAAACAGATTTTATCTCCACTTTGTGAACTTGAGATTGCCCATACCACACTGGCGGATTTTAAAACGGAAGCTCTTTTTGATGTATTGTATTTCGATGCCTTTTCTGTGCAGCACCAACCTGAAATGTGGACCAACGAAATGATTGCCCATGCCTGCAGTTTTATCAAAGAAGGTGGAGTATTTGTAAGTTATGCCATTACCGGAAATTTAAAAAGGGCGGTTAAGGCCTGTGGATTTAAAATAGAAAAACTACCTGGAGCACCAGGGAAAAGAGAGATGTTAAGAGCGGTTAAAGAGTCCGTTGTTAGTTATTAGTTGTTAGTTATCAGTACCAATGACTAATGAACAATTGGCCAGTTTTCAATACCAATGACAAATGAACCAATGAACAACTAACTAGTTGTTAGTTTTAGTTTTCAATACCAATGACAAATGAACCAATGAACTAGTAAACTATAATTCTTTTATCTTTATTTAAAATATCTATCATGAAACAAATATCACTGCCTTTTATTGCGAAGCTAGCTTTGGTACTTCTATCCATCATTATGTTGGGTTATTTGGCCATTTTGGGTAAAAGCTTGTTATCTCCATTGCTCTTCTCCTTGTTGATGGCCTTTCTATTGCTGCCATTTTCGAGCTTTTTGGAACGTAGGTTTAAATTTAAAAGAAGTATTGCCGCACTAACTTCCGTGATCTTGATGATTGCAGTAATTTATGGATTAATGTATTTTTTGGTAGACCAATTAAGTGAATTGTGGGCCGACTGGCCATTATTGGTGCAACAGGTCAGTTCTGCTTTTGATGAGCTCAAGCATTGGGGCAATAAAACATTCCATATCAATCTAGAACGTCAAGGCAACCATATCTTTATGGACAATACCGAAAAGGCTTTAGCTACCAGTGCTTCCATTATCGGTGCAACTTTATTGACACTATCTTCTAGTCTACTGTTTTTGGCATTTACACTCCTGTTCACTTTCTTCATCTTAAATTACCGTGGCTTATTGTTCAATTTTTTAACCACCGTTTTTGCAGAAGAACACAAAACCAAAGTAAGTGATATCGTAAAGGAAATCCAACGAATCATCAAGAAGTATATCACAGGCCTGTTTTTACAGATGTTGATTGTTACGCTCTTAATGATCACTGCATTATCTCTTTTAGGTGTCAAATACGCCATTCTTTTAGGATTAATTGCCGGCATCTTCAACATCATCCCTTATTTGGGTATTTCTACAGCATTGATCATCAGTGCGCTGATCACTTTTGCAACTGCTGGTGCCGCAAAGGCTTTGTTGGTGCTGTTGGTATTTGTAGGTGTACATACCATTGATGGCAATATTCTGATGCCATTGGTTGTGGGCTCAAAAGTGAAGATCAATGCTCTTTTTGCTTTCATTGGCATTATTATTGGCGAAATGATCTGGGGCATTTCGGGTATGTTCTTGTGCATCCCTTACCTGGCCATGTTGAAAATAATTTTCGAAAGAGTAGATGGTTTACAAGCTTGGGGAATTTTACTAGGCGAAGGGTATAAAACACCTAGAAAACGTAGAACTTATAGAATTACCAAAAAAATCAAGCTAGAAGACGCTGAATAATGAAAGAAGAAAAGCCGAATAGGTCACCTCATATCCTAAGTACCTCAGCCAACCTACTGGGTTTCTGCTTCATTGTATTAACGTCAGTAAAAATATCAAAGCTGAGCGAATCCTCCTACATAGACGAGGGTGCTGCCTTGGCCATTATTATCTTTATGACCAGTTGTATTCTCTCTTTTCTATCCATGAAAAGTACTACAACTCGCTCTACGAAGATGGAAGGAATAGCTGATGTCTTATTTCTGGCAGGCTTGATCGTCCTTTTTATTACCACCATGCTCATTACTTTTAATATTATCAAATAAATATGCCTGCAAATACTCCTCCTCCTGCTACGTCAAGTCCTGATACCGCTTTTTTAAGATTGTTGACCGTGTTAGATACCCTTCGTACCCAATGTCCATGGGATAAAAAACAAACCATGGAAACGTTAAGACACCTGACGATTGAAGAAACCTATGAATTATCTGATGCCATTTTAGAAGGCGATATGCAGGAAATCAAAAAAGAATTAGGTGATCTGATGATGCATTTGGTTTTTTATGCCCGTATTGCCAGTGAAACTGAAACATTTAACATTACGGATGTTTTAAATGGCGTATGTGAAAAATTGATCAACCGTCACCCTCATATTTATGGAGAGGTTAAAGTAGACAATGAAGAAGATGTAAAAAGAAACTGGGAACAGATCAAACTAAAAGAAGGTAACACCTCTGTTTTAGGCGGTGTTCCTGCTTCTTTGCCTGCATTAGTTAAAGCCAGTAGGATCCAAGAGAAGGCCCGTGGTGTGGGCTTTGATTGGGACGAAAAAGAGCAGGTATGGGCAAAGGTTGAAGAAGAGCTGCAGGAGTTTAAAGATGAATTTAATATTGCCGAGAACGCGCACATTGATAAAGACAGAGCTGAGGGAGAATTTGGCGACCTTCTTTTTTCTTTGGTCAATTATGCCAGATTTATAGATATCAATCCAGAAAATGCGTTGGAAAAAACCAATAAAAAATTCATTAAACGTTTCCAGTTCTTAGAAAGCAAAGCCAAGGCAAATGGAAAAGCATTACAGGATATGACCTTGGCAGAAATGGACGTGTATTGGAACGAGGCCAAAAAGTTATAACCCCTATGAGGTAATTAAAATTATTAGAAGGGAAAGCGGAGCATAATTACACTTTTTAACACCTTCCCTCTGGTGTGCAATTAGGATTAAGCAAATTTTTGAACCAACGTATCAATTACAATAATTACAAAAGCAAAAACTGCAATACAGATAATGGTATAGGCAATCATATTGTCTCTTCTTCTTTTTGTGCTCATCCTCAAATTAGATTGTTCAAGTTTCATTTTTTTGGCTTATTGGTTGTAATTTAAATCTTGAGCAAAGATGTAAGGTTGGATGTCATTTATAGGTTTCATCCGTGTGGCATGACGTCCACGCCACACGGATGAAACATTTTAATCATTAGTTAACAAACATAATTTTACAGAAAATATCTCTGTTTTATTTAAATACAGAGAAAATAGCCTCATTGAGTTTGGTATGGACATCCCCTATTTTTTTGACAAAACAATGTACTCCTGAATTGAGATACGCCCTTTGATCAGGAAGGTCAACCTCAAACAAGACGATGATTTTCATGGTAGGAAAACGCTTCTTGATTGAAAAGATAAATTCGGGTGAACAATTGAAGTGAGTTAAGGAGATATTCAATAGCAATAAATCAAATCTCTTTAGTTCTAATAACGATTGGGCAACAGTTACATCTGCTGCTTGGGCAATAAAAGGCTCATCAACCATATGTTTAACCATATGTTTCAATATCATGCTAAAGACCCACTCGTCTTCTACTATCAGTACGGATTTAAGCTTTTCTTGCAAAATTTCTAATTGATTTTGTGAACAGTAGATTGAAATTATAAACATTTTAAAACAGTACTGTGTTGATCCATGTATCAAGAACACCGCCCCATATGGATGATATACGAATTAAATTGATAAATGGTTGCGATAGGCAGAAGGCGTACAGCCCATGATCTGTTTAAATTGTCTATTGAAAGAAACTTTTGAATTAAATCCACTTTTTTCTGCAAGTTCTTCGAGATTTAACATTTTATTTGCTGATTGTAGCAACTCGCATGCATGCATAATCCTAAACCCATTGATATATTGATAAAATGTTTGTTTAACCCGCATGCTGAATACCTGCGTAAGGTGGTGGTTAGGAATCCGTAAATGGGCCGCCAAACTTGACAAAGACAGCTCCTGGTCTAAATAAAGTTGTTCTTCCTTAACCGCATAGACCAATCTTTTTTCAAAATCTATCAACTGTAGTTCAGACAGTGCCGAGCGCTCGTATTTGGCCAATTCTATGGAAGACACTGGTCCAACAATTTTTCTCTTTTTTGTTAGCGTTGCATTGGGCTTTATCAACTTGTCTACCACATAACTAAAGATCATAAAAACAGCCAAGAGCATACACACATATATCACCATCCTTAATAGATAAACTGCTTGTTGGTCTTCTGCAACCTTTTTAGAAAAAAATACAATGATAAAAATCAGGGAAATAAACAACAACAATATCCTTGCAAACACAAACATGGCTAGTTTTTGCCTAAATTTCTCTTTAAACAATCTTTTTCCTTCAAAAGCAGACCAGACGGCATAAGTAACAAAAGAGATTGGCCCCAAAATGAAAATGTGTTTGCCAATTCTTTTTTGCATGATCAAGGTATTTTCAAGGACATCAAAAACCAATAGACCAAAAAGAATAAGATAGACCACAAAGGGAATCAGATGTACAAAAAGCTTCCATAGCTGTACTTTATTATCCCTCAACGATAACATACCAAAATACAAAAAGGGACCGTAACCAAATGCAAAAGGTATCAATTGATCTCTCCAAGGCTCATTGGCATAAAACACTTCGATGATAAATACATAAAAACTATGCAGAAAAATATAAAAAATACCCCATAACAAAATACGGTCAAAGGCACTTTTATCTGGCGAACGGTAAGCCAAATAAAAAGTAACTATTGCCAATACGCAAACGATCAGCAACGTAAAAGGGATTAGGGGAAAGATTTGGAACATAAAGGGATGAACAAGATGAAAATTATAATCTAATTTTATCAACCTCTATGCACTTTGGCGGTTCAATTGTACTTGATACGCTGAAGGTGTAAAACCTGTTTTTTCTTTAAAATACCTGTTAAATGAGGTTTTTGAATTGAAACCACAAGAATAGGCCAATGATTCAATCTTTAACCTTCCATTGTTGGTGTTTAACAGTTCTAGTACATATTTGATGCGATATTCTGCAACAAAGCTATGAAAGCTCTTCTTAAAATAAACATTAAACAATTGCGATAAATAATGCTTCGGTATCTGTAGGTCTTTAGCTAACAATTCGAGAGAAAGATTTGAATCTAAATAGATTGTGGTATCGTTAAAACAAGATGTAATGCGGTCTTTATAGGTAATGGCCAATGTCTCGCTCAATGCCGAATGCGTATAACTCCTAAGGTATCCGTTGGGTTGAGCAAATTCATTCAACTCATCAGTTGTTTTATTGTCTCTTCCAAATACCCAATACCAAACAATGGCAATGGCAGAGAAAAGAAGCAATGCATAGGCAAATAATCGATAATCAATACCCATATCAAAATAAACAACACCCCAAACTACAAATGTTAGGCTTGTGATCAAACTGATTAATATGTAAATGGCAGCTATAGAGAGGATGAGTGATTCTGTAGATGGTTTATCATCAACCCCAAAACGCCATACTCTTCTAATGATGTAGATGCTGTAACTGAGTAGGGAAATTGCAATGACAATAAAGCTATTTTGGTAATATTTAAAGGAAGTGCTCTCCCAAGGATTATTCATGTCTGTACCAAAGTAAGCGATGGTAAAAAAGACGGCAAACAGAAAAAAAGGGGCCAGATGCAAACTCTGTTTCAAACTGATTTTAAGGGGATGTCCTGTAAACACCCGGTATCCATAAAACAACAATGGCCCAAAAAGCAACCAACTAGGATTCCAAAGATTAACTAAAGAAACAAAACCTGTAGCCGTCCAACTGATCTTATAATATATATTTATACAACTTAGTATAAGGATAAGGGAAGCGATGAGGTTAAACTCATTTTTTGCCCTATCTGACGATTGAAGCCAGCTAGCATAATTAAAATTGAACATATCATTAAGGGTGATCAGTACAAAACTAACATATTATCTTAATTAATTCAATACTTTAATGATTGGAATTTTCATTAAATTGGTATCCTAATTTAGGTTGAAAACATGTCTGAAAAAGCAAAATTATATGGAATTGCCCCTCAATTAATTGTACCCGATGTTGTAAAAACAGCCAACTTTTATAAAGATGTGCTGGGCTTTAATATTATAGGTTATTTTATGGATCCACCTGTTTATGCAATGGTAGAACGGGATGGTTTTCAGATCCATTTTGGAAAAGCAGATACCGAGAATTTTAAAACAAACAATGACTTCAGAAAAGGAAATACCGATTTTATCATTTGGGTGCCCGAGATCGACCAGTTTTTTGAGGAAGTAAAAGCAAAAAATGCCGAAATTATAGAAGGTATTGTTAAAAGGATTTACGGAAGCAGAGAGTTTGTGATCAAAGATTGTAATGGTTTTAGGATCACTATTGGTGATTAATACCCGTTTTTTATAGCCAATCTCGAATTATTTCCTATATTGATAGTTTAAAGATAAGAACAACGGTTATTTACACCATTTACCAATGGACAAAAAAGAAGAGCAACTGAATCTACTGTTATTAAAAATAGAAAATTTGCTTTTGCGACAGCAAGATTTTGAAGCAGAAATCAAACATTTAAGAGAAGAAATCAGACAGATTCGATCATCTTCTGGTTCTGATGCGCCTATCTTCACTGAAAAATCAATACAACAGCCTACCTTCCTACCGAAAAACACTCCTCCAAGTTTCGCAAAGCCTATTCAACCTAAACCATTTGCCCAGCCAAGTTTTACAGATAAGTTTAAACGTGAAAATTTGGGGAAATCAGATTTTGAAAAGTTTATAGGCGAAAACCTGATCAATAAAATTGGGATTTTGATCTTGATAATTGGCGTGGCTATTGGCGCAAAATATGCCATCGACCATGAAATGATCAGTCCGTTGACCCGCATTATCCTAGGTTATGCCATGGGTACAGGTCTTATGGCTTTTGCCATCAAGTTAAAAACAAAATATGAGAGTTTTAGTGCAGTATTGTTAAGTGGTGCAATTGCTATCCTATATTTTATCACTTATGCTGCCTATGCTTATTATGCATTGATTCCACAGTTCTTAACTTTTGGTCTAATGGTGGTTTTCACTTCATTTACAGTAGTGGCAGCTATCAAATACAACCAGCAGGTAATTGCCCATATTGGCTTGGTTGGTGCCTATGCCGTTCCTTTTTTACTGAGTGATGGTTCTGGAAAGGTTGTAATTCTATTTAGCTACATGGCCATTATCAATACCGGCATCCTTGTTTTGGCCTTTAAGAAATACTGGAAATCATTATTCTATTCGTCATTTACATTATCCTGGATTATATTTTTAGCCTGGCGGATACCTTTGGAAGCACATGCAGGTTATTTCAATATCTCCATGCTGTTCTCAGGTATCTTTTTTATCACGTTCTACATTACCAATCTGGCTTATAAAGTAATTAAGAAAGAGCAGTTCCAGATCATTGATATCATTATCTTATTGCTCAACTCCTTTATTTTTTATGGCATTGGTTATTATGCGCTGTTACAAAACCCAAAGGCAACCGAGCTTTTAGGACTATTTACACTCGGCAATGCCATTATCCATTTTGTAGTAAGCCTGATCATCTATAAAAGAAAACTTGCCGATAAAAATTTGTTCTATTTTATACTCGCAATGGTGATCACCTTTATTACCATGGCTGTTCCTGTTCAGTTAAATGGCAACTGGGTGACCATATTCTGGGCAATAGAAGCATTTATTCTGTTTTACCTTGGCAGAACAAAACATATTGCCATTTACGAAAAGCTTTCCTTTCCTTTGATCTTCTTAGCCTTTTTTAGCTTATTGCAAGACTGGGCACTCCGTTCAAGTGAGTTTAGCTACCTTAATGACTACACCCCACATCAAGCATTTTTTAATGTGGGCTTTTTAAGCTCCTGTTTATGTATTGCCTCTTTTTTAGGCATGTTTTTAATCAACAGACAGGCAAAAGAAGAGTCGATAGCTGGCACAACTAGATCGGTAAGGCAAGTAATGACCTATTGTATACCAACCATTTTGATCATTACGGTGTATTATACCTTTCGGATAGAGATTGCCAATATTTTTCAAGATGCCTACGAAAACACTAAGATTAATACTACACCTAGTTTAAAAGTAGGTAATTACGCCTACAATGAGAATTATCGCCTTTTTAAAACTACTTGGGTTTATTGCTATACCCTTTTCTTTGCCGCTGTGCTCACCTACTTCAATCTTCAAAAAATAAAGAGCAAAGAACTTGCTGTAACTAATCTGATAATCAATGTATTGGTTATCTTGGCTTTTTTAACCCAAGGTCTATATGTTTTAAGTGAACTACGAGAGGCCTATATCTTACAATCGGACAAATACTTTAGCAGCAGCATGACCAATATTGGTATCCGATATATTGCACTTGCATTTTTTGCAGGATTAATTATTGTTTGCTATCAGTTAAGCAAATCAGATCTGTTCAAACTGAAATTCCGTACAGCCTTCGATTACCTGTTGTACATTGCCATCCTTTGGGTATTGAGTAGTGAATTGTTGCAACTATTGCAGTTAAATGGTCTTGAAAATGGCTATAAATTAGGGTTAAGTATCTTGTGGGGCGTATATTCATTATTTTTGATCAGTATGGGCCTTTGGAAGAACAAAAAGTACCTACGTGTTGGTGCCATCATCTTATTTGGCATTACGCTAGTTAAATTGTGCTTTTACGACCTTTCATCTTTAGGTACCATTTCAAGAACCATTGTTTTCATTTCTTTGGGTATACTCCTTCTAATCATCTCATTCCTTTACAACAAATACAAACACTTGATCAACGATGATGTTAAAGCAAAAAATTAAACTAATAGCCCTATTCTTTTGCTTTACCCTAAGTGTAAAAGCACAGCTCAAACAGTATCAATACCAAAGAGTATTAAAAGGGGTTACAAGTAATTGGCATAGTTTAACACTACCTAATGACTTATTTAAGCATACGCAACGTAATCTGAACGACCTAAGGATATATGGCATAAAAGGGAAAGATACCGTTGAGGTACCTTATATCTTGGAACAAAGTGCCAATCAGGTCATCGAAAGCGAAACTCCCTTTAACATCATCAACCAGAGCAACAATGCACAGGGATACTATTATACCTTTCAATCGGCCGCTTCCGTTACACCAATCAACCAGATCAGGCTTTCTTTTGGGCAAAAAAACTTCGACTGGAAAGTGACTTTAGAAGGCAGCAATAACAATAACGAATGGTTTACCATTTTAAAAGACTACCGCATCTTATCTATTTTTAACAGCAGCACCGATTATCATTTTACCCAGCTTGATTTTCCGAAGGCCAACTACAGTTATTTTAGGATATTGGTCAAAGCCAATGAACAACCTACACTTAAAGCAGCCAAAATCCTAAAAACAGATACTTTAAGAGGCATTGATACTGCAGTTGTTATCCAATCTTACCAATTGCATCATGACACCAAAAACAAACTCAGTATTATTGATGTGAATTTGGCCAACCCTAGCCCCCTATCCTACCTTAAACTCAATGTACAACATGGATTTGATTTTTACAGACCCTTGAAGATTGAATGTGTGACGGATAGTTTCAAAACAGACAAAGGCATGCAATATAATTATGAAACGCTGTATCAAGGTACCATCAGTTCATTAGAGAACACTGCATTTAACTTTAGCAATACCTTAACTTCGCGTTTAAAGATTACCATTGAAAACAATGACAACAAACCACTGCAATTGAACTCCATTGCGTTAAAAGGGCCTATATCTGAACTGATAGCCAGATTTGAACAGACAGCTTATCAATATTCACTTTATTATGGCTATAAAAATGCAACAGCCCCAAGTTATGAACTCAAGAATTTTGAAAGTAAGATCCCGATTGGTATTACTGCATTAAACATAGGCGATGAAGAACAGAACGCCACCTTTATTACAAAAACAGAAAATCCTTTATTTGAAAATAAAATCTGGCTTTGGGGCTTAATGGTATTGATCATTTGTTTATTGGGTTTCTTTGCTTTTAAAATGTTAAAAAACTAAACTCTATCTTTTCTCACTCAAACCAATAAACAATGAAGAACATTTTCCAAACTGAAACTACTGACGAACTTATCGAAAGAATAAACAAGTTAACACCAGATAGCCCAGCGTTATGGGGCAAAATGAATGTGGCACAAATGCTGGCACATTGTTGTGTAAGTTACGAAATGGTTTACGATAACATCCACAAAGCACCGAATGGCTTTTTAAAATTGATCATAAAATGGTTTGTCAAAGAAAGTGTTGTGAATGACAAGCCTTACAAAAAGAATGGCCAGACTGCTCCCGCATTTATCATTACTACTACGAAAGATTTTGAAAAAGAAAAAGCCCGCTTGATCGCTTATATTGAAAAGACAAGAGACCTTGGCGAAAGCTTTTTTGACCAGAAAGAATCCTTATCTTTTGGAAGATTGACCGTAACTCAATGGAACAACATGTTCTATAAACATTTAGACCATCATCTAAGCCAGTTTGGTGTGTAATGGCAATTCCTCAGAACAAGGCAGAGCTTGCAAAAGCAATTAGAGACAGCTATCGTAAACTAACAACTGAACTGAAAACCATACCAAGTGACAAAGCAAGTGTAAAAGAGCTCGATGGGCATGCCAAAAACACTACCATGAGCATAAACGACCTTATTGCCTATTTAATTGGCTGGGGACAATTGGTATTGAAATGGAACTACAAAAAAGACAATGGACAAGTAGTAGATTTTCCAGAAACTGGCTTTAAATGGAATGAATTGGGCCTATTGGCCCAACAATTCTACAAGGATGATCAAAATGCTAATTTGGAACAGTTACTTGGGGAATTAGATCAAACTGTAACACAGCTTTTAGCGCTGATAGCGACAAAAACTAATGAAGAACTGTATCATGTGCCATGGTATGAAAAGTGGACGCTTGGTCGGATGATACAATTCAATACTTCATCTCCCTACAAAAACGCCAGAGGTCGGGTCAGCAAATGGAAAAAGGTTAAGCAACTAAAATAATCTCTACCATACCATTCTTTTTCTTATCTTGAATTTATGAAAAGATTAACGATTTTACTATTGTTGATGATCCCTCTATTATTGTGTACTTCTTGGGGCTTTTTTGCCCATCGCAGAATTAATCAACTGGCTATATTTACATTACCAGTTGGCATGCTCAACTTTTACAAAACGGCTAACAAACATATCACAGAACATGCCGTTGATCCGGATAAACGCCGCTACATTGACACCTTAGAAGCACCTAGGCATTATTTGGATGTAGAAGACTACGAAAAACATATCGATAGTATTCCCGAAAAATTTGAGGATGCCCTAGCTAAATATGGTCAAAAGAAACTAAATACTAGTGGCATTGTACCCTGGCAGAATCCAAAGAACCTATTACAGTTTGGTGAAAGCTTTTAAAACACACGATTCCTTAAAAATATTGAAATACTCTGCAGAATTGGGTCATTACATTGGCGATGCACATGTTCCTTTACACACCACGATCAATCACAATGGTCAACTTACCAATCAAGTTGGTTTGCATGCATTTTGGGAAAGCAGGATACCAGAACTGTTTGCCGGAAATTATAATTTTTTGGTGGGTAAAGCTGTTTATTGCGATAATCCTTTAAAAGCAGCTTGGAAAATTGTAAAACATTCGCATGGTCTATTAGACACCGTATTGAGATTTGAGGCAGAACTGAACAGCTCATTTCCGGCTGATCAAAAGTATAGTTTTTCTGAACGGGGCAATACCGTAATCAAACAATATTCTGCTGCCTATGCCAAGGCTTATCAAGACAAAATGGAAGGTATGGTAGAAAAACAAATGCGTTCTGCTATTTTGATGACTGGATCATTCTGGTTTTCTGCTTGGGTAGACGCCGGGCAACCAACGCTAAAAAATCTGGTCAAAATAGAACCTACACTTGAAGAAAAGAAACAGCAAGAATTGGAAAACAAAAGCTATAAAGAAGGGAAGATTATTGGAAGAGAACTTTAGCGCTTCGCCTCTTTGTCTTCAACCTTTTCTTTCTTTTTAAACAATGATTTTAGCGCAGCAAAGATAACAGGTAAGAAAGTTCCTACTGCGATCACTACCACCAAAATCTCAAAGTTCTTCTCTACAAATGGAATTTTACCCAATAGATAACCTGCAAACAATAAACTCGTAATCCATGCTATACCACCAATAATATTGTAATAGGTAAACTTACCAAAAGACATATTTGCCGCACCAGCAACAAAAGGGGCTACTGTTCTGAAAATTGGTAAAAAACGACTAAAAACGATCGCTTTTGCACCATGCTTTTCAAAGTACTCATGAGATTGATGGTAATATTTGAGTTTTAGAATCTTATTGTCTTCTTTAAATACACGGATACCAAAATACTTACCAAGTCTATAATTTAAGGTATTGCCCAATATGGCAGCTGCTATCAGGATCACCAACATGAACCAGATGTTTAAACCGGTTCCTTCTCCTGCAACCAATGCTCCAACTGCAAACAACATCGAATCGCCTGGCAAAAATGGAGTTACCACAAAACCTGTTTCAGCAAAAATGATGATAAATAGAATGAGGTAGGTCCAAGTCTTATAGTTTTGCATAATTACCTCTAATGTATGCTTGGTATCAGTAAGTAACTGGAGGAGTAGATCGAAAATTTCCAAAAGGTGTGTTTTTAATTTCCACAAAAATAGGCATATGCTTTTGTAAAGTCTACCTATTTTGGAAATTTGATGTTAATTATAGGTAATTTTATTTATACTAAGGTTGGCATTTGATGTTCCACTGATCCAAACAGTATAAACCTTGCCTGCTTCAAATTCACTTCCATCAATAACTTTAACACCACTGGCACCAATAACAGAAATCCCTAAATTCAGGTTGGGTTCTATCGAAAAATCCAATGAGGTTTCTTTAAAACCCAGTGCATTAACCAATAAGGTACTACCTGGCAGATTAACATTGATAGGATTGGTAAAATTAGGACTTAAATTGATGAAACGTACCCTTGCTTTACCAGCTTCAGTAGAGCCAACGTTATCTTCGAAAGCTAAAATCTCTCCCGTACCATTTTTATCTTCAATGTAAAATGCAGTGTAAGAAAAGGTAGATACGAAATTGATGGTCGTAGAAACGTCCTGTGTCCCATTTGCATAAAAAGATACACTTTTAGATCCAGATGCTACCCTAACGTCACTACTTTCGCCAAAAGCCAAAACTTGGTTATTGACCTTGTTCTTGTCCAGGTAAAAATCTCCGGTGCTTTGTGCTGCGTTAATTATTTTAACCTTAGCTTCCTTACCCATAATAGGTACATCTGTTGGAATGTCCTTTTTACAAGAAACTAGACACACTGTAGTTATAAAAGCTATAAATAGTACACCAAAAAAACGTGGTTTTGCCTGAGGTAGCGTTGATTTCATAATTTTAGTTTAACATCTGGTCAATATAAGAATGGCTCGGTCAAAAACCAAGCCATTACTCTATGTTATAACTAAAATTTTAATTATTTAATAACTATTGTTTAACATCACTGGCATTACCAACATTAAAACATCTTCGTTTTCATCATTTGTTTGTGGAATAAGTAGACCTGCACGGTTAGGTGTTGACAGTTCTAAAGTCACTTCTTCGCCACTTAGGTTGCTCAACATTTCAATCAGGAAACGTGCATTAAAGCCAATTTCTAAATCTTCACCTTCGTATTGGCAGCTTAAACGCTCATGTGCCTCGTTGGCAAAATCCAAATCTTCAGAAGAAATGTTCAATTCGCTTCCGTTGATCTTTAATCGCACTTGATGTGTAGTCTTGTTAGCGAAGATCGACCACCCTACGTAAGGTATTTAAGAACAAAGCCCTGTCTATTACCAATTTGTTTGGATTGTTTGCAGGAATTACAGCCTCGTAATCTGGGTAACGTTCATCGATCAAACGACAAACCAGGTTGATGTTATCAAATTTAAAGAAGGCACTGGTGGCATTGTAATCAACAGAAACGTTAACATCGGTATTTGGTAAAGCTGCTTTTAAAAGTGTTAAAGCTTTTTTAGG
The DNA here is from genome assembly GCF_042698365.1 of Pedobacter sp. UC225_65. GTDB lineage: Bacteria > Bacteroidota > Bacteroidia > Sphingobacteriales > Sphingobacteriaceae > Pedobacter. The sequence goes on from NZ_CP170550.1 coordinate 1,924,857, forward strand.
CAAGATAAAAGAAGAAGCTTTATCTGCTTTGCTATCCATTCTGCGGTAACGTACCAATTTATGTGCATCTGTAGCTACAAAGGTGATATGCTGAGGAGAAAGTTGACAATAAACACCTGTCATTGCTGGTCTCAACTCGTCGTTACTAACTGCAAAAATGGTTTTGGTAATCGCCTCTGTTAAAACCGAAGCTGGCAAATTTACAGATGAAGCATTTTCTACCACAGGGATTTTAGGAAAATCATCCCCATTCTCTCCGCTCAGTTTATATTTACCATCACCAGCGCTAATTTCGATAGAGAAAGTATTGTCGTCAATATTGAAAGAAATCGGTTGATCCGGTAAGGTTTTTAAAGTATCCAATAATATTCTAGATGGAACAGCCACTTTACCTTCTTCTTTAGACTCAACAGGTAAAGAAGTAGTCATACTTGTTTGAAGATCTGTTGCCGAAATGGTTAGGTTTCCATCTTTGATTCTCGAACAAGAAATTTTCTAATATAGGCAAAACAGTACTGCTGCTAGAAGCACCATTAACTGTTTGTAAATGTTTTAATAGCGTTGAAGTTGATACTATAAATCTCATAGTTTGTTTTGTATAATCTCAAAAATATAAAAATTACTTCGCATACTTATGCTTACGGTAATAATGTTGAAAAATTGCGAAACATATTAACAATAAAAGTGGCCCAATTGAATTTATTAGCTGCCATTTCACTTTTTCTGTACGCAAACGCACCTTGTCTAATAACCTAACTTTAATTTCTTTGTTGCGCAGGGCGATGAGATTGTCATCGTCTGTAAAATAATCTGCAATGTTTAACAATAACGCTTTATTTCCGAAATTCTGTTGTGTATACCGATCAAATCCTAAAGGGAAAGGAGAGTTTTCGGTCTTGCTTACCTGATTGGTAAAAATATCTCCATCGCCAATCACCACCATTTTTGTAGGTTTACTGTTGGTTGGCACATTGTAATTTTCGGTTATGCCTTCGGGTATCGGACGATCTAAAAACACTGATCTAAAACTACCCTCCAACAAAACACCAGCTGTTTGAGGCCTACTCGTATACTCTTTTTGCTCAGGCTGTTGTGCTGCCATTTGGATAGAAAGCATTTTAGGGGTTTCAAAAATTTTGTTATAGGGAGAACTTTGCAGGATGATCTTTTTACTCACGTTCGCTACTCCAATGGTATCAACCGTACTTGCAAATTGACTCCGAATGCCATCTAGGTTTTTAACGATGTTGCTATTGGTATCTGGAATAAGGATTGGATAATATAACCATGGAGCCATGTCAATTTGGGTCTGTTGACCGGGTGCACCTGTAGCCAAGGGAATCATGGCACAGTTTAAATCAGTGATCAGGTTATAATTGATACGGGCACCATATTCAAACAACATGTCGTCAATGTTCAGCTTATTGTTGAATGCCATTATCTGCCCCTTATTTTGTAGGCTATCCAGCTCAGCATTCACTTGGTCAATAGACCATACCAATCTTCCACCCTTCATTACAAAATAATTGATCTTGTATTTTTCAAGCTCTGTAAATGGCATTTTAGGTTTTACAATCACCAATACGTTTAAGCTATCTAAAGCCTGTTTGTTCATGGCCGAAAGATTTACCCTACCCACAAAATACTGCTGAGAAAGGCTATTGATCGCATCGTAAAGGTAAAGGTCTGAAGCTTCTCCATGCCCTTCGGTAAAACCAATGATCGGGCTTCTGCCTTTCAGCAATCTTTTTAAAGCCGTAGTAAAGGTATATTCCAGATTTTGGATAGAACTGTTGATATTTTCTTCGTAGTCTGTTGCTGCACCACCTGTTTTCTGCAATAAATTGATAGGAATATCTTTATTGTCGTAGGTAATCAATGCCATCGGAAAAATCAGTTTCTGCGTAAGTCCAGCATCATTTTTAATATTCACAGCAACGGGTTTGATTCCTTTTTGCACAAGCTCATTGATTAGTCCATCTTGTTCATTGGCGGGTACATCTTTTAAAGGGTCCTCGAAAACAATCTTAACGTTTGCGTTTGAATAGGCTTTATAATCGTTCAATAGATCTTTTGTGGCATTGCGCAATCTTTTAAATGCAGCAGGTATTTCCCCATCTAAAAAAACCGTGATGGTAATATCCTTGGTTGTTTTTTGTAAGGTCTCTTTCGTTTTTTGATTTAAGGTATATCGCTTTTCTTTGGTAAAGTCAAAACGGGTATAAAAGTATTGTCCTGCAATATTGAACAATACCAGTACAAACACAAAAATCAATGCTTTGAGGTATTTAGCTTGATTTTTTACCATTTTCTACCTCCTATCGCCAATTTGGTCAAACCTAGAAAGACCACTACAAAAGAGATGAAGTAAATCAGGTCCCTCGTATCCAATACCCCTCTACTGATGGATTGATAATGCTCGTTGATGCCTAGGTTAACCAATAGGGTTCCTAAATATTGCAGTTCAAAAATCTTGCTGATCGAATCAAGACCGCTATACGCAAAAAAGCATAAAAAAACGGCTACAGCGAAGGCAATAACCTGATTTTTTGTAATGGACGATGCAAATATACCTATTGCCGTAAAGGCATTGCCCAACAAAAACAGTCCTAAATAAGAGCCTATTACCGCACCAGAGTCTATATTTCCTTTTGGGTAGCCCAGTTCGTAAATACTATAATAATAGACCAATGTTGGAACCAATGCAAAAAGCAAAAGTGCCACGCAGGCCAGATACTTGGCCATGATGATCTGTAGATCGCTTAAAGGGCGGGTTGCCAAAAGCACATAAGTACCTTCTCTGCGTTCTTCGGCAAATGAACGCATGCTAATGGCCGGAATTAAAAACATAAACAAAAAAGGCACTAGGTTAAAGAAGCCATTCAATTCGGCATAACCATAGTCTAGAATAGAAGTATCAGGGAAAAACCACAATAATAAAGCACAGGCCAACAAAAATATACCAATGGTGATATAGGCCATCAGCGAGTTGAGGAAGCTAAATAATTCTCTTTTAAAAACTGCGTACATGCGTTTGGATTGTGTTGCCGAAGTTATACAATATCTGCTAAAACAAAAAAGTCCCGACAAAATAGTCGAGACTTTTTAAATTATATTTTTTAAGGCTTAAAGGCCAAAAGCATAAGCTAAACGTATGCCTACAAAAGAATAATTGTCTACAAAAGTAATGCCTACTTGATCACGGTACATTGACCAACCCTCGTAACGTATACCTAGGTCAATACTTGATTTAGGCGAAACTGAAAAAGTTTTACCTACTGTACCAGAGAAAGCAAATGTTGAGTTCCTATCATCTTCAAGGCTCAAACCCACACCTGCATCGGCAGCAGCATAAACAGGACCAAAATAATATTTAGCACCTAATTTAATTGGGTAATAAACATTATTGTCGGTATTCACGGTTGTTCCCACATTTGCATCTTTAACTTTTTTACTATAAGCAAGAGACATGTAACCAATACTGCCTGTTAGGTTTAGTTTTTTCGTAATATTATATTCGCCCATTATAGAACCTCCATAACCCAGTTTATAATAATCTGATAATTTCCCCAAATCTGTTACTGTACCAAAAGGATAAAGAAAATCAGGGCCGATACTTATTTTATTAACTGGACCTTCTTTTTGCGCATTTGCTACCAGACCTAACCCAACAACAATTGCAAATGAGAGTAATAATTTTTTCATGTGTTTGTTTTTTAATGGTAATGAAGCCTTACCTATCTGGCAGGTATCATCATTTGATTTAAATAGTTGATATAATAATCTTGTATAGGTTTATTTTTTCTATAAAGATGCATCTTTATTTTATTCTAAAAAGAATTATTTAGTTATTGTTGATGGATTTTTAGAAAAACACAGCAGAGTTAAAAGCTTTGATCATACAAGGTTTATTGTTACAGACCAAACGCAAAAGTTCACCTGAATGCAACAAGTAGTTCAGAATTATTTTAAATCAGGTAAATGATTTAATTAGGTATTGCTGTTCAACAAAAAAGCCTTTAGATTATCCTAAGGGCTTTATATTATTGAATAAGATTTAATATCCGAATGCAAAAGCCGCTCTTAAACCTACAAATGAACCAGAGCCTTGAGCAGACCATGTTTCATAACGTAAGCCAAAATCTAAACTGGTTTTCTCTGCAATAGAAAAAGCCGCACCTAAGGTCGGTGCAAATGAGAAAGCTGGACCTGGGCCATTCCCTGTTTGGAATACAATACCAATTTCTCCAGCTCCATAAAAATTTCCACCAAAATAATACTTACCCCCGGCTTTTAAAGGAATATAGTCAATATTGTCAGAAGAATTCTTTTCTGTATCAAACATATTGGTATAACCTGCCAAAAAAGTCAAATTAAACGATTTTGCAACAGGTTGTTCATATTGCAGGGATGCACCAACCATCATGTAATCTCTAAACCACTTTTGACTTGGTAAACCTACTTCGCCACCAATGCTTATTTTTTTTACAGCACCTTCTGTTTGTGCATGAGCTGCCAAACCTAAGCCAGCAACCAGTGCTAATGATAGTAATAATTTCTTCATGTGTTTGTTTTTAATGGTAATTAAATAGTTGATATACTAATATTTATAGGTTTATTTTTCTATAGTTTATTGTGATGAGTCAAACGCAAAAACTACTCTTAATGCAACAAATAGTCCTAAATTATTTTATAATCAGCTCAGAAGAATGATTAAATTAGGTATCCTATTCTTTATGGCAAACTATTAAAAAGAGAAGCCTATTCCGACTGAAAATGCTTTATTTTTGATTTTTACATCTTCCATATTTCCAGCTGATACATCCTTTAGACCTACACTGTAACCACCATGAATATTAAAGCCATTATTTAATCTATATCCCAATAAAAAATTTAAGCCAAAATCTCCTCTTCTTAGGTCTGATTGATCATCAGAACCAAACTTTACATCTTCATCTTCTTCATCAGAGTGTTTCAGTTTTCCACTAAGTGCAACAGAATAATAAGGTCCACCTCCAAGAAAAACTTTACCATCGCCAGCTTTAAGATTCACCAATAAATTAACCGGAACCTCTAAATTCATTGTATTTAATTTTGTGGTAAATGTTTCATCTTCATCGGTTGCTGTTAATTTGGTTCCCTTTCCAATTAACGTTAAACCTGGTTGTAAAGAAAGCATTTCACCAATGGCAAAATCTATTGTTCCGCCAAAGTAGAAAGTGGTATTGGCTTTAAAACTTGTATAAAAATTGTCATTGCTAACAGAAGCATTTGCAAAATTAACCCCAGCTTTAAGTCCAATTTGTAATGGATTTTTTGTTTGAGCATGAGTTGCCAAACCTAAGCCCACAACCAACGTTAATGATAGTAATAGTTTTTTCATATTTTAAATAAATTTGTTTTAAGTTATCCAAATATAAAAAAGTTTTATTCTTAAACGTGTTACTTAGTTTAAATTCTACTCAAACAAAAAAAGCTTTCAGTAACTGAAAGCTTTTTAACTAAAAGTATATTAATCACTACAATCCAAACACATAACCCAACCTTATCCCTATAAAACTAAAGGTTGTTGATTTATTGGTGTTCACTACACTTGAGCTTGTCCAACCCTCGTACCTTAAACCAATATCGAATTTATTGGCAGACCCTCGTGTTTTGATATAAGTACCAATACCTGGTGCCCATGCAAAACTCGTCTTGCCATCATGGTTGATAGGTATCGCTGCTCCAAGTTGCCCTTCTACATAAAAGTTTTCATCAGTATAATATTTGAAACCCGCCTTTACAGGTGCATATACACGAGAAGGACTTTTGGCTCCAAAGAATCTTCGACCAAAAAAATTGGTTACACTACCATTCGCTGTTAAAGAGAATTTGGGAGACAAACCCAATTCGGCCTTTACATACCCACCTAAGCCAACCGCACTGGCATTTGAAGAATTACCTGAAGGAAAGTTAACTTCAGTACCAAAACCAATATTCGATTGCTGCGCATTTACAGCAGTAAAAATTGAAACAGTAAACAAAAAAACGAGAAGGGTACCTAAATTTCATTCGGTTTAATTAAAGTTAGTTTTTTAAAAATCTCTTCTAACGATTGTGAAGCATGTTGTTTTTTTAATTCTGCCAATGAGGTATTGGCCACCAATTGACCTTTATTGATGATAATGATATCATCGCAGATGGCTTCTACTTCTTGCATGATATGCGTTGAAAGAATTACCGTTTTATCTTGCCCTAGGTTTTTGATCAAGGCCCTGATATCTGTCAATTGGTTTGGATCCAGACCAGAAGTTGGCTCATCCAATATCAACACTTGAGGCTCGTGGATAATGGCTTGGGCCAAACCCACCCTTTGTTTATAACCTTTAGACAACATCCCAATTTTTTTGTGCTGTTCTGGTGTTAATCCAACTTGTTTGATCACATCTTCTACCCGATGCACCAAGTTTTCTACTTGATAGGTCTGGCCAACAAAAGTTAAAAACTCACGGATATACATATCATGGTATAAAGGCGTATTTTCTGGCAGATAACCAATTGACCTTTTAACGGAAAGTTCATCTTTCAATATACTTTTTCCACAGATCTCGGCATCACCAGAAGTAGGTGCAAGATAACCAGTAAGCATTTTCATGGTGGTAGACTTCCCGGCTCCATTCGGACCCAGAAACCCTAAGATCGGACCAGGTTTCGCCTCAAAGCTGATCCTCCAACTGCTTTTTGTTGACCAAAGTTTTTTGTAAGTTCTTTTACCTTAATACTCAATTTACTTCACTGTTAGGTTGGCAAATTTAAGTTTTTTATTGGTTCTATAACTATCAAATTGTGTACCTGCCAATACGAGTTCGTCTGTAGATATGATATCGGCTCCATTGCTCAACAATTGTTCGTAAACTTTTTGGTTTGGATTGGCAATGGCACTTTTATCTAAGTTGCCCATGGTACCTAAAATACAGGTAATGCCCTTGCTGTGCAAGTATTCGTAAACTGTCTTATCTGGAGCTGACGTGCCTACAAAAGCTACAATCCTATTGTTAGGAACGCCCATCTGGTTTAAACGTTCGATATCTGCTACACTTCTTGCAGAAGCAGAAATCATTAAGTCTGGCGCCAATTTATGTACTTCAGCTGCCTGATTGGCATTATAAGTAATGATGATCGAATTGTTTTCTGCTTTGGTTCTACGTACAGCCGCCACAATTTTAGCATAAGGTACACCACGTTTAATATCGATAGTGAACAACACTTTGTTTTTGCCCCATGTTAAAACCTGATCAAGAGTCGGATCTTGAAAGGGGTTACTTTTCCATCATCATCTTTAAGGGTTAGTTTTTGCAGTTCTGCATAAGTATAATTACCAATCGCTCCAGTTCCTGTACTGGTTCTATCCAATTTATCATCGTGCATGATCACTAGCGCAGAATCTTTGCTTAAAGCCACATCAAACTCAATAATTACAGGTTGATGTGTAGTTGCATTTTCAAATGTTTCAATCGCATTCTCTGGGAAACCTGCCATTGGACCACCACGGTGTGCACTGATCAATGGAAAACCAGTTGTTTTAAGATTTAAAAAGCTTCTTAGGTCGTCCGCATTGCGGAAAGAGATATAATGATGTTTTGCAGGTGCAATAAAAGATAGGCACAGTATACAAGCTGCGACAATCAATAAGTTAAATTGTTTCATGGCCAAAAATAAGTTAATTGTTTTAATGTTGGATTGTGCTACTGTTAAATTCTGATAAAGGCCCCGTAACATAAATGTGAGTGGAAGGAGGGGAAGATGGAAGAGGTGGGATGGAAAAGGAAGGTTATATTGAATAACTCCGAACTTTCCGGCTACTGACTTCGGACTATAAACTTCCAATCTTCCGACTTATTATTATCTTTGCTACATTATGGCTAAAACAAACGACGAACAATTTAAAAATGTAATCTCTCATGCTAAGGAATACGGTTTTGTATTTCAAAGCAGCGAAATATATGATGGTTTAAGTGCTGTTTATGATTATGGGCAATTAGGTGCCGAACTAAAAAACAACATCAAAACCTACTGGTGGAAAGCAATGGTGCAGATGCACGAAAATATTGTGGGCATCGATTCTGCAATTTTTATGCACCCAAAAGTATGGAAGGCAAGTGGACACGTAGATGGCTTTAACGATCGAATGATCGACAATAAGGATTCGAAAAAACGTTACCGTGCCGACCAGTTGTTAGAAGATAAGATTGCCCGTTATGAAAAAGACGGCAAAACAGATAAAGCTGCCAAACTACAAGCTGATATGGATGCCGCTTTAACGGCCGAAGACTTACCTCGTTTAAAAGTACTGATTGAAGAGCATGAAATTGCTTGTCCGGTTAGTGGCACTAAAAACTGGACCGATGTACGTCAGTTCAACCTGATGTTCAGTACCCAATTTGGTGCAATGGCAGAAGGTAGTGATGAAGTTTATCTTCGTCCAGAAACTGCGCAAGGCATATTTGTTAACTTTTTAAATGTACAGAAATCTGGAAGGATGAAAATTCCTTTCGGGATTGCACAAATTGGTAAAGCGTTTAGAAATGAGGTAATTGCCCGTCAGTTCATTATGCGTATGCGCGAGTTTGAGCAAATGGAAATGCAATTCTTTGTTCGCCCTGGCGAAGACAAAAAATGGTTTGCCTATTGGAAAGAAGCCCGTTTAAAATGGCACCAAGCCTTAGGAACAGCTCCTGAAAAATACCGTTTCCACGACCATGTTAAATTGGCACATTATGCCAATGCCGCTACAGATATCGAATTTGAATTCCCATTCGGATTTAAAGAGGTAGAAGGTATCCATAGCCGTACCGATTTCGATTTAACACAGCACCAAGAGTATTCTGGTAAAAAGATGCAATATTTTGACAACGACCTAAACGAAGAAGGTAAACCTTATGGCAACTATGTACCCTATGTGATCGAAACTTCGATTGGTTTAGACCGTATGTTCTTGTTAACCATGATCAATGCTTTTGAAGAGCAGGACCTAAGTACACCAGAAAAACAAGATAGCCGTACTTTATTGCGCTTACACCCTGCATTGGCACCAATCAAGGTGGCGATTTTCCCGTTGACCAAAAAAGACGGCCTGCCAGAAAAAGCCAGAGAAATTATGGATAGCCTGAAATTTGATTTCAACTGCATCTACGAAGAGAAAGATGCGATTGGTAAACGTTACCGCCGTCAGGATGCAATTGGAACGCCTTTCTGTTTAACCATTGACCATCAAAGTTTAGAAGACAATACCGTTACTATCCGTCACCGCGATACCATGGAGCAACAACGTATTGAAATTAAAGAACTCCATTCAATTATTGAAGGCAAAGTAAGCTGGAGAAACTTACTGGCTTAATTTAAAAATATATTTAAAGCCAATTCTGAAAAGGATTGGCTTTTTTGTTGGTCGAGATTTGCAATCTCGCTTATGATAATTGTGGATTTGTAATCTAAACTAACATCGATTTTATAATTATAATCAATGACTCATCTTGAAATCAATTATTTCCAGCTACTATTTGATGATTCTGTCGCTTCGCGGACAAACTTTTTTCCTGTAGATGAAAAAAGTATGCAAAAAAATCCACGGCTGCGCCCTGTTCTACTAAAGCAAATGCTTAGGCTTATTGCTTCATTCCGAACAGGCCAAGGCCGATTTTGATAGAACGTTGAGGTGGTGCTTGGGCTTGAGATAATTCCAAAACAAAATTCTAAACCTAAACGCATCTCCTCGTAAGTCGAGATTTGCAATCTCGACTATGATAATTGTGGATTTAAAATCCACCCATAGTGCAGTCTAGATTACAAACCCAGGCCAACCTTAGCTTTTATGGATACTGGCTAATGCTTCAGGTGTTCTGGCCACCATCGCTTGATTGCCATCCACTATAATAGGTCTTTGGATCAGGATGGGATTTTCGTGCATGGCCAAGATCGATTCCTCATCTGTCAGGTCCTTTCCTTTAAACTGCGCAATATAGATTTTCTCGTTTGTCCTGATCAAGTCGTGAGGTCTGCATTGTAGTTTGTTTACAATTACTTTCAACTCCTCAACAGTGGGTACATCAGCCAAGTATTCGATGATTTCGAAAGGTTTTCCACTTTGTTTTAATACTTCTAAAGCACTACAACTCTTGCTACAGCTTTTATTGTGATAAATGATGGTCATATTAGTTTTTCCCATACCAATCGTGTTGGTCTATCCTTGTGATCTCTGGTTTTCCTATCTCTGTCAATAATCTACGTGCACCCACCAGAGTTGTGCTTTGTCCACCATCATAATTTGCTGCAGTTGGCACCAAGCTATTGATCTTTACCATTCCAGCCGACTGGATAAACTCGCCATTACCCATATAGATTGCAGTATGCGAAACCTTACCTCCATTTATCCCTCTCCGTTTTGCGGCAGAGAAAAACAAGAGGTCGCCCGGCTGTAGATTCTTCAAACATTTGGCCACACTGATCGAGTCGTGTTCCAACACATCAATGGCATCCCCTACCAAGGCTTGTTGCGAAGCATCTCTCGGAATGACGATACCATTTAAAAAGTAGGCCGTTTTGGTAAAACCACTACAATCAACTCCTTTGATAGAGGTACCACCCCATAAATAAGGAACACCCAATAAGGTTTGTGCAGTTGCCAAAATAGCATTTGCATTTGGGTTTGGTCTTTTTACCCATTGCTGATAAGCGCTTGTTTGTGCTTTGGGCAAGTAAGCTACCCTTCCATCTGGATAAGCCACTTTTAAAAAATCTTTCTCTTGCCCTAATAATTGTAGGATGTTTCCATTTACCAAGTCAGACACCCTTTTGCTATTGAGGTCAGGTGCTGTAAAACCATGTCCATAATCACTTGTAAACACAATCTTATGAGCCTTTTTCCAAGCTTCGTATTGTTGTTGGTCCATTAATTTAATGGCTCCGCTATCTGTCCATGCCAAGTAACCATCGGGTGTTTCGACCAGATAAAACCCACCTTGTTTTTTCAATACCCTAACTGGGGTTCCCAATAACATTTGCGTCATCAGTTCTGCACCATGTTGTGGGTTTGCTCTATTGTTACAGACCGAAAGGTTGGCCACTCCATAATCAAAACCATTTAAGGATTTGGCAGGCAGCAGCACCGCACTAAACTTTAGTGCATCCGAGTTAGGACGTACCTGCTCAAACTCATTCAATACCTTTTGAGAAGTACTTTCTAACCTTACCGAATCGCCTTTAATCTGAAGATTAAAATAGATGGCTCTTTTATCTGGCGCATATTTTCGCTGTATCTCGATAGCTTTGGCCCTATAAGCAGCAGTGTCTGTTTGGCCATTGGCCATCATTACATTGATACATAAAACCAGAGCTATATAAAACCTTTTCATTTCTTATTTAAATTAAAAAACTAAGTTACGCAAACTTGATTCTTTAAGCCGAATTGTTAGGTAATTTAATATTTACAATCTTAGATTTGTGGAAACATTAGCCTATTATTTTCCAAACAGTTCTTAGCTAGATGTGTTATATTAGCTACACCATTTTTATCAATCAATTAAATCAATCTTAATGCTAAAAAAATTACCACTACCTTTTTGGACAATTGCCGTGCCCATTTTGGCCTGGATTGCTTATTTCAGTCCCATTAGTGGATTGGGTACCCTATATATTATCATCTTAACCGCCTTATTGATTGGAAGTGTTTTAGCTGCCGTACACCATGCAGAGGTTGTTGCACATCGTGTTGGGGAACCTTATGGAACACTATTATTAGCCTTGGCCATTACCACCATAGAGGTTGCACTGATTGTATCGTTAATGCTAACTGGTGGACCAGAAACAACAGCATTAGCCAGAGATACGGTTTTGGCGGCTGTAATGATCATTTTAACAGGAATGATCGGAATCTGTTTATTGGTTGGTGGTGCTAAATATAAAGAACAGCAATTTAGTTTAAGCGGTGTAAGTGTGGCCCTGGTTGCTTTAAGTGCCATTATTGTGCTTACACTTATTCTACCAAATTATACCACAAGCCGCCCCGGGCCATTTTATAGCCCAATCCAACTGGGCTTTGTTGCCATCATCTCACTTATCATTTATGGGGCTTTTGTATTGACTCAAACCGTCAGACATCGAGATTTTTTTCTTCCACCAGGAGAAGATGGGAATGAAGATGCGCACGCAGAACCACCAACCAAAAAAACAGCCTTGTTAAGTGGTTTATTGTTATTGGTGTGTTTAGGGATAGTGGTTCTATTGGCCAAAGCTTTGGCGCCAGATATTGAAGGCGCCGTGATCAACGCAGGTGCACCAAAATCTTTAGTAGGTGTAATTATCGCCGCTGTGGTACTTTTACCCGAAGGTTTGGCGGCCTATAGAGCAGCGAAAAAAAACAGGCTACAAACCAGTTTAAATCTGGCGTTGGGTTCTGCTTTGGCGAGTATCGGCTTAACCATTCCAGCAGTTGCCATTGTTGCAATCTTTACCGGAATGACCATTACCTTGGGCATTGACATGAAAGCAACGGTGCTTTTGCTACTGTCCCTTTTTACCATCATGTTGTCTTTGGCCACAGGCAAAACCAATATGCTCCAGGGTGTGGTATTATTGGTTATTTTTGCTACTTACCTATTTACTACCATTGCGCCGTAGATTTAATTGTTTAATTGCCCAATTGTTTAACTGTTCATTGGTATCATTAGTTCAATGGTATCATTCGGGCTTGAGATTTGAGTGTAGAGAACCCTTCTCTACTTCCGGACTTCCCGACTCAAGACTTCTGACTTCAGACTTCGGTCTTTAAACTTTCTACCTTACATTAAACCATCCTCTATTTCGTTATTTGGTTCATTCCGATTCGAGAGGTGAGTATCGAGCATCAAAGTTTTAGATTAAAACACTAAATTTTTTAAAACCATTCCCATTAGTTAAATTGCCAGCTTTTAGCAAAAAATGAGTAAAACCAATAAAAGCGAGCAATCAATTTACGTAGCATTAGCCTATCGTTTCCTGATTTTATTGTTTTTGTACACCCTCTGTAGATTGGGTTTCTACATTTTTAACCGCTCGTTGTTCAGCCATATCGGATTTGATCATCTCTTGTATATCTTTCTGGGCGGGATAAAATTCGACATCGTAGCCTTACTATACCTCAATTCGCTCTACATTATCTTACAGGCTATCCCCTTCCCCTTTAGGTACAGGAGTGGTTATCAGTCTTTTTGTAAATGGTTGTTCATCATTACCAATAGCATTGGTTTTTTAGCCAACTTTATCGATTTTGTTTATTATAAGTATACCTTAAAACACACTACGGCAAGTGTTTTCTCGCAGTTTAGCAACGAGCAGAACAAGCTAAAGCTGTTTTTTGATTTCTTGGCAGATTATTGGTACCTATTGGCACTCTTTGCTGTTTTCATCTTTGTATTTATAAAGCTATACAATGTTGTACGTATCAAAAAAGCACCTCGGTTTACCTGGAAGATCTATGCAGGCCATACCTTGATCTTGGTACTGATCATGGGCCTTTGTGTAATTGGAATGCGTGGTGGTTGGAGACATAGCACCAGACCCATTACGATGAGCAATGCCGGCGATTTTGTAAAATCGCCTAGCGATATGAGTTTGGTCTTAAATACGCCTTTTACAATCATGAAGACGTTAAAGGCAACCAATCTAAAACCCATTAATTATTACAATGAACCAACGTTGGATAGTTTGTACAATCCTATACATCAACCAGCAAACAAAGACCCCTTTAACAAACTGAACGTGGTGTTTTTGATGATCGAAAGTTTGGGTAAGGAGCATGTAGGCGCCTTAAACAAAGATGTATTAAACGGTACATACAAAGGCTATACTCCTTTTATCGATAGTTTGGTGGCCAACAGTTTTACTTCTAACCGTACATATGCAAATGGTCGGAAATCGATTGATGCCTTACCCTCCATTATTTCGGGTATTCCTTCCATCCGCGAACCTTTTGTATTGTCTACCTATTCGGGCAACAAGACCACAAGTATTGCCAAATTATTGGGAGATGAAGGTTACGAAACCGCATTTTTTCATGGGGCACCAAATGGTTCGATGGGTTTTTCGGCCTACACCAATCTTGCCGGTATCAAAAAGTATTATGGCAAAAGCGAGTACAATAACGATGCAGATTTCGATGGCATCTGGGGTATTTGGGACGAGCCTTTTATGCAGTACATGGCCAAAACCATCAATACGTTTAAACAACCCTTTTTCTCGGCCTTTTTCTCGGTTTCTTCACACCATCCATTTAAAGTACCCGAAAAATATATAGGTAAATTTCCAAAAGGTCCACTACCTGTACAAGAGCCTATGGGCTATACCGATATGGCTATCCGAAAATTCTTTGCTACAGCTTCAAAAATGCCTTGGTACAATAATACTTTATTTGTACTCGTGGCCGACCATGCTACCGTATCCTATTTGCCCGAGTACCAAACTACGCCAGGCTCATTTTCTATCCCTATTCTGTTTTACTATCCAGGTGGAAACCTGAAAGGAAGAACGGATAAACTGATCCAACAGATGGATATTATGCCAACCGTTTTAAACTACCTCAACTACAATAAACCTTATTTTGCTTTTGGTTTTGATGCCTTGAGCCCTGCAGATAACAATTTTGTAGTCAACAACAACGATGGCAGCTTTAGTTTCTACCAAGGAGATTACCTATTGATCAACGATGGGCAGAAATCTACCGCATTATTCAATCTCAAAACAGACCGCTTGACCAAAAACAACCTCATAGACAAATCGCCCGAGGTTCAACATAACCTAGAGAAGTACCTCAAGGCCTTTATCCAGCAATACAACAATAGAATGATCAAAGACCAGTTAACCGTTAAATAAAGGATGAGAAAAGCAGCCCTCAAAATCATCGATTTTTTCTATCCCCCTTTTCAGAAGTGGTTTTCATTACACACTTTTAGGTACATGGCAAGTGGTGGCATTACAGCTGCAACTGGTATCATCAGCTACTTTGTAATCTATAATTACATCCTAGAACAGAAAGATGTAACCATCAATTCTTATTTGGTTACTGCACACATTGCCGCCTTGGCCATCGAGTCTGTGTTTACATTTGTGGTGGGATTTATGCTAAATAAATACCTGGTATTTACCCAATCCACACTTAAAGGGCGCATTCAATTGTTTAGGTATGCAACTGTAGTAGCTACCAATGTATTGTTAAACTATGCCATGATGAAGATTTTGGTAGAAGGTTTCCTGTTCTATCCAACCATTGCCAAAACCCTCATTACAATCTTGTTGGCTGTGTTTAGTTATTTCTCTCAAAAATACTTCTCCTTCAGGGTTAAAAAACAATAATTTGTCTCGTCTAATTCATTAGCAAAGCAAAAACAGTAGCTTTTTTTAAGGCTAGTCCCGTTTTTCGCTTTACTCCGCCTCGTTCCTTGTCTTCGTGCTCGCTACAACCGGGTTTATCAAACCAAAAACTGTGCAAAAAATAACCTTTGCCTAAAGAAGTGGTTGTTGCGCATGAAAAAAAAGAGTTGAAAATCCAATTTGTAATACCTAACCTTTTAAATTATGATTCTCATCATTTTAGCGTAAAAGGGCATTCTTTTTTTGGATTACTAGCCCGAACAAGCTATTTTAGCCAATATCAATATCCACATGAACAATGAGCGATTTTAATAATCAGCAAGTAGCCAAACTCCCTAAACATTTAAGGCAGTTTATAGTTGAACAACATTACGAGAAATATACCCCAATAGACCAAGCGGTTTGGAGATATGTAATGCGCCAAAATTATAGCTATTTAAAACATGTGGCCTATTATCCTTACATCAAAGGGTTACAAAGAGCGGGTTTAAGTATCGAATACATTCCCGACCTGCAGACCATGAACGATAACCTCGGCAAAATTGGTTGGGGTGCCGTTACTGTTGATGGATTTATTCCACCAGCGGCATTTATGGAATACCAAGCTTACCGCGTTTTGGTGATTGCGGCAGATATCCGTCAGATCAACCATATCGAATATACACCTGCACCAGATATCATCCACGAAAGTGCTGGTCATGCGCCGATCATTGCAGATACAGATTACAATAACTATTTGAGTTATTTCGGTTCTATTGGTGCAAAGGCCATGTTTTCGAGCAAGGATTTCGAATTGTATGAAGCTATCCGTAAACTGTCTATCTTAAAAGAGGCCGTTGATGCCGACGAACAAGAGATTGCCGCTGCAGAGAAGACATTACGCCATATTGCCGATAACATGGGCGAACCATCGGAAATGGCCTTACTAGGCCGTTTACATTGGTGGACAGTTGAATATGGTTTGATTGGAACTTTAGAAAATCCAAAAATCTATGGTGCAGGCCTACTTTCTTCTATTGGCGAAAGTGCAACCTGTATGAACCCAGATGTTGAAAAGATCTGGTATAACATCGATACCATCAACTATCAATACGACATTACCAAACCACAGCCACAGCTGTTTGTAACACCAACTTTCCAAAACCTGATCGATGTGTTGGAAGCTTTTGCAGACACCATGGCATTTAGAAGAGGTGGTGCCGAAAGTATATTGAAAGCCATTGAATGTAAAAACCCAAGCACCGCTGTATACAGCTCTGGCCTACAGTTAACGGGTGTGTTTACAGATGTTGGCCTAGACCAAGCAGACCAGTTGACCTTTATCAAAAC
The DNA here is from genome assembly GCF_042698365.1 of Pedobacter sp. UC225_65. Classification (GTDB taxonomy): domain Bacteria; phylum Bacteroidota; class Bacteroidia; order Sphingobacteriales; family Sphingobacteriaceae; genus Pedobacter. The sequence continues at coordinate 1,941,570 of NZ_CP170550.1, forward strand.
CACAGGTCCATCGGCATTGGCCTTTGCTGGCAAACAGCTGGAAGGTCATGGAAAAGATTACCATGCAGATGGTTTTTCATCGCCAGTTGGCAAGTTAAAAGGCATAACCAAACCATTGGAAGACCATGGATTGATCGAATTGGAGCTGATTGGCATCTTAGAAGGACAGGAAGCCAATTTAACTTTCGAGAGTGGTATTGAAGTGGTAGGTATGGTGAAAGAGATCCTGATTGAAGACAGTAAACTGATTTTGATTGCATTTGAAGATTGTACAGTTAAAGAAGGTAATGGAAATATCCTCTTCAAACCTGAATGGGGAACTTACGATATGGCCGTTGGCGAAAAAATTGTATCCGTATTTAATGGTGCTGCAGATAAAGACCAATATGAAGAGATCGTATTTGTAAGCAAAGAACAAACGCATAAGGTAACTTATGATGAGTGTACGCAAAAGCTACATGTGTTGTATAAAAAGGTACGTGGTATTAGAGAAAATCAAAATGGCTACGAAGAACTACCTGCTATATTTAATGAGTTAAAAACTGCACACCGTAGCGATTGGCTTTGTGCTTTAGAGATCCTAGAGATTGTTTTTCATAAAAATATTGATGCTGAGTTTGAAAAAGAACTACGCATTTATCTAGAGATGAAAGCTGCTGCAGAACCAGACCATGCCAAATTGATCAATGATGGTTTACATGTAATTGCCAATCCCGTAACTCAATTAATCACAGAAGAAGATTAATGCAATATAAAGTATCTAGTAGTAACCATACAAACTTCACCACTTTCTACTAGACACTTCATAATAAGTACTTTATACCAAAAAAATGAACGTAATTATAACAGGCGCAAGTAGTGGAATAGGTTTTGAAACTGCCTTAGAATTTGCTTTAGATAGTAAGAATAAAGTTTTATGCATTGCCAGATCAGCAGATAAGTTGAGAAAGCTACACGAAATTGCAAAAGGTATCAATCCAGACTGCACTTTACTGCCTGTTGCATTCGACCTCGTTAATGACGATTACACGGCCTTGGTTCCATTTATCAAGGAGCGTTTGGGTTCAGTAGATATCCTGATCAATAATGCCGGAAGCCTAATCAACAAACCATTTACCGAAACTACAGAAACAGACCTTGCCGAAATGTTGGAACATAATGTAATGAGCCACTTTAAAATGATCAGGTATACCTTGCCATTTATTCCTAGTGGTGGCCATATCGTAAATATTGGAAGCATGGGTGGTTTTCAGGGAAGTGTTAAATTTCCAGGCTTAGCGGCCTATTCGGCCAGTAAAGCGGCCTTACATACCCTAAGCGAGTGTTTAGCGCTCGAACTGGCACCAACAGGCATCAAAGTAAACTGCTTGGCTTTGGGTTCTGCACAAACAGAAATGTTGGAAGCTGCTTTCCCAGGTTACGAAAGTCCAGTGTTGGCTTTTGAAATGGGTAAATATGTAGCGGACTTCGCCCGAACCGGACATAAGTTCTTCAATGGGAAGGTATTACCTGTAGCCGTAACCACCCCATAATTAGGATATTACATTCATATTCTGTAATTTGTTTAATGGGAATTTACCCGAGCTAAATCAAAATTAAACTGATTATGGAAACCAACAACAACTTTACTACCCCAGACGATGGCAAAATGGCAAGTATCATTAGTTATTTCACAATAATTGGATGGTTGATTGCTTATTTTGCCATGCACAAAGACCATAAAACCGAACTGGGAAGCTACCAACTCAGACAAACTTTATTATTTGCAATTGTATCTACAATACTGGGCTGGGGTTTAAATTTTATCCTAGGTATTGTTTTCTTTGCTGAAGGATTTGGGGCAATGCTTTATGTAATGTGGCTCATCCAGCTGGCACTTATCATCATCTGGATAGTTGGGTTTATCGGTGCGATCAATGGAGAGAAAAAACCTATCCCATTTATTGGAGAAAGAGCACAAACGATGTTCCCTAATATTTAATCTCGACCAACCATTATAGTCGAAAATCTTCACAGAAACCTTATCTGTTTAAGGGAAATGCTTCTTGCCTCAGTATAACAAGGTTTGTTAAAGATAAAAACCAACTACGTGCCCTATTGTCCCTATGTGGTTTACATATCCTTTTTTAGACCACATAGCCACATAGAAAATATATGCTGCTGGTTGAGATTTGCAATCCAGAACCAACTCACAAAGTAACATTTATAAGATTTAGGATCGGCACATCAGGTTCTCTTAATCTATCATCCTTCAAAAAAACTACGCTAACGGTAAGTAACTGGCGTTTTTTCATTTAGCAACAACAGCCAATCCTCAAGTTATCAACACCTTACTGTATTTCTGTTTTTTTATTATCTTTGGCAACCCGATATGAAGAAAATACTATTTATTTTTTGTTTCCTCTTATTCGTCTCTCTTTCAAGCAAAGCACAGAACAATGGTGCTTCACTTCCTGTGCAATATCAGGAAATGATGAAAAAAATATTAAGCAAGATCAATACGCCTGCAGCTCAACTGCTCACTTTTGCCAAATCAATGGTAGGCACGCCTTATAGGTACGCATCAAGCAATCCTGATAAAGGTTTTGATTGCTCTGGTTTTGTAAGTTATGTATTCGAGAATTTTGGTTTTAAAGTTCCACGTTCTTCTCGCGAATTTGCCAGCACTGGTGTACCCATTAAACTGGCTGATGCCAAAGTTGGTGATGTACTCATTTTTACGGGTACAAACCCTAGGGTAAGAAAAATCGGACATGTAGGCATTATCTATTCCATTAAAGATGGAGATATCAAATTTATCCATTCTACCTCAGGCAAAGCACATGGTGTAACTGTTACAGAATTTAACGACTATTATAAAAGTCGTTTCATGAAAGCGGTAAGCATTATGGAATAATCCTAAATCTTCTTCAATTTTAATCATTTTCTTTATCTTCATATTGATAATACTATTGATATGGCAGAACCTAAAACCAAGGCAACTGAACCATTTGAAGATTGATGGAAGAGGTTACACAAGCGCCAGCCAAAATTTGGGGACATGCCATTGTTGGTATTGGCGATTATAAATATCTTTACGAAAATGGACGGACCAATAACCAGTTACCATAAACTTAAGGCTTAAACAATGGATGTAGATAAAGCGGTAGCCAACATGGTGGCCAACCTTCAAAAGAATACGGGAAAGACACTCGAAGAATGGATCTTGATCTTGAAAGCACATGGCGCCGAAAAACATGGCGAAATGGTCAAATATTTAAAAACAGAGCACGGTCTTGGCCATGGTTTTGCCAATATGATCGTACTCAAAACCAAAGGCACTGATGCAGGTTCTACTAGCAACAAAGACGAATTGGTTGACAAACAATATGTTGGAAAAGAAGCACTTAGGTCTATTTACGAACAGTTGAAAACAGCTATTGCAGCATTTGGAGCAGATGTGGAATTTTCGCCAAAGAATGCCTATGTGAGCATCATACGCAAGAAACAGTTTGCCATTATCCAACCCAGTACCAAAACCCGTTTAGACCTGGGTTTGAATATCAAAAATCAGGATGCAGTTAACGGATTAGAGTTGGCAGGAAGTTTCAATGCCATGTGTACCCATCGCATCAAATTAGAAAAAGAAGAAGATGTAGATCAAACAGTAATTACTTGGTTAAAAAAGGCCTACGAAGGTGCAGGATAAATAAAAACCCATGGGTTCGTTTCGGCACGAACCAAAAATTCAAAACATTAAAGCAATACCACTTTTAGCGCATCGTTTACCTTACCTAAGTTCAACCAGATTTTCGCCAGTTCGTGCAGCTCCCTTTCTCTATTGTTGGCATCACCAATCGTGGCATCCAAAATATCCTTTACAGCTGTATTCCATCGCATGGCATCAATCTCGTCTGCATTGGGTAGTTGTTCAATGTTACCTAACATCCCTAGGTCATTACCCGTTAAAACTTTAGAGTTTCTAACTGATACAGGTAACGCGTCTACACCTATCCCTAAGGTAGTTAAAGGCTTGGCCACTTTGAACAAACTTTCTGGAGTTACCCTACAATACCAATCGCCTCCTAAACGCGCTACGAGGTCTATTTTAGCTTGGTCTATTTTACCATCCGCATCTAGGATCTCTTCTTTGATATGGATCAACTTGATTTCGGCCAATACCAGATTACCTGCTCCATGTTGATCTCCCAAAGCAATCACTTCCTTTACCACACATTCCAATTGAACTGGAGCTTCAGCCACTCTCGGTGGTTTAACCAAATGCGATTCCAACATCGAAAACCCAGCTTTTTCAAACTCATTTACGCCTTTGCCATATTCTGTACTGGCCAAGCTGGTCTGTTGCACCATGGCATAATCAACAATATTGATTACACATTCCTTAACCTGAAGTACATTCTCTAAAGTATGTTTGGTGGTATTGTCCCTTACCCTACGTGCCGGAGAAAAGATACACATCGGTGGATTGGTACTAAACATATTAAAGAAACTGAAAGGACTTAGGTTGATATGTCCATCGGCATCTATGGTAGAAGCAAAACAGATGGGCCTAGGTGCAATGGCATACTGCAGGTAGTTTTGCAATTGTACAGGAGAAAGATCTTCGCAGTTTAGGGTGAGCATGGTTAATTGTAAAGTTGGTTAGACCAGAACTAAAAAAAGATGTTCTTCGACAAGCTCAGAATGACATCTCTTTTTAATTTTAATTATTTAAGAATTGCCCTTTATTATTTCTTCTTCAAAGCCAATATAGAAAAGTCAGTATCTGTTTTGGTAATGATATTGGTTAAGCTTCCTAATCCTGTAATTTCCATTTCAACAGTATCGCCGGCCTGTAACCATTGCACCTTGTAATTTGGATCATTCAATAAACCCGTGCCATTTAGTTCCAAGAAACAGCCTGTGCCTACAGTTCCAGAACCAATCACATCGCCAGGCAAAATATCAACACCATATGCACAACGTTCAATGATCTCTGCAAAGGTCCAGTCCATATCTGCCATGTTACCAGCCGATACTTGTATCCCATTTACATTACAGGTCATTTTTAGATCGTAAGCATTCCCAACATGGTTAGGCTTTGCCGCTACTTTATAGGGTTCCAACTCATCAGGTGTAACCAACCAAGGGCCAATTACGGTAGAGAAATCTTTTCCTTTTGCTGGGCCCAAATTCAATAACATCTCTTCCATTTGTAAAGTACGTGCACTCATGTCGTTCATGATCATGTACCCTGCTATATAATCATCAGCCTCTGCAGCCTTAACATTGCGCCCTTTTTTACCGATCACTACCGCCACTTCCAATTCGAAATCCAATTTTTGGAAATGATCTGGCATACACTCGATTTCGCCAGGACCTTGGATCGCATTGTGATTGGTAAAGTAAAAGATAGGATATTGGTCAAATTCAGCAATCATATCAACCTTACGATTTCTTCTTGCCGCAGCAACGTGTTGACGAAAAGCATATCCATCTCTACAAGAGGTAGGATGAGGAACAGGTGCCAAAATCTCATAGAATATTTCCTCTTTTGGTTGTAATGCACCACTAATGATATCATGATTGATCTGTTTGGCTCTTTCCATCAAGGCATCTCCACCTTGTAAAAAGGCATTCATATCATCAGGAATTAACTTGTTGCAAGAATTTAGGTTGTAGATATGCCCATTTACAAAAACACCCAAGTGCTCTCTATCTTCGGTTTTATAGGATACTAATTTCATCTGTTTATATATTTTAATTGGTTAGATGCCTGCCTGCGGTAGGCAGGAAGCCTTTTATATTGGCTAAATAATGGAATAAAGCTAGTGTTTTACATTAAACTGTACAATTCTTTTGGGCAAGAAAATAAGGAACAAACTGATAGCTATCTATTTAGGCTTTATAAATTTGACCAAGTTGCCATCCTTTGCCATGATGAGCTGTGCCGTAAGACCAACGAACAGTCCATGCGCAAAAACACCAACAATCTGGTCTAAAGCAATCGAAAGTTTTTCAGCATCGTCAATTAAACCAAAGTCTACATCCACTATATAATTGTGGTTGTCTGTTTGGTAAGTCTCTTTTCCATTTAACCTAAGTATGGGTATGCCATTCAGTTTTTCGAGCTGCCCTATCACATATTGATAAGCAATAGGCACAACTTCTACTGGAACTTTAAAGGCACCTAATTTTTCTACTTTTTTCGAGGCATCGGTAATGATAATGCTGTTTTTGCTTAAAGAGGCCACTACCTTTTCTCTAAAAAGTGCACCACCTCCACCTTTGATCAAGTTCAGCTGCTCGGTAAACTCATCGGCACCATCAATGCTGATATCGATATGGCTTACTGTACCAAGCTCCAATAGCTCAATACCCAAAGTGCTGGCCAATGTTGCAGTTTTGACCGAACTCGGTACACCTTTGATCTGTAATCCAGCTTTTACCCGTTTGGCTAGTTCTTGGATCGCAAAAGTTGCCGTAGTGCCAGTACCTAAACCCACAATATCATGATCCTTAACCAAGGCCACCGCGGCCTTTGCAGCTTCCAGCTTTTCTTTAGCAGTATTATTTTCGGGTTGGATAGGCATATTTTAAAAGTAAGGAAAGAAATTTGAACTTTGCTATTTAAACCGTAATTTAGACTCGTAAATGATCAGCCATTCATCATATCAAAATCACAATGCAAACGAGGTTCTCGCTGCATTCAGGTATGCTATGCTATCGAAGATCATTTTTGCCCAATATTCTTTCTAAGCCGTTTCATTCTAAGCGCACCTTATAAAACGTTTTCGCGTTTTTATCGTTATATATTTTACATTCTAACCAAATTACCTAACGCTATGCCTATTTACCATACATTAGGAACAATTCCAGCTAAGAGACACACGGTTTTTCGTAAACCAGATGGCAATCTATATGCTGAAGAATTGGTTTCTACCGAAGGTTTCTCCAGTTTATACTCATTGGTTTACCATTGCCATCCACCAACAATTGTAAAATCTTTAGGAGAACCTTATTCTGTAGAGCCCAAAATTGCTCGAGAAAAACATTTACGCCACACCAGTTTGATTGGGTTTAACATCAAACCGGAAGACGATTACCTGAAAAGCCGCAAGCCAGTTTTGGTCAACAGCGACCTGCACATCTCTTTGGCTGCCCCTAAACAATCAATGACCGATTATTTCTATAAAAATAGTCAGGCAGATGAGGTGATCTTCATCCATGAAGGAAGCGGCACCTTAAAAACCGGTTTTGGACAGATCAAGTTTGCTTATGGCGATTATTTAGTAATCCCTCGTGGTACGATTTATCAATTGCAATTTGATGATGAAAAGAACCGACTTTTTATTGTAGAGAGTTTTAGCCCAATCCGTACGCCTAAACGTTACCGCAACACTTTTGGACAGTTGGAAGAACATTCTCCTTTTTGTGAAAGAGACATCAGACGTCCTCAAAACCTAGAGACCATTGATGAGTTTGGAGATTTTAAGGTGCTGATCAAAAAACAAGGATGATGTATCCTTACACCTATGGCACACATCCTTTTGATTTTGTAGGTTGGGATGGTTTCCACTATCCATGGGCATTTTCTATCCATGATTTTGAACCGATTACCGGTCGTTTGCACCAACCGCCTCCTGTGCATCAGACTTTTGAGGGTCATAACTTCGTGATCTGCTCTTTCGTTCCACGTAAATACGATTACCATCCTTTATCTATCCCTGCACCTTATAACCATAGCAATGTAGATAGTGACGAGGTTTTATATTATGTAGATGGCGATTTTATGAGCCGTAAAAGCGTGGTAAAAGGTCAGATTACCCTACACCCTGGTGGTATCCCGCATGGGCCACATCCTGGTACGGTAGAAAAATCTATTGGTAAAGAAAAAACAGAAGAGCTGGCCGTGATGATCGATCCTTTCAGACCATTAATGTTGACACAAGATGCGGTTGATATTGAAGACGAAAGTTACCATACCAGCTGGCAGATCAATGTAGAGTAAGAGTCGGAAAGCTTAAAGACGGGAAGTCCGGAGTATATAGTCCGGAAGTTCGATGTCCGAAGATATGACGACAAACTCCAACATTTAAAACGTTAAAAAAAAACAAACGACAACACCCGATTTTCGACTTTCCGACTTTCGAACTTTCGGACTAAATAAAAACAAAATGACAACACAAACATTTGCAGAAAAAATAGCAAAGGCACAAGATTTTCTTCCAATCAATGGAACAGATTATATCGAATTTTATGTAGGAAATGCCAAACAAGCTGCACATTATTATAAAACAGCATTTGGCTTTCAATCTTTAGCTTATGCTGGTCCAGAAACTGGCGTTCGCGACAGAGCTTCATACGTTTTGCAACAAGGAAAAATCAGGTTGATCCTAACCACAGCACTTAAATCTGACAGCCCAATTGCTGAGCATGTTAAAACGCATGGCGATGGTGTAAAGATATTGGCTCTTTGGGTTGACGATGCTTATAGTGCATTTGAAGAGACAACTAAACGTGGTGCAAAACCTTATTTAGCACCTCAAACTTTAACAGATGAACATGGTGAGGTAAAAATGTCTGGTATCTATACCTATGGCGAAACCGTTCACATGTTTATTGAGCGCAAAAACTACAGTGGTACTTTTATGCCAGGTTATCGCGAATGGAATAGTGATTATAACCCTAGTGATGCTGGTCTTCTATATATTGATCATTGTGTAGGCAATGTGGGTTGGAACCGAATGAATGAAACCGTAAAATGGTATGAAGATGTAATGGGTTTTGTAAATATCCTCTCATTCGACGATAAACAAATCAATACCGAATACTCTGCTTTAATGAGCAAGGTGATGAGCAATGGCAACGGTTTTTCTAAATTCCCGATCAATGAGCCAGCAGAAGGCAAAAAGAAATCGCAGATCGAAGAGTACTTGGAGTTTTACGAAGGCGAAGGTGTGCAACACATTGCTGTAGCTACCAAAGACATTGTTAAAACGGTAAAAGAACTTAAATCTCGTGGTGTAGAATTTTTAAGTGCTCCACCAGAAGCCTATTACGACATGATGCCAAACCGTGTAGGTGAGATTGACGAAGAGATCGAACTGTTAAAAGGATTAGGCATTTTGGTTGACTGTGATGAAGAAGGTTATCTATTGCAGATTTTTACCAAGCCAGTTGAAGACCGTCCGACACTTTTCTTTGAGATCATCCAACGTAAAGGTGCACAATCTTTTGGTGCAGGCAACTTTAAAGCTTTGTTCGAATCGCTTGAGCGCGAGCAGGAGTTGAGAGGAAATCTATAAAATTTTTGGTGATCAATTCGAAAAAAATAGAAGGCCAGGTAATAAATACCTGGCCTTTCATTTTGATATAATTTAGGCTAATTCATACACTTAGCAATGGCCTAACAAGTAATACAGCACAACAAAAATTACAATTGTTGATAAACATCCACCACCTAGTTTCCAAGCACCCCAGCCTGCAAACAATGTTCTAAAAAAGTTATTCATATCGATTGATTTATATGATAACCAAGAACGAAGAAGAATGTTTTCAGATTCAAAAAATCATTTGAGGTTAATGGTAATTGTTTTTTCCTGTTGGTCCCTAATTATCTTCAATTCTGCGTTACTTAAAAACTGGCTTCGCTGGATCATTTCTTGAAGGTTGAGTATAGAATTGATCTTTTCATTGCCCCATCCTATGATCACATCTCCTTTTTGTAGTTTATTTTTAGCGGCCAACGATTGGGTAGGTAAAATAAACAACAATACACCAGCATCATTATGCAGGCCAGCTGCCGAACGTTCGCCCAAACTTTCGATATTTTTGAATGATGCACCCAACCAATCCATTTTAGCTGATTGTTGATTGTTGGCCAAGATTTTCAACGCTTTAATAGGTGGTTTAGCCGCCAATTTCTTTAAGCGCGGTGAAGTTATACCGAAATTCATCTCAAAATTCTTGAAACCTATTTGTAGCGCTGGAGATGAAGTCTTTACACGGTAATCACCAATATTGGAATTTACAAACTGTACATCGCCATAGCTACTGTTTTGATCTAAACCCAACTTTTGCGCTGCTTCCAAACCATTTTGCGAAAGGAAAAAATTCTGATCAATCTTTTTGCCCCAGGTATTCATACCGATAGGGGCATAAGTGGTTGATACAATGTTGTGCATAAAAATATCATTGCTATTATTCAGCCACACATGAGGATGAAAGGTATTGTTGATGATAATGTTATTCGTTACCGTACGATGATAACCTTCCCTCAATTTTAATCCACCACTTAAACATACATTATTATAGATCAGATAATTGCTACTTCCATCATCCAGATCAATATCCCAACCATGATCGCATTGAAAACGATTGTTGCGCAATGTAATCGGGTCAATTACATCAAGATATTCAATACCGGGTCTTGCTGCAACAATGCTATCCGTTACCTTTCTTCCTGGCCGCCAATAGCGATCGCGCCCCCATGAATTGAATGCTCCATGATCACCTGTTTCCAATACAGTATTGAACACTTCATTAAATTCGATCATATGTCCACCCCAAGTACCCTCACTTACATTAATACCTGCACGGGGCACATCATAGATGGTATTATGGCTAACGGTAATATGTGCAGCCATTGAAATCTCGGCACCCGCCACTTGTTTTTCAATTGTACCAATGTTATGGATCAGGTTTCCATTTGCACTGCAATATTGAGGATAATTGTTAGTTTTTGGACCTTTTGTAAAATCCATTTCAGTCCATGGCACAAAATTTTCGTACCTAAATGAGGGCGATCTTACCGCATCTGCACTTCCCACAAACGAAATGGCACTTGCCCCGATGTTATAGATGTGGTTATCTTTAATCCTATTGTCCTTGTTATAGTTGCTCATGAAGATGGCGTTTCCACCCAATTCGTAGAAATTGCAATTGGAAACAACAATATTCTCAGTTCCATCTAATAACAATGCTCCCCCCCGATAAATGGTCCAATCGCTACGTAACAAAGGTTCTCTAGTAAGCATAAAACTGCGGGCCGTCTGCGTAAAGTCTATTCCACTAATGTTAATATGCTTTAACGGCTTTTTGTTATTCCCAACAAGATGGATCAGATCCGTTAAATTACTAATGGTAAACCTTGCCTTATTAGGGTCTGTGCCTTTAGCAGGCATCAAATAAAGCATTTGTGCCTTTGTGTCATAGAACCATTCATTAGGGGCATCCAATTCCTCAAAAATATTTTCCACAAAGCGATGTTCCTTATTCATGGGCGATGGCCTGTTGTTCTGCCATCCACCAATATAAGTCAACTTTCCATCGTTAGTTTTACCTGTAATTTGGTAATGGAAACCTCCCCATTCACCAGAATGTAACGCATGTATAAAACCACCTTTCGGGTCTTTCCATTTAGCAGTAAGCTCAGGATCTAGTGCATTCGCTGCTGTTCCGTTAAATATCCTGGCCTTGCTGTTAAAATTTGGGTAACGTGCCATAAGCAATGCCTTTCCATTCATGAACAGCCGATCAGGTGCTGTTTCCAAACTAAGTTTGGCCTGATAGATTCCATTGCGGTAAGGCACCCATTTTAATGAAACTCTTTTACCTCCACTAAAAATGACCTTTTCATTTGCATAAGGCTTAATTTCTAATGAACGTAAAGCAAAGCTATCGGCTAAAATCTGAGCTGTTTCCTCAAATATATAAGTACCGTTTCTGAACAGAATACTTAGCTCTTCATTTTTAAGGTTTTGCACCTTTTTTACAGCTCCTGCCAGTGTTTTGAGGGGCTTTGCCAAGCTGCCAGTTTGATTGTCATTTCCGTAAGGTGACACGTAAATTTTTTTTTGTGCCCAAGCAAGACAGGGCAGCACACTTAAAATAAGCATGAATAATTGTTTTTTCATAAAAGATAGATGATGTTAGGCTGGTTTAATAATAGATTATTTCAATATTTATGATGTTTTGTACCCAATTAAGGGGGAGTTAAAAATTTATTTTTCTTTGATAACAATCAGGTAGCCTTTTCCCTTCGGCACCATAACTTCGCTAGAAGTTGTTAAGTATTCTCCTTTTTGAAAATTGACCACATCGGGGATGGTGATACTGGCCTTTGCTGGGTCAATTCCCAGTTTTTTCCAATCGATGTTCAATGTCACCTTCACGTCTTGGTCTGCCCAACTGGCAATGGCCACCAAAGCACTTCCTTGTTTTTTATAAACTGTAGCCAACACTTCGGCATTGTTGGTTTTAACGGGACAGTTTTCAGACCAATAACCCATCATTTTGGTCCCTTTCATCCCAAAGTTGTCCCATACTTTCCATATCGGCCTTGGGTCATTGTTCCCAGACCATGGCAAACGATTGGTCATTCCATAAACCATCCCACGCCATTGGTTACCCCCATCCTGTAACATTTCGCCCATCAGGCCAAAAGGAATACCACTAACTTCTGTTAGAAAGAAATCTGGTTTGTTTTTTTCATAATCAAAATACTCTCCAAACCATAACCTGTTCAGGTATGGAAAATGCTCCATGTACAAATTGGCACTATTGTTAAAACCATCGCTTTTATTGTATTGGTTGGCAGAGTGCAGGTCAATAATCCCTGGATGTCCATTTTGGGTCAGCACACGTTTTACCCTTTTCATGGTAATTCTATCGAAAGCAACATCATCCAAATAAATCCCATCAATCCCCACGTTTTTGGTCAACCAGTTCATTCCCTCTACATAGTAGTTGTGCCAACGGCTCATGCCACTGTTTACAATGGCCGCATCCTTAATTTCAGGCACAAACCACGCGGCAATATAATCGTCTTTTACATGTTCCTGTAACCAAGAAAAACCTCCACCCTTACCTGGAGAATAGATTTCATGCCCTAAACTTCGCATCGGAAAAGTTTCATAGGCCCGGTTAGACAACTCGCGTACCGTATTGTAAGTCTTAACTTTTAATCCTTTTTGATGGGCTTCGTCAATGTAACTTTTCATCTTGGCATGCTCAATAAACGGATAGTTGATCCACGGATTGATCGGCGTGGCATGGTGGATATTTACCACCGTTGCACCTGTGGCCTTAATGCTATCGATGCTATTGTATTTATGATAAAAACGGTTCGCCCACTGAAAATCGGTATCAATGGTATGAAAAGGAGTAATCAACAAAGTGAAATTATAATACAACACCTCTCCTTTTTTCATCTGGCGTTCGCCCGTATAATTATTGGCCAACATCGAACTTCCCTTAATGCCAATGGTAACCCCTCCCTTGTTTCCATTTCCCCACGAGGTTGGCAACAGCAAGGGCTTTTGAAGATAAAAATTGGTATTCAATGGCCTTACATATTTTTCGTCGCGCAATGAATACTGTAGACCAGCATTTACATTGCCTAACCATGCCCCATCCTGATTTTTAGTGGCCACATCCCATTTCCATTCTACCTGCTCAGGTCTAAGACCACCTTTTTGGCCAAAACCCATCATGTAGGTTGCAGCTGTTTTGTTAAATGGGATGTGCATGGTAACATCTTTCAGATCTACATCCTGTAAAGCGGTAACTTTAACTGTATAAGTCAAGAATCCATCAAACTCCAAACTACCAGTTACGTCCATACGTAAACTATCATTTGCATTTTTGGTCTTCCATTGTACAGTACCTGCTTCTTTTTTGGTAAATTCTACACCACCATCATTGAGCTTGATGTTTTTTCCATCTGCCTTACGCACAAAATGGAAATGGATATTTTCTGCCAACAGGTTATTTGGTGTGGGTGTGTAATCTGTCATTTCCTGACTAAAGAAAGTTTGGATCTGTTTTGGAAAACCATTTTTGTCCAACTCAACCTTTCTACCCAAAAGGCCAATTGTATTTCCTTGCACCAATAAGGCTGTATATGGGGCAATTACAGTATTCTTTTGCGCAAGCGTAGAGTTTAGCCACGTTAAACGGGTTTGTTTCCAAGGTTCATTTATGCCGTTTTCCTTACTTAATTGTGCGCCTACCTGAATAGTTAATTTGATACTTTGAGTAGGTGCATTTGCTGCAGTAACCATTACTGTTCCATTATAACTACCTGCTTTTGCTGTTGTAGGAATGCTCAATAAACACCACAGCGCTTGCACTTGGTTTTGCACTATATTTACTTCCTTGCGCAGTGGATTTCCATCATAAGCTATACCATCGGTATTTAAACAAGAAATCAGCTTTGCCGAAATCTTGTTCCCAGCTTTATCCTTTAGGTCACTAAATTTCAACTTTACCTGTTGTAGATCTTTTAGTGCATAAATACCCAACTGAAAAGAAAAGTTCTCCCCTCTTAATGCTTGATCTGTAAAAGTTTGCTGCGGTCCTTTGATAACCCATCGTTGTGGAATGTCATTTTTCATTACAATTGGATAGTTTCTCTTTTCTGGAAAAACCAAATAGGCCGGTTCTGCATTTTTTGCCTTAAGCTGCGCTACTTCGCTGGTTGTAGCAATTACTTCCATCGGGTACACACTGTTGAAAGCATTGATTGATTCGATCTGCACTACTTTGGTATTTACAGGAGTGGCCTCAGCTTCTTTTTTTAGTGATCCAATTGGTCAACTTTTCTTGTTTGGGATAAACACCTTTAGGGTAGTTTGACCTGCCTTCGTTTTTATAAGGTTGATAATAGATATAGTATTGACCTGTACCGCTTTCTGGCTCAAAACAGATCAGGCCATTTTCTTTGGTGATGGATAAAGGTAAGATGTGATTGATTTTTTGACCTGTTTTGGCATCTTGTACAATGATCATCTTTTCTTCTGGATTTGGATTGACTCCTTCTCCACGCTATTGTTGCCTTGGCAATTTTACCAGTACCCACAAAATTTACCAATACCCTTTGATTGCCTAAAGAATCAGCATTCCAGCTATTTTTTGCCGTTGTAAACTTAATTTCTTGGGCCTGGTTAGACGTGACAAACAAGCTCAGCAAGAGCACAGTTAAACATAGAGATTTCATAGATCAGCGCTTTATAGTACTATTGAGATGTAAATTTAATTTATTTCTTGATTGTTTAACACAAAGCATCAATTATATGGTTTTACCTATGTCAAATGCTACATAAATTGCTAAAAAGCCATTTATTTATATAAATTTATTATTTTTGACTACTGGGGAAAAATGCAAAGATGTACGCTAAAACAATAAAAAGATCTCAAATCTTCTTCAAACACCTACGGATAGCATTCAAGTTATTTAGAAAGAACGACCCTTTACGTTTAGCTGGTGCTACTGCTTTTTTTGCCAATTTCGCCCTTCCTCCAATCCTGCTCATTTTAATTAGGCTATTCGGTTTTTTTGTAGACCGTAAGATCATGGCCAGACAATTGTTTGAACGATTGTCGAGCATTTTAGATGAAAGCAGTACCGAACAGATCCGCTTAACGTTACGTAATATCAGGGGTATTGATTATAACTGGTGGGCAACCATTTTGAGCTTTGTATTTTTTATTTTTGTGGCCACCACATTATTCGGGGTGATCAAAAACTCAATGGACCAGATCTGGAGCATAGGTTTAAACGAAAAACTTGGAATTTTATTCAACCTCAAACTCAGGGGACGTTCGATGGTGATCATCCTACTTGCGGGTATTTTATTCTTTGTAGGTTTATTGACAGATAGTATCCAGGCTTTTATTGGCGCTTATATCAATACGGCCTCTCCTACCTTCGGAAAGATCTTTCTATCCATCTTGAACCAATTGCTCTTTGTGATTATTGTAACCACTTGGTTTGCCGTTCTATTTAGGTTTTTAACCAATGGAAGACCAAGTTGGAAAACCGCAATCAGAGGTGGTCTCTTAACTGGGATATTATTTACATTGGGCAAATACATTTTACGCATTATGCTACCTTTAAGCAACATAGGTAATGTTTATGGTGCCTCAGGATCCATCATCTTGATCATGCTTTTTGTATTTTATTCTTCGTTTATCTTCTATTATGGCGCCTGTTTTGTAAAAGTATTGAGCGACTCCACTAAAAGACCAATACGACCTATCAAAGGTGCTTTCTTATACGAATTAAAAGAAATAGTTAAAGAGAAGAACTAATTGGTGCGTAAACCAACCTGCTCAAAACCCTGCATTTCAAAAACGGCCAATTTATTTAACAAATTGCAATGTAAGGTGCCAAAAAAGTTAAAGATGCCATCTTTATTTTTGCCTTCAATACAAATTGTCTCTTTTATGATCTCGCGTTGTGCTAAATTTTGGTCAGCAAGGTTAGATCTCTTCGTCCTGAATAATGATGTCTTTTGCCTCGATTGCAAACTCTTTCAATAGCGCTAAAAAGCTTTGTCCGTTTAACAACAGTTCTTTGATATTCATAGTGATAAGGTTTAGGGTTGGATGCAAAAACAATATCAATTTTAAAGCCAAAAAAAATGGATAAGCTCAAAAAACTTACCCATTTTTCCTCTATCTAAAAATATGGTTTGACTAAAATATCCTAAAGCCTATACCAAGGGTATATAAATTCAGTTTTGTTGTTGGATAACCATCTGAATTGATTTTAGAAAGGCCTGTTTCATACCTAAGGTCGGCACTCAATTTGCCAATATCTACACCCGCACCAAATTGCCAAGCAAAGGCTTTATCCTTAAAATCGCCTTTAAAAGCAGCGGATGCAGCCTGTCCGAAATTTTGTTCATTGTCCAAATTAAATGAAATCACAGGACCAGTATTTAACCGGAGACCAAAACCTGCCGCTCCAAATTTGGTTCCTACCAATACCGGAATATCGAGGCTTTTAAATTTCACTTTATTGTCTTGTCCAGCACTGTTTACTAAAGTGGTGTTTTTTCCAGATAAGTAGAGCTCAGGCTGCAAGTATATTCCTGCACCACCAATACGTGCCCATAAACCTGCATAATAGCCCGCTTGGTTATCACTGCTAAAGGTATTTGACGTCTTAAATTTAGAAAGGTTTACCCCTCCTTTTACTCCAAGTTGAAATGTAGGTAACGCTTGACTGTAGGCTAAACAGCTAGAACTGATCAGCAACATAGATAGGATGATTTTTCTCATAACGAAATATTATAAACTTGTAAGATAATTTATTTATGTAAATTTAATAATATTTTAAATTGAAAGTCAATTTGTGTAGTTTTAATATCTCCTATTGAAATTCAATAAAACATCATTGGATATTATTCATGACCCTTAAATGAACTTTACATACAATGCCTATGCCATTATTTTACTGGCATGTGGATTAGCGACTATTATTCTTTCCAATTACATTTTCAGAAAAGGCGGTAAGGCAGTACAGTGGTTTAGTTTAATGATGTTCTCTAATTCCATCTGGTCTATTGCCTACGGTCTAGAGCTGGCAAGTAGCTCATTATCAACAATCAAGTTCTTTATCAACATCGAATATTTGGGCATTGCAACATTACCTTTAAACTGGTTTCTATTTTGCCTACATTTTTGTGGCAAAGACTGCTGGTACAAAAAGCCGCTCAATCTTACCTTGCTCCTCATTGTTCCAATCATTACCATATTAATGGTATGGACCAATCAGTATCATCATCTCTATTATAAAAACATAACTGTAGATACCAGTGGCCCTTTTCCTATGGCCGATATTGATACTGGTTTATGGTATCAATTTTTTACGGTTTATTTCTATTTATTGTTGGCTTGTGGCTGTTACCTGATCCTGGCAAAATTCAGGACGTCAGACCCTATCTACAAAAAGCAGAATTATAGTATTATTGTGGCCGCATTTATTCCTTGGATTGCTAATTTTTGTTACCTATTGGGCTACAGACCATTGGGACATGTTGATGTAACGCCATTTGCCTTTATCGTAACTAGTTTTTTAATCCTAATTGGCATTTTTCGTTTTAAGCTTTTTGACATTATCCCTATTGCCAGAGAGAAGGTATTGGAATTGATGCGCGATGGTTTCTTTGTACTTGACCAACAGAACAGGGTGATAGACTACAATAAATCCATAAAAAAGTACATTCAGCTTAAAAAGGGGAAAAAATTAATTGGCGCCGCGCTTGAAGATATCTTTCCTGATCAGCCAGCATTTTTTGAAAGGATCAATGCACATGCACCCGGAAAAATGGAGCTTAATCTTGTTGTGAATGATGAAAACTTATTTTTGGAAGCGGATATCCTTTTTTTGAATGATAACAAGATCAACAGTGATTTCAGCATCATTAAACTACAAGACCTAACAGATTTTAGACAAGATGCCATCCGTGCCCGCGAACAAGCAACTGAACTGGAAAGATTAAACCAGTTAAAAGACCGCATATTTTCTATTATTGCCCACGACCTAAGAGGACCATTGGTTAACCTATCTGAAGTTTTAAAGATGATTGCGAACGACCAGATTACCAGTGATGAGTTTAAGACCATATCTCCAACCCTAAGTAAAGATATCATCTACACCACCGACCTACTGGAAAACATCCTACACTGGTCCAGAAGCCAATTGAAAGGATTTGGAATCAAAAAAGAGTTTTTTAACCTGAGAAATCTCATCATTAACGAAATCAATTACCATCTACCTGCTGCAAATCTTAAAAAAATACAGATCATCCATGACGTTTTTCCGGGTGAAATGGTTTTTGCAGATGTGTTAATGATACAGATCGTGATCAGAAATATCCTTAACAATGCCATTAAATTTTGTAATGAAAATTGCGAAATCCACATCACAGCTGCTTATCAGAAAAACACAACCATGTTGGTATGTATCAAAGATAATGGTGTTGGCATAAGTGAAGATATGCTGAGCAAACTATTTAAAGACGAAAACATCTCTACCAGAGGTACTTCAAACGAAAAAGGTACAGGTTTGGGCCTAATTGTCTGTAAAGATTTTATGGCTCGCAACGATGGGAATATTTTTGTAGAAAGTAAAGTAGGACAAGGCGCCAAGTTTTGTATCTCCCTACCTACGGTTAACGCGTATGGGTAATATCACCCAACTGTGTACAAAAAAGGGCTGGATGATATCCAACCCTTTTTGATATTAATGGCCTGTAACTTCGTTAATGGCCTGTTGTTCTTTTAAGGCATCCACATTATTTTTATTGCCAAAGTTTTGTGTTTTGTCGGCAAAATAGGCTAAGATATCTACAATAGAATCTAAGTTATCAGCTACACGCTGATGCATATCTGGTAAGTCTTTATCCAATTTTTTATCGCCAAGGTCGATGTTATCTACTTCGATCTTTCCAATCTTTTGGATAATTGCCTGTTGCGAGTGTTGGAGGTCTTCTAATTCCCTCACAATTTTTTCCATTAATTCAAACTTCTTTAAAGTATCCATATTCACTATTTCATTAATGTATAACTATGTTAGTTACCTTATACAACCAATTTGAAGCAAAAAAGTTTGAAAAACTAATACAATTACTTTTTCAAATTTGGATTTTAACACAATAACTAATAATTTAGTTTTTTTTAAACTGGTGCTTATGAAAAATATCTTCCTCTTCTTGATCAGCATTTTCTTACTACAAACAGCTAGTGCGCAAACCCGTACCATAGATGCAGAAAAATTGTTGGATTTCTATCAGAATCAACGTTATATAGAGGCTGCCCAATATCTACAGGGCATTTATCCAGATGGTACCCAAGATGTGAAAATATTGAACCAGATTGCTTATTTCAACTTAATGGCTGGTAAATTACCTGAAGCTGAAAAAAATTATCTTAAAATATATGCCCAACAGCCAACATATTTACCCGTATTATTTAGTCTATCTAGCATCAGTGTGCGCAAAGGGCAAAATGCCAAAGCAAAAAACTATCTAAAAAATATTATCCAATTAGATTCAAACAACTTTAAGGCTTATAAACAATTGGCCGACCTGACCGTGGATAGCCTGCAACTCAAAGTGTCTTATCTCAATAGGGCCAACCGTTTAAACGCAGCTGATCCTATTGTGGCTTTCGACCTTGCCCAAGCCTACAAACTGTTGGGTCTGTTTCAACCTGCTTACGACATCTTAAAAACTGCTATTGTGGCCGATACAAGTAATCTTTTTTTATTAGAGGCGCAACTACCTATTGCCAACGAACTCAAAAAATACGATGAGGTAATTGCTGTTGGCGAAAAACTATTACAAAACGAGGTAGAAGTCAATGTGGTTAAAGATGTGGGCAAGGCTTATTTCTTTTTAAAGAACTATCAAAAATGCCTCCTCCTCTATCAGATGTTAGAAAAAATGGATAAACAGACCGAAGCTACTTTATATTATATGACACTCTGCTATAGAGAGCAAAAAAAATATGAGTTGGCAGCTACTTATGCTAAAAAAACCATTGAGGAAGGAATCTCCGTAAATACCGTGAATTATTATGCTACCCTTGGTGCCATTTATGAAGCGAATGACCAACCTACCAATGCCATTACAGCCTATAAAAAGGGCCTTTCTTTTAATAGACCTAGTACAAATTTATATTATCGTTTAGCATTGGTCTACGACCTCAAATTGAAACAAGTAAAAAATGCCTTGACCTATTACAATTTATACCTAAAAGGCAAACCTGATGCGGATAAAGAAAAGCAACAGATCGAGTATACCAAAAACAGAATTGTTGAATTAAAAAAGTAATATTAAGGGTCGAGATTACAAATCTCGACCAACAATTGTAAATCTCGACCAATAGTTGCAGATCAATATCAGTCTGATAAAATCAGTTATAAATCTTCGAAGATAGGTTTTACATCTACCCAAAATTGGTCTAATGCAATGATCCTTGGTTTGAGGAAGGAGATAAGTTCGGGCCAATGCTGCTGATTATAAATACTCACACCATTTAAGGTCTTGGAAATCCTACTCATTGGCACACCAAATTCATTGCTTGTACTTTCTTCCCAGTCCCATTCTTCATTTACCGCAGCTCCAAATAACAATTTCAGTGCCTTAAACTGTTCTAGATATTGGTTTCTGGTTTCTTCATCACCGTGGGTAAGTTCAATAGCAATTATTGCCTGATGTTGTTCAGCATTCATCCTAAAAAATACGTTTTTAACCCCTGTTTTGTAGTTGATCCAATTAATAGGCATCCCATCGGCCGATGGGATGGGCTTTAGGTATCTACCAAAGGTGATCCAAAACTGTTGACGGAGCTTGGAAGCTTCTTCTTTACTGTACATGATCAGTGGTGACGCTTATTTATTGCCCATTAACCTGGCTACGTATTTACCGATGATATCAAACTCTAGGTTAACCGTATCTCCAACTTTTACCTCATGTAGATTGGTATGCTCAAGCGTATAGGGAATAATAAATACCGAAAACTCATCAACAGTAGAATTTACCACAGTTAAACTGATGCCATTTACACTGATTGAACCCTTTTCTACGGTAACATTGCCGAAAGCAGGATCGTACTTGAAGCGGTATTCCCTACTTCCATCCAATTCATTTATAACGATACAAGTAGCCGTTTGGTCAACATGGCCCTGCACAATGTGCCCATCTAAGCGGGCATTCATCTGCATGCAACGCTCAAGGTTAACCTTACTACCAATTTTTAGACTGCCCAAACTACTTTTGTTAAGCGTCTCTTCAATTGCGGTAACGGTATGCGAATGGTCGGTTAAGGCCACTACCGTTAAACAAACTCCATTATGGGCCACACTTTGGTCGATCTTCAGTTCTGCACAGAGCTGAGAATTGATGGTAAAATGGATATTGCTACCTTCTTTAACAATATTTGCTACCTCGCCCAGTGTTTCTATTATTCCTGTAAACATCTAAATATAGTTCTTTCTGTTTCTTTTCCAGTTGCTATCTGCTTGGGTATTTTGCGCAACTCCATCAATTTTCACCTTTTCTTTTTGCAGCAAGAGCACAACACTTAGTGCTGCCAACATGGCCTCTTCTTCCTTGTCATCCTTTAAACTGTCTGCATTAAAATATTTGCCCACAAAATGGGTGTCAAATTTACCAGAAGTAAAAGCAGGATGCTGCATTACAAATTTACCAAAGCTCAATGTGGTTTGTATGCCTGTAATGTCATATTCTTCAATTGCCCTGATCATTCTTTCAATGGCTTCTTGCCTATCTTTGCCATAAGTGATCAATTTGGCAATCATTGGATCATAATAGATTGGAATTTCCATTCCTTCTTCAAAACCATCATCAACCCTTACACCATTACCCTTAGGCGTAATATAAGTTTGTAACGTGCCTATATCTGGCAAGAAATTATTGAGTGGATCTTCTGCATACACCCTTAATTCCATGGCATGTCCATTGATTTTCAATGCTTCTTGTTTAAAGCTCAAGGCTTCGCCTCTGGCTATCTTGATCTGTTCTTTTACCAGATCTAGGCCAGTGATCATTTCTGTTACGGGGTGTTCAACTTGTAAACGGGTGTTCATTTCCAAGAAAAAGAAATCCAGGTTTTCATCCAAAATAAATTCTACCGTACCTGCGCCTACATAGTTTACCGATTTGGCTACATCTACCGCACATTTGCCCATGCGTTCTCTAATTTCTGGCGTTAATACCGACGATGGTGCTTCTTCAATCACCTTTTGGTGACGGCGTTGTACCGAACATTCACGTTCGAATAAATGTACAATGTTACCATGCGTATCGCCTAAAACCTGTATCTCGATGTGTCTTGGAGAGGTTACGTAGCGTTCGATAAATACAGAACCATCGCCAAAAGCAGAAGTGGCTTCACTTACCGCCAAATGCATTTGCTCTTCAAAATCAGCTACTTTTTCTACGATACGCATCCCTTTACCACCACCACCAGCAGCAGCTTTGATCAAAATCGGAAATCCAACTTCAACTGCTCGTTCTTTGGCTTCGTTGATATCTGTAATGGCTTCTTCTGTACCAGGCACCATTGGGATGTTATACTTTAAGGCCGCCGCCTTAGCCGACAGCTTATTGCCCATAATTTCCATTGCTTCTGGGGTAGGGCCAATCAAAATCAGACCTGCTTCTTTTACTTCTCTGGCAAAAGCAGCATTTTCCGATAAAAATCCATATCCAGGGTGGATGGCTTGGGCACCCGTTAACTTACAAGCTTCGATGATCTTAGATCCGATCAAATAAGATTGGTTAGAAGGGGCTGGTCCGATACAAATGGCTTCATCTGCATAACGCACATGTAAGGCAGTACGATCAGCTTCTGAAAAAACAGCAACTGTTTGGATTCCCATTTCTTTGGCAGAACGCATAATACGTAAAGCAATTTCGCCACGATTAGCAATTAAGATCTTAGTGATAGTAGGCATATGTTGTTATAAATTCAAGTGAGAGATGGTTTCTATGGCACGATCAATCAGGGCCGAAGATAAGTCTAAATGTGTTACAAACCTTATGGTTTTGTCTGATGTACTGTTACAAAGGATACCTTTTGCAGCTAATGCCTTCACCACCTGATCTGATTTTAACCCATTTCTGACATCGAAAAGTACAATATTGGTTTCAACAGGGAGCACAGCGCTTACATAATTGGTTTTGGCTAAAGCCTCTGCCAATGCTTTGGCATGTTGATGGTCGTCTGCCAAACGGTTAACATGATGGTCTAAAGCGTAAATACCCGCAGCTGCCAGAAATCCTGCTTGTCGCATTCCCCCACCTAAAACTTTTCTAATTCTTCTGGCTGTTTTGATGGTTGCTTTTGAGCTCAGCAATACAGAACCTACTGGTGCACCTAGGCCTTTAGATAGACAAACAGAAATCCCATCAAAATATTTACCATAATTGACAGCCTTATCGCCCGTAGCTACCAAAGCGTTGAATATCCTTGCTCCATCTAAATGAAGTTTGATTCCCTTAATGGCACACAGATGATGGATTGGCTCTATCTGGGAAAGTTGATAACATTTTCCTCCACCTTTGTTGACCGTATTTTCTAAAACGACAAGACTTGAGGTTGGATAATGGACATTGTCTGCATTGATTTCAGGTTCGATCAGTTCTGGCGTCAGTATTCCTCTTTCGCCATTCAACAAACGGACAGATGCCATAGCGTTATAGGCAATACCACCTCCTTCGTAACGGTATACATGTGCGGTTTGGTCACAGATCGACCTCGTCCATAGGTTGGGTGAAACACTTAATGGCAATCTGGTTGCTCATGGTACCTGATGGACAGAACAAAGCGGCCTCCGTATTAAACATGGCTGCCAATTTTTCTTCCAATGTATTTACCGTTTCATCTTCCCCAAAAACATCATCACCAACTTTTGCGTTCATCATCGCATCGAGCATCCCAGCAGTTGGTTTGGTAACGGTATCGCTTCTAAAGTCTATTTTATCCATATTTTCAAAAAATATTCTTTTGTTTTAACATTAATTGCAATGCCTTCGTCTTGTCTTTTTTAACATTAAGAAGTTAAGGTAATTAAGTTTCGCTGGTGATTTCTTATCTAACCTAATTTTTACCACCTTAACAGTCCTTCTTGTTTGACCTAGTCTTCCATAAACCTAAAATATTCATTCACGAATGGTTTCATTGACTTTACAATATTATCAGTAAAAAAATTGATAAGCAATCCCTGAGGCACCTTTAATAGTTTCATATAGGTCATGACCTGCGCTTCGTGAACAGGCAATAAACATTCGACTGTCTTCAATTCAACCACTACTAAGTCATTCACCAATAAGTCAACCCTAAGATCTATATCCATTTGCAAATTATCATATATGATAGGAATCATTAGTTGTTGCTTTACTTCAAATCCATTTTTCAGCAATTCGTGTTTCAAACATTTCTCATAAACACTTTCCAATAACCCAGGACCTAAAGCTTTATGGACTTTAATTGCACATCCTGTAATTTCATAAGATAATTGGGTAATTTCCTGTTTTGTCATGGTAGATGGTTTGCGTTTTATGATAAAAAACTAGGATATTAGCATCTATTTTTTAATGTTAAGAAATTAAGAAAAATTGATCTTAATCTTTCTTAATGCCTTAATATTTTTAACATCAATTACTTATAAACTGATAAAATGCAGGGAATTCCCTGCGCCAAAATGCCTCGTTATGTTTACCATCAGCTTTTTCTAGCACTTTGATGTTTTTGTTCTGTCCCTTTGGATCTAAAATGTGATAAGCACTCTGCATATCGTTCATTATCATTTTACCTTCTAGGTTTCCGGCTACAAAATAGATTTGATGATCAGCTAGATCTTTTATTCCATTTTTCAAATCCGTTTCAATGGCTTTGCCCACCCAGAAAGCAGGAGAGAATATACCTGCATTGCCAAAAACCTTTGGATAAGTAGCAATGGCATACATAGAGATCAAACCACCCATAGAACTTCCAGCAATTGAGGTGTTTTTATAATCGGTTTTTGTACGGTAATGCTGGTCAATATAAGGCTTAAGGTTGTGGACTAAAAAATCGACATAAGCCTTGCCTTTTCCCTTACCATATTGACTATCATAAGGATTATATTCCTTTAATCTTTCTGTTCCTCCATGGTCAATACCCACCACAATATATTCTTTTCCGCCTTTGGCAATGAGGCTATCCAATAATTCATCAACACCCCATTCTCCATAACCACCTGTAAATTCATCAAACAGGTTTTGTCCGTCGTGCATATATAAAACAGGATATTTCTTCGTCGAGCTGGCATAAGATGGCGGCAGATAGATCCAAACCTTTCTTTTCGCATTCAATTGTGGGATCGAAAAAGCACTGTCAACTACATGTACATTTACAGAAGCGGTATGCTTAGGCAATGGTTTGGCAAATTCGTCGGCCCAATTGGCTACATTAATTTTGATCGAGCGTATCCCTTTTTAGTTGAAACGCCCTATTGCCAATTGCTTGGCCATTTGCTGTGGCTTCAACTTTGTCCCAATGGCCACGGGTCATCTTAAATTCGTAAGCATCAGGTTCAAATTGTTTTTCTATCCAATAACTGCCATCATCGGACCTTTTAAATCTAAAAGTACTGTCACCTGCTGCCCAATTGTTAAAATTACCAGCAATAAAATACTGAGGCACCACATCTTTACTTTTAGGAATGTTTTGCAGTTCAAACCTTACCTTAACCTGTGCGTCCACATTGATGCACATCATCCAAAATCCAAAAAACAGACAAATACTTTTGATCATTTTGCTACAATTGGCAGATTTAAAGATAATTTTCAAATCATTTAACAAATAAATAGAAATAATTACTTTTTTTATCATTTATATTTACACACAAATAAATTAAACCCATATAATTGCCGCCAGTAGAATGGATAATGTCAATATCAAGAAATTAGCACAAGCCCTTCATCTTTCTACTTCGACCGTTTCTAGAGCATTTAGAGACAACAGTGACATTAGCGCAGCTACGAAAGAACGTATCCTGGCGATGGCCAAGCAATTGAACTATCAACCCAACCATTACGCCAGTAACTTAAGAGAACAGAAAAGCAAGACCATAGCGGTTATTGTACCTGAGCTGGCCAACAACTACTTTTCATTGGCCATTCAAGGTATTGAAAGAGTAGCCAGTGCCAAAGGTTATCATATCCTAATCTATGCTACCAACGATCAATTTGAGAAAGAAGTCTCTTTTATCAAACACTTGCACAATGGCAGGGCCGATGGGATCATCATGTCGGTATCTGGCGAGGCCAATGATCACAACTACCTGAACGAATTGTCTAAAAAAAGGTTGCCTTTGGTATTTTTTGATCGTGTTTACGAAGACATCATTACACCAAGGGTAATTACCAATGATTACGAAAGTAGCTTTTCGGCCACCAAACACTTGATCCAACAAGGCTGTAAACGCATTGCTTATTTGGCGGTAAACAAAACGCTATCTATTGGCAAAACACGTATGCAAGGTTACATCGATGCGCTAAAGAAATTTAAAATTCCATTTAAGGAAGAATTGATCATCGATTGTACCAATAACTACAAAGAGAACATCGACCTTTTGAAGCATGCTTTTACTACTTTAAAACCAGATGGCGTTTTTACCTCGGTAGAGCGTTTGGCCTTTGCCACCTATTATGCCTGTTACGACATTAACCTCTCTATACCAAGAGATTTGAAAGTAATTGGTTTCTCCAGTTTAGAGATTGCCCCTTTGTTAAATCCAGCCTTGAGTACGGTAACACAACCTGCTTCCGACTTGGGTAAAACAGCCGCAGAACTGCTCTTCAAAATGCTCGAAAATCCAAACGATATCAATCCCGCAAGTGAGGTGGTTTTGAACTCCAAATTGTTCCAAAGAGAGTCGACCGCAAAGCACTAAAATCGGCGCTATCCTAGCCTTGTTTTTTGAGGTTAAATTCCGATCATTTTTTTTCAAAAAAAAACCGGATTTTCCGAAAACACGCAGAATTTTGCATTTGATGTTGCAACATGTTTTCATTTTACTTTGATTTTTTCGGGAACGTTCCCGAAAACGTTCCCGAAAAACGTCTACCAAACAACTTAGTGTAATAATTACACATTATTCGGTTATTTTAGTTTTCAATTAACTGTAAATCAATTAATTAAAAATTAAATATTAAATATTTATAAATTATTTACCGATAAATAATTTGCCATTTTGGGCTTTTAACCTTCATAAAATATGGCCTTTAAAAAAAATATGACATAAAATTTTGATTTTTCATATGCTACACTAAATTTACAATAGTGTAATACACAATTAATTATAACCAAATATTTCACCTTTAAAACGGGCTTTTTCTATGAAAGTACTTTACCCCATTAAGCTTTGTATGTTGATGTTTTTTGCACTCTGCACATTGACAACTTATGCGCAAACTGGAAGCATTTCTGGTAAGATTGTTGATGAGTCAAAACTCCCAATACCTGGTGCTACGGTACAGGTAGAGGGCACTCAAAAAATCACAGTTACAGACAATGATGGAAACTATAAAATCACAGGTCTAACTAGCGGAACTTATACCATAAGCGCAAAGTTTCTTGGTTATACAGTTACTAAATTAACGGCTACCGTTGGCGCCGGAAATGTGGTGCTCAACTTCAACCTTAAACCAGAATCTCAAAACCTCGACGAATTGATCGTAGTTGGTTATGGTACCCAGACCAAACGTGAGGTAACTGGCTCTATTGCCAGAGTAGCTGGCGATAAACTGACAGCATTGCCTACCCCAAGTTTTGAAGCCAGTTTACAAGGGCGCGCTGCTGGTGTACAGGTTACCCAAGGTAGTGGTTTGGCAGGTAGTGGTTCGGTCGATCAGGGTTAGAGGTATCGGTTCTATCAGTGCTGGTGGTGATCCTTTATATGTAATTGATGGGATACCAGTAACTGCCGACCCATTTTTAAGTGGCAACAGAGGTGCAATGAACCAAAATCCATTGGCCACCATGAATGCCAATGATATCGAGTCTGTAGAAATCTTGAAAGATGCTGGTGCTGCTGGTATCTATGGGTCAAGGGGTGCAAATGGGGTAATCTTAGTAACTACCAAACGTGGTAAATTGGGCAAACCTACCATTAACTTCTCTACTAAATTTGGTTTAAGCACTTATGCCAACAAACCTGATTTTGTAAGTGGTCCAGAATGGTTGCAACTGCGCCAAGAAGCATGGACAAATGATGGCAATACTGGTTTGGCTACCTTGCCACAGGGTTTAACCTGGGCACAGGCACAGCAGAACAATACAGATTGGTTCGACTTGGTTACACAAACTGGAAAATCAAACGACCAACAATTGTCTTTTAGCCAAGGTACAGAGAAATTAAAAACATATATCAGTGCCAATTATGGTGACAACCAAAGCTTTTTAAAAGGTAACTCTTACGAGAAATATGGTGTTAGGGCAAACGTTGATGTGAAACCAACTAATTATTTTTCGGCCAATATCAATATTGGATACAGTAAAGGTACCAATACAAGAGTAAGCGCAGCATGGAGTGGTGGTATTGGTGATGCCATGTCTACCGCCCTACCAATCTATCCGGTATTTAATGCAGATGGTACTTACTGGTCTAATGGTGCAAACCCTGCCCGTACCATTAACTATATGGATTGGAAAAGTGTAGACCAACGTTTATTGGCTGGTGTTACTTTAGAGTTGAAACCTTTCAAAAACTTTACCTTAAAAGGTATTGCCAATATGGACAACCTCCATGTTGTGGAAGACCAGTTTTCACCTAAAGAATTAACGGGTAATACCAATGGTTATGCAAACCGTTGGGACAACCAGATCTTAAATAGGAACTTTACAGGTACTGCCAACTACGATATCAATTTCGATAAAAGCAAAATTACCATCCTAGCTGGTGCCGAAACTCAAAATTTTCAGCAAAATGGCTATCCGAATGGTATTGGTGGCGATGCCAATACACCTTATTCTAAAGACGAGGCGGGTTTAGAAGCGCGTATGGTAGCAATGGCAGCAACCAATTCGTTATACTATGTAAATGGATTGAACAGAACAACATTTGCCAGTTTATTCGGACGTGTAAACTATTCGTATGATAACAAATACTACCTACAGTTATTGATGCGTAGAGACGGTTCATCTAAGTTTGGACCAAACAAAAAATATGGTTATTTCCCTGCTGCTTCTGCTGCCTGGACCATTAGCCAAGAAGACTTTTTAAAGAACAACAAAACCATTAGTAACTTAAAACTAAGAGCCAGTTATGGTATAACCGGTAATGCGAACATTCCACCAGGAGAATACTATGCTAAATTTGGCAACAGTGGTTCATACAATGGCAACCCTGCCACAAGTCCACAAAACGTTGAAAACCCTAATTTGCATTGGGAGCAGTTGAAAAGTATAGATGCGGCTATTGAATTTGGTTTCTTTAACAACCGTATATCAGGTGAGTTTGCTTATTACAACAAAAGAACTACCGATGTATTGATCAATGGTGGTATCTCTCCATCAACAGGTTTTGGTTTTGCTTATCAAAATGTTGGCGAAATTCTAAACGAAGGTCTGGAATTGAGCTTAAACACCATTAACATCAATGGTAAAAACTTTAAATGGACCACTAATTTTAACATCTCTAAAAACTACAACGAAGTAGTAAGTATTGGCGATTTATCTGCCGATGCCATTGGTGGTGGTACAAACGATACCCGTATCATTTTGGGCAAACCAGTGGGTACCAACTTTTTGGTACGTTATTATGGTGTAGATCCAAATGATGGTCTTCCTATCTGGTTGAACAAAGATGGTTACCAGACCAAGACCTTCTCTTTAGATGACCGCGTTGCAGTGGGCAAAGTTATTCCAGATTATGTAGGTGGATTAACCAATACCTTTACTTACAAAGGTTTTGAGTTGACTTCTCTCTTCACCTTTGCCATTGGTGGCAACATCTATGATGGTTCTGCCAAACGTCAACTGGGTGTAGTTACCGATTGGAACATCAGGTCGGATATTGCAGATAGATGGAGAAAACCTGGTGATATTGCAAAATTCCCACGTTTAACCATGAGTTCTAACAACTATCCTGGTCTATCAAGCGAGTGGAACTATAACTCTACCATGTTCTTGTACGATGCATCATTTGCAAGGTTGAGAGAGTTGACACTGGCTTACAATCTTCCTGCCGATTTTGCCAAAAGAATAGGCATGCGCAATGCAAAGGTTTTTGCTACAGGAATGAACTTGTTAACCTTTAGCAAATATCCAGGCGGGGATCCAGAGATTGCCAGAGATTTTGACAATCCACAAGATAGAAACATGAGTCCTAATGTGACCTATTTAACTACGCCACAACAGAAATCAGTAACGTTTGGCTTTTCAACATCATTTTAGTACGCATCTTAAAAATCAGAAAAATGAAAATCAATTATAAATCATTAGCAAAAGGAGTTTGTTTCCTACTTATTGTTACAGGTATAACCAGTTGTGAGAAATTTTTAGATGCACCTCCCTTAAATGTAATCACCAAAGGTGAAGCTTTAAAAGATGAGGCCGGTGTAGCTGCCGTGATGAATTCGGCCTACCAGATTTTAGGTGGTGGTGATGCATTTGGTGGAAAATACCAGGTCCTATCAGAACTAATGGCAGATAACATCCAAGGTAACCTGTTAAGTGGAGATTATGGAGAGATCTACAATAGAAAGACCTCTGTTTTTGGCGATTACAAAAACGGTTTCTACACCAATATCTATCAGGCCAATTATAGGGCCAATACCGTACTCGAAAATCTAGGTGTAACTGCTGCAAAAAGAGATGATCTAGAAGGTCAGGCCAGATTTGTACGTGCATTTGCCCACTTTATAGCTGTACGCCTATTTGCACAACCTTATGGCACTACAGCAGACAATAGCCAATTAGGTGTACCTTTAAGAACCACTACAGCTATAGATCCAGCAACAAGAGCAACAGTGAAGCAAGTGTATGACCAGGTCATCACCGACCTCAAAATTGCTGAAACCAAGCTAAACGATGTAAATCCTGGCTATCCAACTAAAATGGCCGCTAAAGCTTTATTGGCAAGGGTTTATTTTTCTATGAACGATTTTGCCAATGCCTATAACTATTCAAATCAGGTGGTAAGCAGTGGAAAATTTACTTTCGAATCAGACTATACCAAAAGATTCTCTGAAGGGCTAAGTACAGAAGCCATCTTTCAAATCATCAATACCGATGGCAGTTACAGCACTGGTGGTGGCTTAAGGGATAACTTCCGTTCTGACTTTAATTTGCCAACATTAAGGTTTACCCCTGCTTTTTATTCATTTGTGAATACTACAAATGATGTACGTAAAGCATGGTTCAATACTGTAAAATATCCGGGCGAGATCGTAACTACCAAATACAATAAAGAAAGATTTAATGTACCTGTATTGCATTTAACAGAAATGAAACTGATCAGGGCAGAATCTGCTGCAGAATTGAATACCAACCTCAATGTTGCGGTGGGCGATATCAACGACATCCTGAACAGGGCTTACGCTGGTACAAAATCTATCCCAACCAATTCATCCGCCGCATTGATCAAAGCCAATGCACGTGCAGAGCGATTGATAGAGATGGTAGCCGAGGGAGATCGTTTATACGAGATCAAAAGGATTGGTGCCAAAGGCGAAAACATCGACAGACGTGGTGCAGTTTGGAATTGCCCAGGATTGATCCTACAATTCCCGGTAAGCGAAATGGCAAGTAATACCAATTTCCAACGCAATGTTGAGGGTGGTTGTAACTAAAATTAAATCTGATAAGAAATGAACAACATTAAATATATCATCTTGGCCTTATGTGTAATCTCGGTATGGGGTTGCAAGCCAGAAGAATTTGGACCCATTGGTACCGAAGACAATATTTTAAAAGAGATGCAGGGCACTTGGGGCCTAACAAAAGTGACACAGGTAGATCAGGATGCCACAACTAAAGGCTTTCCTTACAAACAGTTAGACATTACCAATGTCTACGCCTACAAAGACCTGGTGATTGCCTTACAGGGCGATGCCTCTGGTGCACCCACTACATTTACCATTACCCCAGGCAACTCCCCTAAGATATCCGATTTCAACAGCGGAACATGGGTAGTAGACAATGCCAAGGCACCCACCATCATCACTTTGAAGAACGGGAACCTTGCTGCTGACCTAACCTTGGGTTCTTACGCAGGTTTAAAAAGTGGAAAGTTCTACCTGAGAAAGATCAAAAAAGCAAATGGCAAAATTGTCGTGAGTTATATCTATGAATTCACTAAAAAATAATCCATCATGAAAAAACTTATATTATCAATCATATTTACCTTTAGTGTAGCTTTCGCTTTTGCGCAGGTAACCTTTAATCCAGCAACCTTTACCGCAGAAGATGAGGTAACCCTTACTTTGGATGTAACAGGTACACCAATGGCAGGCCAAGACGATGTTTACATCTGGATCTTCTCTAACGATGGCGTTGGAGGTGGCAAGGACGGTCTAACAAATGGCCAATGGGGCAACTCTTCTGATGCCGCAAAAATGACCAAGATCGCCACCAACAAATTTACCTTCAAGTTTACGGGTACTACCCTATTTGGCCAAAGCCCTGCAGAGCTGATCAACTTCGGTTTCTTGGGCAAAAGCAAAGATGGTTCTAAACAGACCCCAGATTTCAAACCTTACAAGTTCGATCCTTTGGTATTTATCCCATCGCAGTTCCGTATTTTTCCTGCCAAGTTAGATGCTACCGATATGAATACGGTCTACTTCCACCAAGACTTGGCCACAGAACAAAACCTACAAAGGATGTTCGATGTAAAGGTAAACCTTACCTTTTACAATAGTGAAGGAACCGTAATCGGCACTCAAACAGCTTTGGTAGCCACCAAAGAATCTACAGTTCTTTATTCTTATTCTTTTATTCCAGAGCGGTTGATCACCATTCCGGCTGGAACCAAACTCAATAAGTTCACCTATCAATTTACAGGAAGCATTAAAGATGCCAACGGTGGCAATGTACCCACAACTGGCCCTGTAAACGAAGTTGTTTATACCGTCTTTAATTAAGCTCGAAAATGAAAAACAAGATATTATATACCCTATTGGCAATTGTAGCAATTGCTTTTGGTTGTAAAAAAACAGAGTTCGATGAAGTGTCTAAAGGCGAAGCTTTAGGTGCATTTGCCATTGCAGCGCCTGTAAACAATACCATGTTGGTGTTAAATTCTGCTACACCAAACAACAAGGTTACTTTTAGCTGGACAGCAGCTACGCCGGGCGTAAACACAAAACCTACCTATAAATTTGTTGCCGCACTAAAAACAGGGTCGATAGATGCACCCCTTATTGAATTTCCATCGGATAATGCAGGTACCAGTACTACTTTAACCCTTACCCAAAAACAATTGGACGATGCCCTAAAAGCAAAATCAATTGCCGATGGTACAAAGGTTGACCTGATCTGGGCCGTACAAGCTACCAACGGCGATGTAAAGGTAACTTCATCAACCCCATTAAGTATTGCCATTACCCGTATGGGCGATGGTGTAACCAACTTCTTGTTGTATGGACCAGTTTCTTCGGCCAATACCGTAGTGATCAACCCAAATTCTACAACAGATTTCATGAACTTTAAATGGCAAAAATCATTTCCGGGTGTTGCCGCCAACTTGGTTAAATATCAGGTTAAATTTGTGGCAAAGGGCGGTAATTTTGCTACGCCTTTATTTACCTACACTTCCAACAACAATGGATTGGATTCGGCCCTAGCCGTTAGCTATAAAGATATCAGTGATAAACTAAGTGCTGCCGGATTTACAGATCAAGCTACTCCCGTTGCCCTACAATGGACAGTAGAAGCCACTTCTGGTAACTTCAAAAAAACTGCCGACTATGTAAACGACCTTGTCATTACAAGAGAAGTGAAGATTTTCTTGGTAGGTGGTGATACACCAGCGGGCTGGACAGCAGAAAGTGCCTTACAGATGATTCCTGATGCCGCAAACCCGGGCACTTATTACATCTATGTAAAACTAAATGCAGGCAATGGCGGACTGAAGTTCCTAAACCAACAGCAATGGCCAGGAGGTAGTTTAAATTCGTCAGATTGGGGCATGAAACCTGGAAGCCCAGGCGATGCAGTGGTAGATAATGAAGTGAACATCGAAAACTATGGTGCTTCTGGTGTTTACCGTGTAACTTTTGACCAAAAGAACCTTAAATATTATGTACAGGCTGATCATGGCCGCATGGGGGCAGTAGGAAGTGCTACAACTGCTGGATGGACCCCTTCTATCATTTTCCCAAGCCAAGGGCTAAACTTTATGGGCACCAATAAATTTATGGGCTTTGTAAGCTTAACCGCTGGTCAAGAATGGAAATTTATAGATTTCAACGATTGGGGCAATGGATCAATTGCTGGCGCCAGAGATTATGGTAAAGGTACTGCCGATGGCGTAATGGTAGAAAATGGAGAAGTAAACATTCCAGCAACAGGTACATCTGGCCTACGCAGGATCATCTGGGATGGAACAGACATCAAAAACCTAAAATACTCGGTTACCGATGGTACTGTATTCTTGGTAGGTAATGCTACTACTGGTGGATGGGACAATTCTGCTGGCAATGCAAACCTACCTGCCATGACTTATAGTGGAAACGGCAAATGGACAGTAACTACTCCTATGACAGCTGGTGAGTTTAAATTTATTGTAACCAAAGGAAGTTGGGACTACAATTATGGTGGTACAGCTGGTGTAATTTCTGAAGGTGGTGCCAACCTGGTCATTAGCACGGCAGGTAGTTATACCATTACTTTAGATGAGTACAATAGAACCTATACAGTTACCAAAAATTAAAAATCCCATCAAAATACTAAAGTCCTTAATTAATTTTAAGGACTTTTTTTTGTGATTTATTTTTTTGGTTTCGAGAGGTAGACCAAAGCTAAAATTGGTCTTAATTAAGCCTTATTAGTGTATAAAGTACACTTTATTGGATTATGCCTTTTCAACCACTAATTCAAACGTTTGATATAAAGCCAGTGTTAAGAAATAAAAAACTGAATTTTAATTTTTTTTTCAAAAAAACCCACATATATTGGTAGACTTTTTACTAAATACATAACTTAACAAACCAAAAAAATGATAGTTATTGCAGACGGTGGATCAACAAAGACGAATTGGTGTTTAATCAATGAAGCAGGAAGAAAAATCCATTTTAACACTGAAGGATACAACCCTTATTTTTCTGATAGCGATTATATTGAAAACTCTTTGAAAAGTTCTTTACCAGACCATTTAGAACCAGAAAAGCTAACAGAAGTAAATTATTACGGCGCAGGTTGTTCTACTGATGCAAAAAGAAAGATCGTATCAGACGCGATGGAAAAAGTATTCCCTAACGCTAAAGTTAACATTGGCCACGATCTATTGGCTTCTTGCCGTGCCCTATTGGGAGATAACGAAGGCTTTGCCGCAATTTTGGGTACAGGTACAAATACCTGTTTATATGATGGCAAAGACATTTCATTGAACATCGATTCTTTGGGTTACTTCTTAGGGGACGAAGGCAGTGGAAGTTACATTGGTAAACGCATCTTGGCCGATTACATGAAAGGTTACATGCCTAAAGGTTTAAGAGAAAGTTTTTACGACAATTATGCCTTGACTAACGAAGACATCTTCGACCATATCTATAACAAACCGTTACCTAACCGTTTCTGTGCAAGTTTCAGTAAATTCATCTACGACTTTAAAGACAGCTATGAAGAGTATACAACTGGTGTGGTAGATTATGCCTTTACCGCTTTCTTTGAGAACTTGGTGATCCACTACCCTAACTATAAAAACTATGCCTTAAACTGTGTGGGTTCTGTAGGTTACAGCTTCAGAGACATTTTAAGTATCGTTGCCGATAGATACGAAATGGGTGTTGGTAAGATCGATCCGCTCACCTATAGACGACCTGGTAGATTACCACTTGAGCAAAAAATAAGAACCTTATACTATATTTAAAAGCCTTGATCAATGATCGAGGCTTTTTTGATTAATAGATCAAATAGTCTATGTCAGTCTGAGTTTAGTTTATACTGAGTTTACCGAAGTATCGAAGACCCATAGACAAAACATTTCGACACCTGCCTACCGCAGGCGGGAGCTCAATGTGACACAAGTAAAAATTATGAAATGAACAATTAACCTGTTAAACAATTGAGCAACTCACTTCTCAAACCCAAATGACCAATGAACCAATGATACCAATGATACCAATGAACCAATCTATGTCAGTCTGAGCTAGTCGAAGACCTATCAACAAACAGTTAACCAATTGAGCAGTTAAACAACTTATAAAGGAGATTCTTCACTACGTTAAGAATGACAAAAAAAGAAGAGAAACTAAATAGCTTATTGAACGATAACTTTTCTGCTATAGCTTTTGTTATCGATTTGAAGGATCAGGATGTACATACCAGAAGAGATTCGGTACTTTTTCAAATCCCAATAATACTCCTGTTTACCAGCGGGCTGTTCTTGTTTTACTAACACGGCCAATTGTTTTCCAGTAAGATCAACCACCCTTAAATTGATCTTTGCTCTTGTAGGCAAATTATAGGCAATGTTGGTATAAGAAACTGCTGGATTAGGATAATTGGTAAAATTAAGGCTTTCTGTAAATTCTCTACTACTTGGAGAAATTGTACTACTATTGCTTACTTGCGCCTGAACAACACTGTTCATCGCAGTTAAACATATCATAAGTACAATTAATTTGTAGAGTTTTGCCATTAATATCTGGTTAATAGTGTAAATATAACACTTCCCTAATAAAGTAGTTAAATAAATGTATAATATTTTTTTTATTCTTAATTAAATCCGTCTCTCTGCTTAAAAAGAAATCTCTTTACTAAATAATTTGGCGTATTTCCGCTTATCAAATTTATACAAAGTAGCCGCTCTAAAAGAAACCCCTTTTTGCTTTTCGTCAAGTTCTTTTAACACTCCAAAACTTAAGATTTTCTTTCTAAAATTCCGTTTGTCTAACTTTTTGCCCAAGATCAGCTCGTATACATTCTGCACTTGCGTTAAGGTAAACTTCTCTGGCAAGAGCTCAAAAGCAATCGGTAGATGTTTGATCTCCGTTTCACTTTTTCCAAGCCTTTATCAAAAATATGCTGATGGTCGAAAGCAAGTTTAGGCAGTTCGCTTACATTGATCCATTGTGCTTTTTTGGCATAATTAGTCAAGGGTTTCAGGGCTTTATCACCACCCAACCGCAGCATGGCATAATAGGCCACAGTAATTACCCTACCTTGTGGGTGTCGGTTCACTTCGCCAAAAGTATAATACTGTTCCATGTACACATCACTTAAACCAGTTAGCTCGTGCAAAATCCGAGACGCAGACTGGTCTACACTTTCCTCTTCACCAACCAGGTTACCAGGCAATGCCCACCAATCCTTAAATGGATCTTCATTTCTTTCTATCAATAAGATCTTTAGTTCGCCACCATCAAAGCCAAACAAAACACAATCAATAGAAACGGCCGAATTAAATACAGGTAATACTTCTTTCAAGACAAATTCGTTTTATATTTTATAATATTAGAACAAAATAAATACACTTGTTCGGTTATTTTGTAAAAATAATGAAAAAAAAATTACTTAGTGTAAATAATACACACTATATTCGTGTATTATAATGGAACCAAGTATTAAAAATATAGCTGTACTAACCTCTGGTGGTGATGCCCCCGGCATGAACGCCTGCATAAGAGCAGTTGTACGCACTGGTATATACCACGGAAAGAACATGTTCGGTGTAATGCAAGGTTATCAAGGTCTGATTGATAACAACATTAAGCCCATGGATGCCCGCTCTGTAAGTAATATTTTACACATGGGCGGTACCATCTTAAAAACCGCCAGATGTTTGGCATTTAAAGAAGACGAAGGCATGGAAACAGCCTTCCAAAACTTAAAAGAGAAAGAAATCGATGGCCTGATTGTGATTGGTGGCGACGGTACCTTTACCGGCGCACAGCGATTTGGCAAAAAATATGGAATCAATGTGATTGGCATACCTGGTACAATCGACAATGACCTTTATGGCTCTGACTTTACTTTAGGTTATGATACGGCTGTAAACACCATTATCGAAGCGATCGACAAGATCAGAGACACGGCCGATTCTCACGACCGTTTGTTCTTTATCGAGGTAATGGGCAGGGATTCTGGCTGTATCGCATTAAGAACGGCCATTGCAAGTGGTGCTGAAGCAGTATTGTTGCCAGAAAAAGAAACTTCCTTAAAAGAATTGATCTCAAAACTAAAATCAGGTGTATCTACCAAGAAATCATCAAGTATTGTAATCGTTTCTGAGGGGAACAAATACGGTGGCGCTTACGATATCGCCAAAAGCGTAAAAAGAAAGTTTACCCATTACGATACCAAAGTTACCATTTTGGGTCACCTACAACGTGGTGGTAGTCCGAGTGGTTTCGACCGTATCTTGGGTAGCAGGTTGGGTTTTGCGGCAGTAAATGCCTTGATTGCAGGCGCAAGCATGCAAATGGTAGGTCTACGTGGCAACGAAATTAAATTAACAAGCATAGATGAGGCATTACATGCGCATACCTATAAGTTAGAAGACGACTTATTGGAAATGACCCATGTTCTGTCTATATAATATAATATAAAATATGATAGCAGTAGTTTATAGCGGTTCTAAAAGTGCTTTTTGGAAGATATCCAACGAAGGTAAAACGGTGGCAGAATGTACCATGCCGGGCATCAACCCTTGTTTTAACGACCAAAAGCATATCCTTTACCTGTTGAACAAGAATATTGTGCTGATCAACCATGCGGAGAGCATCAAAAGATCTATGTATTTGCCGCTGGTGCATCGTCTGCAGAAAGCCAAAAAGATCTGGCCGAAACCTTGGGCATGTTTTTCATCAACAGCAAGATCAAGGTCAAAGACGATATCTATGGCGCTTCTATTGCAGCCTGTTATGATAAAAAAGGAATTGTAGGCATTTTAGGCAGCGGTGCCAACTGCGCTTATTTTGATGGCAAAAAACCAGAACAGAACAATTATGGCCTTGGTTTTATCTTAGGTGATGAGGGTTCTGCAAACTATCTGGGCAAAATGTTGTTAAAGAACTTTCTGGAAGATAAACTACCCACCGACCTTAAAAAACAATTTGAAGAAAGATACAATGTAGACCGACCTATCATTTTAGAGAAGATCTACAAAAAACCAAATGCACAGAATTACCTGAGTTCTTTTTTAGATTTCTACATCGACAACAGAAACCATAAATATATGGAGCAGCTCATCGATCAGGCATTTGAAAGATACATCAAAACCTATCTGGCACCTACCCTTGCCCAACACCCTAACGAAGAAGTACACTTTGTGGGTAGTGTAGCGGGAACATTTCAAGACAGGTTACGCCTAACCGCCGAAAAACATAACATCAATATTATCAGTATTACAAAAGAACCGATATACAATTTACTTAATTATTACTCAAATTAATAAAAATGACTAAAGTAGGAATAAATGGATTTGGCCGCATCGGCAGACTAGTTTTTAGGGCTGCACTGAAAAGAGGCTTAGATATTGTTGCGATAAACGATCTGATCGAGCCAGATTACATGGCTTATATGTTAAAATATGATACTACACATGGCCGTTTTGATGGTACGGTGGAAGTAAAAGATGGACAATTGGTAGTAAACGGAAAAACCATCCGCATTACTGCAGAGCGTGATCCAGCAAACTTAAAATGGAACGAAGTTGGGGTAGAAATCGTAATTGAATCTACTGGTTTGTTCTTAACTCGTGCCGATGCTGATAAACACATTGCTGCTGGCGCCAAAAAGGTAGTATTCTCTGCACCTGCTAAGGATGATGACATCCCTACTTATGTAATGGGTGTTAACCATGATCAATTAACTGCTGATCAAACTGTGGTTTCTAACGCATCTTGTACCACCAACTGTTTAGCTCCTATTGCTAAGGTATTGCACGATAACTGGGGTATTGCAGAAGGTTTGATGAGTACAGTACACGCCGTAACTGCTACGCAGAAAACTGTTGATGGTCCTTCGGCTAAAGATTGGAGAGGTGGTCGTGGTGGTTTCTCTAACATCATCCCTTCTTCTACTGGTGCTGCCAAAGCGGTAACCAAAGTAATCCCTGCTTTAAAGGGTAAATTAACGGGCATGGCTTTCCGTGTACCTGTTGCAGACGTTTCTGTAGTGGATCTAACTGTACGTTTAGAAAAACCAGCTACCTATCAGCAGATCAAAGATGCGATGAAAGCTGCATCTGAAGGTGCTTTAAAAGGTGTGTTGGGTTATACTGAAGATGAGGTTGTTTCTTCAGACTTTATTGGCGATGACCATGCTTCTATCTTTGATGCTGGTGCCGGCATTGCCTTGAACGATAACTTTGTAAAAGTGGTTTCATGGTACGACAATGAGTGGGGTTATTCTTCAGCATTGGCCAAGTTTGTAGAATACTACGGAACATTAAAATAAAAAACCTTCGATAAGTTTGAATATGATGGCAGTACCTGAATTGGTATTGCCATTTTTTGTATTGATACATTTTTCCATTTTGGAAATACATGCTTTTACTACCTTAGCAAACTAAGTTAGGCTTAGTCTAAAACATCTAAGCAATTATTCCAACATTAAGATGTGATGGTCTTAATGAAAAACTTAACCTTTCTTAATGGTTATCGGAAAAACAACCCAATGAACAATTGAACAAATGAACCAATGAACTATTCAACCACATAGACACAATAGTAACACATAGGCTTAATTCCTTAATGTTTCAATTAGGCCAAATGAATTACTGAACAAATGAACATCTCTTCATTCCTTAATGGTTTATCGGACCAGCAAACCAATGAACAATTGAACAAATGAACCAATCAACCATTGACTAGATAGTTTACCACCTTAGCAACCTCAGTTAGACTTAGTCTAAAACATCTAAGCAATTATTCCAACATTAAGAAGTGATGGTGTTGAAGAAACTTAAATTTCTTAATGCCTTAATGTTTATTGGACTAGTGACCCAATGAACGAATGAACCAATCAACTATTGACTACATGGTTTACCACCTTAGCAACCTCAGTTAGACTTAGTCTAAAACATCTAAGCAATTATTCCAACATTAAGATGTGATGGTCTTGAAGAAAAACTTAAATTTCTTAATGCCTTAATGTTTATTGGACTAGTGACCCAATGAACGAATGAACCATTGAACAAATGAACCAAACAATTGATTGATGATTTAACAAAGATTTAACACATTAGCAGGGTTTTGCTCAAATATTACGGGTATTTTTGCGTTATAGATATGACGAAACCAATGCAGGAAGGCAGTTTTGTCATTTGAATAACAGAAAAATTGAAATAATTATGTTTTTTATTAGTGTACTTTTTACACTATTAAAAATAATTTATATATTTGCATCATCATTGGTTACACAAGTAATTGTGCAACCGATTAAAAAGAAGATCATACGTTCCAATTTATTGGAAATAAAAGCATAACCCGTTCATACAGGTTTATATTTGGTTAGAAAAAGAGATAAGTCTGGATGGATTATCTCTTTTCTTGTTTAAAGGCGTTTTAAGCTATTATAAAGGCACTTTTAAAAGCGAACCAGTAGGAAAACACCTTAATTATTTGCACTCACATGCAAAAACAAAAACCCTCTTTAAACTATTAAAAATGGGCTATAATTTTAGGTTATTTTAAAATTAGTGCAAAAATAGTGCAAATAATACAACTCAAAAGCTAGCAAAGCTTCACAAATACATCATTATTTATTCTAATAATTAAAGGAATAATGACTTTTATAAAAAGTCATCTTAATGTATTTGTTTCAATTTCATTTTTTCGAACATTTAAATAAACTTAATTTTACATCGTTCAGCAAGTCTTGCAATTGAATTCTTTCATAAATTCAAATATTGCGTATAATAGATTTGATATTGAATAGGTGGCGCATAGGGCTACTTGTCAATTCATAATTAATATCACTTAGCCATTACCTATGCTTAGTGATACTCAATCGTAATTGATTAGACAATCAAATAGTCAATCAGTTAGCAATACACATTTTTATGTTAAATGTAGTTGATGAGTTCACTATGGTCAAAAAATTGCAAAATCACATTTTAGTTTTGGAAAAGTCTATAGATAAATTAATAACATATCAGACGTCAGTAGATTATCAGATTAAGAAATTAGACAATATTAATATTGCTTCTATAGTTACCAAAGTTTTAAAAGAGCTTAACACTCCTGAAGATAAACCTCTTGAAACTTTCGAGGACTTAATGACTTATAATGCAAAAATAACAACTAAAAATATGATTAAGCGTAGGCAACGCTAAACATCATACATATATAATTATTGTTTCCGAAATTATTAGAAGATATAATAACAAGCATTATTTTATTCAAATAATGACTCTACCTATAAGTACATGAAGAGTTATTATATGTTTCAGCTTTTTAATATAGAAATTTTCTAAAACCCTAGGGTGAGAATAATTCAAATTCTTTTGTTTCAGTGAGCTTAATTAGCCTTAAAATATACTTTAAAGCTATATTATTTTGAAACTTGACGACACTAGGAAAAACATAATAAAGTAGAAACAACAGTAGAATATAAGAAAGAAGACATTAGAAGAAGAAAAAGAAATAAAAAATTATAAATAAAAATGATAACAAAAAATAAAATGCTTTTCTACTTCCCAAAAAGTATAGAAAATACAATAAGAACATATTTGATGAACAAAGAAAGCATCAATATTGAAACGTTAATACAAAAGTACCTTTACGTAATCCATTTACTTTATTCAGGTAGGTCTAATTTTTACACCTATAATGAAAATGGTTTAAAGTTGAACATGAAGAAGTTAAAGGATATTTT
The DNA here is from genome assembly GCF_042698365.1 of Pedobacter sp. UC225_65. Lineage (GTDB taxonomy): Bacteria > Bacteroidota > Bacteroidia > Sphingobacteriales > Sphingobacteriaceae > Pedobacter. The sequence goes on from NZ_CP170550.1 coordinate 1,984,902, forward strand.
AGGTGTTGACAATTCAGTTATAGCATCTATCATGAATGACATGATTGAATGGGAAATGATCATCATCGTTTCAAGCTACCTACCCCAAAAATATTCAACCTCATACAAATTACATCCATCATTGGAAATAATGGGTATGAATAGAAATAAAGTAGTCGCATTAAGGAACAATTCTTTTATTACTAAACTTATCAGGAAAGAGGAATATCGAATCGAAAACATGAGTGTAATTGAAAAATACCAATATGATATATTGATGAATTCGATAAGCTTGAGTCCAATAGGCATTGATTATCTTTCGCACAAGTACCCAAAGCTAAAAAATGCCTTAGCGAATTACCCAAATGAGATTAATACAGATGGAATCGATTTTGCTATATACCGTGAAGACCTGATCTTGTTCGGTATTTTGTTCAAGGAGTATTTCATCACAAGGCCACATGAAGAAAATAGGTTATATAACAACTTATGTTCATTGAAGAAAGGTTACAGGCAGTTCATATTGATGGATGGTAAGCCCATACTAAATAGTGATATTTCCAACAGTCAAGTTGTTTACGGCATGTTTTTAATTAAAGAACATCTTGTTAAAAAAATTGGAAATGATAAAGAACTACCTAGAGATTTTCTTCATTTTGAAAAAAAAGTCCTCAAAGGAAAATTCTACGAGTATCTAGGCAAAAAGGCAGGTGTGATTATAACTCAAGCAAATAGAAAAGATTTTAAGCAGGTATTTTTCAAACATGTATGGTATGGAGAAACACCTTTGAAAAAGAACAAGTTATATAAGGCTTTTGAAAAATGCTTTCCTAATGCTACTAAAATAATCGAGCAGATCAAAACAAAGGGATATAACCTGTTCCCGATTAAGCTTCAAAAATTGGAAGCTTCCATGATGATAGATGTTGTTGGTAACAAACTGATTGAAAAGGGCGTAAAATTTTTAACCATCCATGACTCTTTCGTGGTTAATTCTAAACGTGATGTAGGTATTGTTAAAAAGACGATAAAAGAAGCGTTTATTGATAAATATGGAGCAAGCCCATCAATTGCAACTGAAGCTAAAAAAGAAAAGGTCTATGGGATATGGAAGCCAACCTACCTATACAAATATTACAGTTTTGCTCAATTTTCTGCTCTTAGAATACCAAAAACAGAATCGTTGACATGGCAACAGTTCAAAAAGAGAGAAAGCTCGAGGCCACTTGAACGTGATTTCAACGAAGCAAAGTATGTGATTAATTTCTCTAGATAGTGTATATGCTATTATTCATTTAGTAGATGAAAATAATCTCTAATTGAAGAGCTGATTCAAAATAAATGGATTTGGCTTTTTTATTATAAAATTTTAATCACTTCTGGAAATGGCTCTGGATTCAATTATCTCAATTTAGCCAGCACCATAAGACTACTTTATTAAGATTTTTGATTAGCCAGCTTAAAAAGCACTCTCACCAGCAAAAGCTACGTTTGGCAGCACGTTAAAATTAACACATAATTAATTTTTCATCGAATTTCATGACCTTTTTTCAAATTACATTATAATTTTCAATGATTTTAAAATTGTTCGTCGAAATAGGCTTTACAAATATTTATGGATTTACAGCTTGTGAATTCTTTCCATGAATAAGCCAATGGCAATGAGTACAAGTTGATCTTAAATCCTCTAATGGTTCATCGTATTTATTTTTGTAATGAAGATGATGAACATCAACAGCAGGTACAACTAGGCAGAATTGACAGGTATTTGAATCCCGTTCGAATACTAACTTTCTTTTTACTTTCCACTCATCAGATAAAAGATATTGCCTGTACCTGTAATGTTCTGAGTTCTGATAATTTGAATGTTGTGTACCTTCATAGGTTTCATTAGCTTCATTCCTCTTTGCAATTTTCCATTCTTCAAATCTCTCTTGATTGAATGGATATCTAATTTGCTCACTGAATTCTATTTGTTTTAATGGTTTTGTTTTATCTGCTCCAAAGCAGTTAATGCATTGGTTGTAAAGCGAAGACTTACCATCTTTCCAATGAATTGTTACTACTTGCCAAGGATTTCGGCAACATTGATTAATTTTGGTGTACCAACTTTTGTTGCAATTTCTGCAAGAATGAATGTCGTGATACTGCAATGTACTATCAATGTGGATAGTGCTTTTGCATTTTGTACATGAATAGCTCAATGAGTTTTTTAGGCTAAATTAGATGTTTATTAGGATTTAACATATATTTTTTTACCGTTTTTCTTGCTTCAGCTGGAGAAAAAACAATATAGAATTAACCAACACAAACATAAAACTATATAGTAAATGAATTTTGATGTTTTTTGGGAAAAAAGTGTCAGGGGTAAACCTTTAAAGAAATTTAAAAATAGTCATAACACCTATAATATAACGCATTAAGGAATAAAGATTGGACAATAACAAATTACTGAGGAACAGTCTTGATGGTTTTTGGTTACTCTTTTTTAAAATACCTTAATAAATTTATCCTCAGATAATTATTCGAATTTACTAGCGTAATAATTTTCGGCATTTATAAAATCTATTTTAGTACAATTAGTTCTTCAGGTTTTACTTCCAAAGCGTTGCATAAAATAATTATTGTAGTGAGTTTTGGATTAATTTTAGCTTTTTCCAGTCGATAAACTTGTGAAAGTTCAATATTTGCAGTATTAGCTAAATGCTCAAGTGTCCATCCCCTGCTCATTCTAATTCTTCGAACATTAGCTCCAAAATTATCCAATAAGTTTTGCTCACCTGATTTTAACGGCATAAATCAAAGGTGATTCGATTTGAGAAAATTCTTTTAGGCACACATGCCTAATTGTGGATTTTTATTTAGATTTGATTTTCAAAAAATTTAAATCTAATCTCTTATCATGAATCAAACAATGAATAACAAGACTCTAATTCTATTGATATGCATACTCGTAGGCATACAATTTGCATGTAATAGTGTAAGTAAAAGAATTGTAACAGCTGATAAGTTCCTTATATCTCAAATTGATTCTGCTTCAAATCATCTATTGGAATTTTCAAGTTTTAGGAAAATCGATGGCATAGAAAAACAGGATGGTAGTCTATATTACGTACTATCCTATAAAGGGTTTTTGAGCGCAACCAAAGACTGCTTTTGGAATAGTTTATTCTATAACTATAACCTGATTAATAATGGACATATCGGGTTTTCGTCATTTAGCATTTCTGAAAGCTCTAATGGCCTTAAGTTAGGCAATAATATAGGGGAGTATACATTATACAAAAAAGGTTTTGGCCATAATGTTAAGGGGGTTGTATTGTTCGAGAAAAGAAATTCAGGGTGGCAAATTATTGATGTTGAAATGAAGATTGATGAATCTAGCAGTAAATAAATTTAGAATTAGAAAGATCAATGGATTTTTCATTCAAAACTTTCACTTGATGGACAGGCTCTAAATATTTTAAAAATAAAATTATCCAAATATTAATCAACTAAAAACATGAAAAAACTATTATTAAGCTCTATCGTTCTCTTTTTGTTCTCTGCATCAATAGTATTGTTCCAGATTAGCTGTAAAAAAATAGCATATGCAGATACTCCAATGCCGCAAGTTGATGGGCTAAAACAGTTAGGAAAAATCTTATATAAAGGAAGCAATGGCAGAGAGATTTATTTAGCAGCATACGACGGCTCTAACAAACAAAAAATTGGTTTTGCGTTTCCTAGTCCAACCAATTCAAATGACGTTGTAGAAAATGCCCATATGTCGCCTGATGGCAAAACGATATTCGTTGAATTATATTCAGGCAGCTTAAATAAGGTGAGGTTGTATTCATGCAGTATCGATGGAAATAATTTAAAGCTTGTATTGGATCATATTGATTTCTCACAATCATCAGGTTTCTGCGGTGCATATTAAATAACCCTAGCTAATCAAATATTTTCAAAACTCTACTGAAGTAAAAATGGACTCATATTCATTAGCCATTATCAACACAATAAACCAACTCGAACAGAGTAAGGAGAAACTCATAGATTTACTTTTTGATATTGCTATACATGGTGAACTTAAACCATGGAGTGATATGGTTATTGAAGGAGAACATTTTTATTTCAGTAGGGAACTTTTTGAATCTTTGGACGATGCTAATGTAACACAGCTCATCAAGATTATTGATACTCTTGAAATGAAATTTCCACAATAGAAAATGAATACTATAAAACAGTTACTTAATCGATTCACTTACTACTCCTTTAAAAGGAAAATAATAAATGCCAATAGCTAGTATCGTAAAACTGGAGACCCAAAGCCAGTAACCAGACCCCAAACTAACAATCTTACCCATTGAGCCACTTTCAGCTGCCAGCACTTCATTCCAGAGACTAAATGACCATGCAATTGCTGCTGCCAGTGCAGAAAGCCAATAGCTCCTCAATTTAGGTTTTGGAATAACCGTTTTTAGAACGGGATGTATTTTAATAATAGTACTGCTTTCTTTAAGAAAACAAATGATTGCAATAAGAGCAATTGGATTGGCTGTCCATATTAACGTTTCAAATAGACCACCACCAATAAAAGCCAATCCACCCATTAAAAGAAGCGAATAGCCTTTAGGCGTCTCAACATCAATGTATTGGTAACTGAATCCATTCAGTGGTAACGATACTGCAAAAAATAATACAGTAAGCATTACGATGGATAGCCTTAAATATTTTTTCTGACTTGAGTTCATTTAATTGTTTTCTAGAGTCCAAGATACATTATGGTCACGGATTTTTGAAATTATAAACCAATTTCAAGCAACTGAAGGTGATTAGACCGTCTATAATTAACTGTATAAAGGACATACAAAATTAGAACTGATTTTGTTGATTACATCTCAGAAATAAAAGTTAGTTATTCTAAAGATTTGATTAATTTGTTTGAACGGTTCAAAAAAGACAGTATTGAGCTAAATTAAGAATAATAGATTAGTTATTTTTTCTTAACAATTAACACAGATTTAAATTTCTTCTATTACTAATTTAACGAAGGTACTCCTTTGAATACCCAACTATGAGTTATTTGAGAAAGATTGGGGTAACGTCAATTAGAAAGATATATTTCTTATTTCATGACAATTAGTTAGAGGGCAAATTAGAGCCCCCCTATCTCCGCCACAAATATGTTAATGGGTATATTCCTCATTTAGCTAAATCTTAATTTTCTAAGTTTCGAATCTTTGGACGACCCTAATGTTCAACAGCTCATTAAAATTATTGGACGAGCTTGAAAGTACTATTCACCTCATCCATTAATTTCAAACGAACAATGATAAACGAACTAGTTATTCAAAAGAGATGAAAAATTCATTTTGGCAAAGAGATTATTAGGTTGCGCTTTTATACATATTGTCTGAACTTAAAAGCATCTATATTCACCTAAAATAGTATAAGCTAATGGCATTGACTTTCCCAGATTTTACACCTTACCATAGATTTTCTCTCTTTGACCATCTTTCTTCAACCATTCGTTAAACGATATCTCAGACGGTTGGAACTCCAATCCAGTACATCCAATTTCTTCAATTGAAGTTTTTAGTTTTTCAGACACATAATATTTTGCACCGCCATCAACATATTTTAAAACAATTAGGTCATCATTTGTATTCTCTCTAAAAACAGTAGTTTGCATATACAGTTTCCCCTCCAATTGATCTTCTTCAATCATATTAAGAAACTCTTTGGTGGTATCAAAACTAAGAGAGGACAAGTATGTACCACCTTCAGGTTTTCGTTTTCGTAGTACTACTTCACTTTTTTGGATGTCTACGTTTCCAAAATCTAAACCGAACATATTTAAGACCCAATAATCTTTGAGTATATCATTGCCCCAAATAACAGGTGTGTTGTAAAACTGCATTTTAGGTTGTCTAGTACTTTCGAAAACAGCCTTGAGTTTACCACTAATAAGCAATCTTAAATGAAAACCAGCAATGTCAGCAGAGAGCAAATCTGTTGGATTTGCCCTCTGTGAAAGTATAGCATGCGCTACAATTGGATCGTTAATCGTTTCTTGAAAGTTTAGATGATCAATAAATCGTGGTTCATCAAAAATACTGCAATAATAATGGGCATCTTGAACCTGGGGATATTTCCCTGCTATTTTTAAGTCCAAAGTGTTATTGATAATATAATATCTCATTAGAAAACTAAATAATTAACGTGGGTAGTTGGATTATTCTGCATTGCATTTCTAATATCAGAAATTATATCAAGTATTTCGATTTTAGTTTGATCAGGTGTTGCATTCACTGGTATAAGATTTAGTCTTCTAAGTACGTTTGCATCATATGCTGCATGGCTTCCATTATGTACAAGGTTATTTAAAGGTATGCCATTTAATAATTCATTCATATGAAATGGATTAGCGGCTTTTGCTGCTTTTTGTATTGCTCGATGCCCTTGCTTTCCCCAAGGAAGTATATGGTGTGCCTGACGAGCATCTCCTACAGCCATATTTAGAACTTTTCTTAACTGTCCTCTATCGCCAAATTTAATTACATCACCACTCATACGCACCCATTTAAGTACAGTCTTGAGTCCATTGGTAAGGCTTATTGTCCTTTTTGCAAACTTTGCCCCTGCAGAAAACCATCCAACAAATGGTATTGCCGAAGTAGCACTTAGAATTGCATCAGTCCTATTGCCTTGAATTAGATACAACGTGCCATTTGTCAAATCCGCAATTTCACCAATCCCTGGAATCAAGCCAATACCATCCAAGAGAAGATGGTCATTTCCTTGGAAGCTTCCCAATGAACCCTCCAATCACTATATTCAGGATGTTCAACTCTGATAATACCGCACTGCATCGCATGATATACGCGAAATGTCATTGGGTCAAAGGGATAAAAACCATCAGTATTAGCCCACGTGAATGCATGGTACAAATTAGTGTTTGATGTTGCCAGCACACCATTACTTACAGCTCGAACTGTCATATTTGCAGCTATTATTCCTTCAGCAGAAAATTCGTCTTCTTCAAGAACCGCATAGAGTTCAAGCCCGAAATTTTGATTTTCTGCCACATAAACTGCATCTGCTTGGCTAAGCCCCAATAAATTAATCAGAGACTGTATTTGTGTTGGAAGCTGCGTACCAGGTGAAGAGGAATCATCACAAGTGCTTGAATCTCCTCCGCCATCTTCACAAGGATCATAACCGTCAGGAGGATTTGGAGAAGTTCCTCCGCCACCGCCTCCAGAAGACCCTCCATCATCCATAGTGTAACAGACATTAACCTGTTTCTCCATAAATCCCTGGTGCGGTGGAGTTCCTTCATTTGGTCTACTCCAAAAATCACATTCCTCCCAGTTCCCCTCTCCATGGTAACCACTCGAACATGCAATCCATCCGTAATCGAATTGACTAAAAGTATGACAAACCTGTGATGTCGTCATCGTTTTATTTCCAGTGCCCATTATTTTACCTGTACTAGAACCTTCATTGTTCTGTTGAACTATATGAGCAAATTCACCACTTTCTAGATTAACAGGAGTAAAAATGACATCTCCTTCGTAAGGAATGTTTATCTTATGCATTTTTGCTTCAATCCATTTCCTATTGGGTGTATAAGCAGCGATGAAAGCAGATGTTTTACCCTGTTTATCCACAAAAAAGGTGAAATTTCTAAATGTCACTGCTCTTTTACTAGTTAGCTCCATTCTAAAGACATAACTAGTTCCTTTGTCTGTAGAAAATTTTTGGACACTATCTGTGTAAATAGAAAGCTTCTTTAAAGGATTCCCATTGTTAACAGTCGATAATTTTGTAGTAGGGGAAGAGTTTGTAAACTTAGCTTTCAGAATCCCTAAGGAGTTGACATTTATTTGCCCTAAAAAATCATTAAAGGAAATGTCGGTTTTATCTATTTTCGGAGCTGGAGGATTAATGGACACTTCATGTTTCACTAACAGCTCCTTCTTGCAGGAGTTGAGTGCTAATGCGACTAGCACTAGCACCAATAATTTTTTCATCATAATTTGAGTTGGTTAACTTATCTTGCGCAAGATAACAAGATATTATATATCCTGAAGCCGGAAATATTATTTTGCAGGAATTATAGTTGTAAAAAACAGAATATCCCACCCGACTTAATCCATCTTTATAATTTCTGCTAATCATTTTTTAACAAAAAGACTTGCGTACAAGAATTGCTACACTAACTTTAAAAAGGTCCCCCCCCTATTTTTCTCAATATTCATCACAGGCTTTTCAGATAATCACTAATAAAACCAGCATCAATTTCAAAACTGGAGAAAAACGAGAACCATCGCTTCATTAACTAAACAACCTGTTGTCCCCGCTAACCAGAAATAACAATACATAGCGTCAATAATAAGATTTACCACTTTAAACCTTTAGGTCTAACACATTATCTTTTATTTATTATATAATTACTCCACTCATTAAAAAAAGCCATTTAACTTTACATACTTTAAACTGGTATTTCCTTATTTTTCCAATATTCACTACGGGCTTCCTTTTCTTTTTCTTCAAATGTCCCATCTTTAGCATGTAGGAAATATAGATGTCAACACATTTGAAATTTTAATATGAATGCTTCGTTTTTTGAAACATTGCTGTATCAGAGTTTATACTTTTGGTATCGGGGATGTGTAATTCCTATCATACAATCTGTCGCCTCTAATGCAAGCGAAAACTCTACATATTAGTTTAAACTTTATGGCATTCATGACTGACATCTTGTTCTTCTTATCTACTTCAACACGTCTACGGTAGTAAGCCCGAATTTCAGCATCAAATCCAATACACGTTCTCACGCCGTTATGAAGCAAGGATTTTATTTTTTTGTTAGCTACCGGAGAGACTCGAGCAAGTTTCTTAACACTTGTACCTAAATCATATTCAAAAGGAGCGATACCGCAATAAGACGCAAATGTGCGTGCAGTTGTAATTGATTTAAATTCGTTACTATGGATAAGTATTTGTAAGGCTATTACATCACCTATACCCATAACTGAAATCATTATTTTCATCAACCTCTCGCATTGTTCATCATTCGACCAAAGAGTTTTGATTCTTTCGTCAATATCCTTAACTAATTGCTCCATCTGAAGGATCGACGGGCTACAAAGTTTAATATTTACACTAGAGATATGTACATCAATAAAACCATCATCCTCATTCAACGGGGTAGTCATGATTTTATTAACTTTTACCATTCTTTCCCTTAATGTCGATAAGCTACTTAGCTCATCTATGATCTTCCTGCGTGGCACCCATAATTTGAGCTCTTGTAGATTTTTAATAAGGTAACGAGTAATTCGAGCGGCATCGAGCTTATCATTTTTACCTCGAATAATTCCAAGGGAGTTTTTGATCCTCATTGCTGGTTCAACAACTACTTTAGCTTTCATTTTGGCCAACCCGTTCATTAATACCAATCCATAAATACCGGTAACCTCCATCCCAAATACCGCATTCGCTAATCTAAATCCTGGGATTTCTTTTAGGGTTAATACAAACTCCTTGATTGATTCTATATTATTGCCAACCTTTCCATTAATGACATTTCCACCTCCATATCTTACACAGTAGTTAAAAGTGGCCTTGGAAACATCAATGCCAATAAAATATCTAATCAGACAAAGTTTCTTTTGTTTCATAAGCCACTTTTAATGTAACAATCACTCCAAAGTCCTTGATTCTCCTCTAGGCCTTATTTCTAACATGCTGAATAGGTCGCTTCTACCATGACATAATAATCATCTTTGGGCTTCAAATCGTGCATAGTTCCAACTATCATGATGGATAAGTCTGCCCCAAAAATGTTTACATCAGTGGTTGAGTGATTGTTTACACAAGATAAGAATTGCCACACAAGTTTAAAAACCAAGAACCTACATTAAATAACGATTTATTTCAAGAAATAAAGTTTGTACTGATCGTAACATTGGAGGTAAAGCTCTATTTTAAACCATTTGCTTTGAGGCATTGCAACAATTGTGTACTTATTTAGAGCCTTCTGTTGTCTAAACAAAAGTTAAGGAAAATATTCTGACTTTAAATCCACCTATACAAGAGATCTTAATAATAGTGCAGCACAAGAAATAAGCTCAATGATTTTATTCAAACTATGAGCTTGAAATTGGCTAGTCCAGGCACCTCTGATATAGATTACCAGTTTGGTTATCACTTTTGCATTTTGTACATGAATGGCTCAATAATCTTTAGGCTAAATTAAATGTTTATTAGTACCTCATCATAATTTTTAATGAGGTTTTTATTGAATTCCTTATCCTTGATTTTCTTTTATATAATCATTGAACCTGTAAATAAGAATCCCACCATTCATTGGGTTTGATATGCAGCTGATTGATAGGTACCTGTATCCAATAAGTGTTGTCAACGTAAAATTTATAAGCATACTTGCCAGAAGGAACATGAACCTTACATATCCATTCACCATTCTTTTTGATAAATAGGTTGGCTTTTGGGTCATAATTGTTAAATGTACCTGCCAAAGCAATAGATTCAGCCCCCTGCATACCTTTTATTCTGAAAGTAATCCAATTGTTCTGTGGTCCAAATAAATTGAGGTAATAATTGGAAGGATTGGCCATTTTTACCAATTGATACAATTGATTTGCTTCTTCTTTTTTGCCACTAAGGATGTAAGCATTTGCAAGTGCTACCTTGGCCAGTTCTGACTTGGGATAAAAACTAACGTTCAATTTCAATAGTTTTTCCGCATCTGTAATGCGGTTGCTATCAATAAGTTGATAACCAAGAGTTTCTAGGTCTTTCTCAGAAAATCGATAATTCATCTTATTTGATCTCCTATGTTGGTTATAGCTTCGGATAGCAGCCAAGACCCCCTCCTTTTCATATGTTTTTTTGACTGATCAGCTATAGTTTTTGGAAACAGCTCTTTAATTTCTATATCCTGACGCCCTTTTTTAAGCAATTGAAGTAAGTCAATTTTTCGAGAGACCGTATAATCATGACGTTGATATAAATAAATGGTTCTATTCTTTAAGTCGCACACCTGAGCATAAACTGTACTATTATCGGTTTCCTTCTGTGCTGTAGCATCCAATATTTTGGTGAAATTTCCTACTGATATCGAGCTATTATTAAGCATATGATAAGCTGTTTTTCTACGCCAGCATTTAAAATCAGCATTTTTTACATCGTTGAGATTATAATTTGTCAATACGTAGTTTTTATTGTTGGGACGGATAGTATAGCTTGCGTTTACAATGGCATAATCACCAGTACGATCGGCAATCATGATCTGTGCTTTTTGCTGCCAAGTAAGGTTGTAGCGGTCAAAAAGCTGTAGTGCTTCTTTTACTGTACTACATTCCTGTAATATTTTCTCTAGAATATACCCTTCATAATCTGGTTTTGAAGGACTTTTTTCATATTCACTACCTGAGGAAGTGCGGCGGCATCATAAAACAACCCTTGATCATTCATCCCCCCCTCTGGATATTTTTCTTCAAATCCCCAGAAAACATAACCCTTCTTTTGTTGTGTTGCAGGTCTTACCCATAAAAATGTCTTTTTTAATGGAGAATAATCCTCGTTATTTCCCACAAGGATACGTTTGCCATCATTAGCAATGAAAATTGTGCAAGAGAAGGCAGGAATAAGGTTTAAGGAAAGTATGCAGAGCAGAAAAATTATTGTTCTTTTCATTTTTTGTGATTAATGTTTGGATACGGCAGAAAGATCTTCATCCATTCCCATTGATAGGTTTAACAGAAAATAAAGATAAATATTTTGCTATGGCTATCCTTTTGTTAGATCAACTTATTTTTACTCCATGTTGATGAGCGCTTTCACAAGCAATAAAGAATGGTTTATTAACCATGAGGCCGAATATAAGCAAGAGCAGGCAGGAGTTTTTCAAACTTCAATTATTGGAATTGGTAGTCTTTCAATAATCTACCGTTTCGATTTTTTGGCCACATTAAAACAAAATGTATTGGTTAAAAAATTTCACGCTGTCCTAGGTCATGGGGTTATATTTGAACCAATTGCTTTTGGAACAATAAAAGCCAAAGAAAAACCTAAGAAAGATATAGGGTATTTGGAAGAGCGGATAAACCAAGCTAGACTGACCCCAGTCCACCAATTTTAGGTTTATAAGTATCTATATTGTAAATCAATTCATTGTAGTGAGCCCAGAAATTGGTGAGAGAGGTCAATGGGTTATGGTTTATCCATCTGTCTGTTGAATTCATTGGTAAAAACATACAATTAGAAATTACTTCTACTCTTTTCAAGTGAATTAATTATATCCAAGTATCTATAACAAGTACTACGGCTCAATTTCAAATCTTTACCAATTTCATCCATAGTCTTTTCCTGTTTATCAAAAAGGATTTTAACAGCTTTGGCTTTAGAAAAATTTTCTTTAGATAAACCACTAGGTCTTCCACCAACCCTTCCTCTAGCTCTTGCAGAAGCTAATCCTGCTTTAGTCCTGCTAGAAATCATCTCCCTTTCAAATTCTGCTAATGATGCAAAAATGTTGAAGGTAAATCGACCTGTAGCAGTTTCAGTATTAATATTATCCTGAATGCTCATAAAGTTTACATCCAACTTTTGCATTTCAGCAACAAGGTCAATTAAATCCTTGAGTGATCTACCAAGCCTATCTAATTTCCATACCACAACTGTATCACCTCCTCTAAGTTTAGAAAACATGTGAGCTAATTCAGGTCTATCTTTATTTTTACCTGATATTTTCTCTTCAAATATCAAGCTGCAACCTGCGGCAACAAGGGCGTCGATTTGCAAATTCAAACTCTGGTCAGCGGTACTGACTCTAGCATATCCTATTTTCATAAAACGTTTTTTTGCTAATTTATGAAACATAGATTAATGAGACAAGTTTTTGATACAAAATTTTTATAATCTTATTCGGTATTGCTGAGCAAGATTTAAAATCTTAAATAATGGTCGTTTTTTGGAATAATGAAATTCCCAATTGCCCAACACCAACATTGAAATTTATTAAACTTTTCATTTTTATATTGGTTATACAAATGAATCAAAATTAAGTATCATGTCTAGATCTCCGAAAAGAATCATTTTAGCTGCTGAAGGAAGTAACTACATCGGCAAATTACAAGAAGAGTATCTAAAAGAAATTTATGGAAGAGATATTGAAATTGTGACGCAACAACAAGCCGTTCGTAAAAAACTTAGAGTTAAAACGGGAAATAATGTTTTCCAACTTTCGCCTTTAAAAACGCCTACAAGACCACTTTTTAAAGAAATTAAAACTAACAAACGAATTAATGGGCGTTCAAAATTTTGACCCTAGTATGCACTTCACATATTGCCTTTAACTTCTCTAGGTGGTAACTCATAATTTGGCACTTTCAAAACCTGCCCCATATTCGGCCTTTTATCTCCTGTCTGATGTTTGGTCAAGCCCATTTTAATTAAGATTGCTATTTCTCTAACTTCGTTCTCAGTTGCAAAATCGTAGGCATAACGTGCCTTAAGATTGTTAACCGTGTCATATAAATAAAATGAGTTTTTCGACAAGGACACTATGTATTCCTCAATTTGAGCTTTCCAGTTTTTAGGCCTTGTATATACAAAAAGCAAGGCAAGGTGGTGCTTTTTCATTTCATTCAGCTCATTTTTAAACTCTTCAAATAATAACGGAGCAATTTTACTCGAAAATAAATCATCCTTGAAGAACCCTACAACATTAGAAGGAATCACTTGCAAAATTAAATTCATCTTTTCTTCGAATGTATTTCCAAAATCCCCAGTCAATGTAAAACTTGCTCCTTCTAAATTCGCCTGACCTTTAGATGCTAAAGAAGGAGCGATCACAAATAAAACAACAGCTATTTGTTCCCAACTTCGTAGTATCTCCTTGAGAATTTTAGATTTTATTTCAGAGTCTACATAATCACTATTCCTGAGTGCTCTTGCAGAGGCTTTCATCTTTTGGATGAGGTTGTAAACAGAATATTCTTCAAAAAACGACCTAATGTTTTGATTATAAGGTCGAATTTGATGATACCTAACATCCGCGTGTTGATCTTTAATATTATCAGGCAAACTTGATTTCACCACATTCTCACCAATCTCTTTTTGGGCTTGTTCAATTTGAGTCTCGGTTGGCATCCATTTCATGAGATTTAAAGGATTCATCTGATTCATCATTCCTACCTTGCCAACAACCGTATTGCACGTTTCTTTAATATCTTCATACAAAACAGTAAGTGCATCAGCTCGGTTTCTATCGATTCCAGTGTAAAATTCGATCATCTTGGGGAATGAAGTGTATTTCTTCGAACTGTAAATGTAATCTCTGAAGAGTATATCAATGTGCATCCTTTTTGCTGCAAAATAAAAAATCCAGTAGGTGGCCTTAAAAGCAAAGTTCGAACCTTTTTGGACAATAATATTATTCGCTGCTAATATGTCGAAGACAATATCAACATCTACATCGATCAATTTTTCCTTACAGAAATCTTGAAGCCTGTGAATAAATGAATCTCTTGTAAAATTATAGGAATCTGCCCTAATCATCTCTTCACATAGTTTGCCCAATATGTACTCACAATCTTTTAAATCTGGCTTAGTTCGATATCTTGGAAGGCCATCCATATTGAATAGCACGAAAAGAACCGTTTCTAACATTACGGTACGGTTGACTGGGCTGTCATCAAATTGCTTTTCCGAAGCTTTGAGAAGAGTAATGCAGTTTAGTGGTGTCCTATGCATGTTCAAAACTTCCAAATCGGATATGATCTTAGCCAATATAAGGTCTTCATCACCAATGGACTTTTCTTTATTATATTCCGCTATAACCTTTCTGATTTGTGTTCTCGGTAAAGCAAGTAAAAATAAATAACTGAACTCTCTATCTAGTGTTGTATCATCTTCATCATCAATATCTACCAAAAATTTAGCATCATCAACAGATTCCATGACTATTATAGGAATGGCTGGGTGCGCCTCGCAAAGATTCTTCAACTTTTTGAGAGCATTGGCACCATGCCGATCCCAAGAATCTAAAATTATGCATTCAATTTTTGCTTTATCAATTTTTAACGCTTCACACTCATGTGAAACCCCATTATGAATGTTGTGAACTTTAAGCTTATCAGAATCCAAATAAATCCAAGTTTTTCCTAATTTCCATGCTTCCATAACAAAATAATGCGCAAGGCATGTGAGACCAAATTGAGGTGATGCCCTTATGATTATAGAATCAGGGTTTTCAATAATTTCATTCAACTGAACTCTATTGGAATAATTTTCATCTGCATTCGTTGAAATCTTATTAGTTGAACTTAACACTGGCTCCACCCAAATGGCTGGTTGGGAATCAAAGCTAACTAACGCTTTATTTAATCTCTCCTCGAGCTTCGAGCACACGCTTTGGTAAGCTTCGCTTATTTGAATGTTAACCGCCACGTCTTTCTCATTGGAGTAAATCTTATTAAAATGATCGGTTAGATGCTTTCTTAAAAAATTTTCAAACTCCAACACACCATTATATGGCCAGTAGTATGCCCCTAATGATTTAAGTCTTTCCTTAAATGCTTTTATTTTCGATAATTCCGTGATGTCAATTTCACTGATCTGTGATGGAGCATCATTGAAATAGAACATTAATTCAATGTTGTCTGTCTTTACTTTCTCATATGCTTTATCGAACTCTTCTTCAGTACCAGAGCCCGCTGATTTGGTAGGTGTCCCAAACTTCTTATACATAATTCCGATAAAAATCTGATAGTCATCACCAAGTTGATCACTAATTACAGCTTGACTGTAATCTCCAACTGCTGGCCGACTATTGTTTTCCCATGTTAATGATTTTATAGAGAAGCCATAAGCCATTCCAAGGCCATGGTTCATTTCCTCAATAATTTTGAGGCACACTTTCCGCTCTTCTGCGGTATCTCCAGGAGAAGCTATAAAGCAATTAATAATTTTTTGAGACACATTGTTTTAATTTAGATTGTTGTAATATAATGATTTTAGAAAGAGCTATATCAACATTTAACATGTTAATGCTAAACAAATAAACTTACTGGTTTATGCTCTAATTCCCACTGAATTTATAAACTAAAAGTGGCATAACCAAGTTTGTGGACAATTTGGATATTGTAATATTTACCATCATCTTTTAAAAGATATTGCTAAACTAAACGTAGACACTACTAAACATAAAGGGGTTACATCACTCTTATAACTTTTGTTAATTGTGCAGCTTTTAATTATGAACTTCATTTACCACAGGCAATTATAAACTACTTGTTTTTGAGTAATGCTTCGCGATAATAAACAGATAGTGAAATCACTTCACCAAGCTGTTGCTCATACTCGTCTTCAAATTCCATCTTAATAGTTCTAATAAACGAATATACCCATTGCGAAGTGAGATATAAGCACTGTGCCATTAAGCGAAACTTTGCTTTTTCGAAAACTCCTTTGTTGTCATTGTAGGACATGTTGAACATCATTTGCGACGCTTTAAGGCCAAACAATTGAGAATGTACGGAAGCTGATGTATCAGAGTATTCATTTATTATCAAATCGGTTGGAAGTTCAGACTCTCTCATAAGCGCTTCAAAGGTGAATAACGTGATGTAATGTTTTGAGCCATTCTGAACTTTTACAATTTCTTTACGAAAATTCTTATCTAACATTAGATATGATTCGTGTTCCATAATTTGTTGTAATTTACTTTGAATCATAGCGTTTGCCTTACTTGAAGTCAATGACAATTTTCCTTCGCTTAGAGTTTGGGAGTAACTAATGGATTTTTTTAAATGCAATAACGATTGTAGTTCGTACAAGAGAAAATTCAAATTGGAAAAGTCTTTGTTTTTTTCGAACAGATAGAAAAATATTAAATAGCTTTCGATCAAACTTCTGAATAGTATTTTTGGGGTAGCATCGTCAAAAATCGATTTTCCATTATCTAATCTAACAAATTCAAACGATTGGGCTAATGTAATTGAACGTAGATGGTAATTAGTTATCAAAGTATAAATCACATTTAGATGTTCATTTGCCATTGACATAGGATTTTTGTCCAACATTAGGGAGGCTAGATCTGTCAAAAATGACGTCATCATATTCATATGCTTTAATGACCTATCAAATGTAAAGGAGGAACCTAGAGGAAATTCCTGCTCCATAAACTTTTGATGATCAAAATTTTTGAACTCATGTAATTCTTCCATTTCATTAATCTCATTCATTTGACTAAATTTTACGTAAGTTATTTTCATGCCCATATCGCATTAATATGGTGTTACATGTTAAGAATGATTAAAATTCGTTTTAGTTGTTAAACCGTTCTAGGTTGGTGTTTACCGCTTAAGATATAACGATTAATGCGATAGTGGCATGAATATTAAACATGAAATGCAGTAGGCCTATTTTTTTTCGGTTGATGAAAGCTATCAAAGTTGAACTCATTCAGCCTATCACTATTACCATGGAAACTAACGATCAATTCTACAGCCATTGAATTTCCATGTATCAAATGCCAATTCTTGTAGAATAGCTTGCCTTTTAATCACTTGTTCTGAGCCCCATTCAACAAAATTATGATCACTATCAGCTTTAAATCTGTTCAAAGCTGTATTTTGACCAATAGTGAAGGCATTATCTATTAAGTTTGTTGAAGTTACATTAGATTTAGAATATTCAGCTTGTTTGCTTTGAAACCAACTACCCTGTAGGTCGTTAAAATTATTAACCGCTTGATTTATTGTGCTCTCCAATAAGATAACATTTCCTAATTTGTAAACCGAATTATAATATGAATCGGCATCTTTGAATTCTAAAGGTAAGATACCATCCTTTGGTGTTTGTGGTAAAATGTGCTCAATTTGTAAATCATCATAGAAATCTTGGCCTTTAAGTGGCATTCTTGACTTAGCAAGAATCGTGTTTTCTATTTTTCCAAGAATATATCGCTGCCTATATAAAGGGTTAAAAGCATAGTGTCTTATATTTGAAAATATTGATTTGAACTCACCGATTTTTGCTTTTACGTAAGGATGATATTTGACTCAATCATCTCCTCAAGATCAGCATGAGATTTAGCTTGCCTTATCTTCCTTGCCCATGCAGCAAATAATCCTTCATTATTTTTAGCTTGGATGCCAAGCACATTGCTGTAGAAAAAGAAACTTTCAATTTGTTCTGCCAAATAATCAATTTCACCATCACCAAAGGTTATATCCAAAGCCAATAGGAGGATCAAATGTTGGCGTGACTTATATTTATTTACAAGTCCTATATTTGTTACCCTTGGGTAATTACCACCTTCTCTTACTCGTTCAGTTGCAATTACCAAATCAGAATAACGTTTTGAAATCTTATTAAGTTCTTTAGCAAAAGCAAGTGGATCAGTTTCATAATTTGTAGCTTCTTTGCCCTCTTTGGAGATAAACCATTTATAAATATCATCTTCCCTTATCACCCCATCATGGTATCGAGACATCACAAAGTACCTTAGAAATCTAAGTGGACTACTATCTTCGTGGCAGTTTTGAAGATTCATAGAAATGGATTTCCATGTATCTTTAATTTTTTGAAAATCTGTTTCGTTTGCCTTGCTAAATAAGAGATTTTTAACAAGATCCATTGCATTTAATCCTGCACCTCTTTGATTAATAGTTTCGAAAATCTTCAGCGCACTGCTCAGGTTTTCGGACTCGATAAGAACCAATTCTATTTTTGTAAGGAAATATTGCACATAATTAATAAATCCTTGCATACCTGTTAGAAGATATGTTTCAAAATGAGTTTTTAATCTAAAGTAGGCAGCTTGCATCTTTTGTATAGATGAAGTTAATTCATCTTCATACGTTAAGCTCTGTATAAGCTTGTTTAGGAAATCTTTGCTCTCCTCATATTGTAGTTCCAAACGGAGTTTAGATTCATTTGTGCTTATATCAAAATCTGAAAGCAGTTCTTCAATCGTTTGAAGGTACTTTTTTTCAATGGTTCCTAGTGATAACGGCTTAAGCAAATCCCTAAAAGCACATAGGGATAAGATGATTGTTGTCAATCGCTGTTGGCCATCTATTACATCGTACTTCCCTTTGTTCTCTACAATAATTATAGAACCTATAAAATAACTCTTTTGTTCTTTTGCGTTTGGATCAAACTCATTATCAATATCGATGATAAACTGTTCTACCTGATCATCAGGCTTCCAAACATATTCCCTTTGATAGTCAGGCACTAAAAAAAAATAGTTTTCTAATTTCTTGATGCTTTTTACTTCAGCCTTAATTTCCATTGTGAGATTGCATTTATTTGAAATTAAAGGTATAAATTATATCAGCATACTTAACACCTTATTTACTATGATAATTTCTTTCGCTTTGCATTATCAAGATAATAGGTGTCATGGAATTCTTCATTTATACCCATTCTACCAAACTTTATCTCTTCAAATGGCCATCCATCATATTTGAAATCACAGAATATGGTCGGATATCCATAATGACCATCAGATTCTAATTCATAAGCTTCAATGTCTTGATATGACAATCTTAAAAATGAATGTGGTGATGCTTTTTTATAAAGCGGATTCTCAGCCCTACGATCTTTTAGTCCAAGAAGATCCCAGTGACCATCTTCATCAATGATTATATCACCTCCTTGGCCAATAAATTCAACTCCGTAATCATAAAGATCATGAAACTCCATCTTCGTCCATTTAGGTGAATTAAGATCACCCCCTGGAAAGGTTCTATCACCTGTCTGCCTTATTATTGCACTACCAAAGTTAAAATGAGCATGTTTTGAAGTAATTCTTTTTTTAAAATTTTCTGAAATCAATTCATGATCAAGAAAATCTTTGCAGAATTTCTTTTTCATACCAAGAGCCTTTTTTTGGAGATTTACCACTGAGGATTTTACACTTTTGAGTTCAGTTGGTTGGCCGGAAATGAATATTTTTTTTAAGTGTGATAGTTTCGCATTGTTCAAATAATTTATATGGTTAAGAAGAATCTGAAAATCAATTATATGGGTGTTAACATCAAAAAAAAGCTCACTTGGAATTTCTAAGGTGGGGTATCTTCTCTGTTTTTTTCCCAAGATCAGCATAAAAACACTATCGTAGTTATTATGTAAATTATGGGCAACAAATTTGTTCAACGTATCTTGAACTTTTCTGATGCTATTTGTAGTAGTGACCTGAAAAGCTATCCTATTTTCATCATCGACAAGATCTACTGCACTTTGATTGCGCTTAACGGAGTTCGCATTTATTAATGCATAACCAAACACACAGTTAAGTATTTCGCATATAGTTTGCTCTGCAATAATATTGCCGTCCTGCAAGTTAAGGGAGTTGTGGTAGTTTAGATTTACCTCCCAAGTTGAAAAATGATGGATTATAAATTTCAAGTCAATCTCCCGTTGTGTCATAAATGTTAAATTCGATTGTGAATGCTTTTAAGGGGCGTAGCAGATGTTTTAGAGTATCGAAGTGCGTATCTTTAAATATCACACTCGAAGGCACCAAAGATCAGTAGTTGAAGTTAAAAATTAATGATGATGTAAAGAATCAAATTATCGCATTTCAACTCTTAGTTTATCAAGCAATACAGATAGTGCAAGAAAAGATTGCAGGATATCACTTTTTAATATTGACGATTTTACCGCTGGCTGCTCCATTGAGTAATATTTAGTATTCTTACTATCAATTTGTGGCCTGTAATCAACTTGAGTTATTGGAAAACGATGAGTAAATGCATTACGATATTCAGTTGTTAGAACAGTATCATCCTTAAACCTGAGCAATGCTTCATTTACACTTTGATTGGTTAACTTTTTAGTTAATTTCCCTAGGTAAACACTATCTTCAGCAAACTCAAGATTGAAGTAAACATTAATTATCTGAGCTACTGTATCTTTAATTGATGAAAAAAAATAATAATAGTTTTCAGCATAAAGTTCAAATTGAAAACGATTGATATATTGCTCCTCCTTCATCTCTTTAAAATCATCAGAAAAGCCTCTATCAAAGTTCACAAGTGCAACTGCATAGGTTCGACTTAGATTTCCAATTCGGTTTACCAAAACGTTGTCCCACCAATAAAGATGTTGGGAGCGATGTACTGTTTTAAAATCTGATTCACCTGTAAATAAGGACTCCATTTCATTAACATACGGAAATCCAAAATTGGAAAGTATAGGTTCTTCAGCGTAAATTTTTACTAATTCATCTCTTGAAGGATATTTATAATCACTCGCTTTTATAATCATGTTGCCTTTGTTAAACTTCAATTATTTTCTCTTTGCTATTTTTCAAATTGATATGTTCAGTAAAAAGACACACAACACAAATTTCAATTTGAACCATTATTATATTTATACTACAGAAGTTCATGTCATTTAATGGCAATGAGTTCCTCTACACTAATAGGTTCACTAACAGCTTCGCTAAGATCATAACCCTGTGTCGTAGTAATTTTACTATGGCCTGCTCGCCTCTGAACCTCTCTTAAATTACCTCGTTTACTAGATTTGGTTATAGATGTGTGCTTAAAGTCATAAATATTTATGGATTTAAGTTCAGGAAATTCGTTTCTAAAAGGTGTGATTAAAATGTCTTTGATCATATTTTGTGTGTAGGGCTTTCCCTTCTTGAAAGAATTATAGCCTCCAATTAAATAATCATCTTCCTCCACTACAATGTTTCGTTTTTCG
Source organism: Pedobacter sp. UC225_65 (assembly GCF_042698365.1). GTDB lineage: Bacteria > Bacteroidota > Bacteroidia > Sphingobacteriales > Sphingobacteriaceae > Pedobacter. The sequence continues at coordinate 2,006,625 of NZ_CP170550.1, forward strand.
GTGTTTGCATATATAGTTTCAATTAGCTCTTTTACCTTTTTAGTTATAATGATGGTACGCCATTTTTTACCTTTTTTGTCAAAAACCTCAATCCTACTATTCACAAGGTTGATGTCTTTGGATCTGATGTTTCGCACCTGAATTGGCCTTATGGTATTTTCCGCAACCAATCTTGATATTAAATCTAATCTTAACCATTTATCACTTGAAGCAACGGCATTAAAGAATTTTTGAACAACTAAACCATCCAAATTCTTGTATTTCTTTTCTTGTTGGTTTGTATCCAATTTTTTGAGCTTATTAGCATGATTCATAATAGGGATGTCATGATATTTAATAAGCCAGTTATACCAACTCTTAACATAAGTTATGTATTGATTTATTGTACTATTAGCCTTATTTTGATTTTTTAAAAACACTCTAAACTCATCCCACACAGTAGCAGTCAATTCTTTTATTAAAATATCATGGTGATGGCTGACGAAAAAACTATTGAGTTTCCTATTTCTATCCAAATAGTTTGTCATACCTGCCAATTCTCCTATTGAATGTTGACCTTTTTGATAATTTAAAAACGCATTAATAGCTTTAAGCACACCACTATACATACCAATAATTACTTTAGATTTATCATCTTCAGTATTGACATCAAGCGTATTCATAATATCATTGACATTTACAGAAAACAATTCTACCAGCTTTGCGTGCCGATCAGCTTTATCAATTTTCATCTTTTTAGCCCAATCCTCAAAATGCAAGTACAGCTTTTTAATATTTTTTGTAACCTGATACTGCTTGGCATTGTAAGTGTACTCTATGTAATACTTTGGGTATTTATCAATATTCTTCTTGGTTGGAACAATTAATTTAAAGCTGATTTTATTTTTCGTTGCTAGATCAATTCTCAAATATTTCATGAATGCACATTAAAATTCAGTGCAAATTTAGTGGAAAAACATCAAAATATAAACTTTAAATTATAGTAAAGGCAGTATAGGTTATATTTGGTTAGAAAAAGAGAACAGTCTGGATGGATGTTCTCTTTTCTTGTTTAAGGGCATTCAGTTTTTTATAACATCCTCAAGCCTTAAACACATACTTCTTCCCTATTGCCTCTAAAAAACTCTTTCTAACCAACAGGTTAACTGGAACTTCTTCCAATTGTCTGGAAATTCGAAATCTAAAGTCATCAGGATATTCCAGTTCAATCTCTGCGCTGCTCCTAAGTTGTTCATCAAATGTGCTACAGGTATTGATGTTGAGTTCATGTTTGGCCAGCTCGTTAAGTAACAGTAACCTTTTTACAAAAACAACTTCGCAAGAAACAAGATCGCTTACACTTTCGAGCGTTTTTGCTGTATTGTTCACTTTGATATCGAATACAAAGGCATAACCATCGGTCAGTTTATGAGAATCAAACAGCCAACCTTGCTTTTGGGTATTGCCAATAAAATAACTGAGTTCTAGGGCAAAAGTTTCTAAACTTTTGTTGAGATAGCTTAGCTGTGCCTTTTCATCTACCCTTCTGTCTAATCGCTTGCCCCTAAAGATAACATCAATGCCTTGTTTTTGCGTTTCCTTGTCATAGATGCGCTCAGCATACCAACCCTGCTCCTTATACTTTTCGTCTAAAAAGGCAGCGAGTATGCTTTCTTTATAAAGGTCGGCATTAAATTGGCTCATCAGCTTGCTGTACTTTACCTTGTTAAGGTAGCAAAAATAAACCATTGATCCATTGCTGTAAACCGTAATTGTTGGTTTGGTATTCAATACAGTATAAACTCAGCTCGGTTCAGTATTGATTAATCTAATGAGATACTTCGCTACGCTCAGCATGACAAAGTCTTTCTATTTTTTGACTAGACAAAACGATATTCGATTTTAACCAATTGGTCATAACTCCTTACCTGTTTATACATAGAATGGCTTTTATATTCCTCTTTAGTCTCAATGATAACGTTATGGTCGTCTTTCCAGTAAACTTTCATCGGTAATTTTTCACCACTAGCAGCATAGATGCTACCAGCTCCTCCAGGTAATGAAATATTCACATAGGTTAATGCATATTCCCCCTTACCACTAATTTGAACACTTAATTTAAAGAGGCCATTAGGTGCGGTTTCTTCATACATTAACCATTCTTTTCGCAATTCTAAAAGTTCAGCCTCACTTATTTCTCTACCATCTTTCCCATTTGTAATAAAATGGATTTCCTCTGTAATAGTATCTCCTAGCTTCATCCATCTATCCACTTTAGCTTGATGTGTAGCCAACAAAGCTTTTAAAACAGCTACATTCTCTTGCTCTTCGGGCTGCATTTCGTAAGCTCTTAGATAATATTCTATCCGATACACGTCATTGTCATCAATGTACCGTTTCGGAAGAATGTGCACTACATCGGCTTTATATCTTTCGAAAATGTCAATATCGTAACCTGTATGTAATTTAATATAAGGATTCAAACCAAGATCGATATCGACCCCTTAAGAATGAAATGTGCATATTTAAACGATCTTCGATTTGCTTTGACCGAGATTTTTCAATGTCAAGTTCGGTTTTTTTAATCTCATTGAGATACCATTCTTTTGAAGGGCTATAATCATCAAAAACTATACTCATCGAATGATTTTCAAGTAAATAGTTTAAGGTAGCTAATAAGATTTTTTTATTTTTTTCTCGTTCTTCTTTACGATAAGCCATTTTAGATGAATTGAAGTCTTACAATTTGCTTTCCTAGTTCATATCGACATGAGCCATGAAATTATCTCCAAGCGAAATATACAAATTTTGAACTTTTAAAACCGCACCTCTATAAAAGCCCTAACAAAAAAAAACATTTTTCTATATCAGCTCTAAACAACTAGGTTATGCCGAGCTCAAGCTCTTTTTTCTTTTTGCTGCTACCTTAGCCTGCACAAAGTGCTTCTTCCTTTATAAAAACCTGTTCTAAATGGGCCTGATACTTCTTCAGATCTCTATCCATATTTGTATTCTTCAATACATCATAAAAGTGCAGACTAGGCAGTGGGGTCATTCCTGTAAAGGCATTCATCCGGTGGAAACCGAACAGCACACCCTCATCAACACTTGTTTGCTTAAAAAACTCATTGGGTAAAGTAAAGGCCTCATTCGGTGCGTTCCAAGTGGTGGTTACCATGTACTTTCTGCCATGCAACATGCCTCCAGTACCATAATTGATTGCAGGATTGCTAGACGAACGTCCATCACTTTCGTAGATACCAGTCTGGTAACCTTCACTAAACACCACATCTATATATTGTTTAAGGGCATATGGCAATTGAAACCACCATATTGGCGTATGATAGATGACCACATCGGCCCAGGTATACTTTGCTACTTCTTCTTTGGCATTGTAAGGCTCGTTGATATTGGTAGTCTTGATTTCGAAATCTTCTTGTCCGTTAAAAAATGTGGCCGAAAGATTGGCAATGGTCTCGTTAAACAAACCACCAGAATGTCCAAATTTTTGACCTCCGTTAATGATAAATATCTTTTTCATGTGTATGATCTTTTTGATGGCACAAATTTAGGGCGTGTTAAATCATCATCAAAACAAGTTAATTCATACCTTTGTATCAGAATTATAATAGTTAAATCCATGGTAAATCTAGAATGGTACCGCACCTTTAAGGCAATCTATAAAACAGGCACTTTAACGGGTGCGGCAGAGATCCTGTTTATTTCGCAACCGGGTGCCAGCTTGCATCTTACTTCTTTAGAAAGTTATGTAGGCTACAAGCTATTTGAACGTACAGGCCGCAAAATGATTCCTACAGAAAAGGGAAAAGTGTTTTATAATGCGGTGATCGACCCATTGAACAAGCTGGAGGAAGTGGAAAAGACTTTTCAGAAAAGCACAGAGAAGCATACGCCTACAATCAGTGTGGGCATGTGTTTTGAAACTTTTCAGCTCACTTTAGAACAATACGTGCATACGCTACCTTTTAATGTGATCATCCGTTTTGGCGAGTACCGTGAGATGTTGGATAATCTGGAAAAAGGGATTCTTGACCTGATCATTACCCCACAAAAAGGTACATCTACCAATATTGTACATGAGGCCTTCTCTTCTGAAACGATTGTATTGGTTGGGGGCAATGATACGGATATCAAGGCTTTTGAGGCTTTATTGAACAAGGGTGACCTTAACGAGGTAGAACAATGGTTAAAGGGCGAGAAATGGTATGGCACTACCGGCGACATGGAACATTTGTTTAGGTTTTGGCAGCTGAACTTTAACTGCAATCCAGATTTTAGGCCCAACTACATTGTACCTAACCTTAATTCTATTGTACGTTGTTTAACAGGCGGTAAAGGATTGGCCATTGTCCCTGATTTTTTATGCCGAAAGGAAGTAGAGAACGGACAAGTAAAACTGATCTGGCAAGGCCATACGCCACTACAGAACATACTGTATTTTGGCAATAGAAAAAAAACAGTTTATGTAGACGAAATCGACCTGATCAAAGATCTTTTTAGAAGGATGATGGGCTTGGATGGGCTTTAGGTTGTTATTAGTTGTTAGTTTTTAGTTGTTAGTTATCAGTTTTTAGTGTTGGTTCCTTTCTGAACTAATAAACAAAAGCGAAGGAAATAGGAAATGGTTTAAGGGAAAATGGAAGCGGGAAAATAGTGAATAGCTGCAGATATCGATAAATGAGTTAAGGGAATAGATTTGGAAACCTATGACTAATGAACCAGTGACACCAATGAACCAATGAACCAGCGACACCAATGAACCATTTGTCAGTCTGAGCCTGTCAAAGACAATGAACTTACTTAAAGTAAACTTTAAAGGTAGTGCCTTTGTTCAGCGTACTTTCTACTGCAATTTTACCTCCCATAGATTCGATTTGGTTCTTAGAAATGAAAAGACCTAAACCACGGGCATCAATATTGCCGTTAAAGGTCTGATAGATTCCGAACATCTTATTGCCATTTCTATTTAGGTCTATCCCTATTCCATTGTCAGATACCCTTAAGACCTGTTGCCCATCTTCTTCGAAACAAGTTAAGGTGATTACTGGTTTACGGTCGGGGTGACTGTACCTCAAGGCATTAGAAACCAAGTTAAGCAAAATGCTTTCCAAATAAGCCTTATTGTAATTGATCTCTATATTTTTATCTATTTTGTTAACGATCTGGGCATCTTTACTCAAGATCTGTGCATTTTGTGTGGCCAAGGTTTTGGCGATGTAAACACTTAGGTTTAAGGGTTCTACAACAGTATCGATGCTGGTCTGTATGTTTACGATATTATTGAGGTTAAACAGAGTTTCGTTCAGGTTACCCGCTACTGTTTTTAGCAACTGGATCATTTCGTGACGGTCATCTTCGGTCTTGGCACTTTCTATCAATGCCGAAATGCCCTGTATGTTACTGGCGTGCGAGCGTAGGTTGTGCGATACGATGTAAGAGAAGTTCAACAGACGTTTGTTCTGTTCGGTTACCAAGGTAAACGATTTGTTCAAAGCGGTCTCTGCTTCTTTTCTACTGGTAATATCAATCATCACTCCCCTCAATTTGATAGGCTGATTAGGTTCTTCTATTACGGTAACAATATCCCTGATCCAAACTACAGCACCATCTTTGGCCAACATGCGGTATTCGGCATCGTGCTGTTTACCTGCTCCTAGATATTGCCCCAGATAATCTCTCATTTTTTCTACTTCTTCTGGATGCAGGTGGTCTATCCAAAAAGTTGGGCTACTCTTCCATTCTTCAACTGTATAACCCAAAATATCTTCTACCTTTTTACTTACGAATGTAGATTGATGGGTAGCAAGGTCACCTTCCCAAACAATACCATCAATGGTGTTAATCAACGATTCGTTCTTTTTTGCGAGTCGATGATCAATTGTTCTTCAGCCTTGCGTTTGGTAATATCTTCTACAATTACAATGTGGTTATTGGGTTCTTCACCTTCGTTCCATAGAGGGGTAATAATTACGCTTCCCCATATCAAAACCCCTTCTTTTCTAAGGTATCTTTCTTCTTTATTGAATTGTCTGATCTGCCCTGATAATAGTTTTTTGAACAGGATGCCATCTTCAGCCAAATCTTCTGGATAAATGATAGACTTGATCTTTTTTTGCATCAGTTCTTCTTTGGTATAACCCAAAAAATCACACAGGTATTGGTTTACCTCCAAAATCTGTCCTGTAATGGAGTTTACCCTTGCAATACCAATGGCCGCATGGTCAAATATCTTTTTGAACTTACTTTCAGTATCTATCAGTTTCGATTCTTGGTTACGGAAGCGCACCTGTAACAGTGCCTGCTTTTTTAACAGTTTAACCAATAGATAGGTAGAAAGCACGGCCAGACCAAGTCCAAAAAGAATGGCACTTAGTATTTCTACCCAAGTATCGTAAGGATTGGTATTGATGATGTACAATTTCCAATCGCCATCTGGGAAAATTACAGACTTGGATATTTCCTTAGACACATCTATATGCAGTGGTAAAAAGAACTCCTCCTTTTTGGTCAGCTCGTTTATTTTAGAGAATTGGAATTTATAATGTTTGTATTTGTTATTGTCTATCCCTGCATTTTTAAAAAGCACATCGAGTTTGATCACAACGGCAGAAAATCCCCAAAACTTATCGTTAATATATAAGGGTAACCTTCCTACTACGCCAATGCCACCCTGTGTTAATTTAACCGGCCCCTGAAAGTACATTTTACGACTTTTGATAGTTTTATTGACTTCTAAAACAGTGCGTTCTGGGCTTTTGAAAAGATCCAGGTTCAGTACTTTTTCGTTGCCTTTATAGGGATATACGTATTTGATTATACCGTTGGGCACCAATTGCACAGCCTGTAGATCAGGATTGGATTTGATCAGCTTCTCTGCTACCGTATCAAAGTTAACGGGCACACCGTCGTTATTTACGGTCAAAGCTAAGGTCAGGGCTACGGTATAACTGTTCTTTAAAGATTGCTCTATGTTTTTCTCTGCAGCTTCGAGGATATTCGACAGTTGGTTCTGTTTGTTTTCCCTAAAAAGCTGATAACGCTGCATTACGATCAGCGATATAAAAGTTAACAGCACGAGAAAGAAGATGGCACCTGTTCTTTTTGGCCTTGATAAAAACCAGATGCTCAACTTAGAAGACTTTTTGTCCATAAGTATTATATCTGGTTAATTAGTGCCATTGGCATTTGTTTAGTTGAGCGCATAAATTTAGTAGCGCTAAATATAGCAAAATTGGTAATAGTGTAACAACAATTTTAACTTAAAGACCAGTATTTTAAAATATTTGCAATTGAAAAACACAGCTCAGCACAAAAATAAATCATTGTATAACTGCCTATTAAAAACAAAAATACAACCTGAAAAGGATTACACGTTATTTAACCAAGCCGATTATTTTTGACACCTTAGTGTTTGATCATGCTTTAATGACCATCCATTTTTATTGGTTAACTACAGTTTATCCAACAGCGTGGCTGCTTTTTGATAATGTGTGGTACCAATAGGTATTTTCTTTAACCAAGCCTTACATTCATCTTTTTTGTCTTCTTTTAGATAGCTCATCGCCATGGCATAGGCTGCATCATATTTAAAGGCAGATTCTCCGTTATAAACCTGTGTCAGTGTACTTCTGCCTTCGCTTAGGGTATTGGTTTCTATTAGGGTTAAGCCATAATAATAACTTACCATGGCATTTCCTGGTTGTTGCAAGGTTAATTTGGCCAATAGGTCTTGGGCCTCTTTGTATTTTTTATCGTTAAAAAAAGTAGCTGCTCGGTCAAGATCAGTTGCTTTTTCAGCACCTCTTTCTGTCACTAACATTTTTGCATCACTATGGTAGGTCTGGTACAGGTTGCTGCGCCATGGTGCCCAAACCAGTAGCCCAACAATTAAAACTGCTGCCACACCGCTTAACCACTTTAGGCTGGTTTTAAAAGTAACCACTTTGGGTGTTTCAAAATAGGCGGGTCCAGTATGGCGCAAGGTTTTTTTAAAGGCCAAGTCTTGCTGATCAGGTGCCAATTGTATTTTTAGACTCTGGTGGATATGCCTATAGTCTTTCAAATGCTGTTGCAGTTCGACATCGTTCTGCATGCGCATTTCAAAATCAGCCTTTTCGGCTTCATCCATGTCGCCCTCTACATATCGGGCCGCGAGTAAAATTTTATCCTCAGTCATCATTTCTATTTATTGATCTGCACCATTTTAATTAGGCTCGCCATACATTCCGACTTCTTTTTTCTCAAATAGCCATAGGTTACACCCAAAGCTTCGGCCACTTTTTCTTGTGCATCGCCCTGCATGCTCCATCTAATGATTTCCTTGCAACGTTCGCCCAATTGTTCAAAGGCCTTTAAAAATAAAGTAGTCTGTTCTTGCTCTTCTTCCAAGCGTTCTGCCTGTTCAAATGTATCTTCGCCAATATGTAATAAATCATCCTCTCCTTTTGTTACCGGTGAAACTGATCTTTTTTTCAGTTCGTTTAACCATTTGCGTTTACACACCAGGAGTAGAAAGGGCTCAAATGGGCAACTTAGCTGTAAATCTTTGTATTTGGCCTGGTTATATACGTCGACCAAAGCTTCCTGAAAAATATCTTCCGCATCGTTGGCCGTGCCATTGTTAAATACAATGAACGACTTTACCTTGCCTGCACATTTTTTATAGATTTCATTAATTACTGCGGCATCATTATTTACCAACCCTACTAGAAAGCGTTGGTCTAGATGTACTGCTTTGGCCATTGACGATCGATTTTTAAACGTTTTGTGCTCTAATTTAACCTTTCTAGTCCATTGCCAAAAAAAAATCGAAAATAAAGGGGTAACAAAATCCTGATGCGACTGATATATCATCAAACCCTATGAAATGGCCGACGCTGAAAAGCCTTTAAAAGAGTAAGCAGTTTTTTAAAATATAGAAATCATGAAAAAGTTAAACTTAAAACCAGTATTAGTTGCCCTTATTGTTTTATTTGCAGCAGCCTGTAAAAAAGACGGAGCCACCAACAGTAATTCCGCAAAAACCGCTAAAGAATTTGTCGCCATGTTTGGCCCACAGCAACAGATCTTTACCATTAATGCTGCTACGGCAAATACATTGACCTTAAAAGGTGGTACGATCATCACCATTCCAGCCAATGCCTTTAAAATTGCAGGCGTGCCTGTTACCGGACAAGTTACTGTAGAAGCGATGGAAGTATTAAAAAGAAGCGATGTATTGTTTAGCGGCACCAATACCAACCACATCAGTGGTGCACCATTGGCATCTGATGGTTTTATCTACATCAATGCAAAAGTAGGCAATACGAATGTAGACAAAGCCGTAGCTACAGACATGAACATTAAAATACCAGCTACCAGAAGCGGATTTACACAAATCTGGGAAGGTGTAGAAAACGCAGGTGCTGGGGCCAACCAAATGGCTTGGCAGGCACCAAAGTTAAATGCCAACGGTGGTCCGCTAGAAGCAAATCCGACCAATGGTTTCTACAATTTTAATTTTGGCACTTTAGGTTGGATCAACTGCGATGTGTTCTATAGTTATACCAACCCTAAAACAACGGTAAGCGTTGAAGTGTTGAACAACCCAGGCAGCATGGCCAGCTTTAGGGCCTTTACCGGCGAAACCTTTGTGTTCTTTTGTGCAAAGGGAAGCAATGTAGTTGCCCAGTTATATACACCTGATGGTGCCAATAAAGTAAAAAGCTACGACAACATGATGCCAATCGGTGTACAAGGCAAGTTCCTTTCTTTCTGTATCAAAGATGGTAAGTACTACTACGCCGAATTAGAAACTACAATAGTGGCCAGCCAAAACATCAGCTTAAGTTTGGTAGAAACTACTGAAGCACAGGTACAAACTGCCATTACCAACTTAAATAGCTATTAACAATAAAAAAATACATGTGAAGATGAAGCTGTAACCGGCTTCATCTTTTTTGCATTTTGTAGATTAAAATATATAAATTTAAGGATGATGAAATCGCTCCTCTTCGTTTTATGTTGTTTTGGTATAACTACTGTTGGCGCACAGGTATTGCCTACAGATACGGTACCTGCCATTATCAATTATACAACAAAAGATGGCGTAACCGAATTTAGCTCGGAGTTGAGGCCATTGCGACAGATTGCCGGCGCTCCTGCCCCATTTTATACTTATTTTTGGGAGTTTGGCGATGGTGGTTTTAGTTTTGAAAAAAATCCTTTCCATATCTATAAAGGTACAGACCCGGTATTGGTGAGGCTTTTTGCTACCAATAACTACGATGATGGCAAAAGACCACCAACCAAACCCAGACCCATAAAACCTGCCTCTACCAGACCTATGATAGCGTCTAACCAAATAGAACCATCCTTATTTAAAATGGGCGGCAACATAGAAATGAAAAGCAACTGTATGCCCAAACCTGGCGATGACATGATGGTGGTATTTGGCTACAGAAACAAGGCCGCCAACGGACAGCAGAACATCAGTGGTACGGTGGCCATTTTGTATAATGATAAAGAGTTTGCCAATAACAATTTTACGCTCGAAGAAGCAAGAGCTTATCATGGAGAGAAAAAAACAGATCTGAAATCGATGTTGAACGTGGCTTACCTACCTGGCACCCAAAAGCCCGTTTATTATGCTTCATTAAACAACGAACTACCGATTACGCATCAAGCTGATGCCAACATCTTGTTAAAAGATAAAGCCAAGGATTTTAAAAACCACGAAAGTTGGCGGTTTGAAAACCTGAAACAGAACGAAGAACGCTTTTTGTTTATGCATTTCAAGACCACACCAGAAATGGTAAAAGATACCAATGCCGTGGTTCGACTTTCGGCAGTATTTATTCCAGACAACCCTTTGATCGAAACTGAATTCTTTAATATGGAACTACAGATTGTAGCTTCTCATGACCCTAACAAAATGGTATTGAAAAAAAGCAGGATGAACTATCGTTTTACCGGAAAGAACAGAGAGCTGAGTTATAAGATCCGTTTTCAGAATACAGGTAAAGGACCGGCCAAAAAGGTAGATGTGGCTGTAAATATCTCTGAAGTATTTGACCAGGCCACGCTAAAGATAACAGGTACCAAACCAGAAGTGATCAATTGCGATTTGGCCTATGTAAACCAAAGCTGTATCAAAACCGTGATGGGCAAAGACAGTGTACACTTTGTGTTCAGCAACATCTATTTACCTGGACTAGACCAAAAAGGGGTTAATGATGCCGATTCTACCATGGGTTTTGTGGCTTATACAATCAAATTTAAAGAGAAGCCAAAAAAGCTGCCCATTAAAAGTGGGGCCGCCATTGTATTTGACAAAAATGAACCCATCTATACCAATAGAGCAGTTGGCCGTTTTAAGATGGGCCTTTCTCCTGCCCTTATTTTAGGTTATGGCTTTCCGTTTAAAACCGATAACAAAAACTACTTGAACAGTAAAAATGTGGTAATTGGGGCCAGTTTGGCTCCTTATTCGCCTTATAAATTGTATTGGCAGGTAGAACTTTATCTCAACTCTTTCAAGGAGACCAGTTTTTTGGTATCGTCTGATACCAAAAGAAGGGATACGGTGGTTAACCAAGTTCCGATGTTTATTGTTAAAAAAGACCATACCCGAACAGAAAAGATAACAACAATCAATGCTGTCCCGCTGCAGGTAAGGTACAACCTGAATACTTTTATAGGTGTGGGGGCAGGTACTTTGGTATCGATAGATCTTTACCAAAAAGCTACAGATGTTTTAGAATATACCTATGCGCCAAACGCCGCTGGTATAGCGCCACCAAACTTAAGGCTCACCGTAAACGATACGAAAAAGAATTTTGCCGATGCAAGGGTTTCGTTCTTTACAGATGTACAGCTGGGTTTGGTTCGGGTTGGCCCCTCTATTGGCTTTAGATACTTGTACGACCCTAAAACGAACAATAACCGAATGGCTACTTATGTAACCTGGAAATTTTAATAGCAGATTTCGTAACCTGTATTCAAAATACCACAACTGCGCATTTAAATCTATTTGCTTAAATTAGCTGAAATACAAAGCTTTTTATGTATTCAGTTTTTTTACGCTTTACACTTTTCTTTCTTCTTTTAGGCCTATACCATAATGTATGGGCACAATCCACATTTGAGCGTAAACTTGATTCTTTAAAGGAAAAAGACAACCTGGAGGCGTGGATATTAGAAAGGTTGGATCATGTTTCATCAAACCCGCAGCAGCGTTTTTCTTATCTAATGGATACCCAAAAAATGCTCTGGCGTAATCCCAAAACCTATAATGAGCATTATATTTTTTTAGACCTAATTAACAGCCAGGGTTATTATCAATTGTTGGATGGTAATATATTAGGCTCCATCAACAGTTATGAAAAAGCTTATAATTACTATCTAAAAAACAAGATTTCGAGTTATGAAATTGTAGAATACACTTTAAAACCACTGAGCAACAACTACACCAGAATAGGCGATTATGAAAGAGCGATCTATCTGTTGCAGACCTCGGTTAAGTTTTTAATTCCAAAACAACGATGCACCAGAAGCTATTGCTTCTCTATACAGCAATATTGCCATCTCATACCGTTCAATGGGAAATTTTAAAGATGCCGAGAAAAATATTTGGGCCGGACTTAAATTAGCCAAACCAGATACCAGAACTAATCTGACACTAAATAACATATTGGCCGATATTTCAGTTGATAAAGGAGATTACTTAGCTGCCACAAAACTTGTAGAAAACACCATTACCAAACAAAGAAAGCTAAACGCAGAAAATGCCTATTCGTTAATGGGATCTTATACTACAGCAGGCTTAGCTTATTTTAAACTTAAAAATGCCAAAAAAGCAGATGATCGTCTAACCAAAGCCCTCCACATCATCAATAGCTATTTTAAAGGCGATAGACTTCGTGAAAAGGCGAATATTCAGATTTTAAGGGGGAGGGTAAAACTTTTACAGCACCAATACCTGTTGGCCATCAATGATTTTAATCAAACCCTTTACACTTTAAAAGTTGCCGATAAAGAAGACAATCCAACCATAAGTAAAATATATGGCGATTACAGGTTGGTTGAAGTTTTTGAACAGATGGCCGATGCCTATCTGGCTCTCAAAAAACCTGATGAGGCTTTTAATGCGATCAAACTGGCCCTTTTTAGTGCCGATAAAATCAGGAATGAATTTGTTGATGACCAGACAAAACAACGCCTACAGGCCGACCTGAAGCATACCTCTGAAAAAGCAATTGAAATTGGTTATCAGTTATACAAACAAACCCAAAACAAAAATATATTGGACCGGATCTTAGAACTGGCAGAACAGAGCAAAGCCAGAACATTATTAGATCAGATTAATAATAATCAGCGTTTATTTGCTGTAAACCAAAAAGACTCACTCTTTATCAAAAAACAGGCTTTTGAGCGCGCCATTACTTATAATGAAAAGCAAGAACTAGAAAACAAAAGCAATACAATCAACAAAAACACGGATAGTTTAAAGTTTTACCTGTCACTGGTAAACAATCAGATCAAGCAGAAGTATAAACAATTGAATTTAAGTAGGGACATCTCGTTTTCGACCTTGATGAATACCCTACCCAACAAAAGGATAATCGAATACTTTGTAGGCAGAGATGCCATCTATCTGATTGACATCAACAATAAAAAGGTAAACGATGTGATAAAGATTGAAGATGCAGCGAAGATCACAACAGCTATCCAATCATATACTACAGTTTACTTTCAACAAGGGCCTAACGCCATGTTAAATGACCCAAAAGCATTTTATCAGACTTCTTATCAACTCTATCAATCTATTTTAAAAAATGTAAAATTTGCAAAGGGCCAACCTGTGGTAATTGTACCCGATGGTGCATTGGGGTACATCTCTTTTGATGGATTGATTACCGAGGGCAATTATAAACCTAATATTGCCAATTGGCCATTTTTAATCAAGAACAACAGCATTACTTATGCCTTTTCTTTAAAGACCTTAACCAGTACCAAAACAGCAACCCATACCCAAAACTTTACCGGACTTTTTATTACCCATCAAAAAAACAGCAACAAGCCTTTAAAAGCTGTAGCTGACGAAGCCGAAGCCATCAAAAAAACAGTTAATGGCGATTTTCTGTTGAACGACCAAGTGAACAGCCATAGCTTTAATGAGTCTTTTGAAAAGAGCAGCGTATTACATATTGGCACACATGCCTACTTATCGGGTAAAAACCAAGAACCTACCTTAGATTTTGACAAAGAGAAATTGTTTTTGTTTGAACTTGCTGCCAAAAAACAGGCGCCTGCCTTAGTGGTGTTGAGTGCCTGCCGTACTGCCGATGGACTATTGGCCAATGGTGAGGGTGTAATCAGTTTATCGAGAGGTTTTAACGCCATAGGTACTCCTGCAACCATAGCAGGCCTTTGGAATGTAAATGATGTGGCAGCTTCGGTGATCACGGGCAATTTTTACAAACACATGCTTGCAGGTGAAAGTAATGGCAATGCCCTACATATGGCTAAAATAGATTGGTTAAATGCACCTCAAACTGCCGATGCTTTTTACCTGCCTTATTATTGGGATAGTTTGATCTATATGGGCACCGACCAACAACTCACCTTAAAGGCAGCCACCAATTGGGTTTTGATGTTAGGCATTGGCGCTGCTGTTATTTTATTTTTCGGAGCCTTGGTATTGATCAAACTCCGTAAATCTGTAAAGCGCAAAATAGTTTGATTTACTGAGCAGCTTAAATGACAAACATCAACGAATTTTAACAAAATTGTTATGTTGACCCTAATAAGGCAACAATTTGAGATATCTACATCAATTTCAACAATTTACAGTCATTGTTCTTTACCCTTTGAGGCTAATGTAACAAAACTTAAACTAAATTATTCGTTACACTTAACGTTTTAGTTTATAAATAGCATTTATTTTTCTATTTTTCACCTTTAGTAAATCTATAACATAGATTCGACTAAATGATAAAGGGAAAAACCAAAATAGGATAATAAAAAAACTCGCAGCTAAATGCAAACGATGAGGATGCAGAATTAAGCTCGAACATTTACGTAATGATCAAGAATAGTATTCCATGATCCTTAGTAAGTGTAAGGATTTCAACAGTTTGCATTGTTGGAAAATAAGACAGGTTAATAGATAGCAAGGGTCCATGGATGTGGGCCCTTCTATTTTTATTACAAATTAGTATTTATTAAATTAAATTGCAAACAATTGCATCATTTTTTTAGAAAGTAGATTTTCTGGGGCAGGTCGTCAAATATAAAACGTGTTACCTCACACAACCAGATTTTCAGTCCTACTGTTGCTCCCTGATAGCTTTCAAGGTAATAAATTCCTCCTCCGCCTAGATTTTGTTCTTTGGTTCTCAACAAAGTCAAAACTGCTGCCTGATCAAAATTATCGGTAGACAGGACTAAATTAATTTTTAGTTCACCCTTGCTTACCAGATCTAGCCATTGATCCGCACCTTCTACCATTTGCAGGTCTTCTGGATCTCCATTCCATTCTGGCAACTGTAGGTACCACTCTCCTTTTTCGTTCTTGTTAAACGTCAATTCTTTTTTTGCCATCAAGTATGTATTTTCCCCTGGTTCGTTTCAGCGCGAACTAGGAATAATGTATCGGTTCGTGACGCCAAGAACCAATGATTGGGACACGAACCAATAAAATTAAACTCCTTTTTTAAAGATACAGACACCCAAAGGTGGAATATTAACAACGATAGATTGCTTTTGATTGTTTTGAGCGATATGCTCTGTGGCTAACACACCCACATTCAGCTTCCCACTGCCATAAAATGTACCGGCATCTGTATTGAAGATCTCTTTCCATTTTCCTTTAACTGGTATACCTACCCTAAAATCGGTTCTATATACAGGGGTAAGATTGAGTACGACCACCAAGGTGTCTTTTGCCTTATCAGATTTTCTGGCATAAATGAATATCGATCGATCGGCGTCATCTGCATCAATCCACTCAAAACCTTCGTAAGAGAAATTATATTTATACAGGGCAGGTTCTTTGCTATACAATTGGTTTAAGGCCTTCACCAACTGTTGCATGCCTGCATGAGGTGGATATTGCAACAAATCCCAATTTAAAGATTCAGTAAAATTCCATTCGTTGGTCTGCGCAAACTCGTTACCCATAAAGAGCAGTTTGGTACCCGGATGTGTAAACATATAGGCATATAGCGTACGCAGATTGGCAAATTTCTGCCATTCATCGCCTGGCATCTTATAGATGATCGACGATTTACCATGCACCACTTCATCATGCGAGAAAGGCAGCATGAAGTTTTCGGTAAAAGCATAGGTCATGCTAAACGTAAGTTGATGGTGATGGTGTTTTCTGTTGATAGGGTCATTCTTAAAATACTTTAAGGTATCGTTCATCCAACCCATCATCCATTTCATCCCAAAGCCTAAACCTCCAGCATAAACTGGTCTAGTTACCCCATCAAACGTACTACTTTCTTCGGCAATGGTCTGTACCCCTTTATAATTACCATATACGGCCTCATTCAAATCTTTAAGGAACTGGATGGCACCCAAATTTTCGCTGCCCCCATATTCGTTTGTACCTGCCTCTTCTGCCGTTCTCGAAAAATCAAAATACAACATAGAGGCCACTGCATCTACACGCAGGCCATCGGCATGATATTTATCTAACCAGAACATGGCATTACTGATCAAAAACGAACGTACTTCATTTCTGTCGTAATTAAAGATGTAGGACTTCCAATCTGGGTGGAAACCCTTACGCATATCGGCATGTTCAAACAAGTGTGTACCATCAAAATTGAACAATCCATTGGCATCTCCGGGGAAATGCGAAGGCACCCAATCTAAAATCACTGCAATGTTGTGCTGATGTAGTTCCTCTATCAAGTACATGAGGTCTTGCGGCGCACCATGTCTGGAACTTGCCGCAAAATAACCTGTAATCTGATATCCCCATGATGGGTAATAAGGATATTCCATGATCGGCATCAGCTCTACGTGCGTAAAACCCATTTCCAAGATATAGGGCACTAAGCTTTTGGTTATTTCTCCATAACTCAATACCCTTTCTGGATTCACTTGGATCACGTTGCCATGAACCCAGATGAAGTTCATAAACCGACATCGGTTGATCTAAAGCATTCCGTTTTGGTCTTTTCGTTAACCAAGCCTTATCTTTCCAAGTATAGTTAGTATCCCAAACTATGGATGCTTTTTGTGGAGGATGTTCCCATCTCAAGGCATAAGGATCCCCTTTTTCAATGTCACTACCATCAAAACCTTTGAGGTAATATTTATACACTTCTCCTTTACCTACCTGTGGGATAAATCCTTCCCAGATACCAGAGGCATCCCATCTTTTATGCAGTTGGTGGCTTTCTCTGTTCCAAGCATTGAAGTTACCCATTACCGCAACTTGTTGTGCATTAGGTGCCCAAACGGCAAAATAGGTTCCGTTGCTTTTGTTAACGGTACACAAGTGTGCTCCCATTTTTTCATACAGCCGAAAATGCTTTCCACTTAGAAATAAGGAGATATCGAAATCGGTAAACAAACTATAAACCCAAACACTTTTCAAATAGGCATCAAATACATGTTCCTTTTTTGTTGCCGTTACTTTTTTACCTGCCGAGGCAGTTTTACCTGTGGTATTTTTTTTTGTGCTGGCCATTTTTGGGGTTTCAGTTAATGGTTTTTAGTTGGTAGTTTTCAATGTTTTACAAACAATTTCAACAATCAATCAATTGACCTCTATACTCCTATGATCTTAATATGCATAAAATTCTTGTTCGATTTAAATCTTAAGCGTTTACGCTCATCTATATAAAAATCTGTAATCTCTTTATCGTCTACAAAAATTTTACTTACCTGAAATGGCAGCCCAATTACATTGTAATCGTACAGTTCATAATTTGGTGTGTATAATCCTTCGATTGTCTGTTCGATAAACAAGTTTTTGCCATCGCCTTTTACACTAAATTTCTTTTCTAGATAGATATCCTGCTCATAGGCAAAGGTATCTCCATGATCTTCAAACAAGAAAGAGTTCACTTCGTAAGCGGCATAGTATATATTCAACCATACCTCATCAATTGGTTTTTCGCCCACATATTGCATTACCGGATATTCTGGGATAACAGAGCCAGCTCTTACAAACAAAGGCATGTCTTCTAATGGCGCATCGATATTGTATTCGTTGCCTCCATCTAATAGGTCGTGTGTCCAGAAATTGTACCATTGTCCTTTTGGCAGGTAAACAATCCTCGAAACGGCACCTTGTTCTAATACAGGGCATACCAAGATCTTATCGCCAAACGTAAATTCATCCTGACGGTAATGATTACTCGATCGAGCTCTTGCTCTAACATGGCCAGTGGCCTTAAAATCGGGAATCCATAACGGTGATGCTCCCAAAATACAGAGTAGATGTATGGCATTAAACGATATCTCAGTTCGATGAACTTGCGGTTGATTGCGGTAAAAGGTTCGCCAAAACTCCAAGGCTCACGTTCAGCGGTATCACCAGCAGAATGCGCCCGCATAAATGGAGAGAAAGTACCCAATTGGATCCAACGGGTAAACAACTCGCCATCTGGTTCGCCACTAAAACCACCAATATCGGTTCCACAAAACGGCACTCCAGAAACCGACATGCGTTGACATTGGATATTGCCCAATTTCAAATGCTCCCATGTGGCTACATTGTCTCCTGTCCATACACAAGCATAACGCTGCATACCTGAATAACCTGCCCTAGTAATGGTAAATGGGCGTTTGTTACGCATCAATTTCTTTAAACCATCATAGGTAGAACGGACCATCTGCATACCGTAAACATTATGGGCCTTACGGTGCGAACCTCTGTAACCATCGTAGTTATGTCTTACATCATTAGGGAAAGTACCTGCACCAAAAACAGCGGGTTCATTCATGTCGTTCCACACCCCTGCTACACCTAGGATCACCAACTCTTTATACAAACCGCCCCACCATGCCCTTACCGTTGGATTGGTAAAGTCTGGAAATTGGCATCTACCCGGCCAAACATGGCCTTCCATAAAGTAGTCATCGCTTCGGCGACAGAAGTAATTGTTTTCTTTCCCCTCCTTAAATACCCAATAATTGTCATCAACTTTAATACCTGGATCGATCATCACCACGGTTTTCATGCCGATGCTGGCCAGTTCCTTGATCATTTTTTTAGGATCTGGAAAATATTTTTTGTTCCAGGTAAAACAACGGTAGCCATCCATGTAATCGATATCCAGATAAATGGCATCGCAAGGGACCTGACGCGACCTAAAGCCTTCTGCAATTTCCTTTACCTTGGTTTCTGGATAATAACTCCACCTACATTGGTGGTAACCTAAAGCCCATTTGGGTGGTAGTTTATGCGTTCCCGTTAACGTTTGGTAACGTTTCACCACATCCATCATATGCGGACCATGGATATAATAATATTGGAGTTCGCCACCATCTGCCCAAAAACTGGTTTTGCTGTTGTCTTCTCTACCAAAATCAAAATATGATCTAAAGGTATTGTCAAAGAAGACCCCATAACCAGCTCCTTGGTGTAAACCGATGTAGAAAGGAATGGTACGGTATAAGGATCTTGGTCCCAACCGAAAGAATAGGCATCGGTATTCCAATTCTGGAACTTACGTCCTCTTAAATTCAGGTTGCCCGATTTATCTCCCAATCCAAAAAAGTTCTCTTCTGGTAAACATTCTTTGGTGGCAAAAACATAGTATCCACCAAATTCAACGTTTTCTTCCCAATGCATCGGAGAAGTATCTTGGCTCATCACCATGTTGGTGGTATTGTCTACAAAAGAGACCAAAAAATCTTCCTTGCTTACCCTGCAGGTGATGGTATTGGTAGAAATGGCATAAAAGTCTTCATTCTCTTCTAATCTGAATGTGGTTACCTTTTGGTCGACCGTTGGTACGGCATAAGAAAAATCGTCTAGGAACACACCATGTGGCGCCAACCTTACCCTAATGATCTCATCACTTACTACTCTTACTTCTACGCGGGCACTGCCATCAGAAAAATAAAATTTATTCCCTTCTTTTTTTACACCTTTAACCGCTGTTAAATATTGTTTTACAATTGGTTTGAGGTCGGTAACAGGATTATTAAGGTGTTGAATGATCTCTTCTTCAATATGATCTGAGGTTACGGCTTTGATTACTTCCTTTTCGTCTATGTTATTTCCTTCTTCCATAAATTTTAATTGCTGCTTATTCTCTTTAACTCAATACTTCCGTATCTTCTGCTTGATGCGTGATGACCTTTTTATCGGTAATCAAAAAGTTGGCCAAGCCTCCAATAACTAACGAAGCACCTGCCAACAGCATTGCATTGATCACCTCGGGGCCAAAAATAACGTGGTATAGATAGTTCAGACCTCCTGTTGCGGCAATGATTTGCGGAATTACAATAAACATATTAAAAATCCCCATATAAATCCCCATTTTTTTAGGATTTATAGCGCTCGACAACATTGCATAAGGCATGGACAGGATACTGCCCCAAGAAATACCGATCAATATAAAGGAATAGATCAGCTGTTCTGGTTGTTGGATATAATACATGGAAATAAACCCTAATCCTCCTGCCATTAAACTGAACATGTGGATGTATTTTCTGTTGATGCTTCTTTTGGCTGCATAAAAAGTTAACAGAAGGGCAAAAGCCATTGATGATAGGCCATACATGCCCATGTAAGAACCCACTAGGTCTGCTGCATCGTTATAGGCTTTGCTGGCCGACATGAACAAAGCTTTAGAACTTTCATCGGCCATATTAAACGCGCTCTCTACCGGAACAGGGGCATGAAAAACATGACTAGTGAGTGCGGGCGTGGCCAAGCTCCACATGGCAAAAAAGGCAAACCAGCTAAAAAACTGTATCACGCCCAATAATTTCATGGTATTGGGCATTTTACCGATGCTCGAAAAAATCTCTTTAAATCCATTTAAAAATCCTTTGCTCTCTTCATTCTCCTTTTTAAAAGCAGCCAGGTCTTCTGGCGGATATTCTGTTGTGGTAAAAATAGTATACAAAACCGATCCTAAAAAAACTACTCCACCAATAGCAAAAGCTATTTTAACGGATAAGGGCACAATACCTGGTAAAGCTTCGTTAGACACCCCCAACTGATTAACCAACCAAGGCAAGTTACTGGCTACCCATGTACCAACACCGATGATCAATGTCTGCATTACAAACCCATAAGAGCGTTGCGAATCCGGTAGTTTATCTGCTACCAAAGCCCTAAATGGCTCCATGGTAATGTTGATAGAAGCATCTAAAACCCATAAACAACCTGCCGCCATCCAAAGTACTGGAGAGTTGGGCAAGAAAAACAGTACAACCGTACTCAAAATGGCGCCAATCAAGAAAAATGGTTTCCTCCTTCCCCATCTTGGGCTCCAGGTACGGTCACTCAAATAACCAATAATAGGCTGCACCAACAATCCTGTTAAGGGTGCTGCTACCCATAATGCAGGGATACTGTCCTGACTTGCGCCAAGGGTTTGAAAGATACGCGACATAAAGCCTCCTTGTAGGGCAAAGCCGAACTGAATACCCAAAAAGCCGAAGCTCATGTTAAAGATACTCCAAAAGGAGAGTTTTGGTTTGATTGATTGGTTCATTGGTTTGGTTTATTTGGTTAGGTTCTCTAGAGACTGATGATTGTTTAATTGCTCAATTGTTTTAACTGGTTAATTGTTCATTCATAGTTGTCACACTAAGTTCCTCCCTGCGGTAGGCAGGTGTCGAAGTGTATTTGTTAACAGCGCAGTAAATTCAGCTCAGACTGACGTATATCTTATTATTTAATAATTGTTAAAATTCAAGTATGACAGCACTTGTCGCTGGCATACTAATCATCAATCCTTTGTTGATGTTATTGGTAGAAAATTCGGTTTTGGTCAATAGATCTGTAAAAGTTAAAGGCTTACCTTCGATATTAAATGCTTCTAAAACATCTTTGGGTAAGTTTACTTTTAGTTTGGTTTCGTTTCTGTTAAAGTTGGCCAACACCAATACACGTTTAGTTTCTGTGTATCTTAAATAGGCATATACTTTATCATTGAAACCTTCGGCATTTTTGTTGGCTGCCAAAAGTTCATAGAAATTACCTTTGGCAATGGCTTCGTTACGGGTAGCCAATTGCAGCAAAGTACTATAAAACTGACGAAGCTTTTGCTCATCCTCGTTTAATTGACCACCATCAAAAGCACCATTGTTCATCCATTTCTGATGTTGTGGCAGGCCCCAATAATCAAAGATCGAAGAACGACTGTCATCGCCTCCAAAACCCTCTGCTCCTTGTGCAGGCTCGCCTACTTCCTGTCCATTATAGATCATTACAGGTCCAGATGATAGTGTTGCTGTAACCACCATTCCAGGAACCGCATACCAAGGGTTATTGGCAAATCCTTTTGAGGCGATACGTTCTTCATCATGGTTCTCTAAAAAGCGTAACATGTGCTGTGAAAAACCATTGCTCTCTTTTTGCCAAACCAGGCTGATATCTTTAACAGTTGCATTGTCCTCCGCTTTGATTAAACGTTTGATGCCATCATAGAGTCCAACTTTATCATAGAGGAAATCAAATTTTCCGTTCACCAAAAAGTTCTTGTATTCATTTCTATCATAGGCCTCACCAATAAAGATCAGGTTTGGGTATTTTTTTTTCAGATCGGCAATTGCCCAACTCCAAAACTCTACCGGAACCATCTCTACCATATCACATCTAAAACCATCTACTCCTTTTGAGGCCCAAAAGGCTAAGATATCTTTCATCTTTTTCCAAAGTGGGGGTTGTGGCACAAAGTTTTTGGTATGGTTATTTTGGATGTCCAGTCCATAATTCAGTTTGATCGTTTCAAACCAATCGTCTAGTTTAGGTGCGGAACTAAATACATTATTTCCAGTAACCTTTGCTGGATTCTCGTCAAATTGGCCATCCTTTAATGCACTTTTAAATCCATCACCACCTGGATTATAACCCGCTGGAACTACAAATTTCTGATTCGGGATATAATAGAAGTCATTTGTTGGATCAAAGCTTTTGTTTTTGTTGTCATTAGCTCCCAAATCAACCACATTATTTGGTTTCACATCCGAATGGTAAGTTCTGGCCACATGATTAGGGATAAAATCCATCAAAACCTTTAATCCTTGGCTATGGGTACGTTTGATCAATGCCTCATATTCTGCCATCCGGTTTTTAACATCAACCGCCAAATCTGGATCAACATCATAATAATCCTTAATGGCATAAGGCGAGCCTGCTCTTCCTTTCACAATATCAGGGTCGTCGGCCTTGATTCCATCTTTGGTATAATCTGTCATGGTAGCATGCTCAATTACGCCTGTGTACCAAACATAATCTACGCCCATTTTTTTAAGTTCACTTAAGGCTTTATCATTGATATCATTAAATTTACCACTACCATTTGCTGTTATCGAACCGTAATAGGCATTGGTGGTGTTCTGGTTCCCAAAATGGCGTACCAGCATTTGGTAAATGACATTTTTTTTGTTTTCGATCTTCTCTGTAGTCGTTTGGTTGGATCTAACATCTGTAGGTTATTTTTACGTACGCAAGCAGATAAGCTCCACATCAGGGCTATCGATAAAGCTATTTTGATAACGTGTTTCAATGGTTAATGGTTTTAAGAATGAATGGTCAAAGTTCCGTTTGCCGACAGGTGATGATTGGCACCAAAAACATTTAAGATTAATGCTTTATCACTCTCATTTGTCAAACTCACGGTTTCCTGATCTACTTTTACCGTAACAATGGCTTGCCTGAAACCGATTTTAAAAGCATAAGATTTCCATTGTACCGGTAGAACCGGATGAAGATGCAACTGGTCATTTTTGATGCGCATGCCACCAAAACCTTCTACTACACTTAACCATGTACCTGCCATTGAGGTAATGTGTAATCCATCTTCCGTATCGTTGTTGTAATCGTCTAATTTAAACGAGAAGTACGCAGGTAAAACTCATAGGCTCTATCCAAGTCCCCCAATTTTGCGGCAATGATCGCATGTACGCAAGGCGATAAAGAACTTTCGTGAACGGTGCGTGGTTCGTAAAAATCGTAGTTTCTGCGGATGGTTTCCAGATCATAGTCTTCTTCAAAGAAATACAGCCCTTGTAGCACGTCTGCTTGTTTGATAAAACACGACCTTAAGTACCTATCCCAGCTCCATTTTTGGTTCAATGGTCGATCTGCGGCAGGTAGGTCTTTAACCAATACCTGTTCTTTATCTAAAAATCCATCCTGTTGTAAGAAAATACCTAGTTTTTTATCTTCAGGATAGAACATCTTGTTGATGATATCTTGCCAATGCGTTGTCTCTTTGCTTGCATCGAACTTTGTTTTCTTGAAGATTTCATCTAATCGTTTGCCATCGGCTGCTTTAACCCTATCAATGGCTTCGATGGTATATTTTAAACACCATGTAGCAATAGTGCTGGTGTACCAGTTGTTATTGACATTGTTTTCGTATTCATTAGGCCCAGTAACACCAAGCATTACGTATTGCTCCTTTTCGATGCTCCAATTGATGCGCTGCGCCCAGAAACGTGCAATACCGATCAATACTTCCAGTCCATATTGTGCCAGATACTGTTGTTCGCCAGTGTAACGGATGTAATTGAAAATGGCAAAAGCAATGGCCCCGTTCCTGTGGATCTCTTCAAAAGTGATTCTCCCATTCGTTGTGGCATTCTTCGCCATTAATGGTCACCATTGGATACAAAGCTGCGCCATTGTTGAAACCTAGCTTTTCTGCGTTCTCAATCGCTTTTTCCAGATGTTTGTAACGATAGATCAATAAATTTTCTGCTACCTGCTGTGGTGCTGTAGCCAGGTAAAAAGGCAAACAATAGGCTTCGGTATCCCAATAGGTAGAACCTCCATATTTTTCGCCTGTAAATCCTTTCGGACCGATGTTCAAACGTGCATCCTCACCGGTATAGGTTTGGTGCAATTGGAAGATGTTAAAACGAATGGCTTGCTGTGCAGCTACGTCTCCCTCAATGATCACATCACCGTTTTGCCATTTAACAGCCCAAGCTTTGGCTTGTTCATCCAATAGTTGATCAAAACCTTTGGCTACCACCTTTTTTAAGGTTGCAATGGTTGCTTTTTCTAATTCTTCTTTGACATAGTTTTCTGAAGACAGGTTTACTGCATATTTATAAATGCTGGTAACCTGATTTTTTTTCACTTCAACGGTAAATTGTTGCGCTACATATTTTTCTTTGCGCTTAAAAACTGGTTTCAGGCCTAAATCTTTACCATCTTGATCAATGGTGGTACAGATTGCAGAACTTACCCAGAAAGCGGTCTTTTTGGTTTCCATGTTCAACAGCGCGAAACCATCTTCTTCCTTAGCATTGATCTCGTTCCAAAACTTTTCGTCGTAATTTGAATCCTGGTTTTTGATGTCACCATCCAAACTCGCCTCAATGGTGATTCTTCCATCGAAATTATGTGGCGTAATGCGATACCTGATTGCTCCTGCTTCATCATCTACAATGCTGCAAAAACGAACAGATTCAACTCCGAGAACGTTCCCGCTCCTGAGCTCAACAACAAATTTTCGGGTCAATGTCCCCTGTTGCATATCCAGTACACGACTAAACGATATAACTTTACAAGTATGCAGATCTAATACCTCATCATTTACCACAACGTTGATTCCGATCCAGTTCGTTGCATTCAATACTTTGGCAAAATACTCTGGATAGCCATTTTTCCACCATCCAACTCTTGTTTTATCTGGATAATATACACCAGCCACATAATTGCCTTGTAAAGTTTCTCCGGTGTAGGTTTCTTCAAAATTGGCACGCTGGCCCATTCGTCCATTACCCAAGCTAAATATACTTTCAGAAATCTTGTTCAGCTGAGGATCAAATCCCTCTTCGATAATCTGCCACTCGTTATGTTTGATATAATTCTTCATTCTCGATTATAAATTCTCCAATTTTTCAATAGTCATTTCATATAGGCCAGGCACCACTAGGTCGGCTTCTTTTAAAACTGTTGCATTGCCTATGCCCACAGCTTTCATTCCTCCTGTTTTGGCAGCTTGTACGCCAGCTATCGCATCTTCAAATACAACACATGCACTTGCTTCTACATTCAGTTCTGCTGCCCCAACCAAAAACACTTCTGGGTCTGGTTTAGATTTTGTTACTTTATTTCCATCTACCAATACATCAAACATATGCATTAAACCTATTTGCCTTAGTATGGTTTCGGAGTTTTTACTCGCTGAACCCAAAGCTGTTAAATAATGATTGGCCCTTACCAACTCCAAAAACTCTTTTGCGCCAGGCAAAATCTCTTGAGGGGTCATTTTAGTGATCATTTCAACATACCAGGTATTTTTTAAGGTGGCCAGCGCCTGCATCTCTTCCTCAGTTTTACTAACAGCACCCCAATTTAATATAATTTTTAGAGACTCTATTCTGCTGATGCCTTTTAATTCTTCATTTTGTTCTTCTGTAAAATCAAATCCCAATTGGTTGGCTAATCTTCGCCATGCCTTATAATGGTACACGGCCGTGTCTACGATAACGCCATCAAGATCAAAAATACATGCTTTTAGGTTAGACATATGTTTATTGTAGTTCAAAGATATAAGTTGTTTTGGCAGCTAGCTGCAGTTTATGGAGTGGTAGTTGCTCATCTGTAACGATATTTACAGCAGTTTTGTATCTACCGATCCTTTCATCAAAACGAGTTGTCGTCAATTCTTCTGCTTGCTCATTGGTATTCATTACCACCATTACGGTTTTTTCATTGTTGTATCTAAAATACACATAGATACCTTTTTCTGGTACAAACTGCATCAGCTTCCCAGTCTGCAAAACTGCATTGTTTTTTCGATAGTTTGCCAACTTTTTCACAAAGTTGAAAGCTTCGTTCTCTTTTGCCGTTCTTCCGGCCTGCGTAAACTTGTTGGTTTTGTCTCCAGCCCAACCTCCTGGAAAATCTTCCCGCACCTTGCCATCTGGATCGGCATAGTTCTTCATCAAGATCTCAGTACCATAATATAGCTGAGGTATACCACGTAGTGAGAACAATAGAATAATCCCCGATTTATATTTATTAAAATCTTCTCCCACTACCGAATAAAAACGGCTCACGTCATGGTTGTCCAAAAACAGTACATTGCGTGTAGGGTCTTTGTATTGATAGTCGCTTGCCAAAACGGTATATAATCTATTTACGCCATCTGTCCAGCCAAATTTCCCATTCAAGGTCTCATTGATTGCAAAATAAGTCTGAAAGTCTGTTACGCCTTGTAAACCTGTATCAAAATGTTGGTTAACGGTATTCCCTTCTGTAAAAAACACTTGGTTAGCTGTTCCATTCACCCAGGTTTCGCCAAAAAAAGTAAATTTCGGAAATTCGGTAGTAATGGCTTTTGCCCATTCGGCCATAAATACCTTATCGTTGTATGCATAGGTATCTAACCTGAAACCATCTAAACCAGCATACTCGACCCACCAGACATGGCTCTGCGTAATGTATTTCTTTACCAAAGGGTTTTGTTGGTCTACATCGGGCATGTGGCGGTCGAACCAGCCATCGGTCATTAATTTTTTATCGGCACTTGCGGCATAAGGATCAAACAAAGTCTGGTCTTTATAAGTGGTACCAGTATATTTTGGCCATTGGTGGAACCAGTTTTTAGCTGGCGAGTCTAAAAATAAAAAATGTTGGTCGCCAATATGATTATGTACCAGATCTTTGATCATCTTCATTCCACGTTTATGGCATTCGTCAACCAACTTTTTATACAGGGCATTGTTGCCAAACCGACGGTCTACCTGATAGTTTTCTGTATTGGCATAGCCATGGTAAGAAGTTTTATACTCATCGTTTTCCAATACAGGGTTTAACCAAAGCGTAGTTACCCCCAATTCTTGCAGGTAAGGCAGCTTGTTGATGATACCTTGCAAATCGCCTCCATGACGGTAAAATATCGAATCCCTATTAAAGGTCTTATCTTTCATGCCTGCAATACGGTCGTTGCTTTCATCACCGTTGGCAAAACGATCGGGCATGATCAGATAAATAAAGTCCTTATTGGTAACACCTTGTGTTTTGTTGCTGCGTTGCTTCAATTCATAAGGATAAGTTATCGTTTTGGCGCCTGCCTAAGTCAAAACCAAATTGAACTTACCGGGTTTAGTTGCAGCAGAAATCTGGAGGTTTACAAACAGGTAGTTTGGATTGTCTACTTTTTGAGTACTGATTAGTTTAACACCAGCATAGTTTAAACTCACTTTTTTATCTGCAACCTTGTCGCCATGGATCAACAACTGTAAAGAGGTATCTTTAAAACCTACCCACCAATTTAATGGTTCTATTCTTTCTATTGCGGGGAGTTGCGCAAAGAGAAATTGGCTTTGTAGGGAGAAAATCAAAATTAAAAAAAATACGTTCCTTCTCATTAATAGCTTATTGATGCATTAGCTAAAGTGTTAATTTTTACCGCTAAAAGCAAAAGATTTGAAAAAATAATGGCTTTAAACAAAAAAAGCCCTCCGATTAAGGAGAGCTTTTTCTTTAAATTATGAACTATTATGGGTTATAGGTAAAACCGATATAATAAAGTGCACCAACTTGAGGGTTACCAAATGAAGTTGCATAATATTTATTCAGGATGTTAGACCCACCCAATTTGATTACAGCTTTAACTGAAGGCACTTTTAAGTTAACTTGGGCATCAAAGGTAGAATAAGCAGGAACATCTCCGGAAGCAAAGGTAGAGTTCCAGTAAAACGCATCTTGCCAACGGTACTGAACGTTGAAACCAAAGTTTTTAACAATTTCTCTACTGCCTACACCTGCATTGAATCTCCATTCTGGTGTATTGAAGTTGTTGTCAAAATTTGCAGGTATATCATTCAATTTATTGTATGATGTATTTCCATTGAAATTGAATTTACCAACTTGGTAATCTAATCCGAAAGCACCACCATAAGATTTAACTTTACCTGCAATGTTTACTGGCACGCTAAATTTAACAGCAGTAGTAGTAGGATTTTGGTACAAGTCAACCCCTCCGATAAAATCTTCGTAAATATTGTAATAAGCATAAGCATCAATCAATAAGCTTGTTGTAGCCAAACCTTTGTAACCTAGCTCAAATGACTGTACACTTTCTGGACGAAGACCGCCTGCATCAAAAGTGTATGGTTGTAATAATGCTGGATTTGGTGCACCGGCAGCTACAGAAGCCAAGAAAGCTCTATAACTAGTTGAAGTAACTCCTTTATTTGTGTTTAGTTCGTATTTGTTGATTGACTCTGGCAAACCACCGATCAAACGTGTAAGTCACCACCAACAGCTAAATCAATATACTGATCTTGCGTAGTTGGGTTACGGTAACCGGTTTGATAAGACATCCTGATGTTATTGTTTGGCGCTACTGTCCATACACCAGTTACACGAGGTGTAAGTCTGCCTTCAAAGTTTTTACTTTTGTCGTAACGACCAGCAACTGTCAATTTAAATTTCTCTCCAAGTTTTTTACCCAATTGTGCAAAAGCTCCATATTCACTAATGGTGATGTCACGATTTGCATCATCAAAGATCGTTCCATCAGAGTGCAAGAAATAATCACGATAAGAAGCACCAATTTGAAGCTCTACTACATTATTTAATGCGTTAGAGAAGTTGTACATCCCTTCATAGTGGTATAGATTGGTTTTATCATTGAATTTAGCTCCATTTTGTGGACCAATTGTTTTAGCAGTAATGGCAGATTTAGCGCTTTCATAACCTGCAGAACCAGGTACCAAACGACCAATATCAGCTTGTGATCTTGCAAAAGCCTGTGCTGCCGCATCGGTTTGTCCGCTTGATCTTGCGCCGATATAGTTACCTATGTATTGTGCATACCAACCTGTCAAGCCACCAGAAGGCTTCCAAGCCTCATTGATAAACGTACCCAAGATAGTTGCATTATAAGCTTCGCCAGAACGTTCTTGTGTAGTATAACCTCTTAAGAAGAAGTCTTGTCCTTTTAGTTCTAATTTGTACTGACCGATTTTAAAGTTTCTTAAAGAATAACGATCTGTACCTGTATAAACCGAAGTACCAGTTCCCCAATTGGCTTGTGCAATCGCTTCAATGGTATTGGTAAACTTATAGTGTAATGAAGTTGAGGTTTTCAATGATTTGGTATCATAATCAACCAAGTCAGACTCAGCATAACCAGTTCTCGATACAAATTGGTTTGGCAATAATCCAGGCACTCTTAATCCCACATAAAAAGGCATATAACTTTGGATGGTTGGTCTCAAAGCTGCTGGGAAAAGACCTAAAGCAGCCGCTTGTTGAGCTGCAGTTGGAGCTGCTCCAGGAGCTACTCCTAAGGCACTGAATGCACCATTTAAAGAGGTTTGGATATTTGGAATTGCACCACCACTGGCAGCATTTACGCCAGCAATGATCCTGCATTTAACGATTGGGTAACATTGATCATATTTTGGCTGATCTCATCACCATAAACGTTAATCCCATCATAATTAGGATCGCTACTTCTGTCACCACTTTTCAACTGACGAGAAGTTCTGTCAAAGTTTCTGGTATCAGAAGCTGCCCAATCTTTAGCTTGTAAAAAACCAAATGAGGTTTTGATTCCAAACTTATTGTTCCATGATTTGGCCAAACGCAGATCGAATTGTTTAAATTCTCTTACACCTTGATTGGTATTGTTGTCGTCAACATGGTTGATACCACCTTTGTATTGAAAACTTACACCTTGATATTGATAAGGGTTTTTAGATGTCATCAATAAAGTACCATTGATACCACCAGCACCATATAATGCAGAAGCTGCTCCAGGCAATAACTCTACGTTATCAACATCAAGCTCTGATAGCCCTACGATATTACCAACTGAGAAATTCAAACCAGGAGCCTGGTTATCCATTCCATCAATATACTGGTTAAAACGAGTATTACCATTTGCATTAAAACCACGAGTATTCACAGATTTAAAGGTTAAACTCTGCGTACTCATCTCCACACCTTTTAAATTATTAAGGGCATCGTAAAATGAAGGAGCAGGAAGTTCCTTTAAAGCTGAAGAGCTGATTCTCTCTACAGAAACTGGCGATTCAAGAATACGCTCTGGTGTTCTTGAAGCAGATACAACTACTTCTTGACCTAAGATAGCAGTAGCTTCCAATTCAAATGTAATATTAGCTGTTGTGCTGGTGATTTCTTTTTCTACAGACGCAAAGCCGATATAAGAAGCAACCAATGTAAATGGGGCCTTTTCTGTGGTAGAAAAAGAGAATTGACCTTTTAAATCTGTTGATGAACCTATTGTTTTTCCCTTAATAACAACGCTTACACCAGGAATTGGCTCTTTTGTTAGTTTATCTGTAACAGAACCACTAACTATTATGCTCTGCGCATGCACTGCAACACTGGTTGCAAAAAGCATAAAAAGCAAAAAGATGATTTTTGTAAAGATTTTGTTCATACTCAAGTAGTTTATATTTGTTTATTTACTATAAACTTAATACAAATTTCTTTACTAACAAATTCTATTTGGCACAAAATTTATTTTGCAAAATCTAATTTGATTGGATTTCAATCCATTTTTATAGTAAATTGCAGAACATGTTTCTTCATCGAAACAGAGAAACGACCAATTAAACCTATAAATCAAACTAATGAACAGAGTCAAAGCCCTCATTTGCATCATTATACCTATTTTATTGGCATATGCGTTCAACACAAAATTTGGTGATACCCCTCCATTACTTAAATTTTTAAATCCGTTTACTGGTTTTTGGCAAAATGCCGAAAGCAGTATGGTATCGGCCAATAAAAACATAGCGCTTAAAGGCGCCCACGATAAAATCGACATTTTCTTTGATGACAAAATGATTCCCCATGTGTTCGCAAAAAACGACCATGATGTATATTATGCCCAAGGTTATGTAACCGCCATGCATCGCTTATGGCAAATGGATTTCCAAACCAGGTTTGCTGCTGGAAGGATATCGGAAGTAGTTGGCAAAAAAGCCATAGAAGTAGACCGTTACCAAAGAAGGATGGGAATGGTATATGGCGCCGAAAACTCCTTAAAAGGAATGATGGAAGATCCCAAGGCTAAAGAAATGATTTTGGCCTACACCCAAGGATCAACGATTATATCCACTCTTTGAGCAGGACAAATCTACCCTTAGAGTATAAATTATTGGATTTTAAACCTGAAGATTGGACTCCAATTAAATGTGCGTTGTTACTTAAACAGATGTCGGCAGTGTTAGCTATGGGATCCGACGAATTTTACATGACCAATATCCTTAAAAAATTTGGCCCCGAAATCACAAAAGACCTTTTCCCAGATTATCCTTTCAAAGAAAGTCCGATCATTCCTGTTGGCACCAAATGGGATTTTACTCCACTCCCAATTCCTCCAACACCAAAAGGTTATACAGAAATGTTAACAGGCAACGTACAGACCAAACAAAAAGTTGAAGGTATTGGCAGTAACAACTGGGCAGTTTCTGGAGCAAAAACAGCTTCGGGTTATCCTATATTAGCTAATGACCCACACCTAGACCTAACTTTGCCTTCTATCTGGTATCAGATTCAATTGAATGCTCCCGGCCTAAATTCTTATGGCGTATCGCTTCCTGGTGCACCGGGAGTAATCATCGGTTTTAACCAAAATATTGCTTGGGGAGTTACAAATGTAGCAGCAGATGTATTGGACTTTTACCAGATCAAATTCAAAGACGACAAACACCAAAGCTATTGGTACAACAACACTTGGAAAAATACCACACAACGTTTTGAAAAAATTAAGATAAGAGGTGCTGCTGATGAGATTGATACCGTTTATTATACACATCACGGTCCCGTAGTCTATTTCCAAAAACCTAAATATGGCAAGGCTAATAATGTACCTGTAGGTAATGCCTTAAGATGGATTGCCCACGACAAATCGAATGAGTTGCTTACATTTTATTACCTCAACAGAGGAAAAAATTATGCCGATTATAGAAAGGCCCTTACTTATTACACCGCCCCTGCACAGAATTTTATTTTTGCCAGCACTGAGAACGATATTGCCATTACACCCAACGGAAAATTCCCGTTGAAATGGAAAGACCAAGGCAAGTTTATCTTAGATGGCTCAGACCCAGGAAATGATTGGCAGGGCTGGATTCCTGCAGACCAAAATCCAACGGTGAAAAATCCTCCTCGAAATTTTGTGAGTTCTGCCAACCAATCTTCAACAGACCAGACCTATCCTTATTACATCAATTGGGAGTTTTCTCCATACGAACGCGGGCAGAGGATTCAACGATAGACTTACCGCAATGACCAAGGCAAATGTAGACAGCATGCGTAATCTGCAGAGTGATTCATATAGCTTAATTGCTGAGAATCTGTTACCTCATATTTTACCATTAGTTAATGCTGGTCAATTAAATGCTACACAAAAAGAGGCCTTGAGCATTACCACAAAATGGAACAAATACTTTGAGGCCAATGAGGTTGGAGCCAGTATTTTTGACCTATGGACCAAAAGGTTAACCTATGATATTTGGGACGATGATTTTACCATTGCTGATATTCCAATGCGTTATCCTTCTAGAGACCGTACGGTAGAACTCATCCAAAAAGATCCAAATTCAAAATGGTTCGACAATGTAAAAACCAATCAGAAAGAAACCTTGGCAGACTTAGTCAATGAATCGTTTAAATTTGCCTGCGATAGCTTGGAACGTAAATATGGGCCAATTGGCAAAAATTGGAATTGGGCAAAAGTAAAAAACACCAACGTTCCACATCTAGCAAAAATACCTGGCTTTGGTTCTAAGACTTTATTAATTGGAGGTTCAAAAAGTACAGTTAATGCCATCAGCGAATCTAATGGTCCATCTTGGCGAATGGTAATAGAACTTGGAAAAAATCCTAAAGGTCATGGTGTATATCCCGGTGGGCAATCAGGCAATCCTGGAAGTCCATTTTATGACAATATGATTGACACTTGGGCCCAAGGTAAACTTTACGACCTGTTCTTTATGCAGTCTCCAGATGATAAATCGGGTAAAATAATTTCTCATTACAAAATTTCAAAAAAATAAGACATGGTTTTTTTAGTCGTTATCATAGCCTCTTTTTTATTACAAATGGTTTTACCATGGTGGGCAGTAGTTGTCATTTCTTTTGCCACCTGTGGTTTTATTGGCAAAACAGGAAAGATTGCCTTTTGGCAGCCTTTTTTGGCCATTTTTTTATTATGGTTGGGCATGGCCTTATTTAAGAGTTTACCAAACCATAATGTTTTGGCAACAAGAGTTGCTGAGATGATAGGTGTTAAACTTTGGCCAGTCTTATTGTTGATCACTGTTTTAATCGGAGGTCTGGTTGCTGGGATCAGTGGTTATTGTGGTTACCATTTTAGAAAAGCCATAATTAGCCTTAAAACTCCTGCTTAAAATTATAATTCTTTGTATTTTTGCGCAGTGAATATAACTCCTGAGCAAATTTTTTCTATTGATAACGAAGCCACTTTTAACCAGGTAGCTATAACTATTTTTCAGCATCAAGCAAAAAATTGCCTTGTATATCACGACTATATCAAGAACCTAAAAATCGATACGGATACGATCAAACATTATCGACAAATTCCATTTTTGCCCATTAGTTTCTTCAAAAGCCATAATGTTCTAAGTACAAATGAACCAGTAGAGATTGTTTTTAGTAGCTCAGGCACCACTGGCCAGATCATCAGCAAGCATTTGGTTAGTAATGTAAATATCTACAAACAAAGCTTCAACAAGGCTTTTGAACAATTCTATGGAGACCCATCAGAAATTTGCATCATCGCCTTGCTCCCATCCTACTTAGAAAGAGAAGGACCCTCTTTGATCTATATGGTTGATGACCTTTTAAAACAAAGCAAACACCCTTTAAGTGGTTATTTTCTGCACAACCATGATCAGCTTTTTGTTACCCTTCAAGATTTAAAAATAGCTAAACAAAAAACCATTTTAATTGGTGTTACCTATGCATTATTAGATTTTGTGGAACAGTTCCAAATCGATTTCCCTGAATTGATTGTGATGGAAACTGGTGGCATGAAAGGCAAACGCAAAGAAATGGTACGCGCAGAGCTTCACGATACACTCTACAAAGGTTTTGGTGTTCAGCAGATCCATAGCGAATACGGAATGACGGAATTATTATCACAAGGCTATTCTTATGGAAACGGAATATTTAACTGTCCACCGTGGATGAAGATCTTGTTAAGGGATACCTCTGATCCTTTGAGCTTACTTCAAAACAGGCAAAGTGGTGGAATTAATGTGATTGACTTGGCCAATGTAAATTCTTGCGCTTTTATTGCCACACAGGATACTAGGCAAAATCTATCCTGACGGAAGTTTTGAAGTATTGGGCCGATTTGACAATGCCGATATCAGGGGTTGTAATCTGCTGGTACAATAATCAATATTTAAATCTTCTATCAAACCTAAAGACCCTTTTCCCAATCAATCTTACTTTTGCTGATTGCGTATGGTTTGGATTTAAGACAATATTGTATTCTTCCTCTACAATTACAGAAGGAACTTTCATCACAAGATATTGGTTGTCCTTTATAAATTGGTCTCCAATTCTTTTGAGCATTTCTATTGCTGTCTCTTCTTTCCAGTTTTTGGGCAATTCTTTAACGTCTATGGTTAATACGTTATCATCTGGGATTTCAAAAACTGCTAAGGAAAAATCTTGGTCAATAACCGCTGGTCTCAAGTGCACCAACACTTCCATCACAGCCATCGCCCTACTCTCTGCAAAATACATCATTTCTATTCCCTTATTGTTCCAGCGCCCACCATATTGTTTCGCACCAGTACCACTCAGGTCCTCTATAAATTTTGGAGATGCTATCCTATAGACCAACATTAGCTAAATACTCCATGTTCTATCCGACCCAAGATATCAGAAACCATGGTAAAGCCGATATGTGTATCCAATAGGTTAAATGGGGCCTCTCCATCCAAAGCGAAATTTGGGGTTTTTATCCAACTGCTGAATGCTTTTTCACTACCCAGCACTTCTATACCACGCTCAAATAAAAGGGCCAGTTCTATGGCTCGATCGGCATGCTCGGTTCTAACTAAGGTTTCTGGTGTATAACGTTGCAAAGTACGCTCTGAAATATGTAAAATGGTAGCAATCTCTTCTATGGTTAATGAAATTTGTTTGGCCAAAGCTAATAATGATTTTTTTGAGATTCCTTTGCGTGCGAGCTTAAGTAAATCAAAATCAGAAACTTCTGCATATCTATCACCCATTATTGTTGTCATTGGGGTATAATTAACGATGGCATAGGCTACCATTGGCTCTTCTAAATGACTGGGCTTAAGGGCTTTCTTTTTCATATCAGACAATTATACCCAAATATATACATTTTGTCCGAAATTAAAAATTCTTTTCAAAAAAATCCCGAACTTTTCAGAACGGGATTTATGTATGATGTGGTAAAAGTTATTCTGCAATTAACAGAAAATAATTCTTTTTCCCTTTTTGAACGATAATAAACTCATCATTGATTAAATCTGCAGTTGTATAAGTGGTTGTGGCATCTGCAACTTTTGCTTTGTTTACGCTTAATCCTCCACCTTGTATTGTTTTTTTAGCCTCTCCTTTTGAAGGGAAAACGGTTGTTTTTTCAGCTAAAAGTGTAGCGATGTCAATTCCACTTGCAAGTTCATTTTTTGCAATGTTAAACTGTGGTACACCTTCAAAGATTTCTAAAACACTTTTCGAATCTAAAGTTTGTAAAAATGCTAAAGCTCCATTTCCAAACAAAAATTCTGAGGTTTTAATCGCTGTCTCTAAGGCTTCTACTGAATGCGTTTTTACTGTAATATCTTCTGCCAATGCTTTTTGCAAAATGCGTAAATGCGGTGCAGCATCATGTTCAAGCTCTAATGCTTCAATTTCTGCTTGAGTTTTTAAGGTGAAAATTCTAATCCATTTTTTAACATCATCGTCAGATGCATTTAACCAAAATTGGTAGTATTTGTAAGGAGAAGTTTTTTCTGGATCTAACCAAACAGCACCACTTTCGGTTTTGCCAAACTTAGTTCCATCTGCTTTTTTAATTAACTGTGTAGTTATCGCATAAGCAGTTCCTTGATCTTTTCTTCTAATTAATTCTGTTCCTGTAACAATATTTCCCCACTGGTCAGAACCTCCCATTTGCAACAAACAGTTCTTATTTTTCCATAAATAATAGAAATCATAACCTTGTATCAACTGATAGCAAAATTCAGTAAAAGATAAGCCAGAATCACCCTCTAAACGTCTCTTCACGCTGTCTTTTGCCATCATATAGTTAACTGTGATATGTTTACCTACATCTCTAATAAATGTAAATAAATTCATATCCTTAAACCAATCGGCATTATTAACCATTACAGCACCATTTCCAATGTCCTCAAATTTTAAGAATTTAGACAATTGTTTTTTCATGCCCTTAAGGTTATGCTCAATCATTTCTGGCGTTTGTAGGTTACGCTCATCAGATTTACCAGAAGGGTCGCCAACCATACCTGTAGCACCTCCAACTAAAGCAAAAGGCTTATGACCCGCTCTTTGAAAATGGATCAAGGTCATAATTTGTGTCAAGTGACCAACATGTAACGAATCTGCAGTTGGATCAAAACCAATATAACCAGCAGTCATACCTTCATTTAGTTTTTCCTCTGTATTTGGCATGATATCATGCAACATGCCTCTCCAACGCAATTCTTCTACAAAATTTGTCATTACTTATTATTTTAGGTCGCAAAGATAGCAGTTTGTGCCGAAAGACTAAAACAATTGAATTTCTTGACCTCCAACTTGCATACCTTATCCACAACTTCCATACTTTCTGCCTACCTTTACCCTATGAACTTCCTTTCGCATTTTTATTTTGAAAGAAAAAACCAGGATGAAAACATGGTGATTGGAACCGTTTTGCCCGACTTGGTTAAAAATGCTCACAAGGACTGGAATCTGTATCCACAAAAAAAGTCTGAGCTTTTCATTGCCGATGCAAAGCTCAATTCATTACTAACTGGCTGGAAAAGACACTTGGAAGTTGATCTTTTATTCCACTCTTCCGATTTTTTCTATACAGAAACAGCTAAACTTAAACAATTGATCTTGCCAATTTTGGGCGACAGTCCTGTAAGGCCTTCCTTTTTGGCCCACATTGGTGTAGAACTTGTTTTAGACCATTTGTTGGTCACCAACAGAAAAATAGACATCAATGCTTTTTATGAGCACCTCAACAACGTTGATGACAATACCTTGAACACTTTCCTTATCAAATGTGGAAGTGAGGACACAGACAAGTTTTTTGCCTTTTTAAATAGCTTCAGGTCGAGCAGATATCTATTGAGCTATCAAAAACTGGAAAACATTAGTTATGCCCTACAAA
Organism: Pedobacter sp. UC225_65; assembly: GCF_042698365.1. Taxonomy (GTDB): domain Bacteria; phylum Bacteroidota; class Bacteroidia; order Sphingobacteriales; family Sphingobacteriaceae; genus Pedobacter. The sequence continues at coordinate 2,045,171 of NZ_CP170550.1, forward strand.
GAATCTGTATGCGCTTATGGACTCATCCATTTCACGAAACAACAGTTAGCTTATTAAATGAGCAACTTGAAATCTACAGAGTAATGCTCGAGCAAAACTACCTATCGATCTTCGATGAAATTGAAGGAAAGCTAAAGGTTTAGATTCTTAAGTGCTCTTCCAATAACTTGCAATAGACAACTCTAATTGATCAATTACATTACTTCTCAATACTAATAATTATATTTGTCTATGTCTATTTTTGCGGTAAAAGAACAAATGGATGCCTTGGTTGCAGAGTTAAACCAGCATACTTACAATTATTATGTATTGGCGATGCCTACCATTGCCGATTATGAATTTGATCAAAAACTAGAAGAACTTGCCAGACTGGAAAAAGAATATCCAGCTTATGCCGACCCTAACTCGCCTACCCAAAAAGTTGGAGGAGACATTACCAAAAATTTCATAACCGTAAAACACAAATGGCCCATGCTCTCTTTAGGCAACACCTATAATGAGCAAGACCTGCGTGATTTTGATGAGCGTGTAAGAAAAGCAATTGGTGATGATTTTGAATATGTTTGTGAATTAAAATTTGATGGCTTGTCCATTAGCCTGACTTACGAAAATGGCATTTTGGTAAGAGCTGTTACCCGTGGCGATGGAACACAGGGTGATGACGTAACCAATAATATCAAAACCATCCACACCATACCCCACCGTGCAAAAGGAGAAGAAATTCCTGATTTTTTTGAAATTAGAGGGGAGGTTTTTATGCACCGGGCAGCATTTGAACGCTTAAACAAAGAGCGAGAAGAATTGGGCGAGATTGCTTATGCAAATCCTCGTAATTTTGCCAGTGGAACCGTAAAGATGCAAGATTCGAAAGAAGTAAGCAAAAGACCTTTAGATTGTTTTCTGTATACAGTTTATAGCGATAAACAATTGTTCAGAACGCATTGGGAGAGTTTACAAGCAGTGAAAAAATGGGGATTTAACGTCTGCGAGCATACCCGTTTAAGCAAAAATATCACTGATGTACTAGCCTTTATCGCGCATTGGGAAAATGAACGCTTCAATTTAAGTTACGATATTGATGGGATCGTTGATCAAGGTAAATAGTTATGCGCAACAACAAGAGTTAGGTTTTACGGCCAAATCTCCACGTTGGGCAATTTCATATAAATACAAAGCTGCCGAGGTCCAAACCGTTTTAGAAAAAGTGAGTTATCAGGTTGGCAGAACCGGCGCAGTAACACCTGTGGCCAACCTTAAACCAGTGGTATTAGCTGGCACTACCGTTAAACGCGCAACATTACATAATGCTGATGAGATTACTCGACTAGACTTACATGAGAATGATACCGTTTTTGTAGAAAAAGGTGGAGAAATCATCCCAAAGATCATTAAAGTAAATTTAGCATTAAGGCAGGCCAATGCCAAGCCTATCGTTTACATCAGCAATTGCCCTGAATGTGGCACAGAACTGGTCAGAAAAGAAGGAGAAGTTGCTTTTTATTGTCCAAATGACGAAGGTTGTCCTCCGCAGATTGTTGGCAAGATACAGCATTTTATTGGTCGTAAAGCGATGGATATTGATGGTTTGGGCGACGAAACGATCGAAAGCTTTTACCAAAGAGGCTTAGTGGCTCATATTAGCGACCTATACACTTTACATGAAAAGGCCGAAGAATTGAAACAGATAGAACGTTTTGGCGAACGTTCTATAGAAAATATGCTCAAAGGCATCGAAGCGTCTAAACAGATGCCATTTGAAAAGTTATTGTTTGGCTTGGGCATAAGATATGTTGGCGAAACTGTTGCCAAAAAATTAGCCAGAGGTGTAAAAAACATCGATAATTTGGCCAAGGCATCAATTGAAGAACTGACCGCCATTGATGAAATTGGTGGACGCATTGCTGAAAGTATCCAAGAATATTTTAGCAAAGAAGAACATTTACAGCAAATAATGCTTTTAAAAGCTGCAGGACTACAATTTGAAGTGCAGGAAAGTGTAATATTGTTGCAAAGCGAGAAACTTATTGGAAAAACATTCGTAATTTCGGGAGTTTTTGAAAAGTACAGCAGAGAAGAATTAAAGGCACTTATTGAAGAAAATGGCGGTAAAATTCTAAGTGGAATTTCTGCGAAATTAGACTACTTGGTTGCCGGCGACAATATGGGCCCATCTAAACTGGAAAAAGCCACAAAACTCAATGTGCCTCTTATTAACGAGGATGAGCTGATAGCGATGATTGAATTATAGGTTATTAAGTATGAAGAAACCTTCTTTATACTTAATACTAATTACTTTATACGAATAAATAAATGAACAGATTTCACGGTACTGGTGTGGCTTTGGTTACACCTTTTAACACAGACGGAACGGTTGATTATCAGGGCTTAAAAAGACTGATCAATCACTTGGTTGATGGAGGTATAGATTACCTTGTATCATTAGGTACAACAGGCGAAACAGCCACATTGAGCAAGGACGAGAAGAAGAAGGTGTGGGATTTTACTGCTGAGATCAATGATGGTCGTTTGCCTTTGGTTGCTGGTATTGGCGGCAATGACACAGCTGTAATCGGTGAAGCCATTAAAACATTCGAGAACAATCAATACAGTGCCATACTTTCGGTTAGCCCTTATTATAGCAAACCAACTCAAGAAGGGATTTATCAGCATTACAAATACCTAAGTGAATTAAGCGAATTACCTATCATTTTATATAATGTACCAGGGCGTACAGGAAGTAATATGAGCGCTGAGACTACTTGTCGTTTGGCTCACGATTTCAAAAATGTAATTGCTACCAAAGAAGCCTCTGGAAGCTTTGAACAGTTCAATCAGATCATGAGAGATAAACCAGCTGATTTTTTATTGATTTCTGGAGATGATCCAATTGCCTTACCCATGATTGCTTTGGGGGCGGTGGGTGTAATTTCGGTAATAGGCAATGCCTTACCTCAGCAATTATCTACATTGATCAAACAATGCCTACAAGGAGATTTTGCCAAAGCATTGCCTGCACATTTAAGTTTGTTGGAGATTACAAGGCTAATGTTTGCAGAAGGCAACCCAGCTGGTGTAAAGGCTACTTTAAAGCAATTGAACATCTGTGAGGATGTTGTTCGCCTCCCATTAGTTAAAGCCTCTACAACGCTCCATAAAAGCTTAGCTGAGCAATTAGATAATCTAGTTGCACTCGCATAAAAAGCAAAAAAGAGAAGACATAAAAAAGCGCCTTGGTTAGGGCGCTTTTTTTAAACAAAAATTGCTGATTAAGCTTTGTTTTTAGTTTCTTGGATCTCTAAGCGAATGCTCTGAGCTAAGTTTTTAAGATCTTGCATACCTTTACGTACACGTGTTCCAGCTGCGCTGTTCGCTTTGTTGTAGAATTTGTCTGCATCAGCTTCTAAAGCTGCAACAAGTGCTTTTACGTCATTAAATTTTTTCATTTTTAAATTACTCCTTTTTAGTTTTTTTTAAGGTTTTGATTAATACTCTAATACTAAAGTAAGATGTTTATTTTAATAAAAAAATTTTTGCAACAATAAAAAAGTGGGTAAACAGCTGTTTTTTTCCACATTTAACAGGGTTATAAACAAGCAATTAACATTTAAAAACACATAAAACATTAACAATCAGCATCTTACAATAAAAACACAATAAAAATGCCCTCTACAGTATTGTGAGGGCATTTTTTTATATAAATTTTATATTTTTTTTACATCGTAGAGAATTTGTTCTCTTTATAGTAGCCATTTTTAAGCTTTTCTGAAACTTCGCTAAAGGCATCAAGGGTCTTTTGTACATCTTCCATACTGTGTACAGCAGTTGGGATAAGCCTCAATTCAATCATTCCTTTTGGAATAACAGGGTACACTACAATTGAACAGAAAATACCATAGTTTTCACGTAGGTCCATGGTCAACGCAGTTGCTTCCAACAACTCCCCCTTTAAAAATACCGGCGTAACCACAGTGTCCGTAACACCTAGGTCAAAACCACGGTCGCGCAGACCTTTTTGTAAGGTTGTAGCTACTTTCCAAAGCTTTTCTCTCAACTCCGGATTGTTTTTCAATAGCTCTAAACGTTTTAACAAACCGATCACCATCGGCATAGGTAACGCTTTGGCAAAAGTTTGAGAACGCATGTTGTATCTAAAGTAATTGGTCAATTCTTCAGTTGAAGCCACAAAGGCACCAATACCTGCCATCGACTTAGCGAAGGTGGCAAAATAAACATCTACGCCTTCGATACAGTGTTGTGCTTCGTGAGTACCAGCACCTGTTTCACCCATGGTACCAAATCCATGTGCATCGTCAATCAACAAACGGAAGTTAAATTCTTTCTTTAACTCAATCAGTTCTTTTAATTTACCTTGGGCCCCAGACATACCGAAAACACCTTCGGTAATCAATAAGATACCACCACCAGTTTGTTCTGCCAATTTACTAGCTCTTTCTAACTGTTTACGGGCATCTTCAATATTATTATGTTTGTAAACAAAACGTTTACCCATGTGCAAACGCAAACCGTCTACAATACAAGCATGAGATTCGCCATCATACACAACAACATCGTTTCTATCTAATAAAGCATCGATAATCGACACCATACCTTGGTAACCAAAGTTAAGTAGGAATGCATCTTCTTTACCAACAAATGTAGCCAGTTCTTGTTCCAATTGCTCATGGTACTTAGAGTTACCAGACATCATACGGGCACCCATTGGGTAAGCCATACCGAAATCTGCTGCGCCTTGCTCATCTGCTTTTCTCACTTCAGGGTGATTGGCAAGACCTAAATAATTATTTAAGCTCCAAACCAACAATTCTTTCCCTCTAAAATTCATGTGTGGTGCAATCTCTCCCTCTAATTTAGGAAAAGAGAAATATCCATGAGACCATTTTTGGTGTTGCCCAATTGGGCCCATGCGCTTTGCTACTTTATCGAAAATATCCAATGTTATTATTTATTTAATGTAATCTGTTCTTTATTTTAATTTTTGCAAATTTAAGCTTAAAATACCTATTTAACAACCTCAAATAGATGGCAGTATAATGCAAAAAAAGCCTTAACAAATTTTATTGCTAAGGCTTTAAGTACTTATCTGTTGAACTTGTTAGTCAACGTTATCATGTAAAAATGAGTTGTTTGGTCTAATTTCTGTCGAACCATCCTCATCATTACTTAAGGTAAATCTTGAAACTTGCGATTCTGAAGAATGTTGAACTTGTTGCAACTGCATCTGCTTACGTTTGTAGGCTGGTTCATTTTCCAACTCTTGCAAACCATTAGTCGTACGCAATTTCATGCTCAGATCTTTCAACCTTAAAATTCTTTCTCTAGATTTTTTAAGTTGATCTTCTACAGATTCGTCGTTTTTATCATCATCGGCACCAACTTCTTCAATTGTTGCAATAGGTGCTGGCGTAATTGTTTCTTCTTCTAATTCAAATTGAGCAATGGGTGTTTCGAATACAAAATCAGTCTCTGCCAATTTCACTTCAAATTCAAAACCCGCTTCTTGTTGCGCTTCGGCTGCAGGTGCTTCTTCTTCAACCAATTGGTGAACAATGGTCAAGTTTTCTGGCTCTTCAACTCTAGGTGCTCTATTCAGGTTAAACAAATCGCCAAACAAATCAGATTGTTTAGGCTCGTCTTGTACCTTTAAAATAGGTTCAGCGCTCACTGGCTCTGGTTTAGCTTCGATGAAAGAATTTACCGGCTCAACTGGTCTAACCAAAGGAGCTTCTTCTGGTGTCAATAGCGATATTTTTTTAACATTCTGTCTATCTTTTGCCCTTTGTTCGGTAGTTTGGAAGCCAGTGGCAATAATGGTAACCGATAATTTATCTTCTAAACTCTCGTCAATACAGTTACCCCAGGTCAACTCTGCAGAAAGACCTGCTTTATCTTGGATGAAATCTGTAATGATCGTTACTTCGTCCATCGTTACTTCACGTATACCAGAACTGATATTCAACAAAATATATCTCGCGCCTTCAATTTCATTATCTTTTAACAATGGAGATGCTAAAGCACCTTCTACTGCTGCCAAAGCACGATTTTCGCCCTCAGCTGCAAAGCTACCCATAATAGATACTCCACTGTCTTTCATTACCGTACGCACATCTTTAAAATCCACGTTGATATAGCCAGGTACAGTGATGATTTCGGCGATACCTTTTGCAGCAGTTGTTAAAATATCATCTGCCTGTGCAAAAGCCGAACCTAGGGTAAGGTTACCAAAGATCTCACGTAATCTATCGTTAGAGATTACCAAGTAAGAATCTACATATTTTTTCAACTCATCCAAACCATCATCTGCCTGCATTTTACGTCTCTTACCTTCAAAGGCAAAAGGAGTAGTAATGATCGCAACGGTTAGGATATCAAGTTCTTTAGCAGCTTGGGCAATAATTGGACTGGCACCAGTTCCGGTACCACCACCCATTCCGGCCGTAATGAAAAGCATTTTGGTCGTGCTGCCCAACATCGCTTTAATGTCGTCTATATTTTCAATAGCCGAGTTCTTGCCTACTTCCGGAATTGAGCCTGCACCCATCCCTTCGGTTAGGCTAGACCCTAATTGTACCTTGTTAGGAATAGGACTAAACTCTAAAGCTTGCGCATCTGTATTACAAATAATAAAGTCTACACCAGTAATTCCTTGACGGTACATATGGTTTACCGCATTACCTCCACCGCCACCAACACCAATTACTTTGATGATGGATGACTTATCTTTTAACATTTCGAACTTCATATCGTTATGAATCAGTTGTTTAAAAATTGAAATTTTCTGTTCATCTCTTTTGTAATATTAACACTTTTTTAACAGGCGTTTTCCACAACTGTTAATAATGTGGAAAAATCCTAAATTGTGGAAAAATATTACGGTTTAATGTAATCTTCGTCGCTCACATTCATATCATCCTTGATGAAATCTGTAGTTTTCTTTAGTAACTTATCAAATAGCCCGCCACGTTTTGCTTTTTCCTTAGCTGCAATCGGTTTTTCGACAAAAACACCTGGCTGTTTCATTTCTTCCAATAATTCTTCGGCTTTTTGGATTCCTTTGATCAACAAACCAACACTGGTTGCATACATTGGACTTTTCAAATCGTCGTATATCGTTTTTGGCATATCTTCGTATTTAGACAAATGTTCGTTCGGATAACCCACACGACAGTCTAAACCGGTAACATATTCTACCAATTGATTTAAGTGTTTCAACAAAGCACCACCACCGGTGATCACCACACCACCGATTAATTTTTTCTCATATCCAGAAGATTTGATTTCGTAGTAAACGTGCTCAACTATTTCTTCCATACGGGCCTGGATTACATAAGCTAAGTTTTTAACTGAAATTTCTTTTGGTTCTCTACCACGTAGGCCTGGCACACAGATCATCTCGTTTTCTTTGTTTTCTTCAGCTAATGCCGAACCGAAACGAGTTTTTAGCAATTCTGCCTGGTTACGCATTACAGAGCAACCTTCTCTAATATCTTCGGTTACACTATTACCACCAAAAGGGATAACAGCTGTATGACGGATAATTCCTTCGTGGAAAATGGCAATATCTGTAGTACCACCACCAATATCAACCAAACAAACTCCAGCTTCTTTTTCTTCATCGCTCAACACCGACTCAGAAGAAGCAAGGGGCTCTAAAATTAATTCTTGGGTTTGCAAACCTGCATTGGTTACGCAACGCATAATGTTTTTTACCGCAGTTACCTGACCAGAGATGATGTGGAAATTCGCTTCTAAACGCACACCTGCCATACCAATCGGGTCTTTGATACCTGGCTCATTGTCAATGGTAAATTCTTGAGGCAATACATGAATGATCTCCTCTCCTGGAGGCATCACCAATTTGAACATATCGTCAACCAGTTTATCGATATCTTTCTTACTGATCTCGTTGTTCAGCTCTCTACGCGTTAAAATTCCACGATGTTGTAAGCTTTTGATATGCTGACCAGCAATACCTACATTAACTACACGAATTTCTACATTAGATTGGCTACTGGCCAATTCTACTGCAGCGGCAATACCTTGAACTGTTTTTTGGATGTTGGAAACCACCCCACGGGTTACCCCAGCAGATTCGGCTTTACCTATTCCTAAAACTTCAATTTTGTCGTGCTGTGTTCTGCGCCCCACAATAACACAAATCTTTGTTGTACCAATGTCTAATCCTACTACGATTGGAGACTGAATGGTAGATTTTTCTTTGCCCATAACTATACTATTTTGTTGAGTGTACTTTTATTTATTTTTCTTGGTGTCTGTTTTCTCTTTTGTTGTGGCAACCTGCTTGGGCTTTTCTTTATCCTTGCTTGTGGTTGCATTTGTTTTTGCCGGAGTTGTAGTACCTGATGGTTTTGCAGGGGCTTTTTCTCCAGTTTTCACCACATTTTTATCTGCAGGTTTAACAGTCGTCTTTTCGACTGGTTTAACCGTTTGTTTTTCTGTCGGTTTTTCTTTGGCAACAACTGGCTTAGTTTCTTTTGACACTACCTTTTTAGGTGCCGTAGCTTCGTCTGTTGCTTTTTTGATCTCTTCCTGTATAGCGGTCTTAACTACCGAATCAATGGTCTTTTTTGCGATAATCGCGCTATCACTAACTGTTGTGATTGCTGCCATTTTTTTCATGGCCAACGAATCATATTTTTCACATACAATCTGATTGGTATATTTCAGATTGATGGTTTTGTAGGCATTCCATCCCACCAATGGCATCGCTTGTTTATAAAATGCCAACAGGTTGTTCATTTTAGTTTCCAACGAATCGGCATTACCCAAAATAATACGTTGGTTTCCTACACGGGGCACCAATTCGATGTCTTGTTTTTCATTGACAAAGATCTGCTCGATCTGCGCATTCCATAAAGTATCTTTCTTCATAAACAATGCTGTTTTATACAGATCTGAGGCCAATGGTGTCAATAAAGTATCTACCCTACCGCCAAAGCTTTCTAAAATATTTCCAGTTGCCACCAAAACATTGGCTGTAAAATTTGGCGACATCGGCATTTTCAGACCATTGCTATCAATATAAAAATCTTGTCCACCTGCATTCAGTATCCTTAGTACGGGTTCACGTTGTTTCACTTCGATGTGCACAATGCCGTCCATATCTGCATAAACTTTTGCAAAGGCAATGTAAGGGTTGGCTTTGAGCGACTCTTCGATCTGATGGATGTTTATTCCTTGTAAGCTACGGCCAATCAATACGCCCTGATTTTCCTTCAAAATCTGATCCACTTCTTCTCTTTCGATAAAATTATCTGCTCCAGGTATCAATATCTCTACCTTGGTACATTTTACCTCTTTTTTTTTGATACCGATGAAACTCATCAATACCACCACCCCTGCCAGGCAAACAAGCCAGGCAAACCCTTTAAATATCGCTTTCCAGTTTATCCTTTTAAGCATGTTTCAAGGCATTTTTTAAAGGTTCTACCAAAGTATCAATATCGCCTGCTCCAACTGTCAAAAGTAGTTCAGGTTTTTTATTCTTTATGCGTTCTAACACCAAATCTTTTCCACATATTTCTTTATTTGTCAGTGTCATCTTATCCAACAACAATTGCGAATTGACCCCTTCAATAGGCAATTCTCTAGCTGGATAGATTTCCAACAACACAACTTCATCAGCAGTGCTTAAAACTTTTGCAAAATCATCTATAAAGTCTCTGGTTCTTGTAAACAGGTGTGGCTGAAAGATAACCGTCAATTTTTTATCCGGATGTAACTGTCTTACCGCATCAAAACAAGCCCTCAACTCTTCGGGATGATGTGCATAATCATCGATATAAATATGTTCTGATGTATTGACCAAAGTCTCAAATCTTCTTTTTACACCTTTAAATGAAGCCACTGCTTTTTTAATGCTCTGCGGATGGATACCCAAACTCAATGCTACCCCAATAGCGGCAACTGCATTTTCGACATTATGTTTACCCGGCATGGCTAGGTTCAGGTCTTTTATCGTAGTATAGCCATCTTCAAAATTGAAAACAAAATTTCCATTTTCTACATGGATATGATTAGCATGTAAAGCAGCATTTGGCGTTGAACCATAACTTATCCCGTTTAATGGCAATCCTTCTTTTACAAATAGTTTCCCATCGGCCTTTAACTGATCAGCAAATAAATAGAATGATTCGTGCAAATGGCGCTCATCACCATAAATGTCTAAATGATCGGCATCCATTGAAGTCACCACAGCTACATCAGGATGAAGTGTTAAAAAAGAACGGTCGTATTCATCTGCTTCTACCACTACCACATTGTTCTTACCGAACAATACATTGCTATTGTAATTGCTGGTAATACCGCCCAAAAAGGCAGTACAACCAAAACCTGTATCTGTTAAAATATGGGCAATCATTGATGAGGTTGTGGTTTTACCATGAGTACCTGCCACTGCCACACAGAACATCCCTTGACTAATGATGCCTAAAACCTCCGAGCGTTTCTTTAAGCTAAAGCCATTGCTTTTAAAATGGTTCAGAATGTTGGAGTTTTTAGGAATTGCAGGTGTATATACCACCAAAGTATCGGGATGGTTTTCTGCAAAACAAACTGGAACCACAGATTCTTCATCGAGATAAGATCAAAATCCCCTCATGCTCCAAGGCAATGGTCAAATTGGTACGGGTTTTATCATAGCCACAAACCACAATTCCACGTTTGGCAAAATAACGGGCAAGCGCACTCATACCGATACCACCGATACCTACAAAATACACTCTATTGATTTTACTTAACTCCATTTGTCTTTACTCTTTTATCTTTTTGCCAACTTTAAAACTTCTTCTGCAATCACTATGTCTGCATCTTGCAATGCCATTTTACCAATGTTTTCGCTCAATTTTTTACAACGCTCTTTATCTTTCAACAACTTTAAGGCTTCTGCTACCAAAGTATCTTCTGCAGAACGATCGTTCGATCAATATCGCTGCGTCATTTTTAACCAAGGCCATCGCATTTTTGGTCTGGTGGTCTTCTGCCACATTTGGCGACGGCACCAAGATCACCGGTTTTTCAATTAAACAAAGTTCTGCAATGGTACCCGCACCAGCTCTAGAGATGATCACATCTGCTGCAGCATAGGCCAGATCCATTTTATTCAAAAATTCTAACACCACAATATTCGGGTGATAGTTGGCTCCTAGTCTTTCTAAAATGCCTTTATAATAGAACTTACCGGTTTGCCAAATCACCTGCACATCTTGTGCTATGATTTCTGATAAGTGTTTTTCAATACTTTTATTTAAGGTTCCTGCGCCTAAACTTCCGCCAGTAACCAAAATGATCTTTTTTAAAGGATCGAGTTTCAACAGTTCTGCACCTGCATGATGTTTTCCCTCAATATCAACAATGTTTGTCCTTACCGGATTTCCTGTTTTTAATATCTTTTCTGCCGGAAAGAATTGTTCCATTCCATCAAAAGCGACACAGATCTTTGCTGCTTTTTTTCCCAACAATTTATTGGTAATACCCGCATAAGAGTTTTGCTCTTGGATCAGGTAAGGAATACCTTTCATCGATGCGGCATACAACAATGGTCCAGATGCATAACCTCCAACACCAACTACAGCATCAGGCTTAAAGTCTGAAATCAATTTCATCGCCTTGCGCACACTTGAAATTACTTTAAAAGGCAATCCAAGATTTTTTAAGATAGAACCCCTTTGGATCCCACTGATATTTAAACCCACAATCTTATACCCAGCGGCTGGAACTTTTTCCATTTCCATCCTTCCCTCTGCCCCAACAAAAAGAATTTCGCAGTTTGGCGAAATGCTTTTCAAGGCATTGGCTATGGCAACGGCGGGAAATATATGCCCGCCTGTGCCACCTCCAGATATGATAATTTTTGGGAAATTATTCATTTTCATTTAATTATTGAGTGAAAGAACTATTGAATGAGAGAATGGCCACATGATGTTTAACCCTATTCCTCTATTCAATAATTTCATCATTCTGTCATCCTATTTATTTATTATTACTTACTGTCTTTCTTGCCTTTGCCATAATTGCTAATATTTCATTTATTTCGCTCAATAGCTTATTCGCATCTTTATTATCTGTTATTTTCGCTTCTATTAAAATTTCTAACCAAAACGCTGTTTCATCTGCTTCCTCTACTACTATACTCAGTTTTGAATAGAACTCTGCTTTCGATCGACTTCTACATGCTGCTCTATAATTTGCGCCGACAGAAGAAGATGACCTCATAAATTGTCTTCCTATTATTTTTGCCTCTTCCGTTTTCGGCAGTGATTGATAAAATTTAATGGCCTCTAATACAAATACTTTTGTCCTATTCTTCAACGCTGTTATTAAGTCGACTTTTGTAGTTGTGCTATTCTCCATTATACTATCATTCAAAACTCAGTCACTCAAAATTCAATTTATGCCATCGCAGGAATTTCACCCACAATTACTTTTTCTTGTTTATTGCTACTATGTTCTTCTACATCCCTACTTACACTTAAAATAATGCCAAATGCAATGCTGGTAAAGATCATGGATGTACCCCCCATACTTACCAATGGCAGAGGAACCCCAGTTACCGGCCCTAAACCTACCGCAACCGCCATGTTGGCAAATGCCTGTATGGTTAAGCTGAAACTTAATCCTGCTGCCAGCAAAGCACCAAATGCCTTCGGACTTCGCGTTACGATCCGCACACATCGGTAAAGTAAAACCAGGTATAACACTACAATGGCTAAACCTCCAACTGTTCCATATTCTTCGATAATAATGGCAAAAATAAAATCAGAATATGGGTGAGGTAAGAAGTTACGCTCCGTGCTATTGCCCGGTCCTTTACCAAATAATCCGCCAGTTGCCAACGCAATCTTTGAATGGTCTGACTGGTATGTCTTATCAGAATGTTGTAATTCTGGATGCATAAATGCGTTGATACGAGATTTGTAAGTCTCCCTTCTAGGACCTAGAAAAATAACAAACATCAACAACACCACCCCACCTGCACAAACCACTAATATCTGTTTGATACTGATACGCCCGATGATCAACAATAAAATACTCACACCAAATAACATCAATGCGGTAGATAAGTTGGCTAAAGCAATTAAGATAAAGACCACACAAACAGAGCCCATAATAGGCAAAAATGCATTCTTTACGTCTTTAATATTTTCTTGTTTTTTGGTCAGCATCCTTGCCAAGAAAGTGATCAAGGCTAATTTGGCTAAATCGGATGTTTGAAAAGTTAAACCGATTACCGGTACCTGAACCCATCTTGCGGCACCATTGATCTGTCCGCCAAAAACCAAAGTATACAACAATAATGGCAAGGTAATGATCATCAAAATCTTAGAAATACCTGCATAATACTTATAATCGAGCAGGTGCGATATATAAATCATACCAATACCCAAGAATACAAATATCACATGTTTGAACAACAAATAGCGCTCTACAGAAATGCCTTTTTTATTGGCAATGGTTCCTGTAGCACTATATACTGCCATAATAGAAATCAAGGATAGCATGATAATGATCAGCCAAATCCATCGATCGCCTTTGGTCCTTTCTAAAATTGCATTGATATTGAACATAACTATAATTCTTTTACAGCTGCCTTAAATTGGTTACCTCTATCTTCGTAATTTTTAAACAGATCAAAACTTGCACAAGCTGGCGACAATAGCACTGTATTGCCCTTTTTGGCCAAGTGGTAAGCCACTTGCACAGCCTCAGCTGCAGAAAACGTGTTTACAATGATTTCTACATCGTCTTCAAAGGCTTCGTGGATACGTTTATTGTCTTTACCCATACACACAATGGCACGAACCTTACTTTTTACCAAGTCTTTAAGCATGCCATAGTCGTTGCCTTTATCAACACCACCCATGATCAGCACCACATCGGTATTTACACTTTCCAATGCATACCAAGTAGAATTTACGTTCGTTGCTTTAGAGTCGTTGATGTAGGTCACATCAGAGATCTTGGCCACAAACTCCAAACGGTGTTCGATGTTCTTAAAGTTACCCATGCTTTCGCGGATGGTTTCATTACGTAACTCTAATACTTTAGCTACTATGCCCGAGGCCATAGAGTTGTAAATGTTGTGCTTGCCTTGTAAAGCTAACTCTGAAATTGACATGGTTAATGGTTCTTTTAAGTGTGTGTTGATATGTATCGTATCGCCTTCTAAATAAGCTCCTGGTTCTATTTTTTTACGGATAGAAAAAGGATATTGTTTAGCATTGATCTTGGTTTTTCCTAATGATTTTTTGGTTTCTTCGTCATCAGCGCAATAGATGAAAACATCTGCTGCTGTCTGGTTCTGAGCAATGCGCATTTTTGATGCGGCATAATTGTCTAATTTATAATCGTAACGATCTAAATGGTCTGGGGTAATATTGAGCAAAACTGCGATATCTGCTTTAAAATCAAACATATCGTCTAACATAAAGCTGGATATTTCTAAAACATACCAGTCAAATTCTGCATTGCACACTTGAGCTGCAAAACTCTGTCCGATATTGCCACCAAGACCTACATTTAAACCTGCATTTTTTAAAATATGGTAAGTTAACATGGTGGTAGTCGATTTACCATTAGACCCAGTAATACAAATTGTTTTGGCCTTGGTATATCTTTTGGCAAACTCAATTTCTGAGATTACAGGGATGTTCTTTTCAACCAATGCTTTTACAATTGGGGCATTAGCTGGTATCCCTGGACTTTTAATCACTTCATTTGCATTGAGGATCAGCTCGTTGCTATGTTGTTTTTCTTCAAAAGAGATATTCAATTCTTGCAAAGCTGATTTATAGCGATCCGAAATGCCACCAAAATCCGATACAAAAACATCAAAACCATGTTTCTGTGCCAGCATTGCCGCACCCACTCCGCTTTCGCCTGCTCCAAGAACTACAATTCTCTTTGTTTCCATTTTAGCGTAGTTTTAAGGTTACGAAGGTGATAATTGCCAATAAAATACCGATGATCCAGAAACGGGTTACGATCTTCGCTTCATGGTATCCTTTTTTCTGGTAATGGTGGTGTAAAGGCGACATCAGAAAAATTCTTCTTCCCTCACCAAAACGTTTTTTGGTGTATTTGAAATAACTTACCTGAAGTGTAACCGATAAAACTTCTACCAAAAACACACCGCATAAAATTGGGATTAACAATTCTTTACGGATCATAATGGCAAAAACAGCGATGATACCACCAATGGTCAAACTTCCAGTATCTCCCATAAAAATTTGGGCTGGATAAGAGTTGTACCAAAGAAAACCCACACAGGCTCCAACAAAAGCACCTGCAAAAATGATCGAACTCTCCGGAGTTGGGGATGTACATGATATTCAAGTAATCGGCAATAACGGTATTACCTGATACATAGGCCAAAATACCCAAGGTAAAACCAATAATAGCTGAGGTGCCCGTGGCCAGCCCATCTATGCCATCGGTTAGGTTTGCCCCATTGGAAACTGCCGTCACAATAATGATTACAAATGCTAGAAATACAATGATGGCATATTTCTCATAATCCTGACCTAAAAACTTCAATACTTTCGAATAATCGAATTCGTTGTTTTTATAGAACGGCACGTTTGTTTTGGTCGATTTTACATCCTGTGTATAATAAAACCCTTGGTTTTTTTGACGTAATACCATTGGAGCGGCATTTTTAACAACAGTGGTTTCATCAACAGTTTGTCGTACCACAATGTTCGGATGATAGAACATGGTTAAACCTACAATAATGGCCAAACCTACTTGTCCAACAACTTTAAATTTACCTGCTAAACCTTCTTTGTTTTTTTTGAATACTTTGATATAATCATCCAAAAATCCGATTGCACCCATCCAAACCGTAGTGATGATCATAAGAATTACATACACATTGGTGATATTGGCAAACAACAAAGTTGGGATAAGGATACCCAACAAGATCATGATACCACCCATTGTTGGTGTACCTTGTTTTTGCATCTGTCCTTCTAAACCTAGGTTTCTTACGGTTTCTCCAACTTGTTTACGGTGTAGGTAATCAATGATCCTACGACCATAGACTGTAGTGATGATCAACGAGAAGATGATCGACAACGAAGCTCTGAAAGTAAGGTATTGGAACAACCTTAATCCAGGAAAATCATAATGCTTATGCAGATATTCGAATAATAAATATAACATTAGTTGATCAGGTTTAGTTGTTCGGTTAACACTTCTTTATCATCAAAATGATGTCTTACACCATTGATTTCTTGGTATTTTTCGTGGCCTTTGCCTGCAATGAGAATAATGTCGCCAGGCTTGGCAATATGGCAGGCAGTTTTGATCGCTTCTTTTCTATCGAGTATACTTAAGGTTTTACGTTGATTGGTAGGTGAAACTCCTTTTTCCATCTCCGTAATGATGGTCTGAGGATCTTCTGTTCTTGGATTATCAGAAGTCAGGATCACTTTATCGCTCCAATCGCAAGCCACCTGCGCCATGATCGGCCGTTTGGTTTTGTCTCTGTCGCCTCCACAACCAATTACAGTAATTACCTGTTCGGTACCTTTTCTAATGTTTGCGATGGTACTCAATACATTCTGCACGGCATCTGGTGTATGTGCATAATCAACAATCCCGATCACCCCTTGGGTCGAAACCATATAATCAAACCTGCCCTCGGCACCGGTTAAAGTACTGAGTATGGTTAATACTTCTAGTTTATCTTGGTCTAACAATAGCGCAGTGCCATAGGCAGCCAATAGGTTATAGGCATTAAATGAACCTACCATTTTAAAATAGACATCAACCTCATCAACAGTCAGGTTCAATCCGCTAAATTTATTTTCTATGATCTTACCCTTAAAATCTGCCATTTGTTTTAGGGCATAAGTTTTTTTGCTGGCTTTGGTATTCTGCAGCATCACCATTCCATTTTTATCATCCGCATTTGTTAAAGCGAATGCAGATTTTGGAAGACCATCAAAAAACTCCTTTTTTGCTTTCAGGTAATTATCGAAAGTGTGGTGAAAATCTAAATGGTCGTGGGTAATATTAGAAAATATCCCTCCGCTAAAGGTCAATCCCGCAATTCGGTGTTGTACCACGGCATGAGAACTTACTTCCATGAAACAATAGGTACAACCTGCATTGACCATGTCTTGCAATAAAGCATTTAAGGCAATTGGATTGGGTGTAGTATGTGTAGCAGGAACGATAGTATCATTGATATGGTTCTGAACGGTCGAAATCAACCCTACGCTATTCCCCAACTCGCGGAACAATTGAAATAAAAGGGTTGCAATGGTAGTTTTGCCATTAGTACCGGTAACGCCAACCAATTTTAATTTTGCAGATGGATTACCATAAAAATTACTGGCCACCTCACCTAAGGCAACAGCCGTGTTTTCTACTTCTACATAGGTAACAGATGGCTTTAATTCTGCTGGTAAAATCTCACAGATAATTACCGTTGCTCCTGCAGCTATAGTCTGTTCAATATATTGGTGTCCGTCAACCACAGTTCCTTTAATGGCGAAAAACAAGGTGCCTGCTTTTACCTCACGAGAATCAAAAGCCAATGCAGCAACCTCTTGATCAGGTTTACCCACCAAACTTTTAATCGCTACTCCATATAATAAATCCTGCAACTGCATCTTATCGTAATTCTAATTGTACCATTAAACCTTTAGCCACTCTATTCCCTGCTTGTATAGACTGGCTCATTACCTTTCCACTTCCTTTTACTTTGGCTTTTAAGCCCGCATTACCTATCAAATACATGGCATCTCTTAAGCCCATTCCACTTACATTAGGCATGATTCCTTTTACAGGAATATTTTCTTGGTAGGCCACTCCATTGCTCGTATCAACAGAATTGAAATAATCTGATTTCGCGGCGTAAAGTGCTTTGATGCCAAAGGCATTATATACTTGTTTGGTCGCTTTACTTTCTCCGGCTTTAGCTTCTGGCGCAACGGTGTTTCCAACCATATTTTGTTTTACACCACTATACATCCCGATATCACTTGCATAGATGCGATCTGCCACTTCTCTAAAAACAGGACCAGATACCGATGCACCATAATAGGCACCTTTGGACGATTGATCACCACGATCATTGAATATTTTGGTTTCTCTGCTGGAAAATAACCAACAAAAGAAGCTTGGTACTGTTTGTTCGCTTTGTAACCCAAATTACCATCGGCTACTTGCGCTGTACCCGTTTTACCTGCTATTTTATACAACGGATTATAAACAATCTGTTTTCCACTACCTTCGGTTACCACACCTTCCAGCATCGATTTGATTTTGCTCAAGGTTACATCAGAGCAGATTTTTTCTTTAATTACACGTGCCTTGAACTGCTCGACAGGATTACCCAATCTTCTGATTTCTTTTACAAAAAGTGGTGCAATATATTTTCCATTATTTGCTATCGCATTATAGAATGCCAACATTTTAAGTGGGGTCAACTGCATTTCATAACCATAGGCCATTTGTGGCAAAGTCAGGTTTTTGTTCCAACTTTTATTTGTTTTTGGACTTTTAACTACGGGCTGGGCTTCACCTGGAATTTGTATCTCCATTTTTTTGTTCAGTTGCCAATCATATAAATGGTCTGTAAACTTTGAAGGATCATCCCCATAATGCATATTGATCAACTTGGCAATAGCTGCATTGGATGAAGTTTCGAAAGCCTTTTTTGCAGTAACCGTAGCAATAACAGGATGAGAATCTGTAATCAGCTTACCAGGCACTTGATAATAACCAGTACCGATCATGGTATTGGTATCGATCATCTTATCTTCCAATAACGCCATATAAGAAGCCAGTTTAAATGTCGACCCTGGGTCTTGATTCCCAGCAATCGCATAATTGAACTCTTCTTTATATACACCTTCGCCAATTCTTGTATAATTGGCCACAGCTCTTATCTCACCAGTAGCCACCTCCATTACAATTACAGCCCCATGGTGTGCTTTGCTCAGTTCTAATTGTTTTTTGAGTGCATTCTGTGCCAGATCCTGCATGTTGATATCAATGGTAGAAATGATGTCTGCCCCATCTTTCGGAGCAATCTCTGCTTCATTGTTAACGGGAACCCAAACGCCGCCACTGATCCTTTGTTTGATCTGTTTACCGCTTTCACCATTAATGTAATCAACATAGGCCCCTTCTAATCCTACACCATTTTTAACATTTTCGTTTTTATAACCAATGGTCCTTGCTGCAAGGTCTTTAAATGGCAAAATCCTTTTGTTTTGTTGGATAGCCATTAAACCACCTGTATGTTTACCAATATTATACAATGGAAAGGTCCTCACTACTTTCAGGTCTTGATAAGAAACTTTTCGTTTGATCAATACATAACGCGAGCTATCCTGTCTGGCTTTTCTCAACAGGCGAGAGTAATCCTTGCTACTCTTATCTCCAAAAAACTGAGATAATTTCATGGCCAAAGAATCGACCTTAGCATTGAATATCTCATCTTTTTGAATACCACCAGCAAACATATCCATCCGCAATTCGTACTCAGGAATCGAGGTTGCCAATAAGCTACCATCCACAGAATAGATATTCCCTCTGGCCGCTTCAATATCGAACTCTTTGGTAGAAAGACTATCAGCCATAGCTTTCCATTTATGCCCTTGTATAAACTGCACATCTCCCAACCTCAACAATACAGCAAAGGCGAAAAGCACAATTAGCCCGAAGGCCAAGTATACACGCAATAAGATGTTTGCTCTAATGTTCATTGTTTACTACGATTTTTTTTGGTGGTTCAATTAGTTCTTTTATACCTAACGTATCTACCTTTTTGGCTACTTCTGTTAATTTGCTTTTAAACATCAAATCAGCCTTTAGCGATTTATATTCCCAACTCAACTCCTTCACCTCTTTATTTAATCCATCTATATTTCTGATATTTTTTTGCGCCATGTGGCTATTTGCGATATAGACCATCCCTAACACACACAAAAAAATCAAAAATGGCAGCATATCTGTTGCCGACTCCTTACTCACTACCCCCTCGGTAAACAACTTTCTAAAAAAAGCTGTCGTACTTCCTTCTTTAGCAGGCTCTTTCTGAACCTCTGGTTCTTCTTGCTCCAGCAATTCTTCTTCTTGCTCTTCTATCCTCTTTTTGAATTGGTTATTCATATCTTTTCTCCAATCCTCAATTTTGCACTTCTGGCACGGCTGTTTATCGCCAATTCCTCTTCATCAGCCACAATCGCCTTACGCGTGATGGACTTTAAAGGCTTTTCTTCATTACCGAAAAAATCCTTCTCTACCTCGCCCCTAAACTTTCCTTTAGCGATAAAATTTTTGACAGGTCGATCTTCTAATGAGTGATAAGACATTACCACCAAACGACCACCCTGTTTCAATACCGAAGCACTTTGTTCCAAAAAACTCTCCAACACTTCTATCTCCGCATTTACCTCAATACGCAAGGCCTGAAAAACCTGGGCCATGTATTTATTTTCTTTTCCCTTAGGGATGTGCGAAGCGATTACGCTTTTAAAATCGGCAAGCGTTGCAATTGGTTGATTGATCCGTGCAGTTACGATAGTTCTAGCCAAAGATTTTGCATTTTTCACCTCGCCGTAGATGCCGAATATCTTGTGCAGTTTATCCTCAGCGTAAGTATTTAACACCACTGCAGCAGTTAAGGGACGCTGTTTATCCATTCGCATATCAAGGCCAGCATCAAAACGGGTAGAGAAGCCCCTACTCGGCTCATTGAACTGATGCGACGAAACACCTAGATCGGCCAGAATACCATCTACATGCTTGTAACCCAATAAACGTAGGTTATTTTTAAGGAAACCAAAGTTTTGGTCTACAAAAATGAAACGTGGATCATCAATCTTATTGCGTTGCGCATCTGGATCTTGGTCAAAAGCGATGAGCACACCGTCTTTCCCTAAATTTTTCAAGATTTCTCTTGAATGGCCGCCGCCACCAAAAGTCACATCTACATATACACCAGAAGGCTTGATATTCAAACCTTCGATACATTCTTTTAACAATACAGGTACGTGGTAATTATTTTCCATCTTCAGCTCTCCTATCTTTACCACCCATTACTTCTTCTGCAAGGTTTGCAAAATTTTCAGGCTCGTTATCCAATAAACTATCATAAGCATCTTTGGCCCACAGTTCAATTTTATCAAACTGACAAGCCAAAACCACATCACCATTGATGCCCGCAAACTCCAATAATGACTTCGGCAACAACACCCTACCAGAGGCATCCAAAGTCAATTCTGTAGCACCTCTTGTAAAAAAGCGGATAAATTCTCTGGTTTTTTTCTCGTACTGGTTCAACTTACTCAACTCAGCCACAATGCCTTCCCAAACTTTTTTAGGATAAACAACTAGGTGTTTTTCAAAACCACGGTTAACCACCAAACCCTCTTGCTCAACATTGGGCAATTGTTTTTTTAGACTCGAAGGCACCATCAGGCGTCCCTTCGCATCTAACTTACAATCAAATTCTCCCAATAGTTGAATCATTTTACCACTTGCGCTTTTTATGTAGTGTAAAAATAAATACTTCTACCACAAATTACCACTTTCTACCACAAAAAGTTTTCAACATATTTAAAACTCCCACTTTGACTTAAATTTTGGCAATATTTCGGCTAAAAATGAACAAACAAAAAGCGGCCTGATAGAATTACATCCTATCAGGCCGCTTTACTTATTTCCGGTTCGTGTCGACACGAACCAGTATCATAAAATTTATCTAATCTTGAATGGCTTTTACACCTGGCAATTCTTTGCCCTCCATATATTCTAACAATGCTCCACCACCAGTAGATACATAGCTCACTTCATTTTCTAAGCCAAATTTCGCAATTGCCGCAGCAGAGTCACCACCTCCAATTAAAGAGAAAGCTCCAGTTTTGGTAGCTGCAACAACAGCCTCTGCAATGGCTTTTGTCCCTTGCTCAAAATTGGCCATTTCAAAAACACCCATAGGACCATTCCACAACAAGGTTTTAGAATTTTTGATGGTTTCGCTAAACAATTCGATTGTTTTTTGGCCAATATCCAGCCCCATCCAATTGGCAGGAATTTTTCCTGTATCTACTTGGTCTTTAGCCGCATCATTGTCAAATTTATCCGCAATCACCGTATCAACAGGCAAAATCAAGTTCACCCCTTTGGCTTTGGCTTTTTCAAGCAACTCCAAACAAAGCGCCATCCTATCTTCTTCCAATAATGAAGTACCAATTTCTCCGCCTTGTGCTTTTGCAAAGGTATAAGCCATTCCACCACCAATGATCAGGTTGTCTACTTTATCTAATAAACTTTCGATCAATAAGATTTTGTCAGACACTTTAGCTCCACCCATAATTGCTGTAAATGGTTTTGCAGCACCATGGTTAACTTTTTCTGCATTTTTCAATTCTTCGGCCATTAAATAACCAAAATATTTGGCGGTTGGAAAGAACTGCGCCACAATAGTAGTAGAGGCATGTGCACGGTGGGCTGTACCAAAAGCATCATTTACATACACATTGCCCAATTTGGCCAATTGTTCTGCAAAATGAACATCTCCTTTTTCTTCTTCAGGATGGAAACGTAAATTCTCCAACAACAGCACCTCACCAGGAAATAAGTTTTTTGCTTTGTTTTCGGCTTCCGCACCAATACAATCTTCAGCAAACTTCACATCCAAATCAAGCATCCTTGAAAGATCACCCAAAATGTGTTTTAAAGAATATTTAGCCTCCGGACCACCTTTTGGCCTACCCAAATGAGACATCAAAACCACCGAACCTCCATCGTTCAATATTTTATTGATTGTTGGCAATGCTGCACGCATCCTTTTGTCGTCGGTAATATTAAAATCTTTATCAAGGGGCACATTAAAATCCACCCTGATCAATGCTTTTTTATCTTTAAAGTTTAACTGGTCTATAGTCTTCATATCTTTTTTAAATTTAAAATCATTTCATAATGCGGTCCAATACCAGCTATCTCAAATTCGTTGGAAGCAAGCTCAAAGCCTAGTTTCTTATAAAACTCAATTGCCGACGATCTTGCATTACACCAAATGTATTCGGCATTGGTTTTACCAATATACTCAATGGCAAATTGAACCAATTTTGTACCGCAACCTTTTCCTTTAAACTGAGCATCGCTAGCCATTCCACGGAGTTGATAACCTAATTCTTTTCGGTCTGTATAATTTTTTGGAAAAAAAGAGCCGATACAGGCAATCTCCTCCTCCACATAAAAAGCCAAATGAAAGGCACCGTCTATTTGATCGGTTGGGAGCACACATTCTTTGAGCGGCTGTCCGTTTCTTAAAATTTTACTTCTGAGCGGCAAAGTAAGCTCAAATGGAATAAATTTAACCATTGGCAATTGCAATTTTTTCAACCAAATCTACTAATCTATTTGAATATCCCGACTCGTTATCATACCAACCTACTACTTTAACCAGATCTCCAACAATAGAGGTCAACTGGGCATCAAACACACAAGAGTGGGTGTTGTCAATGATATCGACAGAAACAATTGGATCTTCAGTATATTCAATGATAGATTTCAATTTGCTTGCTGCAGCTTGTTTAAATGCGATATTGATTTCATCAATAGTGGTTTTCTTTTTCAAGATACAGGTAAAATCTGTTAACGAACCGTTTAAAACAGGAACACGAATGCCAGCCCCACCTAATCTTCCATCTAAATGAGGAAATATATGCGTAATCGCTTTTGCAGCTCCCGTACTTGTTGGGATAATTGAAGAAGAAGCCGCTCTGGCCCTACGCAAATCATTGTGTGGCGCATCGTGCAGGTTTTGGTCGCCCGTCATTGAATGTACCGTTGTAATGTAACCTTCTTCTACTCCCCAATTGTCGTCTAAGATTTTAACCATTGGCGCCACATTATTTGTAGTACAAGATGCATTTGATAGAATTTCGGACTTTAAATCGATCTGATCATCATTTACACCAATTACCACCATTGGGATATCCTTATCACTTGCTGGGGCAGAAATCAAAACTTGTTTTGCACCAGCAGTTAAATGCAGGCTTGCATTGGCGCGATTGGTAAATTTACCAGTAGATTCAATCACTAGGTCAATATTGAGCATTGCCCAAGGCAGTTGACTAGGATTTGAAGAGTTATAGATCTTGATTTTTTTTCCATCGACGATCAAATAATCATCATCATAAGAAACTATTCCTTTATAAACCCCATGAACAGAATCGTATTTGAACAAGTGCGCCAAAGTAGCTGGCGCTGTTAGATGATTAATAGCGACCACATTGAGTTGACGTGCTATTGCTGTACGCAAAAAAGTACGTCCAATTCTGCCAAATCCATTTATTGCTAAATTCATGTAGCAAAACTACCTATATTCTTTTAAAGGAAATGCTGTTTTTTTGTCGTTTTTTTTAATTTATTCTGGAGCGTTTTCCACTATTAAGGGTATCCTTGAACACCACATCAGAGATGCGATAAGCAGGGTCTTCTCTTTTGCCAAGAATATAGGTTACATAAGCATTCACAATCACACAAGTACCTATCAATAAGGTTATTAAAAAGAAATTTCCCAAATTTTGCATTGCAACAGCAAAGAAAATCATCAAGATGTTAAAAACCCCGAGTGTAATTACGATTTGATAGGAATTAAAACCTAAACGTTGCAAGCGATGATGGATGTGGTTACGATCCCCTTTAAATGGAGATTGACGGTGCAGGTACCGGATAAAAAATATCCGTAGCGAATCAAATATTGGAATTAATAATACTGCTACTGCAATTGATGGGGCAGAATAAAAATATGGGGAAGGAAAAGAGCCAACTTTATTAAGTTCAATAAATTTTATGGCCAATACTACAGACACCAGGCCTATGATCAAGGCCCCGGTATCTCCCATAAATATCTTTGCGGGTGTATAGTTAAAAACCAAAAACCCACATATTGCGCCAAACATGGCAAAAGCAATGAAAGCATAAGGCAATGCTTCTGCCAAGGCAAAAAATATCCCAAAACTTAGTGTAGCAATTGCACCCAATGTACCAGCCAGGCCATCAACGCCATCAATCAGGTTAAAGGCATTATTTACAAAAATGATCACGACAATAGAGAACAAGCTACCCCAGAGCATGTTAACTTCCCACAAGAAAAACACGCCGTACATGCTACTGAGCCTAAACCCACCCAAAACAACCAAAATCAACGAAACCACCAGTTGCAACAGAAATTTTGTACCTGGAGAAACGCCATACAGGTCGTCTTTTAAACCTAGACCAAAAAGAATGATGCAAGAAGTAATCAAAAAATTAGCTTGTTGATAGCTAACGGTGGTGGCAAATAATAGAATGGTAATGGTAAAACTACAGAAAATGGCAACACCACCTAACCTTGAAATATTGATGCGGTGCGATTTTCGGTGACTATCTGAATGATCAAACAGGCGATACTTTATTGCTGTTTGTATAATAGAAGGAATCCCGGCTACCGATAAGAAAAACGCCAAGCCAACAATTGCTATATAATAAATCAGGTGCCAAGGTAGAATGCCCACAATAAAATGTTTAGTTTGTACTCAAAAATAGTATTAAAATTTACAGATTGTTAATTAAATTAATTTTAATGCAAAAACTGCCTTAATTTGCTTATTTTCTTTAATAGTAAAGTAAATAATGGAAAAGGAAGATGGTTGGCTTTAAGCGCTTTAAGATCATTGACCAAGGCATGATATCGATGTTTCATCGAAGCGTTGCTCATCCCTCCAATCCTCATGTTCACAATCAACTGGTCCAGAAATACCGCTTTGACCTGACATTGATACAAAAACCTAAGCATCAACTCATAATCAGCAGCCGTTCCAAAATCTAAAGAATAATAGCCAAATTTTTTAAAAAGCTCCTTTTTCAAGTAAAGTGTAGGATGCGCTGGCATCCATCCCATTTTAATATCATTCAATGTAAAAGGTTTAGACACCCATTTTCTTACAATTGCATTGCCACGATTTGGATCGATGTAATTCAAATTCCCATACACTCCATCCACACCATGTTTTTCGAATTGTACCGCGATTCTGCCAATCACGTCAGGAGATGCCAACATATCATCAGCATTTAAGATACCTATGATTTCTCCTGTAGCCATATCAATTCCCTTATTCAAGGCATCGTACATCCCTTTATCTTTTCCGGATACAAATTGAGAGATATTAGCGCTATATTTCTCTATAATGGAAAGTGTTGAATCGGTAGATGCACCATCAATCACGATGTATTCCAAATCCTGATAAGTCTGACCGATTACAGATTCGATGCAATCAGCCAAATATTTTTCTCCATTGTAAACTACAGTAATCAAACTTACCTTCATTGCGACACTACCATTGGCTAATTGTTGTACACCTTAATTAAAAATCTTTTAAATATAAGTAAAGCTAAAATATACCCACTATCAACAGCCAATCAAAAGATTAAATTCTTTTACTGATCGACCACCACACCTAAACCCCCAACCAGAAGCAATAATGCCCAGGTATAATCATCAAGTGGGCAATCATAAGTAAGTGTATAGGCAATGGTTTGTCCAAGGTTTTTAACCTCTCCACCAGAAACATAGGTTATCCCTTGTATGGCACATTGCGCTCCATAGGTTGGATTATTGGCAAAATATGGACAATTGTTATAACTTGTATACCAGGAATTTAAAAAGTCTTTTTTAGGCGTGGTATAAGTTGGAAATTCTGGCACATACCATTGGCTAACTGGATAAGGCTGTACCCCATTGTAACCGGTATAAAGAAAATCGTCATTTCCAAGTCTACAACCCGTAACTGTTTCGGCAAAGCAATTATAGGAGCTCAACAAAAGGGCAAAAGAAATTACAATAGATTTTATAACCCTCATATACGGTTGCTTGTTCAGATAAAATCGCAATTGATATGCCAACAATATTTAATTATAAATTAAAATAATAATTTAAAATTTCACTTTAAGGAAAATTTAGAAAGCAAAATTATTGTTGTATGTAATAAGGGGTTAGATACAGTTAACAAATATAGGTTTTGTAGGGCATCAAAATGAAATTAAGACCCTATTAATTTTCTACCTAAATAAATTTAGTGAAATGGGGTATAGTACTAAGCTAAACTATACTTTCTCATGGTATAGAACCCAAATGCACCGACAGCTAATAAAGCCACCCAGATATAATCATCTAAAGGTAATTCGGCGGGTGGCACTGAACATTTGCCAGGCTTATTGTAGGTATAAGAAACATAATCACCTTCTCTAATTACAGAGCCACCTAATGATGTCGCAATTACGCAACCACCAGATGTAGTTGATGTAATTTCATTTTCTGCAGGAATTGGCACATTTTCACTCCCATTCCAATATGAACTGGCAGGATAGATATTGATATAACCACAGCGATAGCCTTGGTATTGATTATGTCCTGATCCATAGTAAATCGGGATATATGTATTAGTCCCATAAAATCTTTTACTTGGGTTGCTGGGATGGTATGGAGAAGCATCGCCTAGGTAATCTAGATATACTTTATCATCAACTCTACAGCCGGTACCAGACGTCTGAGCAAAAGTGCTTAAAGGCATTAAAATAAAAAGTAGGAGTTTCAAAAATTTCACTTAAGTATCTTGCTAATTTACAATATGCTTAAGGCAACATGGATGCCATCAAAGCTTAAAAATATTAAAGTTATGTCATAATCAAACATTTACAACATGTTTAAATGCTTAAACAGCTATATAACATGAAAATTACCTAAACATACTTTCAATGGATAAAAACGAATCAATCGCTCAACAGTTATTTTGTGGATATTTGGGCAATAAATTACACACATGTCCAAAAACAACCCCGTCTATAATTTCATTGAAAAAGAAGCTCATAAAAAGCAAAGCTTGTTTTCGGTCTATACTCAACAAAGAAAAGACTACAATTTTAACCACAAGTTAAATCAATATTGTAGTTGACACATGAAATCATATTGAACATCAAAAATGGCATAGACCTATACCATTTCAAAAAAGAGACTAGCCGAAACACTAGTCAACCTCTATAAATACATGGCTAATTTAGCCGAAGATCAATCCTTTTCGGATTGCAAATACACCAAGCCCTGCTATTGCCACCAAGATAAAACCCACATAATCGTCAATTGGACAAGCCATATAGTAATACTCTTGACCACTCTGGTAATACCAACCATTGCTATCCGGCCTTGTTGTACACTGTCTACATTGAGTTTTAGACCTTATCCTACAAGCTCCGTTATAAGTTGGATTACAGTATATCCCAACACCAGTTTCATAAACAACAGGTGTTGTTTCGTAGGTAGTTCCGTAAGCATTACCTGTATAAAGGTAACCCGTATCATCAGAAACACATCCAGAGGCAGTCCAGGTTGCGGAACTCTTGAAACTTAGTAGACAAAAAAAGACGATCAGTACAGCCCCTTTTAACTTTAGCATATTATAATTCTTAATATTTCTTACCCTTATTCAACTAACATGCCCAATAGGTAATTTGCCGCGAAAATAAAAAAGAAAATCCAAAATACACGCTAATCATTGCTGCTATTGATATTTCCTTAAATGACATTTATTTTCTTTATAAAAAATATTTCAAAAGCAAATCTAATTTGGGGAATATTTTACACATACTACCATCAAATGAGGAAATATATACCCATTTTCACGAGTAGTTAAAAACTTCCTTCTAAATTTTAGGACTATTATTTTAATGCATCAATATCTTTAATTGAAACGCAATAACCCTGTAAAAATGCATCAAGGCATAACTGTTAAAAAGATGCCATACGCAACAGAAAACTCTGTAATTAAAAATTATCCACAATGAAGAATTAACCAACATTCCATTCCTCTATAAAAAAGATATACAACTCACTATCAATCGCTTAAAAACATCGTTAAAACACCAAAACTAATATTTCACAAAAGATTAAAATCTAACTTTTTTAATTACCATATTTTCAGCACCTTTAAGCTGAATTTTATTATTATTCGTAAATTAACCTATTCTCAATATTAGGAGCATCAAATCATGCAAAAAGCAACTTTTCTCAAAAACTTATTATCTCTCATTATTATAGCATTACTTTTTTCTGCCTGTTCTGCCAGCAATGCACGTCGGAAAAAAACGTTATTCAACTCACCAACCGACAATGTAACCGATACCATCAAACATGTCTATGTCGTAAATGACCAAGGTTTAGGAGACATTTATTACCGTATCAAGGTAAATGATGTGATTGCTGTAAGAAATCTACAAGACCAAGAGTTTGGTGCAGTTGGGGGTAATACTGCCAATAGAGGTGTGGGGGCTAATGATGCAAATGTAATTACCTATCCTGTTGATAATGATGGCACTGTAAATTTACCTGCCATTGGCAGGGTTTCTATTGTTGGCCTGACCAGAAAAGAAGCAACCGCAAAGCTTCAACAGATCTATGAGAAAGATCAATTAAAAAAACCAATCATCGAGGTTTCAATTGTAAACGTTAAGGTGACCTTGCTTGGCGAATTTAGCAACCAAGGTAATTATTTATTGGAAAGAGACAATACCAATCTGATAGAGATCATTGGTCAAGCTGGTGGTATTACCAAAGAGGCCGACCCAAAAACGTTGAAAATTATCCGTGGCGATAAGGCTAGACCAGAAACAATTTATGTAAATTTGAATGATATAAACAGCTTGGCCAGTAAAAAATTAATCTTACAGAACAATGATATCATTGTTATACAGCCTACTAAGAGCGTTGTACTAGGTCAGAAACTACAGAGTTTCAATAATATTGTACAACCCTTACTAGTTGTGATCAACCTTGCTGTGCTAATATTTACCTTTACAAGATAATGAATAATCTAGAAACTTCTCCTATTCCTAAGTCTGTAAGGCAGGACATAGATTTTTATAAAATATTTAAGGTTTTTTTTAGCCGTTGGTACTGGATTGCTGGCTGTGTAGTAATCGCATTGATCATTGCTAGAATCAATCTACTATATACGCCTCCAATTTATTCTACTTCTGGCCAATTACAATTAAAAGAGAATAATCCATCCATTTCTACCACTCAGGGTATAAGTACACAGGCCTACAGTTATACTGATAGGATACAGGCAGAGGGTTATGTAATGCAAAGTAGTGACGTATTGCTAAATGCAATAGGCAATCTTGACTATAAAATCTCTTATTATATTAAAGGAAGGATCAGAAGTACTGAAACCTATCCTAATAAGCCATTTGCGATAGAAATTATCAAACAGGATTCTGTAAACTTTGGCAGGGCATTATACAACGTAGAACCGATTAACAATTCTAGTTTTTATCTTACCTATACCGAAAACCCCAAAAGTCCAAAAAAGAAATATAATTATAGACAGCTGATCGAAGAAGGAAACATGGCCTTTAAGATTACAAGCCCTATTCCTCCTGGACAATACAGTTTCAAGTTCAATACAAAAATGGATTTTTTAGGAAGGTCATCCATTAGTACAAGTGAAGCTGGAAGATTTACGAATGTAATGTCTGTAAATATTACCGATGGCAACCCTGTATTTGCTGCAGATTTTCTAAACGAGATCATGAAGGAATATGTCAAATATGACATTACCCAAAGGAGACGTTCAGCTAGACAAACGGTAGAGTTTATAGAGAAGCAAATGGGCTTTTTGAAAAGAGAAGCTGATACCGCAGGTGCAAAACTTGCTAGTTTCAAGAGCAAAAATAAAATTGTTGACTTAAATAGTAATGCTCAGACCAATATTAGCAAGTTGGGGCAATTTGAAAGTCAAAAAATTGCTTTGGATATTGAGATGATCGGTATCAATCAATTAGAAAGTCAGGTGGCTTCCAATTCTGGCAAAATTGAAATGAACCTTGACATTGAAGGCAATATCGGAACCTTATTGAGTGGTTTAATTGCCCAGTACAATACACTGGTTCTTGCAAGAGAAAATAAACTACAACAGTTTCAACCTACGGCCCAACCAATCAAAGACATAGATCAACAAATAGGAGAGAATCAGAAATGTGATCCAGAGCAATATCAGGTCATTAAAACAACGAAATCAAAGAACAATTACTTTGTTAAATGGTCAGATTGCAGAAGTTAAAGGAAAGCTTGATCAAATTCCTGATAAAGAGAAAGATTATATACAATTCCAATCTAGTTTTGATGTAAACAACAAATACTTATCGCTTTTATCAGAGAAGAAATTAGAATCCGAATTGAATGCCTCAGGAGTGGTTGCTGGCGCAGTCATTGTGAACTTGGCCAGCCCTCAATCTCACGAATATCCGACCTCGCCAGACAAACAAAAAATTTATACTTTTGCTGCTATGGTGGGCCTTGCTTGTGGTTTTGGCCTCATTTTGTTGGTTCGTTTCTTAAATCCATATATTTATGACAAGGAAACCGTTGAAGCTTTAACCAATACACCTATTATAGGGGTAATCAGGAAATTCCCAGAGTATATTGACAAAGACAACAGACAAGCTTTATCTCTAGCCAAACCCAAATCTGTTTTTGCCGAGTCAGTGCGTTCTGTTAGAACCAACCTGAGTTTTCTGGCGGCAAATAAAAAGAGTAAAACCATTTGTGTTACTTCTGAGGTTTCGGGAGAAGGAAAATCGTTTGTTACCGTTAATCTAGCTGGTACACTTGCTTTGATTGATAAGAAAGTGGTGTTGATCGCAGCCGATTTACGTAGATCTAAATTGCATAAAGTTTTTGGAAGCAATAACAAAGTAGGTTTAAGCTCTTACTTATCTGGCCAAAAAACATTAGAAGAGGTGACTATCCATGATGAAGTACATAATATAGATTTCATTCCTTCTGGTCCGGTACCCCCTAACCCTTCTGAGTTATTGCATACTGAATCTATGAAGAAGTTATTAGAGATCCTGACGCCTAAATATGATTACGTGTTGATAGATACGGCTCCTGTAGGTCTGGTTTCTGATGCCATCCCACTGATCCGCCAATCGGACGTGAACATATTTGTAATTAGATCAGGCAAATCGCAATTCAGAGCTGCGGCCATACCAGAAAGACTTTCTCGTGAATATGGTTTGAGCAACTGGGCAATTGTATTAAATGCATTTGGAGATGATGCGCTACACTCTAACTACTATACCACCGATTATGCTCGTGGTGGTGGTAACAGCACGTATTATTATTCTGATTATTCTGGTTATGCTGGTTCTGGCTATTACGATGACCCTAAAAAATGGTGGGAATTCTGGAAGAAAAAAGACAAATAGGCCCAAAAAAGTTGATTATTTAAACAAGACAACATCAAAATTGTTTATGATTAACTTTTGTTAAAGGGCACTTTGTAATCCTTTTAATTTTTGAAGAATCTCTAGGTCAGAGGTTCTTCTTTTAGGATAACATTTTTAAAATCAGAACTACATATGATAGACAATACGTATAAATGGTATCCAATATATACGAGATCTCGTGCTGAAAAAAAAACACAACTTGAATTAAACAAAAAACAGATCACTTCTTACTTACCTTTAAAAAAAACGGTTAAACAATGGAGTGACCGTAAGAAGATCGTAGAAGAGCCCTTGCTCAAATCTTATCTTTTCATTTATATTTCGGCCAAAGAATATACAGAAGTATTGACTACACCAGGCATTAGCCGTTTTATTTATTTTTCTGGAAAAATTGCCGCAATACCCGATAAACAACTTGAAGATCTAAGGTTATTATTGGCAAATGCAACTGACCTTGAGGTAATTGACCATGAAGTTTCATTGGGAGAAAAAGTTTTAATTAAAGCCGGCCCATTTAAAGGAATTGTAGCAGAATTAGTATCTTTAAAAAACAAAAAAGGAATAATATTAAGGTTACAAAACCTAGGTTATTCTATTACAATTAATACATCTTTGGCATTTATAGAGCCAATTAGATAAGACATACAAAATCAGCTAGTTAACTAAAAGTTAATGTAACTGAGAGGGCGAAGCTATGTTTGCGCAAATCGGTTTATTTGCTAATCCAATCCATGTAAGGGGCCTACTTTAACAAACCAAAAATGTGCAGAATTGCAGGAATAATTACTAAAGAATTTTCGGTCGACCAACTTAAACACTATATCACCTTAATGTGTAATAGTATGATACATGGCGGTCCGGATGATTTTGGATATACTGTAGACACAGACACCATGGTATGTCTAGGCAACAGGAGGTTGGCTATTTTGGATCTAAGCCTGGCCGGCCACATGCCAATGTTCAGTGATGATGAGAATATAGTGATTACCCACAATGGAGAAATCTATAATTTCAAGATTTTAAGAGAAGAGTTAATTAAAGAAGGCTTTACGTTTAAAACAGATACAGATACTGAAGTTATTATCAAAGCCTATCAATGTTGGGGTGAGGAAGCCTTTAACAAGTTAAATGGAATCTTTGCTTTTTGTATACACGACAAGTCGAAAAACTGTGTGTATTTAGTAAGGGACCAAAGTGGAATAAAACCGCTTTACTATAGTGCAGATGCACATCAATTCTCATTTGCCTCAGAGGTTAAAGCCTTTGAGCATACTGGCTTTAAACAGCAGACCAACGAAAACTGGAAAATCTACTATCTGGCCTTTGGTCATATACCAGAACCTTTTACGACCTTAAAAAATGTATATAGTTTACCAAAAGGCAGTTTTTTAAAATATCAGCTACACGATCGATCTTATAAAATTCACTCCTACCATCAGTTTAAAACTGCCATAAAAATTCTCGATGAAAATGAAGCTATAGCAGGAGTAAGGGAAGAATTAACGAAAGCGATCAAATTCCAACTGATTTCCGATACTTCTATTGGCGTATTATTTAGTGGAGGACTGGATTCGAGTATCATCACTTTGTTGGCAGACAAATATGCCAAAGGAAACCTGACTTCTATCTCTGCCAATTTTGATGAGATAGATTTTTCTGAAAGCTCGCATCGAAAAGTAATTTCACAACGGGTTGCCTCTAATCATCAAGAACATACCATTACGTATAGAGATTTTGTCCATAATTTTGATAACGTTTTAAATAACATGGACCAACCAACAAATGATGGGATCAATACTTGGTTTATCTGTAAATGTGCTAAAGAAAATGGAATCAAATCTGTACTCTCTGGTTTAGGGGCCGATGAACTTTTTGGAGGATATCCATCTTTTGATCGGATCAGAAAAATTCAGAACTTTAGCAAGCTGAGCAGAGAGATGATCAAATCAGCAAGGTTTTTAAAAAACATCAAACTGAGAAGATTATATTATTTGAGTTTTCAATCTCCAGTTGGTGAATATTTATGCTTGAGGGGATTATATACACCTGATATTATTGCCGACCTGTTAGATATAGATATCCAAACGGTAATCAACTGTCTGCAGAATATCCCTTTAGATGACAGCATTAAATTCTTGAATGACGAAGAGCGGGCAAGTTGGTTTGAAATGAATATGTACATGCAAAACCAATTGTTAAAGGACACTGATTTTATGAGCATGAGCCATGGTGTAGAAGCTAGGGTTCCATTTTTGGATATCAATTTTATCAATTTGGTCACCTCTATCCACCCTTCTATCCGCTATGGCGAGCTACAGAAAAAACGCTTGCTGATTGAAGCTTATAAAGATGAACTACCCGAAGAAACGTGGAATAGATCTAAAATGGGCTTTACTTTCCCTTTTCAAGAGTGGATGAGAAAAAATAAGGAAATCTCCTCTCCTGATTTATATCAGAACAAAAGAGCGAAAAAACTGGTTACTGCTTTCAACGAAAATAACTTGCATTGGTCATCTGCATTTGCTTTATATAAAATATTCCATGGCTCATAAAGTATTGTTTTTAACCTTAAAGGTATTTGGGTTTACTGGAGGTATAGAAAAAGTCTGTAGAACCATTTGTAGGTCTTTATACGACTTGAGCCAAGATGAGCTGGTTACCCCTACCGTTCACTGCATGTATGATAAGAACTTTAACCGCGATTCGAGATATTTAAGAAAACAACAATATGTAGCTTTTGATGGTAACCGGAAATATTTTGTTATCAAATCCTTATTAAAGGGCATGCAGTCTGACGTTGTGTTGTTAAGCCACATCAACTTATTGTCCATTGGTTATCTGATCAAAAGATTTAGTCCAAAAACAAAAGTCTATTTAATTGCACATGGCATAGAAATCTGGCGGAAATTACCAGAAACGAAACTTAAGGCACTCAACAGATTAGATAAGATCTTTGCTGTAAGCCATTATACCAAAGAAAAAATAAAAAGTGAACATAAAATCGCCGACAATAAGATAGAAGTACTAAATAATTGTCTAGAATCTTTTTATTATTTCCCCAACGACTTTAGTAAACCCAAACCCTTACTTAAAAGATATAACCTCACGATTGACAACACTGTTTTAATTTCCTTGTCAAGGTTATCTTCCACAGAAAAGTATAAGGGTTATGACAATGTCATTAAAATATTGCCGAAACTGGTAGAAAAAGACCCCAATATTGTATTTCTCTTAGCTGGGAAGGCCGATGAGGAAGAACAAGCCAGATTAGAGAAACTCATTGCGGAATATAAAATTGGGAAGCACATTAAATTGATTGGTTTTGTGGATGAGGCCGAAATAAGCGATCATTTTTTACTCTCGGACATATTTGTGATGCCAAGTAAAAAAGAAGGTTTTGGCATTGTATTTATTGAGGCCATGGCAAGTGGCCTTAAGGTTGTTGCTGGCAATAAAGATGGTAGCGTTGATGCTTTAAATAATGGAAAATTGGGCAAATTGGTAGACCCAGATAACCTCAATGAAGTAGAACAGGTATTGAGCGAATTGTTGGCCCAACCTTCTGGCGACATGGAGAAATTGACTTTACAAAAAAATGTATATGAGGTATTTAATTATGAGAAATACCGCGAACACCTCAAAAATATTATTTTAAACGGATCAACTTGTTGAAAGCACCATGAGTAAAAACGAAGAAAATTGGGAAATAGCACCAAAAAATGACCTTTTAGATCTTAAACTCAAAGAAGTATGGGCTTATCGAGACCTGTTAGGCTTATTGGTTCGCCGTGATTTTGTTTCGTTCTACAAACAGACTATCCTTGGGCCACTATGGTTTTTTATCCAACCTTTATTTACCACCATTATTTTTACTTTCATTTTCGGTAACCTAGCTGGCATTTCTACAGATGGACTACCAAAACCATTGTTCTACATGGCCGGTATCACAGCCTGGAATTATTTTGCTGATTGTTTAACCAAAACTTCGACAGTTTTTAAGGACAATGCCAGTATTTTTGGAAAGGTCTATTTTCCTAGACTGATCATGCCTTTAAGTATTGTAGTGAGTAACCTTGTTCGTTTTGGGGTGCAGATGATCCTATTTCTTGTCTTTATGGCCTATTATTATTTCAATGGTGCACATTTCAACATCAGCTGGGCCATTGTACTTTTCCCTGTTGTGGTTGCTTTAATGGCGTTGTTGGGTTTAGGTGCAGGCATGATCATTTCCGCCATGACCACAAAGTATAGAGATTTGGCCTTTTTAGTAGGCTTTGGTGTACAATTGTTGATGTACGCCACCACAGTTATCTATCCCCTATCTACTGCCATTGCAAAATACCCAACCTATAGTTGGTTGATTGAATATAACCCGATGACTCCAATTATCGAAACATTTCGATATGGCTTCTTAGGCGAAGGTGCATTTAGCTGGGGCAGTTTGGGTTATTCTACTCTGGTTACCCTTATATTTTTAGTTTTTGGCACCATTATATTTAACAAAGTAGAGAAAACATTTGTTGATACTGTATAATAAGATTGAGATTAAGGTTGGTGCCGAATAAAAAATAATAGACTAAAAATACCCAAACATGTATAATGATTTTACAGAAATGTCGGTTTGGAAATTAGCAATGGATTACGCTGTGCAAATTTTTAATTTAACAAACAATCTTCCAAAAAGAGAGGATTATGCACTGACTTCTCAAATCCGTAGATCATCAGTTTCTATATCCGATAATTTGGCTGAGGGTTTTGGTAGAGAAACTAAATTAGATAAAAAACGTTTCTACATCATATCCAGAGGTTCCTTATTGGAATCAAAAAGCCAATTATTATATGGTAAAAACGTAGGGTATTTTGATAAAAATAAAGTTGAGGAATTAATAAAAATTAACGAAAAAATCCATTTCGAGCTAAATAAACTGATCAAGAGCTTAAGTTTAGTTCATCAGGTTAGGCAGTTTAGCCTTATCCTCAATCTTAACCTTAGCCTTAACCCTTTTATCACATGTCAAACATAGCCATCAAAGCAGAAAACTTGAGCAAAGCTTACCAACTGGGAGAAATTGGCACCGGTACCATTAGCCGTGACCTGGAAAGATGGTATGCAAAAATCCGAGGCAAAGAAGATCCATTTTTACGAATCGGCGAAACAAACGACCGTAGTACAAAAGGTGCTAGCGATATTGTATGGAGTTTAAAGGACCTAAATTTTGAAATTCAGCAAGGTGATGCTGTGGGCATTATCGGTAGAAATGGAGCAGGAAAAAGCACATTATTAAAGATTTTAAGTAAAGTTACGGGCCCTACTACAGGCAAAATTAGTGGTAAAGGACGGATTGCCAGTCTATTGGAAGTTGGTACAGGTTTCCACCCTGAACTCTCCGGTAGGGAAAACATTTTTTTAAATGGAGCCATTTTGGGCATGCGCAAGCACGAGATCAAACGAAAATTTGATGAAATTGTAGATTTTGCTGGTGTTGAACGTTATATCGATACTCCTGTTAAAAGATACAGTTCGGGTATGTATGTGCGTTTGGCATTTGCAGTAGCTGCCCACTTAGAAAGTGAAATCCTGATTGTAGATGAAGTTTTGGCCGTTGGTGATGCAGAGTTCCAAAAAAAGTGTTTGGGTAAAATGGGTGAGGTAAGTAAAGGAGAAGGGAGAACAGTACTATTCGTAAGCCACAATATGCATGCAGTTATTGAGTTGTGCAATAAAGGAATTGTGTTGAACAACGGCAAAGTAGTTTTCAATTCTACCGCCAACGAAGCCGTTAAATTTTATCAAAAAAACCAGGCTCAGTATTTAAATGATACTTGGGTTAGAAATAAAAAAATCCGAACCTAGTTTTTCTAAAATTGACCTTAGTTTAACTGGCGCACAACCTACTTACACCTTAAACATCAAATTTGAAGTAGACAGTATTATCGATACCCTACCTGCCTATGTCGCTTTTGGGGTTAAAAATAGTATCGGTGTAACATTGATGGAGGCTTTTCCTTCATTTAAGCAGTTCATTAACTTCAACCATAAGGGTAAGATATACGAGTGTAACATCACTTTAAACAATCTGATTCCGGATACCTATACACTTTATGCCTGGTTAGGAGCTAGTGAACTGATCATGTACGATTGGATCGATGACCAACTTGGTTTTGAGACTTTTGATTCACCTACTCCAGAAAGAACATTTCCTTTCTCGGTACACGCAGGTTCTATGGTAGCTTCTTCAAACTTATTAAGCGGGGAATAAACAGTTGAAACAATTTATAAAAAATCTTATCCCACCAATCGCTTTAGGGCTAAAAAGGTCTATGTTTAATGCTAAACCCATTGAAATGTGGTCAAAGCCTTTTACAAGTTGGGCAGAGGCCGAAGAAAAATCGGTTGGATATGATGATGAGGGTATACTGCAAAAGGTATTGGACTCTTCGAGAGCAGTACGGGATGGCAAGGTAGTTTACGAAAGGGATTCTGTATTATTTGATGAAATCCAATACTCTTGGCCTTTACTGTCCATCCTACAAAAGATTGCCTTAGAAAATAACAACTCGCTCACATTAGTTGATTTTGGAGGTAGCCTTGGCTCTACTTATTTCCAAAATAGAGCATGGTTAAAAAATATCAACATCAAATGGATCATTGTTGAACAAAGCCATTTTGTAGAGATTGGGAAAAAAGAGTTCCAAAATGAGGTCTTAATGTTTGAATATTCATTAAAAGAAGCATTTAAGCATCAGCCACATGTTGTTTTATTTTCAAGTGTGTTGCAATATGTTCAAAATCCTGAAGCCATTATAAAAGAAGCTATAGATCACGGTGTTCAAAATATATTGCTAGACCGTACCAGTGTATCAAATAACATAGCAGCCGATATTTTTACCGTACAGACAGTACCAAAAGAAATTTATGAAGCGAGTTATCCCTGCCGATTTTTTAGTGAGCAAAATTTAATCAATAGCTTCAAAACCCAATATAACCTAATTACTGATTTTTCAAGTTATTGCGACCCAGCTTTTCATAAGTATGGTATCAATTTCATTTGGAAGGGATTCTTTTTTAAAAAAATCGAAGAAACTAAGCCTCCAAAGACATGAAATATCTAAATCTTGGTTGTGGTTATCATTATTCCAAAGACGAAGTTTGGACCAATTTAGATTTTACCTCTACTGGTGAGCATGTAATTGGGCACAATCTCTTAAATGGGATTCCATTTGACGACCATAGTTTTGATGTAGTCTATCATTCTCATGTTTTAGAACATTTTTCGAAATCAGATGCCCCTGCTTTTCTTAAAGAATGTTATCGAGTACTGAAACCCGATGCCATAATTAGAATTGCTATTCCAGATCTTGAACAAATTGCAAGGTTGTATCTCAAATACCTAGAGCTAGGCATTGCAAATCCTGATGATGAAAACATCCGTGCCAATTACGATTGGCTTTTGATTGAAATGTACGACCAAACCGTAAGAAACCATAGTGGTGGAGAGATGGGTAAATATCTATTTCAAGACCAGATCATAAACGAGGATTTTGTATATGAAAGAATTGGCGAAGAAGGCAGGATGTTAAGAGCGAGTGCGAAAACACCAAAAATAAAGACGAAAAGAAAAATTACCCTACGAAAAATCATCAATAGGATTTTAAGAGAACTACGCGCCCTATTTTCACGTAAGAAAAACAAACAAGAAGAAATTGGCCACTTTAGATCAAAGCGGAGAAATCCATCAATGGATGTATGACCGTTATTCTTTAACCTACATCTTAAAACAATTGGGTTTTAAAGACATTACCATAAAAAATGCATTTGAAAGTGGGACCCAGACTGGGCTCAATATGAATTAGATGCCAAAGATAAAATCGTTAGAAAGCCAGACTCATTATTTATAGAGGGAAGAAAAAAATGATATGCCATTTTGCCACCTTATTTGACCAAAATTATTTAAGTAGAGGTCTGTGTTTAATCGAGTCGCTAGACCGTGTTTTAAACAATAGCTATTCTTTATATATTCTGGCCTTAGACGAGAACGTAGTAGACTATTTTGCAAAGCACAAGCGAGATAACATTACCGTATTAACCCTAAGCCAACTTGAAGGATTCTACCCAGAATTATCGGCAGCCAAAAATAATCGCAGCAAGGTTGAATATTACTTTACGTTAAGTCCTATCCTACCGCTTTACATTCTCGAGAATTTTAAGGATTGTGATCGAATAACTACCCTTGATTCTGACATCTATTTTTATGCCACACCAGCCGAAATCTTCAGTAGCTATGATAAGGATGCGGTACTCATTACTCCTCATGATTTTTCATCTCGATTACAAGATTTAGCTAGATATGGAAAATACAATGTGAGTTTTCAGTCGTTTCCAAATACAATAAACGGTCTTTCAGTTTTAAAAGACTGGAAAGAGAAATGTATCACTTGGTGTTATGATTATCAAGACGAAAAAACTGGCTATTATGCCGATCAAAAATATTTAGATGATTGGCAGCAGAATTTTGATCATGTAAAATCTATCGACCTCAAAACTTGCGGTCGGGCACCTTGGAACATATCTGATACAGCCATTACTGTTTCAAATGATTCCTTCCTTATAGGCAACAAACCCTTGATCTATTATCATTTCCATAGCCTAAGGATCAATGATAGATGTGTAACACATGGCTTGCAAGGCTATGAGATCAATGGGATTTCTATTGGCGTCAAGAAAGTTTATTCAACATACATCCTTGCACTCTATAAGTACAATAAACAAATCAACCAATTGGGGGATAAAGCTGTGATAAGGATCAATATCAATTCGAAAAGCAGTAATATTTTACAGTTCATCTTACGCACTGAAATAGGTGCGATTGTCCTTTCTTCAAAAAAAGTGCTGTTTTTTAACCTGAAGATCAAAACTAACCTAATCCGTTTACGTAATTATTTAAAGTGGCAGAACTAATAGATCTTAAAACCTTTACCGATAGTAGGGGTAATTTAACAGTCATCGAAAGAGTTATTCCTTTTGATATCAAGAGGATATTTTATATCTACGGTGTTGACGACTCGGTTCGAGGTGGACATCGACATCACCAAACCATTCAGGCAGCCATCTGCATACAGGGCAGCTGCCGGATCAACAATCATAATGGCAAATCAGAAGAAGCTTTCTTACTGGATCATCCTTCAAAGTGTTTGATGATCAACCCAGAAGATTGGCATACCATGGACCAGTTTAGTGAAGATGCCATATTAATGGTACTTGCCTCAGCTTATTTTGATCCTCAAGATTATATTTACGAGCCTTACACATGATAGAATATGAAAATTTAAGGTTGGTAAATCAGCCTTATGAACAAGAGTTTCAACAAGTATTAACTAACTTCTTGGCCAAAGGATGGTATATTCTTGGCGAACAGGTAAAATTGTTTGAAGAAGAATTTGCTCAATATTGTGGCAGCAAGCATTGTATCGGATTGGCCTCAGGACTCGATGCCTTGTATCTTTCGCTGCTCGCACTCGAACTGCCCAAGGATCTGAAGTCTTGGTACCTGCAAACACCTATATCGCCACCATCACCAGTATTGTAAATGCAGGTTTGAAGCCAGTTTTGATAGAACCCAAAATTGAAACCTATAACATCAATCCTGATCTGCTCGAAGCAAACATCAACAGCAATACCAAAGCCATTATGGTGGTGCATTTATATGGTAAACCATGCGAAATGGAAGCCATTATGGCCATAGCCAATCAACATCAAATTCCTGTTATAGAAGACTGTGCGCAATCTCATGGGGCCACCGTAAACAACAAAATGACTGGTACTTGGGGGCTATTTGGGGCATTTAGCTTTTATCCTACAAAAAATTTGGGAGCTTTGGGTGATGCTGGTGCAATTGTAACAGATAATGAGGAACTTGCCATTAAGTTAAGGGCCTTAAGAAATTACGGTTCCCACAAAAAATATTACAACGATTATATCGGCATCAACAGTAGGCTGGATGAGTTACAAGCCGCTTTTTTAAGGGTAAAACTCAAAGACCTCGACAGGCTCAACGCTTATAAAAAAGAATTGGCAAACGTTTATTTAAACAATATCACCAATCCAAATATCATTTTACCTGTTCAACAGGAAAACATCAGTGATGCTTATCATATCTTTAATGTAAGATGTGAGCAAAGAGATCAGTTAAAAGAATATCTTTTGAACAAGGGTATTAAAACGGAAATCCATTATCCCTTAGCACCAAACAAACAAAAAGGCTATCTAGATGAAATTGGAGAATCAATCTTTTCCAATTTCAGAACTAATTCCATCAAACAACGTTAAGTCTTCCCATCTCTTTTTCGTCAACAGTTGATGAAGTGAGATTTGTGAGTTCGGCTATTAATGAATTCAATCCTTCTTGATTTATAGTGCATAAACATGGATAATTATAAGATTTCTTTCATTTTTAGTACAAGAAACCGGCTCGAGTACCTCAAAATTACATTAGCCAAATTGGTTGCAGAACTCAAAGACCAAGAGGAGATTGTAGTGGTTGATGGCAATAGCACAGATGGTTCTACTGCCTACCTGCAAGGGCTTTTAAATGAAGGCAAAATCCATCAATTATTGTCTGAACCTGATAAAGGCCAGGCTCATGGTTGGAATAAGGCCATGCTGATGGCCAGAGGCACCATTATTAAAAAGATCATAGATGACGATGTTTTTGATTATGGGGCAATCAGAAAATGTGCAGCCTACATGATCGATCATCCAACAATTGATGTGATCATCTCGAATGACCTAACCGTTGCGCTCAACAATTACAAAGAAATTCAGAAACATAGCAGGCTATCACATTTTGACCAGTGGCGAAAAGGATTGAAACCATCATTCACTTTTGGCGATGTTCATCTGCTCATTAGACGCACTTCACTCTCTTATATCGGTTTATACCACACTGGGTACGTTATGATGGATTGGGAGTATGCTTTGCATATTAGTTACCTCAAAGCAAATATTGCTTATTATACAGGCTTTAATGCCTTATCCGTTTATCACGATCAAAGTATATCTGCCTTAAAAGACGAAAAATACATTACCGATCAAGGAGACAGGGCAGGCATTTTTTACGAATATGCAGGCGATCGCTCAGAAATTTCGACATGGTCTAAAATTAAAATTGCCATTGGAAAAACGATCAACAAGCAAAATAATAAAGAAGTAACATTACATGCGCCAACAGATATGAAAGAAATAGCAACTATCTATCAATACCTCCAATCGCAGATAGCGCAAATTAATGC
The DNA here is from genome assembly GCF_042698365.1 of Pedobacter sp. UC225_65. GTDB lineage: Bacteria > Bacteroidota > Bacteroidia > Sphingobacteriales > Sphingobacteriaceae > Pedobacter. The sequence continues at coordinate 2,088,794 of NZ_CP170550.1, forward strand.
CGATGGAGATTTTAAATTTATCGAAAAGGGTGAATAGAATAGCTTCCTTAGATGGATTTAGAGCCATTTCTATTATTTTGGTTGTATTTAGCCATTTTAGGTTTTTAGATTGGTTCCCCTCCTCTATGTATGCTTTTGCAAAACAATGTGATGTTGGTGTAAACGTCTTTTTCGTTATCAGCGGTTTTTTGATCACCACACTTTTATTGAAAGAACAACAAAAGGAAAAAACCATAAGTCTAAAAAAATTTTTCATCGGCAGGGCCTTTAGAATCTTACCTGTTTTCTTTGTCTATTTTATGTTCATTTGCATTTATAACTATTTTGTAGACTTAGAGATTTCGAAAACTAATTTTATACATGCCATTACCTTTACCGCAAACTTTGACCAAGACAGAAACTGGTTTTTAGGGCATTTTTGGACTTTGGCTGTAGAGCAACAGTTTTATCTGTTCTGGCCACTTACTTTATTGCTGTTCAGGAAAAATCTAAAAATGATAACCTTGGCATTCATAGCTTATTCTTGCATCGTAAGGGTAATTGTCTATAAGTTCCATTTAGACCCTACTATTTTTTTACATCCTTTCTTTGCTGTTTCCGATTCGATTTTGATAGGTGCCTTCACCGCAATTCTATATCAAGAACATCCACAGCATTTTGCTAAAAAAATCTTCAACAATTATTATCTGCAAGTGATTGCTGTATTACTGATCATCTTTTTTGTGAATGCCTCTGCCAATGGCAGATTTGCGTTGATTTCTCTGCCTTTTGGCAATACAATCATAGCATTTGCCATTATGTACCTCATCCTTAGTTATATTGACATAAGAACAAATCTGGTCTATAAATTTTTAAATGCTAAACTCATCGTACATATCGGTGTGCTATCTTATAGTATCTATATCTGGCAACAATTTTTCTTTGGCAAAGACTACATTTCATTTTTAGGAAACTTCCCATTAAATATTGTATTGATCTATTTGGTTTCATTGGCCTCTTATTATCTTTTGGAAAAACCTTTGATCGGATTAAGAAAAAGATATGCCAGCATTAAATTAATTCCCTCATGATCTCTATCATTATTTGTTCGATCAACCAAGAATTATATGAGCAGGTTTCTGAGAGCATTGCTTCTACCATAGGGGTTGAATACGAAATTATCCAAATTGCCAATGCCGTTCAAAACTATGGCATTTGTAAAGCCTACAACATTGGAGCAGCACAAGCCAAATACCCTTTTTTGTGTTTTTTGCATGAAGATATTTTAATCAAATCGACAAATTGGGGAACAGCCATTCTTGATTTTTTTGAACAGCATGAAAACATTGGTGTTGTTGGGGTGGCAGGTTCTGTTTATAAATCGGCTGTGCCGAGTGTTTGGGCCCAAGGGCTGCATGGAACCGATCATGTAAACCTGATTCAGCATTATAGAAAAACGATTTCGATGAATACCGAAAATGTTGGCGAACAATTCTCAGAAGTCAAAACCTTAGATGGTGTATTCCTTTTTACCAAAAAGGAAGTTTGGCAAGCACATCATTTCGACGAAACGACCTTCGATAAATTTCACTGCTACGACCTCGATTTCTGTTTACAAGTTGGCCAGCAATCCAAAATATTTGTGTTCAACAATCTACTGATCGAACATTTTTCTTCTGGAAGCCTTAATAAAGATTGGGTCCACTATTCCATTAAATTAGCCGAGAAATGGAAAAGTATTTTACCTGTAGGGAATATCCCTGAGGCTCATAAAAATGATATCGAATGGAGAAACAGAAAGATCTTCTTTTTTAGGATGAATATTCTAGGTTATCCGCTTGGCGAAACAGTGAAGATCTTTTTAAAATGGAATTTCCTAAAGCGTACCTCATTTGTTGAGCTGATCAAATTCATCTATAATGTAATCGGTCAAAAATTAAATTTAATAGAAAAGAAACCTTTATACTAGTGCGAAAAAAAGTCTACATCAAATTGCAGAATGGTATTGATTTTAATACCGCATTAAAAGAGATCTTCTTCGAACTACAGGATGAATTTGAGTTTATAGAAGAAAACGAAAAGCCTGATTTTATTCTATTTGCCCCTTATGGAAACGATATCCCAAAAAAGGGAGATTATGTAAGGATAGGTTATTATTGCGAAAACATTACACCTGATCTATCCCTGTGCGAATGGGCTTTCGGGATTCCTTTGGAAGAAGAGATGAACAATCCGCGATATAAACGTATCCAATGGCATGCACTTGACCCGAAACAATTGATCAAAGACCTTTCAGACAATGATATTGATCGAATCATCAGTCAAAAACAAAGTTTCTGTAATTTTCTTTACTCGCACAAGGTGGCCTACAGAGAAGAATTTTTTAAACAATTGTCTAAATATAAAAAAGTTGATGCCCCAGGTAAATCGATGAACAATATGCCTTCTATCGATTCGCTGTACAAAGGTGATATCTGGGAACGGAAACGTCAATTTCTTTCGCCCTATAAATTTACCATTGCTTTTGAAAACTACGCCTATCCCGGTTATCAGACTGAGAAGCTTTATGATGCTATGCAGGTCAACAGCATCCCCATCTATTGTGGCGACTCCAATATTTCGGAAATATTCAATACCAAAAGCTTTTTAAATGCGGCAGAGTATATCAACTATACCTATAATGGATTTGTATCATCCTTAGAAAAAGTATCACAACTGAACTTTGTAGATATCAGACCTCAGTTTTATAAAGGCCCTCAGCACCGTTTACAGAGAAAGTTAAAGTCAATCGGCAGACAAGTGAAGATGAACCTACAGTTCAACAACTTGGATTTTTCTGCATTGATAGACCGCATCATCGAAATCGACACCAATCAAGATCTATATATAGACTATTTAAAACAGCCTTGGTTTAAAAACAACGAGGTTGACATGGATACGACCAATAAGGAAAGATGGAGAGAAATCTTTAATACCATTTAATGCAGCCTTTAGTTTCGATTATTATTCCCTTTTACAATGCAGAACGATACTTATCTGCAACCTTACAATCGGCCATAGACCAGACCTGGGACAATAAAGAAATTATCTTGGTTGATGATGGTTCTACCGACAGTTCCATTGAACTTATCACGAATTTTAAATCTGACAAAGTAAAACTATACCAACAACAAAATAAAGGTGCCGCAGCCGCAAGAAATCTAGGGCTATCACATGCCAAAGGCGAATATGTCCAGTTTTTAGATGCTGATGATCTATTGTCAAAAGACAAGATAGAAAAGCAGGTGTTGGCCTTACAAAACCATCCTGATCAAGTAGCGGTTTGTAGTACCGTACATTTCAAAGACGACGAAGATCCTTACTACTGGGGCCTTCTTCTTTTGAAGAAGATTTTATTAATACTACAAATGATCCGATTGGTTTTATGGTTAAGTTGTGGGGAGGGTATGATCAACACGCTTCGATGATCCAACCCAATGCTTGGTTAACACCTATGCATTTGATCCAGATTGTAGGTAAATGGAATGAGCAGTTATCTTTAGACGATGATGGAGAATACTTCGCCAGGATCATCCTCAACTCTAAAGGGATCATTAAGGTAGATCATGTATTTAACTATTACAGGAAACAGTCAGACCAAAACAGTCTATCCGGTAAAAAATCGCTAAAGCACTTCAAAAGTCAATTGACCTCTACCCTATCTAAAAAGCAGGAACTTTTAGCAAGAACTGCTACAAAAGAGGCTAAACAGGCTATACACAGACAATTGTTGGAGCTGATCATTAAAAGTTATCCTCAATATCCATCTATTTATAAAGTTGCCCAAAAAGAGCTGCCCAAAATCAATCCAAATTATTATCAACCTTCAATTGGTGGTCCTAAGGTCCAGAAAATTGTTGATCTATTTGGTTGGAAAACTGCCAGAATTATTCAATACATCCTTAAACAAAAATGATTGCAATTGTAACTTCCTGTGTCCATCCAAAACAGATGCCTAACTTAACCAGAAGCTTCTTTTCTCTTGAAGAACGGGAACGACAAACTATCCATACTTTACAAAGACTAAAAGAGGTTGGTTTTACACAAATCATTTTGGCAGATAACTCTTTTGAGTATGATTTTTCAAGGTTAGGACCAATAATCGATGAAGTACAGGTTGTACATTTGAAACAATACCAGTTCACCAATAAAAGTATCAACGAGATCTTCATCCTTTTATCGATACTAGAGCATATCCCTTCAGAAACCAAGATATTTAAAATCAGCGGTAGGTATTTCCCTTCTGAAAATTTTGTAATAGATATGGAAGAAACGCTTGACTTTAAGGTAAAAGGCTTTGAGTTTGATACCAAAAGGGCAGTTATTACTACCAGAGGTTATTTTATACGCAATAAAGAAACCTATGAAGAATTTCTGTTGTATTGTTTAAATGAAATTTATAGCTATCCTTACAGAGTAGTTGGCTTTGGTAGTTTGATCAGGTTTATCAAAGAGTTTTTTAATCCTAGCCTAAAGAAAGTACCCAATGTTTCTGTAGAATTTGCAGCGGCAAGAGCACTTAAAAATGGGTATTTCAAATATAAGTTAACAGATCAATTACACATTGAGGGGCAAATTGCAGGGCTTGAGAGCAAAGAACTAATTAAAGAATGAGTTTGACTTTAAATATATTTTACGAGGAACCCAAACACGACCGTTGGTTCAAGTATGATCGTTATCCAAGAGAAATCATCAGGAGAATACTAAGGGGTAAAGCCAGGCCTGGGGGTGTAATGATGGTGGCCTTAGAATTGATGCATGGTTTAGATCTGTTAAAAATCCCCTATCGATTTAACGATTACAAGTACGCCAAAAAAAATCCTAACGAGTTGATCGGTGTAATTGGAAAACCCCATCTCATTTTTGAGAAAAGATTTAAAAACCCTATCCTATTTGGAGCGGGTGTATTTTCGCACCCTATAGATTGTCCTGATCTTTTTACCCTTTATCCAAACGTTAAAAAGATGTTGGTACCCGGCCCTTGGATGGAAGAGATGTGCAAGCCCTATTACCATGATCAAGTAATGGCTTGGCCAGTTGGTATTGATACTGAAAAATGGTCTACCAAAATCAAAGAAGGCAAACAAAATGTAGATTTTTTGATTCTACGATAAAATACGATGGGAAAACGGCAAATATCAGGAAGCCCTTTTAGACCCTATCATCAATCAATTAAAAGAAAAAGGATTAAGTTATCATTATATCAAATATGGCAGTTACAAACCTTCAGATCTGATCAATGAATTAAGCGTTTGTAAAGCGGTTATTTTTTTATGCACACACGAATCCCAGGGTATAGCCTATCAGCAAATCTTGTCGACCAATACACCGATATTGGCATGGGACAGAGGTGGTTATTGGCAAGACCCTTCGTACTATCCAGATCTTGTAAAGTATGAACCGGTAAGTTCTGTACCTTATTGGGACGAAAGATGTGGGATTAAATTTAAAGGTGAAGAAGATTTTCCTTCAGTACTTGAGCATTTCAACCAAAAACTACAACAGCAAGCTTTTAGTCCAAGAGCATATATCTTAGAAAACCTGACCATCGAGATTTCAGCCCAAAAATATGTCGATATTTATAAATCCTTGATGAAATAACAGACCAAAGCTGAAATCAAGGAAAAATGAATAACCAACAACAAGCAACTGATCACAAATAACTAACAACGCACAAAGCCCAAAATGAGAATATTATTAATGATGGACCCGGGTATCTCTGTACCACCACCCTTATATGGCGGACATGAACGTTTGGTTTATATGTTTGCTGAAGAATATACCAAAATGGGACATGAAGTGAGTTTGTTAGCAGGGCCTAATTCTAATATTTCGGGGAAGGTCTATACTTTTGGCATCAACAACCTTAACCGCTCAAAATGGCAAAAGGCAAAGGAATTAGTATTTGCATGGCGGTTTTTATTTTCAAAAAGAAAAGACTTTGACCTTATCCATAATTTTGGTCGTTTAGCTTACTTATTCCCCATTACCAATAGTGCTGCAAAAAAAATCATGACCTATGGTAGACCAGTTTCCCAAAAAGGAATCAGATTCATCAATTCCCTACCCAATCAAAACATGGTGTTCACTGCCTGTAGCGATTATTGTGTATCAACAGGAAACGTGGCAGGTGTTTGGAAAACAGTTTACAATGCCATTGATTTTTCCGCCTATCAACTCAATGAACATGTAGCAGCAGATGCCCCATTTATGTTTTTAGGTAGGCTGGATAAAATAAAAGGACTACATACCGCTATTGAAGTAGCACTAGAAACAGGCAATAAACTCTGGATTGGGGGCAACATCCCCGATACACCCGATAATTATGCCTATTTTAAGGAAGTTTTAGAACCAAAATTTGATGGTAAACAGATCATCTATCTAGGTGCTTTAAATGACGAACAGAAAAACCACTACTTAGGTAAGGCGAAAGCCTTATTGTTCCCAATTGAATGGGATGAACCTTTTGGAATGGTAATGGCCGAAGCTATGGCCTGTGGAACCCCTGTAATTGGTTTTAAACGTGGTTCTGTTCCAGAAGTCATCGAAGAAAACATTACCGGTTTTATTGTAAATAATAAAGCAGAAATGCTAGCTTCAATTCCAAAGATTGCCAATATAGATAGGGCCAAATGTAGGTCAACAGCGCTCGCCAGGTTTGATGTGCCTGTGATTACAAAAGATTACTTAAACCTTTAGCAAAACATAACTATGATCATTAGTCGGTTAATTCCAAATAAGTTCATCAAGTATCTAAAGAACAGACTTGGAGTTCCGAATCAAGCGTCAAGTCTGTTAAGGCTAAAAGAATTAGGTTTTGAACCTCAGCACATTTTAGACATCGGTGCTTATGAAGGGCATTGGGCTTTAGAAGTTGCGGCCATATTTCCGAAGGCACATATCTTAATGATCGAAGGACAAAAAGCAAAAGAAGACATCCTCTCTAAGAGATTAAATGAAATACCAAATACTGAACTTCGTATCGCCTTACTTGGTGCCGAAACCAAAAATGTAACCTTTAACATCTATGAAACGGCAAGTTCTGTCTTTAAGGAGGATAATGAAACCAATGCTAAAATTGAACAGATAGAATTGCAATTACTTGACCAAATCGTAGCAGATACCAGATTTGAAAAAACCGATTTGATTAAACTAGATACGCAGGGTTACGAGCTCGAAATATTAAAGGGAGGTATCAAAACCTTACAATCGGCCCAATTGGTATTGATTGAAGTATCTCTACTTGGCATCTATAAAGGTGCACCATTGGTAGATGAAGTTATCCATTTTATGAAAAGCCATGGCTTTATACTCTACGATATCTGTACATTGATGCGCAGGCCTTATGACAATGCTTTGTATCAGTCTGACTTTTTATTTATCAAACAAAACCATCCGTTGATAGCCTCTACCAGATGGGATTAACTGCAAAAAAGATTGTACTGGTTACTTCGGGTCAACCCTCTTTAAATCCAAGGTTGGTTAAAGAAGCTGATGCCTTGGTAGAAGCAGGATATGAGGTAACCGTGATTTACCAATATTGGAATGAATGGGGAACTGACCTTGACAAGGTGTTACTTCCTCAAAAAAAATGGAAAACCATAAGAGTTGGTGGTGATCCCATCAAAGAAAAGACTGCTTATTGGTGGAGTAGGGTCAAACTAAAAATCGGCCAAAAACTAGTGCAATTATTGGGTTTTAACCATGGTTTGGCCGAACTGACCATAGGGAGATGTACTTTTCAACTCCTACATGAAGCCAGACGCAACCGTGCAACACTTTATATTGCCCATAATCTTGCCGCTTTACCAGCAGCAGTTTCGGCTGCACAAAAATTTAAGGTCAAATGTGGTTTTGATGCAGAAGATTTACATCGATATGAAATGAGTGACAGCGACCTCAATGTAGATGTCCGTCTAAAAAAGTACATAGAGGATAAATATTTTCCATCAACTGATTATTTAACCACCAGTAGTCCGGAAATTGCCAAAAGATATGAGGCTTTATACCCTGCCCTAAAATTCACTACGCTATTAAATGTCTTTCCAAAGGTTACATTGACACCGACGAATACGACGAGAAGTTCAGTACCTCTAAAATTATTCTGGTTCTCTCAAAATGTGGGTTTATCAAGAGGTTTACAAGATGTAATTGCTGCACTTAAAATACTTGAACAGGAAGTCATCGAGTTCCATATCTTAGGTTTTTTAAGTCCAAACGTCAATAATGAACTTGAGCAGTTCATTGCAGCACTTCACTTTGTTAAACCTCCACAACTGATCTTCCATCCGCCAATCGTAGCTACCGAACTTGCCCAATTTGCCAGCCAATATGATATCGGACTTGCTACCGAACCAGGTTTCTCTATCAATAACGATATTGCATTGAGCAATAAGATTTTCACTTATGCACAAGCAGGTTTGGCCATTGTCGCCTCAGATACAACGGCACAAAAAAGCTTTATGACAATGTATCCTAATATGGGAATGGTCTATGAAAAGAAAAATCCGTCTAATTTGGCCACAATTATAAAAACCTATATTGAAGATCAAACTTTATTAAACCAACATCAGGTTAAAGCTGCCAATTACGCAGAGGAGATACTAAATTGGGAGACCGAAAAAGAGAAATTCCTTACGATCATCAATCATTTACTAGCTAATCCAAACAATTGAAACGCGTCCTTATTATCTCCCCATATTTCCCTCCTGTAAATGCAGCAGACATGCAACGCGTACGCATGAGTTTACCTTATTTTGAGACTTACGGATGGGAAGCTGAAGTAGTAATGGTAGATGAGCAGTATGTAGATATGGTTAAAGATCCATTATTGCTACAATCTGTTCCAAAATCGAGTATTGTACACAAAGTTGGTGCGCTTTCAAAAAAATGGACGAGTAAATTTGGTTTGGGTAGCATTGCCTTACGCTCCTTATGGTTTTATCGTAAAAAAGTAAACCAATTGCTTCGTCAACAAAAATATGATTCTTATCTACTTCTCTACTACGCAATTTCCAGTTTGTATTTTGGGTGCTTATTGGCAAAAGAAGTTTGGTATACCTTATGTAATTGATATGCAAGACCCTTGGCATTCTGAATTTTACAAGGATAAACCCAAGGCAGAGCGGCCTAAAAAATATTGGATTTCCTACCGATTGAACAAATATCTGGAACCCATAGCCATGAAAAGTGTGGGTGGCCTGATCAGTGTTTCTGGAACCTATATCCAAACCTTACAACAACGCTATCCACAACTAAAAGATAAACCTGCAGAGGTGATTACTTTTGGTGCCTTCGATCTTGATTTTAAAATAGCGGAACAGAACGACCAGTTATTGGATTTGGCTTATCCAATATTAGCAACCCGTATCAATTTGGTATACATTGGCCGTGGTGGTTATGACATGCAACAGGCAGTTAAAGTTTTGTTAGAAGGCTTTAAATATGGCCTTGATCAAGAGCCAGCCCTGTTCGAAAATATCCATTTTAACTTTATTGGTACTAGCTACGCCCCAAAAGGCAAGGGTGTACCTACCATTTTACCCATTGCAGAAAAAATAGGTGTTGCTCCTTATGTTACAGAATATACCAATAGGATTGGTTTTTATCAGAGTATTAAAAATATGCAACAGGCTGATGGGTTATTCATTATTGGTTCAAACGATTCTGCCTATACCGCTTCAAAGTTATATCCCTATATTCTTGCCAAAAAGCCATTACTGGGCATCTTCCATCCCGAAAGTAGTGCGGGAACCATTTTAAAAAAATGCAATGCGGGGCAACTGATGACCCTTGACCAAGATGCCGGTATTGCGTTTGATACCATAAAAGACTATCTAAAAAAAATAAGGGATAAAAGTATACCAACAACAAAGTGGTCGGAGTTTGATCCTTACACTGCTTCTTTTTTAACAAAAAAACAAGTTGAAGTATTTGAGATCGTCATCAGCAGTGATTTGGCCAACACCTCCAAGAGCAAGTAAAAAATGAAGAAAATTGCCATCATCGCTACGCATCCCATACAGTATTATGCACCTGTATTTAAACTCCTGTCTAAAAAGATACAAGTGAAAGTATTTTATACGAGTGGCGACCAGGTAATGAACAAATACGATCATGGTTTTAAGCAAAACATCACTTGGGACATCCCATTAACTGATGGTTATGACCATGAGTTTTTAGAGAACGTAGCTACAGATAAAGGTACCCATCATTTTAAGGGCATCATCAACCCCAATGCCATTGCCCAGATCAAAACCTTTAAGCCTGATGCGGTTTTGGTTTACGGTTGGGCCAATAAAAGCCATTTGAAAATAATGCGACATTTCAAAGGTAAGATACCTGTATACTTTAGGGGGGATTCTACTTTATTAGACCAACAACCAGGCTTTAAAAACATTATAAGAAGTATCTTTTTAAGATGGGTATACAAACATGTGGATACGGCATTTTATGTGGGCAGTGCAAATAAAGCCTATTTCAAAAAATATGGTTTGAAGGAAAAACAATTGGTTTTTGCGCCACATGCTATCGACAATGCGCGTTTTGCGATCAGTAGAAAAGCTGAAGCCGACCAATTAAGAAAAGAATTAAATATTCACGAAGAAGACATCCTTATCTTATTTGCAGGGAAGTTAGAACCGAAAAAGAACCCAGAACTGTTGTTAGCTGCTTTTAAGCAAATCAATGCTCCACACATCCATTTACTGTTTGTGGGTAATGGCGTATTGGAAAAGCAGCTAAAGCTAAAGGTGGAAAATGACCAATTAGGCAATGTGCATTTTATGAGCTTTCAAAATCAGACACAAATGCCAGTAGTCTATCAAGCCTGTGACCTATTTTGTCTTCCCTCTAAAGGACCTGGAGAAACGTGGGGCCTAGCCGTAAATGAGGCAATGGCGGCGGGTAAGGTAGCATTGGTTTCAGACAAGGTTGGTTGTGCGATAGATTTGGTGACAAAAGATACAGGTGCTATTTTTAAAAGTGGAGATCTAACAGATTTGTCACAAAAATTAATAGCTTTAACAAAAGATAAAGTCATACTAAAAAACAATGGCCAAAATGCTTTCAAGGCTATCCAAAACTGGAGCTTTGAACAACAGGTAAGTGCCATTTCCAAATATGTTAACAGATAGTACCCAAAACCAATCCAAACAGAAGATATTGATATTGATCTATATTCCATGGATCATTTCTGTAGTTGTTCAAATAGACCCTATTGTTTCTTATCTCGTTGCCTGGTTGGGTTCCTTCTTCATTTTTTATTGGACCTTGTTTTCCAAACAGAGGTTTATCCCATTGGACTTACCATTTACCAAACAGATCATGCGCCCCATTGTATTGGTGCAATTAATTTTTGCAGGGTTTATGTGCTGTACCTCTATTTTTTATTTTTTGGACCATCTCGGATATGAATATTTTAACAAAATAAGTTACCTGCCTTTTAAGGTAAATGAGCAAACCTATGCCATTGCCAAATGTCAACGTTTGTCTTTACTGGCCCATGCCGCACTAGTTACAGGTATGATTGTACAGATCAAACAATTTCCGGTAATTAAACATAAGCTCAACTTAAATTTAGATTTCTTTTTGATCTGGTTATGTGTGGTAAGTTATATTTTAGGTGGTGTTACTTCAAGAATTTCCAGTATCCATCAGTTTTCTTATGGGTTGATCAACATCTCCATTACTTGTAGTGCATTGGTATTGGTAAGGGGTTTGGTACAAAGAAAAACAGGCTATATGATTTTCGGTGGTGGCTTGTTCGTATTCAATTTTTTGGCTTCAACGTTAACTGGTTATAAGGAAAGTATCATTATCAACGTGATCATCATCAGCTTTTTGCTCTATCCGTATTACAAAAGAGTAATCCTTACCTTAGCCATTCCAACGGTTTATATTCTATTATATATCCTTCCAACTTTTGCAAATATTGTAAGATCGCAATCTTGGTCTGGTCAAAAATCGGCTGCACAAGCTAGACAAGAAGCATTTGATGCCTTATTAAATAACGAGGCCCCAGTAATACAGGAAACCAACTGGACCTTTTTAACCAATAGGCTAAGTGAGATCAGTATGTTTACCACTTTTGTGAAACATATTCCCAAAGAGCGTGGGTATTATGGTTTAGAAATTGCAAAAAACTCTGTATTGGCTATTATTCCACGAGCTCTTTGGCCTGGTAAATTTGTAACGGAGACTGTTTCAATGGAAAGGGTATATGAAGCTGGTGTGGCTTATCAAACATCTACAGTTTCAGCTAAAACCAGACCTGTAGTAGACGGTTATGTAAGTGCTGGTTTGATTGGTGTATTTATTTCTATTTTTTTATATGGCTGGATTACCCAATGGATGTGCAATAAGGCCGAAGAATTATTTGGCGGCTATGAATTAGGCTGTATTGTGATGTTTAATGCCATTTTTCAAAATTTATGGCGAGGTAACAACTTTGAGTTTTTAGTGAACAATATATTTTATGGATACCTTGCCATGATGGCCATTTTTTGGATCCTCAAAAGGTCGAATACATTAACCGAACTGAATGTCTATAAAAGTACTGCAGATCACAGCAGCATATAAACCAGCTTACATCTATGGTGGGCCTACCATGTCGGTAAGCAAGCTTTGCGAAGCTTTAGTTGAAGCCAACGTTGACACTGAAGTGCTCACTACAACTGCAAACGGCAAAACAGAACTCGATGTTGAACCTAACAAGCCCGCCAAGGTTGATGGCGTTGATGTTACCTATTTCAAAAGATTAACAAAAGACCATACTCATTTTTCGCCTGCTTTACTATCAGGATTAAGAAAAAAAATCAGGTCATATACTCAACTCCATTTAGTAGTACATATCCATGCTTGGTGGAATTTGGTATCCATCTTTAGTTGTGCCTTGGCCAAATGGTATAATGTTCCTGTGGTGTTATCGCCAAGGGGTATGTTAACCAATTACACTGCTGGAAACAGAAATGCAGGTTTTAAATCGATCATTCATAACACCATCGGCAAAAATTTGCTCAGATACTGTCACGTCCACGTAACTAGTGAGAAAGAAAAACAAGATGTGTTGGCCATTATCCAACCAAAAAGTATAACCATTATTCCTAATCTGGTCAATTTCCCTATTCTTAAAGCAAACAACCCGCAGCCGACGCTTGCCCCTAAATCAATGTTTAAACTTATATTCCTTTCAAGGATAGAAGAAAAAAAGGGATTAGAACTGTTGCTGGATGCTTTAGCCAGTGTAAACTTTATTTGGGAACTGACCATTGCGGGTTCTGGAGAAAACAGTTATGTAGAAAGCTTAAAACGTAAAGCCTTGGAGCTTAATATCTCAGATCAAATCAAATGGATTGGTCAGGTCAACAACAAGGAGAAGTTCGAATTAATGGCTAAACACGATCTCTTGGTACTTACTTCTTATAACGAGAACTTTGCCAATGTGGTGATTGAAAGTTTAAGCATGGGCACTCCTGTTTTATTGTCTGATCAAGTAGGTCTGTTTGATTATGTACAAGAGAAAAATTTAGGTTGGATCAGTAACTTGAATATTTCAGATATTACTGCACAACTGAATTTATCGTACGAAAAAGAAGATGTGAGGCTAAAGATCAGGGAAACTGCCCCAGGGATTATTTTAGAAGATTTCAATTCAACAACATTAATTAATAAATACATTAAACTTTATCAAAACATTAGCTGATGGCAGATTATAAAGATTATGGCTTTAACCATACAGGAGCAACCTATGTGCATGGATATATTGCTGCTCCGGTGCTTAATTTGTTGGATAAACAAATCAACAAAACCGTACTTGATGTAGGTTGTGGCAACGGCGCTCTGGTGAAATTGTTTGTAGAAAAAGGCTTTAATGCCTATGGCACTGATGCCTCTGAAAGTGGAATAAAAATGGCCCAACAGTTTTCGGCCGACCGATTTGCCCTCCAAGATCTGTCTACTGATGAATTGCCTGATAAATTTGCCCAGCTCACTTTTGATACGGTAACAGCCACCGAAGTGATCGAACATTTATATGACCCCAGAAAATTCATCCAGTTCTGTAAAAAGATATTAATGAAAAATGGTGGTGGAGAGTTGATTTTAACTACACCTTACCATGGCTATCTTAAAAATGTAATGCTTTCACTTTTTGGCAAATGGGACAGTCATGCAAATCCGCTATGGGATGGTGGACATATCAAATTATGGTCTAAAAGCACATTGACCCAACTGCTCGTAGAACAGGGCTTTACTGTTACTGATTTTGTAGGCTGTGGTCGAATACCCTATCTTTGGAAATCGATGATCATTAAAGCCAAGATATAATACATGAACAAAGAATTTAGTTTCATTATCTTAACATTTAATGAGGAAATACATTTACCTCGCCTTTTAGAGTCGATTGCGGGATTAAATGCGAGAATCTACATTCTTGATTCAGGTAGTACTGATGACACATTAAAAATAGCAGAAAAATATAAGGCTGAGGTTAAAACGAATGCGTTTGAAAACCATCCCAAACAATGGGATTTTGCCCTTAAAAACTTCGATATTGAAACTCCTTGGATCATTGGCCTCGATGCCGATCAGATTGTAACTCCCGAACTTTTCGTCATGTTGCAAGATTTCAAAAGCGATAATTTTAGCCATGTGAATGGCATTTATTTCAACAGAAAAAATTATTTCAAGGGTACATGGATCAAATATGGGGGCTTTTATCCTAAATATTTGCTTAAAATGTTCAGGACATCTGTAGGCTATTCAGACCTAAACGAAAACATGGACCACCGATTTGTGGTGCCTGGGCAAACTGAGGTATGGAAAAAAGGTCATATCACTGAAGAAAACCTAAAAGAGAACAAGATCAGTTTCTGGATAGCCAAACATAACAGATATAGCGACCTAACCGCACAAGAAGAAGTAGAGAGGTTAGGCAATCTGCGTAACCAAACTGTACAACCTAAATTTTGGGGAAGCCCAGATGAAAGAATTGCCTGGTTAAAAAAAATGTGGTGGAAAATGCCATTGGGTCTAAGGCCATTCCTCTATTTTACGTATAGATTGTTCTTTAGGTTAGGAATTCTGGATGGTTCTAATGGCATTTTATTCCATTTTTTACAAGGCTTTTGGTTCAGACTAATCGTCGATGTAAAAATTAAAGAAATATTAAAGTCAAATGATGTAAATTCATTGAACAAATAATACGCTCAATTATGGAACAATCTTTAGATGATAAAAAAAAGGCGAATAAAGCAGCCATCATATTTGTTGTAAAACTTTTGGTCTGTTACCTACTCTTTAGTCAGGGTAATCTTTTCATGAATAGTGTAATGAGCGAAGGAGGTAGATTTTACAATGAATATTTTGCCAGCCATTTCAATTATATACAAGCATTAAAATCGGCATTGATCTTGCCAGCGGTTTGGATCATTAAATTATTTGGTTTTTATGCGATCTATAACCAATCGGATATTATGGTGGTTGATGGGCCATGGTTGCGGATCAACTACGCCTGTTTGGGTCTAGGTGTAATGAGTTTTCTCGCTGCATTTGTCATTGCCTTTCCTGCCAAGCTCAAAGCTAAATTCAGGTTATTGGCAATTGGTATCATCATGATTTATTTGTTAAATGTAGCAAGAATAGCTGCATTAGGCGTATTGTTAGGCTTTTTCAAATCGCAGAGAAGAAATTTCACCTACCATCACGAGGTTTTCAATATCATCGTTTACATCTGTGTATTTGTACTCTTATACTACTGGATAAAAAAGAATACCCAATTGATTGCCAAAAAAGAAACCGGAGCTAAAATTGAATAAGGAAACCCAACTTCAAAAAAATTTTGATAAGCAAGGATTTGATGCAGGTGCATCCTCATTAAAAATCATTTGCTGGTATTTTATAAGTGTGATATTTGTGCGTTCGGGTATTATTCCATTCAGTTCCATTCTCGTATTGATATTAAGGATGTTTGGGGCCAAAATTGGAAAGGATGTTCGAATCAAACCTGGACTTTATGTGCATTATCCTTGGAAATTGACCATTGGCGACCATTCGTGGATTGCTGAATGCAGGATAGAGAATCTGGCACAAGTTACCATTGGCAGCAATGCTTGCATCTCTCAAGAGGCCATGCTCTTAACTGGTAACCACGATTATAAAAAAACTGGCTTCGACCTGATTACAAAACCGATCACCATAGCGAATGGAGCCTGGGTTGGAGCAAGAGCAATTGTATGTCCTGGCATTACGTTAAAATCTCATGCAGTGTTAACCGTTGGGGCTGTGGCCACAAAGAGTCTTGAGCCTTATGGCATCTATCAAGGAAATCCTGCTACTAAGGTTAAGGATAGGGTAATCTCGTAGTTATACCTATGTTTTAGCTAAAAAAGCGTTGGCCATGTTGCCAACTTTTTTTTTATTCGCTCAAATTATCCTAATGAAATCAGCTTTTGGCTAGAAAAGAATTTGGATTGATTATTCGTTAATGGCTTTCCACAACATATCTTTCAACTCTGTTATCCCTTGTTGGGCAACAGCCGAGATAAAGATGAAAGGTAGATTAGGTAGATCAGCCTTCATCTCTGCTTTGAGTTCCTCATCCAACATGTCGGATTTTGTGATGGCCAACAAATGGGGTTTTTGCATCAATTCTGGATTGAACTGCTGGAGTTCATTTTTAAGGATTTCATATTCTTCTTTGATGCTTCTGCTGGTATCGGCTGGCACCATAAAAAGCAGTACTGAATTACGTTCAATATGGCGCAAAAATCTAAAACCTAAACCTTTTCCTTTTGAGGCCCCTTCAATGATCCCGGAATATCTGCCATCACAAAAGATTTTCCGTTGCGATAAGAAACAATGCCCAAATTAGGTACCAAGGTTGTAAAAGGATAGTCGGCAATTTCTGGTTTTGCTGCAGATAGTATAGAAAGTAAAGTTGATTTACCCGCATTTGGGAAACCCACCAAACCTACATCGGCCAATACCTTTAATTCCAACACCATCCATTCTTCTTTTCCCTGTTCGCCAGGTTGTGCAAAACGTGGGGTTTGCATGGTTGGCGTTTTAAAATGCCAATTGCCTAATCCACCTCTACCGCCAGGTGTTAAGATCTTTGTTTCACCATCTTCTGTAATTTCGAATAAGATATTTCCTGTTTCGGCATCACGGGCAATGGTGCCCAATGGTACTTCCAAGATTTCATCAGCTCCGGTTTTGCCAGTTTTCTGACTACTTCCACCACTCATTCCGTCTTCAGCAATAATGTGCTTGCGGTATTTAAGGTGGAGCAAGGTCCAAAATTGGGAATTTCCTTTTAAGATGATATGTCCGCCTCTACCTCCATCCCCTCCATCTGGCCCACCTGTTGAGGTCAGCTTGTCGCGATGCAAATGTGCAGAACCTGCGCCCCCTTTACCAGAACGACAACATATTTTTACGTAATCTACAAAATTTGATTCCTGTGACATAACAACTTATTTTAAAACAAAAAAGCGGGAAGAACTGAACAATCTTTCCCGCTATCCTTTATCCTGATTATATTTTAATATTGGTCAATAACAGCGCACAGATTGTTAAAAATGTCATCGATGTTACCGATACCGTTTACTTTAGTCAATTTTTTCTGCTCATCATAATAAGGCAATACCAGAATGATCTTGTTAAAATACTCATCAATTCTTTTTTGCGACTTATCTGCCTGATCATCTGCCCTACCTGTTTCTTTTTGACGTTGTGCCACGCGTTTGGTCAACTCGTCTTTATCAACATCTAAAGCAATTACGCCTGCAATCTTACTCCCTTTACTTTCTAAGAACTTATCCAATTCTACTGCTTGGGGAATGGTTCTTGGAAAACCATCAAATACAAATCCTTTTGCATCTGGGTTTCTATCAATTTCTTCCTCCAACATGTCAATCGTAATCTTATCAGGAACCAATTCTCCATCAGCAATCAACTGACTTACACGTTTACCTAAGGCAGTTTGGTTTTTAATGTGTGCTCTAAAAAGATCTCCTGTAGAAATGTGTACCAACTGATATTTGTCTATCAGTTTCTGAGATTGGGTGCCTTTACCTGCACCTGGAGGGCCAAAGAGAACAAAATTTAGCATTAAGGTTGGCTTTAAAATTTAAAAGCCTCACCGCCTGGTGGCTGAAAGGCTTTTTTAATATCTGTGCACTTGTAGGGATTCGAACCCCAAACCTTCTCATCCGTAGTGAGATGCTCTATCCAGTTGAGCTACAAATGCATCTTCGTATGGTTAACGGACTGCAAAAGTAATGCTTGAAATCCAATTTAACAATTTTTTTATATAATAATTCAAATTCACTAAGCAGCCAATGAGATAACTACTTAGTTTTTTGCCTGTTAAACTATTTTGATGTTAACCACAAATTAAGAACAATAGCAGGTTTAAGCGCTAACTACCTTTTTGATGGCTTCAAAATCTGGCAGATCGGTAGCTACATCCAAAACTTCAGCATAGCTGATCACGCCTTCTTCGTTGATCACAAAGGCAGCTCTTTTAGCTACACCTTTTAAATTGAATACAAATTCATCATAAAAAGCACCATAAGCCTGAGCGGCCTCTTTGTTAAAATCAGACAACAACGGAAACTGGTAAGCTTGTTCTTCTTTAAATTTGGCTAATGTAAAAGGTGAATCTACCGAAATCCCTACTACAGCTGCATTCATCCCTTCGTAATAACCGAAGCTATCTCTCATGGTACACAATTGCGTAGTGCAGGTTCCTGTAAATGCCATTGGAAAAAAGTGGACTACCAATTTCTTTCCTTTATAATCTGCTAACGATACTTCTTTTAGTTCTGTACTGAACAATTTAAAATCTGGGGCTTTATCCCCTACTTGTAATGACATATAATTAATATTTAAATGTAAAATCTGGAGTTCATTGGTTCATCTGTTCATTAGTATCATTTGTTCATTTATATTTAACCATGACTTACCCAATGAACCAATGACAAATGAACTAGCGATCTCTTTTCTTTAATTGTTGATCTAGGATCTCCAATCCTTCTTCAAAGCTATGCGGATGATAATTTAATTCAGTCATTGATTTGTCTAAAATAAATCCAGTTCTGGCTGGCCGTTTGGCTGTTTGGTTTAGGGTAGCTGCGCTCACTTCATTGATCAATGTTTTATCTAAATTCCAAAAATCTGCAACCCTAGCCACCAGTTCAGCAATACTCATCATATCCTTACCAGATGCGTTATATACGCCATGTGCATCATGATCTATGGCCAAAAGGCAACAATCGGCTAAATCTTCGACCAAAGTAGGCATGCGCCATTGGTCGTTTACAATATTTAAAGGATTACCTTTTTCTAATGCACCCTTTGCCCAAAGCACAATATTGCTCCTGCTCATATCACTTACAATACCATATACAATAATGGTACGCAAAATCGCCCATTTTGCCTTCGAGTTTTTGATCACCTCTTCGGCCCTCAGCTTGGTCTCTCCGTAATAGCTCAATGGATTTGGTGATGCCAATTCATCGTAAGGCCCATTCTCTCCATCAAAAATAAAATCGGTAGAAAGGTGTACCAGTTGGATGTTGTGCTCTTCACAAAGTACAACCAAGGTTTGTACTGCTTCAACATTCAATTGATAAGCCAGTTCTTTTTGGTCTTCGCAGGTATCCACATTGGTCATTGCGGCAGTATGGATAATGGCATCAGGTTTATGTTGCTCGATTACTTTTTTTACAGCCTCAGGATCAAGGATATCCATTTCGGTATATAAGTAGCCTTCCTTAATAGGAAAACGGTTTTCGCCCTTGGCTGTGGCAATTAGATTGACACCACCTTCTTTTAAAATTTTTTCAGTAATTTTCTGCCCTAAAAGCCCATTACTGCCTGTTACTAATACGGTTTTCATAACAGCTAAATTACCGTTTTAAAAACTGTGGAAAAACTTTTTATTTATATATAAAATTTTAATGGAAAACTCTTAGCTTTGCAGACCGAAATACAAGCGTTGAAAAACGCCTTTAACATTTTGATTTTTATAATTTTACCAAAAACAATATATGCCTAACATTGGAAAAATAGCGCAGATGATCGGACCGGTAGTTGACGTAAGTTTTGCTAACGATGCCCATTTACCTAAAATTTTCTCTGCATTAGAGATTACTAAAGAAAACGGACAAAAGATCGTTCTTGAAGTTCAACAACACCTTGGTGAAGACCGTGTACGTGCCATCGCGATGGATTCTACAGATGGTTTGGTACGTGGTATGGAAGCATTAGACACTGGCTCTCCTATCAAAATGCCTGTTGGTGATCAAATCAAAGGTCGTTTGTTTAACGTAGTTGGAGAGGCAATTGATGGGATTACTGCTGTTGATAAAACTGGCGGTCGTCCAATCCACAACGCTCCTCCTCGTTTCGAAGACCTATCTACTGAAACTGAAGTACTTTTTACAGGTATTAAAGTTATCGATTTATTAGAGCCTTATGCAAAAGGTGGTAAAATCGGTTTGTTTGGTGGTGCGGGTGTAGGTAAAACGGTATTGATCATGGAGTTGGTTAACAACATCGCTAAAGCTTATGCTGGTTTATCAGTATTTGCGGGTGTTGGTGAGCGTACACGTGAGGGTAACGATTTGTTGCGTGAGTTTATCGAATCTGGTGTAATCAACTATGGTGACGATTTCCTTCATTCAATGGAAAAAGGTGGATGGGACTTAAAGTCTGTTGACACTGAAAAATTAAAAGAATCTAAAGCAACATTGGTATTCGGTCAAATGAACGAGCCTCCTGGTGCACGTGCTCGCGTAGCTTTATCAGGATTAACAGTTGCTGAATATTTCCGTGATGGTGATGGCGAAGGCGCTGGAAAAGACATCCTTTTCTTCGTTGACAACATTTTCCGTTTTACGCAGGCAGGTTCTGAGGTATCGGCGCTATTAGGTCGTATGCCATCAGCGGTAGGTTACCAACCAACCTTGGCTACAGAGATGGGTCTGATGCAAGAGCGTATTACTTCAACTAAACGTGGTTCAATTACTTCAGTACAGGCCGTTTACGTACCTGCGGATGATTTAACTGACCCGGCTCCGGCAACAACATTTGCCCACTTAGATGCCACTACTGTACTTTCACGTAAAATTGCCGAGTTAGGTATCTATCCTGCGGTAGATCCATTGGATTCTACTTCACGTATCCTTTCTCCAGCAGTATTGGGCGATGAGCACTATAACACGGCTCAACGTGTGAAAGAAACTTTACAACGTTACAAAGAATTACAAGATATCATCGCGATTCTAGGTATGGACGAATTATCTGAGGAAGATAAATTAGTGGTATCTCGTGCACGTCGTGTTCAACGTTTCTTATCTCAACCTTTCCACGTAGCTGAGCAGTTTACAGGCTTAAAAGGTGTTTTGGTTGACATTAAAGATACCATCAAAGGATTTAACATGATCATGGATGGTGAAGTTGATGAATATCCAGAAGCTGCATTTAACTTGGTTGGTAGCATTGAAGAAGCTATCGAAAAAGGTAAAAAATTATTAGCAGAATCAAATTAGTACATAGTAGTTAGTACTTAGTATATAGAAAAACTCTTTAGCCTAAGTACTACCTCATTAATTTATTTAGTGGATTGGTCTAACTACTAATTACTAAATACTAACTACTAAAAGAAATGAATTTAGAAATATTAACTCCAGATAAAAAAGTTTTCGAAGGCGAAGTAACAGCAGTTACCGTTCCAGGAACTTTAGGTTCTTTTCAGATTTTAAAAGACCACGCTCCTATTATCTCTACTTTAGAAGATGGTCCGGTAATTATTAAAAGCACCACAAGCGAAGAAATCTTTAACATTAAAGGTGGCGTAGTGGAAGTTCTGGACAATAAAATTATTGTATTGGCAGAAGCAGTTGTTGCTTAAGTTGTTACAAAATCCATAAAAAAGCCTCGATGTTCATCGAGGCTTTTTTTATGCCTTATCAGCACCGTAAATCATCAAGATTATTACAATAGCACTTATTAAAACCCCAATGATCAAAGGTTTCCATATTGGTTTTGCATTGTATTTAATTTCTTTTCCAATCAGCCTATCCCAAAAAAGTGCTTGCATGATCATTACGCCTATTGAGTTTGCAATGAAGGCATAGAAAAAATTTACTTGTATATATTCTCCTACTAGTATTGTAATTACAGAATAAGCAAATCCATATAGCATAACCGTAAATCTTGATTTTCCTATTGTTTTTAAATTGGCGGCCAATAAAAATGAACCAAAAAACACAGAGAACAGGATGGAAAAAACATAAATAGCCCTTTGCGAATAAAAATGAGGGGACACCTCATCCTGTACCATATAAGTATCCCAGCTTTTTTTCTCTTCAATCTTGATAGCCGCTTTCTCTCGTAGCTTAAGTTCCACTACATCAACGATATCATCGGGCAATTCGGCATTTCTCAGCTGTAGTTCGGCTAAAGCTACCCTCACCGCTTCATCGGTATGTTTATCTACATGGTCTATATAATATCTCAATTGGCTATCTGTTTTCTTCGCTAAGATGTCTTTAAGTGCGCTCATTTAATCAAAAGTATTTTTGCTAAAAATAAGCAACGCAAGTGACCTTTATGATATCCAAAACAAGCACATTAAAATGGCCTTGTTTTTTCAAATTTTTATATCAATTTGTAAATTTTAGGCAGAATATTGCGAAATTATAATGCAAGCATAATAAACATACCAAATACCGAAATCATATTTAGTCTACTTATCACCACGTTATAGACGGAACAATCCAACATATTCAATATTATATTCTGAATATTTAAAAATATCAGCATTATATTTTTTTTCATTTATTTTTTAATTGCTATTGATTGTTTATGAACCAAAAACTAAATTGGTTTTTATAAAACAACAGCAATGCATAACCCAAGAATTTTAAATCTAAGTACCACATTTAGAGCCGCTCACATCGCAGCACTAACTGTCATTCTTATTGTTATTATTCTGCTGCTAAGTAAGCAGCAGGGGTCGCTATAAAATGATGATTTAATACTCACGATATACCGAAGCGTCCCAATTAAAAAGGGACGCTTTTTTTAAATAGGAAAAAATGCAATATTACAACTCAAGCACAGTAATTTATCTTAACGGTCGGTTTGTAAAGGCACAAGATGCCAAAACCGATTTGTACGGCCAGTCATTACATTATGGTTTAGCCGCATTTGAAGGGATTAGGGCCTACAAAACACACAATGCTACACGTATCTTCAAGATCAGGGAGCATTTTGAAAGATTGCAACGTTCTTGCGAACTGGTCAATATCCCCTACCCATGGGACAACAATGAACTGATCAAACAGACCTATAGATTGTTAGAATTGAACAATTTTAAGGATGCCTATATCCGTCCGTTGGTGTATTGCGAGCCTAACATGACCTTAATTGCGCCACAAGAAGCTTCCATCATGATCTGTGCTTGGGAATGGGGAGCTTATCTGGGCGATAAACAATTAAAGGTATGCATTTCTCCTTTTCAAAGACCAAACCCAAAATCAACCTTTGTTGAAGCAAAGATCAGTGGCCACTATGTGAACTCTATCTTGGCTACTACAGATGCCAAACAAAAAGGTTTTGACGAAGCCCTACTGTTAGACATGAACGAAAATATTGCCGAGGGTCCAGGTGCCAACATCTTTATCGAGAAAAACGGCAAGTTATACACCCCTGCTTTGGGAAATATTTTAGCAGGTATTACACGTGCCACCGTAATTGAGCTTTGCAAAGTATTGGACATCGAGGTGATAGAAAAACCAATCAGCGTAGCCGAACTTAAAAACGCCGATAGCGCTTTCTTTTGTGGTACCGCTGCAGAAATTATTGGTATCCACACAATAGACGATGTTGTTTTTAGACAAAAATGGAGCGATAGTATTGGTTCTACCATGCAAAGGGCTTATAAAAACCTAGTATTGGAGAAAGTAAATTACGAGGTCATCATCTAACAAAAAACAACCTTTCCTTCTCCTGATGTTAATTCGGGGTACGCGCTCAAGATCAATGCTAGACCAAGTTCGGCATGAAATAAATATTAATATCAAATAGTTCTTTGTTTTTTTTAATTTGTTAGTATGTTTGTGGCTCAACGTCCAGGACATGAATCTTAGAACAAACATTATTAGCAACATTATTATTGTCATTTCTTTTACAAGAGGTGGACGAAGTTGCGTATAATAAAAAATATACAAATACCGAAAACCGCCTTCAAAAGAGACGGTTTTTTTTATGCTTAAAAAAACGAAACCATTATAAAATTTAGACTTACCAGAAAATGGAATTAAACAAATACAGTAAAACATTTACACAAGATCCTACCCAACCTGCAGCACAAGCCATGCTTTACGGAATTGGTTTAACCGATGCCGATATGGAAAAAGCACAAGTGGGTATTGCCAGCATGGGCTACGATGGAAACACCTGTAACATGCACTTGAACGATTTGGCACAAGTGGTAAAAAAAGGGGTCTGGGCTAATGATCTGGTAGGTCTAATTTTCAACACCATAGGGGTAAGCGACGGAATGAGCAATGGTACAGCAGGCATGCGTTACTCTCTGGTGAGCCGTGACATTATTGCCGATTCGATCGAAGCGGTTTGTGGTGGCCAATATTATGATGGTTTGATCACCATTCCGGGTTGTGATAAAAATATGCCAGGTTCTGTAATGGCCATGGGCCGTTTAAATCGCCCATCTATTATGGTATATGGCGGCACAATCAAACCTGGTCATTACAAAGGTGAAGACCTGAACATTGTATCGGCTTTCGAGGCTTTGGGCAAAAAGATTGCCGGACAAATAGACGATATCGATTTTAAAGAGATCATTAAACATGCCTGTCCAGGTGCTGGTGCCTGTGGTGGTATTTACACGGCCAATACCATGGCTGCCGCAGTAGAAGCTTTAGGCATGAGCTTACCTTTTTCGTCTTCCAATCCCGCGTTGAGCGAGGAGAAAAAAGCAGAATGTTTAGCTGCTGGTAAAGCGATAAAAATATTGTTAGAAAAAGACATCAAGCCAAGCGATATCATGACACGTGAGGCTTTCGAAAATGCCATCGTTACCATCATGGTTTTAGGTGGATCAACCAATGCTGTACTGCATTTGATTGCCATGGCCAAAAGTGTAGACGTACCGCTTACACAAGACGATTTCCAGACCATTAGTAACCGTATCCCAGTTTTGGCCGATATGAAACCGAGTGGCAAATACATGATGGAAGACCTCCACAAAATTGGTGGTGTACCAGCTGTAATGAAATACCTACTTAAAAAAGGCTGGTTGCATGGTCATTGCCTAACCGTAACCGGAAAAACCATAGCAGAAAATCTAGCAGAAATTCCAGATCTGGACTTCGATGAGCAAAAAATTATCTTCCCAAGTGAAAACCCTATCAAAGCAACTGGTCACTTACAAATTTTGTACGGCAACTTGGCCGAAGGCGGAAGTGTTGCCAAGATCAGTGGTAAAGAAGGCGAATTCTTTGAAGGACCAGCAAGGGTATTTAATGGCGAATATGAACTGATTGCGGGTATTTCTAGCGGAAGGGTAAAAGCTGGCGATGTAGTGGTGATCCGCGATGTAGGTCCGAAAGGCGCACCTGGAATGCCAGAAATGCTCAAACCAACTTCGGCCATTTATGGTGCTGGTTTAGGCAGCAGCGTAGCCCTGATTACAGATGGACGATTTAGTGGCGGTACCCACGGCTTTGTCGTCGGGCACATCACCCCTGAATATTTTGATGGGGGTTTGATCGCCTTTGTAGAAGATGAAGACAGGATTGAGATCAGCGCCAAAACAAACAGCATCATTCTAAAAGTGAGCGATGAAATTATCGCAGCAAGAAAAGCAAAATGGCAACAGCCAGCATTAAAAGTTAAAAAAGGTGTTTTGTATAAATACGCCAGAACCGTAACCACTGCAGCCGAAGGCTGTGTAACCGATGAAGCTTAAAACTATGGAAACTGTACAACAAGAAGTAGCAAGCCAACCCCAAACCAAAACTTTTGTAGAAGTGAGTGGGTCTGTAGCATTATTAGAAGGATTGATTGCCGAAGGAACGGATGTCATTTTTGGTTATCCAGGTGGAGCAATTATGCCAATCTATGATGCACTTTACGATTATAAAGAGAAATTACAACATATTTTAGTACGCCATGAGCAAGGTGGTATCCACGCCGGACAAGGCTATGCCCGCAGCTCTGGCAAAGTGGGTGTAGTGTTTGCTACAAGTGGGCCAGGCGCCACAAATCTGGTAACCGGACTAGCTGATGCCCAGATAGATAGCACTCCATTAGTTTGTATTACTGGACAGGTTTTTGCACACCTTTTGGGTACCGATGCTTTCCAAGAAACAGATGTAATCAACATTACTACACCCGTAACCAAATGGAATTACCAGGTTACAGATGCGAATGAGATCCTAGTGTTTTGGCCAAAGCATTTTACATTGCGCGTAGTGGCAGACCGGGACCAGTATTGATTGACATTACCAAAAATGCACAACTGCAATTGTTCAATTATGAAGGTTATATTCCTTGCAACCATATCCGCAGTTACAGGCCAAAACCAAATATCCGTAAGGAATACATCAGCGAAGCCGCTGCCTTGATCAATCAGGCCCAAAAACCATTTATCTTGTTTGGTCAGGGGGTTTTATTGGGCAAGGCCGAAAAAGAATTCAAGGCTTTTGTCGAAAAAAGTGGCATTCCGGCAGCCTGGACAATTTTAGGGGCAGGTGCAATTCCAACAGACCACGAACTCAATGTGGGTATGTTGGGGATGCATGGAAATTATGGCCCAAATGTTTTAACCAATGAATGTGACGTATTGATTGCCATCGGTATGCGCTTTGATGACCGTGTAACTGGTCGTTTAGACAAATATGCCAAACAGGCCAAAGTGGTTCATCTAGATATCGACCCTGCAGAAATTGATAAAAATGTAAAGGCCCATGTACCAGTTTGGGGCGATTGTAAAGATACCTTACCCCTACTTACCCAACTGGTAGAAGAGAAAACATACCCTGAGTGGTTGGCAAAATTCAGGGAATTTACCAAAGCCGAAGTTGATGCTGTCATCCATGAAGAGTTAAATCCAACTGGAGATGAACTAACCATGGGCGAAGTGATGAACCAGTTGAACATCTTGACCAAAGGCGAAGCCATTATTGTAAGCGATGTTGGCCAGCACCAAATGGTAGCTTGCCGTTATGCCCAGTTTAACAATACCCGTAGCAATATTACCTCTGGTGGTTTAGGTACGATGGGTTTTGGTTTACCAGCAGCCATTGGTGCAAAATTTGGCGCACCAAACAAAACGGTAGTAGCCGTAATTGGCGATGGTGGTTTCCAGATGACTTTACAGGAACTGGGTACCATTATGCAAAGTGGCATCGATGTAAAAGTCTTGATCCTGAACAATAGATTTTTGGGTATGGTACGTCAATGGCAAGAACTATTTAACGAAAAACGCTATTCATTTGTTGACATTACCAGTCCTGATTTTGTGAAACTGGCCGAATCTTATTACATCGCCAGCAAAAAAGTTTCATCGCGTGATCAATTGGTCAGCTCATTGAGCGAAATGTTGAACCACAAAGGTTCTTACCTATTAGAAGTAATGGTAACTAAAGAAAACAATGTATTCCCAATGGTACCACAGGGATGTAGCGTAAGTGAAATCAGATTAAAATAACAGACAATGAGCACAGAAAACAATAAACAAGAGTTTACCATAACGGTTTATACCGAAAATCAGATCGGCTTATTGAATCGGATTGCAATCATTTTTTCCAGAAGGAAGATCAACATAGAAAGTTTAAATACTTCGCCTTCAGAAATTGAACATATCCATCGTTTTAACATTGTCATTCACGAAGTAGAAGATGTAGTAAGAAAACTGGCCCGCCAGATCGAGAACAGATCGAAGTTTTGAAAGTATACTACAATACCAATCAGGATATCATTTGGCAAGAAATGGCACTTTACAAAGTACCTACCGACGAAATTGCAGAAAAAGTATTGGTAGAGCGTCTATTGCGCGAACATGGTGCACGTGTGGTTGTGATCAGAAAAGACTATACCGTTTTTGAGACCACCGGACATAGAGAAGAGACCGACAAACTGATTGAGGTTTTACAACCTTATGGACTGATTGAATTTGTAAGAAGTGCAAGGGTAGCCATCATTAAAGACAGCGAAGGTTTCAATACCAAGCTACGTGAGTTTGAACGCGTAGAATCCAGGACAAGATGTGATCGAAAATGAGTTTTTGGATCAAGGAGATAAAGTTTTTACCATGTAGTAAAAGTAATAAGTACAAAGTAGTAAGTACAAAGTAATAAGTAGTAAGTATAAAGACTAATCGCTAAATAGATGAAATGTAATAAAGTAGTTCCGATCTTAAGAATATTCGATTACGATAAGGCAGTTGAATTTTATGTGGATTGGCTTGGTTTTAAAATAGATTGGGAACATCGATTTGAAGCCAATTCGCCAGTTTATATACAAGTTTCATTAAGCGGTATCGAACTGCATTTAAGTGAACATCATGGAGATTGTTCGCCAGGTGCACATATCCACATCGATTGTACAGGCCTAAAAGCATTCCATCAAACCCTAATCGACAAGAAGTATAAATACAACAAACCAGGATTGGAAAAAACATTTTACGATACTTGGTGTGTGACCGTTAACGACCCTTTTTACAACCAGATCTCTTTTAACGAAGCTATTGTGAAAGCGTAAGGGTAAAAGAACAAGGATTAAGGAGCAAAGATAAAAGATATGATGTTGGTAGGGATTTGCAATCCAAACACCAAAAACAACAACTGGATCAACCAGTACAATACATAGTAAAACTAAAACAGAAATCAACCAAAAAATAAAATAACAAAAACAATGGCAAATTATTTTAACACATTACCACTTAGAGAAAAATTAAACCAATTGGGTGTTTGCGACTTCATGGACAGTTCAGAATTTTTGGATGGCGTAAGTGCATTGAAAGGCAAAAAACTGGTTGTAGTAGGTTGTGGAGCGCAAGGCTTAAATCAGGGTTTAAACCTAAGAGATAGTGGTTTGGATGTTGCCTATGCCCTACGCAAGGAAGCAATCGAAAATAAAAGAGATTCTTGGAAAAATGCTACCGAAAACAATTTTAAGGTAGGCACCTACGAAGAATTGATCCAAATGCCGATGTGGTCATCAACCTTACACCAGATAAACAACATACTTCGGTGGTGAATGCGATCATGCCTTTAATGAAAGAAGGTGCCACCCTATCTTACTCGCACGGTTTCAATATTGTAGAAGAAGGCATGCAGGATCCGTAAAGACCTTACGGTAATTATGGTAGCTCCAAAATGTCCGGGAAGTGAAGTTAGAGCAGAATATGTAAGAGGTTTTGGGGTACCAACCCTAATTGCCGTACACCCAGAAAATGACCCACAAGGCAAAGGTCTGGCACAGGCAAAAGCTTATTGTGTAGGCACTGGCGGCCATAAAGCAGGTGTTTTAAAATCATCTTTTGTGGCCGAGGTAAAATCTGATCTGATGGGCGAGCAGACCATACTTTGTGGACTTTTACAAACAGGGTCTATCCTTTCATTTGATAAAATGGTTGAAAAAGGAATTGACAAAGGTTATGCTTCTAAACTGGTTCAATATGGTGTTGAGGTAATTACCGAAGCCTTAAAACAAGGTGGAATTACGGCAATGATGGACAGGTTAAGCAACCCTGCAAAAATCAAAGCATTTGAAATTTCAGAAGAACTGAAAAACATCATGCGTCCCCTATTCCAAAAACACCAAGATGATATCATGAGTGGAGAATTTAGCCGCATCATGATGGAAGATTGGGCAAATGGTGACAAAAATCTTTTGGCTTGGCGTTCCGCTACTGGTGAAACTGCCTTCGAAAAAACACCTGCCGGTGATGTAAAAATCGGCGAACAAGAATATTTCGACAATTATACCTTAATGGTTGCATTTGTAAGAGCTGGAGTTGAATTGGCTTTCGAAACCATGGTACAAGCTGGTATCAAACCAGAATCTGCCTATTACGAATCATTACATGAAACTCCTTTGATCGCGAACACCATTGCCCGTAAAAAACTATTCGAAATGAACCGTGTCATTTCTGATACTGCGGAATATGGTTGTTATCTATTCGATCAAGCTTGTAAACCTTTATTGGCCGATTTTATGAAAAAAATTGATGCAGACCTAGTAGGTAAAAACTTTAACGAAGGTAAAGATGGTGCGGTCGACAACAGAACCTTAATTGCCGTAAATGATACCATCCGTCACCATCCAGTAGAAATTATCGGTGCCGAACTTAGAAAAGCAATGACCGCCATGAAAGCCATTAAAACCGCATAGAAACAAAAATGTCGTCTTGAGCCTATCGAAAAATTCTTCTATAGGTTCAGGTCGACAAACATTTAAACTATAATAAAATGTCAAAAACATTAGTAGAAAAAATTTGGGATGCCCATGTGGTAAAAAGCGAAACAGGCTTTCCTGATATTTTATACATTGATACCCATTTAATTCACGAGGTAACTTCTCCGCAAGCCTTTGATGGCCTACGCAAGAGAGGGATTCCTGTTTTTCGTCCAAAACAAACCATAGCTACAGCCGACCATAATGTACCAACACTAAATCAATTGCTACCGATAAAGGAAGAACTTTCTCGTTATCAGGTCGATACCCTGACTAAAAACTGTGCTGAATTTGGTATCGAATTGTATGGTTTAGGCCATCCCTTCCAGGGAATTGTACATGTAATTGGACCTGAACTTGGTATTACACTACCAGGGAAAACGATGGTGTGTGGCGATAGCCATACCTCTACCCATGGAGCTTTTGGCGCCATTGCTTTTGGTATTGGTACATCGCAGGTAGAACAGGTTTTTGCCACCCAATGTTTGTTGCAGCAGAAACCTAAAACCATGAAAATTGAGGTCAATGGTACCTTGGGCAAAGGCGTGACCGCAAAAGACATCATCCTTTATATCATTGCTCAAATATCTGCAGCTGGTGGCACAGGCTATTTTATTGAATATGCAGGTTCTGCAATTACGGCGCTAAGCATGGAGGCACGAATGACTATCTGCAATATGAGTATTGAAATGGGTGCAAGAGGTGGA
Source organism: Pedobacter sp. UC225_65 (assembly GCF_042698365.1). Lineage (GTDB taxonomy): Bacteria > Bacteroidota > Bacteroidia > Sphingobacteriales > Sphingobacteriaceae > Pedobacter. The sequence goes on from NZ_CP170550.1 coordinate 2,120,017, forward strand.
TTGATTGCGCCAGACCAGACTACTTTCGATTACATCAAGGGCAGAGAATTTGCGCCAGCAGGTGCTGAATGGGACGAAGCTTTAAGCTATTGGAAAACTTTATATAGCGATGCGGATGCCAAATTTGATAAAGTACTGACTTTTGATGCAGCTGACATTGCACCCATGATTACCTATGGTACAAATCCTGGGATGGGGATGGGTATACAAGAGCATATCCCAGCAACACAGGCCCAACCAGAGAAAGAGCAGCTTTCTTATCAAAAAGCATTGGATTACATGGGTTTTAACGACGACTCTTCATTGATTGGCAAACCTGTGGATTATGTGTTCATTGGTAGTTGTACCAATTCGCGTATCGAAGATCTGCGTGAGGTTGCCGATTTTGTAAAAGATAAACACAAAGCCGACAATGTTACGGTATGGATTGTTCCCGGCTCTAAACAAGTTGAACAACAAGCCAAAAACGAAGGCTTGGATAAAATATTTGAGGCGGCAGGATTTCAGCTGCGCGAACCTGGTTGTAGTGCCTGTTTGGGTATGAACGAAGATAAAATCCCTGCAGGGAAATACTGTGTATCTACATCGAACAGAAATTTTGAAGGTAGACAAGGCCAAAATGCCCGTACGCTTTTAGCCAGCCCCTTAACCGCCGCAGCCGCAGCCGTTACCGGAAAAATAACAGATGTACGAGAGCTATTGGAACAAGAGTAAGGGAAGATGGGAAATGGAAGACGGAAGATGGTGATAACTTAATGACCATTGAACCAATGAACGACTGAACTAATGAACTAATGAACCATTGAACAACTGAACTAATGTTTTTGTCAGTCTGAGCTTGTCGAAGACTATAAACTAATAAAATAAAAAAGATGCCAGAAATACATTGGGATGCGAACTTATACAACAAACAACACCATTTTGTGTCGGCTTATGGCGCTGATGTGTTGCAATGGCTTGCACCAAAACCTAGCGAAGATATTTTAGATGTAGGCTGTGGTACCGGAGATTTGGCCGCCCAGATTGCAGAAAAAGGAGCGAACATTTTTGGCGTAGATGCATCAGCAGAGATGATCGCTACCGCCAGAACCACACATCCTGAATTGGCTTTCGAAGTAGTAGATGCTACCAAATTGCCTTACCGCGAATTATTCGATGCTATTTTCAGCAATGCTACTTTTCATTGGATCGAAGACCAAGAAGCCCTGGTTGAAGGATTGTTCAAAAGTTTAAAACAAGGCGGCCGATTGGTAGCCGAATTTGGTGGCAAGGGCAATGTAAAAAGCATAACCGATGCCATTGCTACAGCTTCCAAGCAATTGAACCTAATCGATAAAGTAGTCACCAATTTTTGGTTCTTTCCTTCCATAAGTACCTACACTAGCCTATTAGAAGCAAAAGGCTTTGAAGTAGAACAAGCTTGGTTATTCGATAGACCTACCAAGCTGAATGGCGAAGATGGAATGTACATCTGGATCAACCAGTTTGCGCAACACGCCTTTAAAAACCTTAGTCCAGAAGAAGCAGAAAATATTAAAAAACTAGCTATCAGCATCCTTAAACCCCAATATTTCATCAATGGAGAATGGTTGGCTGATTATAGAAGACTACGGATAAAAGCCTGGAAACGGCAGAAAATTTACAGCAAAAGAACAAAGTGAAAAATCAAGCCTTGATGCTTGATACTTACTACTAGATACTATATAAGAATGAAAAAGTTCACCAAACTAACATCGGCAGTAGTGCCTTTAAATATAGAAAACATTGATACCGACCAGATTATTCCGGCCAGGTTCTTAAAAGCCACGACCCGCGCGGGCTTTGGCGAAAACCTATTCCGCGATTGGCGTTATGAAAATGACAACAGCCCTAAACCAGATTTTGTATTAAACAATCCAATATATGGCGGACAAGATCTTGGTTGCGGGCAAAAACTTTGGTTGTGGAAGCAGTCGCGAACATGCCGCCTGGGCAATTCAAGATGCAGGTTTTGATGTCGTGATCAGTAGTTTTTTTGCAGATATCTTTAAAGGCAATGCCTTGAACAATGGACTATTACCCATCCAGGTAAGTGATGATTTTTTAGCCCAGATTTTCACCGCAGTAGCAAAAGACCCAAAAGCTGCCTTAACAGTTGATTTGGAGAATCAGACAGTTACCATTGAAACCACCCAAGCACAAGAATCATTTGAGATCAATCCTTATAAAAAATCATGTTTGATCAATGGTTACGATGATATCGATTTCATCCTCAACCAAAAACAATTGATAGAAGCGTTCGAACAAAAACAAACTGTCTAACCCCAAATTAATCCCAACAATGACCAAGGCATTCGTCAATATCCAAAAACTCAACCTCAATTACCAACAAAAGTCGGTATTAAGGGATTTGGATTGGACAATCGATCAGGGCGAAAATTGGGTATTAGGTGGCACCAGCGGAAGTGGAAAAACGGCTTTGGCCAAAATTATAGCAGGTTTGCAAAGTGCAGCTGGCCAGGTCAACATCAGCTTCAATACGGAAAGCAGTTTACCTGCCGAAGTACATTATGTAGAAAGTTGGTACCAGTTCAAGAACCTAGAAGGTGTGGCTAATTTCTATTATCAGCAACGCTACACCAGTCAACAAGCCAAAGAAACATTAACGGTATATGCCGAATTGCTTCATTATGGTAGAACCAACCATCTCGATATTAACGAGGTAGAAGCTATCCTAACAACCTTAGATTTTGCTGCCTTTAAAAATTCGCAGCTCATCGAGCTTTCAAGCGGCGAACATAAAAAACTACAATTGGTCAAAGCTTTGTGGCTAAAACCACAATTGCTAGTGATCGATCAACCCTATACAGGTTTAGACAAAGCTTCTCGCCATAACCTAAACACGCTGTTGGATCTGGTAGCAGCCCAAGGCGTACAACTGATTTTAATTGGCAACGATACAGAATTACCTACCGCGATTAACCGATATGCCGTAATAGCAGAAGGAAAGTTAAATGAAGTGATTACCCCTGTTTCAGCTTTAGCCACAGTAGAAAAAATCAGCAGCACAGTACCGAGCTTTTTGGCAACATCACCTGTTTATTCATCCACAAACATGGTGAAAATGGTAGATGTAAATATCAACTATGGTGAAAAACAGGTCTTAAAAAATATCAATTGGGAGGTAAAAGCTGGCGAAAAATGGCTCTTACAAGGACACAATGGCTCTGGAAAATCAACCTTGTTGAGCTTAGTCAATGGCGACCATCCCCAATCATATGCCAATACCATTTACCTCTTTGGACAAAAAAGAGGTTCGGGCGAAAGCATCTGGGACATCAAACAACATATCGGTCTCATTTCGCCAGAGTTCCATTGGTATTTCGATGCCACATCAACCGTTTGGCAAAGTATTGCCTCTGGCTTTTTTGACAGTGTTGGACTATTCCGTGAATTAGGTTACGAAAAAAGTAATCAGGTAGAGGAACTGATCGAATATTTTGGACTATCAGCCTACAAAAACGATTTGTTGAATACCCTTCCATTAGGCAAACAGCGATTGGCATTATTGGCTAGGACCATCATTAAAAACCCAGAGCTACTGATCCTTGACGAACCTTGCCAAGGCCTTGACCAACAACAGACACAACATTTTAACCAACTGGTAGACGGATTGTGCAACAACGGGATGACCCTTATCTATGTAGGCCATTTCGAATCACAGTTACCAAATTGTATTACACATCAGCTACTCCTCCATAAAGGCGAAGTAGTTAACCCTATAAAAATAGATAGAACACAAAAAGAATTAGCATGATGAAGAAGCAGATATTAGTTATTCCTGGCGATGGAATTGGACCAGAAGTTACCCAATGGGGCAAAGCAGCCCTGATGCACATTGCTACGACTTATGGTCACGATTTTACTTTTGACGAAGCATTGATGGGCCATGTAGCGATCGAAGCCACTGGCAATCCATTACCTGACGAAACTTTAGAAAAAGCTAAAAAAAGCGATGCGATCCTCTTTGGTGCGGTTGGACATGCCAAATACGACAATGATCATCTTTAAAAGTAAGACCAGAACAAGGTCTACTCAAGATTAGAAAAGAACTAGGTTTATATGCCAACCTCCGTCCTATCCTTTTGTTTGATGAACTTTTACATGCATCAAGCATTAAACCCACCATTTTAAAAGGGACTGACATCTTGTTCTTCAGGGAGCTAACAGGCGATGTCTATTTCGGAGAAAAAAAACGCTCTGAGGATCGGAATACGGCTTCAGACCTAATGGTCTATCACAAATATGAGGTAGAGAGAATTGCCCATAAAGCTTACGAAGCAGCCCGTCAGCGTCGTAAAAAACTATGTTCAGTAGACAAGGCCAATGTATTGGAAAGTTCTCGCCTATGGAGGGAGACGGTACAGGAAGTGGCCAAACAATATCCTGATGTGCAAACAGACCATATGTTTATCGACAATGCGGCCATGCAGTTGATCAAAGACCCCAAACAGTTTGATGTGGTACTCACTGCCAACCTATTTGGCGACATCTTAACTGATGAGGCTTCTCAGATCGCTGGATCGATGGGGATGTTGGCCTCTGCATCAATTGGCGATGGCACTGGCTTCTTTGAACCTATCCATGGTTCTGCGCACGATATTACAGGAAAAGACCTGGCCAATCCGCTGGCGTCTATCCTATCGGCAGCACTGATGCTCGAAATCAGTTTTGGGCTGAAAGAAGAAGCCAAAACATTGGTTGATGCAGTAGATAGAGTTTTAAAAGAAGGTTTCAGGACCAACGATATTGCAGACAGTACCACCAATAGATATAAAGTACTAGGTACCAAAGAAATGGGCACCCTAGTCATGAAGTTTTTATCACAATCAGTAACCATAAATTCATAAAGCGATGCTACACGACCCTAACAAAGTTTACATTTTTGACACCACCTTGCGTGATGGGGAGCAGGTTCCAGGCTGCCAGTTAGATACCAATCAGAAAATTGACATTGCAAAATCGCTCGAATTGCTAGGCGTTGATGTGATCGAAGCTGGGTTCCCTGTGTCAAGTCCGGGCGATTTCAACAGTGTGATCGAATTATCAAAAGCTGTTAAAGACCCTATCATCTGTGCTTTGACACGGGCCAATAAAAATGACATCGATGTAGCAGCCGATGCTTTGCGTTTTGCCAAAAGGCCTCGTATCCATACGGGTATTGGTGCATCAGACATGCACATCAAGACCAAATTTAACAGCACCCGCGAAGAGATTTTAGAACGAGGTATAGAAGCCGTAAAATATGCAAAGCGGTATGTTGAAGACGTAGAATTTTATGCTGAAGATGCAGGCAGGGCTGATATTGAGTTCTTGGCCAAAATGATAGAAGCCGTTATCGCCGCTGGTGCAACCGTGGTTAATATTCCAGACACCAATGGATATTGTTTGCCAGACCAATACGGTTCAAAGATCCTGTACTTAAAAGAGCATGTAAAAAACATCGACAAAGCCATCATTTCTGTACATTGCCATAACGACCTAGGTTTGGCCACCGCCAATTCGATTGCTGGCCTTCAAAATGGTGCACGTCAGGTAGAATGTACCATTAATGGTATTGGCGAACGCGCTGGAAATACTTCAATGGAAGAAGTGGTTATGATCTTAAAGACCCACAAAAGTTTAAATCTCCATACCAGCATCAACACTTCTGGTTTTTATAACATCAGCAGGCATGTAAGCGAGCAGATGCACATGCCAGTACAACCCAACAAGGCCATTGTGGGTGGCAATGCATTTTCGCACAGTTCTGGTATCCATCAAGATGGTTTCTTGAAAAACCGTGAAAACTACGAGATCATTAAACCAGAAGATGTTGGTTTCCCATCTGCAGCCATTGTATTGACGGCTAGAAGTGGCCGCCATGCATTAAAACACCATTTAGATAGATTGGGCCATCGTTTAGAAAAAGAAAACCTAGATATCGTTTACAAACAGTTTTTGGTATTGGCCGATAGCAAACAAGGCATTGACGACCATGACCTTAATCAATTGGTTGCCCTGCATTTGGTTTAGAAATCGTTCGAAGTCTATAACCTGAAAAACATTAGTACTGAACAAACTAATGAACAAGTGAACCAATGAACCAATGAACAATTAAACTAACGAACAACTAAACCAATAATTTTGTCAGTCTGAGCCTGTCGAAGACAATACACCAATGCACTAATGAACAAGTGAACCAATGAACAAGTGAACGAATGAACCAATGAACTAATAAAAAAACAATGAACACCACAGTACAACAACATACATTTGATTTTTTAGCCGCTGCAGAAAGACTGAAGGGAACCGTATTGCATACACCTTTAGAGTTTAACGAAAGGTTATCAGAAAGATATCAGGCACAGATCTATTTAAAACGCGAAGACAAACAAGTAGTCCGTTCTTACAAATTGCGCGGTGCATACAACATGATGAGCCAAATCCCTGCAGAGCTGATCCAGAATGGAGTTGTTTGTGCCAGTGCAGGTAACCATGCACAAGGCGTAGCTTATTCTTGCAAAAAGTTAAAAATCAAAGGAACCATCTTTATGCCCGAGATTACCCCCAAACAAAAGGTAAGTCAAACCACCTTATTTGGTAACGGTTGGATCGACATTGTTTTAGTAGGTGACACTTTTGACGATTGTTTGGCTGAGGCTTTACGTTTTACGGCAGAAAATAAAATGACCTTTGTTCCTCCCTTTGACCATTATAATGTGATAGAAGGCCAAGGAACAGTAGGTGTAGAGATTTTAGAGGAACAACCAGATACAGAAGTGGTGATCATGCCTATTGGTGGTGGTGGCCTTGCTTCTGGTGCCGGAACTTATCTCAAACAACAAAACCCAAACCTATTGCTGATTGGTGTTGAACCTGAAGGCGCCCCATCGATGGAAGCTGCTTTTAAAGCAGGCAGACCTATTAAATTAGACCAGATCAACCGTTTTATTGATGGAGCAGCAGTAAAATCTGTAGGTTTGTTAACCTACCCTATCTGTAGAGAGATCATAATTAGATATTACTTATCCCAGAAGGAAAAGTTTGTACCAGCATCTTGAAACTCTATAATGAAGATGCCATAGTTGCAGAACCTGCTGGTGCCTTAGCGGTAGCCTCCTTAAGTCTGTGTGCTGATCAGATCAAAGGTAAAAAAGTAGTCTGCATTGTAAGTGGTGGCAACAACGATATTGAACGGATGCAGGAAATCAAGGAAAAGTCATTACTTTTTGAGGGGTTAAAGCATTATTTCATTGTTCGTTTTCCACAAAGACCAGGGGCATTGAAACTTTTTGTAAATGAGGTTTTAGGTCCTTTTGATGATATTACGCGTTTTGAATTCATTAAAAAGACAGAAAGAGAAAGCGGTCCTGCTTTGGTGGGTATCGAGTTGAAAGACCGTGAAGATTATACAGGGCTTTTACAACGGATGAAAGAATTTAAATTTGATATCATTGAACTGAACCAAGACCAGACCCTGTTCGAATATTTGGTTTAAGTCAAACCCTGGTTCATGTCGACACGAACCAGGGGCAAGTGTTAGTTTTAGGCTTATATCAAGCCTAAGCACCACCTCAACGTTCTACTAAAAGCGGCCTTGGCCTGTTCGGAATGTAGTAATATGCCTAAGCACTTCCTTTAAAAGAACAGGGCGCAGCCGTGGATTTTTTTGCATACTTTTTTCATCTACAGGAAAAAAGTATGTCCGAGAAGCGAAACAGAAACAAATTTTTGTTCTCAAACCCTGGTTCGTGTCGACACGAACCAGGGGCAAACCATATATTTTCTTATCCAAAACTCACGTTAATTCAACTTTTTAAACCTCATAATCGTAACTTAGGATATGTTGCATTTGAGACTTTTATTGTTTCTATTGCTCTTTTGCATTCCTTACAGTTATGCGAGTAAAGAGTATATCGATGAAGCTGCCTATTACAAAGCCAATCCAAATGGTAAACACGATGGTAAAGATGGCCATTGGTTAAAAGCAGATAGGATACACCATACTGCCATCTGGAGCATAGCCAATGAGGTAAATCTTACGCAAAACAATGGCTTTGAACAATATGATACCATTGAAGAGCGGATCCGATTTTTACAGATGGTTCCAATTGAAAACAGATTCTTTAGGTTTCGACACCCAATGGGCCAAGGTAGCTGCCATTACCACACGTAAGCTCAGTAAATTGTTAAGCGCCGTTCCCAGCTTAACTGGAAACTCTAATAAGAGATCAAAGCCTTTGTTACTTATGGCAATCAGTTGATCTTTGACGATATCTGGAAAGATCTGCAGCAATTGAGGCAAGGCCAAGTCTTAAAGGACAATGCAGCCAAAGATTGGGATAGCAAACTGTTATGGAGAGAACAGAATTTGATCAATCCCTCCTATTTAAACCTTTCCCATCGATCACTGAACATTTTGTTAAAATCATTGAGAAAAGAAAGTCCGCTCTCCAAGTTTTTTCCTGGGTTTGAATTTGAGGGTCATCTTTATCCATCCAAGACCGTTGGAATTACGGAATGAAAATGATGGGTTATTGATGTATAATTCATTCATGTTTTTGTCATTCTGAGCAAAGCGAAGAATCTGTATCCAATGACCATAACATGCATTTCTGGTTCATGTATCCACGAACCGCTCATTTTTTTCAATGCAATATTTCTTATAAAGAAAATTGGCAAAAGATTTGCAATATAACTTACAAAACACACACACAACATGAAAAAGCTAACCTTACTACTCATCTGCATCGCCTCACTAGGTTTGGCGTCTTGCAAAAAAGACACTATTATCAATCAGACTACACCAAACATTACAGTTATCAGAGACATAGCTTCAAATGCTTGGACATTAAGTTCAAATGGTTTAACTTATTACAGCGTTTTAAGTGTACCGGCAATCAACCAATATTCTTTAGATAATGATGGTATCTTAGTCTATATTTCTTACGACAATGGCGTTTCTTATTTACCAGCTCCATTTGTTTATGACATTGACGCTTACAGTACGGTAATTACCAAAGGACAGGTTGAAATTGATATCCAGAGTTCTGATAACCAAGCAACCCAACCCAGAAAACCAACAGGAACAACAAGAGTTAAGATTGTTATTGTTGCTTCAGACAAATAAAATATTTAAAACTCTAAAAAACGACCAATGTTCGCTTGAACGTGGTCGTTTTTTTTATGCTCGCCACTATTGAGTTGTAAAGCCCTAATGGTCACTCCATTTCTTTCCAATAAAAGTTCATCGTAAAAACCTTTATAGTAGACTTCTTTTACCTCAAAACGTCGGCTGTTCCAAGTACTTTTAAGTTCTACCCATTCTGGATAAAAGACCACATTTTGTTTCGTTGTTTTGATGCCTAATCGGTCGGCCTCATCTCTCGTTAAGCTTACTGCATTGCCCAAGATCTTGGCTGTATATAGATCCGAAGGATTTTGATAGATGTTTTCTGGTTGGTCGTGTTGTAAAAGTCGACCCTGTTTAAGAATCGACAATTGATCGGCTAGAAATAATCCATCCGTTGGATCATGAGAAACCAAAATGATCGTTAAACCTGTTTCTTTTGCCAAACGTTTAATGTCTGCACGCAACTGGTTCTTCAGCAACGAGTCTACCTGACTAAAAGGTTCGTCTAATAACAATACTTTGGTATTACTGATCAAGGCTTTGGCAATGGCTACGCGCTGTTGCTCTCCTCCGCTTAATTCGATGATTTTTTTGTCTTTTAGTTTGGTAATGTGCAGATGCTCCATCATGGCCAATGTCTTTTCTTCTTTGGCCTTTACATCTGTATTAGACAACATCGAAGCAATATTATCGTAAACCTTGGCATAGATGTTCAGCGAAAAATCTTGGGTTACCATTTTCATTTCCGCATTGCCAGGTATCAATTGCTCATCAGGTCCCTTTACCTTTTTTCCGTTAAACAGCACCTCTCCGCTATCTGGCTTGAGCAGGCCATAGATGCATTTCAACAAAGTAGATTTACCACTTCCACTTTCGCCAATAATGGCAACAATATCTCCTTTATTGATTGCAAAGCTGATATTACTGATGCCTGATGCTTGTAGTTGTTGGTATTGTTTGCTTAGCTTACTAACCTTGATTATTTGCTCATCCACGTGGTAAAGATACTAAAAAGGCCGGAAGGGTAGAAAGCTTAAAGTAGAAGATGAAAGAGATATGCGTACTAAGTTATTTTATACACTGCTCTTGTTTCAATAAACCCGGTTGTAGCGAACACGAAGACGAAGAATGAGACGAAGTAAAGCGGAAGACGGGACTAACTTTAAAAAAGGCTGCTGTTTTTGCTTTTCAAAACGAGTTTGATAAGACTAGTTAATTGATAAAATAATACATCGCGTTTCAACATCTTCTTTAAAACAAAAAAGTCCTGCAGCTAAAGCTACAGGACTTGGGTTTATTTGTGTGTGTGGTGTGTTTTAGTTTAAGCCTAAGGTAATACCGAAAGACATGTTCTTTAATCCTTTTTGCGGAGCGCTATCAAACATATCGTTTGCATAGTATTTTGCAAATAAAGCTAAACTGTTAAAGCCTACGCGGAAGGTACCTCCATAACGGAATGGCGCAAAGTTATAGTCATCTTTGAATTTCTGTTTTCCACGTTCATCGCTGATCTGTTTAACTTTTCCATTCAACAAAAAGCCTACTTCTGGTCCAAATACTACATAAAAGCGGTTACCGTTTCTGTTTTCTTTGGTCCTCAACTCAAAGTTTAAAGGAATGTGTACATAGCTGCTAGAGAAGCGGTTTTTGCTGAACATAATTGGTTCGTTGATGTAGGTCAGGTCTGGCGTATTGCTTTGGATGGTGATGTCTTTTTTCAAACGGATCATTGTCCAATCGAAACCACCCGCTACATAGATTTTGAAATTCGAGTTAAATCTGTAGCCAAACTGCAATACATCAAAGGATACTGTACTTGTTTTTGCGCCTTTATAAGCTAAAAAATCGTTTGCTGGTGATAAAGAAAAGCTACCATTGTCAATCAGTCTCGAAAAACCGATATCAAAACGGGTGAAGGTGATACCGCCTACAAAACGTCCTTTGCTTTGGTCTATTTTACCAGTGCTGTCTCTTTTTTCGCCAATGGTTACACCTAGACCATAGTTGATGTCGAATTTTTTGCGTTTAAGGCTATCTTGTTGTGCTTTTGTACCTGAGGCTGCCAGAAGGGTAAGTCCGCTTACCAAAACTGCTGTTAAAATTAAATGTTTCATTGGTTTGTTTGGTTTATTTGTGTGTCTTAAAAATCTTATTTATGTTTTTTTGAGTTCAATTTGATAAATCCGATGTTGATCCGATGATCGATGAATTGTCATCATCATCTGTGTTGAACTTTAAAAATTTCTTGTCTCTTTTATCTACTTTATCTACTACAAAGTTCACCAAGTCTCCAACATTTCTAATTCCTTTACGCTCGGTGTTGCTTTCTGTTTCTGTAATGACTGTACTTTCAAGTTTTGGTTTCTCTACCAATGTTGCGGTTACTGTTGGGCTTTCTAGTATGGTTTCTTTTACTGGTAATACATCAAGTGGTCTAACATCTGCTTGTTTAATAGGTAGACGAGCATCGTTTACATTCGGTTGCATGGCCACTTGCACATTTTTTTGAAAATCTATTTCTTGCTTGGCCAATACCGCTTTTACACTTGTTGAGTTTACAGCCGCAAATGACCTGCTTCTACTTATCACAGCTTCGCTTACCGCAATGTTTGATTCAGTAGCTTTATCCGCAGTAATATCTTGTGTTTCTTGTACAGGGACATTCACCTTTGCGGTGGTCTGATCCAAATGCAATTGTATCTTCTCTGTTTTTTGAAAAGCCAATATTGCTGAAAAAGCAACTACTACGCTCGCTGCCGCCATCCAATAGATTGGCATGCTACGTTTACGTTTTGGGGCCAACTGTTGCTCTATATTGGCCCATAAATTAGCCGACGGCTCTATCTCTGCATCCTTAAACCTGTCTCTAAACAGATTATCGAATTCCTTATCCGGCATGTGTTGCATAACCAAATCCCTCCATTTTAATAATTTCTTGTTGCAATATTGCTCTCGCTCTAGATAACTGCGATTTACTTGCACCTTCTGAGATGCCCAATGTTTCTGCAATTTCTTTATGCGAGTAACCTTCTATAATGTACATGTTAAATACCATGCGGTAACCATCTGCCAATTTCTGTATCACTTTCATCAGTCCTGCATGCCTAAGCTGCTGTAATCAAATCCCTGCGATGGTTGTTCGTAAGCGTCTTCTATCGGAACCACGCTCAATGTGCGCAGGTTCTTTCTATAACTTTCAATCGCTGTATTTACCATTATCCTTCTTATCCAACCTTCAAATGAACCTTCACCACGATAGTCTTTAACTTTTTGAAAAACCTTAACATAACCCATCTGCAATACGTCTTCAGCCTCCATGTGATCTTTGGCATAACGCATGCATACGGCCAACATTTTAGATGCGGTAAGCTTGTATAGCATTTCTTGCATCTTCCTGTCGCCAGCTTTGCAGCCCGCCATCAAGTCATCAATCGTATATGTTTTAGTCACTTTCATTTGTTGTTTGTATAGGGTAGATGAGCCCTAGGCGCAAAAGGTTGCACGTGCACGAAAAAAAAATTAAAATAGTGTGATTGTTAAATGCATCCATTGGGCAATCGTTAAATCATAACCTTGGAAAAGGAAATGGTTATTCTATTTTTTACGTTTAAATAGTCGAAAATCTTCCTTGTAGGTAAGGAATAAAGAATGGTTAAATTGTAGGCTCTTGTCACTGTTTTCTAAATCGATATGCGGTTCAAAACGGACATCAAGATACAGGTTCGGCACCAATTCTTTTTGGTACACATACCTGATGGCCAAAATACTACGACTGCTCTGTGTAAAACCATTTTCGTATAGATTTTCTGATACAGATTGGTAAAGCGGCATTCCCTTAATGGTCAAGAAGTTATTGCCTTTCCAATATGAAGCTACAAAACTACCCCATTTGGTATCCATACCCGCATTTAACCACAAACCAAAACCACCTTGAAAGGCTCTTCTTTTGGTAGGTGAAAAATCTTTATATACGGCGATGTAGTTATCGGTAAATACCTCTTTGATGTTGTTGCCAATGGCTTTGTGGATCTTGATCCTGTTGCGCCATTAAACAAAGTACTAATTGGGGTTTCTTTCTGGATATCAATCTGTCCACCTTGGTGGTAAGCAAGAAATTGGGCAGGAATAGTCATTTTCCACCTGCCTCTTTCCATTACAGTGGTTTCCGTATTCAATCCACCGATCATCTTCTTCTTGGCAGGATCGCCTTTGTAGATCATTTTCTGCCAAGCAATCCAACTATCCAATTTAAATTTTTGTCTATCGATCAACAATTGCGTTCCATATTCGATTGGCGTAGTGATTTTGCGTTCGAAATCGTAGATGGGTTCGATGTAACCATGTTGGATGTTTCCTTCAAGACTACCAAACACCAAAGTAAGGTTTCTTTTGTGGTACTTTACATTAAACAAGAAATCTGCATCGTACAGCCCCTTATTGCCAAAATCCTTACGTAGATAGGCTCCGGCAGTAATGGCCAGATTAGGATTGGCATAATACACCAATTGCGGCTCTATCTGGGTACCATATAAGGTATATCCATCATGAAATTGGTTAGAATATTCGTAATTTCTTACGTAATTGAAATTATAGAAATTAAAATGGAGTTCTTTGCTCAGGCTATCATTTGGGCGGATACGGTTAAAGATCGCCTCGTTGTTAAACTGTGCTTGTACAGAACAGCTTACACAGATCAAGAATAAAATTAGTAGCTGTTTTTTCATATATTATTGGTTCATTAGTTCATTGGTGTCATTAGTTCATTGGGCCACCAGTTGATTTATTCGATTTTCCATTGTCTTCGACAGGCTCAGACTGACAAAGTTATTGCTTCATTGATCAACTCTCAAAATTGTCACATTGAGCTTGTCGAAATGTTTTATCAATTGGTCTTCGACACGTTCAGACTGACAAAGTTATTGGTTCAGTCGTTCATTGGTTCAATAGTCATTAAGCGATCACCATCTTCCATTTTACCTCTTCCATTTACACCTTATATTCAGCACCTTATTTGGAGTTCTTCTCTCTATAGCGTTTATAAGCCTTAACTGCGAACATGATTACAAATGCCAAGCCCATCATCCCAATCAGACCATAGATCCAATTGACGGCACTTTTAAGGATCACTGTAAACACAATGGCTACCATAAAGATAGTGGCCAGCTCGCGCCATAAGCGCAGTTGAAAACTATTCATTTTATAGATACCGGCTTTCAGTTGTTTAACGATTCTTTGACAGATAAAATGGTAAATGATCAAGGCCACAACAAAACCGAGCTTTACCATCATCCAATCGGCCTCCAACAAAGTTGGATTGATGTAAAGCATACTGGCCCCCGCCAAAACAGAAATGATCATTGCAGGTGTAGCAATGATCTTCCATAAGGTAGCTTCCATTTTAAGAAACTGTCCAACTAAAATACTACGATCGGGTTCAGGTTTATCATTAGCTTCGGTATGATAGATAAAGAGGCTAAGGATATAAAACAACCCTGCCATCCAGCTGATCACAAAGACAATATGTACAGATAAAAAGTAGCCGTAATAATCTCCCATTTACTTAAGCTTTTGTTCTTCGACCTCGTCCCATTTCAATAAGCTAAGGCCAACTTTAAATTAATACCTAAATTCTTTAACTACCTCAATTGCATATTTTACATTGTCGAAAGGGATATCTGGCATAATGCCATGCCCTAAATTAAATATAAAACCTTGTTCGCCACGCATGCGCTCAAACAACTGTAGGATATGTTTTTTGATCACAGGTTGATCTGCATACAAAATGTGTGGATCTAAGTTACCCTGTACGGCGATCTGGGCAGGTAAGGCTTTTTTAATGTTCAACAGGTCTGCATTCCAATCAACAGAGATTACATCTGGTTTGGCTTCTGCCATGATTGGTGCAAAAACAGAACTTCCCTTACAGAAAGAGATGACTGGTACATTTGTTCGATTTAAGCCAGCAATGATCTGTTGGTTGTATTGGTGCGAAAACTCTTGGTAATCGTTCCACGACAAAGCCAAGGCCCAACTGTCAAAAAGTTGAAGTGCGTTTACACCAGCAGCAATCTGTAGGTTCAAATAATCTGTGGTTACCTTTGCTATTTTTGCCAACAGGCGATGTGCCAGTTCTGGGTGGTTGTGGATCAACAATTTGGTCAACTTAAAATCTTTAGACGAACCACCTTCTACTAGGTAACTCATTACCGTAAAAGGGGCACCAGCAAAACCGATCAAAGGGATACTTCCATCTAAACGCTGTTGGATCACTTTAATGGCATCGGCTACATATTGTAAACGATCAACCACATCGGTTTCCAATTTGTCGATATCTGCAGCGGTACGAACCGGATTTGCAAATTTAGGTCCAACACCTTGGGTAAAGCTCAAATCGCCACCCATAGCTTCGCCAGTTACCAAAATATCGCAGAAAAGAATAGCGGCATCAATACCTAATAGATCTACTGGCAGCATGGTTACATCTGCAGCAATCTCTGGGTTTTTACACATCTCTAAAAAAGAGTATTTGTTTTTGATTTCCCAGTATTGTGGCATAAAACGACCAGCTTGGCGCATCATCCATACTGGTGGGCGCTCTGTAGATTTTGAAAATGCAGCGTCTAAAAATAAGTTGTTCTTCATCTTGTATTAGGCCAATCCGTTGGCTTCTTTCTCTATAATTTTAATAATTTCTTGTGCTCTCGATGTGGTAGCGAGTTCTTTGGCCTTTTCGATATAGGCTTTGGCCCTTTCGCCATCTTTTTTACGCAGGGCGAGGTTGGCCAAATGGATCAGCACAAAGGCTTTGTCATTTTTTCCACCCAAAGGGAAACGACTGGCAATCTGGAAATGAAATTCGGCAGTTTCAAAATCCTCCTTTTGCAGCGCAATGTTCGCCCTCATAAATTCGTAATATCCACGACGGTTTTTGGCCAATCGATCAGGATTTACAACCTCGTCCAATATCTTTTCGGCCTTCTCATAATTTGAGTCCTTAAAATGTTTAGAGGCCAACAACACCGAACTGTGCTTAAAATGGCTCCATAACACAAAGGCAAAGAGAAAGCCGGCTATTGCAGCCAGCTGATATTGATTGTAATATAAACTTACCAATGCCGACATGGCAAAAATTGCCATTAAAGCATATCTGCTCCAGGTATTATACATTAATTTGTGATGTCTGTAAATTTATAACCAACGCCTCTGATCGAGTGGAAATACACTGGATTTTTTTGGTCTGGTTCAAAGTATTTACGGAAAGTAAGGATAAAGTTATCGATGGTTCTTGTAGATGGATAAACATCATAGTTCCAAACCGTTTCTAAGATCTGCTCGCGAGATACCGCTTCGTTCTTACGCTCGATCAACAATTTCAACAGCATGGTTTCCTTTTTGGTTAAAGGCACTACTACCCCATCATCCTGCTTCAATTCGAATGAGTTGAAATAAATCGTCTTATCGCCAATTTTATAAGAGTTCAACTCTTTTAGATGATCGGCTTTTAAGCTACGTTTAACCAAAATCCCAACACGAAGGATCAGCTCCTCTAAATTGAAAGGTTTAACCAGGTAATCATCAGCTCCTTTTTTAAGACCCATTACACGGTCTTCGCTTGTATTTTTAGCAGTTAAGAACAAGATTGGAACTTCGGTATTTTCTAAACGGATTGTTTCGCATACTTGGAAACCATCCATTTCTGGCAACATCACATCTAAAATGATTAGGTTGAAGCGTTCTTCCTTAAAAACTTTTAATGCAGTTTTGCCGTCTTTAACAGCGTGGACTTTATAACCCTCTAATTCGAGGTTTAATTTAATGGCATCTAACAAATGATCTTCGTCTTCTACCAACAGTATTCTTAATTTTTGTGGCATATCAATTAAATGTTACTTCAAAAATTGCACCTTGCGGTACGTTATCTTTAACGCTGATATCAGCGTCGTGGTTTTGTAATACCTCTTTAACAATAAACAAGCCAAGTCCAGTACCCTTAGATTTACGCACATTTTCGTCGCCAACTCGGTAAAATTTATCAAAAATAAGCATCTTTTCGCCATCTGGGATGCCCGGACCTTTGTCTGAAACGACTAAAAAGGCCTTACCGTCATTTTGACAGAGTTCTACTGCAACTTCGGCACATGGACCTGAATATTTAACAGCATTTTCTACCAGATTCGTCACTACTGATGACAAGGCAAATTTATCGCCCATTACCTTAACACCAGTTTTGATATTTGCCTTGATAATTTGTTGGTTACCACATGAATGCACCTGCAAACGATCGGTAATTTTGGTAACCAGTTCAGAGAAATCGAATTCTTCTTTCGGGAAAGAATAGGTTCTACTTTCGATCTTGGTAGCCAACAGCATATTTTCGACCAGATCGTCCAAACGTTCGATATCTTTTAAAGAGTTGTTGAGCAGAGAAGTCTGCATCTGCCTGTCCAGGTCTCTTTTTACAATGGTCTGTAATGAAAGTTTGATGGCCGCCAAAGGCGATTTCAGTTCGTGGGTAACCGATAACAGGAAATTCTGTTGTCGCTCATGTAAACGATCTTCTTTTTTGATGGAAGCATGGATAAAATAGGCTCCGACACAAAGTAGAAATATAAAAACAGCCCCCTCTCCGATGATCATACCTACCCTTTGGGGTTGCAGTTTAATTACAACAGTGCCCCACCAAAACATTTCAGACAAAGCATAGAGCAATAACAAGTAGAAGATGACTATCGATTTTTTCATTTTACTGTTTTCTAAAAACTAGGTCTAAAGCATCAAAAATTGCCCTTTTTGCTTTCTCTAGTTCAATTTTGGTATGTGCTGCCGATACAAAACCCACTTCGTAACCTGATGGACCTAAATAGATGCCTCGATTTAACAATTCGCGGTGCATGATCTTAAATTTCTCCATACTTGTTGGATCAATGTCGTCAGCCGTCTGTATCTTATCTTTATCTGTAAAGGCAAACCAAAAGATCGAGCCAATGGTAAATACCTTGAATTTATAGTTTTTTGCACTTGCAAAACGCTGTATGCTTTCGGCAAATTCTTGGGCCTTTGCATTCAGTTCTTTATAAAACCCTGAGCGTAAAAGCTCAGTTAGGGTTGCAATACCCGCAGCCATCGCTACCGGATTACCAGACAAGGTTCCTGCTTGGTAAACTCCACCATCTGGAGAAATATGGCCCATGATTTCTGCCGAAGCACCATACATGCCCACAGGCAAACCACCACCTATAATTTTTCCGTAGGTAACGATATCTGGTTTGATGCCATAATGTGCTGCCGCACCTTCAAAACCTATTCTAAAACCAGTGATTACTTCATCAAAAATCAACAAGGCGTCGTTTTCAGTACAAGCAGCCCTTAAAAATTCGATATAGTCTTTGTCTTGCAACAACAATCCGTTATTTGCTGGAATACCTTCTATAATTACCGCAGCTACCTGATCTTTAAATTGTTCAAAGGCCTTAGTGATTGCTTCTTTATCATTTAAAGCGATCACAATGGTTTCTGCCGCAAAAGATTGAGGCACGCCTGCCGAAGAGGTTTCGCCGAAGGTAACCAGACCTGAACCCGCTTTTACCAAAAGCGAATCGCTATGGCCATGGTAACAGCCTTCAAATTTGATCGATCTTGTCTCTTCCAGTATAACCACGGGCCAATCTAATCGCTGACATTACTGCCTCTGTTCCTGAACTGGTAAAACGGATCTTCTCTACATAACTGTTGTTCTTGATGATCAGTTCGGCCAATTCGTTCTCTAAAGCTGTTGGTGCACCAAAACTCATCCCGTTCTGCATCACCTCGATCACCTTCTCTCTGATCTTTGAATTGTTATGGCCTAAAATAAGTGGTCCCCAGCTTGCGCAGAAATCGATAAACTGGTTGCCATCTGCATCCCAGATCATACAACCATCGCCTTTTTGAATAAACAATGGTGTACCATAAACCGATTTGAATGCCCTAACTGGAGAGTTTACCCCACCTGGGAAAAAGGTTTTTGATTTTGCATACAGCTCTGCCGATTTCTCGCGACTAATATCAGGTTTGCTACCCGTATTTACCGGCATCTCTTCTTCGGTTCCTGAGAATATTTTCTTTAACGATTCTAACATTTTATTTAAGTTAAAAGTGTAAAGTAAAAAGTTTAAAGTTTTCGAAAATGCAGAACTTTAAACTTTCAACTAACAACTTTTTTACATCCATTTCTGCTCTACTATATCTCTAATGTGGTAAGTGGTGATGATGCTTGCTCCTGCTCTGGCAAAGGCGTGCATGGTTTCCATTACTACTTTCTGTTCGTCTATCCAGCCTCGTTGTGCTGCTGCCTTGATCATGGAATATTCTCCAGAAACATTATAACAGGCAATAGGCAGGTCTGAGTTTTGTTTCAATCTGCTGATCACATCTAAATAGGCCAAAGCTGGTTTAACCATCAGTACATCTGCACCTTCACTTTCATCTAACAGGGCTTCTCTCACTGCTTCGGTTCCATTTCTGAAATCCATTTGATAAGCCTTTCTATCTCCTTTGTTCGGCGCACAGTCTGCAGCTTCTCTAAACGGGCCATAATAGGCAGAGGCAAATTTTGTGGCATGCGACATGATTGCTGTATTCACAAATCCACTTCCATCTAGTTTATGTCTAATGGCGGCCACACGACCATCCATCATATCTGATGGGGCCAACATATCTGCTCCGGCTTCTGCATGATTTAAAGCCATTTTGGCAATCAGCTCTACCGTTGCATCGTTTTGTACATAATCGTCTTTCATGATCCCACAATGACCGTGAGTAGTGTAAGAACAAACGCAAACATCGGTTACCACGTATAGATCGTCGCCAAAATTTTTCTTTAGCTCTTTTACTGCAACAGGTACCAACGAATGAGGGTCGTGAGCAGCATGTGCATCTTCACTTTTCTCATCACCCACACCAAATAACATAATTTTATTGACACCTAATTTTAAGCCCTTTTCTACATCCTTTAACAAGGTGTCTGCAGAAAAATGACTGATTCCAGGCATGGCATCGATAGCTTTGGTTACCCCAGTACCAGGCACCACAAAATATGGATAAATAAACATGTCTTTTGACAACCGTGTTTCGGCGATCATCTCTCTCACAACTGGGTTTTTTCTTAACCTACGGGGTCTATGTATCATTGTTTTATCATTCAATTAGATATCTATTCCAAAAACGGCTTCAGCTAATCCTATCTCATCTGGAGAGTATGGTAAAGCATATTTTACGCCCATCTCTTCAAACTTTTTACCAGTAGAGTTGCCAATAGCGATTACTTTCTGCTCTGGTTCCAACAAATTATCGGTAAAGTAGGCATCAACGTTTGATGGGCTGGTAAAGATCAAAACTTCGGCAGCTGTACCATCAATATTATCTTCAATTACGGTTTCGTAAATCGGTAGATCACGATTTTTGTATCGGCGCCCAAAGACTTCTGGATGCTCAACAACGAGTCTTGTGCTCTTGGGAACATCACGGTTTGGCCTACCACAAGTTTGGCAAATTCTTCAGCCACTTCTACAATATCACCACTCTCGCCAACAAAATCTGCCAGATGTCCAAATTTCCTTAAGGTATCTTCAGAACCTCTGCCAACTACACCAAATTGTACTTTTTTAGGCAAAACCGGGTTGAGTTTAAAGAAATACTCTACCCCATTTCTACTGCTAAAGAATATCCAATCGATATGTTTGAGGTAAAATGGATTCTAGGATATTTACAATTGGGAAGGTACGGATCAATGAGCGTCCTTCTATTTCGATATGGTGTTTTTCTAATGCTTTTCTGAAATAGCTATGCTCACCAATTTCTCTCGAAATAAATACTTTGGTTGGCATTTTTCGCTCTTTGCTAAACTTGGCCACAATCTTTTCGGCCAAACCTTCAGTACTGCTTGTTCTTAAAAACAAACGATCTGGAAAATCTTCATCGGTTTCTGCCTTAGAAGTCCACACCTCAAACTCGCCATCTTCTTTTTTACAATAACAACCAAGCGGCATGTGGCATCCACCTTCAAAAAGATTAAGCACTTTACGTTCTACCGCAATTTCTTCAGCAGTGGCCTGATCATGTATCTGTTGCAATGCCGTAAACAATTCTGTATCGTTTGCTCGGATCCTGGATGGCCAAAGCGCCTTGTGCCGGTGCTGGAACAAGTTCTGTGGTATCTACTACCTCTACATGGAATTCGCTCAGGTCTATGTTCAACCTATTTACACCAGCTTTTGCAAGCATGATCGCATCATAATCTTCATCACGTAGTTTTTGGATACGTGTAGGTACGTTTCCGCGTAGGTCTTCGATATTTAAATCCGAACGTAAGGCCAACAACTGTGCTTTACGACGGTTAGAGGAAGTGCCAACCATTGCTCCTTTTTTTAAGGATAGCTTTTGACTTACATCTACACAATCTTTAAGGATCAACAATAATTCTGAAGGGTCTTCGCGTTCTGTAACAGCAGCAATGATCAATCCCTCTGGGTTGGTAGTAGGTAGATCTTTATGAGAGTGGACCGCGATATCGATACTTCCATCCAACAGTTCCTCTTCCAATTCTTTGGTAAAGAACCCTTTGCCTTCTAATTTATCGAGTCTAAGATTTAATATTTTATCGCCCTGCGTTTTAATGATTTTTAATTCTGCATCTATACCGATGCCAGCCAACCTGTCTTTTGTATTGTTAGCTTGCCATAATGCCAAATCGCTTCCGCGTGTACCAATAATTATTTTCTTCACCTTATGCTAGTTTTTCCGCAAATTTAATCAAAATTTCGAAAGAGGGTCTGTATAGATAAGCCTGATCGGCCAATTTAAGCTTTAGCTATTTTTTACCAGGATTTCTTTTGCCATTACCATTGGGATGGTGATGCATTTTTTCTCCATGTAATCCATAACCCGTTCCAATACCGCTCTCGAATTGTCATCTAAAGTATTGATTTCGTCGGCAAAAACACCATTGATGGCCGTATGTTTAATCTCTTTGATTTTTTTAGGCACATCGCTCATGGCGATTTCTATTTTGCGTTGGCGCAATACTGATTCAAATTCTTTAATATTTTCGTCGATGATATGCTCAGCATTGATCAATTCGTCGTAACGTTCTTGGATATTTTTGCGGGCAATTTCCTTTAGCGATTCTACTTCGATAAAATGCATGGGGAAGTTTTTAACCACTTCTGGTGCGGTATCATTAGGAACTGCCAAGTCTACGATCACTTTTTTAGCAGTGTCGCCATTCAACAATTTGATATAGATCTTTCGGTAAGGATAGGTTCGGTAGCACCAGTACAGGTAATGATCACATCAAACCCGTCTCTGTAATCAGCCAATGCCGAAAGCGGACAAGCAGTTCCATTCAGGTCTTTGGCTAAGGCTTCTGCCTTTTCTATCGTTCTATTGAATACAGAAAAATTAGAATATTTATGCTTTTTAAGGTACTGTGCAATATTTTTATTGGTTTCTCCGGCGCCAATGATCAATAAGCGAGAATTGGCACACATGTTCAGGTCGCGCAGTTTGCGATACGCCAAAGACACAATCGATACTGGGTTTTTTGAGATATTGGTATGGGTATAAACTTCTTTTGCTGTTTTAACCACACGGTTCATGATCATGCGCATGTAATCGCCAGTAAAACCGGCAACGCGACAGGCTTCGTAGGCCTTACGTACCTGCGCCAAGATTTCTTTCTCGCCAACTACCAAGCTTTCTAAAGAACAAGAAGTACGTAACAAATGGTTAAAGGCTTCTACTTTTTCGTACACCGAAACGTTTGCGATAAACTGCTCCATGTACTCTTCAGGTAGGCCCATATCCAATACATGCAGAAAACGGCTGATGAAGGCCTTATTAAGCTCGTTAGAAGAAGTAAATACAAATTCTACACGGTTACAGGTACCAACATAAAATATCTCTTTGATATTCAATTCTGATTGGATATTTCTCAACCTATCATCCAGCGTATGCTCACATATCACTAATTTCCCTAAAGCTTTTAGGTCAATCTGTTTATGTGTAAATGCAATAATCTTTAAATATTCCAAAATGGGTACAGCCTATTAATTTAGTGCGAACAAAAGTAAAAACGTAAACCCGCATATCTGTCATTATGCTGTAATTTAGGCTAATTTAGAAAGGTTTTAAATTAACTGAGAATTAACAAACCCTATATCTTAAAAATTGTTATTATTGTCTAAAACATCAATCACAACAGATTATGATACATAACGAGGAGTTTTCATTGATTGGGGCCAACCAGAAGACCATCACAGGCGACTTAACTTATGACGATAAAAATACAAATGCACCGCTGATAATTTTCATCCACGGATTTAAAGGCTTTAAAGATTGGGGTGCACACCACTTGGTAGCACGTTATTTTGCCCAAAATGGTTACCGTTACCTCAAGTTTAATCTGTCGCACAGTGGTGTAACTGTTCAAAAGCCAAATGATGTAAGCGACATGGAAACCTTTGCTTCAAATACGGTTTCTAAAGAAATGTTAGATGTAGATTTGGTGATTGATTATGCCCTGCAAAATCTAGGTGTAAACGAGGTTTGTTTGATTGGACATAGTCGTGGTGGTGGCTTGAGTATTTTGCAAGCGGCAAATCATCCACATGTTAAAGCCTTGATCACCTGGAGTGCCATTGCCGATTTTAGTAGTCTCTGGAAAAAGGAACAAGAAGCTGAATGGAGAAAAGAAGGGAAAATTGAAGTAGTGAATGCACGCACGAAAGAGAAAATGCCTTTAAATGTTACTTTATTGACTGATTTTGAAGAAAATAAAGATAAACTCAATATACTAGCTGCTGCCAAACAGGTACATGTCCCTTGGTTGATTGTACAAGGTACCGATGATGTGAACGTACCTTTAGAAACTGCACAAAAACTGGCCGATGCAAACCCTAACAGCAGATTGGCAAAAATTGAACAGGCCAACCATGTTTATGGGGCATCGCACCCTTACACCAACGAAACCTTGCCCCCACAATTGTTGCAAGTGTGCGAAAAAAGCTTGGCCTTTTTAAAGACTAATACCCTGTATCTCTAAAACTCTTCTGCACATTTTGCTTGTAGTTTCTGCCTATTGGAAGTTCTTTGCCTAAAATTTCCACTGCATAGGCATAATAACTATCTACTTTTGCAATGGAAACGATAAAGGAGCGATGGATCCTGCAGAACTGTTCTTCTGGCAATAGTTCTTGTAACAAGCTGATTTTTTGTTTGGTAACCAATACCTTATCTGGTAAAACTACTTTTACATAATCTTTGATGCTCTCTATCCAACAAATTTCATTGACATTGATCTTCATCATTTTGCGGTCTACTTTTAGGTAAAGAAACTGCTCTGTGCTTGCCAACGACTGCCTTTCTGAAAGTACCACCTGTTTATTGTTGCCAAAATGCTCTAACACCTTATCCATCGATTTAAGGAAGCGATCAAAAGGAATGGGTTTTAACAGGTAATCTATGGCATTTAGCTCAAACCCATCAACTGCGTACTCGCTATAGGCTGTAGTAAAGATTACTTTAGGTGGCTTTTTTAAACTCTTGATCAGGTCTGTGCCGTTTAAACCAGGCATTTTGATATCCAAAAAAACCAGATCGATCGATTTTTGCTGTAAAACCTGAAAAGCTTTAATGGCATCAGGACATTTGGCCACCAACTCGATATCAGCAAAATTCTGCAGGTAACGTTCAATCACCTCAATGGCGTGGGGCTCATCGTCAACTATAAGTGTCCTGATCCTCATGATTACAATTTGATCATTTTATCCAAATTAATCTCGAGGATAGCCACAAATAGTTCCTCCTCATCAAATATTTTGATTTCGTGAGCCTTCGGATAAATGATCTGTAAACGTTTACGTACATTTTCCAATCCAATCTTACCGTAATGCTTGGCTGCAGTTTGATCAATCTTTTCCGCTTTGCTGTTGGCCACCTTAAATTTAAGCAGATTACCCTTTACAGATAAATCAATATTAACCCAAGCCTCTCCCACCTTCTCGCTTACGCCGTGTTTAAATGCATTCTCTACCAAAGGCAATAACAATAAGGGTGCAATTTGATATCCATTGATCTCTCCTGTTTTGGTGAAGCTCAGATCGAGACGGTCTTCATAACGTATCTTTTCGATAAGGATATAACTTTCCAAAACCTCCACATCCTTTTTGAGGTCGACATGCTCTACATTACATTCATACAGCATGTACCTTAAGATCTCTGACAGCCCCATCACAATGTTTGGCGATTTAGGCGAATTGCTTAGGGTTAATGCGTAGAGGTTATTTAAGGTATTGAACAAAAAATGAGGGTGGATCTGACCTTTCAAAAAATCGAGCTCTGCTTGTAGTGCCGCATGGTGGCGTTCGTACCATAACTTAAATGACCTTATGGCTATGGCTACCCAAACCACTAGGTTTGCACCTTTAAATGCACTTAAATACGCGTCGGTATTGGTCAATCGCTCCCAAAAAGTACCGGTAACTTTATCCCATCTGCTATAACCCTTACTTTTTAAATAGGCATCGAGCTTAGGTTCAACCACCATGATATCCATTAACCTGGTGAACAATGGCACAAGGAAGAACACACAAAGCAGTAGTAAAGCAAAGAAGATGAAATATTGTTTGTTGAACAAAAATCTCGGTAAAAAGTAAGAAACGGTATAGAAGTAAAAGATATGGATGGGCAAAAAGGAAAGGTTATTCTCCAATGCCATCCTAAAATCTTGCTTATTGTATCCATAAACAAATGAAGTAAATAACCAGACTACCATCCAAAACACAATGTGGGATACAATCCTACCAGTCGAAATCTGTTTCTCTGAAAATCTATAGCTGTTCATCACCTAACAAAAATAACCTTTAGCTTAAATATCGCAGTGTTTTATTCGTAAATGACGACAAACAACAGCATTTGATAGACAAACAGCATCTTTTCATTTCAAATCGCCTTAAAAATAAGATGATATGGCTTTTATAGATCAAAAAGAAAGCTGCGACGACCGTTAATCGCTATATAACTATATCAAAAACAATTGTTTGATGTGCTATATACTTTTAGCTCAACAAAATCAAACAACATGAAACTATTGATCAGTACACTCATCGCCATGCTTAGCTTAACTGCTAGCGCACAAGAAAAAAAAGACACTGCCAATTTTGCCAACTGGGTGGTAGAAAGCAATGTAAAAACACCGAAAAAACTCGATTGTTAAATTTTACAATGCCAGCCAAGAACTGGTATACCAGGAAGCGGTTAATGGCAAAAAAATCAAAATTGAGAGGGCCAAAGTTAGAGAAGGGCTAAATCAGATCTTAAAACAAATCATAAGCGAAAAAAGAATACCTACCGACGTGGTCATGGCATTTTTAAAAAATAACTGATCAATCTATTGATTTAAGTAGGCTAATATTTTAAAATGTTGCACTTCTTTTTTATCTTCATTCTAGATTATAAAAAATAGTGCAACATCAACACCTACAATTGGGCTGATCTGTAGTAAATTTTAGCAAAAATCTACAAGTGCATACATTTTTTACAAAAAAAACACCTGCATTTTACCACTACAAGGCCATGTTATTTAAACGCATTAACAAAAATGGCCAAGCCAAGTTTACCTAAATGCTTATCGGCTCATTATCAATTAGAAACAATTTTAAAACCATGCGGATTAAGCGTATCAAAACAGTCTTAAGCGATTAAAAATCAATTATTTATCTTCAAATAATTGACTTACATTGTTCGGTTTTAATGCAAAATCGCAGTATTTTAGGAGTTCTTACATCCAAAATACTTAAATCGATATGAACATTAGAAACTATAGCCTGGTGCTATTGCTTACGTTAACAACCTTACAGGTTTTTGCACAACAGAAACAGAACCAAACCGCACTACAACAAAAAGTAAATGCTTTACTGGCCAAGATGACATTGGAAGAGAAAGTTGGGCAGATGGCCCAAATCACTTTGGATGTGATCGGCAAAGGAAAAGATCGTTTTAGCAGTGATGAACCATTTACCTTAGATGAGGTAGCCATGGAAAAAGCATTGGTTAAATATAAGCTAGGTTCTGTATTGAACGCATCTAACAACAGGGCAAGAACGCCAGAACATTGGTTTGAAGTGGTAAGTAAAATACAGCAGATGGCCATGTCTAAAAACAAAAATGCCATTCCGGTAATATATGGTATTGATGCCATACATGGCGAAACCTATACTGCTGGAGCAACTATGTTTCCGCAACAAATTGGTCAAGCCGCTACATTTAATAGAGCATTGGTATTAAAAGGTGCAGAAATTACAGCCTACGAAACCAGAGCAAGCTCTATTCCATGGGCATTTTCGCCTTTGTTAGACCTAGGTGCCGACCCACGTTTTCCACGTCAGTGGGAAAGTTTTGGAGAGGTACCCTTATCTCATTGCCGAGTTGGGTAAACAAATGATCTATGGTTACCAAGGAAAAGACAACAACATCGGCAATCCTTTTAAAGTTGCCGCTTCTATCAAACACTTTTTAGGTTATCAGGTTCCACTTTCCGGTAAAGACAGGACGCCAGCAATTATCTCTGACCAAGCTTTAAGAGAATATCATTTACCTCCATTTAAAGCCGCTATAGATGCAGGTGCAAGAACGATCATGATCAATTCAGGTCTGATGAACGGTGTACCCGTACATGCCAGCTATAAAATCTTGACCAAATTATTAAAAGAAGAATTGGGCTTTAAAGGCTTGGTGGTTACCGATTGGGGTGATATAGAGAATTTGTACAAAAGAGATCATGTGGCCAAAAACAATAAGGAAGCGGTAATGCTTGCAATCAATGCAGGTATTGACATGTCTATGGTTGCCTATCAATACGAACCTTTTTGCGATGACCTTATTGCTTTGGTTAAAGAAGGAAAAGTAAAACAAACACGTATTGATGATGCAGTAAGAAGGATTTTAACCGTTAAATACGAACTAGACCTATTTAATAAACCCACCACAAACATCAAAGATTACCCAGAGTTTGGCAGTAAGGCTTATGAGCAGGCTGCTCAAAATACCGCAGCAGAATCAATTACCTTATTGAAGAACAGCAATAATGTGTTACCACTAAATAAATCGGCCAAAATTTTGGTTACTGGCCCTAACGCCAATTCGATGCGGACCTTAAACGGTGCTTGGACCTACTCATGGCAAGGCGAGAAAGTTGAAGACTTTGCAGCCAAATACAATACCATTTTAGAGGCTTTACAAAACAAGGTTGGAAAAGAAAATGTAGTGTATAGCCCAGGTGTTAGCTACAAAATGAGTGGTAAGTATTTTGAGGAATACGCCGATAAAATGGAAGAGACCATTGCTGCCGCTAAGAATGTGGATGTTATTGTACTTTGCCTAGGTGAAAATTCTTATACCGAAACTCCAGGAAACTTAAGCGACCTCTATCTATCAGACTTACAGACCGAACTGGCCCAAAAATTAGCGGCAACTGGTAAAACAGTAGTTTTGGTCTTAAATGAAGGCCGTCCACGTGTGATCAGCAAGTTTGAGAAAAAAATGAATGCGATCGTACAAACCTACCTACCGGGTAATTTTGGCGGTAACGCATTGGCCGATATCTTATATGGTGACGTTAACCCATCTGGAAGATTACCTTATACCTATCCACAATTTCCAAATGCGCTGTTTACCTATTACCACAAACCATCTGAAGCCAGGGGAACTACCGAAGGACCTACAATTATGATGCAGATTACAACCCACAATATGTATTTGGCTACGGTTTAAGCTATACCACATTTGGTTATGGCGATATCAAATTAAACAAGAACACCTTAAAGAAAGGTGAGACTTTGAACATCAGTGTAGACGTGAGTAATACCGGAAAAGTTGTCGGCAAAGAAAGTGTACTTTTGTATATTTCTGATTTGGTAGCGAGCGACATCAGTCCAGATATCAAACGCTTAAGAGGTTTCGATAAAATTGAACTTAAACCGGGCGAAAGCAAAACGGTTACCTTCAAAATCAAAGCTGAGGACATTGCTTATGTAAACAGCGAACTTAAAAAAGTAACTGAGGCTGGAGAATTTCAGATTCAACTAGGAGATAAAAAAATCAAATTCAATTACATCCCTTAACTATGAACGGCATGAAATTCATTTCAAGCGTCTTCTTTGGCTTTGCAATCATCTTGGTTTCTTGTGCCTGTAAAAAAGGTACAAAGACTGACGATAAAGGAGGTCCAACGACACCACCCGTGGTTACACCTGTTACCAGCGATGTAAGTTTCTGGTTAACGAAGGGCGACCGATCAGTACTGCTACAAAAACAAAACGTAGCCCTTAATTTTTCTGCTACCAATAATGGGAATACGACCATAGAGGTTGATCCATCACAAGTTTTCCAGACCATAGATGGCTTTGGTTATACCTTAACAGGTGGAAGTGCTACTTTAATGAACAGTTTGGGCACAGCTGAAAAAGATGCGTTGATCAAAGAGTTGTTTTCGACTGAAGAAGGTGCCATTGGGGTAAGTTATCTAAGGGTGAGTATTGGTGCATCAGACCTCAGTGCGAATGTTTTCACCTATAACGAGCGTCCAACAGGTCAAACTGACGTTAACCAAGACCATTTTTCAATTGAAGCAGAAATGGTTGACTTGGTACCCATCTTAAAGAAGATTTTGGCCATCAATCCAAACATCAAGATCTTGGGCTCTCCATGGACTGCTCCAACTTGGATGAAGACCAACAACGCCTATAAAGGAGGGAGCTTAAAGCCTGAGTACTATCAATCGTACGCAAAGTATTTTGTAAAGTATATACAGGCCATGAAAGCGCAGGGCATTACAATAGATGCAATTACCATCCAAAACGAGCCGCTACATCCAGGTAATACGCCAAGTATGTACATGGAGGCTGTAGACCAGGCAAATTTCGTCAAAACCGCTTTAGGGCCAGCATTCCAAACTGCAGGTTTAGCAACCAAGATAATTGTTTACGACCATAACGCCGATCGCCCAGATTACCCGATGACAATTTTAGCAGTACCTGCCGCAAATGCGTATGTAGATGGTTCTGCTTTCCATTTATATGGTGGCAACATTTCGGCACTTTCTACGGTCCGCAATGCCTATCCCAACAAAAACGTATATTTCACAGAACAATGGGTAGGTGGTCCGAGTAATTTTGCAGAAGACCTTAAATGGCATGTGTCTACCTTAATTGTAGGTGCTACCAGAAACTGGAGCCGCAACGTATTGGAATGGAACTTGGCTGCTGATGCAAATTATAATCCACACACCCCAGATGGTGGTTGTACCACTTGTTTAGGTGCCATTACCATTGCTCCAGCTGTGAGCAGGAATGTGGCTTATTATGTAATTGCACATGCCTCTAAATTTGTTAGGCCTGGTGCTGTGCGCATTGGCTCTACCTTAAACAATACCTTATCTAATGTAGCGTTTAAGACACCAGATGGCAAAAAAGTATTGATCGTAATGAATACCAATTCATCCGACCAAATATTTAACATCAAAGATGATGGTAAAATCGTAACCACAACCTTACCTGCTGGTGCCGCTGGCACCTATGTTTGGTAACATAAGAGTTTCATATTTATATGATTGATTAGTTAGCCCCGCCCTTTAGCGGGGTTTTCTTTTAAGGTATGAAGAAGCAATTATTTGTTAATGGACGAAACTTTTTTGTACCATTACTGTTGATATAACAATCATACCCTGATAAGAAAAAAATAAACTGATGAAAAAAATATTTTTTACACTGATTGGCCTTGCAGGTCTATTTGCAGCATGCCAAGGTAACAAGAGCGAGCAAAACAATGCCGATTCTATGGCATTGGATACCAATATTACACCTGTTACACAACAATTGTGTTATTCGTATATCAAAGATAAAGACACGGCCAAACTCAGTCTTATGAGTAGTGGTTCAATTACCACGGGAGAGTTGAACTACAATCTTTACGAAAAAGACAAAAACAGCGGTATTTTTAAAGGAGAAATGAGAGGCGATACTTTAATTGCCGATTATACCTTTAAAGCTGAAGGCACAGAATCTGTTAGGCAGGTGGCTTTCCTTAAAAAAGGTGACCAATTGTTAGAAGGTTTTGGAGAGGTGAAAGAACAAAACGGAAAAATGGTATTTAAAGATATTAACAAGTTGACTTTTGGACAAGCCATGGTTTTTAACAAAGTAGATTGTAATTGATCTAGTCATAAAAAAGGCCATTACGTTTGTAATGGCCTTTTTTATTATTTTTTCAAAGATTTACCGACAATCTCCCACTGGCGAACCAGTTTCTCATAATACTCGATATATTTTTGATTTTCTTTAGCTGGTAATTTAGCACCCCATGTTGCAGCTTTTCCAACCCAAGTATTAAATTTATCTTGTGCTGCTTTAATAGCTGTCGCGTCATTCTTGGCAATAGCCGCTACATATTCATCTTTAATTGGACTAAATTCTTTGATGCCGTCGTTTACTTCCGAAACTGAGAAATCAGGAGCTGATACTTGAGCCTTTGCCATTTCTGTTGCAGTAGCTTTAGCTTCTGCAGGTGTACCCGCAGTTGCAGCTGTAGCATGAGCAGAATCGCCAGCGGCTGCACTTGTAGAATCTGATGCGCCATCTTTTTTCTCACTCTGACAAGAAACAATGGTTGTTGTTAAAAAACCTAATGTTAATGCTGTTAAAAATATCTTCTTCATATTTAAATTAATTATTTCACAAAAGTATTAAAATCGTTGCAATTAAAGCAATAGGCAAATGTTAAAAAAATAGCTTATAGTGTTGGCAAGATTGCAAATCTTGATTAAAACACTTTAAAACTTTTCGAAACGTTCCCAAAAACCATCTACAGGTAAAGGAGCAAAAATATTGATAGGTTCTTTTTGTATTGGATGGATAAATTCTAACCTGCGGGCATGTAAACAGATGCTGCCTTTTCTACTGCCTCTAGGATAACCATACTTGTTATCTCCTACAATTGGACAATCCATAGTAGATAGCTGCACCCGAATCTGATGCGACCTTCCTGTTAAGGGATTTACTTGCAACAAATAGAAACCACCAACCTCTCCTATCAATTTATAATCCAGTTCTGAACGTTGGCTATTGGGCACTTCTTTATTATAGGCGGTTACCAAATTCTTTTGTGGATTTTTGATCAACCAATGTACCAGGTTACCTTCTGTTCTTGCAGGCTTATTGCGAACTACCGCAAAATAGGTCTTACGTACTTCTCTATTTTTAAAGATGGCATTCATCCTCTCTAAAGCCTTACTGGTTTTTGCAAATAAGATTACTCCACTAACAGGCCTATCCAAGCGATGTACCACACCCAAAAAAGCACCATTGGGCTTATTGTACTTGGCTGCGATATACTTTTTTACTTTCTCATCTAAAGGCTCATCTCCTGTTTCATCTACTTGTACAATATCGCCTGAGCGTTTATTGATCGCAATAAGATGGTTGTCTTCATATAAAATATCTGCTTCGGTAATTGGCATTGCTTTCTGGTATCAAGTATTTATATCAAGCTTCAGCACTTGAGTTTACGAATTGGTTAGGTATGGTTTGATTGCGTACTGTTTTTTGTTCACTAAACCCGATTGGATGAAAAGCCCCAGTTTTTAATTGGGCTTGTAAGGAAAGCGGGACTACAATAACCGACTGGCACTGAAATTGTTTTTCAACTACCCAAGGCTATCTCATGTTCCTTATCCTTATCTCCCCTATTAATATTGTTCTTTTTCGTTAGGGAAATCTTGTGCTTTTACATCTTTGATATAAGATTGGGCCGCATTTAAGATACCATCATACAGGTTTACATATTGACGTAAAAAACGGGGTTTAAATCCTTTTGTTAAACCGATCATATCGTTTACTACCAAAACCTGTCCATCGCAGCTTGGTCCTGCGCCAATGCCTATTGTTGGGATATTTACACTTTTGGTTACTTCTTCTGCTAATTTGGCTGGAATTTTCTCTAATACCACTGCAAAACAACCTGCAGCTTCCAAAGCTAAAATATCTGTCTTTAATTTGTTGGCTTCGGCTTCATCTTTGGCCCTAACCGTATAAGTTCCAAATTTATAAATAGACTGCGGTGTTAAACCCAAATGCCCCATTACAGGTATACCAGCAGTAATAATTCGCTGAATTGATTCTACAACTTCTGTACCTCCTTCTAACTTTACACCATGTGCACCAGATTCTTTCATGATACGAATGGCCGAGTTTAAGGCTTCTTTGGAGTTACCTTGATAGGTACCGAAAGGAAGATCCACAACCACAAACGCGCGACTTGCACCTCTCACCACACCTTGTGCATGGTAGATCATCTGGTCTAAGGTAATGGGTAAGGTAGTTTCGTGACCTGCCATCACATTCGAGGCCGAATCACCAACTAGTAAAACATCTAAACCGGCATCATCTAAAATGGTTGCCATAGAGTAATCGTAAGCGGTCAACATCGCGATCTTTTCGCCACGGTGTTTCATTTCTTGCAAGATGTGCGTAGTAATGCGCTTTATTTCTTTGTTTACAGACATGTTTTTTGTTTTGTTAGGCAAAATTAGTTTTTATTATCGTAAAAGGAACAAGCCTAAAGTAACAAAGGGGTAATATTACAGTTGTTGGTTCAGTTGTTGGTTCATTAGTATCATTAGTTCATTGATGTTATTTGTTCATTAGTATCATTAGTTCATTGGTGTTATTTGTTCATTCCATCCTTAACATCTAGACTTCTGTCTTCGGACTTCGGACTTTCTTCTTTCCACTTTCCACACCCCAACAAATAACGCTACTATTTTTTAAAAAAACTCTTGAAAAAACCATTGAAAAAACTACCTTTGTATCCTGAAATGAATGAGTTCGGTCAGATTTCTTTAACGTCTTACAAAAACGGCACAACCGTTACGAAATTCCATTCTTTTTTCTCTTTTTTCACCCTCAATTCTTATTGGAATACACATGACTAACTACACCAAGTTACCTGCGATTTTGTTATTGGCCGATGGCACAGTTTTTTATGGCAAAGCTGCCGGAAAAATCGGAACTACAACTGGCGAAATTTGCTTTAATACGGGCATGACAGGCTATCAAGAAGTGTTTACTGACCCTTCTTATTTTGGACAAATTATGGTAACTACCAATGCACATATTGGTAATTATGGCATGCATAAGGAAGAGGTTGAATCGGGTTCAATAAAAATTGCCGGATTGGTTTGTAAAAACTACAACATCTTATATAGCAGAAAAGAGGCTTCAGAATCGATCCAAGACAATTTTCAAAACGAAAACATTGTGGGAATTTCTGAAATCGATACCCGTGCCTTGGTTCGTCACATTAGAAACAAAGGTGCAATGAATGCCATTATCTCTTCTGAGATTACCGACCTACAAGAACTGAAAAAGAAATTGGCAGAAGTACCAGATATGAGTGGTCTAGAACTTTCATCACAAGTTTCTACCACCGAAGCTTATTATTATGGCAATCCTGACGCTACTTATAAAATTGCTGCCTTAGACCTTGGGATCAAGAAAAACATTTTGCGCAACTTCGATGCCAGAGATAGCTATGTAAAGGTTTATCCTGCAAAAACTACATTTGAAGAAATGGAGAAGTGGGGAGCAGATGGTTATTTCATCTCTAATGGCCCTGGCGACCCTGCCGCGATGCCTTATGCAATTGATACAGTTAAAGCAATCTTAGCAGCAGACAAACCTTTATTTGGCATCTGTTTAGGCCACCAATTGTTGGCAGAAGCAAATGGTATCGGCACCATGAAAATGTTCAATGGGCACCGCGGATTGAACCATCCGGTTAAAAACATTATTAAAAACCATTGCGAAGTTACTTCTCAAAACCACGGTTTTGGTGTAATACCGGATGAGGTGAAAAAATCTGACAAAGTAGAGATTACACACGTTAACTTAAACGATAACTCTATTGAAGGTATCCGTGTAAAAGGCAAAAAGGCATTTTCGGTACAATACCACCCAGAATCTTCTCCAGGTCCGCATGATTCGCGTTACCTATTTGATGATTTTATTGATATGATCAAAGGTGATCTAGTTTGGTAGAAAGCTACTATTGTTAAGATCAACCAGTAATAAAGGTGGATGGGGTTAAATCCTATCCACCTTTATCAATTAAGGGCTTAACATTTCACCCTGAAAAATCATCATTTTATCGACATTTTACTACCATTCAGATAAAATTCATTTTCTATTCCTCTAAACCTTCTTACATTTATCCTTATGGAAAAGAATAATGCCATTATCAGCGTTAAAAACCTGGTTAAAAATTACGACGATTTCAAAGCAGTACAAGGCCTTAGCTTTGATGTGTATGAAAACGAAATCTTTGGCCTGCTTGGCCCAAATGGCGCTGGCAAGACCACTACCTTAGAAATTATCGAAACATTACGTCAAAAAACTGCAGGAGAGGTAATTGTTGATGGTTTTTCTGTGGATAAAGATCCCCAGCTCGATCAAACGAATCATCGGCGTGCAATTACAGGCAGCCGGTTATTATCCCAATTTAAATCTGGTAGAGCTATTGGAGCTGTTTTCTGGCTTATATGGCGTAACTGTAAAACCGATGGAAATGTTGGAGAAAGTTAACCTACAGGATAAAGCTAAAGCAAAATACAAGGCTTTATCTGGCGGACAGAAACAACGTTTTTCTATTGCTACGACCTTGATCAATTCGCCAAAGATTATTTTTTTGGACGAACCCACTACCGGATTAGACCCACAGGCCCGTAGAAACCTATGGGACCTTATTACAGAAATCAGGGCCAATGGAACTACGGTGGTGATCACCACACATTATATGGATGAAGCTGAGCAATTGTGCGACCGTGTTGCTTTTGTAGAGCGCGGCCAGATCATCGCCTTAGACACTCCAGATAAATTGATCGATAATTTAGTTGCTAGTGGCTTTGAACGCAAAAAAGAGGTTAAAAAAGCCAATCTTGAAGACGTATTTATTAACCTTACGGGTAAAGAATGGCGCGAAGATTAGCCTCGAATCTACTCGTTAAAAAGACCAGGGTTTAAAAGCCTATAACAATCAAACACCCCTATTAACCTTTCATCTCCAATCACATGCAAACACCATATAGCAATACCAAGGCTACCTTAGCCCTTGCCAAAGCAAGTTTTAGATCCATTATGCGCAGTCCGTCGGCGGTTGTGTTCACTTTG
Organism: Pedobacter sp. UC225_65; assembly: GCF_042698365.1. GTDB lineage: Bacteria > Bacteroidota > Bacteroidia > Sphingobacteriales > Sphingobacteriaceae > Pedobacter. The sequence goes on from NZ_CP170550.1 coordinate 2,156,425, forward strand.
GCCTTTCCGCTGATCTTTATTTTAGTATTCGGCTTTTTAGGTGGTGGCGGAACAAAGCTAGATGTTGCTGTTGCTCCAAATTCTGACCTGAACAATCCTATTGTACAAGCATTGGACAACATGAAGATGATCAGGTTAACCAAAAATGATACACAAGAGAATATCGACAAAAAATTAGAAAAAGGAAGTTACGATGCTTTGATCAGTGTAGAAAAAAACCCAAATGGTGTACCTGCCTATTTCACCAATGTTAAATATACTTCTGCCTCATTAGACAAAGGCAACATTCTTAAATCAGTGTTAAATGAGCTTTCCTATAACCTGAATACCCAAAATCTAAAACCAACTGTAACCGAAATCAGGGCAAGCACTGTTAGCGGCCGTTTGTATCGTACCATCGATTTTATCCTTCCAGGACAATTGGGCTTCTCTTTATTGAGTACAGGTGTTTTTGGTACCGCCTTTGTATTTTTCAGCTTACGCCAGAACCTAGTGATCAAACGTTTCTTTGCCACCCCTGTAAAACGTTCGAGCATTGTATTGGGCGAAGGTATTGCCCGTATTGGATTTGCCTTGTTAGGTGCATTATTTATCATTCTGATTGGTCACTTTGCCTTTAAATTTACATTGATCAATGGAGCGCTTACCGTAATCAATATGCTCGTGTTAGCTACCCTGGGTGTAATCGTATTTATGGGTTTCGGTTTTGTGGTTTCTGGTCTTGCCAAAAGCGAAAGTACCATTCCACCCATTTCCAATATCATCACCTTGCCCCAATTTTTATTATCGGGCACTTTCTTTTCTATTGATGCATTTCCAACATGGCTACAACCTATTAGCAGAGCCTTGCCCCTCACTTATTTAAATGATGCCATGCGTAAGGTTGCTTTTGAAGGTGCAAATTTATGGGACGTTAAACACCAGATTTTGATCATGACCATTTGGGGAATTGCCATTTATGCAGTGGCAGTTAAAACCTTTAAGTGGGAGTAACATTTCTTTCCGATAAAAAATTCAATCCTTTAAGATGATGGGCAAAGCTTATCATCTTTTTTGTTTCTATCCGCTACAAACCATATGGGTTAAATCTGACTGCATTCGAGCAAAAAAATCCACAATATTAAAGCAATGCCCAAAATCCATTGCATGCAATGGTTAACCCTTGGATCCCGAACAAATTTGAACAACATTACTTCTTATTATCAATAAATAAAACGATATATTAGTTTATGAAAAATATTGCAATTATCTCAGCCAGTGTAAGAAATGGTCGAAATAGTCATAGAGTAGCCCTTTATTTCAAGAATTACTTGACCGAACACCAATTAGCAGAAGCCCAAATCATTGACCTTAAAGCGTATAATTTCCCAATTTTTGAAGAAAGGCTAAGGTTTATTCCCAATCCAACAGAAGCCATGCTTTCTCTTGCAGCAGCCGTAACAAATGCTGATGGTATTATAGTTGTAACTCCGGAATACAATGGTGGATATCCAGCGAGTTTAAAAAATGTAACTGATCTATTGTATACAGAGTGGAAACGCAAACCAATTGCAATTGCTACAGTTTCGGCTGGTGCCTTTGCCGGAACACAGGTGATGACTTCTTTACAATTCAGCTTATGGAAAATTGGAGCCTTAACAGTTCCAGCAATGTTTCCCGTAGCTACCGTAGAAAAAACATTCAACGAAAGTGGAGAACCTATTGATAAAGAAACAACAGACAAAAGAGCTGCTGTTTTTATCAACGAATTGATGTGGTGGGTAGAGGCTAAACAGAAAATGGAGACCAAATAAAGCTGTCTGTTTCTTTTTTTTAGTCTTTATATAACGTTGCTAATTATCGTAAACTTAAATAAACTAAAAAAAATGAAAAAACTTGTAGCAGAATTTATTGGCACCTTCTGGTTGGTATTAGGTGGTTGCGGCAGTGCAGTACTTGCCTGTAATTATCCTGGAGCTGGAATTGGCTTTGTTGGGGTAGCTTTGGCTTTCGGACTAACCGTAGTTACTATTGCTTATGCCCTGGGGCACATTTCTGGAGCCCACTTAAATCCGGCAGTGTCTGTAGGGGCTTGGGTAGCGGGCAGATTGGCCACCAAAGACCTTGTTCCTTACATTGTTTCCCAAGTTTTAGGGGGTATTGCTGGCGCTGGCGTCCTGTATGTCATTGCAACTGGCAATGGCAGTAGTATTGGTGGTTTTGCCACGAATGGCTATGGCGAACTCTCTCCTGGAAAATATAGCATGGTTGCCGCTTTGGTAACCGAGGTGGTATTAACCTTTGTCTTTCTATTGGTTATCTTAGGCTCAACAGACGAACGTGCACCTAAGGGTTTTGCGGGTTTAGCAATTGGTTTATGTCTAACATTGATCCATTTGATCAGTATCCCTGTTACCAATACTTCTGTAAATCCAGCACGTAGCACAAGTCAGGCCTTATTCGTTGGTGGCGAGGCCATTAGTCAACTCTGGTTGTTTTGGGCAGCACCAATCGCCGGAGCTATTCTGGCAGGCATTGTTTACAAATCCTTTTTTGCAGAAAAAGCTTAACAAAGCCAACATATTCTTTCAAAAGCCATTGCATATCCTGCAATGGCTTTTGTAGTAAAAAACAAGATTAAATAGCTTATTTTCAGGCATAAAAATGCATATCTGATAAAAAATAAAGTTATCCATCCTATAATTTAAAAATTATTTTAACTTTGGATACACCCTAGGTAATTGTATATTTTACACTAAGGGTATTTTTAAATCAAAATATAAATAAAATGAGTTTAATAATCGATGTCCATGCAAGGCAAATCCTCGATTCTAGAGGTAATCCAACAATAGAAGTAGAAGTAGTTACAGAAAATGGTCAAATGGGCCGTGCGGCTGTGCCATCTGGCGCCAGTACAGGTCAACATGAGGCTGTTGAGTTACGTGATGGCGATAAGAAGACCTATATGGGCAAGGGTGTTTTAAAAGCTGTTGAAAATGTAAATACCAAAATCGCTAATGCCTTGCAAGGTGTTGATGTTTTTGAACAAAACCTGATCGACAAGTTGATGATCGACTTGGACGGAACAGAAAATAAAGGAAATTTAGGTGCCAATGCTATTTTAGGTGTTTCTTTGGCAGTAGCCAAGGCAGCAGCTGCAGAAAGCAGACAACCATTATATCGTTATATTGGTGGTGTAAATGCCAATACTTTACCTATCCCGATGATGAACATCATCAATGGTGGTTCTCACTCTGATGCACCGATCGCATTTCAGGAGTTTATGATCATGCCAGTTGGTGCCCCATCATTTTCTGAGGCTTTGCGTTGGGGAACTGAAGTGTTCCACAATTTGAAAGCAATTTTACACGATAGAGGTTTATCTACTGCGGTAGGTGATGAAGGTGGTTTCGCCCCTACTTTTGAAGGCACTGAAGATGCTGTAGAAACCGTTTTAAAAGCAATTGAAAAAGCAGGTTACAAACCAGGTGTTGACATTTGTTTGGCTTTAGATTGTGCTTCTTCTGAGTTCTACAAAGATGGGAAATATGATTATACCAAATTTGAGGGCGATAAAGGCGCAATCCGTACCAGCGCACAACAAGTAGAGTATTTGGCTGAATTGTCTACAAAATATCCAATCATCTCTATTGAGGATGGAATGGACGAAAATGACTGGGAAGGTTGGAAGTTACTAACCGAAAAAATTGGCGACCGTGTTCAGTTGGTAGGTGATGATCTTTTTGTAACCAACGTTAAACGTCTACAAACTGGTATCGATACCAACACCGCAAATTCAATATTGGTAAAAGTTAACCAGATTGGTTCTTTAACTGAAACCATCAATGCGGTTAGTTTAGCCCAAAATAGTGGTTATACTTCGGTAATGAGCCATAGAAGTGGTGAAACTGAAGACACTACCATTGCAGATCTAGCAGTTGCCTTAAACTGTGGTCAGATCAAAACCGGTTCCGCTTCGCGTTCTGATAGAATCGCAAAATACAACCAATTGTTACGTATTGAAGAAGAATTAGGTTCTGCTGCCCGTTTTATCGGCAAAGACTTTAAATACGCTAAGAAATAATAGTTTGTTAGCTTAAACATTGCGTTCAATGTTAACAAGTTGATAAAACGCATTTGCAAAACATCCGAAGATTTAAAACCTTCGGATGTTTTTATTTAATCCTATATTTGTACACGTAAAACGAAGTTACTTCAATTTACATCCTTCATTTTTAAACCATGAAACGTCTATTAGAACTTTTACGTAACAAATACTTTTTAGCTGTGGTAGCTTTTGCGGTATGGATGTTGTTTTTTGACAGAAATGATATGCTTTCGCAATACGAATATCACTCGGAAGTGACCAAGCTACAACAAGAGAAAGATTTTTACACCAAAGAGATCGCTTCAGTTAAAAAAGACCTGAAAGAGTTGGATAGCAATCTCAATACAGCTGAAAAGTTTGCCCGCGAAAAATATTTCATGAAAAAGGCTAACGAAGATGTTTTTGTCATTGTAAAAGGTGATGCAAAAAATAGCAACGCCAATTAAACATTTCGTAAGAATTTTTATTTCAAATCCTTATATTCGTTCTAAAGAACGAATAACTTTTTAAAAGGGTCATGAAAAAAACCATCTTGTTTTTCTTGTTATTTTCTATCGGCATCAGTTATTCCTATTCGCAAGATTTACCCAATCTCAAACATGTTAAGCTCAACAAACGTTCAAATTACAAAGGAACGGATGCTTTGGTATTAAAAGTAACTGCTTATTTGTTTGCCACGCCAATTGACAAGAAAAATGTGTCTAGAACTGAAGCAGGACAATTTTTGATCAAATGGATGAATGGAACACCAGACCATACTTTCTTACTTGAAGACAAGGAAACTGAATTTTTCAATACGGATTCAGACTTGATGTTGATGTATATGGCTGGTTTTACAAAGTTTGTACTCGAAAATCCAACTATTAAAGAACAAAAAGTATTGGTGTTGGGCGCTCTACAATTGGTACTTCCCTATCTTGATAAACAAGCCAGTAAAAAAACTTGGTCGGCTATACTTTGGCAACTCAACGATGCCAACAAAAAAGGGCAGCTTGAAGAATATCTTTACAAGTAAGACTGCCTTAACGGCTCCTTCATAGCTGTTCAATAACCAAACTTTGGTAAGGCCAGCTTGTAGCGAACTACAATCACCCTTAACGTAAAAATAAAGGCGATCACCATTATTTTGGCCACATCCGCCTTGAGGTTAAAGTATAATAAGGCAAAATACAATACACCTCCCAATATGCAAGCAGTGGCATAAATCTCCTTTCTAAAAATCAATGGGATCGTATTTAGCAAGGTATCACGGATAATACCTCCAAAACAACCTGTAATGGTGCCCAATGCTACGCAAATACCTGGACTTAATCCAAAAACAATTCCTTTCTGCACACCAACCATGGTAAACAGACCTAACCCCAGCGAATCGAACAAAAAGAGTGTAACCTTAAATTTTTTAATGTGGGTCTTGAAAAAGATAGTCAATAAAGAAGTGACCAAGATCAATAGACAATAGTTTACATCACGCATCCAGGCAACTGGAGTATCTCCGAGCAACATGTCCCTTACCGTACCACCGCCAATAGAAGTTACAAATGCAATGATCAAAACGCCAAATGGATCCAAACGCCTTTGCATCGCTGCAAAAGTACCAGAAATGGCAAAGGAAATTGTTCCTATGATTTCTATAATGGCTATTGTATTAAGCTCCATCAGATTTCTCCATTACGTTTCCTTAAAAACCATTCTGTACTTAACAGCATTACGATCAGGGCAAATAACCATTTCAAACTGATCAGCTCTTCATATTTACGGTCTTCATAACTGATGGTCTTTACCTGTCCGCTTTTTTCTATTTCATCTGCCAAACTTAATAAATTAGCCGGCATTACCATTTTACCATTGGTCTGTTGGGCCATGGTATATAAGAGTTGATGGTTTGCGGTAGTCTGCTGGTATTCTGCAATCAATGCATTTACGTAAAAAGCACCTGCTGCTGTATATTTTTTATCTCCCAAACCAGTACTTGCGATGTAGGTATAATTGCCTTGTGGCAAGGTTCCAGCATCTAATCGATAGGCTGCAACAAATTTGGAGAAGGTATAATTGAATACTTTTCCTTCTGCATTTTTGAGCTGTACCTTTACTTCAGGTGTATTTACTGGTTCGTAAGCATCGTTATACAAAGTTGCATTCAAGATCACATTCTCATTTTCTTCGTAGGTATTCTTGCTGCTATAAGCCTTAAACTTTCTTTTGTCGTCTTTAACAGAAAGATATTGCACTGTTTTGGAAATCAATTCATTAACCAATGGAAAATTATTCTCGTTTTTAGCTTCTTCCAACTTCCATTTCCAAATGCCCTCACCCAATAAAAAGCCTATTTTTTTTCCATTGTCATTCATAAAGAATAGCAAAGGGTTTTGCGTATTTACTCTACCAATCCGCTGATTGAAAGCAGCCGTATAACTTCCATTGATACTGACATTGGCAAAAGGCACTTGTAAGGATCGTAATCATTTAATTGTTTTAAGCTCGTTACATCTAGATTAAATGCCGTAAAATTTGCATCTGGATAAGGGAACACCTCTTGCACCGAACCATTGGCCCTACTTAAGTTAAGCGATTTTTGTACTTGATTGAATGCTCCAATATTACTCTGAGCGCCCAACACATACCATAACGATACATTGGCTTCTTGTAATTTATTAATTAGAGCCGATGCAGCATTGCTATTGCCTGGCAATTGATACAACACTGCCAAACTGTATTTATTGGCATCTACAGCATTTAGATCGTCTGCTAGGGCAACTGTAACCTCATAATGCTTATTCAGTTCAATAGCCTGTTTTAAGGTGGCAATATCCGGATGTGGTGCCGAACCTGCAATCAAAACCTTTTGTCTGGCATCAATCACTTCAACAAATATGGTCTGGCTGTTATTTTTGGTGGTGATTTCATTTTTTACAGTAGACACATCGATGGTATATTTTTGGATACCGATTTTATTGGCCTTCAGTTTAACCTGTACATCTTTGACAAAACCATTGGTATTGATGGCTATATTTTCTTCCTTTAGCTTTTTACCGTTTTCTGCAACAGAAAGCTGGGTGGTTTCTCCTTTGCTTTCATAAGCCTGCACTTGGATGTCAAAGGTAAATTCATTATCCAGGTACACCAAATTATTGTAATTGACATTAGCGATCAGCAGATTCTTTTCGGAATGGTATCGCCCATAGCAATGGTATAAACCGGCGCCTTGATCTGCCCTAGTTCATATAGCGGATTACCTCCCCTATTAAATATCCCGTCGCTGGCAATAATTACCGCACCTACGTTACGGTTCAGCAGTTCGTCATTCAACTGATTGATCAGTCCAGAGGCATTACTTAATTTTCCATTTCCAGAAAAATCAAGACCTGCTTTTACACTATCGCTAAAACTATAGGTCTTTACTTCGTATTTGGAAGAAAGCTGTTCAGCTAGCTTTTTTAAGTCTTGTTGGTATTGCTTTTTATTGAAACCTGCCGGTTCTACCTGCGCAACAGAAATAGAATTGTCGTGAGCCAAAACAATGATGGGTTTTTCGGGCGTATAACTGATTCGTTTTACCAATGGCGCAAAAAGCAACCATGCAATTAGGGTAACCACCACTACCCTTAATGCAGCCAAAGCATAACTTAAGTTTTTGGTCAGGTTTTTACGGCCATGATATAAGATCCAGGCGTACAAACAGCCCAACAACAAGCAGGCAAGAAAAGTAAATACGGAAGTGGCTGAAAAAAAATTACCCATAAGCTTTAAACGTAAAGATGCTAATTTTTAGAAAAAATCAACGTAATTTGTTTGCGAAATAGCTAATAAATGAAAGCATCGTGATTCTATCTTCAACAGGTGGAAGAACAAAATCAAGATGATGTTATTGCCATTGAAAAACAATAGACCTACCGATGAAAATATTAATGAAAACCGTGTGCATTTTAATGATGACCATTCCTTCCCTTGCCCAAAACACTTTCAAAGCAAACCAACTAAAGTTTGAGCGGGTTAAAAATGCTTATGATGAAAAATGGGCTACACTTCAACAAGACTTACAGAAGGCTGGAATAGTGAGCAAGTTCGAACTTTTTATAGCTGCATATAAAGCCGAAGGCAAACTTGAACTTTGGTTAAAGACAGACCAACAAAGCAAATACCGCTTATTTAAAACTTATGACTTTTGTGCACACTCTGGTACACTCGGCCCAAAAATAATGGAAGGCGACCTTCAAACTCCAGAAGGGTTTTATAAGATCAATGTTTTTAATCCAGAAAGCACCTATCACCTATCGCTAGGCGTTGATTATCCCAACATGGTTGACCTGGCCCGAACTGGTCCATCAAAAAAACCTGGTGGAGATATCTACATCCATGGCAATTGTGTAACCGTGGGTTGTATCCCTTTAACTGACGAGAAGATCAAAGAAGTGTATGTATTAGCTGTGGAAGCTAGAAATCAAGGCCAATCAGCAATCCCTGTACATATCTTTCCGTTTAAGATGACAGCTACCAACCTTAAAAAATATGTGACTCAATATCCTCAACAAGCCAATTTCTGGAAAACCTTACAAAAGGGATATCTCGCTTTTGAAAAAACGCAGACCTTACCAAACATCAGTCAGCAAAAAGGAGATTATATCGTAAAATAAGGGATAAGGCAGAGGGTGTAAGGTAAAAGACCTAGGCATATAATATAAACCCTAAACCTTTTACCTTAAATCTACTATCTTATTAAAGCATTCCGCCACAAACAGACAAGGTTTGTCCGGTTACGTAAGCACTCATATCTGACGCCAAGAACACACAAACATTGGCAATATCTTCAGTTTCTCCTGCACGCTTTAATGGAATATCTTTTTCCCATCCCGCTACTACAGCTGGGTCTAAAACGTCTGTCATTTCGGTACGGATAAAACCTGGTGCCACAACGTTTGCACGGATATTACGAGAGCCCAATTCTTTGGCTACAGATTTAGTGAAACCAATGATTCCTGCTTTTGATGCCGCATAATTGGCCTGACCAGCATTACCTGTAATCCCTACAACAGAACTCATGTTAATGAATACCCCTTTACGTGCCTTCATCATTACTTTAGAAGCGGCCTTGGTTACGTTGAATATCGATTTAAGGTTAACATTCATTACCTCATCCCAGTTTTCTTCGCTCATGCGCATCAATAAACCATCTTTGGTAATACCAGCATTGTTTACCACAATATCAATTGTACCAAATTCGGCTACAATGTCATTGATCAACTGTTCTGCCTCATCAAATTTAGAAGCGTCAGAACGGTAGCCTTTTACTTTGGTACCAAAGCTTTGCAATTCTTGTTCTAAGGCTTGTCCTTTTTCTACAGATGACAAGTAGGTAAAGGCAACGTTAGCACCTTGCGCTGCAAATTTTTCGGCTATTTTGTGACCTATTCCTTTTGATGCACCAGTAATCAGTGCGGTTTTTCCTTCTAGTAATTTCATTATTTTATAATTAATGTCAGTCTGAGCGTACTCATGACCAAAGATATAATCTATTTTTTGTTTTTGATAATCTGTTAATCTCCTCTAAAAATCCTTAAACAGGATCAGGGTGACAATATTGTATAACTTGAAAACCGTAAACTGCTCACTGCAGACTAAACAGCAGGTTCTTGTTGGCTCAAACAGTGGAAACTGCCTAATCCCCAAATGATATCTGTTGAATCAATACCAATTACTTCTCGATCCGGAAAAGCTTTTTGAATAATGTCTAATGCTATTGGGTCGTTTACATCCCTAAATGTAGGTACGATCACCGCAGCATTGGCAATGTAAAAATTGGCATAAGATGCTGGCAAACGGGTATCTTCGTGTATCACTGGCGATGGCATTGGCAATTTGATAATATTCAATGGTCTGCCATCCAATAGCCTCATCTCTTTTAACAGTTGAAGATTTTCTTGCAACAGCAAATAGTTTTCATCCAATGGATTACTTTCTACAACGGTAAGCACAGTATCTTCATTTACGAAACGGGTAATGTCATCAATATGGCCATCGGTATCATCACCAACAATTCCATCTCCTACCCATAAAACCTGCTCTGTACCGTAAAATTCCTTTAAATAGGTTTCGATCTGTTCTTTATTCAGATGTGGATTTCTATTCTCATTCAATAAACAGGCTGTACTTGTTAAAATAGTTCCTGCTCCATTAAATTCTACAGAACCGCCCTCCATTACAATATCTGGTGTAAATAAAGGCAGGTTAAAATGTTTGGCAATTTTGGTCGGATCACATCATCCAGATCATAAGGTGGATATTTTCCACCCCAAGCATTATAGCCCCAATCAACTACTGCTTTTTCGTTGCCTTTTAATACAAATGCAGGACCATGGTCACGGCACCAAGCATCATTGCTTTCGTTAAAATAAAACTCGATTTGACTTAGATCTGCATCAACCTTTTGCAGGTGTGTAATGGCATCGGCTTTCATCGCTTCATCCCTTACATTGATCCGCACCTTTTCGCCTTTGGCAACAGCTTTAATAAACTGGCAATAAGGTTCGTAAATCGTTTCAATTTTACCTGGCCAAGATTCTTCCTTATGTGGCCAGCTTAACCAAGTTGCCTCATGTTTGGCCCATTCTGCAGGAAATGCGTAGCCTTGCGCCTTGGGCGTATTTGAAAAGTCTGGTGTCTGATGTCCGATGTCGGAAGATATATGGTTCATATCAATTAAGTGTCTTAATAAGTGCTGAAATCATTGCTAGGATTTCTTCGCAATTACTGTAATATTTATCAAAAATTTCTTTAGAGATATAACCTCTTCGTGAAGCCAAATGAAGGCAGTTCACTACTTCTATATCACTTCTTAAGGCATAGTTCAAAAATCTCTTAAATTCAGGATTGCTTTGCCCCGTACTTCCTTCTGCAATGTTAAGCGAAATCGAATCAGCAGCCCTTTTCATCTGTGAAGTCAGCACATAAATCTCTTCTTTTGGAAAAGTTTTTGTCAACTTATCTACCTGATCAGCCAAATCAATGGATTTTTGCCAAACTCTTAAATTTTCAAATTTAAAAGGCATATTTTTATTTCTATCGTCAGATGTTAAAAGTAGAATAATCCGAATTTATTTAACAATAGTCTGTTTTAGACTTCTATATCTTCGGACATCCGTCTTCGGTCTTCCTGACTTTCTGACTTTCGGTCTTCCTGACTTTACAAACTTCCTACCCTAGTCCCCATCAATATATCTTTTCGTAATCGGCTGATAAGAATCGATTCTTCTGTCTCTTAAAAATGGCCAGTGTTTACGCATAAAATCGCTTTGGTCTAGGTCTAATTCTACCACATGGGTTTCTTCCTGATCATGAGAGGCCAAGTAAAGTAGTTTACCTTGTGCATTGGTGGCAAAACTACCACCCCAGAATTTCATGGCCCCATCTTGCTCAAAACCTACACGATTAACACTCACTACTGGAACTCCATTGGCTACGGCATGCGAACGTTGAATGGTTTGCCAAGCATTATATTGGTCTTGGTTGGTTTCTTCGTCCTGATCGGTTGCCCAACCAATTGCCGTTGGATAGAACATGATATCTGCACCCATCAATGCCGTGATGCGAGATGCTTCTGGATACCATTGGTCCCAACAGATCAAAATTCCGATTTTGGCAAATTTGGTCTCAAAAACTTTATAACCTAAATCGCCTGGTGTGAAATAAAATTTCTCGTAAAAGGCTGGATCATCAGGAATATGCATTTTGCGATATTTACCCAGATAAGAGCCATCAGCATCTAAAACAGCTGTAGTATTATGATACAAACCTTGTGCACGTTTCTCAAATAAGGAAGCGATGATCACTACGTTCAGTTCTTTTGCCACTACCGATAAAGCATCTGTCGAAGGACCTGGAATGGCCTCTGCCAAATCAAAATTATCGTAATCTTCTACATCGCAAAAATACAGGGAAGTAAAGAGTTCTTGTAAACAAACAATCTGTGCACCTTTCGCTGCTGCTTCTCTTACTTTAACAATCGCTTTATCTAAATTTTCTTGTTTATCCTTAGTACAGCTCATCTGCACCAAGCCAACTTTTACTTTGCTCATCAGGTATAAAATTTGAAATGCAAAGTTAAAGAAAAAAGGTGGAAGCCTAAAAGGTATATCGTTTACAATAGCTTTTTGGCGTAGGCATAACGCATTAAACCAATGCCATTATTCGCCCCTGTTTTTCGCATCAAATTTTTGCGATGGGTCTCTACTGTCCTTTCGCTGATAAATAATTGAGCGGCAATCTGTTTACTGGTCAATTCTTGAGCCAATAACCTTAACACCTCTAATTCTCTTTCGGTAACTTGGTTTTCTGGCATTTCTTGTGGCAAGAGGGCGCTCAACAAGGCCTTGTTCACTTCGGCACTAAAGTATTGTCTCCCCTTTTCAACTGTTTGTATTGCATTGACCAATTCTTGTTGGGCATATTTCTTCAATACATAACCATCTACTCCTGCTGTCAACATTTCACGAATCATGGCTACTTCATCGTGCATACTCAACACGATGATCTTTAAATCGGGTTGGATGGCTTTAGCCTTTTTCACCAAAGTCAGACCATCCATGTCTGGCATTGCATAATCGGTAATCATTACATCCACAGGAGCCTGTTTGAGATAAGCCAAAGCAAAATCTCCGGCTGTTAATTTATCAACTACCTCTAATCCTTCTACTGCTTGTAACAATGCCTGCAGGCCATCAGCAACTATAGCATGGTCGTCTACCAACAATATCTTCATAACAAATTGATTGAGCGTGTATGAAAATAAACATATTTATTTAACACTTAAGTTTTTAATAAAAAAATACGTGTTATTGGGTATATAAAAACGAACCTACATGGACTATTTTTATATCTATTAAACTGCATTATCTATGCAAATGCCTCAAATTGTTTTGCTTTCTAAAAAAACTTTGCTCACCCTTATCGGCGTATTATTTTTTATAGTTGCTTCGGCACAAAATAAGAGCATCAACGATATCAAAGAACAGTTACGCCCTTTAAAAAGGGATGACACCGCCAAACTTAAACTTTATCTAAACCTAAGTTTAAGGTACATGAACCAACAGGTTGATTCTGCACTTAAGTACGCTATTATTTCTAAAAGGATTGCAGATCAACTAAAGCATAAAAAATTTCAATTAGAGGCATTAGAATATCTAGGAAGGGCACACGTGGGTAAGGGCAATTTCAATGAGGCTTTACTTACCTTTCAAAAAGAAGAACAACTGGCTGGCACTTATGCCGAGAAAGCACAGACGGTAAGGAACCAAGGCAATATCTACATAGAACTAGGTCAGCCAGATCAAGCCATCCACATGTATAAAAAATCGTTAGATCTTGCTTATTTAAGTAAAGATAAACTTACCATCGCTTTAAGTTTGGCCAATATTGCTTATGTATACAGACAGCAGGCCAAATTTGAAGAGGCGGTAAGCTACTTGATCAAGGCTGTTCAAATTGCCGAAGAAATTGATAACAAAACTTTATTAGCTGGCATTTATATACAATTAGCACTGATACAATACAACAGGAAAATATATGCGGATGCTAAAAAATATGCAAGTGAAGCTTTACCGTTATACCATGCATCAGAAAACAAACAAGGCAGTGCTACAGCACTCACCATTATTGGGGGTTGTTTTTCTGAGGAGAACGATTTTATCAATGCCAAAAAGTATATTGAACAGGCCTATAGTTTAAACAAAGCCTTAGGAGATAAGCGGCAAATTGCTACCTCTTCTTCAAATCTGGCAGAAATAGAGCTGTCCTTAAAAAATTACGAGCAATGTCTCAAATATTGTAATGCTGCAATTACTGAACTCAAAGCCCTCAATGTGGTGATCAATTTAATCGGGGCCTATATTACCCGAGGAAAAGCATTGATTGCCTTAAAGCAACTTGATGATGCAAAACAGGATATAGAACAGGCGCTGAAATTGAGCAGAACTGGTCGCTATAAGGCACAAGAAAGAAGAGCGACAGAAGCCATGGCCCTGTTAAATGCAGCAGAAGGAAATCATGCCCATGCTTTTGAATTAATGTTAAAAACCAATGTGCTGAATGATTCCATTTTAAATGAAAGCAATTCCCGACAAATCAACGAATTGAGAACACAATATGAGACCGAGAAAAAGCAAAAAGAATCATCTTGTTGAACGATAAAAACAAATTGCAGCAACTTAGTTTAGCCAATAAAAATCTGGAAATAGAAAAACAGTTGCTCTCTATCAACAACCAGCAACTAGATATCAATAACAAAGACCTGCTCATACAGCAGAAAGAAAATGACGTTAAACAAAAATCTTTACTAACCAACCAGCAAAAACAAAAAATACAGAGCTTAAATCAAGAAAACCAGATCCAGGCATTGGCCATTAAACAAAGGAATACCTATCTGATCATTGCCCTACTCTTATTTCTATTTTTGGTTTCTACAGGATATTTCATCTATAACAAACGACAACTCAAGGCAAAGGCTCAACTACAGGAAGAAATCAACAAACAACAAGATCTAGCTGCCAGAGCTGTATTGGTTGCTGAAGAACGTGAAAGAAGGAGAATTGCAGGCGACCTACATGATGGCGTCGGGCAATTGCTTTCTGCAGCCTTGATGAATTTGAATGGAATGTTCCAAAAACTTAAACTCACTGGAGAAATGGGTCTTCAGGCCGAACAGACCTTATCTATAGTGAATGATTCTTACGATGAGATGCGTTCCATTTCTCACCAGATGATGCCAAATGCGTTGTTAAAATCTGGTTTGGCTTTTGCGGTCAAAGAGTTTCTGGATAAGATAGACAAAGACATGATCAAAGATCAATCTTGAAACCATAGGGCTTAGCCAACGTTTGGATGAGCAGACCGAAACCGTACTTTATCGGGTGATTCAAGAAACAGTGAGCAATGTGATCAAACATGCCGAGGCCAATAAATTGGACATTGTATTGATCAAAGATGAGGAAGGCATCAGTATTACTATAGAAGACAATGGAAAAGGCTTTGACAAATCTAAAACAGACCTAAGAACAGGGATGGGGATAGGTAATATCCTCTCTAGGGTTGAGTTTTTAAAAGGAACTGTAGATATCGATTCGACGATAGGAAAAGGGACGTTGGTGGCTATTTTTATTCCTTTGTAAAGAGTTAAATCAAGTTTAAACTTTCTCGGTATTCCTGCTGTAGTTCGAAAAGACATTTGGCGCACAAGCAACCATCGTAAAGTTCGCTGATATGTTGCACCTCATTGATGCTCAATTGAACCGCGCTACACTGACATTTGGTATAAGAATTGGCCTTACACTCAATAGCCGTTCCACAACGTTCGCAGGGAATAACTTCGTGTTTGCTATGCATTGGTAAATTGGTTCATAAGTTCATTGCACATCTGTTTACAAAAGTATAAACAAAAAATAAGGTTCATAGCCTTATGGCCTGAACCTTTACATAATAATTAAAATCCTGATCGCTTGTTAGCTATTGCAATAAAAACACAACATACGCATAACCGGTGCCTATAGCCACAGGTGCATAATACTTAACCTGATCCGCTGATGCTTCGGCCAATGTATATTTCATTCCGTTAATTATAATTTCTTTATTGACAGTATGATAAGTGCCGTTTATAGTTTTTTGTTCTGTTGGCTCACATTTTTCGGTGCCATTATCTATTTTAAAAGTCCCATCGGCATTAAAGCTATACACATCATCTTTCTGACAGTCTGATATGGGTTGATACAAAATATCCCCTTTAGGATTTGTATTTGTATTTTTATCCTTTAGAGCCCTTTTCCAAGTTTTGGTCAATAAAGGGTCTGTATTTTTGTCTTCTTTTTTACAGGCGATAAAAATGCTGAAGGTAATTACTAAAAGGAGTAACGGCAGGTTATATTTGTTCATGGCACTAAAATAGCAAAAAAAAACTTTGACAGTTATTTAAAACTGCCAAAGTCAATAGTGTTAAGTAGTATGATATATAAGATTAACCCGAACAGCTAATACATCCCTCTTCCATTGAGCAAACTGGCCCATCGGTAATTTCTTCAGCTACTTGGTCTTGCGCAATTGTATCTGGTATAACTGCCTCAATCGCTTTACCACCCTGGTTTTCTACGGTAAACTTAACGGCTTGCGAAGCTGCTTGTGTACGTAGGTAGTACATACCCGTTTTCAATCCTTTTTTCCAAGCATAGAAGTGCATTGAAGTTAGTTTTGAAGTATTTGGTGCATTGATAAACAAGTTTAACGATTGCGATTGACAGATATATGCACCTCTATCGGCAGCCATATCTATGATGTTACGCATTTTGATTTCCCAAACTGTTTTGTATAGTTCTTTGATATAATCAGGGATTTCTGCGATGTCTTGGATCGATCCATTAGCCAGGATAATTCTGTCTTTCATGGCTGGTGTCCATAAACCTAAAGCAACTAAGTCTTTCAATAAATGTTTGTTTACCACCACAAACTCCCCACTCAATACCCTTCTGGTATAGATATTTGAAGTATATGGCTCAAAACATTCGTTGTTACCCAAGATCTGCGAAGTAGAAGCAGTTGGCATTGGAGCAACCAATAAAGAGTTGTATACCCCTGTTTTAACTACGCGTTTACGCAAACCTTCCCAGTCCCAACGGTTGCTAGATGGAGTTACATTCCATAGGTCAAATTGGAATTTACCTTTTGATAATGGCGAACCTTTAAAGGTTTTATAAGCTCCATTTTTTACAGCTAGATCAGCAGAAGCTGTCATCGAAGCAAAATAAATGGTTTCGAAAATATCTTTATTCAATTCTTTAGCCGCATCACTCTCAAAAGGTAAACGCATTAAGATAAATGCATCTGCCAAACCTTGTACACCTAAACCAACCGGGCGGTGACGGAAGTTAGAGTTTTGTGCTTCAATAACTGGATAATAATTATGGTCAATGATCTTGTTCAGGTTTAAAGTAGCCTGATAAGTTACTTCATATAATTTTTGGTGGTCAAACTCACCGTTGATCACAAATCGAGGCAAAGCCAACGATGCCAAGTTACATACCGCAACCTCATCTTTAGAAGTGTACTCGATGATCTTGTACAAAGGTTAGAACTTTTAATGGTACCTAGGTTTTGTTGGTTAGACTTGCTGTTTGCAGCATCTTTGTACAACAAATAAGGTGTACCCGTCTCAATCTGTGCATCTAAAATAGCGAACCAAAGTTCTTGTGCCTTAATGGTTTTACGAGCTCTACCTTCTTTTTCATAACGAGTATATAAGGCATTAAATTCTTCGCTATGGCAATCTGCTAAGCCTGGTGCCTCATCTGGTGAGAACAAACTCCAATCGCCGTTTTCTTCTACACGTTGCATAAACAGGTCACAGATCCAAAGTGCGTAGAACAAATCACGTGCACGCATTTCTTCTTTACCGTGGTTTTTACGCAAGTCTAAGAACGAAAAGATATCTGCATGCCAAGGCTCAATATAGATGGCAAAAGCACCTTTACGCTTGCCTCCACCTTGATCTACATAACGTGCTGTATCATTAAATACCTTTAACATCGGTACAATACCGTTACTAGTACCATTTGTACCACCAATATAAGCACCTGTAGCACGGATGTTATGGATACTTAATCCAATACCACCAGCACTTTGAGAGATCTTGGCAGTTTGTTTTAAGGTATCATAAATTCCTTCGATACTATCATCCTGCATGGTCAATAAAAAGCATGATGACATTTGAGGTTTAGGTGTAGCTGCATTGAACAAGGTCGGCGTAGCATGTGTAAACCAACGCTCGCTCATCAAATTATAGGTTTTGATCGCACTTTCGATATCCTCTTTATGGATACCAACAGCTACGCGCATAAACAAATGTTGTGGGCGCTCTACAATCTGACCATTTACTTTTAACAAGTAAGATTTTTCTAAAGTTTTGAAACCAAAATAATCAAAACCAAAATCCCTATCGTAGATAATTGTACTATCTAAAATATCAGCATTGTTTTTGATCACTTCCCAAACATCATCAGCAATCAATGAAGATGGCTTATCTGTTTTAGGATCGATGTAGGTATACAGCATTTCCATCGTTTTTGAAAACGATTTTACTGTGTTTTTATGCAAGTTGGATACTGCGATACGCGATGCCAATAGTGCATAGTCTGGATGTTTGGTTGTTAGGGATGCAGCCGTTTCTGCCGCAAGATTATCAAGTTCTGAAGTAGTAACACCATCATATAAACCTTCAATCACCTTCTTGGCAACGTCTATAGGGTCTACTAATTCTGCATTAAAACCATAACACAACTTCTCAATACGAGCAGTTATCTTATCAAACTTTACCGCTTCTTGGCGGCCATCTCTTTTTATTACAAACATCCTTATCAAGTATTAATTGGTGCATATTGTAGTAACAGCGGCACCAGGTTTTAAAATATTTATTTAGCATTCGGGTAACAAGACAAAGCCCTAACCTTTTGTCTCGTACCTTATTTAAAAGTCGTCATCTAATGAAAAAGCCGAAGCTTTATCTTCTGTAGAGGTCAATACCCCACTTTTTTGGTAATCCCCTACTCTTTTCTCAAAGAAATTGGTTTTTCCTTGTAGCGAAATCATTTCCATGAAATCGAATGGATTTGTAGCATTGTATATTTTGGCATAACCTAATTCAGACACCCATCTATCAGCTACAAACTCGATATACTGGCTCATCAATTTAGCGTTCATTCCAATTAAGGCTACAGGTAAAGCATCAGTTATAAATTCTTTCTCAATTTCTACCGCATCTTTGATGATAGCATGAACTGCTTCTTGTGTCAACTTGTTTTCTAACATGCTGTACAACAAACAGGCAAATTCACAGTGCATCCCCTCATCTCTAGAAATCAGCTCGTTGCTAAAGGTCAAACCTGGCATCAAACCACGTTTCTTTAACCAGAAGATAGAACAGAAGCTACCACTAAAGAAGATACCTTCTACCGCTGCAAAAGCAACCAAACGCTCCGCAAAATTTCCATTGTCAATCCAACGCAATGCCCATTCTGCTTTTCTCTTTACTGCCGGAACAGTATCGATGGCATGGAACAAACGGTCTTTCTCATCTGGATCCTTTACATAAGTATCGATCAATAAAGCATAGGTTTCGGCATGGATGTTTTCCATCATGATCTGGAAACCATAAAAGCAACGTGCTTCTGGCAATTGTACTTCGCTCATGAAGTTTACCGCCAAGTTCTCGTTTACGATACCATCACTGGCCGAGAAAAAGGCTAGAATATGAGAAATGAAATGTCTTTCACCACTGTTCAAGTTGTCCCAATGTTTCTGGTCATCTGATAAGTCAATCTCTTCAGCCGTCCAAAAACTTGCTTCACTTTTCTTATACATCTCCCAAATTGCGGGGTACTTAATCGGTAAAAGAACAAAACGGTCCTTATTTTCTTTTAGTAGTAACTCTTCTTGCATAAGTTCAAATTTTTTAACGTTTAGAAATTTCCATCGGTTGTTTTCATTTTTAAAGTCTGGAGCCGAACGCCCTTTCTCCTCTAAATAATGTCAAACCCCTTAACCTAAAAGCTTTAGCAAAATCCAGCCGCCAACAAATACCATTTAGTTTTAGAATGTCGAAAAACACTAGGTTTTTGCAGGTTTTTAATTAACTAAATATTAAGTACTTAAATAATATTGGGAGTGGATTCTTTTAAAGAACTTTGTTTAACAAATATAGAAGTTGAGGGATTTTTTAAGCCACAAAGTTGTTAACATCTTGTGAACTGGAACGCCTTTTTCGATCAGAATTCTGTCAGAAACAACATGAAAAAAAGCTAATTATTTCTTTTTAAGGACTTACAGAATCAAAACGAGTGTTAATAATTTTAAAATTAGAAGTTGTAACACCAAAACCCTACAACTTATAGGGGTTGCGCATAAGAGATTTCTACCTTGGCATAACCGAGTTTATAGATCCTAAAGCCTTGGCTGCTGAGGTCGAAATATCCAATGAAAACTTCTTGCTAAATGGGCCACGGTCGTTCACCCTTACCTCTACTGTTTTTCCTGTTCTTAGGTTTTTAACTTTTACTAGGGTACCAAATGGAAGTGTACGATGTGCGGCTGTATATTTTTTGGCCCTGTACCTTTCTCCACTTGTTGTTTTCCTACCCTCAAACTTTTTGGCATAATAGGTGGCAAAAATAGTTTTAACAACAGTATCTCGTTCTTTTGTAGGTACTTGTTGTGCTTTTGCAGCGAAAGAAGCAAGGCAGATGAACAGTAAAAGTTTCAAATGAAATTTCATATCGTTTTGATCAGCGGAGGGCAAATATACGAAATGATTTTTTTATGCCTTTTTGGTGTTGGCTTTTGGTATTAGTTACCCTAAAAATTTTAGCTCAAAAAGAGAGATCTTCGTACCTCAGGATGACAAACTACCTACAAAAAATGCCCCAACTCTCGTTAGGGCATTTCCTTATTTTTAATCAACGTTTATTTCTTGTCTGGAACAAAGTTCATCGAAATAGAATTAACGCAATGACGGGTATTTTTAGCGGTTAGTCCTTCGCCGATAAATACATGCCCCAAATGTGCATTACAATTGGCACATACAATTTCGGTACGTTGTCCATCTGCATCAGGGATGCGTTTTACCGCACCTTTGATCTCATCGTCAAATGCTGGCCATCCACAATGTGCATCAAATTTCGAATCTGATTTATATAAAGCCGCATTGCAACGTTTACAGGTATAAGTTCCTTTTTCGTTAAACTTATCGTATTTACCAGTTCCCGGATATTCTGTTCCTTTACGAACAATTACATCTTCTTCCTCTTTTGTTAATTTATTGTATTCCATTTTCTTGGTGGTTTTAGATGGGGTTGCTTTTTCTGATTGCTGCGCACAGGCTACAAAACTTGTTACAACTAACAGGCCCAAGGCCATTAATGTTTTATTGATCATCGATTTCATCTGTTGTCTATTTTATAGGTATATACGCTTTGTCGTGAGTTTAGGATTTTCCTTACAACCTATATACAAATATAATCAATTTTAGGTTTTTGATTTTCATTTGGGTGTAAACGTTTAAGAGTAATCTTGAGTCGGGAGTTCTGAGTCTGCAGTCTTTATATTTACCACTAAGACACAGAGTACACCAAATATTTAGTCAATCTCCTTGGCGCCTTTGTGGTTATTCTATAGTCTTGAGTTGGGAGTCGGGAGTCCTTAGCCTTTATATTTACCACTAAGACACAAAATACACCAAGCGCTTACTCAATTCCCTTGGCGTGCCTTGGTGCCTTTGTGGTTGAAAAATTACTTATAAACAAAAAAAGCGCTCCACCAATGCGGAACGCTTTTAAAAATATATTTGGTTAAAATTATTTCTTTAACAAATTAGCCATTGCTTCACCAATTTCTGCAGGGCTTTCTACTACGGTAATTCCGCACTCAGCCATGATCTTCATCTTAGCAGCAGCAGTATCATCTGCACCACCAACAATAGCACCAGCGTGACCCATTCTACGTCCCGGAGGCGCAGTCTGACCAGCGATGAAACCAACAACAGGTTTAGTACCATTTTCTTTAATCCACAAAGCAGCTTCAGCTTCCATGCCACCACCAATTTCACCGATCATGATGATACCTTCAGTTTCTGGATCGTTCATCAACAATTCTACCGCTTCTTTGGTTGTAGTACCAATAATTGGGTCGCCACCAATACCGATCGCTGTAGTAATACCCAAACCAGCTTTCACTACTTGGTCTACCGCTTCGTAAGTTAAGGTACCTGATTTAGAAACTACACCAACTGTACCTCTTTTGAAGATAAAACCTGGCATGATACCAATTTTAGCCTCATCAGCAGTGATGATACCTGGACAGTTAGGACCGATTAAACGGCAATCTCTACCTTTGATATAAGATTTTACAGCAATCATATCCTTAGTTGGGATACCTTCTGTAATACAAACAATCACTTTGATGCCACCCTCAGCAGCTTCCATAATGGCATCGGCCGCAAATGCAGGTGGTACAAATATAATAGATACGTTAGCACCAGCTTGATCAACAGCATCCTTAACCGTGTTAAACACAGGCTTGTCCAAGTGCGTTTGACCGCCTTTACCAGGAGTTACCCCGCCAACAACGTTTGTACCGTAAGCTATCATTTGTTCAGCATGGTATGTACCTTCATTACCAGTAAAACCCTGAACAATTACTTTTGAATCTTTATTTACTAAAACACTCATTATATCTATTTTTTTGTGTGCAAATCTAAGTTAATTGAAATGCATTGTCAAATGCAAAAGACAGATAATTTGTCATATCTTGATTTATTTACACAAAATCGTTTTTTGGGTCCAAGCCAATTAAGGGTTTGAAAAGCAATGACAATGGTTCTTCGGCAATTTCAGTCCCGCTCTCGTTTCTGCCGAAATTAACTGAGGGCAATTGAAAACGGCATCCACTAAATCGGGTTTATTTTACAAAGTTTACCACAAGGATCAAAAATGGTCTTCTTCAGCTTTTTCGATTGCAGCTGGTCGTATCGCATTCAGGTATTTTTCTTGGTCAAATTCGTTTTCGCTCTTGGCAATTACAATGGTTGCAATACCATTGCCAATCATATTGGTAATGGCCCTGGCCTCACTCATAAAACGGTCTACCCCCAACAGAATGGCAATATGCTCTACCGGCATGATCTTTAATGCGGTCAATGTGCTGGCCAATACAATAAAACCACTTCCGGTTACACCAGCCGCACCTTTTGAGGTCACCATCAACACTGCCATAATAGAAAGCTGCTCGCCCAAAGAAAAATCTATATTAAAAACCTGCGTCAAAAAAATCACCGCCATGGCCAGATAAATGGCTGTTCCATCTAAGTTAAAGGAATAGCCCGTTGGAATAACCAAGCCTACCACAGATTTATCGCAGCCAATATCCTCCATCTTTTTCATCATACTTGGCAACACCGATTCTGAGGAGGAAGTACCCAAAACGATCAATATCTCCTGGCGTATATATTTCAGATACTGCCATAAGCTAAACTTATAATATCGACAAATTCCATTGAGCACTACAAAAATAAACAGGAAGCAGGTCAGGTAAACAGAGCCCATCAGCTTCATCATCGGCAACAAAGTACCCAGACCATATTTACCAACACTAAAGGCCATCCCGCCAAAAGCACCGATTGGTGCTACACGCATTACCACTTTCATGATGTTGAACAACACTTTAGAGATTTTGTCAAAAGTACTCAACAGCGATTGGCCCTTCTCGCCCAGTTTACTCAAACCATAGCCAAACAAGATGGCAAAAAATAAGATCTGTAAGATCTCTCCTTTGGTAAAGGCTTCAAAAATATTCTTCGGAATGATATGTGCAATAAACTCCAGCCAATTGATCTCTCCAGCTTGGGCGGTATAGGTTGCAATCTTAGCCACATCGCCTTCTGGCACCTTTACGCCTACACCTGGTTTTAAGATATTGGCCACAAACAGACCAATGGCGATGGCCAAAGTGGTTACGATTTCGAAGTACAATAAGGCTTTACCACCCACACGGCCTACCTTTTTCATATCGCCCATGTGGGCAATGCCTAAAACAATGGTAAAAAAGATGATCGGCGCAATCAACATGCTGATCATGTTGATGAAACTTTTACTGATCAGCTCGGCATAAGAAGAAAAACCTGGATAAAATACACCTACTAAAACACCTAGGGCAATGGCAACTAAAACTTGAAAAGTTAAATTGGAGAAAACTGACTTCATTCACGATTAAATTAAATTGAAATATAGAATTAATTTCTATTATCGGCCCTATTTTTAATTAAAAAGCAAAAAAAACATCAACATTAGATAAAAAACAGCCAACCACAATGAGTTGGCCAGCTCTGGCGTTATTACAAATTGGACCATTAGCTGTAAGCCCATCACTTACAATCGGTACGAATGCTTATCTTTACCGCAACAAAAATCATTGAAATGAATAGATTGAAAACCATTGTTCTCCTTTTCGCTTGCTTAACCCTAGTTATCCATGCCTGTAAAAAAGAAACATTGACCGACCATGATTTTGTTCAAAAACATTTTATTGGCAAATGGCCATTGAAATCTCGTGTGCTCTTAACCATCAAGAACAAGGATACGATCGTGCGAGACACTACGCGTTTCTCTCCAATAGACACCTTGGTATTTACAGCTGATAACAAATACACCAAGGGCCTTATCTCTGCCGATTATACGATTGACGAAAAAGGAGAAAACCTGACCATTGCCACTACGCCTGCTGTGACTTGGCATATCGAATATTTAAGACAAACGAGTATCATCTTAGTACAAAGGAGATCCGAAACCATAGGTACTGATCAATTTACCTATCATACCGAAGAGAACTTGGTTAAATAGCTAAGAAGGATTACATAACAAAGATGAAAGCGCAAAGAATAAAGACTAAAGAACAAAGATGAAAGATAAAAGAGCAAAGATGTTGATTGGAAAATAGTCAGGAATCTTTGTACTTTATACTTGGTACTTAGTACTTGAAAACCAAATCTTTGCTCTTTGCTCCTGTATTAAGGTTTGATTACCATGACATCTCCGGCTGTAAATACACCAAAATCTGCCTGGTTAAATTTCAATAATCCTTTTGCTGTTTTTTTGAGGTCTTTGGGGTTCGCCATTCTGATCACCTGACTTTCGCCTGCCACTGTAGCTTTATCTCCATGCACAATAATGGCCGTACTCTCATCAATCCCTACACAAACTAGATTTGGATGTGCCGCCAAGGCAGACACCAAGCGATTGTATCTGTTACGCTTTAAAAAATGCTGGTCGATGATCGTATTTTGCAGTAGACCTAAACCTTCGGCAAACTCTATATTCTTGTCCCAAAGTTTATTAAACGTTTCTTTATAAACCGTGTCTAATAATTGTGTACCTGTGATCATATACTTGCTCATTACCGCAGCACCCGCACTTGTACCTGCAATGGTAGCGCCATTGTTATAGGCTTTATGTATAGCCGTATAAACCGGTGTACCGATTACTGTTTTCATGAAACGGCTTTGGTCGCCACCCAAAATATAGATCAGTTTTGCACCTGCTAAAGAATCGACCCATTTTTTATCATTCACATCATGTTTACTAAAATTAAAGTTCTTGATGTTGTGCGTGGTCAGTTTTTTTAATTGTGTAGACAAAAATTCAAAACCTGCATCAGGCACCTCACTTGCCATGGGCAACACAATGATATAATCTTTTGGATTTAATTTGGCCGTATTTACCATCTGTTGCATCAAGGCATCTGATCGGTCACCCCCACCAATGATAAATAAATTACCTTTTTTGGTATCCTGTGCCTGTGTGGCCACAGCCAGCATCAGACACAATGCAATTGAAAATATCTTTTTCATCTTTAATCTTTTAAACGATTGTTATTGTAGTTTTTTAGTGAGCACACCATTTTCTATAGACCACCAATACCATTTACCACCTCGCGCCTCACTTGAATTAAAGTTAGCAACATTAAAACTTCCACCACCATCAACAGCAGCCGGAATTTCATAAACCGCAACAGCCTGTTCTCCATCTTTCCAAGTTACTGGCATGTTGGCCGTAAACTGTTCTGGTTGTTTGGTTGGATCAGAAATCAGAAAATAAGCATAACTGTAGGCCCTTGTGCTCGAAAAATCACCAAAAACCTGTGCCTTACCTGTCGCGTCGATGCAAACAGCGGTCCGTTCATCTGTGGCTATTGCTTTTGCGGCTATCTTCCAGTCTTTATTGATTCTTCCTAAAAACACCATGGATCTTCCTTCCCTGCCTCTTGTTAAATAATGCTGATCGGTAATCACATTCTGTAAAAAGGGAGCTTTCAAAAAATCGTTGTTGTACAAAGTTACATCTGTATTGTAAGGATTGGCCAATGCGGCGGCAGAAGTAAGTCCACCTGTTTCACCACTGTAATAAAAACCACCTAAAATTGCACAACCAGCGCTTGTACCCCCAACAGGAGCCTTTTTTTCGGTAAGCAAATAATTTAGGGCTTTATCAACTTTGGTACCTTTCCAAAAATTCATGTAATCAGATTGGTCGCCTCCGGCAATAAATACCATTTCCGCATTGCGGATGATATAAGCCACAGTATCATTATTGGCCAGCTCTTTACTGTTGATCAATAAGGTTTCTACAGAATTTACGGTCCCTAAAGCATTTACATAAGAATTGTAGGCTGCTGTTCCGGTTGCACGTAGGATGACCACATCGCCCCCACCACTTCTATCGATCATCCATTTAAAGGCTGCATCTACATCAGTACCTCCACCCATCAATACCATTCCACCGCCTACAGGTTTCACCACATTACTGGTATCTCCAATAATGCCAATAGAAGCTGGTCTTCTTTTTTCTACAGGTACCGGGTTGACTGGTGTTCCGCCACCGCCAGGATTGACTGGTGTGGGGTCGCTAGATTTACCACAACCTACCGTCGATATACAGAATATGATAAGTAAGCTTAAAATTAATCGTTTCATAAAAGCAATGTTTAAATATTTTGGGAAGGAAGAGTTTCCTCCCCAAAAATAATTAACCTAGTATTTAGGGTTTTGAACCGTATTTTTGTTGACTGATATCTCTAATGCAGGGATAGGGAATGCATATTGAGCTTGTGCAGGCGTTAAAGTAACTGCTCCCGATGCATTTACCGCATCAGCTGCCAATCGTTGAACTGGCATGTTCCTTCTTTTCAAATCAAAGAAACGGTGACCTTCAAAAGCCAATTCTTTAAAACGTTCGTCGTAAATCGCAGCAATCAATGCTGGTTTATCAGCAAAAGTTGCAGTGGTGTAGCCTGTGATCCTTGCTGCACGTAAAGCATTGATATCACCTGCTGCATCTCCTGTCGATTCTGCGCGTGCCTCTGCCCTGATCAAGTACATTTCTCCGGTTCTGAACATCTTGATATCAGTTAGGCCTGGAGCTGTAGACGTTCCACCAATATATTTGTTAACCAGGTATTGAGATTTTGTTCCCGTACGTGTCGCATCAAATTTGATGTAGGCCGGATAACGCAGGTCATTGGCTTGGTCAAAAGCGGCAATCAATTTAAACGATGGGGCATACAATACAATACCACCTGTTTGGCGGAAATAAAAATCGCCAATTCTACCATCAGTAGTACCTACACGTTTCAGTTTCCAGATCACTTCACTGTCATTCGCGTCAGTCCATAGACCAGGGAATTGGGCAGGAGTTGCCAAAGGAGCGGCATTGATCACTTCAGTTGCATAGGTAATGGCTTCACCCCAATTTTTCTCGTACAAAGCTACACGGGCTTGTATGGCAGAAACTGTATTTTTGGTAATCCTTGATTTATCTGTAAACGTTGCTGGGATCAGTGCTTTTGCGGCAACCAGATCTGCTTTTGCATTAGCGATCACTACTTCAAACTTATCTCTGGCCGGATAACTGATAATGGATTGTTTCATATAAGGAACACCCAAGGCACCTGTTTCGTAAGATGAAGCGTAAGCTCTCAACAATTCGAAATGTAAGTAGGCACGTAAAGCCAACAACTCGCCACGGTAACGATTGGCTGTGGCTAAATCTGCACCTGTAAAAGTCAAGGCATCCATAGCTGTTAACACCCTGTTCAAACGGTCTATGGCAGCATAGTTATTACCATAAAGTGAAGTTACAGAACCACTTCCGGCAGTGTACAACCACCTAAAAGCATCGCTGTTACCTACCGTATTTTCTGTAGGGAACATGTTTTCGTCTGCAACCGTTGAACTTAAGCTTGTCATGGAGTAATCTACCAACGCATATGCGCCAATTACACCCAAATTGATATCATTTACATTTCTAAATGCTTTATCTGGACTGATCGAGTCTGTTGGTTTTATAATCCAACTTGGTACAAGATGTTGCAGTTACTATCAATAAAGAAAATATAAGGATATATTTTTTATATAATTTATTAATCATTGCTGTAATTATTAAAAGTTAACATTAAGACCTGCAGTATACGTTCTGGTATTTGGATATTGGAAACGTCCATAAACCGCATTGTTCTCTGGGTCTAGCCCTCTCCATTTGGTCCAGGTAAACAAGTTCTGGCCTTGTACAAATACCTTAACACCTTTAATGAACTTGGTTTTCTCTAAGATGCTTTTTGGCAAAGTATAACCAAGGGTCACATTTCTCAGCCTTAAGAAAGAAGCATCCTGGATATCTTTTGAAGTAAAGTTTCTAGGCACATCAAATCTTTGTAGGGTCGCAATATCACCAGGTGCTTTCCAACGGTCTTCCAACATCCTAACCGTTTGGTTACTGGTAGCATAGCGCTGGTTTTCATTGTAAAAATCTTCGTTGTTCCAACGCATTACGTTAGAAACAAAAGAGAATAATGCTGAGGCTGTAAATCCTTTATAATTTAGTGATGTATTGAAACCTCCTGTAAATGTTGGATATAAACTTCCAGAATTGGTGGTACTTTGGGTATTTACGTTATAGGTTGTCGTAATTGTACCATCTAAATTGTAGTACTGTGCCTCTCCAGTGGTTGGGTTTACCCCTGCCCAGTCTGGTGCATAATAAGTACCATAAGGCAAGCCAACTTTCAAGATACGTGTATCGCCATCTGGGTACGAATCTGTAATATCGGTTACATGTAGGATCACGTTTTTATTGTAACCTGCATTTACGCCTAGAGACCAAGTAAAGTCTTGCGTTTTCAGCACATCACCACTCACTTCAAACTCTACCCCTCTATTTCTCATTTTTCCAGAACTTAGGTTCAAGGTAGAGAAACCAGAGGTTGCCGAAGGTGGTTGATCGATGAACATATTGGTCGTGATCTTATTGTAATAATCGGCTGTAATGCGCAATCTTCTGCTTTTGAACAAGCTGATGTCAAAACCAGCATTGAACTCATTTACATATTCCCAATCAAAATCAGCATTACCTGCACTTACAGGTCTAATGCCCGAGTTACCACCATAAGTAGTACTTACCGAATAGGTTGGCAGATAAATAAAATCACCACCAAACGGACTTGCGGTTGTACCATAACTTGTTCTCAACCTTAGACCTGAAATGAAGTTAGACGATTTCAAGAAATCTTCTGCTTTGGCATTCCAGTTGGCACCTACTGAGTAGAATCCATGCCATTTGTTTTGCGGTGCAACTTTGGTAGAGCCATCATAACGGTAGCTTCCTGTTAAGGTATATTTGTTGTCGTAAGTATATCGCCCTACCCCCATAAATGAGGCCAAAGCACTTTTGCTTTTGCTACCTGCAACTGAAGGCAGAAATGTTGAACTACCATTGGTTGCTCCGGCTGGTGTTTCTGGCAAACGTCCGTCTATACCGTAGGCACTAAAGCCAAAAGAGTTGTAGTTATTATATACATATTCATAAAATGCAGAAACTTCTACATCATGTTTACTGGCAAAAGTTTTGGCGTAAGTTAAGCCTGTGGTAGAAATCACATTAAAGTTTCTTCTGCTGGCATCGGTCAAACGGCCTTTGCCCCCTAAAGTATTAGCAACGCTTCTAAGTCCATAATAAGAATCCGGATTAATGAATTCCTGATCGGTAGACATGCGGTAATCGATACCCGCTCTTGTGGTGATCTTTAATTCTGGCAAAATCTGATACGCAAATGAAGTGGCAATGATAGATTTCAATTGGTCTGTTTTATTAGATGAATTCAACAAACGCTCCAAACCTTGTGTACCTTCACGTTGATCCAATATAAAATATTGCGATTTGTTACCCGGATGTACCAAAGTCCCATCAAAAGCATATGGATACTCATAAGGCAAGGCATAATATACAGATGCCATTGAAGTACCTGCACCTGTTCCACCTTCGCCTTCTGTAAAGCTAGATTGCGAATAACCTAAAGATATGTTTGTGCTTCCACTAAATTTACCATCCTTAAAATCCATATTGCTTCTTAAGGCATATCGATCTAAACCTGTACGCTTGGCTACTCCTTCTTGACTGTAATAATTTAAAGAGTTATAAAATCTAAAGTTTTCGTTACCCCCACTAATGTTAACCTGTTGTTCCTGAAATTTTCCTTTTTGGAAAAAAATGTCTCTCCAATCGGTATTGATCTTTTTTAAACTATCTAGGATAAAATCGGCACGTTGACGATAAGCTTGAGTACCGCTGGTATAAGTTGGGTTTTTGGGAGAATAAGTCCAGCCTGGGCCAAGGTTTCTACCAAAACTTACACCGATCTCTTCTTCAAAACGTAAACGTTGTTCGGCATTCATCATCTCGAAATTTGGCCTGCTCAAGTTAGAAAAACCATATTGAGAAGTATAACCCACTGCAACTTTACCTGCTTTACCTTTTTTGGTGGTTAAAACGATTACTCCATTTGATCCTCTCGAACCATATAAAGCCTTAGCAGATGCATCTTTTAGCACGTTGGCCGATTCGATATCTTCTGGATTAATCGTCTGGAAATAACCTGCCTCGATCGGAATACCATCTAATACAAATAATGGAGTAGATGATCCATTTACACTACCAATACCCCTGATCACCACAGAAGCACTTTGTCCGGGTTGACCTGAGGTAGAGATAACACTCATCCCTGGTACACGACCTTGCAAGATCTGATCAACGGTTAAACCTGGTACTTGGTTGATTTTATCAGCCGTAACTACAGAAATAGCATTTGCCGACTGGGCCTTTGTATAATTGGTATAACCTGTAACTACTACATCATTTAATAAGTTGGCCATTGGCGACAAGCTAATTGTCCCCAATTGTGCCTTTGCCTGTACGTCTCTATCTGCATAACCCAGAAAAGAGATGACCAAAACATCATTATCGGCAACATTCTTTAGGCTAAAAGACCCATCATTACCAGAGGCAGTACTGATCTGTTTACCCTTTACTTTAATTGAGGCGCCTGGCATGGGTAAACCATTTTCGTCTACAACTTTCCCTGTTACGTCTATGGCCCTGATCACTGGTATTAACTCTGTTTTTGGTGTAATCAAGATGGTGTTTTCTTTGATCTCGTAGCTAAAAGGCTGAGATTTTAAGACCATCAGCAGCACATCTTTCAGTTCTGCATCTTTTACATTGATGTTTACCGGTTTGGACTTTTGTTGGATGAGATCCAGATCATATAAGAAAAAATAACCTGTTTGGCGTTTGATCTCTTTAAAACCTGCTCTAATGGCATGTTTTTTTGGCTGATGCTGATGCGTTGAGAAAATGCCGAAGCACTTACCTGCAAGCACAAAACAGTTAAGAAGATAACAGTAAGTTTCATAGCCCTGATAAATTTGTGGTTAAAATAAGCTGCAATAGAACCTGTTGGCCGTATAGCCTCGTCCGCATTGCTTTTAATGTAGAATTTCATACATTTTTGAGTGTTTAGGTGTTGGTAAATAGTTGTTGATTTGTTTGTATTATGGTGTTTGGTTATTGGTTGTCTGTTTTTTCCATGCTCCTCCCGTTTTATTTTGCAATTACTTTTAATACTCTATTTTCTTCAATTTTGAAGTTGATGTTTCCGGTTACTTCCAGCATCTGTAGCACTTCAGAAAGCTTCGCATTTCTTGGCACCATACCATTGTATCTTTTGTCGGGTACAGAATTATAGTCGATCTTCACGTCGTACCATCTTTCTATCTGATTGAGGATACTTTTCAGCCCTGCATTGCTAAACCTGAAAAGTCCATTTTTCCAAGCGGTTTCATCATCTGTATCTGCTTGTAGGATATGGATGGTACCCAAACCATAATTGTTGATGACCGCTTGTTCTCCTGGTTTTAGGATTTTTGACGAGTTGTCGTTGCTCACTTTTACACTTCCTTCTAACAGGGTGGTTTTAACAGATTGGTCGTCCATGTAACTGTTGATATTAAAGTGGGTACCCAATACTTCTACATCTTGACCTCTGTTATCTTTAGGAGAAGAAACTGTTCGCACAAAGAAAGGACGGGTTTTATCCTTGGCTACTTCAAAATAAGCTTCGCCCGTAAGGACTACCCTTCGCTCCTTACCTGTAAATACCTCTGGATATCTTAAAGAAGATGCCGCATTTAACCACACCTTGGTACCATCAGGTAACAAAACCTGATATTGATTACCCTTGGCAGTCTCGATGGTATTGTACGCAACGGTATTACCTTTCTGAACCCCATTGCTTACTTTATAGATCAATTGGCCATCTTTGGTTTTGGAAATGGTCAACCCACTTTTCTCTATGATGTTTTCATTGCTGTTGTTATCCAGCACAACTTTCGAACCATCGGCCAAAGTCAATATTGCTTTATCTACTCCGGGTAAAATATCTAGGGTTTTAGCATTGGTAGCCAATAGATTTTTGGTGTCGACCTGTTTATTTTTAGATAGGTATAACACCCCAAATCCTAAGACCACAATAATTGCGGCAGCAGCAACATAGCGGTAAATAGGGAAGATTCTTCTATTTGTTTTTGATTGGGCAATGCTTGCCTTGATCGATTGGAAATTTTCTTCTTCCAAATGCAAAACTTCTGTTTCACTCGAATGGTCAAGTATATTTTCTCCTTTTTCTAAATATTGGTAATAAGCCTCTATAAATTTAATTTCCTCAGGTGTTGCTTCGCCAGCAACGTACCTTTTGATCATGTTTTCGAGGTCTTTTTTATGATTGTAAGGGTTCATTTTCTTTGCCTTTTATATACATGTACCCAAAAGGTCAAAAACTCCCAAAAGAAAATTAAAATAATACAAGATTGTATGTAATACCCTTACAATGGGCCATTAATGATTGATTTCAAGACAATAAGAAAGACGAAATGTTGAACTACGAAAGCAGAAACATCAAGATCAGCATGCCCAAGAACAACTGTGTTAACCTTAATCTTAAGGCATTAGAAGCCGTTGCCAATTGGTTCTGTACTGTTTTTTGCGAAACATTGAGTTGATTGGCAATTTGCGAGGTGCTTAATCCTTTAAAATAGTACATTAAAAAGATATCCCTGCGTTTTTGTGGAAGTGCCTTGATAAATAGCTCGATCAAAACCTTTACTTCTTTTTCCAGAACTTCACCATCGGTAGTTAAGGGCGAAATCAATTCTGTTTCAAAACTTTCGGTAAAAGCATTGTTCTTCGGATTTCTGCTCACCTGCTTTAACACCTGAAACCTTACCGCAGTATGTAAATAAGCCGAAGGATTGTCCAAATCTAATGTTGCTCTTCTATTCCAAAGGTCTGTAAATACATTCTGGATAATGTCATTGCATTTTTCCTTTTCAGGAAGACGTTTGTAAGCAGTATTGAAAAGTTGTGTCCAGTATAACTTGTAGAATCTGTTCAAAAGCAGACTCATCCCCTTCCCTCAAGAGGGCAAAAAGTATTTGCTCGTCCACTGTAATCGACTGGTTTCTCAAAAATTAGGCTGGTTAATTAACCAAACATAATCATTTTTATGAATTTTTAGCTATACCAACAGACGAAAACTGTAAGTCGTACAGGCGTTTATAATAGCCATCCATTTTTAGCAATTGTTGATGTGTGCCTTTTTCCTTGATTTCGCCTTTATCTAAAACGATGATAAGATCCGCCTTTTGGATGGTAGACAAGCGATGGGCAATTACAATTGAGGTTCGGCCCTGCATCAATTTTTCGATGGCAGTTTGGATCAACAGTTCTGTTTCCGTATCTACCGAAGAAGTGGCTTCATCCAACACTAAAATGGAAGGTTGATAAACCAATGCCCTGATAAATGAGATCAACTGGGCCTGCCCAGCCGATAGCGTTGCCCCACGTTCCATCACATTGTAATGGTATCCTCCTGGCAAACGTTCTATAAAATCGTGTGCGCCAACCTTTTTGGCCGCATCTACCACATCGTCAAATGCAATGTTGGGATTGTTTAAGGTAATGTTGTTAAAGATGGTATCAGAGAACAGAAACACGTCCTGCAACACGGTTGCAATCTTACTGCGTAAATAACCAAGCTCATATTCTGCAATATCCACCCCATCTACTTTGATTCTCTCCTTTTTGTATTTCGTAAAACCGGTTCAGGATATTGATGGTCGAGGATTTTCCTGCACCCGTGGCACCTACCAAGGCTACGGTTTGCCCTTCTTTTACTTCGAAAGAAATATCTTTGAGCACATAGTTTTCATCGGCTACCTCTCCATCTTGGTTATAGCTGAACCATACCTGTTTAAAACTGATCTGTCCGGCCATTTTTGCGGGTGCAAAGGTTCCCTTGTTTTCAGTTGTTTCGTTGGTATCTAATACTTTAAATACACGTTCGGCACCTACCATTCCCATTTGTAGGGTATTAAACTTATCAGCCAGCTCTCTAATGGGCCTGAACAGCATGTTGATAAACATAATAAATGTAGTAATAGTGCCAGGTTCTACAGCCAATGGTTTTTCTAAGATGATCTTAGAACCATACCAGATCAACAGGCCCAAAGATATGGCAGAAATCAGCTCAACTACCGGAAAGAAGATAGAATAATACCAGTTAGAACGGATATTCGCATCACGATAACGGGAGTTGATCTTTTTAAATTTGTTGTATTCCTGCTCTTCTCTGGCAAAATATTGGATGATGGAAATACCACTGATGTGCTCTTGAAGATAGGTATTGAGGTTGGCCACCTCGGTTCTGATCTCTTGGAAGGCTACTTTGATCGCTTTTTGAAAAATACGTGTTGCAACAATTAAAAAGGGGATAGGTAAAAGTACCACAATGGTCAGTTCCCAATCGATATACAGCATACAGCCAATGATAACGATCACCTGTAAGAGGTCGCCGATCATGGCAATCAGCCCTTCAGAAAAAATATCGGCGATGGTTTCCAGAATTAGAAACTGTTCTGGTGATCAACTGGCCAATTGGCGTTTGGTCAAAATATTTTAACCTTAAACGACTAATGTGGTTAAAAACATTGATCCGCAGGTCTTTGATGGCCGATTGCCCTAAAGTATTGGTAGATAAGGTTTGGCTATATTGGATAACCGTCTGCAAGATCAACAATAAGATCATCAAGATGGTCATTTCTACCAAACCTTTGTAATTGCCCAAAAGGATAAATTTGTCTAGCGTATAACCAATCAGAAAAGGTCTAACCGGTGTAATGATGGCCAACGAAAGGGTAAGTACCACAGACCACCTAAAAATTGCACGATAAGGTTTTACATACTCAAAAACTCTTTTGAGTAGGCTCACATTAAATGCATCTCCGGTTATTTTAGACATATATTATTTTAATTTTGAAGGTTGAATTTTGAATGAATAAATATTTTTTACTACTAAAGTCATTCTCATTCCCTAATTCAATCATTTACAAATGGATATTCTATTTTTACCAAATATAAGCCACAGGCAGGTACCGATTGACCGGCCTTGCTCCTACTTTTACTGGCAATGACCTTGGCCATATCAGTTACTTCAAGATCGACCTTTGCCAATCAGTACCAAGGTACCAACTATGGCACGCACCATATTGCGTAAAAACCGACTCTGCCTTTACCGTAAAAACCAGTCCATCATCCAGTTTTTTAAAACTGGCTTCCATTATTTTACAATTGTTGGTAAAGGTTTGGGTATTCGATTTGCTAAAGCAAGAAAAATCGGTAAAGTCTAACAATACCTTAGCTGCTTCATTCATCTTCGCTACATCCAAATGTCCTTTGTAAAGCCAAGATCTGTCTATTTTAAAAGGGTCTTTTTCAAAATGGATATGGTATTGATAGGCACGCGCCGTAGCACTAAACCTAGCATGTGCTTCTGGTGTAACAGTCACTATCCTTTTCACCGCTATGGTATAAGGCAACAACGAATTGATACCTGTTAAAGCACTGTATACTTTTTCGGCTGCGACCCCTTCAACATCAAAATGTGCAAAAAACTGGGTGGCATGCACACCTGCATCGGTTCTTCCGCAGCCTAGGCTAACGATTTCCTGTCTAAAATAGATACTTAATGCTTTATCCAGACATGCTTGTACAGTAATCCCATTGGGTTGGGTCTGCCAACCATGATAGTTAGTACCATCATAACTAAGTTCTATAAAATATCTATTGCTGCCCACTTCCTGCAAAAATACTTTTTTCCTGCTATTTAGTTGTGCCCATATCTGCTTTTAATACATTTTGACAATAAAACTTTTTTTTAAACCGTTGAAATAAAAAACCAAGTACTAAAACTGCTTTTTAAAACGCAATTTTTAGCTATTTTTGTTCCAAAACTATTTAAACTCATGATACAAAGAATACAATCTATCTGGCTTTTATTGGCAAGTTTGACCATTTGCTGCCTTGTTTTTATCCCTATGGTAACTGCCAATGTGGGCGGAATTGAATACCATGTCATCGCAAGTGGGCTATATAAAAAGGTTGGTAATCAAACTACACAGGTAGAATCTTATTTGCCTTTGTTCATCAGTTCAGTTGCTGTGGTATTGATCTGTTTGTTCAACATCTTCAATTTCAAGAGAAGGACAATCCAAAAAAGAATCATCATGGCAACCATCGTTTTCATCATCGGTCTATCTTTTTGGTGCAGCCAGTATGCAAAAAACATTCCTGGGGGTTTAGAAAATGCCGATTATAATGTAGGTATGTTTTTACCTGTAATTGCCATTCTGTTTTGTTTGATGGCGATCAGAGGATCAATAACGACGAGAAATTATTGAGATCTGCAGACCGCTTAAGATAAGATGGTAACCGCAGCATTAAAAGCGCTCTTCACCAGAGACCTTCAAAAACTGAAACAGGAAATCATTGCTTATAAAAATGAGGAAACCATGTGGATGATTGAAGAGTCGATTTCAAATTCCGCTGGAAATTTATGCCTACACCTTATCGGCAATTTAAACGCTTACATTGGTGTTGGCCTGGCTAAAACGGACTATATCAGAAATCGTGAACTTGAATTTTCGGCCAAAAATGTTCCTAGAGCTACATTGATCAAAGGCATAGCAGAAACCATAACCGTTGTAGAAAATGGACTAGATTCCTTGACTGAGGAGCAGCTGAAAGGCAATTTTCCCATCGTCATTTGGGAAAAAGAAAGTGGGATGCTATTTACTTTGATCCATTTAACTACGCATTTAAATTACCATTTGGGCCAGATCAATTACCACAGACGGTTATTGGACAAATAAACCTACTTAAAACCCTAAACTTCTTACCTCGTGAATCCTACAATTAAACTACCTAGTTTTGTCCTTTTTATCGCCCTGATTTTGGGTCTATCGTCTTGTAGCAGCAATCGTTTTTTATATGGAACGCATAAAATTGCAAAAAGCCAGGACACACTTTATTTAAAACAACGAATAGCCCAAATCAAAAGCATTAGCCCTAGCGTTTTTGAAGCAGGGACATTTATCGGAAAATCGACACCCACTATAAAATACAGGTTACTTCAACCACAAAAGAAAAAAAACGACCAACAGAAATACCCTTTGGTCATTGTTTTTCA
This sequence comes from Pedobacter sp. UC225_65, assembly GCF_042698365.1. Lineage (GTDB taxonomy): Bacteria > Bacteroidota > Bacteroidia > Sphingobacteriales > Sphingobacteriaceae > Pedobacter. Next base: position 2,193,992 of record NZ_CP170550.1, read on the forward strand.
TGGTTCTGGTGCTACTGGCGATGACAATATCAACCAATTGGGCGTAATGGCCAAACTTTGGGCAGACCCTCAGATCCAACAGAAATACCCTGCCTATGTATTGGCTCCCCAATTTCCTGGGCGTTCATCAAATTATGTGTTGGACAGCAGTAGAAATGTACTCAAATCTATTCCTCAGCCTTGTTTAAATACAGCTTTGGAGTTGATCGATTCTTTAAAAAGAACATTAGCGATTGATGTAAACAGGATCTATGTAATTGGTTTTTCGATGGGCGCCTCATCGGTAATCAATTCATTATCAGCAAGACCAGACCTATTTGCTGCTGGGGTAAGCATCTCTGGCATTCCCGAGTTTACACATGTCAAAACTTTGGCAGACATGCCCATCTGGTTGATGCATGGTGATCTGGATACAGAAAACCCTGGCGATAGTGACCAACAGTTTTACAAAGAGGTGAGCTATAAAAACAAAACAAGGTTCTGGTTATTTGAGGGTACAGCCCATAATGACATCATGTCCATTCCAATCCTTGGCGAAAGCATCCCCAAATGGTTGTTTAAACATCGCAAAAACTAATCATTCCTATTTCATTAATGTAGATACAATTAGGGTAAGGAAAGTTATTTATACCTTTGCAACCTTGGATCATCTCACTACTCTATCAATTGACTAATCACCGCAACTTTAAAGACCCTTTCTTTACCCCTTTTGAGGTTGCGATTGATTGCCATACCCTGCCCCAACAATTTAGGTTGATGTTGGATGATGACCCTCATCCTTTATGCAGAATTGCGGCTACTCAATTACAGCAACATCTGCACAGCCAACAAGAATGGTATCATAATTTTGGATTGTCAGATGATCAAATGGAGATTATTGGAAAGATGTTTGGCGTACTTGTGGTGGAAACCTCACAAAACGAGATTGGGTACCTAGCGGCTTTTTCTGGTAAATTGGCAGGTGGCAATCACCATGCTAAATTTGTTCCACCAGTTTATGATCTGCTTGCCCCAAATAGTTTTCTGAACAATGGAATGTCGGCACTTACCCAACTCAACCAACAAATCAAAGACCTAAAAGAAACAAAAGCAGCTCCAGAACAGATAAACCGATTAAAGGCTATTCGTAAAAACCATTCAGTTGCTTTACAAAAAGAGATCTTTGAACATTATCATTTTCTGAACCAAGCAGGCGAAGAAAAAAGTTTGAATGAGATCTTTAAAACTGCAGCTTATAAAAATCCACCTGCAGGCGCAGGAGAATGTGCTGGCCCTAAACTCTTGCAGTATGCATTTAAGCACAAACTGAAACCCCTAGCTCTTGCAGAATTCTGGTGGGGCCAATCTCCAAAATCAGCTACCTGGAAACACGGTCATTTTTATGCCTGTTGTAAAGAAAAGTGCGCACCGATATTGGTCCACATGCTAGTCGGAATGGCAAACAAGGCAGAATAATTAGAACAAGGGCATCCTTCTACTTCTCAATCTACTCTTAATCAATAATTTCCAATGGATTATGGAGCGAAAAACTATTTACTTAGCAATCAGTAAAATACCGATTATTAACCGTACCTTTGCGCCTTAATTAAAAAATGTTATAATGATAAACCCATTTAGTAAATTGGGGATAAGTGATGACGTTGTTAATGCCGTAAAAGAGCTAGGTTTTGAAAATCCTACGCCTATTCAGGAGCAATCTATTCCTGTACTGTTAGAAGGTAGTAACGACTTTGTTGGTTTGGCCCAAACAGGAACAGGAAAAACAGCCGCATTTGGATTGCCGCTGTTAGAATTAATAGACTTTAAGAGCAATAAGCCGCAGGCATTGATTTTGTGCCCAACGCGCGAGCTATGTCTACAGATTACAAACGACATCAAGAATTTCTCAAAAAACACGCCTAATGCACATGTGGTTGCCGTTTACGGTGGCGCAAACATTATGCAACAACTACGCGAAATACGCAATGGCGTACAGATCGTAGTGGCCACGCCCGGCCGTATGTTAGATATCATTGGCCGTAAAGCCATCGATTTCACAAACGTTAAATATGTAGTATTGGATGAAGCCGACGAAATGTTGAACATGGGCTTCCAAGAAGATATTAACGAAATTTTATCGACTACTCCAGACGATAAAAAAACATGGTTATTCTCTGCAACTATGCCTCCTGAGGTACGTCGCATTGCAAGAAACTACATGGAAAACCCTGTAGAATTAACCATGGGCACCAAAAACACAGGTAACGTAAATATCGAACACGAATATTATATTGTTCGTGCCAGAGATAAATATGCTGCCTTGAAACGCATTGTAGATTTTAACCCAGAGATCTTTGCCGTAGTATTTTGTAAAACCAAATTGGATACGCAAGATGTTGCTGAGCACTTGATCAAAGATGGTTACAACGCAGATTCATTACACGGCGATCTTTCGCAACAACAACGTGATAAGGTAATGCAACGTTTCCGCGATCGTAACATGCAATTGTTGATTGCTACCGACGTAGCTGCTCGTGGTATTGATGTAAACAACGTAACACACGTAATCAATTACTCACTACCTGACGAGATTGAAAGTTATACCCACCGTAGTGGTCGTACTGGCCGTGCTGGTAAAACGGGTATCTCTATCTGTATCGTTAACTCTAAAGAAATTGGCAAAATCCGCCAGATCGAAAGAATTATTGGTAAACAGTTTACAAAAGCAGAATTGCCTACAGGCTTTGATGTTTGCGAAAAACAATTGTTCGCCTTGGTTCATAAAGTTCACAATGTAGAAGTAAATACAGAGCAGATCGACCAATACATCCCTAGGATCATGGACGAATTTGCTGAATTGACCAAAGAAGACGTGATCAAACGTTTTGCATCTTTAGAATTCAACCGTTTCTTAGAATATTATAAAAATGCACCAGATTTAAATGCCAGTGCAGATGATCGTGGAGACAGAGGCGAAAGAGGCGAACGTGGTGCTAGAAGTTTCAACAATAGCGATTACACCCGCTTATTCATCAACGTTGGTTCTGTAGATGATTTTACAAGAGGCGACCTATTAGGTTTTGTATGTAACAATGGCAAGATCAGTGGTAAAGCTGTTGGTAAAATCGACCTTAAAGGAGTTTATTCTTTTATCGAGGTTGAAAATGCAACTGTAGATAGTTTATTCAACAATTTCAAAGGCATTACCTTTAATGGCCGTGAAGTAAGGATTGAAAAAACTGCAGAAGGCGATAACAGAGGTGCCAGTGAAGGTGGCGAACGCAAACGTAGCTTTGGTGGCGGCGGAGACAGAAGACGCGAAGGCGGTGGTTTCGGCGGTGGCGAAAGAAGAAGCGGTGGTGGTGACAGAAGAAGTGGCGGAAGCGGAAGACGTGAAGGTGGAAACAATGGTGGTGGTTTCAGAGATTTCTCTGGCCGTAGCCGTGAAGATAGAGGTGGTAACGCTGGTGGAAGTGGAAGACGTGAAGGCGGAAATAGCGGTGGCGAAAGAAGACGTAAGTCTTAATATCCATATATTCCATATTAAAAAAGGTCTCGACAATGTCGAGACCTTTTTTTTGTTGGTATTGATTTTAATCAACTTATCCGAAGGGATTTCAATCAGAAACTATCTCCAATAAGTCTAAAATCTATTGTCCAGCAGGTCTGGTTTTGATCTGACTTGCTTTTAGATAAACCTTCGTTCCTTTTTTATTGATATAGTACTTATTGTTTTTCCCATCGATGTAAACATTAGAGCCATCTGGTGCCATTTTACCTTTATAGGTTTGGTCTACTACCTTTGCTCCTCCTTTTACCGCAACTTCGGCCGTTTTGTTCCCTACGCTTTTAGCTCCTTTTTCTACGGCTTTTCCTGTCTTCTGTAAAGCTTTACCTACTTCTGTTTTTTTCTCCTGCGCACTTGCAGTGAATGTAACCGAGGCGATCATTGCCATGGCTGCTAAACCTAATACATACTTTTTCGTTTTCATGACATTTAATTTTATACATTAACAATATGCGTGGATTATTGTTTGAGTATCTCTATAAATTCATCGAGTTCCTTAACCACCAATTCATCACTGCCTAAGTAGCCAAGCGTTCTAAAACGGAATAAAGAGATAAAAAATTAATTCAATTGCTCAGTAAGCAAACGCATTTCGATATGTGGCGAATGTTTCTCATACAAGATGGCATACACGGCACGGCTCGATCGGCATTTCTACCTTATATTTTTTATTGATATGGTGCATGCAGCTAACAGCATAATAGCCTTCGGCAATCATATTCATTTCCAATTGGGCTGATTTTACCGTGTAACCTTTGCCGATCATGTTGCCAAAGGTACGGTTGCGGCTAAACTGCGAATAGGCCGTTACCAATAAATCGCCTAGATAGGCCGATTCTTTGATATCTCTGTCGATTGGATGTACGGCATCAACAAAGTCTTTGATTCTCTCTGATGGCATTAGAAATGAGCACAGCTTGAAAATTATCGCCATAACCTAGGCCATGGCAAATGCCACTGGCCACTGCATAGATATTTTTGAGCACCGCAGCATATTCAGTTCCAAAGATGTCATCAGAAACGTTGGTCTTGATATAGCGAGTGTTCAACAATTTGGCAAAACTCGTTGCAAAAGCCAAGTCTATACTTGCAATGGTAAGGTATGACAGTTTTTCTAAGGCCACCTCTTCGGCATGGCAAGGGCCACTGATCACTGAAATATCACTTAGCGGCACATCGTATCTTTGATTGATAAACTCGCCGATGATCAGATTTTCGTCTGGAACGATACCTTTAATAGCCGAAATGATTTTCTTTCCTTTAAGTTGAGCTGGAGTTACTCCAAGTAGTGTTTCCTTTAAAAAGGCAGCCGGCACATTAAGGATCAGGTAATCAGCGTTTTTAATGATCAGGTTGATATCCGCAGAAATGTTGTTTTCTGGCACCTTGATTTCTACAGAACTGAGGTAATTAGGATTATGTTTAAATGCCTTGATATGCGATATGGCTTCTTCATTACGCATCCACCAAAAAATCTCTTTTTCAGTTAAATTATCAGACAACATTTTGATGATCGCCGTAGCCCAACTTCCGCCACCGATCATTGCAATTTTAGGTATCATATCCATCAAGATTTAACGATAAGTCAAATATTTATATTCAAACTATCTAAAAAGGCAAAAGGTTTAAAATAAATGCTGGTATGCAATTACTTTAAACCTTACCTAACTTGCCTCAAAAATACTTAATTATTATGATTTAGGCTGCTTACTTTTTCTTTTCAGTGGTAAACAACTTATCCTTAGTCGTTTTCTCTACTTTCATATTGTCTTTTAACTTGTTCTGTATCGCCGAATATGGTCCAGTAACAATCTCTTGTCCGGCTTTAAGTCCGGTTTTAACAATGATGTATTGATCATTCTGAATACCTGTAGTTACTTCAGCTTGTTTAACGGTAGAAGTTTTGCTATCGAATAAGTAAACAAACTGCTTTACCGTTTTATCATTCAGCTTGTTTTTTTGTTTATCCTGGTTCTGATCGTTACCTGCGTTTGCCATTGGATCAGTAGATTTATCTTTGTTGCTGGTAAATACGGCTTGGATTGGAATGGCCAAACTGGTTACGGTTTCACTCTCGATATCTACAGTGGCCGATAAACCTGGTCTAAAAGGAGATGGCAGAGTCTTTGCGCCACCTTTTACAGAACTATAAGAATCGGCAAGTAAACGTACCTTAACTGAGAAATTGGTTACCTGATCTACAGAGGTATTGGTTGTACCCACACTTGTTGACGAACTTGCAATCTCTGTTACAATTCCTTTAAATTTCTTATCTGCAAATGCATCAATTTCAACAACAGCGCTGTCGCCAACATTTACACGGTTGATGTCGTTTTCGTTAACATCTACGTTTACCTCCATGGTAGTTAAGTTCGAGATACGCATGATTTCAGTACCAGCATTTTGCGAAGTTCCTAGAATACGGTCACCCAACTCAATAGATAATTTTGAAACTACCCCATCAACTGGAGAATAAATAGTGGTTTTGGCCAAGTTTGCACCTGCTTCTTTTACATTCGCACCACTTTGCTCTAATCCAAATTTTGCGCCTGTAACATTTTCTTTTGCACTGGCCAAAGTCGCTTTTGCAGTTAGGTAAGCTGCTTTTGCAGCATCAAACTCTGAAGCTGAAATTACTTTTTTGTTGAACAACTCTACATTACGTTTGTATGTTGCTTCAGCATTGATAAAGTTGGCCTGGCTTTGCACCAATTGCTGCTCAGAAGATGCAACACTTGCTTTTTGCGAGTTGTATGAAGCTACTGCTCTTTCATAACCCGATTGTAATACATCTGGTCTAACTTTACACAACAGCTGACCTTTTTTCACCACGTCACCTTCTTTTACCGAAAGTTCCGTTACCTCTCCTGAAACCTCAGAACTCAATTTAACTTCTGTTTCTGGCTGTATCTTACCACTTGCAGTTACTGTTTCAACTACTTTCTTTTCTGCTGCTTTATCTACAGTAACTTTTTCGATCTGTTCGCCACCTATAAGGCCGGTAAACTTTGCAGCTAGTATGATTACAAGTAGTACACCGATGCCAATTAAAATGTGTTTAAGTTTCATAATGAAGGATAAGTATTGTTTGTTTGTTCTATTTAAAATATAATTTGTTTACCTAAATAATAATCTATCACTTTTGCTCTGAACAATAGATCATATTTAGCTTGGATCATATCTATCTCTGCTTTGTTTTTATTGTTTAACGCAGTGCTGTAATCTAAAGAATTGACCAACCCTACATTATAACGTTGTTCGATTACATAAAATGCATCTTTTTGTGCAGCAAATGCATTGTTGGTCGATTGGTAACGGCTTTCGGCTGCTTTTAAATCTGCAACTGCCTGATAGATAACTTTATTTAAAGTGTTTTTTGCCAACTGCTCTTGTGTTTCAGTCTGCATCAAGTTGATCTTTGCACGGGTTACGCCTGATCTTGCCTGTAGTCCGTTAAAAATTGGAATTGACAAGTTCAATCCTATTCCTTTACCCAAGTTGTTCTTTAATTGGTCATGAAAACTTGGATTTGCCGATGCTGCATTGTAGCTGTAAAAATAATTGCTACCATAACTCGCATTAAAAGAAAGTCTTGGATACAAGTTACCTTTGGCTACTTCAACCCCAACTTTTGATGCTGCTGTATTTAAAACAGCCAATTTGATATCTGGGAATAAATTTATAGCATTTGTATAAACTTCTTCTGCATTATATTTTGTTGAAGGATTTTTAAAACTATCGATCATTGGGGCCTGGATATCGTAAGTAGTTGATGAGGGTACATCCATTAATTGCGCCAAAGTAAGGTAAGAAATGGATAAGGCATTAGCGGCATTGGTTACCCCTAATTCTGCAGTAGCCACCTGAGATTTTGATTGTGATAGGTCGGCCAATGTTTTATTGCCAACGTCCAATAATTGTTGTTGTTGGTTTAACTGTTGGTTGGCAACCGTTAGTTGGTCTTGTGCCGCCTTTAATAGATCTTTGTTATATAAAATCTGTAGATAAGACGTAATTACAGATAAAATCAAATCGTTTTTAACTTTTTCCGTAGTGGTTTTACCAGCCTCTAAGAGTAATTTGTTTTGCTTGATCTGATTGATTTTTGAAAAACCATTAAATACATCGATGCCGGTACTTACATTTCCATTTAAACTATAACGTTGGTTGTTTTCGAATAGACCCGATGCAGATTGATTTCTACCCCAGTTCATGTTCTGGCCAATTGATCCGCTTAAAGAAGGATACAATGCCAATTTAGATTGCTTCAAGTTCTCATCAGATAGACTTTCGCTCAATTTAGATTGTCTAACCTGTAGGTTGTTGGTTAAAGTTTTATCAATAGCCTGTTGTATGGTAATCACTTCTTGGGCAACGCTTTTTTGGCTTAGACCAGTAAATGCGGTTAAAGATAAAATAAATGTAAGCCCTTTTAAAAAGCTATGATTGGCAACTTGTTTCATAAAAAATAGTTTCACAATATTAAATAAACAATTAATTGAATTTTGTAAATTTTTAAGTACAGCCAATATTTGTTTACTTTTGGCCATGTACCTGGTTAAATCTCCACTTCTACTCAAATGGTTTTATTCTGCTTTAATATGGAATAAGAGCCGCTCGAAAAAAATTGTTTATTTAACCTTTGACGATGGACCTATACCCAATGTTACAGACTTTGTACTAAATACTTTAAAAAGCTTTGAAGCAAAGGCAACTTTTTTCTGTATTGGCGACAATATAACCAAACATCCTGAAGTTTTTGCAAATGTAAAAAATGCTGGCCATGCGATTGGAAACCACACTTTTAACCATCTAAAAGGATGGAAAACAAATGATGAAACCTACATTGCCAACTTTCTTCAATGCCAACAGCTTACCCAAAGCAATCTTTTTCGTCCTCCATACGGAAGGATAAAGAAGAGCCAGATCAAAAAACTAAGAACAGTTTACACTGCCCAGTCTGCAAACCTCAATCCACAAACCACAAATGCTAACCTGCAGATTATCATGTGGGATGTCATCAGTTATGATTTTGATGCTCGGCTTTCTCCAGAAAAATGCTATCAAAATGTGATCAGAAATACAAAAAATGGTTCCATTATCGTTTTTCATGACAGTTTAAAAGCTTTTGACCGCTTGCAATATGCTTTACCCAAAACATTAAAATACTTAAGTGAAAAAGGTTACCAATTTGGCACACTTTAACCATTCGGCTGTAAGCGAAGTTGATGCCAAGAGCAAAGACCTACACTAAAAACCTATTTTACAGCAAATTACGTTTCACATACAAATGATGACTGTCCATAAATGCACAAAAGCGTTCGATAACGGACATCCAACCATCAATTTTTAGCATTCATTTTGCAGTTTAAAGATCTAGTTAACTGTTCGTTAATCGACAATAAAAATTATTTAGAATATTTCCAAATAATATAATGAGATACAGATGATAGCGTTACGCCTGTTTTTTTTGTAAATTCGCTACCAATTAGACGAATAGATTACTTTTAACACAATTTATCAATGGCTTTTGATATAGAAATGATCAAAAAGGTATATGCTAATTTTAGTAGCCGTGTAGATGCGGCACGTAAAGTAGTAGGCAGACCTTTAACACTTTCAGAGAAAATATTATATACACACCTTTGGGATGGCAATGCAAATACCGCATTTATCCGCGGTACAGACTATGTAGACTTTGCACCAGACAGAGTTGCGATGCAAGATGCAACCGCACAAATGGCTTTGTTACAATTTATGCAGGCTGGTCGCCCACAAGTTGCTGTTCCTTCTACTGTTCACTGCGATTGACTTGATCACTGCTAAGTCTGGAGCTGAAATTGATCTACCTCAAGCCAATAAAGAAAGTAAGGAAGTTTTCGATTTCCTTGCTTCTGTTTCAAATAAATACGGCATTGGTTTCTGGAAACCAGGAGCTGGTATCATCCACCAAGTTGTATTAGAAAACTATGCTTTCCCTGGTGGAATGATGATCGGTACCGATAGCCATACTGTAAATGCAGGTGGTTTAGGTATGGTTGCCATTGGTGTAGGTGGTGCTGATGCCTGCGATGTAATGGCTGGCCTACCTTGGGAGCTTAAATTCCCGAAATTGATCGGTGTTAAATTAACGGGTAAACTAAATGGCTGGACATCTGCAAAAGATGTCATCCTAAAAGTTGCAGGTATTTTAACTGTAAAAGGTGGTACTGGTGCTATTGTTGAATATTTTGGCGACGGAGCAGAGAACCTAAGCTGTACTGGTAAAGGTACCATCTGTAACATGGGGGCCGAAATTGGTGCAACTACTTCTACTTTTGGTTACGATGCAAGTATGGAGCGTTACCTACGTGCTACCAACCGTGCTGAGGTTGCTGACCTAGCCAACGGAATTAAAGAACACTTAACTGGTGATGCGGATGTTTATGCAGAGCCTGAAAAATATTTTGACCAACTGATTGAAATCAATCTTGATGAGTTAGAGCCATACTTGAACGGCCCTTTCACACCAGATTTGGCTACTCCTATCTCTCAGATGAAAGAAGTTGCCGCCGCAAATGGTTGGCCATTAAAAGTAGAATGGGGCTTAATTGGTTCTTGTACCAACTCATCATACGAAGATCTATCTCGTGCTGCATCTATTGCACAACAAGCTATTGATAAAGGTTTAGGCATTAAAGCCGAATTTGGGATCAACCCTGGTTCTGAGCAGGTACGTTATACTGCAAACCGTGATGGTTTGTTAGGCACTTTTAAAGACCTTAACGCTACTATTTTCACCAATGCCTGCGGACCATGTATTGGGATGTGGGACAGAGTTGGTGCAGAGAAAGCAGAAAAAAATACCATTGTACACTCGTTTAACAGAAACTTTGCTAAACGTGCTGATGGTAACCCTAATACTTTTGCCTTTGTAACTTCTCCTGAGATTGTTGCAGCGATTGCGATTGCAGGAAATCTTGGTTTTAATCCATTAACAGACACTTTAACCAATGATAAAGGCGAGCAAGTAAAATTAGATCCACCAAAAGGTGATGAATTGCCTTTAAAAGGATATGCTGTTGAGGATGCTGGTTTCCAAGCTCCAGCTGCAGACGGTTCTGGAGTTCAAGTGATTGTTTCTCCAACCTCTCATCGTTTACAATTGTTAGATCCATTTACCCCATGGGAAGGAACTGACCTAAAAGGCTTAAAATTATTGATCAAAGCTAAAGGAAAATGTACAACTGACCATATTTCTATGGCTGGTCCATGGTTGAAATTCCGCGGCCACTTGGATAACATTTCTAACAACATGTTAATTGGTGCGGTTAACTTCTTTAACGAGAAAACCGACAACGTTAAAAATGAACTAACTGGCGAGTATGGTCCGGTACCTGCTACTCAACGCGCTTATAAAGCTGCTGGCTTGGGTTCTGTTGTAGTGGGCGACGAAAACTATGGTGAAGGTTCGTCTCGTGAACATGCGGCCATGGAACCACGTCACTTGGGTGTACGTGCGGTATTGGTAAAATCATTTGCACGTATCCACGAAACCAACCTTAAAAAACAAGGGATGTTAGGGTTAACTTTCGCTGACAAAGATGATTATGATAAAATTCGTGAAGACGATACTTTAGATATCATTGGTTTAACAACCTTTGCACCTAACGTACCATTACAAATGGTGTTACACCATGCAGATGGCACTTCAGAAACGATTACTGTTAACCATAGCTATAACGCCCAACAAATTGACTGGTTTAAAGCTGGTGGTGCCTTAAATATCATTAGAAGAGAAGCTGCTGCTAAAGCTGGCTTATAATAAGGATAAAGAGCAAGGCACAAAGAGCAAGTTTTAATCTTTATTCCTTTATTTTAATTCTTTATTCAAAAAAATCCCATTTGGAATAAAATCTAAATGGGATTTTTTATTTAAGTTTAAGCAACATTTAATTCTTATCGACGTCACTTGAGCAATGAGCCATCTTTTTGAAACGATAGAACCTTGTGAGGCACTGAAAGAATATGTGGCCTGTTATTATTTCATCAAGAGTGAAGACCCTAACTTTACCAGCCGACATTATTCTTTTCCGCACACTTATAATGCATTGAGCATTTATAAGGATAGCCACTTCGATTCAAATCCATCACACTTTAGTGCCAGGCAAAGTCTTATCCCAAACCATCAAATATTTGTGCAGGTAAAAAGACAAGCCCCTTTAATGGTCAACATTTCTGGCAAGATCAATAGGGTTACCATCTTATTTAAAGATTTTGGCATCAATCATTTCATTACCGAGTCACTGTCTAAAATTATGGGTTACCATACCAGCGAATTTAATTCATGGAAAAACGACCCACATTTTTCTGATTTCATGACAGCCCTATTTAGTCATGACGATGGAAAGGAAAAAGGAAAGATTATTGATGGGTTTTTATTGCAAAGACTAGCACCCATTCCACTTTCTTATCTCGAAGACGCAGTTGCCCTGCTTTGTAATTTTGAAGAAAACATTCCGATTGATCAAATCGCAGCACGGTTTAATGTCTCCTTGCGGTCGTTTAATCGCAGGTTTAAAGAGGTTTTAGGTGTATCGCCAGTAGAATACCGAAGGATTGCACAATTCAGGCAATCGATCAACAACAAATTACACCTATCGCAATTTAAAAGACTGACCGATATCGGCTACCAAAGCCACTTTTACGACCAAAGCTATTTTAACAAAATCTACCAAAAACTAACAGGTTCTAATCCTAAAGCTTTTTTCAACTCTATCGAAAGGATTGGTGACGATAAATTGATCTTTCAGTTCATCACCAAATCAAGTGGCTGAAAAATACAATTCTTATTAAGCAAGGCACTGTTTCTTTGTATTTCATCTGGATCATCAGGTTATTAAATTTTAGTTATATGAAAAGAGCGGCCTTTATTTTCTCAATCATCCTACAATCAACCATTGTCCTCCATCTTCATGCGCAAGAAAAAACAGTTAATCTATTAGACTCAGCCAGGGCATATTATCAGAAAAAGGATTTTAAAAAAGCTTTCGATTTTTATGAAGCTTATCATGCCAATCCAACACGTGGCACCAATAACATCGACACTTATTATGCAGCAGTAGCAGCCTGCCATGCAAACAACATGGAGCGGGTTAAATATTATCTCAAATACTCTGCCCAAATTGGTTTTGATGTTCCTGATTATAAAAAATATGAATTAGATAGCGCTGGGTTTTGCTTACACGACGTACCTGAATGGAAACAATACATGAGTGTTTTTAAGTTCAAATCCGATTCGTTGGTATCGGCCTTAGCTAAAACAACTGCCGAGCTTACCGATACAACAAACCGCGCCAATCGTTCTTTATTGTTAGATCAAAAATATTGGAAAGATTTGGCCTCAAAAAGTAGTGCCAGTCAATTGATCAGCAAGATCAAACAGTTCAATAATTATCCTGTTGTTAAAAAAGATAATTTTTGGACCTTGTACCAGATCAAAGTAAACGACTCGTTAACGGTACCTTTTTTGGTGCATATCCCTAAGGGCTATAACCCGAAGCAAAAAACACCGCTATACGTCTATCTCCATGGCGCAGTTGTTAATCGTACAAAATTTACACCACCGGCTTATATACCAGAAAGTACAGAACTTAAAATAATGGAAAAGGTTAAGGATGAAAATGCTTTTATCATCTACCCTTTTGGCAGAAAGGATTTTGGCTGGCTTTACCAACAGCTCGCTTTTGAAACTGTGCTAAGAGAAATTGCCTATGTCAAATCGCTTTATAACATCAATGATAATAAAGTGTATATCGGCGGGCATTCTAATGGTGGAAGTGGTGCGTTTTGGTTTGCCATCAATCAACCTTCTCCTTTTGCTGCAGCTTTTGGATTGAACTATCTACCTAAAGTCTATGGTTCCAATACTCCATTTACCAATCTAAGAAACGAAGTGCCTTTTTTGGGTATTAGTGGTACTGAAGACCCCGTTTTTCCTTTAGAGTTGGTAAACGGTATTTATAAATATGCTGCTGGCAATGGTGCCAACTGGCAAAATTTCAGCAAAAAGGGAAATCACGGGCTACCGTTTGCAAGCAGGGATTCTATCAATTTTATTTTCGACCTCCTCAACACCAAAACCCGAAATCCCTTTCCAAAAAAAATAGAGTGGGAAACAGACAATGTGAAAAATGGCAGAAATGCCTGGATAGAGATCACGCAATTAGATACGCTTACAGCTAAGGTAGAATGGCACAAAACATTAAACCCTACACTTACTCAGAATGGAAAAACTGGCCTTGCAGATTTTAACAAAAACAAATCGGGTGCAGTTATCGCCACGGTAGAAGGCAACAATATCAACATCCAAACCTCGAGGGTAAAAAGCATCCGTTTATACATTTCGGCAGATATGTTTGACCTGAGCAAACAAGTAAAAGTCACGATCAACAACAAAGACTTTCTGAATGTCAAATTAGATGCCGATAAGCAAACGATATTGGATGAGTTTTTAAAGATCAAGGACAGGGACTTTATTGTGGCGACTAAAATAGACCTGACCATCAAATAAAACCAGCTGTATTAGAAAAAATCCTGCGTTAATTTAATTAGGCAGGATTTTTTTTATTTAAACTCATGACCACAGTTATAACAATGGTAACATTTATTGGCTTTAAAGGGATAAACGATGAAGAAAAAAGATAAAACAGTTACCCACCAACTGAATCTTTTCTTGGTAGCTTGACCATAACTTACATTGTTAGAACCACAACTTTCGCATAAAATTTTATCTTCATCAACAGTATTGGTAGACTCCGGTTCAAGTTCAAACTCATGTTCTGCAAGCAATGTATTAATTCGTTCAATATCTCTTTCAAAAACATTAAGCTTAACACCCCCAATGGCCTGGTTGTACAGCGGGTTGATGGTCGCTACATTCTCGTCCGTTAAAAAACAGGGAATATCACTATCTTCCAAACGAGCCTTCACAATATTGGCTTCAATTGGGTTGTAATAGGTGCTATATACGACGATTTTGTCTTCCATAGCTACAAATCCACATCCTCAGCCAAAAGCTGATCAATGGCTCGTACTTCATTCTCAAAAACATGCAATTGGATTCCACTGATCGAAGAATCAAGAAGCGGTCTTAAACCTGCTGTATTTTCTCCAGAAAGAAAACAACTGAAACCAGCATCTTTCAACCTTGTCATGATGATGTTTGCCTCGATTGGATTTTCGTAAGTTTTGTAAACAATGATTTTGTCTTCCATCTTACAAAGTTAAGGTTTTAATTTATCTTCTCCTTTTTAGACGTAACAGCAGTGTAAAAAATCTCTTAACTTTTTAGTTCTCCTTTAAACGGGATTTGATTTAAGAAAGTTAACTCTACCTACTCTTGTTCCAAAAAATTCTTCCACCAATATCCAGAGTCTTTGATGATCCGTTGTTGGGTCTTAAAATCGGTGTACACCAAACCAAAACGCGCTTGATAGCCCTCGGCCCATTCAAAATTATCCATTAAGGTCCAGGCCATGTAACCAGTAATGTTGATTCCTTCATTTTTCGCTTTCAGCATGGCTTTAAGGTAAGAGGAGAAATAATCGATCCGTTCATTATCCTGCACATAATTATCGATCAGTTTATCATTAAAGGCAGCACCATTTTCGGTGATCATGATATTTTTGATATTCGGGTAGGCGGCAAATTGCTTGATGATGTTATAAAAACTATCCGCATTAATTTCCCAGCCCATGGCCGTGTGTGCTTTTTTCCTGTTTTTGGCTTTTACTTCCCAAGCTTGGATCACAGGGATAAAGGCATTGAATTTAATGACCAATGGGAAATAGTTCTGCAGACCTATGAAATCAAAATCGAAGGTCATTCTTTCTTTATGGCGCCAAGCAGAATAGCTCACCGTAAATTTCTCTAATACATCCCAATCTGCAGTAGGAAAGCCCATCCCTAAGGCTGGCTCAATAAATAAACGGTTCATTAAACAGTCTACACGTTTAGCGGCCAATAGATCGGCGGAGTTTTGGGTGTAGGGAATGACCTCCGAACAAGAGAAAGTTGTACCAATATTGGCATTGGCTATCTCCGACCTTAAGATCCTACCCCCATCTGCCTGTGCAATGGTTGCATGTTGTACTGCCGAAAAAAAATTGGTCAGGCCTGTTTCTCCAGGCGCATGTACACCCAACATGTAGCCCAAAGAAGTAAAGCCAAATGGTTCGTTGATCACAATCCAGTTTTTAACCTTATGTCCATAACTTTTGGCACATAACATCACAAACTCATTAAAATCAGCGTTGATGCTATAAGAAGTCCAACCTCCGTTTTTAGCCAGCTCTTCGGGCAAGTCCCAATGGTATAGGGTAACATAAGGAATGATCCCATTTGCCAAACATTCGTCAATCACATTGTGGTAAAACCTGATGCCCTCTTCATTTACCTTACCTTTACCCAATGGCAAAATGCGCGACCAAGCGATAGAAAAGCGAAAAACCTTAAAGCCTAAGATCTTGACCAAGGCAATATCTTCCTTATATTGCTGATAGAAATTACAGGCAATTTCTGGATGATGGCCTTTTTTAACCTTTCCTGTGCGTTTGGCAAAAGTATCCCAAATCGAAGGACCTTTGCCATGTGTGGTAGCCGCACCTTCTATCTGTGCAGCTGCTGTTGCAACTCCCCACAAAAAGTCGGCGCCAAAATCTGCAGCTCTCATTTTAAAATTTAATTCACAAAATGAAAAAGAAGTGTGAACTTTATGTTAAGCCACTGCTATCATTTACATTGACTAAACAATTAATCAACAGAGAGGCCAATTTCTTTTAACAGGATAGCGGCATTAAAGGTAGTACAAGGGCCTTGTTTGATCTTGTAATCGAAATTCATTTCTCCTCCATCAATCTGAATATCAAAATGATAATTCCGAACAGTTGTTTCATGAACCGCTTTCAGTTCAGACAATTGAAGGTCGTGCGTAGCAAACAAGGTAGGTGTACCTACAGTGATCAGTTTTTCGATAAATGCTTTTGAACCCAAGAACTTATCCTTACTATTGGTACCCCTCAACATCTCATCAATCAGTACAAATGCATTTTGATGGATTGCGACATTTTCGAGAATCATCTTCAATCGGTTCAGTTCGGCCTTAAAGGTTGAGGTACTTTCATTTAACGAATCTTTGATCCGCATGTAAGTCAAAGTCTTAAAGATCGACAGTTCCATTTGCGCAGCACAGACAGGAGCGCCGGCATAGGCCAAAACCATATTGATACCCAAGGTTCTTAAAAAAGTACTTTTTCCTGCCATGTTAGAGCCAGTGATGATATCAACAGTTGGTGCTTTGGCAAAATGGAAGTCATTGTTTATCCTATGTTGTGCTTTGATCAATGGATGGCCCAACGCTGTTGTAGACAAGAAAAACTGGTCTTCAATTTTTGGGAAGATCCAATTGGGATGGTTGTAATTTAAGGTAGCCAAAGAAATCAGTTCTTCAAACCTGCCGATACTATTTAAACCGTTTTCTACTTTTTTTGAAGCTGATTGGTGCCATTTATCCAGTTTGATACAACAGCTCAAGTCCCATAACAAAAAGAAGTTCAACACCGCACTTAACAAGATGTTCAACCTTGCATCAAATGCCTGGATCATCTTCGACAGTTTTTTGATCTGTCCGCTCACTTTGTCATCAGACTCGAACAATCCTAAGATGTATGCACTTTTCCATGCCCTATCCTCTGTCCATTTGATGGCTGTGGCATAGTCGCTCAGCAAAGCTGAACTGCCACTAAAACCGTAATAGATCTGATCGATCTTTTTGGTGAGGAAAAATATAATCGTTGCGTTGATCAACGCAACCAATGTTAGAACACCCCATAACTTGCCTCCAAAAATAAGGGCCGCAAGAAACAACAAGCTGATCACTAATGGCAAAACCTTAACATAAGCCCTTAAGAAGCGTTGATGTGTAAATTTGAGCTGATCTGCCAATCTACCTTTTAATTTCTCTTTGATCTGTTCGATCTTACTTACGTCATGGCCTTTTAAATTGGCCCTGAACTCAAAAGTACGATCAATATGGGTGGTAACTTCCTTAATTGCCTCTTGTCTGGCTAAGATCTCTGTTTTGCTATTGGGCTCTATAAAATTCTTTGACAAAGATTCAATCCCATTTTTGGTGCTGCACCTGTTGATCAAAGCAAATAAAGATGACTTTCCGAAAATATCCAGATCTGCCAAATAAGGATGGTTTTCGTCTTCAAAGGTGGTGCCATGGTCATATCCATTTTCAAGACCATTGATCAGGTTTACTTCATTCTGATACACCCACAACAAATTTCTGAGGTAACTTCCTGTTTTTTCTAACAGATTTTGCTTCTTCACTACAATCACAAAAACAGCAATCGGAATGATCAGACAAATGCCACCGATCAATGTGACCAAATCGTTATCTGCCTTTACAAAAGAGACAAATACGAATATTTCGGCAATCAACAAGGCTACCCGAATAAAGGAAAACCTGTCAATCTTGATTTTAACCTTGGCAATCTCGATGTTAAGGTCCTGAATTAAAAGTTCGTACCTGGTTTTGATTTCTTCTTGGGTTTTTAACATTATATTTGAAGTGTTGAGGGCATAAAGATAGAAAATGCCATTAGGATTAACGGATGAAAATAACACTCATTGCTGTAGGCAAAACAGAAGACAAATATTTAATTGAAGGGATAGACAAATACCTGAACAGGTTAAAGCATTACATCAACTTTAATATCCTGATCATTCCGGATATTAAAAACACAAAAAACCTGACCGAAGCCCAACAGAAAAGCAAAGAGGCCGAGTTGATTGCCAAACAAATCAACCCAACAGATGTTGTTGTGCTATTGGACGAAAAAGGAAAGAAGCATAGTTCTGTATCTTTTGCAGATTATCTGAACAAACAAATGATTGGAAGTGTACAGCATTTGGTTTTTATCATTGGTGGGCCTTATGGTTTTGACGAAAGCATCTATAAAAGGTCAAATAGTAGCCTTTCGCTTTCAGACATGACATTTTCCCATCAGATGGTGCGTTTGTTTTTTGTGGAACAGCTTTATCGTGCATTTAGTATCTTAAAGAACGAACCTTACCACCATGCGTAGAAAATTTATGGAATTGTGTCCTATTTTTCATCATTTATTAAAGGAGTAAAACTATGTTACCAAGCGATTATAAAAGAAAGTATAGGTTTAGAACTGATACTTCTAAAGAAAGAAAATACATGAACATTGCCATTATCGTAACCTTGATCATCTTAATGGTTTTATGGTACCTGATCAACTGATACCCAAAATTTAGGGCATAAAAAAAGAGCCACAATATTGCGGCTCTTTTTTTATGTTGTAGAAGATTAAACTCCTTTTTTACTTGTCATATTCGCCTTTTTTGCTGGCGCTGATGTTTTTGCAGTTGGGGCTTTAGCATTAGAAGGTTTAGCTTTTGGAGCCGCTTTAGGCTTCACGTCTACTTTTTCTTCAACTTTAACTCCTGCTTGCTCTTCTTGCTCGCCTGGTGCAGGCTCGGTAAATAAAGGCAGGTCTTTTAAGATCTGGTACCAGCTTAATATCTTCTTCATATCAGAAGTGTAAACCTTTTCTTGATCATGACCAGGAGCTACCTCAAGAAAGAATTTTTTCAAGATACCACCATCAGTTTTTGAATCTGGAACATTTGCTTTAGCCTTGTCAATATTCGCTAAAACATCAATCAATTTTAATTCCTCATCTTCTCCATAGATCGTAATATCTTCTAAAGAAGCTAACTTGGTAGTTGAAACGCTAGCTACAATCTTTAATTTTTGTGCATCTAAACTTTCTAAAACATAACCAGCTTTATTTTGGCCCACTAGCTTAAACAATCCTGGTCTGCCTGATACGGCTACAATTCCTCTTAAATTCATATGTTGTTTGTATTGCGTAATGAGTAAGCTGTATTGTTGGTTTTTCAATACAAAGTACCCACACTTTAATTAATCTTCTAAAACTTCTATTGTCAAGATCTTATCCCCTTGTCTAATGTCGTCAACAAGATCAACATTGTCAATAACCTTGCCAAAGCAAGTGTGGTTACGATCTAAGTGTGCGGTGTTGGCTCTGCTGTGGCAGATGAAAAACTGAGAACCACCAGTATTTCT
This sequence comes from Pedobacter sp. UC225_65, assembly GCF_042698365.1. Lineage (GTDB taxonomy): Bacteria > Bacteroidota > Bacteroidia > Sphingobacteriales > Sphingobacteriaceae > Pedobacter. The sequence continues at coordinate 2,213,704 of NZ_CP170550.1, forward strand.
ACCGGCATGTGCCATAGATAAAACACCACGATCATGATATTGGTTTTCTCCATCCAATTCACAATCAATTTTATAACCTGGGCCACCTGTACCCGCCAAATGTGCTTTTGCAGGATCTTTAGAGTTTGGGCAACCGCCTTGAACCATAAAGTTAGGAATTACGCGGTGAAAGGTTACACCATCATAAAAGCCTTCACCAGCTAATTTTTTAAAATTGGCAACAGCCTTTGGAGCATCATTATCATAAAACTCAACAGTCATGTTACCTTTCTCGGTTTTAATTATTGCTTTACTCATAGTATTTTTTGTGAGCGCCAAATTTAGCAAATAGAAACGATTAGCAATGAGATTACTGTATAAATACTGTTAAGAAATTTAATTCTATATCAAATATTGTATTTTAACGTTTTAAGAGCACAATAATTTTAAATTAGACAGTAAAAAATTTACATTCGCATTAGGTAATTCATCATGATTCTGAAAAAAAACAGCCTTTTACTACTGTTCATCTTATTGTCGTCGCTTGCAAAAGCCTCTTCCATACTCATTTTTATGGACGAAGGACAAAAAAACCATTTAAAGGCTTATGGTCTTGCCTATTGGAGTATCAAACAGCAAGGTGAAGTAGATTGGCTACTTAATTACCGTGGGGGAAGTTTTTTGATCAAATATGCTAAAAATGTAGAGGATGAATGTAAGATCAGGGGCATATCTTATGAGGTACTGGCTGATGGGAAAGTGACTGCCATTTTAAACGAAATCAACAATCCTGATGTGAATATGGAGATGGTTAAGCTCGAAAAAACACCTAAAATTGCCGTTTACTCTCCAAAAAGCAAACTTCCTTGGGATGATGCCGTAACGTTGGTACTTACCTATGCAGAAATTCCTTACGACCTGATCTATGATGATGAGGTATTGAAAGACAAATTATCGGGCTATGATTGGTTACACCTGCACCATGAAGATTTTACTGGGCAATATGGCCGATTTTGGGCTTCTTTTAGAACTTCTACCTGGTACCGCGATGATGTAAAATACCAAGAAGATGCTGCCAAAAGGAATGGTTTTAAAAAGGTAAGTGAAATGAAACTTGCCGTAGCTAAAAGAATCAAGGAGTTCTGTGCTGGCGGTGGATTTTTATTTGCGATGTGTTCTGGTACAGATAGTTTTGACATTGCACTCGCTGCCGAAGGTGTAGATATTGCCGAAAGTATGTTTGATGGGGATGGTACCGATGCCAATGCACAAGCCAAGATTGACTACAGCAAAACATTGGCATTCAAGGATTTTAAAATCGATATGAATCCTGAAAAATACGAATTTTCTGATATCGATGTTACCCAAGGAAGAGCCTTCAATCAAAGCAATGATTATTTTACATTGTTTGATTTTTCTGCCAAATGGGATCTGGTACCAACCATGCTTACCCAAGACCATGACAAGGTAATTAAGGGCTTTATGGGACAGACTACAGCCTTTAGAAAAAATTTGGTTAAACCTAACATCACTGTTTTAGGAGAGAACAAAGGAGGTGGTGAAGTGCGTTACCTACATGGTGAAATAGGCAAAGGACAGTTTACTTTTTATGGAGGACACGACCCTGAAGATTATCAACACCAAGTGAGCGACCCTCCTACCGACCTAAGCCTGCATCCAAATTCGGCAGGTTATCGATTGATCTTAAACAATGTGTTATTTCCTGCAGCCAAGAAGAAACCTCAGAAGACCTAGTTTTTAGTTCACAGTTTTTAGTTGACAGTTTCCAGTTCATAGTTTTTTTTGGCAGTTTTTAGTGAAGATGGGAAAGTTATGGATTTTGAGCTTCAAGGCTAAAAAGTATTGATACCCAAAGCTCATCCTAAATAGAGAAAGGGGAAAAGTTTGAAAAACCAATGCCTAATGAGCTATTGAACCAACAATTTTGTCAGTCTGATTCCGCAGAAGACAATGAACTAATCGTAAAAATTCCAGGTCACACCAAACTTTAACAAACGATCTGGCATTGGATACCTGTTAACGGTGTAATAACCTTTGCTAAACAAACCTTGGTTGGCATAATCATATTTAAGAAACAGATTTGCCCTTCTTAAACCTGCTTTTAACCAGACATCAACTACTGGCTTTGACCCGAAGGTTTCTCCTTTGGTCATGTTATAAAACTGGCTCACCGATGGCGAATATCCCGCAGCTACATAAGAAGTATTGTACCTTACATCAAAACCTACTTGTGTTTTCAACACCTTAAATAGTGTCCAGTCTTTGTAGATACTGTTAAATGTATAAATTTCTGGTGTTCTTAATAGATCTCCGTGGTCTGTTTTTTGGTAAACCACATACGCATCTAGATGGATTCCCCTAAACTCGAATTTTTTACCAACACTTAGTTTCAACAGGTTGATATCTCCGTTTTGTTGTTTTGGAAGTATACCATTTTCGCCATCCTGATTAAAATAAAGATAATCTGTAATCAGGTAATAATTAACGGCAGCATCGAGTTGCAGAAAATCGTTAATGTAATTAAACGATAGATTGGCAGTTTTGGTCCGATCAAATTTATTAGTACCCCGGTAATCCCATTGGAAATAATTACCATAGTATCTGGTATAAATCTCTTCTGGAGATTTGTTTTGGATATAAGCACCCAAAGCAATCCTACCAGCCTTGTTACTAAGCAAGATGTTACTTTTTGCTTCGTACAAAAAGTCGCCTGTATTGTTGCCCTGAAATATCTGTTGCACATCCAAATTTAGATCGATCCTATTGCTAAAACGATAACCTAATGCGCCCAATAAGGAAATATTCTGAAAGGATGTGGTACGGTTATAAAAAAAACTCTTGTCTCTTAAAATCCCCGACTGGGCATATTGATAAAAATCGTGACGTATCCCTGCATCGATCTTCAATTCGTTTTTGATCACCGAATTGCCTTTCGCCCTTAAAAAGAAACTATAGACAAACTCGTTTTGTAAATGTTTAACACTTGTCGAGTCGTTGGTAAAAACCAGATCTACTGGTGTTTTACTGTTGCCAATCCGATTTGGAAAAACACCATATTTATCTTCTTCGTCCTTTTTAAAAGAATATTGGCTTTTGGTATAGGTTAAGGTATGGGTAATCTTGTTGGTTGGTAAAATATTCTGCGTATTGTTTATGCCTGTGCTATCTATCCTTCCCACAAAATAACTTTGTTTCAGCAAAAAGGAGTTTTTTCTCCATAACTGCTTAGCCGACAATAACCGTATGGGTTCGGCTACTTTATCTACCAAGCCAACATTGTCCTTCGAAAATATATTACCATTCAGGATTGATCCATTCTCTTGGGCTTTAAGCGTATTAAAAATGGCATCGGCCCATAAATTATAGCGTTTGTTAGGCGATTCGTACCAGGTGAAGATCGATGCACTTAGATGATCCCCTCTTTGGTGGGCATAAAATCCATTGGCTCCAATCCGATCATAGGTAGCGCCAAAATTCCAGTTCCTTTTAATGTTCTGGGTATGGAGCAGTTTTAAAACCTGTTCTTTTTCTCCACCATTTACGTAATATATACTCGAAAACGGAGACCTTGCCCTGTAAAATTTAACATCCTCCTGGTTTAACACATAAAAATCGAGGGCATGAAAACCTGCGTCAAAGCCAATGCTTTTGCTAGGTTCAAACAACAAGGGCATGGCGGCCAAGCCTAAAACACCAGTTCCAACGGTAGGCCTACGGGGTTGGTTTAGCACACTAAAGTTTTGTATCCCAACCAAACCTGTATCAATTGGGCGGGTCTGAGTACTGTCTTTGGCTAACTTCAGCGTAGTATAACGGATAAATTTAGAGGTATATACCAGCGAATCTTTTTCTCCATCCAATTGCTTCCTTAAAGAATCCTGTTCTTTTTTATTGGCATTGATATTCGTTTTCAGATCTTGCCCATAGGCATTGGACATGCCCAAAAATAAACCACAAAAAAGAATGAATTTTATCAGTTTTTGCATTATAAGGTCGAGATAAGCTTGCTAAGTATAAGTGTCATTTTTGGCTCGGCATGTGCTGCAGTTTCTAAAATCTCTTCCAAATCAAAAGGTTGTAGATCTTCCGGAAATCCTTCATCTGTCAATACAGAAATCGCGAAGACCGGTAATCCCATATGGTTGGCTACAATTACCTCTGGAACTGTACTCATCCCAACGGCATCGCCACCAATGATACGTAAATATTTATATTCTGCTTTAGTTTCTAAATTTGGGCCCGTTACCGAAACATAAACGCCTTGGTGACAGGTAATATTTTCTGCCTTTGCAATTTTTAATCCTTCGGCAATCAATTGATGGTGGTAAGGCCTGCTCATATCAGGAAAACGAGGACCAAGATCTGAATCATTAATTCCTCTAAGTGGACTTTCTGGTTGTAAATTGATGTGGTCTTTAATGATGATCAAATCACCCTTCTTAAATTCTGGATTTAATGAACCTGCAGCATTAGAAACAAATAAATGTTGAATGCCCAATGCCTTTAAAACTCTTATTGGAAAGGTGATCTGTTGCATCGAATAGCCTTCGTAATAATGCAACCTGCCCTGCATAGCCACCACTTTTTTACCCTTAAGCAATCCAAAGATCAATTTACCTGAATGAAACTCTAAGGTAGAGATTGGAAAATTTGGGATACTTGAATACATGATACTATGAGACACCTCAATGTCCTTTACCAAGCCCCCTAAACCGGTGCCCAATACAATACCTACTTCTGGTTCGAAATCACCTATTTTACGTTTAAGGTATTCAACGGATTCTCTTAGTGTTTGCAACATAGTCTAATATATTTTGATCAAAGGTAATTTTATCTTTCGTCGCCAATTCAATTGCTATCGGCAAATAGTATATCGGCAAATTTAACAGTAAATCTTTTAAATTATCACCTAATAAACGTTGGCTATCCTTTTCTGTTGTAATTATAATTTTTTCTTTGGCAGGATGTGCATGAAAGGCCTTAAGAAGCACTTTGACATCTTGTTCACTAAAATCGTGATGGTCAGGATGCTCAAAGCTATGGATATTTGGAGAAAACTGATTCAGATATTGAAGCAGGGGCTCTGGATTTGCAATTCCAGTAAGCACAAATATTTCATCAGCACTGATGGTCTCTTTTGTTTGTTTGTTAAATAAATGGACCAAATCTCCATATTTGATCGAAGAGAAAGAAAGTCGTTGATCCAATTCAAGATCAATTTTGCGCCTAATTTCAATCTGGTCAACAATATTTACAGGATTAGGACTTTTGGTGATCAATACCGCATTTGCACGGTTGTAATTTGAAAATGGCTCTCTTAAATTACCTGCAGGTAATAACAACTGCAGGTGTTTGAGTTTCTCAAATTCGAAAAGCAGAATGGAAAACCCAGGTTTTACAGCCCTATGCTGATAGGCATCATCCAACAAGACCACATCATGACCCGCTTTGAGCATGTTGATTCCCTTTACTCTATCTTCACAGACCGCAACAGTGACGTTTGGAAACTTTTGGTGGTATTGCATAGGCTCATCACCTATGGTTACCGCTGTCGCATTTTCGTCTGCCAATATAAATCCTTTGGTCTTACGACCGTAACCACGACTCAAAATAGCGATTTTATAATCGGATAAAAGCCTAACCAAGTATTCGGTTGTAGGCGTTTTACCAGAACCACCTACCACCAGATTACCCACACAGATCACCGGCAAATCAAATTTTGTCGATTTTAATACCTTCCAATCGTACAGTTTATTCCTGATCAGGATCACCAAACCATAGATTAAAGAAAAAGGCAACAGTAATAGGCGTAAGTATTTAAACATGTTAGACTTCAAAAATAAGGATTATTTTAATTTAAAAGCCATGCTTGCCTTATTCCTTTCTGCTACTCTTGTGGCTCGACCTCTACTTTTGGTGGCATTAATTTATAAACAACTGGAGTAACGATCCTCGACAACAAGGTTGAACTGATCAATCCGCCAATCATTACAATGGCCAAAGGTGAAATTAAAGGGTTACTGGAAAGTGCGATGGGCAATAGTCCGCCGATGGCCGTAAAAGTGGTTAAGATGATCGGTAAAAACCTGATTTCTCCAGCTTCTTCAATGGCATCGTTTAAGGGCTTGCCTTCGGCACGTAACTGGTTGGTAAAATCTACCAACAAAATCGTGTTCTTTACTTCTATACCGGCCAAGGCAACAATACCGATGGTAGCTACAAAAGAAAGTGAGTTTCCTGTTACCAATAAGGCCAATACAGCGCCCACAATACCCAAAGGGATTACCGACAGTACGATCAAGGTGCTTTTAAAGGTCTTAAACTCTAACACCAACACTGCGATGAACATAAACAGTGTAACCAAAAGAATACTGCCAAAACCACCAAAAGATTGGTTTCTGCTTTCTATCTCGCCACCCATTTCGTAACTGTAACCAGCTGGCAGTTTGAATTTATCCATTTGTCCAACTACATCTTTGATCACTTTATCATTTAAAAAGCCTTTTTGCACAAAAGCATTTACAGATATGGTTCTGGTTTTGTTATGGTGATTGATACTTAAAGGGGATGTTTCTAGCTTTAACGAAGCCACTTGCAATAAAGGCACCGCCAAACCTTGGTTATTGTTGATGTATAAATTATTGAAGACGGTGAGATCTGGGTAAGATGGACGCTTGGTGGTCAGCAAAATACTGTAATCATCGCCATTTGATTTAGGATTGATGAACTTTCCTATCTCCAGTCCAGCTACGGCCATTCTTACCGTACGGTCTATGTTTACCGTAGGGATTCCCAATGCTTGGGCCTTCTCTTTATTGATATCGACCTTGATATCTGATTTGAGATTTTTGAGTGGGTTGTTGACATAGATAGTCCCCTTGGTATTTAAGAGCATATTTTCTATCCTACCCGCCAGATTTCGTAGGGTATCTAGGTTATCGCCCAATAAACGGACTTCAACCGGAGATATGATCGGCTGTCCTTGCTCAAAATCCTTCACTTCTACTTTTGCACCAGGATAAGGTGTCCATTTTTTGCGCAATTGTTCAATGATTTCTACCTTACGATCTGCTCTTACATCAGGTTGCAACAATACAAAAAGCTCGGCAAAATCTGTTCTTTCGTTTTGGGGAAGCACATTGTAATAGTCCCTTGGATTGCCTTTACCCACGTTGGCGGCAAAATATTTTACTTCGGGTATCTTTTTCAGCTCCTGCTCAATCTGTCTAGTTATGGTATCGGTATAATTTAAGTTGGATTGTAAAGGCGTTGAGATATTGACCAAAAACTGTGGTTTTTCTGAGGCAGGAAATAAACTGAAACCAATTACTGGAATAAGCGCAATAGAACCTACAAAAATCCCTAAAGCGATGAAAATGGTAAGCACAGGTTTTGCCAAGGCCTTATCTAATAATTTGGCATAAGAACCATGGATGATTTTTTGCAACGTTCTTAAAAATATATTTCCGTTTACATCACTGTGTGGTTTTAAGATTTTGCTCGATAAAAATGGAACAACGGTTAATGCCACCAACATAGAGGCAATAACAGAGCAGATTACCGCAATAGGCAGACTTCTGATAAACTCGCCTGAAGCTTCTGGCATAAACATCAGCGGCATAAAAGCAATCACAAGTGTTGCCGTACAGCCCATTACCGCCATGCCGATCTGCTTGGTTGCCTTAAGCGTGGCATCTAATCGGCTATGCCCATCGCGCATCCACCTTTCAATATTCTCAACTACTACAATACTATCATCTACGAGTAAGCCTAAAGACACTACCAAACCCACTATACTGAGCTGGTTTAAGCTAAAGCCCAGTGCATTGATCAGCACAATACCAATGGCCAAAGAAAGTGGATCGAAACCATCACTACCAGGGATGCTCTTGTACCCAAAGGCAAGAGGGTAACCATTACCAATAGGATGGCAATCAAAAAGTCAGTACCCAAGCCTCCTAAACGGGTATTTACATTCTCGGCCTGATCAAACATCAGTTGTTGGTCGATATTGCTGGGCAAGGTTTTCTTAAAGTTGTTGATTACTGGTAGATAGGCCTCTTGTGCCTTGGTAATATTGCCACCAGATTTTTGGGCAGCTACCACAAATACACATCGATGGCCATTTAAACGGGTAATGTCTTTTTCTTGCGAATAGTCGAAATATACATTGGCTACATCTTTTAAGGCCGTGTTTTTGCCATTGCCACTAAACACGATGGTATTCCTGATTTCATCGATGTCTTGGTAATTGCCACTGGTCTTAATGTTAAAAGACTTATTGCCTGCATTGACACTTCCCCCTGGGATATTTGCCACTTCGCTCTGGATGGCACTGGCAATAAAATTGATGGGTATATGAAGTTGGGCCAGTTTCTCCAGATTTAAATCTACCCTAACCAATTGGTCTGGCAGACCAACAATCTCTACGTTTTTCAGGGCTGGGATTTTTTCTAGGGCACTTTGCAGGTCTTCAGCCTTGCTTTTTAATTTATCTCGCGATGCATTTTCAGAAATCAAAGCGATTTGTAGGACATTCACATCAGAAGGTGAAATCTTCTGTACCTCCATGCTGTAGATCTCTTGGGGTAGATTTGCTCTTTCACTATTGACCTCTCTTACCAGTTCTTGGTATTTATCGTCGACATTAACATTGTACTTATACTCGATAAAAATGACAGCCAGACCATCTCTAATGGTGGTTTTAATAGATTTGATGTTGTCCAAGCCATAGATCCTTTTCTCTAATGGTTTTACCACCAATTCTTCCATATCTTTTGGACTGGCCCCAGGGTAAACCACCACCACCGGAAAATTGGGTGCATTCATGTCCGGGTCTTCGGCACGTGGCATATTAAAAATAGTAGTCATACCCAGTGCCAAGACCATGAGCACCATGATCAGGGTAAACTGGTAATTTTTTACAGCATATTCAGAAATCTTCATGTAATTAGATTGGAGAGGTAAACATTGAAATATGAGCTAATGATAGAAAAGTAGAATTCTATTTTACTTTAAGACCTTGATTTTCGAACCATCTGTTAGATAAGCACTTCCCGAAACAATGAGGGCCGTTGCATTTTCTAGGCCTCCAATTACGTTGATCTTGTCATTTTGAATAGCACCTAACTGCACCTTAACTTTTTGGGCCGTTTTATTGTCATTGGTAACAAAAACAAATCCTTCATTTTCGCCACCATCCAATAAAGCATCGTAAGGGATGGTATATCCGCTACTGCTTTTGGTAGGGATGATGGTCGCTTTACCAAAAAGGCCTGTGGCCAAACCCTTAATTTTTGGCTCATCAAGTGTAAGTTCTACAGCAAATGTTCCACTTTGCGGATCAATTCCTTCTGATTTGCGTGTAACTTTTGCCGAAAGATTTTGATTTGGCAAGGCATCAGTTGTAATTGTAGCCCTGTCATTAACCTTCAATGTGGCCCATTGTCTATCGCTTAAACCAACTTTCAATACCCACTTATTTTGTTTAGCCCCATTGATCTGTAAAACTGGCGTTCCTGGTCCAACAATCTGTCCATCACTAGCCAATTTCTTAAGTACATACCCGCTACTTGTTGCCCTGATCTCTGCATAGTTTTGGTTAAATTTGGCCGCATCCAATTGCTCTTTTGCTACTTGAAAAGCAGTTTTTGCATTCTGCATCTGCTCTAATGTAGCCACACTATCTTTATAGAGCTTACTTGCTCTATTGTAATCGCGCTCTGCTTTTTGATAAGCTAAGGTAACCTGTTGAACCTGAGCTGTTATTTCAGTTCCATTTACTTTGGCCAATAGTTGCCCCTGTTGTATCACATCGCCTTCTTTTACATAGATCTTGTTGATGACACCGCCATTTTTGAACGAAAGCAATGTTTCGTCATTGGTGGTAAACTGCCCAGATACCGCAATTGAATTGTTTACATCCTCTACTTTTAAAGGCAAGATCTTTACTGGAATAACATCCTGATTGGCAATGGTGTCCTGGTCTTTTTTATGTTGACTACATGCCCCTAAAAATAAAGTGGCAAGCAGCAATGTTGGATAAGCTATTTTCATCTTCATGGTCTAATTGATTTGATAGGTTGCGGTTTCACGTTCTAATTCGGCAAGGGCCGACAATAATCTATATCTGCTGATATTTGTAAAAAGTTGTGCTGAAGTCAATTGGTTTCTTGCATCAATGGTTTCGATAAACGAGTTTGCACCAGCATTGTAGCCTTTGTCAATCAACCTCTGGTAGCTTGATGCCGCTTCAAATTGTTTGAGGGAAGACTGATAATTTTGATAAGCAGACTTTAAGTTGTTCTGTGCCGTTCTTTTGGTCAGGTTCAATTGTTGGGCAACCAGATCTGCATTCAGTTCGGCATTTTTAACATCCAAAACAGTTTGTTTGATCTTGAATGTATTTCGGTTTCCTGTAAAGATCGGAATGTCTAATTGAAGACCTAACATATAATAACGAGAGTTATTGTTGAATTTAAAGCCTTCTGATTGCGAACCCAGATCAAAAAAAGCACCGAGTTTAGGTACAGCAAAACGATTGTTCATCTTTAACACATTTTTGTTGATGGCAATAACCTGGTCTAATTGTTTAAGTTCCTCCCTACTATTTGATGATGGCATGTTGACCACCAATCCCTCAACGGTATTTAAATCTATTTGCCCTTTATCCGAATCGATTTTTTCATCACCATTTCTATTCAACAAAAAGTTAAAATAGAGTTGCGCATTGACCACCTGTTGTTCGGCAGATACCAGTTGTGCATTGATGTTTTCAACTTCACTTCTCGAACGCAGCACATAAGCTGGCAAACCCTTTCCGCCCTCTAACAACTTCGTATTCACACGAAGACCTTCATTGGCCAATTGTAGCCCAGATTTATAAATCTCTACCGATTGTAATGCATTTAAATAATTGTAATAGGCAACTTTGATGTTCTTAACCAAGTCTCTTTTGTAGATCAGGATTTCTGTTTCCTGCAATACCAACTGTTGTTCGTTGATCCGTTTGTTATAAGTCAAGTCAGCATTGATGATCGGCATGGTTGTCCTGATCTTGGCATCGTAAAAGTTCTTTGGCAAAAAATCGATGCTCTGATTTTCCAACATTGGAAATTTATTGGTAGCCGTCATCTGGTTCAACGTACTGTAAATTGGGTTAAGCAAATCGCCCAATGGCAAAGGAATGTTACGTCCGCCATCTGCAGTTTGATAACCTCCTTGAAAAGCAACCGTTGGCAGGAATAAACTTTTTGCAGTTTTAAGGGCATATTGTGCCTTCTCTAAAGAAATGTTTTTTTGTTGAAGTACGATGTTGTTTTTAAACGCTTCTTTGATATATCCATCAATCAGGTCCTGTGCCTTTACATTAAAACTTAAAGCGAGTAAGGCAAGCAGTACCAAACCCATTTTTATTTTATTTATTAACAGTGTTAACATAAAATTATCTTAAACTTTTTAAAATCAGAATTAAGCTGTCAAATGCTTCATCAAGGATGGTGCTATTTTCTGGAACCGTTAAATGTGCACTTGCTACATGGTCTAAATGCCCCTGCAATTTCAAACTACACAAGCCATGCATGATCGCCCAGATGTTCAAAGCCATGTTATTGACTTCTACTTGTTTAAAATAGCCAACACTTTTACAGTCTGCCACAGTATTTACCAAAGCCGTAAATGCATATTCTCCTTCTTCCCACTCACTACCACAGTGTTTAGTCACAAAATCCAAAGGTTCTTTCATAATGAACATAAGTTCATAAAAATCAGGGTTTTCTAAAGCAAAGCTCATATAGATACGACCCATAGCTTTTAACCTTTCAAATGGGTCTTCCACCTGCTGCAATACCAAAAACTGAGCCCCCAGCAATTTAAATCCCTCTTGGTGCAAAGCATAGATGATATCACTTTTATCCTTATAATAGAGATAAATGGTCGTAGGACTGATCTCTACCTGTTCTGCAATCTTCCTTAGCGATGTTGCTTCATATCCCTGCTTTAAAAACAAGCTTTTTGCCGAATCCAAAATCTTCAGTTTGAGTTCTTCTTTATGCTTTTCTTTTCTCTCTTTTATTCCCATGATAAATAATAACAATGCAAATATAATTAACAGTGTTAATAATGCAAATATTTTACATCTTTTTCTGACAATTAAATAGATTTGCCTAAAAACAAAAAACCTATCTTTGTAGAAACAAGAATTTAATTTATGCTTAAAGGATTTTTTAACGTACCAGCACCTGTTAACGAGCCCATTTTGGGTTATGCTCCAGGAAGTAAAGAACGCGAATTATTAAAAGCGGCATTGGCTGATGCCCGCTCTAAAGTAATCGACATACCAATGTATATCGGTGGTGAAGAAGTTTACACCGAACAAACAGGTAAGGTTACTCCTCCTCATGATCATCAACATGTATTGGCCAACTACAGTAAAGGGAATAAAAATCATGTGAGCCAAGCTATTGACGCAGCTTTGGCCGCAAAAGCAGATTGGGAAAACTTGGCATGGGAACATCGTGCTGCTATTTTCTTAAAAGCAGCAGACCTGATTGCTGGACCTTATCGTTATAAATTAAATGCAGCTACCATGTTGGGGCAAAGCAAAAATGCTTATCAGGCTGAGATCGATTCGGCTTGTGAGTTGATTGACTTTTTGCGCTTTAATGTAAGCTACATGTCTGAAATCTACAAACAACAACCACCTGTATCTCCACGTGGCAGTTGGAACAGGGTAGAACAACGTCCATTAGAGGGGTTTGTTTTTGCATTAACGCCATTCAACTTTACGGCAATTGCTGGTAACTTACCAACTTCTGTAGCCATGATGGGTAATGTAGTGGTTTGGAAACCTGCAAACACACAGATTTTCGCAGCTAATGTGTTGATGCAGATCTTCCGTGAAGCAGGATTACCTGATGGTGTGATCAATTTAGTTTACGCCTCGGGTCCAGATGCTGGAGATGTGATCTTCTCTCACCCAGATTTTGCTGGTATCCACTTTACAGGTTCAACAGGCGTGTTCCAGGATATCTGGAAAACGATTGGAAACAATATCCATAAATTTAAAACCTATCCTCGCATTGTAGGCGAAACTGGCGGTAAAGATTTTATCTTGATCCATGGTTCTGCAGATCCAGAAGTTTCTAGCACTGCTATTATCAGAGGTGCATTTGAATATCAAGGTCAAAAATGTTCTGCTGCCTCAAGGGTATATATTGCCAAAAGTGTTTGGCCACAGATCAAAGAATTTATGCTGCGCGACTTGGCTACCTTTAAAATGGGTCCAACCGAAGACTTCAGCAACTTTATCAACGCTGTGATTGACGAAAAATCTTTCAATAGCTTAGCCAAGTATATTGATGCGGCCAAAAAAGACAAAGGTGTAGAGATCATTGCTGGTGGAAACTACGACAATAGTAAGGGTTATTTTATTGAACCTACTGTTTTGGTGGTTGACGACCCTAAGTACACCACGATGTGTGAAGAATTATTCGGACCAGTTTTAACTATTTTTGTATACGAAGATAAAGATTTCGAGAAGACACTAGATATTATAGATACCACTAGCATTTACGCTTTAACAGGTGCTGTTATCGGACAAGACCGTTATGCGATCGAAAAAGCGACACAACGTTTACGTAACGCTGCTGGTAATTTCTATATCAATGATAAATGTACCGGGGCCGTAGTTGGTCAGCAACCTTTTGGTGGCGCCAGAGGAAGTGGTACAAACGATAAAGCAGGATCGATGATCAATTTGTTGCGTTGGGTTTCTCCACGTACCATTAAAGAAACTTTCGATTCACCGAAGGATTATAGATATCCGTTCTTAGCAGAGTAATTAATTAGTGCATGCGCTAATTTGCTAATGAAAAATTAGGTCAAAAAAAAGTCTCAACAAATTGTTGAGACTTTTTTAATGGCATTAAAATATTATAGCCAGCTTACAATACCAGTTTCTACATCATAATTGGCACCTACTATTTTTATTTTTCCATCTTTTTCCATTTGGTTTAACGTAGCACTTTGGTTACGGATATCCTTAATGGTTTGTTTTACATTTTGTAAATTCAATCTTTCCAACAAATCACTGTTTTTAGACGAACGTTCTTCTCCATCAGTAATAATTTCATCAATAATTGGATTAAAATGATCTACTAAATGACTAAGGTTTTCCATTCCTGTCTCTCGGATGGCAGCAGCGTCTAATCCTCCTTTTAAAGCACCGCATTTTGAATGCCCTAAAACAACAATTAATTTTGATCCTGCAACGTTACAGCCAAATTCCATAGAACCCAAAATATCTTGGTTTACAAAATTCCCAGCAATTCTCACGCTAAAAACATCTCCCAATCCTTGATCAAAGATCAATTCGGCAGAAGTGCGACTGTCTATGCAGCTTAATATTACGGCAAATGGCCATTGTCCTGCCCTGGTATCGTTTACTTGGGCGAGTAAGTCTCTATTGGCTTTTAAATTTTGTACAAATCTTTGATTACCTTCTTTTAGTATTTCAAATGCTTTTTCAGGGGTAATTGTCGTTTGTGTTTCTAAAGTATGTGCCTTCATTATTCTTAATTTTTAATTTCTTCTACAATATTTGTGTTTAATTTAGGCACAGTATACTGACTTCTAATGTGCTCTAAAGTTACGATAATGCCTTTAGTATAAGCATTATGCTTGTAATTAAATATGGTTTCCAATACGTCGGATCTATATACCTCGAATTTGAACCATCAATAATTACATTTGTTTCGTTTGGTATTCCAGTTAATAAAACCTGAATAGCTGCCTTATTTAAGAAAGACACCTCTTCTGCCAGTTTGATTCTGATATTCTTTTTATTTCCTTCTTCTTGTATTTTATAGAAGTAAGGATTACGCATATTGGTACGCAACAAATAAAATATAGAGAACAACATTCCTACCGCTACCCCTTTTAACAAATCGGTAAATACTACAGCAACTACTGTAATTACGAAAGGCAAAAATTGGTCCCAACCTTTATGGTACATGTGTTTGAACAGAGAAATTCTGGTCAACTTATATCCAGTCACCAAAAGGATTGCTGCCAAACAGGCCAATGGAATCATGTTGATGATGCCAGGATCAATAACAATGACAACAACAGCCAACCACCATGTAAGATAGACGACATTTTTGTTCTTGCACCTGAGTTTACGTTGGCAGAGCTTCGTACAATAACTGATGTCATTGGCAAACCACCCAACATACCGCTGGTGATATTTCCGACACCTTGTGCCAATAGTTCTCTATTTGTTGGCGTAACACGTTTGATAGGGTCTATTTTATCAACAGCCTCTACTCCCAAAAGCGTTTCTAAACTCGCTACGATAGCAATTGTTCCTGCTACAATCCAAACTTCTTTATTACCAATGGCAGAAAAATCTGGAGTACTAAACAAGCCTAAAAATTCTCCCCAGCCATTTACAACTGGAATGCTTACCATCTGTTGTGCTTTTAATGCATAGTTTGTTTGTTGAAAAACCAAACTTAAAACTACCCCTAAAACAACAACTAACAATGGTGCAGGCACCACGTTTACTTTTTTTGATTCTTGGCCAAAACACCAAGATCAATACAGATAAGACACTGATTACAATAGCACCTAAGCTAAAGTGGTTCAATGCATTGCCAATAGCTGAAAAGGTGTTTTCCTTATCTCCCTGGAAGAACTCTTCATCGCCCAAAAAATCGCTATCTACACCTAAAGCATGAGGTAACTGTTTTAAGATAAGGATCAAACCAATAGCAGCCAACATCCCTTCGATTACACTTGATGGAAAGTAATTCCCAATAGTGCCGGCCTTGATCAGGCCGAGCACCAATTGAAAAACACCTGCCAAAACCAAAGCAAGCAAAAAGATTTGATAACTACCCAATTGGGCAATTCCGCCCAAAACAATAACGGTTAATCCTGCAGCAGGACCACTTACAC
This sequence comes from Pedobacter sp. UC225_65, assembly GCF_042698365.1. Classification (GTDB taxonomy): domain Bacteria; phylum Bacteroidota; class Bacteroidia; order Sphingobacteriales; family Sphingobacteriaceae; genus Pedobacter. The sequence goes on from NZ_CP170550.1 coordinate 2,229,661, forward strand.
TTAATTGCGACCCACTTACAAAACCCACTACGATACCACCTACGATACCGGCAATCAACCCAGCAAACAGAGGTGCACCAGAGGCCAATGCAATACCTAAACATAAAGGCAATGCTACCAAAAACACAACCACACTTGATGGCAGATCGCGTTTTAAATTCTTTTTTAATATATATTTTTTCACTTCGAACCTAGAAGAGGTCGAATTTTTATTTTCCATGACACTTTGCGTTAAATTTTATAATTTCTAAGACATGATATTACCGCATGCAGATATTCTGCACCATTAAGGCAATAAAATAAAAACTAAGAAAGGTTAGGCGGCGGTGTTGGAACTTGTGGATGATAAGGATTCTACATATCTCCGAAAATGATCTATAAAACTATTGGTAACCCCATAGTCTATCACTACAGGTACATAAGTTAAATCATAACGATGAAACATTAATTTATGATCGGCAAATTTGACATTGCCTTTTGTGCCTGCATCATCTCCATGATTTTCTACTTCAAGCTGCATAATCACAGAGTTCATTAAACCCTTGTCTAAATGAGCAAAAAATACAGGCGCACCAGAAATTACCATCTTTGCAGTAAAGATGCCCATAAAGGCAATTACTATAAGTATACGGTATTTTCTTAAAAACATAAATCTTTTAAATTTCCATGATTTCTTCAAAAATAGTTCCAAAACCGCTAAACTGACAAATAAAATCGTAATTATTTTGTAATTTAAATCGAGATTTTTACAAAACCATACTGCAAGCGGGTAGTTAAAAAAAAGAAATTTATAAGGATTAACAAGGTAATAACCGTAATTTCACCCCTCGAAACAAAAGTTGACCTTGATGAAAAAAAATCTTGTTTTATTTCTTCTCTTTTGCCCATTTTTAGGGTTTGCACAGAATAACAATGCGCCATCTTCCTATGACATTCATGACATAAAGATCACTGGCTATCTGCAAACCCAATTTCAAAAAGCACAATCTGCAGGGATAACCTCTTTTTCTGGAGGAGATTTCACCTCAAATAGCGACAGTCGTTTCATGATCCGAAGAGGTAGGCTAAAAATTGACAGGGTTGATAAATATTCAAGTATCGTTTTTCAGATTGATGCCACCCAGAATGGCGTTAACCTTATGGATGCCTTTATACAGCTACATGCACCAAGTGTAAACGATTTTTTGTTCACAGCAGGTTTGTTTAACCGTCCTTTTGGTTATTCCATCATTTATTCTTCTGGTTATAGGGATTTTCCTGAGAGAGCTAGGGTATTTCAGACCTTAATGCCTCGGGAGCGGGATTTGGGCGCCATGGTCACTTTTCATCCTAAGAAAATTGCAAAATTCTTAATTGCCGATCTGGCAGTAGTTAACGGAAGCGGCCTATCAGCAAGAGATTACGACTCCAAAAAAGATGTTGTTGCCAACTTAAACTTCAAATTTGACAGTTTGGCAAATAAAAAATTCCATGTTGGTTTTGGAGGTTCCATTTACAAAGGCACGGTGCGTAGCAATACTGATACCTATTTTGAGGAAAAAAGTGGAGGTTTTACCACTAATGTAAGCACTGAGAATATTGGAAAAAATCTCAATCGCGAATATTTCGGTGCCAACCTACAATTACAATACGACAATAGTTTCGGTACAACCACTTTTAAAACCGAATATGTTGAAGGTACACAACCTGGAGTAGCCAATTCTGCAAGTATCGCAGGTCCTTATGCCAGTCAAAGTTTTGCCACACAGCCACTCACCAATCTTTATCTCCGACATTTTAATGGCTACTACTTCTGGCTTACCCAGCAGATTGCCAAAAGCAGGTTTACGATTTTGGCAGCTTATGATGTGTATGATCCAAATACCGACATCAGCGAAAGTAGCATTGGTCTGGCTGGGAGCAATACCACGGCAGGCGATATCAAATATAGTACTTTAGGTTATGGCCTTACCTGCTCGTTAAACAGCAGGTTAAAACTAACCGTTTATAATGAACATGTGGTAAATGATGGCACAGCCTTATCTGCCTACCAAAGTGATTTAAAAGACAATGTATTTACCACCCGTTTGCAATACCGTTGGTAATATTATTTTTAAAATTGCTCAAAATTTAGGTTATTGCGTTTAGCCCATGGAGAAAAGACCAAGAATTAAAATCGCACTCCGTCCTTTTGACCGAACCGTTGAGGCCCTGAGCTGGTTTTCGCTAGCTCTTTTGTGGTTAGTGGTACTTTTTAACTATACGCAACTACCCCCTACCATTGCCAGTCATTTCAATGCAGCGGGTGTTGTAGATGGATATGTAGATAAAAAAGAAATCTTTACGCTGCCAATAATAGGTACCTTTATTTTTGTGCTGCTTACCGTGCTCAATAATTATCCACATCTCTTTAACTATCCCACCAACATCACCCCTCAAAATGCCTTAGTACAATACACCAATGCAACAAAGATGCTTCGTTACCTGAAGTTTGCTATCGGTATCTTATTTTTGCTGATCATTACAGTTACCTTAAAAGTGGCTGCAGGTAAAGCCGAAGGATTGGGGCCATGGTTTTTACCCATAGGTTTGGGTCTGATTTTTACGGTAGTGGCATTTTTTATAGTAAAATCATTAAAAAGAAATAAAAGTTAAGCTATTTATCAAAGACATAAAATACAATGAAGAATAAGATAGAAATCTTACAGGATAAAATACAAAAGGCACACCTTGGCGGTGGACAGGCCAGGATAGATAGTCAACATAAAAAAGGCAAGCTCACTGCCCGCGAACGTATCCACTTTTTGATGGATGAAGGCAGTTTTGAAGAAATCGGCATGTTGGTTACACACCGCAGCACCGATTTCGGAATGGAGCGCGAAAAATATCTTGGGGACGGTGTAATTACTGGTTATGGTACAATTAACGGAAGATTAACTTATGTTTTCTCTCAAGATTTTACCGTTTTTGGTGGTTCGCTCTCAGAAACTCATGCCGAAAAAATCTGTAAGATCATGGAAATGGCCACCAAAAATGGCGCTCCAATTATTGGTTTAAATGATAGTGGTGGTGCCCGTATCCAAGAAGGTGTAGTTTCTTTGGGTGGTTATGCCGATATCTTTTATCGCAACGTACAAGCTTCGGGTGTTATCCCTCAACTTTCGGCCATTATGGGCCCGTGTGCAGGTGGTGCGGTATATTCTCCTGCCATTACCGACTTTATTTTAATGGTCGAAAATACTTCTTACATGTTTGTAACCGGACCAAACGTGGTGAAAACAGTTACCCATGAAGAGGTAAGTTCTGAAGAATTAGGTGGAGCTGTTACCCATGCTACCAAATCTGGAGTTACACATTTTGCTTGTGCCAATGAATTGGAAGCGATTGGCCATGTAAAAAAACTATTGAGCTACATGCCTCAAAACTGTGAGGAAACACCAACAAGTTTACCTTATGAGATGGGAGACGAAAGTCGTCCAGAATTAAACGAGCTCTTACCTCAAAATGCCACCCAGCCTTATGACATTCGTGATGTAATCTCGGCAATTGCCGATACCGATACCTTTTTAGAGGTACACAAAGATTATGCAGAGAACATGGTGGTTGGTTTTGCCCGCTTGGCAGGCAGAAGTTTGGGTATTGTAGCCAATCAGCCTGCTTATTTGGCGGGAGTATTGGATAGCAACTCTTCAACCAAAGCTGCACGTTTTGTCCGTTTCTGCGATTGTTTCAATATTCCGTTATTGGTTTTAGAAGATGTACCTGGATTTTTACCAGGAACGGACCAAGAATGGAATGGCATCATTACCAACGGCGCCAAGTTGTTATATGCATTTAGTGAAGCCACGGTACCACGCATCACCGTAATTACCCGTAAGGCTTACGGAGGTGCTTATGATGTAATGAACTCTAAACATATCGGCGCCGACATGAACTATGCTTGGCCAACTGCCGAAATTGCGGTAATGGGAGCCAAAGGTGCAGCAGAAATCATCTTTAAAAAGGAAATTACTTCTGCCGAAGATCCACAAGAGAAATGGTTGGAAAAAGAAAAACTATACTCTGATATTTTCGCCAATCCTTACCGTGCTGCAGAGCGTGGATTTGTTGATGAAGTGATAGAGCCGTCGCAAACGCGTATCAAGCTGATCAAAGCCTTTAAAATGTTGGAGAACAAAGTGGTGAACAACCCTAGAAAAAAACACGGCAATATCCCATTATAAAGTTAAAGGTGTGAGGTATAGGGCTTAGGGCCAAATCTTACACCTTTAACCCTAAACCTTATACCTCAATGTTAAAGCGAGTCGATATCTTATTAATGGCCTTTTGTACTGGCCTAATCGTTGCAAATATCTATTACTGCCAACCATTGGTGATATTGGTGGCCAAAGAATTTAACCTGACCGAAACGTTTGCCGGCAGGATCACCTACTTAACGCAAGCTGGTTATGCCTTAGGCCTATTTCTTTTGGTGCCCCTGGGTGATATGTTTGAACGCAAGAAACAGATCTTGATCATTACAGGTTTGGCCATAGCCGCCTTGTTGGTTGCCGCTTTTTCCCATACCTTTTTACTGTTAGAAATTGCCAGTGTGCTAATTGGTGCTTGTTCTATCGTGCCCCAATTGATCTTACCCTTAGCTGCCAATTTAAGTACCGACGAAAATCGAGGACATAACATTGGAATCATCATGAGTGGGCTGTTGGTGGGCATTTTGGCTTCAAGGGCAGTTAGTGGCAGCATTGGCTTTTGGTTGGGCTGGCGAGCCGTTTATTTTATCGCAGCAGGCATTTGTGTGCTGTTGATCGGATTGATGGCCAAACGTTTTCCACAAAGCTACCCTTCTTTTAAAGGCAGCTATAAAGAGTTGATGAACTCTATGTTTGGTTATATCAAAACCCAACCTGTGTTAAGAGAAACTTCTATCATCAACTTTTTGGCTTTTGCCATCATCAGTGCATTTTGGACCACCATGGTTTTGTTTCTGGCCAATCCACCCTTTAGTTTTCAGACCCTACAGATTGGTTTATTTGGCATTGCCGGAGCTGCCGGAGCATTAGCGGCTCCATTGGTGGGTAAATTAAGCGATGGTGGCAATCCACGTAAAAACCTGATGACCGGTTTTATCCTTCAAATTGTGAGTGTGGCCTTGTTCTATTTTACTGGAAGTTACCTCTATCTCTTTGTAATCGGTATTGTATTGATAGACATTGGTCAGCAAGCCATCCATGTAACCAATCAGACCAGGATTTACACCCTCATTCCAGAAGCTAGAAATAGGCTAAATACCATCTTCATGTCGGTAAGTTTTATTGGAGCCAGCTGTGGTTCTGCTTTAGGTTTATGGCTTTGGGATCTAGGTGGCTGGAACATGTTCTGTTATGGGATTACTGCTATTATTATCCTTAATATTTTGATCTATAAATTCTACTCCAATAAAAAGTTTAACCCGCAGGTGTAAAATGGCTGTTGTAGAACAAATATTCCCTTCCCTAACCTGGCGCATTAGACATTTAACCATGTATCCAGAAAAGCCTTACGATTTTGTAAAGCTTGAAAATGATTTTGACGGGATCCATTTTGGCATTTATGTAGACTATGAACTGACTGGGGTGGTTTCCTTATTTACTGAAGGAACTGTTGGGCAGTTTAGAAAGTTTGCCGTTTTGCCAGAAGCCCAACACCAAGGCTTAGGCTCGCAACTGTTAATGTACCTCATCGATTTTTGTAAGGTTCAAAAACTGACAAAACTCTGGTGTAATGCCCGTGTAAATGCAAAGGAATTTTATACTAAATTTGGCTTTCACGAAACTGACCAAACCTACACCGCAAGTGGTTTTGATTTCGTAAAAATGGAACTAGAAATAGTTTGATCACAAAACAAGAAGATCATTTTGTAATTTGTGACTTATTGGTTTTAATCATAAATAGGTGTAATCATATTTAGCTATGGCAAAGAAAAAAGAAGAAGAAAACAAAAAGAAACACGTTCAAGTAGTGACCAAAAAATCATTACAGTTTTTAGAAGCATATATCAACAACCCTGCCCCAACTGGTTACGAGTGGGAAGGTCAAAAACTTTGGTTAGATTATCTAAAACCTTATGTTGACGAACATTTTATCGACAACTATGGCACTGCAGTTGGTGTAATTAATCCAAAAGCTAGTTATAAAGTAGTAATTGAGGCACATGCCGATGAAATTTCTTGGTACGTAAACTACATTACCAGTGATGGTTTGATCTATGTGATCCGCAATGGTGGTTCTGACCATCAGATTGCCCCATCAAAACGCGTAAATATCCATACCGAAAAAGGAATGGTCAAAGCTGTTTTTGGTTGGCCAGCGATCCATACCCGCAGTGGTGAAAAAGAGGAAGCTCCTGCATTAAAGAACATCTTTTTAGATTGTGGCTGTACCACCAAAGAAGAAGTAGAGCAATTGGGCATCCATGTAGGCTGTGTAATTACCTACGAAGATGAGTTTATGGTTTTGAATGATCGTTATTACGTTGGCCGTGCATTAGACAACCGTGCTGGTGGTTTTATGATTGCCGAAGTTGCTCGTCTGTTAAAAGAGAACAAGAAAAAACTACCTTTTGGTTTATACATCGTTAACTCGGTACAAGAAGAAATTGGTTTACGTGGGGCAGAAATGATTGCACAACGCATTAAACCTAATGTAGCCATCGTAACTGATGTAACACACGATACCACTACCCCAATGATCAGCAAGATCACACAGGGCGATTTATCATGTGGCAAAGGACCAGTAGTTTCTTATGCACCAGCAGTACAGACCAACCTGAACAAATTATTGATCAAAACTGCAGAGAAAAATGATATTCCTTTCCAACGTCAGGCTTCCTCTCGTTCTACTGGAACAGATACTGATGCATTTGCCTATTCAAATGGGGGTGTTCCTTCGGCATTGATCTCTTTACCGCTACGTTACATGCATACAACGGTAGAAATGGTACATAAAGAAGATGTTGACAATGTGATCAGCCTGATTCTACGAAAGTTTATTGAACATCAAAGCAGATCAAGATTTTAGAGAGTTTAAATAGAACAAAGATAAAAGAGCAAGGATTAAAGATTTAGCTTTGGGCAAAACAGATATGGAAAAAATCAATTATACAAAAGTTATATGCGTTACCTTGATGAAGATCGGCCTTATGGTGCTGGTTTTCTTTACTTTGAACAATTGGCCCAATATCAAACAGAGTTTTGGTGGTGAGGTTCCACAGTTTCATGTATGGTTAGACCATGGTTTTACCTTAAGTAATCTGATATTGATCTGCCTATTGAGTGTCGTGTTCTTTTTCAATACTTATAAAAAACATAAAGAGTTGGCCGAAAAGCGGGCCAACTATACAGAGTTATAAAAATAAAAGGTCTAAGATTAATTTCTTAGGCCTTTTTCATTACCAAACTATCCAACGTTAGGTTCATCCACAACGTCATACTGTTCTAACTATTTTCTATTGGGCTGTATAGACAGTAAATCAGTATTTTAACTACTTGTATTCCTTGTTTACAAATACTATTTTTGGTAACTCAACATATTTTAATAACCTCATTGCCTAAAAGTATACATACCGTAAATTCATTTGAAAAATTGTTTAAGGACAACTATGCAAAACTATGTCATTTTGCATTGCAGTTTTTAAAGGATGAAGATGCCGCAAAAGACATCGTTCAAGAAACGTTTGTTACTTTTTGGGATGCTCAAGAAAACCTAGATCTTGATGAAAAAGTGATCAATAGTTTTCTGTATGCTTCGGTCAGAAATGCCTGTTTCAACAAACTACGCAGGTTAAAACTTGAAAACACCTACCTTAATAACCAAGATGCAGGATCCTATAGAAGATGCCATTGGCCTAAATGCAATGATCAGGTCTGAGGTAATTGCCGAACTGCATAAAGTGATCACCACTTTACCTAAAAACTGCCAGACTATATTTAGGATGGGTTATTTGGAAGGGTTAAAAAACCCGCAGATTGCCTTAGAGTTGGGCATTAGCATCAACACGGTAAAAACGCAAAAAAAGCGTGGCCTACAATTGTTAAAAATGCGGGTAAATCCAGATTTTTTGGTACTTGTAACCACCGTGTTCCTTTTCAAAAATTAATTATTTAACAATAATTTAATTTTTCTTCACCCCTTTTTGCTTTTCAAGTTTCTTATCAAAAGATATGAAAATGCAACAAGACTCTCAATTAATAGCAAAACTCATTGTTAGTTTCCTAAAAGATGAGCTTTCTGAAAGTGAAAAGAAAGATTTTATGGCATGGCTGGATGCCGATCCTAAAAATGTTGAACTTTTAGAATCCTTTAAACAGACATCGTCAGTTCAAAAAGAAATCGATTTTGTCCACAAGATCGATTCAAATGAGGCGTGGAACAAACTAGCTGATCAATTGACCCTTAAACCAGTTGCTAAGTTAAACTGGAATAAACTGATTGCTTACGGCTCAGTTGCCGTATTGTTGATCGTTGCAGGTATTGGACTTTATACCTACAAACTTAAAGACAATAGGGAATCTATTGTCCTTGCCCAAAATTATGACATTAAGCCTGGTAGCACAAAAGCTGTATTACAAATGGCCAATGGAACTTCTATAAATCTTGACCCTACTGCCCACCTACAAAAAAACACGAGTATTGAAATGAAGGATGGATTTTTGGTCTATAAAGCCAAAAATCCAATCCAAAAAGGGTACAATCTATTGAGAACACCTAGAGCAGGAGAATATAAAATGATCTTACCCGATGGCACAAAGGTGTATTTAAATTCATCATCAGCCATTCGGTTTTCTACAGATTTCAATAAAACCGACCGTCGTGTACAATTGGTTGGCGAGGCTTATTTTGAAGTGGCCCATAACAAGGCTCTTCCTTTTATTGTAAGTTTCAACAAAAATGAAGTGGAAGTATTAGGTACGCACTTTAACATCAGTTCTTACAAAAACACCAGTAAGACTACTTTATTAGAAGGTGCCATAAAAATCCGTTCTGGTGAAAATCAGACCATTCTTAAACCGGGCGATGAAGCAGACATTAACAATGGAGATGTAAAAGTAGCCAAGGTAGACACCTATAAATCAATTGCCTGGAAAGAAGGCGTGTTCTATTTCCATGAAGACGAAATGACTGACATTCTAGATCAAGTGTCAAGATGGTACAATGTTAAAATAGAATATAAAGGTGTACCAGGAACCAAAAAATATAGCGGGGATATCAGAAGACAGGCCACTTTAAACCAAGTATTAGAGATGCTCAATGCGGTAAGTGGAACCAGTTTCGATTTAAAAGATAGAACCGTAACCGTCAATTTTTAAACATTCAAATAACCAAACCAACTATGAAGTAAGTAAAAAGACCCAAACAACCGCTCAAGAATTGGCATAAAAAAGCCGAGAACACTGCAATGTTCTCGGACTTAAAAATGTGCTATTCCCTATTGACAAATTATTGAAATAAACCAATTTAAAAACTAACACATACAAAAATATGAAACATTTCCTTCTCGGCAAGTGCCCGGGGGTATATAGGTTATTTAATAGAAATATACTATTAGTTATGAGGTTAACTATTCTTTTATTAATTGCTAGCTGTTTTGTTGTACAAGCATCAAGCTATGCACAAAAAGTAACCCTATCTGTACGTAATGCGGGTATAGAAAGCGTATGTATCGATATTAAAAAGCAGAGTGGCTTTTTCTTTCTTTACGATGCTGCTGTGCTCAAAAAATCAGGTACGGTAAGCCTCGAACTCAAAAATGTTGAACTTGAAGATGCCCTTAGGCAAATGACTGCAGGTAAAGCGCTTGGCTATCGAATCATCGACAAAACGGTCATCATCAGTGAAACAAAAGCAGCAACAAACAGTAATGTAGAAGACATTACAATTACTGGAACTGTGAGGTCAAAAGAAGGCCCTGGCAAAACAGACCTACCTTTACCAGGCGTAACCATAGCCGTAAAAGGGACCAGCAAGGCCGTTTCTTCTGATGGCAATGGTGCTTATCGCATCACTGCTCCAGCTAATGCTACACTCGTTTTTGCCATGATTGGTTTTGGCACCAAAGAGGTTGCCATCAATAACAGTACAAAAATTGATATGGTGCTACTTGAAACAGCAAGCGACCTCCACGAGATCATTGTTACCGCTTATGGTAGCTCAGAAAGGAAAGAGAACCAGATTGGAAGTGCTGTACAATTAACCAGTGTAGACCTCCAACGTAAACCCGTAAACAGAATTGACCAGTTATTGGAAGGGATGGTTGCTGGTCTACAATATGAAGTACAAGCAGGTGGTACAAGTACGGCCAGACCAAGATTTCAGACACGTATCCGCGGAGAAGCATCATTTAGTGCTTCCAACGAACCACTATGGGTATTGGATGGTATTCCGTTAAATACTGGTGATGAAACCAATTTAATTCCAGGCATAAATACCAGTATAAGTCCCCTCACCTATTTAAACCCAAATGATATCGAATCTATCGTGGTATTAAAGGATGCAACGGCAACTTCAATTTATGGAGCAGATGGATCAAACGGAGTAGTATTGATCACCACCAAAAAGGGACAGGCTGGAAAAAGAAATATCAACTATAGTTTCAGAACAGGAATCAACCTGATCAACGATAGCAGATTCCATGTGTTAAATGGAGATCAGTATAGAGAACTGTATAGAGAGTCTTATTTAAACAACACTTCTTTAGACCCTGCCAAAATGCCTGATCTTGGCAATACCAATACAGATTGGTATGATGTATTTTTCCGTAATGGCATTACAACTGCGCACGATATCTCTCTATCAGGCGGGAACAAGAAAACAAGATATTATATTTCTGGTGGTTATTTCGACGAAAAACCAATCATGATAGAAAATCAGACACAAAGGTTTTCTGGCAGGATCAATATCGACCACACGCTCAACAAATCTATCAATCTATTTTTAAGGGTAGGTGGTTCCTATAATGTCAACAACTTGTTCTACCCTGGCGATACCTATTACAACAACAGACCTATTGATAGTCCTTTTGATGCCAATGGGAATTACGTAATGGCTTTTTATAACCAATTGGCCGATGCAAAATTAGATGATGATGTACAAAGGACAAAAACCTTACAAGGAAGTGTTGGTGGTACGGTACAGATTTTACCTTGGCTTAGCTTCACTACCACAAATGGATTAGACCTAAGTACCATTAGACAGAAAAATTACCGCTCGATGTACACCTTTAGTGAGCGGAACAATGCAGGCTATATGTTACAAGGAAAAACCAATTTTGTGAATTGGAATAGCCAACACCGTATCAATTTTGATAAAACCATTAATCAACATAGTTTTTCTGCATTGTTGGGCGGAGAAGCCAGAAGTCAGGAAAGAAGATCTTATAACATCAGCGGATCAGGCTTCCCTAATGATGACGTTAGAGATATTACCTACGCCACTAGAAACGTTTTAGAAACCAATACTGGAGATGATAAAACCAGCATCTCTTATTATGGGCAACTGCGATATACCTTAGCTAATAAATATAGTTTACTGGGCAGTTTCCGTAGAGATGCAAATTCTGACTTTGGCTCTGACGTAAAATGGGCTACATTTAACTCTGTGGGTGCTTCTTGGACTCTTAGCAATGAAAAATTCTGGAAGATCAAACAGATTGATTTTGCCAAACTTAAATTAAGTTACGGATCAAATGGTAACTCTAGAATTGGTGCTTACAAATCTAAAGGGATTTATAAGTTTGATTTAGATCATGGTTACAATGGCCAAGAAGGTGCGGTGATGAGCAGTGGAGAGAACCCATTATTATCATGGGAAACCACTTATATCATTAATGGAGGACTTAGTCTAGGTCTATTCAAAAGAATTTCGATGGAAGTAGAGTTCTATCAAAATACCACAAAAGGCATGTTAGATGCTGTTGATGTAACAAGAACTACAGGCTTTACCAGAATCCTACAGAATATTGGTTCGGTTAGAAACAGTGGGATTGAAATTACCTTAAACACACAAAATATTGTGAAGGACAATTTCGAATGGAGAACAAAGTTCAATATTGCACATAACAGAAATAAAATCCTAAAGTTGTACAATGGCAACGATAAGATTCTTGACAAAACAATCAGAAGAGTAGGCGAAGATGCGAATGCCTTTTACCTGATCCGTTGGGCAGGTGTCGACCCACGTGATGGTGGTCCACTTTGGTACGACAGGAACAATAACATTACTAAAGAATTTGACCTGAACAACCGAGTGGTTTTAGGTTCTTCTACCCCGGATTTTTTTGGTGGGATGACCAATACGATTACTTATAAAGATTTCTCTTTATCGGCGTTGTTGATCTACAACGTTGGTGGTTATGGATTTAGCGATTTTCAACGTGATGCAGAATCTGATGGCCGTAACCTCGCGGCAGACAATCAATCTACCAACTTGTTAGACCGTTGGAGAGAACCGGGAGATTTGAGCAACATTCCTAAATCAGTACTTTTTGTGAATGAAAACAATGGTCGTAATTCTACCCGTTTTCTACATAAAAAAACAAGTTTAAGGTTACAGAACATTAGTTTAAACTATAACCTACCTAAAAACTGGGTCAATAAGGCAAAAATCGCTAATGCAAGTGTGTATTTCCAAGCTGATAATGTTGGTTTCTGGACACCTTATTCAACCCCTTCCAATCGTAACGATTTTAGAAATTCATTTAATCCATATCCTCAACCGCTTGTGCTTTCATTTGGTTTAAATGTTGGATTTTAATATACATATTGAAATGAAAAAAATTAACTATACCCTGATCCTCTTCATTATATTTTGCACCACCCTTAACTCTTGCAAAAAATTCCTTGAAAAAGAACCAATTGGTAGAACAGGAAAAATCACGCTTTTCGAAACTGTTAATGGAGCCAAACTAGCAATTAATGGCTCTTATAACCAGATGATAAGCTATTATAAAGATTATTTTGGTCTATATGCCGATATCAGTTCAGACAATCTGATCCGCAATTCGAAAACCAATCGGATGTTACAACAATTCAATTTCCAAAGCTCACCTGGCGATGACGAATTTGCCGTAGGAAACATTTGGGAGGATATTTATGGTGCAATAAATGGTGCAAACAACATCATCAGTTCAATTCCAGGACTAAAAGACAAGTTTCCGGACCAGACCAAAACGTTAGATTCAATTTATGGACAAGCTTTGGTAATGAGAGCCTTATTTCATTTTGATGTAAGTAGGGTTTATGCACAACCTTATAATTTTACAGCAGATGGCTCTCATTTGGGCGTACCCGTTTTGTTAAAGACACCAAGTCCTGGTGAAGTGGTACCAAGAAAAACAATGAAAGAGGTTTATGCACAGATCATTGCCGATCTGAATGAATCCCTTCCCTATCTACAACAAAATGCAAACCATCATACACAGGCAGCCATTACTTATCAAGCTGCTTTGGGCCTACTTTCTCGTGTTTATCTGTATAAGGGCGATTGGGCGCAGAGTGTTTCTTATGCCAATATGGTGATCAACGATAATGCTTATGAGTTGGCAAATGCAAACAACTACAAAGCATCATTCATCACCTATCCTGCAGCTACTGCAAGCCCTAAAGTTGAAGTGATATTTCAATTGAACAATGCCACCTTATCTGCTAGTGCATTAGACGTTTTTTCGATGCTTTCTGATGCAACCGCAGCTCAATATACAGCTACAACCAAAATATTGAACATGTACGATGAAGATGACATCAGGTTCAAAACAATGTTTACCAAACCAAAAACAGGAGATAATTTAGGTAAGTCTTTAACCACCAAATATGGAGATGGTGTGGTAAGCCCAACTGGCCCGTTAACCATCAAGACCTTCGTTTATCTGAACTTTACCTCAACCGTGCCGAAGCCAATTGGAACCTCCAAAAATATAGCGAAGCCGCAGAAGATATCCGTATCATTTCTCAAAGAGCACATCCAGAAAGGACAATAACAATTACCTACAGTTCTAATGATGATTTGTATAAACAGATCGCAAATGAAAGAAATAGGGAATTGTGTTTTGAAAACCATCGCCTGTTTGATCTGGTAAGAAGGAAAGAAAACCTACAAAGAAGTGCTGATTGTAACGCAACGACCTGTAGCCTCACCTACCCTAACACCAAGTTTGTTTTGCCGATCTCTATTAAAGAACTGGAAGCAAACAAAGCAATGATCCAAAATCCTGGCTATAACTAACAAAGACAATGAAAAACAAAATAACATACCTCATCATATCAACAATAATTGCAGGCCTTACATTGCTATCATCCTGCAAAAAAGAAGTTGAACCTTTCAACCATCCTTTTTTCCATATCATGGTTGACAATAAAAGTGCCATCGATGTTTTATCAGACCGTAAAGACCTGGTAAATTATAATGTATACCTAAGTGCAGAGCTACAATTTGAACCAATTGATGTTAACTACGAAGTTATAGTTGGCGATGGACTTAAAGAAGGTCGAGATTTTGACTTGATCACAAAAGGTACAAAACTAAATTTTCCACCGGGTATTTTCGAACGACCAATTACCATCCAATGGAAAGAAGCTGCTTTAGATCCTACAAAAAACAATACAATCATTATCAAATTGATCAGCAACAGCAAAAATTATACACTGGGTTTACCAGGCCCTGACCAATTACAAAAACAATTAGTAATCACTAAAAAATAAGGAGCAACAGATGAAGAAGATTAAAAATTTTAGCGGTTTACTTTTTATACTGCTTTTGGTCAGTTCGGGTGTTTATGCGCAACAGCTTAAACAAAACCCCAATCTGGTTACTGGAAAACTTAAAAATGGCTTTACTTATTACATCTACAAAACAGATAGGGCCAAGGGCAATTCTGTTTTGAGGTTGTTTTTAAATGCAGGCTCCTTACAAGAAGATAACAGCCAGCAAGGTCTGGCCCACTTTATCGAGCATATGGCCTTTAATGGCACCAAACATTATTCGAAAAATGATGTGATCGAATTTTTGGAATCTAAAGGTGTAAAGTTTGGTGCAGATCTAAATGCACATACCAGTTTTGACGAAACTGTGTACAAAATCAGTATCAATACCAAAGACGAGAAGAACCTAGAAAAGTCTATCGATATTATGGGCGACTGGGCCTTTGGTGTAACCTTTGACCAAAACGAAATTGATAAGGAACGTGGTGTAGTGATTGAAGAATGGAGAAGCAAACAAGGTGCAGACAATCGTTTAAGAGAGCAATACCTACCTGTTCTGTTCAACAAATCGAGATATGCCGAACGTTTACCGATTGGAAAAGTTGATATCCTCAAAACCTTTAAACGCCAAACGATAGTTGATTTTTATGAGAAATGGTACCGTCCTGATTTGATGTCTATTGCCATCGTAACAGATATCGACCCAAAAAAGGTAGAAAGCTATATCAAAAATGAATTTAGCCAGTATCAAGCTAAAAGCAAGGCACCTCGTGTTTATTACGAACTGCCTCCACACAAAGACACTTTGTTTTCTATCATTACAGATAAAGAAGCCTCTTCAATAGACTTGAGCATTTTCAATAAGATCAAGTCGTTTAAAGGCATCCAAACTGAAGAAGATTATAAGAATCAATTGACAAGGTCATTTTTTAATGCATTGGCCAAAAACCGTTTCAGTAGAATTGCGCAATTGCAGAATGATTTTAAGGAAGGTAGTTTTTCAGTGAGCAATCTGGTCTTAAAAAATGGCATCGTATCTGGTGGTGTGGCACTATATCATGATAAGATCAACGAAGGCATTGCCAAATACCTAACAGAAACGCAACGCATCATCCGTTATGGTTTTACCAACGATGAGGTTAACAAATTAAGAGAGGAATATATTGCCTCTATTAAACGTTCGGCCACTACAGAAGATAAAACAGAACCAGAGACTTATGTAAATGAGATCCACGACCTTTTTTACAACGGCACCACCATGCTGGCTAAAACAGAACGCAATAGGTTAGCTCTTAAATATGCTCCACAGATTGATTCAACTGCTATTGTCCATTTTTTAAAATCGGTAAATAACCCAGGGAATACTGTGGTTTTACTTACTGCACCAGAAAAAGATGCGGCAAATCTGCCTGATCAGTCTGCTTTAAAGAAGATGTTTGCCAAGTCTGTTGCAGAAAGATCTCACCATGGAAAGACAATGTTACTATTCCTAAGCAATTACTGGCAAACGAACCAAAAGCAGGAAAAGTAACCAAGGAAGAACAGTTAACAGCAATAGGCGTTACCAAATGGACTTTATCCAACGGAACAACCGTTTACCTGAAACCAACAAACGAGAAAAAAGACTACATTTCTTTATCTGGTTTTAGAGCTGGGGGTATCTATGCATTAGACTCTACACAATTTGTAACTTCTCAATTTGTAAAAGCGGTTACTGGTTTAAGTGGCGCAGGCGAGTTTAGCAGAAGAGCTTTAACACAGTTTTTAACAGGCAACTCTGCTTCTGCCACCTTAGTACTCTCCAGCACAAGAGAAGGCATAGTGAGCAGTGCAGATTGGAAAGATGCCAAAACCATGTTCCAATTGATGTACCTGAAATGGGTATACCCAAATGCAGATCCTTAACTTTTGAGCAGGCCAAACGACAAACCATCGAACGTTTAGACAATAATAAACAATCGCCAACTTATGATTACAACAAGGCAATTGCCGAGCTTTTAAAAGGAGATGATGATTACGCATCAGACATCTCTGTCGAGCGCATCAATAAAGAACTTCATTTTAAAGATATCATACCTGTTTTTAAAAGTCGTTTTGGATCTGCAAAAGACTTTCAGTTTGTTATTGTCGGCGGCTTTAACCCTGATAGCATCAAACCTTTAATAGAGCAGTACATCGGCGGTCTGCCATCGGGCGATTACAATAATAAGTTTGAATACAAGGGACCAGCTGGTGGCGATACAGCAAAAGACATTTTGGTTTTTGCTGGTAAAGCCCCAAAAAGCACTGTAAACTTGTTTTATCAAAGCAATAAGGTAAATTACGATTACCCTGAAATTTTAGTGCAGACCCTTTTACAAGAAGTGTTAAAAGTAAAACTTCGATTAAACCTGAGAGAAGAAAACTCAGGCGTATATGGTGTAGGAGTTTCTATTTCATCAACCAGTATCCCATCTCCCTTGATCAGATCAAGGATCCTTTCAGTTGTGCACCAGAAGCAGCAGAGTTTTTGATCAAACAGGCACAGCTAGAAGTTAAAAAGGTGGCAGAAAATCCTAGTTACTTTTTAAGCGACCTCACCAACATCAAAGTACAGCAGATAGACAGTTATAAAAAACAAGCAGGCAAGAATTTGTTCTGGAGCTCGTCTTTAAGGAACCAATTCTATTTTGGCTTTAAAGATTATAGCTTCTTTAATGATTATGAAAATATGATCAATAAAATTACGCCTGCCATGGTTGCCGATTATGCAAAAAAATACTTGGTAGAAACGCCAGGAATCAAAGCTGTTCTTATGCCAGAAAACTTTAAGAAATTAAATTAACAGCAGATGAGGCTTCCTTGTTCAATACAAATGCATAGGGAAGTCAATCATCTTAAAACAAATTTTAGACTGATGAAAAATATTAAAAATATAACAATATTGGTTCTGTTAGTGATAACAGGACTATTTGGAGGTTGTAAAAAAGATGTTGTGATGTACGACAAAGGTTTTACTTCTTTTAAGTTTATCGTTAAAAACGACCTCGGCATAACAAAAGAATATCCAGGTATAATTAAAGATGGAGAAATTGTTGTGGCCTTACCTATTGAGGTAGATGTGACAAACCTCAAGGCAAGCTTTGAGATGGAAAACCCACGTACAATTGTACAAGTAGGCACAGTTGTTCAAGAAACTGGAATTTCAATTCAGGATTTCACCAAAGCTGTTATCTATAAAGTAAAGGCAGAAGACAGAAGTACTAAGACTTATGCCGTTAGGGTAGAGAAAAATGTGGCTTTAAAATCTTTTGGTTTCTTTATAGAGGACAATCCTGATTTAGCACAAAATTATGTTGGTATCATCAGAGGTACCGATATAGAGGTCAATGTTTCTGAAACGGTAAATCTGACAAAACTGATTGCCCGTTTTGAAACCACCACTGGTGCTGTATTGAAAATAGGTAGCACTGTACAGCAAAACAAAGTGACGATTAACGATTTCACAAACCCTGTGGTTTACACATTTAATGATGCCAGCTTAGCTTCACCATTAAATTTTACAGTCAACATCGACTTCTTAGGTCGTCAATGGAGCCTTGTTGCTGCAGACCTTACAGGTTTGGTAACTGCATCAGGCATCAAAATGGCCATCAACCCTTTTAACAATTATCCTTATTTCGTGTATCAACGTATTGGTAAAGATGAAACTGGAGCAACCATAGAGACCGACAACAGAAAAGTAGCCGTAATGGGTTACAATGGTACCGCTTGGACCAATATTGGGGCCAATACTGGTGTATCAGAGTTTAGGGCAGATGTACCCGGAATTGCGTTCGATTCTGAGGGAACCCTTCATATTGCCTACAAGGATTACTTAAATGGAGACCAAAAGGCAACTGTACTCAAATACAACGGAACAACATGGAATCCGGTAGGTAACCGTAGGTTTACACCAATTAAGGTTGATTACCTATCGTTCGCCATGACAGCAAATGACATTCCATTGGTAGCGATGGCAAAAACTGGAACAGATGCTTCGGGTATTCCTGCAAGGGGTTTATATGTTTCTAATTATACGGCTAACACATGGGGATCGATCACTCCTCCAGGCGGGATTACAGTTTTCTACGATCAAATCATCAAAGGTCTGGATGGCAAAAATTATCTGGGTATAATGGACAGAAGTACGGGTGTAAACAAACCATCAATGTTCAAATACGAAAACAATACTTGGATACCTATTGGTCAAACCTCATTTACAGCTCCGGATGGTTTGGTTGGTTTCCAAGGTGTGAGTATTGCTGTCGATAAAACTGGTGAAGCTTATCTCGCCTATCAAGTTGCACCAACTTCTGGCAGATTAGACCATGTGATGAAGTTCAATAAAACCACGGGCAACTGGCAAGAACTAGGCAATGCCGTTTCGAGCGGTGGAGAAAGAGATAAATTTGCACTAGCGGTAGATGATGATGGCGTGTTATACTTTGCCTATGCCAATGCGACCTCTGTCTTAGTTAAAACCTTTAACAAAGCCACTAACAACTGGAATACCGAGAGAAAGGTAATCAGCGAGAAAGTAAATGAGTTTGATATGCAGGTTGCCTCAGACGGTACAATTTATATTGTAGCCAGCATTACGAGCAACAGTAAAACGGTAATGTATAAATATGCAAAATAAACAATTTCAAAAATGGATCTTATAGACTATAGTCTAGGTGCTGTAGTCTGGCAATTGATCAATGGCATCTTATTGGTAATCATTATATTTTTGATCATCAGGTTTTTGATCAGAAGCATGAGAAACTAGTTCGCATGCCGATAAGCAAAATTACCCCCATTAAACATTGTCTTTAATGGGGGTTCTTGTTATTGCGTCCTGCCCTGCTCTTCTGTAGATCCAGAACTTCTTTTCCTCATCTCGATTTTAGAATTGCCAAATCTATAGTTGAACCTCAAACGAAAATTACGGCTATCATATTGGCTCCTTAAGTTGTAATTGACGTTTGCATAATTGGCTTCACTGCGGGTAATAGAGGTGAAAAATATATCGTTGACAGCCAAAGATAAAGTAGCTTTGTTTTTCCATAATCCTTTTCCAATAGTAGAACTGATAAAGTAATAAGGCAAATTGATCTGGTAACCATAGGTCGCCTTACTTTGTCCGTAATAACTCACATCGATCCACCAATCTTTGGGCAATTTAAAATGGTTGTCGATGGAAGCATAAGCAGTCAGTTGTTTCACACCTACTTTCCCATTTTGGTAATCAAATTGATAACGGTTCAACGATGACCCTCCACTTATACTCAGGTCCCACAACTTAAAAAATTGCTTATAATAGCTCATGCTGATACCTGTATTGTAATTTTGGTTCATGTTGGCCTTGTAACTGGTAGAAACTTTGGTAAGGTCGTCTACTTCCCGTAAATCGGTAATGACATCTTTAACCATACTATGCGATAGTGCTACAGAAAGCCCGATACTTGTGCTGAAACCTAACCTATAACTATTGGTAAAAGAAGGGTTAAGATAAGGATTCCCCCTTGCTCACATCATAGGCTCCATTCACAATTACAAATGGATTTAAAGCATTATAAGAAGGTCGACCAATTCGTCTTGCATAAGAAAATGACAAGCTGTTCTTACCAAACTTATAAGCTACTAATGCATTTGGAAACAAATTGAGATAATCTCGCTTCACCATATTGCTCAAGGTTAGTGAATTGCCACTCGTTATGGTTTCTTCGGCTCTTAATCCTAATTGTAAAGTGAATTTTTGATAGGTCTGCTTGCTGCTCACATAAGCAGCCAATAGAGTTTCCTGATATAAAAAATCATTGCTTCCACGGTCCTTAAAGGCCCCACCGTCATATCTGCTTAGGGAGTTAAATTGGTTGCTCAGGTCTACATAACTTGCTTTAAATCCAGATTCTAAAGTTCCTTTATGCAACTTTTGGGTATAATCTGTTTTATAGCTGTATATCTTGGAACTCGTATGCCCATCTTGAAGAAATTGTTGCATCGAAAAAATAGGATTTCCTGTGGCGTTCAGCAATTGGGTACCCAGTTGGTTGTCACTTGTAAAATCAAATATCCCAACATCTGCATCCATGGTCAGTTCCTGCTTTTTAGCAGAATCTATCACGGTTTTATAATTGAAGTTCAGATTGGCTCCTCTACTATTGGTTTTGTTTGTTGCATTTGCATACCGCATCGAATCTACCGCAGTAGCACTAAAAGCAGAAATGTTGGTCTCTGTGACAAATTCGATTTCCGGTCGTTATGATAAGCTGTGAGCAAAACACCAAACACATCTTTGTTTTTAAGATAATGGTCCCAACCTACCCTCACATTGTGCCCTCCATACGGAACTTTATAGGTCTGTTTTTCGTCCAGACGTTGGTTGGCTACCTGAAAAAAAGTATGTTTTTCTATCTCTTGAGATTGTTTCCCAAATCCGTAACTATAACTACCATATACATAATCATTATTGCTCCTATAAGTCAATCCTGCCGAAATAGACTGACTGGTTGGATACTTCCATCCATGTCCAGTGGTTAACCCTAAGTTCATATCATAACCTGGGGTCTGGCGTTTTAAGGTCTTGATATTGATTACTGCCCCAGCACCTTGTGCATCAACTTTTGCTGAAGGGCTATGGATCACTTCGATCTGGCTGATCATGGCCGGACTGGTACCACTCAGTAAGTTCATTAGGTCATTTCCGCTCATCTTTACAGTTTTACCATCCATCATTACGTTTACGGCTTTATTTTCCAACAAAATTTCGGTCCCATTTTTAATAACCACCCCAGGTATTTTTTTAAGGATATCAGTAGCATCCATCCCTAAACGCATATTGCCATCAACATTCATCACTGTTCGATCAAACTGTTGTTCGATCAGCGGTCTTTGTGTACTTACAGTGATCTCTTTCAACAATTGCGTTTGTTCCTGTAAATGCACGATCAGTTCTTTTTCAAAAACAGGTTTTGCTCGATAAGGGATATACCCCAGATAGTTGATAGAAAGATAAACAGCTTTCGATGGAGCGCTTATCGTAAAACTTCCTTTTTCATCGGTAATTACTGTATGCAGTTTCTTGTTCGTACCCTCTTCAAATAAGTTGATGTTTACTCCGCTTAAGGCGATACTATCTTTACCAAAAACTCTGCCCTTCAATTGGAAGGCACCTTGTTGGGCCAGTACATAAAATGGAAACGTCAACAATAAGATCACAATGAGCTTCTTCATAAAATTGATTTTTATCGAAACTATTATGTTAGATCAAGTTCAAAGAGTGGAATCTCTTAACTGCAGGTATCTGCTCTACCAATCAACTGATTTCATCGATAAGGATTTTGAAGATACATTCATTGTTTTGGCAGACGAATAAGCTGGAAATATGGATTATTGGATATTAAATACAGTTAAAGGTTTTAACTTTAACCATGAAATTTAAATTGGGTTGGCTGTCATTCGGCTTTTTTATTTTTTATAGCTTTCAACAGATGACCTGGAGTATCGGCAACCATTTAAATAACGGTGATACCATATTCTATTTCCTACGGGGAAAGGCTGGCCTATATTTCCCTTTCCATATGTTGGTTTGGTTCTTAAGCGTATTGGTTAGCTATAGCTTATTTTATATCCTTTTTTATCGCTACAAACAAAAAACTGCAGCCATCTTGTGTTATATCCTTATCGGTATTCCTTTGATGATAGGCATTAGATATGTGATGGAAGAAGTTATCCTTTTTGCCATTAAAGGGAAACATAATTATAGTGCCGACATGCTCATACCCTTAAGGTATTTCATCGATAATATCTACTTCACCATATATTACAGTGCATTTGGTATTGTTTTCTTTTTCATTCAACTCAATAACCATCAGCAAAAGATGCAAAACCAATTGTTGTTGAAGAGCCGTCAGGCCGAACTTGCTTTTCTCCGTTCGCAGATCAACCCTCATTTTTTGTTCAATAGCCTGAATAATGTTTATACACTTGTATACCAAGGCTCTGATAAGGCATTGACTTCCATCAGTAAATTATCTGAGCTCCTGCGCTACATGTTATACGAAGAAGAACAAAAAGTAGCCTTGATCAAAGAAGTCCGTTATCTCCAACATTACATCGACCTCCAATTGATGCGTTATGATTTTGTACCTGCTACCAAGATCAACATTTCACTTCCGGCAGACTGCACCTTACGCATTGCCCCTTTAACCTTGATCCCATTTGTAGAAAATGCTTTTAAACATGGTAACCTACGGGACGAAAATATACCTTTGGTCGTCGATCCTTCGTTTAAATGGAGAAATCATTCTATTTAATGTAAGTAATAAAAAAGGTAATTTTAACAAGGACCATACGGGCGGAATAGGCTCAGAAAATGTCAAAAAAAGACTAGAACTGATCTATGGGACACAGCACACTTTAGCCATTGTTGACCTTGTTGAAGCATACAACGTTAAACTAACCATTAACCTACATGAATAATTACGAAAAGAGATCAATTGTATTGTTGTTGACGATGAACCCTTAGCCATCGCCCTCTTGAGTGATTACATCAATAAAACCCCAGGTTTAACATTGACCGCTTCTACTTCAGACCCGATGAATGCTTTAAAATTGGCAAAGACCAGCAACATTGACCTTGTTTTTTTAGACATGCAGATGCCAGAGTTAACTGGTCTCCAGTTTATGAAGATCCTACAAAAAAAATGTATGGTGATCATTACCACTGCCTATAGTGAATATGCTTTAGAAAGTTACGACCACCATGTGGTAGATTATCTTTTGAAACCCATTACCTTTGATCGTTTTCTGGTTGCTGTAGAAAAAGCTCAAGAAAGATCGGCTAACTTGGTTACTCCAGTGCTGGCACAACCTACCCTACCTTTACAAAACCAATTCATTTTTGTAAAAACGGATTATAGGTTAGTTAAAATTTCTTTAGACGACATCTATTATCTGGAAGGGGCAAGGGATTATGTAATCATCCATACCCTAAATGAGCAGATCTTAACCTTACAAAGCATGAAATCGTTAGAGGACGAACTCCCAAGTGACCATTTTATGCGTATCCATAAATCGTATGTCATCAACCTCAATCAGATCAGTTTTATCGAACGCGGAAGAGTTTCTATTAACGAACAGCTCATCCCCATCAGCGACATGCATAAAGACCGCTTGCTCGAAAGGTTGAAATTGTTGCGCTAGGTCAATTTATGCTAAAAATAACTTCACAATAGGAGTTTGCATTAAGAAGTTTTTGGAACTTCTCAAGCCTAAGCACCACCTCAACGTTTTACTAAAAGCGGCCTTGGCCTGTTCGGAAAGCAGCAATAAGCCTGAGCATTTCCTTTAACAGAACAGGGCGCAGCCGTGGATTTTTTTGCATACTTTTTTCATCTACAGGAAAAAAGTATGTCCGCGAAGCGACAGCACCATCAAACAGTAGCAAAAACGATTGGTTTCAAGATCAGTCATTGATTATTCATATCCCAAACTTGTGCTAATTATTAATCGAACTCAGTTTATAGATTTTGCTACAGTTATTTCAGTAAAAGATAAATTTTATACTTTTACTTCCTTAAAAACACCAATACAAATGACCAATATCAAAGTAATCGCATTTGATGCCGATGACACTTTATGGGTAAACGAACCTTATTTTAGAGAAGCCGAAGAAAAGTTTTGCGCCTTGTTAGAAGATTACCTTCCAATGCATAGCGTGGCCAACGAACTTTTTAAAACAGAAATACGAAACCTACCTTTATATGGCTATGGTATTAAAGGTTTTATGCTTTCTATGATCGAAACGATCTTAGAAGTTACCGAAGGAACAGCAAGCCTCGAAATGATCAGCAAAGCCATCCAATATGGAAAGGAACAGTTGAACAAACCTATCGAATTATTGGATGGGATAGAACAGGTTCTTGAAACATTAAAAGGAAATTACCGTTTGGTGGTCGCTACAAAAGGCGACCTGCTTGATCAAGAAAGAAAACTACAGAAATCTGGTTTAGAAAAATATTTCCATCACATCGAGATCATGAGTGATAAGCAGGAAAAAGATTACTTGAAACTGCTGAAACACCTTGATTGCAGACCAGAAAATTTTTTAATGATCGGCAATTCGCTTAAATCTGATGTATTGCCAGTGCTACAGATTGGAGGAACTGCCATACATGTACCTTTCCATACCACTTGGGCACACGAAGAGATTGAGCACAATGTTGAACACGAAAACTTTACGCCTGTACAGACCATTACCGATATTTTACCCCTACTGAATGAGACACCTTTTTGATTTAGAAAATTGGCCCAGAAAAGACCATTTCAACTTCTTTAACAGATTTGAAGAACCTTTTTTTGGCGTAGTGGTAGATATTGATTGTACCATTGCTTATGACAAATGCAAAAGAGAAGGAAAAGGTTTTTTCTTATATTATTTACATCAGGCATTGACGACAGCAAATTCAATTGAAAATTTTAGGTTAAGGATTGAAGACGATCAGATTTATCTATATGACAAGGTGCACGCCTCAGCAGTAATTAATCGCCCAGATGGCACTTTTGGTTTCTCGTACATTGATTATGCTATTCAATTTGAAGATTTTCAAGTCGAGGCTCAAAAAGAAATACAAAGGGTTAAACAATCTACCGGACTCGTACCTGCAAGTTCAGGTGCAAATGTCATCCATATTTCAGCCATGCCTTGGTTAAAGTTTACCTCATTATCGCATGCACGAAGTTTTACCTTTAAAGATAGTTGTCCGAAATTTTCATTTGGTAAAATGACAGAGAACAAGGGCCAAAAATCAATGCCTATAGCCGTTCATGTCAACCATGCTTTAATGGATGGATACCAGGTGAGCCTGTTTATAGATGAGTTTCAACGCAGAATGAATTCGCTTTAATTTAAAAAATGCTACTTTAGTATAAATCCTTTTCTCATCAAAATGATATGGAAGTACAAGAATTTGAACTCATCGGTTTGTCACTGCCCAACAAAACAAGTAACCTCAACCAACAATCGATGATAGATTGTGGAAACCTCTGGCAAAGATTTGAGGCAGAAAATATAGCTTCCCAAATCCCAAATAAACTTGGTGAAGAAATCTATGCCGTTTATCATGACTATGATGGGGATTACACCCAACCTTACGCCTATTTTATTGGTTGTAAAGTAGCAAAAGGTACACTAACGCCAACAGGTTTGAGCAATTTGACCATCCCCAAAAACAGCTATCAAAAAATAATGGCCAAAGGCAAAATGCCCGATTGCGTAGCCGAAGTATGGGTAAACATCTGGAATACAAACCTCCCGCGAGCCTACGCCCCAGATTTTGAAGTATATGATGAGCAGAGCAAGGATTGGAGCAATGCCACCGTAGCGATCTACCTTTCTATAAAATAATGGTCTAAACCAAATACCTTTGTCATTACCATCCCTTGGTTCGTGTCGACACGAACCAAGAACAGGATATCGTCTTCACTGTAGACCTGATCATCCATTTTATATTCGCATTAAGAATGAAAAGCCTGCAAAGTAAAATAAAGCAGGACAATCGATAACATACCTTTCTCTTTCTGCTATTTCTTTCTTAATTTAAAGGCGAAAAACAAAAACCTATGAGTGATCAAAAGACCTTATTTATAGAAAAGATAAAAGCATCATACGCACCTACAGGAGCTTCTATTTATCTGGGTGCAGGCATTTTAGATGGCGAAGTATTGGCAGAGGCCGAGGTAAACCTGCCTTTACGGATGATGAACCGCCATGGCCTGATTGCAGGGGCTACAGGTACGGGTAAAACCCGAACCTTGCAACTACTTGCCGAGCAGCTTTCTGATGCTGGAGTACCCGTTTTCATGCTGGATGTTAAAGGTGATCTTTCTGGTCTATATCAGGCAGGAACAAGCAATCCGAAAATTGAAGACCGCGCCAAGCAGCTCAATAAGACTTTTACCCCTAGTGGATTTCCAATAGAGCTTTATTCTTTGAGTGGAAAAACAGGTGCACAGATGCGCGCCACGGTAACTGAATTTGGTCCCGTATTATTGGCCAAGATTCTCGAACTCAATGAAACCCAAACCGGTGTTTTGGCCGTGATCTTCAAATATGCCGACGATAACAAAATGCCAATCGTAGACCTAAAGGACTTAAAAAAACTATTAGGTTATTTGGCCGAAGGGGCTGGTGCTGCCGAAATCAAAAGCAGCTATGGTTCTATTTCTACAGCCACCTCTAGTACCATCCTGAGAAAGATTGTAGCCATAGAACAACAAGGTTTAGGCGGGATGTTTGGTGAGACCTCTTACGATATCGATATCTTTTTAACCGGATAGACGGCAAAGGTGTAATCAGTTTATTGAACATTGCCGATGTACAGAACCAACCTGTTTTATATTCTACTTTTTTATTGAGCTTATTGGCCGAAATTTATCAGTCGATGCCAGAAGCTGGAGATTTGGACCAACCCAAATTGGTCTTCTTTTTTGACGAGGCGCACTTACTTTTTAACGACGCACCCAAAGCGTTTTTAGACCAGGTGAATACGATCATCAGGTTGATCCGTTCTAAGGGTATTGGCGTATTCTTTTGTACACAATCGCCTATGGATGTTCCAGAAAGTGTTTTGGCACAACTGGGCAACCGCGTCCAACATGCTTTAAGAGCATTTACACCTAATGATGTAGATGCTTTAAAAAAGACGGTAAATACCTATCCTAAATCAGATTTTTATCAGATAGACAAAATGTTGACCGCTTTGGGTACCGGACAAGCTTTGGTAACCGTACTGAACGAAAAAGGAATCCCCACAGAAGTTGCTGCCACGATGTTAACACCACCACGTGCGGTAATGGGGCCAATGGCTGCCATAGATTGTGAACGGTTGATGCAGGCAAGCCCATTATTTAAAAAATACCAAGAGGAAATCGATTCTGTGAGTGCTTTCGAAATGCTTACAGATAAAATCAACTTGAAAATGGCTGAAGAAAATGAGGCCAAAGCCGTCGAAGAAGAACAAAAAAGAGTTGAAGCAGAAAGTAAACCAAAACCAGGTGAAAAGAGCATTGTTGAACAAGTAATGGGTGCCACGATTACCCGTCAAATCGGAAAGGAGATTGTCAGAGGTATTTTTGGGATGTTAACGGGCAAAAAACCTAGGACAAGAAGTGGTGGCATTTTTGGCTTTTAAAACTTACCTTTGAAACTACGATAAAAAGATTTTCCAATTCTAAATATACTGAATGAAACCCACTTTATTAATTTTGGCCGCTGGAATGGCTAGCCGTTACGGAAGTATGAAACAAATCGATGGTTTTGGGCCAAATGGCGAAACGATCATCGATTACTCTATATATGATGCAATCAAAGCCGGTTTTGGCAAAGTTGTATTTATCATCAAAGAAGAATTTGTAGACAATTTCAGAAGTATCTTCGACCCTAAACTGAAAGGGAAGATCGAAGTTGATTATGTTTTCCAAAATTTCGACCTGAAACAGTTCGGTATTGAAGAAGAAATATACAGAGAAAAACCATGGGGTACTGCCCATGCCATCCTATCTGGAAGAAAAACAGTAAAAGAACCTTTCTGTGTGATCAACGCCGATGATTTTTATGGCTTTGACGCCTATCAAAAAATGGTTGGTTTTTTAACTGAGGAAGCCAACGACAGTAATTATTCTATCATCGGTTACCAGATTGGAAAGACACTTTCTGATTTTGGAGCGGTATCTCGCGGGGTTTGTAAAGTTGACGAAAGTAACAACCTGGAAGAAATCATTGAACGCACAAAGGTTTTTGAAGAAAATGGCGTCATCGTTTACGAAGAAGAAGGCAAACAATATCCCTTAACTTTCGAAACACCTGTTTCAATGAATTTCTGGGGTTTTACACCAGCGGTCTTCAAGATCACCGAGGAACTCTTCAAAGAGTTTGCAATGGCCAATAAAGACAAACCTAAAGCAGAATTTTTTATTCCTTTGATCGGCGAAACTTTAGTTAAAAATAATACTGCAACTTTTAAGGTTGTACCAACTTCCAATCAGTGGTTTGGCGTTACCTACAAAGAAGATAAACCTTTTGTGCAAGCTAGCATTGATCAGCTGATCAAAGACGGAGCGTACCCTGAAAAACTATGGAGTTAAATATTGATGAAGATATTTTAAAGGCTTACGGATTTACTTTAGATATCGTTAATTTACAACAAATAGGTTCGGGCCACATCAACCGAACCTATTTGCTTTCTGCACTGCAAAACGACAAACAATACATTTTACAAAATATCAATGTACATGTTTTTAAAGACCCCTTTGCTATTGCAAACAACATTGAGGCTGTTGCCGATTATTTAAAGGCGAATAATCCAGATTATCTTTTTCCAGCGCCTATTCCAACACTCCATGGCGAATTGATGTTTGCCCACCATGGTGACTATTGGCGCCTGTTGCCTTTTGTAGCCAATACCATGGCCTATGACACCTTAAGCGACCCCAAACAGGCTTATGAAGCCGCCAAACAATTTGGCAAGCTGAGCAGGCTTTTAAATCATTTCGATACAGCTGTGCTCAAACCTACAATTCCTGGTTTCCATAATCTGTCTTGGCGTTACGAGCAATTTACCTTTGCCTTAAGTCAGGCTACAGCGGTATTAAAACAAAACGCCAATCATGAGATCGAGACCGCATTACGACATCATTTCATTGTAGATTACTACAAATCTTACGAACATCGAAAAGATTTCCCAAATCGGGTAATGCACCACGATACCAAGATCAGTAATGTACTTTTAAATGAAGAAGACAATACGGGTATCTGTGTAATTGACTTAGATACCTTAATGCCTGGCAAGTTTATCTCAGATTTAGGCGACATGATGCGTACTTATCTTTGTGCTTATGCCGAAAATGAGACCGACCTTAATAAAATAAAAATCCGATTACCTTATTTTAAAGCTACGGTTGAAGGTTATTTATCAGAAATGGCCAACATATTGACACCGACAGAAAAAGAACTCATTTTATTTTCTGGCAAGTACATTATTTATATGCAGGCCCTGCGTTTCTTAACCGATTACCTGAACGGCAGTATCTACTATCCTATTGCTTATCCAACGCAAAATCTAGACAGGACCAAAAACCAGTTGAAATTGTTGAATGAGCTATTTGAAAATGAGAAAATCCTTCAAGATATTATTGAAGAATGTTTATCTTAAGGCATAAATTATATGCTTCTATATGTCTCAGATCAACAATGAATTAAAAAAAGAATTTCAGATTGAAAGAATGATCTTATTCACAGATGCTGTTTTTGCCATTGCAATTACACTTCTGGTGATTGAAATTAAACCGCCCCATATTGTGCATGGAATGAGCGATCAACAAATTGTCATGCAGTTATGGAATCTTTTTCCCTTATTTATCGGCTTTATCATTAGCTTTTTTGTCATCGCCATTTATTGGCGTTCACATCATCGGTTATTTTCTTTTGTTAAAGATTACGATGATAGATTGATATGGTTAAATTTTCTTTTCCTGTTCACGATCATTCTGATGCCTTTTAGCTCTGCCTATTATAGCGAAAACACAGAACTGACTATTCCTTTCTATTTCTACTGCCTTAATGTTGCAGCCACAGGACTACTCAACTACGCGATGTTGAGTTATATCATCAAGCATAAAGGGAGAATCTCTGATGGTTTTGACGACCTCAAAGCACGTCGGTTGGCACGTTGGAGAACATTAACAGTTCCCTTCATTTTTATGTTGGGATTAGTACTTGATTTTTGTTTGCCTTCAGCCAATCATTTAAACATGATAAGTAGATTTGCACCCATGTTAATCTGGCCAGCTATTCTCATCTTAAACAGGACTTTTGGAAAGGTAAAGGAACTGGAATACCAGCCAAAACCAATTGTCAAACGTAAAAAATAACTGCATAAAAAAGCGTCGCTGAACTTAATCAACGACGCTTTTTATATAAACCCTAGACTTAGGGCTCAAGACTTATTTTTTCTCTTCGTCTTTTACTTCTTCAAAATCAACATCAGTAACAGTATCGCCACCTTGTTGCGCATCAGCTTGTGCTGCGCCTTCTGGTGCTTGTCCTTCCTGACCTGCTTTGTACATCTCTTCAGAAGCTACATTCCAAGCATTTTGCAATTCTTCTTGTGCAGCATCGATATCAGCAAAGTTACGAGACAAATGTGCTGCTTTTAATTTCTCTAAACCAGCTTCGATTGGCGCTTTTTTATCAGCTGATAATTTATCACCAAACTCTTTTAGTTGTTTCTCTGTAGAGAAGATCAAAGCATCAGCACCGTTAATTTTATCAGCTTCTTCTTTTGCTTTAGCATCAGCTTCTGCATTTGCTTCAGCTTCTTCTTTCATTTTTTTGATCTCTTCGTCAGTTAAACCAGATGAAGCTTCGATACGGATCTTTTGCTCTTTACCAGTAGCTTTATCTTTTGCACTTACGTGTAAGATACCATTGGCATCAATGTCAAAAGCAACTTCTACTTGAGGCACACCACGAGGTGCTGGTGGAATTCCATCTAAAATGAAACGACCAATTGTACGGTTCTGAGCAGCCATCGGACGCTCTCCTTGTAAAATATGGATTTCTACACTTGGCTGGTTATCAGCAGCAGTAGAGAAAGTTTCAGCTTTTTTAGAAGGGATAGTTGTATTTGCTTCAATTAATTTAGTCATCACACCACCCATGGTTTCGATACCTAAAGAAAGTGGGGTAACATCCAATAACAATACATCTTTAACCTCACCAGTTAATACACCCCCTTGGATAGCAGCACCAATAGCTACAACCTCATCAGGATTTACACCTTTACTTGGCTCTTTACCAAAGAAAGCTTTCACTGCATCCTGAATAGCAGGAATACGAGTTGAACCACCTACCAAGATAATTTCGTCGATATCACTTACTTTTAAACCTGCGTTTTTCAAGGCAGATTTACAAGGGTCGATGGTACGTTTGATCAAATCACCAGCCAATTGCTCAAATTTAGCACGGCTTAAAGTTCTAACCAAGTGTTTCGGACCGCTAGCATCAGCAGTAATATATGGCAAATTGATTTCTGTTGAAGTAGTGCTAGACAATTCAATCTTAGCTTTCTCAGCAGCTTCTTTTAAACGTTGTAAAGCCATTGGATCTTTAGCCAAGTCCATTCCATTTTCGGCTAAGAATTCTGCAGCTAACCAATCGATAATTACGTGGTCAAAGTCATCACCACCTAAGTGTGTATCACCATCAGTAGATTTTACTTCAAAAACGCCATCACCTAATTCCAATACAGAAACGTCATGTGTACCACCACCACAGTCAAACACAACAATTTTCATGTCTTTGTGTGCTTTGTCCAAACCATAAGCTAAAGCAGCTGCAGTTGGCTCGTTAATGATACGTTTTACAGTTAAACCTGCAACCTCACCAGCTTCTTTAGTCGCTTGACGTTGTGCATCATTAAAATAAGCGGGTACGGTAATTACAGCTTCAGTTACTTCTTGTCCCAAGAAATCTTCAGCAGTTTTTTTCATTTTCTGCAAAATCATTGCAGAAATCTCTTGTGGCGTATATTTACGGTCGTCAATTTCTACACGAGGCGTATTGTTATCACCTTTCACTACTTTATAAGGTACTCTAGCAATTTCTTTAGCCACCTCAGCATAGCTGCTGCCCATAAAGCGTTTAATAGAATAAATTGTTTTTGTAGGGTTCGTTATCGCCTGACGTTTAGCAGGTTCACCCACTTTACGCTCGCCGTTCTCTGCAAAAGCAACAATCGATGGCGTAGTACGTTTACCCTCACTGTTGGCTATAACTACAGGTTCGTTACCTTCCATTACAGAAACGCAAGAGTTTGTTGTTCCTAAGTCTATACCAATTATTTTTCCCATTTTAATATATATTTCTTTTAAATTTTTAATGTTTACAAGCTAATAACAAGCAATGTGCCAATTAGGTTTTGGCAGAAATAAGCACAAAAAAACTGTTAAAATGTAAAAAAACACCCCTTCCCCTGCTGACAGCTTGGCAGAATTAGGGCAAAAGGCAGTTGGTTGATGGGATTAAAGTTTTTTCAGAAACGAATGGCAGTAATGCTGAGGCAATGGCAGTCCTGCTGTTCGCTTTACTAGGTATCGCTGCCATCAGGTTTAATGTACAAAGGTAGCAGTACTAGCTAGGGATATCGAGACCTAAAAGTCTTTCCAGATGGTGATAACCAATTCCAAAATAGGCCTTGGTATCCTTTATTTTCGTTAAAATCTCTTTTTGCTCCTTGCTCATCAGACTCCCGATTCCCGACTTCTGACTTTTCTTCACCCCCACCACTAAAACATTCTTTGGCGTATGTGCATCAGAAATAAATTCAAACACCTTGGTTTTATAACCATAGTATTCCAAGATTAAAGCCCTTAATCCATCAGTTACCATTTCGGCTTGGCGTTCTAGAAATATACCGTACTTGGTTAAAAAAGAAACATCGTTTTTCACTTTATGCTTTTCTATCTCTCTTCTGATCTGTTTATGGCAACATGGCGCTACCACAATCAATTCGGCACCAGCTTGTATCCCTTTGTAAATCGCATCGTCTGTAGCAGTATCACAGGCATGTAAGGCGATCAGCAGGTTAATAGTTGGTACTGCATAATCTTCAATCGTTCCTTGTACAAAACCTAGTTGTTCGAAATTTGCCTGTTTGGCAATATCATTACATAGGCTAACCATGTCCTCTCTAAATTCTACACCGGTCACTTTCGCCTTTAGGCCCAATTGCTGATGTAGATAGTCGTACAAGGCAAAAGTCAGGTAGCCTTTACCAGAGCCCATATCCACTACATTTTGGATGGTCCCTTCAGGTAATTCCTTGATCAAAGAACTCAATATCTCGATGTATTGATTGATCTGTTTGTATTTATCTTGGGCATTTTTGAAAACATTACCCTCTGCATCAGTAATCTTTAAGGCCTGTAGATACGCATTCCCACTGGGTTTAATGATCCGTTTTTTCTCTTTATTATGTGCTAGATTAGGCTCAAGCTTAACATTCAGTGCTCTTTCCCTAATTCCGATGATTCCTTTTTTATTGTGCTCAATTACCACTTCTTTAGCTATGGTAAACAGCGTACAGATTTTGAAATCGTTGCTCAATAAATTCAATACTAGACTAACGCCATCTTCAATTTCATGGTTTTTAAAGATATCGCGTGTTTTATAGCGATAATTAAAAGAGAGCATATCCACTCTTTTGATCCTTACCTTCTTTACATAAAGATTTTTCAGTTCGCGATCATTACCTTGATAGTTCCCTAAAGAAAGTTTCACAAAGCTTCCATCAGCAATACTAGCTGTTAAGATTTCATTAAATTTCGTCAAACTGTCGTTGGTCATGCTCATCTTTATTTGAATTA
Source organism: Pedobacter sp. UC225_65 (assembly GCF_042698365.1). Lineage (GTDB taxonomy): Bacteria > Bacteroidota > Bacteroidia > Sphingobacteriales > Sphingobacteriaceae > Pedobacter. The sequence continues at coordinate 2,263,797 of NZ_CP170550.1, forward strand.
CAAAAATACACCAAATAAAATCAAAACGATTTGATAAGGCAACAAAAAGCCCCTTAAGAAATTCTCAAGGGGCTTTATATTTTTAGTTAAGATAACTATGCTTTTGGAGCTTCCTCATCAGCGTTAGCTTCTGGAGCAGCTTCTTCAGTTGCAGGAGTTTCTTCAACAGCTGGTGCTGCTTCTTCTTCAACAACAACTGCATCTTCAACTACAGCTTCTGCTTTAGGTGCTTTTTCAGCTTTCACTTCAGCAGCAGGGGCATCAGCTTTTTTGCTTTTGCTTCTACCTCTACGTGTAGTTTTCTTTTCTTCAGCAGCAGTATCTTTACCGTAAACTTCGTTATAATCTACCAACTCAATTAGTGCCATCTCAGCGTTATCACCTAAACGATTGTTTAATTTGATAATACGAGTATAACCACCTGGACGGTTGGCAACTTTAGCAGCTACGTCACGGAATAATTCTGTAACGGTTTCTTTATCTTGCAGATAAGAGAATACTGTACGACGAGAGTGTGTAGTATCATTTTTAGATTTTGTAATGATAGGCTCTACATAAACGCGTAAAGCTTTTGCTTTAGCTAAAGTAGTTGTAATTCTCTTGTGTTTGATCAAAGATGAAGCCATGTTAGCCAACATCGCTTTTCTGTGCGATGTAGTTCTTCCTAAATGGTTGTGTTTTTTACCGTGTCTCATTTTTTGTTTTGTAAAGTGTATACCGTCTCTATGAAATTAATCTGAGGGAATTATACACAGTGAATATTTAATTAATATTATATTCCGAGCCTTGAGCACAATTTCACAACTGAAACTCAAAACTGAAAACTGTTTTATTCTTCGTCTAACTTGAATTTAGAAAGGTTCATTCCAAACGATAATTGTTTAGATTTTACCAGTTCTTGGATCTCAGTTAAAGATTTTTTACCGAAGTTTCTGAATTTTAACATATCAGCAACATCGTAAGAAACTAGATCAGCTAAAGTGCGGATATCAGCTGCTTTTAGGCAGTTTAAAGCACGAACTGAAGAATCTAGATCAACCAATTCGGTTTTAAGGATTTTACGCATGTGTAAAATTTCTTCATCAACCTCTTTAGTTTCTTCTTTAGCTTGAGATTCTAATACTAGATTCTCATCAGAGAACAACATAAAGTGTTGGATCAAAATTTTAGCTGCTTCTTTTAAAGCTTCTTCTGGGTGGATAGACTCCATCAGTAGAAATATCTAAAATTAATTTCTCGTAATCTGTTTTTTGTTCAACACGATAGTTTTCAATCGTGTATTTTACATTTTTCATTGGGGTAAAGATCGAATCGATCGCAATTACACCAACTACTGTATCTGTAATCTTGTTCTCTTCTGCCGGAACATAACCACGTCCTTTATTAATAGTTAATTCTACTTCTAAAGTAACTGATTTCTCCATGTTACAGATTACAAAATCAGGGTTCAATACCTCGAAATTGTTAGAGAATTTTGTAATATCACCAGCTAAGAACTGATCTTGACCGTTAACGATGATGAATACTTTTTCTGAATCCCCTGAATCACCAACTTTCTTAAAACGAACTTGTTTTAAGTTTAGGATGATTTCAGTTAAATCTTCTACAACACCTTTCATGGTAGAAAACTCGTGAGAAACGCCTGAAAAACGAATACTTGTAATAGCAAAACCTTCTAAAGAAGAAAGTAAAATTCTTCTTAAGGCATTACCAATTGTTACACCGAAACCGGGCTCTAAAGGACGAAATTCAAATTGACCATCGAAATCAGTTGATTTCTGCATGATTACCTTATCGGGTTTCTGAAATGCTAAAATTGCCATTTATAATGTTTTTAGATCGTTATATTAATGTTGTGTAACGTAAAAAAGTTAAAGCCACTAGGGCTTTAACTAAGATTATTACTTAGAGTATAACTCTACTATAAGATTCTCTTTAATGTTTTCTGGGACCTCGTCACGGTTAGGATAAGTTAAGAACTTACCAGTTAACTCGCTTGCATTCCAATCTAACCAATTGAATTTATTGATTACTCTTCCTGCTACAGAATTTGTGATGGCTTCTAATGATTTAGATTTATCACGTACTGCGATGACGTCACCAGCTCTTAATTGATATGATGGAATATTTACAACCTCACCATTTACAGTTACGTGTTTGTGGCTAACCAATTGACGTGCACCTGAACGGGTTGGAGCAATACCTAGTCTGTATACTGTGTTGTCTAAGCGTGCTTCTAACAATTGCAATAAGTTATCACCAGTGATACCTTCGCGAGATGAAGCTTTAGTAAACAAGTTACGGAATTGTTTTTCTAACACACCATAAGTGTATTTTACTTTTTGTTTTTCCATTAACTGTACTGCGTACTCAGATTGTTTTCCTCTTCTTTTCGAAGCACCATGTTGGCCAGGAGGATAGTTTTTTCTGTCTAATACTTTGTCAGGACCGAAAATTGGTTCTCTGAACTTACGGGCGATTTTGGACTTTGGTCCGGTATATCTTGCCATTTTGTTTGTGATTTTAAAGTATCGTGCAACCTGAAGCTGCAGACTCTTAGCTTTAAAAAATAATTAATTAAACTCTTCTTTTCTTTGGTGGACGACATCCATTGTGTGGAAGCGGAGTGATATCTTTAATAGAAGTCACTTCGATACCTGCAACTTGCAAAGTTCTGATTGCAGACTCACGGCCTGAACCTGGACCTTTAACAAATACTTCTACTTTACGTAGACCTAAGTCGAATGCTACTTTACCGCAATCAGATGCAGCTTGGCCAGCAGCGTATGGAGTGTTCTTTTTAGAACCTTTGAAACCCATTTTACCTGCAGAAGACCATGAAATAGTTTGACCATTGTTATTTGTTAGGGTAACAATGATGTTGTTGAACGTAGCATTGATGTGCGCCTGACCAACAGACTCAATAACAACAATACGCTTTTTGGTAACTTTTTTACTCTTAGCCATTTTTTCTTTTAGATTTTAGATAGGAGAATTGAGATAAGAGAACTTTCTCTACCCCGGCACTCGCTATCTCATTTTTTATCTTTCTATTCCAGATCTGAGTAGCTTTTAGCTATGATTGCCACAGCTAAAACCTTACCTCTCCTATCTATCTATTATTTAGAAGCTTTTTTCTTGTTAGCAACTGTTTTTCTCTTGCCTTTACGTGTACGAGAGTTGTTTTTGGTACGTTGACCACGAACAGGTAAACCTTTTCTATGACGTAAGCCACGGTAACAACCGATATCCATTAAACGTTTAATGTTCAATTGAACCTCTGAACGTAAAGCACCTTCTACTTTGATGCCGTCGTTGATGATGGTACGTATAGCCGACAATTCATCGTCAGACCAGTCTTGTACTTTTTTGTTGAAATCAATACCAGCTTCAGTTAAAATATTCTGAGCGGTTGTTCTACCTATTCCGAAGATATAGGTTAGTCCGATTTCACCTCTTTTATTTCTTGGTAAATCTATACCTGAAATCCTTGCCATATTTATAAGTTGCTTTAAAATGAACGACCGAACGGCGGGCCACCGTTGTACGAATTCGTTCCAATGTTCTAATTACCCCTGACGTTGTTTGTATTTAGGATTTTTCTTGTTAATTACGTAAAGTTTACCTTTACGGCGAATAATCTTACAATCAGCGCTTCGTTTTTTAATTGATGACCTAACTTTCATTTTATTTATATCTATAAGTAATCCTGCCCTTTGATAAATCGTAAGGCGACATCTCTAATTTAACTTTGTCCCCAGGTAAAATTTTGATGTAGTGCATCCTCATTTTACCTGAAATATGAGCGATAATCTCATGACCATTCTCGAGTTCAACCCGAAACATAGCATTCGATAATGCTTCTCTTATTACTCCGTCTTGTTCAATTGAGGCTTGTTTAGCCATATTATATTGATTTTTACTTAATTAGCTGCGATTAAACAGGGTTGCAAAATTAAATAAAAATTTTTAATTTTTTACTTTTTTTCTTTTAAAACTTCTTCAATCAGTGAAAACGTCGATAAAACATCTGCTTTCCCCTTTTTGACAGCAACCGTGTGTTCAAAATGTGCCGAAGGTTTATTGTCTTTGGTAGTTACCGTCCATCCATCAGACCAAAATTTCACTGCAGCAGTTCCTGCATTGATCATTGGTTCGATAGCAATCACCATCCCCTCTTCCAATTTAACTCCACTTCCTCTTTTGCCATAGTTTGGCACTTCTGGTTTTTCGTGAAGTTTAACCCCAACACCATGTCCTACTAATTCTCTTACTACGCCAAAGCCATTTGTCTCTGCATGGTGCTGTACCGCAAATGCGATATCCCCAATCCGCATTCCAACAACTGCTTTTTCAATAGCCAAGTTTAAACACTCTTGTGTTACCTTTGTCAATTTCTGCTTTTCAGCATCAACTTCTCCAATAGAAAAGGTGTAGGCAGAATCTCCGAAGAAATTATTTTTGATTACACCACAATCAACAGAGATCAAGTCTCCCTCTTTGATTACGTATTCGTTTGGAAAGCCATGCACTACCTGATCATTGGGCGAAATACACAATGAGTTTGGAAAACCACCATAATTTAAAAAGGCTGGGATTGCTCCGTGGTCCTGAATAAACTCATAGGCTAATTTATCTAATGCGATGGTTGTGATACCTGGCGCAATGATCTTGGCAACTTCTGCAAGAGTCTTTGAAACAAGTAAAGAACTTTCTCTTATTAATTCGATCTCCTCCGGAGATTTATAATAAATTTTAGACATGTTTTTAAATTTTGAAGGAGTGAATTTTAGCTGATCAAATCAAGCTTATCACTCACTCCTTCTATCATTTCTTATAATGCAGCACCGCTACCACTTGCCGCAGGAATTCCTGTACGACCAGTTACTCTTCCGGTTTTCATCAAACCATCATAGTGGCGCATCAATAGATAACTCTCTACTTGCTGTAAAGTATCTAATACTACACCTACCAAGATCAACAATGATGTACCACCAAAGAAGTGTGCAAATTCTTGTTGTATACCAAGCTTAACAGCGAATGAAGGTAAGATGGCGATAATAGCCAAGAACAACGATCCTGGGAAAGTAATCTTAGAAATCACATCATCAATAAAAGAAGAAGTAGCTAAACCTGGTTTGATACCTGGGATAAAACCACCATTCTTTTTCATATCATCCGACATTTGGGTTGGATTAACTGTAATTGCAGTATAGAAGAAAGTAAATGCAATGATCAAAAATGCAAACGTTAAGCTATAAGTTAGCGAGGTAATATCAGTATACTGATGTAACCAGCTGTCTGTTAACTTAGGAAATACGCCAATCAAAGCATTCGGGATAAACATCAATGCTTGCGCAAAAATGATTGGCATAACACCAGCCGCGTTAACTTTTAATGGAATATATTGTCTTACACCTCCAACTTGTCTGTTACCAACAATCCTTTTAGCGTATTGTACAGGCACTTTACGTACACCTTGTACAATTAGGATGGTGAACATAATCACTGCAAATAAAGCAACAATCTCTAGTACAAGTCTGATTAGACCACCGTCATTACCAGTAAATACTGAACGTACTTCCTGATCGATAGCCATTGGTAAACGAGCGATGATACCCACCATGATGATCAATGATGTACCATTACCGATACCTTTATCAGTTATTTTTTCACCTAACCACATCACAAACAAGGTACCTGCTGTTAATACAAAGCCAGACAGCACATAGAACATTGCATGGTCTATCATGATGGCTTCTTTAGGAACCTGTGTTTTAACATAACCTACAGCTTGTACAGCGGTAATGGCTACAGTTAGGTAACGAGTAATTTGAGTTAATTTTTTTCTGCCACTCTCACCTTCTTTTTGCATTTTCTGGAAAGAAGGCACTGCAATACCCAACAACTGAACAACAATGGATGCAGAGATATAAGGCATTACACCTAATGCTAGGATAGATACTTTAGAAAAGGCACCTCCCGCAAACATATCTAACAAACCTAAAATGCCAGTTTTTTCGGTATTCACTAACTGAGCTGGGTCTACACCTGGTAGAACCACTTGACAAACGAACCTGTAGATTACAAGAATCATGAGCGTAAATAAGATACGCTCTTTTAATTCTTGTATTTTCCAAATATTACTGAAAGTAGTAAATAGCTTCTTCATTAATTACAATTTTACGATTGAGCCTCCAGCAGCTTCGATCGCTTTTTGTGCAGTTGCAGAAAAGGCGTGAGCTGTAACTTCTAATTTAGCTTTAACTTCACCACGACCTAAGATTTTCACCAAGTCATTTTTTGAAGCTAAACCATGCTCTTGTAAAGCAGCAAAATCAATACTTGTTAAGTTGAATTTTTCTGCTAAACCTTGTAGTACGTCTAAGTTAACGCCAACATATTCTGTACGGTTGATAGGTTTGAAACCTACTTTAGGCACACGACGTTGTAATGGCATCTGACCACCTTCGAAACCGATTTTGGTTGAGTGACCAGAACGTGAACCAGCTCCTTTATGACCACGAGTGGAAGTACCACCACGACCAGAACCTTGACCACGACCAATTCTTTTAACTTTTTTGATAGAACCTTTTGCAGGTTTTAAATTACTTAAGTTCATTTTTTAAACTTTTGTGCTGCCCTTCGCTTTCACTAATCAGGAACAGCGATAAATAAATAAAAATCTGCTTAGGGCATTTTGTACACCTAAACAGATTTTAATAATTAAATAGTCTCTATAGCTACTAAGTGATTAACTTTTCTTACCATCCCAATAATGGCAGCGTTAGCCTCAACTTCTACACTTTGGTTCATTTTAGTTAAACCTAAAGCTTTCATTGTTCTTTTTTGGCGTTCGCTTCTATCGATAATGCTTTTTACTTGGGTAATTTTAATTTTAGCCATGATATTATCCGTTAAAAACTTTGTTTAAATCCACACCACGGTGCTGTGCTACTGTATAAGCATCACGCATCTTAGTTAAAGCATCTACTGTTGCTTTTACCACGTTGTGAGGGTTTGATGAACCTTTTGACTTTGCTAATACGTTGTGTATACCAGCACTCTCTAATACTGCACGCATTGCACCACCAGCAATTACACCGGTACCTACTGCTGCAGGTTTGATCAGAACGAAACCTCCAGAGAATTTACCGATCTGCTCATGCGGTACAGTACCATGCAAGATTGGAACTTTAACCAAGTTCTTTTTTGCATCGTCGATACCTTTTGCAATTGCTTCAGTAACCTCTTTCGCTTTACCTAAACCATAACCAACAACACCTTGCTCATCTCCAACAACTACGATAGCTGAGAAGCTGAAGGTACGGCCACCTTTGGTTACTTTGGCAACACGTTGTATGCTAACTAAACGATCTTTCAATTCGATTTCGCTAGTCTTAACTCTTTTTATATTGATAGTTGACATCTTATCCTATTTCTTAGATTAAAATACTAAACCAGCTTCGCGGGCACCATCTGCCAACGATTTAACACGACCATGGTATAAGTAACCATTTCTGTCGAAAACAACTTCTTTAACACCAGCTGCGATCGCTTTTTCAGCAATTAACTTGCCTACTGCAGTCGACTGATCAGATTTGTTTCCTTTACCAGTAAAATCTTTAGATAAAGATGATGCTGAAACTATTGTATTACCAGTTACATCGTTAATGATTTGAGCATAAATACCTTTATTGCTTCTATAAACTGATAAACGTGGACGGCTCTCAGAACCAGTAAGTCTTTTTCTGATACCTTTTTTGATACGATCTCTACGAGATAATTTTTTTCCTGCCATTTTAATTATTTTTTAGAAGCTGATTTACCTGCTTTTCTTCTTAACACTTCACCAACAAACTTGATACCTTTACCTTTGTATGGCTCTGGTGTACGTAACGAACGGATTTTCGCTGCTACTTGGCCAATCAATTGTTTATCGATACTCTCTAAAATGATTTTAGGAGTCTGACCTTTTTCAGATGTGGTGGTTACTTTAATTTCTTGTGGCAATTGGAACACATAATGGTGAGAATAACCTAAAACTAAGATCCAAAGTATTACCTTGGTTAGTAGCACGGTAACCCACACCTACTAATTCTTGTTCTATTTTATAACCATCTGTTACACCAACAACCATATTATTGATCAAAGAACGATATAAACCGTGTAAGGCTTTATGTCTTTTTTGCTCAGTTGGACGGCTTACTGTAAGTATACCATCTTCTTGGCTTATAATAATATCAGCGTCTACCGCTTGAGTTAATTCTCCTTTAGGGCCTTTAACAGTAACTACGTTATCTTTTGATACGGTAACAGTTACAGCTGCAGGTACATTAATCGGGTTCTTTCCTATTCTTGACATTGTGCTATCCTCCTTTAATTAATAAACGTGACACAATACCTCACCGCCAATGTTCAATTTGGCTGCTTCTTTATCGGTCATTACACCTTTAGAAGTAGATAAGATTGCGATACCTAAACCATTCAATACTCTTGGCATGTTTTCTACACCTGCATATTGTCTTAAACCTGGTTTGCTGATACGGGTTAACGTACGGATAGCAGAGATTTTAGTAATTGCATTGTACTTTAAAGCGATTTTGATTACGCCTTGTGCATTAGTGTCTTCAAACTTGTAGTTTGCGATGTAACCTTTATCAAAAAGAACTTTTGTAATTTCTTTTTTCAGGTTTGATGCAGGAATCTCAACGATTCTGTGATTTGCCTTGATGGCATTTCTTACCCTAGTCAGGTAATCTGCTATTGGATCTGTATTCATTATTATTGATTTGTGATAGTGGTTTCCTTCCGTTACCCAACGGTGGGACCTGCTATCGGTTAAAATTCTAATTGTTGTTATATACTAATGAGCTATAAGCTGTAAGGGCTGCAAAAGTACAACTTACAACTTATAACTCAAAACTTATAACTTCTTTATTACCAGCTAGCTTTTCTAACTCCAGGAATTTTTCCTGCTAAAGCCATATCGCGGAATAAAACCCTTGATATACCAAAGGTACGCATATATCCACGAGGACGACCAGTTAACTTGCAACGGTTGTGCAAACGTACAGCCGATGAGTTTTTTGGTAACTTGTCTAATCCTTCGTAATCACCTGCAGCTTTTAATTCTGCACGTTTATCTGCATATTTAGCCACCAATTTTTGGCGCTTAATTTCGCGAGCTTTTACACCTTCTTTTGCCATTATTGCTCTGTTTTTTGATTTTTAAATGGTAATCCAAATTGTTTTAAAAGTTCCAATGCTTCAACATCAGTGGTAGCAGAAGTTACAAATGTAATGTCCATACCTAAAATCTTGCTGATTTTGTCGATGTTGATCTCTGGGAAGATGATTTGCTCAGTAACACCTAATGTGTAGTTACCTTTTCCATCAAATCCTTTGTCATTGATACCTTTGAAATCGCGGATACGTGGCAAAGCTACGGAAATTAATCGATCTAAAAACTCATACATGTTGTTATCACGTAAAGTTACTCTTACACCAACTGGCATACCTTTACGCAATTTGAAGTTTGAGATATCTTTTTTAGATTTTGCTCCTACTGCTTGTTGACCTGCAATGGTTGTCATTTCTAAGATAGAGCTATCCATAACTTTCTTATCAGTTACAGAATAACGGCCAACACCTTGGTTGATGGCAATCTTCTCTAATTTAGGAACCTGCATGATGCTTTTGTAATTGAACTTATCTTTAAGAGCAGTTACAATTTCCTCTTTATATTTACTTTTTAATCTTGGTACGTATGCCATTATTTGATCTCCTCCCCTGATATTTTAGCAACTCTAACTAATTTTCCGTCAGCGTTTAATTTACGACCAACACGGGTAGTTTTACCAGATTTTGGATTCAACCAACTGTACGTTAGAAATATGAAGAGCAGCTTCTTTTTTAATTATACCACCATTTGGTGCAGCAGCATTTGGTTTAGTATGTTTTGATACAAGGTTGATACCTTCTACAACAACTCTACTTTTGGCAACAAGTACTTCTTGTACTTTACCTTGTTGGCCTTTTGAATCGCCAGCTATAACCTTTACTAAATCTCCTTTACGGATTTTTACTTTGGCTTGTGTTACTTTATTTTTCATATTATAATACCTCCGGTGCTAATGATACAATTTTCATGAATTGTTTTTCACGCAGTTCTCTCGCTACCGGGCCAAAAATACGTGTACCACGTGGCTCGTCTTGTGCATTCAACAATACTGCTGCATTATCATCAAAACGAATATAAGAACCATCCTTACGTCTGATCTTTTTTGGTTCTTACTACAACTGCTTTAGAAACTGTTCCTTTTTTAATGTTACCAGATGGCAAAGCGCTTTTTACAGTAACAACAATTTTGTCACCTATTGAAGCATATCTTTTGCCAGTTCCACCAAGTACACGGATAACCAATACTTGTTTTGCGCCGCTATTGTCGGCTACGTTTAATCGTGATTCCTGTTGTACCATCTTATTTAGCTCTTTCTAAAATTTGTACCAATCTCCAGTTCTTGTTCTTACTCAGCGGACGAGTCTCTTGTATCAATACCGTATCACCGATACCACATTCGTTTTTCTCGTCATGAGCCATAAATTTGGTAGTTTTCTTAACAAACTTACCATAGATCGGGTGTTTCACTTTACGCTCAACCGCTACAACAACAGATTTATCCATCTTGTTGCTTACCACCAACCCGGTTCTTGTTTTTCTTAATTGTCTTTCCATTTCGACTCTAAAGTTATTTAGTTTCAGTTGCAGACTGAGCTTTAAGCTTAGTCAATTCAGTGTTTAATCGGGCAATATCTTTTCTTACCTTATTGATACGGGTAGGATTTTCTATAGCCGAAATTGTATGTGCAAATTTTAACTTTACCAAGTTTTCTCTTTCTTCTGCAATCTTAGCTACTAGTTCTTCTTGTGAAAGCCCTATGATTTCTGAGTTCTTCATTTTATTATTTTTTATGTTCGGGTCTAGCGGTTATAACAACAAGTTATTTACAACATTGATCCTAAACTTTTTTATGCTTCTACGTAATCTCTACGTACTACAAATTTTGTTTGAATTGGTAATTTCTGAGCGGCTAATCTCAATGCTTCTTTAGCAACTTCTAAAGGCACACCTTCTGCTTCAAAAATTATACGTCCGGGTCTAACAACGGCTACCCAATACTCAGGCGCACCTTTACCTTTACCCATACGTACCTCAGCTGGTTTCTTAGTTACCGGTTTATCCGGGAATATTCTAATCCAAACTTGACCTTCACGTTTCATGAAACGAGTTACCGCAATACGGGCTGCTTCTATCTGGCGACTTGTGATCCAAGTTGCCTCTAAAGATTTAATCCCGAAAGAACCGAATGACAATTCAGCACCACGAGTTGCTAAACCTTTCATTCTGCCTTTTTGCATCTTTCTGAACTTCGTTCTTTTTGGCTGTAACATTTTATTTTAATATTATCGTTAAACGATCTTGTTAACTATTTGCGTGGACCTCTATTGGCACCACCACCTTTATTATCTCTTCCAGCTCCAGCGCCGCCTTGACCCGGACGACCACCGCTATTGCGTTTGTCATTCCTTCTGTCGCCACCGCCTCTGTTGTCTCTACCACCATCTCTGCCACCAAAAGCACCTTGAGGTCTGTCGCCACCTTTACCTGGAGCATTGCTCGCAGCACCGATGTTTGGAGAAAGATCACGTTTACCGTAAACTTCACCTTTACAGATCCACACTTTAACACCTATTTTACCATAAGTAGTTAAAGCTTCTGCTAATGCATAGTCAATGTCAGCACGGAAAGTATGCAAAGGAATTCTTCCTTCTTTATACTGTTCGCTACGAGCCATCTCAGCACCACCTAAACGACCTGAAGTCATTATCTTGATACCTTCTGCACCCATACGCATTGTTGATGCGATAGTAGATTTCATTGCTCTACGGAATGAGATTCTAGCCTCAAGTTGTTTTGCAACACCTTCTGCAACCAATTGTGCATCAAGCTCTGGGCGTTTAATTTCAAAGATGTTGATCTGAATTTCCTTTTTAGTCAATTTTTTCAACTCTTCTTTGATCTTATCTACCTCTTGGCCAGCTTTACCGATCACAATACCTGGACGAGCAGTGTGGATCGTAACAGTGATACGTTTTAACGTACGCTCGATTACCACTTTAGCTACACCACCTTTTGCGATACGTGCAGAAAGATATTTTCTTATTTTTTCGTCCTCAACTAATTTATCAGCATAGTTGTTGCCACCGAACCAGTTAGAATCCCAACCTCTGATGATTCCTAACCTGTTACCTATTGGATGTGCTTTTTGTCCCATTTCTGTTAATTAGTTTGAGTTTCAACGTTTTTACTATCTACTACCAAGGTAACATGGTTTGAACGCTTACGTATTCTGTAACCACGGCCTTGAGGAGCTGGTCTTAATCTTTTTAACTGACGACCACCGCCTACCATTATCGTTTTCACGTATAATTGGTTTTCTTCAGGGCGAGAACCTTCATTTTTAGTTTCCCAATTTTTGATAGCTGATAATAATAGTTTCTCAACTCTTATTGCTGCGTCTTTATTGGTAAATTTTAAAATATGTAAAGCTTTCTCTACACGCTCACCTCTGATTAGATCTACAACCAAACGCATCTTACGTGGTGAGGTTGGACAATTGTTTAATTTCGCTACTGCTTCCATCTCTTAATTATTTTTTCTTATCAGAGTGACCCCTAAATGTTCTGGTTGGAGCGAACTCTCCTAGTTTGTGACCAACCATGTTTTCTGTTACGTATACCGGTATAAATTTATTACCGTTATGTACTGCAAATGTATGACCAACAAAATCTGGTGATATCATTGATCTGCGAGACCAAGTTTTGATCACAGACTTTTTGCCTGAATCATTCATAGAGACTACTTTCTTCTCTACGTTATGGTCAATATAAGGTCCTTTTTTTATCGAACGAGCCATTATTTCTTCCTTTTCTCTATGATGAAACGATTTGAGTATTTTTTAAGTGTACGGGTTTTGAAGCCTTTAGAGTAAACTCCGTTTCTTGAACGAGGTTGACCTCCTGAAGAGCGACCTTCACCACCACCCATCGGGTGATCTACTGGGTTCATCGCTACTGGACGAGTTCTAGGGCGACGACCTAACCAACGGCTACGTCCTGCTTTACCTAATACTTCATTAGCGTGATCAGAGTTAGAAACCGCACCAATTGTTGCTAAACAAGTAACTAAGAGATACTTACCTCACCTGATGGCATTTTGATTGTTGCATATTTACCATCTCTAGCTGCAAGCTGTGCATAAGCACCTGCGCTACGTGCCAATTGAGCACCTTTACCAGGATGAATTTCTAAATTGTGTACAATTGATCCCAATGGGATATTTGACAATTTCATAGTGTTACCTACTTCTGGAGTAGCTTTATCACCCGAAAGCACTGTCTGTCCTACTTGCAATCCCTCAGGAGCAATAATGTAACGCTTCTCGCCATCTGCGTAGTGCAATAATGCAATACGAGCGGTACGGTTTGGATCGTACTCAACAGTAGCTACTGTTGCAGGGATATCAAACTTATCACGTTTAAAATCAATTAAACGGTAAGATTTTTTGTGACCACCGCCCATGTAGCGCATAGTCATCTTTCCTGTATTGTTACGACCTCCCGATTTCTTAGAAGATACAACCAATGATTTTTCGGGCTTGGTTGCTGTAATCTCCGTAAAGCTTGCGCCTACCCTAAAACGGGTTCCCGGAGTGACTGGTTTAAATTTTCTTAAGCCCATAGTTATAAATTATTCAATTCTTATTAAATATTCGCGTAATAATCTATTGTTTCGCCATCTTTCAATGTTACAATAGCTTTTTTGTATTTCGGGCTACGTCCCGATACTAAACCACCTTTAGTGTTTCTAGATTTAACTTTACCTACAACAACCATTGTGTTCAAGGCAACGACGTTAACTCCATACATTTGTTCGATGGCCGATTTAATCTGCAACTTGTTAGCTCTGTGGTCTACTCTGAAAGTAAAACGGTTAGCTTTTTCAGTTAATGCAGAAGCTTTTTCGGTTAATATTGGTTTTTGTAAAATTTCCATATTACTTGGCAAATGCCTCCTCCAATGTTTTAAGCGAATCTGCAGTGAACAAAAGTTTACCTGCGTTCAATACATCATATGTATTTAACTGATCTGCAGTAGTCACTTTAGCTTTCTGAATATTTCTGCTTGATAAATAGATATTATTATTTTGTGCAGGCAAAACTAACAATGTTTTCTCTCCGGCTAAGTTTAATGCATTAACCAAATTGATATAGTTTTTAGTTTTAACTGTATCGAAAGTAAAATCTTCTAATACAACAACGTTGTTATCAATTGCTTTATAAGATAAAGCTGATTTACGTGCCAATGATTTTAATTTCTTGTTCAGTTTAAAACTGTAGTCTCTTGGCTGTGGACCAAAAACACGACCACCACCATTGAACAATGGAGATTTAATGCTTCCGGCACGTGCACCGCCTGTACCTTTTTGTTTGTATAATTTACGGGTAGAACCTGCAATCTCGTTACGTTGTTTAGACTTGTGAGTTCCTTGACGTTGGTTAGCCAAATACTGTTTTACATCTAAATAAATCGCGTGGTCGCTTGGTGTGATACCAAATACCGACTCAGGAAGCTGCACCTTGGCACCTGTCTCTTTTCCTGAAATGTTTATTACTTTAACTTCCATCTGCTTACTTATCTAAGATTACGTAAGAACCTTTAGCTCCTGGAATGGAACCACTAACTACAACTAAGTTTTGCTCAGCATAAACTTTCAATACTTGTAAGTTTTGAACTTTCACTCTGTCTCCACCAGTTCTTCCAGCCATACGCATACCTTTAAATACACGAGCTGGATAAGATGCAGCACCTAATGAACCTGGCGCACGCAATCTGTTGTGCTGACCGTGAGTTTGACCACCCACACCACCAAAACCATGACGTTTTACTACACCTTGAAAACCTTTACCTTTTGAAGTACCCACAACATCAACAAAATCGCCTTCGTTGAAGATGCCTACAGTTACTGTATCGCCTAAATTCAACGATTCTTCAAACTGTGCAAATTCAACCAATTTACGCTTTGGAGTTGTGTTTGCTTTCGCAAAGTGACCCTTTAAAGGTTGGGTAGTGTTTTTTTCTTTGGCTTCGTCGTATCCCAGTTGAACTGAAACGTAACCATCTTTCTCTTCGGTCTTAACTTGTGTTACAACACAAGGTCCAGCTTGATCACCGTACATGGAATATTTTTTCCATCGGCGTCAAAAATGCTGGTCATTCCTACTTTTTTTCCAATAATACCTGACATTTTCTATTTTAAATTTAACACCCATCGAAGCAGTAGGGCTTCGTTCAAGGTGGATATACATCCCCGCTAAGGGACGGCAAAAATAGGAAAGAATTCTTAATTTTCAAATAGTTAGCTCATTATTTTTTCAAATAATTGCATTTATTTTTCTAAGTGCCAGCACAATAGCGCTAAAAGTGGTATTAATGGGCAATGTCGAGATATAAACTGGTGATAATCACACACAATACAATCAAACCGATGACCACATACATATAATCGCGCTCTAACAGGAAACTGAAAATGGAAAAAACTACGCGGGCAATTGGTGTAAAGATGAGCAACAGTACACCAAACTGGATAATGGCGAGGCCATCAAACGTTTTTAAACCGCGGAAAATCTCGATGATCGACGAAAATTTTGCCTCTTCTGGTTTGAAATTTCCAAAAGAAACCGTTTCGCCACTTCGCTCTATCAAAAAGATCAGTCCACCAAACAATACTACACCGGTAGAAACCAATACACCGATACGCAACAGGGTGCCCAAGATCACCTGCACGTCTTTATCTCCTAGGTAATGTTTAACTTGTTTACTCATGACTGTCCGGTTAAACCTTTATAAATCATCTGCAAAGCCAAAAATGTAACCACAATGGCAAAAATAACCTTTAGTTTATCTGTTTTGGTCCTGATCAAGATCTTCGCGCCCAATGTGGCTCCTGTAATTACACCGATGGTTACTGGCATGGCAATAGCTGGATCTATCTGTCCTTTATGTAGGTAAACCAATGCGCTGGCTGCTGCCGTTACCCCTATCATAAAGTTACTAGTAGTGGTAGAGACCTTAAAAGGGATTTTCATGATGTTGTCCATCCCGATTACCTTTAAGGCGCCTGAGCCTATTCCTAATAGCCCTGAGAGCGTACCCGCCACAAACATCATGGCAAAACCACCAACTACATGGTGTACAGCATATTGTTTTACACCATCTTCTGTAGGATAACTGCCATTGAGTTTAAAGTAATTGGCCAAAACACTTGTTTTTTCGTTATTAGAATGGTCTATCTTCTTTTTCAGCATCATGTATGCCGAGAACAACAAGATCAGTCCAAAAATCACGATAATATAATCTGCCTTGATGTAGGTAGCAATCACCACGCCTACAATAGCGCTCATGGTGGTAGCTATTTCTAAAAACATGCCAATCCTTACATTGGTCGATCCTTCTTTAACATAGGCCGCGGCAGAGCCCGATGAAGTGGCAATTACCGAGATGATAGAAGCACCAATTGCATAATGGATATCAACCCCTAAACCTAGGGTTAACAATGGAATAATGATCACACCCCCACCTAAGCCTGTTAACGAACCTACAAGACCTGCCAGGAAAGCACCAACCAATACGATAATGGTAAAAAGTAATACCGTCATGGCTGCAAATATACCTGCCTTACTTGGCTTAATCTAAATATATTTGAATTAAGTAAACTACAAAAAAGGTGTACTATATAGTGTTTAGGCTCATATTTGGACATCCACAAACTGGCACAGCAAGGGTGGCAAACCATTGAAAGACAATTTTTTTTGATTATAATTGTTAAATTAATAACGACGAATTGCTATGAAACAAAAGCTGACCCTTTTTTTAACCGTTTTAATTTGGGGTCTGTTCGCCCAGGAGCTTCATGCACAAGCGCCCACAAATGCGAAACAGACACCTGCAAAACCGCAACAATATCCTGCTAAAAGACGAGCCTATGTTCCTCGCACAATAGATACGGCAAAAAATACTGACCCTAGCCTAAAAGGACAATATCAATTTATGTTGTCTCGCTCAAAAACCGTAAATGGCTACAAGCTTGTCAATCCCAATCGACTGGATGCAGTTTGGCAAAGCATAAGCGACACCCTAAGAAAAGAAAGAGTGGAACTGAACAAAGCGCACGCCAAGATCAACGAACAAGCCAAAACCATTGTTAATTTACAAGGCGAAATTACAGGAAAAGAAACCTCACTTAACGACACGAATGCTAAAGTGAATGAGATCAGCTTTTTGGGGCTATCTTTTACCAAAGGCACCTACAATATCATTGTTTGGTCTATCATCCTCGTGTTGGCCCTCGCTTTGTTCATCGTCATTGCCAGATCGGCCAAAAATATTTTGGAGGCGAAACATAGAACACAGCTTTACGATGAGGTATCTTCAGAATACCAAGCCTATAAAGCCAAATCGAACGAACAGCAACGTAAACTGGCTAGAGAGCTGCAGGACGAACGCAATATTGTAGAAGAATTGAAAAGCAGGGGAAAGTAGTTCAGCATCACTTTTTAAACTTTCTAGTAAAAAACCTATCTAATAGCTAATGGTTATAGCAAAAAATAACAGCACAAAAAAAAGCCCTTGAAATTTCAAGGGCTTTTTTAATTTATAAAATCATTAAACTTTGATTTCTACTTCAACACCGCTAGGCAATTCAAGTTTCATCAATGCATCAACAGTTTTAGAGTTAGAGCTATAAATATCTAAAAGACGTTTATAGGCACACAATTGAAACTGCTCACGTGCTTTTTTGTTTACGTGTGGTGAACGCAAAACAGTGAAGATTTTCTTTTCTGTTGGCAACGGAATTGGTCCGCTAACTACTGCACCCGTAGGTTTAACAGTTTTAACGATTTTCTCAGCAGATTTATCTACCAAGTTGTAATCGTAAGATTTTAATTTAATTCTAATTCTTTGGCTCATGTTCTATTTTAAATTATGACCACATGTTAGAGCTATTAATAACAAGGGTCTGTTTATTTTTAAAGGTGAATGGGTTAAGGCATAAGGTTTAGGGTTTTAAAACCTATTACCTTACGCCTTTTACCTTATACCTCAATGTTAGTCTTCAGACTTAACTTTACCTTTTGATTTCGCAATTACCTCATCCTGTACGTTTTTAGGCGCTGCTTCATAATGGTCAAATTCCATTGTAGAAGTTGCACGTCCAGAAGTGATTGTACGTAACTGAGTTACATAACCAAACATTTCTGACAAAGGCACAGTTGCTTTAATTACTTGAGAACCATTACGGGTGTCCATACCTAAAAGTTGACCACGACGACGGTTCATGTCACCGATTACATCACCCATGTTTTCTTCAGGGGTTAAGACTCGATTTTCATGATTGGCTCCATCAATGTAGGTTTACATTTTGGTAATGCTTCACGATAAGCCATTCTAGCTGCAAGCTCAAATGACAATGCATCTGAATCGACCGCATGGAATGAACCATCAATCAAGCGAACTTTCATATCAGGTAGTGGATAACCAGCCAATACACCGTTAGCCATTGCCGAAGCAAAACCTTTCTCTACAGAAGGGATAAACTCACGAGGGATTGAACCACCTGTAATTTCGTTCACAAATTGAAGACCACCTTTTTCGTAATCGCTATCGATTGGCGAAATCACAACTTGGATATCAGCAAACTTACCACGACCACCAGATTGTTTTTTATAAGTTTCACGGTGTTGAGTTGAACCAAAGATTGCTTCTTTGTAAGCAACTTGCGGTGCACCTTGGTTAACTTCTACTTTAAATTCGCGTTTTAAACGGTCAATTAAAATATCTAAGTGAAGCTCACCCATACCTGAAATTACTGTTTGACCAGTTTCTTCGTCAGTTTGAACTCTAAACGTTGGATCTTCTTCAGCTAATTTACCTAAAGCCATACCTAATTTATCAACGTCTGCTTGAGTTTTAGGCTCAATTGCCAAACCAATTACTGGCTCAGGGAAGTTCATTGATTCAAGGATGATTGGGTTTTTCTCTTCGCAAAGTGTATCTCCAGTTTTGATATCTTTAAAGCCTACTACCGCAGCAATATCACCAGCACCTACGTTAGGGATTGGGTTTTGCTTGTTAGCGTGCATTTGGAAGATACGAGAAATACGCTCTTTGTTTTCAGAACGTGTATTATAAACGTATGAACCAGCTTCTAGGTTACCTGAATAAACACGGATGAAACATAAACGACCTACGAAAGGATCTGTCGCAATTTTAAAAGCTAAAGCTGCAAACGGCTCTTTTTCATCAGGTTTACGTAAGATCTCTTCACCAGTTTCTGGATTAGTACCTACTACACCTTCGCTATCCATAGGTGAAGGCAATAATTCCATCACATAATCAAGCATGGTTTGTACACCTTTGTTTTTGAAAGATGAACCACAAACCATTGGTACAATTTTAGCATCTAATACAGCTTGACGCAAAGCATCTAAAACCTCACGCTCAGTAATCGTTTCTGGAGCTTCGAAGAATTTCTCCATTAAGCTCTCATCATACTCAGCAACAGATTCCAATAATTTCTCTCTCCACTCAGCAACCTCATCTAACATATCTTCTGGAATTGGCACTTCGGTAAAGGTCATCCCTTTATCATGCTCGTTCCAAACGATACCACGGTTGTTGATCAAATCAACCACACCTTTAAAAGTATCTTCAGAACCGATAGGTAATTGCAAAGGAACTGCATTGCTACCTAACATATCTTTAACTTGTTTAACAACTTTTAAGAAGTCTGCTCCAGAACGGTCCATTTTATTAACGAAACCGATACGTGCAACACTATAGTTGTTAGCTAAACGCCAGTTGGTTTCAGATTGAGGCTCAACACCATCAACCGCCGAGAATAAAAACACCAAACCATCTAATACACGTAACGAACGGTTTACCTCTACGGTAAAATCCACGTGTCCTGGTGTATCGATAATGTTGATATGATAATTCTGGTTTCTGTATTTCCAATTAACAGTTGTAGCAGCAGAAGTAATGGTAATACCACGCTCTTGCTCTTGTGCCATCCAGTCCATTGTTGCAGCACCTTCGTGCACCTCACCAATTTTGTGACTAACACCTGCATAATAAAGAATACGCTCTGTTGTTGTGGTTTTACCCGCATCAATGTGAGCAGCAATCCCGATATTTCTTGTAAATCTTAAATCTCTTGACATTATAATATGTTTGCTCTAATTAGAAACGGAAATGTGAGAACGCTTTGTTAGCCTCAGCCATTTTATGCGTATCTTCTTTCTTTTTAACTGCTGCACCTTCACCTTTAGCTGCTGAAACGATTTCACCTGCTAATTTTTCTTTCATGGTTTTTTCACCACGTTTACGAGCGTAAGAGATTAACCATTTCATGCCTAAAGCAATTTTACGGTCAGGTCTTACCTCTGTAGGTACTTGGAAGTTTGCACCACCCACACGACGAGATTTAACCTCTACTGCAGGCATAATATTTGATAAAGCACGTTTAAATACTTCTAATCCGTTCTCACCAGCTTTTTTCTCAGCCAATTCAACTGCATCATAAAAAATAGAGTAAGCGATAGATTTTTTACCGTCAAACATCATATTGTTTACAAATCTGGTCACCTGAACATCGTTAAATTTAGGATCAGGAAGGATAATTCTCTTTTTTGGTTTTGATTTTCTCATGTCTGTTTCCTCCTAATTATTTCTTTTTACCTTTTGTTGGTGCTGCAGCAACTTGTCCTGGCTTAGGACGCTTAGTACCATATTTACTACGACGTTGGTTACGACCAGCTACACCTGATGTATCTAATGCACCACGGATGATGTGGTAACGTACACCTGGCAAATCTTTAACACGACCACCACGGATCAACACGATCGAGTGCTCTTGTAAGTTGTGACCTTCTCCAGGAATATAGGCATTCACCTCTTTTCCATTGGTTAAACGTACACGGGCAACTTTACGCATTGCTGAGTTTGGTTTTTTAGGGGTAGTAGTATATACACGTGTACATACACCTCTTCGCTGTGGACAGCTGTCCAACGCCGGAGACTTACTCTTGAACTCCAGTGCTACTCTACCTTTTCTAACTAATTGTTGAATGGTTGGCATTTCTTGCTTTTTGTTTCTACTATTTTTATTTAAAAAACTTCCTTAATGGCCAGCCTACAACGAGGCCACATTAAGGGACTGCAAAAGTAGGAACTTATTTTGTGATAATCAAGGGTTTGTGTGAGTTTTTTAAATTAAGTGATATTTCTTAATTCTTTGTTAACACACTGAGACTTAGAACATCATTTGATGTAAGCCAACACTATAAAATGACTAGACTTTGTTAAAGACTTAAAAATACCCAAACGGCGAATGCTTTTGAAGAATTAGTTTAGTTGCAGCCATTGAATGATTCTTTAAGTGCCTTCAATTTTTCGACAGCGGCTTTCAGTTCTTTTGGTGCTTTACCATACTCAAAGGTAACTTTGTATTGTTTTCCATCAGCATCAATAGTGATCCACTCTGCTCCACCATCTGCACAATCAGGACAGCCAATTGTTTTGGGCAATTTGGCTATTTTGTCCTTGTTCAGTAAATCTTTGATTTCATTTACCCCGCTCTCGGTAATGGCCTTGGTACAGGTTTTGGTATCTTTTGGAATCCTTTGCGTTTTAGAAAAGGTAACTTTTGAGCCGCTGATCAAAAGGTCATTGTAACAGTATCCCATACATTCCCCAAAAGAAGTACCATAACCAACGCTATTTAAGTTTTTAATCTTTCCTTTTTCGCAAGAACCGATCATTAGCATTAAAACCAATGTACAGGTAAGAAGTATGGCCTTTTTCATATTTGAGGGTTGAAATGGTGTGAAAATTCTAAATCGAATACTATTTATATATAACGAGTACAAAGGCCAAAACGCTACACTTGTCTATTTATATTGAAGTTAGCCTTCAAACGAATCAATAAAAAGATATGGGTTTTGTATGATCTGATGATTTGGATAACTTTATACCTATATGAAGATAGCCATCCTAGACGATTATCAAAATGTTGTGCACTCACTCGACTGCTTTAAACGCTTAGCTGGTCAACACGTAACGATACTGCATCACACAGAAAAAGATATTGACCGTCTTTCTGAACTGGTTAAAGATGTTGAAATCATAATATTAACAAGAGAAAGGACACAAATCAGCGCCCAGTTGCTTGCCAAGCTTCCAAAATTAAAACTGATCAGTCAGACCGGAAAGATTTCTAATCATTTAGACCTCAGTGCCTGCACCCAGTATAAAGTAGCTGTTGCAGAAGGAATTGGCTCGCCTATCGCCCCTGCAGAATTGACTTGGATTTTACTTATGAATGTTGTACGAAAAATCCCCCAAGCAATTGAAGGAATGAAAAACGGAGAATGGCAGGTCAATATCGGTTCAACCGTACATGGAAAAACAATCGGAATTTGGGGCTATGGCAAGATCGGAAAAATGATTGCACAATATGCTAAAGTTTTCGGAGCAAAAGTAATGGTATGGGGCAGTACCACATCAAGGGCAAATGCGGTAGCCGATGGTTTTGAGGCTGCCTTAACAAAAGAAGCTTTTTTCGCAACGGCGGATATCATTTCACTGCATCTTCGTTTAAACGACCAAACTTTTGGCATTGTCAAAGCAACAGACCTTGCGCTGATGCAAACTTCGGCTGCATTGATCAATACCGCTAGAGCTGAGTTGATTGAAAAAGGTGCACTCTTAAAGGCATTAAAAAAGGGAAGACCTGGGTTTGCTGGAATTGATGTTTTTGAGCAAGAACCGATCTACGACCCCAAATTTGAACTTTTACAGTTACCAAATGTAGTTTGCACGCCACATTTGGGCTATGTGGAGCTGAATAGTTATGAATTGTATTTCAATAAGGCCTTTGAGAATGTCATTAATTTCATCAATGGATTACCTTCAAATATTGCAAATCCTGAGGTTTTGAAATGATTGAAAATCAACGTTCAATGAAATGAGATTAATTAAAAATTAATGTATTTTAGTTATAAATTAACTCAAGCGCTCATGACTACCACAACTACACAATCTGACAACAAGAGGTTTTTAGGAATCGTTTTAGCATTCATTGCTTGGTTCGCCCTTATCCTACAGCTGTTGATCACAACTGAAAGTTACATGAACTTTTTCAGCTACTTTACCATTTTAAGCAATATACTGGTTGCAGTTGGTCTTACCAGTTCTACTTTATTGCCCCGTACAGCATTAGGCAGGTATTTTTCCTCAATTGGTGTACAATCTGCCATTGCCCTTTACATATTTATCGTTGGCCTGGTTTATAATTTGGTTTTAAGAGGCATATGGGAACCTAAAGGCTGGCAATTGGTTGCCGACAACCTCTTACATGTTGCTGTTCCTTTGCTTTATGTAGTATATTGGTTGGTGTTTATCCCAAAGGGAACACTACATTGGAAAGATGGTATCGTTTGGGCCTATTTCCCACTGGCCTACCTTATCTATTCCTTAATTCGTGGGCATTTGATGGGTTGGTACCCCTACCCCTTTTTAAATGTTAGCAAATTTGGCTACCAAAAGGTATTTATCAATTCTGGCTTTATGGTGATCGCTTTTGTGGTAGTTGGTTTTTTGTTAATTGCTTTCAATAAATTTATGGGTAAAAAAGCTTAACGCTTGGTGGTAATTACCCTACCCGTAACCAAATAAAACTCATATACCTTATACAGACCATCATCTGAAGTTTCAATACTTTCTACCAAACTGGTTTTGCTAAAACCATCAGTTACCATATCTCCAACTTTGATATCTTGTAGGGTTTCTATTGGAGTTTCGTCATTTATCCGGATCATAAAGGTTGATTTATCCCCAAAGCTAAAATCTTTATCTTCGTTAACCAAAATTAAAGTTCCATGAAATCTTCATTTGTCCAATTATGAACCATAGTACCGCAGCACAATTTATCGAACGTTTAAAAACATATCAATCTGATGTGGAGTTGGCCAAAATCAAACGTTATTTCAAAAGCGAAAAGGATGAATATGGTGCAGATGATGCGTTTATGGGTGTTAAAATGGGCGAAGTATTTGCATTGGCAAAAGAATTTATCGCCATGGAACCAACGGAGATAGAAACACTGATGGAAAGCCCAATACATGAAGTTAGGGCAGGCGCATTGAGTATCATGGACAAACAGGCTAGAAGCAAAAAAACCACACCGTTTAGAAGGAAAGAGCTATATGACCTCTATTTAAGAAGGCACGACCGCATCAACAATTGGGATTTGGTGGATCTGGCGGCCATCCATGTGATTGGCGGTTATCTGGCAGATCAACCTAGAGATATCTTATATCAGCTGGCCCGCTCACCAAATATTTGGGAAAGAAGAACCGCCATTGTAAGTACGGCTTATTTTATCAGGCAAAAAGACATAGACGACACCTTTAAGATTGCCGAAATGTTGATTGAACGACAAACATGACCTGATCCATAAAGCTGTTGGGGGCTGGATCCGTGAGGCTGGTAAAAGTAAACGCGAATATTTAATCGGCTTTCTTGACAAATATGCGGCAACAATGCCCAGAACCATGCTGCGTTATGCCATAGAGCATTTTGACCAAACAACTAGAATCCATTACCTCGACCTTAAAAAGAGTGCAACATAAAAAACCCTTTGGCTTACTACCAAAGGGTTCAACTAACAAAATCCTTACCTAAAACCTATTTTTTATCAGCTGGTTTTTTAGCCTCGTGTTTTTTATGTGCTTTTTTCTCAGCTTTTGCGGCTTTTTTCTCCGCTTTTTCTTCTTTCTTTTCTTCTTTTTTAGCAGCTGGTTTTTCAGTTTTTGCTGCTGGTTTAGCAGGTGCTGTTTGTGCATTAACAGTATTTACTGCAAAAGCAGCAACTAGAGCGATCATTAAAACTTTAATTGTTTTCATTTTTTTATGATTTAAGTTATTGTTATAATTAACAGTACTAAGTTCCATATCCAAAATGAAGATTTAATGAAGTTAAGTTCACCGTTTGTTTTTTGTTGAATTGCCCACTTAATGCATGGCCCATTTTAGCCCAGCCCATAAATGATTGAGAAATATTGGGTCTGTATAACATTCTTTGGTATGCCCCAAGGCGGTATAAAAAATTCTTCCACCTTCAAATTCATGGTACCAACTAATGGGATGGTCATTTTTCATATTGCCCCCCTGATAAGACGTTTCGTCTACTTTGATCAATACCTTAACATCCGTATTAAAAGATTTGAAGTTATACCATTCGTCTTTATGCACCCAAGGCTGGGGCAATCCTTTTACCATTTTATTTTTTGGTGCTATAATATTCAGTTTTGCCTCTTGTATTTTGGGATGGCTCTCGAAAAAACCACCAACCATTTTACCATACCACTCCCATTCAAAACTACAATCGCTGGCGGCATGGACACCCACATAACCACCACCATTGTTAATGTATTGTTTCAGGGCTTGTTTCTGTTGGTCGTTAAAAATATTTGAACCGGTGGGGTTTAAAAAGATGAGGGCTTTGTATTTTTTGAGGTTGTCTGCCGTAAATACAGTTACACTTTCAGTTGTATCTATGTCAAAACCCTGAGCCAAGCCCATTTTTTTAATGGCAGCAATTCCATCCTCAATTGAGGCATGTCGATAGCCTTTTGTTAAAGAAAAAACAAGAACAATAGGTTTTTTGGCATGTTGATCGGCTTTGAAACCAAAAAACATAACCATGATGAGTACGAGAACTAATTTAGATTGAAATTTCAAGTGCGTAAATTTTAACTATGTAAGAATACAAGCTAATCTACTGAATATCTTCTATTTTAAGCGAAGGTAAAACTCTTTTTTCTGGTGGCAACAACTTAAATTTACTGTAAGAATCCATTAAGTAAAGTTTAAAATCGGCCTCACTTGTTTTGGACACAAATTTTAGACTCGGCCTGTAAAGCAACATATAAGCATCCAATTCAGGCTGTTTGATTGGCAATAAGGCCGTAATGGTCTTGATGTTAAACCTCTTGTCAATTTTCTTTTCTGTTTCTTCACGCTTCAGCATCCGTTTAAAGTAACGCGCCTGCCTACCTTCTCTACTAAATAAAGTTGATGGGTAGAGCAACAACCCTCTTCCCTGCTGCAACAGCACTCCATTTGCC
This sequence comes from Pedobacter sp. UC225_65, assembly GCF_042698365.1. Taxonomy (GTDB): domain Bacteria; phylum Bacteroidota; class Bacteroidia; order Sphingobacteriales; family Sphingobacteriaceae; genus Pedobacter. The sequence goes on from NZ_CP170550.1 coordinate 2,290,110, forward strand.
TTGTTAAAAGTTTGGGCATATTGTTTTTTGATGTCCATTTTTTCGACAACAGCTATTGTATTTAAAGTATTCACGGCAATCTCCAGATATCTTCTTAAGGGCTTTAGGTCGACGAGTAGCAGGGTATCTGGCCTATAGCCTGGCGAACTGAATACCAAAAGATCGTTTACAGCTGCCTTAATACTAAACTCGCCTTTGGCATTGCTTAGGGCCTGCGTTTTATTGTTGAGGTTAAACACATCTACCTTATCCATTGGCTTTCTCGATTGACGATCGAATACAAGCCCAGTAACTTGCCCCCGCACACCTATGCTAAAGACCATCAAAAGAATTAGGGCACTTAAAATCTTTAACCTCATTATTCAAAGCTAACCAACAGATTTTTAGCATGGTATTTTTTAACGCTTTTTAACAGTCAAACCTAGGGTAAGAATAAAGAAAAGACCTGATTGTTAATGAAAAGTATTGAGGTATAATTTTTCGACCTTTTTTCTGGCCCAATCTGTCTTGCGTAGAAATTTAAGACTAGATTTTAGGGAAGGATTGTTTTTAAAACAAGATATATTGACCAAGTTGCCCATTTCTTCCCATCCGTAATGAAAAAACAGTTGCTTCACGATAAATTCAAGTGTCAATCCATGCAAAGGGTTATTTTTTTGTTCTTTCACTACCATGCTACAAAGGTAAAAGGTTTAAGGCAAACGGCAAAGGTGAGACGTAGCTAATATTAATATGTATCGGAAACTATTAGTCGCTTAGATCAAGACGATGGAAATGCTGATGATGTACTACTGTTTGCTCACTTTTTTGAGCGAGTCCGCTCTCCTTAGGCTATCCAACTCTTTTTTTTGATAAGTAGTGTCTATAGCCGTACCCTCTGGTTCTGTGTTGAGTACCTTGTGCTCTTGATTTAAAGTGGTCTTTGTTATCACCCAGATGAAAGCTATCAAAGCTATAGTGAAAAGTGCATAACGCAATACAGGTCTTTTTGACCTAAGATTTTCACTTACCTCAGCGTTTAAAATGTAACCTTTTTTAGGTACGGTCTCAATCAGCTTTTTATCTGTATCTCCCATCAGTTTTCTCAAAGCAGATATGGCCTGATTTAGCCCTTCTTCCGCTCCACCATAATTATCCCATATATCATTGATCAATTGTGCTCTGGAAACAACTGCTCTTGGGTTCTTGGCCAAATGACAGATCAATAGCAGGAGCCTTAGTTCCAAACGTGTGGTTGTAGCTGTTTTGATATCCTTTAAGGTATGAAGATCCTCGTCTATGATAAATCTTTGGTTGATGAGCAATTGATGTTTACGCATAGTTTAAAGATAAAGAAATGTGAAAACAAAAATTACCATTATAAAATCTAAAGCTTTTCTTCAGCTATTCTAAACATCGGATTTTAATGTTTGATGGGCTTAGAACCTAGTTTTATATCAAAATCAATCAAGGTATAAACCCGCTTAAAAAACAAAACATTGATGAAAAAATACCATTACACATTGTTGGTCATTCTAATGGCCACACTTTGCAGTTCAGCTCAAAATCCGGCTGCTTATTTCCGTTTGGATATGAGGTATTATGTAGAAGGAAATGAGAAATATCTAGGTACATCACCAGAAATAAGAAATGATGGTCCTGGGCCATTAGGCGAAGGCATGCGCAAATTCCCAAGGCGTTTTAGGTTTATCCTTGCCAACAAAAGCAAGTTTCAGAACACTTACGAGAGCTTATATCCAGACACGGCAAAAATCAACAGTCTGTATACTCAAAGCCTTGCTACAGATCCATTATTCATGTCGTATTTCTCAAAATTGGCCTTCCCTTTTCAAAACGCCAACTTTAAAAGAACCCGCTTAAACATCAACGAATTAATGCTGGTTGCTTCAAGGTTCTTTTACTGCGAGAGTGTAAGAAAGGATTCGACCATCAATTCTTATGTATGTGTTAATCTTAATGGTTTAAAAAATGCTTTTGATAAAGATTACACTTTGATAGAAGCATTTTGTTTTGAAGCCATTTTTGAAAGTTTTAAGATAAATGGTCAACCTGCTCCGTTTATGCTCAACTTTAAATCTTATTTAAGTGCGGCTGAAAAAAGAGAAAGACCACTATTCAAGGACAAACCATCTTATCTGGAAAAGATTAGACAGTTTTGTTTTGAGCAGATGGCCAATGATGTAGAATTAGAAAAAGCATTAATAGCTTATTACCAGACCCATAAACATAATCTGCCATTTGAACTTTTGATCAAGTAATATAGCGGTAACGTCACAGATAAACAGTCTATATCCAAACAAAAATTCCCTCTGGCCTTTTACCAGAGGGAATTGATCTATGTTCTAAAACCTTCTTTTAGTTTGATGCGGGCGCTGCAGTTACAGGCCATTTGTTATTGTCAGGATTGCTATCTGGCAATACTTTGTCAGGGTCTAGCACAATTTCGCTGATCTCTTCTGTAGTTGGGAAACGTACCAACCATGCAGTATTTTTCATCCAAACATCAACCGGAATTTTAACGGTTTGGATTTTGCCACTTTTGGTGGTCACCTTCATGATGATCGGCATTGGCATTTTTTCAAGGTTTCTTACTTGGATGGTATAACCTGTTAAGTTGCCATCTGTACGAACTTCTTTCACATCACCAATAGCTTGATCCATTTTCCAGTTGTTCAAGAACCAGCTTCTCCAGAACCAAGCAAGATCTTCACCTGCGCCATTTTCCATTGAACGGAAGAAATCGAAAGGTGTTGGATGTTTGTATGCCCAGTTTTTAATGTATTGTTTAAAGGCATAATCAAAACGATCTGGACCTAGAATCTGGTCTCTTAAAATATTTAGCGCCCAACCTGGTTTACTATACAAATTGGTGCCGATATTACCTTCGGCCATACCATCAGGCATCAACATCATGTTTTCGGTACGTGGATTACCAATGGCACCTCTACCTATACGGTTCATATCTGTAGGGTTTTTTGGCGCATATTCTCCATTGTTAAAGGTTTTTTGAGAAATCCCATTGATAAAGGTATTGAAACCTTCGTCCATCCAACCGTATTTACGTTCGTTAGAACCTACGATGATTGGAAACCAAGTATGCCCAAATTCATGATCGATTACACCCCAAGCAAGTACCTTTTTTTGCAGTCCAACCACAAAATACGATACCTGGGTATTCCATACCACCAATGTTTGTAGCTACGTTAACAGCCATTGGATAAGGATACTCGAACCATGTTTTTGAATAATGCTCGATTGTTGTTTTTACATATTCAACACCACGACCGTACGAATCCATTCCATTGCTTTCTACTGGCTGAGCTGATACCGCCAAAGCTTTTTTGCCACTTGGCAGGTTGATACGTGCTGCATCCAATACAAATGCTTTTGATGAAGCCCAAGCTGCATCTCTGGCATTGGTCGATCTTAAATTTCCAAGTCAGTTTATCTTTTGCCGGACGTGATTTAGGATCGGTTACTTCTTCTTCGGTACGGATGTGTACTGTTGCATCACTTAGTTTTGCTGCATTCCATCTTTTCAATTGCTCTGCCGTAAATACTTCTTGTGGGTTTAACAATTCGCCAGAACCCATTACAATATGGCTTGCTGGTGCAGTAATGGCAAAATTAATATCGCCATATTCGCAATAGAACTCTCCTCCACCCCAATAAGGCAAGGTATTCCATCCGATCACATCGTCATACACACACATACGTGGGAACCATTGCGCAATTGCAAAGATCTCCCCATTTTTTGTGGTCAAATGGCCAGTCCTGTCAGAACCTTCTTTTGGCAGCACATACGAATAATCGATTTTGATGGTAATGACATCACCATTTGGTGCCATAGGTTGGTCTAAGCGGACCTGCATACGTGTATCTTCTACCAATGAGGTAAACTTTACTGCTGCAGCTTTTTGCGATACGCTAACGCCTTTGATCTTGTACCCTCCGTTAAATTTTTCGCCCTGCGCACCATAACGGCTACGTGCAGGTGTTACGGCATAACCACGTGAGGTTTCTTTAAATGTATTTTGATCTAATTGTAACCATAGGTACGGCAATTTATCTGGGCTATTGTTTTTGTAGGTAATGGTTACACTACCGCTAACTGTATTTTTGGCTTCATCCAATTCTGCAGTAATATTGTAATCTACCCTATTCTGCCAGTATTTAACGCCTGGAGCGCCATTTGCAGAACGATATTCGTTTCCATTCTGTGTATAAAACAAAGGACCAAAGGCCTCTGCCGGACTGTAGTTGGTAGTTGGTGGCGTTGTTGTACTAGGTTGTTGTGCAAAGCTGGTTAAGCTACATACACCTATTACCAATGCCCCTAAAATAGGTTTAGTGATAAATTTAAGCATATTATTGTTTTTTTGTTAAAGGTAAACCGTAATTGGTCAGTTTCAAATAAATCTGCAAGAATGTTACTCCATACTGCCAAAGACCAGCTAAAGAACTGATCTAATTCGTCTTTTTGGTAAGCGATGGCAATTTACGTTGGGATGGGGCAAGTTTTAGCCAAGAATGGTAGGCTTGCACAGTATAGTAAGCATAATTAAAAGGTCTTTCGGCCTTAACTTGACCTACTGTTGGTCTAAACATGGCCATAAAGTTCTTGAGGTCTTCTCCTTCAAATTTGAGCAGGGTTTTGATATAGTCTGCCGTAAAGTTCTTGCTGATCTCGTCCTGATATTTTTCATTCTCTTCCAACTCTTGCAATTTGGCCTGCTCTCTTCTATATTTCCCATAGCCCAGATTTAACCTTAAACCTCCTCTATCTTTACTGTAATCTACTCCTCGTGCAGGTTTCGCATCTGGGTCTTTGTAATTTAGATATGGAGATATTTTTGCTGTAGTTACACTGATGGTATTTAAAGTGTTTACTTGCACCCTTAAATAAACGTTACGGGGAAACAAATTGATAAGATATACCGTATCCGTTTCGTAACCAGCCATACCAAAAGAAATCAGGTCGCCAACTTTAGCAGGAATGGCAAAATGGCCATCTTTATCTGTTAATACAAAACCTTTGTTGCTCAGGTTTTTTACAGTTACACCCTGTAATAAGGTAGATCTATTGTCATTATCGAATATATTACCTGTTAGGGCACTTTGCGCAAACAAGGTTGTCGGTAATACCAACAGCAATAACCATATTAACTTCTTTAGCATCATCAAATTTAACACTCCTTTTAACTTAATGTTTGCAATTAACAAAATTTAACAGAAATAAAACGTTTCCAGATCAATTAAATGATATAATTACAGTTAATATGATATCACAACATTAGCTGTTATTTCAATTGTGTTTCATAGGCTTCTTCGCTAAAACCTAACAAAATTGCTTTCCCGTCTTGTTCAATAATCGGGCGTTTGATGGCGCTGGTATTATGCATCAAATAAACAATGGCGGCATCTGGTGTAATAATGGCTGCTTGCTCTTCTTTGCTCAGTTTTTTAAAGGTGAGCCCATTTTTATTGATTACTTTTTCCCAACCAAAGATGTTGAACCAATCTGTCAATTGTGCTGCAGTTACTCCTTTCTTCTTAAAATCATGAAATTCGTAACAGATTTCGTTTGCTCTTAACCAATCTAATGCCTTTTTTACCGTGTTGCAATTTGGAATACCGTATACTGTCATTTTTCGAGTTGTAAATTATAAGGCCTAAGTTAGAAGTCTGAAGGCTAAATGTCTAACGCTGGTTCATATTCTTACTTAAAACTTACAACTTTACCATCAGCTTAGCCAACTTCTTTGCATTCATCACATTTTTTCTATAGTCTATCACATTTTTAAAATAGGTAGATTTATGGTGCTTAAAATTGCATGATCAAATTCACGTTATGAAGCTAAAAGATATACAAAAAGCAGAATTCTGGACCGCAACTGTCATCTACGCATTTGCCATTATCAGTCTGATTTCCAATGTAAACAACAGAAACCACGGTTATGGCTACGACTACTATTACTTTAAAGATGCCAAGCTCACCTATTCTTATCTCTCCAATTATTTTATCCCAGAATTGTTCAGGTACTCACTGCTGTACATCAGTTTCCTACTCATCAATTTTTGTATCATTCCATCCTTGATCAAAAAGAAGGATGAACTCCTCAATTATTTCCTCCTCTTTATTCTTTTCATTAGCGCGGGCATCATTACCGGTATCTGCAGAACCTATAGCCAAGCCTATCTTATTGTTGAGTATGATACCCTTCAGCAAGCCTATAACCGTATTTTCTTTAGTGCCTTTAGTTATGCCATCTGGTTGATCATCTTGATCTCGGCCTATGGATTAATGAGGGAATTGACCCTCTACCTGATGGCAAATAAACACAAAAACATGGAAAGCCAAAACCAGATGAAGGTTGACATTGCTGTTGGCCTTGCCTTTTGGCTGGTTGGCCTACTCCTTTGGGTATCCTCAAATTCTGCTTTCGAGATCTGTGTGGTCTGGACCTTGGTGATCTTTGCTACGATTGGCATCATAATCTATTCCATCTATTATCTGTTACCCAACTTATACCCTCATAACAAAAAATTCAAGGCCTTTTTCTGGCAGGTATTTTTTATCGCGCTACTTTTAGTCATTCCAATCAGTTTAGTTTCCTTGTTCTTTTTTTACCCTCGCGGAGAAGCTGTATTGGTGACCGCATTGTTCCATCTACCTACCCAATTATTGGTAAGTGCCCCTTTGGCTTGGTTCATCTACAAAAGAAGGCTGGCCAATACCAATGAATTAACCAGCCTAAGAACCGAGCTTGGCAAATCTGATGCGAGTTTAAGTTTTCTACAGTCGCAGATCAACCCCCACTTTTTGTTCAATGCACTCAATACACTTTATGGTACTGCCCTGCAAGAAAATGCCGAAAGAACAGGCGAGGGCATCCAGAAGCTTGGCGACATGATGCGCTTTATGCTACATGAAAACGTACAGGACAAAATCTCGTTGACACGTGATGTAGATTATTTGGAAAACTATATCTCCTTGCAAAAGTTAAGAACCTCCAGGTCATCAGATATTGTGATCGAAACCCAGATCGATGAACAGTTGAACAACCTGCAGATCACCCCAATGCTGTTGATCCTTTTGTAGAAAACGCTTTTAAACATGGCATCAGTTTACAACAAAAATCGCACATCAAGGTAACCTTACAGACCAAAGGAAACACCTTGTATTTCGATGTGCACAACAGCATCCATATCAAACCAGATAACGACCCCGAAAAATTAAAAAGTGGTATTGGGCTGGCCAACGTAAAGCAAAGATTGGCCTTACTCTATCCAGGTAAACATGAATTGATCATTCGCGAAAGTGCCAAGGAGTTCTTTATCCACCTGACTATACAATTGTAGACACCTAAAGCACTTTAAGCTATTATTTTATTCACCATTAAATGAATATGGAATTGTTATGCCTAGATTTTTGAAACTTATTATCCTGTTATTGATTGCACAAACAGCAATGGCCCAACCTAAAATCCCTACAGACAGTTTGGTCTTCACTGAATTTCAATCGACCATTATGGCCGAAAAAAGAAGGATAATTGTACACCTGCCCTTAAACTATTTTAAGGAAGTGGATAAAAAATATCCTGTAATGTATGTATTGGACGGCACCGCCCAAGACCAACATACTTCAGACAAGATCTCGGTTTTGGCAGCGGCCAACCTTATGCCCGAATGCATTGTAGTAGGTATCCTTAATTCAAAAGGCAACAGAAATAGGGACCAAACCCCTCCTTTTATGCAAACTGAAACTGAGGACAATAAAAGCCCTTTTGGGGAGGCCAATCTTTTTTTATCCTTTATTGAGAAGGAGCTGATCCCCAAAATAGAGCAAAACTATCGATCTAATGGTTACAGAACTTTGAGCGGACATTCTAGAGGAGGGTTATTTGTGCTATATTCTTTATTGGAAAAGCCAGACCTCTTTAATGCCCGTTTTTGTTATAGCACACCCGTATGGCGTTTCAATGATAGCATGATCAACAAAATAGCCGATTTTGCAAAAGCAAAAACCGCTATCAAAAAATCATTTCTCTTTTTAAGTGCAGGAGCAAATGAAACAGACAATATTGTAGGTGGCTTTAATCGGCTTAACCGAGTATTGGGAACCCATAAAATCAAAAATTTAAGGCTGTTTATTTACCTGACACCTTTAGCAGACCATCAACAAAACCCACTTTTTGCAACATCAAGGGCAATGGCAGAATGGGGAACATATTATTCATCGCAACTAACCAAATAGTACACCATTTACTAAACTTATTATGAACTTTATAATAAAAGGAACCATCGTTTTGCTAATTGTACTCAGTGTAACATTGAACAGTTTCGCTCAGTTTAGGCTTAGCGGAAAAATCATCAACTATACAGGTAAGGAAGAATTAAACATCAACATCCCGATAATTTCTGGCTTTTATAAAGAAAATTCCATCCGGATCCCAATTACCAAAAATGGTACATTTTCTATTGACCTTCCTATTAAAGGACAAAAATTTGCAAACCTGATCTTCAAAAGAAAGTTCTATACTTTGTTGTTAAATCCTAACAAAAATCTAGTTCTTCATCTCAATGAGAATGATAAGACCTTAAAACTTTTAAATGGTACAGCTTTAGCAGAAAACAAGGTAATGCAGGTTGTAGATCTGGAACAATATCCCTTTTTTATGGCAAATGATGGAGATAACAGCTTTGCCAAGCTCCCTTTAAAAGAACTGCAAAAACAAGTATTACTGCCCTATTTTGCGCAATGCGATGAGAAAATAGCAAAAGTACAATCTTCTTCCCTTGCTTTAAAAGACAAACAAGCCATTGCTGCCGAACTCAAATACATCAGTTACAATTACCTCAATGATTTGGCCCGAACGCAAACCATGGACAGAGCCGTAATGGACAGCTTGATTTTTGAGGTTTTTGACAATATCGACCCTAAACCCTTAACATTTCCAGCTGGTCCACAATACTACGCCTTTGTACGTAATTACTTAAGTTACCTGGAGACCAAGGCTTTTAAACAGATCAAAAAGGAGAACATCAAACCAAATGAGCCCATCCCCTATTTCGGTATCAGCTTAGATAGTGCAAATATTATTGTTAAAAATTATGGTAAACCGTATTGGCGATGGATCGGTAGCAACAAAAACTTTCCAGCAAATGTGGTAGAACAATACAATTACCATCAACTTATAGGTTTATTCATAGATAAAGATCTCCGTCAATTTGAGGGCTTAGCCAATGCCTTTAAGACCAAGTTTCCGAAAGGTGCCTATATCAATGATATCAATACCAAATTAGGTGCACTTCATAACATGTTGGTACAAAATGAGCGCAATGCACAGATCAAGATCATTGATGGCTACGAAAAAATCACTTCAATTTATGAGGTAACCAAAGCCTTTAAAGGCAAAGTTGTTTATCTGGATGTTTGGGGAACCTGGTGCGGACCATGTAAAGAAGAATTGGCTTATCTACCGGCCTTAAAAGCAAAATTTAAAGACAAAGAAGTGGTTTTTATATACCTGGATATGGATGAGGACAATATGGATCCTTCATGGCGACAGTTTATCAAAGTAAATAATTTAACAGGGGTACATCTGCGCAAGAGCAGGGAGACCATTGCACCTTTTTGGAAAGAGCTATTGGCCAATGCAACAGATAAAGCAGAATATTATCCGCAATATTTTATTTTTGATAAAGAAGGAAAACTAGTGGTTGCCAAGGCTAAACGGCCAAGCGAAAAAGAAGACCTGTACAGCCAATTGAACAATGTACTCAACAAAAATCAATGATTATTTTGCACCTTTATCAAATCAAAAAGAAAGCCAACCAAAAAAGATAGATCATCTCGATTGCGATAGATGATGAACCCATAGCACTAGATATAGTTGCGGCACATGCTGCAAAAGTGCCATTTATTGACTTAAAAGCCAGCTTTACCAATGCTTTTGAGGCCATTAGCTATCTTCAACAAAACAAAGTTGACCTGATCTTTCTTGATATCAAAATGCCTGACATCAGTGGTATCGATTTTTTAAAGGCATTGAGCAAACCGCCCATGGTAATTTTCACTACTGCCTACAGTGAACACGCTGTGCAGAGTTTTGAACTTGATGCTGTAGATTACTTGCTAAAACCTTTTTCCCTTTCGAGGTTTTTAAAAGCCTGTAACAAAGCCAAAGAACTGTTCGACCTTAGAAACCAGGCTCCAGAAAACAAAACAGATTTTATCTTTATCAAAGATGGTTACGAACAGGTTAAGGTTCTATTGGCTGACATCCTTTACATCGAGGCTTCTGGAAATTATACCCAGATCCATTTAACCGAAAACAGATTGTTAAGTTCGCGGATAACCATTAACGAACTCGCCGACATTTTACCCAGTCAACAATTTTTACGTACCCATCGTGCCTTCATTATTGCCAAAGACAAAATAAGCAAATACGACAGGTCGCAGATATTGATTGGAAACAGACTTATCCCCATCGGAATCACCTACTTACCAAACCTAAAACTACCTTAATTAGTGCAGTATTAAGTTTAGACTTTATTTTTTAGTTAACGATTAATTATCTTAAACATCAATTCGATAAAATACTATCTTAGTGCTTTGAAATAAGATGATCCATCATTCTATAAAAGATGTTTAAACTAACATTCAAACAGCAGGTGCTAACAGGTTTTGCCGTTTCTTTGGCCTTTGTATTTATTTCTGCGTTAGCTTCTTACCTGAGTATTCAATCCTTAACAGATAGTTCTAATTGGATCACACATACCTATAAGGTAATCAATATAGCTGAAAAAGCGGAGATAGAACTCATCAATGCAGAGACCGGATTAAGAGGATTTGTAATTACCCAAGACCAGAATTATAAAGCTCCCTATAATAAAAGTATCAACCAGATACTTGTTCGTATTGCCGACCTAAAAACACTTGTGAGTGACAACCCTAGCCAAAAAAAGAAGGTAGATAGCCTGGAAATATACGCCAGTCAGAAAGTAGAAGACATGAAAAACATCATGCTTCTTTCTAACTCCTCTGGCTATGAGGCTGCCCGTAAAGAGATAATGACCAATAAAGGTCAAACATTTAAGGTTAATTTTTTGCGTGTAAGTGAAACGATCATCAGCAAGGAGTTGGAACTGTTAAAAGAACGACAAGAAACTAATCAAAAAAGAAGTGGGCAGACCGTAATTGTCGTGTTATTAAGTTCATTGATCATTTTTGCCCTAATCCTCTTCCTACTGCGTTATATCCGCAGAACATTTGACCAACAAAAAGAAACAGAACGCGAAATTCTTTTAACCAATAAAGAGCTGGCCAAAGTGTCTGCCTTAAACGAGCATAACAATTGGCTATTAACCGGAGCGGCAGAAATCAACGAGGCCATGCAGGGCGAACAAGAAATTGAAAGGCTTTCTGCCAATATCATCACCAAAATAGGAGACTATATTGATGCAGCAATAGGTGCTTTGTTTTTGGTAGACAACAAAAAGAACATCCTATACTTAACGGGTGCCTATGCTTACCAAAGTAAAACCAAAAGCCAGATCAAGTTTGGGGAAGGTCTGATCGGTCAGGCCGCACTGGAAAAAAAATCTAAGTTGCTCAGTAATATACCTAAAGATTACATCAAGGTTAATTCTGCCTTAGGCAATAGCAGCCCAAATTATTTGTTTCTGGTGCCTATTATTTTCGAAAACAAAACCATAGCTGTTGCAGAGCTGGGCTTTTTAACGGAACCGCAAGAAAACAAACTTCAACTGATCAGTAATATTGCCGAAAACATTGGCATTGCCCTAAACAGCGCATTGGCGCATCTACAACTTAAGGAGCTTTTTGAAGAAACCCAACAACAGGCCGAAGAACTCGCCAGTCAACAAGAAGAATTACGTACCACCAATGAAGAGCTGATCTATAAAACCGAAGCGTTACAAGCTTCTGAAGAAGAGCTACGGGTACAACAAGAAGAACTACAACAAACAAATACCGAACTGGAAGAAAAGGCCCAACAGTTGGAAGAACGCAATATTTCTATCAATGAGGCCAAAGAAGCCATTAGCATAAAAGCAGCAGAGTTAGAGCTAAGCAGTAAATACAAATCTGAATTTTTGGCCAATATGAGCCATGAGCTCAGAACACCATTAAACAGTATCTTGATCTTGGCCAGGATACTTAAAGAAAACAGACCGAACAACCTATCTGAAGAACAGATCAAATATGCGGGTGTAATCCACAATGCAGGTAACGATCTGTTAACGCTCATCAACGATATCCTCGATCTTTCTAAGATTGAATCTGGCAGTGTAGACCTCCATCTGGAAAAAATACGTCCAACAGAGATCAGAAACAATATTGAGTCGCTATTTACAGAGTTGGCAAACCACAAAAAAATCGCATTCAATATCAACCTGGCCGACGATCTTCCAACAGATTTTGTATCAGACCAAGGTAGATTGGAACAGATCATTAAAAACCTGCTTTCCAATGCCTTTAAATTTACACCAGAACAAGGCAAGATCGGTCTAGACATAAGTTTAGCAAAATCTAGTGTGATCAAGAACAATGCTTCTTTAAAAGCGAGCGGCAATACTGTGTTATCTTTTGCCATTAGTGATACCGGAATAGGTATATCGGCAGATAAACAACAAGTTATTTTTGAGGCTTTCCAGCAAGAAGATGGGTCTACCAGTAGAAAATATGGAGGTACAGGCCTTGGTTTATCAATCAGTAAAGAATTGGCGAACATTTTAGGTGGCGAAATCCAAATCCAAAGTGAACAAGGTGTAGGAAGTACATTTACACTTTTTGTACCACTTAACCTATCTGTAGCTGTAGCCACTGAAGATCAGGACATCGAATTGCCAGAGGTTCCAAACAACATTACTCCAGAAATTAAGTCGAGCATCAACACCATTGAGCTACTCCCTGTCGCTTCAGAAGGCAATACCTTATTGATCATAGAAGACGACGTGGATTTTGCCGAAATCTTAAAGATCTATGCTACAGATAAGGGTTTCAATCCTATTTTAGCACACAGTGGAGATGTGGGCCTACAGATGGCAACTGAGCTATTACCAGATGCAATTGTGTTGGATGTAATGTTGCCGATCATGGATGGTTGGACCATCCTCAAAAAACTGAAGGCCAACCCTGCTACACAGCATATTCCAGTGCACATGATGTCGGCTGGAAATGAAAAAGAGACCAAAGCAGTACAAGAAGGTGCGATTGGCTTTTTGAAAAAACCAATCGAAAAAGACAAATTGGACCATGCTTTCGATTTGTTGATCAACCAACACCAATATACCTTTAAAAATGTGTTGATCGTAGAAGACCAGATCCTTCAGAGCAATGCACTTACTGAACAATTGATAGAAAGAGGTGCCAAGGTATCTCAAGCCTATACAGGTAAAGAGGCTTTGGAGATTTTGGCAGAACAACATTTTGACTGTATCATTTTAGACCTTAAACTACCCGATATTTCTGGTTTTGACCTTTTGGACCAGATCAAGGCTAAAGAAGAACTCAAACATATTCCGGTAATTATCAATACCGCAATGGAGCTAGATAGAGATAAAATGGCTCACATTATGCAGTATACCGAAGCCATGGTTTTAAAAACCAATAAATCTAACGATCGATTGCTGGATGAGGTTAGCCTATTCATCAACAAATTGCAACAACAACCTTCAATGTCTGTCGCTTCGGCAGCCAGACAGCTCCCTACTAAGAAAAAACATGCCAATACCTTAGAAAAAGCGTTAAAAGATAAAACCATATTGATCACCGATGACGATATGAGGAACATTTTCGCATTGTCTAGCGCACTTCAGGCTTATGATATCAAAATCATTATTGCCAACAATGGCATCGAAGCTTTAACGAAGATTGAAGAAAACCCTCAGATTGACCTCGTACTAATGGATATTATGATGCCTGAAATGGATGGTTATGAAGCCATGCGTAGGATCAGGAACCAAAAACAGTGGGCCAACCTTCCTATTATTGCACTTACCGCCAAAGCGATGAAAAATGATAGGGAAAAATGTATAGAGGCGGGAGCCAACGATTATATATCTAAACCAGTTGACGTTGACAAACTATTATCAATGCTGCGTGTTTGGTTAAGTTAAGGAAAAAATGAAAAGTAAAGCGCCAGAAGAAAGCATTTCTGATGAAGAGTTAAAATCACTGATCCACTTGGTCAAAAAAGTGCATGGCTTTGATTTTGGCGACTATACCATGGCTTCGCTTAAGCGGCGTATCTCTAGGATCATAGAACTACAAAGATTAAGTTATTTTGATCTGACCAACCATTTGGTAAACGATGTAGAATATTTCGATCACTTTTTAGCAGAGGTTACAGTAAACATTACAGAAATGTTCCGCGATCCTTTGTTTTTCAAATCCGTAAAAGAAAACGTAATTCCTTACCTAAAATCTTATCAGCACATTAAAGTATGGAGCGCAGGTTGCTCTACAGGTGAAGAACTTTATTCTCTTGCCATTTTATTTACAGAAGAAGACTTATATAAACGCAGCTTCTTTTATGGTACAGATGTAAATCACGAAGTACTGATACAGGCCAAAGAAGGTATTTACGACCTTCAGAAAATGAAACAATACTCTGAAAACTATATCGGGTTCGGCAGCACCAGTTCTCTTTCAAATTATTACACCGCCAAATACGATGCCGTATCCCTCAGCCGTAAGCTCAAAAAAAATGTGTTGTTTTCCATGCATAATCTGGTATCGGATGGGCCCTTTAATGAGTTCCAACTCATTTCGTGCAGAAACGTGTTGATCTATTTTAATACAGAGCTCCAGGCGAAAGTAATTAACCTCTTTTATAACAGTTTAGCTAACTTCGGGTTTTTATGTCTCGGTACCAAAGAAAGTATCAGAGATGCTGAATTGGCCAAAAAATTTAAAGTAATCGATAAAAAGAATAACATCTATCAAAAAATAAACTAAAAGTTAACCTACCCATGAGTAAAATCAATCTTTTAATCGTAGATGATAAACCAGAGAATATTGTTGCGCTAGAGGCATTGCTAGATCAACATGACATCAATATTATCACTACTACATCACCAAACGAAGCTTTGCGTATCTGTTGGGAAAAAGATATAGCCATTGCATTGGTCGATGTACAAATGCCAGGCATGAATGGCTTTGAATTGGTAGAGATCTTGAAAAACAATTCGCGTACCCAAGAGATCATGGTCATTTTTGTAACCGCCATCTCATTAGAGGCCAAATACGCCATCAAAGGTCTTAATGTTGGAGCTATAGATTATCTATACAAACCATTAGACCCATATATCACCTCAGCAAAGGTTGATTCTTTTATACAATTGGTTCGTAATCAACGAGAAATAAAGCAAAAAAACCTACAATTAGAAAGTTTTCAGGCCGAGTTGATCAAAGCTAAAAACGAAGCTGAACAAAGTAAAAAAGCAAAAGAGAATTTTATGGCCAACATGAGCCATGAAATACGCACCCCCATCAATGGGATCATAGGTTTAGTCCACCTACTTAGCGAAAGTAAGCTAGATGACGACCAAAAAGAAATGTTGGATCTTTTACAGGTTTCATCAGAATCATTGTTGGGTGTAATCAACGACATACTGGATATTTCTAAAATAGAGGCCGGTAAGTTTAGGATCAATTATGCAGAAACGGACATCCGTCTTTTAATTAAACAGTCGACCAACCTGTTAAACATTAGGGCCAAGGAGAAAAATCTGGACCTGATATTAGACATTGATGAAAGCCTGCCAAACATCATCATAGCAGACTCATTGCGATTGAACCAGATTTTCATGAATCTGTTGAGCAATGCCATTAAGTTTACTACTGAAGGTACCATTACATTTAAGGTTGAGGTACTGGACAAAAAGAGCAATACAGCACAGATCAAATTCTCCATCATTGATACAGGAATTGGCATTTCTCCAGCCAATCAAGATAAGATCTTTGATAAGTTTGAACAAGTTGAAGACCATAGTATTTCTCAGCACGGTGGCACAGGATTAGGTCTATCCATTGTTAAAAAGCTGGTTGAACTCAAAGGCGGGTCACTTGAGTTGGAAAGTAAAGAAGGTGTGGGTAGTACATTCAGTTTTACGAAATGGTACGAATTTGCCAAGACAAAAAAGATGGAGAAAGAAGAAAACGACCCTGAAAACCTACCTGTATTAAAAGGATTAAAGATTTTAGTAGCCGAAGACAACCTGATCAACAAATTCTTGATCCTTAAGATTTTAGAGAACTGGGAAGTTGAGGTGAAAGTAGTGACCAATGGTCTAGAAGTTTTCGAGATGTTGAAAGACAATGATTTCCACCTGATCTTGATGGATACTTATATGCCAGGAATGAATGGTTTAGAAGTTACCAAAAAAATAAGACTCTGGCTTTATTCCAGGTAAAGAAAATATACCCATCATTACCTTCACCGCAGGTGTGCTTGATACCGACAAAGAAATATCTATAAAAGCTGGAGCCAACGACATTTTGAGCAAACCATTCAACATCAACGTTTTACACCAAAAAATAAAAGCCTATTTTAAATAGCAATATAACTATTTATTAAACAAGGTCATGGTTTGGGCAGGTCCGATGGTTACAAAACTCTTGATCATACTCACCCCACGGTTGATCAGTGTAGGCAATTCTTTTTGCTCATTTTTATCAAATAAGCCTAGCACATATTCAGCTTGTTGGCCTTTTCTAAAATTATCGCTGATCCCAAAACGCAGGCGGGCATAGTTTTGTCCACCGCAAACCTCTTCGATACTTTTTAGTCCATTGTGGCCTGCACTGCTCCCTTGTAGCTTCATCCTCAGTTTTCCCAACGGAAGTGCAAGGTCATCAACCAATACCAATACATTTTCTGGAGCGATCTTTAGGTCCTTCATCCAATAGTTAACTGCCTTTCCACTTAAGTTCATAAAAGTAGTAGGTTTGATCACATGTAGTTTTTTACCTTTAAAACTCACCTCTGCATAATAGGCCAAACGCAAAAGTTCAAAACTTCCACCAAGGTCATCTACCAGCTCATCAGCAATATTAAAACCGATATTATGTCGTGTGTTGGCATATTCAGGTCCAATGTTTCCTAAGCCAACAATTAGATATTTCATCCAGTAAAGTTAAAGAATAAGGAGCAAGGATAAAAAATTAAAGCGAAAAGATGGCTGCAGCCCCAGAAAGTTATCCGATAAGACTTGCAAAATATGGATGCTTTTCAAATCTCAATAATTATTTTAAGACGTGACTATTGTTTTTATATTTTATATTCTATAGTTTTAGTTATAGCATACGGTACTGTAACCGATAATTAAAGATATCATTAAAAACAAACACCAACCATTATAACCTGTAAAGGAGCATACACTTTAAATATATGTCGCTTATGAGCTGGAGCGTAGTTACAGCATAATCAAAAAAAACTAACAAAATGAAAAAATTTAAAAACCTAACTAAGTCCGAAATGAAAAATATTTTAGGTGGCGTTGATGCCGAGTTGGAAAATCCTGATGGTTGTGGTGGAATTGGTGCCGGCTGTTCATCAGGAGTTAACACCTGTTGCCAAAACTTGAGCTGCCAGAATATTCCTAAGGTTGGATGGCAGTGTTTACAAAACTAAATCATTAACAAATTGGTTCGTGTTCTCACGAACCAATTATACCTTGCCACCATAAATTTAGCACAGACCTACCTATCTAAACGGGATTGAAATGGAAATCCTTTTTGTAGGCTGAGCTTGTCGAAGCACAAAAAGATTGGAATGCAAAGCTCGACTAACATTGATCAGCAAAGGGAACCCTGATTTTCTTATAGAAGAAATGGACCTTTTATAACATCGGCTAGAAGACTCAAATTCTGCAGTCCGTTAAAAAAAAAGCGGTACAAAATTGCTTCTGTACCGCTCTGTTTTTTCAAACAACTTAGGTTGATTATTTACCTTTAGCTGCTTCAGTTTCTGCTTGTTTCAATGCTCTAGACATACCTACAGAAACGATTGTATCTTCTGGTGTATTGGTTACCACATAATCACCTTTTTGTAGATCACGAACGCGGAACAAGTTTCCAACTTCCATTTTCGCAATGCTTACTTCAACTACCTGAGGCATGTGCTTAGGTAATGATTTAACGCGTAACTTACGTAATTTCTGAACCAATTTACCACCCATTTTAACACCTGGAGAAGTTCCAGTTAATTTAACAGGGATTTCCATTACGATTTCTTTATCATCAAATAATTGAAGAAAATCTACGTGTAACAACAAATCTGTTAATGGGTGAAATTGAGCTTCTTTAATGATAGCTTTAGTTTTTGTACCACCAATGGTGATCTTAAAAAGTTAGCTTCTGGAGTGTAGATAGCCTCGTTTAAATCTGTACTTGTTACTGCAAAGTGCACTTGCTCTTTACCACCATACAATACTGCAGGAACTTTACCTTCATAGCGAAGCTCTTTAGCATCGCGTTTCCCTACGTTCTCTCTTGGAGAACCGCTAATTGCGATTGTTTTCATTTTATTGTTATTTATTGTTAAAATTAAATTCTCTCTAATGGTTAACTAGTTAATTGCATAACTGGCTAACTGCTACTCAACGATTAACCAATTTAACAGTTAACCAATCAATTTTCTAGACCTTAAAAAGGTCGCTGATTGAACCATGCTCGTTTACATTGGCAATGGCCTTTGCAAATAATTTAGCAGTGCTCAACACTCTTATTTTGCTACTCTCTTGTTTTAAAGGAATTGTATCTGTTACGATCAATTCTTCTAACATCGAGTTTTCTATTGTTTCGTAAGCTTTACCAGATAAAACAGCATGCGTACAAACCGCTCTTACACTATTTGCACCATTCTCCATGATCAAAGCTGCTGCTTTGGCCAAGGTACCTGCAGTATCACAGATATCATCCATCAACACAATGTCCTGTCCGGTTACATCACCAATGATCGACATCGATTCGATTTCATTGGCACGCAAGCGGCGTTTATCACAGATCACAACCTCAGCATTAAAAAACTTTGCAAAAGTACGTGCTCTATAAGAACCACCCATATCAGGCGAAGCAATGGTCAGGTTTTTTAAACCTAAACTTTTGATATAAGGTACAAAGATAACCGAGCCATCTAAGTGATCTACCGGAATATCAAAGAAACCTTGTATTTGTGCTGCATGCAGATCCATTGTCATGATGCGGTGGATACCTGCAGACTTTAATAAATTTGCAACCAGTTTTGCCCCTATCGCTACACGCGGCTTATCTTTTCTATCTTGACGAGCCAAGCCATAATAAGGTACAACTGCAGTAATATAATGTGCAGAGGCTCTTTTTGCGGCATCAACCATGAGCAAAAGCTCCATTAAATTGTCGGTAGGCTGATTGGTAGACTGCACCAAAAACACATCACATCCTCTAATCGATTCGTCAAAAGAAGGTTGGAACTCGCCATCGCTAAACCGACTTAAAGTTACGTTTCCAAGTGGTTTGCCGTAAGCGTCGGCAATTTGTTTCGCTAAATCTTTTGTGCCACTTCCGGCAAAAATCTTAACTGGGTTAAATTGCAATGGCATGATTTGCGGGTATCAATGCTGGTTAAAAAAAATCGGATTGCGGGTTTATTCACAATCCGAAAAAAATTTGTTGTCCGACCTGGATTCGAACCAAGACAAACGGTACCAAAAACCGTTGTACTACCCTTATACTATCGGACAATTTTCCATCACAACCGTTGTTCTGAAATGGAATGCAAATTTACGCACATTTTTTACATCTGCAAGTCCGAATTAAAAAAAAATTAAAATATTTTTAAAAGAGCTCCCAAACCCACAATAAACGGTTAATTTTTGTTAAAAGACCTTAAATCTTTACGCTTATATCAATCTAATTCTTTATTTTCGGCAGCATTTTTATGTGCCAATAGAATTTTATTTTTACCATTTAGACAATGAAATATTCAAAAATAAACAACGTAGTAGGCTGGATTTGTTTCTTTATCGCTACTTTAACCTACATTCTCACCTTAGAACCTTCTGTAAGTTTTTGGGATTGCGGAGAGTTCATTGCCTCTGCATTTAAAATGCAGGTTGTACACCAACCAGGTGCCCCGCTCTTCTTGATGATCCAACGCTTCTTTTCGATGTTGGCCATGGGTGATGTAACCAAGGTTGCTTATTTCATGAACGTTGGCTCGGCCATTGCCAGTGGTGCCACTATTTTATTCCTATTCTGGACCGTTACCGCATTGGCTAAAAAAGTATTGGTAAAAAAAGGCGAAGAATCAGCACGAGCAACTTGATCACCATTATGGGTGCAGGTGCCGTTGGTGCTTTAGCTTATACTTTCTCTGATAGTTTCTGGTTCTCTGCAGTAGAATCTGAGGTATATGCACTTTCTTCATTGGCAACGGCTGTAGTATTTTGGGCCATCTTAAAATGGGAAGCTCATGCAGACGAGCCGCGTGCAGATAGATGGTTATTGTTTATTGCCTATATCATGGGGCTTTCGATCGGTATCCACATCTTAAACTTGTTGACCATTCCTGCCATTGCTTTTGTTTATTATTTCAGAAAAACGGAAAAACCTACTACCAAGGGCATCTTTAAAACATTTGCTGTTGGTATTTTGATATTAGCGGTCGTACAATATGGTATTATCCAATACCTGGTTTCTTTTGGTGCCTACTTCGACCTTTTCTTTGTAAATACCCTTGGCTTAGGCTTTGGAACTGGTGTACTTTTCTTTATTGTACTCTTGGTAACAGGTCTGGTATTGGCCATCAGGTATTCTATCAAACACCAGAAAAAAATCTTAAATCTGGCTTTGCTATCAACTGTACTGATCATTTTTGGTTACGGTTCTTTTGCCATGATCTTGATCAGGGCCCAGGCAAAACCTAACTTGAACAATAGCAATCCAGACAACGCTTTCTCATTTTTAAGCTACCTTAACCGTGAGCAGTATGGCGACAGGCCATTATTGGTTGGCAAGAACTACAATTCGATCCTAAATATAAAGATGATGGCAGCAACCCAATCAGGGTAGAAACTGGTAACATCTACAGAAAAGGGGCAACGAAATACGAGATTGCTGGTAAAAAAACAAAAGAATCTACGGAGAGAACGAAGGTTTTCCAGACAGTATCAGACGTTTGCAGCACGAAGTATTGTTCCCTAGAATGTACAGCGAAGAAAATCGCCATGTAGAGTATTATAAAGACATGATGGGTTTCAGCGATACGCATTTCCCAAGCTTTTTTGACAACGTTGCTTTCTTTGCCCGTTACCAAACCGGATTAATGTACATGCGTTATTTCTTATGGAATTTTGCAGGTAGACAAAATGAAGACCAAGGACAAGGTAGCATTTACGAAGGTCAGTGGTTAAGTGGCGTTAAACCTATCGATGCTTTATACCTGGGAGACCAATCTCACCTACCTCCTTCAATTACAGATAGCAACTCTTACAACCGTTATTTCTTTTTACCATTGATCTTAGGGCTTTTAGGCGCGATATGGCACTTTAAAAGAAACCAAAAAGATGCAGGCATCATTGCATTGTTATTCTTCTTTACTGGTTTGGCCATTGTGTTATACCTTAACCAGAAGCCATTAGAACCTAGAGAACGAGATTATGCGTATGTTGGTTCATTCTATGCCTTTGCCATTTGGATAGGGCTGGGTGTAATTGCCATCAAAGAATGGGTATTTAAAAAACTTAACCCACAAACCGCTGCAATAGGTGCAACTGTTGTTTCTTTATTTGCCGCCCCTTTATTGATGGCAAGCCAAAACTGGAACGACCACGACCGTTCAACCAAATTGCTTCCACATGATATTGCGGTAAGCTACCTTGAATCTTGTGCGCCAAATGCCATTCTTTTTACCTATGGTGATAATGATACCTATCCATTATGGTATGCCCAAGAGGTGGAAAACATCAGACCAGATATCCGCTTAGTTAACCTAAGCTTATTTGATACAGATTGGTATATCAACGGAATGAGAAGAAAGGTACATCAATCAGAACCATTGCCGATCAGCATGAAAGAATCACAATACGTTTCTGGTGAAAGAGATGTAATGTATTACAGAGGAATGCCAGTAAATGGTTCGGTAGAACTGAAAGAAATTGTAGACCTTTTATTGTCTGAAGATCCTGATGACAAAATTGGATTGATCGATGGTAGCAAAACCAATTTTATTCCGACCAAAAACTTTAAGTTAACGGTTGACCCACAAGCGGTGATCAGCTCGGGTACTTTACCAGCATCAGACTTGACCAGGATCACCCCAGAAATGGATTGGAAATTCAACAAAGACTATGTAACTAAAGGTACTTTGGCCATGTTCGACATCCTTGTACACAACAACTGGAAAAGACCTGTTTATTTCTGTAGCACGGTACCTTCTGAGCAGTTCAATGGTTTAGACAACTATTTGTACAACGAAGGTTTAGCTTTACGTCTATTACCATTAAAACAAGATAGCATTGCGGCCAACAGAGGAGAAGACCCGATCAACCTAGGATCCATTATATAACAATGTAATGAACAAGTTTAAATGGGGCAACATCAAAAACGCCCGTTATTTAGATTCTCAATCGGTGGATGACATTTCTATTTTCAATAGGCTTTTCAATAACCTGATTCTCTGGCCTGATCAAAGCTGGCAGAATTGAAGATGCCAAAAAGGTAGTACGTAAATATGATGAAGTGATGCCTACCAAAATCTATGGCATCCGTAACATGATGAGCGTAGCTACGATGGCACAAAACCTATATATTTTAGGAGAAACCGATAAGGCCAATAAACTATTGGTCAAATCTGCAGCTTATATCCAAAAAGAGATTTCTTATTTGGCAGATATATCAAAAAGCAAAAACCAGTTGATCGGCATGCAAAATGTACAAATGGGGCTGATCTACGGATTAGAACCTATGGCCAAAGTAGCCGCACAATATAAGCAAACAAAGCTGTCGCAAGATTTGGGCAAGCAATATGAAGCCCTATACAACAGGTTCAACATGTTCTTTACTGCTGGTCCACAACAATAAAGAACAAAAACATATTGAAATGCCACAATTGAATTGTGGCATTTTTTGTTTAACACTTGCTAAACCTTTTGTGTATATTTAACTCTAACATTAATATTGTTGTTAAGCTTAGATAGAAATTTCTTAAGATGAAATCTTAACATATGATATTTTTTACCTAAAACTATTTAAATACCTTTACAAAAAAATTAAAAAATCAGATGAAATTAAAAATCACTTCAATCTTATTATTAGCTGTTGTAAGCAGCTTTTCTTTCCTTGCATTTGCTCCAAAAGCAGATATCTACACTGTAGATGTAACTAAATCTTCAATTACTTGGGAAGGCAAAAAATTTGCAGGTTCTCATAACGGAACTGTTAGCCTAACTTCTGGAACTTTAGCTTTCAATGGTAAAAAACTTGCAGAAGGTGGTTTCATCGCAAACATGACCACAATTAAAGATGCTGATAAAAATGGTGGACTAGAAAACCACTTAAAAGCAGATGACTTTTTTGGTGTAGCTAAATTCCCTGCAGCTAATTTTGTAATCAAAAAAGTTGACGGTTCTGGTGCTAACGTAAATGTTACAGGCGATTTAACCATTAAAGGTGTTACAAATTCTATCACTTTCCCTGCTACAATTACATGGAATGCTGATAAAACTGTTACTGCTACTGCTGATAAAATTACGATTGACAGAACCAAGTTTGGTATTCAATTCAAGTCAAAATCAGTATTTTCTAATATTGGCGACAACTTTATCTATGATGATTTTACTTTAGCAGTAAAATTAGTAGCTAAAAAATAAGCGAAATAAAACGCACAAAAAAAAGACCCAATAACAATATTGGGTCTTTTTTGTTTATAAAAACTTATTGATATTTCAACTTTCAATATCTACCTTTAAATGCATTAGAAAAGGTTTTCTAATTTTATATAAGCCCCTCAATGTTAGACGATAAAATCAATCTATTAGTGATAGATGATGACGATATTAATATTTTCATCATTAAAAAGATTGTAGAGAAGACTGGATTTGATATCGATATGGTTGCAAAAAGCAACGGACAGCAAGCTATAGACTATCTAAACGAAACAATTACAGAACACAAAACACTCCCAAACCTGGTATTGATAGATATCAATATGCCAGTTATGAATGGTTGGGAATTTGTGGAGGCTTATCAGACTTTAGGCATCAAACAAAATGTTGATCTCTATATCTTATCTTCTTCGGTATATGAAAACGATATCGAAAAGACAAAAAGCTACTCAACTGTTAAGGGTTTTATATCTAAGCCTCTCTCTATCGAACGTTTGTCTGAATTGATCAAAGCGCTATAAAACATAGCGCTAAAATCTATACAATCTTAAAACGATCTTCTTCTACTTCGATATAAGCTTGTGATTTTGATTTGGCATGATAAAACAGACATTTCCAATGTTCTGCTGCTGCTTTTTGCCCAAATTCTTCTCTCAGTTCCATTGCTTTCCTCCCATCAAAATCGTATTTGGCAATAAACTTTCTGATCAATTCTTCAGGTTCTGGTAAAACATCACCACCAAAAAACACCTTATCCTCACCATCATCAATTAAAAATACTTGGTGATATGGACAATGTGCACCCGTCAGTTCGTAGCTGATTCTCTGGCGTCAATTGTCCTGAACCTTCTACAAATTTCAGTTGCGCATTTCGTTGCAGAAAATCAAATATTTCGGTGTGGTAAGAGGAAGATGTACTTGTAAAAGCAGTTTCCCACTCCCCTCTTTGTATCACATAGGTCGCATCTGGAAAACTGAGTTCCATCTTGTCGTTCAAATGATGTACCATGCCGCCAGAGTGGTCGAAATGTAGATGCGACATCAATACCATGCTGATATCTTCAGGCTTAAAGCCTGCCTTTTTTATATTTTCGTGCAGATGCAGCTGACCTTGCGCATTGCTATAGCCTAAACCAGTATCAAATAAAACCAATGTATCTTTTACCTTCACCAAAAATGGCTGAACATGGATAAACAAAGAAGCAGGTCGATCTTTAGGATTATCTTTTGCTGAATCAAAAGGGACAAATTTCTTGGTAATATCTACAGAATAAGACCCTTCATGTAATGTATAAACTTGCAAAGACATAGGTATTTTTTGAAAAGAAATTAAATGATATATTTACGAACTAGTAGACAAAGATAGGGAACCTGTATGAACTTAGCGTCATGGAAATCTTTATAAACGGAAGTTAGGGCAGGCCAAATAGCGATTAAACAATAACAGAAATAGATGGAAAAAAGATGGGTGCAGGTTGATCAAGGAGAGAAAGGAACAAGCGAAAAACTTGCCCACGAACTGAATATAGACCAATGTTTGGCCAATATCCTAGTGCAGCGAGGGGTAACTACCTTTGATGAAGCACGACATTTTTTTAGGCCACAGCTAGCCCAACTACATGATCCTTTTTTGATGAAGGATATGGAGCAGGCCATTGCAAGGATCACAACTGCTTTACAAAACAACGAACAGATCTTGGTTTATGGCGATTATGATGTAGATGGAACTACAGCAGTTGCCTTAACCTATAGCTTCTTTAGTCAGTTTACCGACCAGATTGCTTATTATATCCCCGACCGACATAAAGAAGGCTACGGAATTTCGACAGCTGGAATTGACTTTGCAAAAGAGCATGGCTTTACTTTGATCATCGCCTTAGATTGTGGGATCAAACTTATTGATAAAATTGCTTATGCCAATACGCTGGACATTGATTTTATCATCTGCGACCACCATTTACCAGGCGAAGGATTACCTGAGGCAGTGGCTGTATTGGATCCCAAAAAGAGCAGACTGCGATTATCCTTTTAAAGAACTCTCAGGCTGTGGTATTGGTTTTAAATTGACCCAGGCCTATTGTCAGGTCAATGATCTGCCAGACCAATATTATAAGCAATACCTGGATCTTTGTATGGTAAGTATTGCTGCCGATATTGTTCCAATTGTAGACGAAAACAGAGTAATCGCACATTTTGGACTGAATAAGCTCAACTCAAATCCTTGTACAGGGTTAAAGGCCCTGATGCAAATTTCTGGCAAAGTGGAAACGTATAGCATTACGGATGTGGTATTCCTATTGGCTCCACGTATCAATGCGGCAGGAAGGATGGGACATGCCAAAGATGCCGTAAAGATGCTTTTAAGTGATGAAGTGGTGCTTGCAGACGAACAGAGTACATTCATCAACCTACAAAATACCGAACGCAAATCTTTCGACCAGAACATTACGCTTGAGGCCCTGGCCATCATCGAAGAGAGCGAAGTGCTGATGAACCGCAAAACAACAGTTGTATTTCGATCCGATTGGAATAAAGGGGTGATTGGTATCGTTGCTTCGCGTTTAACAGAAAAGTATTACCGTCCAACCATCGTGTTAACAGAATCAAATGGGAACTATACCGGCTCTGCACGTTCTGTAGTAGGTTATGACCTCTACGAAGCACTACTTTCTTGCAGCCACTTGTTAGAGCAGTTTGGTGGACATAAATATGCAGCTGGCTTAACTATTAAACCAGAAAACCTAGGCCCTTTTAGCGAAAAATTTGAGCAGGTGGTTGCCGATAGCATCAGTCCTGACTTGCTCATTCCAGAAATCAAAATCGATGCAGAAATCGAATTGTCGCAGATTGATTCCAAGTTTTATCGAATCTTAACGCAAATGGCACCATTTGGACCACAAAACATGGCACCAGTTTTTGTAAGCAATGGTGTATCTTTGGTAGGAAATGCGCAAATTGTTGGTACAAATCATTTAAAATTGAGCATAAAACAACAAAATTCAGCTATTTTTGAAGCCATCGCTTTTGGATTGGGCGAATTTGAAAGATTGTTACAACCAAACCAGACTTTTGCTGTTTGTTATACGATCGAAGAGAACGTTTGGAAAGATAAAAAACGATTGCAGTTAAATATTAAAGGAATTAAAATAGAAGATCCGATTTAAAGTCATCACAGTTTTAAAATCGTAGATCTAAAATCGAAAAGCTAAAATCATAATGATATTAAAGGCCGAAAATCTGGTTAAAAAATACAAACAACGTGTTGTTGTAAACAATGTTTCCTTTGAGGTTAGCCAAGGAGAAATTGTAGGTTTGTTGGGTCCGAATGGAGCTGGTAAAACAACATCTTTTTACATGATCGTAGGTTTGATAAAACCAAATGAAGGAACTATTCTTTTAGAGGGCGAAGACATTACCAAAGACCCCATGTACCGCAGGGCACAAAAAGGAATTGGTTATTTGGCGCAGGAAGCCAGTGTTTTCAGAAAGTTGACGGTTGAAGACAACATCTTGGCTATTTTAGAAATGACCAAGCTGACCAAAGAAGAAAGACACGAAAAACTGGAAGAGTTGATCAATGAGTTTAGCTTACACAAGGTAAGAAAAAACAGAGGTGACCTTTTATCAGGTGGCGAACGTAGGCGAACTGAAATTGCCCGAGCCCTAGCCGCAAATCCAAATTTCATTTTATTGGATGAGCCTTTTGCTGGGGTAGACCCAATTGCAGTAGAAGAAATCCAGACTATTGTTGCTAAACTAAAACAAAAAAATATTGGTATCTTGATTACCGACCACAACGTACAAGAAACATTGTCTATTACCGATAGGGCCTATCTCCTTTTTGAAGGAAAAGTCTTAGAATCTGGAACCCCAGAGGTATTGGCGGCAAATGAAATGGTACGAAAGGTGTACTTGGGATCAAACTTCGTACTTCGTAGAAAAAAAATATAAATTACCGATCAAATGGCAATTGTAAATTCGATTTTTACCTGGTATATGAAAAAGCGCATCCATCAGATCGAGCTTTTCATCAAGTACCCTTTAGATGTTCAGGAAGAATGGTTCCATACCCTGATATCAAGTGCAGAAAATACCGAATGGGGTAAATTATACGATTATAGGTCCATTCTTACCATTAGCCAATTTAAGGAAAGGGTGCCGATCCAAAACTACGATACCTTAAAACCTTACATCGAGCGCATGCTACAGGGCGAACAGAACATCTTGTGGCCCTCAGAAATCAAATGGTTCGCCAAATCGTCTGGTACCACCAGCGATAGAAGCAAATTTATTCCAGTATCGGAAGAAGCTTTAGAAGAATGTCACTTTAAAGGTGGCAAGGACATGATCTCTATCTATTGCAACAATAGACCAAACACCCAGATGTTTACCGGCAAAGGGCTGGTTTTGGGGGGAAGCCATCAGATCAACCAACTTTGTGAGGACATCCATTATGGAGACCTTTCGGCCGTATTGATCAAAAACCTGCCGATGTGGGCCGAATATTACCGAACACCAGATATTTCCATTGCATTAATGGACAATTACGAAGAAAAGATGGATAAAATGGCTGAGGCCACCATCAAAGAAAACGTAACCAATATTTCTGGTGTACCTACCTGGACCATTGTTTTGGCCAAAAAAGTACTGGAACTAACCGGCAAAAACAACCTCTTGGAAGTTTGGCCTAATTTGGAACTCTATTTCCATGGTGCGGTAAACTTTGCACCTTACAGGGCACAATTCAAGGAATTGATCCTTCTGATGACATGTATTACCTAGAGACATACAATGCATCTGAAGGTTTTTTTGGCATCCAAGACCAAGACCATTCTGAAGAGCTATTGTTGATGCTCGATTATGGTATTTTCTACGAATTTTTACCATTGGAGAATTTGGAGGATGAAAATCCAAGAACACTTTCTCTAGAACAGGTAGAACTGCATAAAAACTACGCAATCATCATCTCTACCAATGCGGGTTTATGGCGATACCTGATTGGAGATACCATCCAATTTACTTCCCTCTCTCCTTTTAGGATCAAGATCACAGGCAGGACCAAACATTTCATTAATGCCTTTGGCGAGGAAGTGATCATCGACAATGCAGAAAATGCACTAACCAAGGCCTGTGGTGCAACCGCAGCAAAAGTGAAGGATTATACGGCCTGCCCTATCTATTTTAAGGGTGAAGAAGCTGGAGGGCATGAGTGGATCATCGAATTTGAGACCCAACCTAACGATTTTGAACAGTTTGTAACGGTACTTGACAATACCTTACGTGAGGTAAACTCAGATTATGATGCCAAACGTTTTAAGGACATGGCCCTCAGTAGGCCAAAGGTACACAATGCCCCACCAGATACTTTCTATAAATGGTTAAAAGCGAGAGGTAAACTTGGAGGTCAACATAAAGTACCTCGTTTGGCCAATGACCGTAAATATGTAGATGAAATTCTAGAGATGTTGTAATACATGCCGAACGCATTGAAAAATCTCCATAGATCAAACTCATCATAGTAGATTCTTCGTTTCACTCAGAATGACAAAAATACTATATAATATATTGTTGTACTGATAGTTTCATCTTTATAATACTAAACAGTTTATCCAATTTGTCATGCCGAACGCAGTGAAGAATCTCCATAGATAAAATTCATCATAGTAGATTCTTCGTTTCACTCAGAATGACAAAAATACTGTTGGATAAAACTTATAAAAGCGTTTTTTTATTTTACTCAGACTGAGAATCTATAGCGCTATCCGTCTGAGCCTGTCGAAGACCAGACCACTATTATCTACAAATGCCATAAGACAATCTATTTAGGTACGTTTATTGACAGTATAACCTAAACGATAAACCTATGAATCGCAATCGACTTCAAACCCTTTTTAATTCATTTGGCAAAAAAGCCAAACAGCTGATCAAAGATAAAGATCAAACATTAGGAAAACTTCAGGAAGGGCTTAAAAAAGCGACCACCAACAAAGGCGCCTTAACCGAAATATGGGAACAATTGCAATTGCTTTTTGCATTGGCAAAAGACTATGCCAATGGAAGTTATACACATGTCTCCAAACGTTCAATTATGGTGGTTATCGCAGGCTTGTTGTATTTTATTTCGCCCATAGACCTGATCCCAGATTTTATAGCTGGTTTAGGTTTTGTTGATGATATCTACATCTTGACACTGGTTTACAAACAAATTGCCAAAGACTTGGAGAAATATCAGCTTTGGAAAGATAGACAAAGAACCACCATTCATATATAAAGCAAAACAACTATTGTTTATAACTGTTGCCATTTCTCACTTGTTATTTCTGTTTATTTAAGTTAAATTTAAGTAGCTAATAAACAACTGATTATGAAAACAGTTCAACAAATCTTAAACGCCAAACCTGTTCAGCTCTACAGTGTTGTACCCAACACCTCCGTTTTGGAAGCGCTAAAGATAATGACGGAGAAAAACATCAGTGCTTTGCTGATCATGGAAGATGCACAGTTATTAGGAATTTTTACAGAACGTGATTATGCCCGAAAAATCGTACTCCATGGCAAATCATCAAAAGATACCCCTATCAGCGATGCCATGACCACCACACCAATTACTGTTGGACCAACAGACAGTATAGAAATCTGTATGCAGATCATGACAGACAAGCACATTCGACATTTACCAGTGATGACAGATGGTACAACGATAGGTATGGTTTCTATTGGTGATGTGGTTAAATTTATCATCGCTGATCAAAAGCAGACCATTTCCCAACTAGAAAGTTATATCAATAGCTAATTAAGCACTTTTAGGATAAGGGTAATAGATAAAATTGGCCCCTTCTGGCACCACTACGAAAACACACATGTAGTTTTCGGGCTTTTTATAGCTTTTTAGAAACTGCTCTTTTTTATCTGGGTGGATTATACCTTTTTGTATAAATTCTTCAAGTGTGGATGCCTGTATCGTCCAATCAGTATTGAGGTCTTCTTTATTTAAGATCACTTCTCCGATACTTACCTGATGTTGATGGGCTATAAAAATTGGGGTCTTTGAAATCCCTTCTACCATGATCTCTACTGCAACTTCTTTGATCGAATCTGCGTAAAACGTGAGGTCCTTTTCTAAACTGATCAGTGGACTTTTTTTCTTTTCTTTGTTTTCGCCATTTCCATCTTGGCCAAAATTATTCAATAACTCTTCCGATTCCATATCTTAAAACTTGATCGTTTTCTTTAAGGTAATAAATTTATCATCGGTTAAACTGTCGGTCAATAAACCATAACCGCTAGCTGTTTTAACCACTCTTTTGCTTAACGGATATTGGTCGGAACAGAAATACATGCTGCCGTTTTTAACCAATTTCCAAGCGTTGTTCTTTAACGAGAATAGATTTACGGTAGACCAACAGCTGCTAAACCACTCCGGCCTCAATAATAATTCTGTCTGATGATCGCCATCTAGGTCTCCTGCCAATACCAAATCTGCTCCAATTGCATTTTTAAAGGAAAGTTTAGGCCATTTTAGATTGGTAAAATAAACCTGTATGGTATAATCCTTTTGCTTATCACCCATATCATCTTTAATTGCTTTATTCTTCACCACAAAAGCCGAATCCGTTTTACTCAATAGTATCGTATCAACCTCTTGTTTGCCATAATCTACAGTAAAACCACTTGGAGTGGTAGCTGCAGTAGCTGTGGCATTTTTTGCTGTTTGCTTACTGTTACAAGCAGTCAGCAAAACCAGGGTTACCAAATAAATGCAAAATTTGTTCATCATTTAAGTTTTAACAAAACCACGTTTTCTACGTGTTGCGTATGTGGGAACATATCTACTGGTTTGATCCGTACCACATCGTATTTTTCTTTCAACAAGGCCAGATCACGTGCCTGCGTAGCGGCATTACAACTTACATACACAATCTTTGGTGCTTCCATTTCTAACAAACGGGTTACCACATCAGCATGCATGCCAGCTCTAGGTGGGTCGGTGATTACCACTTCAGGTTTGCCATGGGCAGTAATAAACTCAGGCGTTAAGATGTCTTTCATGTCACCTGCATAAAAAATGGTATTGTCAATCCCGTTTAAGGCCGAATTGAACTTTGCATCTTCTATCGCCGTAGGCACATATTCTATTCCTACAACCTGTTTAACATTGCCAGCTACAAAGTTGGCAATCGTACCTGCTCCCGTATATAAGTCATAAACCAGTTCGTCACCTTTAAAATCGGCAAATTCCTTTGTTATTTTATACAATTCGAAAGCTTGTTCGGAATTGGTCTGATAGAAAGATTTTGCACCAATCTTAAATTTCACCACTCCCCCAGCTAAACCATCTACCGGCATCTCTTCAAAAATATGGTCTCTACCTGCATAGGTGATCACTTCTTGGTCAAAAATGGTATCGTTCTTTTTTTGGTTGACGATATATAACAATGAAGTAAGCTCAGGGAACGTATTTTTTAAATGCTCCATTAAGCCATCAATCTCTTCTTGTGTAGTATAGGCAAATACCACTACCACCATCACCTCTCCTGTTGATGAAGTTCTGATGATCAGGTTACGCAAGGCACCTTCGTGGTTGCGCAAATCATAAAAACTCAATCCATTGTTAAGGGCATATTCCCTTACACTTAAACGCAGTTTATTGCTAGGTTCGGCCTGTAGGTAACAATGGTCGATGTCCAAGATCTTATCAAAACGCAAGGGAACATGAAAACCTAAAGCATTCATCTCTCTTCCCTCGGCTTCAAACTCCATATCACTGGCATTTAGCCAACGTTTATTAGAGAAGGTATATTCTAACTTGTTACGGTAATATTTGTTCACTGCAGAACCTAAGATCGGTTCCATTGCCGTGGTATCAATTTTGGCCAAACGTTGTAACGCGGCCTCTACATTTTTATGCTTGAAACGAAGTTGGGCATCGTAATCCATATGTTGCCATTTACAGCCTCCACAAGTACCAAAATGACTACAGAAGGGGTCTTGACGAAATTCTGAAGGTGTTTCTAACCGTTCGATGATGGCTTCGGCAAAGTTTTTTTTCTTTTTAACCAAACGTACATCCACCACATCGCCAGGAACGGCCTTATCTACAAAAATGACCAATTCGTCGGCTTTGCCCACACCTTTACCTTCTTCGGCAATATCAATAATGCTCAATCCACTGATCCGGATCGGCTCAGCATTTCTTCTGTTTCTACTCATTGTTGCAAATATAATAAAAAGCTAGGAGGTAAAGAGATGGAAGCTTGAAGGCCTAAGGTTTAAGGTATAAAATAGCTAAAGGATAGAGTATTGATTTTATTTTTAGGACATACATCCCCTATCGAGTTTGGCAACTCGTTTATTGAAACAATCAACAGGTTTTCTTACTTCCCAAAAACTTTAAGGATTAATCCAAAAAAGCCTTCAACCAAGTTAAAACTCATGTCAAATTGTTCATCAACCATTACAGAAATTTCTAAAACCTCTTTACTCATTTTGATATTATGTTGATAATAATACAAATATAGCAAATTATGAACCAAAAACCAAAACGGTATATGTTAATTTTCTGTAAAGTAATCTTATCTATAGGCTTCAATTAACTGTTAAATCCTTAACAAAACCTTAACTTTTACATCTCATGAATTTAGCTAGATTTGAAACATCTACTATTGAAAATATGAAAACATACCTACCCCTCCTATCATTATTGATATTGAGCTTACTTTCGTCTTGTAAAAAACAAGAGCCCGGACAACCACAGCCAAACAATTTACCTATTGCCACCTTTAATTATACTGGCAAAATGGAAGTTTCTGAATTTAAAGTCTACAAGGGTGATCCAAATGGAGGAAAAGACGTTTCAAAAGAATATACACCAGAAGCATTATTTTTAGACAGGTTAAAAAATTTCACACCACCAAACCAACTCATTTTTAAATCTAAAGATTCACTATCACAACTCCCTAAACGTGTTGAAGTAGATATGCTAAAGTATAAATTCAGTGGCGATACTTTAAAAGGGCATAATAGATATGTAAATACTTGGGAAGTATATGGTATTAAATCAAAAAAGCGCTTGGCTTATAGTATGACTTTCTATATTTATACCCGAGTAAGTCCTCCATACCTTACAGCAGCGGTAGGTACAGAACATGGCTTAACTTTAGCTCAAAATATGTTCCGTTCTGAAGGGGCCAATTTCAAATCTCTAACAGAGATGACCAATAGCAATGACCTTGTGGCTTGGTACAACGTATCTTATATCTACGAAGGCGATAAAGATCTTTAGAATCTATACACAACTTATCGAATAATAAGTTTAACCTCTTATTTACTGTAAGACTGACTTTACTAAATCTGTCAAAACTCCATTAAATCCATGAGAATGGAAAGATTAACTTTTTACTTATAATGCCGCTTTTACCAAATAAGGCAAGATTTCTTTCTGGAAGGTTACAAAATTCTTACGCACATCGGCATCACTAACAGAAGTAAAGGCAAAAGAAAACACAATGCTTTTACTCGCCTTTAACAAAAAGGCCAACCCTCCTCTACGCGCTGGGTTCTTTTTAAAGTGGTCTAACTCTAGGTAGGCCGACAATAAAAGTGCTTCCAACTGATCTGAAAGATGCTTAAGAAACTCTTGCGAGTTGGCATTCTCCCGAACAAAATCCCAACCTATAAATTCATTACAAACAGTGTAAGATAAGCGGCAGGTCTTCATTACCAAAGCTTTTAAATGTTCTTCTTCGTTGGCAAACTGTACTTTATTACTTAAGATCTCGTGCAGGTTTACATCCAGGTAATCCATTAAGATGGCATCTAAAACCTGTTCTTTACTATCAAAATATTTGTAAATGGTTGCTTTGGCGATGCGTGCTTTTTTGGCAATTTCATTTACGCTGGTTTTATGGTAACCATATTTACGAAAGAGCTCTTTGGCAGCTCGGATTATACTTTCTTTTATTTTTTCTGGTTCCATTAATTTGTTACCTGTATAGTATTACCTGCAATGGTAACGCTGTATTGTCTTAATGATGTTTTAGCTGGTGCTTTTACTGGGCTGCCATCATACAATGAATATTTAGCCCCTGAAACTGGATCTGTAGCGGTGAGGTTAGGATCGTCTATGTTAATCGGGTTTTTTTGTTCTGGATTAACGGTACTGCAACGGTCATAAGCAACATAGGCATTGTCTGCCCTACGGTAAATGATCAGTCCTGCAACACCATAACCTGTAAGGCTTACCGCGCCGCCAGCCGTACTTAACCTGCTCAACCTTGGATCTGTTAATGGCGAACTGAAATTAACGGGCACATTGGGTACCAGATTTCTTTCTTTTCCACAAGAAACACCAAGAATAAGGATAAATAACAAACCAACTACATATTTCATTTGCATCTTATTTGTTGTTAACGGTAAGGTTTGCGCATGGCATTAAACCATAACAGCCGGAATTAAATAACAGTCGACTTGTATTGTTTTAAGAAACGCACATCATTCTCTGAGAACAAGCGCAGGTCTTTGATTTCGAACTTCAAGTTGGCGATACGCTCAATACCCATTCCGAATGCAAAACCACTATATTTTTTTGAATCTATGCCACAGTTTTCCAAAACATTAGGACTCACCATGCCACAGCCCAAAATCTCTACCCAACCACTGTATTTACACATCTGGCAACCTGCACCTTTACAGATGGTACAAGAAATATCCATTTCTGCAGATGGTTCTGTAAAAGGAAAATAAGAAGGACGGAAACGTACTTTGGTACCTTCGCCATACAATTCTTGAACAAAATAGAACAGGGTCTGTTTCAAATCGGCAAATGATACATTCTCATCTACATACAAACCCTCTACTTGATGGAAGAAACAATGTGCTCTTGCCGAGATTGCCTCGTTTCTGTATACACGACCTGGCATCAAAGCCCTAAAAGGCGGCTGACCAGCTTCCATCATCCGCACTTGTACTGATGAAGTGTGCGTACGAAGAGCGATATCGCCTTTCTCTCCTCCTTTTTTAATGAAGAAGGTATCTTGCATATCTCTTGCAGGATGTTCTTCTGGGAAGTTCAGCGCTGAGAAGTTATGCCAATCGTCTTCTATTTCAGGACCTTCGGCCACACTAAAACCTAATTTGTTAAAGATTTCGATCATCTCTCTTCTTACCAAGGCTAGCGGGTGGCGTGCACCAACTTCAAATCCTTCGCCCGGCAAGGTTAAATCCATCCCTGAGTCTTCGGTTTTTGGGCCTGAACTGGCAACAAGTTCATTTATCGATTGATATTTAGCTTCTGCCAATTGCTTAAACTCATTTAATACCTTTCCAAGTGTCCGCTTTTCTTCTGGAGAAACGGCTTTAAATTCATCAAAAATATCTTTGATAATGCCCTTTGTTCCTAAAAAACGAATACGGAATTGCTCCAGCTCATCGGCACTTGTGGTGTCAAATGCATTGATCTCTGCGGTATATTGTGTGATCTGGTCTTGTAACATCTGCCAAAGATACAGCATTTATCAGAAATATTTTACAGCCAACGAGTCCAAAAATGATCTTGAAGCGTATTTATTACAAGAAAATGAACTAAGAAGGATAAAAAGTCTATCTCAATTTGCCTGCTATTTTAAATTGGCATTTAAATAGGCCATCGTTTCATTTAATACAATATCAAAATTGCCCATTTTTGTAAACTCATGGTCTGCTCCTGCTACCATCACAAATTTATTGGGAATATTTAGGCTATTCAGTTTTGCGGTAAAGGCATCGAATGTAGCCCTGCCTTGTTTGGGCAACAAACCTACCGCATTATTTTCTGGAAAGATATTTAAAGTAGGTATCTTTTGGTTGGCATTTGCCGTATATAATGGACTGATTGCCCTATAATATTGCTCATTTGCAACCTCAGCTTCGTAACCTGTATAACGGTAACCTGCTTCCAAGATATAGTCTGGCAATAAGTAATAATAAAAAGGGATATCTGAAAATGTTTGGTCTAAAGCACCTGCCAGATTTGCCACCACTTTTACCTTGTTGGTATTTCGGGTGCTATACGTATATAGTAAAGCCAATGTTGCCCCTGCACTATGCCCAGCAAGCGCAACTTTACTCTCGCTTACCTGCCATTCTTTGGCATGCGAAATGGCATAATCAACGGCCTCACTTACATCACTTACCTGATCTTGTACCAATACTGCACTCGGTCTATGTTTAGTTGGCGAATCTGTTAAACCTGTAGCATCTACCAATCTGTAATTGATATTTAAAACTGCATAATCATTTCTTACCAGTTCTTTTACAAAAGTGGTGAAATCGCTTTTATCACCTCCAATAAAACTTCCACCATGCACAAAAACCACCACACCTGTATTGGCTGTGCGATTGGTTGGCAAATACACATCCATCGATCTTAGACCCGTGGTTACCATAAGCAACATTCAGTATTGTTTTGGCCTCGGTTACAATTTTTGGGGTTGCTGGGCTTGCTTCATCCTTTTTACAAGAGCTGATGATTACTACTAAAAAAGTAAGTGCAAACAATACTTTAGGGAAACTCTTCATGGTTATGGATTACGTTTTATGAGACATTTTCTGGTTCGTGCAAACACGAACCAGAAATACATTACATCTTATTTAATTACACCAAGTTCTTTACCAACTTTGGTAAATGCAGCAATGGCTTTGTCTAAATGGTGCTGCTCATGTGCTGCCGATAATTGAACACGGACTCTTGCTTTACCTTGAGGTACCACTGGATAAAAGAAACCAATTACATAGATTCCTTCTTCGAGCATTTTAGCGGCAAAGTTTTGGGCCACCTTAGCATCGTACAACATTACTGGAACAATAGGATGAAAACCTGGCTTGATGTCAAAACCAGCAGCTGTCATCTTTTCTCGGAAGTATTTGGTATTGCTTTCCAATTTATCGCGTAAGGCTGTTGTGCTACTTAACATGTCTAAAACAGCTACAGAAGCACCTGCAATTGCTGGCGCCAAGGTATTTGAGAAAAGGTATGGACGAGAACGCTGACGCAACATATCGATCATCTCTTTTTACCGGAAGTAAATCCGCCAGATGCACCACCCAATGCCTTACCCAAAGTTCCTGTAATGATATCGATCCTATCCATTACTCCAAAATGTTCGTGGGTACCTCTCCCTGTTTTACCGATAAAGCCAGAACAGTGAGATTCATCAATCATAACCAGGGCTTCATATTTATCGGCCAAATCGCAGAGTCTGATCTAATGGGGCCACAGAGCCATCCATAGAAAAGGCTCCGTCGGTAACGATGATCCGATGTCTACAGTCTTTTGCTGCAATCAATTGTTGCTCCAGATCTTCCATATCGCTATTTTTATAACGGAAACGTTGCGCTTTACAAAGCCTAACTCCATCTATGATCGAAGCATGGTTCAACTCATCAGAAATGATGGCATCTTCT
Organism: Pedobacter sp. UC225_65; assembly: GCF_042698365.1. Classification (GTDB taxonomy): domain Bacteria; phylum Bacteroidota; class Bacteroidia; order Sphingobacteriales; family Sphingobacteriaceae; genus Pedobacter. The sequence goes on from NZ_CP170550.1 coordinate 2,328,444, forward strand.
GCATTGAACAAAGGTTCAAAAACACCGCCATTGGCATCAAAGGCTGCCGCGTATAAAATGGTATCTTCCGTACCTAAAAATTCGGAGATCTTTGCTTCTAATTCTTTATGTATATCTTGTGTACCACAGATAAAACGAACTGATGACATTCCATATCCATAATCGTCTATGGCTTTTTTGGCAGCTTCGATCACCTTAGGATGAGATGACAGACCCAGATAGTTATTGGCACAAAAATTAATCACCTCAGCTCCAGAACTTACTTTGATATCAGCTCCTTGAGGGGTTATAATAATTCGCTCACGTTTAAACAATCCAGCGTTTTCTATTTCTTCAAGTTCTTTTTGTAGAACGGGTTGTAATGTTTTATACATATTTATTTTTTTTTGATGCAACCATTATTCCGAAAAATGGCTCTACAAATATAATATATTACCAGTTAACAAACTTTAACAGTTTATTTGCGTTAATTCAAAACCTGATGTTCTATCTTTAACCCTATATGAAGAAAACCTACTTCCTACTCTTACTATGCCTAGCAACTTTTAGTACTGCAATGGCACAACACCAAATTAGTGGAAAGATTACTGATAGCAATGGAGATGTGGTTCCCTTTGCTTCTGTTTACCTTAAAAACTCTACCAAGGGTGCTTCGGCCAATGTTGATGGTCAATATCAGTTAACTGTAGACAAAGGCACCGTAACCTTGATCTATAAAGCGATTGGTTATAAAACAGCCGAAAGAAGCATCAATGTAACTGGCGATGTGGTTGCAAACCAGACCTTGGCAAATGAAAGTTATACGCTAAAAGACATTGTGGTTAGGCCAAATGCTGAAGACCCGGCATTTGAGATGATCAGACAAGCCATCAAAAACAGGAAGAAACACTTAAATGAGGTTGAATCTTTTAGCAGCGACGTCTATATCAAAGGGCTGCAAAAATTGGTGGGTGCACCTAAAAAATTCTTTGGACAGGACATCCAAAAAATGTTGGAATTAGACACCAATAGAAGAGGTATCTTATATTTATCAGAATCGCAATCTATATTCAGCTTTAAACGTCCGAACAAGATCCACGAAGAAATGGTTTCTTCTAAGGTATCTGGACGTAACAACTCTTTCAGCTTCAATAAGGCCTCTGACCTGATCATTAATTTTTACGAAAACCTGATGTTGGAAAATAGTGGACTAAGCTCAAGAAGCTTTGTATCGCCAATTGCCGACAATGCCTTATTTTACTATAGATACAAACTATTAGGTACTTCTGAGGAAAATGGGGTAACGATCAATAAGATTGAAGTGATCCCCCGCAGAAAGAACGACCCTGTTTTTAGAGGTATAGTTTACATTGCCGACGACAGTTGGCGATTGATGGGCACAAGCCTTGATCTGACACAGAGTGCTGGAATTAATTTTGTAGACACTTTAAATATCAGTCAACAATACAACAAGGTTGAAAATGTATATATGCCATCTACCATCAAATTCCAGTTTAAAGGCAATGTACTAGGTTTTAAATTTGAAGGTTATTATGTGGGTATCTACAGCAATTACAATATCCATCCAAATTTTGCCAAAAACCATTTTACGGCAGAAATCTTAAAGGTAACCAGAGCGGTCAACAAAAAAGATTCATTGTATTGGATGAACAACAGGCCCATCCCGTTAACAGACGAGGAAAAGTTCGACTACAAGAAAAAAGACAGTATCGCCCTGCGCAAAACCTCTAAGCATTATCTGGATTCACTGGAAAAGAAAAACAACAAGTTTGGCTTAGGAAAACTGTTCTTAACTGGTTACAGCATCAATGACAGATATAATAAAAAATTCATCTATTTCGACCCGATTGCTGCTTCGGTATTTTTCAATACTGTTGAAGGATTGGCCCTTAAATATGGTGTAACCTACCGGAAAAACTTGGAGGACAGAAAATACTACAGCATCAACCCTGAGGTGAGGTATGGGTTTTCCAATCGTACATTTACTGGTAATATCACTGGTAACTATTATTACGACCCTGTAAAGCGGGCAAGTATCAGTGCCAGTTTTGGTAGCGCAATTTCTGATTTGAATAGATATGGATCTATGAGTTTGCGTTCAAATACCTTCAACTCGTTATTATTTGAACGAAACCTTTCTAAATTCTATAAAAAGGAATATGCTACTGTGGCTACCACAAGAGAATTAGCCGATGGTCTGCAAGGTACGGTGTCTATCAACTATTCGAAAAACTACACCTTAAAAAATACCAGCGACTATAAGTTTAGAGATGTTAAGGATGAAGAATATACTTCAAACAATCCATTTACACCCGATGCCGAAATACCATTGTTTCCAACTTATAGCTCGTTTAACGTTGCTGCAGACCTTACCTACACTATTGGACAGACGTATATTACCAGACCTGATGGCAAATTTTACCAAGAATCAAGGTTTCCACGTCTAAGCTTGGGTTATAGGAAGGGAATCAAGAGCATATTGGGTAGTGATGTAGATTACGACTTGTTAAGCGTTGAGATCTATCAAGAGCGCATCAGTGCGGGTCTATTTGGTTATACCTCTTTTGTAGTAGGTGCCGGGAAATTCTTGAACAACAATTCGGTATACTATCCAGATAGCAAACATTTTAGAGGAAACAACTCTACCGTGTTCCCTCCTAACCTGAGAAAATTCAGGTACCTTGATTTTTATCAATACAGTACCGACAAACAATATGTAGAGGCACATATCGAACATAATTTCGCAGGTTTCTTTATCAATAAGATTCCATTGTTGCGCAAGTTAAAACTGGAAGAGATGATCGGTATCAACTACCTGACCCAACCTAGCAAAAAGAACTATAAAGAACTCTATTTCGGTATTGAACGTTTAGGTTTTGGCGTAAGTTATGGTTATGCCTATGATGGCAATAAAAAAGTAGAACAAGGAGTTAGGATCACCTATGGCTTTTAAATAAAGTCAATCCATACATCAATGATAAGGTTTAGGGTATAAGGTCCTAAACCTTATTTTTTACCCTCCATCTTTTTTATTATCTTTGCCCGCATTAAACGCCGTTTGCAGCGGTATCAATGAATTATGACAACATATAACACCCTACTTTATTATTGCTATTCTCCAATAGCAGATGCAGAACAATTTGCTGCAGACCACTTGGCTTTTTGTAAATCTTTAGGATTGGTTGGCCGGATCATCGTTGCCGAAGAAGGTTTAAACGGTACTGTTTCTGGTACTGTTGAAGCCTGCGCAGCTTATATGGCCCATGTTAAGGCCGATGAAAGATTTGCCAAAACCGATTTTAAAATAGATGAGGTTGAAGAGCCTTCGTTTATTAAAATGCATTGCAGGTACAAACCAGAAATCGTACACTCTGGCCTGCGTGATACCAGTATCATCAATCCCAACGAAAGGACAGGAAAATATCTGGAGCCTAAAGAGTTTAGCGAAATGTTAGACCGCGACGATGTGGTGGTATTAGATGTACGTTCTAATTATGAACATAACCTCGGCAAGTTTAAAAATGCCGTAACTTTAGATATTGAGAATTTTCGTGATTTCCCTGACCAGATCGAGGCTTTGGCCAAATACAAAGACAAAAAAGTGATGACTTATTGTACAGGTGGGATCAAATGCGAAAAAGCTTCTGCCTTATTGTTACATCATGGTTTTACAGATGTGTATCAATTACATGGTGGATCATCAAATATGGTAAAGAAGCCGGTGGTAAAGATTTTGATGGCAAATGTTATGTTTTCGACAATAGAATTGCCGTTGATGTAAATTCTGTAAACCCAGTTATTGTTTCTACCTGCTTAAACTGCGGCAAAACCACGCCTAAAATGATCAACTGTGCCAATCCAGAGTGCAATGAGCATTTTACACAGTGTGATGAATGTGGTGATGAACTACAAGGCTGTTGTTCTATAGCCTGTACCACACATCCGCGTAAGCGTCCATATGATGGAACAGGTTATTATGTAAAAGTGCCTCAGCCAGTAGCTAAAAGCTAAAGCCAAAATAGTTTATTGACCTTGCACTGCAAGGTAGATTTCTGTTTAGCATAGATTTTGTAAATGGTTTGGGTATGATTACGAAATAGATTTTATAAATTTCAAAAATTATCCATTAACTATTTGATAATATGCGTGCTTTTTTAACCATCGTCTTCCTTTTGATCTCTAATACCTTTATGACTTTGGCCTGGTATGGCCATTTAAAGTTCAAAGATATGGAGTGGAGTAAAAGCCTCGGCCTTTTAAGCATCATTGCCATTAGTTGGGGCATTGCCTTGTTCGAATATATCTTCCAGGTACCTGCCAATAAATATGGTTTTAAGGAAAATGGTGGGCCATTTAGTTTAATGCAATTGAAGGTAACCCAAGAAGCCATTTCAATTACCGTATTCCTTATTTTCTCCATCCTGTTTTTTAAGACGGAAAAGATTGCTTGGAACCATGTTGTAGCTTTCGTACTTATTATCTTGGCCGTATTTTTTGCCTTTATCAAGAAATAAGTACTGTTTTGTTTTTTATCCCTATTAATTATTTAATTTGTACAACAATTTGACTAGCAGCTCCTTTACATACATGAAAAACAATACTTTCGGTCGTTTTATCATTTGTTTTATTTTCATGCTATTGTCTGGTGGTGTTTTTGCCAACGACATCCAAAGTATTGGGGTTCCCTACGTTCAGAATTATCCAAAATCATCTTATTTATCGGGTAACCAAAACTGGTCTATTGCCAAAGACAAAAATGGCATCATGTATTTTGGTAATGCCGAAGGACTGCTAACTTATGATGGAAAATATTGGCAACAATACAAGATGCCAAACCGCCAGATCGTACGCTCTGTAGCTGCTGGCAGCGATGGAACAATTTACACAGGCAGTTTTGGTGAGTTCGGATATTGGTCGTATAAGAACAAAAAACTGAGTTATAATTCATTGGTTAAACTTATTCCACAACCTTACCGATTAACTGACGAGATCTGGAAAATATATGTTGATGGACAACGCATCATTTTTCAATCCTTTTCTACCATTTATATCTATGAGCATAAAAAAGTAGTCGTACTTAAAGCACCCAATGCTTTTTTGTTTTTGCATCAGGCCAATAAGAGGCTTTTTGCCGAAGTATTGGGAAAAGGTCTTTTTGAGTTACAAGGAAAAAACTTTGTACCCTTGGCAGGAAGTGAAATATTGGGCAACACTGGAATCCTCTCTATCTTACCTTATAAAAACAACAGTTTTATCATCGGCACCAGTAAAAATGGTCTTTTTATCTACGATGGCCAAAGTTTTACCCCATTAAACAGTCCTGCCAATTGGTTTTTAAAAACCTACCAGCTCAACAATGGGGTAAGGATCTTGGATAAATATTATGCGTACGGCACGATTTTAAACGGATTGATCATTATTGATGAAAATGGCAAAGTGGTACAGCGCATTAATAAATCAAGTGGATTACAGAACAATACCATCTTAAGCCTGTATGCCGATAATGAACAGAATCTTTGGGCTGGCCTAGACAATGGCATCGACAGGGTAGAACTGAACTCTCCCCTATACTTTTACTTCGATAAAGCCGGGCAGTTTGGAACCGTTTATTCTAGCTTGATCGTAAAGAACAAGATCTACTTGGGCACCAATCAAGGTTTGTTTTGGAGCCCTTGGATACCTGAAGATGGAAACCTGTTCAATTCTTTTGATTTCAAATTTGATCCCGAACTCTCAGGGACAGGTTTGGGACCTCAGTGGAATAGACAACCAGCTATTGTGTGGCCATAACGATGGGACGTTTAATATTGTTGGCGATCGAATGGACAAAATATCGATCGTTAGCGGAGGTTGGACCATCAAAAAGCTAAATTCAAATCCCAATTACCTGATCCAGGGTACCTATACCGGATTGGTCATTTTTGCCAAAGATGCTGCCGGAAACTGGAAATTTAGCCATAAGATCACGGGTTTTGGAGAACCTTCACGTTATGTAGAACAGGATAGCAAAGGAGACATTTGGGTTAGTCACGCTTATAAAGGATTGTATAAACTTACTTTAAGCCCCGACTTGAAACGAGCTGTCAGTATCAAATACTTCGATGAAAAGAATGGCCTTCCTGGAAACTTCAACATTAATATCTTCAATGTAGAAAACAAGATCATATTTTCTTCTGATTCTGGCTTTTTAACCTACGATGAGATCGACAATAGTTTTAAACCCTACGAATCGTTAAATAAGAATATTGGTAGTTTCTATTCTTCCAACAAAATCATCAATGCCGGATTTAAGAAATATTGGTTCATCAACCATGGCAAGATGAGTTTGGTCAATTTAACCGAACCCGGCAAGATTTCTATCGATTCGAGCAGGTTCAGCATCTTGGATGGGCGAATGGTACAATATTATGAAAACATTAGTCAGATCAGCAGCAAGATCTACCTGATCAGCGTTGACGATGGTTTTGTAATCTACAATACTACCAATACAGAAAACAAGGCAAAGTCTACAAAACTACCTGCTGTATTGATCAGAAAAGTTGAAGACATTACAGATAAATACAGCAGCATTACCGAAAATGGAAGCCGTGAAGAAACCATAGAGATTCCTTTTAGTAGAAATAATATCCGTATTTCCTTCTCTCTTCCGTATTACCGTCAAGCCAAGATCAAGTTCCAATATTATTTAGAAGGCTATTCTAAACAATGGTCTGATTGGAGTTCGGCTACCCAAAAAGATTTTACCAATTTGGGCAGAGGTAGTTATGTATTTAAAGTAAGGGCTAAGCTAGATGAAGGAACAATCAGCGAAACTACCAACTTTGAATTTGTGGTATTGCCACCTTGGTATGGCAGCAATTGGGCAATTGCTTTTTATGCTTTGGTAGGTGTAGTGGCATTGATAGCTGGCAAGCGCATCTATGAAGCCAAACTTAACAAAGACCAGCAGGCCATTACCCTAAAACTCCAGGCAGAAAAAGAAGAGTTTTTAAAGAAGGAAGCAGAAGCTACAGAAAAACAGATCATCAAACTACGAACAGAAAAATTGCAGGCTGAATTGGCCAGCAAAAATAGAGAATTGGCCAATTCGGCCATGAGCCTAGTCTACAAAAACGAGCTACTCCAGAAACTAAGTGAAGAGATGACCAAACTCAAAGACGAGAATGGAAAGAAGCTTTCAGAAGACCAACTTAGAAAAATACAAAAGGTGATCGATGATGGCATGAACGATGAGCGTGACTGGAACCTGTTCGAAAGCAGTTTTAATGAAGCGCACGAAAGTTTCTTCAAAAAGCTTAAAGCCAACCACCCAGGTCTTGTGCCCAACGATTTGAAACTATGTGCTTACCTGCACATGAACATGAGCAGTAAAGAGATGGCCTCACTCTTAAACATATCGCTTAGAGGCGTAGAAATACGCAGGTATCGTTTGCGTAAAAAACTGGAAGTTCCACACGACAAGAACCTAGTTGAGTTTTTAATGGAACTTTAGCACTACATCATTACCTCTCATCACTTAATTTTAAAGACACTTAAAGGCAGTTGATTTTTCTGCTTTGTAGTACTCCTATTTTTTCTATTATCAGCTTAAAAACGTCATTTTTAGGCTAAAAACACAATTTACTTCCTCTGTTGTGAAAGTACACATCTGTGCTTTGATGTATAAATGTATAGGTGTTTAAACTTGTAGTTACCAAACAAAAACAGAAAATTAGAACAATCAATTAAATCAAATATGATAACAGTATGAAAAAAATCTTTACAAAATTTTCTGTTCTAACTTTTTTTTGTTTGTTTTTGTTTAGTGTTGCAAATGCCCAAAACATCACAGTTACGGGTAATATAAAAGATGATGGCAATATTGCTATTCCATTTGCAACAGTAGTCTTAAAAGGAACAAACCGTGCAGTTCAAACAGATGCCCTCGGAAACTATACCATTAGTGCTCCGAGTAATGGCACCTTGGTATTTTCCTTTCTAGGATACCTTACCCAAGAAATTGCCATCAACAACAAATCAAAAATTGATGTGACCTTAAAATCCGATACTCAAAACCTAGAGCAGGTTGTGGTTGTTGGTTACGGTACTCAAAAACGAAAAGATTTAACAGGCGCCATTTCTAGCGTAAGCGGTGATGATATTGCCAAAATGCCTGCAGTTAGCCCTTTGGCCTCTCTACAAGGAAAGGTGGCAGGTTTAACTGTAGTTAACTCTGGTGGTGCAGGTTCTCAACCGGTAATCAGGATACGTGGTATAGCAAGTACAAACAACGCTAGTCCATTGTATGTGGTTGATGGATTGTTACAAGACAACATCGATTACCTTAACCCTGCAGATATCGAGTCGATCGATTTATTACGTGATGCGTCATCATCAGCCATTTATGGTTTAAGAGGTGCAAATGGTGTAATTGCTATTACTACAAAACGTGCAGCAAAAGGCCAAACACGTGTTAATTTTACAAGTAACGTTGGTATCCAAAAAGTAACCAACAAAATTGATGTTACTGATGCCGATGGATTTAAGAAATTATATTCTACACAGTTGGCAAATATCAACGCTGCACCTTTTGATTTCAGTAATTACAAAGGCAATACAGATTGGCAAGACCTGATCTTGCAAAATGCAGTGATCAACTCAAACAGCTTAAGTGTTTCTAATACTGGCGAAAAAACCACTACTTTGATCAACCTTGGCTATAACAACCAAGACGGGGTATTGAAATATGAAAATTTTCAAAAATTTGTACTTCGTTTAAGTGAAGAGATCAGGGTAACTGATAAATTTAAATTGGGTGGCGATTTTACAGGATTTTATTCTACCTATAACCCTACTGCTGCAAGTTTAACCAATGCACTTTGGGCAGCGCCGATCGTGCCGGTTCAAACAGATGCCAACACTTATTATTCAATGCCTTCGTTCCAAAGGGCACAAGTTGGAAACCCTATTGCGTCTATAGAACGTAACAACAGGTCGACCATCAATAAAAACTACAGGTTTAATGGAAGTATCTTTGCTGAATTAAAATTCCTTAAGAACTTCACTTTACGTTCTACCTTATATGCTGATTATGCTTTTGGTACCTCAAGAGGATTCTCTCGTCCACCTTTCACTTTTATTAACGTAGGTGAAAACGGAGGAGCAACTACGACTACCAAAGATAACTTGTTCCGTTCTTCGGTTAGTCAAGGTCAATCAGAAAGTCACAGGTATCAACAAGACCATACTTTAACCTACGAAAAATCATTTGAAGGTGGTCATAGATTAACTGCATTAGCTGGTTTCACTTCTTTGCGTTTTGCCAATTCAAGTGTAAGTGGTTCTCGTACAGATAGTACTTTGGTTGTACCTGGTGATCCAGATCTTTGGTACTTAGGTATCATCAATCCTAACAATATCCAAAGCAATGCTGGTGGTGGTGGCGAAGAAACCAATGCCGGTGCATTTGCAAGGGTAAGTTATACCTACAAAGACAAGTATCTTTTCAACGGAACAATCCGTAGAGATGGTAGTTCTAGATTTTCGCCAGCAAACAGATGGGGAACTTTTGGAAGTGTGGGTTTAGGTTGGGTAGCCAGCGAAGAAGATTTCTTCAAAAACAATATCAAAGGCATAAACTACTTAAAGCTTCGTACCTCATGGGGTAGATTAGGAAACTCAAACGGTGTTCCGGGCAACCTTTATCAACAAGGTCTTTCAACAGGTTCTACAGCTATATTTGGCGACAATATCTATACTGCTGTACAGAACGCTTATCTACCTGATCCAAACCTACGTTTTGAAGTGGTAGAAGGTACAGATATAGGCTTAGAAGTAAGAGCATTAGATAATCGTTTAAGTACTGATATCAATTTTTATAACAAAAAAACAACTGGAATTTTAACCAGCTTCCCTTTACCTGCCGCTCAAGGTGGATTAACTTACTTTACCAATTTGGGTGAAATCGTTAACAAAGGTGTTGAGGTAACCTTAGGTTGGTCTGATAAAATAGGCAAAGAATTTACTTACGGCATTTCAGGTAACTTCAGTTACAACAAAAACCGTGTAGAATCTTTGGGTAATACTACTGAATTCCAGATTACAGGTAACAATGGTGTAAACTTGACCAATTCAGGTCAATCGATCGGTTATTTCTTTGGTTACAGACAAGTAGGTATCTATCAAACAGCTAAAGACATGTTGAGCATGCCGGCATTTTCAAATTCACAGCTTGGAGATATCGCATACGAAGACGTGAATGGTGATGGAATCATCTCTCCTTTAGATAGAACTTATCTAGGTACACCATTCCCTCCATACAGTTATGGCATGAGCCTTTCGTTAGGTTACAAAGGTTTTGATGCCTTGATCGAAGGACAAGGTGTGGCTGGTAACTCGATCTATACCCAACGTCGTACTTCTAACTTTGCTACCTTAAACTACGAAAGCAACAGGTTAAATGCTTGGACTGGTCCTGGTACTTCAAATGTAGAGCCTATCTTGGACAATACACGTGGAAACAACTTCTTGTTTAGCTCGTATTATTTAGAGCCTGGAGATTATTTCAGGTCCGTACCGTTCAATTGGGTTATACTTTCGGTAAAACATTAATGACTAAAATAGGTGCTCAAAAACTAAGAGTTTATGTAAGTGGCCAAAACCTTAAAACTTGGACCAAAGCAACTGGTTACACACCAGAAGCACAGATCGGAAGCATTTTAGGTGGCGGTGCTGATAATGGGGTATATCCTATTCCAGCCGTTTACTCTTTCGGATTAAATATTACTTTTTAATTGACAGCATTTTAAAATTTTTATCAGATGAAAATATTTAATAATTATAAAAGAAATCTATGTGTAGCTTTAACTGCTGCTGCATTTGTTTCTATGAATTCGGGCTGTAAAGATTTCTTGGATACACAAAGACAAGGAACATATACTGCCGACAATTATCCTTATCCACAAGGTGGAACACCATACGATCAATTCTTATTTTCTGCTTACGATGCTTTAAGAGCATATAACTATGTTTCTGATGGTTTTATGGTAGTAACCAGTATTAGAAGTGACGATGCTGACAAAGGTAGTACACCTACAGATGGTGGAGCTGATGTTATTGCCATGGATAATTTCCCTGCCTTAACCAATGGAAGGGTAAACAGTTTGTGGACAGAATATTATGCAATGATCGGCAGATGTAATACGATCTTAGATAAAGTTGAAAACGATAAAGAAATTATCGCTACCGACCAAATGAAGATCCAAGCACAAGCTGAGGCCAAATTTTTACGTGCCTACTCTTACTTTGTATTGGTTAGGGCATTTGGTAGAGTACCTAAAATTGATAAGGTACAGGCCGTAGCTTCGAATGTACCACAAAGTACACCAGCAGAAATCTATGCCTTTATAGAAAGCGACCTTCAATATGCAGCCACAAACCTACCTGTGGTTTGGGACAAAAAATTTGTAGGCAGATCAACAAAAGGGATGGCAAATGGTATTTTGGCCAAAGTATACTTGTACCAACAAAAATGGTCGCAAGCAATGGCAACTGCCAACCTTGTAATGACTTCTAATCAATATGACTTGTCTACTCCATACAACACTATTTTTAGTGAAGCTGGCGAAAACAGTAAAGAGTCGATTTTCGAAATCCAAGGAACAGCAAGCGCAACTGTACCTACTGCCAATGGTATCCAATATGCAAGTGTTCAAGGCACAAGAGGAAGCAGTACAGAATGGAACAGAGGATGGGGCTGGAACATGCCAAGTGCAATGTTAGAAGCTGCTTATGAGCCTGGAGACCCACGCAAAACAAGAACCATCTTGTACAGTAGCACGGCTTCAACACCAAGTACCACCATTTATGGACAAACTGCACCGCTTTATCCTACTGATGTACCTAATACCAAATACAATCAAAAAGTATTGGCCAACCCTACTTATATCGCAATGTATAATAACAGAGGTGGTTGGTGGATGAATGTTCGTATCTTACGTTACGCTGATGTGGTATTGATGTATGCAGAAGCTGCAAATGAGTTAGGTGGTACCACCAACACTACAGCTGCTTTAGCCGCATTGAACAGTGTACGTGCAAGGGCTAGAGCAGGCAACAATGCCATCCTTCCAGATGTAACTACAACAGACCAAACTGCATTACGCAATGCCATCCGTCAAGAAAGAAGAGTTGAATTGGCTATGGAACACGAACGTTTCTTCGATATTGTACGTTGGGGTATTGATCAAGATGCAATGGTAGCTGCTGGAAAAACTGGTTACAATCCAAACCGCGACAGGTTGTTACCAATTCCTCAACAACAAATTGATTTAAGTAAAGGTGTATTAACTCAAAACCCAGGTTACTAATCGCTTAAAATAGTAGAAACATGAAATTTTCAAATTTATATAGAACAGTTTGTGCAGTAGGTGTATTACTTACCGCCACAACATTTTCATCTTGCGAAAAAGATGGCAATCCAAATAATCTGCCAGAGTTAGATCCTAATGATTATGTAGGTACCATTGGTGGTTTTAGAACTACCGATGAAATCCTTAAAGATAATCTGGTTGCCTATTTCAGTTTTGATGACAACTACACAGATAAGATCAGTGGCAATGCGCCTACGGCCAAAGCCGGCGATGCATTGATTACAGGATTTAAAGGCAAGGCCCTAAGTTTAACCGAAGGCTATCTTTATTATGCAACGCAGTTTGCAGCCTTTAAAACCGACCCTTTTAAAAGTTTCACCATCAGTCAGTGGATCCAGATCTCTAACAACGGTTCTAAAAGAACCATGTTGATGCAGTTTGCACGTCCTGGTATGTTTGATGGCAGCTTAGATGTGAGGTTAAATACCAATGGTTATCCTGCCAGCAATATTGATGTATTAAAAGTAGGTCCAAGATTTACAACCATAGGTGGTGGTTCTCAAGATAACTTGAATGCTACCCTATCTCCAAAGATTGGTCCTGACAATTGGGTACACTTGGTATTGAGCTACAACGGAAAAACAGGTAGGTTCAATGTATTGACCAATGGTATCAACATCGGTAGTTATTCTGACAGAGGTGTGGGCAACAACTTGTTCAAATCGTACGAACCAGGAGAATTTATCATTGGCGGTAACTATAACGTCATCCCAGGCAAAGCGGTAAACACCAGCACAGAATATGCCGCCATGACAGGTAAAATCGACGAGATCAGAATCTACAATGCTTTTATGCCTGATGCAGTTGTAAATGCCATGTATAAACTTTATCTAGACAAAAAATAATTTAACGCTATGATTTGCCACAGTAGCAGCACTAAGCTACTGTGGCATTTATTGAACATCCCACAGCATGAGAATAATCAAGACCCTAAATGTTGTCCAGCTCTTATTGGCCATCCTCATTTTTTCAGGCTGTAAAAAAGGCGGTAAAGATACGCCTGTAAATACCGACACTTCCTTATCGTTTACAGTAAATGGGGTAAACAATGGCACCCTAAAATACACTGGCCTTAACTTAAAACCTACCATCAAGTTTACGTTTACAGAAGCTATCAATACTTCAACCGTAACCAATGGAATAAGCTTAACTGATGCTGCTGGTATGGCAATGCCTATTGCCAGTTCATTCCAAGATGGCAACAAAACATTAACCATTACCCCGCAGAGCGATTTCAAGTCTTTTACCAGTTATACTTTAACTGTAAATGACAATCTAAAATCATCAAGTGGTGGTCGATTGATCAACCCGATCAACATCAACCTTGTATCAGGTTTAGACAACAGTGATAAATTTGCCCGCATTACGGATGATGAACTGTTAACCTTAGTACAACAACAGACTTTCAAATATTTTTGGGATTTTGCACATCCCGTAAGCGGCTTGGCCCGAGAAAGGAATACATCAGGCAATACCATTGCTGTTGGTGGTTCAGGTTTTGGCATCATGGCCATTGTAACAGGTATCCATCGCAATTTCATTACCAAAGCAGAAGGTTTGGCCAGATTACAAAAAATTGTCGATTTCCTTAAAAACAAAGCCACTAGACACCATGGTGCCTATCCACATTGGTTAGATGGAAACACTGGTGCAACACTCCCTTTTAGTGCAAAAGACAATGGCGCAGACCTCGTTGAAACTTCCTATCTGATGCAGGGCCTTATTACAGCCAGGCAATATTTTAGTGGTTCAGATGCCGCAGAAGTTGCCCTTAGGGCAGATATCAATGCCATTTACAATGGTGTTGAATGGGCCTGGTTCAGAAAAGATAACAGCAATGTATTGTATTGGCATTGGAGCCCAACAAATGCTTGGGAAATGAATTTGCCAATCCAAGGATGGAACGAATGTTTGATTACCTATGTATTGGCTGCCGCCTCTCCTACCTCGTCTATTCCAAAAACAGTTTATGATCAAGGTTGGGCAAAAAATGGCGCCATGAAAAATGGCAATACCTATTATGGTGTGCAGTTGCCATTGGGTTCAGCAAGCGGTGGTCCGTTATTCTTTGCACATTACTCTTTCTTAGGCATTAACCCTATGGGCTTAAGCGATGCCTACGCCAATTACGAAACACAGACCAAGGCACATACCTTGATCAATTATAATTACTGTGTAGCCAATCCATTAAAAAACGCTGGCTACAGTGCAGATTGTTGGGGATTGACCGCAAGCGACCTCCCTAATGGTTATGGAGCAAGCTCTCCTACAAACGACAAAGGTGTAATTGCACCAACCGCAGCCTTATCTTCTTTCCCTTATACGCCAACAGAATCTATGCAGGCATTGAAGTTCTTTTATTACAAGTTAGGTGATAAAATATGGAAAGACTATGGCTTTGTAGATGCTTTTAGCTTAAACGACCCATGGTTTGCCAGCTCAACCTTGGCAATAGACCAAGGTCCGATTATCATTATGATCGAAAATCACCGCAGCAAATTGTTGTGGAACCTATTTATGAGCGCTCCAGAAGTAAAAACAGGAATGAGAACCCTAGGATTTACAAGTCCTAACCTATAAACACACACAAATGAAACTTTTATATACACTTTCTTTACTCATCGTACTCGCAACGAGTTGTCAGGCACAAACCGCTAAAAAAAAGAAACTAAGTGATGACCAATTGCTCACTTTGGTAGAGAAACAAACTTTTAATTATTTCTGGGACGGTGCCGAACCTATTTCGGGCTTAGCCAGAGAACGTTTCCACAGCGACAATGTATACAGAGAAAACGACAAGGATGTAATTGCTACAGGTGCCGTTGGTTTTGGTGTAATGTCGATATTGGTAGGTATCGAACGCAAGTTCATCACCAGGGCACAAGGATTAGAACGCTTACAAAAAGGCGTTGATTTTTTGGAGAAAGCAGACCGTTTCCATGGCGTATGGCCACACTGGATTTACCCAAGTGGAAAAGTCAAGCCTTTCAGCAAATTTGATGATGGCGGCGACCTCGTTGAAACGGCTTATTTGGCACAAGGGTTACTTTGTGTTCGCGAATATTTTAAAAATGGCAATGCACAAGAAAAAGCCCTTGCCGCAAAAGTAGACCAACTTTGGAAAGGCATAGATTGGAGCTGGTACAGAAACGGCGATAAAAATGTATTGTATTGGCACTGGAGCCCAAATGTAGGTTGGAAAATGAATTTTGCCCTAGAAGGTTATAACGAATGCCTGATTACTTATATCATGGCTGCAGCCTCTCCTACCCATACCATTCCGGCAGAAGTATACCATGAAGGCTGGGCCAGAAACGGGAAAATCAACACCAATATCAGTCCTTATGGCCATCCAATCAAATTGGCACACAATGGAGAAAAAAACAGCGTAGGGCCACTTTTCTGGTCGCAATACTCTTATTTGGGTTTAGATCCTCGTGGTTTAAAAGACCGCTACGCAGATTATTGGGCAGAAGGTAGAAACCATACGTTGGTTAATTACGATTATTGTGTAGCAAACCCTAAAAAGTTTAAAGGTTATGGGCCAAACTCATGGGGTTTAACTGCCAGCTATTCTGTTACTGGTTATTCTGGCCATAGTCCAACAAATGACTTAGGTGTAATTACACCAACAGCAGCCTTGTCATCTTATCCCTACACTCCAAAAGAATCAATGAAAATGATCAGGCATCTTTACGAAGACCTGGGCGATAAAGTTTGGGGAGAGTTTGGTTTTTACGATGCCTACAGCGAAACCGCCAATTGGTTTCCAAAACGTTATTTGGGTATTGACCAAGGGCCTATTGTAGTGATGATCGAAAATGGTAGAACAGGCCTGTTATGGAAATTATTTATGGGTGCCCCAGAAGTACAAACTGGATTAAAAAAATTAGGTTTTACCAGTCCGGCCATCAAATAACTAAGTTTAACTATACAAACAGCTCGATATTAAGCCTTAAAATAAATTTAAAATGTTTAGCCACTTTATAATTTTTCAACCTTAAAACCTAAATCATGAAAAAAATTATTCAAGTCTTATGTCTATTTGCAATCGTTGTAGGAATAACTACTCCTATTTCGGCCAGCAAAAATCACAACAATGCTGTAAAGTTGACCAACAAACAAACCATGGTAGACTTTGTAGCTTACAACAGTACCTCAACTACTGCATGGGTATATTTATATAATACCGTAACAGATGAAGGAAACTACTACAGTGTGCCTGCCAATACGCCACCAAGCGGAACAGTGATTGGACAAATTCCTTATAATGATGATATTTATACTGGAACCGTACAACTAGAAGATGCTTCCTATAGAACCATTCAACTCTATCATGCCCGCGGTGTGGGTATCAATACCTTAAATGGTACAGACCTGGCCATTGGCTGTGGTGCCTGTGCATTTGTAAGCATCGACTAAATCAACTTAAAAGTGGTTAAACATTTAATATAAAAGCAATTACAATCTATCTATACTAATAATACACAAATTATAATCCAATGAAAAAAATCAGTCACTTCCTTTTATTAGCCGTTTTCATATCGGGTTCTGCTGTAGCGCAGCAGAAAAAAACAATTCCCGCAGCTCAACAACAAATGGATAAGTTCATCAGTACACTTATGTCAAAAATGACAATTGATGAAAAAATTGGTCAATTGAATCTGCCTAGCTCAGGCGATATCACTACTGGCCAAGCCAATAGTTCTAACATCAGTAAAAATATCAGAGAAGGACAAGTGGGTGGTTTATTTAACATCAAAGGGGTAGATAAAATAAGGGCTGTTCAAAAGATTGCCGTAGAAAACAGCCGAATGAAAATCCCATTGCTTTTTGGAATGGATGTGATACATGGGTATCATACCGTATTTCCGATTCCATTGGGTTTAAGTAGTACTTGGGACATGGCCGCCATTAAAAAATCAGCTAGGATTGCTGCTGTAGAGGCCAGTGCCAGTGGGATCAACTGGACCTTTGCACCAATGGTTGATATTGCCAGAGATCCACGTTGGGGCCGCGTTTCTGAAGGAAGTGGAGAAGACCCTTATTTAGGTTCGCAGATTGCCAAAGCTATGGTAACTGGCTTTCAAGGTAGGTTGCAGGCCAATAACGAGATCTTAGCCTGTGTGAAACACTATGCACTTTATGGAGCTGCAGAAGCTGGAAGAGATTATAATCCAGGCGACATGAGCCGGGTAAAGATGTTCAACGAGTATCTTCCACCTTATAAAGCCGCTATCGATGCCGGTTCTGCGAGCATCATGGCTTCTTTTAACGAGGTAGAAGGAATCCCAGCTACAGCCAGCAAATGGTTAATGACAGATATCTTGCGTAAACAATGGGGCTTTAAAGGCTTCGTAGTAACCGATTATACAGGTATCCCAGAAATGATCGATCATGGAATGGGCGACCTACAAACTGTTTCTGCTTTAGCGTTAAATGCTGGTGTAGATATGGATATGGTTGGCGATGGATTTGTAGGTACCTTAAAAAAATCATTGGCCGAGAAAAAAGTAACCTTGGCGCAGATCAACAATGCCTGTCGCTTAATTTTAGAAGCAAAATACAAATTGGGTCTTTTTACAGATCCTTATAAGTTTTGTGATGAATCAAGAGCAGCAAAAGAGGTTTTCACTCCAGAGAACCGTCAATCGGCCCGCGAAATTGCAGCTGAAAGTTTTGTATTGTTAAAGAACAAAAACAACATATTGCCTTTAAAAAAATCTGGCACCATCGGTCTAGTTGGTCCATTGATGGACAATACAGCCAATATGTTCGGTACATGGAGCGTAGCGGCCATGCCTGATATCGCCGACAAATCGATCACCGTTTTACAAGGATTAAAAACTGCTTTGGGTGCCCAGGCAAATATCATCACTGCTCGTGGATCTAACTTCTTAGCCGATGCTACCTTAGAGAACCGTTATGTAAATATCCATAACCCTACTTATAAACACGATCCAAGACCAGAAGCTGAGATGATCAAAGAGGCATTGGAAGTGGCCAAAAAATCGGATGTGGTGGTAGCAGTACTAGGCGAAGGTTCTGAGTTTAGTGGCGAAAGCAGTAGTGTAACCAATATTGAAATTCCTGAAACACAGAAAAACCTGTTGAAAGAATTGGCCAAAACAGGTAAACCAATCGTGTTGGTTTTATTTACTGGTCGTCCATTGGCTTTGAAATGGGAGGAAGAAAATATACCAGCAATCTTAAACGTATGGTTCCCAGGTAGCGAAGCAGGAAATGCAATTGCGGATGTTTTATTTGGCGATGTCAATCCTTCGGGAAAACTGACTGCAACTTTTCCTCAGAACATCGGACAGATCCCATTGTATTATGCACACAAAAATACAGGTCGCCCATTGGCAGAAGGAAAATGGTTTACCAAATTCCGTTCTAATTATTTAGACGTAAGCAACGACCCTCTTTATCCTTTTGGTTATGGCTTGAGCTATACTACATTTAACTTTAGCGATATCAAATTAAGTTCAAACACCTTGAGCAAAGGCAAAAGTATTACGGCAACTGTAACATTGACCAATACAGGTAAATACGATGGCAAGGAAGTGGTTCAGCTTTACATCAGAGATCTGGTTGCGAGCATTACCCGTCCGGTTAAAGAGTTAAAAGGTTTCCAGAAAATCGCTTTGAAATCGGGCGAGAGTAAACAAGTGAGTTTTACGCTTACGGAAGAAGACCTTAAATTCTACAATTCTGATTTAAAGTTTGTAGCCGAGCCAGGCGATTTTAAATTGTTTATCGGTGCCAATTCTAGAGACGTAAAAGAAGTTGATTTTAAACTGACCAAATAAATCGAAATCTGATTAAAAAAATGAAAAAGATCATCCCATTCCTACTTTGCTGTTTTGCTATTTCTACTGCGCTTGCCCAGGATTTCTCAAAATTTAAAAAAGAGAATTTTATCCAAGGAAACGATACGTTAAAATATAGAATCCTATACCCAGAGAATTTTGATGCCAACAAAAAATACCCTGTTGTATTCTTTTTACATGGCAGGGGCGAAAGTGGAAATGACAATGAAAAGCAGTTGACGCATGGGGCTAAAATGTTCTTAACCGACGATTTCAGAAAGAACTTCCCTGCTGTTGTGGTCTTCCCTCAATGCGCCGAAGAAAGCTATTGGGCCAATGTAGAGATCGACATCGTCAACACTAAACGTTTTTTCACCTTTGTAAAAGATGGAAAGCCAACAAAATCGATGAGCCTTTTACTAAAGCTCACAGACCAGTTGGTAAAAAAACCTTTTGCTGATCAGAATAAGACCTATGTAGGTGGTTTGTCTATGGGTGGTATGGGTACATTCGAGATCCTAAGGCGTTTGCCTAAAACTTTTGCAGCGGCCTTTGCCATCTGCGGTGGTCATCATATTGCAAATGCCAAAAAATACCAACATGTGCCTTTATGGATTTTCCACGGAGGACTGGATGATGTGGTTAGCCCTCAGTTTTCTTTTGGCATTTATAGAGAATTGAAAAAAATGGGACACGAGCCTAAATTTAACGTGTACCTCAAAGCCAACCACAACAGTTGGGATTCTGCCTTTGCAGAACCAGAATTATTGCCTTGGTTGTTTAGCAACCATAAATAAAAGTAAAGTTTATATAGTTAGTTAATTGGTCGAGACCTAGTGTCTCGGCCTTTTGTTTTATACACCCTTACAAATACAAAAGCCCTAAGTATAATTTACTTAGGGCTTTTACGTTATATAATATATTGTCTAGCTATAGAAGACTACCTTTTATTCAGCCATATTGTGATATACAGCCTGTACATCATCATCTTCTTCTAATTTATCAATTAGTTTTAAAACATCTAATGCTTGCTCTTCAGAAACCGGGTGGTGCGACAATGCGATACGCTCTAACTTAGAACTTTTCAGCTCGATTCCTTTTTCTTCCAATGCCTTTTGCATCGAGCCAAAGTTTTCGAAAGCTGCCTGCGCAACGGCTACATCATTTCCCTCTTCATCAGCCTCCACATATAATTCTTCCAAGCCTGCGTCAATCAGTTCAAATTCCAATTCTTCAAGATCCATATCTTCTGTAGGTACAAACCTGAAGATAGATTTACGGTTAAACACAAAATCCAATGAACCCGTTTTGCCTAATGTTCCGTTGGTTTTGTTGAAATAACTACGCACATTGGCCACCGTACGGTTGGTATTGTCTGTAGCAGTTTCAATCAGTACAGCAACCCCATGTGGAGCATAACCTTCGTATACGATTTCTTCATAATTGGCCATCGATTTATCAGAAGCACGCTTGATTGCCGCCTCTACCCTATCTTTTGGCATGTTAACCGCCTTTGCATTCTGCATTGCGGTACGTAAACGAGAGTTGGTTTCTGGACTGCTGCCACCATCTTTCACAGCCATTACAATATCCTTTCCGATACGTGTAAACTGTACAGCCATTTTAGCCCAACGCTTAAATTTTCTTTCTTTTCTAAATTCGAATGCTCTTCCCATTTTAGTATCAAGTATTTGGTATGGAATGATGAGCGTTGAGATCTTCAACCTCAAATTCCTATACCTTATTTATTTCTTTAAGTTTTTTAACATGTTTTCTGTCATGTTCGCCAGATCAAATTCTGGTTTCCATAACCAATCCTTTTTTGCAAAACTATCGTCAATAGATTTTGGCCAGCTATCTGCAATAGCTTGACGTGGATCATTTTCGGTGTAAGTTAATTTAAATTCTGGTATATGTTTACGAATTTCTGCTGCCAAAACTTCTGGCGTAAAACTTACTCCTGCAAAATTATAACTAGACCTGATGCCAATCTGCGCTGCTGGTGCATCCATCAACTCGATCGTACCTCTGATCGCATCGTCCATATACATCATCGGCAGTTCTGTGGTTGCAGATAAAAACGAAGCATAACTTCCTTTTTTTAAGGCCTCATGAAAAATATGGATCGCATAATCGGTTGTTCCTCCCCCTGGGGCAGCCTTCCAACTGATCAATCCTGGGTAACGGATACTTCTTACGTCCAAGTTATATTTCTGATGGTAATATTCGCACCAACGTTCTCCAGCTAATTTACTAATTCCGTAAACCGTATTGGGATCCATGGTGCAATATTGTGGTGTATTTTCTTTTGGCGAGTTTGGACCAAAAACGGCAATTGAACTTGGCCAATAAACTTTTGCTGTTTTATACACCAAGGCCAGATCAAGTACGTTCAACAGGCCGTTCATGTTCAAATCCCAAGCTAATTTTGGGTTTTGTTCGCCTGTGGCAGACAATAGCGCAGCCAATAGGTAAACTTGCGTCGGTTTATATTTTTGAAAGATCTCTTTTAAAATCTCTTTATCTAAAACGTTTACAAATTCAAATGGCCCAGCATTTTTAGTCTCGTAATCAGGTCTTCTAATATCGCATGCAATTACATTATCATTCTGATAAGCCTTTCGCAAAGCGGTAACCAATTCAGTTCCAATTTGTCCATTAGAACCTAAAACCAATATCTTTTCGTTCATACAATCATGGGTATGGCAACAAAGGTAAAAAAATGCGTCAAACCTTATAATAGGTAAAACGTTTTATTAATGTAAACTAATTTTTACAATTGCCGTATTGGCTCCACATCCACCTAAGTGTATTTTGTACAATATTAAGACCTAGAGTCTTTATAAATTAATGCAATAGATGCTCATTCTTCATATTTTTTAATTAATTTAATTGCACAAAACCTAACTATAATCGTATGGACAGAAGAGAAGCCGTAAAAAGTGTCGCTTTTTTAATTGGAGGGGCATTATCTGCCACCACAATCGCTACTTTATTCGACAGCTGTAATGAACCCGGAAAAACCAACGGAAGCCTTTTCACTACAGACCAAGAAAAATTAGTTGCTGAAATTGCCGATATCATCATTCCTACTACCCAAAAATCGCCTGGTGCCAAAGCAGCCAATGTAGGACCATTTATTACCATGATGGTTAAAGATTGTTATCCTGAAGATGCTCAAAAAGCCTTTGTAAAAGGTCTGGAAGACATTGAAACCAGATCGAAAAAAGATTTCGGAAAATCATTCCTCGACATTTCTGTAAAAGAACGCGAACAGCTCATTACAAAAGTACGTGATGAAACCGTTGCCGCCCAAAAAGAGGAAAACGATAAAAATGCCGCAGCTGCGAAACTAGAACAAGATACCAAGGCTGCTGCTCCTGAAAAAGAAAAAGCGGGCAACCCAATGGCAGCCAAAGAGAAACCAAAAACAACACCTCAGTTTTTTGCCATTGCCAGAGACTTGACCATGTTGGGTTTCTTTACTTCAGAAGTGGGTGCAACAAAAGCATATGAATTTGTTGAAATCCCTGGCCGTTACGATGGCTGTGTTGACCTTAAACCAGGTCAAAGAGTTTATGCATAAACCTTATCCCATTTGATAATGAACTTAAATATAAAAGCAACAGCAGAAAACACTTACGATGCCATTGTTGTAGGATCTGGAATAAGTGGAGGTTGGGCAGCAAAAGAACTGACTGAAAAAGGATTAAAAGTATTGCTACTAGAACGTGGCAGAAACATAGAACATATTAAAGATTATACCACGGCCATGAAAAAGCCTTGGGAATTTGAACACCGTGGCAGGTTAACCGAAGCGCAAAAGGCAACTCACCCTGTCCAAAAAAGAGATTATCCCTATCAAGAATACAATGAAAGTTTTTGGGTAAACGACTTGGAATGCCCATATACCGAAGTTAAAAGATTCGACTGGTACCGTGGTTTTCACGTAGGTGGAAAATCTTTGATGTGGGGCCGCCAAAGTTACCGCTTAAGCGACCTGAACTTTGAAGAAAATGCAAAAGACGGACATGGCGTAGATTGGCCGATCCGTTACAAAGACATTGCTCCTTGGTATGATTATGCAGAGAAATTTGCAGGCATTAGTGGCTCTGTAGAAAACTACCCTCACTTTCCTGATGGACATTTTTTACCGCCAATGGAAATGAACTGTGTAGAAAAATCGGTTAAACAACGTATTGAAGAGAAATATAAAAGAGCAAGGATCATGACCATTGGTCGCACGGCCAACCTTACCGTAGAACATGGTGGTAGGGGCAGTTGCCAATACAGGAACCTATGTAGCCGTGGCTGTCCATTTGGTGCTTATTTCAGCACCCAGTCTTCTACCCTTCCTGCGGCTATGGCTACAGGCAATTTAAAACTACGTCCTTTCTCTATTGTAAACGAAATTATTTACGACAAAGAAACCCAAAAAGCCAAAGGTGTACGCATTATAGATGCCGAGACTAATGAGCACATCGAATATTTTGCCAAGATCGTTTTTGTGAATGGTTCTACTTTGGGTACTACTTTCTTATTGTTAAATTCTACTTCGGCAGAACACCCTAATGGCTTAGGAAACGGCAGTGGCGAATTGGGCCATAACTTAATGGACCACCATTTCCGCTGTGGGGCCTCCGGTCAGGCAGAAGGTTTTGACGATAAATATACCTATGGCAAAAGAGCCAATGGAATTTATATTCCACGTTACAGAAATGTAGGCAACGACAAACGTGATTATGTACGTGGTTTTGGTTATCAAGGTGGTGCAAGTCGCTCTGGCTGGCACAATGACATTGCCGAGTTGGCTTTTGGTGGCGATTTTAAAGACCTGATCTCTACACCTGGAATCTGGAACATGGGCTTAGGTGGTTTTGGAGAATCATTACCTTATCACGAAAATCGTGTTTACATCGATAAAAGCAAAAAAGACAAATGGGGACAACCTGTATTGGCTATTGATTGCGAATTTAAAGACAACGAATTTAAGATGCGTAAAGACATGATGAACGACGCAGCAGAAATGCTAGAAGCAGCGGGCATCAAAAAAGTGTCAACTTACGATAATGGTTCAACACCAGGTATGGCCATTCACGAAATGGGTACGGCCAGAATGGGCAAAGACCCTAAAACTTCGGTGTTGAACAAATGGAATCAAATGCACGAAGTTAAAAATGTGTTTGTAACCGATGGATCATGTATGCCTTCGGCAGCATGTCAAAATCCATCATTAACGTATATGGCTTTAACCGCTAGGGCATGCGATTATGCCGTTAGCGAATTAAAGAAAGGAAATATTTAAAAAAGGCAAAAGGTAGAAAGATTAAGGTATAAGGTTTGTTTAATCAAACCCTATACCTTACACCCCAAACCCTACACCTATATAATTATGATGCAGCAAAAGATAAGAATGGGAATGATCGGCGGCGGAAAACAGGCCTTTATTGGGGCGGTCCATCGCATGGCGGCAAACCTAGATGGTTTAATAGAACTTTGTTGTGGTGCCCTAAGCAGCAACCCAGAAACAGCAAAACTATCGGGTAAAGACTTGTTTCTACCCGCAGACAGGAGTTATGGAAGCTACCAAGAAATGTTTAGTGCCGAAAGCCAATTGCCAGCAAACGAAAGAATGCATTTTGTAAGCATTGTTACCCCCAATCACCTGCATTTTGAACCTGCAATGATGGCTTTGGAACATGGTTTTAATGTGGTGATAGATAAGCCGATTACTTTTAGCCTTACAGAGGCCAAAGCCTTGCAACAAAAGGTAGAAGAAACAGGCTTATTGCTGTGCTTAACACATACCTATTCAGGCTATCCGATGGTTAAACAGGCCAAGCAGATGGTAAAAGATGGTGTTTTTGGCAAAATCAGAAAGGTATGTGTCGAATATCCGCAAGGTTGGTTAAGTCTACCTGCACAAAGTGATAACAAACAAGCAGCCTGGCGTACAGACCCTAACAAAAGTGGTATAAGCGGTTGCATGGGCGATATAGGTACACATGCCGCACAATTGGCAGAATATATTTCTGGCTTAGAAATCAGTAAAATTTGTGCCGACCTAAATACTGTAGTACCAGACAGGGCATTAGACGACGATGGCAATGTTCTGTTGAAATTCAATAATGGGGCCAATGGAATCTTAATGGCTTCACAGATTGCAGCTGGCGAAGAAAATGCACTAAAAATTTATGTGTATGGAGAAAAAGGTGGTATCGAATGGCACCAGATGGAACCAAATACCTTAATTGTAAAATGGTTAGACCAACCTACCCAAATCTATAGAACAGGCAATGCTTATTTAAGCAACATCGCACAATTTAATAGCAGGACACCAGCCGGCCATCCAGAAGGATACCTAGAAGCTTTTGCCAATATTTACAAAAACTTTGCCCTTACCTTACTGGCCCAACAAAGTGGAGTAAAGCCTACAGCTGAAATGTTGGATTTCCCTACAGCAAAAGATGGTGTACGTGGGATGGCATTTATAGAGAATGTAGTGGCCTCGAGCAAATCGGACCTGAAATGGTTTGATTTTAAAATTTAAAACAATGACAACGATACAAGGACCAGCCATATTTTTAGCCCAATTTATTGGAGACCAAGCCCCATTTAATTCATTAGATGGAATCTGCCAATGGGCAGCAGATTTAGGTTTCAAAGGCATACAAATGCCCACTTTAGACAAACGTTTTATAGACCTCAAATTAGCAGCAGAAAGTAAGACCTATGCAGATGAACTCACCGCAAAGGTTGCAGCCCATGGCTTGGTCATGACCGAGCTTTCTACACACCTGCAGGGACAATTGGTAGCTGTTAATCCAGCTTATGATCAATTATTTGATGCTTTTGCAGCTGATGAGGTAAAGAACAATCCAAAAGCCAGAACCGAATGGGCCATCCAGCAATTAAAATACGCAGCAAAGGCTTCGCAGAATTTAGGTTTAAATGCACATGCCACTTTTAGCGGTTCGCTGTTATGGCATACTTTCCATCCTTGGCCACAAAGACCAGCAGGATTGGTAGAAGATGGCTTTACCGAACTGGCCAAACGCTGGCTACCCATTTTAAATGAGTTTGACAATTGTGGGGTTGATGTTTGTTACGAAATCCACCCTGGGGAAGACCTATTTGATGGCGAAACCTACGAAATGTTCTTAGATAAGGTTAACCAACATCAAAGGGCCTGTTTGCTTTACGACCCATCACACTTTGTATTGCAACAACTAGATTATATCCAATACATCGATTTTTATCACGAAAGAATCAAGGCCTTCCATGTAAAAGATGCCGAATTTAACCCTACGGGCAAACAAGGCACTTTCGGAGGTTACCAAAGCTGGGCAAACAGAGCTGGCAGATACCGTTCGCCAGGTGATGGACAGGTAGATTTTAAACGTATCTTTAGTAAATTGGCACAATACGATTTTAAGGGTTGGGCCGTAATGGAGTGGGAATGCTGCATTAAGGATTCGGAAACCGGTGCTAGAGAAGGTGCCGAATTTATCAAAAACCACATTATCCCGGTAACCGCCAAAGCATTTGACGACTTTGCGGCATCGGGGGGAGATTTAAATTTTAACAAAACAATTTTAGGCATATAGATTACCATGAAGAAAACACTTTTATTTTTAAGCGCAATCACTTTATTTTTAGCAGCTTGTGGTGGCTCAAGTACAGAGCAAACCAGCAGTTCGAGTTCAACAGCCAGTACCCCAACGGAATCAAAAGCGCCGATGGAACCGGGCGAATTATTGATCGTCAAATCAGATTGTGTGGGCTGCCACCATACAGAAAACAAACTGATCGGGCCTTCTTACAAAGACATTGCAGCCAAATATCCTGCAACTGAAGCAAACATCAGCCTATTGGCAGGCAAGATGATCAAAGGTGGCAAAGGTGTTTGGGGTCCGGTACCAATGACACCACACTCAAAAATCACCGAAGATGATGCTAAATTGATGACCAAGTATATCTTATCGTTAAAAAAATAACATCGAACATAAAAAATCAGCCCAAATGGATAATGTAAAAAAAGAAACCGAAGCAACAAGCAGACGCGATTTCCTGAAGACTGGGGCAATTGCAACCGCTGCATTTATGATCGTTCCACGCCATGTTTTAGGTGGACAAGGATTTTTAGCACCAAGTGATCGTTTGATCATTGCAGGCGTAGGTGTTGGTGGTAAAGGTAAAAGTGATATTGCTATGTTTGCGCAAAGTGGCAAAGCCGATATTGGTTTCCTTTGCGATG
This sequence comes from Pedobacter sp. UC225_65, assembly GCF_042698365.1. Lineage (GTDB taxonomy): Bacteria > Bacteroidota > Bacteroidia > Sphingobacteriales > Sphingobacteriaceae > Pedobacter. The sequence continues at coordinate 2,355,923 of NZ_CP170550.1, forward strand.
TAGATACACGTAGAGCTGCAGATAGCGTAAAAGCTTTCCCTAAAGCGAAATTCTACAAAGATTGGAGAGAAATGTACGACAAAGAACACAAAAACTTTGACGCTGTTTCTGTTTCTACACCAGACCATAACCATGCGGTTCAAACCTTGGCGGCCATGCAATTGGGCAAACACGTATATGTTCAAAAACCATTAACCCATGATATTTATGAGGCCCGTGCTTTAACGGCAGCCGCTAAAAAATACAAAGTGGTTACACAAATGGGTAACCAAGGAGCTTCTAACGATGGTCCACGCCAAATGAAAGAATGGTACGATGCAGGTTTGATTGGGGATGTACATACCGTATATGCATGGACAGACCGCCCGGTTTGGCCACAAGGTATTCCGTGGTCGGCCAATAAAGCTGATATTCCTAAAGAACTAGATTGGGACCTTTGGTTAGGCACTGCTCCATTTAAAGACTATGTAGAAAAATTAGTGCCATTTAACTGGCGCGGCTGGTGGGATTATGGAACAGGTGCCTTAGGCGATATGGGTTGCCACTTATTGGAAGCTCCATTTAGCGTACTCAATTTAAAATATGCAAGCGAAGTGCAGGCTAGCGTTGGCTCTGTCTATATAGATGAGTTTAAACGTGGCTATTTCCCCGACAGCTGTCCTCCTTCTAGTCATGTAACCCTAAAATTCCCTAAAACCAACAAAACCAAAGGTGATGTAACGGTACATTGGATGGATGGTGGTATACAGCCAGAAAGACCTGAGGAACTACAGGCCAACGAAACTTTTGGCGACGGTGGTAATGGAACCTTATTTATTGGTACCAAAGGCAAAATGATGAGCAGCACCTATAGTGCCAACCCTCGTTTGTTGCCATTGAGCAAAAATGCGAACATTAAGGTAGCTGAAAAATTTGCACGTGTAAAAGATCAGGCCAACGGTCACTACGCTCAATGGGTAGAGGCCTGTATTGCAGGGCATGGTAAAAATGAGCTAAGTTCTCCTTTTGAAATTGCTGGTCCTTTGACTGAGGCTTTATTGATGGCAAATCTAGCCATCCGTGGGGCTGATGTACAACGCAAAGCTGCTGATGGAAAAATTACTTATCCTGGAAGATATACCAAGTTACTTTGGGACAATGAGCAGATGAAAGTGACCAATTTTGACGATGTGAACCAATTTGTGAAGAGAGAATATCGCCAAGGCTGGACTTTGGGCGCTTAACATTTAACAATCAACCTAAACTCATCAATAATGAAACAATTCTTATTATCGACAATACTAGTAGCTACCATAGGTTTTGGCGCTACAGCACAAACTAAAAAAGAAAAAGGGTTTACCGCTCTTTTTGATGGTAAAACTACCAAAGGCTGGCATACTTACAACAAAACTACCGTAGGTTCGGCTTGGGAAGTACAAGATGGTGCTTTACACATGAGCCCTACCAAAAAAGGTGCTGATGGTGGTGGCGACTTGGTTTCGGACAAAGCCTATTCAAATTTTCATTTAAAATTAGAATGGAAAGTAGCGCCAAAGGCAAACAGTGGGGTTATCTTTTATGTACATGAAGACCCTAAATACGGACAAACGTACTTAACCGGACCTGAAATGCAAGTGTTGGACAATGATGGACATCCTGATGGCAAGATCACCAAACACAGGGCTGGAGATTTGTACGATATGATCAAAAGTACTTCTGAACCGGTTAAACCAGTTGGCGAATGGAACAAAGCAGAGATCATTAGCAATAAAGGAAAACTGACCTTTATTTTAAATGGTGTAAAAGTAGTAAATACCACCATGTGGGATGACAATTGGAAAGCATTGATCGCAGGTAGCAAATTTGCCAAATGGGAAGGTTTTGGAACCTACAAAACTGGCAAGATCGCCCTTCAAGACCATGGCGATGATGTTTGGTACAAAAACATCATGATCAAAGAACTAAAATAGAAAGGTTAAAGGCAGTAAGGTAAAAGGCGTAAGGTTAATTGCGCCATGCACCTTAAACCCAAAACCCTATACCTTAAACCTTAAAAAAAATGAACCCAACTATCCGAATCAAACTGTCATTGATGATGTTCCTAGAATTTTTTATCTGGGGCGCATGGTTTGTAACATTAGGTACTTTTTTAGCAGCAAATCTAACCGCCTCAGGTTCGCAGACTGCTGCAGTTTTCTCTACCCAATCTTGGGGAGCCATCATCGCACCATTCATTATCGGCCTTATTGCAGACCGTTATTTTAATGCAGAGAAAATTTTGGGCATCCTGCACCTCATCGGTGCCATATTGATGTATCAGATGTACAAAGCAACTGACATTACTGTATTTTATCCTTATGTATTTGCCTACATGGTATTGTATATGCCAACATTGGCCTTGGTTAACTCTGTTTCCTTTAACCAGATGAAAGACCCAGAAAAAGAGTTTTCGACCATCAGGATCTGGGGTACATTAGGTTGGATCGCGGCGGGGTTGTTGATCAGTTACTATTTCCACTGGGATTCTCAAGCAGGTACAGGTGCGGGTCTGTTAAAAAACACTTTTTTAATGGCAGGTATTGCTTCTTTGGTTTTGGGCGTATTTAGTTTTGCCTTGCCAAAAACACCACCTAAAGTGGCTACAGGAGAAAAAGTAAAAGTTTCGGAGTTGTTGGGTCTAGATGCCTTAAAACTATTAAAAGATAAAAACTTCTTGATTTTTTTGTATCATCCATCTTGATCTGTATCCCTTTGGCTTTTTATTATCAAAATGCCAACTTGTTCCTGTCGACCATTGGGGTAGATAATCCTACGGGTAAAATGACCATCGGACAAGCTTCTGAAGTCTTGTTCTTGTTGTTTATTCCTATTTTCTTCAAAAAATTCGGCTTCAAAAAAACAATCTTGGTTGGCATGATTGCTTGGGCCATCCGTTATGTATTTTTTGCCTATGGTAATGCAGGCGAACTGAGTTTTATGTTGATATTGGGTATCGCTTTACATGGCATCTGTTATGATTTCTTCTTTGTTTCTGGCCAGATTTATACCAATTCTAAAGCAGGCGAACGTTTTAAAAGTTCGGCACAAGGATTGATTACCCTAGCTACCTATGGCATTGGCATGCTGATCGGTTTTGCTATCGCAGGCATGATCAAAGATAGTTATGCTTATGCCGATGGCAGTGGCTTCGATTGGAAAATAATCTGGATCATTCCTGCAGTTATCGCTTTTGTGGTATTTCTTTTGTTTGCCCTTTTATTTAATGATAAAACCAAAACAGAAACCAACGTTTAAACCTTATTCGTCTAACCCCTTCAATTCTAAGATATGAATTCTAGAAGAACCTTTATCAAACAATCAAGTATATTGGCCGCTAGTGTTGCCTTAATGCCATCGTTGGCATGTTCAATAGAAAAAGCTAAACATGCGGTCGGCCTGCAATTGTACAGCTTAAGAGACCTCATCCCTAAAGATGTAAAAGGAATCATTGCCAAAGTAGCCGAAATTGGCTACAAAGAAGTAGAAACCTTTGATTATTCTTTAAAGAACAAATTTTGGGGATTAGATCCTAAGGCATTTGCAGCATTGTTAAAACAGCACGGTTTAAAAGCACCAAGCGGACACTATGAAATGGACCACTTTATTGATGGTAAAAACCCAGATGTACTGAAAGCCTATATTGAGGCAGCAAATATTACCGGTGGCGAATACATTACCGTTCCTTATCTGCAGGCACCACTCAGAAAAACAGCCGACGATTTTAAAAAGATTGCTGCGAAATTAAATGAAGGAGGAACTTTATGCAAAGCTTCTGGTTTAAAACTGGCTTACCATAACCACGATTTTGAGTTTACCAAATTTGGGGATACAACAGGTTATGAAATCCTATTGAACGAAACAGATAAAAACCTGGTAGATTTCGAACTAGACCTTTATTGGGCAGTTAGATCTGCAGCCGATCCGCTAGCCTTGTTTAAAGCTCATCCCAACAGGTTTAAGATGTGGCATGTAAAGGATATTGACAAAATGGATAAAAATGTAAATACGGAAATTGGACAAGGAGCCATAGATTTTAAACCCATATTTGCACAAGCGAAATTGGCCGGAGTAAAACACTATTTTGTAGAACATGAGTTCAATTACAAACCTGATGAGTTAGGCTCTGTTAAAACCAGCTTCAACTATGTAAATACACAGTTGCTATAACTATACCCTAAACTTATCCACTACCAGACCAATCCATTCCTTAAAAATCAACTCCCAATTGCTTAAAACTTCGGCACTTGGAACAATAAAATCTGTCCAACCAAATTCGGTTTTTCCGATAAAATTGGTTGGATAGTAATTTAAGTTTTCACCAAAATATTTAGAAAAGATAAGTTTGGCCCTTGGAATATGCCAAGCACTGGTAATTACCAAGACCTTAGCCTGAGGTGCTTCCTTTTTTAGCAATTGATAACAATTGGCTGCATTTTCTATGGTATTCCTACTTTGGTTTTCTATAATTAGGGCAGAGTCGGGAATACCAATTTCTTTAAGATAATCATGTGCCACATCAGCCTCTTTAACACCTACACCTGTTAAACTCCCATTGCCACTGGTAATCAAGATTCTTTTTATTTTTCCTTTTTTGTACAAAGACAATGTTTGGAACAAGCGGTCGCCACTTGAGGCAAAGCTGATTTGGTTGTTCCTGGTATTGATTCCAGAAAATCCTCCCAGAACAATGCCAACATCGTAAGTATGATTTGGTGGATAATCAGCTTCGTAGGCATTGGCCACTTTACCAAAAATAAATCCATTCGAAAACAATAACAGCACCACTACTCCTGCAATCAACAATCGCTTACGTTTCCATGCACTTTTATTAAACAATGCGAAAATAAATAAACAACAAGACCAAATTAAGGGTTTGATCAGAAACAGTAGTACTTTAGAGAGAATGAAAATCATAGCAACAGATAGAACCTAAAAATAGGTTTTTAATTTATCTTTAGCTGATTGATTGTTCTGTATGCTCCCCTTTACCGGTTTCTTGAATATGATTTTTAACAGCAGGATTATTCCTTTTTGTGGCTTTACGTACAAAAAGAGGGGCTTCAGTTTCGGCCATTTGGGTAGCACCATTCATTTTGTCCATTATTGAAGCATAAGAATCTTTAACAGTGTTGCCTAGGTCCTTCGCCTTTTTCGAAATCAATCTCCGCGTATCCGTACCTTGAGCTGGTGCAAATAAAACACTAATTACTGCGCCTGCAGCTAAACCTGCAATTACTGCCACAGCTACTTGGGCATTGTTATTAGACCTATAGGCCAAACATTGTGCAATCAATTTTCTGTATTTCATAACAAACATCTTTAAAGAAAGAACAACCACACTTACATATTGTTTAAATTAAGATGAGTTATTTGCTTTGATTTCGTCACCATTACAGAAATTTTGCGCCAAACTTTTTGACATTAAGAAGTTAGGGCAGTTAAGAAAAACCTTCATCTTCTTCAGGCCTTAATGTTTAAAACTAAAAGCCTCTTTTTCAATTCAGTTTGGCAGCCAATACACAGGTCTGTTTAAAGCTTTCCATCCTTCCATTCAGTGCAAAAGCATCAAATTTGATGATGTAGATACCTACTTTACTTTGTTGCCCTTTGTCGTTTGTGCCATCCCATATAAAATTACCAGCCGTTGCAATTGAGGTGTTTCTGGCTAACTTTCGAATCAATATACCTTGATCAGAATAGATATTAACGTTGGCCAATTGACCATGGTGTACAAATTGATAGTCAATCTGCAGTAGGTCTTCAAAACCATCGCCATCTGGTGAAAACGTTTTATTGACTAAACTCACCTTATTTTTAGCAAGGTTTGGGTCTTCCTCTTGCGAATTACGATAAGTTGGTGTAGCAAAACCAAGCGCAGCAGCAGCAGATTTAAAATTTCCAATCTCAGCAGTAGGCTTTACATAAGAAACCCTTTCTAATGATACGCCATCTGCATTTCGCAAAAGGGCCAGGTGCATGTCTTCGTGATAATCCAATTGATCAATTACACCATTTTCATTGAGTAGGATTACCGTTCCTTTATCATTGTTATAGGTTGGAAAACTATTGAGTTGTACAAATTGATTTGGAAAATCGACATGATACTGCTGCTTGATGAGGGTTGGATTTGTAGTTAGTACCCAATGCGTTTTCGGTTGAATATATTGCGATAGGTTACTCACCACCTTTGCATTCGCTATGTCTGCATTCGCTAATTTGAGTTCTTTTAGATCGAGCACATGGTCAGTATAGTTATAGACCTCGATAAAATCTACTCCACCATTTTTGGGGTTCACCAAAATTTCGCTGATTAAAATATCCCCCTTCTGAATGGCCTTGGCTTTAAATATTTTTGCCGTATTCGCATTTGGGTCTATTACATTGCCTGCACAATCGGATAAATTGCTTACTGTAATTACATTTTCTACACCTCTAACCAAAGGATTTGCGAATTTTAGTTCTACCGTTGTAAAGACTGGGCCTTGTGGGCTAGCTGTAATTGGAGAACCAATACCATTATTGATATTGTAATTACCAACCATCGCAGCTGCAGCATCATCAATAGATTTGCTAAATGTCAATCTAATGGTTACCTCATCTACAATACTTGCCTGTAATAATTTAGGGGCTACAGCATTGAGTTGATGTTGATAAACCGTATTCTGTTGACCAGGGGTCCCACCAGTAACAGAATTACTCGCCTGCCAATTTTGGATACCCGTACAGCTATTGTTGGGATCGAGCAACTCCAAACTGTAACCGCCTTGCTTTTTCAGTTCATCTTTGTACCAATCAATGGTATAGGCCACTTCATCAATTACGGTTCCTATTCCATTCGATAGCTTTAAAACATCCTTATCGTTATTTAAACTCGGCCAAGTACTCAAACCAATCGTTTTGCCATAAATACTAAACAATCCTACATCAGCATTGGCAGCTAAGATGACTAGTTCTTTTGGTTTTAAGGTATCATTGTTAAAAGTGTAGGTGCTTGTTAGGTCTTCATACTTCCATCCTTTTAATAAGATGTACTCATTTGTGGTATTCCATAACTCTACAAACTCGGCATTGGGTAGGCCTACCTGTGGAAAAGGGTCGGCAAAAATTTCATTGATTACCACATCACCTTTTTTGGCCAGATAAGGTTTAACATAAAATAAATTAGCACTATCATTTGCACCGATTTTATTCCCTTTAACATCTGTGACGTTATTTACGGTCAAGGTATAAGCCCCAGATGATAAGGCAGTGGCAAAGGTCAATCGATAAACATTGGGCAGAGCCGTAGCCAAAACAGTTAACGGATTTCCAAGTTTAGTCAGCTCATAATTGCTGTTAACCAATGCTGACACAGGTGATAAACCTTCGGAGAAAGTAGCCTCAATTGTAAATTCGTCTATTGTTTTGATACTGAGCAAAGTGGGTGCAGTTACATCAGGGCTAAGCTCATCTACACTAAAATCGTCAAAAATAAAACCATCAGATCTGATTGCTGTATACCTGCAATAAATGCCAAACCACTTGGTATTGGTAAATGTCAGATCAGTTACCGTCCCCTCCAAAACGTAGTTTTTACCCCCTGTAATATCGGTATACAATTCCCACTTGCCCAACTCATTTCTGGTTACGCGAAGTCTGGCCAGCAGGCTGTTTGCATTGGCTCTGGTTTTTGGTGGACCATCTATGATCTTGCTTATGGTGGTGCCATTTTGTCGATACAGATCGTAACTATCTGTGTTACCAGTCTCCCCAATCTGGATAAAATAACCATTTAATGGTCCATTTAGCTCCTGCTGATCAGCAATTAAATAAATTCTTGCCTGGTTGGTTGGTGCCGGATCAAAGTTCAACTGCACACTAAATTCCCACTTTACATTAAGTGCCAAAGCATTAGCCGTTGCCAAGATAACTGTTTGAGCAGTAGTACTTAACTTAGACTGCAACTGCTTAAAATTGTTGACGAAAAAAGAATTTTGACTACCCAACCAAGGTGGGTTTGAAGTGAAATTACCGTCGGTAAAATCATCAGAAACTTGACCGAATGTAAGTTTAACACTCAGTAACATTAAAAAAAGTAAAGTTTTTCTCATATTTGGTAGATATTAAGAATAAACTCAATATAATAAAAAAACAAAGAAAAATGAAAGTTGCAGTAGTAGGTGCTACCGGATTGGTAGGTACCGTTATGTTAAAAGTATTGGAAGAAAGAAATTTCCCTATCAGCGAATTAATTCCCGTTGCTTCAGAAAAGAGCGTTGGTAAGTTAATTACGTTTAAGGGTAAGCAGTTTCCAATCGTTAGCATGGATACTGCAATTGGGATGCGACCAGATATCGCTTTGTTTTCTGCTGGCGGAAGCACCTCATTGGCACATGCACCACGTTTTAAAGAAGCGGGTACCACGGTGATCGATAACTCTTCGGCCTGGAGAATGGATCCAGCCATTAAATTGGTTGTTCCAGAAGTAAATGCCAATACCTTATCTATCGACGATAAGATGATCGCCAACCCAAATTGTTCAACCATCCAAATGGTAGTGGCGTTAAAACCATTACATGATAAATATCGCGTTAAACGCGTAGTGGTTTCTACTTATCAGTCGGTTACTGGTACAGGTGTTAAAGCGGTAGACCAGATGATGAACGAGCGCAAAGGAAATTTTGATGGCGAAATGGCCTATCCTTACCAAATCGATTTGAATGTAATTCCTCAAATTGATGTATTTACCGAAAACGGATATACCAAAGAGGAAATGAAGATGATCAACGAAACCCGTAAAATTATGGGCGACGACAGCATCCGCTTAACAGCTACAACGGTTCGTATTCCGGTAATGGGTGGTCACTCTGAGTCAGTGAACATCGAATTTGAGAATGATTTTGATATAGCAGAAGTAACTGCATTGTTAGCAAAAACAGAAGGCATTATCGTAGTTGACGATATTGCCAACCTAAAATATCCAATGCCAAAAGATGCACATGAAAAAGACGAAGTTTTTGTGGGCCGTATCCGTAGAGACGAATCGATGCCAAACACGCTAAACATGTGGATCGTTGCCGATAACCTGCGCAAAGGTGCAGCTACAAATGCTGTACAGATTGCCGAGTATCTGGTAAGAAAAGAATTGGTATAACCACCACTTATAATTTAAGGATGTCCAATTGGACATCCTTAAATCTATAGCCTCATTTCATTCGAGTTTTAAACCTATCCCTCTCTCGATGTTCAAAAGAACCCTATTTTTCCTTTTAAGTGTAGTTCCAGTTTTAGCTTTGGCCCAATTTCCAGTTGCGAAATTAGACCAGGCCTATCAAAGTCTAGTGGCCGATGAGCAGGCCAAATATGCCATCACCTCACTTTGTATACTTGATGCGCAAACAGGAAAAATCATCTATGCCAAAAACGAGAACATTGGTCTGGCTACTGCTTCTACTTTAAAGACCATCACCTCGGCAACTGCTTTTGGTGTATTGGGTAAAGACTTCAAATACCAGACCACCTTGGCCTATAGCGGAAAGATCACTGCCGATGGTACGCTACAGGGCGACCTCATTATTATCGGTGGTGGCGACCCAACATTAGGTTCGTGGCGTTATGAGCAAAGCAAGGAAAAAGTAGTACTGAATACTTGGGTAACCGCCATTAAAGAAGCAGGTATTAAAAAAATTGAAGGTGCCATTATTGGCGACGATAGTTTATTCGGTACCCAATCTATGCCCGAAGGCTGGATCTGGCAAGACATGGGCAATTATTATGGTGCAGGAGGTTCTTCATTAACTTGGCGAGAAAACCAATTCGACATCCACCTTAAACCTGGATCTAGTACTGGTGCAGAAGTAGGCATCCAAGAAACCGTTCCGGCCATGCCTTACTTAAAAGTAGTAAATGAGCTCAAAACAGGTGCTGCAGGCTCTGGAGATAACGCTTATGCCTTTTTGCCTCCATACAGCAACTTGGCCTATCTGCGTGGCACCTGGGGCATGGGAATTGGCAAGGCGGGCATTTCATTGGCTTTACCTGATCCAGCCTATGACGCAGCCTATCGCTTACAAGATACTTTGGCAAGATTGAATATTGCCAGCAACCAAGCTACAACGGCCAGAAGGTTAAACCTAGATGGCAAAAATGTACCTAGTTTAACCCAAAAACTATCTACCATCAGCTCTCCTGACCTAAGTGAGATTGTATACTGGTTCAACAAAAAAAGCGTAAACCTTTATGGCGAGCAGTTATTAAAAACCATTGCCTGGAAATCGGGCAAAACACCAAGCACCAGAAATGGAGCCGCTGCAGTGATCAATTATTGGAGTGCCAAAGGTTTGGATAAAAATGCGCTCAACATTTTAGATGGTAGCGGACTTTCGCCAGGCACCAGAGTAACCACTTTGGCCATGGCCAATATCCTATTTCAGGTACAAAAAGAAGATTGGTTTGCTGCTTATCAGAACTCATTTCCAGAAAACAATGGCATGAAATTGAAAAGTGGCAGCATCAATGATGTTTCTGCCTACGCAGGTTACTATACCGACAAAAATGGCAACAAATACATTGCTGTGATCAACATCAACAATTACAGTGGCTCTGGCATCTCCAAAAAACTGTTTAAGGTTTTAGATGCCCTGAAATAGCTTTAAATTTTCCTGGATTTAAAATGGTCGGCAGCACAATGGCACTGCTCTTCAAAAAACAAGTACCTTCTACCTTTAGGGCTGCCAGTGAAATAAAGCAGATGTGATACAAAAGAGCGGGGAATTTTATATATTCATCCTTTCAACCAAATCACAATGCAATGAAGACCAGAAACTTACTTTACATAGGCATTATTTTAAGTTGCCTTTCCTTTTATGCCTGCACGCCTAAGAACACCGCCGAAGGCACTTCTTCTTATTTTGCAACAGCAGATACAGGCGTATTGGATGGTGGCGTAAAAATGATCCCCATCGAAACCCCAAAGGGAAAGTTTAACGTATGGACCAAACGTTTTGGCAATAATCCCAAAATCAAGGTATTGCTTTTAAATGGTGGGCCTGGTGCTACGCACGAGTATTTTGAATGTATGGAAAGTTTTTTGCCACAAGAAGGCATTGAATTTATCTATTATGATCAATTGGGCTGTGGCAATTCAGACAATCCAAAAGATACCGCCATGTGGGACCTAGGTCGATATGTGGAAGAAGTAGAACAGGTGAGAGTTGCATTGAACTTGGACAAAGACAATTTTTATTTATTGGGCCATTCGTGGGGTGGAATTTTAGCCATGCAATATGCACTGAAATACCAACAGCACCTCAAAGGATTACTCATTAGCAATATGATGTCGAGCATTCCTGACTATGGAAAATATGCAGATGAAGTATTGGCCAAACAGATGGATCCTCAGGTATTGAAAAAAATCAGGGATATGGAAGCCAAAAACGACTTTGAAAACCCAGAATATATGGGCCTATTAATGCCGAATTTTTACGTTAAACATATCTGTCGGATTCCGCTCGACCAATGGCCAGAACCTATCAATCGGTCTTTTAGCAAAATGAACCAATCGCTGTATGTAACCATGCAAGGACCAAGTGAATTTGGTGTTTCTGGTAAATTGTTGAAATGGGACATCAAAAACCAACTCAAAAATATTACTGTACCCACTTTAAGCATTGGTGCACAATACGATACCATGGACCCTAAACATATGGAATGGATGGCATCGGCCTTAAAAAATGGAAGTTACCTGTATTGTAAAAACGGAAGCCACATGAGCCTTTATGATGATCAACAAACCTACATGAAGGGATGATCAAGTTTATGAAAGGTGTAGATGCTGGCGAAAATAAGATCAAATTTTAACAGCAAATGATCAAGCTCAACCATCAAGACATGGAATACAGAAGGCAATCAGCAACTTAGTACTTCTTGTGTCTTTGTGGTAAAAACAATTGCAAATAAAAATGACAACCGCCAAGACACGAAGTACACCAAGCAATCAGCAACTTAGTCCTCCTTATGTCTTTGCGGTAAAAACAAGTCATAATTGCAGTTAAGCAATAATAGTAAACAGAAATTATGGAATTTGAACTCCGCCCCTTTCAACATGGCGACCTGAGTAGCTTGGTCAAATACGCCAACAATTACAATATTGCCAAAAACTTAAGTAATAAATTCCCCTTCCCTTATACACAGGATGATGGTATTGCATTTATCAATCTGGCTTTATCATCCAATCCCTTACAGATATTTGCCATAGTGGTAAACGGTGAAGTTGCAGGTTCGATCGGTGTGCATCCGCAGGCAGATTTTTACTGCAAAAATGCAGAAATGGGTTATTGGATTGCCGAAGATTATTGGGGACTTGGTATTGTTCCGAGTGCCATCAAATTGATGATCAATTATGGTTTCAGTACTTTCGACATTACCCGCATCTATGCCCGGACTTTTGATACCAACATCAAATCGCAAAAAGTATTGGAAAAAACAGGATTTAAACTAGAGGCCGAACTGAAGGAAACCTTTTATAAAAATGGAACCGTTTACGACGAAATGGTATATGCTGTACGGAAACCTTTAAACCTGTAAGTATTTGTACGCTACATGTAACTATTAAAACAATGGGATGTCTTAAATAGAAATCTCTCCATCATGGCTACTTTTTACAAAAACAGTACTTTAGTTCTGCTGATGACCTTGTTAACAGGTTTTCAAACATTTGCTCAAAAAAGTAAGGTATCGCAAATTGAAAATTACCTCAATAAAGCGCATCAAAATGGACTTTTCAATGGCAATGTATTCATTGCAGACCAGAACAAGATGGTTTTAAAAAAGGCTATTGGTTATGCCGATGCTTCCAAAAAAATACCGCTTACTAGCGCTTATCGCTTCCATATTGGTTCAATAGCCAAAGAATTCGATGCCGTAGGCATCATGATGTTGCAAGAGCAAGGTAAATTAAATTTGACTGATAAGGTATCGAAGTTTTTCCCTAACCTACCCTCATGGGCACAAAAGATAAGCATCAAGAACTTGTTGCAATACACCAGCGGGCTACCAGACATCAAATGGAGTACCGTACGTAATGACACCGACAACTGGAAAGACCTACAAGCATTACAACAACTTGATTTTGAACCAGGAAGCACTTATGCCTATAACAACAACAATACGTTTATGCGCAGGCGATCATTGAAAAATTATCGGGTTTAAGCTTCAGTGATTTTGTATTGCAAAAAATGTTAAAACCAATAGGTATTAAAAATGCACTAATAGACCCAACTGGTCAGGCGCCATTGATGGCAAAGGCGTTTGACAACAATTTTAAACAAGATGGCTTGGAAGTACCAATTTCTGGCTGGACCTGCCTAAATCTGGATGACTTTTATACTTGGATGCAAGCCATTAATACCTTCAAGATCATTAGCCCTGCTTCAACACGTGAAATCATTACACCTTTTGCCCCAGATCAACAAACAGGCTTGGGTGGTGGTAACATGAAAGGCAATCGTTTAATTACCCACACACATGATGGAACGGCAATGCATTACCAGGCATTGGCTATAACAGCTACCGATAAAGGGAGAACGATCATCCTGATGTGTAATCAAAAACAAGGTAATCTTTACGATATCGCTACAGCTATAACAGCAATTTTAGACAACAAACCTTACGCCCCACTACGGAAGGAGATCAATAACCAGCGTTTTTTATAGTGTGAATGTTTTTTGGTAGCTTACATATATGTTTGTTGCAACATGTAATTCTTCAACCCTAAAACACAACAGCTATGAACAGGAATTTACCCCTTATTCTTAAGGCAGGTCTATTGGTCGGTACATTAGATATTACGGCGGCACTTTTAAACTTCTATATCCAAACAGGTAAAAATCCAACTATTGTATTAAAGTATATTGCCAGTGCAGCCTTAGGTAAAACAACAGCGTATGAATCTACTCTGGTGATTTTATTGGGTTTGCTGTTCCACTTTATCATTGCTTTTGCCTTTACGATCTTCTTTGCTATGATTGCGGATAGGTTATGGCGATGGTTTAAAAACACCTATCTCATTGCAGCCCTATATGGAATCTTTATTTGGATGGTCATGAATTTATTGGTTGTTCCCAACTCATTGGCACCCAAAATTCCATTTACTTGGCAAAATTCACTTTTAAATGGTGTAATCCTGATCATTTGCATCGGTTTTCCACTTTCTTACCTATTCTTTAAAAATAAGCAGCCCAATTCGTTTAATAATTAATAAATTGCAGTTTAAAATTTAACCCTGATTTACCATTCATGAGACTAATCGTATCTTTCTTCCTCCTTTTATTGACGTGTACCCATGTTTCTGCACAATCTATCGAAGGCAATCCAGAAACTTTTTCAAACAACGAACCTGTAGCCAATACAGAAATTGCCATTATCCCCGAACCTGTAACTGTAATTAAACAAGCTGGTCATTTTATATTACCAGCAAACATTACCATACAGGCCAGCAGATCAGCAGAGCTGAAACAGACCGTTGCTTTTTTACAAGAGCGCTTAACAACAGCTACTGGACATTATGTAACAACCGTTTCAAGTCCATCGCCTGCTGCTACTTTCAGGTTGATCTTAAATGAAAAAGCTGATGGTACCATTGGTGCAGAAGGTTATCAGTTGAGCGTAGGCTTAAAACAAGTAACCATTAGGGCCAACAAACCAGCTGGTCTATTTTATGGTGTACAGACCTTATTACAATTGTTACCTAAGGAGATTGAAAGTAAAGAAGAGGTAAAAGGGATCAAATGGACCATGCCATGTGTTGAAATAACCGATTACCCACGTTTGGGATGGCGTGGCTTGATGTTCGATGTGGCCCGCCATTGGTTTACCAAGCAAGAAGTGAAACAGTACATCGATGCCATGGTACGTTACAAGTATAACATTCTGCACTTGCACCTAGCTGATGATGAAGGTTGGAGAATTGAGATCAAAGGCTTACCAAAACTAACCGAGATTGGTGCTTGGAGAGTAAACAGAACGGGTACATTTGGCGATTTTATTCCACCAAAACCTGAAGAACCTCGCAATTACGGTGGGTTTTATACACAAGAAGACATTAAAGAACTGGTACAATATGCAAAAGAACGTTTTGTAAACATCATGCCTGAGATTGATGTCCCTGGGCACAGTTTAGCGGCAATTGCAGCTTATCCAGAATTATCATGCACACCAGACGCTGTCAATTACAAAGTACGCAGTGGCGAAAAAATAATGGATTGGAGTCGTGGTGCCCCACCACAAGGTATTGTAGACAATACGCTTTGCCCTGCCAATGAGAAGGTCTATGTGTTTTTAGATACCGTATTTAGCCAGGTTGCTAAGCTATTTCCATTTGAATATATCCACGTTGGTGGCGATGAGGTTGCGCGTAATTTCTGGGAAAAGAACGACCAGATTGCCGCCTTGATGAAACGTGAAGGTTTAAAGACCATTCCAGAAGTGCAGGCTTATTTTGAGAAGAGAGTAGAACAGATCATCACTTCGAAAGGTAAAAAGTTTATGGCTTGGGATGAGGTTTTGGAAGGTGGTGTTTCGCAATCTGCTGCTGTAATGAGCTGGAGAGATATGAAATATGGTACCGAAGCAGCCAAGGCAGGTCATGAAGTGGTGATGAGCCCAACCCAGTTTGCCTATCTCGATTATATGCAGGCTGATGTGATGACCGAACCTAAAGTTTATGCTTCATTGCGTTTGAGCAAATCGTATGAGTTTGATCCAGTACCAGAAGGTGTAAATCCAATTTACATTAAAGGTGGGCAAGCAAACTTATGGACAGAACAGGTATACAATATTCGCCAAGCGGAGTACATGACCTGGCCAAGAGGTTTTGCCATTGCCGAATCTGTTTGGAGCCCAAAAGAGAAAAAGAACTGGCCAAACTTTTTTGCGCGTACCGAGCAACATTTTAAACGTTTAGACATCGCCGAAACCAAATATGCACCAAGTGTTTATGACCCTATCTTTTCAGTAAAAAGAAGTGCAGATAAACAATTGGCTGTAAGTTTAAGTACGGAAGTAGAAGGTTTGGATATGTATTACAGTTTTGACAATTCTTTCCCTGATCATTTTTACCCAAAATATACCACGCCGTTGGTACCACCTATTGATGCAAAAGTTTTAAAAGTGATTACCTACAGAGGGAAAACTCCAGTTGGACGTATGATGAATATGCCAATTGAAGAACTGGAAAAAAGAGCTGGTAAAAAATAACTGGCCAACTCATTTTGCCAAGCACAACGTTGTAACAATCGGCTTTATTACAGGGTCTAAAAACAAATATCCTACAATGAAGAAAGGTACCGTTTTGCTTGGCATTTTCATTTTGGTCAAGATGATCTTGCAGTATGTATTGGTCAATCCAGTATATGAACTCCACCGCGATGAGTTTCTGCATCTAGACCAAGCCAAACACTTGGCATGGGGCTATCATTCAGTTCCACCATTAACTTCATGGGTCTCGTGGTTGATCCTACAATTGGGCAACGGTGTATTTTGGATTCGCTTCTTTCCTGCCCTATTTGGTGCACTAACCATTCTAGTGGTGTGGAAGACCATCGAAAGCCTGAAAGGAAGTCTATTTGCCTGCTTTTTGGCAGCATTAGGACTTACCCTATCTACTTTGCTAAGATTGAACGTACTCTATCAACCTAACTCATTAGATATCCTCTGTTGGACCTTGTTATTTTATACCCTGGTCCGTTTGGTCCAAACTGCACAATATAAATGGCTGTATCTAATGGCCGTTACCTTTGCTTTTGGCTTTTTGAACAAATACAACATCGCTTTTTGTTTGATTGCATTGCTCCCTGCTTTGATCTTAAGCCCACAAAGAAAGTTGTTCTTAAAACCTCAGTTCTATGGTGCATTGGCACTGGGTCTGCTCATCATTGGTCCGAATCTGATTTGGCAATTTCAACATGATTTTCCTGTATTTAAACATTTAAAGGAGCTCAATGATACACAGCTGGTAAACGTAAACCGAATGGATTTTGTAAAAGAACAGGTCTTTTTCTTTTTGGGTTCTATTTTCATCCTCATTGCAGCTTTTGTTTCCTTTTTTAGTTATCCGCCATTTAAACCTTATCGGATCGTATTCTGGACCTATGCTTTTGCCATTGCCTTATTTATCTTTTTAAGGGCAAAAGCCTATTATGCCATTGGTCTATATCCTATATTTTTTGCTTTTGGTGCCATTTATATCAGTGATGTTTGGCAAAAAGGTTGGATGTATTACCTACGTTTTGTAGTAATTGTGATGATCCTGTTTTTCTTCTGGCCTTTGTTCAGGATTACAATGCCGACTAGAACGCCCGAAGACTACGTGCAAGCAGCAAAAGAGGGCAAGCCATTTAGTTCACATACTTGGGAGGACGGAAAGAAATATCCCATCTCTCAAGATTTTGCTGATATGTTGGGTTGGAAAGAGCTCGCCCGCAAAACAGATTCCGTTTACAATAGTTTACCAGATAAGGAACATGTATTTATCCTCAGCAATAATTATGGAGAAACTGGAGCCATTAATTATTACACCAAGGTTAAGGGTTTGGAAGCCTACTCATTTGATGCCGATTATATCAATTGGATGAAATTAGGGCCAGGATCAAAACACTAATCCGTGTTAAGGAAGCAAGTGATAGCGACCTGACCCGAGAAAAGACATTGTTTGGGCATATTGTTGCCGTAGCCAAAATAGAAAATCCTTATGCCCGCGAAAAGGGCACGCAGATATTGGTCATGTCTCAGCCAAAAGCTGATATCAATAAAATCATCAGACAGGAGATAGCACAAAAGAAAGCCGGCAAAGATTAAACAGCAATGAATGTCAGTCTGAGCCTGTCGAAGACCAGGCCAACAACACTTATACTTAATATAGTTCGACAACATAGGCACATAGGGAGCATAGACTAGGCATCTAAACATATATGCAACATGAGATTCCTCGTAGACAATTAATAAAGAGGAATGTCAGTCTGAGCCTGTCGAAGACCAAACTAACAACGCTTATACTTAATATAGTCCAACAACATAGGCACATAGGGAACATAGACTAGGCATCTAAACATATATGCTACATGAGATTCCTCGTAAACTAGGAATGACAATTAATAAAGAGGAATGTTAGTCTGAGCCTATCGAAGACTAATTCAACTAAATCATTCATTTCCAGTCCATAACCTATATATTTAATTTGTTAAACTAAATATATTTTGTAACTTAATATAAGCTTAAAAAAGGAGGTTTATTATGAACGTTATCCAAAAAGTTGAGCACTGGGGCGATGCCCATCAAGCAAAATGGTTTGCTGTAGTCCGCATCGTATTGGGCTTAATAATTTTCAGTAAAGGTATTGCACTCATTAGCGATACAGGCCAGCAACAAGATATTTTATTCAGGAACAGTGTTTTCGGCTTTTCAGAAATGATGTCGAGTGTAGCCATACACCTCGTAGCCTTCGCACATCTGGTTGGTGGCATTTTGATCACCATTGGCCTAGTTACCCGTTTTGCAGTGGTTATTCAAATTCCGATTTTGGTCTGTGCCATCCTATTTGTCAATATCAGCAATGGGTTTTCGGCATTAAATTCAGAATTATGGTTATCGGTAATCGTATTTTGTCTTTTGGTCTTGTTCTGGGTAATGGGTTCTGGCGTATTTTCTGTAGACCATCAATTAGAAAAAAACATTAACGACCACCTAAATCGCTCTAACTTATTTCAATTATTTTCTAATGCATAAAAAATGCGTTTCGGTTTGAAACGCATTTTAAAATATCAATTGTTTGTCTTTTTATTAAAGAGGCCTTTCAGTTTGTTGCCTATTTCTGTGGTTGCTTTTTCTACCGCTTTCTTTTTCAGCGTATCCACTTTTTCTTGTGCCTTTGCCTGCAATTCTGCTTTCTTTTCTGCCACTACTTGATCAACCACTGCTTTCGCTTCGGTTTTACCCTCTCCGGCACCATATTTTAACTTAATGCTCGGTTTAAGAAAAGTGCCACCTAAAACTGCGTTTACCTTAATGTTATCGCTCATTGATACATTTGTTCCAACTTTGCTATTTAAACTTGCTATAAGGGCATTAGCGGCTTCATTTGCCTTGCTACCCAACATTGCCCTTGGCACATTTAATCCCAACTGATAGTCCATGGTTTGGTCAATTCCATTAGATCCTGCACATTCATCACCATGCCTTTGGTCTTGATATCGAATGGCGCAACATTTAAACGGCCATCCTTGATCTTAAACTTGGTCAATACATTATTTAACTCCAGCTTTTTAAATTCATTTGAGCCTAAAGATGCCGCTAGTTTGTTTATCGGTTCAAAACCATCAACAATTGCTTGGATGATATTGGTTAAACCCTCTGCATTGATCGATGAATAAACGGGCATCATATGCTCGTCTAAGTCTGAGTTGAATTTTAGATTGGTAGAGAATATTCCCTTGGCAAACTTGGCAATAGGTGCCAATAATTTTACGGTATTGAAAGCTCCAAATGCTTGTTGGATATCCATTTTTTCGATACCAAAATCAATGTCAACTTTAGGTTTCTTCGGATTGATCGTAGCATAAGAACCGTTCATCTTCACCGTTCCATCTAACATGTTCAGGGCCATATCCTTAAAATAAACCGTTTTATCTTTTACCTGTACCGCACCTCTTGCATTGCTGATATCATATTTGTCGTAACTTACCTTGGCGGCTTTTACAGTCAGGTTAAAATCAATATTGGCTGGCACTTCAAAAACCGACATCTTTGCCTCATTGGCTACAGGTTTGGTTTCGGTGCTTGGTGGGCCCATCAATTCGTTTACATCAATCAAGCCCGACGACAAGTTGAAATTTCCTTTTAACAACTGGTTTTTCCTGAATACATAATTCAAGTAGTTGTTAATGGCTCCATTGGCCGTAAAATCACTTTTTCCTACTTTAGCAACCAAATTACTCAAGGTGATGTTCTGCGGACTAAAAGTCATTTTAGCAGAAGGCACGCTTACCGGCATGGGCACATTTTTACCCGCATATACAAAATTGCTGGCCTGCATCTGCCCAGACGCTTTAAAATCTTGGTATTGCCCCTTGTCAATGGCCGATTTACGACCAGCTGCCTGCACATCAGCATTTAAGACCCCACTCAAACTCATGTCTTTGATTGGAAAGATTGTTGTCAATTGTTTAAGATCAAGGTTCCCTTTTAAGGCCATGTCAACAAAAGGATCCGCTCATTGGGGTTTTAACCAATAAACGACCATCAATTGGGGCTGCACCAAACTCTAGGTGAAAAGCAGGAACGTCAACAACGGTATGGTCTAAAACACCATCAGGGTTTGAGATTGTCGATTTTACTTGGATATTGTTAATGGCTGATGGCAATGAAGGATACTTGATCTTGCCATTCTCGATGGTCAGGTTTACATTAAAGGCTGGAATAGTATGTTCATTATAAGTACCTTTTGCCGTACCGTTCATGGCAAATTTTCCAGTGGCTGCCAGACCCTTAAAGTTTGTAGCATAAATAGCCGGAATCAATGAAAGGAAATTTTTCAGGTCAGATTTCTCTGCACTAAATTTAAAGTCCATCACCATATCCTTGTCATTTGGCATAGCTAGGTAACCTACAGCCGATAGCAAAAGCTCATTGAGCTTGATATGGTTTTCGCCAAAGGTAAATTTGAACTGCTTCATGTCCATGTCCAATGGCAAGTCTGCATCTAACTTCACCTTGTTCAAATAAGGTACGCCTCCATATTTTACGGTTAATTTTTCAATATCTGATTGGGTCTTTAAGGTAAAAAGATCTTGGGTAAAATCGCCTTTGCCCGTATGGTTTAAGTTTTCGGCCTGTACAAATACACCTAGCGAAGCATCATCGTAAGTCAGTTTTCCCTTTTCAATACCATACTTCTGCAAGGCAACCTTAAAGGAAGTCTTTACAGTATCTGTTGCCGAAGCTGCACTATCGGGTTTCATGATATCCCAATTGGCCTTTCCACTTTTCAGTACTTTTGCATAAATGGTAGGCTCATCCAAATTGATGGACTTGATTTCGTAGGTCTCACCTTTGATTACACTCATCAGATTTAGATTGAGTTGTGTCTGTTTAATTTTTGCAAGGGTATCCATGGCAAAACTATCCACCCCAACCACGGTCAAATTGTTCAATTTTATCCCCAAATTGGGAAAGGAACTAATGAGGCTTAAATCAAAATCACCAAAATCTATCTTCGCATTTACTTTATTATTAATAGAGGATTTAACTTTTGCGACAATTTCTTTTTTAAAGAATAAGGGTACACAGGCTGCTGCTGCAATTAAAACAACAAGGAGAACGGCAATGGTGATGGCTATTTTTTTAAACATAAGGGTTGTATATTGATATTTTTCTTTCTTTAAAGGCAAATCGTAAGCCAATCATCTTACTCAACTACCTTTTTTAGATTTAGGTATTAATATCTATAATTTTATTGATAAACTTATTACCTTTCAGCTTTATAAAATTCTAATGAAAAAAAATCTCCTCTTCGCATTATTATTTGTCTCGGTGGGTGCTTTTGCACAAAGCCAAACTGCAAATTATTTTAAGCTTACCCGGGCAGCTTTTAATGAGAAAAATGCCTATGCTACCACCGCCTTTGTAGAGCAATATTTTCGCGTACCGGGCAATACAGGCTTCGATGCCAGTATCCATTATGTAGAAAACATCTTAAAAAAAGCAGGTTACGTACAAGAAAAGGCAAATGAATTTGAAGGTCCTTTAACCTATCGCATTGAAAAGAGACCTATGAAACGCAATACGTGGGAGCCTGTAAATGCAAGTGTAACGATTGTTGGGGAAACGCAACCATTGATCGCCTTTAAAACCAACCGCAACATGATTCCGATCAACTGCCCTTCTACCCCAGCTGGTGGAGTAACTGCAGAAGTTGTTTTTGTAGGAAAAGGGACAGCTGCAGAGTTGGAAGGTAAAATCTAAAGGGAAAAATCTTATTTGCTGATGCTGCTGCCGGAAGATTGGTAAGCCTTGCGGTTAAAGCAGGTGCGATTGGCGTAATGGGTTATTCTGTACCTAAATATAATCAACCTGAGAAATACCAGACTTCTATTTCTTTTGGCAGTATGCAGGCCAATGCGGGAATCTGGTCGTTGTTCCTTTCTTATGGTGTAAAAGAGAAACTAAAAGCGGCCTGTTTAAAAGGTGCTGTCAACTTAAAAGTAGACATCCAGACCAAAATATACCAAGCTGAAGAATTAACGATTGTAGCCAATGTAAAAGGAAGTATAAAACCTGACGAACGATTTGTGTATAGTGCACACGTACAAGAGCCAGGTGCCAACGACAATGCCACAGGTGTTGGAACTTTGGCCGAAATGGCAAGGGTAACTGCCAATTTGATCAAATCGGGTCAACTGAAACCAGAAAGAACGTTAACCTTTTTATGGGGTGATGAAATTGTATCTACAGGCAGGTACATTACCGATGATAAAGAACGTGCAAAAGGGATTTTATGGGGTATGAGTTTGGATATGGTTGGAGAGGACACCAAAAAAACAGGTGGTTCTTTCTTGATCGAAAAAATGCCAGACCCTTCTGCCATCTGGACCCGTGGAAACGATAAACATACTGAATGGGGTGCTGGTGACGTGAAAGAAAAGGATCTTTTCCCACATTACTACAATGATTTTATCTTTGACATCTGTAAAGAACAAGGAAAATTTGCCAATTGGACTGTAAACTTCAACCCTTTTGAAGGCGGTAGCGATCATACTCCGTTTTTACAGAACAAAATCCCTGGCTTGTTGATGTGGCATTTTACAGATGTTTTTTACCATACCGATAACGATAGGATTGATAAAGTATCGGCTACAACCATGAAAAATGTTGGAGTGAGTGCCTTAACTGCTGCCTATACTTTGGTTACGGCAAATGAAAGCACAGCCACAAGCACTGTAGACCAAGTTAAAAAAGATGCTTTGGCGCGTTTAAAAATAGAATTTGAGTTGAGCAAAAAAGCAATTGCAGACGGTAAAGCTATTGCAGACGAAAAACACATCATTGAAGTTTGGAGCAAATGGTATACGGATGCCTTAGCTACAATTGGTAACATGGCGGTAAAACCAGAAACCACAAGAGTAGGTTCTGCCATCAAGTTAGCTACAAATGAGGTAGAAAAACAAACGCAAGCATATTTGGCCGAACTGAAATAATGAAATTAAGTTGGTTGGCTTTTGCTTTTTCAGTAGGGTTATTTATAACTATCATCGGAGGTTTACAAGGGCCTAAAGCCCTTGCTCCAATTGAGAAAGACAAATTCTTTAAAATTGCAGTGATCAGCGACCTCAATTCTGGTTATGGCTCTACACTATACCATCCAGATGTTAGGGCTACACTCAAAGAATTGGATAGCATTAAGCCAGACATGATCTTATGCGCTGGCGATATGGTGGCAGGCCAGAAACTAACTTTAACGGAGCAAAATTTAGCTGAAATGTGGCAGAGCTTTAACAGCAATATTTTAACTCCGATAAAAGCGATGCAGATTCCTTTTGCTTTTACGGTTGGTAATCATGATGCCTCCCCTAATTTTGCAAAGGATAGGCAAATGGCAAAAAATTTCTGGAATGAAAACCAGAACCAATTGAGATTAAAATATGTAGATCAGACCAACTTTCCTTTCTACTACAGTTATTCGCAGAACGATGTCTTTTTTATAAGTTGGGATGCCGCAGGGGCACTTGTGCAAGCTGATGTTTTTAAATGGATGCAAGACCAGCTCAATTCTGAAAAAGCAAAAAAAGCTAAACTAAGAATAGTGCTTGGCCACCTTCCGATATATGCAATCGTGGAGAGCAAGAACAAACCAGGAGAGGTTTTGGCAGCAACGCAACAGATTACAGCTTTTTTTAAGCAAAATAAGGTCGACCTATACATTAGCGGACATCAACATGCTTATTATCCTGCTCAAGAAAATGGACTTAGGTTACTAAATACAGGTTGTATTGGCGAAGGTCCCCGACAGCTGATTGGTAATCCTACCGCAGCAACAAGAGCTTATACAATTATTGAGGTTCCCATTAAGGATTATAAGAATTTCAAATACAAAACTTTTATACCTCAGCAAAAGACCGAAATCAAGTTGAGCAATCTTCCTGATTCAGTTGTTGGTTTCAATGGTGTTTCAAGACGTGAAAGAAATTAAGTTTCTTGCATTCAGATGAGCAATTCTCCCTCAGCTAATGCTTAACTTAGTATCAAACATAAGCATATGAATTTCCATACACGAAAATGGGTAAAACCCGAAGACTTGAATCCTAATGGCGCCTTATTTGGGGGCAGTTTATTAAGATGGATCGATGAAGAAGCCGCCATCTATGCCATTGTACAATTAGAAAATCCGAAAGTGGTAACCAAGTACATGTCTGAGATCAACTTTGTAAGTTCTGCCAAACAGGGAGACATTATCGAATTGGGTATTACGGCCACTTCATTTGGTACGACTTCCATTACCATGTGCTGTGAGGTAAGGAACAAGATCACCAGAAAAAGCATCCTAACAATAGACAAGATTGTATTTGTGAACATCAACGATTATGGTCATCCAACACCACACGGCAAAACAACGATCAAATATATCGAAGAACAATTTGAAGATTTGAGTTAACGATTGTCTAAGCTTTCAGTTTTTCTTCCAACAACTCGGCATCTAGATCAAAGGCATTGACCACGAGTTGGGCCTGTGTATAGAACAAGTCTCGCTCTGCAAGCTTATTTTGGATAAAGACTAGCAATTGTTCATCGTCCATATCTTTGATCAACGGTCGCTTTTGACGATTGTGCAACCTCGAAACCAATTGCGCTGGTTCCATTTGTAGGTAAACAGTTTTTCCGTTGGCATTCATCCAATCCATATTGTCGAAAAAGCAAGGCAAACCACCGCCTGTGGCCACTACACAAGTTTCTGGATAAGGATAATTTTTTAAGGTTTCTCTTTCCAATTGTCTGAAGGCCGCTTCTCCATTCGCTGCAAAATACTCAGCAATGGTTTGACCTTGTTCGGCTACAATAACGGCATCTAGGTCAATAACTGGGCATTCCAAGCCATTTGCCAACTGTTTGGCTTTTGTACTTTTACCACAGCCCATAAATCCTATCAAGAAAACCTTCATAATTGTTGATTGCGTTTGAGAATGATAAAATCTGTTACAGGAGGCGTGATTCCACTCTCCTTAAACAATGTAGCAATCTGTGCCCTATGGTAAGTAGAATGGTTAAACACATGGAATAAAATATCTTTGACAATGCCCGTATATTGATTCTCCGGCAAAGGTGGCATAGCTTATTTCTCTATCTATTGGAATGGTTTGAAGGACTTGATCCAACAATTCAAAATTTTCTTTCGAAATTTCGGTGAATAATCCGACTTCATAATTTTCCCAAACTGTATATTTTGGCTGACGACCTAAAATTCTACAAGCCCAAACATGCTGCGCATTGAGCACATGGCAAAAAAGTGCATGTGCCTTTGGCGAAATATTCTCTTCGCGCTGAAAGATGGCAATCAATTTACCGTCTGCAGTTTGGGTATAATGCATGATCTTTCTAACATCTTAAGCTAATTTAACCCTTGGACCTACCCAAGCATACAATAGATCTACCAATATATTTACGATCACAAATACAAAAGCAATGAACAAAATAGAACCCATTACCACAGGGAAATCAGACATTTCTAAAGCAGTAACCGTTGTTCTGCCCAAACCATTGTAGCCAAATATATATTCAACAAAGAAAGAGCCTGCCAATAGCGAGGCAAACCATCCCGAAATAGCGGTAATTACCGGATTTAGGGCATTTCTCAAAGCATGTTTATAGATAATGGCATAACGCCCCAAGCCTTTGGCCTTTGCCGTACGGATATAATCTTGGGCCAGCACATCTAACATCGCACTTCTTGTCAACTGAACAATAATGGCCAAAGGCCTTAGCCCTAAAGTGATCATTGGCAACCACAGGTTTCTCCAAGTAATGATTTCGCCTTTAAATGGGTCGTAGCTATACAAACTACCACTCATGTTCAGTCCGGTGTAATCTGCCAATACAAAACCAAAAAGCCAGGCAATAATGATTCCCGCAAAAAACGAAGGGGCAGAAATACCCAATATCGCAAAAGAATTGGCTGCATTGTCTATCCATGTTCCTTGGTGTACCGCAGAAACCACACCCAACAAAACACCGATCAATGTAGCAAAGATCATGGCTGTTAAAGCCAATACAAAGGTATTGGGTACCGTTTCTGAAAGGATGGTGGTTACATCTCTTTTGGTTTGATAAGACCTTCTTAAATAAGGAAATTTAACTACAATCACATCTTTACCAACCTTAAACAATTGTTGATAGTGGTATTTCTCTTGATTTTCTGCTGTTGCAGGATGGATACTGATCGGAGATAGATCGTTGATGTAAAGAAAAAACTGAACAGGTTTAGAACGGTCCAATCCAAATTCTTTACGTATGGCTTCTAACGATTGTACATCAGACCTTTGTCCCATGGTCATCCTTGCTGGATCACCTGGCAAAATATTAAACAACACAAACACCACTAGGATTACTCCAGCCATTACCGCAAAGCCATAGGCCAACTTTCTAATTGCGTAGGTGCCCATTTATTTACTGAAGTATTTTTTAGAAAGCTCTTCAAATGACGGTAGGTTATGGTAATGCCATTTATTGATTACCACTCCATTTTTCAACAACAATATTCCGGGATTTGCCCTGACCATACTTTTTAATGGCACCGCATCCGCATAGAACACTTCCATAAAAAGTTTCATTTTTTTACTGAAGGCATCTGCATCAGCAGCAGAATTAGAAGTCAATAAAACCGTGCGGATATTAAACTGTTCCGCAGCGTTCAATGCCAAAGCGTTGGTTTCTGCAATACCTTCTTCATCGGTATGACTTAAATCATAAGCCACAATCACCAGATTGTAATAGGGATTTTCAATCAGTTCTTTTGTATAATCAGTACCAGATGCATCAGAGACAAACAGATCTTTGATTTTTACATCATAGCCTTTCTTAATCAGTTTCTTTTCTGGGTCGCCAACTACTTCCCAGTTATTGTCTTTCCAGATTTCCAATTTCATGTAATCCTTATCGCTCATGGTCTTGGTTTCGCCTGTGGCTTTGTTTTTCAACTGGTACATGATCAAAAACTCATCTTGTGCTGCGCCCGGTGGAATCTTCATCGACTCTGGAATACTTGATCCAATTTTATAAGGCAAGAAATCTATGATCGGTAAATAGTTGTAGGTAAAAGTGCCAAAGAATAAGGAAGCTGCAAAAACAGCAGAGAACAAGCCACTTTGCCAACCTGGATGGTTGGTTACTGGATGTATATTTTCTCGTTTGATGAAAAGGTAAACAATCATCACCAACAAGATCAGGTCTTTGCCAAATGATTGCCATGGTGTAAGCGGAATGGCATCGCCAAAACAACCACAAGAGGTGACTACCTTAAATGCGGCCGAAACAAAGGTTAAAAAAGTAAAGAAAACAATAAGCCCCAAAAGACCTTTAAGCACTTGGTTTCGCCAAAAGCCAAACAGCAGTAAAGCACCTAAAACAATCTCCAACACACAAAGCAGAATAGCGATACCTGTTGCCCAATTGCTTAAAAAAGTGATGTGAAAAACGTCAAAATATTCTTGCAGTTTATAACCAAAGCCCAATGGATCGTTGGCCTTGATCAGCCCCGAAAAGATAAATAAAATCCCAACAAACCATCTCGAAAAGTTTAAAGCTATTTTCTGCATCATCATTAAGTTTTATTTGACACCTAGTTTAATCAACGCAAAAACCGAATAGTTTAACATGTCTTGATAGTTGGCCTTTACTCCTTCTGATGCCAATGTTTGCCCCAGGTTATCCTCAATCTGTTTTACCCTTAGGATCTTCATCAAAATCAGGTCGGTCAAAGAGCTGATGCGCATGTCTCGCCAAGCTTCACCGTAGTCGTGGTTTTTGGCAAACATCAATTCCTTGGTTTCGTTTACGCGTTTATCGAACAAACTTTCTACCACTTCAACTTCCATCTCATTGGGGTCTTCAGCGCTTAGTTCCAGTTGTAGGATCGCAATCACACAATAGTTTACAATACCGATATATTCAGAAGTGATATCCTCTCCTACCTTAGAAACTTTCTTCTCTTCCAACGTACGGATCCGTTGCGCTTTGATAAAGATCTGGTCGGTAATGGACGAGGACCTAAGGATGCGCCAAGCCGTTCCATAATCTTTGGTCTTCTTTAAAAAAAGCGATTTACATACCGCTATAACGTTATCGTACTCTTGTGATGTGTTTAGTGCCAAAACAATTAAAATATTTAGTTTAAAGCTATTTTAATACCTATTTTTGTATTAAATGATGGCTAAAGATACATTTTTAAACCGAAAAGTAACACTAAATAGTAAAGGCAAACTGATCGAACTGAGCAGTCCTGCCGTAATGGCCATCTTAAACATTACCCCCGATTCTTTTTACAGCAACAGCAGGATCAGCAACATTGACGATGCTTTAAAAGCTACCGAAAACTTTCTGAATGAGGGGGCTAGGTTCATCGATATTGGCGCCTATTCTTCTAGGCCAGGCGCTGAAGATGTAAGTGCAGATGAAGAATTAAAACGACTCATTCCGATTGTTGAAGCCATTGCAAAAGAGTTTTCAACAGCCTTGATCTCTATCGATACCTTTAGGGCAAAAGTAGCGAACGAGGCCATTGCCGCAGGCGCCCATCTGATCAACGACATTGCCGCAGGCCAACTGGACAAAAACATGTTCGAAACTGTAGCCAAGCTACAAGTTCCTTACCTCATGATGCACATGAAGGGCACACCGCAAACCATGCAGCAAGACCCTCATTACCATAATGTAACACAGGAAGTTTATACTTATTTTGAAGAAAAAGTGGCTACCCTAAAAAAACTGGGCGTTAGGGATATAATCATCGATCCAGGATTTGGCTTTGCAAAAACCATTGCACACAATTACGAGCTTTTGCAAAACATGGAGGTATTGAATACTTTCGAATTGCCTATTCTGGTTGGTTTCTCCAGAAAATCGATCATCACCAAAGTTTTGAGCATCAAAGCAGCCGATGCTTTAAATGGAACTACGGTATTAAATACCACTGCATTGTTAAAAGGCGCTTCGATCTTAAGGGTACACGATGTAAAAGAAGCCGTTGAATGTGTGAAATTGGTTAATTGTTTGTTGGGTTAATCGGTTAACCTAACCATTTTATACAATTAAACAATTATCCGTTTTATACAGTTAACCTAATATTTCCTATCTTGTGCTTCAATGAAGAGCCTCGACTTTGATTTCCTAAAAATTACCTGGATTGATGGAATAGACATTATTCTAGTCGCTATCCTAATCTATTATATCTATAGCCTGATCCGTAACACCCTAGCCGTAAACCTGCTGTTAGGGATGTTCATTATCTTGATTGTTTATTATGCGGTAAAAGGCCTACACATGAATTTGCTGTCGGCCATTATTAATAAATTCATGAGCGTGGGGATCATGGCCTTGGTCATCATCTTCCAACCAGAGAATCAGGCGGTTTTTGTTGCACATTGGTAAAAACACTTTCCTTCAAAAAAATAAGGCCTGGTGGGGCTATCTCTTTGGCAGCAAAGACCTAGAGCGCGACAACCTGATCCGGATCAAACCCATTATAGATGCCTGCAAAAGCATGAAGAAAACACGCACAGGTGCATTGATCGTATTTGTTAAGTTTTATGATGATGAGTTTTTCACCAACAGTTGTGAGTTAATCGATTCTAAGATTTCCAAACGTTTGTTAGAAAGTATCTTTCAAAAACATAGTCCCTTACACGATGGAGCGGTAGTCATTGCCGAAAACAAGATCAAAAGTGCCAGTTGCATTCTTCCTTTAACAGACAATGATAAACTCCCTCCTCAATTTGGGTTAAGACATAGAGCAGGTATTGGGGTTTCTGAAACTACAGATGCTGTTGCCGTGATCATTTCTGAAGAAACCGGAGAGATTGCCTATGCAAAACAAGGCCGCGTAAGAATGAACGTTTCTTTCGGTGAGTTGGAAAAGCTATTGAATAAAGACTTTTAACAAGATAAAAAGCAGCAAGGATGAGGGATAAAATAACAAAGACGATGCAAATAAAAAAGGAATAAAAACATTGGTAAACAACCAACATCTTTATTCCTTGTTCTTTATTCTTTTATCTAATTAATTAGCAGTATTGCTCAAAAGCTCCAATCAAGCTATCAGCTATCATTTGTGCAGGGCGACCTTCAATTTGGTGACGCTCTATCATATGTACCAATTTACCATCTTTAAACAATGCCATCGAAGGTGATGATGGAGGGAAAGGCATCATATAACCTCTTGCTCTGTCTACCGCATCTTTTTCCATGCCAGCAAAAACGGTTACCAGTTTTTGAGGGTGTTTAGCATTTGAGGCGGCCAATTTTGCTGCCGGACGAGCATTTGCTGCTGCACAACCACAAACAGAGTTCACTACAACAAATACGGTACCTTCACCTTTGATCGCTTCGTCTACTGCTTCTGCTGTTTTTAATTCTTCAAAACCTACGTTAGTCAATTCGGCACGCATTGGTTCTACTAAATATTCAGGATACATCTTTTCTATTTTTATGAATAATAATAATGCAAAGATAGCAAATATGATGCTGTAAAAATGATGGACACATAAAATAACAATTTACTGACGTACAGCACATAAAAAAAGCAACCCGTTAATTGGGTTGCTTTACAGCTAGCGCTAAAAGTTTATTTCATCATATTTTCTATGGCTTCTTTCATTGCATCTTGGTCTGACAAGGTGGCTATACCAAACATGGCAATAAACGCAATACATAACAAGAGATAAAGTATATTTAAAACTAAGCCAATAATGGCACATACCCTACCTGCACTTAAGTTTTTATAAGAACTTTCGGTATAATAGGCCATATTGGCCAAATACAAAGCTTTGTCTTTTTTGCTTAAGATCAAAGCCACAATACCGAGTATCAAACCGATCACACCATAACAACAACAGGTTACAATAGATAAGATACCTAAGATCAATACAACAGTTGCATTGGGCAATGATTGCTGCATGCCAAACCCAAAACCTCCATTTTGTGGTGGAAAAGGATTTTGTGGATTAGGATTAGCCGCTGGTTGCGGATTTTCTTGAGGATTTGATTGTTCTTCAGACATAGGTCAAATTAATTGGTGTGTAAATATTTTATAGATGTAATTGCTTACGATGATTAAAGTAACAACAATATAAAGGAATTTTATAAAAAAAGCCCCATTTTTTAGTTCGAATTTTAAGTGAAGAGCAGAAAAGGCCAATAAACCAATCAGTGGTATAGTAGCTGGATATAATTTAAAAGAAGCAACCAAATCACCTTTTAATAAAGCGATAACTGAACGCTGTACACCGCAGCCTGGGCAATCTAAACCGGTAAGGTGTTTAAAAGGGCAAGTCAACAGATGATGCTCGAGCCAATGGATAATCCCTGCACCTTTGCTCAACAGTACCAAACAAAAAAAAAGTAAAGTTGCCTTCATTGGTGATAAAAGTAGCGATTTTGTAGTCTTTAACCAATATCCACAAAACTAGAACTAATTGATCAAGCCAGATAAATCTAAAAATTACAATTTTAAAACCATTTACATCACGATGGCGTAGCTTATCATTTGGGTTTCACAAACCTATACAGTAAATTTGCATCACATTTAAAAACAATAAATTATGTCATCAGTAGAGACAACTTACGTTCCTTACAAAGTTAAGGACATTTCACTGGCAGAATGGGGCCGTAAAGAAATTGGATTAGCAGAAGCAGAAATGCCTGGTCTAATGAGCTTACGTAAAGAATTCGGCCCATCAAAACCTTTAGCAGGCGCTCGCATTGCTGGATGTTTACACATGACGATCCAAACTGCGGTTTTAATTGAAACCTTAGTAGAATTAGGTGCAGAAGTAACCTGGTCATCATGCAACATTTTCTCAACACAAGACCACGCTGCTGCGGCAATTGCTGCTGCTGGCATTCAGGTATATGCTTGGAAAGGCTTAAACGAAGTTGACTTCGATTGGTGTATTGAGCAGACTTTACATTTTGGTCCTGAGCGCAAACCATTAAATATGATCTTAGATGATGGTGGCGATTTGACCAATATGGTATTTGATAGGTTCCCTGAACTGATCGCAGATATCAAAGGTCTTTCTGAAGAAACCACTACAGGTGTACATCGCTTATACGAAAGAATGAAAAACGGAACATTGCACTTACCTGCAATCAACGTTAATGATTCGGTTACCAAATCTAAATTTGACAACAAATATGGCTGTCGCGAATCTTTAGTAGATGCAATCCGTCGTGCTACTGATGTAATGATGGCTGGTAAAGTAGCTGTTGTTTGCGGTTATGGCGATGTGGGTAAAGGTTCAGCAGAGTCTTTAAGCTCGCAAGGCGTACGTGTAATCGTTACTGAAATCGATCCAATCTGTGCTTTACAAGCGGCAATGGAAGGTTATGAAGTTAAACGTTTAGATACTGCCATTAAAGAAGCCGACATTGTGGTAACTACTACTGGTAACTGTGATATCGTTCGCGAAAAACACTTCAGAGCATTAAAAGACAAAGCTATCGTCTGTAACATCGGTCACTTCGACAATGAAATTGACATGGCTTGGTTAAACGGTGCTTATGGCGATACCAAAGTAGAGATCAAACCACAAGTAGATAAATATACCATTGATGGTAAAGACGTTATCATTTTGGCCGAAGGTCGTTTGGTTAACTTAGGTTGTGCAACTGGTCACCCAAGTTTTGTAATGAGTAACTCATTTACCAACCAGACTTTGGCTCAATTAGAACTTTGGACCAACCCTGGTAAATATGAGAACAAAGTTTATGTGTTGCCTAAACACTTGGACGAAAAAGTTGCCCGTTTACACTTAGAAAAAATCGGTGTAGAATTAGACGTTTTAGATCAACACCAAGCAGATTATATCGGTGTTCCAGTAGAAGGTCCTTTCAAACCTGATACCTATAGATACTAATCCAAAGCTTTAAAAGCTTTCAGTTTAAAAGGGATTTGCAATATGCAGGTCCCTTTTTCTATTGTCGTATTGTTGCTGTAACGAAATCAATAAAAACTTATATTCGTCCAATACCTTAAACCTACTTCATTATTAACAAAATGAAAAAAATACAGCTTATTTTTTGCCTATTGTTTTTGACAGGCATATGTTATGCCCAATCTCCACAAAAAATAGAGAACGATGTATTATTCGGTAATGGATGTTACTATTTTCAAGTTGTTCCCAATCCTAAAGAACTAAAAGGTGTTTTGGTATTAGTACCAGGTTATCTCGAAAATCCTTTATCGGTTTCGGCACAAAGCACCATTTTACAAGAGGCAGCAAAAAACAACCTTGCTGTAATGATGGTCAACCTGTCAAAAAACAATGAAGAATTTCCGATCGATCAACCTTCACTCACCAAATTGGGTGCGATGATTAAACATTTCTATACCCATCAGAACCTGCCTACGGCTACAAAATTGTTTATCGGTGGTTTTTCCATTGGAGGTACTTGTGCCTTAAAATTTTATGCAGAAAAGCATAAGGAATTTAAAATTGTTAAGGTTTTTGCCATCGACCCACCATTGGATATGGTAAGGTTAAGAAAATCCATGTTAAAGGGAAGGGAAAGAGATTTCGTCACCAAATTAGATGTTTTAAACACACAGCATAAACCGGCAGAACAAAGTCTAAAAGAATTATCGGTTTACAATCCTGATCATACCACTTTAGAAATGTTGCCCGATTATACTTCAACAGCACTAAGGACTCTATAGTGAACCTGATATTTTATGGTGGATCAAAAACAGGAACATGGACCTGTCAGATATGAATATTACTGATGATGCGGGCTACATTAACAAACTCCTTCAAAAATCACCTAACCAAAGGGTTGAAT
The DNA here is from genome assembly GCF_042698365.1 of Pedobacter sp. UC225_65. GTDB lineage: Bacteria > Bacteroidota > Bacteroidia > Sphingobacteriales > Sphingobacteriaceae > Pedobacter. The sequence goes on from NZ_CP170550.1 coordinate 2,390,012, forward strand.
TGATCTTAACCGAAAATAAAGGCATAAGGAACGGAGGGCAAAGACACCCCCACTCGTGGAGTATTGTAGACCCAATAGACCTAATGAAATGGCTATTGAATTGAAAATATCATTAATTTTTGTTTTTTGATGCTTGATTAGCCACATTAAAACCTGGAACCTCATAATCTTTGGGTCGGTAAGATGGAGGTATTGCGATCTCATTTCCATCTCTTAAGGTTTGGTAATGTGGCGACATGATCTCTACCCCTGCTTTGTTAAAGTTGTCCTGAATGTTCTGGTGCAAGTTAGAGTAGATCTGTGCCATTCGATTGGGTTCTTTGGTGTAAGCGTTCACTTGATAAGAAACATACCAATCGTCTAAACTGGTCTGTAGCACAAAAGGTTTTTTATCCTTATCGACACCTTCTGTCTCCATTGCAGCTTGGATCAACAGCTCGTGCACGGTATGCCAAGGATTATCATAACCAATCGTTACAGTGGTATGTACGATCAATCCTTCATTTGCTGCCAGTACATTATAATTTAGGGTATTTCCATTTAATATGGCACTATTAGGGATGGTGACAATTTCGTTTTTGATCGTCTTAAGCCTGGTTACCAAAAAGGCCTTTTCGATCACATCGCCTGTCACATCGCCAATCCTCACCCAGTCTCCCAACCTAAACGGTCGCATATAGGTAATTACCAAACCCGCTACAATATTTCCAATGGCAGTTGATGAACCTAAAGAGATCAAAAGTCCCAAAAACACAGAAACGCCTTTAAAGATATCCGAATCAGAACCTGGGATAAATGGCCATATCACCACCAACATAAAGGCATACAATACAAAACGAACAATGTTATAGGTAGGTTTTGCCCAATCTGGAAAAAATCCATTAATGGTCAGTTTTCCTGTTTCTATTTCCGTGGCCAAGAATTTGATCAGCTTGTTAATGTAGTGAAATACAAAATAGATCACAATGATGCTGATCAGGTCAGGGATAAACTTGATTGTCTTGTCGAGGACCTGACGTAGTGGATTAAGGATAAAATTGAGCAAGAGGTCGCTCCAGCCTTTTGTCCATGGGAACAACCTAAAGATCAAAGGCAAAGTGAGGTAAACGATCAATAAAATGAAGATATACTTCACGATATTAAATATCCTGTGCAAAAACATCAGTTCACCACTTTTAGAGACCAATTCGTAATCCTTGATCTTAATTCCATTTAATCGAGTTGACAGGTATTTGGTAAAAAAATTACGGATACGGTTCGAGTATTTGTTCAACAAAAAGATAGCTGTACCCAATAACACCAAAATCAAAAGTCCTAAACCACCTCTGGTCAGTAGCTCAGTAATGTCGTTCTGCGATTTGTATTGTTTAATAGAATTGACAATTGTGGTCCGATAGGTTTTGGCCAGATCGTCTACATGAGTAGCTAAACTGTCTGCATCCGCTTTCGAAACACTTACAATAACATCATCATTAAGCGTAAGCTGTGCATTTTCTCCATCTGGATAAGTCTTGATAGAATCGGGCACCATCGTCAGGTTCTCTTCCATTTTTTGCAATAGGCTTGAAGTCCGCGCTGCACGTTCTTGGGCAGAGAGCGATCCAAACTTGTTCATCACATAAAACAAGGTGTCTTTATTCAAGACAACTGGATAACCTTTTTTAACTGTTAAGGTATCGGATTTAGCCTGTGCATAAACAACAGTTGGCAATAGCAACACGAACAAAATGGCCTTGATCAATTTCATTTGTTAGGGTGGTTTGTTCAACAAATTACAAATAAATATAGATAAACATGAATAGTATTTCCTTTCTTAGTCTTAACTTTAATAAATAACTTAAACCCTGATGAAACAACTCACACTTCTTTTATTTTTAGCTTTGTTCGGCATTACTGCAAGTGCACAAAGCCCTGCTAAAAAAACAACTGCGGCGCCAAAGGTGCTAAAAAATCAGATTGTAGATATTTCTTGTGGCACTTGCCAATTTAAGATGAAAGGCAAAGACTGCGAGCTAGCGGTTAGGATCGATGGCAAATCGTACTTTGTAGATGGCAAAAAGATAGATGATTTTGGTGATGCACATGATGAACATGGCTTTTGCAACGCCATTAGCAAAGCAGAAGTAACCGGAAGCATTGTTAAAAATCGTTTCAAGGCAACCGCTATTAAATTATTGGACGATAAGGCTAAGATGTAGTCAAAAATCATATAAAAAAAGCATCGCTACTTTTAGCGATGCTTTTTTTATGGGCTTTATTCAATATTGATTGGCTTGTTCTTAGGATATTTAACCTGATATTTCAGCACCAGTTTTTTCTGTTCATTGGGTTGTAGTGAAATTTTCCAGGTCAATATTCCATTGGTCTCATCCAATTGTGCCTTAGAGATTTCCTGCTTTTCTACTGTAATATCATTATTTGTAGAAACTGGCAATTGGTCTTGTACAATCAGGTTAACCACTTGGCTCTTTCTGTTTTTGACATCGATCACAAAATGTCTGCTGTCTCTTTGCGATGAACCAATAAACTGCCTTTCGTTAAAATCTTTCTGTTTTTCTCTTTTAATCAGCACATTTTTATCCACGCCTAACGATAATGTCAAGGTATCAGAAGCATTTTGGATGTCTAATAAGGTTTTTCCTAAAAATGTTCCTTCAAAAAAGATATTGGCCTCGCCACTGATCAAATTGATGTCGTTAAAACCATTGATCTTTGCGGTTAAAAAAGCTTCGCTACTTATTTTAGGCGCAGCATAATATTCATAGTCGGCCTTAAAATCGTAGTTACCAATATCTACCGAAAATTGTTTGCCATCACTTAAAATGGTATATGGATTTTGGATATCGAAGGTAACATTGGTCTGTTTTTCAACCGTATTTACTTCTACCGCATTAGAAGTCATCGAATTTAATCCTCTTATTCTTATCGGGGCTGGCGCTTCTTTCATTTGCTTAGCAGCAGAACCGTACCCGGTTACCACAACCTCATTCAATGTTGCTGTGCTAGGTTCCATCCTTATGGTAAACTGGCTATTGTTGATCGGTTGCTCTTTCATATCAAAGCCAATGTAGCTAAACTCTAAGGTGTTGGCCCCTAGAGGTATCTGTAGACTAAAATTACCATTGGCATCAGTTACCGTAGCTACCGACGTACTTTTTACACGAACAGCTGCTCCATGCAAAGGCAGATTATCCTCAGCAGATATAACCTTACCTTTTACAGACCTGATCATCGTATTGGTACCAGTACCATAATAACCAGCGCTTACAAAACCAATGTTATAAGCCGCTAAAGAGGGTTTTACGCTATTGGTTGTCGGATTACCCGAAGAAAGGGTCAATTTAACATTCTTCCAGTCTTCTTCAGAGCTCTGCGAAACATTTGCTTTATACACTAATTCTATTGGGCTCGAAACATCTTTGGCCCTGATATCATAAGTAGGATACCAGCCTGCATTGTTTACCATATAGGTTAATTGGAATTTTCCTTTTGTGGCGGCCTTGGCCGAAACCTTAACGACAACATCGTTCGAGTTTTTGAGTCCTTTACCATCGATCTCGCTTATCTGTTTCCTATACTTATCCAATTCTAACTGGAGCTTGATGATTTCTTTGTTGATATTAATCTGTTTGTTTTTGGCCTCAGTTAACCGTTGTTTCTGAAAGTCTAAAGCCTGTTTCAATTTAACAAGATCATAGTTTACATTCGGGCCCATTACAACCTGGTTCTTCACCAACATTTCTTCTTCGGCTTTATATACCTCACTTTCGTTCCGTAGCCCAGCAATCTTATCGGTAAGATCTGTAATGTTGGTTAGGTAAGCTGTTTTTTGGTCTGAGTTTTTACGTTCCAACAAGTAGTTCTTTTGTTGCGTAACTGATAGGATGGTAAAATTACCTTCTCCTTTGGCCTGTATACTCTGTGCTTCGATGGCAGAAGAAAGTCCTGAAAAAACAAGCTGGCTTACTCCTTGTGGAATATCTACGCTTTCAGTTTGCCTTTGTACCTGGGCACCACTGATAAAAACAGTTACATGGTTGATCTTGGAGTTTACGGGAATCTGGGTTTCTTGTGCAACTGCCGCAAAAGAAAAAAACAGCAATAACATGTTAAAGCGGAAAAGATGTTTCATGGTAATAAATTTAGATTTTGGATTAAAATAAGTCATTCCTAAGCATATGTGTCATCAACAAGATGCAATAATGGCAAGCATTACATAAACCACCAATAAAAAAAGCATCCTGATTGCTCAGGATGCTTTTGATTGATCTGCTAAAGTGCTACTAGTGTATCCCTTTAAATATCCTACTCCAACGAATCTTACTGAACCATGAACCATCGGTATCAAAACTCATCCAGATAAACAAAGCTTTGCCTACCACGTGGTCTTCAGGTAAAAATCCCCAATAACGCGAGTCGATAGAATTGTGTCTATTGTCACCCATCATCCAATAATAATCCATTTTAAAAGTGTAAGAAGTAGCTGGTTTGCCATTGATCAACCAGCCATTGTTAACTTTTTCTACTTTATTGCCTTCGTAAGTACGGATGGCCCTATAATAGATCGGCATGGTTAAACTATCCAACTGTACTGTCCAACCCTTTTTAGGGATCAATCAGCGGTCCAAAGTTATCGGTATTCCACTTGTAATGTGGATCCAGCGGAAATAGGTCGCCATCATCTTGCGATGGAGGTTTTACGGCTAAGGTTACCGATTTTACAAAATCGAGTTTCTTCGCTTGTTCGGCCATTTCTGCAGTAGCAAATGCGGTATACGTTGTAGGATTGAGCTGTTGCATTTCTCCGGCTGCAGTGCTAAAGCCCAAATTGAGCAACACATCCATATTGATGTCTTCTGTTTTGAACTGTAGTTGATAGGGCATTTTTCCGGTATTGCTTAAAGGTTCTGGTTTACCATTGATGCTTACCACTCCTTCTTTCATGCTCACGGTATCGCCTCCAATGCCAATGCATCTTTTAATGATGTTCTCTCTTTTATCTACAGGTCTGGAGGTAACGGTGTATTGATCATTTACCTGCTTCCATCCCATTTCCCTAACCAGTTTATAATAACTTGGTTCTTGGTTTTCTAAGGCTACCGTATCCCCAACGGGCAGGTTAAATACTACAATATCGTTTCTTTTGATGTTTTGCAGTCCTGGCAAACGTCTGTACTTTAACTGTATACCATCCCAATAGGCTTTTGTACCTGTTAAAGGCATGGTATGGTGCGCAAATGGAAAAGCAACTGGCGTCATCGGTATCCTTGCGCCATAATTCACCTTGCTTACAAACAAGAAGTCGCCAACCAATAACGATTTTTCCATAGACCCACTCGGAATGGTGTAGGCTTCTATAAAAAACACCCTGATGATCGTAGCTGCGATAACAGCGAAGATGATCGCATCAGTCCATTCTCTAGCTTTACTTTTTTTCTTTTTTACTTTGGCATCCTTGTTCTTCTGCCAGAATTTCCAATTCATAAAATCTTAATTTGGTTCAGTTTAGTCTCAAATTAGATGGGCAATCGGCAACTTTGTTACGCCCTCTGCTAGATTAGCCCTACCACAAGATACCAATACAAAAGATAGGTACAAAAAAAAGCATCCCAATTGGGATGCTCTCAAAAAAATTATGCGTTCAATTAATGGATGCCTTTAAAGACCTGCTCCAACGGATCTTGCTGAACCACGAACCTTCGCCATCAAAGCTCATCCAGATAAACAAGGCTTTGCCAACAATATGGTCTTCGGGTACAAAACCCCAGTACCTCGAATCTGCAGAATTATGTCTATTATCGCCCATCATCCAATAATAGTTCATTTTAAAGGTATAAGAAGTAGCAGGTTTGCCATTGATCAACCAACCATTGCCTACTTTTTCTAGTTTGTTTCCTTCGTAGATACGGATGCTTCTTTCGTATAAAGGCATGCTTACACTATCCAACTGTACTGTCCATCCTTTTTTAGGTACAATGATTGGCCCGAAATTATCGATGTTCCATTTCCGGTTTACATCACGAGGAAAAACAGTTGGATCAACATTTTCTTTAGGACTGGTTAGATCAGTTACCGATTTTACATAATCAGATTTTTTCAACTCGGCGACCATTGCTGGTGTTCCATCAAACTGGAATACATTTGGATTAGCCGATGGTGCGATCTTAAAGCCCATATCTTGGAACAAGCTCATGTTCAGATCAGAACTTTTAAATTCTACAACATAAGAAAACCATCCAGAATCTTTCAAAGGTGTTTTCTTTCCGTTTACCGTTACCAATCCTGCATCCATGCTTACCGTATCGCCTGCTATGGCAATACAACGTTTAATAAAGTTTTCACGTTTATCAACAGGGCGGTAAGAAATAGAGTAATTGTCGTGTACCTGTTGTCTGCCCATCCGTTTTACCATCAGGTAATAATTGTCGTCTTGCGCTTCTAATGCAACGGTATCTCCCTCTGGGAAATTAAATACCACTACATCATTGCGTTTGATATCTTGTAGTCCAGGTAATCTTCTGTACTTCCATTGTACGCCATCCCAAAATGCTTTGGTGCCTGTTAAAGGCATGGTATGGTGTGCAAAAGGGAAAGCAACAGGTGTCATCGGGATCCGTGCACCATAGTTTACCTTACTTACAAAAAGGAAATCGCCAACCAATAATGAGCGTTCCATTGAACCCGACGGGATGGTATAGGCCTCAATAAAAAACACCCTGATGATCGTAGCCGCTACAACAGCAAAGATGATGGCATCTGTCCATTCTCTGGCTTTACTTTTTTTCTTTTTTGGTTCGGCATTTGTATTCTTCTGCCAGAATTTCCAATTCATATTTTAGCTATTAAAATTAAAAACGTCGGCAATACTATAAAAGCCTTGTTTATGCTGTAACCATTCTGCCGCAACCACAGCCCCTAAGGCAAAACCTGCCCTACTGTGTGCGGTATGTTTAATTTCTATCTCGTCAACCTCAGAGCTATAAAGTACAGTATGCGTACCCGGTACATTTTCTATCCGATGCGATTCGATCAACAATTGTTCATTTTTGATCACATCTGGTATAGGTGTACCTACCACTTCATTCAACCATTCTGTTTTACGGTCAAGCTCTTCTATGATCCTTCGGCAATGGTCATGGCTGTACCGCTTGGTGCATCTAGCTTTTGGGTATGGTGGATTCTTCAACCTGCACTTCGTAAGCTGGATAATTGTTCATCAGCTTGGCCAGTACCTTGTTTAAATGGAAGAAGAGATTAACCCCAATACTAAAATTAGAGCCATAAATTAGCGAATTGCCGCCACTTAAACAATCATTTTTAATTTCCTGCAGTTTGCCATACCAACCTGTGGTACCTACTACAACTGGTACACCAGCATCAAAACATTTATAGATATTACCTACAGCGGCATCTGGCGCACTAAAGTCTATCGCTACATCAGCAATAGCTAAATTGTCAACTGTAAGATCTTGTAGATTATCGATGCTAATTTTAAGTACGATTTCGTGGCCACGTTCTAAAGCAAAACGTTCAATGATCTGACCCATTTTGCCGTAACCCAATAAGGCTATCTTCATAGTTTGAGCGAAAATTTTAAGCCTGGTACGGGTTTAAAACCATATACCGGACTTGCGTTAATTAATGTTGGAGAAATCTTATAAGAAAGTTGGTTGTCTACATCGTGGTATTTTAATCTGGCCGTAACATAGGCATCAACCACATTGGCGCCGTACAATACCGCTAACGAAATCAGTACCACTTCCCTATTGTTTTTATAGATGGCCTTACCCGTATACAGGGCTTGCAGACCTTGATCACCAGTATATCCTTCTAAACCATTTCCTTCTAAGATTTTTCCTGGGTTTACTTGCCTATACTGTAGTTCTCTTAAAAACTGTTTGTATTTGTTGTTGTTATCAATGTACGAAGACACCAATAATGCTCCACCAGCGTAGATCAAACTGATCTTGCCAACAATATAGATTTTTTGGAGTACCCTTTTATCTGGATAAACGCCTCTTTTAACATCGTCTACTACCAGACCGTAGTTATACATCTGTCCTAAACCGGGTACGATCAATGATCTTCTGATCGCTTTTCTACCTGCAATCCTTCCTTTGTTGATATAACCTGGTTTTTTTAGGGTATCAATTCTTGTAGTACTCGAATCAACATTTTTTTTATCGATAACCTGTGCCCTTACCGAGCCAAATGCTAAAACACCTACAATCAAAAGGAATATACTGCGCATTACCAATCTAAAAGCTCTAAAATTCTGTTCAAATCATCATTAGAAACAAAAGGAATCTCGATGGCACCTTTGCCATTGTCGTTCACTTTCAGTTTCACTTTGGTTGCGAATTTAGATGCCAAGTCTTTTTGTAGTTTTTGGTATTCGAAAGAAACAGCCACAGGCGCTACTTTCGGTTTTACCTGCACATGATTGATGCTACGTACCAGTTCTTCAACCTTACGTACCGATAAACCTTTATCTAAAATTTCTTGGTGGATGAAAAGCTGTTTATCTTCTTCTTCTACACTAATCAAGGCACGGGCATGGCCCATCGATATTTTTCCATCGCGGATGGAAGCCTGGATCACTGGTGGCAATTTCAACAAACGTAGATAGTTACTTACCGTGGTACGGTTTTTACCGACACGCTCGCCCAATTGCTCAGGCTTAAGCTTACATTCATCAATCATCATCTGAAAGCTCAATGCCACTTCGATCGCATTTAAGTTTTCTCGCTGTATGTTCTCGATCAATGCCATTTCTAGCATCTGCTGATCATCAGCAGTTCTGATATATGCCGGAATTTGTGTTAGGCCCGCCAGTTTAGAGGCTCTTAACCTACGCTCTCCAGAAATAAGCTGATATTTGGCACCGTGTTTTCTAACGGTTATGGGTTGGATCAACCCTTGTACTTTTATGGATTCCGAAAGTTCGTTTAGGGCAACCTGATCAAACTCTGTACGTGGTTGGTACGGATTGGTTTCAATATCGTTGATATTGACATGGCTTATGCTGCCAACCTGTGCCGTCTGTTCAAGAGAATCATTACCATTTTTTGGTGGGTGGGCCGCATCAGTATCATCTAAAAGCGCACTTAATCCTTTACCTAAACCTGTTTTTCGCTGAAACGATGTCATCTGTATAATTTATATGGTTGCCGTATTTACATCTTGTTCTTCGGTTACCAAACCGTTTTTGCGAACAATCTCTCTGGCTAAGTTTAAATAATTGATAGCTCCTTTACAATTTGCATCGTGCATGATGACCGATACACCATAACTTGGTGCCTCGCTCAATCGGGTATTGCGTTGGATAATTGTTTCAAAAACCAGTTCTTGGAAATGGGTCTTTACTTCTTCTACCACTTGATTAGATAAACGTAATCTTACATCATACATTGTAAGCAAGATACCTTCGATTTCTAATTCTGGATTTAAACGATTTTGTACGATTTTAATTGTGTTCAACAACTTGCCCAGTCCTTCTAATGCAAAATATTCGCATTGCACCGGAATGATAACCGAATCTGCTGCTGTTAGGGAGTTGATCGGTGATCAGACCCAAAGATGGCGAACAGTCGATGATGATAAAATCATATTGGTCTTTTACTTTTTCCAGCACAGCTTTCATTTTGTACTCGCGACTGCTCAAATTGATCATCTCAATCTCGGCACCCACAAGGTCAATATGTGCAGGCAACAAATCAAGGTTTGGCGTTTCGGTCTTCACAATGGCATCTAAAGGATCTACATCGTTAATGATGCACTCATAAATGCTATTTTTGATGTTCCTTGGATCAAAACCAATACCCGAAGTAGAGTTTGCCTGTGGATCTGCATCAACCAAAAGTGTTTTATACTCTAAAACCGCTAAGCTGGCTGCTAAATTTATAGACGAGGTAGTTTTACCTACACCGCCTTTTTGGTTTGCTAAAGCAATAATTTTACTCATCTATCTTTTTAAAAAATCACCAAAT